>NZ_BDJB01000024.1 GCF_002117915.1 Sphingomonas sp. TZW2008 | reverse complement strand
AAAAAAGGCGTCCCCCCCTTACCTTGAAGGGGTAAGGGCGAGACTGTTTGCTCTCTATTAACAGCAAAAATGCTTTCTTCCAACAAGCAAGGGGTACGTGTCTTTTAGCGAAAAGATAAAAAGATAAAAAAAAAGAAAAGGAGACTTTTCGAAGGGATATGGTAAGGGGTACCAAAGGCTTTCCTTACCCCTTTGGGGTAGAAAGCGGCCGAAAGGATACTTTCTTATATTCCTATACCCCGGAAAAAATACTCCCTTATACCCCTATGTTCCTATACCCCTATACCTTAAAGGGGGTAAAGGGAAGGGGATACTACCCCGAATCTTTTCCCGGATACTACGTCTATACCCCTATGCCCCTATACCCCGACCCTTTTCCCGGATACTCTCCCGAATCTTTTCCCGGATACTACCCCGAAAAGATACTACCCCGAATCTTTTCCCGGATACTACCCCGAAAAGATACTACCCCGAAGGGGTACCGGATACTACCCTTATACCCCTATACCAAGGGATACGAAGAGCTTCTCCCTATACCCCGAATCTTTTCCCGGATTCTCCCCGAAAAGCTTCGGGTTATCTTTTCGGGGTAGTATCCGGGAAAAGATTCGGGGTAGTATCCGGGAAAAGATTCGGGGTAGTATCTTTTCGGGGTAGTATCCGGGAAAAGATTCGGGGTAGTATCCCTTTGGGTTATAGGGGTACGGGGAGAAAAGGATTCGTATCCCTTCGAGAAGCTCTTCGTATCCCGAAAAGAAAGTAGACTTTTCTCCGGATACTACCCCGAAAAGATAATCCGAAGCTTTTACCGTAAAGGATTCCGGATACTCTCCCGAATCTTTTCCCGGATACTACCCCGGCTCTTTTCGCGGATACTACCCCGTATCTTTTACCGAAGCTTCTACCCCGAAAAGATACTACCCCGAAGGGGTACCGGATACTCTCCCGAATCTTTTCCCGGATACTACCCCGACTCTTTTCGCGGATACTACCCCGAAAAGATACTACCCCGAAGGGGTACCGGATACTACCCCTATACCCCAAATCTTTTCCCGGATACTACCCCGAAAAGATACTACCCCGAAGGGGTACCGGATACTACCTTGAATCTTTTCCCGGATACTACCCCTTACCGTATCCCTTCGGGGAGAAGCTCTTCCGGGTACGGGGAGAAACTCTTCCGGGTAGTATCCCTTCGGGAGTAAAGGATTCCGGATACTACCCCGAAAAGATACTACCCCGAATCTTTTCCCGGATACTACCCCGAAAAGATACTACCCCGAATCTTTTCCCGGAGACTACCTTGAAGGGATACTACCCCGAACCTTTTACCGGATACTACCCCTATACCCCGAAGGGGTACTAGACTTTCCGAAGCTTTTACCGTAAAGGATTCCGGATACTACCCCGAAAAGATAACCCGAAGCTTTTACCGAAGCTTCTCCGGCTAAAGGATACGACCCCGAAAAGACTTTACCCCTATACCCCTCCCGGAGGGGTACGGGGAGAAAAGGATTCGTATCCCTTCGAGAAGCTCTTCGTATCCCTTGTACTGGATACTACCCCGTATCTTTTCGGGGGGTAAAGGAAAGGGGATACTACCCCGACTCTTTTACTGGATACTACCCCGAATCTTTTACCGGATACTACCCCGACTCTTTTCCCGGATACTACCCCGGCTCTTTTCCCGGATACTACCCCGTATCTTTTACCGTAAAGGATTCCGAATACTACCCCGTATCTTTTCGGAAGGTGTCCCTTCCGGGAGAAGCTCTTCCGGGTACTAAAGACTACCCCTATACCCCTATACCCCAAATCTTTTACCGGATACTACCCCTATACCCCTATACCCGGTACCCCGAAAAGCTTCTCCCCGAAGGGGTAGTATCTTTTCGGGGTATAGGGGTACGGGGAGAAGCTCTTCGTATCCCTTCGTACTAGACTTTCCGAAGCTTTTACCGAAGCTTCTCGTATCCCGAAAAAATACGAGAAGCTCTTCGTATCCCTTCGTACTAGACTTTCCGAAACTTCTACCGAAGCTCTTCCGGGTACTGGAGACTACCCCTATACCCTTATACCCCGAATCTTTTACCGGATACTACCCCTATACCCCTATACCCGGTACCCCGAAAAGCTTCTCCCCGAAGGGGTAGTATCTTTTCGGGGTATAGGGGTACGGGGAGAAGCTTCTCGTATCCCTTCGTACTAGACTTTCCGAAGCTTTTACCGAAGCTTCTCGTATCCCAAAAAATACGAGAAGCTCTTCGTATCCCTTCGTACTAGACTTTCCGAAGCTTGTACCCCTATACCCCGAAGGGGTACCGGATACTACCCCGAAGGGGTACCGGATACTACCCCGAATCTTTTCCCGGATACTACCCCGAATCTTTTCCCGGATACTACCCATATACCCCTATACCCGGTACCCCGAAAAGCTTCTCCCCGAAGGGGTAGTATCTTTTCGGGGTATAGGGGTACGGGGAGAAAAGGATTCCGGGAGAAGCTCTTCGTATCCCTTCGAGAAGCTTCTCGTATCCCTTCGAGAAGCTCTTCGTATCCCTTCGTACCGGATACTACCCCTAAGGGATACTACCCCTTACGGGGAGACTTTTCTCCGGATACTACCCCGAAAAGATAACCCGAAGCTTGTACCCCTATACCCCTATACCCCTCCGGGGTACGGGGTACCGGATACTACCCCGAATCTTTTCCCGGATACTACCCCGAATCTTTTCCCGGATACTACCCCTATACCCCTATACCCCTCCGGGGTACGGGGTACCGGGAGAAGCTCTTCCGGGTAAAGCGGGTAAAGGATTCCGGATACTACCCCTATACCCCTATACCCCTATACCCCTCCGGGGTACGGGGTACCGGGATACTTTTCTCCGGGTACCGGGAAAAGCTCTTCGTATCCCTTCGTACTAGACTTTACCCTAAAGGGAGACTATCCCGAAAAGATACGAGAATATTTTACCGGAAGAAATCCCGGATACTACCCCTTTTTAGAGCCGAAAAAGGGGAATAGTTTCCTGGGTCTACCCCGAAAAGCTTCGGGTTTTCGGCTCTAAAAAGGGGTAGTATCCCTTTTTACAATGAGATTAGAGAATCTTTTCGTATCCTTTAATCTTATTGTAAAAAGGGATACGAAAGGGATTCGTACGTCTTTTTCTCGGCTTTCCAATGAGATTAGAGAACCTTCTCGTCTTTTTCTCTTTTTCCGGGAGGAGTTTTTCAGGGAAAGTCTTTTCCGGGTATAGGGGAGTATCCTTTCGGGAAAAGTATGGTACCCCTTACCCGGAATCCTTTTCTCACCGTACGTATCCCGAAAAGATGCGGGATACGAAGAGCTTCTCGTATCTTTTCGGGATAGGAAAAAAGTCTACTTTCTTTATCGGAATACGAAAAGCTTTTCGAAGGGATACGAATCCTTTTCTTCCCGTACCCGGAAAAAAGTCTCCCGGAATCCTTTTCGGTAGAAGCTTCGGGAAGCCTAGTACCCCTTCGGGGTAGTATCCGGGAAAAGATTCGGGGTAGTATCCGGGAAAAGATTCGGGGTAGTATCCGGTACGAAGGGATACGAAGAGCTTCTCGAAGGAATACGAAGAGCTTCTCCCGGAATCCTTTTCTCCCCGTACCCCTATACCCCGAAAAGATACTACCCCTATACCCCTTCGGGGTACGGGGTACCGGGTACCGGGAGAAGCTCTTCGTATCCCTTGGTATAGGGGTAAAGTCTAGTACCCAGTACCCCGTACCCCGAAGGGGTATAGGGGTATAGGGGTAGTATCTTTTCGGGGTATAGGGGTAAAGTCTTTTCGGGGTAAAGTCTTTTCGGGGTAGTATCCGGGAAAAGATTCGGGGTAGTATCCCCTTTCCTTTACCCCCCGAAAAGATACGAAAGATACGGGGTAGTATCCCCTTTCCTTTACCCCCCGAAAAAATACGGGGTACGGGGAGAAGCTCTTCGTATCCCTTCGTATAGGGGTAAAGTCTAGTACGAAGGGATACGAAGAGCTTCTCCCCGTACCCCGAAGGGGTATAGGGGTATAGGGGTAAAGTCTTTTCGGGGTACAAGCTTCGGTAAAAGCTTCGGAAAGTCTTTTCGGGGTAAAGTCTAGTACGAAGGGATACGAAGAGCTTCTCCCCGTACCCCGAAGGGGTATAGGGGTAAAGTCTTTTCGGGGTACAAGCTTCGGTAAAAGCTTCGGAAAGTCTAGTACCCCTTCGGGGTATAGGGGTAATATCCGGTAAAAGATTCGGGGTAGTATCCCTTTGGGATATAGGGGTATAGGGGAAAGGTTTTTCGGGGTATGGGGTAAGGTTCTTTTTTTTTGTTTGTGATTTTTATTTCTTTCTTTCAATACACCTAAGGGAAACCTAGACTTCTTTTGTTTCTACTTTGTAATTTTAAAGAATACCTAAGTTTGTAAAAAGAAATTTAGGTATCCCTTAACGTTAAAAAAAGCTATAAAGGTAAAAAAAAGTAAAAGGTTACTCTTTTTTTTTAACAAAAAAAAAGTTTAATATTTAATAAAGGAATCTGTTATTTTCTGTTAAAATTAAAAAAACAAAAATATTGAAACAGCTTAAGTCTTACTGCATAAAAGCTTTGTTTATTGGTTGCAACGCGTGCGCTGTTAAACTTGTTTTTTCCTGCATTTTTTTTTGTACAACAACTTGTTTTTTATACCCCCCCTTTTTTTAAATCTTAAAAAAAAAAGTTTTCTTTTTTTTTGGTAAATCTTTTATGCTGTTAAGACAAACAAAAGGTACGCAGTTTTCTTTCTTTTTAATTTTTGGTTTTTTTCTTTTAGTTCTGGTTATTTTGTTTTTCTTTTCTTTTCTTTTTTTTTGTTTTTAGCTCTTTTTTTCTTTATTTGTTTGCTTTTTTTTGTTTTTTTCTTTATCGTGCGAAAATAATGGTTTGGTTGTGCGAAGGGAATGGTTTTTTTCATAAGCTCTTAAGCTTCTCCGTTTTTTATTTTACTTTTTTTCGTAAACGGTATATAAAACCCTCATAAACAGTATTCGGTATTTTTTTGTATAAACGGGGTTTTTCAGAACCTTTAAGAGTTTTTTGGTTTTTTTTTAAAAAAAACAGATGAAAAAAAACATGCAGTACCCCAGAAAAAATGCCCCCTGTACTTCATATCCTGTACCTTGTAACCCAAACCCTGAAAAGATAAAAAGACCCGATAATCCCTGTAACCCGAAAAACTAATCCCTGTACCTTGTACCTCGAAAAAATAAAGAGATAATCTTTGTACCCGGAAATGGCTTTCCCTGAAAAGGCTCTACCCGAAAATAAAAAAAGGTTTTGGGGTAGAAAGGGGCCTTTGGGGTAGAAAGGGGCCATACCCGGGAATGGGTTTCCCTGAGAAATCTTTCTCGGGAAAATCTTTCCCTGAAATGGCTTTCCTTGTACCCAAAAACGGCTTTCCCCTTACCGTAGCTTTTACCGTACCCCCTTTCCTTTACCCCCCCGAAAAGATTCTCCCGGAGAAGATAAAAAGACGATAAATTTCTCCCGGAAAAGATAAAAAGACGAGAAGATTCTCTCATCTCATTGTAAAGCCAAGAAAAAGACGTACAAATCCCTTTCGTATCCCTTTTTACAATGAGACTAAAGGAGACAAAAAAGATAAAAAGACGAGAATATTCTCTTATCTCACTGTAAAGCCGAGAAAAAGGCGCCCAAAGGATACGAAAAGATTCGGTAAAAAACCCTCTAATTTCATTGTAAACCCGAGAAAAAGACGTCCCCCAAAGGGGTATAGGGGAAAGATTTCTCGGGGTATAGGGAAGTACCCGGAAAGGGACTACCCCCCGTATCTTTTCGGGATAATCCCCCGAATCTTTTCCCGGATACTCTCCCGAATCTTTTCCCGGATACTACCCCGAAAAGATACT
>NZ_BDJB01000023.1 GCF_002117915.1 Sphingomonas sp. TZW2008 | reverse complement strand
TCTCCGCCATCGCCCTCGCTGCCACCGTCATCTTCTGGCTATGACCAATGAGTCCTGACCCTAAGCGGCTATCCGCACATTCTTCGCCCTGCAAAATTGGAAACGTTCTATCAGTCAATAGCGGTGGAGGTATTCTCGGCCGAGGTTACCGTTCGGTCACGCTGATGTTGATGTCGAACTTAGCGACCAACACCGCCGCGTCGTTCTCAACTGCGCAGCGGAGTAATCGCGGGACGGTTCCGCGCGCCGCCGCATCGGCAGCCATCTCGAGTGCTGCCATTGCGGTGTCGCGCGTGATCGTCGCAACGTCAGCGGCGCTGGCGATGCCAGTTGCATCGGTCGTGCCATCGTGGATCGTCACAAGAAACTGAGCCATGCCAGCAGCCTACGCGCTTGGGCGCAGCGCGCCATAACCTATGCTGCAAACTACGCTGCGACCCAGTGCTAGCCGCTTGCTTAAACGAGCCGCCAGGCAGCCAACGCTACGTCGACCCACCGGTGCGCGAGAAACTCGGTGCGGACCCTGCAGGGGCCATCGCTAGGATCAGGGTAAGCCCGGTTAAGGACCTTCGTAGGCGCCCGGCAGCTTCAAAGCATCGCGGATCAAGTTGTTTTTTTGCGACCATATCCAGTCGCTTGACGTTGAGTCCCAATGGAAACCGGATTAGTCAGCCGATGAAGGCGCATAGCATTTTGGAAGTTCGCCTGATCCTACAGATCTTCGCTATCATGATCGGCGTGATTCTCCTGGCCTGGATCGCTCTTATCGAATGATGTAAGCCGGCAGGAAAGCCGTAGATGCGTGAGCCGGCGTTTGGATTTGATAGTTAGTTATAGGCAGTGCGCGACCGTGTGTAATGATATCGTCACGCCGGGCCAGCTATAACGCACTTCGGCGCGGGCCCTCGCTTATCTGCGGCGGTAAGGCTCGCAGGAGTGCTGTAAATCTAACGCAAACTGCTCTTTCCGCGATGCATGTGCATCTTTGAGGGCAGGGGCCTAGCTCGCGAGGATCTGCCACTCTGCGAAGGCGGCAGAGCGGCGTTCCTTGTAGGTCTGCCTGTCTACAAGATGGCGTCCGAGATTGAAGTGGTTGTGGACGTTGGCGTGGACGGAGGCGAACTTCTGTAGCGACCTCATTCTCCGGAACCGCAGCATCGCTCGCTCGCGTCGCCGAAAGGGCAGATGGCTGTTCTCCACCCGGTTGTTCGCACAGCGGCCGACCTCCTGCTTCTCCTCGTTGCCCAGCTCTTTCATCGCGGCACGGTAGGAGCGCAGCCCAACGGTGGTGATCGCCTCAGGCGAGCCGTGACGCTTCAGCGCCTTCTTCATGAAGCGGAGCGCCGCGTCCTTGTCGCGCGTCTTTGTGACGTAGCTCTCGAGGATCTCACTTTCCTGATCCACCGCTCGCCACAGGTAAACCATCTCCCCGTTCATCTTCACGTACATCTCGTCGAGGTGCCACCGCCAATGACGAAAGCCGCGCATGCGGCTCACCCGTCCGCAGAGCAGGGCTATTGTGAGCGCAGTATGTTCGATTGCGACAAGCCTGGGCCTTGAAGTAACCGCAGAAGGTATTGAGTCAGAAGCTCAAAGGTTGGCGCTGATTGAGTTGGGTTGCTCAGCAGGTCAGGGCTACCTTTTTGGCAAACCTGCGCCGGCCCGTAACCACACCGAATTTGGCACAAAAGAGCAGGCGGCGTGACGCCCTCTTTGATGCGGCGTAATCTAAGCCTGCTTGCAGCTGTGCGGCCTGTATAGACAATGGACCTCCCTATGTAGCGTTAAGGAGCGTGAAACCGATTACAGGACGCGCGTGGCAGAAGCGGTAAAGAGTTGTCGCGCTGAGCAAGTGTTTGCCTATGCAACGTGCGGTCTTACCGTCCACAGGGTCGCTAATGGGCGTAAGCGAAACGTCCGCTTTCAGGCTGGGTCGCACTGATAGCGAACGTCCGAGAGTGGCTGATTAGCCGCTAGTAGTCACTGCGAATGGCAGCTGAGAGCGGATTCCCCACTCGACGATCTGTGACGAAGTCGCGCATGATCGATGCGAAAGCCAACGCCCCCAGGGTGCCGCCGGACGTTGTTGGTGAAAGCTATCCAAGCGAGGATTCACGGGGGCTCCCACGCCACAGCGCCTTCGCTTCAGCAGCCGCCGTTTCCCTTGTGGAAGCGCTATAAAGAAGGTGGTGCCGCTTACGGGACTCGAACCTTTGACCCCCGCACTACGAAGGCATCTATAGCAGGTAGAAAACCTGTTTCTTTCAACGGCATGGGATAGCAAAGACGGTCGCCGCTGCCGTTGACCCATCCGCTATCCAGACTGAGCTAAGGCCTGGGACCAATCACTTCCTTGTGGAGGCGCCTTCACGTGGAAAATCGAGGAAATCGACCTGGGCTATACCCGTAGCCATCGGCCAGGACATCGTAGCGTACAGCACGAGCGACCGTAGCAGTTGCGAGGTTCAAGTGATCCCACTACGTCGTGCCATCCCCGGGGGGGGCGAACCTTAAGAAGTTCTGTCAAATGTCGTTTGAACCTCATGACCCTGACCTACAATCGGCAGAACCCGGCTTTGCCAGTGATGCGCAAGAGCAGCTAACGCGCGTTCTAAACAGCATGACGGAGGGGTTCGCGATCCTTGATAGCGAGTTGCGAATCCTAGACATCAACGCTGAGGGCCTTCGCATCGACGGACGCAGTCGCGATCAGCTGGTTGGGAAGCACATACTCGAGGCCTGGCCGGAGTCCGACCATCTTCCGACGCTGCGCGCGTATGAGGAGGCACTGCGAACAAAGCGGCCTTCCACGTTCGAATATCATCATCGCTCAGATCTACACGACGTCTGGCTTGAGGTACGGGTGTATCCGCTAGGGCAATGTCTGGCAGTCTTCTACCGCGACGTAACTGAACGGCACAAGGCAACCGCTGCACTTCAGGCCAGTGAGGAGTTCAATCGCAGGGTCCTCGCCAGCTCAGCCGATTGCATCAAGGTGCTCGACCTTGATGCCCGCCTCGAGTTTTTAAGTGAAGGCGGCATGTGCGTCATGGAGGTAGACGACTTCGACATGATCCGCGGAGCTTACTGGCCGGATTTCTGGACCGGAACCGACCGCGAACGAGCATTGTCAGCAGTTAACGCGGCGAGGCTCGGACAACCTGGTCATTTTCAAGGTTTCGCGACAACTGCAAAAGGTAACCCGCGCTGGTGGGATGTGGCGGTCACTCCCATCAATGGTGCTGACGGGAAACCCGAGAAGATCCTTTCGATCTCGCGGGACGTGACAGCGACGCATCGTGCAGAAGCAGCCTTGGACCAAGCCTCAAGGCGCTTAGATGCCATCTTGGCCAACACTCGCATGGCCGTGTTCCTGATGGATGAGCGGCAACAGTGCATCTATGCCAATCCATCGGCGGAGCAGCTGACGGGCTACAACCTTGCCGAGATGCAGGGTCGCCCCCTCCATGATGTTGTGCATCACAAGCGGCCGGATGGCTCGCACTATCCGCTTGACGAATGCCCCATCGATCGGGCGTTTCCCGAGCGCGCGCATATGCAGGGCGAGGAGCTGTTCGTCGCGCCAGACGGTAGCTTCTATCCCGTAGCGTTCACGGCTAGCCCCGTTCTTGACGACGGCGGCCGACCGATCGGAACGGTGATCGAGGCACGGAACATAGCCGAGGAGAAGGCGGCTGAGGCAGACCGCCGCGATGCGTACGAGAGACTCCAAGAGGAGACACGCACGCTCGAAACGCTGAACAAGGTCGGTCAGGCCGTGGCTGCGGAGCTAGAACTTGATCGCATAGTGCAGCTCGTGACCGACGCCAGTGTGGAGCTGACTGGGGCACAGTTCGGCGCGTTCTTCTACAACGTACTGAATGACGCGGGTGAGAGCTACATGCTCTACACGCTATCAGGCGTGGAGCGTTCGGCATTCGAGAACTTCCCGATGCCACGGGCGACGGACGTGTTTCAGCCAACGTTCCAAGGCGACGGGGTGATCCGGTCGAATGACATCCTGGTCGATGCCCGGTACGGCAAGAACGATCCGCATTTTGGGATGCCACAGGGCCATCTGCCTGTGCGCAGTTACCTGGCCGTTCCGGTGATGACGGGTGGCTCAGAGGTGATTGGAGGACTATTTTTCGGTCATTCAGAGCCGCAACGCTTTACCGATCGCCACGAGCGTCTAATGACCGGGCTTGCCGCGCAAGCCGCAATCGCCGTCGACAAGGCTCGCCTGTACCAGGCCGCGCAGCGCGAGATTGAGGAGCGGCGCTCTGCCGAGGAGCGCCTTCGGGAGCTAAACGAGACGCTTGAGCATCGCGTCGTGGCTGAGGTCGCCGAGCGTGCCAAAACCGAGGAGGCGCTCAGACAGGCTCAGAAGATGGAAGCGGTGGGTCAGTTGACCGGTGGCATCGCGCACGACTTCAATAACCTGCTGACGGTGGTCACGGGCAACATCGATATGGCCAATCGCGCGCTCGCGGCGGCGAACTTCTCGGATGCTCGTGCCACGCGAGCGTTGGACAACGCTTTGAAGGGTGCAGAACGAGCGGCTGCCCTTACCCAGCGTCTCCTGGCGTTCTCCCGTCGTCAACCGTTGGCACCCAAAGCAATCGACGTCGACAAGCTGGTAGTCGGCATGTCCGACCTGCTTAACCGTGCACTGGGCGAGACGGTCGGCTTAGAGATCGTCACGAGCCCTGGTTTATGGCGTATCGAGGCGGACCCAAACCAGCTTGAGAGCGCCATTCTTAACTTGGCCGTGAACGCGCGCGACGCCATGCCGCGTGGCGGGCAACTCACCATTGAGACCGCTAACGCGCGCCTGGATGAGCATTACGCGGCACAGCATGCGGAGGTAGCGCCGGGGCAATACGTCGTCATCGCTGTGACCGATACTGGTTCGGGCATGCCAAAGGACATGATCGCCCGTGTGTTCGAGCCGTTCTTCACCACCAAGGAGGTTGGCAAGGGCACGGGCCTCGGGCTCTCGATGGTCTATGGCTTCGTTAAGCAGTCCGGCGGCAACGTGAAGGTCTACTCCGAGGAGGGGCAAGGCACGACCGTCAAGCTCTACTTGCCCCGGTTGTCGGCCGAGGGCGCCGCCGAGCGCGAGACCACCCTCACCCAAGGGATGGAGGTCAGCCGCCGCCGCGAGTGCATACTCGTCGTTGAAGACGACGACGACGTACGCGCCTACACGGTCGAATGCCTACGAGAACTGGGCTATCGCGTCTTGGAGGCTCACGACGGTCCGTCAGCTTTGCGTTTGCACGACCGACAAAAAGAAGCGATCGATCTTCTGTTCACCGACGTCGTCATGCCGGGCATGACCGGGCGCGAGCTGGCGGAGGCTGCCCGGGAACAGCAACCAGGGCTGAGGGTGCTCTACACTTCGGGGTATACGAGGAACGCCATCGTGCATGGTGGCAGACTCGATCCGGGCGTCGACATGATCGCAAAGCCATTCACCTATCAGGGACTGGCACAGAAGATCCGCGACGTGCTCGACCAGGGACGCACCGGACGCATTCTCGTCGTCGACGGTGAGCCGAACATCCGGGCGCTCGTGGCCGAAGTTCTGACGGCCGCCGGCTACGTGGCCGACGAAGCGGCCAATGCCCTAGAGGCCTTGAACAAGGTTCGTTCGGCTCAGGGGTTTTTCGACGTGCTCGTGGTGAACCATAGCCTGACAGATCGTGAGGGGCCTTGGCTCATCCGTGAACTGCGAGCCCTTCATGCCGATCTGCCCTTCGTGCTTGCCGTAGGTGATGAACACTATGATGATATAAAGAGGCAATTTGGTAATGACCGTTGCGTCATTGTCGTCTCGCAGCCGGTAACCGGAACCAAGCTTCACTCAGCATTGGATCGCCTAGGTATCGAATGTCCAAAGGTCTCTTCGGCAACCTGATTGATGACAAATCTCTGGAGCCGCGCTACCGCCCTTGCGTCCACTAGCGGAGTTTCGTTGCATTGCCATCGCTTCGGCAATCGACGGCAGCATTCTTCCAGCGCGGCCGAAGATAGGCCGCATCGAAACTCGCGACGTCCTGCATCACATTCCAATTGTGGACTGTGACGGACCGGTTTTGAAGCCCCATGACGTTGCGTTCTCGAAGTTCTCTCAGCATTCGGTTAACATGAACAGGGGTGAGCGCCAGTACGTCGGCTATATGATGCTGATTAGCGGCGAAGGGAAAGCTGAACGACTTTGATTCTCGAGTAGGAACCGCATCGGAGCGGATTGCCATTTCGCAGAACAGATGGGCCAATCGGGGATATGCACCGAGAGATCTGATTGTAAACAATCGTTCGGCAATGATCCGGGTTAAGTCGGCGCTTTCCTGCCAGAAGGCCATGGCGATTGCAGGATAACGATCAGCAAGCCGGCGCAGGTCAGGAAGCGACAAGATCAGTAATGAGGTATCCGTCAACGATTCTAGCCCAAGCATTAAGTGCGAAGCCACGATCTGCTCGAGACCTATGATGTCGCCGCTGACGTGGATGGACGTGATCTGCCGGATTCCATTCCGTGCCTGCCTGAAAACTCCGGTTAAGCCGGATACAAGGACGTGAACATGTCTCTCGGAAAGTTGCGGCCGCCATATGTTCCGGTTCCTCGCCACATATTCGAGTTTGTGGCGGACGTTCAAAATAGCGTCCTGTTCTTCAATGGTCAGCGGCGAGCGAGCTGCAAGCCTCTGCACAACCGAATGAAGCGCGGATCTGTCAGCATTCATAGCGCTTAAGTCACCCCGCAATAGGCTTTTGATCACCAAATTTCGACACCTACGTTTGGCTCCGGACCTTGTCCCTCTTGATGAAACGAAGGGGCAAGGCTGTCCCCGCTAGTCGCTCGCTGTTCCAGGTACCCCATTCAATTCTTCAGATAGTCATCTTGGCAGAAGGGCTGATAGCCAACCCAAATCAGGCGTTCACTAAGAAGGCGATGTCAAGTGCCTATCAGATGAGCCGCTTCGCCAAACCATGGACGTCAGGGAAGTGGCGGCACCTACGTGCCAAGGTACGCCCGCGGGGCAAGCAGCCGCGCGGTGCTCTCGGTCTAACGCGAACTTGTCTTGCACGATGCACGTGGGACAGCGAAGACGAACCTAGCCGGATCCACCTCGGGGAGGAGTTGAAGTACTGAAAGGGACTGGCAGGCTTACGCGGGAGGAGCATGGCGCCCGCACCTACCAGTAGGTGCAGTTCGTTTGACAGTACCGCCTCATCATAATGAGCTGCGTGACTATAAAAGCGCTTTCCTCGCTTGGCCTAGGCTCAGGACTCGTTGATCACAGCCAGAAGATGACGGTTGCAGCGAGGGCGACGGCGG
>NZ_BDJB01000022.1 GCF_002117915.1 Sphingomonas sp. TZW2008 | reverse complement strand
CCGCCGTCGCCCTCGCTGCAACCGTCATCTTCTGGCTGTGATCAACGAGTCCTGAGCCTAGCTTCCTGCGCTACCAAGCCGATCCAGATGCAGGTGAGCGGGCGCTTAGTTAGGGGCGGCGGTTAATTGATGCGACTTCGCGCATGATGATGCGACTCGTGACTGATTGAATGGCGCAGTGCTGTATCGTTCACATCAAAACCGCCCAGATCGCAGATCGTGATCGTTCGTCGCTTTCACTACAGCTCAGCCAACTTCGCTTAGGTCTATGCTTGATCAGCGGCTACCGCCTTGAGCAGGCAACATGGCCTCTAAAGCGTGGGCTTATGTCTATCACTTAAGCTGGAACGGCGAGGTTCAGGCAACTCGCGCTTTCCTTTCCGTTGGTTCATTCGCGCAAACGGAAGCTTACATTGATCCGCTATGGAAGCCGGCGGTTTAGGTCGCCTTCATGTTTGTGCTGACATTGCCGAACGTCTTCTTCAGCTGATTGCCAAGGTTCCCCATAGAGGCGATAGCGGCAACAGCAATCAGAGCGGCGATGAGGCCGTATTCGATGGCAGTAGCGCCTCGCACATTGCGGGCCAGCTCGATCAACGTCCGTTTCATATCAATCCCCTGTCAGGCGACTGAATAAGGGTTATCAAGTTAACGCTTCGTATGCTGATGCAGCAGAAAGCGGGAGGTCGCGGATTACCGGCGTCCAGACAAGCGCCGCGAAGGCGCTACTGATCGAGGCTTGCTCTTCAGCAAGCGAAGATTGAGAAAGAGCGTCATGAAGAGACACAGCCCCCAAACTTGAATTGCGGCGAATAAAAGCCATGCCTTTGTCAGTTCTGAAATGACTACGTCTGCTTTACTTACAGTCAAGAAAGCGGCAGTTAGTAATGCCGTCACAATAGCTGCACATCGGCTTAGCATAAGGTTGAACTTATCAATCATCATCTAGCCTCCTCTGAGGACCTTACCGCATTAAAGTAAAGAATGTTCAGCTGTCGGATGAAACTCACGCGCTCAGACTTGTTACATGACATAACGCGCCTAAGCACTACTTTTGAGCGATCTTGACTGATTCAAACCCTTGTGACAGCTCCCCACGCGACGAGACCGCGAGGAGCATAGCAATTGTTAGCCACTCGACTACTCGAGCCGGAAAGGGGAGGCGTAACCGGCCGAGTCATTCTAAGAGCCAGCCTTTATACTCGTGCTACCCGCGCCAATATCTGAGTTTGAGAGGCCAGCGAACGGGCCTTACGTTAGGCTCAAACGATCGCGGGCTCGGGAAATTGCATACGTGGCAGAAAGTTACACCCTCATTCTGCTTCCTTGGGTTTGCCAGCGTTACTCGCTCGACCGCTAGCCGCCGCGTCTAAGCGCCATCGTTTGGTGGCTTCATCCTAGCCAGCCCCTTGTAGCAAGTCACCCTGAGATGAGATTGCTAGAAGCATAGCAATCATCAGCCACTCGACTTTGTGAGCGACAATGGCGCTTAGCAGCTTAGCCAGTCGGCTGGACATATGCTTCCTTTCAGGGCCATTTATACGCCGGAGTTCCTAATGTATTGTCGCCGCCCCGCTGTGAGAGAGGTTCAACGTTCGATACCGGGCGGATCAACGAACCTATTGGCTCAACCGCAAAGAACCGATTTTGGAGCCAATCTCCCTGAATTTCTCTATCAGCGCCGCGTTGGTGGAGAGCCCTGCCGCTTGCTCAGGCTTCGACGCGCAGTTCGTCATGTCAGACGTCAAGGTGGTCGCAAACGCGATAACCCAAACGTCAATGCCTTTTGACTTCGCCGCGTTGCACGCCATGCGAAACCGCTGAAGATGACGCGCCTTAAGCGCATTGTCGTCGTAGGTACCGGTCTGACCCATGACCCGACCGTCAAGGTACTCAATACCGTAGGACGAATAAGCTGTTGAAGTAGGCGCCATCTCGCCATCCGTCATGAAGATCATGTATTTCTTGACGCTAAAGCCGCGTATTTTCGTCGGGTTATCCGGATCGTTGAAGTCGTTAGTTTCCGGTGTGGCGGAGCGAAATAGACCGGTTGGCGAGATGAAGCGAGCACCCCAGATCATTCCAAGATCGTGGTATGTACCTCCTCGCGCACGTAGTCCCGTGATGTAGGAGACGAAGTCAGCGCGATTGTTATAGTAATTCCGCATCCGACGGGATTCGGTCGGGCATGGCGCATCAGGCTGGATGAAAGCGCCATTAGTCATCCCAGCTGGATAATACGAGACGTCGGCCCACATCGGCCGCCAGCGGGTGTCGTCGCTGGATGGGATCAGATCAACGTCCAGATCGTAAGCATCGGCTGGCGCGCTCGTAGGGTCAGGACCCATTGATGTGAGTGTCGCGATCTGATTCAGGCTTCGCGAGGAGAC
>NZ_BDJB01000020.1 GCF_002117915.1 Sphingomonas sp. TZW2008 | reverse complement strand
CCGCCGTCGCCCTCGCTGCAACCGTCATCTTCTGGCTGTGATCAACGAGTCCTGAGCCTAGAACGACCCGGCGAGTTTCCCTAGCCTCGCCGGGTCAGGCCCCTCCACTAGCATCATAGAAGAACGCTTTAACGTTCATCAGGCTATTCGTTCGGAACTACCCGTCGCTCGTATGCTTTTTTGACTATGGACGGCTTGCAGCGGCACGCGTTGAACGGGACCAAGTAAATGGTCACAGACTGGTTGGGGGACCGCGACAGCCCCAAAGCGTCTAATCGCGCAACTGGACACGACGCGCCGTGGACGGAAATAGACGCCCTCTCTGCGGGGCAAAAAGCAGGAAGGCAACCTGATCTACTTGCCATAGGTTGCCCGATCTTCCATGATAAGCTTGAAATTAGAGATGCATGGATGGAGGGCTTTTCGCTAGGCCGGATCGCTTTTGCGAAAGGCGCTACATCGTAGGCTAGCGTGGCCGTGCGCGGCTCTTCGGCATCCAATCACCTTGCCTTGAACGTGCTAAGTTAAAGGTACGCAGATGCCGACTTTCTATATCGATACGGAAGACGAAGTATTTTAAGTCTTGATGAGTTTAGTCATGAGTGCCCGGACCTTGAAGCCGCGAAGCGGTTCATCGCTGCGCGATATGAGCCCAGGCCGTCGGTCGTGATCGCCTCCAGCGAGCCGTCGCGCTTTAGTGCCTTTTTTATGAAGGTCAGGGCAGCCTGCTTGTCGCGGGTTTTGTGATGTAGCTTTCAAGGATCTCGCCCTCGTAATCGAGCGCGCGCCACAAGTAGACCATCTCGCCGTTCAGCTTCACGTACAACTCGTCGAGGTGCCAGCGCCAGTGCCGAGAGCCGCTCATCCGCGACACCCGCCGGCCTCGAATGTCGCCTGCGAACAGCGGGCCGAACCTGTTCCACCACATCCGCACGGTCTCATGACATATGTCGATCCCACGCTCGAACAGCAGGTCCTTGACGTTTCGGAGCGAAAGAGGAAATCGCACATACATCATTACTACGAGCCAAATAACCTCTGGTGACGAGTTGAACCTGCGGAACGGGCTGGGCGGCTTGGCTCTCGATCGGCGGCTCATCCAAGGCCGGTAGCAGCGCCCGCGAGGCCCTGCCACGTTACTCTGACAGAGCCCCTCGAGCGATCATCCGGCGGCCTCGAGGGACGGTATCAGTCGTCGCGCGCAGAGAATGTTCGTGCCCATGCTGCCCCGGCCTCGTCTAGAAAACTACGTGTTACAACGCGTTTGAGAGCGCTGCCATGGTATCAATCGCCACGCGCCGGCCGAGTTCGGATGGGCTGGCCTCGCGGGGTGTGGCTCGAACGAAACCGTCCGTGCCCGCCACGAACGGCATCTTCTGCGCCGTTCCCCGACCGGCGCTGCTCAGGCGTGCCAGGACACGGCCGGTAGAAAGTTCGCGAGCGATGATCCGATAGGACGTCCCCGACGGGGTTCTGGGATCGGTCATCGGAACCACCTCGATTAGCAATTCGGCGCGATCCAGCAATCCCCGCGCTTCGGCCTCTTGCACGTTCGTCGTATTCGCGGCGAGACCCGCTGCCCGCAATATCGCGGTGCGGTCGACGAGCCGCACCCCTGCGCCGGCGAGCGTATCGCAGAAACCACGCTCGATGTCGAAATCTATAGCCTCGGAATGAACCGACGCCCGGCGACCTTTGTCGATGCGCCGGGATGTCGATCGGATCTCTCCCTCGACATGTTCCGTACTGCTGCTCGACATATCGGCATATCCGGCACGCCGCCGCGTATAGTCCGCACGATGTGTTTCGCCGTTCGAGGATGTCGTGCCCGACAGCGTGGTCACCTGCTCGCGGTCCGTATCAAGATCATCGGTCAGCTCCCGGTTCCAGAACACCACGATCCGCGGAGAGCGTGCACGTGCATAGGCGGCGGCGAAGCCGGCTGTTCGCGTTACAGCTGGATCGGGTGGAGAGGGCGGCGCTACCATCGTTGCCGGCTGCCCGACCCGCTCCGTCCTGCCTTCCCCCATCATCGTTGGCTGTCCACCGCGCGTTTGCGCGGCGCAAAAGGTCGCCGAGGCGCCGAAAAGGACGCCTGCGCCTGCCACCGCCCGGAAAAGCCGCCCGGTCATTGATCGCTTCTCAGCTCAATCAGATAGGTCTCGACCTTCCGTGCGCCGATCGAACGCTCCTGATACGTCGCCATCGACAGCGGTGAAATGAACACGGGCTTCCAGGCGGAGGCCGCCTCGGTCGGAAACTGGCCGTTATCCAGGAAGGAAGATCGCGCCTGCACGACCAGCGGCTGTTTGGTGCAGTTTACCAGGCGCGCCATCACTTCCAGCGTATCCGCCTCGGTACGCCGCGCGAACAGATCCTGGACGATGACCTTTTTCCAGATGCCGCGGTCATTCATCTGGACGGCGTTCAGATCGACCGGCGTCATCGCCCGCGGCACGTTCGCCACCAGCGCGGGACCGCCGGGTGACGGAGCGCCCCGGGCAGCGCCGATGCGACATTTCAGCGGTCGATTATGGCGTGCATGCCCCGTCGACGCGAGTGCGAGGCAGGCGATAAGGCCGCTCGCGACGCTAAAGGCCCCCCGCGCCCTCACAGCCCTGCGCTTTCCAGCTGCGTACGGAACGCCTTGTTCTTCTCTTGTACCGCCTTCTTGCGGTTCTGCGATGCGGCGACGCCCTCGTCCTCGCCCGCAATCGCCTCGGAATATGCCACCGGGCGGGACCGCATCCAGACGATGCTGCAGCCCTTCGGGTCGGCGCGAGTTCCCTTCCCCTTCAGATCAACCGGTGCGTCCGCCTTGAGATACGATGGCGTATAGGTCCAGCCAACTTGCCCTGCCTTTGTCGTACCTACCATGATTAGATCGGGCAGGCCGTCCCACGCGCGAATATCCGCCTTTGTCTTCATCGCGCTGGAAAAGAGCGACATCGCAAGCCCCAATCCCATCATGCCCATGCCGCCGCCGCCGTCGGGGTTGCTGAGCATCCGCTGCTGACCCATGAGCATTGCCGCATCGCCAGCCTGCTCGGTGCCTTCCTTCCAGTTCGCCTTGCCGTCCATGATCCCATCAATCGCCCGGCCGCCGCGGGTCGTTGCCTGATAGGTTACGCTGCTCGCCTGGAACAGCTTGATCGTATTGACGTTGGCACCATCTGCGAAAGCAACATTTGCCGCATTCTCTGGATAGTCGGCGCCGGCTTGGAATAGCAGTTTCTGCGCCTGTGACCCATCGCGTGCCTTGACGGGGCCGTTCCCCAGTTCGGCCAGAAACAGCACGTTGTCGCCCTCCGGCGGCGCGGTGAGGTTCTTCTCGGCCTTCGTCGCCAACGCGAAGGATTCGGCGGCAGCAGCGTTCTGACCCTCGCACCGCTGGGTCCAGCCGACCAGATAGTTCATCACCGCAAAGTCGCTTTGAAAGCTCTCGGTTTCCGACAATGTGTCCTGATATTCGGCTGATTTGAACGAAGCGCGCGCATTGCCGTAATCGCCATCGCGCAAATAAATCAGCCCGCGATAGTAATACGCCATAGCGCGCTCGTACGGCTCGCCCTTGAAATCCTTGTTGGCTTCATTGTGGAAGATCGATCGCGCGGTGGCGGCCTGCTTATTGTCCGCATACACCGTCTCGATCCGGCTCAGCGCCTGGTCGAACGCCCATGCCGCCTCCTTGTAGAGGCCGGCCTCGAAAGCGGCGAGGCCGAGCCGCTCGAAGTTGAGGACCGCATTGCGCTCGCCGCCAACATACAGCGCCCGATAGAGCGCGCGCACCGCATCCGGCTTGGCGTCTGCATAGGCGCTGATCTGATCCGGATAAGGCCCGTCACCGTATTTGGCGCGAAGCTCGCTCTGCTTCTTAGCCTCGATCTTGGCGGCCAACTTGGCGGCCTTCTCCGCGGCCTTGGCATCGAGCGGCGCGGCGACTGCAGTGGCTGCGTCGGCAGCGGCAGGTTGCATCTGTGCGGTGGCGGTGATCGGCGCGAGCGCGGTCGCGATCAGGCTGACGGTGTTGATCAAGAAACGCATCGCTTTTCCCCCGAAAAGACAGTTTGATGGACGAAGGTGACGCCAGGTCGCGGCGTAAAAGATGCGCGGGTTACCGGTAGACGACGTCGTCGCCGGACGCGCGCAGGATGACATACGGATTGCCGGTCCACGGAAGATCGCCCGTTTCCAGATCGACCAGCTCGAACACAACCTGCGTGCGGCGCTGCACGAGGCCGGAGCGACCGTCGCGGGAGTCGAGCGACGTCAATTTGCCCACCAGCTGATAGTCGACGCCAGATACCCCCTGCGTGGTACCGCGCGTGCCCTCGTCAGCGATGCCCGTGCGCTTCAGCTCGCGCTCCCGCATGACGATGTCCATCGACTCCCGGCTGACGAAGCGAATACGCCCGGCAGCGGCACGGTTCAGGCTGGCGCGCAAGGCGCTGGTGATCATGTCACGATCAATGCGTTGCGAGCTGTTGTTGTAGAATTTCTCGCTGTCGACGACGACGCGCGGCGGCGTCGACGTGCCGACGAGATCGGGCCGGGACATCAGCTCACGCACGACAGAGTCGGACATCTGGTCGATGTCGCGGGACTCCAGCCCGGTACCGAAAATGGCGCCGCGGCTCGTGGGATCAAGCTCCATCGCTTGCGTCCCTTTCCTGTTGCGGTCTGCTGCAGCAGCCGGCACGATCGCCATCATCAAACCCGCCGCTACCGCGGCGGGTGCCGCCCATTCCTTGCCCATGAACGCCCCCAAAGACCCGGTCGATGCAAGGGCTTGTCGATGAATGCAGCCGTCTCGCAGCCCCCGCGACAGAAGCGACACCGGGGTCTCGCTTCGGCTAGGCGTATAATCATCACACGCACTTCCGCCTTTCATCCCCCATCCGGGGGAGCGCTGGAAAAAATGCGAATGACGAGCGGCGCGCCTAGCGTCGCGAAGCGCACCACCCGTCCGACCATTGGGTCCCAGCCGGATCGCGACGTCGCCACAGGGCGTGCAATCGACAAGGCGACGATCAAGGGGGTGCTGTCACTCTAACGCGAACCGCTCTCTACACGAGACAGACAATCTTTGAGGCCCGGGGGGGGTAGCTCGTAAAGATCTGTCACTCTGCCAATGCGGCAGAGCGGCGTTCCTTGTAGGTCTGGCGATCGATTAGGTGGCGTTCTAGGTTGAAGTGGTTGTGGACGTTAGCGTGCACCGTGGCGAACTTTTGCAGCGTCTTCATTCGGCGGAACCGCAGCATCGATCGCTCACGTCTTCGGAACGGCAAGTGGCTGTTCTCAACCCGGTTGTTCGCCCAGCGACCAACCTCCTGCTTGTCGCTGTTACCGAGCTCGTTCAACGCTGCACGGTAGGAGCGCAGACCGTCCGTCGTAATTGCCTCCGGTGAGCCATGGCGCTTGAGCGCCTTTTTCATGAAGGTCAGGGCAGCCTGCTTGTCGCGGGTCTTGGTCATGTAGCTCTCGAGGATCTCGCCCTCGTGATCGACCGCTCGCCAGAGATAGACCATCTCGCCGTTCAGCTTCACGTACATTTCATCGAGATGCCAACGCCACTGCCGAAAGCCACGCATACGCGAGACGCGCTGCCGGCGTATGTCTCCGGCAAACAGCGGTCCGAACCTGTTCCACCACATCCGCACGGTTTCGTAACAGATGTCGATCCCGCGCTCGAACAGCAAGTCTTCAACATTCCGAAGCGACAGTGGGAACCGCACATACATCATCACCACCCGCCGAATGACCTCCGGTGACGAGTTGAAACGGTGGAAAGGGCTGGGCGGCTTGGCTCTCGATCGGCGGCTCATCTGAGGCCGCTACAGCGCTTGCTGAGCGCTGCCACGTTAGTCTGACAGAGCCTAACAAACATATCCCTGTTTCGCCGAGCTGAGGGAAGTGCGGCAAGCAGTGGCGGCGGACCGTTAACAATTATTCAAGGTCTTCTGATGTAGCTGAACTTCAGCGGGTGGGCTTCAAAGACCCGCGTCAGCGCCCCGCCTCTTCACTCAAGGCGGGGCGCACTTCATTTCACCGTGGAACGACAATCCGCCTTGCGCTTTCAAAGCGGGCGCGATGATTGCGCGAGGATGACTTCAACCTACGCCCCGCCTCCCCCTTTCGGCGGGGCGCATTTTTCCGCGCAGCAGTTGTAAAAAAAATCGCTTCCGACCGCCTCGCGGCGCGTGCAGGATTACGACGCTGCCGAAGTGCATCTGGCTATGCGACCAACTATGGCCCGCCACTCCCTGATCATGGCGGGCCAACTTTGTTGTGGGCTAACTATCACGTGCTGGGCGACTAAAACTTCATCGAGGACGTGCGGTGCGGACGTGACACTCGCCGCGCTATCAAGCGGCGGGTGCGAGCCTTTATGGAGGAGGCAGGCGGCTAACCGCTGCCCGCATCAGCGGTAGGAAAGGCGACGCGGGGAGGGCTATTGCCCAGTTTGCTAGCGTCGCACCTCCAGATCCTGGCCGTAGGTTGGCGGCGGACCAGAAACCAGCGAGTCAACAGGGTTGTCGAGCGATTTCGCGAGAGAAGTCGAAATGGTCGGTGTTGCCGTGCTTTCCTCCGTGGGGAAGGCATCGCCCTCGATCTTCCGGCTCATCTCTGCCGACGCTCGCGCCAACGCTGCATCGCGGGCTCGATCCTCTAGGGTCAGGACTCATTGGTCATAGCCAGAAGATGACGGTGGCAGCGAGGGCGATGGCGGAG
>NZ_BDJB01000019.1:981-2710 GCF_002117915.1 Sphingomonas sp. TZW2008 | reverse complement strand
TTTAGGGAGTAGTATTTACAAAACCAAGGCCAACTAGATAGAGCACTTGCAGGTTGCTGCTGCATGCAAGGCTTCAGACCACACAAGTGCTTGTGCACAAAAGAGTGCTGTGGCATGGTGAGCTGGGTGGTCAAGGCATGATGCCTTGGAAAATGATTTGTTGGAGTTATGACTGAACGTAGCGTTTTTGGAGGCAGCAGGGACAGGCTTTTCATGACCCTGGTGACCTTGAAAGGCTGCTAAACCTTGTCAGAAGTTGTGGAAATGCATGCACAACATGGTGTGCAAAGGCAGGAGCATGCAAAGCTTGTTAGCATGGTGCACGTGCCGCATATGCCACCCCAAAAAGCATCATTTCAGCTGTGAGGCTCTGATTTTGGACAGAAAGGGCTCAAAGCAAGCAGGCAATGGCTCCAATCAAGCCTAGTGGGACACCACAGACACTGTGCATGGGTTTGCCTGCATGGCACCTGACATACCTGGGTTGAATGGCTCAGATCTTGGCATGGGTACAGGCTGAGCTAAGGCAAACTTGGGCAGCTGAGCACACTGTCAGAAGCCTTGATTCCAGGTTCAAGAAGAAGGTTGAAGCAATACAAGCAGCTGGCACCAGCCTCAGCCCACCCTGCAGCAGGCAACAGTTATCAATTTTTGAACAAAGATCGCTACTACAACTGTCCAGCAGCTAAGCGGAATGCAGCGATGCGCTGTTCGAAGAACTTCGATGCAGCTGCAGCTAGCGATTCAGAGCTATCGTAGCGCGAAGCACGGCGAGACAGCTTCAAAACGGCTAACGGGCGGCACAGTTGCGTGCATGGAAGCAGGGCCAGCCGTTACTCACCTGGTCAGAACGCTCAGCTCTTTGGTCTGTGGATGACAACAGCTCCGAGAAAAAGATCTGCTGGCCTGAGGGGAGGAGTTGGGTGATCGCGTTGGGTTTTTAGGACTTGTGATCTACAGATGAGAAAGGTCTGTGGTCAGCATATTCAAACACACACTGCAGGAGCTGTTGCAAAAAAAGGGCACAGACGTGCTTGCCAACCATCAGAGGCGAACAGTGATAAGCAAACCAAACAGCAGTCTCACCTGCCGACGTCTGTAAGACTTGTGTTTGAAAGCTGAGACAGAAACAAGATCTCAGGCGACAGCTCCTCTGTGACGAACGTGTCCAAGCGTACGTGATCTCAAACCAAGCACGGCGTGGGTTTGGCTGATGCAGTCACGCAGCGGACAGGCGAAACGCGTAGCACAGATTGAGCGTAGCTTGCAAAGCGCGAAGTCTGCTGATCGTCTTCTTCTGTCCGAAGAAGATGCCCGGGCGGTTAGTAACGGCCTTTGCAGCTGCAGACACAGTTGGTGCTGTGGCGATCACAAGCAAGCGCTCGGGTGCAGTAAAGCTTCGGCTGGCACCCACAAGGCGCTTTTGATGCATCGAGGCTACTCTGTGGGAACCACGAGCGCGAAATACTGCGTGCTCGCGGACCTGATCCCTGTCTGTCACCATCTCCTTGAAGACAGTGACGTGCAGACGCGGGGCTAACAAGCCCTCAAAAAGCCATACACAGATTCGTATGCCCACAAGGCATCCGTGCACGCCACCAGCTGCTCTGTCCTGCCGGCTGTGAGCGTCAAGCTTGCCTGGTCACAAAACGGGTTCAGCGCGACCAACCGCACCCGTCCCGGCTCGAGAGCTTGCAGCTTTGCAGACCCGGAATCTTGCAGGGCTAAA
>NZ_BDJB01000019.1:0-898 GCF_002117915.1 Sphingomonas sp. TZW2008 | reverse complement strand
ACTGCTGCTACAGCCCCTGCAGACCACTGAGTGGCAGATGGCTGGTCAGAAAGGTGCCCACCAGGCACTGCTCAAACTGTTGTCCATCAGCTCCACCTACGTCAAGTGCGCGCATTTGTAGGCATGCAAGTTCTGCTGTGTGGAGGAAGTGTGAGGCTCTGCTGCATGCCATATTGCATCTGCAGGACAAGCAGCAGCCAGGATGCTGACCAGCAGGCAGCTCAAACAGGCTGTGATGTCTTTGGTGCTCAGATTGCACTTGGCCTTTAGAGGGAGTGATCTTGCACAGAATTCACTGCAGCTGCCTCCCTGGCCTGTGCATGAGTCCTGCAAGGCCTGGAGCATCATGCAAACAGCATTCTGCAGTGCTCACCACCACAAAACACCCCAAACAGTCTCCAGTGCCAACAAGCACTTTGCCATTTTTGGGCCCTTGCACACAGAGTTTTGAGTGCTGAGTGCTTGCAAAAGCTGAGAAACCTGTTCACTGTGCTGTTGCTGTTCGTTTTGCTCGCTGAAATGCAGCAGTGCATGCACAGAGCTGCAAAAAGTGGTCTGCAAAAGTCATGTACTTGTATTTTCGAAAATCTGCCCTACCACCATGTGCACATGCCATGCAGATTTCTGAAAACATGCACTTTCGTGAAACAGAGTGCCAGAGCTCTGCATCGTGTCTTATTTCATACATGCTGACAGCATGGCAAACAGCTGAAGCCACAGTGCCACCAACACACAAGCATTCCACTCCATTTGTGATGTAGCGGTGACATGAAGTGCTATGATGACATGTCCCACAGCCATTCCTCATGCATTGCCAGGCAACTTATTCTGTTGCAGACAGCAACACAGCACGTCTCTGCAGACATGCACTGTCTCGCAACTGCAGCCCTGGCCTGCT
>NZ_BDJB01000018.1 GCF_002117915.1 Sphingomonas sp. TZW2008 | reverse complement strand
CCGCCGTCGCCCTCGCTGCAACCGTCATCTTCTGGCTGTGATCAACGAGTCCTGAGCCTAGAAGTGCCCCCGTCTATCGCAGCGGCATTGGTGTTTCGCTCCTCGATGCAGCCGTTCCAAATCGACTTACGCTCATAAGGAAGATCGTCTCGCACATACGGCGTTTCCGGGACCTTCCTGTTTGTTCCAATAAGTTGCCAGATTGGCACCTCGGTCTTTGTCTCTGTTGCTGACAGATTGCTTGCAAGATGTTGCCGCACGTCAAGAGTGCGTTGCCCGTACGAATAACCTTCATTGTTGGACGTCGTTTCGATGATCACGCTACATCGATTGCTTTTCAACCACCATCCGCCAGCAACACCGGTCCACGAAGCATCAAACTGCGAAACTTCTGAGTCACGCGTATATGCAGAATTACAGGCGGACTTTCCGTTTAAAAAGGTCGTCCCGTCAACGAAATTTGGAGTTCGTGATTGATAAGTCCAATTCTGAACAAGCCAGTTTGGATTGCGCTGATAGAGGATACGACCAACGTTCACCGAGCTGTTATAGTTCACAAATCCGTAGCGAAGCCGCAGGTTATTTTGGTAAAGTTGCGTCTGCGCTGGCTCAAGCGTGTCATACAGGCTGGTTGCCGCTTCCCGCAGAGCCGCGATTTTGGAGCCCGTCTGTTCGCTGCCGCCGCAATCGCCCGCACCGCCAGGCGCACAGTTCATTGACCCGGAAAGGTCGAATACCAACATGATGTCGGTGTTGACGAAGTCTTGAGTAGCCGAACATGAAGCTGTGACAGGTAGGGTTTGGTACCCAAATATCTTCATCAATGTCGTCGGAACGGTTGTCTCGCTGTCGATTTTGAGCGTGCCCGCTGTCGGCACAGACATCGTCAGAGAGTAGGGGGCAGATTGAAAGTTGCCCTGTGGATAGTTGAACGTGAAATACTTTGTGGCTTCGTCACGTACCGCTTGCGAAACGGTAAGCCCGGTGAGCATCCGCCGTCCCGCTAAGGACCCGGCATCGCACGCCTGACGAAACCGGTTTTGCGCCATATAGGCGCGCGTCATATCAAGACCCGAGCCGATCATGGCGATCAGCGGGATCATCGAGCATGCCATGATCGCAAGAGTGCTGCCGCGCTTATCACGGCGCAGACGCCCGAGCAGCGTCGACGAACTTCTGGAAACCACGCATCCCCCCCGCAACACGCTATCCCGATCACCGATCAACAGAGCGTCGAGTGAGTACGTGATCTACGTACTTAATGGTTAACGATCATAGAATCGCTGAGGGGCTTCGCCCACTATTCAGTTAACGTAGGTCAGCCGGGGGACCTTATTGCGGCAAGATGCTTTTTCGAGGTCGGCTTAGCGTTTAAACCTCTTCGTTGAAAAACGGCTTGAAGGCTCTGCGGCGAAGCCAGCAAGCGCCGCAAACTCGCGCCTGCCGTAATCGTCCCGGCGTACGTTCCTCAAGCGGGAGATCCCACGTGAACAGAGATCCCGCGTCATGCGTCCTAGGGGAGAAGTTGAAGCCGCCTAGGCTACTGGCTTATGCGCCGCGATGATACGATGCGGCCGGCCTGATCAGTGATAACTTCGCTGGTATTGCCGGCTGTGTCGCGGACCTGACGGACCACCTGACCTGTCGAGTTGGTGGTTCGCAAAACTTCAGAGAGTCCGCTGCGGGCAAGATCGAGGAGCTGCCCGTTCTGCAGCGTACTGGAAGCGATTCCGCCGACGGCGCCCACTGCGTTGTTGGCAACGCCGCTGACGGCGGGCAGCGCGCGGTTTGCTACGTTCCCGACTGTGCCGACCGCTCGGTTGGCAACCCCGCCCACAACCGGGAGTGCGCGGTTCGCCACCCCGCCAACGGTGCCGACAGTGTTGCTCACGGTCGACAGCAGACCGCGTACAATCTCTGGATTGTTGTCGATTGTCTGCAAAGTGCGCTCGATAATCGCGCGGACATTCTCTAGCCGCACTACCAGCGTCGCCTGCGCCTGAACGCCCTTGATGGTCAACTTGACCTTGTCGATGCCTGCGTCGGCACCAGCGGAAAGTTTGAGCAAATTCGCCAGCTGCGCATCAAGTGCAATGCGAGCTTGCAAGTTCTCGACTTCAAGCGTGATTTCATCAACAGACAAATTAGGAATGTCGAGCAACACGTCAGGTTGTGTGTTTGCCGCCATGGCCTGCTGCGCGACGGTGGACCCATTGCTCGATGCGCGGTTCCTCTTCTCCGATTGAGCAAGCGCGGGGCTTGCTGCAATGAGGCTGGCGGCGACGATCAGGCCGATGGTCTTCATTTTAATCTTCCCCTATTGTGCCGCGGTGTTGGCTGCATCCGGCGCCACTCGCGCGGCGGCATCAACAGTAACAGTGACGTTGTTGAGCGTCCGCTGTGCAGGTGGCGCCTGCACTCGTACGACGCTGCCACCGTCCGGTTCGGCGCGCACGGAAAGCCGCGATGTGCCACGCTGCTCAACAAGGACTGACTTCGCGCGAACCTGCGCACGCAACTCCACGTCAGGCAGGGTCATAGCGGCTTGGAACGCAGCGACGATCAACAACATGCACCGCCAAACGCAAGGCTTGCCTTTTCGTTTCGTTTCGGTGGCGCCACTCTCCGCTTACTGGATGGCGACGGTAAGATTGTCATCAGTAGGTGGAACTAACAGGGCAATTCGCTTTCAGGATCGCCAGCTGTTAGCGCGGGCGGCTGAATGCAGATGGTAAGCGACCGTCAGATAGGTCAAGGCTAGGCGCTAGCGGAATCGCTACAGGGGAAGGCTTCCTTTGCCGAAATCGGATGGAGAGAACGAGCGCTGTCCAGAAACTCACACCCCAAACCTGAATGGCCGCTAGTGCTATCCAGGCCGTTGGTAGATCTAGAACCTCCACATCTGCTCGGCTGATGATCCAAAAGACCATACTGAGCACGACGGTCACGACAGCTGCCATCAACCTGAGCTTCAATGCCAGTTCGTTTTTCATCTGCCTACCTCCTCCAAACACGTTAGCCGGCAACGGTTAAAACCGCCTTGCGGTCTGGTTGATGCACCTGCGTTGGTTCCTGAACGTGGAGGTTGTTCGCAGACGAGCCCCAGCGAAGGCTCGCTTCAGGTGAGACCCTGCCTCACCTCAAGGTAAGGGTGCTAACCAGTATGTCGTAGAAGCATAGTCAAGTAAGTAGGATCGACATGCAGAGAGGCGGCAATCACTTAGATCCTGCAAGAACACGTGCGTTGCCACTCAAGAGCCTCTTCGTTTCAGCCGCTGCCGCCTGTTGTGGGGTCGCTATTACAAAATGTCCTGCTGCTTACAGGAAGCTAAGCGCAATGGCGCAGAGCGTCCGATAATCAAGTCGCAAGAGATTGCCGGTACAGGGAGATATGTTCTTCAACCGCCGCAACGACTCACCTAATCTGCAGGCGACTCATGCTCAGGCACAGGATGCCGCCCGAGCCGTTCGCCTTGTCCGTGCGTTTGAGGAGAGCAGTGGAGGTTGGTTCTGGGAAACGGATCAGGAGGGGTGTCTGACCTACCTGTCCGAAGATATCCAGCGGCTCCTGCTTCTCGAAACGAACACCCAGGGCTGCGCGCTGACGAAGATCTTCAAGGTCAGCAACCAAGCCATTGGTGTAGGCCGTACCCTATCATTTCATCTGAGCGCCAAGACGAGCTTCAAAGGTCTCGTCGTGGAGACGCGACACGATACAGATTTGCGGTGGTGGTCGATTTCAGGAGCGCCGCGCTTCGACAAACAGGGCGTCTTCGTTGGCTTCGTCGGCTTTGGCAGTGACCTGACCGAGCAACGTCGGGTCGACGCCGAGATAAATCGGCTGGCGTATTCCGACGCGCTAACGGGCTTAGCGAACCGGCAACGGATGCAGAGTGTGTTGACGCAGACCCTATCTATTCAGCGCAGCGGGTTTGATCCCGTGGCATTGCTCCTGCTCGATCTAGATCGTTTCAAGAGCGTCAACGATACTCTTGGTCATCCGGCCGGTGATAAGCTGCTGAGGCAAGTAGCAGAGCGGCTGACAGGGGTAATGAGCAACACAGGATTGATCGGACGCCTCGGCGGCGACGAGTTCCAAATCATCATGGCCGGCGGTGAGGTCCGTCAAGCCGCGGAACATTTCGCGAGTCACATCATCGATACGTTATCCAAGCCTTATCTCATAGATAATGTGCCGGTGACAATCGGCTGCTCTGTGGGCGTTGCCTATTCGCCGGATCACGGGACTGACGCTGAGGCGCTCACCCGTAATGCTGATCTGGCCTTGTATCGGGCCAAAGGCGACGGGCGCGGCGTGTACCGCGTGTTTACCGCTGAGATGCTGGCCGGCGCCAGGACTCGCAAGCAGCTCGAGGACGATTTGCGTGTAGCGATTGCGAATGACGAGCTTCATCTCGTGTACCAGCCGATTGTGTCTGTTGACTCCCGGCGGATCGTCGGGTGCGAGGCTTTGCTCCGTTGGCACCATCCTAAGCTTGGGCAGATCAGCCCGGCTGACTTCATACCTGTAGCCGAGGAGTGCGGGCTAATCGGATCAATTGGTGAATGGGTGCTGCGAACCGCGATCCAGAGTGCAACCCACCTACCCGAGAGCATCCGGGTTGCGGTCAACGTTTCACCGATACAGTTCGGCAATGCAGGTTTCGCCGCCATCGTAGCAAACGCACTCGCCAGCCATGATGTCGCTCCAGATCGGATCGAGCTAGAGATCACAGAAGGTGTGTTCCTTGGCGACACGTCCTCATCTGACATGATGTTTAAAGCGCTGAAAGGCCTAGGCGTCCGGCTCGCACTCGACGACTTCGGGACCGGCTACTCTGCTTTGGGCTACTTAAAGACGGCGCCATTCGACAAGATCAAAATCGATAAAAGCTTCGTTCGCGGTGCTATCAACAAAGGCAATCGCAATGGAGCGATCATTCAGTCGATCGTCATGCTGGCAAACGCGCTTGGCATGGAGACAACGGCAGAAGGTGTCGAGCAACAAGATGAGATTGAGATGATCCGGGAGCTTGGATGCACGCACATACAGGGTTTTGTTTACGGCGCCCCCATGACACTACCCGACCTCTCAGAAAAGCTGACGGCACAAGGAGACTCTGCATCACCAGTCGGCTACAAAATCACCCGGCCGGAGCGTAGGAAGGTAATTAGGAACGCCAGGCTCGTTGTTGGTGACAGAACCCATAACATCGTGATCAAGAACATCTCGGCCGAAGGAATGATGATCGAGGGGCCAGCGCTCGCGGCGGAAAACGTAGGTTTGATGGTACGCGTAGAGACACCTGAACGTGAAATTCTGCCGGCGATCATACGTTGGGTACGCGAAGGCAGGGCCGGGCTGCAGACGCTGAGCAAAACGGTAAACGGGTAACCGGGTAACCGCCGCATCAACAAACGGCTTGATCGACATCGGTCGACGGACACCTAGTGGCGTACACCCGTTCGCGTCGTATGGACACCCTCCCCAATCCGCCCGGCGGCGCGCATCTTCGAACCGTCGCAATGCCGCGAGACGCAAATCCCAGCGGCAATATCTTCGGCGGCTGGACGTTATCCCAGATGGATCTGGCAGGCGGCATGTTCGCGGTTGAACGCGCGGCAGGACCGGTTGCCACGGTGGCGATCGACGCCATGCGGTTCCTGCGCCCAATCTCTATCCGTGACGAAGTTAGCTGTTTCTGCTCGTGGGAAGACGAGGGTTCGACGTCGATCAAGGTGAAGGTGGAGACGTGGACGCGCGTGCGCGGCACGAAGCAGGCAGAGAAGGTCACCGAGGGGGTGTTCACATACGTTGCCTTGACCGATCAAGGAGAGCCACGGGACCTCAACGACAAAGCCGACTAGCATACAAATCCTACGTTGCAGGTTTCACAGAAATCTGTCCGTTGGCATCTATTTCACCCCACGCGCCGCTAGGTTCCCGAGCTTTATGGTTAAGGAACATGCCACGCGAATGGGCATTCTGCTTACGGAACTCTGTCGGCAGATCATGGCGTATTCCGAGCTAGTATACTTCGAGGGGGCCCACTTCGCTCACCTCGCGCTGCGTCAGGAGACCCAACGTCTCTCGCGCCTAGCCGACGCCGAGGAACGCGAGGTGGCTGGCCGCCAACCCCGCGATCGTCGTGCCCCTCACTTCAGCGCGAACGTAAGCTGCGGGTCGCCGGCGACCACCAATTTCCACGTGTTGCGATCGAAAGCGGTCGCGTCGAGCTTCCAAGCCACGCGGCCGTCTATCGACGTGTTAGGATTGATATCCGCTACGAAGGAGTTCTGCGCCGCAACTTCTACGCCTGCTGAGGCGGTGATGAAATCGTCGGGGTTGTACCGCTGACCCTGCGCATCGATCAGGGCGAAGGCGGGTCGCTCAAGAAGCGACAGCGGCTTGTCCGCCGTATTCTTGAGTCTGTAACCGACGATGACGAGGGTCTCGCCACTTTTTGCTTGAGGACCATATTTGATACCCTTTGGCGTAGTCACTTTAATAACGGTGACATCGACACCCTTGGCTTTGCCTAGGGTCAGGACCCATTGATGTGAGTGTCGCGATCTGATTCAGGCTTCGCGAGGAGACC
>NZ_BDJB01000017.1 GCF_002117915.1 Sphingomonas sp. TZW2008 | reverse complement strand
CCGCCGTCGCCCTCGCTGCAACCGTCATCTTCTGGCTGTGATCAACGAGTCCTGAGCCTAGGCGATAGACCTGTGGCTCAAGCTTTCGAAGAAACGCAAAGTTTGAATCGCCCCCGACCATAAGCACTGGTTATCGTCGGCCAGGCAATTGCACCATAGCTTTCGTCGTGGGCACCGCCAGGGTCGGCGCCCCCGAGGGGGGCTTCTAAACCACTAAAATGCCGGCCAAGCTAAGGTCCGCTTCTCGCATCTGAGCGGTTGGAAGCGGCCAGTCCGTTTCCGGCCCACTTCCAGCCGTTCAGCGCGCCGGATGCTAGGATGGCAGTTCCTGGGCCGGGAGCGGACTGGCAGGTTTCAGTTGGCCAGGTTGCGAAAGCTGCCGCGGCCATTGAGTGCCGATGCACGACAGCTACCGACCAGAATGTGTCGATCCAGTGCGTGACGATGAACGTCTGAAGGTGCCAGAAGCCGTTATTGGATCGCGCGTCAACGGCTCGGACGCCGGCTGCGGCGAGCAGGATAATCTGTTCATGGACCGGTGCGCTGGCCACCCGCATCAGGGCGGTTCAGCGCCGTCGCGAACTCCGCATCCGTGGCGCGCCAATGGACGAAATTCCGCCAGGTCATGGCGTAGTCTAGCAACTCTGCAGAAGAACTTACCACCGTCAACCGGCTTCCGGCGCTACTCTGTTTCAGCCGGGTCAGCCCGGTGTAGATCAGCGCAAGGCTGTCCTTGCCCTTGGCCTGGCCAACATGGATCACCAACAGCGGTGCTTCCCAGCCCTTGAAACTGTGCAATGTCGTCGCCTTGATCCGCGCATCGCCCATGAAAAATCCGACCTTCTGCCGCCGACGTTCCTTTTCATCTGCATCATAGGTCGCCACGCTCCTGATACCTGCGTCGGCGCCTTCACCACCGCGCAGGTGCACTTCAGGTGCCGCCTGCGCCCACCACATGCGCCCGCGTGCAAAGGTGATCCACAGCGTGTCCGGATCACCGTCATAGAACGCCCTGGCCTCGTTGGTGTAGCCCGTCGCCGTTCCGCGCGCCGGGTAAAGCGCGGTGTAGACCTCTTTCATTGCGCTCCAGTCGCCCGCTAGCGCGAGATCGTGCGGGTCTGTCGGCAGCCCCCATTCGAGATGGCCCTCGTCGAAGGCCGCGGTTTCCCAGCGTCCGCCAGCGCCGAGCTTGATGTAGCGAATATTGGTCGGGATGATCGTTTTCATGACGCATGACGTCGCTCTGCCTGCAGGTATAGTCCAGTCGAAATGTGACTCATCAACCGTGGACGATAGATCTACATCGCTGCTGATGATTTGCCATGGACGTGCGGCAGCGCCTCGGGATGAACGTGCGCCGCTTACGCAAGGCGAAGGGGCTCGCGCAGGAAAAGTTCGCGCTCGAGTTCGGAATGGATCGCACATACGTCAGCGGGATCGAACGCGGTACGCGCAACCCGACGATAACCGTCGTCCAGCGTCTTGCCGACGCCCTCGACGTTCCTGTCGCAGAGCTGTTCGCGGAAAAGGACTGACGGCAAAAGCTGCGGGTGGACTAGCAGGCCTTCTCGCGGCTTCGTGGCAGCATGCCGCCGGATTATGACTTGATCGCTCGATTGCTCACTCACTGCGGGGTGATCATGGAAGACGTCGCGCCCGTCGCTATCATCCGCGCAGACCCGCAGAGTGTCGCCGCGCAATGCAAAACCGTGAAGCAAGCCGCTGCCGACGTCATTGCGCTCGTTGCGGCTACTGAGGTGCTGCTTCGAAGACAGCAATAGCGATTGCGGCACTTTCTCCTTGATCACAGACACTCAAGCGAAGGCGCTTACCGGCACGGGATCAGCGAAACTACGGCCTGCCTGATCTTAAAGCCGCCAAACGTAATTGGTGGAAACCCGCCCGGCCGGTTTGGAGCGCGAACTGACAGTCGCGGTCGTTCGTTCATGATCAGGTGGTCGCCCCTACATGCTCAAGTGTCGCCATCAATTTGGAGCGGCCGATCGCGACTAGGCAGTCTCGCCAAGGCTCCTACGCCTTCTCGGGCCGCGCGCCCCGGTCAGAACATCCGCACGCCAAGCTGCACACCCGCGATGGCCTCCGGCGCGCTTTTCGACAATCCCACACCTCCATGTACCGAGAGTGACAACTTGGATGACGCGCCGGCCGTGAGCCGGGTTGAGAGCAGCTGTTCGTCCACCAGCGAGGAGCTGGGGTTTTGGGCATGGCCATAGGCGATCTGACCCGACACGCTCGACCCCAGCGACGCGTTGAGCCCGGCTTGACCCGACCATGCGTTGCGGAGCCGATAGCTGTCCGGACTTCCGGGCATCGTGTACGTCACGCTGGCAAACGGCGTGACGCGGCCGATCGTTTTGGATGCCTCGACACCCGCCGCGTAGTCGGCTTTGCCGGTTCCAAGCCCCCGTTTGGCAGTGGGAAGCTTCACCTGCCCATAAGCAGCGAGATCGGCGCCTTTGATGGGCAGCACCCACGCCGCGCCCAGTCTGGTATCGCCGATGCCCTGACGCCGGACACGTGCGGCAGGACGGCTTGGGTCGACGAGGATTGGCAGACCCAAAGGCCCGCTGCCGCTGGGCACGACGTTACCGGGTGCATCGATGCGTGTATAAGCCAGCGAAGCGGACAATATCACGCGGCCGGTGACGACGCGGGTCCCGGCCACCGCCGATGTGGTTTCGATCCGCTCCCCGGTTCCATATTTCCCCGTCTGATATTGCACGCCGGCAATTGCCTCGCCGCTGGCCCGCGCAGTGCGGGAGGCAGGCTCGGACACCTGTTGGGCCGCTGCCGGGAAGGACAGGAGCAGCAGGGCGGCGGCAACCGTGGACTTGTGCATGATACTCTCCGTTCTCGAACGCTTCGACGGAGAACGAAAATTGTGCCGGCTTTAATCCCGGCGCAGGGCTAGCGACTTGAAGCCGACCTGGACCATCGCGAACCGATCGCTGCCCGCTCGCCTGCGGCATCGAGCGGATCTCCGGTCATCATCTCCTGCGCCTCAGCCATCAACGCCGCACCGCCCGAGCCGGCCTGGCGATAGTCGGTAATGGCGCCCGTCTCCGCTGCGCGCAGCGACTGCACACGCCATTCGCCCTCCCCGCGGCACGCGATTGCTGCCTGCCTGCCCGTTTCAAAGGCGCGACAATAAACGCCGTCGGTGCGCCGAAACGTCACCAGAATCCGCACGGGATCGGCCGCTGCCGGGATCGACGCAAGCTGGGTGTCGAGTGCCTTGCCGGTGTCGCCGCGGGCTACCAGAAGCCCGTCGCGCACCGCGAATGGACCTTCATCCGGCGACAGTTCGCGCCCGATCAGCAGCCCGAGCACAAGCGCGGCGGCAACGGCGCTGCCCGCCGGCAGCCAGCGTGGAATGGCGCGCCGATGCCGCTGTTCGTGCGCGTCGGCGATGTCGCTCACCTTCGCCGATGCCCGCAGCATGGCCACCAGGGGATCAGGTGGCGGCGTTTTCGCGATCGGATCGAAGGCGAGATGCAGCCGTTCCCGTAATTGCCGCTGCCGCGCGAGTTCCTCGGCAAGATCCGGATCCGCTATCACTGCGCGCTCGACGCGCTTTGCCGCGATGGGATCAAGTTCGCCATCAACATAGGCGGACAGCATTTCGGGACTGATGTTCACGCCGCTTCTCCCAGCCGCTCGATCAGGGCCGCACGCCCACGCACGAGGCGCGACGTCAGCGTTCCCATTGGAATGTCGAGCATTTCGGCCGCTTCCTTGTAGGCAAGGCCTTCAACCAGAACGAGCGCGATCACCTCGCGCTGCTCCAGTGGCAACGCCTCCATGGCGCGCATGACCTGGCCCAGTTCCACGCTGGCCTCGATTGCGCGATCACCGCGATCGCCGACGTATTCGCCATGTTCCGCCGAGACGAACGTCGCCGCGCGCCGATTGCTGGCGCGTGCGGTGTCGATCCATAGATTGCGCATGATGCGATACATCCAGCTGTCCAATCGTGTTCCGGGTTGCCACGATGCGCGCGCGTTGATCGCGCGCTCTATGGCAGCCTGGCAAAGATCGTCCGCGTCCGACGGTGACCGGGCGAGCGCGTGGGCAAACCGCCGCAGCCGCGGCAGGAGCGCCACCATCTCGTCCTCGAACACCACTTCTCTCGGACTTCCCTGCCTTCACCGGATGAAACGAGCGATGTCCCTCGTTTAATCCCCATGACACAGATATTTGCCCGGGCTAGCGCAGAACTGATGAGTTACCGATTGCCGGCATTGTTTGCTGCACTGCTGGTTGCGCCGACAGGCGCGGGCGCGCAGATCCTGCCGCCGCCATTGCTACCGCCTGTCGGCGGGATCGTGCGCGACCTTGGCTCCGCAGTGACGCAAAGCCCGCTGGTGCGGCGGGCCGAGCGGGCGGCGCGAACACTTGCGCGCGATCGGCTCTATCGGCTCGAATTGACCGCACGGCGGCATCCAGACCTGATCGAGATCGATCGCGACGGCAATCCGGTGCGTGCGAGGGAAATCCTGGTCGAGGATCCGGACGAAGCGCTCCTGACGCAGGCGGATGCGGCAGGCTTCTCGCTTCTCGAACGCCAGACGATCGATGATCTCGGGATCGGTTACGCGCGCTTCCGGGTGCCGCCCGGCACGTCGCTGAACAGGGCGCTCAAGCGCATGCGCGCCATTGCCGGGGGCCGCGGCGTCTCGACCGATCCACTCCATTTCGCAAGCGGCACCATGGTGCCGTTCGCGCCGGCCGCGGACAAGAGCCCGGCCGTCGCAGCCGTGGACGGGGCATCGATCGGGATCATCGACGGGGGGGTCGACCCGGGCATGGTCGACGGCGCCGTGGTGCAACAGGCATTCGCGACCGGGGGACCGACGCCGAACGCCCACGCAACGGCGCTCGCCTCACTCATTCGGGGAACGCGCACGATCCGTGGCAGCGCGCCACGAGCGCGACTGCTTGTCGCCGATGTTTATGGCCGTGACCCTGCAGGAGGAAGTGCCGCTGCGATCGCCCGCGCGATCGGCTGGATGGTTCGGCAGCGCGTGCCGGTCATCGCGGTAAGCCTCGTCGGACCCTTCAATCCGCTGCTGTCGCGTGTGGTGGCAACGGCGCTCGCCCGGGGAACGGTGATCGTTGCCGCGGTTGGGAACGACGGCCCCGCCGCGCCACCTGCCTACCCTGCTTCCTACCCCGGCACGCTTGCCGTTACGGGAGTCGATGGACGAAACCGCGCGTTGATCGAGGCGGGGCGTGCCACGCATCTCGATTATGCCGCGCCTGGCGGCGACCTGCTTGCCGCGGGCCTGGGCGGACGAACCGTTGCCGTACGCGGCACGTCGTTCGCCGTCCCGTTCGTTGCCGCGCGTCTGGCGCATTTCCATGCCGCACCCGACAGCACCGCGATCGCGACTGCGCTGAGCGCCCTCGACCGGGAGGCGATCGACCTCGGCAAGCGCGGGAGCGACCCCGTCTACGGCCGCGGCCTCGTCTGCGGCGCGTGTCGCACGCCGAAAAAATGATCAGCGGCAGGGATTAAGTTGCTGCGAGCATCCGTTCTCGACGGAAGCGCGCCGATCTGGCGCGCGATCGATGATGAAAAGGAAAGCTCGATGAAGACGCTCTTTCTCGTGACGGCAGCCGCGCTTGCCTTCTCCGCGGCACAAGCCCCGGCTCAGCTCCTCGGCGGCAGTGGTGGTCTGGGCGGCGCACTCGGCGGCGGCGGATCGCTTGGCGGGCTCGGCGGCACGATCGGTGGAAGCGGCGCCGGCACCCTGGACAGCACGATCGAACGCGTCCGTCAGCCAGTGACCACCACCGCACGCAGCAGCACGCGTGCCAACGGCGACGCCAACGCCAGTTCGCGTGTCGACCGTCGCAGCGGCCGGGTGAATGCGACGGGGCAGGCCAACGGCAGCGGGAGCACGGCGCTCGACAATGCCAGCCAGTCGCTGAGCCTCGGCGGCGGCGGGTCCGGTTCGGCGCGCGGCAGTGCGACTGCGGATCTGGTCGGCACCGACGATGTGCGCCGCATTGGCGGAAACGCTGCCGGTACGCTGCGCGGCGCAGTCGACACCACGGGCGGTCTCGTGGGCAAGACACGCGATCGAGCCACGAACACCGTCGGCACCATGCGCAATTCCGCGGGTTCGATCACCGGCAACGGTGCCGCAGATAGCGGCGCAAGCGGAACGGCAGGCAACGGCTTCCTGGCGCTAAGTGGCACTTCTGCCGCCAATGCCGCCGGTAGCTTCGACGTGGCACCGGGCATGGATATCACCAATCTGCGCGGTCGCACGATCGGCACCGTCGGCGAGGTCGTCACCGATGCGCGTGGCCGCATCCAGGCAGTGCGCATGGAGATCGGCAAGCGGATCGCAACCATCCCTGCCGGCAACTTCAGCGCTTCCGGCGACGTGCTGGTCTCCGCCGCTTCGAAGGGCGAGATCAAGGACATGGCCAAAGATCAGTCCGGCAACTGATCTTCGGGGCCGGAACGGGCTCGAGCGCTGGCAAGTGACCACGCTCGGGCCCGGGCAACGCAACGTTCGTGATACAGCGCGTGCAGAGCGCCCGGTCTCGTGCGCTTACGAGCCGAAGTTGACCTGAAAACGCGCCCGGTTCGGGGACGTCGCAGGGCCGTGGGTGAGCGAATCCGGGTTTGACGCCAAAGCTGTCAGTCAGCGGTCGCCGGCCTCAGGCCTCTGCGATGGAGCCGATGATAAGCCGTACGTCTTCCAGCGAATAGGGCTTGGTCAGGGTTGGCACGTGACGATGCCGACCGGGATGTTCAGTGTCGCCATAGCCCGTCGCAAAGACGTAGAGCACGCCCCTGTCGGCGAGGGCATCGGCGATCGGATAGCTCCGCTCACCGTGAAGATTGACGTCGAGAATGGCAATGTCCGGGGCACAGCTCACAACCAGCTTCAAGCCTTGCTGAAGCCGCGATGCCGAGCCAACGGTTGTCCACCCCAGGCTTCCACCATGTCCTCGAGCGCAAGTGCGATGGCCGGCTCGTCCTCCACAACCAGAACGCGTTTGGCCATCATGCGGCAACTCCCGGCAGCGGAGCGTCTAATCGGCAGATGAGCCCGTCCCTCCGGAAATCAAGTTCGACCTGAGCGTCAAGATCGGCCGCAAGTGCGCGTTGAATCATGCGTGTTCCAAAGCCTTTCCTCTCAGGGGGCACGACCGGCGGCCCTCCCTCCTCGATCCAGTGGAGCTTCAAGCGCGGCTCACCCTGGGTTCGACCGATTTCCCACCGGGTGGTGACGGTGCCGCGGCCGGTGGACAGCGCCCCGTATTTGACTGCGTTGGTGCAGAGCTCGTGAAAAACCATAGCGATCGAGACGGCGACTTGCGGGGTCAGCGTCACTTCTGGGCCTTCGGTGCGATGCCGCTGCGCCTCAGCCCCACAAACCGCCCCAACGGCGGTCTGGACGACATCTTCTAAGCTGACCGACTCCCAGCTTTGCCGCGTGAGCAAATTGTGAGCAGCCGCCAAAGTTGCCAGCCGTGCTTCGAAGGACGCGCGTTCGGTATCAGGCGGGAGAACTCCCTTGAACGATTGCTGCGCCAGCGCCTGAATAATCGCCAGGGTGTTCTTAACACGGTGGTTCAGCTCGCTGATCAGCAATTGCTGACGCTCGCCTGCACGTTTACGCTCGGTTACGTCCCGTCCCACCACATGGAGGCCGAAAGCCTCACCGTCGGCACGGTACATCAGCCCTGAATTGATCTCCCAATCCAGCCACTCACCTCAGCTGTCTCGAACTCGGACGTCATAGCGCGTCGTGCCGCCAGCCGCCAATTTCTGCCGGAGCTTGTCAGAGGTCTGGGTAAAATCGTCGGGAGAGATGAACTCGGCGATGTTGCGGCCAATGGCTTGCTCTCGGCGGACACCCACCGCGACCGCGGCCGATTGATTGCAGTCGGTGATGACCTGGTTCAGGTCGGCAGTAAGGATGAGATCGCTCGATTGCTCGAAGATCAGTCGATACCGATCCTCGCTAAGCTTTCGCGCCTGAAAGGCCGCTTGCAGCGTTTCAGCCGCCGTATCGATTTCCTTGAGCCCGGTGGGCCTGTACTTTGGCGCAAATCCGCGCTCGATCTCACCGGCGGTTTCAGCCAGGTTCTTCGCGGCGCGGGTGACACGGCGTGCTGTAAGCAAGCCTACGGCTGCGCCCGTGAGGATCAGGAAGGCGGCTGCACCGAGCGCGAGTGGCACCGCCTGATTGGCGCCAGCGCGAATGTCGGAGCGGGGAACGCCGACAACGAAGGTCCACCCCGAGTAGGGAGAGCGGCTGAACGCAGCGACCGTCGGAACTCCCTCAAGGGAGTGGCTTTCCTGTACGCCCTCGGCTCGCCTGGACATGGCAGCGCGGATGTCGGGCGTCGCCAGCTGGCCGATAAACTGGTCAGGGCGCACGTTCCGCCACGCGATGATGCCCCGTCGATCGACGACATTGGCGTAGGTACCCTGCTCCACGCGCTGCTGCTCGAGGATCTTCGCAAGCCGGGTCGGGCGCATGATGACGGACAGCGCGATCTCGGGCCGACCACGGGACGGGGCGGCGATATCAACGCAGAGGATCTGCCGTTCGACGCGGCCGCTAGCGAGGTTGCAGATGCGGCTGCGGCCTTGGTCCAGCTCGCCCCACATATCCTCCGGAGCTTTACCGGGCGGAAGCTGCGCGCCTCGCGAGAGGCCCGTGTTCACCAACTGGCGACCCGCCCTGTCGCTTACGACTAGCCATGCATCCGGCTCCTGCAAGATCCGCCGCGCCTGGAGGTCGAGGCCCGACCAATCCCGCTGCGCCACATGCGGCGACATCGCCAACACTCGCAGAATGGCTTCGTATCGCTTCAGGTCGCCGTCGACGACGAGCGACAGCGCCCGGGTGGTCGCCTGCAGCTGCTGCTCCGCCTGCCTGCGGCCGACGCGCTCTACCTCGAATGCTATGAAGGTCGCCGCCGCGAGAACCAGTGCGACCAGAAAAAGTGAGGTGGTGACAAGATACCGTTGAACTGACCGCAAGCCAATCTTCCCAATCGCGATCCGCCGATCTGCACCGTACGGCTGCGGCGTGACAAGCTTCTACTGGCTGAACCCTTAAAATGACGCTTCTCAATGCTGAGCGCCGGTTTGACCCACTTATTGCTTTGATCCGCGTCGCGCCCCGGCGACAGCTGAGAAGGCCGCGTTTACCGCCACGAACGGTCGCTTTCCGCAAGGACGGCACCCGAGACCGGTCGGTCCATTCATGAACGAGCGGCTGAAGATCGAAAGCGCTAGGCCGAAATGAATGTCGGACTCTGGGTCATACAACCTTCAGCCGGTCGCCAAGAACCTGATCCCAATCAGCGCCACCTTCTGATCGTTATTGCCTCGGTTGAATGCAGGACAACGGCCTGTTCGCTATCGGGCGGCCAATTGCAAGGAACTGTGATTACGCCAGTCTTCGCGGTCCAAGGTGGATTACGATTTTCTACCAGCGCGCTAATTTGACGAACAATGCGGTGCCCAATCCCATGACTATCATGGCAACCGCCGAAAGCGTGAAGAGCGCATAAAGGGGAGCTTGTTCTTTTAAGAGCCACCAACCACCGATCAAGACGACCGCCAAGCGGCCACCTTGCGCTGCGATCGCACCGCCAACTCGACCAGCCCCCTGCGACGCGAAATACAGGCAAAGACCCAAACCGAAAAACGCGTACGCGAAACCAGCAATACGCAAATAGCTATAAGCGGCCGCGCGAACGCCGGGCCCGTTGGTGAACATATCGACCCACAATCCCGGCATTGAAACGCTGAGGACACCGATCACCCCCAGTGCCGACGCGGACAATCCACCCGCGACCCATGCAATGTGGCGTGCCCGTACGAGGTTCCCCGCCCCGATCGCGGTGCCGACCATCGGCACGCTTGCGACACCGACTGAGAATGCGATCGGTATGAGCAAGAACTCCAGACGAACCCCGATGCCATAGCCCGCCAGGGCCTCATGGCCAAAGCGGGCGACCAGCGCGGTCAGGACAAGCACGGTCGCGACTGAGAGGAACGGCGAAAGCATGGCAATCGCGCCAACCCGCATGATCTCCCGAATACGAGCGACGCGCAGCAGGCTTGGATCCAGTCGCAAATGAAGCGGGGAGTGACGCGACTGGAGGTAGAGAAAGAGGACGAGAGCAGCACCGGAAAAGGCGATGACCTGGCCGACGGCAACGCCGGCCATGCCGTACCGCGGGATCGGACCAAGGCCCAAACCGAGGGTTCCACCTACGACAACTTGCACCATGCCAGCCGCCAATTGCGTGCAGGCGGGAATGGACATGTTGCCCGATCCCCGTGCGATCGACGCGAGGATGTTCGTTATCCAGATCGCGATGATCGCCAGCGCCGCCACGTTGGAATAGGTGACCGCCTCATGCAGAACCTGGCCGCCGCCGCCAAGACGATGATAGGCGGAGGGGCCGAGAGCAAGAACGGCGACTGTGAACAGCAGGCCGAAGAACAGGCCGATTGCGAGCGAGCATAGCGCCAACGACAAAGCGTGATCGGGATCGCCACGCCCCAGCGCGCGACTGATCGCGCCGGAGACGGTGCCCCCCATCGCGCCGGCCGACAGCATCTGCATGAGCATGAAGATGGGGAAGACGAGCGCGACGCCGCCGAGCGACGCGACGCCCAGCGATCCCACGTACGCCGTCTCGGCGATCGACACGATCGTTGCGGAACACAACGCAATCAGGTTGGGCAAGGTCAAGCGGATGAGGGTCGACAGGACGGGCCCCTCGCGCAGCAAGGTCGCACGAGCGACTGCCGGCGATATGGTCGTCCGAATTGTCTCGCTGCCGGTGACTGACGTCACAGATCCCCCTCGACCAAACAAGCCGGAAAAACATTTCGCAAGATTGGATCGGGCGACGTACAGTTACCGGCAGCGCCAGGAATCCCGCCAGCGGCCGCGTCGCCCAAAACGATAGCGCGCGTTTCCGCCCGTTGCCCACTCATCCTCATGGCATGGCGACCTGGACCACCACTTTGCCGCGCGCCCGGCCGGACTCCACCCGTGCCAGCGCGGCGGGCGTGTCGCCGAAGGCATATGTGCGATCGATCACCGGCCGGATCACACCGGCATCGACCAGTCCGGCGATGTCGGCGAGTTGAGCCCCATCGGCGCGCATGAACAGGAACGAATAGTCGATGCCCAGCCGGCGGGCCTTGCGTCGGATGCGCGCGCTGAGCAGTCGCATCACCTGCCGAACGATCCAGTTTGCGCCGATCGCGCGCGCAAACGCCGGATCGGGCGGGCCCGAGATCGAGATCAACTTGCCGCCCGGCCGCAATACCTTCAGCGATTTTTCGAGCACGTCGGAGCCGAGCGTGTTGAGCACCACGTCGTAGCCGCTGAGCTGCTCGGCGAAGTCCTCGTGACGATAATCGATGACGATGTCGGCACCAAGGTCCTTTACCAGCGTGAGATTGTCGGGGCCTGCTGTCGTTGCCACGATCGCGCCGAGATGCTTGGCTAGCTGGATTGCGATCGTGCCGACTCCACCCGAACCGGCGTGGATTAGGATTTTGTCGCCCGGTTTGATCGCCGCACGCTCGACCAGCACCTGCCAGGCGGTCAATGAAACGAGCGGAAGCGACGCCGCCTCGGCCATCGTCAGGCTCGCCGGCTTGCGCGCGAGGTCGGCCTCGGCAACGGCAATCCGCTCGGCGAAGGTACCGATCGGATCGGGGCGGGCGAACACCTCGTCCCCGATCCGGAACCGGTCCGCGCCCATACCCAAGGCCACCACGGTCCCGGCCAGATCACCGCCCAGGATGAGCGGCATCGCCATCGGCAATACCGCCTTGAACTCGCCGTCGCGCAGCTTGAAATCGATCGGGTTGACGCTCGTCGCGGCGATCGCGACGACCACCTCGCCCGGGCCGGGCCGCGGATCGGGCATCTCTCTCAGCGTCAGCGGGGCCTTGTATCGATCGATGACGAACGCGCGCATCGCAGTCTCCGCTCAGGTCAGGATTGCAAGGCGCCGCGCGCCCGCGGCGCGACGTCGAACACCAGCAATGTCGATGTAGCGGTGGCGCACAGGCGACCCTCGCCGTCGATCAGCGTCGCCTCTGCAAAGGCGACGCGTTTGCCGACCGAAACGACGCGGCCGGTCGCCCGAACCGTGCCGCTGCTTTCGCTCAGCGCCCGCAAATAGGACACCTTTAATTCCAGCGTCGTGTGCCCACGATCTGGACCGAGCGCGCTGTGCGTGGCGATGCCGCAGGCGCTGTCGAGCAGGGTCGCCGCATAGCCGCCATGGACCGAACCGAGCGGATTATAGACGCTGCGATCCGGCGTACCCTCGAATACGACGTGGCCGCGTTCGACTTCGGCGAGATGGAACCCGAGCGTTTCGCCCATCGGTGCTTTGAACCCACCCGCGAGCGTCGCCTGCAACTGCGTCAGGCCGTCCGGCCGTTCATCATGTTCGGACATTTCGTTCACCATGGCTCGTGGAAGGGGCGGACCTCGGCAAGGAACGACCAGGCGTCGCGCGGCTGGTGCGCGAGATGGTGGACCTCGTCCGCGATCGAGGCGGGCGAGATGAAGAAATCATCCGGTTTGGTCGGCTGCAGCTCGCGCTGCCACGGCACGTCGATCGCCGCATCGATGATGAGGTAGGCGACGTGGACGCCCTTCGGTCCGAGATCGCGCGCCAATGACTCGGCGAGGATGCGCTGTGCCGCCTTGGTCGGCGCGAAGCCGGCGAAGGCCGCTTTGCCGCGCTGTGCAGACGTATTGCCGGTCACGACGATCGCGCCTTCGCCCGCCTCGACCATGGCTGGCGCGGTCAGCCGGGCAAGATGGAACAGCGCCATCGTGTTTATCTCGAAATTGCGCTGGAGCGTCTCCGGCTCGACCTTCTCGAACGTCCCGAACGCGCCACCGACCGCATTGTGGACGACGATCTTCGGATTACCGACTTCGGCGATGACGCGGGCCAGTGCGACAGGGTCGCTCACGTCGCAGGCGATGCCGATCGAATCCGCGATTTCGCCTTCGAGCGCGTCGAGCCGGGCCTTGTCGCGCGCCAGCATCACAACACGATATCCTCCCGCGGCGAACCGACGGGCGATCGAGGCACCGGTGCCGGGGCCGACCCCGGTCACGAGCGCAAGCGGCTTGATGATGTCGGTCATGCTGCTTCCTTCTGCTGCGCAAGGGTCTCGCGCACGAAATCGAGCCGGTCGTTGCCGAAGAACATCGTGTCGCCGACGAATATAGTCGGCGAACCAAATACGCCTCGTTCGACTGCTTCGTCGGTATTGGCGTCAAGCTGTGCGGCTGTTTCGGGCGTGTCGATGCCTGCCGCGATCACTGCCGTGTCGATGACCGCATCGGCGATAGCGCCGACGACATCGGTGGCGTTGGCCAGCGTCTTGCCTTCGCTCCAGATTGCCCGATACAGCGCCAGCGTGACCGCCGCGCGATCCGCAGGCACGGCGGCGAGGACTGCGCGCGAGCAGGCGTCGCCATCGTTTTCGCGCATGTCCGACGGGTTGAGCGCGATGCCGTACCGCCCGGCCCAGCGCGCCAAGTCCATCCGTGCATAGCGGCCCTTGGCGGCGCAGGTGATCGTGGTAGGCACGTTGCCGACCCGGTCCATCACCGTCAGGATCTTCATCGGGCGGAACGCGATGTCGACGTCCATCGCCTGCAATTGAGTGAAGGCGAGATAGCTGTAGGGGCTGCGGAAATCGTAGAAGAGGTCGACGGACTGCGTCATGACGTGGCTCCACTGGCGGGATCGAGAAGGCGGCGGATAGTGTCGTCAGCACCGGGGCCGGGGCGAAGCTGGATCCGCGCCGGCTTCACGGCGATGCCGGTTTCGGCATCGACCAGCGCTAGTTTCAGCGGTCGCCCGGTGTCACGATCGACGGTCTCGACGGTCGGCTGGCCGTATCCGCTGGCGTCCCAGCGATCGCCCCATTCGCGCAACGCGACACTCACCTTCCACAGATCGCGACCTTTCGGCGTCAGGCGATATTCGTCGCGCGGCGGCCGATCCTGGTAACGCGCCCGTTCGACGATTCCGCCTGCCTCGAGATGCTTTAGTCGCGCGGCGAGCGTGGCGGCAGGGATGCCGGTGCTGGAACGCAGATCGTCGTAGCGGCGGAGCCCGAGCGACAGATCGCGGATCACTAACAGCGCCCAGCGATCGCCGATCAGTTCAAGCGCGCCTGCGATCGAACAGCGCATGCCGGCAAAGGATTTCGATTTCATTGATGAACCCTGTTACTTCAATAACTGAAGTAGCCGTATCGGACAACGGATGCAATAGCGCTCGGCGAATACCCAGGCCTGACAGACTGCGGCTCGCGGACGCACCGGTTCGACGACGGGGGCACGATTGTGCGACCCAGCCAGCGACGGCGGTTTTTGCGGCGTGTCGACCGGGGCCGTCGGGAAAGCGGCTGAAGGTCTTGTTAGCGGGCGTGAAAGCGCTGACGCGATCATCGGACGGTAGCGCGTGGTTCGTCACACGTTCCATGCACCGACAGCGCTGCGATTCCGAAGGGCGGCTGCGACAGCATGACTGCCTACGACCAGCCGCCGCCGAGCGCGCGAAACGCCGCGATGCTCGCCTGCGCCTGTGCTGCATCGGCCTGCGCGCGCGCGTCGCGCGTGGCGAGCAGCCGCGTGTCCGCATCGAGCGCCTCGATCAGGCTGACGACGCCGCCGCGATAGGCCGCGCGCGAGGCGTCGCGCGCGCGCGCCAACGCCGTCTCGCCGGTCGTCAAGATCGCGGCTTGGCGACCGCGCTCGGCGATCGCGGACAGCGCGTCCTCGACATCCTTAGCCGCCGTCAGCACCGCCTGGCGATAGGAAGCGAGCGCCTCCGCGTCGCGCCCCCGCGCGGCGGCGATCTCGGCGTCGATCCGGGCGAAGTCGAACAGGCGCCAGCGCAAGCCAGCGAAGCCCTGCCCCTGCACCGCGCTGCCGCCGAGCAGCGCGCCCGGGCCGGTGGCGGCGACCCCGAGCAGCCCCGACAAGGCGATCTTAGGATAATATTCCGCCATCGCCTGCCCGATGCGCGCGTTCGTCGCGATCAGGCGCTGCTCGGCGGCGATGAGATCAGGGCGACGGCGGAGCAGATCGGCCGGCGTACCGACGTCGCCGAGCGGCGGGGGGGCGGGGATCGCCGACGGGGTGGCGAGTTCGGCCTGCGCGGTGCCGGGCGCGCGGCCGAGCAGTACGTCGAGCGCGGTCATCGCGGCGGCGAGCGCGGCGCGCAGCACCGGGATGCCGGCACGCACCTGCGCCAGCGCGCCCTGCGCCTGTCGCCATTCGAGCTCGGCTGCGACGCCGCGGCGATAGCGCAAGGCGACGACATCGGTCAGCCGCGCCTGCGTGCCGGCCTGTTCCTCGGCGATCGCGATGCGCCGTTGCAGCGCGCGGATCGCGACATAGGCATCGGCGACCTCGGCTGCGACGGCGACCTGCGTCGCGGCGGCGCCGGCGCGCGAGGCGAGATAGTCCGCGCGCGCCGCCTCCCGCCCGCGCCGCAACCCGCCGAAGAAATCGATCTCCCAGCTCGCGCCCAGCCCCGCGTCATACAGATCGGTGCCGCGCTGGAAGGCAGGAAAGGCACCGAGCGCACGGCCGGTCGGCGTTTCGAGCGACTGATACGCATAGCCGGCGTTCGCGCTGACCTGTGCCGTGGGCAGCAGCGCCGCCTCGCTCGTCCGCAACCCGGCGCGCGCCTGCGCCACGCGCGCGGCGGCCGCGGCGACATCCTGATTGTCGCGCAACGCGCGTTCGACGAGGCGCGTCAGCAGCGGATCACCAAACCGCCCCCACCATGCCGACGGGATGGCGGTGGAACCGGCGGGGAGACCGGCAGGTCTGGGCGGGGCGGCGGCAAACGCGGGGGCGAGCGTCACCGCCGGCGCGCGATAATCCGGGCCGGTCGTGCAGCTGGAGACTGCCGCCGCGACGCCGCACAGGAGGCTAGCACTGACGATCTTGCGCATCTTCCGCCCCTGTCCCCCGACACCCCGAATGTGACGGATAGCTACACTGGTCACTCATTGTCAAACGGCGCGCCGAACCCTAGGCATAAGCGATGACCGATGCGATCCAGCAGGCAATACCTTCGGCGCGCGGCCCGCAGGATCACGCCATCCGCGACCAGATCCTGGGCGCCGCGCACGGCCATTTCCGTCGCCATGGTTATGGCAAGACGACGGTATCGGATCTGGCGCGCGATATCGGCGTGTCGAAGGCGTACATCTACAAGTTCTTCGATTCCAAGCAGGGCATCGGGCAGGCAATCTGCGCGACGCTGCTCGACCAGATCCTGGCCGAGGTGCGCAAGGCGGTGGACGAAAGCGACAGCGCGACGCAGAAATTGCGCATGCTGATCGAGACGATGACCAGTGCGACGCTGACGGTGTGCTTCACGGATCGTCAGCTGTTCGATCTAGCCGTGCATTCCTGTGCCGACAAATGGCCGTCGTCACAGGCCTATATCGCGCAGATCCTCTCGATCCTGGCCGAGATCATCGCGGAGGGTCGCCGCACCGGCGAGTTCGAGCGCAAGACCCCGCTGGACGAGACGTGTCGCGCGATCGCCGGCGCGATGCAGCCGTTCGTCAATCCGGTGATGCTGCAGCACAATCTGGACGATCTCACACGCGGCGTGAACGAGGCGACGAGCCTGATCCTGCGCAGCCTGGCCCCCTGAACCGTCGCCGCGGCGGCGCCAAACGGTGACCGATTGACAGTTTCGTCACGGAGCGGCATCTCATTGGTCGATTGACCGGGGGGTGACGCTATGGCGCGGGTGGTATGGTTCGGCGTGATCGCGGTGATCGGCGCGCTCGCCGGTTGCGACAAGGCCGAAATCGATCCCCGCACGCTGCCACCCGTCGTCCGCATCGCCACCGCCCAGCCCGGCGGGGCGACGGGGCGCAGCTTTTCGGGCGTGGTGGCGGCGCGCGTGCAATCCGATCTCGGCTTCCGCGTTGGCGGGCGGATCGTCCGGCGACTGGTCAACGTCGGCGATACGGTGCGCGCCGGCCAGGAATTGATGCGGCTTGACGCGAGCGATCTCGGGCTTGCCGCAGCGGCGCAGGGGCAGGCGGTAGCTGCGGCGCGCGCGCGCGCGGTGCAGGCGACGTCCGAGGAGCGCCGCTATCGCGATCTGGTGGCGGCCGGGGCGGTGTCGGCGCTCGTCTATGATCAGGCGAAGACCGCCGCCGCCGCCGCGACGGCGCAGGTGCGGGCGGCGGAAGCGCAGGCAGGGACCGCGCGCAACGCAGCGCGCTATGCCGTGCTGCGCGCGAGCACCGCGGGCGTGATCGTGGAGACGCTGGCCGAGCCAGGCCAAGTCGTCGCTGCCGGACAGCCCGTGCTGCGCGTGGCCGAGGCAGGCCCGCGCGAGGCGGTGGTCAACTTGCCCGAGACGATCCGCCCCGCGATCGGCTCGATCGCCAGTGCGACGCTCTACGGCGATGGCGTCAGCGGCGAGGAGCAGGGCGGCGGCGGCGGGCGGGGCCCGGCGCGGCTGCGGCAATTGTCCGACGCGGCCGACCCGCGCACGCGCACCTTCGAGGCGCGCTACGTACTGGGCGGCGGCGCGGCGGGCGCGGCGCTGGGATCGACGGTATCGATCGCGCTGGCGGATGCCGGCGGGGGCGGCGGCGGTGATGGGGGCGGCGTGCGGGTGCCGATCGCGGCGCTGCGCGATGCCGGCCGGGGGCCGGGCGTGTGGGTGCTGGCGCCGGACCAGCGACACGTGCGCTGGCGGCCGGTGACGCTGGCGGCGCTGGGCGACGAGGACGTGACGATCGGGCGCGGACTGCGCGCCGGGGAAGCGTTCGTGACGATGGGCGCGCATCTGCTGCGCGACGGGCAGGCCGTGCGCCCGACGCGCGCCAGCGGTGCCGGGCTGTGAGCCCAATGAACCTTTCGGCGCTGGCGGTGCGCGAGCGTACCGTCACGCTGTTCCTGATCGTCGCCATTTCGGTGGCCGGGCTGTTCGCGTTCCTGAACCTGGGCCGCGCGGAAGACCCGAGCTTCACGATCAAGGTCATCACCTTTGCCACCGTCTGGCCTGGCGCGACCGCGCAGGAGATGCAGGACCAGGTGGCCGAGCCGCTGGAAAAGCGGATGCAGGAGCTGACTTATTACGACCGCGCCGAGACGTACACGCGCCCCGGCTTCGCCTTCACGACGCTGTGGTTGAAGGATACGATCGCGCCCACGCTGGTGCCCGAGCAGGTCTATCAGGCGCGCAAGAAGCTGACCGACGAGGCCCCGCGGCTGCCGCGCGGCGTGCTGGGGCCGTTCGTCAACGACGAGTTCGGGGACGTGACCTTCGCGCTCTATGCCCTGAAGGCGCGCGGGGTGCCGCCGCGCCGGATGGCACGCGAGGCGGAGCGCGTACGCGACCGCCTGCTCGCGGTGCCGGGGGTGAAGAAGGTGCTGATCCTGGGCGAGCGGCCCGAGCGCATCTTCGTTGACTTCTCCAACGCGCGCCTCGCCGCGCTGGGCCTCGCCCCACGCGACGTGTTCGCCGCGCTGGCCGATCGCAACCTGCTGACCCCGGCGGGGGCGATCGAGACGCGCGGACCGCTGGTGCAGGTGCGGCTCGACGGCGCGATCGACAGCCTGGACGCGATCCGGCTGACCCCCGTGGCGGCGAGCGGGCGCACATTGAAACTGGGCGATATCGCGCAGGTCCGCCGCGGGTACGAGGATCCGCCAACCTATTTGATCCGGCATCAGGGCGAGCCGGCGCTGGAGCTGGGCGTGGTGATGCGCGAACGCTACAACGGCCTCCAGCTCGGGCGCGATCTGAAGGTCGCGGCGGCGGGGATCACGGCCGAACTGCCCCTGGGCGTCAGCTTCGAGCAGGTGACCGACCAATCGGTGAACATCGACGAGGCCTATGGCGAGTTCATGCTGAAATTCGTCGTCGCGCTGGCAGTGGTGATCGCGATTAGCCTGATCAGCCTGGGGTGGCGCGTGGGCGTCGTGGTCGCCGCGGCGGTGCCGCTGACGCTGGCGGCGGTATTCGTCATCATGCAGGCGACGGGGCGCGATTTCGACCGCATCACGCTGGGCGCGCTGATCCTCTCGCTTGGCCTGCTGGTGGACGATGCGATCATTATCATCGAGGCGATGGTGGTGAAGATGGAGGAGGGCGTCGACCGCATCGCGGCCTCGACCTGGGCCTGGGGGCATACTGCCGCGCCGATGCTGTCGGGCACGCTCGTCACCGCGATCGGGCTGATGCCGGTCGGGTTCGCGCGATCGGGCGCGGGCGAATATGCCGGCAACATTTTCTGGGTGGTGATGTTCGCGCTGCTCGCGTCATGGGTCGTCGCGGTCGCCTTCACGCCCTACCTCGGCGTGAAGCTGCTGCCCGACATCGCGCGCGTCGCCGGTGGGCACGCGCAGATCTACGGCACGCCGGCCTATCGGCGGCTGCGCCAGGCGCTCGGGGCGATCGTCGCGCGCAAGAAGCTGGTCACCGGCGCGGTGGCGGGGCTGTTCCTCTCGGCGGTGCTGGGCATCGGGCTGATCGACCAGCAATTCTTTCCCAATTCCGATCGCCCTGAAGTGCTCGTCGAGGTGCAGATGCCCGAAGGCACGGGCATCGCGGCGACGAGCCGCGCGACTGCGAAGATGGAAGCGTGGCTGCGACGCCAGCCGGAAGCGCGGATCGTGACCGCCTACGTCGGGCAGGGCGCTCCGCGCTTCGTGCTCAACATCTCGCCCGAGCTGCCCGATCCGTCGTTCGCCAAGATCGTCGTGCTGACGCCGAGCGAGCAGACGCGCGACAGCCTGAAGCATCGCATTCGCCAGGCGGCGGCCGACGGCCTCGTCCCCGAAGCGCGCATCCGCGTGTCGCAGGTGGTGTTCGGCCCGCCGTTCCCCTGGCCGGTCGCCTTTCGCGTGATGGGCCCCGACGCCGCGCGCGTGCGGGCGCTGGCCGAGCAGGTGGAACGCGTGCTGGTGGCGACGCCGGACGCGCGCACCGTCAACACAGACTCGGGCGAGCGCGTGCCGGTGATGCGGCTGCGGATCGACCAGGACCGGATCGGCGCGCTGGGGCTGAGCACACGCGAGATCGCCGAGCAGCTGCAGACTGCGCTGAGCGGCACCACCGTAACCGAGGTGCGCGAGGATATCCGATCGGTCGCGGTGGTCGTGCGCAGCGACGGACCGGCGCGGCTCGATCCCGCTCGGCTGGGCGATCTGACGCTGGCGACGCGCAGCGGGGATCGCATCCCGCTGGAGCAGGTCGGCCGGTTCGAGATCCGCATGGAGGAGCCGATCCTGCGGCGGTGGGACCGGATGCCGACGATCACCGTGCGCGCTGATGCGGCCGAAGGGCGCCAGCCGCCGGCGGTGACGAAGGACGTGCTGGCGAAGCTGGCGCCGCTGATCGCCGGCCTGCCGCCGGGCTATGCGATCGAGGCCGGCGCGGCCTTCGAGGAATCGAGCAAGGCCAATGCCGCGCTCGCCAAAGTCTTCCCGGTGATGCTGATCCTGATGGCGATCGTCATCATGCTCCAGGTGCGCTCAATCGCGGCGCTGGCGATGGTGTTGCTGACCGCGCCGCTATCGCTGGTGGGGGTGGTGCCGACGCTGCTGTTGTTCGGCCAGTCGTTCGGCTTCAACGCGATCCTGGGGCTGATCGGGCTTGCCGGCATCATCATGCGCAACACGCTGATCCTGATCGGGCAGATCCATGGCAACGAGGCGGACGGGATGGCGCCGTACGATGCGCTGGTCGAGGCGACGATCCAGCGCGCGCGCCCGGTGCTGCTGACGGCGCTCGCCGCGGTGTTCGCGTTCGTGCCGCTGACCTTTTCGGTCTTCTGGGGATCGCTCGCCTTCACGCTTATCGGTGGGACGATCGGCGGCACGATTCTCACGCTGGTTTTCCTCCCTGCGCTCTATTCCTTATGGTTCCGCATCCGCCCGCCCAGCACGCTCGCTGACTCCCGCGACGTTCGATGAATAGCCGTCGCAAAAACTCGCCCAACAAAGCACACGTCGATTCATGAACGAGTGGCAGGTTTCAGGCGTTACTTGAAAAGCGTCGAACGACCGGGTATGGGTCGACTATGCACGTCGAGCTTCGCTGAACGTTTGCAGAAAGGCGCAAAGCGAACCGCAAAGCGCTGCTAATATCGATTGATCCTGCTAGCAGTCGGCCATGCTCAAAATAAGAGATAGGCGTCGCGCGGCTGAGACGATGAAGGCATTCAAACGCCTGATCGCCGTTGAGGCGGCCGTTACGGCACTTGACGACGAGGATCTGCTCGACTTCGCCGACATCTTCGCTGCCGGTGAGTCGACGCCGCTGCGCGAGATGGCAGAGGCCGAGATGCGCCGGCGAAATCTTACCCTGTGAGGCACTTTCCTTCTCGCTTCCGGCGTCTTGATGGCGCTCTCGCGGACTTGCCGGTCGAACAGCCGATGCTGCTGACCGAGCTTGACGGCTTTCTGACTGGGCTATTGGTTTGCCCGGAAGCGGTGCCCTCGCACGAATGGATGACGGTTATCTGGGGAACGGAGGCCGACGGCATTCCGCCTTTTGAAGATCCGGTGGATGTGCAGTGGTTCTCCAATGCTGTGGCGGCGCGACGCAACGAAATCGCACGCGATCTTGACCGCAGCAAACTCCAGCCAATCCTTGACATCGACGAGCGCGATGGTGAGATCCTCTGGGAATATTGGGTCGATGGCTTTGGTGAAGCGATCGCCCTGCGTCCCGAGACCTGGGACGCGTTGGCAGACTCTCCGGAGAGCGCGGCTCCGTGGTCGCGTTTAGCGAGGCTTATCGCGATAGCTCGCAACGAGAGTGAGCTCGACAGCGTGGAAGTTAATGCGCTCGAAGGGCAGGCGATGACCGAGCTGATAGACGCAGTCCAGCTACTGTACACTGCGCGTACGCGCCTCTTGGGCGCTCAGTCTCCTACTCCCCCAGCAACAATGCTGACGAAGGTAGGTCGCAACGACCGGTGCCCTTGCGGATCGGGAAAGAAATATAAGCGCTGCTGTGACTGACCAGCTCGCGGCTGAATGATGCGATCATTTCCAGCGTCAAGCGAGAGAAAAATCTGCCTCGATCACGCCGCGGTTCATGTGCGAACACGCGACGGCTTACGGAAAGCTCCTCGGCAGCTTTTAGTGGCCGCAAGTGGGTCCCCCTTTGCCGTTCAAGCATTAACAGCTGACAAGCATCGGTCGGAGCGAAAAGAGCTTCAAGGTTCAAGGATGTCGTTGATCTAGCCGGTTGGAAGCATCGTCGCCGCTTGCAGTTTCCAGCTTGCCGGCGGCGGTGCAGCGAGGGTGAGCGCCTTAACGGTGACACGGGCGTGCTGCGTGCCGGTGAGGATCGCGCTGGTGACCTGTGGCGATAGGAAGGCAAGCCGCACGACGCGGGTGACATAGGCCGAACTTACCTTCTCGCGAGCAGATAACCGGGTGATATCGATCCCACCCCGGCGCAGTTCGCCCCACCAGTGCCGTGCCTGTACCATGAGTTTGACCAGCGAGCGGTCGGGTGAAGCGCTTGCCGTTGCGCCGTTGCCATGCACGAGCCGCATCGCCTTGCCTGAACGGGTGAGCCGCACATAGTCGCTGAGCGTGATCGTAGCCGGGGCGCTAGGGTGCGCCGTGATGCCGAGGGCGGCGGCGATCGCAGCGGTGTCGAGGATGAGGTCGATACGGCTGTCGTGCACCTGTACCTGCTTGAGCATGACGAGTACGTCGGGCCTACGGCTGCGCTGCTGCGCTGCGATGCGGGCGCAACGCTGCTGGACGTCGGCATAGCGATCGCCGGGCACATCGAGCCAGGCGGTGGCGATCAGTTCGACCGGATCGTCGAACAGGCTAGCAAGCCGGCTGGTGACCAGCGTCTCGATCTCGCGTGCGGGGACACGCATGCCGCTGGTGGTCTCCTGATGGTGTAGCGCGCGACTGACATAATAGCGGTAGCGACTGGTGTTCCCCTCCCCTGCCCCGGCCTTCGTCGCATGGGTGATAATTAGCGGCGCGCCGTGCTGATCGACGATCCTGCCCGCAAGCAGACTCTCGCTCTGGCTACGCGTGCGTTTGCTCCCTTGCAGGTTGCCGGCGAGCAACTTCTGCACCGCGTCGAACGTGGCGACATCGATGATCGCGGGATGGTTGCCGGGATAAATCTTCACACCGTGTGCAATGCGGCCGGTGTAGGTCACCCGCTTGAGGATGAGGTAGAGCGTACCGCGTGAGAAAGGCACACCGCCAAGCGGCTTGCCGCTGATACTGGTGCGCTGCGGCACCATGATCTTTTGCGCCCTCAGCTCGGCTTCGAGCTGGCGCACGTTGCCAAGCGAGAGATAGCGCGTGAAGATGTGCCGCACGATGGCGGCATGCTCCTCGACCACCTGAAGGCTTCTGCCATCGGGCTTGTAGCCGAGCGGCGGGGTACCGCCCATCCACATGCCCTTTGCCTTGCTGGCAGCAATCTTGTCGCGGATGCGCTCGGCGGTGACCTCGCGCTCGAACTGCGCGAAGGACAGCAGCATGTTGAGCGTGAGCCGCCCCATGCTGCTCGTCGTATTGAACGCCTGCGTTATGCTGACGAAGCTGGCGTCCGCTTTCTCGAACGCCTCGACCAGCTTGGCAAAGTCGAACAAAGAGCGGCTCAGCCGGTCGACCTTGTAGACGACGACGATGTCGATCTTGCCGGCGGCGACGTCGTCCATCAGCCGGCGTAGCGCCGGGCGCTCGAGCGTACCGCCCGAGATGCCACCGTCATCATAGCGTTCGGGCATCTCGTCCCAGCCCTGCGAAGCCTGGCTGCGGATATAGGCGGCACATGCCTCACGCTGTGCGTCGAGGCTGTTGAAGTCCTGCTCGAGGCCCTCGTCCGATGACTTGCGCGTATAGATCGCGCAGCGAATGGCCGCGCTCATGCCGCCACCTTCTTCTTCAGACCGAAGAACGCCGGCCCCGACCAGCGCGTGCCGGTGATCGCGCGCGCTACCTCGGACAGCGAGTTCCATTCCCTGCCGTCCCAGCGCACGACCTGATCCTCGCCGATCACCACGATGTGCACCCGCCCGCCCCATTCGCGCACCAGGCGCATGCCGGCAGCTGGCGGCGTGGTACGCGTAGCGCCGCGGGAGAGTTGGTCGAGCGTGCGCGTCGTCTCGCGCGTATGGCCGCCCAGCCGCCGCGCCTGGATCTCCCAGGCGAGTGCCAGCCGCAGCAGCTTGGGGCTGACGCGCGGCACCGCGCTGCCCGTCTCAGCGATCCAGCGCTGACGCAGGCGGTCGGAGGTGAGCTTCTCCAGCGCGGCGATCTCCACCTCGACGTCCATCATCCTGCCTCAACGATACGGTAGCAGGTGGCGTCCTCGCGCTTGCTCTTCGTGAGCGTGTGGCCCTTCTTGCGCAGCGCGGTCAGGAACGCACGCGTGGTGTGCGGCAGCCAGCCGGTGGCGGCGATCAGCTCGGGCAGCGTTGCGCCGTTGGAGCGTCCTAGCAGCGCGAGCACCTGTGCTGCCTTGGTCTGGGCAGGCGCGGGCACCGCAGCGCGCCCACGCCCCTGCCCTGCTCGGTCATCGACGCCGATCGCGACGAGACCTGCCGCCGTCACGAAAATGCCGTAGCGGGTTATCTCCTCAACCCGCCACACCTCCTCCGGCGTACTAGTCTCGCGCTCCTCAACAAGGCCGCGCTTGGCCAGCAGGTTCAAAGTGCGGGCGATTGGGCCCGGACCGGTGGTGATGGTAGTCGGCAGGGGGTAAACGCTACCGGTGCCGCGCTGAGCGGCGCTGCTCAGCAGGATGCACTGGGTGTCGGTAAGCTTGGTCATGGGTGGTCTCCGTTGGACTAGCACCGCGCCGGCCCCACCACTCACAGCCCCGCCGATAGATTCGGCTGAGGCTCAGCTTACCGCGCAATTTGCTCCGCGTAGCAGCACCAATGCTCGACGCGTCGGCGAAGTCGAATGGTTTGTGGCTCGCGCGCGATGTTCCACACACGTTCTGTCCTACAGAGTGCTTCCCGGCTAATTGGATCGGCGGAAGGAGCCGTTCATGATCCAGCTCGCCCCCCCGCTGTTGGTCGCTATCGCCGCTGAGCTAAGTGAAAGGCAGGCTCATCTTCCCGCAACGGCTTCATCAGGCGCGGGAGATCGTCAACGCTTCAGTCTCAGCACACTTTGATGAGGAGCACAGGTAGGCTTGGCATCTCAGAGTAAACAACTCGCGCCAGGATAGGGTCTATGCTGCAAAGAGCACACTAACTAGTGAGCTACGGACTGCTCCGCAGAACGCGCCGCCCCTAGGACCCCTTTAACGCGCGCTTAGCGTTGAATATGGCGTCAGCTGCTTCGCCACCTATCCGCTGTGTGTCTTTGTCGAACTGCGCAGCAATGGCGGGCGTGGTTAGGCCATCTAGTCCCTCCCGGAACATCCGACGGAATTCGCTTCGGTTATCGGCTTTTGCGAAAACTCGAGCGCGATACTCCGCGAGAGCAGCTTCTACCTTGACGCGATCCTTCGGTCCTAAATCTGCCTTTGCTGCGCTGAACGTCCGGTCGAAAGCCTCCTGATTGCTCCCATCAATAACGGTCGGGCCGCCCTCCGTAGAACAGGAAGCAAGCATCATTGCGAAAGCTAAGACGAGTACGCGCGTCATATTTTTCAGCTCGTGTCTGCTACAGCGATCATCTATTCGCTGTCTTGGCTACATAAGGATCGACTTATGAGGAGGCCGGGAGCATTGCTCCCGGTCAGCCGTCACATGGGTGTAGTTCGCGCGCGAGCCGCGGAGTGTCCGCCCAAACGGTACAGCGTCTCACGTATACGGTCTGCGTCGGTTTGACCCGCCTGCACTGTCACCAGCACACCGCCACTTTTGAGATGACCGCCATAATATGACGCGTCATCATCATCGATGCCGTGCTTCTTCAAGGTCTCGTTGAACGTGCCGGCGGCGGCGCCAGCGACAGCACCGATCGCCATAGCCTCGGGAACCGCGGACGCGGCGATAGCACCTAGAGCGGCAAGCGGTCCGACGCCCGGAATTGCCAACGCGAGCACGCCTAGTCCAGCGCCGGCTGCGCCTCCGCCTAGAATACCGCGCAGAATGCTGGTGTGTTCTTCGTCGGTGACCTCACCATCTCCAGCGCGCGTCGTCATCGTACCTTTGCTTTGGGCAATAACGGATAGCGCGCTGTCGCTTACACCCTGTTGACGCAATTCGGAGACAGCTCTTTCTGCGTCTGTGTCGCTGTCGAACATCGCCGACACGGTACTTGTTTCACCTGATCCAGCGAAATCTGCCGTAGCACCGCCCATCGCGGCAGCAGTGCCGCCGCCATGACCCGTCACAGCGTTTGCTGCTCGATCCAGGGGGCCGCGGTTCGGATCGTCATGTCCGGTAAGTCCGTCAGAAGCACGATCGATCGCCGCGCCGACGCCCCCGCTCTGGCCCGTGACTGCATTCGCCGCGCGATCAAGCGGACCGCGGTTTGGATCATCATGACCGCTCAAGGTGTTGGCAGCACGGTCAAAAGGTCCGCGGTTCGGATCATCGTGCCGGTCCAGCGCGTTTGCAGCCCGATCGAGGGGGCCGCGGTTAGGATCGTCGCGTCTATCCAGCGCGTCCTCTGCGCGGTCCAGCGGATCTCGGCCAGACGCGTCTTGGGCAAAGCTGCCTCTATCTCGATCGGTCATTCGACTTACTCCTGAACGCATCATCGCCATGCTCAACGGAGCCCGGCCGCCGCTCGACGACCAACACTCTAGCGAAGGCGTCCATTAAACTCCTGACGCTGCACAACGTTCAACTAGGGTCAGGACCCATTGATGTGAGTGTCGCGATCTGATTCAGGCTTCGCGAGGAGACCCC
>NZ_BDJB01000016.1 GCF_002117915.1 Sphingomonas sp. TZW2008 | reverse complement strand
GCGCCGTCGCCGGCCTCGCCCGCTCCCCCCTCGACCAGCGCCAGGTCATAGTCGGGGATCGTGTCGGTCCCCGCGATCTGCTTCAGCGCGTTGCGGAAATTGGCGAGCGGGTTCTGGTAGCCGATCTGCAGCCGAAACGTCGCCAGATCGACCTCGAACCGCTCCCCGGCCCCCTCGAGCCCCCCCTCCGAGCCCTCCCCAAGCCCACCATTACCCCCCGCAACCGCCCCCCCGGCGCGCGCCACCTCGTAGATCCGCCGCTCGATTGGCCCCAGTTGAAAATACGCCGCGGCATAGTCGAGCACTTGCCGGTCGCGCAGGATCGCGCGGTACAGCCAGTCGCACAGCCGTACCTTGACCGCCTTCAGCCGCTTCTCGCCCGTCTTGGTCTTGGAATAGTGCAGCCGCGCTTCGGACAGCCACGAGAAGAAACCTTCCTCACCTTCACCGCCCGCCTCGATATTGGTCTTGATCTGCGTCCCCTGCAGCCGCTCGAGCGCCTCCGACAATCGCTGGTACGACCGCGCCGAATGGTTCGCCCCCGTCACCGAGAACAGATCGTGCGCGGTGAAGACGAAGTCCTGTGCGACATCTTCACCCGCCTCGAGCTTTGCTGCCATGAGACTGGCGATATAGAGCACGATCTCCTTGTCGTAGATCGTCGCGACGCCGTTCGCCGACGGCCGCACCTCGATCGATACCGGCCCGTGGTTGTACGCGAGTGGCTTCATCCACGCGCTCTTCGCCAGCGCGAAGAAGGGAAACGCCATCAGCGACCGCTCGCCACGGATCTCGCCCATCAGCGGGCTGTCGAGCTGGAACAGATCGCGCTGCGACACCTCGCGACGCCGCGGCGCCACGGCCTTCTGCGGCGGCTTTGCAGGGGTCTCGCCAGCAGTCGGGGCTGGGGCTGGGGAGGAAGCTTCGGTGGGCGGCTTGGACGGCGTTTGGGGCATGTTGGATTTCCTACTCGAAAGCACGAACTTTGGGGAGCCAGAGCCCCCCGTATGAGGGGCAGCGCCCATCAGCCGCAGTACAATTCGTGCTTTCGAGTAGGAAATCACTAGTCCCACCGGAAAGTGCTAATCAATCGACATGACGACGTGTCGACAGCCATCTCACGCGTTGAGGGCCTGCCGCAAGGGTATGAGGCGATGGCATCATTGGGCTGCGGCACTTGGTACTGGCATCAGGCATGACGGCATCATAGCCGCACGTAAGATCGGTTCCTGAGGATGGATAAGGATGCTCGACGCAGGCAGCCCTTAGTGAGGCGTGTCCTGCTCTCGCCCATTTGACGGCTACGCATCGGTTGGGCGCGGTTTCGGGGCGTCCCACACCAAGCGTACGCCGGCGCCCGGAACGCACAAGGCAACCATCCGTTGCACGGCCCCGTTCGTGGGAGTGTAGCATGCGTACTGATAACCAGTTCGATCCGATCTTCGGCCAAGCGCCGCGCGCGGGTATTAATGGTGCCAACGCCGATGGAAACGGCAGAAGCGATAGCGGTAACGACACCAACGGCCGCGGCTTCCTGTACGACGGCTGGTCGTATCAGCCGCTGCCGCCCGCACGCGATGATCGGCCACGCCTACTGCCGCCCGTGGTGCGCTGACGTCCGCACGATGTCGTACTGTCGATCCGTCGACACTGCGACACGTGACGTCAGATCAGCACCCGCTCGACCTCGTCGAGCGTTACTTCGTCCGAGCGGCGATCATAGAGCTGCGTCGTGCGTGTCGAAACGTGGTTTGCCATTGCCGCAGCGCGCTCGAGCGTTCCGCCGTTCTTGAGATAGGCGGTGATCCCGGTCGCGCGGAACGAATGGTTGCCGATCTGCGTCGCGATCCCAGCCGCAGCCGCGCGCCGGCGCACCATTTGATACGCGCTGGCCTGGGGCAGGGGGGTTTGGCTGAGCCGCCCGGTGCCGCGCCCGATCGTGCGGAACAGCGGCCCGCGCCGATCCTCCGCCAGCCCGCAACCGTCGATATAGGCGTGGAGATATTCGTCGAGATTGTGGTGGCACGGCATCTCGTGCCGCTTGCCGCCCTTCTCGTGCAGCCGCACCCACAGGCGCCGGTTCTGCACGAACACGTCCTCGACGCGCATCGCCAACGCCGCGCCGATGCGGGCGAAGGAATAGACCATCAGCCCGATCAGCGCGCGATCACGCAGGCCGATTTCGGTCGATACATCGATCGCATCGATCAGCTGGCGTGCCTCGGCCGGATCGAGCACCGGCGTCTTGCCGCGCCGCACGCTGTACGCCGGGCCGCGCACCGATACCGCCGGGTTGGTCGGCACGACCTGCGATCGCACCAGCCAGTCGAACAGATGCCGCACCCCAGCGAGCCGCTGCTTGACCGTTGGCACCGCCACGTCGCGCCCGAGCGCCTCGATCCACGCCGCAACATGCAGCGGCTGGATCGCGGGAAGAGCGGTGACGCCGCGCTCAGCGCACCAATCGAGAAAGTCGACCACCCCGCGCGCATAGGCCCGCCGCGTATGCGGATTGCGGATCGTCGCGGCGAAGAATTCGAGGAAATGCCGCTGCGCCTGCGCATCCGCCCCAGCCACGATCGTCGGCAGCGACAGGGCGAGGGGGGGCAGAGCAACGAGCGTCATCCCGCTAGCGTAGCATGACGATCGGGGTCGTGAATCCCTGTCAATACGTCCACTATGGAGTTATTCTTTTGTCGACACGTCGACAGTCCTACATGTCATCGCATAGAGTTCTTCAACATCGTCAATATCGCCCAGCTAACAAGCCATTAACCCTGCTCCACTAGCTTTTGCGCAAGGGCTCGGCCTGCAGATGGGGGCAAGGGTGGATCACGCAACGACGGCCAAAGTAACGGTTTTACGGCTAGATCTGTTTACTTGGCTCGGCATCGTTGTCGGCATTGCCATGCCGATCCTCTCGGCAGTGCTTTATCCGGTTTACATGTATCAGATGCAGCCGGCCTGGGCGGAATGGACGCGGCTGATGGAGCTGCCGTTCGTCGCCTGCGAGCTAGCGATCATCCACGTCGCGATCGCACGCGGCTATCATGACGGTTCGATCTGGCGAATGCTCCCCCGCGACATCAAGATCGCGTTAGTACTGCTCGGCATCGGCCTCACGACGAGCAGCGTGTTCGTGTCGCGCAACGTGCCGGCGTCGATCACGCTTTCGATCATCACGCTCATCCACCTGCGCTTTGCCGCAGCGATGTTTTTTCTCGCGCAGCGGGAGCGCGCAGCTCGCCTTGAATCATTTTTTCTGTGGCTGGGTGTCGGCCTGGTCGCACTGACACTGCTGACGGCGTTAAAATTCCACTTCCCGCCACCCGAATCAGCAGTGCCAGGCGGTCAAATCCACTGGCCGTCGGCGCTGCCCGGCTTCATCAACGTGCGACATTTCGGCTCCTGGACCGGCGCGATCGCTGCCGGACTGATGGTTGCGCTGCTTTACGGCCGGCAGAAGGAACGCGGCACTACACAGCTATTCTATCTTCTTGCGACCGGGCTGACATGCTGGTCGGGCACCCGTGCGGCGATCCTAGCGATGGGCATGGTAGCGGTGATAGCCCTCGCGAGCATGCGGCGCCTGCCGAACGGACGGTCGCTGACCCAAATCGCTGGCCTGAGCGCGCTAGCGCTGTTTGGCGCAGTATTGCTGTCGCCCGATTTGCCCGAATTCGCCTTGTTCCTGCGCGATAACCTGCAAAGCGCCGACGCGATCACCTCAGGACGTACGCGGCTGTGGCACGACACTTTCTATCGCTGGCTCGACTCACCGATTTTCGGCTGGGGCTCGGGATCGACCTTCTGGGAGGTCAATATCGGCTGGTCGCACACCCAGCCGCACAATGCGGTGCTGCAATTCCTCATCTCCTGGGGCGTCGTTGGCGCCGCGGGTGGGCTGTGGCTGCTCGGCCGCGCGATCGTCGCGATCCATCCCACCGGTATGGGCGACGAACGCCTGCGCCCGTTAGCCGGCATGACCTATTCGCTGCTGTTCATGAGCCTGCTCGAAGGGATGCTGCACTATCCGCGCTTCATCATGGCCATCATGATCGGCTTTGCGGTACTACTTGCCGCGCGGCAGCAGGAAGGCGCGATGGGCCGCCATTCCGCACTGGACGATTGACCCGCCGCCCACGTGCCGCTGATCGACGCGCTGACTCACCGCGCCCGCACTGATTCAGACAATCCGTCGGACAGCGCGCGCGCGGGCGCGTAGGTGAAGGGGGACGATGCCGATCCGCCCCGATCACCGCTGGCTCTACCCGATCGACTGGCGCGAGCTGTCGGCGCTGGTGCGCTTTTCCCGCGCGCGTGGCTGCTGCGAGCGGTGCGGGCGGCCGCACGGGCAGGTGGTGGCGCACCTGGGCGACGGGCGCTGGTGGGATGCGGCGCGCGGCTGCTGGCGCGACGCGCGCGGCCGGCGCACCCGCGTCGCGCCTAATCGCCAGCTGCGGCTCGCCGTGCACGCCGGCGAGCCGACGGCGACGACGACCCAGGTCGTACTGGCGACCGCGCACCTCGATCACGATCCCGGCAATAATCACCCGCGCAACCTCGCCGCCTTGTGCCAGCGCTGCCACCTGGCGCACGACCGCGCCGAGCACCGCCGGCGCCGCTGGACGACGCTGTTCCGTCGCCGCGCGCTGGGGGATCTGTTCCTCGGCGCATATCGATAACGCCCATTCCGGCACGACCAGTCGTTTTCTACTATCGACAGGTCGATCGGCGTCGCGCAGGGAAGCTGCTGATCTAGGGGGGATTTCATGCGTCGTAATGGTGGGCTGCGTGGGCGGCAGGTACGTCGTCTTGCGCTGGGAACGAGTGCGCTGACGCTGGGGATCATGTTGGCGGGGCCCGCCGCGGCGGACTGCACCCCCGATCCCGCCGTCGCCGGCGGCACGGTCAATTGCACCGGCAGCGACGCCGACGGACTGACCGTCGCGACCGACAATACCACCGTCGTCGTCGCGCGCGGCGCGAGCGTGCAGCCGGGCGCCGCCACGGCGGCGATCACCACGCGCGGCCAGGGCAATACGCTGCGCGTCCTGGGATTGGTCGACGGTGGTGCTGCTAAACCCGGCGTGTTCGTGACGACGGGCGATCCGCGCACCGAAGTCTGCACCGATCCCTATGCCGGCGCGTCGGTCAATTATTGCGTCCCTGGCGCGACGTACACGATTTACCCCTCGTCGAGCGCGGCGATCAACGTCACGGCGGGCGGCACCGTCTCGGGTGCCCAGGGCATTCTCGTGCGCCGCAGCCCCGCCAACACCGCCGGCTTCGTCGGCGCGACGATCACCAATGCCGGGACGATCGCGGGCACTGCGGGCGAGGCGATCCTCGCCGACCAGACCGGTTTTGGCGGCTTGTCGGTATACAATCGCGCCGGCGGGCGGATCACCGGCGGGATCGCGGGTACCGTCTCCTACATCGACAATGCCGGCACGATCGACGGCACGAGCCGAGCGGCGATCGCCTCGACGCAGGCGGGGCTCAACATTGTCAACACCGGCTCGATCGTGTCGAGCGGCACGCCCGCGACGGTCAGCGGCGGCGGCTTCGTCACGATCAGCAATGCGGCGGGCGCGACGATCGGCGGCAGCGCGACCGCGATCCGCACCACCGGCACGCTCAACCTCACCAACGCCGGGACGATCAACGGATCGGTCGTCTCGACCGCGCCATCGGGGCAGGGTAGCACGATCGACACGCGCAGCGGCACGATCAACGGCAGCCTCGCGCTCGGCGCGGGCGACGACACGCTGCGCGCGCGGTTCGACGCGGCGAGCGGGCGCGTCTCCTCGATCACCGGCGCGATCGACGGCGGCGCGGGCACCGACACGCTGGCGATCGGCATCGATGCGGACACGACGATCACGCGTACCGTGCTGCCGACCAATTTCGAGCTGCTCGGGCTCGACCTGTCGAACAACGCCACCGCGACGCTCGCCACCGGCTTCACCACGGGCAATGGCGTCGCGCTGTCGGGCAGCGGTACCGTGGTCAACGAAACCGCGCTGGTGACGGGCGGGCCGGCGGTGACGACCGGTTTCAGCGGCTTCGGGCTCACCTTCGACAACCGTGGCACGATCACCGCGACGTTCGCCAACGCCGGCCCCGCGACGACCGGCCAGTTCGCGGTCGGATCGCCCGATACGGTGACGAACAGCGGCACGATCACGTCGCTCGGCGGCGCGGGCGTGCGTGCGTTCCGGCAGCTGACCAACAGCGGCAGCATCACCGCGAGCGGCACCGCCGCGTCGGTCGACAGCTTCGGCGCGTTCAACAACAGCGGCACGATCCGCTCGACCGGCGGGATCGGCGCCAGCCTCTACGCCGGCAGCGCGACGACCTCGACCAACAGCGGCACGATCGCGGGCGCGACCACCGGCGTCGCACTGCTCGGCGGACGGCTGACCAACAGCGGGACGATCACCGGTGGCACCACCGGCGTGACGCTGAGCGGCGCGACGCTCAACAACGCGGCGGGCGGTCGGATCAGCGGCGGCACGCTGGCGATCGCCAGCAGCGGCAGTTCGGGCCGCATCGTCAACGCCGGGACGATCGTCGGCAGCGTCGATCTCACCTCGCCCTTTTTCTACGATTTCGGCAACGACGTGTTCGTCGACGACGGTGGCAGCGTTGCGGGCGCGATCCGGCTGGGCGGCGGCAACGACGAACTGGTGGTGACACTGGGCGGCGATCCCGCGCGTCCGCTTGCCGGGGCGACCGGCGGGGTCGATGCCGGTGACGGCTACGACACGCTGCGCACCCGCGTCACCGCCGATGGCAGCGCGACGCTCGCGCTCACCGGCGGGTTCGAGGCGCTCGCCTACGAACTGTCGAACGATGCCGCGCTGACGCTGACCGCGCCGCAGCCGATCGCGACCTCGATCGGGCTCGCCGGCAACGGCAGCGTGACGCTGAACGGGGCGATCTCGACCGCCGATCGCACGCTCGTCGACGCGACGATCCTCACCATCGCGCAGCTGACCGAGGGGCTCACCGGGCCGGCGCGCGACCTTGCGATCGTCAACAACGGCGATCTGTCGTTGACCGTCGGGTCGCAGAGTTTCTCCTACGGCCTCGCCGCGATCCTCGGCGGCACCGCCGATCTCACGAACAACGGCACGATCAGCGTCATCAACACGCCGGGCAGCTATTATCCCGCCACGGCCATCCTCACGGCTGACACGCTTGCCAACAACGGCACGATTGCCGTCAGGGGCGGCGGCATCGCAGTGAGCGGCGTGCGCGATGTGATCAATACGGGCACGATCACGGCGGCTGGGGTCAGTGCGACCGGACTGGCGAACCTGGTCACGCTTGCGAACAGCGGAACGATTCGCGCCGTAGGCACCGCGGTGCAGAGCGGGTTCGGCAACAGCACGATCACCAACAGCGGCACGATCGAGAGCACGCGCGGCACCGCGATCGTCGGCGGCAGTACCGGCACGATCGTCAACGAGGCGGGCGGGACGATCCGCGGCGTCACCGCGGTCCAGCTGGGTGGCGGCGCGCTAATCAACCGCGGCGCGATCGCAGGTAACGTATCGGCTTTTGCCTTCTCCTACGGTTCGACGACGTACATCGCCGATGGTGGGACGATCACCGGGAATCTCACGTTCGGTGACGGCCGGGACACGGTCGTCGCCTTCGGCGAGACGACCGGCGTCAGCGGCACGGTCGACGGCGGGGCGGGGATCGATACGCTGATCCAGGCGCGCCGGACGAGCGGCACCGTCACGCTCGGCGCGCTTGCCGTCACTAATTTCGAGGTCGAGGGCGTGCGTGCGCTCGGCAGCGACACGGTGGTGACGATCGCCGCGCCCACGCCGTTCGCGCGCGATCTCGCGCTGTCGGGCGACGGCACGATCGTCAACACCGCGGCGATCACCGGCGCGGTGCTCGCCTATCCCACCTATGGCAGCGACCCGACCGTCGTCGGCCTCACCACGCCGATCGCGCTCGAGAACCAGGGCACGATCGACGGCGGCGTCGAAGGCCGGGTGCGGAGCCTCGTCAACACGGGCACGATCGGCAGCGCGAGCCTCGCCGGCCAGGCGGTGAGCCTCGACACGATCGATACGCTCGCGTTCGACAATGGCGGCACGATCGCCAACGATCGCGAGCAGACCGCTGTTTCGCTGCAGGGCTATGACGCCAGTGCGATCACCGCCGCCAACAGCGGCGCGATCGACGGCGGCATCTCGGTCGGGCTCCAGCAAATCCACAGCTTCCCACCGGTCGAGACGGCACCCGCGTCGCTCACCGCCGCGCTCACCAACAGCGGCACGATCACCAACGGTGAGAACGCGGTGGCGATCACCGTCGACGTGTCGAACGGCGGCACGGGCAAGGTGACGCTCGCCAACAGCGGCACGATCACCGCGACCGACGAAGCGGCGCTCGGCGCGTACGTCGAACTCTACGGCTATTCGGGCGCGGCCGGCAGCGGCACGATCGGCGTCGCCAACACGGGCACGATCAGTGCCAACGGCGGCGGGACGGTCGACAGCTTCACCTTCCCCGATGGCGAGACGATCAGCTTCAGCGATCCCGCCGCGGCGCTGTGGCTGAGCGGGCGCAACGCCGCGGGCGTCACCGCCAGCGTTGCCAACGATGGCACGATCGAGGCGACGGGCGCGCGCTCGGTCGCGTTGATCGCGCTCGACGCCGCGCTCGACCTCACCAACACGGGCACGATCCGCGGCGGCGCGGGCACCATCCTGGCGGCGGACGACCAGCTCGGCGCGATCGCCGGGGCGCCCTATCTCGCCGGCGCGGTCCAGACGACCGGAACGGGCAGCGACCGCATCGTCAACACCGGCACGATCATCGGCTCGATCGCGCTCGGCGCGGGCGACGACCGGATTGAGAACAGCGGCCGGATCGCGGGCGACGTGTTCCTCGGGTTGGGCGACGATACTTTCGTGCAGCGCGCCAGCGCAGGTCTGGAGGGCACGGTCGACGCCGGGCTCGGCAGCGACAGCCTCATCATCGACGCAACCGGCGGCGGCGCGGTCAACGGTGACCAGTTCGTCAATTTCGAACGCTTCGCGCAGATCGGCGAAGGCAGTGTCGCCTATTCGGGTAATTTTCGCTTCGACACGATCGGCGTGATGGGCGGCACGATCAGCGTCGCCGCGGGGCAGACGCTGAGCAGCGCGGGGGCGATCACCGTCACCGGCAGCGACGCCGACGAGACGCTCGACAATCGCGGCACGATCACCGGCGGGGTCGATCTCGCCGGCGGCAACGACCGCGTCGACAATCGTGGGACGATCGGCGGCGCGGTGCTGCTGGGCAGCGGTAACGACGTGTTCGTCGACTATGCCGGCAGCAGCGCGGGGCCGGTCGACGGCGGCACGGGGAGCGACCTCTACCGCGTCGTGCTAGCGGGCGACCGCAGCGGGATCGGCCAGCGCAGCGGGTTCGAACAGCTGGCGGTGGAGGGCAACGGCACGCTGTCGCTCGCGCTCGACCAGTCGTTCGAGCAGATCGCGCTCGCCGGCAGCGGGCTCACCCTCGCGCTCGGCGGGTTCACCGTCGGCCAGGTGACCGGCAGCGACGCACGCGAGACGCTGGCGGTCGACGGCGATCTCGCCGCGGTTTCGCTCGGCGGCGGCGACGATACGCTGGCGCTGGGCGCAGGCCGCGCGGGCGGCAGCTATGCCGGCGGCGCGGGCAGCGACACGCTGGCCTTCACCGCGAGCGGCCCGGTGCTGCTCGCCGGCACCGCGACCGGCTTCGAGCAGGTATCGCTCGCCGGCGGCGCGCTGACGATCGCGGGCACGCTCGGCAGCAATGGCGCGGGCCTCGCGTTCGGTGACGGCGCGCAGGCGCTGACCGTCGCGCCGGGCGGCACGCTTGCCGGGGCGATCGATCTCGGCGCGGGCGACGACAGCCTGCGGCTCGCGGCGGGCGGCATTCTCGCCGGCACCGTTGCGGGCGGCGCGGGCACCGACAATGCGACGCTCGAACTCGCCGGCGATCGCACGCTCGCCGGCGGCACGCTGACCGGCTTCGAGCTGCTCACGACCGAGGGCAGCGGCACGCTGACGCTCGCCGGGACGCAAGGCTATCAGCGCATCGTCGCGGGCACCGATCTCACCGTCGGCACCGGCGCGTCGCTCACCGCGGGCCAGGTCCAGTTCGGTGCGCGTGACGATCGCTTCACGATCGCGGGCAATTTCGCCGGCAATGCCGATGGCGGCGCGGGCAGCGACACGATCGCCTTTGCCGATACCGTCCCCGTCACGATCGGCGGCGCGATCACCGGGTTCGAGCGGCTTGCGCTCGCCGGCAACGCGCTGACGGTAACGGGCACGCTGGGCACGACGGGCACCACGCTCGCCTTTAGTGACGGCGCGCAGGCGCTGACGGTCGCATCGGGCGGCACGCTTGCCGGCACGATCGATCTCGGCAGCGGGGACGGCACGCTGCGGCTCGCCGCGGGCAGCATCCTCAACGGCACCGTGCTCGGCGGCGCAGGCACCGACAGCGCGACGCTCGCGCTCGCCGGCAACCGCACGCTCGCGGGCGACCAGCTCGCCGGTTTCGAACTGCTCGCGACCGAGGGCAGCGGCACGCTGACCCTTACGGGGACGCAGACCTATCAGCGCATCGTCGCGGGCACCGATCTCGCAATCGATAGCGGCGCGTCGCTCACCGCGGGTCAGGTCCAGTTCGGCGCGCGCGACGATCGCTTCACGGTCGCGGGCCGCTTCGCCGGCAACGCCGATGGCGGCGCGGGCAGCGATACGCTGGCGTTCACCGGCACCACGCCCGTCACGCTCGGCGGCATCGTCACCGGGTTCGAGCAGGTGGCGCTCGCGGGCGGCGCGCTGACGATCACCGGCACGCTCGGCACGCCGGGCGCCGCGCTCGGCTTCGGCGACGGCACGCAGGCGCTGACGATCGCCAATGGCGGCACGCTCGCCGGCGCGGTCGATCTCGGCGCAGGCGACGACAGCTTGCGGCTCGCAGCGGGCAGCACGCTCGCCGGCACCGTCGCTGGCGGCGCGGGCACCGACGCCGCGACGCTCGAACTCGCCGGCAACCGCACGCTCGCGAGCGGCACGCTCACTGGCTTCGAGCTACTCGCGACCGAGGGCAGCGGCACGCTGACGCTCGCCGGTACGCAAGGCTATCAGCGCATCACCGCGGGTACCGACCTTGCCCTCGGCGCGGACGCCGCGCTCACCGCCGGCCAGGTCCAGTTCGGCGCACGCGACGATCGCTTCACGATCGCCGGCGGTTTCGCCGGCAGCGTCGACGGCGGTGCAGGGACTGACACGATCGCGGTGTCGGGCGGCAGCGCCACGGCGCCGGTGGCCTTCGCCGGCATCACCAACGTCGAACGCTACGCGCAGAGTGGCGGGTTCGCGACGCTGTCGGGCACGGTCGCGCTTGGCATTGTCGACATGTCGGGTGGTCGACTTGTCGGCCTGGCTGGCTCGACGCTGACGGCCAGCCAGATCACCGTCGCCCAAGGTGCGACCTTCGGCTCGGCGGGCAGTGTCACCGGCAACCTCGCGGTCGCCGGCACGCTCAGTCCGGGTGCGACTGGCGTCGGTACGATGAGCGTCACCGGCAACGTCGCGCTCGGTGCGGGCTCGCTGTCGCTGTTCGAGGTCGCTCCCACGGGCGCGGACCGGCTGCAGGTGACGGGCGCGGTGACGATCGCCTCGGGCGCGACGCTGCAGCTCGCCCCGCTCGGCACGATCCGCCCCGGCACGTCGTACGATCTGGTGGTGGCGAGCGGCGGGATCACCGGCAGCTATACGACGGTGGTGAAGCCCGACAGCCTGTTCGGCTTCGTCGTCCAGCGCGCCGATCGCATCCAGCTGCTCGGCCAGTTCCTCGGCGGCGCGGGCTTCACCCCGCAGGTCGCGCGCTCGATCGCTTATGCCAATACCACGCTGCCGGCGCAGCCAGCGACGAGCACGCTGTTCGCCGCGCTGCCCGCGCTGCTCAATGCCGACGGCACGTCGAACGCGCGCGCCTTCGCGCAGCTGACGCCCGAGCCCTATGCCTCAGCGACGCAGGCGGGGGTCGACAATGCGCTGACGCTCGCCGGCGCGGCGCGCGGCCCCGCCTTCGCCACACTGCGCGAGGATCCGGGGCTGTTCACCTTCGGCCAGGGCGTCGGCCAGTGGCACACGCTCGGCACCGACCAGGCGGAGGGCACGGCCAAGGCGCGCACGCGCGGCTACGGCTTCCTCGGCGGGATCGGCTATGGCGACACGAGCTTCGCGGTCGGCGCGTTCGGCGGCTATCTCGACACGCGGCAGACGATCGGCGCGCTGGGGGCGGAGACCGAGAGCGACGGCTTCGTCGCGGGCGTGCACGCGCGCTACGCCGCGAACGGCTTCGGGCTCACCGCCTCGGTGCTGTACGACGGCGGCGAAGCGCGCACCACGCGCGCGCTGCCGGGCACCGCGCGCGCGATCGGCAGCTACGATCTTCATAGCTGGGTCGCGGATCTCTCGGTCAGCTACGCGCTCGACATGGGCGCCGAATGGTCGCTGAGGCCGCGCGCCGGGGTCACCTATCTGCGCACCACGCGCGATGGCGTGACCGAGACCGGCGGGGCGTTCGCGCTCAATGTCGCACGCGACCGCCACGTCGCGGGCTTCGTCGACGGCGGCGTGATGCTGGCGCGCAGCGACGCTTCGAGTGCGCCGTTCCGGCCGTTCGTCGCGCTCGGCGCGCGCTACCAGATCGAGGGGCGCCGCACTGACGCGCTGGCGAGCTACGCCGGCGGGCCACTCGGGCTCTCCGCGATCGGCGCCGCCCGCGCGCGGCTCGTCGGCACCGCCTCGGCTGGGATCAGCTATCGCCTGACCGGCGGGCTCGACCTGTTCAGCACCGCCTCCGCCCAAACCGGCCGCGACGACCACCAGGAGACGATCACCACCGGCCTGCGACTTCGGTTTTGATCGTGGCAGAGGCGCGCGTTGGCGACGTGTCGTGCTGTCGACACATCGCCAGTCGGGCGTCACTTGGTGTATCGCAACCGACCGTTTTAGAGCCACCTCATACAGCCGTATCGAATATTAATGTAGCAGTGCTTCCGATACACCGTATAATCCGTGACAGGTTTTCGATACACGGGAGGTCTGTCTGGGTCGAACATTTGGTTATCTCCGCGTTTCTCGATCTGATCTCACCGCTGAAAACCAGCGCCTCGAGTTCGAGGCCGCGGGCTTCGCGATCGACAAGCGACGGATTGTCTCGGAAACGATTTCTGGCGCCGTAGCCGCATTCGAAAGGCCCGAGTTCCGGCGGCTGGTCGACCGGCTTGAGGACGGGGATCGCATCGCGGTTACAAAGCTTGATCGTCTCGGACGCAATGCGTCCGATGTCAGGACCACAGTTGACGCGCTAGCGACAATCGGTGTTGGCGTACACTGCCTCGCATTGGGCGGGCTGGACCTGACCAGTGCCGCTGGCCGTATGACGATGACCGTGATTGCGGCGGTCGGCGAGATGGAGCGCGATCTGCTGATTGAGCGTACGCAGGCGGGATTGGCGCGTGCCAAGTCCGAAGGAAAAGTGCTCGGCCGTCGGCCGTCCCTCAACCCCGAACAAAGGAAGGAGATCCTGGCCGCTCGTGCAGCGGGTACTTCCTTAGGGGTGTTGGCAAAGCAGTACAGCGTGTCCCGCGCCGCAATTCAAAGAGTGGAGAAGGCGGCGCGGACAGGGTGATTATTCCGGGTCGACGGAAAGCTCGCTGTCGACGGTGATTAGAACCAGCTGCGGCGTGAGAACGCGCGCATACTTCCCACCAGCCTCGCATAGTTCTTTGAGCAGACGGTCGGCGGGTTATCGACCAAGCTTGAAAGACATCGTGTAGACGGGACGCCTGGTCATGGTCTGGCCACCATCGCAGGACTGAAAAATAGTAGCGAGTTGAAACTCCGTCGACCGTCCTTGTTCTGATTTCCGTAGTTCCGGGCAGCATGGCTGCTTCGTCATGCAGACCACGATGTCATCCTCAAAGCAGCGTTCGGTCAGGTGCCTTCGGGCAGGCGTGGTGCGTTGGCGCGAACCGACACGGCGGTTCAGCCGAGGCGCTATTACAGCTACCTCCAGGCGCTGCTCAACGCATCCGATGGTTCGCTTCGCCGCCTGATCGAACGGCTCTCCATCGTTTTCCTGGCCAAGCTCAGGGCGGCCCGAGCGCTTCCTGCCGATGCTCGGCGCCTAAGGCCTTGTGGATCGTATTGTCAGCCTGCGGGACGCCCGCGATCTCAAGTTGTTCATCGACCTGATCTCCGCACGCGGCCCCGATCGGGCGGCGATGATTACCGCGTTCGAGACCCACAAGCGCCAGTTGCGCGAAGTGGCGAGGCTTGGTCGCTCAAGACGTCTTTTCCGCGCATCCGATCCCCGGCTGCGCGACGTACCTGCCAATCAGTTCTGGCCAAGAACTGCGTGATGTCGCTCACCAATTTCGCAACTGTGCGCGCGTCTACATCGCTGACGTGCTCGACAACCTGTGCGCATTCGGGATCTTTGAGCTTGAAGGACATGACCGCGCGGTTGTGCATCTTCAGCGTGATCCTGGGAGGTGGAGCTTGCAGGGGCTGCATGGCCCATCCAACCTCGCCGTCTCGCGCGAGCTTCGCGGGCGGGCTGAAGCGTATCTCGAGCAGCACGGGATCCTCATCCGCCGGCGATTGCATGCCGCGTCGAAGTACGATCCGGTGCGCCGATTGTCGCGTTACTACTCGTTCGCGGACGATGAGGATTGATAAGTAAACCGGTATGCCAAAAGCGCCATCATCGCGGGTTGCAACGCCCTCAGACGCGCAACGCATGATTTGGTTTGATAAAGGACATTATCACATGCAGGTTATGCCTTATTCACTGGTTTGTGAGTCACGGCCGCGGTCGTGTGCCCGCTGTGCGTGCCTGGCCGTCAGCGACCGCGAATGGTGAAATCGCGTTCGCGCGAGGATTATAGTAGCGATCGATCCGGTTGCGGATGCGGGATTGGACTCGATTGGCAACGCGGCTTTGGATGCGGCCTGTGGGCTGAATGCTCGATGGCGCATCATCGCGGGTCTGGCGTACCCCGATCTGGCCGCTTCCTATACGGGCGGTGCCGCCATTCTGGTCATCGCGAACCTGGGCACCCGCTGATGTTGCAAGCAGCAAAGCCAGCCCGATCAGCGTCGGCATGTATAATTGCACTCTCGTTCCTCTTTGCGTCCAATCACTGCAATGGTACAAGCTGGACTTGATTGATCTGACCCGACACGCCCGAAATCTGATAGGAAGGCCGCGCAACTAAGGCCAATGTTTGCGGTGAACAGCCCGCTGGCACAACGAACTGCCCGGTGAACGTGCCGTTATTCCGGCGTGAAGAGGGTATGATCACCCGACCTAGTTCGCGACGTCCCGGGCAGCTCAGCACCCAATAGGGCAAGGCGCTGTCCGGTTGTTCAATTCCGCTGCTGTGACCGGTCAATCGATAAGTGCCAGGCAGCAACAACTGGAGTTGCTGAAGCAGCATGCCGCCGTTGCCCGACGATACAGCGAAATCGAATACCCCGCCCTTTGTGCCACGCTGTATTGACGTGGACATGCCGCTTTCATTCGCCGTTACCCAGTCGAATAACGATGGGTGATCGAGATTGGCCGTGAATTGCGGATCGCGCGAGCGACCCCGATCGGCATTGGGGCGCATGGCTGCATAATATTGCCATGCTGCCGCGATTGACCCACTACCGATCAGCCGATTAATGACAACAGCTGTGGCTTCAGGTGTTACCGTTACGCCAAGATGGTTGATCCGACGCAGTAGATCAGCAACGGCCTTTGGATCATTACCACTGGCTGCGACGTACGCCACAAAAGCAGGTGCCCAGATCGGCTTGCGCGCGAGCGTCGCAACTGCGCCATCGCGCACTGTCGCATCGGAAATTGCGTTTGCGAGCGGCGGAAACAGGATATCGGGCGTCTTCTTGGACGTGCGCAACGCAACATCATATTGGCGAAGCACGCTTGGCACGTCGTTCCGCGCCACAGCGTCCTCGATTGCCCACAAACGCGTCAAAATATGCCGACGTGACAAACGATCTGCATAGGCGAACAGGCGACGAGCGCCTGGGACATTGCCACGCTCCTGCGCCTGAAATCCCAAAGCTGCGACAGCCTTAACCGTTGTCGGATCCTGCTGCAGCGCTTGCCGAGCTAGCCGGGCAATGGCCGGTTGCGCAGCCTTCGCCTGATCGTCGATATACCGCTTTTCTACCAGTTCTGCGGTAATCATCCCGTTGCCAGGTGCCTGTCGATGGGCAAGTGCCGGACGGGTCTTTTGCGTGACAAATGCCATGCTGTGGCTGGTGCCAACGTAGCCAAGCACCGCCGTCATTAGCGCCAGGCCACCGTGCACGACCCATTGTGCCGGTGTGCGACGTCCGGCTGACCGACGCCCAGCCATGGCTTAACCGGCCGCCTCGTTGCCGCGTTCCCGGCCGTAGCCATAGCCATATTCATAGCCATAGCCGAGATTTGCCTTGCGCGCCTCGAACTTTGTCAGAACGCCGCCCAGAACATGCGCGTTTGCACTGGTAAGCCGACTCAGAGCGGTTTTCACCAGCGTTGCACGAATGCCGTGGGATTCGACGGCATAGATGACACCTTCAACCTGACTTGCGATCAGCGGCGCATCGGCAAGGCCCATGACCGGCGGTGAATCGATCACCACGTGGTCAAAGTTTTGCAGCAACTGCTCTATCAACAGCGACAATCGATTGCCGGTCAGTAGCTCCGCCGCATTTGGCGGAATCGGGCCAGCCGACATCGCGGTCAGGCCAAGATCCTTCATCTGGAAGGTCAAAGAGGCGATGTCATTCTCGCCGGACAGGAAGTTGCTGAGGCCGCGATCATGATCAACGCCGCCTAGGTGATGCACCGACGGCGAGCGCATGTCACCATCGACCAGGATGACCCGACGTTGTGCACGCGCGAGCATGGTGGCGAGCGCAAGGGCGGTGGTTGACTTGCCCTCCGCAGGTCGCGTCGATGTCACCGCAAAGGAGCGTGGCACACCGTGTTGCGTCGTGAATGCCAGGTTGGTCTGCACCGCAAGATAGGCGTCGACCAGTTCGGATTTGCGATCCTGCAACGCTTCCTTGGGCGTTGCCCCCTCCACCTTGGGTACCGAGCCAAGTAGCGGCAGACCGAGGCGCCGTTCAACCTCGGCCGGGTCCGCGATCGCCTCGTCGATCTGCTCAAGCCCTAAGGCCAGCGCCGTGCCAAGAACAAGCCCGGCAAGAATGGCCGCGGCGAGATTGAGAAGGAGCCGAGGGCTCGACGGCTTTTGCGGCGCGTCGGCCGGATCAACAATCGACACATTGTTGACGCCTACACCGCCCGCAACCCCGATTTCCTTGAAGCGCTGGAGCAGGCCATCATACAGGGCGCGGTTCGTGTCCACTTCCTGCTGATAGATATTATATTGGATCGAGCGTCGCCGCAGATCGAGATAGCTCTCTTTCAGCTGGTTGACCTTGCTCTGCAGTGCACGTTCGCGCTCCACCGCCTCGCGATAATCCGCCTGAAGCGATCCAGAAACTCGGCCTTCCTCGCGCGCGATTGACCGATCAAGCTGGTTAATCTGTGACTGGATAGCTTGGGCGGCAGGATAGCCTGGTTCGAAACGAACCATCAGTTGCTGATATTCCGCCGCCAACTCTGCGCGGCGTTGGCGCAGGTTGTTGATGGCAACATTACGCAACGCCTCGGTTGACGCACCGCTGCGCCCCGCCTGCTGATAACGCGCCTCGGCCTGGATACGGTCTGCGGTTGCCTGCGACAGCGAGGCATTCAACGCGGCAAGGTCATCAGCAACGATCGACCGTTCGGACGTAGTACGGTTGTCCCCAGTCGTTTGCGAAGGAAGGTTAATGATCTGCTGGGCAGAAGCATAACCGACAAGCTGACGCTGCGATTCATCGAGGCGATTCTTATATTCGGCAAGCTGACGCTGAAGCAGATCGCGGCCATAGGACGTGGCCTGCACCTTGCGTTCTAGATTGGTCTGGATGAAATTCTCGGCCCAAGCATTGGCAACCTTGGCCGAAAATGCCGCATCAGGGCTCGTGAAGCGGATATCGACCAAGCGCGAGAGGCGTGTTGGGTCAACACCAAGGTTCTTCAGAAGGACTTCACCCGCGGCACGCTGACGCGCTGCGCGGCCAGCAGCAGGATAGCGGCCATTGACCTGCTGAAACGCTGGCTGATCGCTCGACTTGCCGAACATGGCAAAGAATTCAGGACTATCGACCAGCCGCAGCTGCGCGGCTACCCGCTCTGACAGCGAGCGCGACCGGAGCAGCCCATATTGCGTCTGGTAAAACTCCTGATCCGCGACGCTCGCTTCGCGTTCTACCCCTTGAAAGTTTGTGACCTTATCCGCTTCACGCGAGATTTCGATGGTAGAGGTCGCCGTATATTTGGGCGTCATCAGCAGTGTGATGATCAGCCCCAAGAGAACGCAGGCCACTACTGAACCGATGATGACATAACGTCGGCGCAGGGCGATCCGCAGGTATTGGCGCAGGATCGGCATCGACTCGGTCACAACGCCTGATCCGTTAACCGGCGTGGCACCACCAGCAGAAATGCCACCACGCGGTTGGGGCGAAAGCAAGTTCATGTCGGCAGCCAATCTCAATTTACAATCGCGATCAGCGGCGCGGCAAGCAGTGGCGCAAGCGACACGAAATCACGGAACAAACGACGCTGCGGAGAATCACCGACAACAACTACATCATTGGCATAGATTGGCGGATCATTGTAATTCCCGCGGCGAATAGCGTCAATATTATAAAGCCCGGCCATCTTTTTGCCGTTCACGGTGCGCAGAATAACAACATCGTCTTGCTTGGCGAATTCAGCCAGCCCCTTGGCCGAGGCGATTGCGCGCAAGAGCGTCATCTGGTTGGTAACTGGGTAAAGTCCGGGCTCGATCACTTGGCCATCAATAGTAACGACTTGGCTAACCGAGCTCTTAATGTTTACGGTAACGTCCGGGTTGCGGACGTAGCGGCCGCGCAACGCGGCTTCCACTGCGCTTGCCAGCTCGCTCGCGGTCTTACCGCGTGCATCAATCGTGCCGATCAACGGCATGGAAATGCGCCCGCTGGAATCGACCTGCATTTCACGGCTGAGGTCGGGCACGTTGAACACATCGACTTGGATCGTATCGAGCGGCCCGATCAGCGACGGTCGATCGGCGGCGGTCAGATCATTACGATCCGGCGCTGGCAGCGTTGCCTCGTTCTGGACCACGGTAAGCTGCGACGACGAACGCAATGGCTCGCGTCCGCCGCAGGCAGACAAGACAACGGCCATCAACAAAACGGCACAAAATTTACGCATGCGTGTGGGGTGTCCAGACCGACAAAGGGGCTGCCTGGCTATAGATGCTGGCTTTTGCGCGGTAAAGCCGAGCGAAGGGAGCGACTTTCCCCAACACCCGCATCCGCGCCGGCCCCCGAATGGAGCCATGTCGCCGCAATCACAAGCACTGCCATGATCATTGGGGTGCGCGCCGGATAATCAACGGCGCTGGCTGCCAGCACCAATAGGATGATCGCTGAGCCGAGCCGGGGCAGCATGTCCGTGCGCGAACCTGCCCGCCACGCGTTCACGCTGGCCCATGCCCACCATCCGATCGCGGCCAGCAGCAGCAATGCGCCAGGCAGGCCCGCTTCCAGCACAATCTCAAGAAAATCATTGTGCGCGTGATTGAAATAGGTCGGCTTTAACAGCGCAAACGGCTCATGGATGCGGAACAGCGGATCAAAGCCACCAAGACCGCTGCCGATCGGAAAATACGTCCTGATCATCGAAAGAACCGTCGGCAGACCGCGGCGGCGCATGTCCTGGGCAGCATCCATCGTCAGCGCCCGATTGATCGACACTGCCCGGTCCGCCGAGATACTCAATACGACAAACAGTGCCAGCACCGTCACAATCGCGACGATCAACGCAGGGAATACCCAGCGCGGCGCATGGCTCATTGACCGCCTGATCGATCGCCCGGTGATGAGTGCAGCAAAACCGAGTGCCAAAATGCCGAGCAGAATGCCCGCCCGCGACCCACTGGCCAGAATGGTGAGCGCAAATAGCAGCACCAGGCCTAGTGCCGTCGGCCCACGCCATTCGGGCCGACGTCCCCCCGCATAGGCCCATGCCGGTGCGACGAGGCAGCCGATCGCCATAAAAAGCGCGAAGTGATTACGATTGGCAAAGCTCCCGCTCACCTGCCCCGGCGTGTCGTTCACCAGGGGATTGTTGAAGGAAGCGCCGGAGAATTGCAGCAGGCCAATCAGCATTGATGCCGTGATCAGCGCGAGCAAGGTGGCAGGAAGCCAACGACGTTCGGCATCCTTCATTGCGGCCAGGAGCAGCAGAACAGTGATCGGCACGATCAGCGAGAGGGCGGCATTAATCGCCCCACTCGGCACGATCGCCCATGGTCGCCAGGGCTGCGCCTGACCAGACGCCGCAGCCGCCTCTGCAAACAGCGCGCGTCCCGGCAATGCGAGCCATAACGATGGCGGCAATGGCACCGCCTGCAGCAACGCAAGCACCAGCATGGCACCAAGGAGATAAAGCAACGGCCGCGCCTCCCCGAGCCGCAGCGGCCGGCCAGCCAGAATAAGGGTGATCAGCAGCAGCCAACAAATGCCCTGCATCAGCGGCTGAGCCAGCACGTCGGGTCGTGACGCCCCGCCGGCCAACCACAGCCCGGCAGCAAGAATGGCGAACAGCACAACGGCAAGGCCCGGCCTTGGGACCGAGGGGGAACGGACCGACATAACAGCCCTGATAGACGAGCAGGCCGACGGGCGAAAGCCGAAGCGGGGCGAGCCGTTGACCTGGCCAGGGGCCTTGTCTAGCGCGCCTGCCCATCTGATCGGGCTCGACGCATATCATACGGGTTAGTTGTTAATGCTGAACAGTGCGAAGCAGCGCCGGGGGCCGAACGGCTCACGCAAAATAACGGTGATGTCGAACGCCGCGAATACGTTGATCCGGTTTCGTGGGCACCTGCTCGAATTGCTGGTTCGGCGCGGGCACGATGTTCATGTGCTAGCCCCCGAATATGACGCCGAGCAGGCGCAGCACCTGAAAGACATGGGCGTTACCGCCCACACCTATCATATCGACCGTGCCGGGCAGAACCCGCTGTCCGATCTGCGCACGCTGCGCGATCTGACGCGCTGGTTCCGGCGTGAAAAGCCCGACGTCAGCCTGACGTTTTTCATCAAGCCCAATATCTATGGCGGGCTCGCCGCAGCCTTGGCGCGCGTGCCGCGTCGCATCGGCATGGTGGAGGGCCTTGGCTATCTGTTCATCTCGAGCGGCCCCGACGGGCTGGCCAAGCGGGCATCGCGAACCCTGGCCATATCCTTGCTGCGCGCATCGTTCGCACGCGCGCATCGTGTCATCTTCCTCAACCCGGATGACCGCGCGGAATTCGTCGAGCGGCGGATCGTTGCGCAGGACCGCACCATGCTGCTTGGTGGCATCGGCGTGGATCTCGACGAATTCGCCGACACCCCCGTGCCGGGCGGCCCGCCCTCGTTTCTGCTGATCGCGCGCATGCTACGGGAAAAGGGCGTGCTCGAATTCGTCGAAGCGGCCGGCGTGCTGAAGCGCGAGTTCCCCGAGGCGCGCTTTCGCCTGGTCGGCGGGCTCGACCCCAGTCCCGGCGGAATTTCCGCCGATCAGATGCGCGGCTTTGCCGCCACGGGCGCGGTGGAATGGTCGGGCGAGCTGCCCGACGTGCGCGCCGCGATCGCGGAAACGCGCGTCTATGTTCTCCCCTCCTACCGCGAAGGCGTGCCGCGCAGCACGCAGGAGGCGATGGCGATGGGCCGCGCGGTTGTCACATCGGACGTACCGGGATGCCGCGAGACGGTGGTCCCTGGCGTCAATGGTTTCTTCGTGACCGCGCGCGACGCACAAAGCCTGGCGGACGCGATGCGCCGCTTTTGCACCGACCCCGACCTTGCCGTTCCGATGGGCCGCGAGAGCCGATCGATCGCCGAGGCGAGGTTTGACGTCAAGAAGGTGGACGAACGCCTGTACGCCACGCTGATGGGTGACGATCAGGCGTAGCGCCTGTTGCTTGAGCGGGCGCCGCGCGAGCGGTGACGATACCAGTGTTGGTCGTTCACACGCGGGAACAGCAAACATCTGCTTCCGAATCTTTACCCATTGATACCGTTACCCTTTTCGGCAAGTAGCCGAAACCAAGGGTCGCGACAGACGCGATGGGGGAGTTTGCGAGATGGCCGAAGCCGATACGATTGCGCCTGTTCTGACTTCGCTGACGTTTCCAACTTCCGTGGATGTGACAACAGGCAACAAGACAATCAGCGTATCCGCCAGCGCGACTGACGAAGGGTTGGGTGTCGACTACGTATACATTAGTTTTAAAAGTTCTTGGCAGGGCCAGTACGGCGCCGACAATAACTTAACTATTTTGGATAGCTCAGATAGCTTCTCAGATGGACTATCTACAAGTAGCGAGTTTATTAGCGCCTCGTCGGGCGCCGGAACCTATTACGTGGATTATGCGCGTGTCTGGGATAAGGCCGGTAATTATAAAACATACTATGCGTCCGAACTCGAGACTATGGGTATAAAGACGAGCTTTTCTATTGTTGATCAGAGCCTAGTCGCCACAGCCTTCATCACCGCGCCACCGGTTCTGATGGAAGGCGATGCGAGCGGGGCGATCACGCTGACGTTGAAGGACGTGAGCCAGGTCAGCACGACGGTGTCGATGTCGGTCGTCGCCGATCAGTCGACCGCGATCAATGGCGTCGACGTCAACGTCTCGAACTATCTGGGCAGCTATCAGATCTCCCGTTCGCCGGCCGGAAACTATGAAATTGCGCTGCCATCGGTGGAGGTGCTCGACGATCTTCTTGCCGAAGGGCAGGAGACGATCGCGATCCGCATCACCGCGTCGGGGCAGATCTTCGATACCGGAACGGATAGCACGATCGTGAAGATCGCGATCCGCGACAATGACATTGTGAGCAGCGCGAACGCCGATACCCTGATCGGCACCAGCGGGCGCGACGATCTTAGCGGCCTTGATGGTGATGATACGCTGCGCGGCATGGCGGGCAACGATCGCCTGTTTGGCGGCGCGGGCAACGATCTGCTCGATGGCGGCGCCGGCGCAGACCGGATGACCGGCGGGACGGGCAACGATCGCTACGTCGTGGATTCCGTCGATGATCAGGTCATCGAGCTGCCCGGCGAGGGTCATGACACGGTTTATGCCAGCGTTAGCGTGACGCTGACGGCCGACGTGGAGGATGTGGTCCTCACCGGCACAAGCGCGATCGACGCGACCGGTAATGCGCTGGCCAATACGCTGACTGGCAATGCGGCGGCAAATCGCCTTTCCGGCCTTGGCGGCGATGACGTGCTGATCCCGGGTGGCGGCAACAATGTGGTCGACGGGGGCGAAGGCAACGACCTCATTGTCCTGTCGGGCACCCGCACGAGCTATACCAAGCTGGTCTCGGGCGGGCAGACGTTCCTGGTCGGCGAGGAAGGCGCCCACCGCGTCTCGAACGTCGAGCGTGTCCAGTTCGCCGACACCGTGGCCAGCTGGTCCGACGCGCTCACCCAGGCGAAGGACTTCGACGCCCTGCGCTATGCGGCCAGCAGCCGCGATCTGGCGCTGGCCTTTGGCACCAACGGCAATGCAGCCGCTGCGCACTTTGTGCAGACCGGCTTTGCCGAAGGACGCAGCGCCACCCGGTTTCATGCCCTCGAATATGTCGCCAGCTATGCCGATCTGTCGGGTGCGCTGGGGGCAGATGCGCAGGCGGGCACGAACCATTATCTGCGCTGGGGCGCAGCCGAGGGCCGCGTGTCCACCTTCAACGGGCTGGAATATGTCGCCTCTTATGGTGACCTGATCGGTGCCTATGGCGCCGATGCGGATGCAGGTGCGGCGCATTTCATTCAGTGGGGGCGGGCCGAAGGGCGCACCGAATCCTTTGATGGCCTGCGCTATCTGGCGTCCTATTCCGACCTGCTCTCCGCTTATGGCACCGACACGACAGCGGCGACGACGCATTATGTGCGGTGGGGCTTTGCCGAAGGCCGAACCGCGAATTTCGATGCTCGCGAGTATCTGGCCACCAATATCGATCTGGTCGCCGTTCTCGGCAACAACGAGGCAGCCGCGACCAACCATTATGTCAAGGACGGCTTCAAGGAAGGCCGCATGGCATCGGGGTTTGACGAGGTGGGTTATCTGCTCAGCTACACCGATCTTCAGCAGGCCGAACTGGGCGCCGACGGGGCGCTGCAGCATTGGATCAACTGGGGTATCGGCGAACGTCGGGTCGGCGATACGCTGTTCGGCCGCGAGCAAACGAGCCACGTCCTGAACGACGCGACCAGCGATCAACTGGAAAAGGCGGGCGATCACGACTGGTTCACGCTCGACGTGGACGCAGGCGCGCAGATCGACCTCATGTTCGACAGCGCCGGCATCGACGGCAGGCTTGCCGTTCACGACGCCAGCGGCCTGCTGCTGGCCTTCGCCGATGGTCCGGGCAATGCGGCGGAGATCGATTTCACCGCGTCTGACGCCGGCACCTATTACGTGGTCGTGTCAGGACAGGGCCAGGGCGCATACACGCTGACAGCGGACACCGCGTTCGGCTGATCCACCCTGCAAAGCATCAGCAGTTCCAATCTCGCGCCTGCCACGGCTGGAATTGCTGATGCTTCAGATCTACCTGGATGATCTGCCACGCATCTGTTGATCCGCAAGCTACCGCTTCACACAGGAACCAGCATGACGTTCGTATATTCGCAAAGCGATGTGGACGTTCGCAATGATGCCGACATTACGGGCAATCCTGCTGTTCTGATCACCGGTGACCATGTCACCCTTCGCAATTCCGGCTTTCTGGACGGAAACGATACCGGCACCGTTGTCCAGCTTTCGGGATTTGGCGGCACCTTCATCAACGAAGGCGACGGCAACGTCGGATCAGACTTCTTCCGCTCCACCATTGTCGGCTCCGATCATGCGGACACGATCATCAACGATGGCCGGATCCGTGGCCGCGTCGAGCTTGGTGGTGGCGATGATGTTTATATCGAGCGTCGATCCAGTGCGAATGTGTACTTAGGCGATGGTAACGACCGCTTCGATTTCGTGGCGGACGACCGGTACATCGATATGTACAACCTTTCGCTTCGCCTCGATGGCGGCGCCGGAACAGATACCCTGAACCTTTCTGGTTATGGTCTGAAACTCAGCCCTATCCTGCGCGACTTCGAGGTTTTGAACGTTTCCAGCACCCTGGCCTATCTCAATGGCGTGTCGGGCCTTGATACGATCAATCTGGCGCCGGGCGGTTTCTACGAATTTGCATTCTCCGCCAATCCCGACGTGGATCTGGAATTACGCGCGTCTCTGGCGCTACGCGGCAGTTCGTCGCTACACAGCATCACCGGATCGGAAAGCCAGGAGGAGTTGCGGCTTTCCGGTAACGTGCGGATCGGGGCCGACATCGATCTGGGTGCCGGAGCGGACTTCGTCACGGTGGATTACGGCGATGATGCCGGCGCACCGCAATTTGGCGGAATCGTTGACGCGGGCGCTGGCGCCGATCAGCTCACCTTTGTGAACAGCAGGGATACGTCACTTACCGTAGACCTGACGCAGTTCCGTGGCTTTGAATCCATCCAGGTGCAATCGAATAGCGCAGATGTTGCGCTTCGTGGCACGTCCGACGCCACGACGATATGGTTGTCACCAGACGCCTTTTTCGACTTTGATCTGGTGGCGGTACAAACCGTTATTGCTGCTTTCAGCGGAGAAGCACGCCTTAGCGCTGGCAGCGTAGTTGGCGCGATCACCGGTCCGGGCGACCATTCAGACGTTGTTTCCGATTACCGGCTGTACGTCGTCAACGATGGCCTAGTGCTGGGCGACGCGCGGCTCGGAAATGGTGACGACACCTATGCGGCTTCGGGTGCGGCTAATGGAACCGTGTTCGGTTGCGCGGGTAACGACACACTGCTGGGCAGCCGCGCCTCGGATCGGTTCGATGGCGGCGCAGGCGACGATCGTATGCGCAGCGGTGGTGGGCGAGACATGGTTGATGGTGGCGCGGGTATCGACATTCTCGAGCTGGACGGCCTCCTAAATTCCTACAGTGTTGCCCAGTTCGAGGACACGATCGTCCTCGTTCATGGATACGACACCATACAGGTAACCGGCGTCGAACAGGTCCGCTTCGGCAGCGCGAACACCATCGCTTGGTCAGAGGTGATGTCGAGCGCTTCCGCCTTTGACGGGCTCAGCTATATCGCAAGCTACGCCGATCTGCGGCAGGCCTTTGGCACGGATTCCGCCAAAGGAACCGCTCATTTCGTGGCGTCCGGCATCGGCGAGGGACGCAGCATCGTGTTCAACCCGCTGGAATATGTAGCGAGCTTTGCCGACCTGCGCGCAGCGTTCGGAACGGACGAGAGTGCCGCTACCCGGCATTACATCATCACAGGAGCGAACGAAGGTCGCGTCACCCGCTTCGACGCGCTCGCCTATGTGGCAAGCTATGCCGATCTACGGATGGCTTTTGGAATGGACGAAACAGCCGCTGCCGGGCACTTCATCCGCTGGGGTGCAGCAGAGGGCCGGCAGGCGACGTTCGACGCCTACGGCTATCTCGCGGTCAACCCGATGGTGTTGCAAGCCGTTGGCGCAACCACCGATTCTGCAGCGGCGCATTATATCACGATCGGAGCAGACCAAGGTCTGGCGACCAGCGGTTTCACCGCTCTGCAATACACCGCTTCCTACGCGGATCTTATCCAGGTGTTCGGTACCGACACTGCCGCGGCGACACGCCATTATGTGCAATGGGGCGCAGCCGAGCAGCGTAGCGTGACGTTCGACGCGCTCGCTTATGCGACTGCTAATCCCGACGTGCAGGCGGCATATGGAACGGATGAGGAAGCACTTGCAGGCCACTACATCCGATGGGGCTATTCCGAAGGACGCTCACCGGCGTTTCCAATGGCGCCTTTGCTACCGCTGCTGATGGCAGCAGCGGTTACGAGCTGGCGGGAGGCGAACTAGCGATCGCGCCGGGTGATATGATCGGCGCCTGGCACACTGGTTCCGATCTGCTGGTTTAGCAGCAGGTGCCCGCGCGGATACAAGCTGGCAGAAGCCCGGATAAAATCCAAAGACCTTTCAGACACGGCAAGAATTCTAAAACTGCGGTAGCCTCTGGCCCGATGAAAGAAGATTGTCGGTGATCTGCGTCGTGGCAGCGAGATAATCGGTGCCACGTTCCACCGTCACCAGTCCGCGTGCCGTTTCGTTGTTGCGCAGGTCGTTGCCAACCAGTGCCAGACGTCGGATCCGGCCGGGTCCAAGAAAGATCGGGGCGGAGCCGGGACGGCCGTTGCCGCTGCGCGTGAAGCTGCTGCCCTCCACACGAATATTGTCCCCCTTGTAGATCGCCAGCGCGACACCCTCGCGCCACCCGCATCCGCTAAACCGATCCGCCACACTGGCATCCATCACGCCGCCTGACGGCATGGCGAAACCTAGAAAGCTGCGGCTGCTGTAGCCGGTCCAGCTGTTGTTGCGGAGCGTGACGCCCTTGCCCGAAAAGATGTGAAAGCCGCCATAGCCGCCCTCGCCGATATTGCGTTCAATGACGCATCGCATGGACGGCATGGCGGCATCAGGCTGGCGATTGATCGATACCGTCACATCACCGCCTGTGCCGCGATAGCCGCGAAACCGGTTACCGGCGATCAGGATGTCACGTGGCGGCGCGACCACGTCGGGTACCATGATGGCAACCTGCCCGTAATTGCCGCCACAATCCTGGAAGTCGCAATCGAGTACGCGCAATCGCTCAAGCCGATAGAAGCGGTAAGGCTCGGGTTCGAAATCGATCGGCCCCGGCATGTTCGGCCGGGTGCAGCGGCGGAAACGGCAGCGCTGGATCGTGATGTCGCTGCCGCCTGTCACAGAAATGGCGTTGCGATTGTTGTTATTCACGCCGTCAAACAAGCAATCGCTTACGATCACGTCACGGATGATGCGCGGCTCGCGTGTCACCCGCTGTTTCTCGGCGCCGAGAAACAGCCCGTCACTGGTGAAACCGGCAATCTCGACCCGGTCGATGCGCACGCCCGCGACACCCGACAACCAGATGAGATTCCAATGTTCAACAAAGCCGGTTTCCTTGACCCGGCCTTCAACCCGCAGATCTTGGATCGTGATATCGGTGAGTGTCTGCTGCGCGGTATCGCTCATTGCCACGATAGCGGTACGGGTTCGTGCGTCGGCCGCCCGCAGCACCGATGTGGCCCCATCCCCGGACAGGCGCGTGCCCGAGCGAAGCGCCAGTTCCCGCAGCAGATACGCCCCATCCCGATCCGATCCCTGGCCCGCCGGAAAGTGCACGGGACGGCCGGTTGCAATGGCGCGTTGTGCAGCGGCCGTGTCGTCCCGATCAGCCGATACGCGGAAATCTGGCACGGCAACACTTCCGGCAGGCGTGCTGCACGCGCCCACCGCTGGCATGATCCCGCCAATGGCGGCCAGACCAGCCACGACCCCGCGCCGGGTCCAATATCGCTCCGCGCTGATCATCGTGCCGCTCCTTCTGCCGCGGCACGCAAAGCGTTTAGGACCACCGGTTCCTGCGACGCGAGCGAATAATGCGCTACAACCTTAGCTCGGCCATTTGCCCCCATATACGCGCGCATGCCCGGATCGCGCGACAGCTTTTCAATCGCGGCGATCCAATCCGCTGCATTGCGTGCGGCAAAGCCCTCGTCAGGGGTCACCAGAGTCGCATTAACGCCGACCGGAGACGCTATCACCGGCAGGCCACAGGCCATATATTGAATGAGCTTGTAGCCACACTTGCCACGTTCCCAACGATCATCTGGCACGGGCATAAGTCCCACATCCATTGATTTGATTGCCGGTACCTCGCCTTCCTGCGTCCAGTCCACGGCGTCGACCCCGGCGATCCCTCGCGCCGCAACACCGGCGCCAACGACCAGAAAGCGCGCATCCATCCGCGCCAAGGCCGGAAGCAGCGTTGACAGAAGCGGCTCGACATAGCGCCACGTGGATGGCGAGCCGATCCAGCCAACGGTGAATGGCTGGTTGCTCGGCCGCGTGGTGGCTGGGCGAAAATGGTCGGTATCGACTACGGTCGGCACCACGATGCCCCGCCCGCCCGCGGCCGTGACATAAGCCTGCAGATAGGCATTCCCGCACAGGCAGATGGCCGCACGCCGCATCAATGGCTTCAGCTTGTCGCCAAGCAGACGCCGGACGATGGCTGAGCGATGCGCATCGTACATGTGGAAAACCGCGTCATCGAGATCGTACACGACCGGCGTGCGCGATAAGGCGGGCAACAACCCGTCCAGCAGCGGCAGATACGGGAACAGGTCGTATTGCACCCAAACGGCATCATAGTGGCCGACCGTGCGCAGATCGCCCAGGCGTCGGATATAGGATCGCGCAACGCCGGTGCGCGACTTTGCCCGGCCGTTCATCAGCGCGTCGAGATAGTCGTTGTCCAGCAAAGGTCGCAGGTCCAGGTCAACGCCATGACGCGCCAGGAAGGGTGCGTATTGCAGCATCCGCTGGCGCGTGCTCGCCGCACGTGTGCCGTATTTGGCAAGCGCCAGCACCCGCATGGGCGACCGGCCGGCAGCAGCGGGCTCAGGGATGGACGTCATGCAAAGATGATACCGCCAGCGACCCAGAGATAACCGAGCAATGCCGTCATCAGCGCAACAAAGCCGAAGCCCGGCAGATCACGCCATTCCAGCCGGCTACGACATGCCAGGAAGATCACGGCAATGAACAGTACTTCCTTGCTGCGCTGCGCGATCACCGGGGCATCCGGTAGGAGAGCGATCGGCAGAAGGCTCGCCAGCGTCAGCGTCAGGAACAGCGCATGATACCGGCTGCGCGACTGATAGCCGGCCACGAAATAGCAGCCCAAGGCGGCGATCAGCAGCAGGTTGTTGAACGACAACAGGCTGACGCCTTCAATCTTCGCTTTGTTATCAAGATACGAGGCGCTCAGCGGATTGAGTTGCCCGAGTATATCCTGAAGCAGAAAGCGAAAACGATCCAGGACAGTGGCGCCGGCCAGCAGGACGCCAAGGAGGATCGGCACGATACGTCGATCGCGGAAGACCAGCCCGCCAATGCCGACCAGTGCCAGAAGAATGCTGGAATAATGGAAGCAGAATGCCAGTACGAATAATAATCCTGCCCATGCGTAACGTCGAGCGAGCAGCAGATGGATTGCCCAATAGCCCATAGATAACGATGCGGCAGCGCGATATTGGGTATATTCGTGAATGGGATAGAACAGCACAACGTACAGTATAACTGCTAAAAGCGGGTGACTGAGATACTTACGGAACAACAGAAACTTAACGGCTAGGGAGAACGCAGCAATACTGGAAACTAGCACACCCAGACTGACACCTAACCAATTGCGATATATCCATGCCAGAAAGTGAAAACCCGGCTCGAATCGAGTATCGGTGAACGAGAGCGTGTAGGGAATGGACTCGTAGTAGAGCAGGTACTCTACATAATCGCTGCTGTAGCCAAATTGCAGCCGGCCGGCCGCGAGCGCCAGCAGCGCCCACACCACGACCATGATGCCGTCGGCAAGCGGTCGCGTGCTGACCCGTTCGTCGATATTGATCGCTTCGCTCTGATCGACGGGCGCAGGTTCAGTTAAGGAGGGCGCAGCGATCACGCAGCTGGCTTCCCAGGTGCCGAGGCACGCCGCAACATCCGCTTTGCCGTACGGCGCCAAAGCAGCGCAAAACCATGCAGCGTATCGCGCGCTTCGTTTGCCGAGCGATGTGCTGCGGCGCGTGCTAGCCGCGGTACCGGCTCACCAAACAGCGTTGCCGCTGCCACTGCTGCTGCCGATGCTCCGCCGAAATGCTTGAAAGCGTAAGCGATGCGGCTTTCGAGCACATAGGCCAATCGCTGCGGCTTCACCTGGTCCGACGTCCCACCGCCGCGGTGCATTCCTACCGCCTCAGCCAGGTAATAAATGCTGTACCCCGCCGCATGGACCCGGGCGGAAAGATCGAGATCCTCCAGATAGACGAAGAATCGCTCGTCGAACCCGCAAAGCTGTTCAAACAGATCACGTCGAATGAGGTAAAAAGCACCGATGACATGGTCGACCGGCCGACTGGAAAGATGGTCGAAGTCGGTCGCGTGTAACGTGGTGACACGCGAAGGCAGCAATGCCGTTAATCCGGACGCTGCTGCCAGAAACATGCCGGGCGTCGGGAAGTGCGCGCAGTGCCGCTGCACCGTCCCGTCATCTTCGATCAGCTTGATGCCGCAGACGCCAACCGTGGCGTTCTCGGGCTGCTCCATGAAGCCGATGGCCGTCGACAAGGTTTCCGGCAACAGCGCAGCATCGGGATTGAGAAAAAGGATATACGGCGCTTGTCCGCGTTCCGCGCCGATGTTGCACGCCGCCCCGAACCCCAGATTGGTACCTGTGCGCACGATCTCCAGCGGCACTCCGGCGACCTCCAGCCGATCCGATCCGTCAACCGATCCATTGTCGACGATGACTACCTTGCCGACATGTTCCGCCTGGTGATCGCGCACCGATTCCACACAGCGCCGCAACAGATCGCCCGCGTTCCAATTGACGATCACCACATCGGTGGTTGCCGCGCCGAGGACAGGAGAATGAGGGATTGGCTCACCAGTGCACTCGGTCATCACTTAGCCTTTCGATGCTCATCGAACCGGCGAAAAGTGTTCAAAGCTTGCTCCGCAACGGTTGCCCATGCAAATGGCGCAACCGCCGCCACCCCTCGCTCCGTCCGGTGCGCAGCTTCCGCGGGGTTGGTAGCAATCGTTTCCAACGTATCCGCAATCGCGCTGGCATCGCGGTTAGGAACCAGCCAGGCATTGTCTGCCGTTGCCGGCTCAAATCCCGTTGTCACCAGCGCTACCCCGCTGGCAAGTGCCTCCAGTGCAGGATAATGCGGGGCACCGTGCTGCACGGTGCCGGCCGCGACCAACACGTCGAGCGAGCGGTAGAAAGCCGCCAGTTCAACATCATTGCGCGGCACGACGATCTCCACCGCCTCGTGGCTCCACCCCTCGGGTAGATTGCCGTAAGCGACCCGCAACCGGTGGCGTGGATCCCTAGCATGGAGCTGCGTGAAAGCATCCAGCACATAGCCCGTACCTTTTTGCGGTTCGCTTCGCCCGATACAGCCAATCACCAATGGGTCGCTGGGCTGACGTTCCGATGGAACCCTCGGTGTGAATACCGACAGGTTGATACCAAACGGAACAATCGCAATCGGCCGCACCAGCGCATGGCGATAGATCGCCGCATTGGCGATCTGACGGAATGGCAAGGCGTAGGAGAGCCGAGACGCAAGCCATAGCGCGGGCTTGCGCTCCAGCGCGTAATATTCGGGCTCATACGCCTGAATATAGTAGAATCTCTTGCGCTTTGGCACACCGCCCAGCACCACCGGCCATGTGGTCAGGCTGTGGTTCGCCAGCACCACGTCGTAATTATGATGCAGGCGCCGCATCCCGCCCAGCAACGCCTTTAGATTGCCGGCGCCGGTTGCTCCATAACCGATCGCACCAGGCGCTCTTGCGCCCTTGCCGTCCAGCCAGTGGATGGCCGCCTGTGTCGGGAAATAGGGCGCCTCGCTTGTTGCCGGAACAGCAAAGGCCACATCATGCCCGGCGCGAATCCACGCATTGGCCAGTTCCGAAAGCACCCGATACCCGCCAGCACGACCGAAACCGAGCATCGGTATCAAGATCCGCATGACGGAGGTCGTTTCTGTCATTGCGGCGATCTCCTCAGCAGCCGGGCACGGCGCGCAGGCGTGCCAACGGTCAGCATTGCGACCGCGATCAGATAAACGGCATAGTTCAGAAAATGGGCGGCAGCCACGCCGGGGAAGCCAATCCAGCTGGTGAACATCATGGTGGCCAGCACGAAAACCGCGCCTGCCATGATCTCCGTCACAATGAACGCCATCACCAAGCCGCGGCCGACCATCAGAAACGCAAACAGCCAGGCGGTGATCTTGATCACGTCGCCGGCGAGCTGCCAAGCGAACAATGTCTTCATTGGCCCGAAACTCTCGGAAAACAACAGGCTGATCACGATGTCGCGCGTCAGAAACAAAATCGCCGAGAGGAAGGCCGTTGCCGGAACAACTAGCTGCAACACCCGGCGAAGCTCCAACCGCAACTCAAGCCAATCGCGCAACTCCGCAATTCGAGGCAGGTAATAGAGCGAAAGCGTGGTCGTGATCAGCGACAGATAGATCGTGCTTATCCGCCACATCGCATCCCAATAGCCGGCATATGTCAGGCCAAAGCGCTCAATCAGCAGATCGCGCACCAGCAACTGACTTGCCGGCCCCACCAGCGCCGTGGTGGCGGCCATCAATACATAGCCAGCAAGCCCACGCAGCTCACGGCGATCAATGGCGCCGATCCAGGCGCGCGGCTCAAACCAGTCGCATCGCCGAACCTGCAACAGCGTCACCACGATTACGATACCCTGGTTAACGCTGAGTGCGATCAACGCGCCTAACAGACCATAGAACCAAGCCAACGCACCTGTCGCAACAAGCGACAGCAGCGATCCGGCGATATTGCTGATGACGTACCGGCGCACGTCTTTCAGGCCGTTCAGGATCGCCAGCAACAACGCGTTGAAGCTGATCGGGACGATACTGATCGCCACCCAAATCAGCACGGTTGCGTAGCGCACGTCGCCCAGAAAGGACGCGGCCAATTGCCGGCTGAACGCTGCCGTTACCAGCGCAACAAGGCAGGATGCCAGCAACACGGTGGTTGCCGAGGTGCGCCAAAGACGTCGGCGACGATCAGGATCGTCGTGATATTCCGCCGTCGCCTTGGTGACGCCGGTGTTCACCGCGCCCGTGGCAAAGGTAATCACCACTGTCAGCAGGTTCTGGAATTGCCCGATCAGCGCATAGCCCGCCGGTCCGACAAGCACCGCCAGCACCTTGTTCAGCCCCATCGCCGTTGCAATGCGCACGACCACGGCGACCCCGTTCAGGGCGCTTGTACGGATCAGCGACACGGAACCTGATCAGGCCAGTCGATTAACCGCGTCGATCACGCCCTCGACCTGCTCGTCCGACATGGTCGGGCCGATCGGAAGGCTGACGACTTCGCGATGCATGGCCTCACTGATTGGGAAATCACCGTTTTCATATCCCATATCAGCGTAGGCTGGCTGGAGATGCGGCGGGATCGGATAATGGATCACCGTGCCGATGCCCTCCCCGCTCAGCCGCTCAACAAACGCGGGGCGATCAGGATGGCGCACGACATACAGATGCCACACCGGATCGGCCCAGTTCGGCACAAATGGCAAGGTCAGGCCCGTTGCGTCGAGCCCCGCCGTATAGCGTGCGGCAATATGACGACGCCGCGCATTATCGGCATCCAGGCGTGCGAGCTTCACACGCAGAAACGCGGCATGGATTTCGTCAAGGCGGCTGTTATAGCCGATCACCTCGTTGTGATATTTCACCTTTGAGCCGTAGTTGCGCAGTGCCGCGACTTTGTCGGCCAGCACATCATTACCGCAGGTGATCCCGCCGCCATCACCCAGCGCACCCAGATTCTTGCCGGGATAGAAGCTCCACGCCACCAGCGACTGGCCTGCGCCAAGCCGGCGCCCCTGATACCGAGCCCCCTGTGCCTGCGCGCCGTCTTCCAAAACAACAAGACCGTGATGCCGAGCAATATCCAGGATGGGGTCGAGATCGGCCGGCTGACCATAAAGATGGACGGGCAGGATCACGCGGGTGCGTGGCGTGATCGCGGCCTCGATACGCGTCGGATCGATATTGTAGGTTCGCTCGTCGGGCTCCACTGGCACGGGGCGCGCACCGACATGGCTGACCGCCAACCATGTCGCGATATAAGTGTTGGCCGGAACGATTACCTCGTCACCGGGCCCGATATCCAGCGCGCGTAAGGCCAGCGTCAGCGCCTCCAGGCCATTGCCCACGCCGACACAGCGCTGTGTCTCGCAATAAGTGGCATAGTCGCGCTCAAACTGGGCAACTTCCTCGCCAAGCACGAACCAGCCAGAATCAATCACGCGCGTCGCGGCCGCGATCAGATCCTCGCGCATCGCGGCGGTGATGCCGCGCATATCAAGAAAGGGGATAGGCATCACCAAGCGCCCGCCTCGACCATGGTCAGAAACTCTCGATAGTCGCGCACATAATCCGCCGGATCATAGGCATGCGACGCCAAGACAACGAGCACCGCATCCTCGCTGTAGCGATATTGCGTGCCCCAAATGCGGGGCGGCATGTAAAGCGCCTTGTGACTGGCGTCGAGCAGGAACTCCTGACGCTTGCGACCATCATCGGCAACCGCCACGCACTGCCCGTGAACGCACATCAGCAGCTGGTGACATTCGCGATGCGCATGTTCGCCGCGCGTCTCGCGGCTCGGCACGTCATATACCATGAACATGCGCTGCGGCACGAACGGCAGCCCGTCACCAACCTGCCCCACGGCGAGCTTGCCGCGCATATCGGCCGCCATGCGAAGCGTGAGCAGCTCCACGCCGGGCACCATGCTTTCGGTTGCGACCGGATCGCCGCTCGCGGTATCGCCCGCCCGCTCGGGCGTTGGCACATTGGTATTGGTATAACCGATGATGGTGGCAGGGTTGCCGACCACAATCGCATAATCAGGCACGGAGCGAGTCACCACCGCTCCCGCACCGATCATGGCCTGCTCGCCGATCTCTATACCGGGAAGGATCGTCGCATTTGCGCCAATCGAGGCGTTGCGACGTACAATGGTGCGTGCGAACTGCTCGGGATAAACTTTCGAGCGCGGATGTAGATCGTTGGTGAAGGCGACGTTGGGACCGATAAACACGTTGTCTTCAAGCGTGATGCCGTCCCAGACCTGCACTCCGCTTTTCACGGTGACATTGTCGCCGATGCGCACGTCATTCTCTATCAGGACGTGCGCGCAGATGTTGCACTCCCGCCCGATCACCGCCTTTGGCAAGACCACGCAGAACTGCCACACCCGTGTACCTTCGCCGATCGACGGCGATTGAACATCAGCCAATTGATGAACGAAGTTATTCATGATCACCTGTTCCGTCGCAAATCCACGACCTTTGAACGTTATCGCGCACCATAACCCGTCATCATCGTCCGCACGGTGCGCACGACGATCAGCAGATCGATCCAGGGCGAATAGCGTTTGATGTAGTAGAAATCGTAGTGGAGCTTGCTGCGGACATCGTCGACTTCGGCGACGTGTCCCTGACACACCTGCGCCCAGCCCGCGATTCCGGGCCGTACGATATGGCGATAGCGGTAGAAAGGGATTTCCTGCTCGTACCAGCGCGACAGGACTTCGGCCTCCGGGCGCGGACCGATCCAGCTCATTTCACCCTTCAGAACGTTGAGGATCTGCGGTAGCTCGTCGAGGCGGGATTTGCGCAAGAACCGGCCCAATGGTGTGATCCGGTCATCCTTTTCACGGGTAATCGCCAGATTGCGCGCATCGCCGGCATTATCCGACGCCACCTTCATGGTACGAAACTTGTACACGGTGAAGGGTTTGCCTTGATACCCGATGCGCTGTTGCCGAAACAGCGCGGGGCCCTTGGACGTCATTTTAATTAGTAGGGCAATGAACAGCAGCAAGGGCAGAAGAACGATGCCGAGAATCAGCGCCGCGATCCAGTCGATCGCGAATTTCAGCATCATATAATCCGGTCGAGGCTCCAGCGATCCAAAGCTGTTCTCAGACAGATGTTCAAGTTCCACCCGGCCGGTCAGCGATTCAATAAGATGCTTTGTGTGGTAAACAGGCACCCGCTGCAGGGCGTAATCCGCTAGTCGTCGATCCCAATCGTCCGGCAGGTCCGCGCGCAGGTCGATGGCAATCGCATCGATATTGCTAATGTCCTGATCAGGCGACTGAAGGACCTGCCAAGAGACATTGGGTATTTCCTGAATCTGTGCAACATTGCCTAGCGGCACGATGCCGATGCGCAACTGCTGGCGGCGCTGCACAAGCGCAGAGATCAAAAAGAACCATGATGCCGCCAGTACAAAGCCGGCAGATAAATTAACGCGATTATACGGTATGCGACCAAATACAAAAACAATAAGTAATCCACCGAAGGCCACACCAAGAGATGGCAAAGTAGATGCCAACCCCTCAGAACCTGGATATGGCGCAACATTACGCATCAACCATCCGCCGATCACGATGGCGGTAATGGTGCCTAGAAGCGTATTGTTGAGAAGAACAAGATCACTAGCAACGGGATTGGCCATTAATCGCACAGCATAGGGCAAGACAGCCGCAAGGAGGATACCACCCAACACCTGAAAACGTAAGCGTGCCCAGAAGGCGGGCCGCAATGATCTTACGCCTGTCAATGATACTCACCTGCTTTGCACGCGCCTTGGTCGCGAACGGTACTCTAGGATGATATGCGGCAGTCCCCGTACCGGCCCGCGTTGATGGATGCAATGTCGCCGGGCGTTGCAGCTCTATACAAGAGGCAGCTTGAGCCCCTTTTGGTCCTGCACCCACACGGCGCCACCTGCCGCAGCTTCATCACGCTTGCAAGATTGATTGTCCATGGCAGAAACCGCTATCGGGGCGCCGATGACGTCCCCGCCCGTCCAACTCATCCGCCCCAAGCGTTTCGGCGACAGCCGTGGCTGGTTCACCGAGGTCTATTCGGAGCCTGCGTTCGCGAAGCTCGGCATCACGTGCCGGTTCGTGCAGGACAATCACTCACTGTCCGTCCCCGCCTTCACGCTGCGTGGCCTGCACTTCCAGACGCCGCCTCGGGGCCAGGACAAGCTGGTGCGCTGCATCCGGGGGCGGATCTTCGATGTCGCGGTCGACGTGCGGCGCGGGTCGCCGACCTACGGCCAGTGGGTCGGCGCCGAGCTCAGCGCGGAGAACGGGCACCAGCTGTTCATCCCCATCGGTTTCGCGCACGCCTTCGTCACGCTCGAGCCCGATTGCGAGGTGACGTACAAATGCTCGGACACCTATGCGCCCGAGACCGATGGCGGGATCCGCTGGGATACGGTCGGGATCGACTGGCCGATCCCCGCTGGCACGCTTCCTGAGCTCTCGCCCAAGGATGCCGCGCTCCCCGCGCTCGCCGATTTCGACAGCCCCTTCCCGTACGACGGCTCGCCCCTCGCCCCGCTCGCCTGAAGGACACACCAGACCCATGCGTATCTTCGTCACCGGCGGGGCCGGCTTCATCGGCTCGGCGCTCGTCCGTCACCTCATCGAGAATACCGACTATGAGGTCCTGAACTTCGACAAGCTGACCTATGCCGGCACGCTGTCGACGGTCGAGCGCGTCGCGAACTCGAACCGCTACCGCTTCGTGCAGGGCGACATCTGCGACGCCGAGGCGGTGCGCGCCGCGATCGCCGAGTTCCGCCCCGACATCGTCACGCACCTCGCCGCGGAAAGCCATGTCGACCGTTCGATCGACGGGCCGGGCGCGTTCATCCAGACCAATGTGGTGGGCACCTACACGATGCTCGCCGAGGCGCGCAGCTACTGGCAGGGCCTCGAGGGCGAGGCGAAGGCGCGGTTTCGCTTCCACCATATTTCGACCGACGAGGTCTACGGCTCGCTCGGCGATACCGGCCTCTTCACCGAGGACACGCCGTACGATCCGCGCTCGCCCTATTCGGCATCGAAGGCCGGCTCCGACCATCTCGTCAGCGCCTGGGGCCACACCTTCGGGCTGCCGGTGCTGATCACCAATTGCTCGAACAACTACGGGCCGTATCACTTCCCCGAGAAGCTGGTGCCGCTGATGATCGCCAAGGCCTTGGATGGCGAACCGCTGCCGGTCTACGGCAAGGGGGATCAGGTGCGCGACTGGCTGTTCGTCGAGGATCACGTCCGCGCGCTGCAGGCGGTGTTCGAGCGCGGCGAGCTCGGCCGGACGTACAATGTCGGCGGGTTCAACGAGAAGCAGAACATCGAGGTCGTCCACACGATCTGCGGCATCCTCGATACCTTGCGCCCGCGCGCCGACGGCAAGCCTTATGCCGACCAGATCACCTCGGTCGCCGACCGCCCGGGGCACGACAAGCGCTATGCGATCGACGCGACGCGGATCGAGCAGGAATTGGGCTGGCGGCCGCAGGAGACGTTCGAGACCGGGATCGAGAAGACGGTGCGCTGGTATCTCGACAACGAGGCCTGGTGGCGCCCGATCGTCGCCAAGGGCGCGGCGCAGCGCCGCGGCGTTGCCGCATGAAGGCGATCCTCGTCACCGGCGGGAACGGCCAGCTCGGCACCGAGCTGCAGCGCTGCGCTTGGCCCGCGGGCTATGAGGTCGTCGCGATCGACGTCGCCGACCTCGATCTCACCGATACCGCCGCGATTGCCGCGAAAGTCGCCGAACGCGAGTGGGCCGCGGTGATCAACGGCGCGGCCTATACCGCGGTCGACAAGGCGGAGAGCGACCTCGTCACCGCCTGGGCGGTCAACGCCATGGCCCCCGCGGCATTCGGCAAGGCGTGCGCGGAAGCCGGCATCCCGCTCGTCCAGGTCTCGACCGATTACGTCTTCGCCGGCGACAAACAGGGCGCGTGGGAGGTCGACGATCCCGTCGCCCCGCTCGGCGTCTACGGCGCGTCGAAGCTCGGCGGTGAGCTCGCGGTGCGCACCTCGGGCGCGCGGCACGTGATCGTGCGCACCGCCTGGGTTGTCTCGGCGCACGGCAACAATTTCGTCAAGACGATGCTGCGCGTCGGTGCCGAGCGCGACACGCTGACCGTCGTCGAGGACCAGCACGGCACGCCGACCAGCGCGGCGGATCTCGCGGATGCGCTGATGCAGATCACCGTCCGCCTCGTCGAGGACGCCGACGCCCCCACCGGCACGTTTCACTTCTCCAACGCCGGGCCGACCACCTGGGCAGGCTTCGCGCGCGAGATCTTCGTGCAGAGCGCCGCGCGCGGCGGAGCGCAGGCAGAGGTTCAGGGTATCCCGACCAGCGACTATCCGACGCCGGCCACGCGCCCGGCCAATTCGCTGCTCAGCCACGCCGCGATCGGCAAGGCCTACGGCATCCAGCCGCGCGCGTGGCAGGACGCGCTCGGCGACATTCTCGACGAACTGATCGGAGCCAATAAGGCATGAAGGGCATCATTCTCGCGGGCGGTTCGGGCACGCGGCTCCACCCGGCGACGCTCGCGGTCAACAAGCAGCTGCTGCCGGTCTACGACAAGCCGATGATCTACTACCCGCTGTCGGTGCTGATGCTCGCCGGCATCCGCGACGTACTGATCATCTCGAGCCCTGAGTTCCTCGGCAACTACCAGCGGCTGTTCGGCGACGGCTCCGCCTTCGGCCTCCGGATGAGCTACGCCGAACAGCCCAGCCCCGACGGGCTCGCGCAGGCCTTCACCATCGGCGCGGACTTCATCGGCGACGACAATGTCGCGCTGGTGCTTGGCGACAACATCTTCTTCGGCGCGCATCTCACCGACCTGCTGGCGAGCGCAGTCGCCCGCACGCACGGCGCGACGGTGTTCAGCTACCGCGTCGAGGATCCCGAGCGCTACGGCGTGGTCGAGCTCGCCGAGGACGGCCGCGCCTTGAGCCTCGAGGAGAAGCCTACCGCGCCGAAATCGAACCACGCGGTGACCGGCCTCTATTTCTACGACAATCGCGTCGTCGACTATGCCCGCAACTTGAAGCCCTCCCCGCGCGGCGAGCTCGAGATCACCGATTTGAACCGCCTCTACATGGAAGCGGGCGACCTCTACGTCGAGCAGATGGGCCGCGGCTACGCCTGGCTCGATACCGGCACGCACGACAGCCTGCTCGAAGCATCCGAGTTCGTCCGCACGCTCCAGCATCGCCAAGGCATCCAGATCGCCTGCCTCGAGGAAATCGCCTATCAGATGGGCTTCATTTCCGCCGACGAGGCACGCACAGCCGGCGAACGCTTCAAGAAGACCGCCTACGGCCGCGCGATCCTCAACGCCGTCGACGGCCACTGAGCGCGGAGCTCACGCCCTCCACCCCGCACGATCCTCTCCCGCCCGCGCAACCGCGCGGGCGTTTGCACGTTGTATCAGCAGGTTGGCCAGCCCTTGGTGACGAAGCGGCGGCTTAACCGGTTGTTGGTCGTTTCGGGTTCAGAATGGATCCCCCAAAAGGGTCGATTGGAGAGGATCGATGCACGTCATCCGCCCGCTCGGGCATCCGTCGCCGTCGCAGGACGGCATGCCGCACATCCTGCCGCAGCGCTCGCTGCCGTTGCAGGGCCTCGTGATCGCACTGCCGCTGTCGCTCGCGCTGTGGGCCGCCTTGCTCGTGCCGCTGCTCGGCTGAGCGGACCCGCCATACGACACGCGCAGGACGGCGCCGGCCCCGGCTTGGCAGATTGCCGCGCAGCCGATCCCGGCTCGGTCGTTTCCGGTCCGACCGATCCCCGTTCGGCCGATCGCTACGCAGTCGTTTTCCAACCCGCCGGTCCATCCTCGATTGGCCCAAGCCTTCGCTCCCTCGCGAGGGCCGACACGCGAGCGGTGAAGTGCCCCGCCCCCGATTGCTGACGGACAAGGATGGGAGCGGGGCGCCCGGCGCCATGCCTCGAGCCCGGCATTCGCCGGTCCGTCCCCACGCCATCCCAAGCGCGCCCGACGCACGCAAGCCGGCCCCCTGTCGGCTCGTCGCAGCGCCCTGCCCGCCCGTCCCGCGCGCGTCTCTCCTGGCCCGGCCTGCCTCGCATTTGCCTGCCCCGCACCCGCCCGCTCTTCGCCCACCAATGCGGCTCGGGCCTGCCCCCCGCCCGCCTGTCTCGCACCCTCGCGAGCCCGCTCCTTGCCCGTACATCCCAACGCTGCCACCCACACGTCCATGCCCGTCGCCTTCCTGCTCGCACTCCTGCTCCTCGCCGGCCCGCTCGCCGCCTGTTCGGACGGCACGTTCGGCCGGCAGGACCGCGCCGCGCACGACGCGCGGCTGAAGCGCGCGGGGCCGAACCCGTCGCTCGATGCGCTGCGCCGCGTCGCTAGCGCGGACGCCGGGCGGCGCCTGTTCGGGGTATGCGCCGCCTGCCACACGATCGGCGCGGGCGCGCCCGATCTCGCCGGCCCCAATCTCCACGGTGTGATGGGCCGTGCGATCGCCGGCCGCCTGGGCTTCGGCTACAGCTATGCGCTGCAGCAGCTTTCCGGCCGCTGGGATGCCGCGCGGATGAACGCCTGGCTCGCCGCGCCGCGCCGCTTCGTCCCTGGTACCAGCATGGCCTATCCCGGCCTCCCCGACGCGCTCGATCGCGCCGACATGATCGCCTATCTCGAAACGCAGGGCGAAGTGGGCGGCGGGGGTGCACCGGCACGCTAAGGTGCTGTTATCGCTGTAACTGGTCGCTAACCGGCGCTGGGCCAGGCGTGCGCGATGCCGATCGTCGCCGCGCTTGCCCTCATCGTCCTCGTCAACGCCTGGACGATGCTGCGCTTCTGGCAGGACAAACAACGGGCGATCGCCGGCCGGCGCCGCATTCCCGAGGCGAACCTCCTCGGCCTCACGCTGATCGGCGGAACGCCCGGTGCGTTCGCCGCGCGCCGGCTGTTCCGCCACAAGACGCACAAGGAGCCCTTCTCGACCCGGCTGATGCTGATCGCCGCGATCCAGCTCGGCGCGGGCGGCGTGCTGCTCCTTACCTGAAAGGCGCCCCGCCCCGGTTGTTGACGGACAAAAGGAAGGAACGGGGCGCCCGGTGTGCGAACCTCGGGTCCCGCGTGAACGCCGGCCCGTGCGCCCCCCATCCGCCAGCCGTGCGCCGCAGGCAAGCCCGTCATCCTCGCGTCATCGAACCGATCGCGCGCCGGCGCTCGCGCCAGCGGGTGGCGGGGCGAAACCGCTATCGGACGGATGGCAGCGCTGCCTGGATGGGCCGATCGCCGACAGATCGATCTTCGGGTGGCGGCGAGGTGCAAACACCGATCGGACATCAATATCCGAACCGATGCCAAGGTGAGCGCCGCGCGCGCTGGCGGGAGTTCAAACCGGGCACGGCGCTCACGATCGGCACGGCGCATGGAAGGCGTCGCTCGATGGCGCACGCTATCGCTGGAAACACTTCGTCACACAAGCGCGCACATCACGATTGCAGCGTCGAACGTCCGGCGGTGGGACGGCACTGATCCACCGCTGTCCACCCCGACACCTTCGAGCCGACACCTTCGAGCCGGCCCTCCCGGTCGGTACTCACCTCTATCCGCCTGAGCCAATGCGCCCGATGCCCGTTTCCCGCGCGCGACCGGCTGCCGCTTCGATCACCGCATCCGCCGGTCGCATCCGGCGCGCTGCCCCCTGCTGGCCCATCACGAGCCACCACCCGCATCGAGCATCCGTGTGGCTGGCCACGAGGTGCCCCCCGCATGCGCCTTCCCGCTTCGCTCCCCTAGCTGCTTGCCACCTCCCCCGCTGCGGCCCACGATGCCCGCCATGAAGCTCTACAGCGCCCCCATGCCCGCCCCCAATCCGCGCCGCGTGCGCATCGCCGCGGCGGAGAAGGGCATCGCGCTCGACGAGGTGATGCTCGATTTGCGCGCCCGCGCGCACCGCTCGCCCGAGCATCTCGCGCGCAACTCGCTCGGGCAGGTGCCGGTGCTCGAGCTCGACGACGGCACCACGATCGCCGAGACGGTGTCGATCTGCCGCTATCTCGACGCCCTCCACCCGGAGCCGCCCCTGTTCGGCCGCACCCCGCTCGAACAGGCGCAGGTCGACATGGCCATCCGCCGCGTCGAGACGCAGCTCGGCGAGCCGGTCAAGATGTACTGGCGCCACGCGCATCCCGCGACCGCCGCGCTGCTGACGCAATACAAGGATTATGGCGCGTCGAACCGCGAAGGGCTCGACCGCGCGATGGCGTGGTTCGACCGCGAGCTCGCCGACGGCCGCGCCTTTGTCGCCGGCGACACGTTCACGATGGCGGACATCGCCGCGGTGACGATCCTCGATTTCGGCACGCTGATCGGCATGGCCCCGCTCGGCGATGACACCACGGCCGATCGCACCAACGCCCGCGCCTGGTACGCCCGCATCGCCGCGCGGCCGAGCTACGCCGCGTGAGGTGCCGCGCGCGGTCTGCCACCTGATGACGACCACGACGGACGCCTATCCCTGGTGGCGGGCGCTCCGCGACGTCCTCCCTTGGCCCGACCGGCTGTGCGCGCATTTTGCCGAGCAATTCGCGCCGCACGGGACGGGCTTCGTCTATCGTCGCGAGCGCGTCGGCGCGGCGATCCCCGTCACCATCGCGGAGCGCGACGCGATGGTCGTCGCGTTCAACGATCGTGCGCCGCTGCTCGCGCTGTTCACGTCGGCCGTGCTCCTCGCGCCCGTCGTCGTCGCGATCGCGCTCGACCAGTGGGACATGGAGCGCCTGCTCCTGCTCGCCCTCACTGTGGTCGCGCCCGGGCTCGCCATCGGCGCGCTCGTCAGGCGGCAGCTCTTCGCCGCCCCCGCCCGCGCTTTCGCCGGGCGCGCGCCCGTCGCCGACGCGCTCGATCGGCGGACACGGCACCTGATCCTCCATCGCGATATCGGTTACGGCCACATCGTGATCGCGGCATATCTCGCCTGGTATTGGATCGATCGCCTGCGCGACGCTCCGGGCGAGTTCGGCTTCTGGGGTGACTGGGCCTATCTCCTGCCGCTCGGCTGCGGCGCCCAGGCGCTCTATCTCGCCTGGCGCCGCTGGCAGTATGACCGCGCGGTGCGCGAGACGCAGACAGACCTCGGTGTTACGGCAAGATCAGGCAGCGCCGCCTGATGCGCAGGTGGCACCGCCAGCTCCCGCTGATGGGCACGTTTCACAAGGTGTTCGCGACGCAGTTCACCCAAGGCGAAACCGGCCTCGTCTATCGCCGCAACCTGGTCGGCCCGGCAATCCCGCTCAGCACGGCGGAACACGGCGCGATCCTCGACGCCTTCGACGCCCGCGCGACGCTATCTGCCCTGGCCCTCATCCTCCCGGCAATCAGCACGACCGTCCTGCTGATCGGCGCAATCCTTGCGATCCACGTGGCGCAACCCGAGAAGCTGTTGCTGTGGTGTGCCGGCCTGATCGTGGGCAGTGGCGCCGTCTCTCTGCTGTTGCAATGGTACGCCTTTCGCGTGCCCGCTCGTGCACTTGCCGGGCGGGCGCCCGTCGCCGATGCGCTCGATCGGAATGCACGGCGCGCGCTGTGGCGCAATCCCGGCCGCTACGATCAGCTTTCCTATCGCGCGCTCGCCCTTGCTTTGGTCGTCGCTATGCAGCCTTTGTGGAACCTGTGGCACCATCCCGAACGGTTCGCCGGCTGGTATGGGGCGGTGCTTATCGTAACGCTCGCCGCGATCGCTAGCGTCCTTGATCTGCTCTGGCGCAAATGGCGCTACCGGCACTCGATCGGGACGGCACCCCCCCGCCTCCTTTAACCCGCCCCCTTTAACCCGATCGTAGGGCGCGCGGGGCGACAAGCGCGGGCGCCATGTCGTTCGTCGAGCCTTTCGTCGCCTCGTTCATCGCCAGCCTCACCGGCTGGGGGATCGTGCTCGCGATCCTGACCGCGATCGAGCTCGCCAACCCGCATGAGCGCCATTCGCTCGCCGGGCGCGCGAGCGGCGTCGCCTATTGGGGGCTGCTGACGCTGTCGGGCGCGGCGCTCGCGACGGGGATGCAGCTTGCGTGGGCAGCGCTCGGGCTCGCGCCGCTCGTCACGCTGCCGGTGCTGCGCGCCGTATCCTGGGCGGGATGGCTCGCGGTGCCGGTCGCGGTGATCGCGGGGGCGCTGTTCCACGATTTCGTCTTCTACTGGTTCCACCGCGCGCAGCATCGCTGGCTGTGGCGCTGGCACGCGGTGCACCATTCGATCGAGGAGCTGAACGCTGTCAATTCGTACCATCACCTGAGCGAAGGGCTGTTCTCGCTGGTGCTGGTGACGATCCCGACGACGCTGATCGTCGCCGATACCGGCCCCGCGGTGCCGATCGCGACGCTGCTGATCTGGCTCCACGTCGTGTGGATTCACTCGCCGACGCGTCTCCACGCCGGCCCCTTGCGCTGCGTGCTGGCGGACAATCGCTTCCACCGCATCCACCACTCGCTCGAAGAGCGGCACTTCGACAGGAATTTCGGCGCCTTCACGACATTGTGGGACCGCCTGTTCGGCACCTGCCACATGCCGGCGCCCGGCGAGTGGCCCGCGGTCGGCCTCGCCGAGGTGCGCCAGCCGGCGACGCTCGCCGACTGGTGGACCCTGCCTGCGCGCTACCGCGCCGCGACGCAGCCCCTCGCACGGCCAGCAATGCCAGCGGAGGCTGCCTCCCACACCGTACCCGCGCACTCGCTCCCCGCCTAAGCCCGCTCAAGCCCGCCTAGCCGCCCGGCACCGCGGCGGAGCCTGCGAGCAGACCGCCGTCGATGTTGACCTCGGTCCCCGTCACATAGGTCGCCTCGTCCGACGCGAGCATCGCCGCGATCGCCGCCACTTCCTCGGGCGTCCCGAAGCGCTTGAGCGGCGTATCGGCGACCAGCGCCGCCATGCGCGCCGCGCGGTCAGGCCCGTCGCCCACCATCGCCTCCCACATCGGCGTCAGGATCGCGGCGGGGTGGATCGAGTTGCAGCGGATCGTCCAGCCCTGCTGCGCGCAGTAGAGCGCGACCGTCTTGCTGTGGTTGCGGATCGCCGCCTTCGACGCGGCATAGGCGGCCGCGCCGGGGATCCCGACCAGCCCCGAGCGCGACGAGATGTTGATGATCGATCCCGCCCCCTTCGCCTTCATCGCGCCGATCGCGTAGCGGCAGCCGAGAAACGTCCCGTCGAGGTTGACGCGGTGCACCGCGCGCCAGTCGGCGAGGCTGGCGTGCTCGGGATCGTGCGCGGCCGCACCGTCCTCGAACCCGGTCACGCCGGCATTGTTGACCACCACGTCGGCGACGGGGACCGCCCCCGCCAGCCGCGCCCAGTCGTCCTCCTCGCGCACGTCGAGCGCGACGAAGCGGCAGCCGATCGCCGCAGCGGCCCGCGCCCCGGCGTCGGCATCGATGTCGGTCAGGACGACGTCGCCGCCCTCGGCGTGAAAGCGCGCCGCGATCGCGCGCCCGATCCCGCGCGCCGCCCCGGTGACGACGCACGTCTTGTTGTTCAGTCGTTGCATGATGATCCCGTGATCCAGGAGAAAAGGGCCGAGCGGCCGGGATAACCCCCGCCCGCATCGTCGCTATCGTCGCTGCCGCCTCAGCGGTGCCGCTGGATCACGTCGGGTCACTCCACGAAGAGGCGCGAGGATAGGCTGCGTTGCGCAACCCGGCAACACCCGCCGCTCGTAGCCCGTGCGGGGCTGAAAAGGCGCTGCGGTTTCTAGGGGCGACGCGCCGGGGCAAGCGATGCCGACACGTCCACCGCGCGCATCATGTCGGACGCTCGCACCGGATAGGCGCTCGCCGGGCCGCGCGGCAGTAGGGCCCACCCGCAAGCCCAATCGGCCGCGCTGCTTGAGACGCGCTCCGTTGCCGAGCGCTTCCCCGCCGACGACGATCCGACGCCGCTGCGCGCGCGGCCTACGCCCTGTTGTCCGAACCGGCGTTTCCGACGCGGCGATCGACCGCGGCTCGCCGCGCGCAGGACCACGCGGCGACGTGGGGCGTCGGTCGACCGCGAGCGGCCGATCGCGCCCGCTATTCCCCGATCGGGCTCTCGCCGTGCTTGCGCAGCACGTCGTTGAACGCCTCCGCCATCAGCGCCTGGAGGCTGCGGCCCTGGCGCCGCGCGAGCATGTGCATCGCGAAGCTCATCTCGGGGGTGAAGAACCCCGCGATCTGCTTGCGCCCCACCCGGCTCTCGGGCCGCGCCGGGGCGGCGCCCTCCTCGCCATGCATCGTGGGCTGCAACGGCATCGCGCCGCGCGTGGGCCTGCCGGATACGGGCTTGTCCGCCGCGGAAGGGGCGGCAACGGGCGCGGGGGTGGCGCTGCCGCGCAGATTGGCGAAGCTCGGCTTGCGGCTCATCGGGCACCTTTCGCAAAACGCGGGGTCGGCATGTCGATCTGTCGACACGTCCACTTGTACAATTCGCGGATTTCCTCCGCCGCGCGGCCCGCGGGCTCGGCTTCGGTCACCGTGCGTCCCTCGGCGCTGGCGTGACGATAGGCGGCGCGATCGGGCAAAATCACCGGGCACGGCGGGGTGCCGTAGCTTTCCACCAGTTCGCCCGCCTCGGCATAGACGCGCGGTGCATTGGGCGGCCCGGCGGTGAAGACGACGAAGGCGGGCTTGCGCAAGAGCTGCACGAGCTTCGCGGTGGTCTGGATCGCGGCGAGATCGAACGCGCTCGGCCGGCACGGGATCAATACCAGATCCGCCACCTCGACCGCAGCGCGCGCCGCGCTGTCGGCGTGCGGGGGCGTATCGATCACCACCAGCTCGGCGCCCTGCGTGTGCGCGGCCGCCACCTTGGCGGCGAGCCGCGGCGGGGGGCTGTCGATCACCTCGGGCGGCCGGTCCTGTCGCCACGCGGCCCACTGGCTCGCGGTCGCCTGCGGATCGGTGTCGACGATCAGCGCGACGCGCCCCGCTTCCTGCGCGATGGCGGCAAGGTGCAGCGCCAGCGTCGTCTTCCCCGCCCCGCCCTTCTGGCTGATGATCGCAATCGTGCGGGGCGGCGTCGGCATGCCGACAGCCATAAGTGTCGACATGTCACCCTGTCGAGCGATTCCTGCCGCCCCCTGCCCCGCGCGCCGCAATCAGATCACCGGCTTGCCACCTGTTACCGCCACGGTCGCGCCCGAGATGTAGCTCGCCTCATCGCTCGCCAGCATGACATAGGGCGCGGCGAGCTCGGCGGGCTGCGCGGGGCGCTTCATCGGCACCTGCTCGCCGAACGTCTTCACCTTCTCGGCCGGCATCGTCGAGGGGATCAGCGGCGTCCACACCGGGCCGGGCGCGACGCAGTTCACGCGGATGCCCTTGTCGGCCAAGAGCTGCGCGAGCCCGCCGGTGAAATTCTGGATCGCGCCCTTGGTGGTGGCATAGGCGAGGAGCTGCGGGCTCGGCGTATCGGCGTTGACCGACGTCGTGTTGATGATCGATCCGCCCCGGCCGAGGTGCGGCGTCGCCGCCTTGGTAAGATAGAACATCGCGTGGATGTTGGTGCGGAACGTCGTCTCCCACTCCTCGTCGGACAGCTCGTCGATGTCGTCCACCGTCTGCTGGTGCGCGGCATTGTTGACGAGAATGTCGAGCCCGCCGAGCTCGTCGACCGCGCGCGCGATGATCGCGCGGCAATGCTCGGCGCTCTGGATGTCGCCGGGCATCAGCACCGCCTTGCGCCCCGCCTCCTCGATCAGCCGCGCGGTGTCGCGCGCGTCCTCGTCCTCGTCGAGGTACGAGATCAGCACGTCGGCGCCCTCGCGCGCAAAGGCGATCGCGACCGCGCGGCCGATCCCGCTGTCGCCGCCCGTAATGACGGCGCGCTTGCCCGCCAGCCGGCCCGATCCGCGATAGCTCGTCTCGCCGTGGTCGGGCACGGGATCCATCGCCGCGGTGCACCCGGGCACCGGCTGCGGCTGATCAGGGAACGGCGGGCTGGGATAATCGGTCACGTGGGGATTCCTTCAGGAAAGCAAGGCGTTGGGTGCGAAGGGGGAATTCGCGGGGGCAGGCAACGTTCCGCGCGACGGCCTGCGCATTACCTCGCCGCACCTCGTCTCACCTTGTTGCGGTGTCGACACGTCGAACCGTCGATCCGTCGTCATGGTACGATAACGTACGTTCGTGCTAATGCAGTTTAGTCGCGCCAGCGACGATCCCGCCTATCGCGCGCGTCGGACGGTCAGACCACGCGCGAGAGCGGCGGCTTGTTCGTCCTTCATCGTGAGGAAACAGGATTGCTTTGGTCGGCCCACCGCTTCAACGCGCTCGCCACGCTGTCACCGCGCGAGATCGCGCGCTTCCAGGCGCTCGGCGAGGCGCCGGTGTCGCATCGCAAGGGCGCGCGGATCCGCGGCCAGGGCGATCCCGTGCGCGGCATCTACCTGATGATCGACGGCTGGGTCGCCTCCTCGCTGATCCTCGCCAACGGCGCGCGGCTGATCCAGAAGATCCATCTCGCGGGTGATATCCTTGGCACGCCGAGCATGGTGCTCGATCGCTCGGCCGACACGCTCACCGCGCTGACCGACGCGGTCACCGCTTATGTTCCCGAAGACCGGATGGGCGCGCTGCTGACAAGCGAGCCGCGGCTCGCCGCGGTGTTCCTGATGGCGGTGCAGGTCGAGCGGCTGGTGCTGATGGACATGCTGGCGACCAAGGGCCACTCGAGCGCGGTCGAGCAGTTCGCGATGTTCCTGCTCGATCTTCACGCCCGGCTCACCCCACTCGGGCTGGTGCACGACGACACGTTCGATCTGCCGCTGACGCAGGAGGCGATCGGCGACGTGCTCGGCATCACCAGCGTGCACACCAACCGCACGATCCGCGATCTCGAGACGCAGCGGCTGATCGAGCGCCGCGGCCACGCCGTGCGCCTTCTCGATCCCGCCGCGCTGCGCCGCCTCGCCCCCCTCCCCGAACGCCGCCTGCGCCCCGACCCCGCCTGGCTCCCCCGCGCGGAGTAACGCGAGCGGGCGGGCATGGGGTGAGCGAGGTGGCGCAGACAGAATAATCGCGTTGCTCGTGAAAACGGATGGTCCGCTCACGCCCATCTGCGGTCAGAGGCTGGCGACAAACCAGATGACGAAAGCGGCCACGCCGGCGAGCGTAAGCGCGAGAAGGGCACGAACGATCGGCGGATCGGCAGGAGCGATCGTTTCGGGCCATGGCAGGGTGAGGGCCCTGAGCGGCGCGACAAAGGCTGCCGCTGCACCACCCACGCGAACCCAATCCAGTGCGATCCAGCGATGGGTCATCACGATCGACTGCGCGTCGGTAATCGTATCCTTGGGCGAGCCGATCCCATGATAATAGAGCGCGGCGTTCATCGGCCAAAAGGCAACGACCGTGAGGATCAGGAGCAGCAGAATGCCGAGCGATGGAAGGCAGAGAAGCCACCGGTAGTGCCATGGCGTGCGCCAACCGGCGATAAACGCGCCGAAGCCGGCGATCAGCATCGCTGCGGAAAATGGAATGAAAAACACGCCCGTATCGACGGGCCAGGCCTTGCCGTAGGGCATCATGGTGAGCGACGCAGGCGGACGGGCGCTCCAGGCGCCGGCAAGAACCAGAAGATCGAACAGCTTTGCGCCGAGGAGAGGCCCGCCGACTAGAACTGCGATCCACAGGAACGCCCGGGTGACACTTTGCCTCGCCGCCATCTTACCTCCGCGGGACGTGCGCTATGGCCCACATTTTCCAATCATCACTTGAAACCCGTAAGTCGGCAATCCTCCCGACCGCAAACATTCGCAATCGTGCCAGCGGCTCCCGATAGCAGCCGTTCGATCACCCGCGTGGAAGCCGTGATGGGTTGGCTCGTGGGAATGCCGTTGGCTGATCGCCCCGCCACTTACCGGGATTTCTATTCCCTCGCTTTGGCGGTGCAGCCTGATCGCCTCGCTCGCCCGCTCGCGCCTGGGCGTGTTGGCTAGGCCCGGCGCGCTGTAATGAATGCAATAGTGCACGTCCCGTCAGGAGACCGCCGGCACGCGATCGTGGGCTTCGACGTCGGAAAAGCGAGGCCGCCTGTGTCGCGCGGGTGGGCCGCGTCGGATCGGGATCGTGAGCACCGGACCGGCCGGTGCGGCCCGCACCCACGCCGGTTCCCCGATGACGGGAGGACCAAGGGTCACGCGCCCGCACATGCCGTCACGCGGCGCGGACGCCGCCAAATCGGGACGGGGGCGGCGCGTGCCACCCCCGTCGCGCGATCAGTTGCTGTCGGAATCGTTGTCGTCGACGCCGTCGACGATCGCGTAGATGAACGCACCCGCCAGCAGCGCGCCGAGGACGTAGACGAGCGCGTTGCCGCCCGCGGCCTGATCGGCACGCGCGACCGACGATCCGGCGCGGGCGCTCTTCGCCACCGACAGGCTGGCGGCGGGGTTGGCGGCAGCCGATGCGGCGACCGGCGCGACGAGCATCGCAGCCGCAGCGGCGACGGCAGTGAACTTGGAAAGCATGGTGGTTACTCCGTTGTTGGCCGGGGCACGATGCCAATTTTCCGGCCATCCTCCAACCCCCAGCAGGGTCAGATCGGCGCAACCGCCTCCCCCGCACGCTCGATCACGCGCGAACGGTGTGCCGCCATGTGGCCGTTCGGTCGGTACGATCCGGATCGGGAGGGCTGTTTAGCCTGTGCGCTGACCTAGCCGCCAGGTGAGGAGGCGGATGAACGACTCCGGATCATCCAGGCGGAACGCGACACGAGCGAACGGACGCTTTTCTTTCAGGAGCGAACGACGATGCAGGGGGCGATCCAATCGCAGCATGATGTTGGGCCAGGCAAGCAGCGCGGCGTTCAAGGTCGCTGCGTCGCGTACCTCGTTCCCGGTGAAACCGCCGTCGACGGCAACGATCGCGTCGAATGGAACGAGTTGGTCGATCAGAAAGCCAGCCCGCACGCGGACGCCCTCCGGCGTCAGCAGCACGGGCCTGAACCGGAACGACTTGATCAGGCCCACGAGGTACACGAACCCCACGTCACTCAGGACGAACATAACCAGCGTGGCGGTGCGGCTCCAATGGCCGACGAGCAGATGGTACACCGCAATCTCGATTGCCGAGAGGATCAGCAGCGCCGTACACATCGGCGCCAAATGCTTGTGATAGGCGAAAGCGCGGGCGTTGGCCGGCACGTCCGCCGGTCCGCCCCACCGGAACAGCGCCATGTGGATCACCGTCATCTCCAGCACGGCAAACCGCACCAGCGCCGGCGGAAGAATCTCCGACGCGGCCGCCACCCACCGCTCCTTGCGGCCGATGCCGTCCCGGCTTGCCGCCCGGCGCGCGCGGGCCGCGGCCCAGGCGACATGGCCCAAGACGACGGCCATCATCGCCGGTGCAAGGATCGGCGTTGCGATCAGCACGTCCCGCATCGTTGATGGCGATCCCAGCCAGACGGTAAGGCTGGCGCCCGCCAGCACGCCCAGGACGGCGCGCCAGGCCGGCTTTCCGGCCGATCGGACGATCAGTGACAGCATCAGCGTGTCTGCGACGATCCAAAGGAACAGCAATAGCGCGGCGAACGGATAGGTGGTCGCCAATGGCGTCCGTACCGCCACCCCAGCCAACGCGACGATGATGACGGGCGCGATGCTGGCGGCGACGTGCCTTCGATCAACGCTATCGCTGGTCTGGGTTGCCATGAAAGCCCCGTTTGCCTGGCCGAACGACTGGATGCTGGTCTGGCACCGCGTCAACCGTGCTTGTACGCTGACTTCGGCCGATCGCCAGCATCGTCTCTCCAAGGCGGACCGGCCGAAAACTTCACCGTTCCGGGACGCGCCTTCCGAGCTGGCCGTGAGTTCCCCCTTCGACGGTAATCGTGTCTACATATTTGTGTCGACACTCCGACACTACTACACGCCGACAATTTGATGCGACCAATGCGCCCGATCGTGGTTAACTGCTTGGTATCCGGTGCCGGGCTACTCCGCTTCGCGTGACGTTCCTTGCCCTCCCCTTCCGTCACCCCCTCGCACGCGCCGTGTCGGCCGGGACGCCGCAGCCCCCGTCTTCCCCAGGCAAGGACACGGCAAACGACCGGGCAGCCCCCCGCGACACCGCGCTGCCTGTCCGCCTGCTGCTCCTCGCGCTGTGGCTCGCGGGCGCGCTCTACGCCGCGACGCATCACACGATGTGGCGCGACGAGATCCGCGCATTCAGCTTCGCGCAGCGCGGCAGCGGGCTGCTCGACATGGTTGTCGCGATCCGCGGCGACGGGCATCCCGCGCTGTGGCACGTCATCCTGCGGCTCGCGTGGACGGCATACCGCGATCCGGTCGTCCTGCCGCTCGCCGCCTTCGCGATCGGCGCGGCGGGGGCGACGCTGCTCGCACTGCGCGCGCCATTCCGCCCGCTGCTGCTCGCGCTGGCGCTGCTCGGCGCGTTCACGCTCTACGAATATGTCGCGGTCGCGCGCAATTACGGGCTCGGCGTGCTGCTGCTCTACGCGATCGCCGCGGCCTGGACGCGCCATCGCGACACGCCCGGCGTGCTCGCCGCGCTGCTGTTTCTCCTCGCCAACGCCAACATCCACTCGCTCGTCTTCGCCGGCGCGCTGCTGCTCCTCTGGGCGGTCGAACTGCTCCAGCAGCGCGCGCACGCCCTCCCCGGCAGTTGCCCCCCTAACCGCCCCGCCCCCGATCGCCGCGCCTGGCGCAGCTTTGCACTCGCGGTCGCCGCCACCACGCTCGGCGCCGCGCTGTGCCTATGGCAGGCCTACCCTTCCGCGCAGTCCGCCGCGATGCTGCCGACGGAACGCCCCGGCCCGCTCGCGCTCCTCGCAACGCTCGTGCTCGGCCTCGGCCCCGCCTTCGCCGAGCTGATGCCCGCGCCGCTGCAGTCCACGATCCCGGTGCTCGTCCTCCTCCCCGCGCTGATCGGCCTCGCGATCGCCGGGCTGCGCACGCCCCCTGCCCCCGGCGACCCGCCGCACCGCTGGTCGCGCGACCCGGCGCTCGGCGCGATCCTCGCCGCGATCGCCGCGCTGTTTGGCATGACGCTCGTCTTCGTGCTGGTCTATCCCGGCGGGTATCGCCACCAGGCGCTGCTGCTCGCGTTCCTCGTCACGCTCGCCTGGATCGTCGCCGCGCGCGCGCCGCATCGACGCGCGCCCGACAATCTCGCGCTCATCACGCTGCTCGCGCTTCAGCTCGTCACCAGCGCGCTCGTCCTCGCGCGCATCGCGGACGGCGTGCCCGAGAGCCGCAGCCGCGATCTCGCCGCGCTGCTCGCCCGGCCGGCGCTCGCCGACGCGATCGTGGTGGGTGATCCCGACACCGCGCTCGAGGCGCTGCCCTATTATTCGCGCCATCCGATCTATCTTGCGCGCGAGCGGCGCTTCGGCACCACGCTCGCCTTCTCCAAGGCGGCGCAGGAGACGATGACGATCGGCCGGCTGCTCGATACCGCGCGCCGGCTGCAGGCGCGCCATCGCCGCCCGATCGTCGTCGTGCTGGGCGAGCGGCTCGGACCCGGAACGACCGCGGGTCTGCGCGACCGCGGCTATTACGGCGCCTTGCGCGTCGACCTCGCAGAGGCGCGCCGCTTCCTTGCCGCTACCCGCCGCCTCGCCCGCTTCGCCCCCGCCGCGACCGACGAGAGCTACGACGTCTATTTGCTGAAGCCCGCCGCATCACTGGATTGACACGCCGACGTGTCGACATCGCGACACGTGGACCCGAGCACCATGCGCCGGGCGAAGCGCCACCGTCGCCACGACATCGGCGATCGGTCGCAATCCGGTCGATACCGGTGCGCGCGATCACTCGTCGCGACGAAGGCGATCGCCGCCATGGCACGCAGCGGTTGCGCGCCACCAGATCGACACGGCAATTTGTCGACACCGCGACACGCCGGGTGCGGCCATCCGTCGTGCCGAACGAAGCGCCATCACGACGACAGTCGGAATGTCGTCGATGCATCGATCAGCGATCGTCGAGTACAACGGCTGGATACCCATAACCGCTCCTGCCGACATGTCGTCTTGTCGGCATGTCGGGTAGTCGCCACGCCAAGCCGTTCTGCGCTGTGGCGTGCCTCACCGCCTGCGACCAGCGGCTCGGTCGTCATGCCAAGGATATCGCGTCCCACCTGCACGCCGGCGCGAGGGTTGCGGCGCCCGTGCGCGGTGATAGCCGTGCGTGATGACCACGATGCGGATCAGCAAGCGCAACCTCGTCGCGGCGACGATCTGCTATCTGGTGGTCGCGCTGCTCGCGATCTGGCTCGTCGCACTGGTGACGGCGCATTGCCCCGAGCCGCGCTGTACCGCGCGGTCCGACACGCTGTGGCGCTGGGGCTGGGGAGGGGCCGCGCTGCTCTATCCCGGCTTCCTGTGGATCACGCGCAGCAGCATCCGGCGCCCGCGCTGACCGCATACGCCTGACCAACCGTCTGTCGGCATGTCGATAAGCATACAAACCGACACATTGACACGCCGACTCAACCTGATCGTCTGCCGCAGGCATGCCGGCTCATGACGGCGAACCGACAGCAACCGCCTGATCCCATTAGGGAGCATCGCGACGGCGTAAGCCGGCGCGTCTGACGTTGCCGCTAGCGTTTGGTTGGGGTGGGGCAGGGCGGGTCGGCGGGAGTGCCGTCAGGCATCATCATCTCGGCCGACTAGGCCGAGGCCGTTTCTCCTAGGATATTTTGAATCCAGTAGCGGTTGCGGATCGTTTTGAGACTCGCAGCCGGCGCGCTGCGGCGCACCCCGGTCGATCGTCGCGCCGAGCTTGGCGAGGACGCGGCCGAGCGACCCGCCGACCAGCGTCTCGGCGAGCTCGCGGCAGCTGAGCCCGGCGTGCATCGCCGCGACCGCGTCGGCGCGATCGGCGGCGCGCTGCACCGCGTCGGCGGGGAGGGGCGGGGGCGCCATCCAGCGCGGCAAGTGCGGGAGCAGCCGTACGGGCGCGAGCGGGCGATAGGCGTTGGAGGTCTGCGCGTAGCGCGGCGCGCCCGACCGCGCCTCGCCGATGCCCGGATCGCCGCCCGGATCGCCGGTCGCCGCGCTGTCCATCGCCCGGCCTGCTGCCGCCCCGACGCGCTTGAAGCGCCGCTGGCGCACGAGGAAGCCGGCGAGCTCGAGCGCGCGAAGCCCGCGCGCGACGGTCGCGCGGCCGAGCGCGGTCGCCTCGGCGAGCCAGTCGTAGGTCGGGAAGACGCGGCCTTGGTTGAGCCGCGCGAGCGTGCACAGCGCCTCGAACACGCGCACCGCTCCCGCGGTCATCGCGGTGAGCGCGGCTTCCGCCGGGCTCAGCACGCGCGCCTCGGCGCGCACCGCGCGCTTCAGCCGGCGCCCGGCGTCGAGCGCGGCGCGCGCCATGCGCACCAGCCGGTCGGGCTCGCCCTTCGCCGGCACGACGAAGAAATGCGCCTCGAACGTCCCCGCCTCGATGCTGTCGCGGCGGATCGGCGCGCCGGTCGGGTGCGGCGCGCCGCTGCGCGCGGGCGCCCGCACGCGCACCCCCGCCAAGCCGGGCACTGCCAGCCCGGGCACCGCGCCCGTAGTACCGCCTGTTGCGCGTCCCGCACTCTGGCCCGCCCCCGCGCGCACGCGGCCGAGCGCGATCGCCGTCGCTTCCCCCAAGGTAAACGCCGTCATCTTCCATCCCCCATCGGGGCCGGGACACGAGACAAAAAGAGGGCGTGGCGCGAAACGCGCATCCTTGAACCGCTCGGGGTTCCAGCGTATCTGGAGGGAGCATGGTGTTGCTCCGGATCGACGTTTGGCGACGTCGCTCCATCTACTTCTGGGATGCCCGGCCTTCGTGCCGGGCTTTCCTTTATGTGGTCACGGCCGCTCCGCTATGTCGCCGGCCCGATGCCGGCGTGCTCAGCGGCAATGTCGCAGGTTAATTCCAACATCGGAAGCGTCTACGGTTCGTGCTTTCGAGTAGGAAATGCGAAAAACTGCCCCGGATCGGCAGTAAAACCCGTCACCACTTCGTGCTTTCGAGTAGGAAATCGCGCTTCAATTCGTGCTTTCGAGTAGGAATTGCGCCAACACTTCGTGCTTTCGGATATCAATTAGCCCGCGTCGCGCGTGGCCCCGCGCGCCGATTCACCGCCTGATTCGCCATCCCCGCTACTGGCCAGGTCCGCCGCCGGTTCCGCCGCGCGCGCG
>NZ_BDJB01000015.1 GCF_002117915.1 Sphingomonas sp. TZW2008 | reverse complement strand
GGGTCTCCTCGCGAAGCCTGAATCAGATCGCGACACTCACATCAATGGGTCCTGACCCTAGCGATCGTGCATAGCTTGCCAGCATGGGCATCAGGTTGCTCAATGCAGCGCCGAAATCAGCCCAGTCCTCGGCAAGTGGATGTTGTTCGTAGTCCGGCTGTTCCACACGCAAGGCCCTCGTTCGATCTAACCAGGGTGCGGTTTATACACCAGCCGGTTTACTTATAGAGAACACCCCCTCCCCCTGGATTGTTCCGTCGTTCACAGATGAAGCTCGAGGGGCGGTCTCAGCGCGCGCTAGACGGAAGGCAGAAACCGTGAATCCGTCACATCGGGCGATGGCAGGTCAGCGCCTCCGCCTGCTCGCGAACCAGGCCCAGCTTGCGGGCAATACCGCTGACGCCATCAATATCGTGCCGACAACATCATGGTCACGCTGAAGGATCGCGCCGGCGACCAGCATTCCGGCAGACAGGACGTTGGGATCGGCGCGCCGGAGCGAGGCCGGGGGTGAGACTGCGCGTTTGTGCAACTCGATCGGCAGCGCGCCCGACCGTGCGACACGCTCCGCGAAGGTCACCAAATCGGGGGATACCGCGGCCAGCCGGCCAAGGCTTGTCGCCAGCCGCCGTCCGCCCCGCTTGAGTCCGGCCGGGCCGATCCGCTCGCGCAGAAGTTCGCGCGCGATCGGCGCGGCGCGCGCGGCGATGTCGAAGCCGGGATCGAGCCGTCGCACGAACCCTTCGGCGATCAACAGGGTGCGCAGCAGCAGGGCGAGATCGGGCGGCAGCGCCAGCCGGTAGGTTCGCAGCAGCGCGAATACACGGCCGAAGATGTCGGCTAGCTCGATCTGCTGGAGTACCGCCCCGCGGAATCGCCCAGTGAGCGCGTCGAGGTCGCGGGCCAGCGCCTGACGATCGACATCGGTTTCGCCGGACCATTGCAGCAGCACGTCCGTGACCGACCGCGTATCCTCGCTTGCGATCGCAAGGATGAGCGTGACGACCTCGTTCCTCCGGGCGGGGCTGAGCACGCCGACCGCGCCGAAGTCGATGAACGCGAGCGAGCGATCGGCAAGGACAAAGACGTTGCCGGGATGGGGGTCCGCGTGGAACCGGCCGTTGAAGATGATCATCCGCAGCACGGCATCCGCGTAGCGGCCGGCGACCTCCACGCCCCCCTCCTGCGCCCCGTCGATAATCTCGCGGACTGGCACGCCGTTGAGCCGCTCCTGCACGTTGATCCGGCGCCCGACCTGATCCCAGTAGAAGGCGGGCGTGCGGACGCCGAGCGGCTGCAGGAAGGCCCCGATGCTCTCGCAGGCTGCCGCTTCGGCACTGAGGTCCATTTCCTGCGACAGACTCTCCGCGAAAAACCGGAGCAGGTCGTCAGGTTTGAGGCGCCGTATCTCCGGCGAGTGCCTCGCGGCAAGCCGCGCGATGCGGCGGAGCAGCCGAAGGTCGGCATCGACTCGTTCCGCGATCCCCGGCCGGCGTATCTTGACTACGACTTCGGTTCCGTCGCGAAGGGTGGCGGCATGAACCTGCGCGATCGACGCCGCGGCGATCGGGTCGCGGCCGAAGCTCGCAAACACGTCCTCGATCGGGGAGCCGAGCGCGGCCAGGATCGTCGGCTCCAGCGCCTCGAACGGCAGCGGTGTCACGCGATCCTGCAGCGTTGCCAGCGCACGCACCCATTCCGGCCCTAGCAGGTCTTCACGGGTCGCGAGCACCTGCCCCAGCTTCACCGCGACAGGTCCAAGGTCCCGCAGCAGCGCGACGACCCGCTCGGGCGTACAGACGTCTGCCGGCTGCTCCGAGCGACCTGGCAGCAGACCCAGGCGAGCGGCCAAGCCGTTCAGCCCGTGGCGGCCCATGATCTGGATGAGTTCGGCAAGGCGCGCGCGCTCACCGAGTTGAGGCTCGTCGTCGTTGACGAGCATCACATGGTCCCTTTGTCGACGTGCCGCGGACGGCAGCCGTCGAGAAACAGATCAATCACGCGCAAGATACGTTCGCGAGCTGCATCGTCGTACGCGGGAGGAGACAGCCCGAGCGCCGCGCGGCGCATGGGCGCGACGACGACGAGCGTGACGAACTGCTCGGCAGCGAACACCGGGTCCGCCAGCGACAGCTCGCCCTTGGCATCGGCATGGGCGAGGATGGAGGCCACCCATTGGACAGCCCGCTGATAGCCGAAGTCGTGGATGTTCGCCGCGAGCGCAGGAAAACGCACCGCTTGGGCAATGACGACGCGTTCCATCGAGGCGATCCGAGGCGTCAGGAGCCACTCGAGCAGGCGATCGGCGATGACGCGAAGGCGCGATGCAATGTCGGGTTCGTCGCTGCCGGAGGGTTCGAGCGCGCGCAGCTGCGTATCGATCTCGTCCAGGATGACAGCCTCGAACACGCGAGCCTTGCTGCCGAACCGCGCGTACAGGGTTCGCTTGGAGATGCGCGCCTGTTCGGCGATCATGTCGGCACTGGCGCCGTCGAAACCGTGCTGGAAAAACAGCTCGCGGGCGCTCTTGAGGATATGCGAAGTCAGTCGGAGCGCGTCCTCGGTCGTCGGTCTGCCCATCTTCCCTGGGCGCCGGCTCTTCTTCTCGTCATCGCTCAATCTCGTTCTCCTGGAGCGAGGGTAGCGCGATCCGGACCCGTTGACGAGGATCACGCCGGGACGGTCGGTTCCTCGCCTGCCAGCCCGCTCTCCGACCAGAGTTGTCCTATCGTGTCGCGGTCGATCACTGCCGCGACCCCGGCTTGTAGGTCGGGAGGGACGGTGCACCCACACCCAGCCCTTCCTGATCGAGGCGAACGGCCGTATCTCTGACAGCGCCTGCCTTCTTCCTTGCTGAACGAACGGTTTCACGCAGTTGGGCCTCTTTCACGGTCGCGCTGCGGATCGTGGGTCGAACAGCCTCGACGCGAGCCGTGAGACGCACGGCTCCGCCACGGGCATTCAGCAACGCACGGTTCGCCCTGGCGAGGACGGTTGCGCGGCTTTCTACCACAGCGCTCCCCAACCGTTCGGCGCTTTCGCCGGATCGCTGCAAGGCGTCCCCCAGGGCCACGACACGCCCGCGGGCGCCGGTAAGCGCGTCAGATGCCGCTCCAGCCTTGTCTGCCCAGCCTGCGGAACTCTCCGCGAGCGCCGCCAGCCGATCGCTGGCCCGCTGCTGTTGGGCGGCATCGAGGTTGCGCGACACGGAGTCGACTGTCCGGCTGATCTTGTCCACGAGCGCGACTGGATCCCCTCCCCCGCCAAGAAGCCCACCCTCCTTGGCGGGGATGATGGGAAGCTCACCGACCCTCGTCGCGACGATCGGGGATGCACCGGACTTTGCGCCGTCGAGACTGATGTTGGCCGTCCCTGCCAGTGCGGATCGCGCGATCGTTGCCTTGACACCTGTGACGATGGGGGTTCCCGGTTCGAGGCTGATGGTGACGAGAACCGCTGAGGGATCAGCTCCGTCAAACCGTATGGACGTGACATGGCCCGCCGGGACGCCCGAGAACGTCACTGGTGATCCCTTTTCCAGGCCGGCGACGCTCCCGGTGAAACGGATGAGATACGGGTTTCCGTCTCCACTTCGCGCATCGAAAAGCCAAAGGGTGAAGACGAGAAGCGTGCTCAGCAGAAGGCCGGTGACCGCGAGCACAAGGAATTTGTTGGATCGCGTTTCCATCGCAGGATGCAGACGTTAAGGCGAAGAAGTTTGTAAGTAAACCGTACCGTTTTCCTGTGCTTGGCTTGTGGACGCGGCGGGGAACAGGAATCGTCTGGGCAGGGAGGGGTTTTATGGTTGGAGACTTGAGCTTGCGACCGGGCGACATACCGTGGGGCAATCGGCTGGGCCTTGAGCTCGTTTCGATCGGCGACGGGCTCAGTTCGCTCCGGGTCGATTGGCACGCGGAGCTGGCGGACGAGGAGGAGGCGCTCGCGACCGGTGTGTTGACGAGCCTCATCGATCAGGCCTGCGGCGTTGCCGTGATGTCTCGATTGGGCAGACGGCTGGCGATCTCCACCCTTAACCTGAAGGTGGACCATGTGCGATCCGCCGAGGCGAGATGCCCCGCGACGGCGTGGGCTCACTGCTACGACGCGACCGAGCACCGTGCGTTCGTACGCGCCGAAGTCTGGGATACAGATCCGTCTCACCTGATCGCGACTGCCCAAGGCGTCTTTTCGATCAATCGGGCTGTCGCCCCATGAACGAAGGCGCGATCGGGGCCAGTACCGGGCGGAACGGCTTTGCGAAGCTACTCGGTACCATGATGACGCAAAGCGGTGAAACGTTCACGCTGATCCCCACGGAGGAGCTTGTCGGGAATCCCATTCTGCCCGCCTTGCATGGAGGCGCGATCGCGTCCTTTCTTGAGCTGGCCGCACAGCTTGCTCTCTCCCGCACACTCTCGCCAGGGCAGTCCTGCCGGCTGATCAGCATGAACCTTCAATTTCTCGCCCCGGTCAGACTGGGCGCAGTCAGCACGACGCCGACGCTGGTGCGCGTAGGGCGTCGTGTCGCAGTGGTGCATGCCGAAGGCGTCGAGCGAAACGGAACCGGAAAACTGTGCCTTGCGCAGCTGGAATTCGCCGTCGGACAATCCTCCGGAGACGAGGATCACACCCGACATTCCTGATTGGTTCAGCGGGCCGATCTCCAGAGAGCAAGGATGCTTCTGAGCGCCGTCGCGAAGGCGAGCGGCTCATCCAGCATCAGGTGATGGCGCGCGTTGGGCACCGCGACGATCGGGATCGCGCCGGCTCCCAGTTCGCGCAGATATGCCGCGGAATCCCTGCCGAAGAGCGCGCTGTGCTCGCCGTAGATGATTGCCAGCCGACCGGGCGCCGCGGCGACACGGCGACCCATCGTCATCCATTCGTCCGCCGAGTTGCCGCGCGCGAACACCGCGGGCGAGAACTTCCACGTCCACGCGTCCCCGTCCCGCCGGAGCGAATGATAGGCCATGTAGTCCATCAGGAACGGCTCACCCGCGGGCTGTGGCGGCGCGAGCACGTAGCGCGCGCGTGCGGTCGGGTAATCGGGATACCGGCTGGCGGGCTTGTTCGGGTCGCCCGAGCCGGGGCTGCCGCGTCCGCCACGCCAGTAGGCGGCAAGCGCCTCCGGCCGCATGATCATCAGGTCGCAGATGATCGCGCCCGCGAACCGTTCGGCCGCGATCGTCATCGCGGTCACCGCGACCCCCGCGCCGAAGCTGTGGCCGATGATCACGGGCGGCGCAGCACCGTCGAACAGCCCGGTCGCCTCCGCCACCGCGATCATCTCGCGCCCGCGGCCGTCACCATCGATCCCCACGCGCGCGTCGCTGTCGCCCATGCCCGCAAGATCATAGGCGACCACATGGTAGTCCGCGGCGAGCAACGGCGCGATAAACGCCCAGCAGCGCGCATGGGCAAGAAAGCCGTGCGCCATGAGCACGCCCGGCTTTGCGCGGTCGCCCCAGCGCAGGTAGTGGATCTGCGCGCCCTCTACGGTGACGAAGCCTTCTTCCCGCGGAACGGCCAGCGCATCGACGAACCAGTCCGGCAGGTGCGACCCGTCCTCGGCCCATATCGGGTCGATGTCCGACGATCCGGTAGCCTCGGCGGCGCTCATGCCGACAGCCGGAAACCGCTATAGCCCGCCTCGGCGACCGCATCGCAGATCTCGGCATAGCCGACCACAGACGGATAGTTGAGTAGCTGACGCGGTTTGCCTGGGATGTTCGCTCCCATGTACCAGGAATCGGCCCTGGGAAAGAGCGTCATGGCGGCGATCTCGTCGATGTGGCGCGCCCATGCCGCGTGCGCGTCCGGCTCGGCCTCGAAGCGGGACCACCCGCCCGTGCGCAGATGCTCGAGGAACCGGACGACCCAGTCACCCTGCACCTCCGCGGCAGTCGGACCATTGGAGAAGCCGGACGGGCTCTGCGGGCCGTAGAGGAACACCATGTTAGGGAAGCCCGAAACCGCGTAGCCGAGATGCGTGCGTGCGCCTTCGCCCCACGCGTGCGCCAGCGTCGCCCCGCCGCGCCCGCGAATGTCCATCTGCATCAGCCCTCCCGTCACTGCGTCGAAACCGGTCGCGAGCACCAGGACGTCGTGTCGGCGCTCACCGACGCTCGTGGCTATGCCGTCGGGCAGGATCCGTTCGATCGGCTCTTCCCGCAGGTCGACGAGTTCGACGTTCGGCTGGTTGAAGATGTCGTAATAAGTCTGCTCGAGCGACGGCCGCTTGACCCCGAACGGATGCGGCGGGTCGCTGGGTGCGAGCTTCTCCTGCAACGCTGGGTCGGTGATCCGCTCGCGCACCTTGTCTCGCCAGAAATCGTAGGCCAGCCGGTTGGCGCGCTCGTCCACCAGGATGTCGGCGTAGTTGCCGACCCAATAGTGGAAGCCGCCCGCCGCCCACAGCCGCTCGAACGCCGCGGTGCGCTCCTCGCTTGACACCTCGAGCGCGGACTGGTCGAGCCGCAGGATCTCGAACCCGCCGCTGCTCAGTCGGCGTTGACGGAAGATCTCGGGGTAACCGGGCTTGGCCTGCTCCTGCTCAGCCGCGGTCAATGGGCGCTGGCGCATCGGCAGAGCCAGTATAGGTGTGCGCTGGTAGATCGTCAGCTGCGCAGCCTCGCGTGCCGCCTCCTGAGCGACCTGCACACCGCTCGCGCCGGTCCCGATGATCGCGACGCGCTTGCCGCCAAAGTCGATGCCCTCCTGCGGCCAGTGGGCGGTGTGGTGGGCCGGGCCGGCAAAGCTGTCGAGTCCCGAAAGTGACGGGATGTACGCCTTGGCCGCAAAGCCGGTACACGGTAGCAGATAGCGGGTGGTCAGCCGCTCTCCATCGGCGAGTTCCACTCGCCAGAAGCCGGCATGTTCGTCGAACACGGCGGAGCGCATCCTGACGCCGAGCGTCATTGCAGGCCAGAGGTCGAGAACGTCGCAGGCATGTCGGAAATAGCGACGCAACTCGCGCCAGCCTGGGAAGCGTTCCGACCAGGTCCAGTCGCGCCACACCCGCTCGTCCGAGAACTCGTAGATCGGAACATGCGAATCGACTCGCGCGCCAGGGTAGCAGTTCCAGTACCAGATGCCGCCCGGCTCCGCCGCCGCATCCACCAGCCGAACGTTGAAGCCGTTCTCGCGCAACTTCCCGAGCAGGTAGATCCCGCTGAAGCCCGCGCCGATCACCAGCGCGTCGATGTCGGGCACGCCCGTCATCGCGCAGCGACTGCCGCGACGGCGATGTCGGTCGCCGCCTTGTAATCCGCCTTGCCGTTCGGCGCGCGCAGCGGTCGGTCCGTGACGACGATCGCTTTGGGCGTCTTGTAGCCGGCGAGCGCGGCGCGCACGTGAGCGCGCACCGCCGCCTCGTCTACTGTCGCCCCCGGTGCGGCATGGACCACCGCCGTCACCGCCTGGCCCCATTTCTCGTCGGGCACGCCGACCACAAGCGCGTCCGCGACCGCTGGATGCGTCTTCAGCACCTCCTCCACCTCTTCCGGATAGACCTTCTCACCCGCCGTGTTGATGCACACGCTGCCGCGCCCGAGCAGCGTCAGCGTCCCGTCCGCGGCGACGGTGCACCAGTCGCCAGGCATCGAGTAACGGACGCCGTTGATGGTGCGGAACGTCTTCGCGCTTTTCTCCGGATCCTTGTAGTAGCCGATCGGGATCGCGCCCTTACGCGCGATGAAACCGGGCGTGCCGCTGCCCGGCACGACCGGCCGGTCATGCTCGTCGAACACGTCGCACAGCCCGCCGATGGTGAAGCGTGCGGTCGCCGTCTCGCCCGCCGCGCTGGTGACCGACAGGCCGAACCCCAGCCCTTCCGACGCGCCGAAGCTGTCCATCAGCACGACTTGCGGGATGTGCCGGATCAACCCAGCCTTCACCTCGCGGCTCCACATCACCCCGGATGAAACGATCGTGACGAGGCTGGACGTGTCGTAGCGCCCGGGCGCGGCATCCAGCGCGGCCAGCATCGGCTTGGCGAAGGCGTCGCCGACGATCGCGATCGATTCGACGCGGTCGCGATCGACCGACCGCCACAGCTCGTCGGCATCGAACGATTCACCGCCGAGCGTCACGATGCAGCCGCCGCTCATCAGCGTGCCGATGGACGTGATGAAGCCGGTGCCGTGCATCATCGGGCAGGCGGGCATCGTACGCCGGCCCGGTCCGTCGCGCGCGGTCAGCGCCGCGGTTTCTGCAAGGTCGGCGGGCGTCGGCCCCATCAGCCGCTGCGCGTCGAGTTGCGCCTCGCGCATGTCGGTGTGCCGCCACATCACGCCCTTCGGCATCCCCGTCGTGCCGCCGGTGTAGATGAACAACTCGTCGTCGGGCGAGCGCGCGATGCCGAGCGGCGCGCCGTCGCCCTCCCGCGCGAGCGCCTCGTAGGGCAGCGCGAACGAGGCGCGCTCCGCCTCAGGACCGATCTCCACGAAGGTATGCACCTTGCCGAGCCGGCCGTGCAGCTCCTCGATGCAGGCGCGGAACTCGGCGCTGTAGACCACGACCTCGCTGTCGCTGTCGTCGAAGATGTAGAACACCTCGTCGGGCCGATAGCGGTAGTTGATGTTGACGTGGGTCAGGCGTCCCTTGAAGCACGCCGCCATCAGCTCGCCGTATTCGGGCCGGTTGCGCATATAGAAGGCGACCTTGGCGCCCGGTCCCGCGCCCCGCGCACGCAGCGCCCGCGCGATGTTGTTTGAACGGCGCGCCATCTCGGGCCAGGTGATGACCCGGTCGCCGTGGATCAGCGCGGGGGCGTCGTGGGGCATTACGGGCTCGATCGCGTCGAGGATGTCGCCCAGGTTCCACTGCGTCATGCCTGCTGCTCCTCGTCTCAGGCGGCGCGTTTGCCCCAGCCCTGCAGCGCGGCCGCCTCCGCGCGCACGATCTCCGGCCCGCCGAGCAACTGCCGGTCGAAGCCGATGCGCTTGAACCAGTAATGGAGGCCGAGCAGGTCGGTGAACCCCATCCCGCCGTGGACCTCCGTGGCGGTACGCGCGACGAATCGGCCCACCTCCCCGGTGTGAGACTTGGCATGACATGCCATCAGCAAAGCCTCATCCGGGACCGCGTCGAACGCATGCGCCGCGTACCAGACGAGCGATCGGCACGGCTCCAGCCGCGCCGCCATCTCGGCGCACATGTGCTTGACCGCCTGGAAGCTGCCGATGACGCGCCCGAACTGCTCGCGCTCCCCGGCATAATCGACCGCCCGCGCGATCATCACGTCGCCCGCGCCCACGCTGTCCGCCGCGAGCAGCACGCGGCCCGCGGCGACAAGCCGGTTGGCGGTCCCGCCGTCGTCCTCGCCGAGCGGCTCGGCCGCGACGCCGTCGAGCCGCAACTCTCCCACCGACCGCGTGAGGTCGATCGTGGACAGCGGAAGGCGTTCGAGCCCGTCCGCCTCGCCGGCGACCAGATGCAATTGGCCGCCCTGGTCGGCGATGACAAAGGCATCGGCGTCGGCGCTGTCGAGCACGAACAGCGCGGAGCCGCTGAGCGTGCCGTCCGCGGCCGTGACGCCGCCGCCGTCGCGACGGTTGACGACCTCGGTCAGCCCGACGCCGAAGCGCGCGCTGCCGTCGGCAATGCGCGGCAGCCAGCGCGCCTGCTGCGCCGGCGTGCCGGCAAGCCGCAGCGCAAGCGGGGCGAGGACGCAGCGCGCCACGAACGGCACCGGCGCCACCGCTGCGCCGAGCGCCTCCGCCACTACTAAGGCATCGAGCAGGCCCAGGCCGAGGCCGCCGTGCTCCTCGGGCACCATGATGCCGGAAAGGCCAAGCTCGGACAGCGCCGCCACCACCGCCGCACTGACGGCATGGCCGCCCTCCGCGACCTCGCGGACGTGATCGAGCGGGCAATGTTCGCGCAGCAGCCGATCGACCGCGTCGCGCAGCATCCGCTGCTCGGGGGAAAGACCGAAATCCATCTATGCCGCCCCCGCCTTGGGTGCGCGCGCGTGCTCCAGCTTCGGCTCGCGCGGCATGCCGAGCCCCCGCTCGGCGATGATGTTCTTCTGGATCTGCGCGGTGCCGCCGCCGATGATGAGGCCGAGCTGGAACATGTAGTTCCACTGCCAGCTTCCGCCCGCCCGCTCGCGCCGGCTGCCGCCGTACAGCAGGCCGAGCTCCCCCATGGCGTCGATCGCCAGCGCCGAGATCTGGTGCGCCAGTTCGCACGACTGGAGCTTGACGATCAGCTTGGCGAGGCCGCCGGGTTCGCCCTTCAGCGAATTGGACAGCAGCCGCAGGCCGTTGAACTTCATCGCCGCGACTTCGGCCTGCAGCGCCACCAGCCGGTCGCACAATGCCGCGTTGTCGATCGCGCGCACGCCGTCGATCCGTTCATCGTGCATCAGCTGCACGAGCGCGGCGAGGCGATTCTCCAGCGCCGCCGGGTCGCCCAGCATGCCACGCTCGTAACCGAGCGTGGCGTTGGCCACCATCCAGCCCTGCCCGCGCTGGCCGACGATCTGGTCCACGGGCACGCGCACGTCGGTGAAGAAGGTTTCGTTGAACTCGGCGTGGCCCGTCATCGTGCGCAGCGGGCGCACCTCGATCCCGGGTGTTTTCATGGAGAAGATGAGGTAGCTGATCCCCGCATGCTTGGGCGCGTCCGCTTCCGTCCGCACGAGGCAGAAGATCATGTCCGCCTGATGCGCGGTGCTGGTCCAGATCTTCTGCCCGTTGATGACGAACTCGCCGTTCTCCTCGCGCGCGCTGGTGCGCAGCGCCGCCAGATCAGAGCCCGCGCCCGGTTCCGAATACCCCTGGCACCAGACGATCTCGCCGCGCAGCGTCGGCGCGATCCAGCGGCGCTTCTGCTCCTCCGTGCCGAGCTCGAGCAGCGTCGGAACGAGCATCGAGATGCCCTGGTTCGACAGCCCGCCCGGCACGCCCGCCGCGGCGAACTCCTCGGCGATGATGCGCGAGGTGAGGATGTCGGGTTCGGCGCCGAAGCCGCCATATTCGCGCGGAATGGTGCGCGCGGTGTAGCCGTGTTCGAGCAGCAGCTGCTGCCACGCGACCGCGTCCGCCCCGGCGCGCTGCGCCGCGCCGGGCGCGGCCGGGGCACGGTGGCGGTTCTCGGCGATGAACGCGCGCAGCTCATCGCGGAACGCCTCGTATTCCGGGCCGTAACTCAGGTCCATCGGTTCACGCTCCTGCAGCTGGTGTGAAGACGGGCAGCCGAAACCCGTCGCCGATCGTTTCGAAGGCCAGCGCCACCGGCATGTCGAGCGCGAGCGTGGCAGGGTCGGCGCCGGTCAGCCGGGTCGCCATGCGGACGCCCTCGTCCAGCTCGACCACCGCCGCTACATACGGCACGTCGGCCGCGAAGGCGGGGTGAAGCGCCTGGTGCGTCACCGTCCAGGAAAACAGCCGCCCGCGCCCGCTGCTCGGCTCCCAGGCGAACGACGGCGAGCCGCAGCGCGCGCACATGTAGCGGGGCAGGTGGCGCCACGTCCGGCACTCGCCGCACCGTTGGAAATGGAGCGTGCCGCCCTGGCAGCGCTGCCAGAACTCCTGCTCTACCGGATCCTGCGGGTGCGGCAACGGCTTGGGCGGCGAGACGGCGGGTGCCCGCAGCTTGGGCGCAATGTCGTCGTCGTTCATGCGAACCTCCGCAGGATGGCGATGCTGCCGTCGCCCAGGTCGCCCCAGCCGGTGACGAGCCCCGTCTGTGCTCCCGGCACCTGGCGCTCGCCGCAGTCGTGCCGCAGCTGGCGCACGGCCTCGACGACGTGGTTGAGCCCCCACACGTGCGCCTCGCTCAGCAGCCCGCCATGGGTGTTGAGCGGAAAGCGCCCGCCGAGCTCGATCTGCCCGTCACGCACGAAGTCGAGCGCGCCGCCCGGCTCGCAATAGCCCATCGCCTCCAGCTGGAGCAGCACGACGTAGGTGAAGCAGTCGTAGACCTGGAGGAAATCCATCTCCTCGCGGCGCACACCGGCCATTTCGAAGGCCTTGGGCGCGGCGTAGCTCAGCCCGATCTTGAACGGATCCGGGCGCGAGGGGATATCGTCCGCGGGATAGGGATGCCCCTCGGCGGCGCCTGCGATTGTGACGGGCACATGCGGCATGTCGCGCGCGCGGTCGGTGCGCGAGACGACGACCGCGCACGCGCCGTCGGTCTCGAGGCAGCAGTCGTAGAGCCGGAACGGCTCCGACACCATCCGGGCGTCGTGGTAGGTTTCCCAGTCGAGCGGCCGGCCGTAGGTGAACGCCTTCGGATTGAGTTGCGCATGCCGTCGGCACGCCATCGCCACCGCCCCCATGGCTTCCGGACCGACGCCGTGGAGCTGCGAATGCCGGGTCGCCAGCCAGGCATACATCTGCACCGGCAGGAACACGCCATAGGGCATGTAATACCCGCGGATCGTGTTGGTCAGCGTGTTCATGTTCATCGGCCGCGTGGGCGGAGCGCCCGGCTTGGGCCGCAGCGCGGAGAAGCCGTTCCAGCCGAGCGTGACGAGCACGTGGTCGCACAGCCCCGCCGCGATCGCGATCGCCGCATGCTGGAGCGCGGTCGTCGGACTCGCGCCGCCCATGTGGACGGTCGCGGCGTAGCGCAGCACGTCGTTGCCGAGGTTCGCCGCCAGTTCCTCCGACGTGGTGTAGATGGGCGGCGGCACCATGCCGTCGATGTCGGACGGGCGCAGCCCCGCGTCCGCGATCGCGCGCCGCGACGCCTCCAGCATCATGTCCACCGCGGTGCGCTCGGTGCCCTTGACGTAATCGGTTTCCCCGACGCCGGTGATCGCCGCCTTGTCCGAGAAGGTCATATCTGTCCCTCCTGTACCAGCCGCGACCCTCAGCGGAGGCCCGCCGCGCGGCCGAGCGCGCGCTCGGCATCGGCGACGAGGTCGCGCATCACCTCGGCGGCGGGGCGCACGGCGTGGATCAGCCCCATGCCCTGCCCGGCGAAGCCCGGGATGATGTCCTTGCGCTTCGCACGGATGCCCGACGCCATCACCGGACCGGCGATCATCGACTGGTATGGCATCGGCAGCGGCTCCTTGCCCGCCGCCACCCAGGCGTCGGCCCACTTGCTGCGGATCATGCGGGCAGGCTTGCCCGTGATCGAGCGGCTTACCACGGTATCGGCATCGCCGCTGTCGACGATCGCTTCCTTCTGGAAGTCCTCGATCCCTGCCTCCTCCGTCGCAAGGAACGCGGTGCCGACCCAGGCGCCCTCGGCGCCCAGCATGAAGGCCGCGGCCACACCGCGCCCGTCGGAGATGCCGCCAGCGCCGAGCACCGGCACCCGGTCCCCCACGGCATCGACGACCTGCGGGATGAGCGAGATGGTGCCGATCGGCGAATTATGCCCGCCGCCGTCGTGCCCCTGCGCCACGATCACGTCGATGCCCGACTCCACCACCTGCAGCGCGTGCTTCACCTTGCCGACGACCGCCATGACGACCGTGCCGTTGGCGTGGAGTCGATCCATCCACGGCCCCGGATTGCCGAGCCCCGCCGCGTAGACGGGCACCTTCTCCTCGACGACGACCTCCATCTGGGCCTCGAAGAACTCCTTGGAGAACAGCGCCGCGCCGCCGTTTGCCGCACCCTCCGTGACGGCGCGGCCGGAATCACGCGCGACGATCTCCAGCCCCTCGCGCTCCATGAAGTCGCGCGTGAACGCCTGATAGTCGGCGAGCACCGCGCGCGGGTCCGCCGGCGCGGCCCCGGTTTGCGGCGCCGAGCCGCGCCGCACCGAGGCGGGCAGGAGCGTGTCGACGCCGAACGGCTTGTCGGTCAGCGCGCGCGTTTCGCGGATCCACGCGCGGAGCTGCTCGGGTGAGCACGCTGCCGCGCCGAGCACGCCCAGCCCGCCCGCGTTGGACACCGCCGCCGCCAGTCGCGGGACGCTTGCCCCGCCCATGCCGGCCAGGACGATCGGATAGTCGATGCCGAGCATCCCGCAGATTCGGCTGTTCAGGGCCATTGTCCGTCTCTCCCACATCGTTCTCGTTGCTGATCTACTCCGGCGGCTACGCCTCGAACGCCTGGGTCCAGCGCACCTTCTGATCCATCAGGTCGGGGCTGCGCCGCCCGAGATACTCCGCCGATCCCTCGACGAGCCGTTCCATCTCGCGCCGCGCCGTGACCGCGTCGCGCAGCCGCACCGCATGGACGACGCGCGCGAGGCGACGAACCTGGTTCTCGCGCTCGTGCTCGGAATAGCCGAGCTGGCGCGAAAGGTCGCGGGTCAGCAGATGCAGCGCGGACGTGAGCAACCCGAACAGCGGATTGCCGCTCGCCCATGCCAGAAGGTCGTGGAAGCGCCGGTTGGTTTCCTCGAACAGCATCGATTCCACCTGCTGCTCGAGATCGGCGAAGCAGCTTGCCAGCGCCATCAGATCCGCCGCCGTTGCGCGCCGGGCAGCGTGAGAGGCCGCCCGCGGGGCCAGCGCCTCGCGCAGCTCGATCAGCGCGCGCAGGTCGGTGCCGACGAAGTGCAGTACGAGCGCAAGCGAACTCGTGAAATCGCCAATCTGCGGCCGCGCGACCACCGGCCCGCCGCCTCGACCGGGCTGCAGGTGGAGCACGCCCTGCAGTTCCAGAAAACGCAGCGCCTCACGCAATGTGGCGCGGGCGACTTCGTACCGCGCGAGCATGTCGTGCTCCGGAGGCAGCCGGTCGCCGACCTGGCGTGCGTCGGCCTCGATGTCGTGCACGATCGCCTGCGCCACGCGAAGCGCGCGCTTGCCCCTTGCGAACGAGAGCGCCTCGCCCTGCTCATCCACGTCCGGCATCAATGAATCCTTATCATGGTTTTATGTTGCTCCACTGCTTTATCTTTGTCCAGCGGCAAATTGCTGCCGTCGCCGGCTTGCAAGGCTATTAAAAGGGTATAATGTTAAAGCGCGGGAGGGGAATTGATGACCGACAACGCAGCCTGGATGGAAACCGATGGATATATCGCCATCATCCATCTCAACCGACCCGCGGCGCGCAACGCGCTTGATCCGCAGATGCTGGTGGAACTGGCCGACTGCTGGAGCAGGGTGCGCGACGCCGCCGAGATCCGCGTCGCGGTCGTGACCGGCACCGGCGACGCCTTCTGCTCGGGTGCCGACCTCGGCCGCCTTATCCCGCTCGTCAGCGGCGGGCGACCGCCGGAGGACGAGTGGGATCGCCGCGTGCTCGCTGACCGCGATATTCTCGGCACCGCGCTGCTGCGCACATTTGACGTCGTCAAGCCGGTGATCGCCGCCATCAACGGGCATGCGATCGCAGGCGGCATGGAACTGGTCCAGGGTACAGATCTCAGGATCGCATCGAGCGCCGCGCGCTTCGGCGTGCAGGAGGTCAAATGGGCGATCTTCCCGGGCGGGGGATCGACGGTGCGACTGCCGCGCCAGCTTCCCTTTGCGCGCGCGATGGAATTGCTGCTCACCGGCGATCTGATCGATGCCGGAACCGCGCTCGACTATGGCTTCCTCAACCGCGTCGTTGCGCCGGAGGAGGTGCTGCCTGCGGCGCTCGACTTCGCGCGACGGATCGCCGCCAACGGCCCGATCGCGGTGCAGGCGATCCGCGCGTCGGCGCGCGCCTGTATCGGGCGGCCGGAGAGCGAAGGCATGAACCTCGAGTCGGGCTTCGCCGCGCCGGTGTTCCGAACTGAAGACGCGCGCGAAGGTCCGCGCGCCTTCATGGAAAAGCGTACACCCGTTTTCAAGGGACGTTGAGATGGTTGACGAGGCATCCTCGGGTATCGCGAACGGGCTGGCGGGCGCCGCATTGCAAGGCGCGCTCTCGATCGCGCCGTTCCACGCCTGGCTCGGGCTTCGCGTCGAGGACGTGACAGACGGTGTCCTTCACCTCAGCATGCCGTGGCGCGACGAGATCGTATCGAATCCGCGGATCCCGTCCGTGCATGGCGGCGTGCTCGCCAGCCTGATCGATCTCGCCGGCATGTATGTCCTGCTGACGAGGACGCGTGCGGTCAGCGCCACCGCGTCGCTCCACGTCGATTATCACCGTCCGGCAAGCGGCGGCCCGCTTCACATCCACGCGCGCGTCGTGAAGATAGGACGGACGCTGTCGGTCGCGGACAGCGAGGTGCGCTCGCCCGACGACGTGCTGCTCGCCAGCGGTCGCGGTTCGTATCTCATGCGGGACGGCGGCATCGCGACATGACCGTGCAGAGAATAGGAGAGATCATGAGCATCGAGACCGCGTCGGCGGACGCCAGGCGCACTCCGGCCGAGCCGCGACCGGCCGGCACCATCCTGCTGCTGCGGGATGTGCCCGAATATCAGGTGCTCATGGTGCGACGACACCACCAGATCGATTTCGCCTCGGGAGCGCTGGTGTTCCCGGGAGGCAAGATGCACCCCGGTGACGACGATCCGCGCTGGCGCGATCACGTAACCGGGTGGGACGAAATCGACGCGACCCAGCGCGCGCTGCGCATCGGCGCCATCCGCGAGGCGTTCGAGGAAGCGGGGATCCTGCTGGCCAACTATCCCGACGGCCGCGGCTTCTCCAGTGTATGCGACGCCGAGGCCCGCCGGAAGGTCGATACCGGGGAACTCGCCTTCCTCGATGTCGTCGCCGGATTGGGGGTGAAGCTCTCGCTGACCGCCCTGACCGTTTTCGCCCGCTGGATCACTCCAGAAATGATGCCGAAGCGGTTCGACACCTGGTTCTACGCTGCCCCCGCTCCGGCCGACCAGGTCGCGATCTGCGACGGACATGAAACGGTCGATGCCGAGTGGATCGCGCCAGAGTCGGTCCTGGACCTCGCCCGAAGCGGCGCCCGAACCGTGATCTTCCCCACCTTGATGAACGTGAAGCTGCTGGCCGAGGCCGAGAGCGCAGCGGATTGCCTCGCCCGAGCGGAGGCACGTCCGCTGGTCACCGTGCTCCCGCAGATCGAGACACGGGACGGAGAGCGCGTTCTGACCATTCCGCTCGATGCTGGCTATGGTGAAGTCACACAGAGTTTGACTGAGCTCAGGGCCTGACATCCCAGGTTCCGACTATTGCAGAACCTCCCCATGCCGCTCTGGCAAAACAGAGCGGCCTTTTCTTGGGACTTTGGCCTGACACCTGGAAGTTGCCGAAGGCCGACGTTTCGCGTCGGCTGGCGCCCGGCCAGATCGAGATCAGGATCTGCACATACCGACCGTCACATCTTGGGTGGCGGCGAGACACAATTCGAACGTGGTTTGGCCAGCGTCGGATTAGCTTCCCGACGCGACTCATTCGGGCGTCATATGTGCGACGCCCGGAATGTCTGTAGCGTTACTCTCGAGCTCCGACTATGCTACGGTTCGGTTTACATTTGACGGGACGGCAGGGTGGCTGACGATCGGGCTGAGAACCACGAAAACAAAGTGAGACATGACGACCCGGACGCGAATTTTCACCCAGAATCCAGGTCGGAGGACGGTTCCGAGGAGATGAATGGCGAAAAGAAGCCGTCGCTTCTCGAGCGCTACCCCATCATTCGCTACGTCCTCATCGCCGCGCTTGTCGCCGGCATCATCGCGGCTATCGTTTGGTACATGAATTACCGCGCGAGCGGCCAGTTCCTGCAGTCGACCAACAACGCCTATGTGCGCGCGGACTTCGTGACCGTCTCGCCGAAGGTGGGCGGCTATGTCGAGCGTGTTCTCGTCGCCGACAACCAGCCTGTCCGTCGCGGTCAGCTGCTCGCCGTGCTCGATCCTCGCGACTACCGCGCCAATGTCGAAGAGGCGCAAGCCCAGATCGCCGCAGCCGGCGCCAACATCACCACTGCGCGCCGGACACTTGATGAGCAACAGGCCACGGTCGCCCAGGCGGCCGCCCAGGTCGCGAGCGCCGAGGCTGCCGCCGCAGCGGCAGAGAACGAGGTAAGACGCTACGAACCGCTCACCCGGACAGGGGCGGAATCGCGTGAGCGGCTGGCAAGCCTGGTGCTTCAGCGTGACCGGGCTGCCGCGGAGCTGCGCGCGCAGCGAGCGGCCTACCTCGCCGCCCGTCGCAGTGTTGCAACCCAAGCGGCTCGCATCGGTCAGGCGGAGGCGCAGCGTGGCACCGCGCAGGCGCAGCTTGCGCGCGCCTCGACGGACCTCGGGGCCGTCGAGATCCGCAGCAGCATCGACGGCGTTGTCGCCGACAAGGCCGTCCGGGCTGGGCAATATGTCCAGCCGGCGACCCGGCTGATGTCGGTGGTGCCAGTCGATCAACTCTACATCGAGGCGAACTTCAAGGAAACTCAGGTCGCGCTGATGCGCGTCGGGCAGCCCGTGACCATCAAGGTGGATGCACTGGACGGTGCCGAACTGCGAGGCCGGGTCGCCAGTTTTTCTCCGGGGACGGGCGCGCAGTTTTCACTCATCCCGCCCGAGAACGCGACCGGGAACTTCACCAAGATTGTCCAGCGCGTGCCCGTGCGGATCAGCATCGAGGCGGGTCCGGAGGCGCGGCGGGTGCTGCGTCCCGGACTGTCGGTGGAGGTGACGGTCGACACGATCGGCGCCAAGGGAAGCCGGGAACGAATCAAGCAGGAAACCGAGCGGCTGAAGCGCGGCGAGACGCAGGGCGCGCGCTGATGGCGGCGGAACGCGCCGGCCTGCGCGACTGGCTTGCCGTCGCTGCAGGCACGATCGGGTCGTTCATGGCGCTTCTCGACATCTCGATCGTCAATGCGGCCCTGCCCACAATCCAGGGCGAAATCGGCGCGAGCGGCACCGAGGGCACCTGGGTCGCGACCTCCTATCTCGTGGCGGAGATCGTCATGATCCCGCTAAGCCCCTTCCTGGTGCGCCTGTTCGGTCTGCGCAACTTCCTGCTGGGCGCGGCGATCAGCTTCACCGGCTTTTCCGTCGTGTGCGGCATCTCGACGACGCTGCCGATGATGATCGCTGGCCGTGTGGGCCAGGGCTTTACCGGTGGTGCGCTGATTCCGACTGCCATGACCATCATCGCGACGCGGCTGCCCCCGTCACAGCAGCCGATCGGCACCGCCGCGTTCGGCGGCACCGCGATCCTCGGCCCGGTGCTCGGGCCGATCATCGGTGGTTGGCTCACCGACAATTACAGCTGGCATTATGCCTTCTTCCTCAACGTGCCGGTCTGTGCCGGGCTCGTCCTGCTCCTGCTGTTCGGGCTCAAGCACGAGAAGCTGCGGCTCGACCAGCTGCGCCATGCCGACTGGTTCGGGATCGCGGGGCTCGCGATCGGCTTGGGAGCGCTCACCGTCATGCTGGAGGAGGGACAGCGCGAGATGTGGTTCGAGTCCGCGATGATCGTGAAGCTCGCGATCGCAACGGTGTTCGGCTTTGCGCTCATCACGATCGGACAGGTCCGCTCCGCGCATCCGGTTCTCAAGCTGTCGCTGATCTTCAGCCGGTCGTTCGGCAGCGTCTTCGTCCTCAGCCTTGTCATCGGCGTCGTGCTCTACGGCGTGACCTTCCTGATCCCGCAATTCCTCTCGTCGATGGCGGATTACAGCGCCCTGCAATCGGGCAAGGTGGTCTTCGTCTCCGGCATCCCTGCCCTGATGCTGATGCCGTTCCTGCCGCTCGCGTTCAAATATCTCGATGTCCGGCTGGCTGTCTTCGTCGGGATGACGCTGATCGGCGTCAGTTGCGCCATGGATTGGCACCTCACCGCACAATCGGCGGGGGGCGATCTGAGGGATTCCCAGCTCGTCCGCGGCTTCGGGCAGATCTTCGCCATGATGTTCCTTAACCAGGCCGCGATCAGCGCCGTGGCGCCCGAGGATGCCGGCGACGCGTCCGCGCTGTTCAACGCGGGACGGAACCTTGGCGGATCGATCGGCCTCGCCCTGATGGCGACCCTCCAGGACCGGCAGACTTTCCTGCATTTCAATCGGCTAGGGGAGACGGTGTCGGCCAACGCGGCGACCACGCAGGAGTGGTTCGCGAAGGCCATGTCCATGCCGTCCGGCGAAGCGGGCGCCTATAGGCAGCTTGCCGGGCAGCTCCTCGAGCAAGCTACCGTCATGGCCTATAACGATCTGTTTTTCGCGCTCGGCGTCGCGATTGCGATCACTACCCCGCTGGCGCTGTTCCTCCGCCCGATCTCCTCCGACACGCAGATGGCGATGCACTGATGAAGCGACTTAGCTGGGCCATTCTGCCCGCCCTCCTGACCGGCTGCGTCGTCGGACCCAATTATGGAGGCCCGCCGGGCGTCGCGAGCGGCGAGCGTCCCGGAACGACATTTCGCCGCGCAGATCAGGTAGTCACGTCACCGCAAGCCCCTGTTGCGCGCTGGTGGGAAGGCATGGGCGATCTGCAGCTCACGACGCTGATCAACCGCGCGCTTGCCTCAAATCCCGACGTGGCGATCGCGGAGGCGCGCATCCGCAAGGCGCGCGCCAGCTTGCGCGAACAGCGCGCGAACCAGCTGCCCACCGTCTCGGCGTCGGGCACTGCGATCGTCGCCGATCTTCCCGCAGGCTCGCTCGCGCTGCCGACGCAGGGCGAGCAATCCGATCGTATCAGGGCCGAATTCTACAATGCCGGCCTTGATGCGTCGTGGGAGATCGATCTCTTCGGCGGACGGCGCCGCGCGGCCGAAGGTGCCGAGGCCCAGGCTCAGGCGGCCGAAGCCAATAGAGCTGATGCGCAAGTTCGTCTCTCGGCGGAGGTGGCCCAGAACTATGTGACCTTGCGCGAACTCCAGCAGCGCCTGATCCTGGCGCGCCGCTCCGCGCAGCTTCAGCAGCGATCACTCGCCCTGCTGCAACAGCGCGAGCAGCGCGGCGCCTCATCGCGCGACGAGGTGGTGCGTCTGAAGACCGAGCTGACTCGCACGGAGGCGGGACTGTTGCCGCTTGAGGGACAGATCGCGACCACGCTGGACCAGCTTGCCCTGCTCACCGGCGACGAGCCCGGTGCGCACGACGCGGCGCTCTCCGCGCCCGCTCCGATTCCGATGATCCCCGGGACTGTCGCGATCGGCGATCCCGCCGCCATGCTTCGGCGCCGCCCAGACATTCGCGCGGCCGAGCGGCAGCTGGCGGCATCGAACGCAAAGATTGGCGTCAACATTGCCCGGCAGTTCCCTTCGGTCAGTATCATGGGCATCATCGGCCTGGGTGGTCCCAATATTGCCGATGCGGTCGATCCTGACAGCGTAGCGGGTCTGCTGCTGCCGCGGATCAGCTGGAGCTTCCTTGACTTCGGCCGCAATCGTGCCCGGGTCGAACAGGCGCGGGCCGACCGTGACGAGGCTGAAGCACAATATCGGAAGGCTGTTCTCGGCGCGCTGTCCGATGCGGAAACCAGCCTGACCCGCTTCGGCAATCAGCGACGTAACCTGTTTTCGAGCATCGCGAGCCGGGATGGTTCCAGGCAGTCGGCGACCTACGCCAAGCAGCGATACGAGCAGGGGGCGATCCCGCTGACCACATCCATCGAGGCCGAACGCGCGGCGCTGGCTGCTGATCAGTCGGTCCTGGAAGCGACGGGTGAACTTGATCGTGCATTCATCGCCTTGCAGAAGGCGATAGGACTGGGATGGAGCCAGCAGTGACGGTCTTGCAGCCATGCCAGGGAGGGGCCTGACCGCGTGACGGCGCCGCTTCTGCCGCCACCTGCCCAGTATCTGCGTGATGACGCGATCAGGGGAGGGATGGACCTGATGTTCTTTGCTCACCGATCCCATCTGGCTCATGTCGATACCGAGCTGGCTAAGCAGAACCTCGGGCGGGCACACCACCGCGTTCTTTATTTCTTGGGGAGGCATCCCGAAATTTCCGTCAGCGAACTCCTGGACGTTCTAAGCGTCACCAAGCAATCGCTTGGCAGGGTCATGAGGGACCTCATGGATCGCGGGCTCGTCTCCGGACGGGTCGGGGAGCGCGATCGTCGTCAGAAGCTGCTTTCTTTGACCGATAAGGGACGAGCGCTAGAAAACGCGCTTTTCGAGCATCTCAGGAGCAACATGGCGAACGCTTACCAAGCGGCAGGAGAAACAGCCGTCACGGGCTACTGGATTGTTATGCAGCAGCTCATGCGCGCCGAAGCACGGGAGCAATTCCGCCGGCTGCACTCCAGACAGTGATCGCCGCAAACAGATGCCGGACCAGGTCGAAGGGGGGCTTCATCGACCTGGCCCGGCCGGTTTCACCTATCCTGCAAGCCCGGAGGGGGTAAGGGACTTGCCAGTGGTGAGCTCGTTCTCCAGCACCGGGACCGCAGTGCCGGCGACCTGCTGCAGCGCCGGATCGGTTCCATCCTGCGCGTAACCCTTGTGCACGGCCCATGCGGCCTGCTGGACCTGCGCGGACTGGGTCAGATACAGATTGTCGAACGCGCTTTTGGGCGCCTTCTGGAGCAGCTTGAGCAGGGCGGCTCGGTCGGCGGACAGGCTCGAGGGCGGCGCCTTTATCGTGCGCTGATCGTTCTTCAGCGCCGCAAGTAGCGCCTGGTGGCTGCTCTGCGTTTCCGCCAGCACGCGCTTGGCATAGGCCTTGACGTCATCCCGCTGCGCGCGTGTCGCGGCGAGCTGCGCGGCCTTGATCTGGTAAAGGTTGGCGTCGGCCGCCGCGAGCACGTAATTGGGTCCGCTCTGGCTCGCGATCGGCGAAACGCCGACGTCGGCGCTGGTCATCGTTCCCGAAGTGGCGGGCGAAACGGCCTGCGCCAACACTGGTATCGGCGCCAGGGTGAGCAACGCAGCCACTATCGCAGTCTTCATTGAGATCCTCCATTGGTGTTGTGAGGCGTTGACCGAAATCAACGAGCTGAACGATAAGGAAACGGAACGGTTCCCTTTCTCTAAACTCGTTTGGTGAACCCACTGGATGGATGGCCGCTCGGACGGCTGGAGGTGCGCGGCGATGAAGAACACGACGGCCAGGGGGACCGTTCCCGCGCCGGCAGCGTCAAAAGCTGAAGCGCCAGGCCGGACTGCCGGGTCCTTCTTGCGCAGGAGCGAAGTCTCGAGTGCCTCGATCGCATCCGTCCTGCTCTGCGTCGCCTGCCTCGCTGGCTGCGACCGAACGCCTCGCCAGGCGCCGCCGCGAGCGACGGACACGATCAACGTGCCACCGCAGACGTCCACCGTCGATGTGCCGATCGTCGCGGACCTGGACAAGCTGGCCCGAAGCCTCGAACAGGCGATTCCACGTCGCCTCTGGTCGATCGACAAGCCGGGGCAGACCTGCCTTCCGCCGAAGAAGGTCAAGATCCTCTTCGCGAAGATAAAGACGCCCGCCATCCAGTGCCGCATCACCGGCACCGTCGTCCGAGGGCCGCTGGTGCTGGAGGGCTCGGGAAAAACGATCATTGTCACCATGCCGCTTCACGCCGCGATCAGCGCGCGCGACGTGGGAGGCGTACTCAGCCGGGAAACGGCCGAGGCGGACGCCCGCGTCCGGGCTGTGATCAGGCTCGACATCGCCCGCGACTGGTCGCCGCGCGGCACGGTGTCGATCGCCTACGACTGGACCGACGAGCCCCACGTCGACTTCCTTGGCCAGCGCATCGAGTTCACCAGCAAGGCTGACGCCAAGCTCGCCGGCGTCGTCGCGCGCCTGGAGCGTTCGCTGCCGCAGGAACTCGGCAGATTGCAGCTGCGCGAGCAGGTCGCGCAGGTCTGGGGGTCGGCGTTCACCTCCGTCCAACTGAACCGGGCGAACCCGCCGGTGTGGATGCGGATCACGCCCCGGCAGTTGAGCTACGGAGGCTACACCATCTCGCGCAACCGGGTGAACCTGGCTCTAGGGCTGACGGCAGTTACGGAGACGTTCGTCGGCGACCGGCCACCTGATCCGCAGCGCCGGCCGCTCCCCGACATGACGCGCACGCAGCCCGGACCCGGCCGCATCCTGTTCGCCATACCCGTCATCGCCGACTATCGTCAGCTGGAGCCGGTCCTCGCCAAGGCATTGGTGAAGCGGTCGCGCCGCCCCTTCGAAGTGCCCGGTGTCGGGGCCGTGCGCGCGCAGTTCCACCAAGTGACCATCTACGGCACGACGGGCGGCAAGATCGCAGTCGGGCTTCGCTTCAGCGCGGCAGCCGAAGGCGGGGAGCCTTCGCGGGGCACGATCTGGCTTACCGCCACGCCGCGCAACGCCGTCAACGATCGCCGTGTCGCGTTCGACGATCTCACCGTCGCCAGTGTGACCGACTCGGTCCGGACAAGCCTGCTGCTGAAGCTTGCCAACACTCCCGGCATATCTGGCACTGTGTCAGCCGCGCTGACCCAGAATTTCGAAAAGGATTTCGACAAGCTGTTCGGCAAGATCACCCGTGCGATCGACGAGAAGCGTATCGGCGACCTGATCGTGCGCGCCCGCATCACGGACGTGCGGACGGGCCAGCTGAAGGCGGCGGGGCAAGGCGTCTACCTGCCGGTATGGGGGCGCGGCACGGCCACGATCGGCCTTGCGCCACGGCGGGCCGGAAATTGAGATCTCTGCTGCAGCCTTGACGCCTGCTTGATCGTCCCAGCGGCAACGCTGCAGCCTCTTTCGATCTTGGCAGAACTATTCAAAGGTCAAATCAAATCATCCGGCTCTGTCTCACGGTATCGTCGGACGCGCATCGCTCTGCTTGGTCGCCCGGTGGAGGGCTGTGACGCGCTTGACTTGTGCGATGCTGCAACCCGCCAGCGCCGCCGTTTTCGCTATGCTCATCCCAGCCTCACGAAGTGAGACGATGCGGCGATGATGGGCCAAGTCTGGTTTTCGACCGGTGTAGCGTCCCTCCCGCTTGGCGATCGCTATGCCTTCCCGCTGCCGCTCGCGGCGCAGTTCGTAATCATCGCGAGCGGTCTGAAGCGCAACCCTCAGTAACATGTCTTGAATTGCCTCTAGGACGATGCGCGTCACCCCGCCATTGTCCTCGGCAAGATCGGTAAGATCCACGATTCCTGGTACGGCTAGCCTCGCTCCCTTGTCGCGGATAGCGGTGACGAGCCTCTCCGCCTCAGCCAGCGGCAGGCGACTGATCCGATCGATCTTTTCGGCGATAACCACTTCGCCCATTTGCAGGTCGGCTATCATGCGAAGCAACTCGGGCCTGTCAGGACGCGCGCCGGAAGCCTTCTCGCGATAAACAGCTGCGACATAATACCCCGCGGCACGCGAGGACACGACCATCGCCTCTTGTCGTTCAAGATCCTGCTCGTCGGTGCTGACGCGCAGGTACACGCGAGCAGCGCGGACTGTCGTACTCATGTTGGCTCCGTTGGGTACACCCATGTGAGCCAGTGCTGCGGCAACCGGCTCGGAATAGCAAGCGCCGATCCTGTCGAGCCTAGCTCAACAAACCAGGCCTAAGTAGCTACTGGGCACGGACATGAACGAGCACTGATCACCAAGAGCGTAGGAGTGCCCTCCTTCGTGCTATGCATCAGCGACGTCATGCGGTACATTTTGGTGATCGGGTCAGCCAAGCGAGTTCAGTGCAGATGGAAGCACAGAGGGTCAAGATCGTGGATGGTGGTAAGCTCGTTATCCCGGCGGCTATGCGCCGGGAGCTCGGGATCGCCACGGGTGACACCGTTCTCGTCGATGTGGACGATGGCGAGTTGCGGGTACGATCAGTACCTAGAGCGCTTGAACGTGCTCGCGCGATCCTGCGCAGGTATGTGCCCGAAGGCGTCGGCTTGGCTGACGAGCTGATTGCGGAGCGCCGGCGCGAGGCGGAGCGTGAGTAGCAAGGTCGTCCTCGACGCCCCCGCCCTGCTCTGCCTGCTGAATGACGAGCCCGGGGCGGATCGGGTAGCGGACGTCCTGACCCGTAGCATCATCGGAACGACCAACCTCGCCGAGGTCGTCTCCAAGCTTCGAGACCGAGGATTGCCGCTCGACGAGGTGCGTGAGGCGCTTGGCGGGCTTCACCTCGACGTCCGGCCGCTCTCTCCTGCCCAGGCACTGATAGTAGGCGACCTCCGGCCGTCGACGAAGGCGCTTGGCCTCTCGCTTGGTGACCGAGCGTGCCTTGCCTTGGCGATCGACCTGCAGGCGGAGATGTTCACGACCGATGGCCCGCTGGCGAGCGCGGACGTTGGCATCACCATCACCAATGTGCGGCCGCTTGCGGAGTAGTTGCACATTCGTGCTTCTGGGTACGGTCCGGTCGATGGCGATGCAGAAGGGGCGTATGTGATCGAACAGCACGCGCTAATGCGCCTCAACCGACACGAAGTTGGTGTGGTTCACGATTCAGATGAGATAGCACGGTTGCCAAGGCTGCATCGGCTCCGCCCATCCTTCCTGTTCTCTGTCCGTTCTCGATATAGTACACCAGCTGCGACGCGCGTAGGACCGGTGGAGCATGGCTGAAACCGAGATTGAATGGACTGACGCGACTTGGAACCCGGTCGCCGGCTGCTCGATCGTGAGCGCCGGCTGCAGTCATTGCTATGCGATGGACATGGCACGGCGTCTTGAAGCGATGGGCGTCGGTAAATACGCCGGACTCACACGGCGCAGCGGCCGGCGAACTATATGGCAGGGTGTCGTGCGCGAAGATCAGGCCGCCCTGGCGATCCCATACCGTTGGAGAAAACCGCGTAAGATCTTCGTCAATTCAATGAGCGACCTGTTCCATGAAGAGGTCAGCGACGCCTTTATCCAGGCGGTATGGCACGTCATGCGCGAGACGCCCCGCCATCACTATCAGATTCTCACCAAGCGCCCTGAGCGCATGGCAGCGGTGGTCAGCCGACTGATCGGTGAGGTGCTGCCCAATGTCTGGCTGGGCACCAGTATCGAGGATGCCGAGGTTGTGGAGCGCGTCGACCACCTTCGCGCGGTGCCGGCAGCCATCCGCTTCATCTCGTTCGAGCCGCTGATCGGGCCGGTCGGCGCGATCGATCTGACAGGGATCGATTGGGCGATCGTGGGCGGTGAAAGTGGCCGTTCAGCGCGACCGATCCGCGAGGCTTGGGTGGATGAGATCCATGATCAGTGCATCGCCTACGAGACAGCCTTCTTCTTCAAACAATGGGGTACTTGGGGCAAGGACAACAAGAAGCGGTCAAAGAAGGCGAACGGGCGCGAGTACCGTGGTCAGACTTGGGATGAAATGCCCAGCGGTTTCATAACCGCTTTATGATCAGCCCGAAAGCGACAGGATTGCATGGCCGAGAAACCTATAGTTGGGCGAGCGGGGCAGCGCTCGAGGAACACTCCCGACGCAAGCATAAGATCCTCCGCGAGTATTTCGCGCAGTATCTTGGCGTTCGCTGTCAGCTCCCTCAGCAGACCCAATTCCGGCTGGCGATCGTCGATGGTTTCGCGGGCGGTGGCCGGTACACCTGCGGCACGCCAGGTTCGCCGCTCATCTTCATTGAGGAGTCGCAGCGTGCAATCGACACCATCAACACGATGCGCGCGGCACAGGGCTTCGGCCTTGTGTCAATGGAGTGCTTGCTCGTGCTCAACGACCAGAGCCCGGCAGCGATCGACAGCCTGCGCGCCAACGTTGCGCCGCTTCAGGCCGAGATCGCAGACAACGTGCCCCGGCTTCATCTCCGCGTCGAATATCTGACCGAGAGCTTCGAGACGGCATACCCCACGATCAAGAAGCTGCTCGCACAGGGACGCTATCGCAACCTTATCTTCAACCTCGACCAATGCGGCCATAGCCACGTCGAGCGTACCACCCTTCTCGACATCATGCGGTCGAATCCTTCTGTCGAGATCTTCTACACGTTCGCTATCGAAGCGCTGCTCTCCTTCCTGCAGAAATCGGACCCGGTGCAGCTTGCCGCCCAACTTCGTCCGTTCGGGATCGAAGCTACCGATCTCGAGCAGCTTGAAGGGGCGATGAGCAAGAACCTGTGGCTTGGCGCCGCGGAGCGGCTTGTGTTTGAGACGTTCCGGACCTGCGCGCCGTTCGTAAGTCCATTCTCCATCAATAATCCGGGTGGATGGCGCTATTGGCTGATCCACTTCGCGAACATCTACCGCGCCCGAAAAGTATATAACAATGTGCTCCATCAGAACAGCACCACCCAAGCGCACTTCGGTCGGTCTGGGCTCAACATGCTGTCCTACGATCCGAGCCACGATGGTGGCGCGCTGTACCTCTTCGATCTCTCCGGTCGCGAAGAGGCCCGCAACCAGCTGCTCGTCGATATTCCGCGCCTGATCTCAGAGTCCGGCGATGTCATCGAAGTGGGGGATTTCTACGAGGGCATATACAACGCGACGCCAGCCCACACCGATGATGTGCATCAGGCGATAATCGAGAACCCTGATGTCCAGGTCATTACGCCTGGGGGCGGCGAGCGCCGCAGCGCGAACGCTATCGGTGTCGGAGACGTGCTGAAGCTCAAACGCCAGAAAAGCTTCTTTCCGATGTTTCTCAACGCGGGGGGAAACTAGGATCGGCCTAACCGGGAAGCTGATCGTCCACTGTTTCAGGCAAACGTCTACTGCTTTAGGGCGCGCCATGCACAGGCAGTTCCGTCCACCGTTTCAGGAAAACCTACATGAGGGCGCTTGCCACAGAGGGGCGTATCAGCCACAGCCGGCGAATGATGGCACAACGCCTCTTTGGAGTCGGAGTATGACCGTGCAAGTCGCCGTGACGGCTAGTGGGCGCATGAGCCTGCCCGCCGACATTCGGAAACGTCTGGGGCTCGCCAAGGGCGGCGCGGTCTATGTTGATGAGACGCCAGACGGCGTTGTTCTGCGGACGGCAGAGCAGGTCGTGGCGCACGCTCGCGCGCTGGCCAAGCAATACGACAAGGTGGAGGGAGGAAGCGTCGATGACTTCCTCGCCAACCGTGTGGCCGAGAGCGGACAATGAGCACGGTCGTATTGGACGCGTCGGCACTGCTGGCCCTGCTTCGCGGTGAAGCAGGCGGCAAGAAGGTCGAGGGCGCGCTCGCCGAAGCCCGCATGTCGGTGGTCAACATGGCCGAGGTCGCCTCGCACTATTCCAAGCTCGGGATGCCCGACGACGTCGTCAGTGCGATGCTCACGCCGCTGCCGATCACGCTGGTCGACGCGGACGCTGAGCAGTGCTGGGAGGCCGGCCGACTTCGGGGTCTCACCGTCGAGGCCGGGCTTTCGCTTGGCGATCGCTTCTGCCTCGCGCTCGCCAAGCGCGAGAAATTACCCGCCTGGACCGCCGACAAGAAATGGCGCGAGATCGCCGATGCGGCTGGCGTGAAGGTCGTCGCGATCCGCTAGGGGCACTTTCAAGCATGTTCGATCAGGAAATCTCAGTCACGTTCCTCAGCAAGGCCGCGGAGCTGCTGGCCGATACGAACTCGGGGCTGTCCGGGCCTCGGATCGTGTCGGCGATCAACGGTTATGGCGACAAGTGGGACGTGAGGGTTCCCCATCCTGCCTATCCGTTCGATGCGCCGAACAAGCGGACGGCGCTGCTCGACAGCTTACGCGCCTTCTCAGGACCGCAGCAGTTCATCATCATCGAAGAGCTCTGCCAGCACCATTCCTTCCCGATCGGGAGCCCGTCACAGGGGGAGCGGCAAAAGCTCCGGGCCGAGTTGTTCACGCGCTATGGCGAGCTTCGGCCGAACAAGGAGGTCAAGGAACTCGATGTGCCGCTCGTCGAAGAGGCGCGTCATTGGCTCCATGCTTACCCGAGCGCTCTCACACTCTTCGACGAGGCCAAGCTGAAATACGACGCCGGTATCTTTCAACGCAACCTGATCGATGACCTGCGGCTGGCTCTGGAGCTGCTCGTTAAGGCCGTACTCGACAGCAACAAGTCACTGGAGAACCAGGTCGGACCGCTAGGGGCGGCGCTGAAGGAGCGCGGTGCTTCGCCACAGTTCACGAACATGTTCCAGAAGCTCGTCGACTATTATTGCAAATATCAAAACGATCATGTGAAGCACGACGATAAGCTGCCCGAGCAGGAGGTTGAGTTCCTGTTCGAGATGACGGCGTCCTTTATGAAGCACATCGTCCGGGTCGTCGCCGTACAATGAGCGGGTCTGAGGTGACCGCGATAGAGGCCGCACAGGAGGCGGTGACCACGTTGGGTCTGCTGCGCGCTGAGGCGGCAACCACGATCGCCGCTCTCCTCGACCCCGAGACGCGCGAGCACCCCCGTGCGATCGCGACGGCGTATCGCAAGGCTGGAGAGCAGGTATTGGACAGCGAAAAACGAGCGCTCGGCCTCCGGAAAAATGCTTTTCTGTCCCAACCGGCGCTCGCGGAGATCACGCCGCTAGGCCTTGCCGACCCTTTGGGGGCGCACGAGGTGCCGTTGCTCAGGGCAACCTTCACCCTGATCCGTGGTCGACGGGTCGCCGAGCAAGGGGCTCTCGAAACACAGCTCGGCAACGCCTTCATCGGCTTTAAGCACGAGACCCTTAGTCGCGAGTGCCCAGCTTGCAATCGCCTGGACGGAAGGGTGACGCGCGGGCCTGATGCCGCAGTGCTGCCGCCGTCGGATTGCATCGCCGGCTGTACCGCGAATTACGGTATCCGGCCGAAGATCGACTATTTGGCCGATATCAACTGAGTGCCCTTCTGCTGACTGCCTTGCGCGGACGCCCTTGGAAGGATGGTACCAAATGGTAGCCATTCCCCTGGTACCATCTGGTACGCTGTCTATTTCATATCCGAAAGCACGAACTTAGAGAGTTCGCGACAGCCCGCGCCGTGTCTCGTCAGTGATCGTGTAGACCGCTAAGCGCTGGGCACCGCGATTATGATGGTCGACGCGGAACCCCTGATAGTGACGGCGGACGAACCCGACCTGGACCAGCTCGGACACCGCACGGCTTACGTTCGTCCTGCCTGACTTACGGATGCGCTGACGGACAGCCTCCGCTACCACCACCTCCGCCTCGTCGGCGCGTATGGGAAGTTGGCCGGAGGCGGCAAGCTCCGTGCGGATCTTGTCAGCCAGAGCGAGCCGACGCGGATCGCGGCGGGCTACGGGCGCCATCGCGTCGCAAAGCCAATCCCTGATCGGTATGCGGCGATCGCCCTCGCGAATGTAAGGGCCCGCCGATCCAGTGCGGGCGCTGGCCTGAGCGATCAGGTTCAGGACCATGAAGTTGTAACGTGGACGCTCACAGGCCGCCGTAAGCCGGTCCAGGATCGCGGGCACGTCGAGTTCTGGCGTGCGAGCCGGTCGCTCAGTCGGCTTGCCGAAGGTGCCGGCCGCGAAGAGATCAGGCTGGTACATGAGAACATTCCAAGCACAAGCGGCGCGCGATGTGAATCCTTCAGGTCGGTGGCGATGCACTTTGACCGGCGACGGCACTTTACCAGGGTCGGTGAAGTGCCGCTCGCGAGATCGGGAAGCGCTCTGACGCTGGCCCCGATCTACTGTCCTGTGCATAAGGGCGCGGGGATGAAGAGGTTAGGCGCGGCACCTGCCGGCCCGCACCGGGGGTGAAAGATGCGGCTTTTAGCCGCTGTCGGGAGAGCGCTTGGGCGTCGCGCTGCACTGAAGGATATGAAGGCAACCCCGTTCCGAGAGGCTTGCTCTCTCGCGATCAGCCAGAAGCTCGGTGATACAAAGCTGCGGGAGCATTGGTCCCCTGAGGCAGTGGAGCGGATCGCTGGCTGGCTCTGGCAGGAGTGCCTCGGCATCGAGGCGCATGAGAGTCCGCGCGCGCGCTGCCGTTACCTGTTGGTCGACCAAACCCTGGCCAGGGCCAAGTTCGAGGTCCTCATCATGGAGCCCGACCCCAATAAGAATGTCACAGGGTTCGTCGGAACCCAAGGTCTCACGGGAAAGCTGCACGCGCACATCGACGAGATCTTCCGCGCGGATGATGAACTGCGCGACATGACCGGCCTCCCGCTCAATGAGGTCGATTGGCAGAGCGCCAACGACATCGCAGTCATCATGATGTGGAAGACCTACTGGATATCGTCGGTTTTCAACGTCGCGCGTGTTGCCCTCCACGACAACGCCGCCGACAACGAACGCGATTGGTACAAGCCCTTCTTCCATGCCGCCTGCGTCGCGGCCGAGCATTTCACTCGTCAGAAGGTCGGGATGCCCCCGGCGATAGATGATGACGTGATCGCGCTCGCCTATCAGCAGTTCATGGAGTTCGCGCTGGGCGACGCCCCGTCGCCGCTCAAGGCATGGCGCGGGCATTACCGCGACTGGATCGAGAGCGGGCGACTGAATCCGCCCTTTGGTGCGGACTGAAGAGGTGAACCCGTTGGTGAAAGGCCTCCCCGAGAGCAGCGATGGCGCGGACATGGTCATGGCGTCGGAGTTGGCGCCCCGCCCCGCGCTTCTCACTTTTGGCTCGCTGCTCGACCTGGCCGGTATTGATCGCCGGCAGGTCCGGCTGCTCCGGCATCAGGATAATCGCTACACGGGTTTCCAATCGCCTTATGTCCTATGGCGTGACCACCGCGACCGGTTCGAGGCTTATCAGGAGACCCAGGCAATCGGCGACGCCGCCGATCTTCGAGCGCCGTTCTGGGCGTCCTTCGTCGGCGTGCCGGGCAAGGAGACGTTGTTCGTCGGGCTATACGCGGCTGAGCTGGTAGGCCTCCTGCCTCAGGATCGGCCGCACCCGGTCACCGGCGGAACGGAAGTCGCCGGCTCGTGCAACTTGTACCGTCTCGCATTCCGGGAAGAACTGAGCGAGTTTGCGGGTCGGCTTTGGATCGACTGGGGGAGAGGTTATCGAGCTTGGATCCAGCGCGGCGACAGAGTGCCCAAGCCGGTACTGGAGCTAAAGCGCACCTTCGGCGAGGACCCCTTCCCCGGGTTCGCCGCCCTAATCCTGAACCTGTCTGAGATCGAGACCATCCCCGCGGGCTGGGCGGAAGCGCTGCGGTCGACCAACGGGATCTATCTCCTCACGTGCCCGAAAACGCGGGAGCAGTATGTGGGAATGGCGTCGGGCGGCGAAGGCTTCCTTGGTCGTTGGCGGGAGTATTTTGCAACCGGTCATCGCGGCAATGTCGGCCTGCGAAGCCGCGAGCCGAGGGATTATCGCGTCTCGATTCTTGAGACGGTCGGCTCGGCCGCGACCCTGGCCGAGCTCCTGGCGCTCGAGAGCCGTTGGAAGGACAAGCTCCAGAGCCGGGAGATGGGTTTGAACCGCAACTAGCGGCTGGCAACCGCCTGACGGAACGCAATGTACGACCGGGCGGCGGTTTGAAGGCTGTGGATCCCTGCGGTAGCGATGTCTCCCGCCTTGCTTTCGATGCGGGCGGCGAGATGCTCGGGGCGACCGTCGACATGGTCCAGATCGCAGCCGAGCAGGGTCTCCACTCGCCGGCAGCGTGAGACGTAGTCGCCTGCAGCCCGCTTCGACAGCGGGCGGCCGCCGGGGCCAACATGGGAGCTTTCGAGGAAGCGGCGGAAGTGTTCGTCTCTCACGAGCGCCGCTATGCACGTCGCGCAACCCGCCGTCACGAGGTCCCATGTCCGAGCTGTCGATGCACTCCCTTCACTCGACGTTGCGCGAGCGCATCGTGGAACACGTCTTCGTGGGGGAAGCGCTCCGCACGCTCTGGAGGCGGGGTGTGACCGACGTCGAGGTGCTCAGATCGGAGTTCGACGCGCACGGCTACGACCTGGTCATGGCTCGCGGGCAGATCGTCCGACATATCCAGTTCAAGACAGGTGTGCGCCAGAAGCCAGCACCCGTATCGGTCGGCCGGGCGCTTGCCGACAAGCCGTCCGGATGCGTCATCTGGATCTCTGTGTCGCTCGGTCTCGACCTTGGCCCGTTCTGGTGGTTTGGAGCGGTGCCGGGTGGGCCGCTTCCGGATCTATCGTCCTTCGCCAGCCCGAAGCGGATCGGGCGACGCGAGACCGGAGAACGCCCGCTGCGCGTCAATCACTCGAAGGTGCCGGCATCCAAGTTCCGCCGTGTCGAGACGATCAGCGAGGTGCTAGAGCTGCTCTTCGGAGACCTGCCATCCGGCGCGCCCCCGGCGGTGCTCGATGAGGATACCGGCACTCCGGAGTAGGTCAGGCCTGACCGCGACGGCCGGTGATCCTCTCTGCCGCCTCGTCAAGCTTCTCGCGGTCGTTGCCGATATCCGCGATCAGATCGCGGGCCTGCTCGGCACTTAGCCCGTGCTTCTGCGCGAAGTATTCGATCTCGTAGGGCTCGCTGCCTGACACGCGGCTGCGATCGCGGCCATCCTGCTTCGTCTTGTCATCTGCCATGTTGGCGTCCTGTTCTGACTGGAAGGAACGAACGCCGGCAATGTTGCAAAGCTCCAAGCGAGGAGTCGGAACGAGTCTCGGCCGCGAGCGATTCCTCCCGGTGAAGCGCTTCAAACCGCCTCTGTCGAGAGCCGACCTCAATGCCCTTCCGGTGACCGCACCGGACATGGCCGAGGCGGAGCATTTCATCACCTGCCCGGAGTGCGGCCAGGCGATCGACTGCCGGCAGCTCGGCGACGTCCTTCACCACGACGAGCCGGGACACGAGCCCATCGTCGACACGCCCCTCCCCGCGCTCTCCTTCATCGAACCGATGTTGCCGACCCTGGTCGACGATCCGCCGGTAGGTGACGGCTGGATTCACGAGATTAAGTACGATGGCTATCGCACCCAGATAGTTGTCGATCAGGGGCAGGCGCGAGCCTACACCCGCAACGGTCACGACTGGTCAGAGCGATACCGGCCGTTGCTCGCCGCGATCGAGGCGCTCGGTGTCGACCGCGCGATCATCGATGGCGAGGTGATCGTGCAGGACGAGGAGGGCCGGAGCGACTTCGCCGCTCTCCGGACGGCAATCGGCCGGGAACCCCACCGGCTCGTCTTCATGGCCTTCGACCTGCTCCACCAAGGAGCGACAAACCTTAGACCCTTGGCGGTCGAGCAGCGACGCGAACGCTTGGAGGAGCTGCTGGGGGCCAACGATCCAGCAAGCCCGGTCCATTTCAGCGCGCATGTCGGTGGCGACGGTGCAGACTTCTTCGCCGCTGTCGACCGCCTCGGCCTCGAGGGCATCGTCTCGAAGAAGCGCGGTTCTCGTTACCTCAGTGGCCGGGCGCGAAACTGGCTGAAAGTGAAATGCTGGACGGAAAGCGACTTCGTGGTGGTGGGTACGGAGGTCACTCCCGGCGAGCCGGTCGCCGCGCTGCTGGCTCGAGAAACCGAGGATGGGTTGGAGTAGGCTGGCGGCGCGGCGGTCACCCTTCCGGCCTACGCCAGGGAGCAGTTCTATCGCGCGACCGAGGAGCTAGCCCGCGCGCGTCCGCTGCCCTGCGCGCCGCGGTCGAAGAAGGCGCGTTGGCTGGAGCCTCGCCTACGTGTCCGCGTCCGACATCTGAAAGGAAGCGACAAGGTCCGGCACGCTACAGTCGTGGGCCTGGCCGGGGCGGCCCGGTAGCCGCCATCTCGCGTCATATTGGCACGGTCTGGATGTTGGCCACACTTTAACCTCGAATGGTAATTGCGGCTTTCACCCACTTCGAGGCATAGCCGCGCGCCAAGCGAGGGGCGGTGTGCCGATCGGATGACGCTTCGTTCATTCCGTCGTTATGCTGCCTGCGTCAAACCCATGGTATGGTCGCTTCGGCGCCTGATGGGTTTCGATCGCGAGTGTAGGTTGGCAGTCTCGGGGGGGACGGTGATGTCAACCAGGCGTACTCGTTTCGTTGCGGGGGGAGGCTTTTCCTCAAGGCGTGGAAACCGGCCGTGAGCTCGAGAGGGCTCGCGGCAGGATGTGTGTCAAATTGTGAACGAGGGCGAACCTTCCAAATGCGCAGGCTGCAACTTGATCGCTCTCGTATTAGACTGAGCCAAAATAAGCGGAGTCGGGTCGCCTAGGGAGAGGTCGGGTGGCGACAAAGACTGAGAGGGCCTACCTTTTTCTCCGGCGCAAGATTCTCGATCTTGCCGTGGCGCCGGGCTCAAAACTGCGGACTGGCCAAATCCAGGAGCGGTTGCAGATGACTCGCCCGCCCGTCCTTGATGCATTGATCTGGCTGCAAGCGGAAGATTACCTGCAGAACGATCATAATCAGATCTTCTACGTCAAGGACTGGACTGCTGAGGACATCAAGCAGACCTATGAGGTCAGGGCGATGTTTGCGGAACATGCCGCGCTATGCTGGAGCCAGCGGTCGGACGACCTATGTCTCGCAAAGCTCCACGCCGCAGTCTGCGCCGGCATAGACGCTCTCAAGCGCGACCCGTTCGATCCCGAGGAGTTGACCCTCAGTCTCCGCACGTTCGATCAGGCGTTGGTCGACTTGCAAGGGTTGAAGCTACTCGCGAAACTCAACCGCCAGGTGACAGCGCCGGCGCAGTTCCGCCGTACCGTCAGGATGCTGAATAAAGAGAACTTCAGCGAAGCGCTGCTCGGCCGTCGGCGTCTCCTTGAAGCGATCACCCGGCGCGATGTGAGCTGGGCGCGCTCGATCGCGCGCGCGATGATGCTTTTCCTCCAGTACCGGCATCTCGAAGGCCTGGAGGCGCACTCCGGGCGCTATATGGAGGATTGGCTCAATGCAGACGACCTCCCACCGATCCACCGCGATGTGGTCTGGGGCGAAGGCCGGCCCGATCTGGAGAACAGTACCCTCGCTACCCTCCGTCCGAAGGCCTTCTAAGCCTCCCGCGGTTGGAAGGCGTTCGGAAAGCGAGCGCTTATCGCGTTGATGCCGGAGCACGCTATTTCGGCCAGGGCCTCGCCCCCTAGCGCCTCAATGGGGCCGTCGCCGACCCATGCCACAGATAGGCGCCAGTGGTACGACCCGGCTTTGAAGATGGGGTCTAACAGCAGGTCCTCTCGTAGGGCACTCGTCCAACGGCGTGGTCGCCCCGCGCTTGTCGACCTCAACGAGCTGGTGGAGCACCGCCGGCGGACCCGGCCAGAGGAACCAGGCGATTCCTCCCGCGTCGACCGACGCTGACAGAGATCCTTTGTCGAACTGTGCGCTCATGATGGACTACCACTCGCGCTGCCGGTCGGTGAGCGTCTTGGGTTTCGGCCGCTTGCGGCCCGATGCGCCGGCAATGGTCTGTGCGACAGGAACAAAGGAGACCGGCCGAACGCCGTCCTTGGTCGGTAAGCGGGCTAGATCGTACAGACCGTCCGAGTAGCGCTCTGCCATGAGTTGCACGACCTGCCCCGGCATGGCGTCGTAGGGACGAAGCCAGAAGACCCGCTCGGCTTTCAGCGCCCGACGCATCTTCATCAGGTTGCGGGCCAGCCTTGGCATGTTCTGGTCGTGGGCGCCGAGCCCGATCACGACCAACTTGAACTCGGCCCCCGGCGCCGGCCACGACAGCGCCTCGCTACTGGTCGCGCCTCGGTGAGCCTGGACGGCACAGGGACCGATCATGCCGATCAGCGCCGGCGCGGTGCCGGCGATCGTCTCGTCTCCGACAAGCAGGCATGGCGGGGTCTTCGGTGCCGCTGCGATCGGCGAGGCGGTCAACAAGGCAAGCGTGGCAGCTAAGAGGCGTTTCATGGTGGTCCCCGTCTGAGAGGAGGCTTCGGAGTGCGATGAGCCGCGCCGGTTCACGGGCGTGTCCGAACCCTGCCGAGGCCGGCACCTGGTCCGAACCGCCGGATGTACGTCCGGACGCGGGCGATGCTGCGAAGAGCATGGAGGGCAGCGATAGCGCTCATTACGGCGGCACCAATCACCGCCTGCGGCAGGTAGGTGACAGCCAGAAGAGGCACGTTTAGCGGGAAGGCGAGGTCCGGCAGCCGGGTCGGATCGATGTCGAAAAGCCGCCGAAGATACAGCCCGGCCAATCCCGATCCGAGCGGGGCGAGCGAGACGTAGAAGAGCACACGGGCGAAGGCGGCCTCATCGCGAAGAACCTGTGTTGTCGGATTGTCCATGTTCGGTTCCCTTTCACGGCGGTTCAGAAGGCGGTGACGAGTTCGACGTGTCGGCCGGCGAGTGCTGGCGTGGCCGGCGATGCGGCGGTTGGCGCGGGCGGAGCCACGACAGTCGCGCCCGGACGAGCGGGCGGGAGGGGCAGCGCCGCGATCGCGCGGGCGACAGCGACGTAGTTGGCAGGGTGCAGTCTGTCCCGGGAAGGAAAGCTGGCGAGGTCGACGGTGGCATCTCCGTGCGCGTCCGCAACCTTACCGATCGCCGCGCTGGCGGCTCGGTCGTATGGTCTCAGCCAGATGACGCGATCGGCATGGACCGCGCCGCGGAGTAACGCCAGGTCGCGGCTCAAGCGTGGGCTGCCGGCATCGTTAGACCCGGAGCCGATCACGGCGACCCGGTAGGATCCGGCCGGAGCTTGCCATCGAAGGATGGTCGACGTTGCCACACCTTCCCTCGCCTGGACGTCGCACGCGACGCCCAAGCTCGCTCGAATGGCCTCGGCGGTGCCGACGATCGTGGAATCGCCGACGAGAAGGCAGGATGCGGGCCGCGCGCCACTGAGCGGGCGCGCCTTCGCGGAGCTCGCGATCGCCGCGACGGTGACGAAGCGCAGGAGCAACCTCACAGGTCGAACTCAATCTGACGGCCACGGGACTCGCCGTCGTCGATGTTCTTCTCCAGCTCGGGCTTTGCGCTGCTGCTCGTGTCGGGCGCGGGGGGCTTGGAAGTTGCGGCGGCTGGCGCCGGCGCCAGCCCGCTCGCACCCGTCTGTTTCCCGGGATCCTTCGCCTGAGCCTGCTGGAGGCCGGTGGAGCGCTCGCCTGCCACTTCTGGCGCCTTGGGAGGCGTAGCGCTCTCCAGGCCACCAGCAGGGGCCTGTGCGGCCCTCTGTGCGGCGTCGGCCGCATCGAAGAAGGCAGCCGCGGCTTGGTCCCAATCGCTTGCCTTTTCGACCGGCTGCGATCGGGGTGAGCTGTTTGCTCCCGAAGGGCTGTCCGGGCCGGCTGCTGCTGGGCTCTTGCTGCTGTCCCGTCCGGGCACCTCCCCGATCACCTCAAGAGCGGACGTCTTGTCGCCCGTGTTCTCTTTGACGATGCGAAGGTAACGATCCTTGTCGTCCATGACCGGAATGAGGCTCTCTCGAACGCGAGTGGCGGCAACGAGGAGGGCGCGCTGCGTGACCAGCTTCGTGTTTCGGCTGTCCAGCATCGCGATCGCGTGCGTGTCCGTCTTGCCCTGCAGCATGTGGACGTTCTGCGAGTAGGCGAGATCGATCCGCCGCAGCATCGGATCGCTCAGCGCCAACTTGATCTGGTTGCCGGCGCCGATGTCCAGCGTGACGCTGTTCTTATCGAAGTCGACCACGCGGGCCTGCTGTGCGGTCCAGATACCGCGGTCTTTGTCCGTGCTGCCGAAGCGGATGCGGTCGCCTTTATGGAGAGTCAGCTCACGCTTTTGATAAACATCAACCGGCGACGGCTTGGACGTGTCGGGAATGATCTTCTTCGGCTGAAACTGCTTTGTGCGGCCCAAGCGGGACATTTGCAGCGACACCGTTCCCGCTGCCTTGTCGACGCTGGCGACCGTATACTCGCCCTGCCAGAGCCCGCTGCTGCGGATTTGGCGGTTCACTACGACAGTCTGCCCCTGCTTGTAGCTGCCCGGGTAGCGGATCTCCTCCTGGGTGAAGCTCTCCCGGTCGAGAATCTCGACCTTGATGGACTCCTTGCTAAGCACTCCTTCGGCGAGGAGCCCTTGTTGAACCAGCGCGTTCGCCTCGGCCTTGAGGACGCGGCCGTCGGCATAGAGCCCAGTTTGCTCGCGCATTTCCGGTGACAGCGCGAGCCAAGCCTTGGTGGCCGTCTCCGCGATGTTGTCGGGTGCGATCACGACATAGGGGCTGAGCGCCGTAAAGGCGCGCTCGGGGTGCCGGTCATAGAGGTGGAAGTTCACCCGCTTCATGTTGTCCGTAGTGGCGCGCAGGTTTTCCGGCATGTGCGCCGTCTCAAGTCCGAGGCGCTGCATCACCTCGAAGGGTTTACCCGCCGAGATGGCGCCAAGCTGCCGATCGTCGCCCATGTTGGGCATCCGGACCTGCAGCAGGTTCACCAATTGGTTGAGTTTGAGCTGGCTGGTGTTCGACGTCATCGAGCCTTCGTCGATGATGAACACGGTGTCCTTGTAGGCATCCCGGGCCTTGTCGATGCGGGCCTGGTCGGTGCCGGGCTCGAGGAGATGCTGGTGGGAGCCGATGAAGCTGTCGATGGTCCGAGCCTCGATCCCCGCCTCTTTCGTGCCCTGAACAAGCTCGTTCATGAACGACATGACGACGAGTGTCTTTCCCTCCTCGCGCAGCACGTCCCTGAGAGGAAGCAAGGCGGTCGACTTGCCGGCGCCGGCGACGCCTTGGATCGCGATCACACGATCGCTGGTCGAGAGGACCTGGCGTCCGGCCGCGAGCTGCCCTTCGTTGAGCTCGAAGCCGTGGACCTTCATCGCGGCCGCTTGAAGCCGCGTCTCCGCAACATCGGGTGCCATGAGCGGCTGGCCGGCCCCTGCCCCGGCATTCGCCTCCCGCATGATCGCGCGCTCGATCGCGATCGACTGGGCGGTGGTCATGTAGCCCTCGTATTTGCCGACGCCCCGGAACACGACCTTCTGATCGACCAGCTCGTTGACCCGCCGCTCGACGCCATCGATCGAGACGCCCGGCAGGTCGAAGTTGAGGGCCGTCCGGTAGATGTCATGGACCGTAAAGCCCGCTTCGCGCTCCGAGAGGTGTCTGATTGCCGACGCGACGGACTGCGCTGTCGCCAGCTTCTCCGGCGTCACGGGCCATTGCGACCGCGCCAAAGGCATCAACGGGTCGGCCTTCTCCATGCCGAGCCGCTCGGCAAAAAACGCTGCGATCGCTTTCGCGCGCGCGCCGACTGCATTCAGGCCAGCAACGGCCGCGGCCCAAGGCGCGGCTCGCGGCGTCGCGGGATTCACCGCCCGCTCAACGATACCCGCGAGGTCGGCGCCCAGCCCAGAGGCCTTGTCGCGCCAATCCTGATAAAGCTGGCGCCGATCCTCTACCTCCGCCTTGTCCTCGCGCGTGAGAAGGGTTTGAAGGTTTCGCTGTTCCGGCGTGACGCGACGCTCGCCGATCGCCGCCAGGATCTGCTCCCGCCGGGTGGAGAAGGCCTTGAGGGTTTCGCGCCCGATACCAGAGATCTCGAACGTGCCGTGCTTGCCGCTGAGTTCCGTTGTGAACCCAAGCGCGGCGACCTTGTTGCGCAGGCTCGCATGATAGATCGCGCCAACCAGCGTGTTGGCGGCCCATAATGCGCGGTTGTCGAGCGCTCGCCAACGGCCGTCCTGATCGCGGGTGGCGTTGGCGAACACGGCATGGCTGTGGAGCTGCGGCTCCTGCTCCCGGTTCGTGTCGTGAAGGAAGAGACCGATGATGAGGTTGCCGGTCTTCACCTGCCGCGTGACCCCGTCCGGACCGACGATGCGGGCTTCGGCAAGGTTTCGCTCGGCCCAGCCCATCGCCTCCTTCACCGCCTGCTGGTGGGCTTCGACCAGCCGCTTGTCGCCGGCGACGAGCGCGAGCAGCGAGACGCTCTTGGGGGCCGAGAAAGTGAAGTCGGAGCCGAAAGCGCGCTTGCCATTCGCGCCCGATGGAATGACCGAGCCGTCCGGCATTTCACCCTCGAGGACGGCCCTGAAACTCTCCTGCGTCGGCGCGCCGGTCAGGCCAGCCTGGAACGCCCCGGCCCCGATCCACTCGCTGGCCTCGGTTGCCGCCTCACTGGTGTAGTAATTGTCCGCTGCGAAGTATTTCGCGGAGCCGCCTGCCGAGCGGACTGGCGCCATCGAGAGCATCAGTCACCGATCCCCATCGAGTCCGCCAGTCCGTCAGGGATTGGTGGCTCGCCGTGGTGATCGTGATGATGGTGGTGCTCGGCCTCCGCCTTGGTGACGAAGGCGAGCCGCAGCTCCTGCTGCGACAGGTCGGCGTCGTTTGGCCCCTGCAGCTTGCCGATCGGAGGCCGCCCAGGAAGCACCACTTGCGTGCTGTCGCCGCCCCCGCCCTGCACGACTTCGGCCGAGCCGGAAGCGCCGCCCTGGCGGCGGGCCGTGACGCCCGGCTCAACTGCCTCTCCGGACCCATCGCCGACCGGGCGGCCGTCGACGGACTCGGCCTGTGGGACTGGCGGCATCGATGTGGTTGGTAACCGTGCGTTGAGCCACGCAGCGGCGTTCTCCACGCCCGCCTCGCCCTGCTCGTCGGTCTTCTCGCGCGCCGGCTCAAGCACCTTTTCCTGCCGCGCTGAGCCTCCCTCGGCCGGCGGATCGACGGGGATACCTTGGCCCCCATCAGAATTGTTTGCGGCAGGAGCGCCCTCCCCCTTCTTCCCCGCGCCTGACCCGTCCTCGGCCGCCGCTGCCGGCCCCTCGGCCGGCGGCGATATCTCAGGCGGCAGGGAGATCACGCGCGGCACGAAGCCGTCGGCAATCCGGGGATAGTCGACATACTCCAGGCGGACCGCCGCTGCCGGGAAGCCGGACGGAAACTTGAGATACCCGTGCAGGTTCTCGAGGTTCATGATGTCGTCGGGCAGGACGAGCGGCTCAAGGTTGCGGCGCGGCGTCAGCGTGACGGCGTCACGCAGGTTATCGTAGCCGTAGCTGTAGCCCTCCTCCATCTCGCGGAACTGGCGGTGGCCGATGCTGTCGGACTCGAAGACGGCAGTGGGCCGATCATCCGTTGCGAGGAGGAGCTTGGTGCGCGCCAGGGACGCGAGCGTCTGGGCGACGTTCTGGCCGTAGGTCTCGGCAAGCTTGCCGAAAGCGTGGACGCCAAGGACGATCGCGCCGCCGTAGTTTCGAGCGGTCTGCAACCCCTTCTCCAGAGCCGACAAGCGATGCAACGCACCCAGCTCGTCGACCAGGAACCACATACGAACGTCGCGGGTCTTCGGCATCGTCATGAGGGTGTTGAGGCCGGTGTCCATCCACGTCGTCAGCATCGTCCGAGCGACTGCCATGTCGACGTAGCGAGACGACAGAAACAGGATGCCCCCCGAGCCATCGTCGTCCATCATCCAGGTCTTGATCGAGAAGGACGGCCCCTCGTCTGGGAGGAGCCTGATCGGCTTGGCATTGGTGTTCAGAACTGCGCGCACGGACTCCGCCATGCGGGCCGCTTCCGGCGCCGTGATTGGGTCGGCAAGGGTGCGTTCGACGAGCTTGTGAACGTGCTTCAGGTCGGCCGTCATCAGCTCGCGGTAGAGCGCTCCATTGGTGGTCCGCCCCTCAGCCTTCAGCTTGAGGCAGGTCTCCACTCCAAGCATTCGCGCGGCCTGTACCCAGAAGGGGTCGCTGCCGCCCCCATCGTGGGGGACGAGAGCCTCCCAAGCGGTCGTGAACTCGGCCTCGGTGTCGCACTCGTTGAAGATCGACCATTGCGGGCAGCGGGCGTCCAGCGGGTTCAGGATGACGTCGCGTTCTTCGTCGTAGAAGCGTTCGATGAAGGCGCCCGTGAGGTCGAAGATGACGGCCCGGTGATTGCGTTGGCGTATCTGGCTGACGAGTGAGGAAAGCTCCACGGTCTTGCCCGTCCCGGTCGTGCCGATGAGCATCGCGTGGCTCTGCTCTAGACGGTATGGAAACGGGATGCCGGCGATCTCATAGGGTCGGTAGATGCCTGCCGCGTCGAGCTCAGCTTTGGTCGCGAGGCGGCTCTGGAGCGGCCAGGTCTTGCCGAACGCCGCCTTCATATCCTTCGAGCGCTGGGGTCGATTGCGGGCGTCCACGAGCCGCTTCAGATCCGAGTAGGTGGCGAGTTGCGCACCGCCGATATGGTCGCGCTGCTTGGCCTTGCTGCCGAAGCGAACGGCGTACCAATAATAGCCGACGAAGAGGGGGACGAGCGCGAGCACGACGACCCAGAAGGCGCGCCACAGGGCCGCCGTCGCCTCCGCCCACGCGAACTCCATGGGCGGGTAGTCGAGCACCGATCCCCACGTCAGACGGGTGGTCCCTCCGGTGCTGTTCTGGATGTTGACGGCCTTGTCCGGATCGAACTGGAACCAGTGATAGATGCTGGCCTCAAGGTGCATCAGGGCGAGGTATTGCGTGTGCTCGGTCAGCATGGTCGAGCAGTGCCACCAGGCCGACAAGGCGAGGCTGATCCCGGCGATCCAGAGCGGGAGCTTGAAGCCCGCCGCGAACATCATTCCGAAGTTCTCGAGGAGCTGGCTTCCCCGGGTGAAGTTCTTCAGGTTCCGCTTCATTGCCGGACCTCCATGACGGGGGTAGACTCGATCTGGCTTGCGATGGCTTTCTGGATCCGAAGGACTTCGTCACGGATGCCCTCACGAGGGTGGTGGCGCAGGAGCGCGTCCATCGCGACGTGGATAAAGCGAAGTGACTTTTCGAGGTTCTGGATGGTCAGCGGCTCGCCGTGCAACGCGCGGTCGATCAGCTCGCGGACGATGTCGCTTCGGGTGGTCTTTTCCCGGTCTGCGAGCGCGTGAAGGCGCGCGTTCATGGCCGGCGTTAGCCGGACCGACAGGAAGACCTCTTCAGATCGTTTGCCCATATACAGCCTTGGCGTTGCGCCGGGCTGCCTGGATCGGACCTCGTAAAGCGGGTTCTAGATAACACAGGAGCGTCCAGGGGTTCAACGTCCTTTCCGGCGGTGGTTAGACAGGATGTGTGACGACTTGTCCTCGGCCCGTGTGACGTGTGACAAAATGTGTGACACGGTGCCGGAAGTTGCTAGCTCCAATTAGTCCCGGATTTCCGGAACGTTAGAGCACTTCTACACCGCTGCACCGCTGCATAAGGTGTGCCCCTTCTAGGGCTCCTAGAGATGGCCCCGAGTGTGTGTGGGTCGGGATTTCCGTGGGTGGCGTGTCGGGCCGGGTCTCCCGCAGGAACGAGCCCGGCCGGAGCGCTCTCCGGCCCCTGTGAGCGGCAACGATCGGTGCCGGTGTGAGCGGTCTACCGGGCCGTCGCGAACACGCGGAATGGGTCTCAGCCGGGTTCTGGAGCGGCGTTCGCAAGCCGACCGTCTCGGCGCCTCTGGACGGCCAATGGAGCGGTCGCTGGCATGAGAATAGGTCCTCAGTACGCGGCGCAAATGGCGCGTTCACGCGCCTCTCATGACCCATTGTCGGACGGCCCCGATGGAGGCATGATCGACGAAGATTTCGGGAGACGATCCATGGCGGAAAGTGCGGTGAAGCGGCTGGCGAAACTGCGGGGCGAGCGCGACGCCTTGAACGCTCGCGAAGCCGAGTTGAAGCGCGAGGCTGCGGGCGAAATCGGGGCCGCGTTGATCCAAGCCGGAGCGGATGCGCTGGACCCGGCGAAGCTTGTGAAGATCGTTCGCCAGATCGTGCAGGTGGGCGAGGATGAGGCGCTGAAGCGCCTCGGTGCGAAGGCCTGAATGTCCGCGCCGGACGGGCTTGGTCCGGTGCCTGCGATTGAGGCTGTCGAAGCCGAGATCGCGGCGGTGATGGCGGACCCGTCGGTCCGCGATCCCGTGAAGCGTTTCTTGCGCGAAGCGGTCCAGCGAGATCCGCTGGACGCAGCGGCCGATGCCGCCCTCGCGGCGAGGCTTCTCGACCGGCGCGCGCGATCGATCCTCGGCGAAGCCGGGAGCGATCTCGTACCCTTCTAAGGGCGGCTGACGGCCTGCCGGAGGCGCTCGGACAAAGCGCTCTCGTCGTCCAGTTCCTTGGTCTCGATCTCGATCACCGGTGCGCGCAAGCGCATCCGGGGGATCGTCACTTCCTTCGACCGGCGATAGCTCTCCGTATCGTATCCGAGCAGCTCGAGGTTGAGCAGCCGGCGTCGGTTCGTGCGTCGGTCGAGGATGCCGATCATGAAGTCAGGCCGGCATGGCCCGAGATCGGTCTCCAGGTCGAACACCGGCTTCTTGATCCGGGTCGAGATGCCCTGGGCATCGAGGTCCCATTGCAGCTTCATGAGGAGCTGCATGAGGTCGCGCTCGGCGTTCGAGTCTACGGGTGAGAAGTGCCGGCCGTCCTGGACCGGCTGGGCGTAAGCACGGACCGGGGCGTAGCCACGGGCCTGTGCGTGCTCGCCGATCGCGACCAAGACCAGATAGGGGCCGCGCTCCACGCGTTTGGCGGCGGGCTTGACGATGTCGGAGGCGACGATGATCGGGTCGCCCTCGGCGAGGACGATCTCGCGGCGTGTGACCGAAGGGGCAAAGACGGCGAGGAAGGCCTGCGGCTCATGGTCGGCCGGCCAGTCCTTCGCGGCCTTGCGAAGGCGCGCGTAGATGCGCTGGCTCCGGAAGTCGTTCGGGTGGGTGTAGAGGTGGCTCGCAAGCGGCGTCTTGGGGGCGATCCAGAGGTCGCGAGCTGCTTCGCGCAAACGGTCGTATTCGTGCTGGATGGACGGCCTTGGCCGGTGTTTTATCGCGCCGATGACGTTCGTCTCGGCGTCGTCGATGAGCTGCCAGAGAAGGCGCGCAAGGCGTGGCGTGGAGCCACCTCGCACGCGGTTATCGTCCGCGTCGCTGACCGGCTGTTGGGCAAGGTGCTCCCCAAGCGGTTTCAATGCCGCGAAGTAGCCATCGACGGGCGTGAGGGGCTTCGCGTCGTGCTTGCGCTGCTCGCGTTCAAAGGCGGCCTGGTCGCGGAAAAAGGGGCAGTCGGGCAGGTGTTCGGGACGGCCCTCGCCCGTCAGACGGCGAAGGTAAAAGGTCTCGGCCTCGGAGAGATACGCGGGCGACAAGAGGGGCGGACGCTTGTCCGATCCGAGGCAATCGCAGGCGAGCCATCGCTCGAACATCTTGGCCCGGTGGACGAGCATGACGCCGATCTTCTCGTCGGTCTCTGAGCCCTTCCCGACGTACCACCGGATGAGCGCGGCAAGCATGTCGGCCGGCACCTCTTCGCGGTGCCGTTCGGTCCCATCGTGAAGTTTGTCCACGAGCCACATGACGGGCGGAAAGCTATCACGATCCCGAGCGGATTGGCACCGAAATAGCGCCGTCAAGGCGCTGCGATCGGCGACGGGACCGGCGAGCGAAGCGAGCCTGGTTCCCTGAGCCGATCGCGCCTGATCGATCACAAAAAAAGGGCCTGCGGTTGCCCGCTGGCCCGTCGCGCGATGTGAAGAAAGAAGGGGACCGAAGTCCCCTCCTGTGGCCTACTTCAGAAGCTGAGAGTAAGCGGTCAACGCCGTCCCGATCACCGCGCACGTCGCGACGACGCCGGTCATGATCTGAAGGTAGAACTTGAGACCGTCGATCGAGGCCTTTACCCCGTCGAGCTTGCCCTCAAGCGCCTTGTTTGCGTCTCCAACGGCCAAGTCGATGTGCCTTTCAAGTGCGTTCACAACGCGCTCTGCATCGTCGTCCGACACGTTAGCGTTTTTCAGTGCTCTAAACAATATCACGTTCATGATGTTCCTCCTTTGTCTCGAAGTGACGGAGGTCATCCGAGCCACAGTCGGAGGCCGGGTCAGGGACGCGCGGCGCCAGCCGCGCGCCGCGAAGCGGGCGACGGGGGAGCCAAAATGCACAGCATTTTGGGGGGACCGTCGATCCTTGACGCGGCCGAGCAGTGGATCACAATGGGCCGACAATGAGAGAGAAGCCCACCACCCTCGCCCATGGCGCCTGGGCGGGCTCGATGCCCGCTCAGGCGCCTTCCCGGCCGAGGCGTAGCGAGGGGAGGCCGAATGGCCGTACCGAAGCGAGCGAGCGGCCGGATGGCGTCAGCGTCGGTTCGGCCGTTCGTTGCGGAAGTAATCGTCGATATCCTCGCCGGCCGCCTCGCGCAGCGTGCGCAGCTCGGGGCGGGTCAGCTTCCCGTCCCGCCACGCGATCTCGTAGGAACGCGCGCCTCTCGGACCGGCGCGGGCGAGGATAACGGCGTCCTGCTCGGACAGGGGATCGACCGGCGCGAATTGCCACCAGCAGGCCGCCATGACGGCGCCGACGAGGGCCCCCATCAGGAGATAGGGCGAGCGATCTCGTGCGGTGCGTGGCTGGCGCATGGTGTCTCCGGATGGGGGTATAGTGCGGCAAGAGACCGCGACCGTGAAGGGTCGACAGATAGGGTCACCAGCGATCCGCGTCGGCGGTCGCGGCGTTAGCCGCGCCGCTGGACGGGGATGCGCGGAGCGGGTGGTGGCACGACGACGTGAGCGAGCTCGGTCGGCTCGCAGCGCTGGCGGGTGAGTTCGGCCCGGCCCCAAGGGATCAGTTCTTCGGGCGTCAGCGTCTCCTTGAGGAGCAGCTCGGTAAGTTCGTCACGACCCGTTCGCGTCAGGTCCATGTCGATGACGCGACCGAGCCACTGTGCGTTCACCGCGAGGGGTAGCCTTGTTCCCTTTCGGACCCGATCGGTGACGGCCCACACGCCGACCAGGAGCACGACGCCCGCGGCGAGGTAGTGCGTGCCGCTGGCGAGGATGGTGCCGGAGGTCAGGACAAAGAGGGCGATAAGGCGCAGGGTGTGAGCGTCAGCGAGCGCCCGGCGCCGACGAAGCCCGCGCGCCGCAATCAGCGGGTCGATCAGTGCCGCGAGTCTGGGGTCCTCGGCCATCTCGGCAAGGTAGGCGTTCCGGCAGCTCGTCGCCAGTTCAGCCGAGCAGCGGCGAGCGCGGGCGCGAGCCCTGCCGCTCGCGGTCAGCGATCAGCCGGTCGCGGTGGCTGCGAGCCTCGGCGCTGTAGTGGCTTGCCAGGTCTATGATGTGGTCGACGTCTTGGCATTCCTCGTAGTTGGTGCCGATCCAGATGACGTCGGTCGTCTCGTCGGTGTCGGCGTCAACGTGGAGGAGCTGGAGAAAGTAGGTCGCGAGCGGCGCGTCCCACCCGATCGCAAGATCGGTGGCGACGCGTGCGGCGAGGGTCTCCGGAGTGAGGGGAAGCTCGTAACGGCTCATGGTGATTGCTCCCGTGCGCGCGCGGGCGTTGCGGTTCAGTCCTCGGCAGCGCGGAGGACGATCCCGTTGTCGCCGGCAACGCGGTAGATGTCGCTGAGGTCGACCCGGCCGACCTCGCCCTCGTGGTTGACCAGGACCGTGCGTCCGAAGACGTGATCCTGCTTATCGAAGCCGACGAAAAACGCGGCGATGGCGTCCCGTTTGTCGATCAGCTTTCCGAGTTTCAGGCCGAGTTCCAGCAACTCGGCGCGGCGCTCGACGTAGCTGCTGTCGCCCGTCGCGAGTGCGTGCCACCACTCGCCGTCTTCGTCTTGACGCGAACGCACCTCGATGGTCGGATGATCTGCGAGCGCGTCGCGGATCACCTCGGCATCGGCGCGAAAGTAGTTCGTTCGGGCGCTGAAGGCGGTGGCGGTCATGTCCGGTCACTCCTCAGAAACTAGTCGCAGCGTCATGATCCGGATGGTGGTGTTAGGATCGGAAGGATCGCTTGCAGCACTGTACAAGTCTTGCGCCAGATAAGCGATAAAGAAAACGACTTCTTCACCAAGATACACGACTTTTCCGGCGTTTCTTTCAGGCATGGTTAAGCAAACATTATCGGGCAGAAGATCACGTATGAGTAAAAGCAACTGCGACTTAGCAAATAGTGCCGCCGACAACTGTCCTTGTCCACCGTCCGCTTTTGTGAGCGCCATAACGCCCGGGGAGAAGATAATGCGCGAGTTCGGCGTTGAGTACGGCCGCTCGCGGAACTGGTCATTGAGCTGCGCGATCCGGGCGGTGCGACGAACGTCGGATTGGTGCCGTCGGCGGTTGAGAAGTGCGGCGAGCATGGAGCAATCTCCCGAGCAGGCCTGTCATCCGATATTGGACCGATGGCGCTCGCACTCTCTCCTCCCTCTTCCCTCTGGATCGTCCTGGTCTCCCGCGCATTTGCGTTAATGATATGACAAAGTGGGCGTAGCGCTCGGCAGAGCTAGTCAAAAGACAGAGGCACACTGGATCAAGTCTCTTGGCGGGACAGTCCGAAGGGCGGGCGAACCGCGGAAGCAACGGCCCGGCAGGTCCACACCGGAGGGGGGAAGGCGATCGGCGCGGCGCGGCGCCTGGCCCGCAGGGACGGGCGCCGCGCCGCGCCGATCGCCTGGCGTGGGGGGAACCGGTAGGGTTCCCCCCACCCGCCGGCACGACAAAGGGCCAGCGCCGGGGGGTTGCCCCGTCGCTGGCCAGTCCATCCTGCCAAGGATAACCGATCTTAGCAGCGGCTGACGGGTGCCAGCCTCTCGCCTGTCGCGTGGCGGGGTTTCCCCCGCCGCGCTGTCATCAACCCCAATTCTGGCGCTTGCCCTCCTGCAACGGGGCCTGTCCGTCGATGCGGAAGGCGTGGGTCGGCACGTTCGCCTTTTTCAGCACGTCGAGCAGGTTCGATTGGATGCCCGAACCTTGGCAAACGATAGCCTCGACGGGGCGCAGCCCGGCCAGCTTCTCGTTGCGGATGAAACCGGCGCGGTTGCCATAACGGCCCGTTTCCGGGGTGAACGCGACAACCTGAACGCCACGGCTCGCGGCCCATGCGGCGGCGATAGCGTCGCAGCCTTTGCGCTGGGCGGTGGTGCAAAGCACCATGTGGGGCACGCGCTCCTTGATCTGGTCGAGCCGGTCCCAAAGCTGCTGGAAGTCGTGCCAGACGGGGCCGCCTGAAAAGACGACAAGCGGCCCGGTGGGGTTGCGCTGCTCGCGGTGGGCGGTGGCGCGCGCCTTCAGGAAGTCGGCGGCCGCGATCTGGCTTGCGGTGGTGGCGCTGGAAACCTTGGTGCCGCGCGCGGCGCTCCACGGGCGGCCCGTTTCCGCGCGGTAGCACTCGGCGGCATAGTCCCTCATGCACTCGATGGCGGCGCGCTGCTCGGCAACGGTCTGGGTCCGGGTCTGCAATTCCTCAAGTTCGGAATTGAAAACCTCGGACATATCCGGGCGGCGGGCCATATCGCCAAGCTCGCGGGCTAGGTCGTCTTCCTGCCTTTCCAGCTTCTGCGCCTCGTGGTGGAAGCTGTTGACGATGCCCCATGCGATCGCCTGCGCGCTCGTCTCAAGCCGGGTATCGCGGAACAGGTCGAAAACGGTTGCGATGATCGCGGCGCAATCGTGCTGTGCCTGCATCGGCTCGGGCATGTCGAGTTCTTGGCGCTCGCTGCTGCCCTCCACGATGGAAAGCGCGCCGACGTCTCCGAACGCGGCTTGAAACTCGGGGGTGGCGGTTGCTTCGCGGTAGGCTTCGCCAAGGTCGGCAAAGCTGGTAAGGCGGCGGGAGGTCGTTTCCTTGGTCATGGTTGCAATCCTTGGCATGTGGTGGCGGCTTAGGGTCGGGGGAGCGTTCCAGCGCTCTCCCCGCCCGTCCTGCTGGTGTTACCGGTCGAAACCGGGGATTTCGTCGTCGATGCCCGCGCCCGCGTCGACCAGTTGGCCGCTCTCGGTCGCGTTGCCCTCGCCGAAACCGTCATCGGTGCGGCGCTGGCTGCGGCGCTGTCCGCCGTTGTCGAAGTTGTCGCGGTTGCGGCGGGTGTTGCGGGTCCACGCCACGCGATAGCCTTCCTCGCTGTTGCCAAAGAGGGCGATGGGCAGCGGGTCGGCCATGCTCGGATCGTCCAGCTTGCCCTGATAGAAAACCTCGCCCTCGCCGGTGGAAGCCTCCCAAAGCGCGCCGATCTGCACCCACACGCGGCCCGGGTTGAGGGTCACGATCTCGAAGGCGGGAGCGCGGGGGTTGTCGCTCTCGACCGGACGAAGGCCAAGGCGCGGAAGGTGAAGGGTGGCGGTGGCGACCGAACCGAGGAAACGACCGTCGACGTTCTTGAACTGACCGATGTTCATTGCCTTAACTCCTTGGGGGCCTCTCCCCCCTGCCGGGCTCCGGGGCCTCTCCCCTGCCGACGCCTTTACTTATACTCTCTCCCCTCTACTTGTCATAACTGATTGTTTTCTTGACGGATATTCATCGTACCTGGTGAGTCCGAGCAAAGAAAAAAGGTCCCGACTAGGGACCGTAAATAGACCAACAAAGGAGCATTGGCCGCCCCGGCGGCCAATTCTTTGCTTACCGCTGCGGGGAGCGCAGCGTGCCCTCGATTTCATCGCACCCGGAGCCGTCCTCGCAGGGTCGCAAGGCGCGGGCATGTTCGTCGGGGTCAACAGAAATGACGGAGGCTCCGCCCCGCTTGCGGGGTGGAAACCGTAGGGCCGTCAGGCCCGGTATTTCTGTTGAGGTGCCTCCGAGAACAAACAAAAGCATTGGCCGCGCCAGCGGCCAATACTGTTCGAGGCACCGGCCCCGGCGGGCAGGTCTGCAACGCAGGGACACTGAGAGGCGGCGAAGGGGGCGATGAGATCGTGGGCTCACAAGCAGCACATCGCGCGCTTGCGCGCGATTCAACATCGCTGCGGTGCCCTGTCGGCTCGGCATGACGTGCGAGGGGATAGACTGCCCGCGCCGCGCATCCCCGGATAGGGCGGCCTACACCCGAAGGGCCGAGACCGCTTGCGGGCTCGGTCGGAGCGCGCCGCAGGCGCGCGGAGATGGGGCGTCCCGGTGCCGGCGCAGCCGGCAATCCCCAGCCCCTTCCTTCTTCTCATCTTGGCCAACGGCGCCATCTTTTCAGGCGGCCGATATAAGATACTATGCCGGCCAAGGGGGCTTCGATGCTGCTCAAGGATGCTGACGATCGATCAATCGACCTGTTGGAGCTGGAGGGGCTGTTGGAGCTCAAGCTCAGCCGGACCCAACGCGCTGCGGTCGAGCGCGAGATCTGGAACGTGCGTCGTGGCATCGCCGGCGAACGGGACGCGGCGCACTACCTCGACGCCTTCTTCCATGACTCCGATCAGACCGTTGTCATTCACGATCTCAGGCTGGAGATGGACGGGCGCGCGGTCCAGATCGATCATCTGCTCCTGACCCGCTTCCGCACCGCCTATGTGCTCGAGACGAAAAACTACGGCGGTCGGCTGTTCTGCAATGATCGCGGCGAGTGGAGCGCCTACTACGGCGCGGGAAAGGGCGTTCGGTTCGACATTCCGTCTCCGCCCGAACAGGCGAGGCGGCACGTTCTCGACCTGCAGCGCTGGTTTCGCGTGAACGGCCTCACCGTCATCGACAAGGTCGAACCGGTCATCGTGGTGCCGCCCGATCGCCCGGTTCCACGTCGGCGCGGTGACGACGACATCACGTTCATCAAAGCGGACAATGTTCGCAAATGGTGGCAGGAGCAGCGTGACCACGGCTCCGGGCTCGCCGTTCTCTGGCGGATTGCGACACGTCTTTCCGTACAGGACCTGGTCACAGTCGCTGAGGCACTGATCGAGGATCATGTGCCGTCGGATCGGGACTGGCACGCGCGTTTCGGGATCTCGCCAGCGTCCGTCGCGAGCGCCGTGGGCGCGCCGCAGGCGCGCTCGGCGCAGCCTGCCCTGCCTCTCGCGGCCGTGGCCGCGCCGATCGAACCGGTGCCACCGCTGCAAGCGGTGTCCATCGCACCCGAACCAACAGAAGTGCCGGCGCCAGCAGCGCCGCCATCATCGCCAGAGACGCCGGCGCCAACGGCGCCGACCGCACCTCCGGCGGTCGCCATCAGCGGCGAGCGCGAGGAGCGAGCGGTGACGACAGATGACCGCGTGGTGAGGGAGGACTTCGGCGAGAGACTGGCCGCAGGCGGTGCTGAGATCCAGACGCCCCACGGCGTCGTCACGGTCAAGCAAGTCGGCGACGGTCGGTTGGCGCTGCGGCACGCGAAGAACGACGCGCTTGCCGACTATGTACGCGCTGTCGCGGCACCGATCGGCGAATGGCAAAGCCGCTTTCGCAACTGGCTCCTACCGGTTGATGCCCTCCCGGCCGTCATGGCCGGGCTGAAAGGAACGGGCGAGGCGAGAACCTCCAGCGCTGAGACGGGACCTCAGGTCAGCAGCGAGGAAGAGGTGATCCTGCCCGGCCCGGCACCGATCGGCCAACGACCGAAGGTCGAGGCCGCGGGACCAGAGGTGCCGTCGGAAGTCAGCACCGCCTTCGGGGTGGTGACGATCAAGCGTGTGACCGATGGTCGCTACGCGCTGAGGCACGACGGCGGCGAGGAGCTGATCGCGCTCGTGCGCGGGTCGGCCAAGGGGCGCGGCGAATGGAAACCGCTGTTCCGCAACTGGCTCGTGGCGGCGGATAGGATCGAGGAGGTGATCGCGCTGCTGAGCGCGGGGCTCCCGATCGAGGCTCCAGACCTGAGCGGCGACGACAGGAAGGTGGCGTGACGGTGCGTGGGGGCATTATCGGCCGGGCCGAACGTTGATGGCCACGCTGGCGAAACGCGCGAGAGCGAAGAGGCGAGCGGCCTGGGCACCGCGTCCGGGCCGGCGCGAGCTGCCGCTGGTCGTCGGGCTGTTGATCCTGCACCAGGTGCTTCTGACGGTGATCCACTACATCGTAGGGCCCGCCCTGGGGGTCAGTCCCATGTCACCCGCCCTGATCGCCGCGACGATTGTCGCGGCGGCCGTCATCATGACGCTCCTGATGTGGTGGGATCTGCGCCGGCCTGATCGTCGGCGGGCCGTGGGGATGGTGCGCCCGCAGGGCGACCATCGCGCGACAACGACGGTCGCGATCGCGGCCGTCATCTCGCAAGTGCCGTTGTTGATCCTCGCGCTGCAAGGCGCGACCGTGTGGCAGGCGGGAAGAGCCTCGACCCTGAGTGGGACACGCCCTGCTCGGAGGCGGACCGATCGCCGGCGCCGCGCTCGTCGCGGCGACGGTCGTGGTCGGCCCCGCCATCGAGGAGCTGCTGTATCGGGGCTATCTTCAGGGCGCGCTGGCGCGCCGGATCGGCAGCGCGGGCTCAATCGCGATCGCGACGCTGGCCTTCATGTTGCTTCACGCAGAGATCGCGAACTGGGTGGCGAGCATCTGCCTCGGTATCGCAACCGGCTTCTGCCGGGCGCGGACCGGATCGATCTGGTCGGGCCTTGCGGTACACGCGGCCAACAACGCCTTCGGCCTATGGTACATCACCCTCGCCTGACCCTCGCGCGACCGAACGTCCCCGCGCCATGAAGAAAGGGGCTTGTCTTGTGCGTTCCCGTTGTGTTCTAAGAGCGCGCAGGATTGCAACCTGAAAGAACCAAGCCATGCAGAAGGAATTGCTGAAGTCCTACGACTTCAACCTGCCTCTTGAGGATGCGGTGCGGGATCCCGCAGCGTCGCGCAGTCGAAAGATGCTCGCGCTGGCGGCCATGGGCCAAGGCTTGGACGACGCCTACTACAGCACCATGCAGGTGTTTGAGGCGGTCGAGCGCGTAGCGGCAGACCGGCGCGGCGGCATCGAGGATGGCGAGGGCAAGGCGATGCTCGCCGAGATCCTCGCTGGCGAGGGTGACGATTATCAGCGCCGTCTCTTTTACATCGTCTCAGAGCTTGATGTTTATGAGGCCATGGCTGACCTCGCGTGGCTCGTTCAGCTCGCGCGGGCGCGGGCTCGCATGTTCCCGGCGATCCAGGAAGCGGGTGCGCCCATGCCGCTCATCCCGACGGCCGTGATCGCGGAGAACAGCGTGAGCGACTTGCTGCGCCGAAGCTGAGCGTCGCTCTGGCTGCCTCCGAGCAGCGGAGGGCAAAAAAGGGGCCGCGTCGGCTTTGCCGGCGCGGCCCCTTCGTCGTGGTGCTTCAAGGGCGCTTAGACCGATAGTCCTTCATCCGGATGACGCATCTCGATGAAGCGCTGCTCGACCTCGAAACGACCGCGGGCGTTCTCGCCGCAGTTATCCAGAAGCCGGATAAGCGTGGCGGAGAGGCGGTTCAGCGATTGTGCGAAGTCATGATCCAACACCTCGGCGTCGTCGGATCCGGCTGCAACGGTGCTTCGTGCATCGTGGTGAGCGGAGCGCAGGCCCGGGAGGTGCTTATCGACGATGGCGTCGCACTCGATTCGTACATCCATCGGCACGGCGTCCTCGGGTAGGTCGTGAAAGCGAGCGACCAGCTTGTCGATCTGTGCGGTGGCGACCTGTGCTTCCGAGTTCAGGGCGGGCGCTTGGCCGCGAGCTGGTGGCAGCGTCTGCCGGATCTTTTGCGGCTGGGCGCCGAAAGGATCGAAGATCATCGCGAGACCGCCGGTGATGATCCCGAGAACCGACAGGATCAGGACTGGCGTGCTCATGAGGAGGGTGGTGCACGGCCCTACGTCGCTCACATCGCCGTATACCGCCGGCACGGCGAACCGCATGGCGAGAAGGACGAAAGCAATCGTCGAGAGGAAATGTCCCTGAGCACGGATGGTCATGGCTGAGGCCTTTGGTCAGGCAGCGCGGGGAAGATCGCGCCATTGCTCGACGAGGGCGCGGATCGCTTCGTCAAAACCGAAGGCGTTGGCGTAAACTGCCGTCGGCTGCTCGGCGAGATAGGCGAGGATCGTGAGCATGTCGGCCGAGATCGCCCGATCGACGTTCCATAGATGCTCGATGGGGAAGTGGCCGAGATCGGCGCCGTTCCACCACGCGAGGAGGAAATCGGCGGCTCTGCGCGACTGGCCGGTGTCGCTGCCCGCGACAACGAGAAGTCGGCTGATCGCGGCTTGGACGTCGGCACTGGTCGGCACGGTCATCGGGTTCTCCCTGGTGCGCTGCGGAAGCTAACATGGTGGCGTCGATCTTGCGACCTGCGGTGTGCGGCTACGCCGCGAGCCGCCCGGCGCCGGCGTTGAAGCGGTCCAGCCACTCGCTCATGTGGGGCCGCTCCTCGAGGGGGATCAGCGCGGCGACTTCCTGAAAGGCGAGGAGGTTCTGCGGCGCGTGAGCGATGATGTCATCGATCTCGCGCGGATCGAGCAGGTTCTTGGCCCTGATGAAGTCGGTCATCATGCCCGGACGTGTTCGGGTCGACTTCCGCCAGAGTCCCTCGACGGTGCGCAGGCGGGGCTTGGCGCGAGCTTCCACCAGTACGATCAGGCGGAGGCACCAGGCTGGAAGCGTCATGACCTCCTCCGGCCGCGACGCTCCGCAAATGAAGCACGCGGACTTGATCGGAACGGGCAACCCCTCTTCGCGGATGCGGGCGACGCACCGGGCACGATCCCAGCCCCATTCCCGTAGGGGGTAGCGGAAGGTGTATAGAGGGTTCTCGATCGTCGCTGCGTGCTGGGATCGTCGAGTGTCGGCCGCGCCCGCATCATAGCCGATCAGCTTCGTCACCGTGCGGCCAGCCGCCCACGCTGCCTTCGCCGGTTCCCAGTTGCGGACCCATCTATCCTGCGGCTCGACCTTCCATTTGAGAGAGCAGCTCCCCCGGCCCATTGAGATCGAGGGGAGGGTTGCGTTGGTCAGCACGTTCTCGAGGATCGAGGCGTATGGCGGCCAGTGCTTGAACCGCTTGGGCACGTATCGGACGACGTGATGCTCGAGCCCGTGGTCATCCATCCAGCGCTGAAAGACCGGAAGGAAGGCGTAGGTCTCGTCGCGTTCGGCACCGGTGTCGGCTGTTAGGACCACGTCCGGCGCGTCGCCCTGGGCGACAAGCTCGATGAGCATGGCGGTGCTGTCCAGCCCCATGCCCCAGGCAGCGACGACTGGGTCTCGGTTGGCATGGCGCGGGAGGGAAGCGAGCATGGCTATCCTCCGTGCGTCAGCGCCAAGGCGCGGGCGGCCTGGTGCGCTTCGATGATGGCGCGTGCGCCGCGACGGTTCGGTGCATGGCCGAGCCAGTCGCCGCAGAAGCGGGCAACCTGTCGGGCCTTCGGCTGCCCGCAGAACTCGCGCGCAATGGAGTAGCGTCCGTCGCGCCGCATCGGCCCGCGGCTCATGCGACCCGGAGGAGCACGGTTTCCGGCTCGCTCGGCTTGTCGCGCGTGACGCGAAAGGGTTGGATCGGGTCATTCGTCTTGACGACGAACTGGTCGACGCCGCTCGCCTCGCGGGTTTGCACCGCGACGGCATAGGCGTTCTCGAAGGATGCGAGGCTCGCGCGCCGCGGCGAGAGCCGGGCACGGATATCGACGACGGTGTCGCACATGGCGGATCTCCACGAGGGTTAGAAAACGGGGAAGTCGGAGGTCGGGGGTTCGTCGTGGTCGAACATGATCCAGGCCGCGCCGGCGGCTGCGGCGTGACCGAGCAGAGCCCACAGCGCGGGCGAAATCCCGTCCGGGCTCTCGCCCGTGCCATGAACTGCGGTCGCTATGAGGAAGCCGTTCTGGTGCGCTTCGATGGAGACGATATCGTGCTCGATCCGCAGCCGCCCTCCCTGGGGGTCCCGGGGAGCGCAGTCGATCAGATGCTCGATGGCGATCCGTTCCCAGACCGGGAGGTGAGCAGTCGAAGAGATGAACAGGACGGTGGCGCGCACGTGGGATCTCCATTGCTCTCAATCAGTGCGCTTCCACCCCGCCCTCTCTCTTCCGGTCGTGGCATCCGCTCCGGATGGGCCGCCATGAAGCGGTTAAGACCGAGCGTGAGCGTGGCAGACACCAGGATCACGATGGCGGTCGCGCGGTGCCGTCGGGAGAACAGGAGAAGCGCGCTTGCGAGGGCGATCGCGGCCGCGGCAATCGCGACCGCATCGTCCGCGAAAGCAGTCGTCAGATTGGCCATGGAAACCTCCATCAGGCGGCTGCGCTGGTCGCGCTCGCCGGTGGATCGTCGAACATCACCTCAGTAGAGCCGGCCGTCAGCGTGATGACGATCCGGCGGCCTTCGGGGATCGACGAGGCGGCATACCGGTCAACCGCCTCGCGGATCTTCTCGAGTAGGGCTTCATCGTCGCCGCATAGGAGGCGGCGTGCGAAGTCTCTCGCGTCACGGCGGAAGTCGGCTTGCTGGGTTTGGTAGCTGTCGGCGTCGCTGTCGTCGCTGTCGCTGAAGACGGCCGCTTCAAGCAGGTCGACCAAGTCGTCGACCGCGATCGACGTAGGATCCGTGAACAGGACAGCGATCTCGTCGAGCTGCGAAAAGCCGTTCGGGTCCGTTATCAGGAGGTCGGCCGGAAACTGGAGCGGCGAGCCGCTTAGCTTCGGGACGGTAACTTCGCAGGAGATGGCGTCGACAGGGCCGCTCCTGCCGGGACCGGTGAATTGCTCGGCTTCGCTGTAACGGTGGTGCTCACCATCAACGTCGACCAGGAAGGAGATGTCCTCGATGACAGGTAGGGCGTCGTACCAGCCATAGCCCTCGAATGCGCTTTCCTCGAAGACAAGGCGGGCACCGAGCGGCTTGCCTTGACGAAGCGCTCGGCCGGCGGACTGGCCGATATCCGGTGAGAGGTCCGGCATCACGATCATGGGAACGTCGCTCACGGCTTCGCCCATGAGGCCGGCCATGCTGCTGTCGTTCGATGGTGCTTGCCAACCGAACAGGTACGGGGTTGCTGCGGCGAGCTCGACGCCGAGACCTCGTGCCTGTTCCCACTCCGCAAAGGCGAGGCGGTGCCGGGGTTCGCGCGCGATCGCGCGGTAGATCGCGCGCCTGCAGGCGATCCGCGTCTCTTCGAGGCCGGCTGTCTGGACGACCTCCTTGCGAGCTGGAAGAACGAGTTGAAGACCGGGAGTGTCGCCGATGTCGACCAACGCGCGCCACGCCCCGCCCCGACCCACCTCCGAGACCTCAGACAACCGGCAGGCGACGGTCAGGCCGTGGAAGTTGATCGAGCGGGAGTCGCGGCCGCGTGGACTGTCGCGAAAGACGCCGATCCGGCTGCCGTTCCACTCCTCGACATAGACCGCCTTGGCGAGCCAGTCCTCTCGAGCTTGAGGCTGGCCGTTAAAGCCGACGGCGACCGGATAGAATCGGGCTGCCTCCGCGACGGCCGCCGCAATGCGATCGTCCCAGGCCTCGGGAGTGTCGATGAGGATCTCGGTGCCTGCCGTGATGTCGAAGGGCTCGACGGCGATTGCCGCTCCGCTTTGCCACGCGTCCGGCTCGATGGTGATCCGCCAACCAGCGCCGCTTGCTGCGGAGAAGGAGCGAACCTCGACCCTTTGGCCGGCCAGGCTGAAGAAGCCCATGCCGGCGGGATCTTCGCTTACGGCGATCGCGTCGGCCCACTCGGACTGTCCGAGGCGGAGCAATGCGCTCGGATCGTCGATGCCGCGACCGTTGTCGCCTATCGCCAGCACCGACTGACCGGCGAGATCGAGGGTCGCGACCTCGACCTGGCTGGCGCCGGCACGTCGCGCATTCTGGAGCAGTTCTGCTAGGACGTCGTCGACGGTGCCGTTGAAAAGGCGGCCGACCTTGGTGAGGATCGTCGGGCTGACGGTTGCCCGGATGGTGGAAGGCAGGTGCATGGCAGGTGTCTCCGGCGTCTGGGGCGCTCGTTCGCCCGCTCGCCCTTCCCTGCCCTCTCCCCTCTAGTCGGCGTGGTGCCTTTGCTGCGCTTCGCTCGGCGGAGCGGCCGTGCTTGCAAGCCGCCTTTGGTTCATCCGTACCGAGGCCGCTCCGCCGGAAACGAAGTGGGGGGCCAGCCCTCGAATGTGCGTGCCTCCCAGCGCCCCGCGCTCAACACGCTGTCGAGCGGGCGCGCGTGATCGCCGACGTTCCAGTCGCGATCGAGATGCGCTTGGATCTCAGCGGCCACCGCGTCGGCACGGGTCTCGTGCCCGAACGCGAAGGTGGTGCCGAACGCGACCAGCTCCGGTTCGGTGCTAAGGTCTCCGGCTTCGTAGTACCATCCGCCCTCTTCGGCTCCACCCAAGAGGCGCTGGACAAAGAAAACCGCGACGCTGTGCATCATGCCGACTCCGGTTGTTTCGGTCGGTCCATCAGGACACAGAGGAAGGTGGGCTTGTGATCCGGCAGAACCGTTCGACTGTCGAACGTCTGCACGCCGTTGGACGTCGTCCCGAAAAAGTCGAAGGTTGGCACCGTTGCGCCGTCAGGCGCTGCGGCGACTGTGGCAGCATCGTGGTACTGGATGTCGACGAACTCGGGCGGGCGCCCTGGCCCGTAGACGCCGAAGTAGATCGTGAGGCGCCGGCCATCGGACGTCCTCGCGCTGATCGTGAAGTCGTGGTCGGGAATATCGACGGGCAGCGTCGGCACGTCATTGAACGTACCGAATCCGATGCTCTTCGCATCGGCAGCAGTCATGACGGGAAGCTGGCGAATGTCTGCCATGGTCTGTCTCCGGCGAGTGCCGCATCAGGCGGCAAGAAGGGGGAGTTCGGGGTGAGGGAGCGTCAGCACCGTCGGGTACGGCTTCCGCGGTAGCTTCGCCCCGGCTTGGCGGGCTCGATGGCTGATCTCGAAGCAGTAGGCGTGCAGGCCTGGATGACGCGCGCGGGATAGTACGCGCTCACGGGTCAGACGGACGAGCCAGTCGGCCGGCGTTTCGCCGATCGTCGGACGGGGAGCGCCGAAAGCGACGATCTGGTCGATGGCGCCGGATGCGCCTCGTTCTCCGAGCCGGATCTTCGACAGCGTTCGCCCGGATATCGGTTGCGCTCCGATGTGGTAGGAGGTGCGCTCCGGCATTTGACCTCGGTAGGCGCTCGAGAGCGCTGCATAGATCCGCCCGATGTGCCCCGCCGCTGGATCGGAGTAGGAGACGACGGCTTCGAGCTGGCGCTTCTCCCGGCGCAAGTGACCAAGCGCGCGAGAAAGGAAGAAGCTCTCGCCATTGCCGGCGACGTCGGGGAGCAGAATGAACCTCGCGAGGGTCGTCCCGCTGTCGCTGGCGAGCCCGGCGTGGCGGGTGATGACCGATCCGATCGCCGGCACGGCGAAGACTGCTACGCCGACAAGGCTCGCCCGACATCCTCGGCCAGGCCCGAAGAGACCGACCGCGAGCTGCGCGGCCGGCCATGTCGGCAGGTAGTGATGGACGGCAACGAAGGCCCGTGCTGCCTTCTGTTCGATCACGTCCACCGAATATGCCCTGGGGTCGATGACGCTGAGGTCGTCAACGTAGAGGCTTCGCTTCTCGCGCCATCGCTGGCTTCTTGTGGTGAGCACGCTGCAATCTCCTCGAGATCGCGCGATCTTCTCCCTCTCCCCTCCTGATCGCCCGAAGCACGCGCGTAGCTCTCACGATCGTTCCGGAGCTATTCGGCAGGCGCGAGGTCTCGCAGCTCGACGAACGCAACCTTTTGTGTGCGCTCGCCACCGACAGGGTCGAGGAAGACATAGCAGTGATCCGCGAACGCGCCGCCACACAGCCGCCAGACTACGCCGCTGCGGCCGAGGAACAGCTGAGGTCCAAAAGCCGGGTCGACGGTTCCTGGGGCGTCGACGATGCGGACCCTCTGGCGCACGCGTAGCCAATTCGACGCGACCGCGATCACCGCCGCTTTCGCGTCGGGTGAGAGGTAGGACGGTCGGTCGGAACGGGGCGGCCCGAACGTCGCAAGGGGGTCGCCCGCGATGCGCTTCAACTTGGCATCGATCGTCTCGACCGGCGGGCGTTCCACCTCGGACGCCGGAGCGTTGCGTCGATAGTGGACCGTTGTCGCGGCGCCGAAGAGGTCCTGCTGGTGGCCGATGATGCGCTTCCGGCGCTGCTCTTCGGCATAGTCCCGGCGCCAGCGATCATCTTCCGTCAGCGTGGCGCGGTCGGGTTCGGAACGAACGATCGCGAGGAGTTCGGCGAACTCCTCCGGCGAGACGTTCGCGACGCGGGGATTATAGTCCATCGCGGCACCTTCAGTCCGGGCGCGTCGTTAGGCGATCGGGGCTGGCGGTAACGCCGACGCGATTATTGTCGCATCAGGAACACGTCGGTTGTCGATCCACCATTTCGCGTCGGCGATCGAGGCGAGGCATTCGACCGTTTTCGGGCTGCGTTTCCGCACCGCTGCTATGCGCTTCGTGCGCAGCGTTTCGGCCCATGCGACCTGCTTCTCACTGCCCGTCAGAGGAACGAGCGCCAGGTCGGCGATGGCTGCGCTATCCTCGGCCGCGCGCACCGCATTGGCCGCGTCGTAGCAGCTCCGACATTTCTGCCGTGAGAGGCGGCTCGCCTGCCGGTCAGAATCGGCCGCGAAGTGGCCGTTGATACCGTGGCTCTGGTCATGGCCGCAGCTATGGGTGATGAGCCTCTGCATCGTCGTATCCTCGCTTTTGGACGCACGTGGTCCAGAAGAATGAGTCGAGGCGGGCAGGTCGTGAGTCGGATCGTTCACCTGCCGCCTCGGGGGTGATGTGGGCGGCTGTAGATCACGTCGGCGCGAGAGATGGCTCGGCGGCGGTCGGCTCGACGATCTCGATGCGCGCATTGTGATAGCGATGTTCGGTCAGCCACGCTTCGGCGCTCGCGCGATCGTTGGCGACATGCTGCAACTCGATGCGTCCGGCGAACTCGGTGACGATCAGGGCCTGCCCCGCGCTGGGGACTTGCTCGATCTGAAAGGTCGACTCGCTGGTTACCTGGAAGCTGCGGCTGACCGAGAGGACGATCGCGCCGGCTTCGCCCCAGTTTCCGAGGTGCAGCGTGAAATCGGCAGGGTAGCGCTCGCCCCCCGGCGACCGGCGGGTGAGACGCCCCTTGCCGTTTCTATCCTCCCAAGCGCGGAGCTTGCGCTTGTGGTGTGCGGGCGGGCGTGGCTCGCCGTTGGCGAAGTGGACGATCGCGCCGAGTGGGGCGGTGGCGAAGATCGCCTGGGCAGAGAGGGTCATGGCAACTCCGTGTTCTGCGCGTCGGGGGTTTCCGTTTCGCGCCGCCCTCCTGCTTCCCCCTCTCCTCCTGTCGCTGGCGTCTGGGTCACGCTGCGAGCAGGGATCCGTATGACGGCGTAGCTCCGCCGAAGGCGCGCAAAGCAGCCGCCATCGCTTCGCGGAGTTTCGCCTTGTTGGAGAAGGCAATTGTCGGGTCCAGCGGGGATCCGTCAGCGCGGACAAACCCGGCTGCCAGGGTGCCGGGAGCGGTCTCGATGACGATTAGGTGTCCTCCACCTTCGGCCCGACCGGCATAGCGAGCCGTGAACTCGCCGAGCTTGCCGGTCAGCCCTTTGGTGACCTTGCTCCAGCGGATATGGCCGGCGCCGATGTTCAAATCGCCGGAAAAGCCCCGACCGAGCCAGGTTCGCAGGTGTGCTCGCTGTTGAAGCGGCGTGTTCCGCGTGCGCTCCATGGTGCGGCATAAAGGTAGCACGGACGCGGCGGCGTCGATGATCCGGAGGTACTCTCCATCGGCGGCCACCAGAACATCGTCGAAGTCTCGCCCACCGATCAGCTCCTGCAAGCGCCGGATCTGCTCCGGTTCACCTGCAAGTTCGCTGGCGCGGGTCGGGCTCAGCGGCTCGGGGGACCACTGGCCTAGTAGCGCGGCGAACCCTGATGAGGCGGTCACCAGCACCACGGTCATGGCATCCGCTCCCGGGAAGCGGCTTAGCTCGTCTCGGACACGGAAGCTTCCCAGGCCTTCGGCGGCTCCTTGTTCTGCACTGACGATCAGTAGGCGTCTTGCCCATCGAGCCGGTCGAGGCTCGTCGCTTGGAAGGGGCCACTGGCTCGGAAGCGGGCGGGATGGCGGCGCGGCGCCCACGACGGGAGGCAGATTGCCGGTTCGGAGCGCCGCGGCGTTGCGGCGTCGGGCCGCGTCGAAGAGGTCCGACCGGTCACCACCACCGTCCTCAAAACCCCGGTCGTAAGCTGCTTTCAGCGCGTGAACGCCGCCAGCCCGGCCGTCCAAACAGGGTCGGTATTCCCATCCAGCGTGGGCAGCGTACCAGCCTCGGCTGTACTGGACGGCGCGGTCCCAGTCATAGGCGTAGCTGTCGCGGGCGCTTAGGACCGCCAGATCGCTGTCGTCGATCTGTCCGGCGCTGGCTTTCCGTTCGAGGAAGCCGAAATTGTCCGCTTGGCGCTGCGCCTCGGTATGCGCCCGGATCGCGTCATTGACGGGCCGCATCGCCGCCACACGTTCGCGTGAACGCGCCATCCGTGCGTCGAGGGGGGCGTGGGGTTCGTGATCCGGAAAGTCTCGCCACGCTTGGGCAAGGGCGGCAGCGTGGTCGGGTGTTCGGCCCCGGCCGATCCAGGTGTTCGGATCCGTGGGATCGAAGCTGTCGGCTCGGTCCGGGACGTTCGTCATCGGCTCAGTCCTCGTCGTAGCGGCTCGCCAGCCACCGGCGATACGTCGCGAGCGCGGGATCGAGGTGGAGAGCGATGCGCGTGTAGAGTTCGTCGACGTCGGCGCCTCGCAGGAAGACGGCGCTCGCCGGCAGCAGGCTTTTCGCGGCGAAGCCGATCCGGCGGCCCCGCTCGCACCAGAGAATGCACCGTAGAAGGTCCAGGCGGGGTGCCTCGCCGACCTCGTTCCAGTTCAGGCGAACCTCCACCCGAAGCTGGCTAGGGTCGTCGTCGTTGGCGGGGTCGCGTCGCAGATAGATGGAGGGGCCGATGCCGCGCACGGATAGAATAATGTCGCGATTCCACCAGTCGAGCGGGCCGACCTGAGGGAGCCATTTGTGGCCGTCGGGTGGATCGATGCGCTTCAATTTCGCGACCATCGCGGCGAAGTCGGTGCGGATTTTCTCCGCGACCGCCTCTGGCGCGCTCACGCCGCCCTCGAATGGTGCATGGCGCGCAGACCGAGTCCCTCGCTCGTAAGCCGCTCGCCAAGCTCGTTGAGCGCCAGGAAGCGGCCGCTTATGTCGCTGATATCGGTGTAGATCAGCGAGTCATCCGGATTGCTCGGGACAGCCAGCACGATGGGCACGACGACGGCGGTCATCTCAGGGTACAAGGCGCCGAGGAGGAGCGCCTCGATCCGCTTCGATAGCGCCTCGATCGGGCGACCGAAGTCGTGCCGGGAGAGGCCAGGAGCCATGCGGAGGTAATCCATCGGCGCGATCACCTCGCGCATCCTGGCCCACGGACCGCCCTTGAAGCCGTAATCGCTGCGATTGGGGATCAGGTTCTGCCGCTCGACAGAGATTTGGTCGAACGGCACGAAGATCCGATACTCGAAATGCGGCAGGGTTCCGACGATGCGCCGGCGAGTGGCAAGGATCTGCATGGCGGGCTCCTCAGGCGAAGAGGCGCGTCGGCTCGGCGACGGGCGCGGTGAGGTTCAGTTCGCGGCGCAGGCGAGCGGCGAAGCGGTCGGGCGCGAGAAGCTCGCGGATCGACGCCCAGTGGTTCCGCTCGCCGGTATAGTCGCTGCGGCCGCGGCACCGGCGGAACATCACCTCGCGGTCGGCTCCCATCCCGCCCAGGCTGAGCTGAACGTAGACCTCCTCGCCGTGGAGCGTGATTTCGCCGGAGACGGCCGGGCCAGCCTTGTTCGAGCGGACGTCGAAGCTGCCGTCCGCGAGCAGGAGGGCCTCTGCGAGGCGCTTCAGGGCCTTGCGGCCGTCCTGGTGGAATAGAGCCTTCGCGTTGGCGTCATAGGACACACCTTTGTGTGCGAGGACGAGGAGTGCCGGATTGCGGCGGATCTCCGCGATCTGGTCCATGCAGCCGCGGCGAAGCTGGATGGCGGGCGGCCGACCGACGCTTGCCACACTTCCGAGATGCTGGGCGAGCAGGAGCACCGCGGGATCGGCTTCAGCGTCCTTGCCGGCGTTCCGGCAGTCCTCGATGGCGGCCGTCAGGGCGTGGAGGCAGGTTGCGACCGACACCAATGCGCTTGGGTCCAGCGCCTGCTGGTGCCGAAAGGCGACGTCGTAGGACATGAAGGGTTCTCCGGCTCCGAGCGCCTGGTTGCGCTCGCGCCTTGCCCTTCCCTCTCCTCTCCCGAGGTCCGGGGTCGGTATGGCGTCAGAGAACGAGAAGCTCGGGTCGTTCTGCCTGTGAGGCGGCGTCGAAGCCGCGCTGCCACGCGAGACGGAGCGCGCTGCCGCGTCGGTAGCAGCAGCGGTGATTGCCCATGACGAAGCATCGCCAGCCGCTCTTTTCTGCCTCCCAGAGCGGATCGGATCGAGCCGGTGCGAGGAGTGCCATCAGCTCCAGTCTCACAGCGCTGCGCTTCCCTCAGCCTTGCGGGCCGCGTCGAGCAGGAGCTTCACCGCGGTCGAGAGGGCCACGTCGCCGGCCTCGTTTACGACGACGACATTCGGCTTGGATCGGCGGATCGACGCTACCACGTCGGAAACGGGCCGTCCTTTCAGCGAGTAGGTGTAGACCTGCTCGCCTTCGATGGTGACGACGTTCGTCTTCATACGGCGACGGATGGTGGCGATCTGCTCGGCCTCGATCATGAGATCAGAAACCTCCATCTCGAGATCGTGCTTCATGGTCAGACCGTAAGCGACGCGCGGCCGGCGGGTCTTCGCAAGCCAAGCCTCGACGTCGGCGAGTGAGACGGTCCCTACCTGATCGAAGTGATCCGGCCCGCCATGACCGCGGTTGCCGGCCAGGAACGCTCGGGCGTTGTCGATCCAGATCTCCGCCGAGTAGCACATCGTCTCTTCGGAGAGGCGCTTGTCGACCCGGAGCTTTCGCAGTTCGATCTTCATACCGTGGCACTCCTGCCCAACGTGGTGGGGACATGGATCTCGATTTGGTCGAGGTCGGCGAGCGCGACCCGCTCGACTGCTTCGCTGGCGCGACGGTCGAGCCGAAGGTACAGCCCGCCACGAACGTGGTTCGGGCGTAGGACCGTTCCCGTGCGCCCCGCGTCGGGATGGTCCGCGAGGGGAGCGATCCTGACGCGAATGTCCGCGTGGGGCGCCGATGCCTCGTGGGTGACGACGGTCGAGCCGTTTGCTCCGCACGTTTCGCAGGTATGGTCGTCGAGGAGTCCGGCCAGTGACCACTCGCCGCGTTCCGCGTCCCAGCGAGCCGTCGCGTCGCGCACGACGTCGTCACCCTGACAGACGCTGCAGCGGACGATCTGCGGAAGCGGCCGGAAGGTCTCGCCGGCGACAGCCTCGAAGGCGCGCGGAAACGCAGAGGCGTGCTGAAAACGGCCCAGCGCGCGGATGACGTCGGCGTAGGCGTCGCGGGCGTCGTCGCTGCTGAACTCGTGTTCGGTAGCGGTTAGGATGCTATGGAGCTCGTGGGCGAGCGTCTGCGGATCCGCGCGCAGGATGTCGGTGAATACGGCGATATGTTGGGGGCGCATTGTCATCTCCCTTTCCGGACCTGCCCGGTGCGCCCCTCGCTTCTCCCTCCGCTCCTGCCTGTCGCACTGTTGGGTGCGTGGAGACGCGAGCCGGATCGGGTCAAAGGCGGTCGGGCTACGCAGCGATGGGGAGGGATCGCGGTAGCGGGATCGGGGCAGCGTGACCGCTGGACAGATTGAGGAAGGCGCCGGCGTGGCCGATAGAACCCCGAGCGAGGAGGTCGAAGAGCAGGGACAGGGCGTGGCTTGCCACTACCCGGTTGATGAACAAGGACTGCCGCTCGAGCGCCTCGGCAACCGAGCAGGAGGGCGCGTTGTCTTCGACCGTCGTCTCGTCCGCCAGCTCGGGAAAGGCTTCCAGGACGGTCGGAAGGCGGTTCATGTCGCCATCGACGCCCGGGCAGCCGATTAGATATTGGCCGTCGCGCGCTCTGTTGCCGAGATCCATCCAGTAGCTCGGTGCATTGCGAGCGTCGGCGATCGCGCCCCCGATTGCCCGACGGGCGGAGGCGGTGTCGACGCAGGTGATGACGAGATCTGCACCGTCGACGCCATGCGCCTCTGGCGCCCGACCGTGGACGGCGTGCCAGGTGAGGCCGTGCGCCAGATTGATCCGTTCGACCAGGGTACGGGCCTTCGAGCTGCCGAGGTCGCAGCGATAAAAGGGCTGGCGGCCGAGGTTGGTCTCGCTGACCACGTCGTCGTCGACGACGGTGACCTGGAGCGACCGGGACGATAACGCACGCAGCGCGGTGTCGAGGGAGGCAAGCCCCATCAGCATCTGTGCGCCGTTTCCGCCGCACCCGACCAGCACCACCTTCAGAACGCGACGGTCGAATCCGGCCGGCAGAAAGTGCCGGTTCTGTGCGTCAGTCTGCATGACCATCTCCTGAGAAAGGGCTTCGTGGCATCGGCAGGAACATTCCGCCGGCGCACAGGCGTGATGCCCTGTCGGGACCGGCTGGATCGTTCAATCGCCCGAACACGAGCGAGATCTTGGTGGCGTGAGCGTCGTCCGCATCGTCCGTTGCGCTGAAGAAGGCCGGCGCAGTCCCATGGCTGTGGATGTCACAGATGACGTGGCGGCCGGGGGGCACGGCCGGCGTGCGATAGACGAGACGCGACGGCGTGGCGCAATCGACCTCCGGGTACTCGACGCTGAACTGGCCGTCCGCTTCGTCCCAGATGACGAACGCAGCCGCCTCGTTCGGCAATGCGCTCCGAAGGTGAGCCAGGATGGCGTCCAACAGGTAGCGTGGGATTCTGCCGCAGAGGAGTTCTGCCTTGGGACGGCCGATGCTGCCGTAGGGCAGATAGGCTGGGAATGGTGGCGCGATCGCGCAATCAAGCGCGAGCCAGGGCCGACGCAAGATCAGCATGAGGCCGTCGTTGCCGAGGGCGAGGCCATGGCCGGAGCGGGCTGCCCGAAGCGCGTCAATGGCAGGCGATGCCCCCGTAGGCGGAACTGGATAGCAGGGGACGGCCGCGAGCACCGCGGCGGCCGTCTGGTTGTCCGTCAGGCTGGTCATCGGCGGGTCTCCGCGGCGATAAGCTTTCCCACCGTCACAGCGGCGGCCGACCGCGTGCGGCTTGCCGGCGACCGAGCAGCGAATGTGAACGGGCGCAGTCGTTTGACGGGGAAGCTTCGGGTTCGTCCCTTGGCGAGCTCGTCCCAAAGCCGGAGAAGTCCGCCCTTCCCCTTCACCGTGAGCTCCTGACCGGGGTTCGGGTGGGTCGACCAAGAGTCGAAGACGGCTTTTTCATATTCGGCGATCGCCGAGGGCGTCAGGCGCTTCGGCTTCGGAATGTTACCCCAGCAAAGCCGGCCGTCGATGAAGACGTTGAGGATCGGGGAATGGAGAACCTGTGTATCGGCGGTCGGCCGCTCGCTCTTTGGCAACGCATACACCCCGAGGTTCGAGCGTGTCGCGACGAACAGGTGCGCGGGATAGGGCACCGGTTTGACGGTGCGCTCAAAGAGCACGTCCAGGCCTGCGCCAGAGGTGAGCGCGAAGTATGCGGAACGGGTCTGCGCCGGCACCCACCACACCAGCATGTCGGGATGTGAAACCAGCACGTTCTCGGGCAGGATTTCCGGAGGCGCGGTGCGATCCAGTGCTTCCGCCCAGCGGCGCAGATGGGCGCGGGTCAGCGCGGTGCCCGCGCCGATCGTCGGTTGACCCGCGCCTTCCGTCACGATCGGGTGGATGCTCGCGAAGGCGCTGGCGTTGGCCCGGGGGGCATCATAGCCGTGGTGCGTGCCGTTGGATTCCGTTTGGTAGAGGAGGATGGCGGCGCTGAGGGCCATGCCGCCAGCGGAGGCCTCAAAATGGGCGGTGTGTTGTGTCATCGCACCCTCACGAATTGGTGGGCTCGAGCTGGATCAGCTCCTGAGCCGCGATCAGGAAGTCGACGCCGACGCGAAGCGAGGCGAACCAGGGATCGATCAGGCCCGGCTCGGACAGGGGACACAGGCCTGCAACGTCCATGAAGCCGTACTCCATGCCGGGACGGGCGATGTCGTCGATCTCCCGGGCGAACTGCTCGACGGGTACAAGCGTCAGAGGCGGCAGGGACGAGCAATCCTCGGCACCGGGCATGTACTCGTAGATTTCCTGCCCGACGAAGTGCCAGGCGTTCCGCTCGGGCTGCAGCCGGCGCACTGCCCGGTGGGCGGCGCGTAGCTTGGCGAGCGCCCGCCTCAGGTGGGCGGGTAGCTCCTTGGAGCGGCCCGCGTTCGAGGCGAGCATCCACGCGGGACGTCGCGCGTTCAGCGCTGACGGAAGGATGTTCTCGTCGACCTCGTCGGGGTCGACGCCGTGCATCTCGATTTGGCACTGGCGGGCAGCCTCGTCGGTCGCCTCGCCCTCCCAATAGTAAAGCGATATCTCGTCGAAGAGATCTTGATAGGCGAAGACCGGCAGGGCGCAGCCGAGCGTGTTTTCGAGCGCGTTATACGCGGCTGCGCGCCACGGTATCGGAGCCTCGCTCGTTTCGATCCAGCCAAGCTCCAGCTGCCCGAGACTCTCGCAGGTCACGACCGCGGCGGGCGGGCGGTCCTCTTGAGCAGCAAGGATCACGACCCGCAGGTCGGCCATCGTCACCGGCTCGAGAGCCTCGAGCACGGTGTTCTGGAACACCTGTTCGATGTGGATTCGGGCTTCCCGACGCGTGAAGCGTTTCGCTGCGGGCGTCATCGAGGTGACCCAGCGGCCAAGCAGCTTGTGGTGCGATCCGAGCGGCGCGTCGAACACGGTCGGCACGTTGTCCGAGAGCGTGACAGCGCGGCCGGCGAGGTCAGCCGAGCGGGGCGAGGCGGAGGCCAGGAGGGGCTTGGATGGGCTCCGACGCGTGAGCGCCGTCCCCATGCGGGGCGAGGAGGATCCGCTCATGGAGCGCCTGGGCCTGTTTGCTGCAGGCGGGGACGGTCGTGCCAGTTGTGTCGCCATCGTCGTTCTCGATCCATTCGAGGAGCGTCTTGCGCGGCGGGGACGGGATGCGCTTGGGCGTCCGTTGGGGCATGTCAGCCCTTCGTGCCGACGGCGCGGCGGTACTCGATCACGTGAGCGGTGCCCGACACCCCGCCGTCGACCGTCTCGGCGTTCAAGATCGCGGGGTAGAGCGTCGCATGATAGGCGCGCAGGTTCGCGGGATCGTCCGCGAGATGGGGCGGAACCGGAAGGTCGATGCCGTCATAGCGGTACGTCCGGGTGAGATGCGTGATCTGCATGGTAGCCTCCAGGCGGTTGGCGTGATGATGGAGTGGCTCAGTCCCAGAGGCTGGCGGGCTCGTCGGCAGTGGCGTCGGCCGGGGGCGTTGTGGAGCTCGGCACCCGAGCAGGCGGTGCCGGCGGCGCCTTGGGCGCGGTCGCGGCTTTGGCCTTCGCGGTCTCGGCCGCTGCGGTCCGCGCTTCCTCGGCTGCAGCCCGCTGCTCGGCCATCTGGTCGGCGAGCGTCTTGCGGGAGGCAATGAGCTGGGCGAGCGCGCCGTCCGGGCCCTTGGCCAGCTCGGCGTCGATCTCGGACGCGGTCCCAGTCAACGAGATCGGCCGAACCTCGGCGCTATCGAGGCTCTGTTTCGCCCCCTCAGCCTTGCGGGGGATGATGGTGAGCGTGACCGTTTCGTCGGGTCCGGCGACGAGGTCGAACCCCAGCGAATATCGCGCGAGGAGCGGAAGAAGGCTGACGATCAGCATGGTGGGATCCTTTCAGAGAGGCTCGTTGCAGGTCAGGCGGCGATGGCCGCGAGTTCCGGCGTCGGATCGAGGGTCGGCAGCGAGGGCGGGCCGAAGGTGCCGTCGAGGGTCATCGCGCTCGGAAGGCGGCCACTCCACTCGAAGCCGGTGGCGTTCAGCATACCGGCGATCAGGTCGACCTTCTTGGCGGCGAGTAGCTTCGCGAAGGCCTTGTCGCCGATGTGCGCGATTAGGCCGCACTCCTGGGCGATGAACCTCAGCTCGTCCTTGGTGAAGCGGTCGAGGAAGGCCTTGTCGACATGCCAGGAGTCTCGCAGGTTGATCGCGAAAGCGCGGGCCAGATCCGCCACGTGGGCGAAGCTCGCGACGTCCTTGGCGTAGGCTGCACCGATCGCTGCGAGCACGTTGCTCGCCTGGGCTTCCGGTAGCGCCTCGATCTCGATGAGCTTGGCGCTGAAGCCGAGGTCTGGGAAGCCGGGACCGACCAATAGTGCCGCTCGCGCCGTCAGCGTGCTTCCCTTGATTTGCGACAGGGTGCCCGACATCGCCGCCACCAGAATGGTGCTGCGCGCCTTGCCAGCGTCGGCAGCGAGCGTTCGCGCCAGCGCCTTGCGCCAGGTCGCCTCGCGAAGGTCGGTCGTGCGTGCGGCAATCGACTTAGCCGTCACGCTGGACTTCGTCGCGGTCGAGCCGACACGAGCGGGCGCGGCGGGTGTCGATGGCGGAGGCGCAACCGGCAGAGTCGGCGAGCTGCCGAGCAGGGTGGCCGGTTCCGGCGGTGCCATGGGGCCGTCTTCGTCGTCTGTGGCATCGACGTCATGCGAGCCATCCTCGTCGACCGCGGCGCTGGCCATCGCCTCTGCAGCAACGCGGACGGCTTCGGCAGCATCGGTCTTGAGCTGGAAACAGCCGGGGTTCGTACAGTGGCCGTCGTCGACATGGGTCTCGAACAGCGCGCGTTGCGTGCCGGAGTTGAACGGGCAGGTCGTGCACTCACCCTTGTCAAAGGCGGCAGCGGCGAGGCTCTGAGTGACACGCATCAGCAGTTCGCGCGTTTTCGCCACGTGGAGGCCGGAGGCGAGGATGGTCGCGAGGGCTCGATCCTGCTTGTCAGCCGGAACCGCGGCAAGCAGCTCGGCGTGACCGACCTTGATCCTGCGATCGTCCAGCGCTGCCTTCACCGTCGTGGAAAGGCTCGCCAGCGCGAGGCGTCGATCGAGCTTCGCCCTCGACCAGCCAAGGCGGCGGGCTGCTTCGGCGTGCTCGCCATTACACGCGGCAAGGATGCGGACCGCGGCGTCGGCCTGCTCGGTCTCGGAAGCGTCGTCGCGAACGTCGTTCTCGTCGATCGCAGCCTCGAGCGCCTCCTGATCCGACATCTCGCGAACGACCGCCGGGATCTCGCCGGAATCGCCGAAGGCTTCCAGCGCGGCCCGGTAGCGGCGCTCGCCCGCGACGATCGCAAAGCGACCGGGATCGTTCGGCGCGGGACGAAGAAGGATCGGCTGCAGCACGCCACGAAGGCGGATCGAGGCGACGAGATCCTCGTGCTTGCGGCGGTCGAAATAGCGACGCGGATTGTCGCCCTTCGTGATGTTGGCGAGGGCCATCGTGGTGGAAGTGGTCGGATTGGGCGCGGTCAAGGCGGGTCTCCTTGTGGGAAGTGGAAGGCCGGCGGGTCGTGGCCACGCCCTTCCTGCGGCGAGCCTGCTCATCACCCTCCCCCTTCTCTCCACAGGCCCGAAGGGCGGCTCGTTTGGAGAAGCCCGCGTCGAAGCGGACCGTCCTGATGGCGGGAGGTTCGTCCGGAACGGATCAGATCGGCGCTGGCCGGTGCGCTCGCTCATCAAGCGTTATGAACGTGGCGGTAGGCGACCGGCGATGACGGTCAGCGATGAACCTGGCCACACGCGCAGCGACAAGATGCGCTGCGTCAGCCGAAGCCGGCTGAAAGGTGCGGCTGTCGTCGCGTTGATCGTCGCCTTCTGGGGCGCGCTATTCGCCCTCTGGGTCAGGTACGTGGTCTAGCCGACCGAAAGGCCGCGGGCGACGCGCCAGATCAGGACGTCCAGATCTTCGTCGAGTCCCGGGACGCGCGCGCGGCTGCCGTTCTGCTTGAATGTGTCACCGGACGGCCGCGCAAGGCCGGCAAGGTTCGCCGGAAAGTCGCGCCACAGAACGTCTATGGCTTGGTCATAGAGCTCTGCCGATATCTCTCGGCTCGTGAAGGTGTATTTGGCGCCTCCGAAGGTCTCGCACCAAGCGTTGTGGCGATCGGCCTCGTAGATGTCTTCCATGCCGTTGAACCGGCCGCGTTGGAATCGCTCGACGATGGGCTTCACGGCGTCGTCCGAGGGTCCGTCGGTCCAGGCTACTCGGAAGCACCCATAGCCATCCTTGCGGACAGAGAAGCGACAGCGGGGAAACGCTTGCTTCAGCATCCGGCGAACGTTCCGGATCGCGAGCGCGCCGCTCGTGTCGCTGCCCTGTTCCAGGTGAGCATAGGCTGGGTCGGAAGCGAGCTGCTCGAGCGCTGCGCGATGCGCCGTCTCGGCCCGCTCGGCGGCGTCAGCAGCCTGTGCTTTGGAGAGCGCAGCGTGCGCCAACGCAGACGCGATCTCCTCCTCCGTCGCGATCTCGTCCAGAATGCTCCACTGAACGCCGCGAACGATTGCCTCCGGCACCGCCCTGCTGATGCTTCCACGGTCGAAGACGACGTCGACCGTCGCTCGCCCGCCAGTCGCGATCACGCCAGCGATGGAGCGGACCGAGCCGGCATCGGGCGTGCCGTTGACGGCGAAGACAATGCCCGTGCCATGGGTGTGAAGGGCGCAACGGACGCGCCGGCCGCGCGCGAGAGTGAGGGAAGATGCTGCTCGGATCATGCGAACCTCCTTGGTTTCGCACGCTTCCGCCTCTCTCCTCTCCTGACAGCTTGGGTCGCCTCAGGGGCTCAGGCGTCGACCTCGATCAGTTCCCCCCTTGGCGTCTCAACCTGGTGGTACATCGGCCCGTCATACGGCTTTACCAGGGCGCTCGCAGTGGCGGTGTCGCCGTCGAGCCAGGTGAGAAGGTCGCAGGGTCTCAGGATCACCGGCATCGCCTTCGGGTGCCAAGGCCTTACTATGTCATTGGGCTCCGTCGTGCCGAAGGCGAATGCGTTGCCGCGCTCCGTTGGGCGCCAAAGGCCGGCGAAGAAGCCGATGGGCTGGTCGGGGAGTGAGAACCACATCTGTTTCGGAAGTCCGTCGTCGCCCTTTCCTCCGTCGGGGTGCGGCTCCGCGAAGTGGGTGAACGGGACGATGCACCGTCGTTCCGGGCTGTTCAGCGATGGTTTCCACATGCCCGACGCGAGATTCCTCGCGTTTGTCACGTACTTGGCGAGTTTCACCTCGGGGTTGCGCTTGCTCGCGATCTTGGTCGGGAAGCCCCATTCCATGAGGACCATTTCGAGCGGCCGGTTGCCGGTGGCGGAGCGTCGAACAACCGGACCATAACGCGCCGTCTTCGTGCCGGTCGGGAAGATCTCGCGCGTGGGCGGAAAGACCTCGTCCGGCGCGTAGGGCGGCTCGAAGCCGCAAGCACGCATGACGGCCGCCTGCTTTGCGGAAATCCGATAGCGATTACACATGACCGACCAAGATTGACGCCTTCAAGCAGCCGACGATCTATCGGAAAGCTGGAGGCCGAGGAGAACGGCACCGATTGTGCCAAGCACGCTGGTGATGATCCACGCTGCGGTGAGGCCATCGTTCATGACGACGGACATGCTCCCGAGCGCCGCCAAAGCCGAGATGAGGCCGATGCCTGTGCGGCCGAAGCCAAGTCCGAAGACGCAGCCGAACACGCCTAAGCACCCGCCCAGCATCGTGAGCACGACCAGCTTCTGGTAGACCTGCGGCAGGTGCGAAAATCCCAGCATGGCAGCGGCAATTGCGACTGCTGCTAGAACGACTGCGAAGAAGACGCGCCAGTCGCGCTTCGGCGTCTTTTCGTGTCGGTGAGTGCCGGAAACAGCGCGGGTGGCGACTTGCTTCTGCAACATGGATCGTCTCCTCTTTATGGTGCTAGCACGGCGAACCGCCGTGGTCACCACGGCTTGTGGTAAGGCGGTCGGAACAGGAGCGGCCGTCAGCCGGTCGTCTCACGAATGAAAATCGTTTCATCATCACCGTTGTCGTGAACCATTACGGAGGTGCCCTGGTGGGCCGCGGCGATGGCCTCAGCTCGCGGCCAATCGCCGTACTCGACCGACATTCGGGTCATATCCGCCTCCGCAGCGGCCTATTCGGGTGATCCTTGATAATCGTGTCGAACGAGAGTGATAGGTGAACCGTCTGGACAGGCATGGTCGCCTCCGATCTGGTGATGAAGTCATCGGTGAAGAGGCCGGGTATCGGCGTCACGCAGCAGCCGCGTAGAGGTCGGCCGCCCACCCCTCGACCCAAGCTGTCGTAACCTCGTCGTGATCGAGATCGCCGGACTCGATCAGGTCGCGGATTTCCCGCCGCGCCTGGGCGATCGCCGCCTCCCAGCTGTCGGTGACCACTCGGGCCGGCGGCGAGAGCGGTAGTTCGCATTGGATCGTCGTCGCGGCAGAGCGGGCTCGATGGATCTGGGCTGCCGTCCAAGCCTCAAGATGATCGGCGACCATCTCGTTTGTCTTCGAAGCGCCGCGTTTGCGCGCTTCCTGACGGGCAGCGATCCCGTAAGCCTGGCTGTCGATGCTTGCGATCCGATGTTCGAGCCCTTTGAGGTAGCTGAGGCTCGTACCCTTCACTCCGAACCCATGAAGCCTCACCCCTGGTGGCAGGATCCGGTCGAGATACTCGAACACGGCGATTAGGCCCTCCGGGCCGGCTACGGCGCGTCGACACATGCTTCCAACGCCGATGATCGCACCGGGGACCATCGACAAGGCCAGAGCATCGCACACACGCTCGTAATCGACAGGTGCGCGACCTTGGATCACCGGCATGAACCGGTCCGCGATGCCCAGATTCTCGGCGCGCGCGCGGCACTCCCGGTTCGTTCGTATGGTGCGCGAGAGCCGGTCGAGCACCTCCTCCCGGTCGCGGGCGATTTCCTGCTCGACGCAGTAATCAAGGCTTGCGATCCGCCTGAACGGGTAGCTCGCCGCCAGCATCATGTACGCGTCGACCGTCCAAGGTATTCCGCCATAGCGTGAGGCGCAGACAAACCCCCCGCTATCGAGGTCGAGGCTCCGGAGACCGACGGCATTCTGGAGCGGCCCGGTCTTCCATCCGAGCCACTCGGGCCAGCCTTTGCGGCGATCCCAGCGTGAAAGGCAGTTTGCGGAGATGAGCGCTGGAACCTGGAGCCGACGCGCGCGCTGGAGGATTGGGCCTTCGCTCAGATGAGGAAGGCCAACGACGATCTCGATTGGCATGGTCGAACCTTCAGAAGAGAAGAGCCCCTTGGCGGGCGGGCTCCTGCAGGCCACAGGTTCCGAGAGGACATGCGCCGTAGGCGCCTTGTCGGTCGGCGAGGAGATCGCGCGATGCGTGGAGACCAACGAACGGGCCGGAATGGCCGCTGGGACGTCGGCAGCGGACGCCGATCGGGGCGGCGCAGTCGGGGCAACGCACCTCGAGGACGGGGTCTCGCGGCCAAGAGCGCTCGCAGCCCGGCTTCGCGCACACAGCCGGCCCCTTCGCTACCTGGAGCATCGGGCATTCCCTGGTTGGCTCGCGCCACCCGACACCTCCGCGAGGTCTGGGCGGCGACGATGCGGCGGTTCAGATGATGACGTATCGCGCCATGTGCTCCCAGCAGAGCGCCAGGGCGTCATCGATGGTGAGAACGGTGCCGATCTCGCAGGCAATGTACCGGCAGCGGCCGAGGCGGAGCTCGTGCGCCGTCACGTCGATCACGTCGCCTTTCGGGAAGTCCGGACCTCGATGATCGTTGAAGAGCGCGGGGTAGAAGGTCAGCTTGTACGGGTAGTAGAGCCCGACCCGTCGGTCGCGAGGCGCTCGGATAGTTCGCTCCGTCGCGAGCTGCTGAAGGAGCTGGTCCGCGTCGGCCGCGCTCTGAGGATAGGCCTGCCGCAGGTTAGCTAGGAAGATCGCTTCAGCCGGCGACCCGAAGCTGTCGATCCGCTGCCGCTCCAGGCTGACGATCACGCGGCAGACCGCTTCGTTACGGCAGGAGTGTTTGGTCTCGATTACGCGCGACGCCGCGTCGTAGAGAACGGGAGCGAGGAAGCCGACGTCCATCCACTTCGCCAGGCCATTCTCGATCGCCTCGACATAGGCGCAAGCGATTTCATCCTCGGGATCGTAGCGGGCCTGAAGCTCCGCATAATTGCCGAAGTCATGCCGGCAGACTGCGCTCTCAAGCTTGACCCCCGATGGTGGAGATCCCCAGCGCGCGATGATCGCGGCGCGGTAGATCGCGACCTCCAGCCCGTTATACCGCTCGAACTGCGGCGTTCGCCCGACCTGCGCACACTCCTCTTCCGCCGGCGCGCTGCCGATGTACGCGATCTCTGTGCTGGCCATGGACTTGCTCCGGTCTGAGGTGTTTCTCCTCAGCCAGCTTCCCCCTTACCTCCCGCGCCTCTGGCGCGGCGGGCCGGCAACATATGAAAAGCGCCCCGCCAAGGGCATGGCGGAGCGCGGTTCGTCTCTGGGGGGGGGTAACCCAGATGTGGTTAAGAAAGCCTGACCGTTTGCGGGGTTCCCGCTTTAGGCCGCGAGCGCCGGCGTGGTGTCGCTTTTGCGAGGTCGCATAACCACGACGCTGCGAACCTTCTGCCGCTTACGGCCGAGGCTATCGATGGCGGGTTGGTCCTCGATGATATCGCGCAGCTCGACACGGTATTCCGGTATCCGGTCCTCCGCCTCGATCTCCTTGAGCGTGTTCTTGAGCTTCTTGATGGTAGCGCTCGACCCGATCTTCTGGGCGAAGCGCTCGATCGGCATCTCGTGCTCGTCCTCGCGAGCATAGCAGTGCGCGAGTTCATAGAGCCGGCGTTCGTACAGGCTCAGCCGGAAGTAGTCGTCGTGATACTGATAGATCTCGCGGTCTCTCGTGATCGCGCGATAAAGCCACTCGCAGAGGATGACCTTGACGAACTCCAATTGATCCGAGCCATCGGGCATTCGCCGGGTGGTCGACACCGCTTCCGAGAACCAGGAGAACCAGCCCTTGCTGCCGGCGTTGCCGGTCCGGATGTTCGTCTTGATCTGGGTGCCCTGCAGCCGACCCAGCGCTTCTTGAAAGCGGTCGTAATCTCGCTTCGATGGACGCGACACGCCGGTTGCCCGGAAGAAGTCGTGGGCCGCAAAGACGACTGTATTGTCGACCCGCTCCCCGCGCCGATGGCGAGCGTTGATGTGCGAGATCGCGTAAAGAACGATTTCCTTGTCGTACATCGTCGCGATTCCGCCACCGCTAGGCCGGATCTCGATGCTGATGCCCTCAATCTCATAGTGCTGCGGCTCGGTCTGCGGCTTCTTAGCAAGTGAGAAGAGCGGGTAGTCCATGATGCTGCGCTCACCCCTGACCTTGCCCTGGAGCGGGCTATCTAGGTCGAGCAGGTTGAGTTGTGCATTATCGGTTGTGGTGACCGCGCCCATGGCATTCCTCGCATGTCGACGATTGCGGTTATAGCCCGAAGCTGGCCTCTCGGGGAGGGTCGAGACGACAGGGTTCCTAAAAGCACGAAGATTCGTGGCCTTACGGGGCAAAGTCGGCCTGCTCCCCACCGGGAGAGGCCCTCCACTGCGCAGTTTTTGCGCAGGCTCGTGCTTTTAGGAACCGTACCCCACACACGGTCCTAACCCGTAGAAATCAGCCACTTTGGCAGCGTCGCTGGCCTGCGCGCGCCGTCTGCAGGATGGCGGCCCGTTCCTGGCGTTCGACGCTCGAGGTTGGCGCTTTGAGGAAATTTCCGCCGACGCGCAGACAGGGTTCCCAAAAGCACGAGGGATTTCGGCCGTTTTCCGTGCGGAATGGCGGTATCGCGAGGGCTGGAGCGCTTCCCGACGCGCAGAAACTGCTCGTCGCTCGTGCTTTTAGGAACCCTATCGCAGGGAGCGCCGGCCGTGTCCGCGTCACTGCGACGCGTTCGGGCGGCGAGCTTCCGTGGCGCGGCGGAGCAAGCGATTCGCGATCAATCCGATGCTTCCTTCGGGAGCGCCGGCGGCAAGCGCGCGCATACCGTCGCTTCGTGCCTGGTCCTTCAGACCGAACATGGTCTTGCCTAGCCGGAGTTCGGCATTCGTCGCCTTCTTGGTCATACCGCGCAGATACGCGCCGGGCTGTAAGACCTCGCCGGCTCGGTACTTCTCGAGGGTCGCGATCACCGCGGCCGCTGCTCCGCGCTGCCCCATGACGCGACAGGCCTCACGCCATGCCGATGAAGCGATCCGGTGCTGGCCGCTCAGGCGCTCGGCCAAGGCGATGACGTTGCCCCACGTCGTTGGCGCGTAATCGAGCGACTGAAGCAGTTCGGGTGCGGCCTCCCGAATGAACGCCGGATCGACACCGTGCTTCTCGAGGTCGCTTTCCACTTCGGTCTGAGGGTGGGCGAGGCGGACGTCGTAATCTCCACTACTCTTCATCGCCAAGCCGTTACTGTAATCTGCGGTAGCAGATTGGAGTTGGTTTGTAGTTGTAGAGAGGGTGTCATTCAGGTCGTCCGGCCATGAACTTTCATTCAAAACTGGACTCATCATCTGTGCGGCTAGAGGCTCCTGAAGGGCAGTCTCGAGAGCGCGACGGCGCTCCTCAAGTTGCTCAACGCAAGCTTCAATCATCGGGATGTCTCGGCTGCCTCTGATCCGATCGGCCGCCATGCGTGCCAGCGCGATCTCGTCCTCCGGTCTGAACCCGCGATACGCCAGATCGAGCGCAGTCTGCGCTATCGAACGAATGCCGCGTCGGGCCGAAGCTAGGCGTCGGGCGAGCTCGTCAATGCGCTTGTCGTCGGCAGCGCCTCGGGCTGCGACTTCGAGGAACTCGCGATACCGGGCTCCCAGCGGGCTGAGGATGATCCCGTAGGCCCAGACGATGTTACCATTGCGGTCGCGGTGACCGCCGCGGTTGCCGTTGGGGCTGTCGCGGAAGGTGACGAGGCCGAGCTCTTGCGCCTTGTTGAGGATCTTCTGAACCTGGCGAACCGAGATGCCGAGCAAGTGCGACAGCTTGTCGTTGCGCGGCCAGACGGTCGGAACGTGCCCTGCGCGCCAGTCCTGCGGCATCGACCAGCTGAACATCAGGTCAATCACCTGAACAACGCGATTGGGAAAGCCGAGGTAGACGGCGGCCCTTTTCATCGCAGAAAGGACGTGCGCCGGCGTGGTGTCCTTCTCCAGGCCGGAGAACTGGTCAGCAACTGCCAACGCGGCGGCGTTATGCTGATCGAAGCGGCGCAGGCCCGCCCCTGGGCGTTGGGCGCAAGCGGTCATTCGGTTCTCCCTGACAGGAGCCCGTGCGGACAAACAAGGCGGTGGCGCGAACCAGCGCGCGGTGGCGTTGCGATGTCGGGAGAAGCCGGCTAAGGAAGAGTTGCTACACGCGTCCTAGTGGCGTCTCGGAAAGCCCGGCCTAGTGTCGGGCTTTTCTTGTTTGCACGGGCTCCTCTTTGCTTTGGTTCTACCGGCCGGGCGGACGGCAGCGAGGCGCTGATCGCGCGCAAGTCTCGCGGGGACCGAGGTTAACGGCAGCGCACATGGCCGTCGCCCGGCTAGTTTCGTGCTTTTGGGAACCCTGTGCTACTTTTGTTCGTGCTTTTGGGAACCCTGTCCGAGGGCGGCTCGTGCTTTAAGGAACCGTGTCTCACGAGGGGCACGTGCTTTTGGGAACCCGATGCGATCGAACATTCGTGCTTTTAGGAACCCTGCCACGCTCGGAGTCGAGGGTAGCTCCGATTCGGCTTCGTGCTTTTGGGAACCCTGTGCAGCGCCGATGTCGAGGTCGCGCGTGCTCGTCGTGCTTTTAGGAACCCTGTCCTGCTGTCGTGGCTGCCGCTGCGCCCCACCGGCGCCACGTGTTTTTGGGGACCCTGTCGGTGCAGCGAGGTCGTCGTGCTATTGCGTGCGGCGTCATGCCATCATGCCGCGACCCGCTGGTCGACTGTGTCGGCGTCGTTGGCGGGCTCGGAGTGCTCCTCGTCCTCGTCCGCGCCCGATGGCCCTCTACCGCTGAACGCCAAGAGGTAGGAGGCGGCTTCGTCAGCCTTCGAGGCAAGCGTCAACAACGCCCGGCTGTCGGCTTTAAGGATGCGGAGCCAGCCGGCGATATAGCTCGCGTGGTTCTCCAGTTGGTCCACCGGCAGGCCCAGTTCCGAGCCGAGGATGGCGGCGGTAAGTTCAGCAACCAACTCTTCCGCTGCGTACTTGTCGTCGCCGAAGCGCTTGCCGAACTCGCGAGCGAGGCGGTTCTCAGCGCCGCTCCAATGGGCGTGTTCGTGTCCGAGCGTAGCGGCGAAATGTTCGTAACTGTCGAAGGTGTCGGGCTCCGGCATCTGGATGTAGTCGAGACCTGGGGTATAGTATGCTTCGCTGCCGCCGTAACGAACGACGGACGGGATCGCGTCGAAGAAGGACTTCAGCTCGGCGAGGCGGGCGGGGGACTGCTCGACTTTCTCGAGCTGGATCGGGCGCGGAAAAAAGCGGTCGGGCAGGCCATCGATCTGAGAGGCGTTGAAGACCGGGTAGCTTTTGAGGACGCGGCGTCCCTCGACGCGCTCTTCGCCGGTGGCGCCGTCCTCGACCTTCTTTCCGTAAGCCTTGTAGAAGACCGCGATCGTCGAGCGTTCGCCGCGCCGAACCTGCCCGCCAAGCGCGTTCGCCTGGCGGTAAGTCATCCAATAGGGGGAGGTGAAGCCCCGAATGTCGGCGATCAAGGTCAGCCAGAACGTGTTTAACCCGCGATACGGCGTCCCGCACGAGCGGAGCGGACGCTGGGATGCCGCGCCCGTCCAAGGGCGTCGCCACGGCCGTGTGCCAGCCTCCAGTCGTGCGACGATCGCGTCAGTGATAACCTGGGCGGGGCTCGGTACGTCGGTCCGGGGGACGTAGCGCTGGGGTTTCCGCATCGGACGGCTCCATCATCCAGTGCCGCTCCATTGCGGCAGCTCGCCTATCCCCTCCCCCTTCCCTCTCGGACGACCTTGCCCCTCCGACCGATCAGGCCGCTTGCTGAACCGCGTCGATGCCCATCATGGCTGCGATCACGGCCTCGGCGCGGTCCACGGGAACAAAAAGGCGGGTTCGGAAGGCGACGATTTCCGAGAAGCAGCCTTGTGACTTCCAGAGGCCAAGCCGGTGAGGCGGGAAGTCCTTCACCTCGATCCGCTGCTGACCGTTCACCACCGAGAGCGCGAGCTTCGCACCGTCAAGAGCTTTGGGGGCGATACCGCTGCGCGTCCGAGCGGCCGCGGCGATCTCGGCGACCGATAGGTCGATCGACACGTCGACCCCGAGCTGCTCGGCGAGGTTGTCGACCTCGCGTGCAGCGATGATACGACCGAGCATCGATGCGCCCGTGCGGTCGGTGACGCGCCAGACCCGCATGGAGCCGCCCGACAGCTTGTTCCACACCGGAAGGAGCAGGCCGGTCGCGAGATGGATGGTTTCAACGTCGAGTTGCGTCAGCGCTTCCTCGACCTCATCGGTCCACAGGCGCTCGAAGGTGGTGTCATCGACCGTCGCCCAGTGACTCTCGGCGAGGCGATCCGCCGTCGTCCGCTGGTTGCCGACAGGCCGGATGAGCTCAAACGTCTGCACGACCGAGCCATCGTCCTCCATGAAGGAGTAGGAGGGCACCTTGAAGGCGACCTTCCCAGAGCGCCCGTTCAGGAGGCATTCGCCCTCGCTTGCATTGCCCCACCCGTCCTTGAGCCGCTGCAGGCTCAGCGTGCGCTTGCGTTGCTGGAGTTTGAGGCTGACCAGTTTGGTCTCGGCGCCGGTGTGAGGGTCCACCCGCAGAGTATGCTCCGCCAGCACCTCCATGGACTCCGCGACGATCGTCTCGACACCGACGTCCAGAGTTCCTGCTTCTCGGGCCGCATCGATGCGTTTCTCGATCAAGCCAAGGTACTCGTCGAAGATGGCATCCTGGACGCCGATCCGCAGTGCCAACAGGCGGTTGAGCCAGCGCTGGATCGGCGGCAGGTCGTCCAGCAGCGCCCCGCTGTCCTTCTCCGTCAATTTCAGCGCCGTCATCCGGCAGAAGTCGGCGAGCGAGATGCTCTTCAGCTTCCCGCCGTGGAGAAGGTGATACCACTGGATGAGCGCCTCGCGGGCATAATCGCTTTCGAGGTTGTCGGCTGGATTGAAGAGGTTCTGGCCACCTGTCTGGCGCTGGCCGCGCGTGAGCGCGCCGAGGCTGTCGAGGCGGCGGGCGATCGTGCTGATGAAGCGTCGCTCTCCCCGGCAGTTCGTCGTACAGGGTCGGAAGACCGGCGCCGTCGCCTGGTTGGTGCGGTTGGAGCGGCCGAGACCCTGGATCGCCTCGGCTGCCTTCCAACCCGGCTCTAGAAGGAAGTGGATCCGCCGGAACGACGCGCTCTTGCTGTCCTTGTCCGCGTGGTAGCTTCGGCCGGTGCCGCCCGCATCCGAGAAGGCGAGGATGCGCTTGGTGCCGTCCATGAAGGCTGCGGTCTCGCCAAGGTTGGTCTTGGCCCCTCGCGTCTCCAGCTTCTGCTCGTCGCGATCGTTCCAGACGAGGCGTCGCGTGCGGCCCGTCACCTCGGCGACCATCTTCGTCCCGAAATGACGGATGATCTCGTCGAGGGCGGACCCGACCGCCGGCATTGCGCAGAGGCGTTCCAGCAAAGCATCGCGGGCCGCAAGCGCTTCCTGGCAATGAACAGGGCGCCCGTCCGCGTCTACCATCGGTTCTGAGCGGGGGTTCCCCTCGCCGTCCGTGAACACCTGCATCATGCGGGTCGGGAAGGCGTTCTGGAGGTAATCGCAGACATACTCTCGGGGCGACAACTCGATGTCGAGATTTGCGCGCTCCTCGGCTGACAGGTCGGCCAGCCTGCGCCCGAGCATCGCCTCGGCGGTCGTCACAAGCTGGATGACGACGGCGTTCCCCTCGCGAACTTCCTTCTCGATCTCCCGGATGAGCGTCGGCAGTTTCATCGAGATCAGGAGCTGGCCGAAGAAGCGCTGCTTGCTGCTCTCGAAGCGGCTGAGGGCCGACGACTTGGCGTTGCTGTTGAGAGCGCCGCCCTCGATCGGGTCGACGATGTTGGTCGCCGCCAGGGCGGCTTCCAGGTTGGTGTGAATGATCTCCCATGCGTCCGCATAGGCGTCGTAGATCTCGATTTGGGGGGCCGTGAGGCTATGCTCCAGCATGTCGTACTCGACGCCGGCGAAGGAGAGTGCCCGCGCCGTGTATAGACCCTGGGCCTTGAGATCGCGCGCGACCAGCTCCATCGCGGCGATACCGCCGTCGGTCATCTCGCTCATGAAGGTCTCGCGCGTCTGAAAGGCGGTGCCGTCACCCCACAAGCCGAGGCGGCTTGCATAGCAAAGGTTGGCAACGTCGGTCGCGCCGGTCGCTGAGACGTAGAGAACGCGAGCGCGGGGAAGGAAGTTCTGCAGTCGGACGCCGGCGAGCCCTTGTTCCGATCCCTTCTGGGTGCCGAACTTGGTCTCGGTCCCGGCTGCATTCGCCATGGCATGCGCCTCGTCGAAGACGATCATGCCCTCATGATCCTCACCGAGCCACCGGAGGATCTGCTGCAAGCGGGATGCTGCATCGTGCCGCTGCGACCGCAGGGTGGCATAGGTCACGAACAGGATGCCGTCGTTCATGGCGATCGTCGTCCCGAGTGGGAAGGCGTCGAGCGGCTGGATGTCGAGTGGAAGGCCACCGAGCGCAGACCAGTCGCGTCGAGCATCCTCAAGAAGCGCGGTCGTCTTGGACACCCACAGCGCCTTTCGGCGGCCTTGCGTCCACTGGTCGAGGATGATGGCGGCGACCTGTCGCCCCTTCCCTGCCCCAGTCCCGTCGCCGAGGAAGAAGCCTTGTCGGTACGACCGCCCGTCTTCGTGGCTCATGAGCAGCGTGCCTGGCTCGTTCGGCTTGAACTTACCGGCCAGGTCGCGGGAGAAGGCCTGCCCCGCATAGATCACGGTTTCAAGCTGCGCGTCGGAGAGAGCGTCTCGCGCCCGAGGTGGGAGAACCGGTCGGTAGGTGGGCGCTGGAGGGAGGATCGACGCCATGGCGATGGATTCGACCAAGGGCGTCGGATGCGGTGCCGCGCCCTCGATGGCGATCCGGGCGACGCGGTATGGCACGTAGATCCCGGTCGGATCCTCTGCGGGGCGCGGTTCCGAGAGAGCGGCATAGGCCAACGCCTTCGGTGTTTGGTCCTCGGTTCGCAGGACTTGTGGCGCGAGTGCCCTTGGTGCCACAGCTCGGCCGAGCAGGCCGCCGGATCGGGGAGCGACGCGGATCGGGAGCGACGGCCTGACGGGTTGAGCGGCGGACGGTGGGGAAAGCCGGGCGCAGGAGGCAGCGAGGGCGAGCCCCTCCTCGATATCCTCGATGGCGTGGTGCTCGCAGGGTCCGACGTAACCCTTGTCGAAAATCAGGACACGCACATCAACGCCGGTGCCGTGCTTGGCATACGCATTCCCCGTGATGAGGAGGTCGAGGCGTGGCGGGACGATTTTCAACACCGCTGCATAGCCGTCGCGGCCGCTGCGCGCGCTCGAGAACCATGCGGGCATGATGGCGACGCAGCGGCCGTAGCTTGCCAGTCGGAGGAGCGCGGATCGTAGGTGGCGGGCGCCCGCGTGTGCATCGTTGCCGCGCGATTCCGACCGGCTGAACGGCGGGTTCATCAGGACGACGTTGGGGCGGACCCCCGGCTCCAGCAGGTCGTGGATGAACTCCGCGTCGTGGCGAGTCGTGGGTCGATCAAACAGCGCGGAGAGGATGCCGGCACGCTTCGGATCAATCTCGTTCAGGTGGAGCGTCGCACCGGTGGCGGCAAGCCAGGCGGCGAGCATCCCGGTGCCTGCCGAAGGCTCCAGAACCGTATCGCCCGCGGTGGCGTGGGTGGCGGTGGCCGCCAGGCACGCAATCGGCATCGGGGTCGAAAACTGCTGACGTGCGACCTGCTCCTCGGAGCGATAGCTCTGGGTAGGAATGTGCGCGAGCATCTCGTGGACGCGCTGGAGCCTCGCTGCTGTGCTGTCGAAGGCCTCGTCACGCGCGAGCGCCGACACCACCAGGACCTGAGCGCCTTCCAGAGCGTCGTATGCGTCTCGCATCGACCAGGCTCCCGTCGCGTCGGTGGCGCCGAACAGGTCGGTCATCGTCTGCGCGAGCGCGGTGCGGGAGATCGACTCTCCGGCGAGCAGGCGGGGAGCTAGCTGCTTTGCAGCAAGGGTGAGCATAGACGACAGGTCGCGTGCTGGGTCCGCGGCGGCGAACAGGTCGGCGATGACGCTGGGCATGGGGTTCTCCGTCCTTGGGCGTGATCGCCCTTCGCCCTCCCCTTCCCTCTCTCATCCGGACGGTCCGGGGTCTGGATTGCGCAAAAAGAGGGCCGCGGCGCGCCGCGACCCCAGGTCGGAGAACAAGGTCAAGCCGCGACGACATCAGGCTCGATCGCGGCGGTGTCGAGGTCGGCATCCGGGGAGAAGTCCACCTGAGCCGGGTCCTGGCCGGTGGTGGAGCCGACGACGGGAGCGCCAAGGGCCATCGCCGGCGGCACCCACGCGAGGAGCGCCGGCCGGATCTCCGCCTCGACGATGGTCTCGCCCCGGAAGAGCTTCTCGGCCGACGCCGCGAGATCCGTCTTCTTCGACGCTCCGTAGCGGTTGCGTAGCTCTGCGCCTCCGACCTCCTCGATCGCCGCGAGCGTCATCGTCTTGGAGATCCGGTCGAAGTAGTTTTCGGCCGTGGGACGCCACCATGCCGCAACGTTGATGTCGAGGCTGCTGCCGAGATGGTCGACGAAGCTGCTGCCAGGTTTGCCGGTCTCCACCGGGCGCAACGTGCGAGCCACGGTCCAGCCGAGCCAGGCCGCCTTGGCATCGTCGTCCAGGCATCGGAACGCATCGAAGCGCGCTTCGGGCGTCGCCAGATCATGCCACGACCTGTCCAGAGCGTCGGTGAGCTGGTCCCATGCCGCGGCGGCTTGGCTGGCGCTCCTGAAGTCGGCGGCCCCGGTCTGGGGTACGCTCGCGCGCAACTCGCTTGGCAAGTCCGGCCCCGCTCCGCCGAAGTTCTGCTCGGCCAAGGCGCGGTCGGCCATGATGAAGACACCGAGGTCGAGCGCGAAGTGCGGGTCGTTCGCGACATGGACGGCGATGAGTTCCGTCTTTTGGATCGCGAGCTCGATGGCGAGGCGTTGCGTTAGGCCGCTCTTCTCCTCGGGCTCGCTCTGGACGGGGCCTTGCGGGGTGACCGTCTCGGCCGCGATCGTGGGCGCCGGCGCCGGCGCCGGCATCGGCGACGAAGTCGGTGCGACTGTAGCCGTGTCGAGGGTGGGCGTGGATGCGATCTCGCTCGCCTCACCGGCCTTAGCCGATTCCTTCGGCAGTGGCTCGGCGTAAACGTCCTGATGCAGATACACCTGTCCGCCGTCGGGGAAGACGAAGGCGATCGCGCGGCTCTTCTGTTCCGGCGTCAGGATCGGCAGCGGGTTGGTCAGCGTCTGGTGCTCGGCCTGAAGGCCGTCGAGCTTCACCTTCTCGTCCTCGGAGAGGTTCGCCCCGTCATCTTCCTCGGCGCGGGTCGCGAGGGCGGCAATAACCGGTTCGATCTCGGCCAGGCGCGCGATCTGCTCGTCTGTCGGCGCCGGGATCTCGCCTTGCAGAACGTCGAGGCCTCTGGCTGCGGCGTAGACCGCGTGGTGCGTCTCGACGATCCGCACGCTCGTATAGCCGTGAGTGGCAGCAACCTCGTCGGCGACGGCCTGCAGCTTCTCCCGGCCGAGCTGGTCGACGATGGCCCTGTCGAGCCAGGTCTCGTGGGCAGCGTCGGTGAACAGGTCGCCGACCACGCGGCCGCCAGCGGCCTCGTAATCCGCTCGGGAAATGAGGCGGACCGCATCGCTCGCGCCCGAATAGCCGGCTTCCAGCACCGCGCGCCGGATCGTGTTCGGGTGGGTGTTCGCGGGATACGAGCCGAAAACCCGCGTCTGCTGCTCCGTGTCGGTGGTGGCGGCATAGGCCATCGCCACGTCGAGCGTGATCTGGTTGTCCTTCAGGGCGGTGAAGACGATATCAGCGAGATTTGCCAGTCGGAGCCTTCCAAGGACGAACCGCTCGGTCTTCCCAATACGCTTGGCGATGTCGGAGGGCTGCTTGCCCTCAGCCTCGATCATGTGGCGGAACGCCATGCACTCGTCGGCCGGGTGCATGTTGAGCTTGTGGAAGTTCTCGGCGAGGCTGGTCTCCGTCGCTTCGGCCCGATCGGTTAGGACAAGGACGGCGACCTCGAAGTCGAACGGCAGATCGCCCGCCTCGATCGCGGCGTGGACTTGGCTGAGGCGTCGACCGCCGGCGATCACCTCATAACGCCCCTTCTTGCGCGGAACCGGGAGCGCGATCAGGTTCTCGAGCAGGCCCCGGGCGACGATGCTGGCGCGCAGCTCGCGGTCCGCGTCGGGATCGGATGTCTTCCGGACGTTCAGTGGCGACACGCTCAACATCGAGGCCGCGATCATGATGATGGACATAAGGGTTCTCCGAGTGAGGAGGCCTCACCCCGATGGCGAAGCCCGAGAGACCGCGCCGTCCTTTCCTCAGGATCTACGCCGGCTCACTCGCTTCCTTCCCCCTTCCCTCCCCTGCCCGTGCTGCTCGCCGGCGAAAGGCGTCTGGCCGTAGCCGTTCGAGCAGGACGTCGTTCCAGTCGCCTCGGATCGGCATCTCGGTGTCGATCATCAGGCCGGGACGAGCGTGTGCGTCTCGCGCCTGTGCGGCGGCACGCTCGCCTCCTTTCCCCGCGTCCGGGAACAGAACGAGGTGGCGAACGCTGGCCGGGATCTGGACCAACGGAAATCGCTCTGTACCGAGAACCGCCCAAACGGGAATCCCGAAGAGGTGATGGGCGGCGATCGCCGTCTCAATGCCCTCGGCAATGCCGAGTTCGTCGGTGGCCGGGTACAGCCTGACCGCCCCGGTTCCATACGCGCCGAGGCCCATCTTGGCTTTCGGGAGGTCGTTCGCTTTCGCGGGACGCGCGGGGTCGAGGAAGGTTCGCTGGATCGCTCGGAAACCGCGATCGTCGCGGACTGCTGCGATCACAGCCGGTCGGAAGGTCACCTTCCCTTTTGGGCCGCACGGTGTCGCCGAGAGGTAGCGAAGCTGGTCGCGTGGCGGGTTGAGCCCCCTCTCCTGCAGATATCGGAGCGCCGGCGTCGCGGCGAGCGGACGTGCTCGATCCCAGATCTCGAGAGCTTTCGCCGCGCGCCACTGACTGTCGCTCGGATCGTCGGCAGTCGGTGGTCGCGACAGGATGTGTGTTTCACTCAGAACGCGCTTGTCGCGAATAGCCCGGATGATGTCGGAGCCGTCGCATCCAGCGAAGCACTTGAAGAGCAGGCTCGAGCTTCCGACCCGGACTGAAAGGCTAGGTTCCCTGTCGTCGTGCGCAGGGCATCGACACATGGCACCCTGCGACCGCCACGTGCCGCCTAGATTGTGAACGAGTTGCGCCGCCTGGGCCTCGAGGTCGGAGCGGGTTGTGCTGATGGTCTGGACTGGCATTTCCGCCTCCTTTGCGAAGCCTCCCTTCCCTCTTTCCTCCGGCCGAGTATCGTCTTGGGGTCGGACAGAGTATAGTCTGTAAGGATCGCCCATCGTGCAAGCATGACCATGGTACCATGCGGTAGGCTACCAACGGCAGGCCTAGCCTACCAAGGCGATTACATCCCCTTGCCAGCCTACAGACCGCGAGCCATGGCGCGCACTTCCCCCACCCGAGTACGCCCCGCCAGCAAGTGCGCGCCATGACACTGCCAGGCGAGACTTGCGATGGCGCGCGGTGGCAGCTATGCCCATCGCGGGCCGAGCGTTGCCTAGCGGTGAATTGGCTCGTCCTGTCGGTGCCCCGCTAGGCAGGTCGGGCGGGGCGAGGTCGTGCATTGCCACCGGCTGCCGACGCAGCACTCGTCATCGCTGGCGGTGCGGTCGGATGACTTGGCCGGCGCACGCAACGCACTGCGGCCGAAGAAGGGGAAGATTGATGCCTGTGATAAGTTTCGCGAGCCCCAAGGGCGGGGTAGGGAAGAGCACCTCAGCTCTCCTGCTCGCCACCGGGCTCACCGCGGCAGGAGCCTCCGTGACCGTGATCGACGGAGATCCCAACAGGACGGTTGAAGGCTGGGCGACGAGCGCGGAACATCCTGGCTTCAAGTGGCTTCGCCTGCCGAGCGATGACGAGATCATCGACGCGATCGAGGAGGCGGCCGAGAAGACGCAGTTCGTGATCGTCGACCTCGAAGGTACGGCCAACCTCGCCATGGCCCGCGCGATCTCACGGACGGACCTGGTGATCATCCCGCTGCAGGCGTCGCCGGTCGACGCCCGTCAGGCGAGCCGTGCGATCAAGATGGTCATGGCTCAGGCCAAGGAGCTGCGCCGCGACATCTCGTACCGGATGCTGTTCACGCGGGTTAATCCCGCGATCGCGACGCGAGACGAGAAGGAGATCCGGTCGCAGTTCCAGGAGGCATCGATCCCGGCGCTGAAGGTGGCGCTCAACGAGCGGGCGGCCTTCCGCGCGATGTTTACGCATTACCAGTCGCTCTGGGACCTCCATGACGAGGCCGTGAACGGGCTCGGGAAGGCCAAGGCGAATGCGACCGAGTTCGTCAGGGAAGTCACCCAGACGATCCGCGATCTTCGGGCAGCAGGGCAGGGGCAGGCGGCATGAGCAAGGTTGATCTTGGGCTTGGCAATCTCGACGATATCACGCCTTCCGCTCCATCGTCGTCGTCACGACGTCGCGAGGACGTTCGCGAGGAACGCGCCGCGATCGACGCGGTCGGCCGCGAGCACGGCTTCACGAAGCCATCGCAGCCGCCCCTGAAGCTCGGCCGCCGGAAGAACCCCCACGCTGGGGAGCCGATGCACCAGATCAGCATGAAGGGCCCGGCGAGCGTGATGAGCAGGTTCATCGAGCTCTGCGACCGCGAGAACGCCCCGTATTGGCAAGTCATCGAGAACTTGATGGACCGGACTGAAGAAAAGTGATCGCGCGACCAGAATAAAGTCGATCAGGCTTGCCAAGTCGGGATTGGATGGCTCACTATTCCAACTCGGCACCCCCATGAGGCTCGCGCAAGCGCCTCCGAACTCGGCGTGCCGCTCCAACGGAGATCGGCCATGAAGAGGGCAGGGGGGATCGCGATCTTGGCAGCCGCGCTGGGCGCCCAAGGCGCGAGCGCGCAGCAGGTCAAGGTCGCTGTGTTCGGCAAAACGCAGCCGGCGGTTCTGACACAACGAAACGGTGCCGCCGTAACGAGTGGCTCGGAGTTCACTCTCTATGAGCTGAACGTATGGAAGTCACAGACCGCCGTGCAGGCGCCAGAGCCAGCGGCTGAGGCGGAGCCTCTACCGGTCGCTATGACTGCGCAGCAGCCCGCCTCCGAGGCTACCGTGCTGCCGGTGATGGCGGCCGCGTTCTCCGACCTCGCTCGGCCGCAGGTGCCGGTGCGTCAGCTCGCGGATGCGCCCTGTGGCGGACCGATCTCGATCGCACCGCTGCGATCGTCGATCTCGGCCTCGACTTACATGGCACGGCGAACCTTCTATCCGCTCGTCCGCGAGGCCGAATGCAGGTACGGTCTACCGACCGGCCTCATGGATTCCGTCGTGATCCAGGAGTCGCGCTATAATCCCATGATCGTGAGTCCGAAGGGGGCAGGGGGGCTTAGCCAGCTCATGCCCCTCACTGCGCTTGGGCTCGGCGTGACGAACCGCTTCGATCCTCGCGCAAACGTCAACGGAGGCGCGCGCTACCTGCGCCAGCTCCTCGACAAGTTCGGATCGGTCCCACTCGCACTCGCGGCCTACAACGCCGGTCCAGGCAGCGTGATGAAGGCACGTGGCATTCCGCAGAATCGGGAGACGCCGACCTATGTACGTAACGTCCTGAGCTACTGGCGCGAGCCAGTCGGCATCTTTCAGAACCCGACGAGCGAAGCGCACCGCATGGCGGTGATGCTCGGCTTCATGACCAACTAAGGGTCGCCCCGAACCAGGTGACGATCGCAAGCGTGACAGGCGTAGAAAGGAAATAGCGCCTCTGCCATCTCCACCAGATCTTCGGCGCGAAAAGGATGACACTGCGCGGGGAGCGAAGATCGACCGTCGTCCAAATGCGCTCGCGATAGAGTTCGTAGCCGACGGTGCTTACGGAGAGGGCCATAGCGATCACGCAGCACGCCGCGGTAGCGGCGTAAACCGCCAGCCAGTTCTGCAGCTCAAGGGGCGTGAATTGGTTCATGCTCCGATTCTCTACCGCGAAATGCAGTATGAGCCGTAAACGCGCGAAAAGCGAAAAGGCCGCCAGCGCGGCTTGACAAGGTCAGGAGGCTGTGGGCCGACTGCTCCCGACGGGCCTTCCGCGGCGAGCGCCGGGCCGCACCTGACGCGATAGCTGATGAATGGCGGTATCGAAGGCGACCAGCAGCGCTGGGTTATTGCCGTCCTCGGCCTCGTCCATGCTCTCGATCACGTTCAGGGTAGCCTGCAGGCTCAGCCGAGCCAGCGTGCGCTGGCCCTCGGACTTCAGTCCACGTCCGCCGCTGAACAGCAGGATCGCGAGCGCTGCGCTTTCGCCGATCGCGTCGTAGATGAGGTGGGCCATGTCCATGGTGACGTTTTTCGTCTTGCCATTCTTCAGCCTGCTCAGCAGCGATCGATCGAGATGCGTCGCGGCCGCGATGTACTCGAGTGAGTAGTGGGTTGTCTTCAACACCCTGGAAAGATCGGCTTTCAGGTGATTGTTCAACGACGCTTCAGCCAGCACCGCGCCCTCCCTAAGACCCGTGGGACCACCCTGACGGCCCTATAAGATCTTATATCGCGATGCAATCATAAGCGCGATCCGGGGAGCACCGCAAGATAGCTGAACATGGCGATAACGATGGCGTCCAGGCTGGTGTACGACCCCCCGAAACGCTCTGCCAGGGCCTGTCTTGCGAGGGAAAATGCTGCTTGTTCGTCCTCTGTGAGGCTGACGGACACCGCCTTCGTTCCGCGCCAGTCCGTGCTTTTATAGAGACGAACGACCTGCTCAAGCCTCTGATCGTCGGGAACTTTCAAGATTTCCACGCAACGGGCCGCGCACTTTCGCAGGCTGATGAACTCGCCGGCCTCCCGGCTCATCCGCATAATCGCTAGCGATCCAAGGTCGATGAAGAGGTCTGACACTCGGTGCGTCGAGACCGACTTGATCGCCCTGGTTCCGCCTCTTGCTCCCTCTGCCACGTCGCCCCTCTCTCGCGAAAGCGAGCCTCTTAGCAGGGGTGTGGGGCGAGAGTCTCTTGCGCACCTTCTGCGCAGCGCTGCGCAAAAACCGCGCAAGTTCTCTTTGGCCGCCGCGAGGCGCTCTGCGCAGTTTTTGCCTACTACCGAGCAGCTTTTGAGTAGAGCGCGCAGGTTCTGCGCAGCCCTGCGTAGAAAGTGACTATTTTACTTCTTGGCAGCTTTTCGGCTTTTCAAGTGATCGCGCCCGGTGGGATGATTGGAGCGTCAGCTAAACCCGGCTGACGTTCGTCTCGAAGGGCTCAACATCATGAGGACTGCTTCGTTCCTGGCGCGTCGCAAGGCGCTCTTCACCAAGGAGAGCGCCGCGCGTGCGCTCGACTACGCACTGCCCGTCGCCATCGTCGCCTTCTTCGGCGCCGAGGTCGCAATGGCCGGTGCCGATACGACGTTCGATACCGCTCTGACGAAGTTCACGGACTTCCTCGAGGGCTCGGGCGGCAAGATCATCACCGTGCTGTCGCTCGCCGGCGGCGTGGTGGGTCTCGCGTCCGGCCGGTTCTCGATGGGCCAGATCGCGATCCCCGTCGGCGTGGGCGTCGGTGCCGGCACCGGCATTCCGATCGTCACGTCCACCGTCACGGCGACGATCTAAGCCGTCGCAATCGGGGGGCAGGGGTCAGCCATGTTCGATCGGTACTCCATTCCAAGGCACCTGGACGCGCCGCAGCTCATCGGGCTGTGGACCATCGACGAGTTCCTTGGAATGTTCATCCCCTTCGTCTGGGGGATCCTGACGCAGCATATCTTTATCGGCTTGTTTCTCGCCGTTGGTGCCTGGTTCGGACTTCGTAAAGCAAAGGCCGGTCGCGCATCCTCGTTCGTCATGCACGCCACGTACTGGTACATGCCAGCGTCGTTCGTCGGACTGAAGCTGACCCCTCCTTCCCACTGTCGCCTGCTGGCGGGCTGAGAGGGGACCATGGACGCATACGTTTCCCACGGGCGCAGTCAGGCGCTCCTCAAGCAGCGGAACTGGCTCGCGCTGCTGGCTGCCGGTCTGGCGGCGTTCATCGTGGTCCTCTTCGGCGTGATCGCCAGCAAGGATCGCGAGGTCGTGCTTCAGCCGGTGCTGAGCCGGCCCATGACGATCAGCAGTTCGTCCGTCGCTCCGGATTACCTCGAAGCCGTCACGCGGGACACGGCGTACCTGATCCTCAACCGCAGCCCCGACGGACTCAACTACTGGATGGACAACATCCTGAAGCTCGTCGCGCCCGAGTTCTACGGCGCCATCAAGACGCAGCTCGTGAAGACGGTGAAGGAGCAATCCAACACCGACATCGCGCAATCTTTCACCATGACCGGCATGACGGTCGACACCAAGCAGCTCAAGTCGGAGGTCACCGGAGAGATCCGCACCTTTGTCGGGGACAAGCTGATCTCCACCGAGAAGAAGACCTTCCAGTTTTCGTGGAAGTATTCCGGTGTTTCGCTTTCCCTCACCGGCTTCGGCTCGGTCGTCGCTGACCCGGCTAACCCGACGAAGGGGAGGCTCTGATGTTCGCGAGCCCTGTGTGCCTGCTCTGTGCTGGCGCCGCTTCGGTCGCCTACGGCTCCAGCCGGGTGATCGACACTTTCTTCCGGCCCGTCGGAATGGTCCTCGCGGGAGCAGGGTTATTCCTGATCGCGAGCCCGGCCTTCGCTGACCAGTACAAGGTCGCGGCGGACAACGCCCGCGTCGATTGCACCGTGGCGAAAAACGAGCTGACGCGGATCAGCCTCGTCGGTGACCAGATCGCGGCTGTGACCAAGGTCTCGACCGGTGGACAGTTCAACGACTTCTCGGTCGTGAACGAACCGATTCGCGGAGACGTCTACGTCGCCATCCCGGAGACCTACGCGCCCAAGACGATCAGCTTCTTCGCCACGTCGAAGAAGGGATACGTCTACAAGTTCGCGTGCTCGATCGCGCCGATCGAGGCCCAGCAGGTCTTCGTGACCAACCCGCAGATGGCGACCGCCAAGGCTGCCGAGTGGGAGAACCAGACCCCGGTCCAGGACACCGCGGTCCGCCTCATCAAGGCGATGGCGACCCAAGGATCGGTCGATGGCTACGAAATCCGGCAACCCGCGAGCTCGCCCGCCAAGGTCGGCGACCTCTCGGTGCGTCTGATCGCCGAATATCGCGGCGCCTCCCTGAAAGGGAAGGTGCTCCGGATCGAGAACCGCGGGACCAAGCCTGTCGTGCTCCGTGAGGGCGACCTCGCGCCGCAGGGGACGCTCGCCGTCACCATTGGCCAGCCCGACCTCGCACCCGGGCAAGCAACCGCCGCCTACCTGGTCGGCCAGAACGGGGGAGACCAGTGATGTCGGACACTCCTGAGAACGAGGACGGCAACACGCCGCGTCCGGGCTTCACCGGCTCCGAACCCGAGGAGCCGGCGCAGGCGTTTACGCCGCCGAGCGAGGGCCCGCAGATCCGCCCTGGCTCTTCGGCCCCGGAAGGCGAGGAAGCCTCAACGGGTCGACCGGAAGAGATCTCGATCCCGGCAAGTGCGCCGCGCGCGCGTCCCGGCTTTGGTGCCCGGCGCCGGCCGGGAGCTGCGGCGAGCGGCGACCCCGCGCAAGCCGGCACTCGACCGGCAGCCAAGGGCAATCCGCTCGCAGGCGTGAACGACAAGACCAAGCGCCGCCAGCAGGTGCTTCTCGCGTCCGGCGCGGGCGTGATGCTGCTCGCGGCGAGCTACTTCATCACCGGCGACAATCACAAGAAGAAGGGCTTGGACCCGAACATCGACGGCCGTCAGGAGGTCCCGATCTCGACCGACGCGATGGTCAACAAGGTCGAGGACAACAAGACCTGGATGGCGCAGTCGTCCAACCGGCTGAACATGCAGGACGGGCGCATCAAGCAGCTTGAAGGCGAGACTGGCCGGGTCGCGCAGCTTCAGGATCAAATCGAGCAGCTCAAGCAACAGAATCTCGACATCCGGAACAACGGCCAGAAGGTGATCGCCGCCTACGAGTCCGAGAACCAGAACCTTCGCACATCCAGCAGCAGCGCCGGCAGCGGCGCGGCTTCCGCGCCGGCCGGCGACCCATTCCGTGCAAGCGGCCCGACCTATGGGCAGGCTGGCGGCTATGACATGCAGGGCGCCGCGATGGGTCCGCAGGGCATGTCGCAAGCGATGACCCCGGCGGAGGTGAAGGTCATCAGCTTCGACAAGTCGGCGGCTGGTGCGGCCGGCGGGGCAGGGACCGGAGGCGGACCTGGCTCCGCCCGCCCGGACAGCTCCCCGGTCGTGGTCGAGGACAGCCCCGAATACCTCCCTCCGAACAGCTACGCCCCGGCGAAGGTGATCGTCGGTGTCGATGCCAGCGCCGGGGTCAACAGTCAGACCGATCCTCTTCCTGTCGTCCTGCGCATCACCGGGCCTGCACGGTCGGTCGTCCAGGGTGGACGTGTCCTGACGACCCGGATTGAAGGTTGCGTCATCAACGGCGCGGCGCGCGGCGATCTCTCGGCGGAGAAGGTCTACGTCAAGCTCGCCAAGATGACCTGCGACCAGCCGGGAGGCCGGGTGGCCGTGTCCGAGGTGAAGGGGTTCATCAGCTTCGCCGGCAAGGCTGGCGTCCGGGGCCGAGTGGTGAGCCGCGAGGGCTCTCTCGTCGGTCAGGCGCTGCTCGCCGGCATCGCCGGTGGGTTCGGGCGTGGCTTTGCCGCCAATACGAACGCTGCGCTGACCGGCGTGCAGATCGCCACCAATGGCAAGCGTGAGGAGCTGGGCGCCGGCGACATCGTCAAGGGCGGCCTCGGCAATGGCGTGGCGGAGGCCGGGGACATGGTCTCCAAATACCTGATCGAGCGCGCCGAGCAGTATCAACCGATCATCGAGATGCCCACGGGGATCAACGTGGAGATCGTCTTCCTCGATGGCGCATATGTGAGGACGCCGCGGTGACAAACAACCTGCGCAACCACTCAGGCAAGATCGGGCTCGGGGTCGCGGGTGTTCTCGGCGCCGTGCTGCTCTACGCCGGCACCGGCGCTGGCGCGCGTACAGGCCAGCTCGACGCTACGGCGGTCACCAAAGCAATCGCGGAGCGTCTGCCCAAGACGAAGATCTCCGGCGTCGACTGCAAGAAGCTTTCGGGCATCTGCGAGGTCACCGCCGGCCCGAACGTCTTCTACACCGACGCGAGCGCCCGCTATCTCGTCATCGGCCGGGTCTATGACATGAAGACCCAACAGGATCTGACCGCTGCCCGCCTGCTGGAGCTGAACCCCGACACGCTCGTGCGCGGTGCTGCTCACGCGGACGCGGCAGACGGGGAGGAGGGGACCGCACCTAGCGCGCCGGCTCGCCCGCGCAACGTCAACCTCGCCGAACTCCCGTCAGCCGGAGCGATCCGCTGGGGTGCTGCCAATGGGCCTAAGCTGGTGGTCTTCACGGACCTTCACTGCGGCTACTGCAAGGCGATGACCGGTGAGCTGCAGAAGCTGGGCTTCGCGGTCGAGGAGCGTCCGATCTCAATCCTCAATACCCGGCCTCTGACCGAAGCCGTTTATTGCGCGAAGGACCCAGTCGCAGCGCTGCACGCGGCGTACAATGGCGTGGAGCCAAAGGGCTCCCCGAAGTGCGACACCAAGGGTCTCGACGCCAATGAGGCGTTCGCCCGGAAAAACGGCTTCAACGGGACACCGGTGATTGTCCGCCCGAGCGATGGAGCCGTCATCGACGGCTACCGGGCGGCACCGGTTCTCGCCTCGTTCGCCAAGGGAGGGCCGGCCTGATGCTCGGCGGCCTCGTCCTCGGCGGTGCCCTGATCGGCCTGATCGGCCGACCCTTCCTCGTCATCGCGGCGGCGTTCATCGCCGGCGTGGTCGACGCCCTCTTCTGAGGAGACGTTCCCATGCAACGATCTGCCCTGGCGCTGCTCCTCGCGACGGTCGCCATGTCCGGCTGCACGACCCTTGGCGGCAATGTTAAAGGGTCGTTCGACTGCAAGGCCCCGAATGGCACCTGCGAGCCCATGTCGTCGATCGACGCCCAAGCCGTGAACGGGCTTGGCGCAACCACGACGGCGCTCGACGGAACCGCCACCAACGGCGCACGGATGTTCTACGCTGGAGTAGGGGACGCAGAGCCCGTTCGGACCAACGATCGGGTCCTGAAGGTCGTCTTCCCCGCCCATACCGACGGAACCGGCATCTATCGTGACGAGGCGATCGCTCGCGTTGTGGTGGAGCGTGGCGGTTGGGTCCCCGGCCCCGAGACGATTGCTGCCCGGACGCCGAAGGGCGAGCTGGCGGCGTCCTCGCAAGCCGAGGCGAACGCGGGAGCGCTCAAGACTGGGTCAAAGGTCGGTGACGCCATGGCACAGGCGTCGGGCACCCCGGCACCGCGCCCCGCCAACGCCGTTGGCGCACCGGCTGGCCTGCGGGAGGTCGCGGCCTCACTCGAGGCAGCCCCGATGCCTCAGCTTGAATACGGGCCGACGATGACTGCCTCGAACGATGTTCCGGTCGGCAGCGCTGGCGCTCCCACCGCGGAGGCGATCGCCGCGGCGAGGGCAGGGCACCGCATTGGCGGAAAGCAGTCCGGTCTTGCCCGCAAGGTCAGCCTCACCCGTCCGGTCGACGCGCGCAGCGCCCGCGAGCTCAACCAGGCGCAGCTGAGGGCGATGCCAAACCCATCGACGCCCTCGGCGCCGCAGCAGCTCGCGCGTGTCGCCTTCCGCGCGCCCGCACCGGTCGGCGGCTCGGACGCAAACGAAGCGGAGGCACTGCCGATGACCGATCCGATCGCCACCAGCGGCGCGGCAGCGCCGGTCAACGGGGGACAGCCGCAATGAGCTTCGCAGCCAAGATCGCAGCCCGTCTCTTCGGCGGCAAGTCGGAGCCGGAGCGCAGCCGTCCGGTGATCGATCTGGCGATGCTTTCTCAGTTCATGCCGTGGCGCGTGTACGACAAGAAGGACCGCATCTACATCAACCGCGCGAGCCAGGGCTTCATCGTTGAGATCCCACCGATGATGGGTGGGGACGAGCGGTCGGCGGAGATCCTGACGCAGTTCATGTCGGAGGGCCTGCCGAAAGGCACCTGCCTGCAGTTCCTGTCCTGGTCGAGCCCGCGCATCGCGCCGATGGTCGGCCGCTGGTTCGGCCCGCGCTACGACCAGGGCGGCATCTTCGAGCGCATGGCGCGCTATCGCAGCGACCTGCTGCTCGACGGCGTCTGGAACTCGCTGAGCGACGACGCGCCCTTCCACACCCGCAACTACCGGGTGTTCATATCGGTGGGAGCATCCACGAGCAGCTCGGTCGAGCGCGCGGATCTCGTGTCGATCCGCGACAGCCTCGGGGCGTCGCTCCGTTCGATCAATCTCGACATCCGTGACGTGACCCCGGTCGAGCTGATCGGCTTGGTGGATGACCTGACCTCGCCCACGACCTCGTCTGAAGACGACGCGATCGACTACAACGAATATGACCCCATCGCGGAACAGTGCATCCGCCGGGACATCGAGCTGGTGGTTGAGGAGAACCGCCTCCGGCTTCGGACCGAGCGATTTCGTCCGACAGGCGGCGAGGACAACGGAGTTTCGGAGATCGGCGAGGTCTACCCCGACCACTTCGACATTCGCCACTTCGGCGTGAAGAACTTTCCCCAGCGTTGGCAGCCGTGGGAATGCGCCCGCCTGATCGGCGACATGTTCACCGACAAGCTGCGGATGCCGTGCCCGGCGGCCACCTTCCTGTGCGTCGTCGTACCGGACACGGAGGCGAGCACAGCGACCGCCGGATTCAAGTTCATGCGGACGACGAGCCTTGCTGACTCTAAGGGCGCGCGGTTCATCCCGAACATCAAGCAGCAGTCGGGCGAATGGCAGTACGTCCAGGATCAGCTCAAGGAGGGGCGTAAGCTCGTTCAGGTCTTCTACGGCGTCACGCTCTTCTCGCCGGACGGGGAGGGGGATCGAAACGAGCGGACGCTCAAGTCGATGTACAAGTCGGCGGGCTGGGACCTTGCCGATGAGCGCTTCCTCCAGATCCAGGGCCTGCTCGCAGCGCTTCCGCTCACCCTCGCGGACGGCCTCGACACCGACCTGAAGCGCCTCAAGCGACTGCGGACGTTCCTGTCGTCGACTGCGGCCAACATCGCTCCCCTACAAGGCGAGTATCTGGGCGGCACGATCCCCCACCTGCTCCTGCTCGGGCGCCGGGGCCAGCCGTTCTTCTGGTCCCCCTTCGAGAACAAGGCCGGCAACCACAACGTCGCCATCATGGGCAAGTCCGGCTCGGGCAAGTCGGTCTTCCTTCAGGAGAAGTGCGCGGCGCTCGTCGGCGCGGGTGCGAAGGTGGTCGTGATCGATGATGGCCGGTCCTTCATGAACAGCGTGCTGATCCAGGGCGGCGCCTTCATCGAGTTCACGATGAAGTCGGGCTTCTGCATCAACCCTTTCTCGATGATCGACGCCAAGCGCGCGGTTGAGGACGAGGACTACAAGCTCGACTCGATGGCCATGCTCAAGAGCATGGTTGGGCAGATGTGTCGCTTCATCGATAAGCTGAACGATACCGAGAGGGGCTTGATCGACGGCGCCGTCAACAAGGTCTGGAACGAACAAGGCTCCTCGGGAACGGTCAACGACGTCGCAAGGGCGCTCCAGGAGGAGAACGATCCGATCGCGGCGGCGCTCGCGACGGCGATGCGTCCGTTCCTGACGGGCGGCACCTACGGCGGGTTCTTCGCGGGTCAGGCCACGCTCAAGCTCGAGGCCGACTTCACGTGCTTCGAGCTGTCGGACCTGTCCACGCGCGAGGAACTGCGGTCGGTCGTGCTGACGGCGATCATGTTCATGACGACGCAGATGATGACTCACACCTCGCGGTCGGTGAAGAAGCTGCTGCTGATCGACGAAGCCTGGCAGATGCTCAAGGGCGGATCGATGGCGGACTTCGTCGAAGTCTATGCTCGTACCTGCCGCAAATACGGCGGAGCGCTCGCGACCGCGACTCAATCGCTGAACGACTACTACAAGTCGGACGGCGCGAAGGCGGCCCTCGAGAACTCGGACTGGATGGTGATCCTCCAGCAGAAGCCCGAGACCATCGCCGACTTCAAGAAGCATGAGCGTCTGGAGATGGACACGCCGACGGAGAGCGTGATCCGATCCCTCAAGCGCAACGGCGTCGAATATTCGGAGCTGTTCATCAAGGGGCCGGACATGCAGGCGGTCGGCCGTCTGTGCCTCGACCCGTTCTCGGCGACCGTCTTCTCGTCCTCGCCTGAGACCTTCGCCCAGATCGACCGGATGACCCGGCGCGGGATGTCGATCAGCGAGGCGGTCGAGGCGATCGCCTTCCCCGACCAAGAGGTGCCCTATGCCATCGCTGCAGAGTGAGCGGGTACAGCCCGACCTTCCGTTCGTTCCGCCGCTGCTTCGACGGCTGCCGTTGAAGCGCGTCGGTGCCGATGTGGCCTATCTCGCGATCGCACTGTCCTGCTGGACGATCGGCAACCTGCTCGCGCTGCTCGGCTGTGTCGTCGCGATGTTCCTCGTCATCAGCCACGGCAACATCGACGTGTTCTTCAGCCACCTGAACAACCTGGCCTCGCGGTACGTCGCGGCGGACCTCGGCCGGCGCGCCGCCTTCCAGCATCAGCTCGTGTGGGGCTTTTCGATCATGGCCGTGATCTTCTTCGCCGTCCGGCTGCCCCGCTTCGTCATCCGCCTCCGCAAGGAGCTCGCCGAAGGACCTCGCCCGTGAACGCCATGACCCCGCCGCCCGCCGACTGGACCGCCGAGGAAGCGGAGTTCGAGCCGGTTTCGCAGCCGCAGCCTCGCACGTTCGCCGGCTTCAAGCTGACCTCGATCGCCATCGTCGCCGCGTTCGCGATCCTGATCGCCTGGAACATCTGGGAGACGAAGAAGGTGATCGCGCTGGAGAAGCGTCAGCTCGTCTCCGTCAGCCTGCAAGGGCTCGTTACGGACTTCGTCATGTCCGAGTCGCGCCGGGGAGGAACGCCGGAGGAGACCGCCCGAAAGACCAAGGCGTATCTCGACGCGGTCCAGACGGCGGTGACGAACCTTGGCGCCAATGGCACGCCGGTCCTGGTCTCGGAGGCCGTGGTCGGTCACTCGATCCCCGACGCGACCGGCATCGTGAAGGCCGCCGTAGACAAGGCGATGGGGATCGCACCCTCCGCGCCGAACGTCGGCCAGCCCGCTGTGGTGATGCCGTCGATCCCCGCCGCTCCTCCCGCTGCCATGCCGATGCAGGCGGCGCCCGCGCCGGCTGCGGCGATCGCTGCGCCTGAACAGGCCACCACCGCCGAGCAACCGAGCGATGCCTCGGCCGGGCAGGGGACCTTCGATGGCCAGCACTGACGCCCTTTCGCTCGCACCGGCCTCTCCCGCGCCCTTCCGCTTCTGGACGGCGCAACGGAGGAAGCGGTACGCAATCTTCGCCGGAGCGGCGCTCATCTGGGGAGCGTATGACGCGATCTCCGGGTGGCGCGACCGCTATGCCTTCCTCATCAACGCGACCGAGAGCCTTCCTTATTGGGCGTTCGTGGTCGAGCGCGGGCACATGCCAGCGAAGGGGGAGATCGTCTCCTTCGACCCGCCGCGCACCCCGCTCGTCGTGCGGCACTTCGGCGCCAAGCCGCCGATGTTCAACAAGTATGTCTGGGGCATCGCCGGCGACACCGTCAACCGCATCGGCCGGACGTTCTACGTCAACGGGGTCAAGGTGGCGGTTGCGAAGCCTGTCTCTCGCCTTGGTGAGCCACTGGCGCTCGGGCCGGTCGGCAAGATCCCCTCGGGCTGCATGTTCGTCGGCACCCCCCACAAGGACGGTTTCGATAGCCGGTATGCGCAGATCGGGTGGGTCTGCCGTAACCGTGTCATCGGCACTGCGACCCCGGTCCTGTGACCCGCGCCGCTCGCCTCGCCCTGCTTGTGGCTGCCTGCTCAGCGGTGCCGGCGAGCGCGAAAGATTACGGCCAGCAGGGCGCCACCTTTCCCGTCATCGAAGTCGATCTGTTGCGCGTCATCGAGGCACGGCTCCGGGCTGCGCAGGCAAGTGGCCGCATCGCGGCGATGCAACAGGACATGCAGCGCAAGGCCGATCTCCGCGTCCGCCGGCCGCTGCCCGTCGCCGGGATCACGGTCGCTCGGCAGCGCCGTGCCTGGACGTTCGATCCTTCGATCACGGTGCAGCAGGACATCACCGACGGACGTGGTCGGCTCATCATCGCCAAGGGGACGCGGGTCAATCCGCTCAACACGGTGCCGATGCGAACGAGCCTCGTCTTCATCGACGGGGATGATCCAGCGCAGGTTCGCTGGGCGGTGGGCTCGACCACGGCTCTCAACGCCAAGGTCATCCTGGTGAACGGTGCGCCGCTGGCGCTGATGGATAGCACGCAGCGCCGCCTCTACTTCGACCAGGGCGGCAAACTTACGGGCAAGTTCGGGATCACACACGTGCCGGCGGTTGTCGAACCCGCTGGCAAGGTGCTGAAGGTCACGGAGCTGCCTGTACCCTCCAGTCGGGGAGCAGGGGCATGATCTCGATGTTGTCGCCCAGCGGCATCAAGGCCGCTTGGACCGCCTACCGTCCCGCACCGGAAACCGCGGAGCTGCGCAAGCTCCGCTTCCGCACGATGGCTTGGAACGGGGCGGCGGCGTTGGCCGTCGCCTGCGTCAATCTGATCGTGAGGCTCCATCCCCTGATGGTGCTGCTCGTCGCCGCGGTCGCCGTCCAGGCGATTGCGATCACCATCCGGTACTGGCGGACCAAGAACCGCATCGACATGGAGTTCCAGGCCGAAGCGGGTAGCGCTGCCGAAGCCCGGGCTTCGGCCGAAGGGGAGGGGGGTGTCGCGTGAAGCGGCTGCTCGGCTTCTTCGCAGCAATCGTGCTGGCGCTGGGGATCAGCGGCATCGCGTCAACGCCAGCGCGCGCTGCGGGAACCTGCAGCGGTCACTTCGTCAATCCGATCACTGACGTGTGCTGGAGCTGCCTGTTTCCACTGTCGGTTGGCGGGCTCCCCGTCTGGCCGGGAAGCCGTCCCGACACCAACAACCCGGATTTGCCCGTCTGCGCGTGCGGCACCCCCATCCCGCGCATCGGCATCTCGATCGGCTTTTGGGAGCCCATTCGCCTCGCCGACGTCACGATGAAGCCCTGGTGTTTCGTGAACCTCGGGGGGATCAACATCGCGCCTGCGTTGAAGATCGGGCAAAAGCAGTTCACCCATTCATCGCAGAAGGGCGGCAATAATCAGAACACCGGTGGGTGGAACATCCACTGGTACATGTACCCCCTGATCTCGTGGCTGCAGATGGTCGTCGACTTCGCGTGCCTCGAAGTCAGCAGCGGTATGGACATCGCGTACATTACTGAGCTGGATCCGCTCTGGCAGGACTCCGAGCTGACCACGATCATCAACCCGGAAGCGGCGATCTTCGCCAATCCGATTGCCGTTGCCGCCTGTGCGGCCGACTGTGCGGCGGCAACTGCGCGCCTGCCCACCGATCCGCTCTTCTGGTGCGCCGGCTGCCAGGGCACGATGTACCCGCTTAACGGCAACGTCGCGGCTCAATGGGGGCACGTCCAGGGGAGCCGTCTCGCCCTCAGCCGCTTCATGCTGAAGCTGCATCGCGAGGGCATCCTCTGGGGTAGCGTCGGCGGCAGCGGCCTCTGCGGCTACTACCCAATGCCGATCATGCGGAAGTCGCAATACCGGCTTCAGCTCACGAACCCGATCCCTGGAACCGCCGGGCTGGATGCCTGCCCGCCGATCGGCGCCGCCACGACCGTCTCACAGGTCGCGAAGGTGGTGCCCGCGATCGGCGAGGACATGGGCTATCTGGTCTGGCGCAAGCGGAATTGCTGCGCGCTATGAAACTCTCCCGCCGCTCCATCCTCGCAGCCAGCGGGCTCACTGTCGCCGCAGCGGCGGTTGCCGCGCTTGCCGCCCCGGGCTTCGGCCCCGACCAGACGATCGACGGCATGGACATTGCCAAGATCAGGGCACGCGCAGCCGAGCAGGAAAAGGAACAAGGCGCGTTTGCGCGCGAGATCGCGCGCCGTGGTGACGCGGTCCGCCAGGACGCCGCGCAGACACGGGATGCCGCGATGCAGAACGTGGCGCGGGTGAAACCCGACCCGCGCGGTCTGAAGGATGGCCGCAACGGGTTGAGCCTGGACCAGATGCTCGCCGACAACGACGCCGTCGCCAAGGCGAGCAAGGACGCTCAGCCGCGCTTCATAGCGTTCGCCTCGCTCTCGATGCCGCCGGCGTCGCTTCGTCAGCTCATGCGGGAGGTCGGCGGATCAGGCGGCATCGTGGTGTTCCGCGGCTTCCCGCAGAACAGCTCCAAAGCCTTTTTGGCTGGCCTCGGCAAGGCAGTGGACAAGGGGCAGCACCTCAACGGCGTCGGGATCGATCCTCGCCTATTCCGGGCCTTCAAGATCGATGCGGTGCCGACCTATGTCGTCGTTTCGACCGACTTCAAGCCGTGCGACGGCTTCAACTGCGAGACGCCGGTTCCCCCGCATGACAGGATGACGGGCAACGTGACCCCCGGCTACGCGCTGCGCACCTTCGCGCAGGGCGGTGGTCCCGGCGCAGCGATCGCGAAGGTGTATCTCGCCTCGCTCGAGAAGCTCCAGCGGCAGTGACGGTCGTGCTCGCCTTGGTCTCGCTCTGCGGGATGATCGGCAGCTCCAGCCTCGGGCTGGCCGGCGTCGCGAGCGGTTACGCTACGCGGGTGGTGGCGGCCGCCTCGGGGGCCGTGTGGCTGCCGACGTCGTTCATCGCGCTCCAACAGCACGTCGAGGTCTTCCAGCACTGGATCCGACCATGAGCGCGGCGCGGCGCTTCTTCGCCGGGGTGTGCAGCGGCCTGGCGCTATTCGGCTCCGTGGCGGTCCTGGCGCAGCAGACGCCAGAGCAGGTCAAGGCTGACGCGAAGGCGTTCGCGAAGACCCTCATCCCCGGGGTCAAGGCGACCGCCACGAACGGCCCCACCGCAGACAACCTGCCGAACTACCAGAACGGCACGCCCCCGGAGACGTCGCTCTACGACGATCCGAACAACCTTCACGCCAACGGCCAGGCCGCCGCTTCGACCAGCTCGAGCTACCAGCAGATGCAAACGAGCATGGATACGCGGGCGAAGTTCCAGAAGTCCGATCTGGATGCTGTCGTTGCGCGCTCGCTTGCGATCCAGGACGATCCCAAGTCGCTTGTCGGGAACTATACCGACGGATCGACCGGGAGCTGCAAGCCGCTGCCGCCGGGCAGTGGTGGCACGATCTACGATGAGGTGACGTGCAACACCGGCACCAAGGTCGATGAGAGCTCGCCTGTCTGCCGCGTGCCGCTGGTGGTGAACGTAACGCCGGGTACGAAGAAGTACGTCTACACGTGCGAGAACTGGTCCGTTCAGCCGCCACGCGGCGCCAACAACTCGACCCTTCGCTGTCAGCCCGCCTTCAACTCGGCGTTTGCGAGCGGTGTCTGCCGGGAGCGTTCCCGTCGTACCGTCCTCTACGACATCTGCCGCCAAGGCACGATCACGAAGTGCGTTGAGCCGGACGTCGAGGAGGGTGATGAGATCACCTACGAGTGCGACAGCGCCGCCGTGCCGAACCGCAGCTACTCGCTCGAGAGCGTCGGTGAGGTCGTCAGTGACCGAAAGGACGAAGCGAGCTGCACGGCCGCTACCGCTGACCAGACATGCTCCCTCACGTCCGAGGTCTGCGTCGACCCGGACCCGACGACCCGCACGATCAACGGCGTCGCTGTGACCCGGTCATGCTGGTCATGGCAGCGTCAGTATTCCTGCACGCGACTCTCCACCGGCAATAGCGACTGCGGCGCGCTGGATGCAAACGGCCAATGTTCGTTCGTCCGAGAAGATTGCCTCGACGATCCGCAGGACGGGCCATGCAAGGTCGCCGATCGCGTCTACAAGTGCCCGGTTCCGGACAAGCCTGGCGACGATAAGCAGTATATCTGCAACGGAGACGTGTACTGCATCAACGGCGAGTGCGAGACGATCACGCGCGAGCCGAACACAGAGTTCGGTCAGGCCGTCATGGCGCTCAACTCGGTTGCGGACGCCAGCCACTCGCTGGATCCGAATAACCTGACGATCTTCAAAGGCACCCGTAACACCTGCTCGAAGACAATCTTCGGCATCACCAACTGTTGTGCGCCTCGCGGCTTCCCCATCGTGGGCGGCGGGTGCAGCAGCGAGGACAAGGTCCTCAAGGACCAGCGCGAGAAGGGCCTGTGCCACTATGTCGGCACCTACTGCTCGTCGAGCGTGCTGGGCGTCTGCGTGAAGAAGAAGGAGTCGCACTGCTGCTACGGCAGCAAGCTGGCTCGCATCATTCAGGAGCAAGGGCGCCCGCAGCTCGGGCTCACCTTCGGCACCGCCAAAAAGTCGACCTGCGACGGATTCACGGTCGACCAGTTCGCGCACCTTGATCTCAGCCGCATCGATTTCTCGGAAGTAATGGCGGAGTTCGTCGAAGCAGCAAAGCTCCCGGACGAGCTGCAAACGGCGACCACCGTCCAACAGCGTATCAACGACTACTACAGCACACACCAATGACCGGGGGGTTCATCAACGTGGACTGCACCATCGACATGGCTAAACGCGCGTCCTTTCTGGACATGGCTGTCGCCTTTGGCCTTTTCCGCTCAGGCGGCGACTCCGTCGAGCGGACCGCCGCGGACATTTGCCGTTACTTCAGGATGACGGTCGAGGCGGCTGACATCCAGCCGACCTTCACCCGAATGCTCGAGCAGCAGCAGATCGCGCATGATCCCAAGAAGCCTGCTCATTACGTGATGACCAGCGCCGGCCAGGCCGCGTTCGAGTGCGTGTTCTTCGGCTTCATGCGCTTCGTGGACGGCGGGCAGAACCGTTTCTCGCTCGCGGCCCTCTGGCAGCTCGCCACCGCCAATCTCGATGCCATCGTCGATCCGGTCACGCGAGATCTGAAGATTGACCCTGAGCGGCTCTTCGGCCCGAAAAAGGAGACGCACTGATGCGCATGGCGGACCTTCTCGTACAGGCGCCGCTCTTTGCGGCGCTGCAGATGCTTTCTCCGGTCAACGCGACCGTCGGCTCGCCGGCAACCGGCGTCTGCCATGCCGACAGCACGGGGACGGTGTTCCGCTGTGCGCCGGCCCGAGCGAGGATCCGCCGAGGTGCCAGTCTGACGTGGTCTAACGCGACGGCCCAGATCCGTAGCGCCCGTATCGCCAGCGCTGGTGGCAAGCGGCTCGCGGCGGACAGCCCGGAAACCCTCGAAGCCATTCTCGCGGCCCGGATCGGGTCGCGAGCCACTCAGAAGAAGGAGACGAAGTGATGGTTCATCTGCGCACACGCGGCCGCGCCGCCTTCGCGATCCTGCTCACCCTGGCAACGCCGGTGGCTAGTCCAACGGCCGCGTTTGCGGCAGGCCAAAGCGACGGGCTCGCGCCTCAGGACGGCGACGATCGGTTCTACTGTCAGGAGCGGAAGCTCGGGACGTGGTTCTACTGCTCGAAGCCGAAGCCCAAGCCGAGGACGGAAGACCCGGCTGCAGCGCCGGTCCAGACGGCCGCGGAGCGGATGGACCGCATCACGGCCGAACTCCGGGAGCTGAAGGCCAAGGCGATCCTCGAACCGAGCCAGGAGAACATCACCGCTTACGTCCGCTTCCAGCGGGCGCAGCTCGACCGGTCGAGCATGTTCGCGGACATGTGGCAGCGTGCGGTGTGGCAGGATCCGAGCCTCGACTACACCCTCCAGCGGCCGGTCAACACGCTCGGAAAGCGCGAGTGGCTCGACGATCGCAAGATCGACAAGGATCGGGCGCTGGTGCGCCTCGGGCAGCGCTACGGGGTATTTTACTTCTTCGCGCAGTCGTGCGGCGCCTGCGAGATCTTCTCGCCGATCCTGAAGTCGGTCGCCGACAGCCACAACCTGAGCGTCATGGCCGTTTCCACGGACGGGGGTCCCTCGTCAGTGTTCCGGAACTACGTCGTCGACAGCGGCCAGCGCGAGCGGATGGGCCTAACCGACAAGGTGACGCCTGCTGTCGTGCTCTTCGACACGAAGACGCATCGCGTGATTCCGATCGGCTACGGCGTGATGGCCGCAGACGAGCTGATGGACCGCATCTTCACTCTCACCGAGACCCAGCCGGGTCGCGATTTCTAAAGGTCAACCGCCATGCGCCGCTTGCCCCTTCGCTCCCGCGCCCTCCAAGCTGGACGCGCGCTCGGCGCGCGTGTGGCCTCGATCCGCGGCCTTCTTCGCCGCCTGCCGGCGCTTCTGGCGCTCGTCGGCCTTCTGCTCGGCCCGACGTCACCGGCTGCGGCCGACGTGAACGGCGCCATGGAGAATTACTTCAACTCCATGGGCGCGGCGGCGAACGTCTCCGGGCCGTCTGCCTACAATGGTCAGCGTGCCGGGTACTACAGCCTCGGGAACATCTACACGCGCTTCCCGCAGAAAACGCTCAACCCCGCGAGCATTCAGCTCCCGGGTTATCGGGCAGGCTGCGGCGGCATCGATCTGTTCGCGGGCAGCTTCTCGTTCGTGAACTCGTCCGAGATCGTGGCGATGATGAAGGCGGTGGCGAACAACGCCGTCGGCTTCGCTTTTAAGCTCGCGATCGACACGCTCTGCCCCGAGTGCGGGGCAACCATGTCGGATCTGTCGCAGCGCGTTCAGCAGATGAACAATGCGGCGCTCAATAGCTGCCAGCTCGCACAGGGCCTCGTGAACACTGTCGCGGGAAAGAGCGATCTCGCCGATCGGAACTTCTGCGAGACCATCGCTCCGTTCAAGGGCGTCTTCTCCGACGCGGCAGCCTCGATGCACGGCTGCGGCAACAAGGGCGAGCGCGCGAGCGCGGCCGATGCCGCGGCGGGTGATCCGGCTCTGAAGGATGCGTCGCCGATGCTCCCGCGCAATTTCACCTGGGAGGCCCTGAAGAAGGCACCGTTGTTCAATCAGGGGGGCACGTTCGATCGACAGCTTGCCGAGTTCGCGATGACGCTCGTCGGGACGGCGATCTACATACCGGGGAAGACCAAGGACGAACCAGCCAGCTTCGACCTGGTCGCCGGCGATGCGAATGTCGGCCGGCTGCTGCTCGACGGCACCAGTGCGAGCGGCATCAAGGTCATGCGGTGTGACGACGATACCACCTGCCTGAAGTATACGATGGTGGACGCGCCCACGCTGTCCAAGCCTCTCAAGGCTCGTGTGTCGGAGCTGATCGACAAGATGATTACGTCGATCAACACCGATGCGCCGCTCACTGGCGGCGATCTTTCCGCGGCGCAGAACCTTCTGCAGGTCGCCTCGATACCGCTCTATAAGATCCTCACCGTGAACGCCGCCTACGGCAGGGGCATCTACACGGGGGACAAGGATAGCCTTGCCGAGATCACATCGGTCGATCTGCTCTTCGCCATGCTCAAGGAGTTCAGCGATGAGGTGCAGCGAGGCCGCAACAGCCTCGTTGGGGTCGAGGATACCAAGCTGACGATGTGGGCTTCCCAGCTCGATCGTTCGCGCAACATCCTCGCCGATCAGCAGCATGTGAATCAAGGGAAGGTGCAGGAGACGCTGGCGATCGTCCAGCGCACCTCCTTCATCGAGAGCATCCTTCAATCGCAGATGAGCCCGGCGCTGAATGCGTCGCTCGACTGGTCGCGGGGTGTCTCCGCGATGACGATGCGCTGAGCGCGGGGAAAGGAGAGGGACCGCGATGTTCGAGGTCATCACGATCGGAGGCGGCGACTACATCGTCAACGTCTTCAACGCCGTCGCCGCTTGGACCGGAGGCGGCGGCTACAAGAGCATGTTGCAATGTGTGCTCGTGATGGCTTTCGCCATGTCCCTCATGATCGTGGCGTTCAACCACGACTGGCGCGCCTGGATGAACTGGTTCCTCCAGGCGACGCTCATGTACATGTGCCTGATGGTGCCCCGCATGGATGTGCAGGTGGTCGATCGCATCAACCCCAGCCTGCCTGCGGCGCACGTCGCCAACGTGCCTTTGGGGCTCGCCGCGGTCGCCGGCTTCACCAGCCAGATCGGTGATTACCTTGTTCGTGCCTCCGAGGTCGTTTTCGGGATGCCGGATGACCTGAACTACAGCAAGAACGGCATGATCTATGGGTCTCGCCTCATGGAGGCGACGCAAGGCTTGTCGATCAGCGACCCCTATTTCGCGTCGAACGTCGACGAATATTACCGGCAATGTACCTTCTACGATCTCCAGCTTGGTCTCAAGAACTGGACGGATATCGCTGATGCGGACGACGTCTGGGCGGCCGTCGGGCCGGGCAGTCAAGCCCGATCGATGATGTTTGTGACCGCGACATCGGGCGGGGGCTCGACTTCCGAGATCAAGAGCTGCCGCGACGGCTACAACTCGCTGACCGCCGGCTGGGATGGCGTGATCGACGGCATGGGTACGCGCATCAGCCGGCGCTTCTATCCTGGGATGGCCGATGCAGCGGCAAAGGCGAAGCTCTTCGCTGATCTGCCGATCGCGTACAGCTATCTGACGGGGGTGTCGAAGGACGCCAGCCAGCTCATGAAGCAGACGCTCTCGATTAACGCGCTCCAGCAGTCGATCAGCACGCAGGTCGCGGCGGCTGGCGGCTCGTCGGCCGACGTTTATGCGCAGACCCGCGCGTCCATCCAGACGCGCAACACCTATCAGGCGGTTGCGCATAACGCGATGGAGTGGGTGCCGATCCTTTGCGTCGTGCTCACCGTCGTGTTCTACGCGCTGTTCCCCATCATCTTTCCGCTTTTCCTGATGCCGGGTACGGGCGTGGCCGCGCTGCGGGGCTACGTCACCGGCTTCTTCTACCTGGCGGCGTGGGGGCCACTCTACGTGATCCTCAACATGGTGGTGACGCTGCGCGAGCATACCCAGCTCGCCTCGACGGCGAAGCTGTCGATGCTTTCGTTCAATGATATGGCTGCGATCAACTCGAACACAGCGGTCCTGGCGGGCTATCTCGTCGCCTCGATCCCGTTCATCGCCGCAGGCATGGCGCGGGGTGCGATGGCGATTTCGGGCCACGCAACGAGCTTCCTGGCACCGAGCCAGAACGCGGCCGAAGAAGCTGGCCGGGAGGCGACGACGGGCAACATCGCCTTCGGGAACACGAGTCTCGACAACCTCTCGTTCAACAACCGGCAGAGCGGCGCCTGGTCGACCGCCGGCCACTACGGTGGTGGCTACGCCACCATGAGCGATACGACCCGGTTCGGCAGCACCGTCTCGAGCTATGCTGACGGGTCGTCGTCAGTTGACGTGCCCATGTCGAAGATGCCGTTTGGCGCACAGCTCACGCAGGCGGCCGACTATGCTGTCGCTGACGTGGCGTCGTCGTTCCAGACGCAGGGTCAGCGCGCATCGGAGAGCGCGCGTGAATCGACCGCAACGATGCTTCAGAACTTCCGGAACATGGAAAACCGTGTCTCGCATGGCACGAGCGATAGTCTCGGTATCGGCAGTTCTGAGATGGCGGCGCTGCGGACTGGCTTCTCCGCGCGGGATAGCCTCAGTCAGTCGCTGCAGGACAAGCACGGTCTCTCAAAGACCGAAGCCGATAACTACGCAAGCACGTCCCTTTTGGGTGTGGACGGCAGCCTTGGGCTTAGCGCGAAGTTCCTCGGCGTCGGTAAGGCTGGTCTCGGCGTAAAGGGATCTCAGAGCTGGCAGTGGCAGGATCAGACTGGGAGGACGCGCAGCACAGACGCTGCCAGCCTTCGGGACACCGCTAGTACTTGGGCGCGCGACAATCATTGGGATCGAAGCAGCGATGCGTTCCAGCGGGCGGCCACCGAAACAACGAGCAGCCAGCTTTCCTCCGCTGCTTCGGGTATCTCGGCGAGCCGCACCAAGTCGTCGGAGTTCAGTCGCGAAGCCGCGCGGTACATGGATGCGGGCAGCCGGCTGGAGCAAAGTCACTCGCTGCGCGATTCCGACGGGATCTCGACCAGCATCGCTCTTCAGGACAAGATGCGGACCTGGGCTCGGGCCGAGATGGATGCGCATCACGAGATTTACGGCCCGGCCGGTCAGCGTTTTGATCCCGACAAGCGCGACGATTGGACCACGAGTGATCCGAGGATCGCGGGTCAGCGCGAGCGCCTGATTGGTCGTTTCATCTCCTCCTATCGTGATGAACTTCGATCAGAAGGGGAGGCGTACCTCAAGGCGCCTGCGATGGACGTTCAAGGACCGTCGGTACGGTCCGCCGGTGGTGTGGAGCGGGCGGCTCGCGGGAACCTGGGCAGCGTCGGTGGTGGCTCCGGTGGACCGTCCCGTCAGACCGCGCGTGATCGCGCCGGTCACGTGTTCGAGCAGGTGGGGGCGATGCAGGCCGCCCAGGGGCCAGGCTTCGACACGGCTAACATGATTGCGGGCTCGCGTAGGCCCGGGATTGAGGGCCAGTCCGAAGATGTCGAGACGCAAGTCGATCGTGAGCTTGCGCCTCGACTGCCGCTTTCACCGCTGCGGCACCGGCCGCAGAACGAGCGCTAGAACGCCTTGGTTATGACTCCGCCTGCAATCGTTCCGAGAACGATCGCGGCGAAGCTGCCGGCGAACAGCTTCTGCGCGAGGGTCAGGCTGCCGAGAGAAGGCGCGTCGTCGGCATCGTCAAGCCAGCGGTTCCCGTCGCTCCCGGCGATGTTACCGCCAGTGTCGATGCCATTGACCATAGGCAGGCCCGTGGCGGGGTTCAAAAACCCATCGTTGAAATCGGCCATGGCACGCCTCCTCTTGGAACGTAAGTCGAACAATAACACGACTGGCGATTTCGTTCCAGAGGGGCGCGGCTGTGGCCGATTAGGTGGGCGGCGCAGGCGATGACGAAGCTGCTGTACGCCTTCCTCCTGTTCGTCACGGCTCTTTCGCCGGCAAGTTGTGCTCGAGATCGAGATGCGACACCGGCGGTCGCGCAGGCGAGCGGCTGTGTTGCCTTCTCGCCTGGCGGAGATCAGCCGAAGGTCGCGGCGCCGATGGCGGGGCGGCTGACCAGGATTTGCTACCGGAGCTACGCGGTGGGTTTCTCCGGCCTCTCGGGCACGCCGCTTTGGTCCGCTGAGCGCCTGAGGCGCGCAGGCGTTCTCGCGGCCCGACAGCTCGAGCGAACGGGCGAGTTTTTCGAGGACGGCAACGTCCCTGGGTCGGACCGTTCCCACCTTTCTGATTTCAGAGGGTCGGGTTTCGATCGCGGGCACATGGCTCCGTCGGGCGACATGCCGACGCAGGAAGCGCAGCAGGAAAGCTTTTCCCTCGCGAACATGGTTCCGCAGGATCGGGACCTGAATCGCTATCTCTGGGCGGACGTGGAAAGCGCTGTCCGGGATCTCGCGGTTCGTGAGGGTGCCATCTTCGTGGTGACGGGGCCGGTGTTCGATCAGGGCGATCGCCTCACCGCGCTCAGGGGCAGGGTGCTTGTACCCTCGGCAGTCTTCAAGGCGGTGTACGTGCCCGGAAAGGGGGCTGCGGCCTATCTGGCGGACAATGACGCGACGCCGCGCCTGCGTTTCGTGTCGATCGGTGACCTAGAAGATCGCACCGGCGTAAACGCTTTTCCGGCTTTGTCGAAAGCGGAGCGTGTAAACCGTCTGTGGTTGCCATCCGTCCGCTCGAACTCGCCGCAACCCGAGTTTGCGTCGTGAGTGGCTCGTTTCGTGCGTTCGCGGACGATCGCTCGCTCGGCGTCGGGCGGCTCACGATCGAGAACAGCTCGGACCGAGTTGCGCTCTATGGTGATATCGACTTCCAAATCGATGCTGTCGGCCTGGAGCGCGCGCGCGACCTGAAGACCGTCGTCGACTCGATCGTGCTGGCGCTCGAGCAAGCATCGACACTTCCGGAACGGGCCGCTGCGGCTCCCGTCACCGATGTTCCGAATCCGTTTCAAGGGGAGAGTTCAGGTGGGAAAGGCAACGGTTAGTCTATGCGCGGCCGCGCTCGTGGCCAGCTTGATGGCTCCTGCGACCGTGTGGGCGCAGAAGATGGGCAAGGGCGGCACCATGGTGAACGAGAACATGGAGCTGCCAAAATGCGCGGCGCCAATCGGGACTGTGGCGCTCGTGGAGTCCAAAAAGCAGGACAATGCCAGCGGGCAGTTGCCGCCCGGCATGGCGGCGTTGATGAACTTGGCTCGCGCACAGCAGGGCTACTCTACCGCAACGGCTGATCCGATCCCGCTGCTCAAGATGATTATGGCCCAGAGCGCCTGCTTCCAGGTCGTGGACAGGGGTGAGGGGTTCGACGCTCTCCAGCGGGAGCGGATGCTTGCGGCCGGTGGGCAGACCGCGGGCAGTACCGGTGGGCCGACAATTACCGCCGCAGATTATATGCTGACGGCGCAGATCGTTTATCAGGACGAAGATGCCGGCAGCCGGGGAGGGGCGTTGGGCGGGCTTGGCGGAGGCTTCGGCGGTCTAGGCGGTATCAAGCAGAAGAAGCTCGAAAGCCAGACGATGCTGACGCTGGTGTCGGTGAAGACCGGAATACAAGAAGCGGTTGCCACCGGCTCTGCGCGTAAGCGGGACCTCAAGATCTTGGCAGGCGGCCTTACGGGTCTCGGGCTCGGCTTGGTTGGAGGTGGGGACAGCACCGACATAGCCAAGGTGACATCCGCAGCTCTTCTGGACGCCTACGCCAAGCTTGTCCCTCAGGTTCGCGCTGTCCGGGACCGCCAGGTAGCTGTAACGACGGTGACCCCAGCCCAAGGCTCAAATTGATCGCATCGAACAGGTTCTGTTTTCTTTGGGGGAGGGGGGCAATGGGACTTGATGATCGGGATTACATGCGCGACCGCTACCGCGCTCGATCGGGCGCAGGGCCGACACGCTGGAATGACAAAAAGGCGCGAGTAGAGCGTGGATGGTTCGACGAGATTAATCGCGGCCATGATTATCAGCGGGGTCGCTTCCGTGGCGCCGTGCTGAAGCCCCATCCGGCGCAGGGCCTGATCCTATTGCTCTCGTTTGTGGCGATGGCGATTCCTGCCGGCTTGCAGCTTAAACGAGCGGGTTGGCTTCTTCCCGATCGAGAGCCGGAGGTTGCCTTTCCATCGAACGGCAGTGTCGCCGTTGCCGAAGACGTTGACCCGAGTTCCGCAACATCGACTCTGGGCGTTCAGGCCGGAGATGCAAACGCCGTAGTGCAGCTCCGCCGGCGATCCGATGATCGGCATGTAATTTCGATCTTTGTTCATCGGAATAGTGAGGCGTCCATTGCTGTTCCACCAGGTACATACCGCGTCGCGCTTATTGAAGGTCAGCGGTGGCATGGTCCCACCCGATATTTCGGCTCCTCAACGACTCATGAACTTGTCGCCGACGAAATGACCTTCGGCCCCCGGTCGGGTCACGTCATAACTTTAGTTCGTCGTCCCGACGGCAATTTGCCTACTCGACCGAGCCTGTCGACGCCCGAGCCGCTATAACGGTGCTCAAGCAAGTGCGGCGAAGAGATCCGGCGCTAGGTGAAGCTCGCGGACCGCACGGGATAGGGCGACGTAGAGAAGATTGACCTCCTGGTCCATCTCCTCGGTCTTGTTCGGATCTGTCTGGCGGCGCTTGACGAACTCGCTAGAGGCTGTTATGGACTTGTGAGCGAGGCAGATTCATCCGGGGTTGGATGAGCATTTGCCGTAAGCCGTACCCGTCTGACGTTGGCGACGAGGAGTGGTCGCTGGTAGTCCCGTATCTACTTTTGCAGCGTGAGGATGCCGGGCAGCGGGAGCATGACCTGCGCGAGGTGTTCAACGGCCTTCGCTACATCGTGAAGACAGGCGCGCCGTGGCGCTGGATGCCGAACGACCTGCCACCTTGGGCAGCGGTGTACCAGCAGACGCAGCGCTGGCTGGCGGCGGGCTGCTTCGAGGCGATGGTGGACGATCTGCGGAGCGTACTGCGGCTGGCGGCAGGGCGAAAGGCCGAACCCGGTGCCGCGATCATCGACAGTCGAACGCTGCGTTCCACGCCGGAGAGCGGCGAGCGTGCGGGCTATGACGGCGGCAAGCGCAAGAAGGGCTCGAAGATCCACATAGCCGTCGATACGCTGGGGCACCTGCTTGCGCTGCACGTTACGCCAGCCAGCGCTGACGATCGTGGCGAGGTTGAACGGCTTGCCCGCACCGTGCAGGCTGTCACCGAAAACCATGTCGAAGTCGCCTATGTCGATCAGGGTTATACCGGCGAACGGGCCGCCAACGCCGCGGCCGAACACGGCATCTCGCTCGAGGTCGTCAAACTGCCGGAAGCCAAGCGCGGCTTCGTCCTGCTGCCGCGGCGCTGGGTGGTGGAGCGTTCATTCGCTTGGGCCACCCGCTTCCGGCGCCTCGTCAAAGACTATGAACGTTATCCCGAAACACTCGCCGGACTTCACGTCGTCGCTTTCGCTTGTCTCATGATGAAGCAGGCTGCCACACTCGCTGCAGGTTCATAACAGCCTCTAGGGTTCTCGAAGTCGTCCAGTACATATACGACGTCCCACTCGCGCCCCTTCGAGCGGTGTGCGGTACTGACCACTAGTTCAGCTTCCGCCTCGTCGTCTTTGTGGTGTCCCTTCAAGCGCTCGAGCAGCGACGGTAGCCGATCGCCATGCTTCTGGATGATGTCGCGGAGGCGGCGAGCCTCACCGTCGCCGATCTCGGCAGCGTGATCGAGTGCCCGCCAGCTCGAGAAGCGCTGGACGCCGGGGTCGAGGACATCGCCCAATCGCCCTTTCCAGAGCGCGTATGCGGAAAGTAGCTGCCGGGTTAGGTCTGCGAGGCCGCCCACAAGGTGGAAGGCGCGATCGATGTTGACGAGGCTGTCGAACAACCGCGCGTTGGTTCGGGCGAGGATCGCGGTGCCCCGGCCAGGGCGGACCCTGCCAGTATAGCGGGAGACGGTGGTTTCGCGCGCGGGGTTGCCCTTGATCTTGGCTCTCGGCGGCCGCGAGCTGTGGCGCAGGACGTAATTAGCGATCCGGGCGATCTCTGGGCCAAAGCGCCAGCTTTGCGTAAGCGGAAGCTCAGGCGCATTGAAGGCGTCCATCGCGTCGACTGCGCCACGAAAGCGGTAGATTGATTGCCATGGGTCACCGACCACGACGGTTGGCAAGTTCGCTTTCTCGACGATCGAGATGAGCACCGGGGAAAGGTCCTGGCTCTCGTCCAGGAGGAGGTATTTGTAGGGACCTTCGATGCGATGGTAGAGCTCGAAGCGCTTCAGGTAGAGGTCGTGGGTGATAGCGTGTTGATGCTCCTCGAAGCGGAGCATTTCGCCCGTGACGGCCGCAGCCATGCGGCGGATTTCCAAACGCTGGCCTTCGGTCTTGGCCGTACAGTGCTCGGGCTTGAATACGGCGCCGGCATCCATGGCGAAGTTCTCGATCGTCCGGATCACGGCCGTCCGGACCTGACCGTCCGTCATGCCGGCGACGCCGTCCAAGTGCTGCTCATAGGGCCTGAGATGCTCCTGCCGAAGCTTCGGAACGACGTTACCGCGCCTGCGAATATCTAGCGCGCGATAGGCGAAACTGTGAGCCGTTCTCGTCTCGCAGCATGGCGGAAAGCGCCCGCGGGCCTCGTCGGCAATCGAGCGATTGAAGGCGAGATAGAGGCTCGGCATCGGCCAAGCCCGAGCATACCGCTCCAAGGTCGACGTCTTCGCGCAGCCGGCGAAGGCGCTGACTTTGATTGTCTGTGTCGGCCGTCGGGCGATGATCGCTTGCTGTTCTTCGGTGAGCTTCATTGTGCCGTCGGGCAGGTCAGTCGCCGCCTATGTCCTCGTCGATGGTGACCAGGGCGGCTTTCGCCAGAGCCACGGCATCGTGCGCTCCGTCAGCGATCTCCAGCAATACGGTCGTGCGAAGCTCGGCCGCGCCGGCTGCTGCGGCCTCGGTGTCGTGGGTGGCCAGGGTGCGAAGCCGGTCCACCTCCATTTCGACCTCTGCGACGGTCATGCTTTTCCTCTGATGTGAGCTGCTCGGAGAGTGCCACGTCGGGAGAAATCCGCATAGTCGGGAACGTGAGGTCAGACGGTCCCAACGCTGTCGAAACCGAGGGTCCTAGAACTCTGTCGATCAGGTCGGGATCGAGCATCTCTCCGGTGCGGAGCGGAAGAGCGCCTGTCGCGCAGTCGATCGCTGCCTGCAGGTGACAAGCCGTGAGGCTCTTGTCGTCGGGAAGCGCGTCCAGGATCGCCAAGGCGTCTTGCATGAGCGAAATCGCGCTCGCCTTATCGATATCGCCCATCCCGTCCCTCCGTTCTCGACCAAGGTAGTGTCGAGGGCGAGGGGCCAAAGAGCTGATGTGATCGAATTGGATCGGATCCGGTGCGATCTAGCTGGCAGAGCCGGACGCGACGGAACGATCTTAAACCGCCTTGACCGACTCCGACCTTTTACGGAACATAAAGGGAACGAGTCGAGTCTAGAGTCCCATGTTCCCCGTTTCCGATTCTCTGCCGTCCACCATAGCCCAGCTTCGCGCGGTCGCGAGCCCGCTTTCGGACTTCCGCGTCCTGCCGTTTGGCCTGGATCAGATCGATGGGCGGCTTGGGGCAGGGGGGCTGCGTGCGGGGGCGCTCCATGAAGCGGCCGCTCTGACGGCATCCCTCGTCGACGACGCGGCCACGAAGCTATTTCTCGCCGGAATTGCGGCACGGGAAGCGCAAGCGAGCGGGGGACCAGTGCTATGGGCGAGTTGCCGTACCGACCTCTATGCTCCCGGGTTGGCTCAGGCAGGTCTACCAGCGGATAGCGTCATCTATGCTCAGCCGCGGGATGACGCGGCGTTGCTCGCCGTTGTCGAGGACGCGGTCCGGGACGGCACGCCATCGGCAATCGTCGCTGAGGCATCGAAGGTCTCAATGGTTGCGACACGGCGGCTTCAGTTGGTCGCGGGCGAAGCTGACATTCCGGTGTTGCTCCTCCGGCGCCGGAAAGCGCGAGACCAAGACCCGCTGGCGGAGCCTTCGGCGGCGTGGACGCGCTGGCGGATCGGGAGCGCGCCGTCGGAGCGGCTTGCGGTGCAAGGCGTCGGCCGACCGCGCTGGAGTGTCGAGCTTGCTCGGCAGCGGGGCGGTGAATCCTTTTCTCTGATCGTGGAGGGCAGCGATGAGACGGGTCGTCTCGCTGTTCCTGCCGCACTTGGCCATCGAGCGGCTGAGACGGCTGGAACGGTCCGCCACGCGGCTGCCTGACCGGCTTCCGCTCCAGCTACCCGTCGACGACGATCCAGGTGCCTGCTCCGTTCCGCGTGGCGGCGGCTGGCGGCCAGGCGCGCGCTGGGCGCCGGATGAGCTACCATCACGGGGTGACGTCGAGGCGCAGATAGCGACCTTGCCGACGCACGCGCAGCCGCCCATGCGCGAGCTCGGCCGGCGCTCTGAGGCGGCTAGTCACCCCTACAAGGCAGCGACATCGACGCCGCGTATCAGCGCGCCCTTAGCGAAGCCGCTTGAGCACGCGCCCCTGGCGCTGATCGACAAAGTCGGCCGGCGCGAGGAGGTGGTCGCCGCGTGCGACGACGCGCGTGCGCTGGGCGTGCATCCCGGCATGGCAGCGACCCACGCACGCGCGCTTGTGTCGGATCTCGATTTCCGTCCGGCCGAACCGGAAGCCGACGCCGCGCTGCTCGACCGCCTTGCGCTCCTCGCGGTGCGCCGCTGGTCGCCGATCGCGGCCGTTTCTCCGAAGGATGGCCTCTGGATCGATCTTGCCGGTTGCGAGCACCTGCACGGCGGCGAGGAGAGGTTCTGCCGGCGTCTGATCGCCTTCTGCAGGCGGGCAGGCTTCACGGCACGCGTGGCGGTCGCGGACACGCCCGGCGCGGCGCACGCGCTCGCGCGCTACGGCCGCGGCGACCTGATCCGAGCGGCGCCGGGTGCAACCGCCAGCGCGCTTGCGCTGCTGCCGATCGCGGCACTGCGGCTCGCTCCGAGCGCGCTCAGCGCCGCACGGCGCTTCGGCTTCGAGACGATCGCGGATCTGTTGCCGGTCGCGCGCGGTCCGCTCGCGCGCCGCCTCGGCCTGCCGGCGATCACGCGGCTCGACCAGGCGCTGGGCGCGGTCGCGGAGCCGATTACGCCGCGTGAGGATGCCGAGGTGCCGCTCGTCGAGCGCCGGCTGCTCGAGCCGATCGGCACCGCCGAGGCGATCGAGCAGGTCATGGGCGACCTGCTGCGCGACCTCGCCAACGTGCTGCAGGAGCGCGGGATTGGCGCGCGCGCGCTGCGGCTTACCGGCCTGCGCGTCGATGGCACCGAGCAGGTGGTCGCCGTTGGCACGTCGCGGCCGACGCGGGAGGTGCCGCACCTGCTACGGCTGCTGAAGCTGAAGATCGAGCGAATCGACCCGGGCATGGGCCTCGAGCAGTTCTGGCTCGTCGCCCCGCATACCGAGCCGCTCGACGCGGTCGACCTCGGCGCGGTGCTCGCCGGCGAGGCGCTGGTGCGGGACCCCGCCCGGCTCGTCGACGTGATCGCCGGCAGGATTGGCCCGCGTGCCGTCTTCCGGGTGGCGCCGGTCGAGAGCCACGTGCCCGAGCGAGCCGTCACTCGCTCCGACCCGAACGAAATGCCTGGACCTTGGCCGAAGTGGCCACGACCCATCCGGCTTTTCGCGCGACCCGAGCCGCTCGCGCGCGTGATGGCGCTGATGCCCGACCAGCCACCGCGTCGCTTCGAGTGGCGCGGCAAGACGTACAAGATCGTCGCCGGCGATGGGCCCGAGCGTGTCCATGGCGAGTGGTGGCGCCGTGATGCCGAGGTGTGGGCGGTACGCGACTATTACCGCGTCGAGGACGATGCGGGCGGCCGCTTCTGGGTGTTCCGCCGTGGCGACGGCTTCGAGGACGACACCGGGGACCTTTCCTGGTGGATGCACGGGGTCTTCGGATGACCCACTATGTCGAGCTGCAGGTGCTCACCCACTTCTCGCTGCTGCGCGGCGCATCGTCGCCCGAGGAGCTGTTCGCGGCCGCGGCGCTGCTCGGCTATCCCGCGATCGGCGTCAGCGATATCGGCACGGTCGGAGGCGTCGTGCGCGCATGGGAGGCGCAGAAGGCCACCGGCGTGCGCTCGATCGCCGGCACACGCGTGGATCTCTCCTGCGGCCGGCGTCTGCTGCTCTACCCCACCGACCGCCCCGCCTGGTCGCGGATCACGCGGCTGCTCACTGTCGGCAAGAAGCGGGCAGGGAAGGGCGGATGCCTGCTCCACTGGCACGACCTCGAGCCATGGTCCGAGGGCGTCATCGCCATCCTGCTGCCGCACGAGGCAGACGATGAGAACCTGGCCGCGCTGAAGGACCTCAAGGCGGTCTACGGGCGCCGCGGCTACATGGCGCTCTACCAGCGGCGCCGGCCGGGCGACGCGGTCCGCATCGACGCACTCGCACGACAGGCGGGCGGCGCCGGCGTGCGCGCCGTCGTGACCGGCGCCGTGCTCTACCACGCGCCCGAGGCACGGCTGCTGCAGGACGTCGTCACCGCGGTGCGCGAGAAATGCACCGTCGACGAGCTCGGCTACCGCCGCGAGGTGAACGCCGATCGAGCGCTGAAATCGCCGGACGAGATGGTGCGCCGCTTCCGCGCCTATCCCGATGCGCTGCAGGCGAGCGTCGACATCGCCAAGCTCTGCGCTTTCGACCTCGGCGAGCTGGCCTACCAGTACCCACACGAGCGCCTGATCGAGGGGCTGACGGCGCAGGAGGCCTTGCAGAAGCTGGCGACCGAGGCGGTCGAGCGGATGTTCGACGGCAACGTGCCGGAGGCCTACACCACACAGATCGCGCATGAGATGCGGCTGATCGGCGAGCTGGGCTACGCGCCGTATTTCCTCACCGTCTATGCCATCGTTCGTGAGGCGCGCCGGCGCGGGATCCTGTGCCAGGGCCGTGGCTCGGCCGCGAACAGTTGCGTATGCTTCGTGCTCGGCGTGACCTCGATCGACCCGATCAAGCACGAGCTGCTGTTCGAGCGCTTCGTGTCGGGCGAGCGACGCGAGCCGCCCGACATCGACGTCGACTTCGAGCATGAGCGCCGCGAGGAGATCATTCAGTGGATCTACGAGACCTACGGGCGTGACCGCGCCGCGCTGACCGCGGTCGTGACCCGCTACCGCGCGCGCGGCGCGGTACGCGACGTCGGCAAGGCGTTGGGCTTGCCGGAGGATTTGACTTCCTCGCTGGCCGGGCTGGTCTGGGGCTGGTCGGCGGAGGGCGTCGGCGAGAAGCAGGTCGAGGAGCTGAACCTAGACATTGCCGATCGGCGGCTGCGGCTGACGCTGGACCTCGCGCGCAAGCTGATCGGCGTGCCTCGCCACATGTCACAGCACCCGGGCGGCTTCGTGCTGACCCATGATCGGCTCGACGATCTGGTGCCGATCGAGCCCGCGGCGATGGAAGACCGCCAGATCATCGAGTGGGACAAGGACGACATCGACTCCCTCAAGTTCATGAAGGTGGACGTTCTCGGCTTGGGGATGCTCGGCTGCATGAACCGGGCCTTCAACCTGCTCGAGCAGGACAAGGGCATCCGCGTCGGGCTGGCCGACCTGCAGGACGACGATCCTGACGTCTATGCCATGATCCAGAAGGCGGACACGCTCGGCACCTTCCAGATCGAGAGTCGCGCGCAGATGAGCATGCTGCCGCGGATGAAGCCGCGGCGCTTCTACGATCTCGTCATCCAGGTCGCGATCGTGCGGCCGGGTCCGATCCAGGGCGACATGGTCCACCCCTACCTGCGCCGACGCGAGGGTCTTGAGCGGCCGGAGTACCCGCGCCCCGAGCTGCGCGCGGTGCTCGAGAAGACGCTCGGCGTGCCGCTCTTCCAGGAGCAGGCCATGAAGGTGGCGATCGTCGGCGCCGGCTTCACACCTGCCGAGGCGGATCAGCTGCGCCGCGCCATGGCGACCTTCAAGTTCACCGGCGGGGTCAGCCACTTTAGCGAGAAGCTGATCGAGGGCATGGTCGCGCGCGGCTACCCGCGCGAGTTCGCCGAGCGCACCTTCCGCCAGCTCGAAGGCTTCGGCTCCTACGGCTTTCCCGAGAGCCACGCCGCCAGCTTCGCCAAGATCTCCTACGCGTCTTCGTGGATGAAGCACCACCATCCCGACGTCTTCTGCGCCGCGCTGATGAACGCGCAGCCCATGGGTTTTTACGCGCCGGCGCAGATCGTGCGCGACGCGCGCGAGCACGGCGTCGAGGTTCGTCCCCCCTGCGTCAACGCGAGCCGGTGGGATTGCACGCTCGAGCGGACAGGCGGCCGCTACCTGGCCGTGCGGCTCGGCCTCAGGCAGATCCGTGGGCTTTCGAACGCGGATGGCGCCAAGATCGTCGCGGCGCGCAGCACGACGGCCTACGAGAGCGTCGAGGACGTGTGGCGCCGCTCCGGCGCGCAGCGCGCCGCGATCGAGAAGCTGGCGGACGGCGACGCCTTCCACAGCTTCGGCGCCGATCGCCGGCAGGGGCTGTGGAAGGTGAGGGGGCTCGGCGAGGCGCCGCTGCCGCTTTTCGCCGCAGCCGATCGTGCAGCCGAGACGCAGAGCGCCGAGGGGATCGAGCCAGAGGTGCAGCTCCGCTCGCTCACCGACGGCCGAGAGGTGATCGAGGATTACCGCAACCTGCAGCTGTCGCTTCGCGCGCATCCGCTGTCGTTCGTGCGCGACGAGCTGACACGGCGCGGCGTGACGCGCTGCGCGGATCTCTCCAGCGTGCGCGACGGCCGCTACGTCGAGGTCGCCGGCATCATCCTCGTCCGCCAGAAGCCCGGCTCCGCCAAGGGCGTGCTGTTCATCACGATCGAGGATGAGACCGGGATCGCCAACGGCATCCTCTGGCCCGACCGTTTTGAGGCGCAGCGCCGCACCGTGATGTCCGCCTCCATGGTCGGCCTAAAGGGGCGGGTGCAGAAGGAAGGCGAGGTCATCCACGTCATCTGCGACCGCATCGTCGACCACGGCGACCTTCTCCACCGCGTCGGCGACATGTCGTTCCCGCACCGCACTGGCCGCGGCGATGCCGCCCAGCACCCCGGCTCGCCCGACCGTGGCGACAAGGAGTGGAGCCCGGAGCCGCGCAACTGCTACTGGCCGCCCCATGCGGAGGGCATGGATCCTGAGGACGTCGTGCGCTTCAAGTCGCACGACTTTCACTGATCCGTGTCGACGCTGCCGCGGCACCAGCGCGTCGTGATCGCGCTGTCAGTGCACATCCTGCGCGCCGGCGTGGCAAAATGCTCGGAGACAACGGTCGACGGGATCGAGGTGCGCCTGGCGCTGCGCTGCCTGCTGCCGCACTGCCCTGAGCGCTGGCCGCGCGAGCTCTACTGGGACGCCGCCTCGCAGACCAACGAGATCGGGCGCGCGCAGGGCGTGACCGCGGCCTTCAACGGCATCGTGCGGCAGCTGCGGAAAGCGGGGCGGTACGAGGACGTTTCGCCGTTGTGAGCGGATCGTTTGCCATGGGCGCCCGGCCGTCCATGTTAGTCGCCAAAACGTAGACAGGCAATGTCATCTCGAAGCTCTTCTAGGTCGTGACCTCATCACAAGCCGCTATTCATAGATTGCGTCCAGACGGAACTTTTGGCGGTCCGCTTTGAGTTGACGGCCGTTCCGTCTCATTCTGCCCTGCCGATCGCACGCGACCAAAGCTAGTCCTTGGGCCGGAGATCGCTACCATCGTGTCGGAGCCCGTCTTCATAGAGCCTGATGCCGTTTCCGTTGCGCTGCGAACCGCGATGTCGTAGATTCATGTTACGTTCCGATGGGCGGGCTTTGAATGGCAGATGGCAGTGCAATTGAATGGACCGATGCGACGTGGAACCCGGTAACGGGTTGCACGAAGACCACTGCTGGATGTGACAACTGTTATGCGGAGCGCTTCTCGGAGAGATGGCGCGGGATCCCCGGCCATCCGTTCGAGCACGGCTTCGATCTGACGCTCCGTCCGGAGCGGCTGGGTCAACCGCTTGCCTGGAAGCGGGCGCGTATGATCTTCGTGAATTCAATGAGCGATCTCTTCCACAAGGAGGTGCCGCGCGCGTTCATTGACAGAGTGTTCGACACGATGGAGCGAGCCGACTGGCACGTCTTCCAGGTTCTGACGAAGCGCAGCTCGCTGATGCGGGACTATCTGCGGCGCCGTTACCGCGACGCCGAGCCGCCCGCCCACATCTGGTTGGGCGTATCAGTTGAGGATGGACGATCGCGCGCGCGGATCGGGCACCTGCGGCAGGCGCCCGCTGGTGTCCGCTTCCTGTCGGTGGAGCCGCTGATCGGGCCAGTCGGCGAGGTCGATCTCACCGGCATCCATTGGGTCATCGCCGGCGGCGAGAGCGGTCCAGGCGCCCGCCCGATGGCGATCGAATGGGCACGCGAGATCCGCGACATGTGTGCGGCGCAAGGGGTAGCCTTCTTCTTCAAGCAATGGGGCGGCATCAGGCCCAAGACCGGCGGACGTGAGCTCGATGGTCGGGAGTGGAATGAGATGCCGAGCCAGGTGGCGGCATGATCGAAGTCGAAGTTCCCCCGCACTACGCCGGCCGCGAGCAGGCCTTCGTCAAGCACCACTTCCTGCGCAACTATCTTGAGCGTCTGGTCCACAAGATCGCCAGCGCCTATGACGAAGTCATCTACATCGATGGCTATTCAGGCCCATGGAAGAGCGGGGATGAGGCCTACGGAGACACGTCTTTCGGTATCGCCCTGCAAAGCATGACCGCGGCTCGCCAGTCGTGGCTGGAAATACCCCAGAAGCGCCGGTCGGTCAGGATGACTGCTCATCTGGTTGAGAAGCAGGCGGAGCCATTTGCGGAACTGGAGACGATCGGGACCAGTTTTCCAGACGTCACCGTCCACCCACATCACGGCGACTTCCTTGCGCTGGCTCCGAAGATTGCGACGCGCATCCCAAGCCGGGCATTTTCGTTCTCGCTGATCGATCCCAAAGGTTTCAAACTCGATCTCGAAGCGCTCCGTCCTCTGTTGGCGCGACCTCAAAGCGAGGTCGTCTTCAATTTCATGTATGACTTTGCCAACAGATTCACGTCGCTTGGCAGCCTAGGCGACACCTATGACCGCCTTCTCCCCGGTATCGACTGGCGGTCCCGTCTTGCCGCTGACGACGCTCTTGGTCCGACGGAGCGTAAGGCGGCCTTCCTTGCCTGCTTCAAGGAGGCGGTGATGTCGGTGGGTGGCTATAAGTATGTCGCCGACGTCGACATCCGCTACCCCGGCACGAACCGCACGTTCTATTTCCTGGTCTATGGCACGCGTGAGCCACCGGGCATCGCTGTGTTCCGCGACTGTCAGATCAAGGCATTGGAAACGCAGTCGTCGATTTCGGGACAGCGTTCCTTTCAGAAGCGTGAGACCGCTGGGCAGAGCTCGCTGTTCGACAGCACGTGGGAGACCGCGCCTGTATCCCATCGCCAATTTCTTGACGACCAAAGAGCGGCCGCCAGGTCATCGCTGCTCGACATCGCGGCATCTGAAACTGGAATACAGTGGGGCAAGGTCTGGCCTCGGCTGCTTGCCGATCACGCGATCCGCAAGACGGATGCCGGGACGATGGCTGCTGAGTTGAGGAAGTCTGGCGTGATCGCATTCAGAGGATGGGAACCGAATAAGCGCATTCCAGCGGACAATTACGAGCTTAGCGATGTGTGAACCGTCGCCCTGAAAGTCAGATTCCCGGAGAACAGGCTCGGTTTTCCTGAATCTTGGCTAACATCTGGAGAGCAACTTTCACTTGCTCGCCGCGCTCATTCAGGAAGAGGCGACACCCGTCGTAGGGTATGACGGATATGTGCGCCAAACGGGCACGCTGCATCTTCTGCCCTACAGCTTGGACTTCGGCGTAGGAAATTCCAAGTCGCTCTGCGATCGTGCCATACTGCCATGCTTTGCCTCTCGCGAAGAGAGCGATCACACCGCGCTCCGTTGGCGACATGGACAGAGCCAAGTCGGCAGCCTCTTCGTCCGATAGTGGCGGCGGAGCGCTCACGGCCGTTTAGACCTTTCCGCGAAAGCGGTTCTTCCTGTGCCAATCCATGCGCTCCTGGGCGGCCTCGACGAGAACCAATGGTCGGGCTTCCTCTACACGGAGTTCGGCGCGGGCGGTGCGGCTGAGCTCGCGCGCGGCGAGGATCTGGCCGGTACTGTCGAACGTGATGAGGCCGGTGTCGAACGCTGCATCCCAAAGCGAGGAGAGCAACAGGCCATTGTGGACATTTAGGCGCTCTTCGTCGTTTGGGCAGTCGGCCCAGCGAATGATATGTGAAGCCCTCAAAAGTTCGGGATCCGTGATCCCGGTCATCGGACAGGTGCCGCGCCAATAGGTCATCAAGGCGTCGCGGAAGATGTCCTGGCCCACACGCTGCCGGATTAGTGCGTCGCGTTCGGTGGCCCCGACCTTGGCCAGTTCGTCCTTGAACCGCTCGAGGGGAAGCGTGGGGAGCGACAAAGCCAACTCATAGGCCCGGCGCACACCTTCATAGAGTGCATCGCGCGTCGCGAACGCGAAACCTGCCACGTGGCCGCGGGCACAGGGCTCCGCCTTATCCGCTTCCAGCTCCCTGGCAACGCCGCTGTGCTGGACGGAAAGGAACCATGGCCCCTCGATTCCCATGCTGGCGAGCGCGATCTCGCCAGGGGCGCTGGCGGACTGCCAGAACTGCCAGCCGTTGGATTCCCCCATGGCCACGCGATAGCCCTGTCCGTTGGCAGCGCCTTGTAGCTCGCTGCTGACGGCGAACGGGACGGTGATTGCACGAAGGGCCGTCGACACGGTCACTTCTGGCGATACCCTTCCTTACGGACGCGCATGCCCTGCCGGATGAGCTCGTCATAGGCGGCAAGAACCAGGCGCCGGGTGCGGTATTCGCCATACTTGGCGGTCTCGTTCTTCTGCAGCACCCGGAAAGTCTCGCTCGGATAGTCGGTCCCCATCACTTCCTTCGGGTCGAGCACGTAACGAAGCTCGTCGCGGTCGAGACCATAGGCAAGCGAATACCAAGCATCGAGCTCGGCGCGCAGGTCGGCGCGGCGATTCTCGTCCCAGGCGAAGGGTCCGCCGTTATAGCCGAGGTCGCGAGCGAAGGGGGCCATGGCATGACTCGTGTAGGTTAGTTCCAGCACACGCGGGACGATGAAGGCCAGGTCGGCTTCGGTGTAGGCGGTGGGCGAAACGAAGGGGAGCTGTTTGGCAATGAATTGCGCCAAAGTCAGATAGGAAACCTTCGTTCGGCAGATGTAATCCAAGACAAGCGCATTTGCGTTAGCAAGTAGTGCGGCGCGATATTGCGGGTCAGTAGTCGAAAACAATAATATAGTTTTATGACCTACACCAGAGAAAGGGAAAGCTGTCATAACCATAGTTCGGGTGGTTGTGGCGGTCGTAGCCTCGCCATATCCAACTAAGTAGTTCTCACTCGCCTTTCGGGCGCGGGCTTCTTGCAGATCAACCCAATAGAATGGCTCAATCTCGTGAGAGGGATCAGCTGACTGCTCTAAAGTTAACTCGGGCAACACCCGGTTGCCCCGCTCGTCTCCTCGGCTCGAATAATCTGAATAGCGGTGGTTGAACTGATCGAACATCTTTGACTCATAGAGAGGCACGTAGCGTTCGATGCCGCGCTGCCCCGCTCCTCCACCGGTAAGTTCGAGATGATTGGCATCGCGGCCGCCGGCGAGGTCCAGCGAAGACTGACGCGGCTTACTGGTCGCCGCTGAGCCGGCCGCCTCGATCTCGCCCTTCACCCAGTCGGTCCCGTCACGGACGAATCCAGCAGCTGCCAATTGCGCGGCCGTGCGGAACAGCCCGCTGTCGCTGGTCATGTTGAAGAGACCCTGACGGAACTCGACGTTCCAGGGATTGCCGTCCTTCACTCCCTCTTCGATCAGGACGGGCACGCGGCCATAGATCGCAGCCGTCAGCTCGGCATCGCGCTGCGAGCGGAAGACGGGGGCCGTCTTGGTATTCGGGTTGATCCGCGCGATCTGCTCGGGCGACAGCTTGAAGCGGCGGCGCGCATCCTCCAGTTGCGACGGATCGGTGAGAAAGAAGGCGAAGTCGGCCTCGCGCACGCCGCTGCCGATGGTGAGCAGACAGAACTTGAAGCTCCGGTGGACGCCTGGGAACAACGGTGCGCTGTTCTCGAAGTCCGTCAGGCCGGCAAGGCGCTGCGTGCTGACCAGATGGCCGAAGAACGGCGCCGTGGTGGCATCGGTGGCGATGCCGGTGGGCACGATGACGCCAGCGCTTCCGCCCTCGCGAGTGAGATTGAGGAAGTGCTCGGCAAACAGGGCGTAGGTATTGACCTTGCCCCGTGCCGTCAGATCGAACCTGCCGCCGGCCCGCGCGAACTCGTTGGCGCTTTCGAACGCGCGCTTGTCTCGCTCATAAGCCGCAAACAGGGCAGGATCGGAGTCGGCGAGGTTCGCGATCGCCTTCTTGCGCTGCGCGCCCTTCATCGCCGCGATGTCGGGATCACGACTGGCGAAATACTCTTCCTCGCCGAGCTGCATGACCTCCCACGGCGGGTTGCCGAGAACGGCGTCGAAACCGCCGCGACCGATCATGACCTCGGGGAACGCCAGCGGCCAGTGAAGCACGGAGGCATCGTTCGCCGTCCTGACTGCGGCGTCGATCAGGTCGGCGTTCACCGGCTTGCCGGATAGGACCTGCCGCACGGTCGCGGTGGTCGGCACCAGCGGTCGTGCGAACACGCCGCCGTTATCGACCTTCGGCAGCAGGAACGCCGCCATCTGCAGATCGCACGCACGCTGTGTGGCGGCGCGCTTGGGGTCGACGACCCAGGCCGCAAACCTGGCACGCTTGGCCTCTACCTCCGCAACCGTGTCCTCGGGGAGATCGCGGAGGTGGCCGACGTCGGCGGCCATCTTCCTGGGCGGCATGACGGCTGCCCCGCCGCTCGCCCAGTCGAACGCGCCCTGTCCGTCGCGCTCGGCCTTGTTCTGCTTGCGCAGGTCGGCGGCGACCTTCTTGTCATCTCCGCTAAGCTGCTTGAACGCCTCGTCGGAAATGCCTTGCTCGATCGCCTTCAGGTCGAAGATGCCGAGAAGGCTGTCGCCACAGACGATGTTGGCGTCGAGGAACCCCAGAGGCTTGCCCGGGGTCACCGTCTCGATCCACAGCGCCACCTTGGCGAGTTCGAGCGCCATGGCGTTACGGTCGACGCCGTGGATGCAGCTGCGCACCACGTCGCGCATGGCGGCCTGATAGTCGGGTGCGTCGATGTTGCGCGCCTGCGCCACCCGGTTCGCCATGCGGCGCGCGGCGCCGAGCAGGAAGTGGCCCGAGCCGCAGGCCGGGTCGATCACCTTCAGCTTGAGGATCGCCTCCGCGCCACCATCGCGCTCGGCTCGGTCGAGCACCGGGTTGAGCGCGCTGTCGAGCAGCGTCTGCACCAGTGAGTCCGGGGTGTAGTAACTGCCGCTGGTCTTGCGCGCGTTGCCTTTGGTCTCGACGCCGCCAGCAAACACGAAGGTGCGTCCGCCATTCTCACGGAACGGCACGAGTTCGAGCAGGCTCTCGTAGACGCTGCCCAGTTCCTCGGTCGCCATGTCGCGCCAGTTGATCCGGGAGCGGCTCTTGTCGACGAACCAGGCGAGGCGGAACACGGCCTCGAGGAAGGCGCGGTTCGACAGCTTCGCCGCGTTGAGGTCCGGCGTCTGGTCGGCGCGGAATAAGCCACCGAGCGCCGGGAGACCGAGCGGCTTGGTGCCGTCCTCGAGCGCGGAGAAGACGATGTTGATCGTCTCCCAGTTGTCGAAATGGTGGTCGTAGGCGAGCTTCCGCGTCGCGCGGTCGCGCCAATGATTGAAACCGTAGTTGTCGGCATAGAGGCCGCGCACGTCCGCCTTCGTGTCGGGCGCATGGAGAAGGTTGCGGTCCTCGGCGACGGCGAGGAAGATCAGGCGATAGACGGTGCGCAGTATCTGGTTAAACCAGTCCTGCATCGAGAGGTCGCCGCTATCGAGCTTGGCGCGCAGGTTTTCGTCGGCATCGAGGAAACCCTGCGCGAGGATGCCGAGGGCCTCCTCGACGTTGCCGCGCAGGTGGGCGCGCACTTCGGTGCCAGCCTGTTCGCCGGCATCGCGCCAGCGTTCAAGCGCGCACTCCGACGGAGCGGCATCTTCGGCGCCAAAGCGTGAGGCGTGGATCAGGAGCCAGAGTGCCGTGAAGTCGGCATACATCTCGTCGCGGAATATCGCGCCGAGGTCCGCCTCGATGTAGGCCGGGCGGGTGAAGCTGGCGTTGTCGCGCATCAGGCGCACGCGGTCGCCGGCAAAGACGAGGCCCCAGTAGAAGTTGGGATTAGCGTTGAGCCAGTCCTGCAGCAGCACGGCGGGACTGCGCTTCGCGCGCGAGCCGACCGAACCGTCACCGAACTCAGGCAGCGCCTTGCCGAAGGCGTCTACCGTCTTGTCGGGCGCGGCGACCACGATCGGCACGCGGCCGCCCTTGGCCTCCCAGGCGATGCGGTAGCGATGACCGCCGTGTTCGTGATCGACGGGACCGGTCAGGCGATCGAAGCCGAAGACCTCTTCGAGCATCGAACGCGCGAACGCGGCGGTCTGCTGGACGGTCGGGCTTTCGAGCTGGTCGTATCCGCGCCAGGTTGCGCGACCGACGTTGAACAGCCCTGAGATCTTTTCGCGAAGGTCGGTGCCCTTGAGACTGCCATAGTCGATGGCGAGCTTGTCGTCGGGCGTCTGACGCGCGATGCGCAGGACTTCGGCCGGCGCGATCAGGCTGCCTTCGATATGGACGGCGGCGAGGCCGATGTCCGCAGCGCGCTTGTTGGCGACCATTACGCCATCTCCGGGATGAGGACGTAGAGCCCGATCACGTCGGCCGGGATCGCGGCCTTAACCTCGGTGGTCGCGCCGCCGCGCGCCGCGGACGTCAAGCGCTCGTGATCCTCGCTGAGAACCTCGGCGCGCTGCCGGGCGAACGTGGCGATCGCGTCGTCATAAGAGTCGAGCCGCGCCAGCGCCTGCTCGATGCGCCGCCGAATGGCGCCTTCTTCGATGTTGGAAGCGGCTTCGGCTTCGAGCAGCGCCAGTGCGTCGTGCCCGGTCAGAATCGGGGTGGTCCCGACCCCTTCAAAGACGAGGCCGGTTGCCTCCTCCGCCAGCAGCGTGCGGTTGGCGCGGCGGCTTGTGGTCATGGTGAAGCGCAGACGCAGCAGCAGGATCGTGGTCATCTGTGTGACGTCCCTGCTCTTCCAGGCGCCACACCGGCCGAGCGGTCGCCCGTCTTTCACCGACAGGGGGTCGAGAGCGCCCTCGGCGAGGCTTTCGGCGAGCGTCGCGACGAGCGGGTGCACGCGGCCGACGTGCATGACAGCGGGAGCCGGATCGTCGAGGAATCCGATCCGGCGCGATCCCGTGAGGTTTCGGGCATGCAGCTTCTCCGCCATCGCTTCGGGGAGCTGGTCGAAGACGACGGTCGGTGTCGCGGTGCGGGCAAGGTTCTGGCCAACGCGCTGCAGGGCGCGGCGGGTGAAGCGCTCGACTTCCTGTTCGCCGCCCTGAAGAGCACGCATGGCCTTCCATTCGGGAATGACGTCCGCCGGCCTGAGCGTGCCCTGCGCGTAACGGGCGCGGCTCTTGCGGGCGTTCTCCTCGGCGTCGCGCCACTGGCGGTCGACGGCGTCGGTCGAACCGAACAGGTCGAGCATGCCTTGCGCCCGGCCTCCTTTGGACCGCAGCATCATGGCGCGCATGAGCGCGGTCGAGACGCTGGTGGAATCCTCGGGGATCGGCACGGTAACGCCGGTCGCCTTGCGGATCGCTTCTGCCTTGCGGGTAATGACGTCGAGGACGGCACCGTCGATCATGCTGTTCTCGCCATACATCATGACCGTCCACACCGAGGCCGATGGCTGGCCGAAGCGGTTCACGCGGCCCTCGCGCTGCTGGTGGCGCGTCGGGTTCCAGCTAAGGTCGTAGTGAACCACGGCGTCGAACAGCGCCTGGAGGTTGATGCCTTCGGACAGACAGTCGGTGGCGACGAGGATGCGCTTCTCGTCGGGGTTCATCGCCTCGATGCGGGTGCGGCGGTCTTCCTGCGTGAGTTCGCCCGTGATGACCTCGACGCGGTGGCCCTTGAACTTGCCCGCGAGGGCGGCGCCCACCGCCTTGGCCGTGGCGATGTAGCGGCAGAAGACGATGGGCGATGCCGACTTGTCGTTGATCAGCTCGCTGAGCGTCGTCACCAGCGCCTTGTATTTCGGGTCCTGCGTGAACTTGTCCGCGAGCCGCGCCGCGGCGTCGATCAGCGCCTCAAGTTCGCGGCGTTCGTCCTCGGCAACGCCGGTGCCCGGTTCGATGTCGCTGTCGGTGAGCAGCCCGTCCTCCTCGTCGAAGACGGCAGCCTGAATCTCCTTTTCCTCACCGAGGCCGGCGAGGCGGTTGGTCAGTGCCTGGTGGGCCGCCGCCGGGGACGAGCCGATGCAGCGCATGAGCGCAAGCGTGCTCCAGAATGCCATCCGGCGCTTCTGCGCATTGTCGCCGGCGCTCTCGGTCAGGCCGACGCAATAGTCGAGAACGTCCTCCTGGAACGTCGCCCAGTCGCCGGTGAGCGTGAACGTGCGCTCGTCCTCGAAATGCTTCGGGAAGGCTTTGGCGGCCTGCCATTCGTCCTCCTCGACGTCGGCGCGGCGCCGCTGCACGAAATGCTGCTGAAGCCGATAGGCGTAGCGTTCGCGTGCGTTGCGATCACCGCCATCGGGGCCGAGCGCGAAGTCAGGGTGGATGAGGCCGAGCAGCCGGTCGTAGGCGTCCTCGTCGCCCGAGTGCGGCGTCGCCGTCAGGAACAGCATGTGCCGTTCCTCGTCGGCGGCGAGGCGCTGGAGCAGTTCGTAGCGCTGATGCTTGCTCTTGCCCTGGTCGCCGCCGACGCAGCTGTGCGCCTCGTCGACGATGACGAGAGCCGGACAGGCGCGGGCGAACTCGTCCCGCCGGTTGTCGGCCTTGATGTAGTCGAGGCTGACGATGGTATAGGGATAGGCTTCGAACAGGCTCTGCGATGCCGGCAGGCCGCGTTCGAGCGATCGCGAATTGGAGGCGGTCACCTCGACCGCATCGAGGTCGAACTTGGTCGCTAGCTCCTCGCGCCATTGCGAGACGAGGTGCGGCGGACAGATCACGGCGAAGCGGTCGATCTGCCCACGATCGAACATCTCGCGCATGATCATGCCGGCTTCGATCGTCTTGCCGATGCCGACATCGTCGGCGATCAGCAGGCGTTTGACGTCGAGCTTGAGCGCCATGAGGAGCGGCACGAGCTGATAGGCGCGGGGCTCGACGCCGAGCTGGGCCGCGCTTCGGAACGGACCGGCCCCGCGCCGCATCGCCAGGCGCACGGCGTCGGCGAGCAGTCGGGCGCCGTCCTGGTTGTCGATGGCGTCCGCGCGCGGCGGCGCAAAGGTCGACGCCCGGACCGGTGAGCGTTCCAGGGCCGGGATCAGCGAGATGACGTCCGCCTCGGCGCCGGACAGCGGGCGCAGGCGCATCGTCGAGGCCATCTGGGACGGCAGCACGACCCATTCCCGTCCCCGCGCGGTGACCAGCGTTCCCGGCCGGTAGTCTATCGCTTCCATAGTCACTTTCCGAAATATCGCGCGAGGTCGGCGGGAATGGTCGTCGGCGGATCCGTCGGCAGATCGAGCACGTCGATCCCGCGGGAGGTGCATGACGCGGTCAGGGTGGCGGGCGCGCCGCCCGGCACGGCGAGCAGCAGCTGGCCCGGCCAGTAGAGGTCGTGGCTCTGACCATCGACCATCGTCGTCGTCGGCACGGGCAACTCCCAGTCGCTCAGGCGGTTGATCCACGGTCCGTTGCTTGCAGCTGGCGCATTGGAGGAGTGAGCAGACTTTACCGTTTCGGCTCCCACCATCGACAAAAGGAACTCGATGACCTTCGGATTTGTCCTGTCCAGATCCTCGTGATCCGGCTGGTTGAAGTAGGACATCAGGCATCGGTAGCAGGCCTCGACGCACGGCTTGTCGCCTTCGACGAGCGCACCCTTGTCGTCGAACTTGTAATGCATGAGTTCGAGCGCGGTGCGTGCCAGCGACTGCCAGCGTCCGGGTGTGTTCATCAGACGGCTGAGGACGCCGGCACCGCCTTCGGTCGCTTCATAGAGCAACAGGGCACGGCGATCGTCCCTGTTGGGCATCGGCTCGCCGAGCATCTCACCCTCTTCCAGCGACTCGCTGATCTCGATCGCACGCACGAGGGCGTGCTGGAGCGTCGCCATATCGTGCAGCTCGAAACCGAGGGAACGGTCGGGGATGAGCAAAAGCGAGTTCTTGTGGTCCTCGACCACGGGCACGATGCGCTGCTGGCGAGACTTGCCCGGATCGGCACCCGTTCCGTCATCGTTGTTCTTGTCGGCAAGCCAGCGGCCCGAAAGGGGATCGATGACGAAGCCGCAGATCGCCTTTTCGGCGCGGCGCTTGAGCCCTTTGTTGAGGCGGGTGATCTTGGCGCGGCGTCCGAAGGAGAACATCGCGAGCGATGCGCCGTCATGCTCCAGCTGGATGGTCTGGACGCTGCCGGGACCGCCGGTCCAAGCGAATACGGTCTGGATCTCAAATCCACGACGCTGGCGATCCTCGTCATTGGCCGTGATGCGGGCCGTGGGATACGTCTCGACGTTCTCGATACGGAAAACGGAGTCGAGGCGCTCGGCTTCGCCCAGAGAACTTCCACAAGCCTGACAGCGCTCGGCGATCGCGGAGGTCTCGGCCGCACCGCACTGGCCGCACAGCAGAAGAGTGTCCGTGGCCAGGCTGCCGTCGTCGCTCCGGCGTCCCGCCGGCAGTTTTGCCTTGATGATGCGGAATGCGCGCCCCTCGTGATAGACGAGACTATTAGGACCGAATTCCGAGATGGCTAGAAAGCGCGGCCGCTGGAGCACCGCCGTGCCGCGCATGGCCGGAATGAAGGCGTAGAGCGGCAGCCTGGGGAAGTTGTATCCCGGAAGGAAGCCCTCGGTGGCGAGGTAGCGATAGGTGTAGAAATCGGAGCCGTTGGTTGCACGACCATGCACCAGCATCTCAAGCTCGTCGGCCGCCAGCTTGTAGCGGTTAGCGGCAGCCTTCCGCTCGCCGGGCGCGACATTGGTCTTGTTGCGGACCTGGTCGGCATCCGCCTGCTCACGCAGCGCACCGCGATACAAATCGCGCCACCGCTCGAACGTCGTGTCAAAGTCTTGGCTGGCGGTAGCGATGACCGTCTCGATCAGCGTGTCCAAATCCGCGAGATCCGGGAACGCGTCGAGTTCCACATATGGCGTGACGGTTTCAAGGATGGCCCTGAGATCACGGGGTAGCTGGGTGTCCTGCTTGACCTGCTCGAAGGCGTGCAGATGGGCTTCCGCAACCGGGAAGCCATCGGTGTTGTCCATGTCGAGGTTCTGCGGGATCGACGCGGAGAGCGGCGCCCGAGCGGTCGCCAGCCATTCCGCATGGATGTGGCTGGCGATGAGGTCGCGGTTCGCCAGATCGAGGGCGGGAGGCTTCACCTGACCCGCGACAAGCTGCTTGCGGTCGTTGAAGTAATATTGGTCGTGCGGCGACTGCGCGGCACAGTAGGTTACAACGAGCGCGGCCTGACCGCTTCTTCCCGCGCGACCCGCGCGCTGTGCGTAGTTGGCAGGCGTCGGGGGCGCGTTGCGCAGATACACGGTGCTCAGCGCGCTGATGTCGACACCCAGCTCCATCGTCGGCGAGCAGAACATCATCGGAAGGAAGCTGTCCGGCTCCTCCTTGTCCTTCATCAGCTCCTTGTTGCCGGCGATGCGTTTACGATCAGCCTCAGCGAAGCGGAAGCGGTCTTCGCGCCACTGCCTGACATCGTTCTCGACCTGGGCGGTGTGCTCGCGCGCCTCGAACGCGAACGCGAGCGCCCCTTGGTCGCCGAGGGACTTGGAGACCGACGTGTAGAGATCACGGAAGAAGGCATTGGCCTTCACATCCCCACCAGAAGGAGCCGCGATGTGTAGACGCAGCGCAGCGGGAGCGAGGCGCCAGGCGTCGCCGCCACCGATGGGGACCTTGCGCAGAATCTCATGAGCTTCGGCCGCTTTGACTAGCGTCTCGATGAAGCCGGCATAGTTCTTCCGTTTGGGGGCGCTCGCTCCCCAGAGTCGGGAATGACACAGTGCCTTGCCGATCGCCGACATGTAGCCGCCGCGGGTGATTGCATCGTTTTCGGCGTTCGAGATCGTCTCACGCTTCGGCGCATCGATCATCAGAACGCCGGCGGTCCGCAGGCGGTCTGCTTCCGAAGTTTCAATGTTCCAGGGGAAGCGAAGGCTTTGCTGCGCTTCCTGTGCGACCTGGCCGATCAGCTGCTTCTCGAGAGCCTCGGTCGATACTGCCAGCCCCTTGCGCATGGCGTCGAACAGGATTTTAAACAGCTCCTTGCGGGTCTCGACCGACGCTTTCGTGAGGAAGTCATCGCGAGCGAAAAGATCATGGTCCTTCGCAAGTTCATCGAGACCGGGGAAGCGAACCTCAATTAGCTTGAGATCTTCGAGGTTCGGATTGGTGAAGCGCCAGCCACGGCGGAGATCGCTCCACACGCGATGGGCCAGCACCTTGGTGACCGCATGCTCCGCCTGCTCGAACGCGATCAGGCCACGGGCATCCGGATTGGCCATCCATTCTGCCAGACGCTCCTTGTTGTCGCGTGAGAATCCGAGCGCCTGGCGGACGGCATCCCCGAACCGCTGATGCTCAAGTCCGCGATCGCCGGCGTCAGTGACGGCCTTTAGCAGGCCCGCGCGCAGCAGCGTGACGAAGATGAAATCGTTGAAGTGCCCAGCCTGCAGCGCCGCATCCTGACGATTGTCGGTGAAGCCGAGCAGCTTGCGCTGGTATTCGCCCAGTGAGCTATCTTCATGCATCGCCGACAGCAATGCGGCGGTGATGAGGGTCGTGGCCGAGCTACGCCCCTCGGCCGAAAGGCTGGCGAGCTTGTTTCGCTCACGCGCCTGCGACGACGGGATGTTCTTGCAGTTGGCGCAGAAGCGATGAGCGCCCGCGAAGAACCACGCCTCGATCCCCGCCTCGTCGGTCTGACCGTCGGGTCCGATCTTCAGAAGCGAGCCCTCCTGCTTGCCGCGGTAGGCGGACTTTAGGCGCGGCGACGGCGATGCAAGATCGAGCCAGTCCTCCGGATAGTCCTCTGGATCCCCCGAGAAATGAAGGCCAGCCCCTACGACAGGCACGATGTATCCATGCATAGTGCCGTCGTCCTCGATGGCGTCCTTGGGCAGGTCGTCGATGTCACGCGGCACGACCGCGCCATTTGGGAGCATGGTCACGGGATGATGCTCTTGCCCGCACTCACGGCAGAAATAGGTCGGGAACAGGCGCGCCTCGGAGTCGTCCGGATGGTATTTGTCGCCCGTGATGGACACGAGGCGCCCAGGCGCTGGACGCAGGGTTGCGTATGCCGTGCCCGCGCCTGAGATAAAGCGGTGCAGCTTAAAGGTCAGGAACGACCTATCTCCCGTGCCGCCACGCTCGTCTTCCGGCAGGCCGATGACGGCCAGCATCTTGACGAGCCTGTCCCTGCACAGTTTCTCATCCAGCTTGGTGTCCGAGGCCAGCAGCTTGGTTGCGTCCGTTACTGTGATGGGCGGACGACGGCGGCACTTCAGGCCTTCCTCCAGCCCAATGCGCGTCTCGATCCAGATCGCAAGCGGGTTATCGACCAAATTATGGTCGGTCAGATGATCCGGAACATCCTGCTGTAGAAAGCCGGCCAGCTCCGCACCGAGGCCGTCTGCGGTGCGAGCCGGATTGGTCGCACGCTCGAAGTCTTCGTTGATGATATCGTGCTCGCTGACTGGAACGCCAAACAGCCGGCTGCCGACATCGGCGACCGCGCGGTTGCGCTCGCCGTCATCATCGGCCGACGACATGGTCGCGGAAGTGCCGATGCAGATAAGGCTGCCCTCGGTGGTCAGGCGCTGGCGGACGCGGCGCACGAGCATCGCGACATCGGCACCCTGGCGACCACGATACGTATGGAGTTCGTCCAGAGCGAGGAAGCGAAGGCCCTTCGCGTTTGCCATCATGGCCTGATCGATATCGTCCTGCCTGGTCATGAGCAGTTCGAGCATCATGAAGTTGGTCAGGATGATGTCAGGATTCTCGCTGACGATCTGCTGGCGGCGAGCGTCCTTCTCCTGTCCGGTGAACCGCGCGAACGTCGGCTTCAAGTTATCGGGCAGATCGCAATCGCGGATGTAGCTCTGCAGCTCCTCGAGCTGGCTATTCGCGAGCGCGTTCATCGGGTAGATGATGATGGCCTTCGTCCCGCGCGCGGCACCCGCGCGACGACCCCGAACGATTTCGTCGATGATGGGGATGAAAAAGCACAGCGACTTCCCCGAACCCGTGCCGCTGGTCACGACATAGCTCTGGCCGGTCTTCGCTTTGGCGACGGCCTGCGCCTGGTGTCGATACAGGCGAATCGGCTCGCGCGGATCACCCTTGGCAAAAATAGTCGCGAGCGCGGGATCGAGATCGCCGCTCGCGACCAGATCGGTCACCTTCGGGCCCGAAAGATAGCGCGGATTAATGCCGAGCAGCGGCTCGGGCCAGAATACGCCATCTTCATAGATCTTTGACACCTGAGCAAGCAGATCAGGTGCACGAATATTCGCGAACGAACGAGAAAAGGATTCATAGGTTGCGATTACCTCTTTATCCAAATCGAAGACGTTCATTGCATTCCCCCAGTAATCACGCTGCAAAAGTGCGGACGATGTCGAAGCACTTCAATGGAAATGTTAAGGGTGACGGGACTCTCTGGCAGATGGACCAGTTTCGATTATGACACCGCGTCCCCTCAGGCGATCGCACGACAGGTCGCAATGCGCGAAGCAGAGAACCTGTCCCCAACGACCTACAGGAACCCGCTTCCAGCGTGATCCTTAAAGAGACTGGCGCTTCGCACGTAGTCGGATAGCACCTGGACCGACTTGTGGCGGCTGACCTCCTGCATCTTAAAGATGGTCGCGCCGCGAGCCGCGCTTTCCGTAAGAAAGCCAGCTCGAAGTGAATGCCCGGCAAACTTCCGCTCGTCCAAGCCGGTCTTGCGAGCTGCCGCCTGGACTAGTCGAGCGACCGCTCGATCGCTCATGGGATCCTCGGTAAGGGTGTCCTGTCGAGTCAATCGGCGGAACAGCGGCATCGCTGCCCATGCCTCATTGCTGCGATCGGTGCCCGCTTCCCTCACCTTCACCGCCTCAATCCAGCCAAGCAGCCGCTCCTTCGGCCGGATCCGTGAGCCCTCCGGCACAGCAATCGCCGCGCCCTCCTGAGCCTGATCGGTCTTTGACCTTCCGATCGTGATCCGCAGCCCTTCGGCAACGATCGCGATGTCGCCAAGGGTCAGCGCCACCAGCTCGGAGCGCCGCAGCGCCGCTGCCATGCCAATCGCCAATACGGCCCGATCGCGCCGCGCACGCAGCTCGTCTCCCGGGAAGGAGTCGATCATCGCCTCAAGGATTGCAGCATCGGCCGCATCCTTGCGCGCCTTGGGCTTTTTACAGGCGTTGCGGATCCCGGCCATGGTCTCGCGCAGCTTGCCAGCGCCGGATTGCTCGGTCGGACGAACGTAGTCGTGAAGCTTGTGGAAATAGCCGATCGCGGCGACGCGGCGGTTGATGGTCGCGGGGTTGCGACCGCGATCGGCGTCCCAACTCACGAACCGGCGCACGAGCTCGGCGGTCGCCGGCAGCGGACACTCTCCGCGCTCGGCGCACCAGCCGGTGAAGATCTCCCAATCGGTAACGTAGGCGCGGTGCGTGTTAGTCGAGCGTGCGGCGCGCGCGTAGCTGTCGGCGCGCTCGATCTCCTCGTCGACTATCCCGGGCAGCAGGACAGTCGCCGGGCGCAGCGCGATCTCGGCCGGCGCGATTACGCTCACTGCAAAGTCGGATGATGCCTCGTCGTCGGGTTTGAGGTTTTGCAAGATAGGTGCCGTTTGCTCTTCGGTGGTTCGCAGCACACTTTGGCGCCGAAAGTTGGCCGCGTAAAGTCTGCCCGAGAATAACAATTATCGGACAGACTAGCTGGTATGGCGCGGGTGAGGTGTCGGTTCTCCTGAAAAGGTGGACGCAGTCGGCAAATCTCGACTGAAGTCCGTCCACACCTGAAAGAGTGGACAATCTCCTCAAAAGAGCGGACGCTCGCCAAGCTGGATCAGCCGAGGCGTCGTACCATGCGAACCGCGGACCTGAAGACGGCGAGCGACGCTGACTGGGCAGAAGCGCACCGCCGCGAGAAGATCATCCGCCCACTTGCTGCGCTGGCCCGCATCCCGGGCAACGCAGCCGCCGAAGCGCTGGGTCAGCTCGGGCTGGGTCGCGCCCGTTTTCACGAGCTTCTCCAGCTTTACCGTGCGTCGCCCGTTGCCGCCTCGCTGTTGCCGCGCCCGCGGGGGCGGGAGAGGGGAGAGCGGCGGCTCTCATCGGCGGCTGAACAGTTGATCGCTCGAGGCATCGCGGATTGTTACCTCACCCTCGAGAAGCCGAGTGTGCAGGCGCTCCGCCGCTGGCTCCGACATGAGGAGCAGAAGATCGGGCTGAAAGTGCCCAGCACCAAAGCGATCCAAGCGCGATTAAGCAGATTGCCTCCCCAGACGGTCACGGCGCGCAGGCAAGGGTCCAAGGCCGCTGCTGACAAATGGGAGCCGACACGCGGTGTATTGGAGGCCAGCTATGCGCTGGAGCTCGTCCAATCGGATCACACCCTGGTCGACGTCATCGTAGTCGACGACCTGTATCGCAAGCCGATCGGGCGGCCGTGGCTCACGCTGATGGTTGATATCGCGAGCCGCACGGTGCCGGGGTTCCACCTCGATCTGCTCGCACCTTCGGCCGTGTCGGTTGGCATGTGCATGCGCCAAGCCGTCCTCCCCAAGGTCGACTGGTTGGCCGAGCGTGGCATGGAGGCACCTTGGGACAATCAGGGTCTCATGGATCGGCTACATGTAGGCGCTTGCAATCGTAGCGGCGTCTGCTCGCAAACAGCCGGTTTTTCTGCTCACGCTCTCTGCCACTGGCGGGTAGCATCCTGCTCAAATTAGCTGCCAGCGTGCTCGCCATCATCCGGGGCTGCTCGCAATCGGACATGGCTGCTCACATTATCCGCTCCGGGCGGATGTCAAAGGCGGGTTCATTTCACGGGCCGGATCGTCCCATTTCTCCGTCTCCAACCGGCCATTTCGGGAATGAGCAATCGGGAACATATTTTGGGAAAACGGCTATTTCCCTGCCGTCCGGCGCGCCTTGCGACCGTCAGCCGTCTCCCTGAACCTTCCCAATCGGGAAAGAAACTCAGATCATGTCCCGTTGAACAGCACGCTTGCGCAGTGGAAACAGCCTATTTGACCGGACCGAAGCGGTTCAAAGGCACCTTGAGGAACGCCGTTCCGCACGCATCAGCATCCGGCAACCGCCCGCCACGGATATTGACCTGAAGTGCAGCGAGCATGAGATCTGGCAACGGGAGCGAAGCGTCGCGCTTCTCGCGGGTTTCCACGAACTCCGCTTCGTCGATGCCATCGCGTACATGGATGTTGTCACGGCGCTGTTCGGCAACTGTCGAACGGCCGATCACCTCGCGACCGTCCTTGCCGTAGTCGTGTCCTACATAGGTCGCGGTTTCAGGTGAGAGGTCGAGGATTGCGCGGATCGAGCGCCAAAGTGCGTGCGCATCACCACCGGGGAAATCCGCCCGGCTCGTGCCGCTGTCGGGCACCATCAGCGTATCGTGAACGAACGCCGCGTCACCCACGACATAAGTAATCGAGGCGAGCGTGTGGCCAGGCGAGAGCATGACGCGCGCATCGAGCGAGCCGATCGTGAACTGCTCGCCATCGTTGAATAGGTGATCCCACTGGCTGCCATCGACGGGCAGGTCGGGCAGGCAGTAGATGTCCTGCCAAAGCTTCTGCACCTCCACGACCCTGGCGCCGATTGCGGTTTTGCCACCCGTCTCTTCCGCAAGGTACGGGGCGGCCGAGAAGTGATCGGCATGGGGATGGGTATCGAGCACCCATTCCACATTAAGCCCGTTCGCGCGGACATAATCGAGGATCAGATCGGCATTGTCGGTTGCGGTCGCACCGGCGCGCGGATCGAAGTCAAGGACCGGGTCGATGATCGCGGCGGTCTTTGTGGTTTCGTCGACCACGACATACTGGAAACTGCCGGTGCGCTCGTCGTGGAGCGACGCGACCGTCATGCCCTTGTGGTTATACTCGATCATGTTTCGTATCCTCTCGCATCGTCAGCTTTCTGCCCGCGCACGCGCGAACAGCCGTTCGAAGTCGGCGGTGTCGATCGCCCCCATCACCAGCAGGCGTCCGGCAAGATAACCCGGGGTGCCGGCTAGCCCGATCGAATAGGCTTCCCGTCCGTTCGCCCGCAGGCGGGCCGCGACAGCGTCAGCGTGGGCGGCAAGCCAGGTCGTCGCGCGCCGCCAGTCGCCCCCAGCGCGCTCGACGATGTCCCGCAGCATGTCGTCATCGATCGTGCGGCTGTCCGTCATCAACGCGCGATGTACGGCCGGATAAATCCCTTGTTCGGCGCAGGCGATCGCAACGCTTGCGGCACGTTCGGAGGGCGGACCGAAGATCGGCCAGTCCTTGTAGATGACCCGCACCTTGCCGTCGCGTTGCACAGCTTCTTCCAGGGCGGGAAACCCATGACGGCAGGCCGGGCAACGATAGTCGGTGAACACGGCAAGCCGGAGCGTAGCATCGGCAGGCCCGTCCTCCGGCGAGCCGTTACCGGCCAGGATCAGGTCAGCGGTCGGACCGACATCGCGACCAATCGGGGCAGTACGCCGAAGAATCTGCCCGACTGCCCAGCCACCCACGACCACCGCGCCCAGTCCGGCAAGCTGTCTCCGATTGAGCGGCCCGGGCATGGTCAGCGCGCCGCAGGCTTGTTGCGAGCTTCCGCGACGAGGCGACGCAACGTCGGCAGATCGACCGCCCCGGCGACAACCTGTGAGCCGACGATTAGCGCCGGCGTCCCGTTGAAACCGATCGCGCGGGCGATGCCATCGGTGCGCGCGAGTAGCGCGTCGATTTCGGCACCGTGCATTTTCAAATCCCGTTGCAGACGGGGCCAGTCGACCTTGGCTCTGGCAGCGGCTGCCTTGATGCCGGTGCTGTCGAGCCGCGCCGACGAGGTCAGCAGCGCCCCATGAAAGGCGGCATGCTTGCCCTGCCACTGGCTCGCAACGGCCGCGCGCGATGCCTCACGTGAGGCAGGACCGAAGATCGGCCAGTCCCGATACACGATCCGCACCTTCGGATCGGAACGAAGCAGGGCGTTCAGCACCGGCTCCATGCGACGGCAATAGGGGCAGTTGTAGTCGAAGAACTCGACCACCGTGACATCGTAGATCTTGCCTGCGCGCTTGGGAGCCACGGGATCGTCGACGACGGCCTTGCGCGAAAGATCGGGCTGCTGCGCGAAAACAGGCGTGATCGGCGCGGCGAAGACAAGCGCAGCCAACAGGCCACGCGACATCAGATTGCGACGGTTCATCGGTGTTTCCTTGCTAGATCGATTCCATCGGCGAGGGCTGCGCGTGACAGCTCGCCAAGCTGGAGCTGCACGATCGTGCCGTCTGCCGCGACGAAGGCAGTTGCGGGATAGCCGGCTACCTTCAGGGCTTGGGAAAGGCCGCGATCGGGGTCGAGCGCGACATGCCTCGCACCGATGCCTTCACGGTTGAGGAAGCCGCTGACGGTCGCTGGAGCCTCACCCTGATCGGCGAGAAGGATCGGGACCTCGCCGGTCCGCGATGCAACCGCATCGAGCATCGGCAGCTCACGCCGGCACGGACCGCACCAGGTCGCCCACAGGTTGACCACGAAAGGGCGGCCGCGGAAGCGATCGAGTGGAAGCGGAGCGCCGGACGCGGTCGTCAGATTAAGATGATAGGGAAACGGGCCGTAGGTCACGGGAGGGATCAGCGCCTGAAGCGCAAACCAGAGGCCGCCCGCTACAGCCAATGCTCCCCAGCCTGCCGCCAGCGCGCTTGAGCGGCCAAGCCGGATCGCCAGTATCGCCGCAGCGCCGAGAAGTCCTGCAACGGGGAAAAAGCCGCCCTGCCACACGGCGAGGATGGACAGCGGAGAGTCGGCGTAACTCGCCCAATGGGCAGCAACATAACCGATCCGCGCCGTGATAAGTCCTGCGACGATAGCACTGGTGGCAACTGCCGCCACGCGAGGGAAGCGGAACCGCCCAGCCAGTGTCGTCAACCCGAGAAAGACGACGATGCACAGCACGGCAAGCCCGCGATCGACGGCCAGCATCAGCGGCCCGATTGCGATTGCGCTATCCATCAGAGAAACGTGGCCGCGCTCTTCCAGAGCATGTAGGCCGCCACCACGAAGATAAGGACAGCGAAGACCGTGGTGAGCGTACCGCCTGTGCCGAGGCGCTTCGCGATGCGCGTTCCGGCCAGGCCGCCGACAACCCCACCGCCGATGAACGCGAACGCAAGCGGCCAGTCGACCAGACCAGAAAACGCGTAGTTGGCGGCCGTCGTCAGCCCGAAAGCGGTGACCGCGATCAACGACGTGCCGACAGCATTCAGGATCGGCATACCCGTCGACCCAATCAGGCCGGGGACGATCAGGAAGCCTCCGCCGATGCCGAAGAAGCCCGAGAACAGGCCGGTGCCAAGGCCGTAGCCCAGCACCTTCGGCGCCTTCTCCCGGTTGCATTCCGCGCCCGGATTGCCCGCGTCACCCCGCCCGCGCAGCATCAGTACGCCGACGACGACCATGACCAGCGCGAACAGGAAGAGGAGTTTGCCGCCATCCATGGCCTTGCCCGCTGTAGAGCCGAACAGGGCACCGACGACGCCGGCGGTCGCGTACATCCCGCCGCAGCGCCATTTGACGGTATGCGCCTTGGCATGGCCGATCAGTCCCGTGGCGGCGTTGGCCGCGACGGCGAACGCGCTCGTGCCGATGGCGAGGTGCGCATCCGGCACGCGCACCAGATAGACCATGAGCGGGACGGCGAGGATCGATCCGCCCCCGCCAACAAGCCCGAGGGTGAAGCCCACCAGGCTGCCGGACAGCGCGCCGAGCAGATACTGGATCGGTTCGAGGGTCATGCCGCCTTGCCGATCTCGTGCGGGGCCGCCATCCACTCATGGCCCTTCAGCATGCCCTGCCAATAGATCGGGGGCAGCATGCGCTCCTTCAGGAACCACGCAGTTCGCGTCGGGCGCGTTCCGTCCAGCAGCCAGGACGGGAAGCTGGGGAGCAATTTTCCGCCATAGCCGAACTCGGCAAGCACGATCTTGCCACGCTCGACGGTGAGCGGGCACGATCCATAGCCGTCATAGTCGGCGACAGGGGGCTTGCCATCGAGTGCGGCGAGCGCGTTGACCGCCACCACGGGTGCCTGCTTACGGGCTGCCGCAGCCGTCTTCGCATTGCTCGTCCCGGCGGCATCGCCCAAGGCGAAGACGTTGTCATACCGCTTGTGCCGCAGCGTCGCCTCATCGACCTCGACGAAGCCGTTTGCCGCCGCGAGCGGACTTTTGGCGACGACATCATGCGAAACCTGAGGCGGCACGACGTGGAGCATGTCGAACTCGCGCTCGATCCGCTCGCTTACGCCGTCCCGCTTGCGCTCGAATGTGGCGACACCCCGATCGGCGTCGACCGCGACAAGGTTGGACTCCAGCTTGAGGTCGATCGCGTACTTCTCGACATATTCCATCAGCGCCGGGACGTAGGTCGCGACGCCGAACAGCGCCGCGCCGGCGTTGTGAAACTCGACGTCGATCGCGGGAAGGACGCCGCTCTCGCGCCAGATGTCGCAGGAGAGATACATCGCCTTTTGCGGCGCGCCGGCGCACTTGATCGGCATCGGCGGTTGCGAGAACAGCGCACGCCCCCGCTCCAAATCCCGGACAAGCCGGTAGGTGTAGGGTGCCAGATCGTAGCGGTAGTTGGACGTGACGCCGTTGCGGCCCAACGCCTCGGGAAGTCCGGCGATCTTCTCCCACGCGAGGCGCAGACCCAAGGCGACGATCAGGACACGGTAGGCGATCGTATCCCCGTCCCCCAAGGTGATCGCCTGGCGAACGGGATCGATGTTGATTGCAGGTAGCCGTATCCATTCGACGCCCTTGGGCATCACGTCGGCTTCCGCCTTGCGGGTCTGTTCGGGGGTGAAAACGCCAGCCCCGACCAACGTCCAACCGGGCTGGTAATAGTGCTCCTGGGCGGGATCGACGACAGCGATCGATACCTTGGCGTTGCGCTTCAGGATGCTGGCGGCGGTTGAGATGCCAGCAGCCCCACCTCCGATGATGACGACGTCGTAGGTCATTTGCCGGTCCTCTCAGACCGGCGGGCAAGCGCCGGCTTCAGATCGGCGAGGTCGTATCCGGCTGCTTTCGCCTGACCGATGATCGTTGCGGGATCAGTTTGGTCCGCCTCCGCCAGCGCCCACAGGGTGGCTGCCCGCGTACCGCTTCGGCAGAAGCCGAGCGTCGGCCCCGGCAGCGTGGTCAGCGCTTCCTTCATCCGATCCGCATCGGCATCGGTCGCCTTGCCCGGCACGATCGGGACATGCGCGAAGGCAAGGCCGTGTTCTTCGGCCAAGCGGGCCATATCCTGTGCGCTTGGCTGACCCGGCTCCTCGCCGTCGGGTCGGCTCGAAACGATCGAGCGGTATCCCGCCCGTGCGGCAGCAGCGACGTCATTCCGGGTAAGCTGGGGAGCAGCCGAGAAGGACGGTGTGATCTTCTTGAAGGCCATGTGACGTCTCCTGTCCCGTTCAGGCCGAACGGCGTGGGGTGAGTGCGAAGCGGTGGATGGCAGCGCCCAGCGCCATCGCGGCGATGAAGAGCAGCGCCGGTGCAGGCTGGATCGCCAGTGCGGCGATGGCAGGGCCTGGGCAGAGCCCGACAAGGCCCCAGCCTATGCCGAACAAGGCGGCACCGCCGATGAGGCGCGTGTCGATCGGCGAGGTGGCCGGTGTATGGAATTGCTCGGCGACGATCGGCGCGGAGCGCCGACGCGCGATGAACCACGCTATCGCCATCGGCAGGATTGCCCCGCCCATGACGAAAGCGAGGGTCGGGTCCCAGGCACCGGCGACGTCGAGGAACGCCCGTACCCGCGCAGGATCGATCATGCCGGAAACGGCAAGGCCGGCGCCGAACAGCGTGCCGCTGACGAGCGAGAGGATGCCCTGGCGCATCACAGCGTCACCCCCGCCAGACGCATGAGGGTAACGGTCGCGATGCCCGTCGCCATGAAGGTGCCCGTCGCGACGATGGACCGCGGTGACAGACGCGACAGACCGCAGACGCCGTGACCGCTGGTGCATCCCGCGCCGAGCCGCGTCCCGATCCCGACGATCAGACCGGCGACGGCGATCAACCCAAGCGACGTCGGGAAGCGTGCTTCCACATCCAGATTCGCCGCAGCAAGGGCCGCGCCCAAGGGCAGCCCCGCTGTGAAAAGAAGTGCGATCGTCCACGGCGCGCCGCCTTCGGAAAGGCCGAGGACACGCGCGAACATGCCGCTGACCCCGGCTATACGACCGTTCCCCAGCAGCATGATCGCAGCAGCGATGCCGATCATCAGCCCACCGATGAAGCCGGCGAGCGGCATGGCATGAGGAAATCCGGGCATCACAGCACATCCAGTGGAATCTTGAGGTAGCGGGTGCCGTTAGCTTCCGGCTCCGGCAAATGGCCGCCGCGCATGTTCACCTGAACCGATGGCAGGATGAGCTTGGGCATCGACAGGGTGGCATCGCGACTGGTGCGCATCGCGACGAAGTCGTCTTCGTCTACCCCTTCGTGGACATGGACGTTGCCAACGCGCTGCGCGCCGACAGTCGTTTCCCAGACATACTGATCGCGACCCGCGGCCTTGTAGTCGTGGCACAGGAACAGCCGCGTCTCGTCCGGCAACTGCATCAGTCGGCGGATCGAGCGGTAGAGCTGGCGGGCGTCACCGCCGGGGAAATCTGCCCGCGCCGTGCCGTAATCCGGCATGAAGAGGGTATCGCCGGTGAAGACTGCGTCACCGATGACATAGGCCATGTCGGCCGGGGTATGCCCCGGCACATGCAGCGCGAGGGCCTCGATGTCGCCGATCGCAAAACGGTCGCCGTCGTCGAAGAGCCGATCGAACTCGGAGCCGTCGCGTTCGAAGTTGGTGCCGGCGTTGAAAATCTTGCCGAAGACGTTCTGCACGCGGATGATCTCACGGCCGATCGCGAGCTGGCCGCCAAGCGCCTTTTGCAAATAGGGTGCCGCAGACAGGTGATCGGCATGGGCGTGGGTTTCGAGCAGCCAGTCGACCGTCAGGCCGTTCTGTCGCACATAAGCGATGACCGCATCCGCCGAGGCCGTCTTGGTACGGCCTGCCGCAGCGTCGAAATCCAGGACGCTGTCGACGATCGCCGCTTTCCGCGTGGCAGGGTCCCAAACGACGTAGGTCGCGGTGTTGGTCGGCTCATCGAAGAAGGAATGAACGATCGGCGACCCCGCCGCCTTCGCTCGCTCGATTTGCGCAACTGCCTCGTTCAAAGCCGATTCCATGACCGCCTCCGTTTATCGATTTCAGACTTTATGTAGTCATGTAATTCACTTGCGTCAACGGGCTGTCCGTGCCATCTGAAAAGCATGGAAACGATGGATGCAGACGCGCCGCGCTCGTTGCGCATCGGGGACGCGGCCCCGAATTTTACCGCTCGCACGACGCAGGGCGAAATGACGCTCGATCAGTATCGTGGTCGCTGGGTCGTGTTCTTCTCGCATCCGGCCGACTTTACGCCGGTCTGCACCAGCGAGTTCGTGGCACTGGCCAAGGCTGCACCGCAGTTCGAGGAGCTGGATTGCGTCTTGCTCGGACTGTCGGTCGACAGCCTGTATTCGCATGTCGCTTGGTTGCGCGCGATCAAGGATGTCTTCGGCGTCGAGGTGCCGTTCCCGGTCGTAGAAGACCCATCGATGGCGGTGGGTTACGCCTACGGCATGCTTGACGAGCAGGCTGGCGACGCCTCGGCCGTCCGCGCGACCTATTTCATCGATCCCGAGGGCATTATCCGGGCGCTCAACTGGTATCCCATGAGCGTCGGGCGATCGGTCGACGAGATGCTGCGCACGGTCAGGGCATTGCAGCGCTCGGCCGATGGGCAAGTCTATACGCCGGCCGACTGGCAGCCGGGCGACGACGTCCTGCTGCCGCCTGCCCTGCCCGGCAGCGCTGGCGCAGACTGGTTTCATCAGTTGAAGGCAGATCGATGACGGCGATACATCAATCCCGCGCGATCGCCGATGCGGCGGTTGAGAAGCTGCGCGTGTTTGCTCAACCCCAGCGCCTTATGATCCTGTCCTATCTGCTCGGCGGTGAGCGCCAGGTCGCGGACATCGAGGCCGCTACTGGGGTGACCCAACCGGCGCTCAGCCAGCAGCTTGCTGAGCTGCGCCGCGCTGATCTGGTGAAGACGAGGCGAGAGGCCAAGCAGGTCCACTACCGTCTTGCCAATGATGCGGCTGCACTCTGCGTGCGCACGCTCGAAGCGATGTTCGGTGCCGACGATATAGCTGTGGAGCAAGCAGCGCCCGCTCCCCGGTCGGCGCGACCACGCGAAGCGATGGCTACCGCGCGGCCGCAAAACATCGGCGCGGCCGTGTTTGCGAGGATCGGGTAATCGTTTCGACCGTGGAAGGAAAAGTTAGATGCGGCTGCCTTTTATCGCGATTGCAGGATGCCTGGCCGTCATGAGCAGCGTCGTGTCAGCGGGCGTCACCACTCAACAGCCGGTGATCGCTGGATATGGTAAAATCACGCCGGTGGAAGGCGCGGCGGAGCGGCCGGACCGCTCCTTGCGATATCGCGTACTGTTCAACGTGACGAAGGCAGCGTCATCCCCCGATAAGGTCAATCCATCGCTCGAAAAGGTGGCACGCTTCCTGAATTTGCTTGGCGCCGATGGCGTGCGGCCGGCACGGGGAGATGTGGTCGTGATCGTCCACGGCCCGGCGACGCCGATCGTCGTCGAGGATGCGGCATATGCGACCAAGACCGGCGCTGCCGCGAACCCCAATCTTGCCCTGATAGCAGAGCTGAAGCGCGCAGGCGTGTCCGTTCGGGTGTGCAGCCAGGCTCTGATCGGAAACGGGATTGCCCGGACCACGGTCGATAAGACTGTCGAAGTTGACGTGTCGGCGCTTACGACGATGGCGACGTTGCAAATACGCGGTTGGGCACTGATCCCGGACTGACTGGCGCGGCACTGTCCCAAAATACCATCGTTTGCGAGACCCTTGATCGGCAGTTACGATCGCAGCGATGGTCAATGTCTGGCTGCTCTTCCCACTTAGTGCTCTCGCGATGGCCGGCTGCTCGCCCGACCCTGCTCCCCAACAAAGGGTCACGGGAAGTGACGCTGCGGTAGCTGGTTGGCCGCATCAACCGACCCATGGCCGGTTCCTTATCGAGAATTGCTGCACGCTTCGGCTCGCTGCCGATGCCCGGTTCACTCAGGGGCAGGGCATTGACTCCATCATCCACGATGTATCGGGGCCAGGTTACGTGCTGAGTATCGTCTTCGGCCCGTATGATAGCGGCAAACCCCTGCTCGGCTATCAGGTTGAGAGTAAGCGCATCATTGATGGCGTAGAACTGAGCGCCTTCCGATGGGCTGATCCAACGCGTGATCCCCCAGAGGGGAAGTTGCTTTGGCTTGCGCAGGTGGGCGGGGGAATCGTCGGCGGTGTGGAACACACGCCTTGGGGCTTAAGGATGAAGGCCGATTGCACAACTCCGACCGCTTGCGGTGACAGCGCGGCGCTGGTTGGGACGATCCGCTTCTAACCTTCCCGCTTCTTGATCCCAAACGGGACGATCGAGGCCAGCGCAGTTCGACTGGTTCGGTCATAAACGTATATCTGTGCGCGTTCTATGCGTCGTCCGCTGTTCGCGAAAACCTTCCTTTCTGACGACCTTGCCGGCGGCCCATGACCGCAACGCATTTCTGCGGCCCGCTGCTTGTCAAAACTGTTCTGAAAACCTGCTTCTCAAAAGCGGCTGCCGGCGACGGGTTTGGAGAACCCATTGGCAGGAAGCGTGAGCACGACGCCCCGTTTGCAAGCAGCGCCGGATGATGGCGAGCACATTGGCAGATAATTCGAGCAGGATGCCACCTGCCAGTGGCAGAGAGCGTGAGCAGAAAAACCGGCTGTTTGCGAGCAGACGCCGCTACGATTGCAAGCGCCTACAGCTACACCTCGACAATGCGCGCGAACACCGCTCCGACGCTCTGAAACGCGGCTGCCGTGCCCACTCGATCTCGCTAGAGTATCGTCCGGTTCGGCGCCCGCACTTCGGCGGTCATATAGAGCGCCTGATCGGGACGGTGATGGGCGCCGTCCATCTTCTGCCCGGCACGACGTTCTCAAACGTGGCGGAGCGTGGCGACTATGACTCCGAAGCCGAGGCGTGCATGACGCTGGGCGAGTTGGAGGTCTGGCTCGCCGCGCAGATCATCGGGCCGTACCATGCAGAGCGGCACCGCGGCATCGGCATCCCGCCGGCGCTCGCCTGGGCCGAAGCGATGGATCGGCGACCGGAGCTGGTGCGGCTGCCGGTCGATCGCGCCAGCTTTCTCTTCGACTTCCTGCCTTGCGAACTACGCGCGGTGACCCCGCATGGCATCAAACTGTTCCATACGCACTATTGGGATGACGCGCTGTCCTGCTGGTACACGCGACCCGGGCAGACGATGCCGATCCGATGGGATCCGCGTGACCTTTCTCGCATCTGGCTCGAGCTCCCGCATGGCGAGCACCTCGAGGTCCCCTATCGTGACCTCCGGCGGCCGGCGATCACCCGCTGGGAACAGAAGGAGGCGGTTCGCACCCTGCGCGAGCGTGGTCAGCACGCGGTTGATGAAACGCTGATCTTCCAAGCGGTGGAGACACAGCGCCTGATCGTGGCAGAAGCCGCTCACAAGACAAAGGCCGCACGGCTCGCGCTCCAGAGGACCAGGGCGGCCTTGGCCGATGCACGGCGCGCCAGAAGCAGCGGCAAGCCCACCATCGAGGACGACAGACCCACAGCTCCGCCGGGCGCCTCGAGTACGGATAAGAGCGGTGATCGGCAGGCGCTACCGTACCTCGTCGAGGAGATGCCCAGGTGAGCGATCTGTCGCATCTTGCCGAGGACTACCGCGAGCGCGCGACGTGGGCCGACGAGGAGCGGATCGCCTGGATCCGCATGGATCGTTGGCTTGGCTTCCCGAAGGCGGAGACCGTGCGCAAGACCTTGGATGCGATGCTACGCTACCCGCCGCGCACGCGCATGCCGTGCCTCCTGATCTAGGCCAGACCGGGATGGGGAAGTCCCGCATCGTCGAGCGCTTCGAGGCAGAGAACCCGCGCGGGTTCAACGACACAACGGGAACGGCGACGATCCCGGTCGTGGCCGTTCAGCTGCCGCCACAGCCGACCGATGGCGAGTTCTACGGGGAGGTTCTCGAGAAGCTCGGCGCCGGCTTTGCGGGGCGCGGCGACGTCCAGCGAGCCCGGCAGCTTACCCGCCGGATCATGGGGCAGGTGGGTGCTCGTATGCTTATCCTAGACGAGATCAACCACATGCTGGCCTGCACGCCACGGCAGCAGCGCGTCTTCCTTAACACGCTTCGGTATCTGGCCAACGACCTGCAGATCCCGCTCGTCTGCACCGGCAATCACGAGGCGCGCGCGGCGCTGCTCACGGACGCGGCGCTGGCCGAGCGGTTTGACGCGGTCGAGCTCGTCCGGTGGCAGAACGACGAGCCATTTCGGCTGCTGATGGTTACGCTCGCCGCGATCCTGCCCCTGCGCAAGCCATCTCAGCTGGAGGAGGAGCGGTGCCGGACCGCCATCCTCGACCTCTGCGATGGGAACACCGGCCGCATCTTCCGGCTCGTCGAAACGCTAGCCGTGAGAGCGATCGAGAACGGCACCGAGCGGATCGAGGTAGGAGATCTGGACGCCGATGACCTCGTGCTCCCGTCTGTCAGCATGAAGGCGTTGGCCCAGCGTCGTGGACGCGGGCGGGCGAAGGCGGCTGCTTGAGCCGTGGCTGGGGTGGCGCTGCCGATCGCGCCCCGTCCTCGTCCCGACGAGTTGCCGTCGTCCTGGCTCGGGCGGACCGCGGCCTGCTACGATGTATCGGTCGCCGAGCTCCGGCAGGTTCTATGGAAGGCTGGCCCGAGCATGAAGGGACGGCCCGATGTCCATTGGGATCTGCACGAGGCGAAAAGCGTCGTGGCCGGTCTACGGGTCGCGTCGGAGGTCGTGCTCAACCTCGGGCTTAAGTGCCGCTGGCCGGGGCTCGCGGTCGACTGGTTGCCAAGTACCGACGGCTTCGGCCGAGCGCGAGGTGAGCTCGATCTCGCCTGGTGCCGCCATTGCCTTGCCGAAGCGCACGAGGCCGGCGGGGCTTATCTCGACGCAGAGGCGGCGCTGCCGCTCGTCTTCTGTCATCGGCATGGCGCTTGGCGTCAGGACTATTGTCGGCGTTGCCGGCCGAGTCACTCGCCGCGGTTCACTTGGTCAGTCGGCATCGAGTTCGTGTGCGAAGATTGCGGCACGCCGCTCAGGACGAGCCGCTGGGCAAAGCCGACGCCAGCGGCCTATTTCGAGCCGGAGGAAACGGCCGCGGCGCTCTCAATCCTCTTCGCATTCGACGGCGAGGTCCGTAACGCGCTGCTCGGCCATCCGGCACGCTTGTTAGGGGTACAGCCGGTGCCGGCCCGTCAGTTCCTCATCGTGCTGCGCGATCTCACCCGGGCGCTGCTGGCGCCAAGCCTCTTCAGGACCAGTTACATCAATCTGTTCGACTGCCCCTTGCTGCCGATCATGCCGGAGCACAAACCGCAGACCTGGGACGAACAGCCCTACCACGAGCTGTCACCCTCCGCTCGAGCTCAGGTTCTCAGTGCGGTGGTGGCGCTCCTGGCCGACGAGCCCGTCGGCCGACTGATGTCGGGCGCGCATCTGCCGTTCCGCGAGCACCAGACACTTGAGAAGCTGCTCAATTACGTGCCTCGCTGGGTGCAAGCGATGCTGATCCGAAGCAGCGTGGCTTGGCCCGAGCCGCTGCGCGCGCGCGTCGATGCCCATCGCCGACAGACGGGTATGGACGTGGACGACGTTCTGGCGCAGTTTGATGCGTGGCGGACCGAGCGCGACCAGCGGCAGCGTGAGCGAACGTCGCTGATCGGGTGATCGCGACCGCGGCGAGGGCAGGTAAGTGCCCGCAGCGGAACAGAAATCCGCCAGTCTGATAATAATCATTATGTAAAGTCGAGGGAATTTTCCTGAGGCTTTCTTTGTTCCCGATCCCTCTGAATGAGGATGCGTTACCTCACACTCCGCTATATCCTGGCTCTGTCTGCATCGCGGACAAGAACGGATGCATCGGCGCGCGTTCACGCTTTAACTATGATTTGGTTCCGGCGCTTCCCTCAAGTTTTGGGTTCGCCTAAACTGGAAGCAGGCCGTGCAGTGGTTAGCCCGTTGAGATCACCGGACGAGCCATCCCGAATGAACGCCTCTCTCGCCATCAGCATGCCCGAGTTGAACATGGCCGAGCGCACCCGGGCGTTCGCATGGGACCGCACGCCCCTGGGTCCGCGCAGCACTTGGCCGGCGGCCCTTCGCATCTCGGTCGATGCCATGCTTGCCTCGCTCCATCCCATGTGCCTGATCTGGTCGGAGCGCATCCTGCTCTACAACGACGGTTATGCCCCCATCCTGGGCAGCCGGCACCCCGACGCGCTTGGTTACCCGACCGCGGAGGTATGGCCCGAACTATGGCCTGACCTGGAGCCGCTGATCGAGGGGGTGTTCCGGGGCGAAAGCGTCGCCTTCCGGGATCAGCCGCTCACCATGACCCGCAACGGGTTCACGGAGGAGACGTGGTACGACTTCGCCTACTCGCCCGTCTGGGACGACGAAGGCGAGGTCGCGGGCCTGATGAACATCACCTCCGACAGCACCGCGCGCGTGAAGGCGAAGCGCGAGCGCGACGCCGCGACCGCCGAGGCGCAGGAAGCGGCGGTGTTCATGCGCAGCGTGCTGGCCGCCTCGACCGACTGCATCAAGGTCGTGGAGCTGGACGGCACGCTCTCCTTCATGAGCGAAGGCGGCATGAAGACGATGGAGGTCAGCGACTTCAACGCCGTCGCCGGATGCCCCTGACCGAACTTCCTCAAGGAAGGCGGACCCGCCTACGCGAAGGAGGCGATCGAGGCAGCCAAGCGGGGCGAAACCACGCACTTCGAGGCGCCGGCCGATACCTACCTCGGCACCGCCAAGCATTGGTCCATCTCGGTATCGCCCATTCCCGGGCTGGATGGGGAGACCGCCCGCATCCTGTCGGTGTCGCGCGACCACACCGCCCTGGAGCAGGTGCGCCAGCAGCAGCAGCTCCTCAATGGCGAGCTGGCGCACCGCATCAAGAACATCCTGACAATGGTGCAGTCGATCGCCAGCCAGACGATGCGCGACGCGCCCTCGCCGGAGGAGGCATCGGCCGACTTCGCTCCCGCCTCGCCTCCTTGGGGCGTGCGACCGACGTGCTGACCGCATCGTCATGGCAGGAGGCTGGGCTGCACGAGGTGCTGGATGCCGGCCTGACGGCGGTCGCCGGGCAACGCGACCGGATAAAGATGGAAGGCCCGCGCATCCGGTTGAACTCCCAAGCCGCTCTGGCGTTGACCTTGGCCCTGCATGAATTGGCGACCAACGCCACCAAGTATGGAGCGTTGAGCAACGAGACGGGCACGGTGATGATCCAGTGGCAAGTGAGGGATGAGGAAGGTGGCCCCCACTTCTCCTTCCTCTGGCAGGAGCAGGGCGGTCCGCCGGTGTCGGCGCCGACCCGCCGGGGGTTCGGCTCCCGCATGATCGAACGCTCGCTACGTGGCTATTTCCGGGGCGATACCACGTTGAGCTACCCGGTATCTAGCGCCGAGTTCCGGATCGAAGCGCCGCTGGCAGGTGCCGGCGAGGCGATCGGCGCATGACCATCGAGCAAGCCGAGCGGGCGCGAGCCATCCTGATCATGGAGGACGAGGCGTTCATCCGCTACGACCTTGTGGACTTCTTCGAGGATCGCGGCTTCGAGGCCGAGAATGCCGACCAGGCGATTGCGCTGCTGGAAGCGAACGCCACGATCTGGATCGTGCTAACCGACGTTGCCATGCCCGGATCGATGGATGGCATGAAGCTCGGCCACTATGTCCGCGACCGCTATCCCCCGACATTGCTGGTGGTGGTGTCCGGCATCGTGAAGGTGCACCCGTCCGAGCTGCCGACGCGGGCGGCGTTCATTCCCAAGCCTTTCGATTTACGATCGATCCTACGCACGATCGACCGTTTAGCGGCGTAATGGAAAGTGAAGGGGCTTGCTGCTGCCTCCATGGCGACAGCGTCCGTGGATATTCCTGGCGCATCCATTCGGTTATGACACCAACCAAGCGGCGGTGGTTCTCCGAGAATGATGCGTTTCTGCGGCTCGTTTCCGGCGAGCAGCTTCACAGGCGTATTTTGGTAGTTTGGAGGAAATGGCGCTTGCACACCAAGCTGAACCCGCAGGTGCCTTCCTGCGCTATCGGGTCATCCCTGCTCGTTGAAAGATGCTCTCGATGCTGCGGGTCAAGGCGCCTGGCCACTGTTTGCTCGATATTGCCAACTCCACGACGATCTCCGGCCAATGTGCCAAGATTGGGGTACGCATTGGGATCGAGCGAGCCGACCGCTTCAGGCTGCCAGACAGCGATCGGCCGCGCGCTTCGTCCGCCAGCTTTGCAGCAGTTCGATCTGTCTCGTGTGCACCTCGTCGATAGATGGCGGCTCGGCCTGACAGATCGCATCGTCCGCAATGATCTGAGGTTCTGATCCGGAAGCCTCATCGCGGCTCGCGTGATCCATGAGTGCGCGCAGCATCTGCCGCCCCCTTACCACGCGGCTCTTGATTGTGCCGACAGGAACCTGCTCGATCGTGGCCGCTTCTTCGTAGCTCAAGCCCTCGATTCCAACGAATTGAATGCACCGCTGCTGCTCGGGCGTCAGGCGTGGCCACAGGCGGCGAACATCGCTCAACGTCACGACCGACTCCTGGTTTGACGCCACCGGAACGTCGTTGAGTTCGGCAGTCTCGCCCACTTGTACCGTGCGTCGACGACGTACATGCGACAGAAACGAATTGCGAAGAATACGGAAGGTCCACGCCTTCATGTTCGTACCGGCTTCAAATGATGCGCGGCTGCGCCACGCCTTCAGCACGGTTTCCTGAACAAGATCCTGTGCAGCATCAGGATTTCTGGCTAGGCTCAGGACTCGTTGATCACAGCCAGAAGATGACGGTTGCAGCGAGGGCGACGGCGG
>NZ_BDJB01000014.1 GCF_002117915.1 Sphingomonas sp. TZW2008 | reverse complement strand
GGGGTCTCCTCGCGAAGCCTGAATCAGATCGCGACACTCACATCAATGGGTCCTGACCCTAGTCACTTCATTCAGCTGTGCGGTCAGGCGTTCCGCGTCGGCCAGCGCAGAGGTCAAACTGAGACTCAGTTGGCGGACTTGCTCCTCAAGCTGCGCGATCGCCAAGTCGGCGCGGTGGCGTTCGTCTGAAACGCCTTGGCTGACGAGCCGGTCGATCGTCTCCTGAATCGTGGTCATTGCGGCCTGGCGCGTCAGCGGTAGAGATTTTTCCTGCAAAGCCTGCCACTCCCTCACGTGCTTCTGCACAGTCGTCTTGCTGCCGCGCCCAAGCCACGACCATGCCTTGTGCCCGGTGATTTTTTCGACGGGTACCTTGTGCGCCGCGAGCGCCTCGCAAGCGGCAAACACGTCGTCTCGAGTCAGCTCGCCCGCCATGAATCAGATGAATCCGTACATACGTACAGCCGTACACTTGCCCCGTTAACGAGGCGTTTCCGAATAGCGAGCCGTTCAGGCTGCATGAGCTGGAGCGACTACACCATGATCACGTGGCGTTCGATACGGATACCCTCAAACTCATGGCCCGGCGGACAGCCGAGCACGAGCATGGGCGCTTGCTTCATGGTTGCGAAAACATCGGAAACCGTGATCGGGCAACCATCGGGCATCGTCGTAGCGCCTTCGGCGGCGGCGTTATGCACGGCGCCGCTGATCGTGTGATGGACACCAAGAAAGCGATCGCCCGGTTCCGCCAGGACGACGAAGCAGGACTTCATGACGTCTTCTTCCAGTCGATGACGCTGAATGCCCGGATGATCGGTTCCCAATCCACCATGTCGAACCTGACACGGTCCAGTTCGCGAGCGAGTGTCTTCAGGCGCGCGCCCACACCGTACCGATCACCGGTTGTGACGCCGGCGTGGCCCATGATCTGATCCATGATGTATTTCTCGATCGTCGCGTCGCGCGCCATGTCCTTGAAGTTGTGCCGGAGACTATGAAAGCTGATACGCGGATTGTCGCTCACAACGCGGTCGATGACCCGGTTCGCGACCCTCGAGGCGGCCTGACAGAGCTTGTCGAACTTGTTCGGCTTCAGGTCTGGGAACAACCGGGTTTCACCTGCCTTTCGCAGCACTGCGACGTAATCGTCGAACCCAAGCTGCAGGACAAGATCGTGCAACGGGATCATGCGGCGGGACGTCTCGTTCTTCACGCGCGCGTCGATGCCGAGGTCGAGGTAACGAATGCCGTCATCCGTCTTCACATTTGACAACTCGGTCTGGCCGATCTCTTCGATCCGTGCGCCGTTGGTCAGGCCGAGAAGGAATAGCCAGGCAAGCGTGCGGTCGCTCACCGTGTCCCGCGTGGAGCGCCATCGTTCCGGCTTTACGAACAGGTCGCTGCCGAACAGCCGACCCAGCTCGTCGTCGAGGAAGGGGCGCTTCGCGCCGGTATTCTTTGAGTAGCCTTCGATGCGTATACCCGCGCCGATACTCGCCTCGATCCAGCGCTGATTGAAAGCGTAGGTCAACAATGCCTGCAGGTGTCCCACCCTGCGCTTCACCGATGCTGGCGCGACCTTCTGGTCATCGCTGTCGGCATATTTCGCGAGGCGGCTGGTGAAGCTCAGGTCGCGATCGGCCTTCGGCATCGCTTTGGGCAACGAGGCGACCACGTCGCGGAAGTTGTAGAGGTGGTCGACGGTGATGCGGCTGACCGGAATGTCGCCAGCATAGTCGATGAAGTCCGCAATCGTGGTCGAGGCCTCGTGAACGCCTTGCGCCCCCGGGGACGGCGTTTTCGTTTTCCACGCTTCGAAGAGCTCGCACAGCGTCATATCGGATCGAAGCCGGGTCGCGGTGTGGCGAAGCGGCGACGCCAGCAGCTTCCGCAACGCGGCCTGTTCACGCTCTACGGCGTCAGTGATGGCATCCATGATGGCCAGGTCGTTCTCGGTCGAGCGGGCGAGGTCGTCAAAGGCGCCTCGCCCCCCGCCGAGGCGGCCGTGGACCCACAGGATCATGTGTTCCGCCATGAACAACGAGTCTGCACGCGACCGGGTGCGCACGACGCGCATCCACACGTCGCCGGCGAGGCGTTCGGGATCGAGGCGGGCAAGCCCCTCCATGGTCGCATCTGTAAGGGGCACCGGGCGGGCGCCGGGCAGGATCGATGAAGCGGCCTCCTCCGACCAGAAGATGTTTGCCAGCACCGGGAATCCGTCGACACGGGTGCCCCGTTCCGTCGCGGCGATCCGCGCTACCGCGTCAGCCGCGGATCGCGGGGTCAGCTTCGCGCTCGAGACGCGCTGTGCGATCGCGGCGCGGGCCTTGACGAACATGTCCTCGAGTTCGGCGTTGATCGCCGGGAAGAGCCGCCGCGCCTCGTCAGGATCCTTGGTCTCGAGCGACCGCTTCCACAGCTGCCGACCGCCGAACTCGGCACGCAGGCCTGCCGGGATCTGCCGCCGCAGATAGAATGTGCCTGTCTGTGGGTGCCGCCAGGGCGTTGCCATTGCCACCATCGTCCGCTGTACCTTCTCGCTGTACCAGCGGGAGGTGAAACCAACGTAAAAGCTGGTTTTCTGCGGATTCAACCGACGATGGTGACCCCTACGGGAATCGAACCCGTGTTTTCGCCGTGAGAGGGCGACGTCCTAACCGCTAGACGAAGGGGCCGTGCGAGCGGAAGCGGCGCCTCTAGGGCGCGCGAGCGGCGCCGTCAAGCGGCCGCGCGCGTCCCCCGGCCATTAGGCCGCGCCGCCCCGCCGTCAGGCGGCGACCTTGCGGCGCTCGGCCATTTCGGCGTTGAGCATCTCGGCCAATAGAAAGGCAAGCTCGAGGCTCTGGCTGGCGTTCAGCCGCGGGTCGCAGTGCGTGTGATAGCGATCGGCCAGGCTCTGCTCGGTGACGTCCACTGCGCCGCCGGTGCATTCGGTCACGTTCTGCCCCGTCATCTCGGCGTGGATGCCGCCGGCGTGTGTGCCCTCGGCGCGGTGGATCGCGAAGAAGCCGCGCACTTCGGCAAGGATGCGGTCGAACGGCCGCGTCTTGTAGCCGTTGGCGGCCTTGACGACGTTGCCGTGCATCGGGTCGCAGCTCCACACCACCGGATGCCCCTCGCGCGTCACCGCGCGCAACAAGCGCGGGAAGGCGGCCTCAATCTTGTCGTAGCCGTAGCGGGTGATGAGCGTGATCCGCCCCGGCACGCGCGCCGGGTTGAGCGTGTCGAGCATCCGCAGCAGCGCGTCGGGCTCGAGGCTCGGCCCGCACTTCAGCCCGATCGGGTTGCCGATGCCGCGCAGGAATTCGACGTGCGCCGATCCCTCGAAACGCGTGCGATCGCCGATCCACAGGAAATGCGCCGACGTGTCGTACCAATCGCCGGTCAGCGAATCCTGCCGCGTCATCGCCTCCTCGTACGGCAGCAGCAGTGCCTCGTGGCTGGTGTAGAAGCTGGTCTGCGCCAGCTGCGGCACCGTCTCGGGATCGATCCCGCACGCCGCCATGAATTCCAGCGCCTCGCCGATCCGGTCGGCGGTCTCGGTATATTTCTTCGCCCACGGGCTGCGGCCCATGAAATCGTGCGTCCAGCGATGCACCTGCGCGAGATTGGCGTAGCCGCCCTGCGCGAACGCACGCAGCAGGTTCTGCGTCGCCGCCGACTGGTTGTAGCCACGGATCATCCGGTCGGGATCGGGCTGGCGCCCGTCGAGCGTGAAGGCGATGTCGTTGACGTTGTCGCCGCGGTAGCTCGGCAACTCGACGCCGTCGATCACCTCGGTCGGCGCGGAGCGCGGCTTGGCGAACTGCCCCGCCATCCGCCCCAGCTTCACCACCGGCAGCTTCGACGCGAAGGTCAGCACCACCGCCATCTGGAGGATCACGCGGAACGTGTCGCGGATGTTGTTGGGGTGGAATTCGGCGAAGCTTTCCGCGCAGTCGCCGCCCTGCAGCAGGAACGCCTCGCCCGCCGCGACGCGCGCCAGATCGTGCGTCAGGTTGCGCGCCTCGCCCGCGAACACCAGCGGCGGATAGCCGCGCAGCGTCTGCGTCGCCGCGGTCAGCGCGGCAGCGTCGGGATAGTCGGGCAGCTGGCGGGCTTCGTGTGCGGTCCAGCTATCGGGGGCCCAATTGGTGGCCATGGCAGAAATCCTTTCGGCGCGCGCCAATGCGGCAAAGCGCGCGCCCGTGCAAACAAGCTAAGGTTGGCTCATAGCACGCCGGGGTATCCGCCGCCATCGATCAGCAAGCTCTGCCCGGTGATATAGCCCGCCTGCGCCGAGCACAGGAAGGCGCACGCCGCGCCAAATTCGGCCGGATCGCCGAAGCGCTTCGCCGGGATCCGCTCTTGCCCGCGCGCCTTGGCGGTGTCGACGTCGATCCCCTGCGCCTTGGCGGCGAACCCCATCACCCCCTCGATCCGCCGCGTCGCGAACAGGCCGGGGAGCAGGAAGTTGATCGTGACGTTCGCCCCCGCCACCTCGCGCGCGACGCCGGCGAGGAACCCGGTCAGCCCGATCCGCGCGCCGCTCGACAGGTCGAGCCCCGTCGTCACCGATTTGACGGAGGAGGAGGTGATGCACACGACCCGTCCGAAGCGCCGCTCGACCATTCCGTCGATGACCTGCTGCACCAGCCGGATCGGCGTCACCATATTGGCGTCGAGCCCGGCGTGGATCGCGTCGGCGTCGAGATCGCGGAAGCCGCGCGGCGGCGGCCCGCCGTTGTTGTTGACGAGGATGTCGGGCGTGCCCGCCGCCTGGACCAGCGCCGCCTGCACGCCCGCGTCGCCGATGTCGCCCGCGACCGTCTCGATCGTCGCGCCGGTCTCGTCACGGATCGCTGCGGCGGCGTGGTCGAGCGCCTGTGTCTCGCGCCCGTTCATCACCACGCGGCAGCCCGCGCGCGCCAGTTCGGTGGCGCACGCGCGGCCCAGCCCATGGCTCGAGGCGCAGACGATCGCGGTCCTGCCCGAAAGCCCGAGGTCCATTCGCTCTTCTCCCGTTCGTTCGGGAAAAGGCCTTAGGCGATCGCGCGCATCCCCGTCACGCCCGCCGTTCTCACTGGCGGGGTAACCAGTTGCCGTGGAAGCCCGGCGGGATGCGATGCGGGATGCGGATGCTCGCCACCGGCGCGCCCACGAAATCTCGCGCGTCGATGATCGCGAGGTCGGTCGTCTCGTTGGGAAGGTCGACGACCAGCCCGATCAGCCAGCCCTCGTCCTCGCCCGCCCCGGCATGCGCGGGCACGAACACGAACTCGCCCGGATAGCGCCCCGCGCCGAACTCGTGCACCTCGCGCGTCCCCGCCGCCAGATCGTGCTTGTACAGCCGCGTCGCGCCGATGACTTCGTCCACCTCCTCGTCGGGCAGCGCCATCGTGTAGGCGAAACGATACGGCTGGCCGAACCGCCGCTCGTCGGGGCGCGGAAATTCCTGCGGCGCGGCGTCGATCGTGCGGATCGCGACGGTGCGCGTCACCGGATCGACCGTCCAGCGCTCGAGCCCGCGGCTGCGCCCGTTCGGCCCCTCGGCGCCACCGGCAAACATCGTCTCGAACGCGCACACGTCCATCACCACGCGCCCGTCGGCGTCGTCATAGGCGTTGGCGACGTGGAAGACGTAACCCGGCGCCACGTCGCACCAGATCACGTCGCCGTCACCGCCGCCGCGCGGCAGCAGGCCGACGCGCGCGCGATGATCGGGGTTCCAGCGGTACGGAAAGCGATGCCCGCCGATCAGCGCCTTCATCGAGAAGGTGACGGGCAGGTCGAGGATGATCGCGTAGCGCTGCGTGATCGCGCAGTCGTGGATCGACGGCCCGTGCGCGACGGTGATCGGTTCCTCGCGCGTCACCCGGCCGTCGGCGTCGATCACGACGTGGCGGATCGTCGTCGGATTGGTGCCCTCATAAGCGATCGCGTGATGCTCGCCGGTCAGCGGGTCGCGGTGCGGATGCGCGGTGAACGATCCCTCCAGCGTGCCATCGAACGGGTTGTAGGTCTGGTCGCCCAGCTCCTCGCCCAGTTCGACCGGATAGCTTCCCGCCTCGACCAGCGCGAAGGTGCGCCCGCCGATCTCGACGACATTGGTGTTGACGGTATCGAACCCGCCGTGCCGCGGCCCCGGTGCTGGCCGCTCGCCCAATGCCGCCGCGACCGACTGTGACCGAATCCAGCGGTTGCGATACCACAGCGCGCGCCCGTCGGCGATCGCAACGCCGTGCACCATGCCATCGCCGGTGAACCAGTGATAACCCGCCGCCTCAGGCGCGACCGGGTTCGGCCCGATCCGCAGATACCGCCCGTCGAGCGCCGCGGGGATCGTCCCCGTTACCGCCAGGTCGACGATCGTGCGCTCCTCGGAAAGCGGCGCGTGGATGCCTTCCAGGAACGGATTGCGCGTGTCCGGCATGCGGCGGCGGTTGAAGCCGGCGACGGCCTCGATGCCCTTGCCCACAACGGACCGGATGGCGGTTTCGACGGTGCTGGCCACGACGACTCTCCTCGATGTGTATGGCGTAAACATACATAAGATGTGAACATTGTCAACAAGCCGGTTGAACCGTGCGCTGCGATCTTGCTACCGGGCGGCGATGAGTGCTCGACCCTATCACCACGGCGACCTGCGCAGCGCGCTGATCGAGGCCGGCGTCGCCGCGGTAGAGGCGAGCGGGGCGGACGCGCTGTCACTGCGCGAGCTTGCACGCACCGTCGGCGTCAGCCCGACCGCGGTCTACCGCCATTTCCCCGACAAGCAGGCGCTAGTCGCGGCCCTGGCGCGCGTTGCGCTCGATCGGCTCGCCGCGTCGCAGGCCGCTGCCGCGCAGGCGGCGGGGGGCGGGAAGGCGGGTTTCCAGGCGACGGGCGCGGCCTATGTCCGCTTCGCGCTCGCCAACCCGGGCCTGTTCCGCCTGTTCACCGCGCATCCCTTCGATGCGATCGCGCCGGCCGACGACGCCTCGGTCGATGCAATGGCGATGCTCCAGGCGAACGCCGCCGCGCTCGCGCCGCCCTCGGTTGATCCGGCGATCTTCGCGCTCCAGTCCTGGTCGCTCGTCCACGGCCTCGCGATGCTGCTGCTTGATCGGCACGTCACGCTCGACGATGCCGCGATCGACGCCGTCGTCGATCTTCACGTCGAACTTGCTGCGAGCGGTGCGGCGACCTAAATCTCGATCATGGCCCACGCGCATCACCATCACGAGCCGCAGGGCGACGATCTCGCCACCGCCGCACAGGCGACGCTTGAGCGCGCGGGAGAACAGTGGACCGCGATGCGCGCGAGCGTGTTCGGTGCGCTCGCCGGCTTCGCCAAGCCCGCCAGCGCCTATGACATCGCCGATGCGGTTTCCAGGTCGGAGGGGCGGCGCGTCGCGGCCAACAGCGTCTATCGCATCCTCGACCTGTTCGTCGGCGCGAACCTCGCGCGCAAGGTGGAGAGTGCGAACGCCTATGTCGCCAACGCGCATCCCGATTGCCTGCACGATTGCATCTTCCTCGTCTGCGACAGCTGCGGGCAGACGACGCATCTCGACGACGATCGCGTCACCGGCGGCGTTCGCCACGCCGCACAAGAGGCGGGCTTCACTCCCGTTCGCCCGGTGATCGAAGTGCGCGGTCGCTGCGCCGCCTGCGCGGGTGCGGCATAGTAGTTCTCGGCCAGTCGGTAGCATTCGACACGATCGGCGCGCTCGGCTAAGCATGAAAAGATGACCGATCTGCCTCAGACGCCGCTGCTCGATACAGTTTCGACGCCGGCCGATCTTCGGAAACTGGCCCCCGAACAGCTGCGTCAGCTCGCCGACGAGCTGCGGCAGGAAACGATCAGTGCAGTCGGCACGACTGGCGGCCACCTCGGCTCGGGGCTGGGCGTCGTCGAGCTCACCACCGCGATCCACTATGTCTTCGATACGCCGCGCGATCGGCTGATCTGGGACGTCGGTCACCAATGCTATCCGCACAAGATCCTTACCGGGCGGCGCGATCGTATTCGCACGCTGCGGCAGGGCGGGGGGCTCAGCGGATTCACCAAGCGTAGCGAGAGCGAGTACGATCCGTTCGGCGCGGCGCATAGCTCGACGTCGATCTCCGCCGCGCTCGGCTTCGCCATCGCCAACAAGATCGCCGGTCAGCCGGGCAAGGCGATCGCGGTGATCGGCGACGGCGCGATGTCCGCCGGCATGGCGTATGAGGCGATGAACAACGCGGAGGCGGCGGGCAACCGCCTCGTCGTGATCCTCAACGATAACGACATGTCGATCGCGCCGCCGGTCGGCGGACTATCGGCCTATCTCTCGCGCATCGTGTCGAGCCGCGAGTTCCTGTCGGTGCGCGAACTGATGAAGAAGGTCGCGCGCCGCTTGCCGCGCCCGTTCCACAATGCCGCGCGCAAGACCGACGAATTTGCCCGCGGGATGACGATGGGCGGCACGCTGTTCGAGGAACTGGGCTTCTACTACGTCGGCCCCATCGACGGGCATAACCTCGAACACCTCATCCCGGTGCTCGAGAACGTGCGCGATGCGGAGGAAGGCCCGATCCTGGTCCACGTCGTGACCAAGAAGGGCAAGGGCTATGCCCCGGCCGAGGCCGCGTCGGACAAATATCACGGCGTGCAGAAGTTCGACGTCATCACCGGCGCGCAGGCGAAGGCGCCGCCGGGGCCGCCGGCCTACCAGAACGTGTTCGGCGACGCGCTTGCCGACGAGGCGGATCGCGATCCCCGGATCTGCGCGATAACCGCGGCAATGCCCGGTGGCACCGGCGTCGATCGCTTCGCGCAACGCCATCCCGATCGCGCGTTCGACGTCGGCATTGCCGAGCAGCACGGCGTGACCTTCGCCGCCGGCCTCGCCGCGCAGGGAATGCGCCCGTTCTGCGCGATCTATTCCACCTTCCTCCAGCGCGCCTACGATCAGGTCGTGCACGACGTCGCGATCCAGAACCTGCCGGTGCGCTTCGCGATCGACCGCGCCGGGCTGGTCGGCGCGGATGGCGCGACGCACGCGGGATCGTTCGACATCACCTATCTCGCCAGCCTGCCCAATTTCGTTGTCATGGCGGCGGCGGACGAGGCGGAGCTCGTCCACATGACGCACACCTGCGTCGAGCATGATTCGGGGCCGATCGCGGTGCGCTATCCGCGTGGCAATGGCGTCGGGGTGCCGCTGCCCATCACGCCCGAGCGGCTCGAGATCGGCAAGGGCCGAATCGTGCGCGAGGGCAAGACCGTCGCGATCCTCTCGCTCGGCACGCGCCTCGCCGAAGCGATGAAGGCCGCCGAGCAGCTCGAGGCGAAGGGGCTCTCGACCACCGTCGCCGACCTGCGCTTCGCCAAGCCGCTCGACGAGGCGATGATCCGCCGTCTGCTCGCGACGCACCAGGTCGCCGTGACGATCGAGGAAGGGTCGATCGGCGGGCTAGGCGCGCACGTGCTGACCATGGCGTCGGACGAGGGGCTGATCGATGGCGGGCTCAAGCTGCGCACGCTGCGCCTGCCCGACGTGTTCCAGGATCAGGACAAGCCCGAGGCGCAATATGCCGCCGCCGGGCTAGACGCCGACGGCATTGTGCGCACCGTCCTCAAGGCGCTGCGCTGGAACGAGGAAGGCGCGGGGGCCGTCGGCGCGCGCGCGTGAGTGGCTGGACCAAGGTCTTCCTCGCCACCGCGATCATGGTCGTCGCGCTGGCGGGCTTCAATCTCGCCCTGTGGCGCCGCCTGCGCGAAGCCCGTCGCCGCGCCGCGATAGAGCGGCCCGACGACGCTGATCCTGCGACTCAGGTGGCGGTTAAGCCGGCGCCGGAAAGCGACTGAACCCGCGGCGCAGGGCCGGGTCAGGCGCAACCGCTCGTCCGTGATCCGTCGGTGGCCTCGCGCTACGGAGACTTGCGTTGCGCTCGGTCAGTGCCCGGCAAACCGCGCGATCGACGACCGACGAAGCGATCTAGGGAAGCGACGCCGTTTCGGCTGCGATGCGCCGCGGGACCCGCATCGAAGCACTCTTCAGGCCCTCGTGCACTACACACGAACCCCACCTGAAGTCCCACCTTATGCCCGCAAAATAGTGCCTGGAACATCCACCGGACGAGTCAATATTGACCGTGCATCGCCCGGTGTCCGCGCCTCGCCGTGCGGTCCGCCGGCAGCCTCGATCACCCGGCCGAGCAACTCCTGGCCCTCAGGCCACCAGCCAAGTCCACTCGCCGCATTGAGGTGCCCCTGCGCGCCGGCGTCGATGAAGTGGCTGCCCCAGTCGACCGCCAAGCTGTGCGCCCGCTCGATCGTGATCCACGGATCGTCCGTGCTCGCGACGAGGATCGACGGGAATGGCAGGGACGTTTTGGGGGCGGGCGCAAAGGTCGCCAGTTCGGGCGGCGCGTCGTCGCGATCGACGTCGGCCGGGGCGACCAGCAGCGCACCGGCGACCGGCCAGCCGTAGGGCTGCGGGCTCAGCGTCGCCCACCACGCGATCGCCTGGCATCCCAGGCTGTGGCCGACCAGGATCACCGGCGCCTGCGCCTGCGCGATCGCCTGGTCGAGCTTCGTTACCCAGGCGTTGCGATGCGGCGTGTCCCACATCCCTAGCTCGACGCGACGCGTGTCGAGCCGGCTCTGCTCCCACAGGGTCTGCCAGTGCGCTGGGCCGGAATTGCCCAGCCCGGGAACGGTCAGCACCGTTGGTCGATTGAAAAGGTCGGACGAAAAACGGCCCATGGCACTATCCTCTTCGTCGAAGAGGCCGCGTTGCCGGTGCTCTAGGGGGACGCCCGGCACCGCGACCCCACTGTTTTGGTATACTCCTCTAAATTGATAGGCAATGACTTCCGTTCCGTCGGATCGCCCAACCGCCCACCGCTTGCGACGAACGGCCATAACCGCGATAGGAATTGGATGGCCAAGATACGCGCGGATCAACTGCTGGTCGATCGCGGCCTCGCCGAATCGCGGACGCGTGCGCAGGCGCTGATTATGGCGGGGCTGGTGTTCGCCGGCACGCGCAAGATCGAGAAGCCGGGGCAGACGCTCGCGCCCGATGCGGCGCTCGACGTGCGCGGGCGGGATCATCCGTGGGTGTCGCGCGGCGGGATCAAGCTGGCACACGGGCTCGATCACGCCGGCTGGGACGTCGCCGGTATGGTCGCGATCGACGTCGGCTCCTCCACCGGTGGCTTCACCGACGTGCTGCTGACGCGCGGCGCCGCACGCGTCTACGCGGTCGACAGCGGCACCAACCAACTCGCCTGGAAGCTACGCCAGGATCCGCGCGTCGTCGTCCACGAACAGACCAGCGCACGTGTCCTCACGCCCGCCCACATCCCCGAACCGGTCGACCTCATCGTCTGCGATGCGAGCTTCATCGGCATCGCCAAGGTGCTCGATGTGCCGCTCGGTTTCGCCAAGCCCAAGGCGCGCGCGATGACGCTGGTGAAGCCGCAGTTCGAGGCCGGACGCGACGAGGTCGGCAAAGGCGGCGTGGTCCGCGATCCCCTCGTACACCAGCGCGTCTGCGACGAGGTCGCGGCATGGTTCGAGAGCAAGGGATGGCAGGTCGAGAGCCTCAGCTCCAGCCCGATCACCGGCCCCGAAGGCAATGTCGAGTTCCTGATGGCGGCGACGCGCGGGTGATCGCTGTCCAATATTGAAGCAACCCGGCGCCCGCATGGCAGTTTACGCCCCGATGCGTGCGTGATTATGCCCGCGAAACGATCGTGGAGGTACTGTGGGCGGCATTGCATCGAAGGCTCAGCTGCGGATGTCGTTTGCGCGCTGGGCGCTGCTGTGCGTTCCACTGATCGTCCTGCTTGGCTTTTTGTCGGGACGCAGCGTCGCTTCGGGTGACGAGAACGCCTGGTATCAGGCGCTGGTGAAGCCGGCGCTTACCCCGCCAGGCTGGGTGTTCCCCTTCGCGTGGACGACGCTCTACATCCTCCTCGGCCTCGCGCTGGCGATGATCCTCAACGCACGCGGTGCCCGCGGCCGCGCCGCTGCCGTCGCGCTGTTCGCGGCGCAATTCGCGCTCAACCTCGCCTGGACGCCGTTGTTCTTCGGCGCGCATCGCGTCACCGCCGCGCTGCTGGTGATCCTCGCGATCCTGACGCTGTCGGTCGCGACCACCTTCGCTTTCGCGCGCATCCGGCGCCAGGCGGCATGGCTGCTGGTGCCCTATCTCGTCTGGCTGAGCTTCGCCGCCGGGCTCAACTGGCGGATCGGGCAGCTCAATCCCGACGCGCAAAGCCTTGTGCCGGGCGCGCGAACGTCCCAAGTCATCGGTTGAGTTTCCTTTCCGAAAGGCGTTGCGCGATGCAGTCCGAAAACCGGCTGTTCGATGATCTGGTGAAGTTCGTAAACGGTGCCGCGGGTACCGTCGCCGGTGTCGGGCGCGAGGCGCAGTTTGGTGCGCGCGAGCGCGCACGCGAGTGGATCGGCGGGCTCGATTTCGTCTCGCGGGACGAGTTCGAGGTGGTGAAGGCGATGGCGGCTGCGGCGCGCGACGAGGCCGATGCGCTGCGCGCGCGGCTCGACGCGCTCGAGTTGAAGCAGCAGGGTTGAGCGTCGGAGACGGCGCAGCCCGCTTTGCCTATCGCGGCGAAGTCGTGCGATAAGGTGGTGATGCTCGACGAAGCCGACCACGAACAGGAACCCGAAGCCCCGCTCGACATGCTCGAGAGCTATTTCGCCGCGCACGGCTGGTCGTTCGATCGCAACGACGACGAGATCAGCGCGACGGTGAAGGGCAGTTGGACCGAGTATGAACTCCGCGCGCTGTGGCGCGAGGAAGACGGCGTGCTGCAGTTCCTCGCCTTCCCCGACGTCAAGGTGCCCGAGCAGTCGCGCGCCGCGGTGTACGAGGCGATCGGGCTCGCGAACGAGCAGCTTTGGCTCGGCCATTTCGAACTGTGGTCGTCGAGCGGCATCCTCCTGTACCGGCATGCCGCACTGATTGATCAGGACGACGACGAGGAAGTGATGCTGACGCTCGACGCCGCGAGCACGCTGATCGAGACGGCGATCGACGAGTGCGAGCGCTTCTATCCCGTGTTCCAGTTCGTCCTGTGGGGCGGCAAGTCGCCGCGCGACGCGATCGCCGCGGCGCTCATCGACACGCAGGGCGAGGCTTGATCGCCGCATGACCTTTCCGGCTTCTCTGTGGCTTGTCGGATGCGGCAACATGGGCGGCGCGATGCTGCGCGGGTGGCTCGGCGCGGGCATGGATCCGGCGGTCGTGACGGTGATCGATCCCGGTGTGTCGGCGCTGGCGCCCGGCGTGCGTTGTGTGCCCACCCCGCCAGCGGACACTGCGCCGGAGGTTCTGGTGCTCGCGGTCAAGCCGCAGTTGCTCGACGTGGTCGCACCGGATCTGGCACGGGTTCGCCCCGCGATGCTCCTCTCGATCCTCGCCGGGGTGGAAGAAGAAACACTTGCCGCCAGGATTCCCGCGGCTTCGATTGTGCGTGCCATGCCCAATCTGCCTGTCGCGATCGGCAAGGGCGTAACCGCGCTGCATGCCGCCACGGCGACCGATGCCGCGTGCGCTACGGCAGAGGCGCTCGTCGCGCCGCTCGGCAAGGTCGAGTGGATCGCCGACGAGCAGATGTTCGATGCCGTCACCGCGCTATCGGGGTGCGGGCCGGGCTTCGTCTTCCGCTTCATCGATGCGCTTGCCGCCGCGGGCGCCAAGCTCGGGCTACCGGATGATCAGGCGGCGCGGCTCGCGCTCGCGACGGTGGAGGGGGCTGCGGCGATGGCGAGCGGCGCATCGGAGAGCCCGGGCGTACTCGCCGATCGTGTCGCAAGCCCGGGCGGCTCGACCCGCGAAGGGCTCAACGTCCTCGATCGCGACGCGGCGCTCAACGGCCTGCTTGCCGCGACGCTCGCCGCCAGCCGTGATCGCAACGCGACCCTAGCAGCCGCGGCCCGCGGCTGAATCTCGGCCGCACGCGGCTAAGGCTCAGTTGCCGCGAAGCGCCTCGACACGGGCGATTTCCTCGTCAGGGATCAGGCCTTCGAGCACCGCCCAGAAGCCGCTCACCGCGCCCTGTCCCGCCTTGGAATAGGCCGTTGCCAGCCGCTCACGCAGCGCGTCGTACAGTTCGGCCTCGAATGCCGCGCCGGCTTCGGTGAGGTGCAGCAGCCGCTGGCGACGATCACGCTCGCCCGGCCGCGCCTCGACCAGGCCGCGATCGGTCAGCTCGCCCAACACGCGGCCGAGCGACTGTTTGGTGATCCCCAGCAGCGCCAGAAGATCCGAGACGGCCATGTTGGGCTTGCGCGCGATGAAGTACAGCGCGCGGTGATGCGCGCGCCCCAATCCGTGCCGCGCGAGACCGCGATCGATCGACCGGGTGACGTGCGCATTGCCGAAATACAGTAGCTCAAGCCCGCGACGGATCTCGGGTTCGCGCAGGAAAAGCGGCGAGGCGGAGGACGTTGGGGCAGCCATGTTGACCGGCCTTGCCATCGGCCCTACCCGACCGCAACCTTCAACGGCGGCGTTTTTTCCGCGCCGCAGGAGCCGCAACTCGTGCCGACGCCTTCTCCCTTCGCCTTCGAGCCAAACACCGCGCCGATCCCGGCGAACGAGCGCGCCGCACGGATCGCCGACCCCGGCTTCGGCCGCGTCTTCACCGATCACATGGCGCTGATCCGCTGGAACGAGGCAAAGGGCTGGCACGACGCGAAGATCACCGCGCGCACGGCGCTGACGGTCGACCCGGCGACCGCGGTGCTTCATTATGCGCAGGAGATTTTCGAGGGGCTCAAGGCGTATCGTCACGATGACGGCAGCGTCGCGCTGTTCCGCCCGTACGACAATGCCCGCCGTTTCCGCGATTCGGCGCGGCGCATGGCGATGGCCGAGCTTCCCGAGGAGCTATTCGTCGGTTCGATCGAGGCGCTGGTAAAGGCCGATGCCGACTGGTTTCCCGCGATCGATGGTGGTTCGCTGTATCTGCGCCCGTTCATGATTGCGAGCGAGGTGTTCCTGGGCGTGAAGCCGGCGGCGGAATATCTCTACATGGTGCTTGCCTCGTCGGCGGGCTCGTACTGGAAGGGCGGGGTGCGGCCGATCTCGCTGTGGGTCAGCCACGATTACTCGCGCGCGGCGCCGGGGGGCACGGGCGCGGCGAAGTGCGGCGGCAATTACGCCACCAGCCTCGTCGCGCAGTCCGAAGCGATCCGGCGCGGCTGCGACCAGGTGGTGTTCCTCGATGCGACCGAGCGACGCTGGATCGAGGAGCTGGGCGGCATGAACATCTTTTTCGTGTTCGACGACGGATCGATCCAGACGCCGGCGCTGACCGGCACGATCCTGCCCGGAATCACGCGCGATTCGATCCTGACGCTCGCGCGCGACGCCGGGCTGACGGTGCGTGAGGAGCCCTATTCAATCGATGCGTGGCGTGCCGATGCGGCGAGCGGTCGCCTGGTCGAGAGTTTCGCCTGCGGCACCGCCGCGGTGGTGACGCCGATCGGCGCGGTGAACGGGCCCGATTACGCCTTCACGATCGGCACCGGCGGTACTGGCCAGACGACGCAGCGCTTCCTCGATCAGCTCGGCGCGATTCAGCGCGGGCGGGCGAGCGATCGGCACGGCTGGATCCATCCGGTCGCCTGATCGGCATTTCCAAAGAATTGCACTTCGCGCGCGCACGCTTTAGGGGCGCGCGTCTGTTGGGGCGTCGCCAAGTGGTAAGGCACCGGTTTTTGGTACCGGCATTCGCAGGTTCGAATCCTGCCGCCCCAGCCAGCGGTTTCGCGCAGCGCGTAGAACGCTGAAGCTTTTACCTACCGTATCGTCTCAGCCGGTTCGATCATCGCGGTTTAATGCGTGCTCTTGTCGGCCACTGAGGCGATCGCCGCTTGCGACGCAGCCGATTGACACCGCCTGGCGATCGTGGCTGATTGCCGCCATGGGGGCGGCGAACTCCCCACGAGGCGTCAGCCGAAGTGTCGCGTCCAGCATCACTACGCCGAGGACGCATCGTGCCTGCGCATCACGCCATTTCCCCCGACAAGCTCGGCCGCCTCGTCGGGCTTCCCGGATCGCCCGCCATTTTCGACCTGCGCGACACACCGGACCGAATAATCCCTAGCGCGCGGCCCGCGCCGTCTAAGCCGCCGACGGAGTGGCACCTCGATCGACGCCGCGCGATCGTGCTGGTCGACGCCGACGGGGCAGGCGGGGCAGTGTCTGCGGCGGCGATCCTGCGCAGCGACGGGATCGCGGCCGAAGTGCTCGACGGCGGCTTCGACGCATGGGTCGCGGCGGCATTGCCGACCGTGACGCTCGCGCACCTGCCGCCGCGCCACGCGGACGGCGCCACCTGGTGGGTGACGCGTGCGCGGCCAAAGGTTGATCGCATCGCCTGTCCGTGGCTGATCCGCCGCTTCGTCGATCCTGACGCGCGGTTCCTGTTCGTGGCGCCGGGCGATGTCCTCAGCGTTGCGACGCGCGAGCGTGCCGAACCGTTCGACATCGCCGACGACAGCGTCTTCTGGACGCACCATGGCGAGCGCTGCACGTTCGACGCGATGCTCGACGCGTTCGGGCTCGCCGATCACGCGCCGCTCGCGCGCCTCGCCGCGATCGTCCGCGGGGCGGATACCGATCGGCTTGAGCTAGCACCCGAGGCGGCGGGGCTGCTGGCAGTCTCGCTTGGCCTATCGCGGCTCCACAGCGACGATCACGCGCAGCTCGACGCCGGAATGATTGTCTACGATGCGCTGTACCGATGGTGCCGCGACGCGCAGGGTGAGCGGCACGACTGGACGTCGCATAAACCTGCGCGCGCAAAGGTGTCGGCATGAACGCGCAGGCGAGCGAAGCGATCGCAGTCGATCCCCCGCGATCGATCGTACGCCCGGCGCCGGTCTCACTGTCGCAGGCGTTGGGCGTGTGGTTGCGGATCGCGCTGCTGTCGTTCGGCGGGCCTGCCGGGCAGATCGCAGTGATGCACCGCATCCTCGTCGACGAGAAGCGTTGGATCGGCGAGCAGCGGTTCCTGCACGCGCTCAATTACTGCATGCTGCTGCCGGGCCCCGAGGCGCAGCAGCTGGCGACCTATATCGGTTGGCTGATGCACCGCACGTGGGGCGGCATCGTCGCCGGCGTGCTGTTCATCCTTCCCGGCGCAGTGGCGATCATGGCGCTGAGCTGGGTGTATGTCCTCTACGGCCGCGTCGGCATCGTCGCGGCGCTGTTCTTCGGGCTGAAGGCGGCGGTGCTAGCCGTCGTGCTGCAGGCGGTCGTGCGGATCGGCGGTCGTGCGTTGACGACGTTGCCGGCGCGGCTGCTGGCAGCGGCGGCATTCGTGCTGATCTTCTTCGGCGGCGTGCCATTTCCGGTGATCGTGCTCGGCGCGGGCGTCATTGGCTGGTGGTCGACGCGGAAGGGTCGCGCGGTGTTCCACGGCGGCGGACACGGCGGCGCCAAGGGCGGGATGGTGGCGGATGCCGACACGCTACTCGGCGAGGAGCTGCCGGCGCATGCGCGGCCGACGCTGCGCGAGACAGCACGTACTGCCGCCTTGTGGCTCGCACTGTGGCTCGTTCCGGTTGCGGCGCTGCTCGTGCTCCGCGGCCCGGACGACGTCTCCAGCCGAATCGCGACCTTCTTCTCGACGATGGCGACCGTCACCTTCGGCGGCGCCTATGCGGTTCTCGCCTATGTCGCGCAGCAGGCGGTCGAGCATTACGGCTGGTTGAGCCCGCGCGAGATGCTCGACGGCCTAGGCATGGCTGAAACAACGCCGGGACCGCTGATCATGGTTTTGCAGTTCGTCGGCTTCCTCGGCGCCTATCGCGATCCCGGTGCGCTGTCGCCGCTGCTGGCGGGGACGCTCGGCGGGTTGCTGGCGACCTGGGTCACTTTCGCGCCGTGCTTCCTGTGGATCTTCTTGGGCGCGCCCTTCATCGAGCGGCTGCGTGGCAACGCGGCGCTCTCCGGCGCGCTCTCCGCGATCACGGCGGCGATCGTCGGCGTCGTGCTCAACCTCGCGATCTGGTTCGCGCTCCACACGCTGTTCCGTGAGACTCTCGTCGCGCGCGTCGGTCCGATCCGGTTCGACGCGCCCGTCCTTTCCAGCATCGATCCCTGGGCGGCGCTGCTGGCGATCGGCGCGATCGTCGCGGTGTTCGCCTTACGCGCGAATATCATCGTCACGCTGCTCGCCTCCGCGGCGGCGGGGCTTGTGCTCCATCTCACGGGCGCCATTGCATGAGGTGGGGATGGGCCCTGCTGCTCGCGCTCGCCTCCGCATCACCCGCCGCGGCGCAGGAAGCGGCCGAGGGCCTGTCGCTGTCGGGCACCGCGCGGCTGCGCGTCGAGGAGATCGACGGCCAGGCGCGGACCGGGTTCAACACCGCCGACCAGCTGGTCAATCTCCGCTCGACGCTGATGGCGCAGCACCGCGACGGCCCCATCCGCCTCGTGGCGGAGCTGTGGGACAGCCGGGTCTATGGCGACGATCGCGGTACGCCAATTTCCACCGGCGAGGTCAACGCGCTCGAAATGGTGCAGGCGTTCGCCGAGGCGACCCTGCCCGAAATCGCCGGCGCCGGCAGTCGCGCGACGGTGACGGCCGGGCGCTTCATGCTCAATGTCGGGTCGCGTCGGCTGGTCGCGGCGGACGATTATCGCAACACCACCAACGGCTACACCGGGCTGCGTGCCGATTTCGCGTGGCGTGGCGGCTGGGCGGCAACGACGATCTACACGCTGCCGCAGCAGCGCCGCCCTGACGATCGCGACAGCCTCGATCGCAATGCCGTCGCGATTGATCGCGAGGGCTTTGACTTGGTGCTGTGGGGCGGCCTGGTCAGCCGCGCGAAGGCGATCGGCCCGCTCGGCATCGAGGCGAGCTTCTTCCATCTCGGTGAACGCGACACGCCCGGCCGGCCGACGCGCGATCGCTCGCTCGATACCTTCGGTCTGCGGCTGATGCGCGACCCGTCGACCGCGCAGGTCGATGGCGAAGTCGAGGCGTTCGTGCAGCGCGGCACGGTAGCAAGCGGCCTCGCCGACGGCGCGGCGCTGCTGCCGGTCCGCGCGTGGTTCGTCCACGCCGACGCTGGCTACACCTTCGACGACCGCTGGAAGACGCGATGGTCGATCGAGTACGACTACGCGAGCGGCGACGATGCCGGCCGCGCCTATGGCCGTTTCGACACGCTGTTCGGGATGCGCCGCGCCGATCTGGCGCCGTCAGGCCTGTACAATGCGGTACAGCGCAGCAACGTCATCAGCGCCGGGCCACGCGTCGAGGCGCAGCCAAGCAAGCGTACTGACGTGATGGCGACGCTCCATCCGATGTGGCTGGCGGCGCGGCGCGACGCTTTCTCCTCGACCGGCGTTCGTGACCCTTCCGGCGCATCGGGACGCTACGCCGGGACGCAGTTCGACGCGCGGGTCCGACACCAGCCGCTCAACTGGCTGCGGCTCGAGCTTGACGCGGTTATCCTGGCGAAAGGACGGTTCCTGCGCACGGCGCCGAATGCGCCGGCAGGCCGGTGGACACGCTACTTGTCGATGAATGCCACCGCGACCTTCTAGCAGTGCGTGGCTGTCGTACGGTTCGACCGAGCCGGCGGTTTATGCCTGACCGAGCGAGAAGGAGGCCGGCCGACGCCGCGGCTGCGCAATCGCGCATGATTGCGCACCGATCCAGGTTGTAAGGAATGCCACGCTCTCACCCGACGTTCCGGCTTGAAAAGGACGGCGGCCAGGATTAGCCTTTTGGCCGATGGGAAGGGTTGCCTGGTGCAACGACTTCCCGGATGGGTGGGATCGTACTATCAATCGCTGAGCCGGCAGAAGACCGGCCGATAGGCTGTTCGGGGGTTCAACTAGCAACGCCTTCCGCTGTGGAAATGGGCGCGTCGTGACGCGTCCCGGCAGGGGTGAAGCGCATGGATCTCGACGGCACCGACAGCGGCGAAATCATCAACGGCACCAGCGGCGATGATCGGGTCTATGCCGGCGGCGGTGACGATGTCGTCAACGCAGGCGATGGCGCGGACGAAATCTACGGCGGCGACGGCGACGATACGCTCAATGGGGGGGCCGGCGACGACATTCTCGACGGTGGTGCCGGAAGCGATCTGCTGGACGGCGGCGAGGGCAACGACACCTATTACGCGCGTACCGGTGCCACGATCAGCGATTCGGGATCGGGCGGGATCGACGAGGTCATCATCAGCGAGACCGATTATGGCTCGCTCAGCGATTACGCCGGGATAGAACGTCTGCGGCTCGCCAACGCGTTCACCTATAACGCCGCCTCGGGAACGAGCGGCAACGACATCTTGATCGGCAACGCGGTAGGCCATTCCGACCTGTACGGTGGCAGCGGCGACGATGTGCTGGTCGGTGGAACCGGTTCGGGTGTGACCTCCTATCTTTCCGGCGGTCGCGGCAACGACATTCTGACCGGGGGTGACGAGAGCGATGAGCTGTCCGGAGGTGAGGGCGCCGACAGCTTATATGGTGGGGGAGGTGATGACGCGCTCTACGCCGGGTACGGCGGGACGGGGGCGGATACGCTGTACGGCGGCGACGGTGCGGATTTCCTCTACGTGTCCGGCAATCAAGCGACGGCGTTCGGCGGGGCCGGCGATGACCTCATCGTCAAGCAGGATGCTGCCATCGTCGCTAGCGGCGATGACGGTGACGATCGCTTTGAAGGCGCGCTGGGGGACGGCTTTGCCGACACCCTGACCGGCGGGGCGGGCCGCGACACTTACGTGCTAAGCTATGTCGGTGCCAATCTTGTGGCGGATACGATCACCGATTTCGCTGCAGGTCCGGGCGGCGACGTCATTGATCTCGGCGATTTGCTCGATGCCCTCACAAATTATCGCTACGGCGACAATCCCTTCGGCGACGGGCATCTTCGCTTCGTCCAGGACGGCGCGGACGCACTGCTTCAAGTCAGTGTCGACGCGTCGGGCAATTGGCTGGATGTCGTCAGACTGTCCGGCGTTGCGGTTGATACGCTCACCACGGACAATCTCGGGCCAGATTTCGCACCCGATGGCGGCATGGTCAGCACGACGACGACACTGCCCGACGGCACCGACGCAACCTACGTCGGCGGCGCCAACGCGGATACCGTAAATGGCGGTGACGGCAACGAGACGATCGACGGTTACTTCGGCGATGATACGCTTTACGGCAACGGCGGTGATGACCGGCTGATCGGCAACGCCGGCAGCGATACCCTGTATGGCGGGGACGGGAACGATCGGCTGGAGTCGGTCGACGACGATGCGTTTGCCGATACGCTGTACGGCGGCGCCGGCAGTGACGTTTTCGAGATCGCACGCGGCGCGGGCGGCGGAAATTCCACGCGCGTTGTCGGGGCGGCGGGGCCGGTCGGGGTGCCGGTCGATACGATCGCAGACTTCGATGTCGTCGAGGATATACTCGATATCGAGGCGCTGACCGGCTATCTCTACGACTATGACGAGCAGCCTTTTGAAATGGGCGCGCTACGCCTGGTGCAGGACGGCAATGACACGCTGCTTCAGCTGCGCGAGAACGGCACGTATCGCGATCTCGTTCGCCTCGCGGGGCTCGACGCCGCAACGCTGACCGATGCGAATTTCAGCCCGTCGTTCAATCCGCAACTGACCGGCGAGACCATCGTCGGCAGTGACGACGGTGATTACCTCGTGGGTGGTAACAACCGTGACACGGTCGAGGGTGGCGCGGGGAACGACTCCCTCTATGGCGGGCGCGGTGCCGATACGCTCTACGGCGGCGCAGGTGACGACTATCTGTCGGGCGATGGTGGCGACGACACGCTCTATGGCGACGATGGCGACGATTATCTCGACGGCGGCGTTGGCGGCAACACCCTGTACGGCGGGGCGGGCGCCGATACCTTCTACGCCGGCTACGATGATACATCGGCCACGCTCTTTGAAGGGGGCGCCGGTGCCGATCGGTTTGAAGGCGTTGGTCGCGGCGGCGCGGATACCTATACCGGCGGCGACGACGCCGACGTTTACAGGCTTTCGGGCTTTGCATCGACGAATGCCGATACCATCCTCGATTTCGCGACCGGCGACGATGGGGACGTCGTCGACCTGCGCGATACCTATTTCTACAATCTGGGCAACGGCAACCCGTTCTCTACCGGACACCTGACATTGGTTCAGGAAGGCGCCGACACGATCCTCTACGGGGCACAGGCAGGCGACGGTACCGATCAGCGTCGGCTACTGGTGTTCGCCAATACACTGGCGACGGCGTTTACGACTGCGAACTTCGGCGGGGCCAATCCGGTCGCCGATGCACCCGTCACGATCGACGACGACGACGGCGGCAACACGCTTGATGGCGGCAGCGGCAACGATGCGATCAGCGGGAACGGCGGCAGCGATACGATATCGGGCTACGCCGGCGACGATCAGCTTTATGGCGGCGCAGACTACGACCTGATCTACGGCGGCAGCGGCGACGACACGATCGACGGCGGCGCCGGCTATAATGAGGTGTACGGCGGCGGGGGCAACGACACCGTCGCTGCCGGCGATGACGGCGGGCAGTATACCGGCGGTAGCGGCGCTGACTCGATCACCGGCGGTGCAGCGGGCGACTTCCTCGTCGGCGAGGCGGTCTACGGCGGCGGCGCGGGCGGCGCCGACGTGATCACGGGCAACGGCGGCAACGATACGATCGTCGGCGACAGCTATTACTATGGCGGGGCAGGCGGAAACGACACGTTGTACGGCGGGAACGGTGCCGACACGCTTTTCGGCGACGGTTACGCCTATAGCATCGGCGACGACGGCGATGATGCGATCTACGGCGGCGATGGCGACGACGTGATCTACGCCGACATGGTGGTCGGATCGGGCGCGGGCGGCGACGACACGATCGATGGCGGCGCAGGGAATGACACGATCTACGTCGGGCGCGCGAATGGCGCCGATGCGGGCGTCGATACGATCTCCGGCGGCGCGGGGGACGATGTCTTTGCTCTGGTTGGCTACGGCGCCGGCATCGCGACGATCACCGGCGGCGACGGACAGGACCGCTATATCCTGCGCAGCGACGCGGCGGATCAAGCCACCGATATCATCACCGATTTCGCCGTCGGCGCAGGCGGCGACACGATCGACGTGACCGCGCTGACCTTTGGTGACCTACCCGAAGGCGAAAACCCCTTCGTCGCGGGCTACCTGCAGTTCGTTCAGGACGGCGACGATGCGGTGCTGCTGTACGACGCGGACGCCGCAGGTGGAGGCGCCGCCGTCGCACTGCTGCGACTTGCCGGCATCAGCGTGGCGTCGATCACCAGGGACAATCTGCTGCCTGCCTTCTCACCCGACGGCGTGGGCGAGACGATCATAGGAGACGAGGGCGACAACGACCTCGACGGCACGCCCGATGCGGACACGATCGACGGGAACGGCGGCAACGACACCTTGCGCGCCGGTGGCGGGGCCGACGTGCTCGATGGCGGTGCGGGCGTCGACTATATCGTTGCAGGCAGCAATGCCGACGTCGTTCGCGGTGGTGACGACCGCGACGTAATCTATGGCGACAATGAATATGGCGGGTCGAATGGTGACGACCAGTTGTTCGGCGGCGCCGGCAACGACCTGATCATTGGCGACAGCTACGCTTATGGTGGTGACGCCGGTGACGACGAGATCGACGGCGGCGACGGCGACGACGTGCTGTTCGGCGATACGCAATATTACGGGCGCGGCGGCAACGACGTGATCCGCGGCGGGGCCGGCGCCGATACGATCTTCGGCGGCGGCTATGCCGTCTACGGTGGTGACGGGGACGACACGATCGCGGGCGGCGATGGCGACGACACGATCTACGTCCAGAGCGGTGGCGCTGCGGGCAGCGATACGATCGACGGCGGTGACGGCAACGACCTGTTCTACAATCTCGGCCAGGATTTCGGTGTCGCAACCATCACGGGCGGGGCAGGCCGTGACGTCTATCGTTTCGGGTCAGGGCTCGCGGATGGCTACTCGATCGACGTGATCACCGACTTTGCCGTCGGCACCGAGGGCGATTGGCTCGATTTTGCGGCTGTGCCGTTCGACGGGCTCGATCCCGGCGCCAATCCATTCACGTCGGGTCATCTCCGGCTACAGCAGGATGGCGCCGACACGCTTGTGCAGTATGACCGCGATGCGGGCGGCAACGGCTATGGCTTCATCACCGTTGCGCGGCTGCAGAACGTCGATGCGTCGCAGTTGACGCGCGACAATATCGTCCAGGCCTATTCGCCCGATGGACAAGGCGTCACGATCGTCGACGACGATGAGGGTCGCACGCTGACGGGAACGCCCGACGCCGACACGATCATCGGCAACGGCGGCAGCGACGTGATCTACGGCTACGGTGCCAACGACGTGATCGCTGCCGGAACGGGCGATGATTATGTCGAGGGCGGCGGCGGCGATGACACGATCGAGGGCGGTGCAGACGCCGACACGCTGATCGGCGACGATTACTACGGTGGCGGCGTCGGTGGCGACGACGCGATCGATGGTGGCGATGGCGCGGATACGATCTACGGCGATAGTTATTATGGGGGTGCCGGCGGCGACGACACGATTTACGGCGGCGATGGCGACGACGCGCTCTACGGCGACAGCATCTACGGCGGCGTCGGCGGCAACGACATCATCTATGGCGGCGCGGGCGATGATTACCTGCGTGGCGGCTATTACGCGTACGGCGGTGACGGCAACGATATGATCGATGGCGGCGACGGCGCCGACACGATCGAGCTGAGCGACGGATATGCCAACAGCGGCACCGATACGGTGTTCGGCGGTGACGGCGATGATCTGATCGTCGGTGTCAGCTACGGCTCTGGCGTTGCTACGATCAGCGGCGGTGCGGGGCGCGATACCTATCGCCTCTACTATCCTGACGCGCGCTCCGAGGCTGACGTCGTCACCGACTTCGTGGCCGGCGACGACGGCGACCGGCTCGATTTCCAGCAGACGCCCTTCTACGGCATGCCGGGCGACGCCAATCCCTTCACCTCCGGCTATCTACGGCTCGTTCAGGATGGTGCCGACACCGTCATCGAATATGATGCCGACGGTTCTGAGAACGGCGAAGCTTTTGTCCAGATCCTGCGGCTGCAGGGGGTCTTGGCGGACGATATCGTGTCCGCAAACATCGTCCAGGGCTACTCGCCCGCCGGCGTCGGCGTGACGATCGATGACAACGACGATGGCAACGTGCTCGAAGGCACCAGCAATGCCGACACGATCAGCGGCAACGGCGGCAACGACGCGATCTACGGCGGCGGCGAGGCGGACGTCATCTACGGCGGCGACGGCAGCGACTATATCGACGGTGGTACCGGCGCCGATACGATCGAGGGGGGGGCAGGCGCCGACACGATCTACGGCGGCGCGAACGACGACGTGATCGCCGGCGGGGCCGATGACGATCAGTTGCGCGGCGGCGCGGGCAACGACAGCGTCGATGCCGGTGACGGCAACGATTCGCTGTACGACGAGGCCGGCGACGACAGCTACGTCGGTGGTGCCGGTAACGATTATTACGATGGCAGCGGCTCGGGCGTGAATACCTTTGCGGGGGGAGACGGCGACGATCTCGCCTATGTCAGCTACGTATCGGGTGCCGATACGCTGACCGGCGGGGCGGGCGCCGACACCTACCGCTTCTATTATCCGTCACCGAGTTATGTCGTCGACGTGATCACCGACTTTGCCGCCGGGGCGAACGGCGACAAGCTCGATTTCCAGCAAACCCCGTTCTATGATCTGCCGAGCGGCGACAATCCCTTCCTCACTGGGCATCTCGCGCTCGTCCAGGACGGGGCAGACACGCTCGTCCAATACGATCCGGACGGTACGGCGGGCACATCGACGGGTTTCGTGATCCTGCGACTGCAGAACGTCGCCGCGGGCGATCTTACGCGCGATAATTTTGTGCAGGCCTATTCACCCGACGGGCAGGGTGTGTCGATCGACGATAGCGACGATGGGACGACGTTGTACGGTACGCCCGACGGCGACACGATATCTGGCAATGGCGGCAACGACACGATCTATGCCGGATCGGGGGCGGACACCGTCTACGGCGGCGCGGGCGGTGATTATGTCGCGGGCGGCAACGATGCCGACGTCATCTATGGCGGCGACGACGGCGATTCGCTCGAAGGTCAGGCCGGAGACGATCAGCTCTTCGGCGGCGCGGGTTACGACTATTTGTACGGTGGGCAGGGCGACGACTCGATCGAAAGCGGCACGGGCGGCGGCTACATCGACGCGGGCGACGGCACCGACGTCGTTACCGGCGGCGACGGCGACGAAACGATCTACGGCGGCGGCGGCACGGGCGATCAGCTCTACGGCGGCGGTGGCAACGATTATCTCCAAGCGGGCGCGTTGAGCCGGTTGGAAGGCGGCGATGGCAACGATCGTTTCAACGTGACAGGCGCTGGCGCAACGGCGCTCGGCGGCGCGGGCGACGATCTGTTCTACAACGTCAGCGCCGACGGCGGCGCTGCGGACACCTTTACCGGCGGCGCCGGCACTGACACGTACGAGCTCTATTACGTGGATGCATCGCGCACGGCAGACGTGATCACCGACTTCACCCCGGGGACGGGCGGCGACATCCTAGATATCGACAATGTGCTTGCCTCGCTGAGCGGCTATGTCAGCGGCACCAACCCGTTCGTCGAGCAATTCGTTCGCCTGTTCCAAGACGGCGCGGACACGCTGCTCCAGGTCGACGTGACCGGTGCGGCGGACGGCGAGAGCTGGCAAACGATCGCAACGCTGCAGAACGTCAGCGCTGATACGTTCACCGTCGCCAATTTCATTCCAAGCTATTCGCCCGGCGCGGAAGGTATCACCTATTCCGATGGGGACGGGGACAATTACAATATCATCGGCACTGCCAGCAACGATACGCTGTCGGGCAATGGCGGCACCGACGTCATCTACGCGCGTGAAGGGGCCGACCTATTGTTCGGCGGCACGGGCAACGATCAGCTCTTCGGCGAGAGCGGCAGCGACACGCTTTATGGCGGAGAGAACAACGATTACCTGTATGGCGGTGCTGGGAACGACGCCGCGTTCGGTGATGATGGCGACGATTATTTCAACGATTACGAAGGCACCAACACCCTCGATGGCGGGGCCGGAAACGATACGTTCGTCAATGTCGGCTACGGGGCAGGCATCGATACGTACACCGGGGGCGCCGGGCGCGACGGCTATTCGCTGAACTGGCAGATCGGCAACGCGGTCGACACGATCGCCGATTTCGCAACCGGGGCAGACGGCGACGTCATCAACCTGTCGAGCATTGCCGGCGAATATTTCGGCAATGGCGATCGTAATCCGTTCCTCACCGGTTATGCCCGGCTCATCCAGGACGGCAGCGACACGCTGCTGCAATTCTCAGCGGGCGGAACTGACAGCAATTGGACCGACGTGCTGCGCTTCGCCGACACGCTGGCGGGCGCGTTCACCTATGCCAATTTTGTCCCGCAATACGCGCCCGATGGCGTCGGTGCGACGATCGATGGTGACGACGACGGCAACTATCTGGTCGGTACCGTCAACGACGATGCGATCTCGGGCAACGGCGGATCGGACACGATCTACGCGGGCTACGGCATCGACGAAGTCTATGGCGGCGACGGCAACGATCAGCTCTTCGGCGAGGGTGGCGATGACGCGCTCTACGGCGGGCAGGACAATGATTATATCTACGGTGGCAGCGGGAACGACGTGGCGCTCGGCGACGAGGGCGACGACTATTTCAATGACTATGAAGGCGCGAACACGCTGTACGGCGGCCTTGGCAACGATACGTTCGTCAACGTCGGCTATGGCAGCGGCACGGATACGATCAGCGGTGGCGCCGGACGTGACAGCTACTCGCTGAATTGGCAGGCCAGCAGCGCACTCGACACCATCACCGATTTTACGACTGGGCCGGCTGGCGACGTGATCAACCTATCCAGCATCGCCGGCGAATATTTCGGCGGCGGCGATCGTAACCCCTTCACTGCCGGCTATGTCCGGCTGGTGCAGGATGGGGCGGACACGCTGCTGCAATTCTCGGCCGGCGCAAGCGGCGACAACTGGGCCGACGTGTTGCGGCTGGCCGGCACCAGTGCGGCCGCGTTCGACGCCAGCAACTTCGTGCCGCAGTACGGGCCTGATGGCGTGGGGGCGGTGATCGTCGGCGACGAGGACGGCAATTACCTTGCCGGTACGCCCAGCAATGACACGATCACCGGCAACGGCGGCGGCGACACGATCTACGCCGGCTATGGCGTCGACACCATTTATGGGGGAACAGGCGGCGATCAGCTGTCAGGTGACGGCGGTGACGACACGCTCTACGGCGGCGACGACAACGATTATCTCTATGGCGGTGCCGGCAACGATCGCAATTATGGCGACGGCGGCAACGACTATTTCAACGATTACGAGGGCGACAACGAAAGCTTCGGCGGCGACGGCGACGATAGCTTCGTCAACGTCGGCTACGGCAGCGGCGTCGACACGCTGACCGGCGGGGCGGGACGCGACGGCTATTCGCTGAACTGGCAGGTTGGAAACGCTGTCGACGTCGTTACTGATTTTGCGGCCGGACTCGGCGGCGACGTGCTCAACATCTCGAGCCTGGCAGGCGAGTATTTCGGTAGCGGCGATCGCAATCCGTTCACGACGGGCTATCTGCGCCTGTTGCAGGATGGGCCCGATACGCTGGTCGAATTCTCGGCAGGCGCAAGCGGCGATAACTGGACAACGGTACTCCGCCTCAGCGGGGTCGACGCATCGGCACTCGTCTACGATAATTTCGGGCCGCAGTACGGCCCCGACGGCGCCGGCGCGATCATCGTCGGCGACGACGGTGGCAATAGTATTGGCGGCACCCCCAGCCACGACACCATCACCGGCAACGGCGGCGGCGACTATATCTATGCCGGCTATGGCGATGATCGTGTCGACGGCGGCGACGGCGGCGATCAGTTGAACGGCGAGGGCGGCAACGATACTCTCTACGGCGGCGACGGCGACGATTACCTGTACGGCGGTTTGGGCGACGACTTGGCGTTCGGCGGCGTCGGCGCCGACTATTTCAACGATACCGAGGGCGCCAATACGCTCGATGGCGGTGTCGGGGCCGACCAGTTCGTCAACCTCGGATATGGATCGGGGGTAGACACCGTGACCGGCGGCGCGGGCCGCGATGCGTTCCTGCTCAACTGGCAGCCGGGCGCGGCAGTCGACGTCGTGACCGATTTCGTCGGCGGGGCCGCGGGTGATGTTATCGGGCTCGCTGGCCTGCTCAATCGGGCGCTCGGCTACGTCGATGGCGAAAACCCGTTCGTCACTGGGCACCTGCTGCTCGTTCAGGATGGTGCCGACGTTATCCTGCAGATCGATCGCGATGCCGGCGGCACGGAGGAGTCGGCGGTCGACGTGCTGCGCTTCGCGAACGCGTCGATCGGCGATTTCACACTCGATAACTTCCAGCCGAGCTACTCGCCCGCGGGCACTGGCATCACCAACAACGGAACCGACGGCAACGATATCATCTACGGCACCGCCTCCGACGACACGCTGTCGGGCGGACTCGGCAACGATCAGATTTACGCCGGCTTCGGCGACGACACGATCAGCGGCGGACGCGGTGCCGATTACATCGTCGGCGGCGGCGGCGCGGATCAGATCAGCGGTGACGACGGCGACGACACGATCGTCGATACCGATGGCGCCAACATCGTCTACGGCGGCGCCGGCAATGATTACCTGAACGTCGTCGGCGCAGCCTATGGCGGCGACGACGACGACACGATCTTCGGCATCGGGGCGCTTGCGGACGGCGGCCTGTATGGTGGCGACGGCGCGGATGCGATCCAGGGCGGCGGTCTCCTGCACGGCGACGGGGGCAACGATCGTATCACGGTGGAGGCCGGCGGCGTCGGCTACGGCGACGGCGGCGCCGATACGCTGATCGCGCTTGGCGCGGCGGCGCTCGATGGTGGTGAGGGAGCGGATCTACTGCTCGGCAGCGCCGGCGCGGATCAACTATCGGGCGGCGACGGCGACGACGAGCTGACCGGCGGCGGCGGCGATGACGCCATCGATGGCGGCACGTCGTACGATGCCGCGCGATATAGCGGCCGTGCGGCAGATTATTCTATCAGCATCGTCGATGGTGTGACGACCGTTACCGACAATCGCGACGGATCGCCGGACGGCACCGATACGCTGACCAATGTCGAGCTGCTGATCTTTGCCGATCGCGAAATCGCGTTGGCGACATTTGCGGGGCAGATCATCTACGGCACCAGCGCCGACGATCTGCTGCCGGGCGACGACTTCTACCGCAGCCCCGGCGCAATCGATCCGATCACGCCCGATCTGTCCGATCCGTATCCCAATCCCGATACGCAAGGTGGCGATACGATCTACATGGGACCGGGGTTCGATCGCGCGAACGCCGGCGGCGGTGACGACATCGTCTACGGCGGTGGCGGCGGCGACGTGCTTGACGGGCGTTTCGGATCCGACCTCCTCTATGGTGAGGAGGGCGACGATACGCTGCTCGGCTATACCGGCAACGACACGCTTTACGGCGGGGAGGACGACGACGTGCTCGACGGCGGCGAGCATGACGACACGCTGTATGGCGGTGCCAACGAGGATCGGCTGACCGACGATCAGGGCGTAAACAAGCTCTACGGCGGCGATGGTCGCGACACGCTCAGCGGTACCGGCGCTCTCTATGGGGGTGAGGATGCCGACACGGTATCGGGCAGCGGGCTGCTTCACGGCGATCAGGGCAACGATCAGCTCTCCGGCAGCGGCACGTTGCACGGCGACGACGGGGATGACAGCATTTCCGGCTTGGGCACGCTCTTCGGCGATGCCGGGAATGACGCAATCGATGCGTTCGGTGGTTCGACGGCCTACGGCGGGTCGGGCGACGATGCGCTCTACTCCGGCATATACCACGGCGGGATCGTTACCTTCGACGGGGGCGAGGGCGACGACAGCATCAACGTCGATTGGACGACGGCCACCGCGTTCGGCGGTGATGGCGACGATCAAATCTTCGGCAGCATCTTCTATAGCGGCAACGATGCGATCTACGGCGGCAGCGGGCAGGATGTGATCGTCGGCGGCAGCGGCGACGATGCGATCGACGGCGGTCTGAACGACGACGTCGCCGCCTATTCGCGGCGCCGCGGCGACTATAGCGTCACGCAGGACGGTGTCGGCGGCTATATCGTGACCGCAAACTACGGTCCGGACGGCACCGACACGGTGGTAGCGGTCGAGACGTTGCGTTTCGACGACGTCGACATGGCTGCCACGAACGCCGCGACGGGCGTCCTACTCGACGGCACCGACAGCGACGACACGCTAACAGGCACGTTCTTCGACGACATCATCACCGGATACGACGGCGCCGACGCGATTGCCGCGAACGGCGGCAACGATCGCATCTTCGGTGGCGACGGCGACGATTCGATCGCGGCCGACGGCGCTGCAGATGGCGCCATCGCCGGCGTTCCGAGCGGGATCGCAGGCAATGACATCGTCTACGGCGGCGGCGGCAACGATCGCATCAGCGGTGGCGCCGGTTACGACCTGATTCATGGCGATGACGGCGACGATACGATCGACGGCGGCGCGGGCGAGGACGTGCTGTACGGCGGGCTCGGCGACGACGTGATCGGCGGCGGCGCCGGTAACGACACGATCGACGACCAATCGGGCCAGAACACACTCGCCGGCGGGGAAGGCGACGATTCCGTCTCGGGAACGGGCGTGCTTTCGGGCGAAGCCGGCAACGACTCGCTGTCGGGCAGCGGCACGCTCTACGGCGGTGAAGGCGACGACGTCCTGACCGGCTACGGGCTTCTCGATGGCGGCGCGGGCAATGACATTGTCGCGACCGCCAATTCTGAAGCCTATGGCGGTGAGGGCGACGACGTTCTGCGCGGCTACGTCGGGCCCTATTACGCAAGCGGCAATGAGGTGCTCGACGGCGGCGACGGGAACGATACGATCGACGCCAGCTTCGGCGACGATATCGTCATCGGCAATGCCGGTGACGACGACCTGTTCGGCGGCGGCGGAAACGACACGCTGGTTGGCGGGTCGGGCTTCGACAAGGCGTTCTACAGCGGCCGGCTGGGCAGCCACACGACCGTGAACAATGCCGACGGGTCGACCGTCACGACGGGGCAGGACTATCGCATCACGGTCAACGTGGACGGTAGCGTCGTCGTCGAGGATACGCGTGCGGGCGGCAGCAGCGACGGTGTCGACACACTGCGCGGCGTCGAGTTGCTCGTTTTCGCGGATGATGAATTCGATCTGCCGCGCGTGTCGCTTGGCGGTATCGTGCGGACCGGTACCCCGTTCGACGACATCCTTATCGGCGATTCCGGTGATGACGAGTTCCGGGGCCTCGCCGGCAACGACCGGCTGATCGGCGACGACGGCAACGACCGGCTCTACGGCGACGAAGGCAACGACGTGCTCGACGGCGGCTCGGGCGGGGACCTGCTCGAAGGCGGAAGCGGGATCGACCACATCTACGCAGGCAGCGGCGCCGACGTCGTCAACGCGGGCGACGACGGCGACATCATCGACGGCGGCCAGGGTGCGGACGTCATCCACGGCGACGCTGGTGACGATCAGATCAGCGACTATGTCGGTGACAATCAGATCTACGGTGATGCCGGTGCGGACCGCGTCGGCGGCGTCGGTACGATCTACGGCGGCGACGACGACGACGACCTCAACGGTAGCGGCCGCCTCTACGGTGACGCTGGCGACGACACGATGCTGGGGTCTGGCGAGCTGTTCGGCGGCGCCGGCGACGACACGATCGGGTACAGCATCTACGCTGCGATCGGGGTGGTCCACGGTGATGACGGGAACGACACCATCCTGGGCTCAGGCGAGTTGTTCGGCGACGACGGCGACGACGTTATCCGCGCAACCGATGGTTCGACCGCTTATGGCGGCAGCGGCGGCGACGCGCTGATCGGCTACACGCCTTATGCTAGCGTCGACGGTGCGCAGACGCTGTACGGCGGCGAGGGGGACGATGCGTTGCGCGGCGACGGCAGCCCCAATGGTGTCGGCAGCCGCGTACCGACCCGAGGGATCGCCACCGACGATTACAGCGACGATACGCTCGACGGCGGTGCAGGCAGCGACACCGCCTTCTACGCCGACCGGCGCGACCATTACACCGTGGTTAGCCGGATCGACGGCACGATTGCGGTTATTGCGAACTGGACGAGCGAGGGCACGGACCAGCTGATCGATGTGGAGACGGCGTCCTTCGCGGACAGCGACGTGCTTCTGGCAACGGGGGCGGGCGACACGATCCTTGGCGATACGACTGCGAATGTGCTCCTCGGCACCGACAACGACGATTTCATCCTGGGTGATGCGGGCGACGACGATGCGCGCGCTGGCGGCGGCAACGATCACGTCCGCGGCGGCGACGGCAATGACGCTGTCTACGGCGGTGACGGCAACGACGTGTTGGCAGGCGACGCGGGCGACGACCTGATCGTCGGCGGCGCGGGGATCGATCAGCTGTTCGGCGGATCGGGCACGAACCGTCTGTCGGGCGGCGACTCCGACGATTACATCGTCGGCAACGACGCGTTCGTCGACACGCTCCACGGTGACGGCGGCGACGACATCATCTCGGGCACCGGTACGCTCTTCGGCGACGATGGGAACGATCAGCTCTCCGGGGCTGGATCGCTCTACGGCGGTGACGGCGACGACAGTGTCACGGGAAGTCAGAACCTGTACGGCGGCAGCGGCGATGATCGCGTATCGGGTAGCGGAAACCTCTACGGCGAAGCCGGAAACGACAGTATCTTCGGCGATGGCGCGCTCTACGGCGGCGACGGCAACGACGCGATCACTGTCTATGGCGACAGCATCGTCGACGGCGGCGACGGCAACGATACGATTGCAGAGATATACGGCGGCGATCAGCTGCTCTCGGGCGGCGCCGGCGCCGACGCGATATATGGTGGGTACGGGACCGACGTGCTCGACGGCGGCGCGGACGACGACGTGCTGGCGGGCGGAGACGGCAACGACACGCTCTATGGCGGCAGCGGCGGCGACGCTTTCTATGGCGGCGCTGGCGACGACAAGATCTATGGCGGCGGGAGCACCGACGATAATCCCGACATCGTTTATTATGCGGGTTCGCGGAACGACTATACCGTCGTCCAGGTCGGCTCGAAGGTCACGGTGTTCGACAATCGCGTCGGCTCGCCGGACGGGTTCGACGAACTCTACGGCATCTACACGCTCCGTTTTGCCGACGCGGATTATACCGCCGTACCGAACTACGGCGTCGAGATCATCGGTACGGCCGCTGGTGACGTCATCTCGGATGATAGCAATAACGCGCTTGCCGATACCGGGTCGGGCGACGACACCATCATGGCGCGCGGCGGCAATGACGTGGTTTACGGCCTTGCGGGTAGCGATACGCTTTATGGCGAGGAGGGCGACGACGAGGTTCACGGCGGCACCGAAGCCGATCTGATCTACGGCGGCGCAGGCATCGACACGCTGTTCGGCGACGATGGCGACGATGAGATACAAGGCGGTAGCGATCGCGACGTGATCGTCGGCGGCCAGGGCGATGATGGCATCTCGGGTGATGCCGGCGACGACGAGCTTCACGGCGATGCCGGCGAGGATTTCGTCCGCGGCGGCGACGGGTTCGACACGATCTACGGCGGCACCGACGACGATCGTCTCTATGGCCAGGCTGACGACGACACGATCGACGGTGGGGCGGGCGACGACGCGGTCTACGGCGGCGATGGCGCGGACCTGATCAGCGACGTCGACGGCGCCAATCGCCTGTACGGCGACGCGGGCGACGATATCGTGACGGGCGCCGGGCGGCTCTACGGCGGTGACGGCAACGATGTGCTGGCCGGCGCCGGCTCAAGCGATGAACTTTTCGGCGGCAGTGGCGACGATACGCTCACCGGCGGTGCCGGCGATGACGTGATCGATGGCGGCGAAGGCAGCGATACCGTGACGTTCGCTGGCACCCGCAACTCTTACACCGTCGCTTTGGCGGTGGATGGATATCACGTCATCGACAATCGCGGTGCGGGCGGCGAAGACGTCCTGACGGCGGTTGAGGCGCTCTCCTTCGCCAGTGGTGCAGCGGCGCTGCTCGGCGGCGACCATCTCGATCGGCGCGGGTCGCTGATCGGCGAGACCTATGCCGGCACCGCCAACGACGATGTGTTCTTCGGTACCGGCGCAGGGGATGTGATCGCAGGTAACGAGGGTAACGATCGGCTCGACGGCTATGAAGGCGACGATACGATCGATGCGGGCGAGGGTGACGACGTCGTCTTTGGAAACACCGGTAGCGATACGCTGCAGGGCGGCAGCGGCGCCGATCAGCTGTTCGGCGGCGACGGTGACGATCGCGCAAGCGGCGGTGCCGACGACGACGCTGTCTATGGCGGGTTCGGAGCGGACGACCTTCACGGCGACGGTGGCGACGACACGCTCGACGGCGGCGCCAACGATGACACGCTTTCGGGTGATGACGGCAACGACACGCTGATCGGCGGGCTTGGTGTCGACATCCTCTACGGCGGTGACGGCAGCGATACGATAAGCGATTCCGATATCGGCGGGACGACGGTGTACGGCGGCGCCGGCAACGATGCGATTGTGGCGAACGGGCTGTTGTACGGCGGCGATGGCGACGACGCGCTGACCGGGAACGGCACGCTCAGCGGCGATGCCGGGGACGATGTTATCAACGGTTCCGGTAGCCTGTCCGGCGGCGCTGGCCGCGATCAACTGACTGGCAGCGACGCGATCGATACGCTCGATGGCGGCGCCGACAACGATGTGATCCTGGCAGGCGGCGGCGATGACGTGATCGCCGGCGGCGATGGTGACGATCAAATTACGGGCGACCTCGGCGATGACACGATCGATGGCGGCGCCGGGTACGACATCGTCTACGTCAACGGGCTTCGCGCCGAATATACGATCAGCCAGGACGGCGCAGGCGGCTATATTCTCGTCGACAATTTCCCAGAGCTGCGCGGCGATACCGGCGAGGATCGGATGATCGGCGTCGAGGCGATCCAGTTCCTCGACCAGCTATTCGTGCCGACCACGGAAAACACCGGCAAGTTCTTCAACGGAACCGACAACCGTGATGTATTTACCGGCGGCACGGGTGATGACACCGCTTATGGTTTCGGCGGCTTCGATACGCTCTACGGCGGCGGGGGCAACGATACGCTCTACGGCGGCGGCGGGCGTGACGAGCTGTTCGGTGGGGATGGCGACGACGTGCTCGACGGCGGCGCGGCGAACGACACGATGGACGGCGGCGCCGGCAACGACACCTATGTCGTGTCACAATCCGACGAAACGGTCGTCGAGGACGTCGATGGCGGTATCGACACGATCGAGACCGAACTGCGACGTTTCTCGCTCGCCACGCACGCGAACGTCGAGAATCTAACCTTCGTCGGTGCCTTGTCGTTCGCAGGCATCGGCAACGCCGCGGCGAACGTCATCACCGGCGGCGCGGCAGACGACATCCTCGATGGTGGCACAGGTGCCGACCGCCTGGTCGGACTTGCCGGTGACGACATCTACTATGTCGACGACAGCGCTGATCTGGTCATCGAAGCCGCGGACGGCGGCACTGATCTCGTCCGGGCGACGACAAGCTATACGCTGGCGGCGCATGTCGAAAATCTGACGCTCGTGAGCGGATCCGGCGCAATTGCGGCGACCGGCAACGATCTCGACAATTTGATCGTCGGCAACGAGGAGGACAACATCCTCGACGGCGGGCTGGGTGCGGATACGATGCGCGGCGGGGCCGGCAACGACGTCTATCGCATCGACGATGCCGGTGATGTCGTGGTGGATACCGGCGGCAGTGCCGATGCAATCGAGACGGCGCTTGGTTCCTACACGCTCGGCGCAGGGATCGAAGTGTTGCGCTACACCGGTGGGGGCGCCTTTACCGGCACGGGCAACGCGCTCGACAACTGGATCTACGGCGGTGGCGGAGCGGATACGCTCGATGGCGGGCGCGGCGCGGATCGTCTCTACGGTGGCGATGGCGACGACGTGTTCTACGTCGGCGACGGCGGCGATCAGGTGTTCGAAGCCGCGGGCGAAGGCAACGATACCGTGATCGCGGCAGCAAGTTTCGTTCTCGGCGCGGGCAGCGCGGTGGAACGGCTCGAGGCTGCGGCGGGCAGCCGGCCGATCGCGCTGACCGGCAACGAGCTGTCGCAGGAGCTCGTCGGCAATGACGGCCGCAACGACCTAAATGGCGGCAGCGGCGCGGACGTGATGCGTGGCGGCCTGGGCAACGATACCTACCACGTCGACGACGTGGGGGATGTCGTGTCTGAGCAGCCGGGCGGTGGGTTCGACGAGGTCATCGCATCGATCGATTGGGTGCTGGGTGACGATGTCGAGCATCTGACGTTGATCGGCGCGACGGGACTGTCGGGAACGGGCAATGCGCTCAACAACCGGCTTACCGGCAGCGACGGCGCCGACGTTCTGCGCGGGCTGGACGGCGCTGATCTGATCGTCGGCGCGGGCGGCGACGACGCGATCTACGGCGGCGACGGACGAGACCGGTTATTCGGCGGTAGCGGCAACGATCTGCTCGACGGCGGTGACGGCGGCGACGTGATGAACGGCGGCGCCGGCGACGATCGTTATGTCGTCACCGACGATGCCGATCAGCTGGTAGAACTCGCGGGTAATGGCTTCGACACCGTGGAGACCACCATCCGCAACTATTCGATCGAGGCTTTCGCGGAGATCGAGGGCCTGACCTATACAGGATCGCAGAGTTCGGATCTGACGGGCAATGCAAAAGCCAACATCATCACCGGCGGGGCGCTCCGCGATGCGCTGTACGGCCTCGACGGCGACGATCAACTTGTCGGCAACGCCGGCAACGATCGGCTGTACGGCGGGGCAGGCAGCGATACGCTGATAGGCGGGGCCGATAACGATCAGCTCGTCGGCGGCGCCGGTGCCGATCTGCTCTCGGGCGGCGACGGCGTGGATCGCTTTATCTTCGAAGCGCTAGGTGACTTTGGCACCGGGACGCTCGATCGCGTACTCGACTTCTCCTCGGCGCAGCGAGACCGTATCGACTTGTCAGCGATCGACGTCGACGCCGGGACGGCGGGTGATCAGGCATTCACCTTCATCGGCACCGCCGCCTTCAGCGGCGCGGGGCAGCTGCGCTACGAGGTGATCGGCGGCGACCGAATCGTGTCGGGCGACTTCGACGGAGACGGCATCGCCGACTTCAGCTTCGTCGTTGCCGGAGCGGGAACGCTCGCCGCGTCCGACTTCACGCTCTGAGGGTCGTTGCATCCCGCGCGCGTCTCGGGTCAAACAGATTTGCGCGGGGGCGGGAGGGGATCGCATGTTCGAGCGGTTGAAGGCGATGGTCGTTGATCGGCCATGGCTTCGCGCGGGTACCGGGCGTGGCGTCGACGTCGGCTGGCTGCTCGATACCGACAAGGCGCGCTTCATATGGGCCGATCCCCGCCGCATCCGTCGCGGCGACCCGCCGCCCACGCATGCAAAATCGGTCAACTACTGCCCGTCGGTGCTGGACCACGAGGCGCGCATGTTCGAGGTGCCGTGCCCGATCGACGTCAGGCTGCGTTTTCGGCGTAACGAGAAGGGGCAGCCGGTACTCGTCAACGCCGACGGCGATCGCTCGTCGGTCCGGTCGAAACACCTCAACCAGATGATCTCGATCGTCGGGCAGCGCGAGTGGCGCCACCCCGAGCGGCCGGTGATCCAGATCATCACGCCATATGTCTTCGTCGCCGACGAGCCGGTGTGGATGACGCAGATGCCCCCCATCTCGCACTATCGCCCCGATCCTTGGCCCGGCACGATGATCGGCGGGCGGCTGCCGATCCACCTGTGGCCGCGCCAGATGATGTGGGCGTTCGAATGGTACGATACCGCGAAGGAATTGGTGCTGAAGCGCGACGAGCCGTGGTTCTACGTCCGCTTCGAGACCAATGATCCATCTCGCCCCGTACGGTTGTTCGAGGCGGAGCGAACGCCTGAGCTCGACGACCATCTGAAAGGGCTGAGCGCAGTCGCGAACTACGTCGATCGCACCTTCTCACTTTTCAAGGTGGCTCAGGCACGCCGCCCGGCAAGGCTGCTCGAACGCAAGCGGCAGAAGGCACCGGCCGGTACCGTCAGCTGACACGAAACACGATCTCCCGCCCGCTCCGGATCGGATCCGAGCGGAAACATGGTTACCACCGGATCGGGCGTTCGATCGTTGCGGCCTTGCATCGGGGCTACAGGGGTACGCAGATCGCACGTAGCGCGATAGGGCATGCGTACCAGCGGAGTATGCCATGCTTGCCCTTGTCAGACGGATCGATCGCTACAGCCTGCTGCTCGTCGCGACTGTAATCGTCGCATCGATCCTGCCGTGCCGCGGGCGGGTGGCGGCGGCGTTCGACGTCGTGACGACTGCGGCGATCGCACTTCTGTTCTTCCTCCATGGCGCGAAACTGTCGCGCGACGCGATCGTCGCGGGGATGACCAACTGGCGGTTGCATCTGCTCGTCTTCGCGATGACGTTCGGCGCCTTTCCGCTGCTCGGCCTCGGGTTCAGTGCCGCCTCGGCCTACGTTGTCGCACCGGCGCTCGCCGCCGGGCTGCTATTCCTCACGCTGCTGCCGTCGACCGTCCAGTCGTCGATCGCCTTCACGTCGATGGCGCGCGGCAACGTGCCCGCGGCGGTGTGCAGTGCGTCGGCATCGAACCTGATCGGTATCGCGCTGACGCCGCTGCTCGTCGCGGCGCTGATGGGAACCACCAACGGCGGGGTCTCCGCCGGGCAGGTGGAGGCGATCGCGCTACAGCTGCTGCTGCCGTTCGTCGCCGGGCATCTGTCGCGTCCGCTCACCGCGCGCGTGGTCGAGCGGCACAAGGCGGTGCTGTCGCTCGTCGATCGCGGCTCGATCCTGCTCGTCGTCTATACCGCCTTCAGCGCTGCGGTGGTCGAGGGCCTGTGGAGCCGCGTGCCGGCGTGGCAGCTGCTCGTCGTGACGCTCCTCTGCGTGCTGCTTCTCGCGATCGTGCTCGTCGGGACGCAGCGCGTCGCGCGCGCGCTCGGCTTCGATCGTGCGGACGAGATAGCGATCGTTTTCTGCGGGTCGAAGAAGAGCCTCGCCTCGGGCGTGCCGATGGCGGGCGTGCTGTTCCCGGCGGCGCAGGTCGGCGCCATCATCCTGCCGCTGATGATCTTTCACCAGCTGCAGCTGCTCGCCTGCGCCGTCATTGCGCAGCGCTATGCCCGTGGCACGCCGGCGACGCCGCCCGAGGATCCGGTTCTGGCCAGCTGATCGGACGCGATCGTCAGCACGCTGGTGCGGCGGCGCGATCAAGGTAGAGGAAGCGTCATGTCGCTCCCGCCGCCGCCGCCGCTCGACCCCGCCCGTGACGCGCTACTGCTCGATTTCGACGGGACGCTCGTCGAGCTCGTCGATCGACCCGACGCGGTCGTGCTCGATGATCGCCTGACGGCGCTGCTGATGCGGCTTGCGGGAACCTTTGCCGGCCGTATCGCCTTGGTCAGCGGTCGATCGGTGGCGCAGCTCGACGGTTTTCTGGCGGGCCGAGTGCCGGATCTGGCGCTCGTCGGCAGTCACGGTGCCGAGCTGCGCATCGGCGGCCGGGCGATCGCGCCGGAGCGGCCGGCGGCGCTGGTCGCGGCCGAACGGGCGGCACGCGCCGCATTCGAAGGGGAGGGCGGTATCGTGATCGAGGTTAAGTCGCTTGGCATGGCGATCCACTATCGCATGGCGCCCGAGCGGGCCGCAGCGGCGCGCGCCGTTGCTGAACGCTTCGCCGGGCAGGATGGCCTGATGCTGCAGGAGGGCAAGATGATGGTCGAACTGCGCGCCGGCGGGCACGACAAGGGCAGCGGCATCGCCGCGCTCCTGACGCAACCGCCGTTCAGCGGTGCGGTGCCGATCTTCGCGGGGGACGATGTCACCGACGAGGCCGGTTTCGTCGCGGCGTCCGCGCACGGCGGTGCGGGCGTTCTAGTCGGGGCTGCTCGCACCACGGCCGCGCGCCATCGCCTGGTGGATGTGGCAGCGGTGCATCGGTGGCTGGAGCAGGCAGCATGACGGCTACGCTCGATCTGTGGCCGATCGGCAATTGCCAGGTTTCCGCACTGGTCGATCGCGCCGGCCGTTTCGTGTGGGGCTGTACCCCGCGCGTCGACGGCGATCCCGCCTTCTGCTCGCTGCTCGACGACAAGCCGCCGGCGGGCGAGAATGCGTTCGGCTTCTGGGAGATCGACATCGACCAGTTGGCGTCGACCACGCAATCCTATCGCCGCAACACGCCGATCCTCGTCACCCGGCACGAGGACGTGCACGGCAACGCGATCGAGGTGATCGACTTCTGCCCGCGCTTCAAGCGCAGCGGGCGAATGTATCGCCCGGTCGCCTTCGTGCGCATCGTGCGCCCCGTTGCGGGCAGCCCGCGCATCCGCGTCCGCCTGCGCCCGGCGGTGCAATGGGGGTCGCGCGGGGCGGCGACGACGCGCGGGTCTAATCATATCCGCTATCTGCTCGACGACAGCGTGATGCGCCTCTCCACCACCGCACCGGTCGGCTGGATCGAGGATGAGCGGCTGTTTCGCGTCGAGCGGCCGCTGCACTTCTTTCTCGGGCCCGACGAGAGCTTCTCGGACGATATCGCCGCCGCGCTCGAAACGATGCACGATCGCACCTGCGACGAATGGCGCCACTGGGTGCGCGGCCTTGCCACGCCCTATGAATGGCAGGAGGCGGTGATCCGCTCGGCGATCACGCTGAAGCTCTGCCAGCACGAAGAGACGGGCGCGATCGTCGCCGCGCTCACCACCTCTATCCCCGAACATGCCGGATCGCAGCGCAACTGGGACTACCGCTACTGCTGGGTGCGCGACGCCTATTATACCGTGCAGGCGCTCAACCGGCTCGGCGCGCTCGACGTGCTTGAGGGCTATCTCGAATACTTACGCAACATCGTCGATAATGCGACGGGCGGGCACATCCAGCCGCTCTACGGTGTCGGCGGCGAGGCGACGCTGGTCGAGCGCGAGGCGCCCGCACTCAGCGGGTATCGCGGCATGGGGCCGGTGCGCGTCGGCAACCAGGCGTATGAGCAGATCCAGCACGACGCCTACGGCCAGATCGTCCTGTCGAACGCGCAGGCCTTCTTCGATCATCGCCTGCTGCGCGTCGCGGGGATCGACGATTTCAAGGCGCTGGAACCGATTGGCGACCGCGCATGGGAGAAATACGATCAGTCCGACGCGGGCCTCTGGGAATTGCGCACCAAGAGCCACGTCCACACCTATTCGGCGGCGATGTGCTGGGCAGCGTGCGATCGGCTGTCGAACGCGGCCGACGCGCTTGGGCTTGCCGACCGCGCAGCGTTCTGGCGCGATCGCGCCGATCGCATGCGCGCGCGGATCGAGGCGGCGTCATGGCGCCCCGAGACGCAGCGCATCTCGGCAACCTTCGGCGGCGACGATCTCGACGCGAGCCTGCTGCAACTGCTCGATCTGCGCTTCCTGTCGCCCGACGACCCGCGCTTCCGCCGCACGCTCGACGCGGTCGAGGGCGGGCTGCGGCGCGGCTCGCACATGCTGCGTTACGCGACCGAGGACGACTTCGGCCTGCCGCACACCGCGTTCAACGTGTGTACCTTCTGGCTGATCGAGGCGCTGCACTTCACCGGGCGCGATGCCGACGCCCGCGCGTTGTTCGAGGAGATGCTGGCGCGCTGCACGCCGGCGGGGTTGCTGTCCGAAGATATCGATCCGGTCAGCGGCGAATTGTGGGGCAATTACCCGCAGACCTACTCGCTCGTCGGCGTCATCAATTGCGCGGTGCTGCTGAGCAAGCCGTGGAGCGCGATACGGTGAGCCGGCTGATCGTCATCTCGAACCGCGTTTCCGCGCCGACGGCGGAGCAGCCGACCGCGCAGGGCGGGCTCGCGGTGGCGCTCACCGCCGCGCTGCGCGAAGCGGACGGCATCTGGTTCGGCTGGTCAGGCGCGACCGGCGAGACCGGCGAACTCGCGTTCAAGACCTACGACGGCGTCACCTCGGCGACGATTGATCTGCCCGAGCAGGACGTCGAAGAATATTACGACGGTTACGCTAATCGCACGCTCTGGCCGCTGTTCCACTATCGTCTCGGACTGACCGAGTTCGAGCGCGATTTCCAGGGCGGGTACGAACGCGTCAACCGGCTGTTCGCGGATGTCATCAGCCCGCATGTCGAGCCGGACGATCTCGTCTGGGTGCATGATTACCACATGATCCCGCTCGGTTGGCTGCTGCGTCAGCAGGGGCTGCGCAACCGCCTCGGCTTCTTTCTCCACATTCCCTGGCCGCCGACGCGCCTGCTCACCGCCCTGCCTGAGCATCGCCGGTTGGTCGAAGCGCTGTTCGCCTATGACGTCGTCGGCTTTCAGACCGCCGAATGGCTCGAGACGTTCCACGACTATGTCGTGCGCGAGATGGGCGGCTCGATCGGACCGGACGATCTCGTCACCGTCGGCGGCCGCACGATCCGCGCGATCGCCTGCCCGATCGGGATCGACGCCAAGGAGTTCATCGCCAGCGCGACCAGCGCCGAGGCGACGCGCACGCATGATCGTATGGTCGACAGCATCGACGGGCGCCGGCTCATCGTCGGGGTCGACCGGCTCGACTATTCCAAAGGGTTGGAGGAGCGGTTCAACGGCTATCAGCGCTTCCTCGAAACCCGGCCCGACGCGCGTAACAAGGTGTCGATGCTTCAGGTGGCGCCGCCGTCGCGCGCGAGCGTGCAGAGCTACGTCGACATTCGTGCCGCGCTCGACGCCGCTTCCGGGCGGATCAACGGCGCGCACGCCGAAATAGATTGGGTGCCGCTGCGCTACGTCAATCGGGGGCTGCCGCGCAGCGTGCTCGCGGGTGTGTATCGCGCGGCCAAGATCGGGCTCGTCACGCCGCTGCGCGACGGCATGAATCTAGTCGCGAAGGAGTTCGTCGCCGCGCAGGATCCCGAGGATCCGGGCGTGCTGATCCTGTCGCGCTTCGCCGGTGCCGCGGCGCAGCTCGATCGTGCGCTGCTGATCAATCCCTACAGCCCCGACGAAATGGCCGATGCGATCGAGCAGGCGCTCGCCATGTCGCGCGAGGAGCGGATCGCACGCTGGCGGCCGATGTTCGAGAACGTGCGGCAGGAGGACGTGATCTGGTGGCGCAAGCGGTTCACCGCCGTTCTCGCGGCGGTCGCGCTGCACGAGGCGGAGGCGTGAGTAGCGCGCCGCACCGCGCCGCGCTCGGCGCCCTGTTGCTTCCGTTTCCGGCGCTTGCCGCGCCCGCTGCGGCGCAGCTTGCCGCGCCCGACATCGTTGTCACCGGCCGCGGTCTTGCCGAGCGGGCCGGCGATCGCACGGCGGACGTGGTCACGATCGACGCTGCGCAGATCGCGGCCAACGCCAGCGGTCGGCTCGAGAGTGTCCTCGCCGACGTGGCGGGCTTGCAGCAATTTCGTCGCGCCGATTCGCGATCCGCCAATCCGACCAGCCAGGGCATCTCGCTGCGGGGCATCGGCGGTAACGCGTCGAGCCGCGCGCTGCTAGTGCTCGACGGCGTGCCGCAGGCGGACCCCTTCGGTGGCTGGGTGCCGTTCCCCGCCTATGCCACCGATCGTATCGGGCGCATCCGCGTAACGCGGGGCGGGGGCAGCGGCTATTTCGGGCCGGGCGCGCTTGCCGGCACGGTAGAGCTCGACAGTGCCGATCCTCGCGATCACACACCTTTGCTCGGCAGCGTCGCCTATGGCAGCCGCGATTCGCTCGACGCGCGCGCGTCGGCCGCGCTCGTCGCAGGCGCCGGTTTCGCCACTGCTTCCGCTGCCTACGCGCGCGGCGACGGCTTCACACCGGTGATCGCCGCACAGCGCGGCCCCGCCGATCGCCCGGCGGCGTACGAGCAGGCGTCGGCGGCGCTGCGCGGCGTCATCCGCGTTGCTGACGTGACCGAGCTGCAGGCCAATGTCAGCGCCTTCACCGATACGCGCGACCGCGGCACCGCCTTCACCCGCAACCGCAGCGAGGGGGCGGACGCCAGCCTGCGCCTCGTCGGACGTGGCAGCTGGGGCTTCTCCGCGCTCGCCTACGTCCAGGCGCGCGCTTTTGCCTCGCAATTCGCTAGCGTGTCCGCCGGGCGCGTCGCCGCCACGCAAACGCTGGACCAGTACAATACTCCGGCGACTGGACTCGGTGCCCGCGTTGAACTGGTGCCGCCGGTCGGTGCTGGGCGGGAACTGCGCATCGGCGCCGACGTGCGCGACGTCAGCGGACGGACGCAGGAGAATTACACCTATGTCGCCGGCGCGCCGACGCGGCGACGGCTGGCGGGCGGGAGCAGCCGGACGGCGGGCCTCTTCGCCGATGCCAGCGTCGAGACGGGCGGCGTCACGCTGACGCTGGGCGGGCGGGTCGATCGCTGGCGGATCGTCGACGGTGCACTCGACGAATATACGCTGGCGACGGGCGCTCCGCTGACCGACCTGTCCTTTCCGTCGCGCCGCGGCACCGAATGGACCGGGCGAGTGGGCATCGCCTATGCTCCCATAGGGGCAATCACGCTACGGGCGAGCGGCTATCGCGGGTGGCGGCTGCCGACGCTGAACGAACTCTATCGCCCGTTCCGCGTGGGAGCAGACGCGACGGCGGCCAACGCCGCGCTCGATCCCGAGCGACTGTGGGGTGTCGACGGCGGCGTCACGATCACGCCGGCGCTGAACCTCTCGCTCGGCGCGACGCTGTTCTGGAACCGGCTCGACAACGCGATCGCCAACGTCACCGCCGGGCGCGGCGCGGGCACCTTCCCTGGCGTTGGATTCGTCGCGGCGGGGGGCGTCTATCGCGTGCGGCGCAATCTCGACGCCATCCGCTCGCGCGGGATCGAGATCGATGCGCGGTGGCAATCGGGGCCGATCTTCGCGCTCGCCTCGTGGAGCCACGTCGATCCGCGCGTGCGCGCGTCGGGCGCCGCCGCACCACTTGACGGGCTGCGGCCGGCGCAGACGCCGCGCGATCAGGTGTCGGCGACGCTCGGTTGGCGCCGCGACGCGCTGTCCGCCTCGGCCACGCTGCGCCACGTCGCGCGCCAGTTCGAGGACGATCAGAATACGCGCAGCCTCGCGCCGGCGACGACGCTCGACACCTATCTGGCGCTGCCATTGACGCAGGCGATCGCCGTCGAGGCGCGGGCCGAGAACCTCTTTGACGAGCGTGTCGAAGCGGGGATCAGCGGTGCCGATATCATCGAGCGGGCAACCCCGCGCACGATCTGGCTCGGCTTACGCTTGCGCGGCTGACGCGTCTTCGGTTGCCTCATCGCGCAAGCGATCGATCGCGGCGTTGATGCATCCAATCAGCGCCTCGATCACGTCGTTCGACAGATGCCCCTGCTCAGTCACGCGGCGCTGGAACACCCCCATCGCAATCGTCTGGATCATTTCGGCGACGCAGGCGAAGCGTTCGGGCGATACCGACGAGGGAACGAGCAGGCGCAGCGCCGCCGCGAGTTCGCGCCCCATGCTGTCGTGCACATCGCGCACGATCTCGCCGATCCGCGCGTTGCGCGAAGCCTCCGCCATGATCTCGGCGATCAGCCGGCCGCCTTCTGGATTCTCGCATGCGACGAACCGCGCGATCCACGCGCGCACCGCGTCGGTATCGCCACTCGCGCCCGCCGCGCACAGCCCCTGTTCGGACAGGAAATCTTCCAGGTCGCGCGCCACGATCACGGCGACGATCGCCTCCTTGTTGGCGAAATCGCGATAGATCTGGCCGACCCGGATCCCGGACGCGTCTGCAATCTGCGCGATGCCGGTCGCGTGGAATCCGTTGGCAGCAAAGGCTTCGCGCGCAACCTGGATCAATTTCTCGCGTCGGGCGTTGGCCCGGTCAGCGCGCGCGCTTGGCAGGGTACAACAGTCTTCGATGATTGCTCTCCAATGAACGCGCCTGCTTGACGCTTATTGCACTTCGCAGTAGCAGCAAATAAGTGAGTGAACGATCGCTCACGATAATCACAGAGAATCGAATGTCATTCAAGAGGGTCGCGCTCACGGCGCTGCTGCTGGCCTCCGTTGCCGCGTGCGGGAAGAACGAGCAAGCACAGCAGGCGCCGGCGGGGCCGCCGCAGGTCGGGTTCGTCGCGGTGCAGCCGCAGGCGGTGACGCTGACGACGACGTTGCCCGGTCGCACGATGCCCTATGAGACGTCCGAGGTTCGCCCGCAGGTCAACGGGCTGATCATCGAGCGGCTGTTCCGCGAGGGCGATCAGGTGAGCCGCGGCCAGGCGCTTTACCGCATCGATCCGCAACCCTATGTCACCGCGGTGGCGAGTGCGCGCGCCTCGCTGGCGCGTGCGCGGGCCGCGATCGCGTCGAGCGCGGCGCTGCAACGGCGCTACGGCGAACTGGTCAAGATCAACGCGATCGCACGCCAGGAATATGAGAATTCGATCACCTCGGCGCAGCAGGCGCAGGCGGACGTCGCCGCACAGCAGGCGGCGCTGCGTTCGGCGCAGATCGATCTTGGCCGCACGACGATCCGCGCGCCGATCTCCGGCCGCATCGGGCGGGCCGAGGCGACCACCGGCGCGCTGGTGACGGCGGGGCAGACCAACGCGCTCACCACGATCCAGCGGCTCGATCCAATCTACGTCGACGTGCCGCAATCGAGCGCGGACCTGTTGCGGCTGCGCCAGCAGATTACCGCCGGCGCTCTGTCGCGCGGCGGCAATGCCGCGCGCGTGCGGCTGCGCTTGGAGGACAATTCGATCTATCCGATCGAGGGAACGCTGCAGTTCACCGACGTCAGCGTCGATCCGGCAACGGGCACGCAGGCGATCCGCGCGATCTTCCAGAACCCGCGCGGCCTGCTGCTGCCGGGGATGTACGTGCGCGCCGAACTTGTCGAGGGAACGCAGGGCGACGCCTTGCTGGTCCCGCAGCGCGCGGTGAGCCGCGACGAACAGGGCCGCGCGACGACGATGGTGGTCGGGCGCGGCAACAAGGTGGAGCCGCGCGTGCTCTCCACCTCTCGCACGATCGGCGACAACTGGCTCGTCACCGCGGGGCTGAAGCCCGGCGACCGCGTGATCGTCGAGGGTGGCGGCGGCATGCTGCGGCCTGGCATGGCGGTGCAGCCGAGCCCTTGGAACCCCAATGCGAAGCCCGCGGCGGGAGCCCCGGGCGCCGGGCCGCAGGGCGCGCAGGCGAAGCAATAAGCCATGGCACGCTATTTCATCGATCGACCCATCTTCGCATGGGTGATCGCGATCGTCCTGATGCTGGCGGGCGGCCTCGCCATCCGCTCGCTGCCAGTCGCGCAGTTCCCGGAAATCGCGCCGCCCGCGGTGACGATCAGCGCGATCTATCCCGGTGCCGACGCGGAGACGCTCGAGCGCACCACGACGCAGATCATCGAGCAGCAGCTGCGCGGCATCGACAATCTGCGCTACTTCTCCTCCTCCTCCTCGTCGTCGGGCAATCTCACGATCACGCTGACGTTCGAGCAGGGCACCGATCCCGACATCGCGCAGGTCCAGGTGCAGAACAAGCTTCAGGCCGCGACACCGCTGCTGCCGCAGGAAGTGCAGCAGCAGGGGCTGCAGGTGCAGAAGTCCGCCGCGAGCTTCCTGGTCGTCGTCGGCCTTTATTCCACCGACGGGTCGCACAGCGGCACCGACCTTGCCGACATGGTCGTCTCGCGGTTGCAGGACCCGGTCAGCCGCGTGACAGGCGTCGGCGAGCTGCAGGTGTTCGGCTCGCAATATGCGATGCGTATCTGGGTCGATCCGCTCAAGCTCAACAGCTACCAGCTGACGATCGCGGACGTGACGGCGGCGGTGCAGGCGCAGAACGCGCAGGTTTCCGCCGGCCAGATTGGCGCCCAGCCCGCGCCCAAGGAGCAGATGCTCAACGCGACGGTATCGGTGCAGTCGCGCCTGCAGACGCCCGAGGAGTTCGGCGCGATCCGGCTCAAGACGTCGCAGCAGGGTGCGGTCGTCCGCCTTTCGGACGTCGCGCGGGTCGAGCTCGGCGCGGAAAATTACGGCTTCGACGCCAAGTACAACGGCAAGCCCGCCGCCGGCTTCGGCGTGCGCCTTGCCGCCGGGGCCAACGCGCTCGATACGGTCGAGGCGGTGAAATCGCGCACCGCGGAGATCGCGCGCGGCTTCCCGGCGGACGTCAAGGTCGTCTATCCGTACGATACCACGCCGTTCGTCCGCCTGTCGGTCGAGCAGGTGATCCACACGCTGGTCGAGGCGGTGGTGCTCGTTTTCCTCGTCATGTTCCTGTTCCTGCAGAACTGGCGCGCGACGATCATCCCGACGATCGCGGTGCCCGTCGTTCTGCTCGGCACGTTCGGCGTGATGGCGCTCGCAGGCTATTCGATCAACACGCTGACGCTGTTCGGCATGGTGCTGGCGATCGGCCTGCTCGTAGACGACGCGATCGTCGTGGTGGAGAACGTCGAGCGGCTGATCGTCGACGAGGGGCTCAGCCCCAAGGACGCGGCGCGCAAGTCGATGGACGAGATTTCAGGCGCGCTGATCGGCATCGGGCTCGTGCTGTCGGCGGTATTCCTGCCGATGGCGTTCTTCGGCGGCTCGACCGGCGTGATCTATCGCCAGTTTTCGATCACGATCGTCTCGGCGATGGTGCTGTCGGTATTGGTCGCGCTGATCCTGACGCCGGCCCTGTGCGCGACGATCCTGAAGCGCCACGACAAGACCAAGCCCGAAGGCAACGGCATCTTCGCGCGCTTCTTCCGCTGGTTCAACCGTACCTTCGAGAAGGGGACGGCGAAGTACGAGAAGGGCGTGAAGCGTACGGCGCGGAGCTGGAAGCGCTCAATGCTGGTCTACGTCCTGATCGTTGGCGGCATGGTGCTGCTCTTTGCACGACTGCCGAGTGCGTTCCTGCCCGACGAGGATCAGGGCACGGTGATCGCGCTCGTGCAGGGGCCAGCGGGCGCCACATCGGCGCGAACCGATAAGGGGCTCGACCTCATCCGCAGTCACTTTCTGGCCGAGCCGGGCGTCCAGTCGGTCTTTACGATCAACGGCTTCAGCTTCGCCGGGCAGGGGCAGAACGCCGGTCTCGCCTTCGTCAGCCTCAAGCCGTGGGAGGATCGCGAGGGCGTCGAGAATAAGGCGCAGACGATCGCCGGCCGGGCGATGGGCGTCTTCTCGCAGTACAAGGACGGCATGATCTTCGCGCTGGTGCCGCCGGCAGTACAGGAGCTCGGCAACGCGACGGGCTTCGACGTGCAGCTCGTCGACACCGCGGGCATCGGGCACGAGAAGCTGGTCCAGGCGCGCAACATGCTGCTCGGGATGGCGAGCCAGGACAAGCGCGTCGCGCAGGTTCGCCCGCTCAGCCTGGAGGACGCGCCGCAGCTCAAGATCGATGTCGATCAGGACAAGGCACGCGCGCTCGGGCTCGATCTCGGCGTCGTCAATTCGACCATCGCCACAGCCTGGGGCGGATCGTACGTCAACGACTTCATCGATCGCGGCCGTGTAAAGCGCGTGTATGTGCAGGCCGATCAGCCTTACCGGTTGCGTCCGGAGGATCTCGCCTCCTTCTATGTCCGCGGCGACGCGGGGCAAATGGTGCCGTTCACCGGCTTCTCGACGATCGAATGGGCCAACGCGCCGGTACAGCTCACGCGCTACAACGGCCAGCCCGCGATGCAGCTGCAGGGGTCGCCAGGCCAGGGGCTCAGCACCGGCGCGGCGATGGAGGCGATCGAGGAGATGCATGCCAAGCTGCCGCCGGGCACGCAGCTCGAATGGACCGGCCTCTCCTATGAGGAGCGCCTGTCGGGCGGACAGGCACCAGCGCTCTACGCACTGTCGCTGCTGATCGTCTTCCTGTGCCTCGCTGCGCTGTACGAGAGCTGGTCGGTGCCGATCTCGGTGCTGCTGGTGGTGCCGCTGGGTGTCATCGGGGCGCTGCTCGCCGCGATGCTGACCGGCCTCAACAACGACATCTACCTCCAGGTCGGCCTCATCACCACGATCGGCGTGTCGGCGAAGAATGCGATCCTGATCGTCGAATTCGCGGAGGAGCGGATCGCGGAAGGCATGCGCCCGTTCGACGCGGCGGTGGAGGCGGCGAAGCTTCGCCTGCGCCCGATCTTGATGACCAGCCTTGCCTTTATCTTCGGCGTGCTGCCGCTTGCGATCTCCACCGGTGCTGGCGCCGGCGGGCAGAATGCGATCGGACGCGCGGTGGTGGGCGGCATGCTGTCGGCGACGGTGCTCGCGATCTTCCTCGTGCCGATGTTCTTCGTCGTGATCTCGCGGCTGTTCGGCCACGGCAAGCATGACGACGACGACGGCAAGGATGTGACCGTCAACAATTACGAACCGCTGCGCGACCGCGGCCGCGACGACGACCGCGGCCCCGCGCCGCAGGGAGCTTGACTGCCATGACCCGTCGCCCTCTCCTGATCGCGCTGGCCGCCGCCACCGCGCTGTCCGGCTGCAACCTCGCGCCGAAGTACGAGCGGCCGGGCGGCGCCGTGCCCCCCGCGCTGCCCGAAGGCGGCGTCTATCCGCGCGCAGCCACCGACGCCCCCGACGTCACGCAGATCGGCTGGCGCGATTTCTTCCTTGATCCGCGGCTGCGGCAGGTGATCGAGACCACGCTCGCTAACAACCGTGATCTGCGCATCGCCGCGGGCAACGTGCTCCAGGCGCGGGCGCAATATCGTGTGCAACGCGCCGATCTGGTGCCCACGACGACGCTGTCGGGATCCGCTACCTATACCAACAACGCCTTCGGCGCGGCCGGTGGGGCGGGCGGCGGAGCCGGCGCGGGCGGTGTCGGCGGTGGTACCGGGACGGGCACCGGCACTGGTACAGGTACCGGCGGCGGTAATGGCGGCGTTGGCGGCGGGGTAGGTGGTGGTGCCGGCGGTGGCACGGGGGTCGGTGCGGGCGCCGGGATCGGCTCGTCGTCGTCGAACCTCGAATTCTACTCGGTCAATGCCGGCTTCTCGGCGTTCGAGCTCGACTTGTTCGGCCGCGTCAGCAACCTTTCGCGCGCGGCGCAGGAACAATATTTCGCCTCGGAGGAGGCGCAGCGCGCAGCGCGCATCAGCCTCATCTCCGAAGTCGCCACCGCGTGGCTGACGATGGCAGCCGACCAGGAGCTGCTCCGTCTTAGTCGCGAGACGCTGAAGACGTTCGAGCAATCGCTCAACCTGACGCGCGCGCAATTCCGCATCGGCGTCGCGTCCGAGCTCGAGGCACGGCAGGCGGAAACCAACTACCAAGCGGCGCGCAACGATATCGCGACGCTGCAGACACGCGTCGCGCAGGATCAGAACGCGCTCAACCTGTTGGCGGGCACCACCGTCCCCGCCGATCAGCTGCCCGCGACGCTCGGCGCCCAGCCGGTGACGCGCGATGCGCTGCCCGGCAACCTCTCATCCGACGTGCTGCTGCGGCGCCCCGACGTGCTGCAGGCGGAGCATCAGCTGATCGCGGAGAACGCCAATATCGGCGCTGCGCGCGCGGCGTTCTTCCCGTCGATCTCGCTCACCGCGACGATCGGCACGATCTCTACCGCGCTGTCGGGATTGTTCGGCGGCGGCAGCTTCACCTACACCGGCGCGCCGGCCATCGGACTGCCGCTGTTCGACGGCGGCCGCCGGGCGGGCAACCTCGACTATGCCCGCGCGTCACAGCAGGTCGCCGTCGCTACCTACGAACGCGCGATCCAGACGGCGTTCCGCGAAGTGGCGGATTCGCTCGCGCAGCGCGGCACTATCGGCGAGCAGGTGTCAGCGCAGACTGCGCGGGCGGAAGCGGCGCGCGTCGCCGCGCGGCTGTCAGACGCGCGTTATCGCGCCGGCGTCGATTCGTTTCTCGTCGCGCTCGATGCGCAGCGGGTCGCCTATGCCGCGCAGCAGCAGCTCGTCACCACGCGCCAGGCACGCGCCACCAACCTCATCCAACTCTACACCAGGCTTGGCGGCGGGCTGAACTGAGCTGCTTGCACGGCGGAACGAATCGACTACTCTCTCGTCCTATAAATAGGAGAGAGCCGATGCTGACTGAAGGCAGCGCGAGCGATGAGGCCGTCGTCATCCTGCAGAGCCTGTTGTGCCTGCTGCGAGAAAAGAACGTGCTCACCCGCGCCGATATCGAAACATTGTGCGAGCGCGTCGCGATGCGCGCGACGCAGGCGGAGCGCGATCCGCTGCCCTGCTGCAGCGAGGCAGCGCGCGCCGCGGCGGACGAGATGGCGCGGATCGGTGGCTATATTGGGCGGACCTACGGCGGGAAGCATCGCCGGGGTTGAGCGCCGCCGATAGCGGCAACGACGATTGCCGGCGAACCAATGCGCTGGCACGGCGTTCGCCATGTCGATGAAGCTTTTCCACGTTAGCGATGTGCACTTCGGTGCCGAGGATCCTGCTGCGCTCGCCTGGTTCGAGCGGTGCGTTGCCGACGAACGCCCTGATGCAGTGATCATGACCGGCGACCTAACGATGCGCGCCCGACCGAGCGAGTTCGATGCCGGTGGCAAGTGGCTGCGCTCGCTCGGCGTTCCGGTCACGATCGAGGTCGGCAACCATGACATTCCCTATTATTGGGATCCGCTGCGTCGCCTGTTCAGCCCGTATAAGCGATACGGCGCCGCTGAGCGGCTGATCGAGAAGCCGCTCGATCTGCCCGGTGTCTCGATCATCCCCCTTAAGACCACGGCGCGAGCGCAGTGGCGGTGGAACTGGTCCAAGGGCAACGTCAGCGACGGCGCGTTGAAAAAGACGCTGGCGCTCGTCGCGCAGGTGCCCAAGGGCAATCTCGTCTTCGTTGCGGGCCATCATCCGCTGATCGAGGGCCCGACGAAGGGCACCGCCAAGACGCGCAACGGCGACGTCGCGCTCGCTGCGCTCGCCGATGCCGGTGCGCACGCCGTGCTGTCCGGCCACGTTCACGATCCGTTCGACGTGCCCTATCATCGCCGCGACTGGACGGTGCGCCTGATCGGAGCTGGCACGCTGTCGAAGCGGACGCGTCAGTCGCCGCCCGCGTTCAACGAGATCCACATCATCGGCAATCGCTTCGAGACGCTCGCTCGCACGCTGTCGTCCGAGCCGAAGCACCCGATCAGTGAAACCGCCGATTCGGGCGTCACGCCCTGATCTGATCCCGTCAGCGCATCGAGCCGTCGCGCCGCACATCCGTTCAGCCGAGGTTGGCACAATCGTGCGACAATTTTCGGCGATCAGTGCTGCGAAGGAGGGCGGGATGAACGAGCGATCGATCGCGCTGAACCGCTTCGGGCTCGGGGCATCGGCAAGGCGAACCGGCGACGAAGCGGGTCGCGACTGGCTGACGCGCCAGATCAGTGCCTACGATCCATGGCCGGCGGCGCTCGCTTCGACGACGAGCAGCGCCGCGATCCTGCGCGATATCGGCGAGTTGCAGACGATCTACCGCGACGTCCGGCAGGACAAGCGCGCAGCGGATGCCAATGGCACGTCGTCACCCAACGAGGCCGCACTGCTCATGCGGCGCGACGCCCGCGGCGTGCTGCGCCGCCACTATAACGACGCGGTCGACGCGCGGATCGTCGCCGCGCTGACCACCCCGACGCCGTTCGCCGAGCGGCTGGTGCACTTCTGGGCCAATCACTTCGCGATCTCGGTGGACAAGATCAACGTCGTGCCGCTCGCCGGGGCGTTCGAGTTCGAGGCAATCCGCCCACACGTGATGGGGCGTTTCGGCGATTTGCTGAAAGCCGCCGAAACGCACCCGGCGATGCTGCTGTACCTCGACCAGTTCCGGTCGCTCGGCCCGAACAGCCCGGTGGCACAGCGGCAGGCCGGGGCTGGGCGGCAGCGCGGCCTGAACGAGAACCTCGCACGCGAAATCCTCGAACTGCATACGCTCGGCGCGCGCAGCGGCTACACGCAGGCCGATGTCACCGAGCTTGCGCGCGCGCTGACCGGCTGGACGGTCCCCGGTATTCGCGCGATGGACGATGCCGACGGTGCGGCCTTCCAGTCGCAGCGCCACGAACCAGGGGTGCGGACGCTGCTCGGCAAGCGCTATGCGCAGGACGGCGCGGCGCAGGTCGACGCGATCCTCGCCGATCTGGCGGTTCATCCGGCGACGGCGCGTCACCTTGCCACGAAGCTCGCGGTGCACTTCGCGGGCGATACGCCGCCCGCGACTATGGTCGCGCGGCTCGAAACGGCGTTCATCGGCTCGAGCGGTGATCTGCCTACGGTCTATCGCGCGATCATCGACTCGCCCGAAGCGTGGGTGCCGCAGCCGCTCAAGTTCCGCACGCCGTGGGAATGGTCGATCGCCGCTATACGCGCGCTCGGCACGACGACGATCGCGCCCGGCTCGGGCAGCGGCCTTCAGGCACAGCTCGGGCAACAGGTGTGGAAGCCCGGGCAGCCCAACGGGTTCGACGATGCGGCCGCGACTTGGGCGGGGCCGGATGCGCTGATGCGCCGCGTCGAGGCGGCGGAGCGGCTCGCGCAGCGCGCCGGGCCAGTCGATGCCCGCGCGCTCGCTCAGTCGCTGTTCCCCGACGCGCTCACCGCCCCCACCGCGGCGGCGTTTCAACGCGCCGACAGCCCGGGCCAGGCGCTCGCGCTGCTGCTCGTCGCGCCCGAAATGTTGCGGAGGTAGACGATGCTTGACCGTCGTTCGTTCTTGATTCGCGGCGCGCTGGGAACGCTCGTGGCCGGGTTCGCGCCGCGCATGGCGTTCGCGCGCGCCGCGACCGATCGCCGCTTCGTGTTCATCATCCAGCGCGGCGCCGCGGACGGGCTAGGGACGATCATGCCGGTCGGCGATCCGGCCTTTCCCGCGGTGCGCGCGCCCTTCCTTGCCGAGGCGGCGCAAGGCATGAAGCTCGATGCCACCTTCGCTCTTCATCCGGCGCTCGCGAACGCCGCGGCGCTCTATCGCCAGCAACGCGCGCTGTTCGTCCACGCCGTCGCCTCGCCCTATCGCGACCGGTCGCACTTCGACGGTCAGAATGTGCTTGAGACGGGCGGGGCGCAGGCGTTCCAAGCGAAGGACGGGTGGCTCAACCGGCTGCTCGGGCTGTTGCCGCAGGACGGCGCGCGCGCGATCGCGGTATCGGCGACGGTGCCCGCCGCGCTGCGCGGCGCGCGGGAGGTCGCGAGCTACGCACCGTCGCTGCTGCCCGACGCGTCGGAGGATCTGCTGCAGCGCGTGACGGCACTGTACCAAGGAGACGCGCAGCTCCACGGCCTGTGGGCGGAAGCACTCGAAACGCGGCAGCTGGCGGGCGACCTGGCGCAGGACAACGGGCGCAACGCCGCCGCGACGGGGACGCTCGCGGCGCGGTTGCTGATTCCTGCGGACGGCGCGCGCGTTGCGATGATCGAGACGGGGGGATGGGACACGCACAGCGCGCAGAAGGGGCGGCTGGCGGCGCAGCTGACGGGCCTCGACGCGATGATCGCGGCGCTGCAAACGGGGCTCGGCGCAGTGTGGAGCGAAACGCTGGTGCTCGTCGCGACCGAGTTCGGCCGCACCGTCGCGCTCAACGGCACCGGTGGTACCGATCACGGCACCGGCGCGGCGGCGATGCTTCTCGGCGGCGGGGTTAAGGGCGGGCGCGTGCTGGGCGACTGGCCCGGCCTCGCGCCGAACGCGCTCTACGAGGGGCGCGATCTGCGCCCGACGACGCGGCTCGATGACATGATTGCGGGCGCGGTGGCCGAGCATTTTGCGCTCGATCCAGCGCGCACGGCAGCGACGCTGTTCCCGCTCGTAGGCCAGCGTACGCCGCTGGCGGGGCTGGTCGCCTGAGGATCGAAGGGGCAGCTCGGGTGAGCTGCCCCTTCCAATGGATCAGTTGGCGGTGAGCACCGTCACCGCGCCGCTCTGCGGCGCGCGGAACGACACCGGCGTGCCACCGACGTTGCCGGTCACTCGCTGACCCTTGTGAACGAGGCGGAAGCGCTCGCCGCCCATGCGGCGGCCAGTGATGATCGTAGCGCCGTCACGCGTTTCGGTTTCGTAGACGTAGGTGTTGCGGCCATGTTCGAAGGTCGTCCGGTCCTGCGCCTGCGCGGCAACGGGGGCGAGGACGGCGAGAGCGGCAGCGGCAGTGATCAGATTGCGCATCGGTAATTCCTCTGTTGGAACCCCGGCACCCCTCCCTTTCTTCGCTTATGCACAAGATATTTGCTGCGCTGCGGCATTGCGAACGCAAAAAGCGGTAGCCCAGATGCAATCGGTGCAATCATCGCAGGCGATTTGTCGCGGGGCGCACCATCGTCTATCGGCGCCGTTCCATCCCCACGATCGGTTGCCATGACGCTCTATTCCCGTTTCGCCGCGCACGTCGATGCGGCGCTCGACAGCCTCGTCGCCACTGGCGATCTCGATGCCGCGATCGACCGTCGCAACGTCACCGTCGAGCCGCCGCGCGACGCGAGCCATGGCGATCTTGCCACCAACGCGGCCATGGTGCTCGCCAAGGCAGCGAAGACCAATCCGCGCGCGCTTGCGGAGAAGATCGCCGACGCGCTTCGTCGGATCGACGAGGTCGCCACGGTTGAGATCGCGGGGCCGGGCTTCATCAACCTGCGCCTTAGCGACGACAGCTGGCGCGGCGAGCTTGCCGCGATCGCGGCGGCGGGCGACGACTACGGCCGTTCGACGCGTGGGCAGGGCACCGTCGTCAACGTCGAATACGTCTCCGCGAACCCTACCGGCCCGATGCACATGGGGCATTGCCGCGGCGCGGTGGTGGGCGATGCGCTCGCCAACCTGCTTGCGTTCGGCGGGCATCGCGTGATCCGCGAATATGTCATCAATGATGCCGGCAGCCAGGTGCAGACGCTCGCCCGGTCGGCGCATCTGCGCTACCGCGAGGCGCTGGGCGCGGCGATCGGCGATATCCCGGAAGGACTCTACCCCGGCGATTATCTCGTGCCCGTCGGCGCGGCGCTCGCCGCCGAGTTCGGCGGTCGCTACGTCGACGCGCCCGAGAGCGAATGGCTGGCGACGTTCCGCGTCTTCACCGTCGATGCGATGATGGCGCGGATCAAGGAAGATCTCGCGCTACTGGGCATCCATCACGACGTCTTCGCGTCCGAGGCCGAGTTGCAGGCGGCGGGCAAGCCCGAGGCGGCGGAGGCGTGGCTGCGGGCGCGCGATCTCGTCTACGACGGCGTGCTAGAGGCGCCCAAGGGCGAGACGCCCGAGGACTGGGAGCCGGTGCAACTGCCGCTGTTCCGTTCGACGCAATTCGGCGACGATCAGGATCGTCCGATCAAGAAGTCGACTGGCGAGTGGACCTATTTCGGCGCGGACCTCGCCTACCATTTCCAGAAGGCGCAATCGGCCGATGAACTGATCGACATCTGGGGCGCCGACCATGCGGGCACGGTGAAGCGAATCCAGGCAGCGGTCGCCGCGCTGACCGAGGGGAAGACGCGCTTCGACGTTAAGCTCGTCCAGATGGTGCGGCTGCTGCGCAACGGCGAGCCGGTGAAGATGTCGAAGCGCGCGGGCAATTTCGTCACGCTTGCGGACGTAGTGCGCGAGGTTGGCAAGGACGTCGTGCGCTTCACGATGCTGACGCGCCGTGCCGACGCGCAGATGGACTTCGATTTCGCCAAGGTGGTCGAGGCGTCGAAGGACAATCCGGTATTCTACGTCCAATATGCCCACGCGCGGATCGCCTCGCTCCGCCGCCGCGCGGCTGAGGCGAATATCGCCGTGGACGCGCCCGATTTGTCCCGGCTTGATACGGAGGAACTCGCGCTGGTGAAGCTTGCCGCGCAGTTCCCGCGGGTCGTCGAAACCGCTGCCACCGCACGCGAGCCGCATCGAATTGCCTTTTATCTGTACGACTTGGCTGCCGCATTCCATGCCTTGTGGAACGTCGGCAACGATCGTCCCGATCGCCGCTTCCTGCAAGTCGACGACCATGGCGCAACCGCCGCGCGTCTTTCCTTGGCGGACGGGATCGGGCAAATTATCCGCAACGGCCTCTCCATCATGGGCGTGGAGGCGGTTTCGGAGATGTGATGGCCATGGCGAGCGACGAAATCGATCTGAGGGACGAGGATCGTCTGCCGTGGCTCGAGACGGTCGAACCCGATGAGCCCGACAGCCCCGGCGTGCTGCGCGTCGTCGTGCTGGTGCTGCTTGGCCTCGCGCTGCTCGCCGCGATCGTCTTCGGCGTATTCAAGATGCAGAACCGCGCGCCCGATGGGCAGGGCGAGCTGATCGCGGCGCAGGAAGGCGACTATAAGATCAAGCCGGATGATCCCGGTGGCCTCAAGGTTGAGGGCGAGGGCGATTCGGCGATCGCCGCCAGCGCTGGTGCGAACGGCTCGGCCGCGATCGATTTGAAGGCCGTGCCCGAGGCGCCGATCACGGGGCGTCGTGTGCCCAATGCCGCGCCGTCGGTTGCTACGACCGCGGGCGCCGCGCGCACCAACGCCGAAGTCCCCGGCTCGGGCGGCCGGCTCACTGCGGCGGCGCCGATGACCGCGCCAAAGGGCCCCGTGCCCGGCGCCGCATCGGGCGGGTCGCTCGTCCAGCTCGGCGCGTTTCCGAGCGAGGCGGCGGCGAATGCGGCGTGGAGCGCGATTGCCAAGCGCTTCGGCTATGTTGCGACGCTCGGCAAGTCGGTCCAGCAGGCGGACGTCAACGGCCGCAAGGTCTTCCGCCTCAAGGTCAATGCCGGCAGCGCCGGTGCTGCTGCGGATATCTGCGGCCGGCTGGCGGTCGCGGGCGAGAAGTGTTTCGTCACTAGCTAATCGATAGCGTGGCGGACCGTCCAGCCGGCGGTTCGCGCACCCCGGGGGTGAAAATCGCGCAGCCTTGGGCTAATCCGCCGCGATGAAACCCGTCATCTTCGGTCTGTCTGGCCCGGTACTCACGGCGGACGAGCGCGCCTTCTTCGCCGAGGCGCGTCCCGCCGGCTATATCCTATTCAAGCGCAACGTCGTCGATCGGGCGCAGCTGCGCGCGCTCACCGATGCGTTGCGCGATCTCGAAGCGCGCGACGACGTCGCGATTCTCGTCGATCAAGAGGGCGGACGCGTCGCCCGGCTCGGCCCGCCGGAATGGCCGAGCTTTCCCGCCGGGCCGGCGTTCGACGCGTTGTACGAACGCGCGCCGATCTCCGCGATCGAGGCCGCACGCGCCAACGCCACGGCGCTGGGCCTGATGCTCGCCGAGGTCGGCATCACCGTCGATTGTCTGCCGCTACTCGACGTCGCACGGCCCGAGACGACCGAGGCGATCACCAGCCGGGCCTATGGCCACGAGCCGATGCGCGTCGCCGCGATGGGGCGCGCGACGCTCGAAGGGTTGGCCGCCGGCGGCGTCGTGGGCGTCGTCAAGCACATGCCGGGGCACGGCCGCGCGATCGTCGACACGCACCATCATCTGCCCACCGTCACTGCGACCGATGCCGAGCTCGAGGACGATATCGCCCCGTTCCGGGCGCTCGCCGGGGCGCCGATGGGAATGACGAGCCACATCGTCTTCGAGGCGTGGGATCGCGACCTTCCCGCAACGCTTTCACCTACGGTGATCGAGCAGGTGATACGCGGCCGGATCGGCTTCGATGGCCTGCTGATGACCGACGACATCGATATGAAGGCGCTGTCGGGCACGCCGGGCGAGAAGGCGGCGGCGTCGATCGCCGCGGGGTGCGACGTCGTGCTCGACTGCTGGGCGCGGATGGACGAGATGGTCGAGATCGCGGGGCGGCTGGGCGATATCACGCCGATCGGGCGCGCGCGGCTCGATCGCGCAATGGCCAGCGTCGCGGCGCCCGAAGGTGATTTCGCCGCGCTGATCGAGAAGCGCGACGCGCTACTCGCCCTGGCGGCGGTGTGACGGGCGAGCAGCTGACGCTCGACCTCGACGGGTGGGAAGGCCCGCTCGACCTGCTGCTCAACCTCGCGCGCGCGCAGAAGGTCGATCTGACGCGAATCTCGATCCTCGCGCTGGTCGAGCAATATCTCGGCTATGTCGAACGCGCGCGCACGTTGCAGCTCGAGCTCGCGGCCGATTATCTCGTCATGGCCGCCTGGCTCGCCTATTTAAAATCGGCGCTGCTGCTGCCGCGCGATCCGGTGGCGGATGCCGATCCCGAGGAACTCGCGCTTCGGCTGCAGCTACGGCTCGAGCGGCTCGCGGCAATGCGCGAGGCCGGGGCGCGGCTGATGGCGCGCGATCGGCTGGGCCGCGACGTGTTCAGGCGGGCGGCAGCCGAAGGTTTGCGGACGATCCGAACGCCGCGCTGGTCGGCGGAGATCTACGATCTGATCGCCGGCTACGGGCGTGTGAGCGCGCGAACGCGGCCGGTGATGCATGTCGTCCAGGATCGCGCGGTGATGACCCTCGACGCGGCGATCGCGCGCGTCGCCGCGATGGTCGGATCGCATGTTTCATGGACGGCGATCGAGCGCTTCCTGCCCGACGACGCCACCGGTGCGTTTCGGCGCTCGGCACTGGCGTCGAGCTTTCTCGCCGCGCTCGAACTCGCGCGCCAGGGTCGGGTCGAGCTGCAACAGGCGGCGCCGTTCGCGCCGCTCTACCTTCGCGCCCCCGCGTGACCCCGCTCGACGACACCGTGCGCGCGGTCGAGGCGCTGCTCTTCGCCGCCGCCGAGCCGATGACGGTCGACAGCATGCGCGCCTATGTCGCGGGTGACGTGCGTGCCGCGCTCGATCGGCTCGTGAGTGATTATGCCGGCCGCGGCATCAACCTCGTCCGGCGCGGCGAACGCTGGCACTTCCAGACTGCCGGCGATCTGGCGCATCTGCTGCGACGCGAGCGCGAGGAGGTACGCCGGCTGAGCCGCGCGGGGATCGAGACGCTGGCGATCATCGCCTATCACGAGCCCGTCACCCGCGCTGAGATTGAGGCGATCCGCGGGGTGCAGATTTCGAAAGGCACGCTCGACGTGCTGATGGAGGCGGGCTGGGTCCGTCCCGCCGGGCGCCGCGAGATCCCCGGTCGCCCGCTGACGTTCGCCACCACTCCAGCGTTTCTCGCACATTTCGGCCTGGAAACGCGCCGCGATCTGCCGGGCATCGACGATCTGCGTGCGGCGGGCCTGCTCGATCCCGTCGATCTCGCGGTGGAACGAGCAGTAGAAAAGGCCAACGAGGACGACTAGATGGACGGGACTTCAGGAGAATCCCCATGGGCAGCTTCAGCCTCCCGCATATCCTCATTCTCGCGATCGTCGCCATTCTGCTGCTTGGCGGCGGGCGCTTCTCCAGCATGATGGGCGACGTCGCGAAGGGCGTGAAGAGCTTCAAGAAGGGCATGTCCGAGGACGACGACGACGTTGCCGCAGGCAAGCCCGCGCAGCGGATCGAGGCGCAGCAGGCCGCCCGGCCGGCAGCCGAGACGGTGGTGCACGACGACAAGGTCGCGCGCTAATTCGAACGGCGCGGCGTCGCTGATCCGTCATGCTTGATTTCAACTTCTCCGAGATGGCGGTGGTCGCGCTCGTCGCGCTCATCGTGATTGGCCCGAAGGATTTGCCCAAGGCGCTTCGCGTCATCGGCTATTGGGTCGGCAAGGCGCGCGGTGTAGCGCGCCAGTTCCGCGCCGGTTTCGATGAAATGGTGCGCGAGGCGGAGCTTGCCGAGATGGAGAAGAAGTGGCAGGCGGAGAACGAGCGCATCATGCGCGAGCATCCTGCGCTGTCGCCATCGGCCGTCGCGCCCGCGCTTCCCGATGCCGATCCGGCGCCTGAGACGGACCAAACGCCGCATGACGATCACGCCGCGCCGGTGATGGTGGAGAAGCCTGTCGTGACGCCGGCCCAGCTTCCCGCCGAACCGCAGCCGCAGGACAAGGCCGCCTCGTGAGCGACGATCTCGACGACACGCGCGCGCCGCTCCTTGATCACCTCGTCGAGCTTCGCCGGCGGTTGCTATATTGTATCGCCGCGGTGATCGTCGCCTTCGCGGTCTGTTATTATTTCGCGCAGGACATCTTCTCGTTCCTGGTCCAGCCGCTGCTGGCGGCGGGGCAGAAGCGGCTGATCTACACACAGATCTTTGAGGCGTTCTTCGTCCAGGTGAAGGTCGCGTTCTTCGCCGCGATGATGATCGCCTTCCCGGTGATCGCCAATCAGCTGTGGCAGTTCGTCGCGCCGGGCCTGTACCGGAATGAGAAGCGCGCGCTCCTGCCCTTCCTGCTTGCAACGCCGGTCCTGTTCGTCGCGGGCGCGTCGATGGCGTATTTCATCGCCGTGCCGATGGCGCTCCATTTCCTACTCAGCTTTCAGGGCGACGTCGGCGGGATCAGTCAGGAAGCGCTGCCGGGGATCGGCAATTACCTGTCGTTCATCATGCAGTTCCTGTTCGGCTTCGGCATCGCCTTCCTGCTGCCGGTGCTGCTGATGCTGCTTGAACGCGGCGGGATCGTTACTCGGCGCCAGCTGGTCTCCGCACGGCGCTACGCAATCGTCGGCGCGTTCGCGATCGCTGCGGTGCTGACGCCGCCCGACGTCGGCTCGCAGCTGCTGCTCGCGATCCCGCTCTGTATCCTCTACGAGCTCGCGCTGATCGGTATCTGGTTCACCGAGCGCCGCCGCGCGCGCGAGACTGCCGAGGCCGTCGTCGGCGAATAAGCAAACGGCGGACGCTGCCCCAAGGCCGCGCCCGCCGTCGTCGGCAATCGATGGGAAAGGTTACTTCGCGCCGTTCGCCGTATCGGCAACGGTATCGCCGGCCGAGGATACGTCGCGGCCGACACCCTCGACGGTGTTGCAGGCCGACACCAGCAGCGCACCGGCCACCACGAACATCCCGATCATCTTCTTCATGTGAAATTCTCCTGAACACGGCGGAGCTGCCGACACGCAAATGCGTGGTCAGGCGGATCGTTCCGTCAACGTAAGAACAGCTCGCCGGAAAAGAATAAGGCCCGGAAGCGTCACCGGGGGGGGGGAGGGTTGACGCTTCCGGGCCTATGTCGTGGATAGCGAGAGCGGGGGGGCATAAAGTCGCTATCCGAAGAACAGAACGACGCTTAACCGCGGCGGTTCCGAGCTGTGATGTGTCCGCGCGAATTTTTTTCGCTACCTCCGGACTGGTGCGTCGACGGTTCAATCCTTGCCCGTGACCGCAACGCTGATCTCGTACGCCCCAGCGAGCGGATCGTGGTGCAGCGGTGCGCGCAGCTGGCGCGACAGGCCCTCGATCACGCGGCCGAACCGCGTCGACAGGCCATCGCGCAGCGCGGCACTCTCAATCAGCGCGCGGGATGAGACGCGCAGCGTTGCACGGTTTGGGTCCGCGCCCTCCTTCACCGATACGCGCAGCTGCGCGGCCGGGTCGCAAGTCAGCGCCAGCTCGATCATCTCGGTGACGAGGAACGCTACCGCCACCGCGACGTCCTGCGTCACCAGATACGGATCGATGTCAAGCTGGATGCGCAGCTGCGATCCCTCGGCGGCAGTGGCACGAATGTTGGAGGCGAGCTCGCCGAGCATCGGGCGCAGCTGCAACCCGCGGTTCTCCTCCATTTCGGCGAAGTGATTGCGGTGCACCACGGCCAGCGCATCGACGCGGCGCTGGATCGATGAATAGGCCTCGGTTGCCTCGGGCGTCTTCGAGCCGCGCGCGTGGAAGTTGATCAGGCTGGAGATCACCTGCAGGTTGTTCTTGACGCGGTGGTGCACTTCGCGCGTCAGCTTCGTCTGCCGCACCAACCCGTCGGCGAGCCCCGCCTCGTGGATCGCGACGGTACGGGTCAGCGCGCGGAACGTGTCGCCCAGCTCACGCAGCTCCTGTGCGGGCAGCGCCCGGATCATCGCGATGTCGGGTTCGTCGCCGGGGGTGAAAGCCGCGACGTGCGCGCGCAACTGGCGTAGCGGCCGGATCAGCAGGCGATCGACGACGAACCAGGCGATTCCGGCCGCCGCGACCCACATCACCAGCGGCAGCAGCAGCGCGATCACCAGCGGCGAGGTGATCGGCGCGGTGCGCACCTCCATCGCCAGCTTCAGCTCGCCGATCCCCAGATCGATCTGGTTACGCTCGCGCCGCTCGAACGCATTTTCCCGCTCCAGCTTGTGCAGCTCAAGCGCCTCGCCGTCGCGTATCAGCGTCGCCGAATAGGCCGGAGTGAAGCCGCTCGGCCGGCTCAACTCGGTCAGCAGGCCGGTCGGAAAATAGGCCGCGGCCGCGACCCGGCGCGATCGTCCGAGTACGCCGAGCAACAGGCCGCGCCCCGGCGCGATCTGCGCCGAGACGGCCGCGTCGCGCGCCATCCGCGCCGTATCGCGCGAACCGATGAACTCCGCTCCGCAGATCACGCGCCCGCTGCCGTTGAAGATCGCGAAGACCGCGCCGTTGCTCGCCTGCTGCGCGAACACGCCCTTCGCCCGTGCGCAGCTGGGCGTATCGTTGGGATCGTTTTCCAGCGCGTCCACCGCGACACGCAGCGCCGTCATGTCGCCGATCAGTTCGATCGCCAGCGCCCGGCTGCTCTCGGCGGAGGCGACGCGCAGCGCGGAGCGCGCCTCATTGTCGGCGATCTGGGTGATGCGCAGCGTCGCGAACAGCGCGATAACGGCGAGCGGCAGCAGCGCGATCGAGATGATCACCAGAAGTTTCGCGCCGGTCGGCCAGCGCATCATAAGCGAAGACGCCGTCGCGCCGACGCGCGAATCGTCCGCCGCCTTTGTCATCGCATCGTGTCTAGCCGAGCTTGCCGAGCAGTGAAATCATCTCGTCCGGCACATTCTCGTCGACGGTCTTTTGGTAGATCGAGCGCAGCGCCGCACCCATGTCGCGATCCTTGGACTGGACGGCGGCTTTCTTCGCTTTCACCCGCTTCTCTGGCGCTTCCCGTTCAGAACTCAACGCTAACCCCCTGAATCACCCAATGCGCCAAGACTGTGGCTCTCATGGCCGAATATGGGCCCATGAACCGATCCGCCAGGGCGTGCCAGCGACGGTGAAACCAAAAAGCGCTTCGATTGTTCCATGCCCGGCGATGAATACCATCATCGGGGGTCGGGTCGCCTGCGGGGGTCATCGACGGAGTTGATCAATCACGGCCGGCGGGCAGCTGTCGGGCCGATACTTTCAAGGGAGTCTTTCCGTCTCATGTCGCTTGGACAACAGCTCGCACCGCACCTGCCTTTTCTTCGTCGTTACGGCCGCGCGCTGACCGGCAGCCAGTCGCACGGCGACAAGTACGTTCGCGCGACGCTCGAGGCGATCGTGGCGGCGCCGGGCGAATTCCCGCGCGACGTCGATCCCCGGCTCGGGCTCTACCGGACGTTTCAGGCGATCTGGAATTCGACCAACGACGACGAGCAGGCGGACCCGGGCGAGGTCGACGATCAGGAAGCGGTTGCGCGCTCGCGGCTTGCGCGGATGACGCCGCTGTCGCGCCAGGCGCTGCTCCTCACCGCGATGGAAGGCTTCACTACCGAGGATGCGGCATACCTGATCGACGTGACGCCGTCCGAGGTAGAGGCGCTGGTCGCCGACGCACTTGCCGAGATCGAGAACCAGACGCGCGCCCGCGTGCTGATCATCGAGGATGAGCCGATCATCGCGATGGATATCGAGACGATCGTGCGCGATCTCGGCCATGAGGTGACCGGCGTCGCCGTCACCCGCGACGAGGCGGTGGCGCTAGCGATGGAGGATCGTCCCGGTCTCGTGCTCGCCGACATCCAGCTCGCCGACGATTCGTCGGGGATCGATGCGGTGAAGGACATTCTCGCCGAATTCCAGGTGCCGGTGATCTTCATCACGGCCTTCCCGGAGCGACTGCTGACCGGCGAGCGGCCGGAGCCGACCTTCCTCATCACCAAGCCGTTCCAGCGGTCCACCGTAAAGGCGGCGATCAGCCAGGCGCTGTTCTTCGACCAGTCGACCACGCCGAGCGCGTGATCAATCGATACGGAGCCAAAACGGTGTTGGGGGGTTGAGCGATTATGGCGAATGAAAACGAACGGGTCGAAGTCACCACCGATGAGGCGCGTGCGGGATCGACCCCGCACATGACGCGCTACATCCTCCCGATCTCGCTGATCCTAGTGATCGTCATATTTGCGGCCTTGCTGTTCGCGCGGCAGTAAGGCTGCTCGACAATGTTGACCGACCGGCTGGCAAATCGGGCTGGCTCCACCTATCTTGCGAATACAACGTCGGAAACGCCCGGCGCGGGGAATGATCGACTACACATGACGCAAGCTGAACCGCGCGACGATGTCGCGGCCGTCGATGCGCCGGTCGAGCACGTCGCGCTATCCGATCCCGAATTTAAGGCGCAGCTGGCGCAGGTTATCCCGCACCTTCGCGCCTTCGGTCGTTCGCTGTCGGGCAACCGCGATCTCGCCGACGATCTGGTGCAGGAAACGCTGCTCAAGGCGTGGGCTGCGCGCAAGCGTTTCCAGGCGGGCACCAACATGCGCGCCTGGACCTTCATCATCCTGCGCAACCTGTATCTGTCACAGATGCGCCGCGCGCGCTTCAAGGGCGAGTGGGACGATCTCGTCGCCGATCGCCTGCTCGCCGCGCCGGCAAGCCAGGACAAGCACGTCGAGCTTGCCGACATGCAGCGCGCGTTGCTTCATCTGCCGCAACCGCAGCGCGAGGCGTTGATCCTCGTTGGCGCGGGCGGGTTTGCCTACGAAGAGGCGGCGGAGATCTGCGGCGTCGCGGTCGGCACGATCAAGAGCCGCGTCGCACGCGGCCGCGTCGCGCTGGAAAATCTGATGAGCGGCAGCGACATGACGTCGCGGACTGATCACACCGTCGTCGGTACCAAGGCGACGCTCGACGAAATCATGGACGAAGTCGACGAGCTCAGCCGCGACCGCTGAGCTAGTGCGTGGTCGCGTGATCTAGATCGGCAAGGTAGCTCTCAAGCTCCGGCGGCGAACGGCGCGCGTCGCCGTAAGCACGCCGTAGCGCCTCTCCAAGTGCGTCGGTAGCACGCGGCCGGCGGACGAAATATCCGGCAGCCGGCGCATTCTGCGTCTTATGGTCACTGCTCATCATGGGCGATAGAACGTCGCGACGAGGGAAGGGTTTCGTCGCGGAATGGCTATTGGGATTTTGTCAAGCAAAAAATGCGAGGCTGCTGCTGTCGCCGGTGCGATTGACCGCGCCTCGTTGCACGCCCCGTTTCTCGCGATGCTGCTTCGCCGCCAGCCTGATTTTTCTGCGGCGACCGTGGCGCGATCGGTGGAGATCGACCCCGCCGAGCCGCTCCCCCGGGCCCTGCGACTCGCACGTCGGCGCCTCGCGCTTCAGGTCGCGATCGGCGACCTCGCAGGCTGCCTCGATCTTTCGGGCGTCACGCGCGCGCTGAGCGACTTCGCCGATCTCGCACTCGATCGCGCGATCACGGCGGCGATCACCGAACGCTATCCCGATGCCGAGCCGCGTGGCTTCGCCGCAATCGCGCTCGGCAAGCAGGGCAGCGGCGAGCTCAACTATTCGTCCGACATCGATCCGATCTTCCTGTTCGACCCCGAAACGCTGCCCCACCGCGCCAACGAAGAGCCGGTCGATGCGGCGGTGCGGATCGGGCGACGGGTGATCGAGCTTCTCCAACAGCCCGATGGTGACGGCTACGTCCTGCGCGTCGATCTGCGCCTCCGTCCAAGTCCCGAAGCGACACCGATCGCACTCCCGATCGACGCGGCGATCGCTTATTACGAATCGCAGGCGCTGCCGTGGGAGCGCGCCGCGTTCATCCGCGCCCGAGCTGCGGCAGGCGACATCGCTCTCGGCAAGTCGTTCCTCGACGCCATCCGGCCGTTCATCTGGCGGCGCAGCCTCGATTTCGGGGCGATCGGTGAGATCGTCGCGATCACCCGCCGCATCCGCGATCATCACGCGCAAGGACAGGCATTCGGCCCGGGGTACGATCTGAAGCGCGGCCGTGGCGGCATCCGCGAGGTCGAATTCTTCGCGCAGATCCACCAGCTGATTCACGGCGGTCGCGAGCCGGCGCTGCGCGTCGCCGACACCCGCGCCGCGCTCCGCGCGCTCGCCGACGCCGGGCGGATCGCGCCCGACGACGCAGCGGCGCTGATCGACGCCTATGTCGCGCTGCGGACGGCGGAGCATCGCGTCCAGATGATCGACGATCGCCAGACGCATCATCTGCCGACCGGTGCGGCGCTCGACCGCGTCTCGCAACTCGATGGGCGCGTGGACGGGGCCGCGCTGCTCGATCACCTTCGTCCGCACGTCACGCGCGTCGCGGCGATCTTCGATCGGCTCGCGCCGCCCGTGCCCGCCGGCCTGTCGTTCGACACGGAAACCCTGACGGCGCACCTCGCCACGCTCGGCTTCGATGCGCCCGAAGGAGCCGCGGCGCGGATCGCGGCGTGGCGTGCGGCGCGCTACCCTGCGCTGCGTAGCGCCGCGGCGCAGGCGGCGCTCGAGGCGGTGCTGCCTGGCCTCGTCTCGGCCTTCGCTGAGGCAGCCGTGCCGCAGGCGGTGTTGCTGAGCCTCGACCGCCTGCTCGAACGACTGCCGAGCGCGGTGAACATCTTTCGCTTGCTCGAAGCGCGCCCGGCACTCGCGACGCTGCTGGCGCAGTTGCTCAGCCACGCGACGACGCTTGCCGACGAGCTGGCGCGGCGCCCCGATCTACTCGACGGGCTGATCGATGCTTCCGCCTTCGATCCGGTCGGCGATGTCGGCGATCTCGCGCGAGAGATGACGCTGCGCGAGCGCGGCGCGGACTATCAGGCGCAGCTCGAGCACGTGCGCCGTGTCGTCGGTGATCGCCGCTTTGCGCTTGGCGCGCAGATCGTGGCGGGCAGTTCCGACCCACTCGAAGTCGCAGCCGGCTATTCACGCGTCGCCGAAGCAGCGATCGCCGTGCTGACCGAGGCCACGATCGCGGAATTCGCGCGCGCGTACGGCCACGTGCCCGACAGCGAGTTCGTCATCGTCGCGCTCGGCCGGCTCGGGGGCGGCGCGCTGACGCACGCGTCTGATCTCGATCTCGTCTACCTCTTCACCGGCGATTTCGCGGGCGAGTCGGACGGCGCCAAGCCGCTCGGCGCGACGCTCTACTACAACCGGCTCGCGCAGCGCGTGACCGCGGCGCTGTCGGTGCCGACCGCGGCCGGGCCGCTGTACCCGATCGACACGCGGCTGCGGCCGTCTGGTACGCAGGGGCCGCTAGTCGTCAACCTCGCGTCGTTCGCGCAGTATCAGCGTGAGAGCGCGTGGACGTGGGAACATATGGCGCTCACCCGCGCGCGCGTCGTGTTCGGCACGCGATCGGCGCGCGATGCGGTGACGGACGTGATCGGCCATGTGCTTGCCGGCGACCGGCCGCAGCGCGATGTCGTCGCGGATGCGATCGCGATGCGTGCCGAGATGGCGGCGCACAAGCCGCCCGCGGGCGCGCTCGATGCCAAGCTGCTGCCCGGTGGCCTCGTCGATCTCGAATTTGCCGTCCATGTCGCGCAGCTGACGCGCCGCACCGGCTTCCACCCCGATCTGACACAGGCGATCGCGGCGCTCGGCCTACCATCCCGGATTGCCGAGGCGCACGATCTGCTCACACGGCTCATCGTCACGCTACGCCTCGTCGCGCCCGACGCAGCGGCCCCCGATGCGCCGGCGACCCGCGCGCTGATCGCCCGCGCGCTCGGCCTGCCCGACTGGGACGCGGTGGTTGCGGCCTTCGATGCGGCCCGGCAGGAGGTGATCGACGCGTGGAAGGAAGTGACCGATGGACCAACTGCCCGACGTGACGGTGACCGCAACTGACGGTGCGCCCCTGCGCCTGCACGATCAGCCGCGCCCGATCGTCATCTATTTCTATCCAAAGGACGATACCGCCGGTTGCACGCGCGAGGCGCAGGAATTTTCTGCGCTGATCGATGATTTCCGTGATGCGGGAGTCGGCGTGCTCGGCATCTCGCGCGATACGCCCAAGCGTCACGCCAACTTCACCGCCAAATACGATCTCGCCGTGCCGCTGGCGAGTGACGAGGATGGGTCTGCCTGCACCGCATTCGGCGTATGGGTCGAGAAATCGATGTACGGCCGGCAATATATGGGAATCGAGCGATCGACCTTTCTGTTCGGTTCCGACGGCGCGCTCGTGCAGGCGTGGCGCAAGGTGAAGGTGCCCGGCCACGCCGCCGCGGTGCTCGAGGCTGCTCGCGCACTGTGACGATCGCATCGCCTAGTGTCGCAGCAGCGGCGCGCACGGTGCTGGAAACCGCCGAGCCCGCCGCGAAGATCAAGGCGGCGCGGCGCGCGGCACGGGCCTGGCGGCAGGGTTATCTCGCGCATTGCTTCGACACGGCGATGCCCGCCGCGCCCGCGCGGCCAGATCGACCCGAACTGCTGTCGCCGGGGAGGATGCCACGACGCGGCAAGGCAGGATCGGAGCGCGGGCGGATCGCGCTGCTCCATGCGCTGGCGCACATCGAATTCACCGCAATCGATCTCGCTTTCGATCTTGTCGGGCGTTTCGGAGCGCTTTTTCCGCGCAGCTTCGTCGACGATTGGATCTCGGTAGGTGCCGACGAGGCGATCCACTTTGCGCTGCTCGACCGGCGGCTGCGCGCACTCGGCAGCGGCTACGGCGCGCTCCCGGCACACGCCGGGCTGTGGGAAGCGGCGGATGCGACGAGCGACGACGTGGTCGCGCGCCTCGCGGTCGTGCCGATGGCACTCGAAGCGCGTGGGCTCGACGTCACGCCGGCAACAGTCGAGCGGTTCGTCGCGGCCGGCGACGTGGCCAGTGCCCGAATCCTCCAGCGCATCTACCACGACGAGATCCGCCACGTCGGCTTCGGCACCAAGTGGTTCGCGATCGCGTGCGAGGCGAACGGATTCGCTCCTGTCGCGCATTGGCGGTCGCTCATCCTGGCGCGGTTTCGCGGCATTGTGAAAGCGCCGTTCAACGGCTCGGCGCGCGACTCTGCCGGCCTGACGCGCGAATTCTACGCCGACCTTGCCTAAAGCGCCGGGCCGGGCCCAGTAATGGCGCGTCGGGATGCGGGGGGCCGCAATCCAGACCAGTGATTGGAATTAAGCGCGTCGGGTCGCCTCGGCGTACGTCGTTTGCAACGATTTCGTCCGGGGTTCGATGACCAAGATTTTTACCGCGTCTGTTAACCGCTTTGCCGCCGGCGCCCGTGCGGTGTTCGCCCCGCGGCACGTGATCTTCCACGATGGCCAGTCGATCCGCCGGATCCGCCTCGGCGGCGTGTCCCAGAGTCTGGCAGCGGGCGTGGCTGCTACTGTCGTTGCCTTCGCCGGCTACGGCGCAGCAAGCGCAACTGGTGACGCAGCGGTCGCTGCCGGTCTCGCTGCTCCGGTGCAAAGCGAGCAGCGCCTCGCGACGATGGAGCGCAAGCTGGTGCGCATGCAGGCGCGCGTCGCGACGATCCGCGAGACCGCCGAGCAGCATGCCGCGCGTATCGAGCAGCGTCAGGCGCTGCTCGCCGCCGCGCTGACGGGCGAGGGTGACGAGAAGAAGCTCGCGTTGGCGACCCTCAAGCTCCAGCCAACCGACGATCGCCTCGCCGCCTATGTCGTGGCGCCGTTCGGCAAGCTCGAGCAGCGTCAGGCGACGCTCGCCGGCGAAGCCACGCGTCAATTGCAGCAGCGCTACGCGATGGCGACGCGCGAGATCCGCAAGCTCGGGCTGCGTCCCGACCGCATCGTGAAGCAGAGCGCGGCGATGGGCGGCCCGCTGATCCCGGCGGCGAGCGCCGAGGCAACCGCCGATCTCAGCGCCGACGCTCAGTTCCGGTCGCTGTTCATGACCTGGAAGAAGCTCGATACGCTCGAGCAGGGCGTGATCGCGATCCCTTCGGTCCAGCCGGTCCAGCACCTCAGCTTCACCAGCAATTTCGGCATCCGCAGCGATCCGTTCCGCGGCTCGGCGGCGATGCACGCCGGCGTCGACATCCCCGGCCCGACGGGCACGCCGATCTACGCCACCGCCGACGGGATCATCAGCCACGCCGAGCGCCAGGGCGGCTACGGCAACATGGTCGAGATCAACCACGGCAAGGGCATCGCCACCCGCTACGGCCACCTGTCGAAGATCATCGTCACTGCCAACGGCCGGGTACGTCGCGGGCAGATCATCGGCCTGATGGGCTCGACCGGCCGTTCGACCGGCCCGCACCTCCACTATGAGGTCCGCATCGACGGCCATGCGGTCAATCCGGTGCCATTCCTCACCACCGCGGATTACCTGCTCGCGGCGAAGGATCGTTCGGTCGGCCAGATCCCGGTCTCGGCGACTGGCCCGGCGGCGCAGGACGGCCTCTGATCCGGTTGCGGGCGGGGCAGGGCGCGCTTATCTCGACGCCATGGCAACGCTCGCACCCGATATCTCGCTGACCACGTCTGCCGCCGCGCGGGTTGCGGCGATCGCCGCCAAGCAGAACAAGCCCGCGATCCTGCGCCTGTCGGTCGAGGGCGGCGGTTGCTCCGGCTTCCAGTATAAATTCGGGTTCGCCGCCGCGCCGGAGGCCGGCGACACGATCGCCGAAACCGATGGCGTCCGCCTGGTCGTCGACGACATCAGCCTCGATCTCGTTCGCGGCGCGTCGGTCGACTATGTCGAATCGCTCGGCGGCGCGGCGTTCCGAGTCGACAATCCCGTCGCGGCATCGGGTTGCGGTTGCGGCACCAGCTTCTCGGTGTAAGCAGCGTGGCGTGAAGATCGTCACCTACAACGTCAACGGCATCAAGGCGCGCCTGCCGCGCCTGCTCGAATATCTCGCCGAGCAGCAGCCCGATATCGTCTGTCTGCAGGAGCTCAAGTCGAGCGACGAGACCTTCCCCGAGGCGGAGATTCGCGCCGCCGGCTATGGTGCGGTGTGGCACGGGCAGAAGGGGTTCAACGGGGTCGCGGTGCTCGCCAAGGGCGCTGATCCCGTCGAGCGGCAGCGCGGCCTCGCCGGTGAGCCCGAGGACGATCACAGCCGCTATCTCGAATGCGAGGTGAACGGGCTAACGGTCGCGTCGATCTATCTGCCGAATGGCAATCCGCAGCCCGGCCCGAAGTTCGACTACAAGCTGCGCTGGATCGAACGGCTCGCGGCGCGTGCGCGCGTCCTGCTGGCGGCGGAAGTGCCGGCGGTGCTCGCGGGCGATTACAACGTCATCGCCAATGACGACGATACGTTTTCGGTGCGCGCGATGGCGGACGATGCGCTGATGCAGCCCGAGAGCCGCGCCGGCTACCGCGCGCTGCTCGCGCAGGGGTGGACCGATGCGCTGCGCGTGCGGCATCCCGCCGGGCGCGTGTGGACCTTCTGGGACTATCAGGCGGGCGCGTGGCAGCGTGATGCGGGGTTCCGCATCGATCACCTGCTGCTGTCGCCTGCTGTCGCCGACCGGTTGATCGAGGCCGGAGTCGACAAGGCTTATCGCGGCCGCGAGAAGGCGAGCGACCACGCGCCGACTTGGGTGCGCCTGCGCTGAACGACGCCGCGGCGGCGTTCGTCGTCATGGTCCGGGGGCGCCACAAGAAAGCTCGTGTGCGTCGACATAGCGGGGGCGCAGCGTGCGGCTACGGACAGCATTGTGCATGCCGTTCGGTTGCGGACACCCATGGCGTAGCAAGATGCGCCGGCATTTGGCGTATCGCACCGGGCGGAAAGCCTCGTGGGGATATTGGTCGGGCTAAGTCATTGAAATAACAAGCATCAGAAAACTGGCACGCTCGATGCAAAGCATCTGGCAGGCGGCGCACTCAAGCCCCGCCCGACCAGGAGACTATGCTATGACCCTCTTCGCGCTCACCGCTGCCCTTGCTCTTGGCACCGCCGCTGCTGCACCGGTTGCCCCCTCGTCGGATCAGGTCGCCGTCACCCAGTCGGCCAGCGATCTCGAGCCCGGCAGCGACAACCGCCGCGTCTGCATCGTCGACACGCGCAGCGGCACGCCGATCGCCCGCAAGACCTGCCAGACCCGCGCCGTCTGGGTCGCGCAGGGCACCGACCCGCTGTCGGCGCGCTGAGTGGCGCTGCAATACCACGAAAGCACGACCCACGATGAGTTGATGCTGACGCCGGGGCATCGCGGCCCCGGCAGCGGAAGGAAAGCGGGGCCGCAGCGCCCCGCCCGCCACCCCGGCGTTCCGGCATCTGCTGTCTCGACTGCGCTCGCCGCTGCTCACCCTCAACGGCATTGGCGCCTCGGCTACAATTCCTTGCCGTAGATCTGATAGGTCTTGTTGACGCGGCTGCCGATCGTCTCGGCGATCGAGCGCATCCCCTGATTGTCGTCGAGAATCCAGCCAATCTCCCCGCGCGTCGCGCCGTAGCGCGTCACCGACGCCCGCCGGATGTATTCGATCATCATGAAGGCGAGCTGGCTCGCCATGCGCGATGATTGCAGCTCTTTCACCACCCCCATCAGCGGCACGCGCATCGTGCGCACCTTCGGCTTGCGCAGCCATAAGAGCAGCTTCGCCCAGCCGAACGGCAGCAGCGAGCCGTTGAGCCCTGCCAGCGGTTCGTTGAGATCGGGCAGGGTGATCATGAACGCTACCGGCTTGCCGTCGAGTTCGGCGATGCGGATCAGGTCGTTGAACACGATCGGCTTCAGCTTGACGCCCACGTCCCGGATCTCTGGCGGGGTCAGCGGCACGAAGCCCCAATTGGCTTCCCACGCATCGTTGAGGATCGACAGGATGATCGCCGCCTCCTCGTCGAAGCGCCGCTTGTCCACCTCGCGCACGACGATCCGCGGGTTCTTCTCGCCCGATTTGATGATCCGCTGCACGATCGGTGGGAAATCGGGCCGGATGTCGAGCTCGTAGGTCATCACCTGCTTGATCGGGTGATATCCCGCCGCCTCGATCCAGCCGCGATAGGCGGGCTTCGCATGCCCCATCATCACCGTCGGCGGATGATCGAAGCCTTCGATCAGCAGGCCCGGCTCCTCCCAGATCGATTGCGAAATGGGGCCGAGCACGCGCGTCACGCCCTGCGCGCGTAGCCACTCCTCCGCCTTGTTGAGAAGCGCGCGAAAGATATCATCTTCCTCCGCCTCCATCAGCCCCCACTGGCCGCTGCCGTGGCCGAAGCCTTGCGCGGCAGGCATCTGCTGCGCCAGCGTGTCGATATGCGCCGAGATCCGGCCGACGACGCGGCCGCCCCGCTCGGCAAGGAAGAGCTGTGCCTTCGCGTGACTGTACCAGCCGTTTTTCTCGGGCGTGATCAGCCCCAGCGCCTCGCCCTTCAGCGGCGGCACCCAGTTGGGATCGTCGCGATATAGGCGGAACGGCAGGTCGACGAACGTCTTGCGGTCGCGTTTGGAGGATATCGGGCGGATGGTGATCGCAGCTGCCATGTGTCGCCGTGTAATCGCCGCAGGCGATCATGGCGAGCGGCCTTTCCACGCGCGCCGGGTCTGTTGCTGTCACGCTCTCGCCACTATCTTTGGTCTATGTCTGTAGCCATGAATACGATGACGCTCGACCGTGCGGGTGCCGCGCCGGCCGCGCCGCGATCGCCGATCGCCGACGACCGTGCGATGCTGAAGGCGGCGGCTGATCTGACGCGCGACCTCTCCGCGCCACGCCCGGCGATCTACTGGGCTGATCTCGTCGCCTCCGCCGTCGTTGGATACGCTGCGCTGGTTGTCGCGATCGTCGCGACGCCGCTGTGGGCGACGGTGCTCGCCGCGCTAATCGCCATGCTCGCGCTCTATCGCGGGATGAGCTTCATCCACGAGCTGACGCACGTGAAACATGCATCGCTGCCGGGCTTCCGTACCGGCTACAACGCCCTGATCGGCGTGCCGATGCTGGTGCCGTCGTTCATGTACGAAGGGGTACATAACCTCCATCACGCGCGCACGCGCTACGGCACGTCGGAAGATCCCGAATATCTGCCGCTCGCGCTGATGAAGCCGTGGTCGCTGCCGCTATTCGTACTGATCGCGGCGCTGGCGCCGATTGCGCTGATCGTCCGCTTCGGTGTGCTCGCCCCGCTGTCGGTGATTGTGCCGCCGCTGCGCCGCGTCGTGGTGGAGCGTTACTCCGCGCTGGCGATCAACCCGCATTTCCGCCGCCGCATGCCTGAGGGCGCGGCGAGGGCGCAGTGGAACCGGATTGAGGCGGCCTGCGCGGTCTGGGCGATGACGCTGATCGCGCTTGTTGCGAGCGGCACGATGCCGCTGCGGACCTTCGCGATCGTCATCGCGGTCGCATCGAGCGTAGCGGTGGTCAACCAACTGCGTACCTTGGTTGCGCACCTGTGGGAGAACGAGGGCGAGGCGATGACCGTCACCGCCCAGTATCTCGACACCGTCAACGTGCCGCCGCCCGCGACGCTGCCCGCACTGTGGGCACCGGTCGGACTGCGCTACCATGCGCTGCACCACCTGATCCCCGGCGTACCGTATCACGCGCTGGGTGAGGCGCATCGCCGGATCAGCGCCGCGCTCGATCCCGCCTCGCCGTATCACCGCGCGAGCTACGCCGGAATGCCGGGGCTCGTCGCCAAGATCGCGCGGAGCACGATGCTGCCGCGCTGAGGCGCTATTCCTCCGTGCGCAGCAGCACCGCTTCGCCGATCAGCAGGAACAGGAGGAAGGGCGCCCACGCCGCTAGGAACGGCGGGTAAGCGCCGAGATTGCCCATCGCGAGCGCGAAATTGTCGGCGACGAAATAGGCGAAGCCCAGCGCCATGCCGATCACCGCGCGGACCAACAGCTTGCCCGATCGCGCGATACCGAACGCCGCGACCGCGCCGAGCAGCGGCATCAGCACCGAAGACAGCGGCCCCGACAGCTTGTGCCATAGCGCGCCCTCGAGCGCCTTGGTCGGCCGCCCGGCCGCGGCGAGATCGTCGATCGCGGCGTTGAGCGCGCGGAACGACAGGCCGTCGGCATCGACCGTCGCCAGCGTGAACTGATCGGGCGTCACGCCGCGCGCGATCACCGTCGTCCCCAGCTGACTGATCTTGCCACTCGCCACGTCGAAGCGGCGTGCCGGGCCGATCGCCCAACCGTCGCCGCTGCGTCGACCCGTGGGGGCGGTGACGATCCCGCGTAGGCTGCCGCCTTCGCGCTCGTACAGCGTGATGCTGCCGAGCTGCGCCGCATCGCCGCGCCCCTTGATCTGATCGACCTGCACCAGATCGTCGCCCGTGCGCACCCACACGTTGCCGCGATCGCCGCGATCGATCGGCAGCGCGCCATAATTCACCTTCTGCCACTGATCGAGCGTCGCGGTGGCACGCGCGACGATCCGGTCGTTGAAGGCGAAGCTCAGCACCGCCACACCGACGCTGGCGAGGATCAGCGGTGCGAGCACCTGGTGTGCCGACATGCCCGAGGATTTGAGCGCCACGATCTCGCTGTTCTGGTTCATCGTGATCAGCGTCAGGATCGTGCCGAGCAGGACGGAGAAGGGCAGGAAGCGCGCAATGATCTCGGGCACGCGCAGCGACATGTAGCGCCACACTTCGGCGTCCCCGTTGCCCGGCACCGCGAGGATCTTGCCCGATTCACCGAGCAGATCGAGCGCCTGGAGCACCAGCACGAGCCCGGCAAGGATGCCGAACGTGCGCGTCAGGAACATGCGCCCCATGTAAAGCGACACGGTACGCGAGGGAAAGAACGAGGTCATGCGCGCGCCTCCCGACGGCGGCGTCCGGGCAGCCGCCGCGTGATCGCCTTCAGCGCTTTGCCCGCGACGCGTTCGAGCGCGCCGATCGGCTGCCCCCCGGGGACATAGGCGAGCGTGTAGAACATCCAGACGATCAGCCCGGCGAAGATCGCGAACGGCGTCCACAGGGCGATGAACGGATCGACCCGGCCTAGCTCGCCGATCGACGCGGCATATTGGTTTACCTTGTGATAGGCGACGACCATCACGATCGACAGGAAGACGCCGAGCGCCGAGGTCGAACGTTTGGGCGGCACGCCGAGCGCGACCGCCAGCAGCGGCAGCAGGAACATCGTCAGCACCTCCGCCAGGCGGAAATAGAGTTCGGCCTGGCTGCTGTCGCGCGCCTGCTCGCTACTACCGCTCTTCCCCAGCCGCGCGAGCTCGGGAATGGTATATTCGAGATTGCGTCCACCGCGCGCACGGAAGCTCTCGAACCGCGGGAGGTCGATCGGCAGATCGTGCGCGCTGAACGTCAGCACGCGCGGCGTCGCGAATTCGGGCCGGTTGTGGATCAGCGTGCCGTTGGTCAGCCGGAAGATGATCGTATTGGGATCGTCGGTGGCGAGGAACTGCCCGCGCTGCGCCGTGACGCCGATCCAGTCGCCCTTTGGCGTCTGCGCGCGCACGAAGATGCCCGACAGCTCGCGCCCTTTGTCGCGGCTGCGCTCGATCCGCAGCGTCATCCGATCGCCGAGATGGGTGAACTCGCCGACCTTGATAGACGCGCCGAGCGCACCGGTGCGCAGCTCGAACCGCAAGCCTTCGTAGGCGTAGCGCGCGCGCGGCTGGATGTAGCCGACGATAGCGAGGTTCGCGAGTGCGAGTACCGTCGCGTACATGTACGGCACGCGCAGCAGCCGTCCGTAGCTCATCCCCACGCCGCGCATCACGTCGAGTTCGGACGAGGTCGCCAGCCGGCGAAAGGCGAGCAGGATGCCGAGCATCAGCCCGATCGGAATGCCCAGCCCGAGATATTCGGGCAGCAAGTTCGCGAGCAGCTTCCACACGACGTTGACCGGCCCGCCCTCGGTCGCGACGAAATCGAACAGCCGCAGCATGCGGTCGAGCACCAGCAGCATCGCCGACAGGATCAGCGTCGAGAACAGCGGCAATGCGATCAGCCGGGCCATGTAACGGTCGATCGATTTCATGGGCGGCGGCGCGGCGGCTTCCTTTGTGGGGCGGGAGCGTCGGTATAGGCGAGCCGCGTGCGCGCGCCAGCCCCTACGCACGCCGACCGCGCTTCGCCGCGGCTACTCGGCAGCGATGCGATGCGGCGCCTCGGGCCGTGCGCGCGACAGTGCTTCCGCGATGGCGCGTTCCAGCCCCACCAGCGTGAACGGCTTGCGCAGGACGTGATGGCCGTTGAATAGCCCAGCCTCGTTGGTTTCGCCCGCGAAGCCGGTGACGAACAGCACCGCGACGTGCGCGTGGCTGGGATCGAGCGCGGCGATCATCTCGGGCCCGGTCCGCACTGGCATCAGCACGTCGCTGATGATGAGATCGACGTGCGGATGGCGGGCGAGCAGCGCCGGGGCTTCGAGCGGATCGTCGCAGCGGATCGCCTCATGGCCAAGCTCTTCCAGCGCTCCGGTCGTCGCGGCGAGTACCCGGGGATCATCCTCAACCACCAGCACCGTCAGCGCGGCGACCGCCGGCTCGTCGGCATGGTCAGCCGCGGGGACCGCGATTAGCGGGGCGGCGCTGGTGTCACGCGGCAGCTTCATCCGCACGACCGTGCCCGCGCCGGGCGCAGTATCGATCGTCACCTCACCATGCAATTGGCGCACAAAGGCGAAGATCTGGCTGAGCCCGAGCCCGGTCCCCTTGCCGACCGGCTTGGTGGTGAAGAACGGCTCGAACACCCGCTCCGCCACCTCTGGCGTCATGCCGCAGCCGGTATCGGCCACCGCAACGGTGAGGAACTCGGCCGCCTCGGCATGCTCGACCGCGGCGGTGATCGTCAGCGTACCCCGACCTTCCATCGCGTCGCGCGCGTTGACGGCGAGGTTGAGCAGCGTGTTCTCCAACTGCACGCGATCGGCGCGCACACGTGCGCGGGCGGCGCGATCGACGATCTCGACGCGGATGCCGTCCCCCAGCGTGCGATCCATCAGATCGCGCATCCCGGCGATCAGCGCACCGACCTCGATCGGCTCTGGGTTGATCGCGTCCTCGCGCGCAAAGGCGAGCAGGCGGCGCGTCAGGTCGGCGGCGCGATTGGCCCCCTCGCTCGCGCTCGCCAGATGCTTGTCGACTTCGCCCGACCCCGCCGCGGCGGCGCGCCGCGCCAGCTCGAGTCCGCCGATCACGACCGCAAGCATGTTGTTGAAATCGTGCGCGATGCCGCCGGTCAGCTGGCCGACCGCGTCCATCTTCTGCACCTGCCGCAGCCGCGCCTCCTGCACACGCAGCTCGTCGGTCGCGGCGGCGACCGCGCGGCTCAGTTCCTCCGCCCGCGCGCGCTCCGCATCCGCCTCGGCGCGCGCCGTGGCACGCTCCGTCAGCGCGGTGACGCTCAACCAGCCGAGCGCGATCGCGCCGAGCAGCAGCAGCACGCCGAACGCCGACAGCACGAACGCCGCGCGCGTTGACCGATCGACCAGCGCCATCGCCGCGCGCGTGCGGCGATCGAGCAGCCGGCGCTCTCCCGCGATGATCGAATCGAGCACGTCGTTGATTTCGGCCAGCGAGGCCGCCTTGCGCGACTGATAGTAGCGCGACAGCGCCTGCGCGTTTTTGCCGTAATTGGTCGACAGCGCCGTCAGTGACAGTTCGCCGCCGCGCGAGCGATAGGCGTCGCGCAGTCGATCGATCAGCGGCTGCTGTTCGTCATTGTCGCGCGTCAGCGCCTCGAGCCGCGCGAGCTGATCGCCGGCGCGCCGCCAATCCTCATAGTAGAGCCGGCCCAGCTGCTTGTCGCCCGAAATGACGTAGCGTCCGAGCGAGGCTTCCGATCGCGCGATCGTGCCCGCTAGCGTGCGCGACAGGATCATCACGTCGTAGCTGTGCGACTGGAGCGTGATCGCACGGTCGCGCTGGCGATTGGCCTCGCCCAGCGTCAGGATCAGCGCGACCAGCACGCCCACGCCTAGGATGCCCATCACGACCAGCGTGATGGTGCGCCAGGCCCAGGCCTGCCCCCCGGCGGCGTCCCAATTCGCGTCCGCGTCCACGGTCCGGCGCTATATCAGATCGCCGATGGCCACAAAAGCCGCGCCCCCGCCGGCGCTCAGCCGATCACCCCGGTGGCGCGCCCGGCCGCCGCGAACATCTCGATCACGCGCGCCATCTGCGCGCTGGTATGTTCGGCGCACACCGAACAGCGCAGCAGGAACATCCCCGCGGGCGTCGCCGGCGGCCGCGCGACGTTGACGTACAGCCCCGCCTCCAGCAGCCCCTGCCACATGCGCACCGCCTGCTCCTGATCGTCGAGCACGACCGCGACGATCGCTGATTCCGGCGTCTCGGTCGGCAGGCGGAAGCCGAGCTGCTTGAGCCCGGCGTGCAGCTGGCGCGTATTCGCCCACAGCGAGGCGCGCTTGTCGTGCGCGTGCATCAGCTTGCGGATCGACGCGGCGGCGGACGCGACCACCGCGGGCGGCAGGCTGGCGGTAAAGATATAAGGGCGGCAGACGAAGCGCAGGATCTCGAACTTGGGATGGTTCGACACGCAGAAGCCGCCCACGGTGCCGACTGATTTGGAGAAGGTGCCGATCACGAAATCGACCTGATCCTCCAGCCCCTGATCCTCGTAGACGCCCCGGCCGTTGGGGCCGAAGAAGCCCATCGAATGCGCCTCGTCGACCAGCACCATCGCGCCGTGCTTCTTGGCGACCGCGACCATTTCCTTGAGCGGCGCGATGTCGCCGAGCATCGAGTAGACGCCCTCCAGCACGACGAGCTTACCCGGCTCCTTGGGGAGCCGGCCGAGCCTTTTGTCGAGATCCTCGACCGAATTGTGGCGGAAGCGCACGATCTCGGCATTGCCCATCGCGCAACCGTCGTAGATCGAGGCGTGGCTGTCGGCGTCGAGGATGATATATTCGCCCTTCGCCGCGATCGCCGAGATCACGCCAAGGTTCGCCTGGTACCCGGTCGAGAAGACGATCGCGCCGGTGGTGCCGTAGAAGTCACGCAGCGCCTGCTCGACCTCCATATGGTCGTGGAACGTGCCGTTCAGTGCGCGGCTGCCGTTGGTGCCGCTGCCGAAGCGGTCGAACGCGGCCTTGCCCGCCGCGATCACGTCGGGATCGAACGTCATGCCCATGTAATTGTAGGTGCCAAGCAGGATCGTCTCGCGACCCTTGATCGTCGCGACGGTGGGGCTCTTCACCTCCTCCATGACAATGCTGAACGGATCGCGCAGCCCCGAATCGCGCAGCGCCTGGCGCTCGGCGATCAAGGGATCGAACTTGTCGAACAGGTCGCGCTCAGCCGCGGCGGGCGCGGGATCGAGAGGCAGCGTTTCAGCCTGGAGGCCGGTCTCGGTCATCGTCTCATTCCTTCACCCGTCCGGGCGGGGAAGGCCGAGCGTATCTAGGCCTGCTCCCGAACCCTTTGCCATCCGCACTCGGCGATGCGGACGGCGAACGGCGGTTGGTGGTGATCAGCCCTTCAGCTTGGCGACAGCATCGGCGAGCTGGCCGACCGTCTCGATCTCGGCCTGCATGTTCATCGTGATGATGATGTCGAACTCGTCCTCGATCGCAGCAACGAAATCCATCACCGTCAGCGAATCCCATTCCAGATCGCCCTGGAACGTCGTCGCCTCGGTCACGGTGGCGCCCTTCTTGTTGAAGGGTTCGATCTGGCTCTTGATCGTGTCGAGAATGCTGTCGCGGTCGCTCATGCCCGGTCCTTAGCTGCTCGCGGCGGGGGTGCCAATCGAATGCGGCGGAAGCGTGGTCGCCGCGTGCGGAACTGAGTGCTAGCGCCCGATGTCGTAGGCGCGCGCGGTCTCCGCAAGGCCGTCGGCGAGCGCGATCGATGGCGTCCAGAGCTCAGCCGGCGGCCGGCACGCCGCGTGCGCGGTCCAGTCGGGATGGCTCAGATAGCCGACCCGATCGGACGTCAGCTTCGCGCCCGCACCGCGGATCGCGCCGTCGAGCTGGGCACCGACCTGCAGCAATGCTCTTGGCAGGTGCAGCGGCAGCACGCGGCGGCCGACCGCGCGACCAATCGCGGCGGCGAGCGCGGCATGCGTCAACGCGTTACCGTCGTCCGCTTCGTACACCGCGCGCTCCCCCGGCCGCTCGGAGAGCGCGACGAGTAGCCGCGCGAGATCGTCGACGTGGATCAGCGAGACGCGCCCGGGAGGGGGCAGCAGCGCGAGCCCCGCGCGGGCGAGCCGGAACATGTCGCGCAACTCGGTATCGCCCGGGCCGTAGACGCCGGTCGGCCGCACAATCGTCCAGTCCGCGGCGCTCGCCATCACGCAGGCTTCGGCCTCGCGCTTCGACCAGCCGTAGTTCGACAGCTGCGGCTCGCGCGCGGACAGCGACGAGACGTGGACGAAGCGGCGCGTGCCGCTCGCCGCCAGCATCGCCTTCGTGCCGGCGACGTTGCCCGCGACGAAGCCGGCACGATCGGGGGCGTTCACCACGCCGGCCACGTGCAAGACCGCGTCCGCCCCGTCGACCAGCGCTTCGAGCGCGGTGGGATTGTCGAGCGCGCCTGCGATCCAGGAGACGCCTGATCGTGCCGGCTGCGGGCGGCGGGCGAGCGCGCGTACCGTGTGGCCGTTGGTGAGCGCGCGCGCGATTGTTGCCCGCCCGACGAAGCCCGTGCCCCCCGTGATCGCCAGGATCACAGCAGCGCCATGTGGTTGCGGTGGACGAGCGCCGCGCGCGGGGCGTAGCCGAGCAGCACCTCGTGCTCCTCGCTCCGCCGGCCGAGCAGCAGCGTCACCTCCGCCGCGTCATATTCCGCCAGGCCGCGTGCGATAACCCCCGCTGGCCCCTCGATCGCGACCACGTCACCGCGCACGAACCGCCCGTCGATCGCCGTCGCGCCCGCCGCCAGCAGGCTGCGCCCGGCGGCGAGCGCGCTAGCCGCGCCGGCGTCGATGCGGATCGTCCCTTTCACCGTCAATCGCCCCGAGAGCCACGCGCGCCGCGCGCCGGAGCGCCGCTCCGGCCGGAACATCGTGTGGCGCCCCGCGATCGACAGCGGCCGATCGACCCGACCCGAGGCGATCGCCAGCGCGACCCCTGCGCCCGTCGCGATCCGCGCCGCCTCGATCTTGGAGACCATGCCGCCCGATCCCATGCCGGAGGCGGATCCCGTATCGGCCATGCCCGCGATCGAAGCATCGATCTTCGACACCTCCGCAATATGCGTCGCGCCGGGCAAGGAGGGGTTGCGATCGTACAGCCCATCGATGTCGGACAGCAGCAGCACGCCGTGCGCGCCCGCGACCTGCGCCACGCGCGCCGCCAGCCGATCGTTGTCGCCAAAGCGGATCTCGGCGGTGGCAACGCTGTCGTTCTCGTTGATGATCGGCACCACGCCGAGCTTTAGCAGCCGGCCGAGCGTCGCCGCGGCGTTGAGGTAGCGGCGGCGATCCTCGAGATCGTCGAGCGTCACGAGCATCTGCGCCGCCGTCATCTGCTGCGCGTCGAGCACGTCCGCCCACGTCCGGCTGAGTGCGATCTGCCCCGTCGCCGCGGCGGCCTGCGCATCCTCCAGGCTCGCCCGGCCCCCACGCGCCAGCCCCAGCCGGCGCGCGCCGAGCGCGATCGCGCCCGACGAGACGATCGCCACCTGCTGACCAGCACGCACGCGGGCCGCGACGTCAGCGGCGATACCCTCCAGCCACGTGCGGCGCACCGATCCCGCCGGGTCTACGAGCAGCGCGGAGCCGATCTTGACGACGAGGCGCTGACAGGAGGCGGGGGGAAAAAGCATGGGCGGCCATCGTTAGAGCGATCGCGGCGGTCGCGAAAGGCGGGAGGAGGCGGCACCTGGCGCAGTCCGGGCGGCGGAACCGGCGCGCGCGATGCTCGGTTGGTGCGGCCATGCTGATGACGTTGATCGTCGTGCTGATCGTCTCCGGCGCGCTGCTGATCGGCGCGGCGTGGGGCATCTACGGCAAGCTGCCGTCGGGTCTCGACGGCTTCCTGGTGGCGATGGCGGGCGGCGCGCTGCTCCTATCGGCGACGTCCGAATTGATCCAGCCGTCGATCGAGGAGAGCTCGCTGTGGGTAGCGGCGCTCGGCGTGGCGGCGGGCGCCGCGCTGTTCACCGCGGCGGATTATTTGATCGACGAGAAATGGGGCGCGGATTCGGGCGGCGGGCTGCTCGCCGCGATCACGCTCGACGGCGTGCCGGAGAACCTTGCGCTCGGCGTCGCGCTGATCGGCGCAGGGCCGAGCGAGGTCGCGGCGCTCGCCGGGTCGATCCTCTTGTCGAACCTGCCTGAGGCGGCGGGCGGCGCGCGCGACATGGCGGGGGACGGGAAGTCGAAGGGCAGGGTGCTCGCGTTGTGGGCGGCGACGGCGGCGCTGCTCTCCGCGGCGGCGATCGCGGGCAACCTGCTGCTCGAAGGCGCGAGTGAATCGCATCTCGCGGCGATCCGCTGCGTTGCGGCCGGCGCGGTGATCGCCAGCCTCGCGACCGAAGTCTTTCCCAAGGCGTTCAAGGAAGACCAGCACTGGGCCGGCATCGCCACCGCGCTTGGCGCGATCCTCGCCTTCGCGCTCGGCAGCCTCGGTGGAGGTTAAGCCTCAGTCCTGCAGCCGCAGCGCCACGTCGTTCATGAATCGCACCTCGTCCCCCGCCGCGAGCGTCGGTGCTTCCGCCGCGAGCGCGCCGAGCAGGTCGCTGAGCGGATCGATCTCGCTCTTGGCGTAATTGCCGAGGACGTGGCCGGTGACGCGATCCTTGTGGCCGGGATGGCCGATTCCGATCCGTACGCGACGGAAATCGGGGCCGAGATGCTGATCGATCGAGCGCAGGCCGTTGTGCCCGGCAAGCCCACCGCCGTGGCGCACCTTGACCTTCATCGGTGCGAGGTCGAGCTCGTCGTGGAACACCGTCAGCGCCTCGACGCCGAGCTTGTAGAAGCGCAGCGCCTCGGCGACGCTGCGGCCGCTCTCGTTCATGAACGTCGCGGGCTTGAGCAGCAGCACCTTGTGGCTGCCGAGCCGCCCCTCGCGCACCCAACCCTGGAACTTCTTCGCATCGGCACCGAAGCCGTGCACTTCGGCGATCGCATCAAGCGCCATGAAGCCGACGTTGTGGCGGTGCATCGCATATTGCGGGCCCGGATTGCCGAGGCCGACCCATAGCTGCACGTTGCGTCTCCCATCAGCGACCGACGTATCGGAAATGGCGCTGGCCGCTTCCAGCCAGCGCGCTCAACGAAAAACGGGCGGTGGCGTTGCCGCCTCCCGCCCGCTTCGCAAACCGGCCGCCCCGCGGGGCGGCGACAGGCGATCAGCCCTCGGCCTTGTCCTCGCCCTCGGCATCGTCCGCCGGTGCGTCGGCTTCCGCCTCGGCAGCGGCTTCGGCCGATGCGGCCTCGGCGAGCGCGGCCTCTTCCTCGGCCTGCTCCTGCGCCTCGGCCTTCATTGCCGACGGCGCGACGAGCGTCGCGATGGTGAAGTCACGGTCGTCGATCGCCGATTCGGTGCCCTTGGGCAGCGTGACGTCCGAGATGTGCACGGTATCGCCGATATCGCGACCCTTGAGCGAAATCACGATCTCCGAGGGGATATCCGACGCGTCGCAGGTCAGCTCGAGCTCGTGGCGCACGATGTTGAGCACGCCGCCCTTCTTCAGGCCGGGTGCATCCTCTTCGTCGGTGAACACGACCGGCACCGCGACGGTGACCGTGGCGTGCGCCGAGATGCGCAGGAAATCGACGTGAACCGGGCGATCGCTGACCGGGTGGAACGCGACGTCCTTGGGCAGGGTGCGCTCGCCGTTGATCATCACGACGGTGTTCATGAAGTGGCCGGTGCCGAGCGCCTTGACGAGCGCGCGCTCCTCGAGGTGGATCGAGGTCGGTTCCTTGTTCTGGCCGTAGATCACGGCGGGGACGCGGCCGTCACGACGCAGCGCCCGGGAGGCTCCCTTGCCAACCCGGTCACGCGTCTCGGCTGCGAGCGTCAACTGGTCGCTCATTGCATTCTCCGAAACGAATAGATGTGCCTTCCGCGCCACGCCTCCAGGGATGACCATGGCCGGAAGCGGCCGCGCATAGCGGCGGAGGCGCCGAAAGGCAAGGCAGCGCGCCGATCGGACGGGTCGGCGCCGCGGTGCTTGCGGCGCGACGGTCAATCGGCATAACAGCGGCTAAGTCGGCCGGCTTACGATGCCGACATGCGAGGAGAGAAGGATGGCCGGACCGCACCCCCTGTTCGATCTGTCGGGCAAGGTCGCGTTGATTACCGGGGGCTCGCGCGGGCTTGGCCGCGAGATGGCGCTGGCCTTCGCCGATGCCGGCGCCGACGTGATCGTATCCAGCCGCAAGGCGGACGCGTGCGAGGCGGTGGTGAAGGAGATCGAGGCAAAGGGCCGGCGCGCCGCGGCGATCCCCGCGCACGCCGCCAAGTGGGACGAGATGGATACGCTGGCCGAGGCGGCGTGGAATACCTTCGGCCGGCTCGACATCCTCGTCGCCAATGCCGGCATGGGGCCGCTGGTGCCGAGCCACGAGGTATCCGAGGCGCTGTTCGACAGCGTCGTCGGCCTGAACTTCAAGGGGCCGTTCCGGCTGATGGCGAACATCGCGCACCGCATGAGCCAGCCCGATGCCAATGACGGCGAGGGGGGCACGATCCTCGCCACCTCGTCGATCGCGTCGCTGCGCCCGACGCCGCAGGTGGTGCCCTATGCCGGGGCCAAGGCGGCGCTCAACGCGATGGTGACGAGCATGGCGCACGAATACGGGCCCAAGGTGCGGATCAACGCGATCGCCGCCGGACCCTTCCTGACCGACATTGCCAAGGCGTGGACCGAGGAAGCGCGCGAGACGACCGACAGCGCCGCGGGCCGCCCCGGTCGCCCGGAGGAGATCGTCACCAGCGCGCTGTTCCTGGCGAGCCCGGCGTCGAGCTTCGTCACCGGCACCGTCATCCGCTGCGACGGTGGCTGCTGATGGCCGCCGATCTGGAAGCGCAGTCGGTCGACGCCGCCTGGCTCACCAAGCGGCTGCGCGACGCAGGCGTGTTGCGCGATGCAAAGGTGACGGACGTCGAGGCCACGCCGGTGGGCGTCGGCATGCTCGGCGATTCGATCCGCTACGTCGTCAGTTACGACCGGGAGGAAGGCGCGCCGGGCTCGTTCGTCGGCAAGTTCGCCAGCGCCGATCCGACCAGTCGGCAGACGGGCGCCGGGTTTGGCCTGTACGAACGCGAGGTGGGATTCTACCGCCACCTCGCCGATACGGTGGCGATCCGCTCGCCGGCTTGCGTCTCGGCGGAATACGATCCCGCCGACGCGACCTTCGCACTGCTGCTGGAGGATCTGACGCCGGCCCGACCGGGCAACCAGCTGACGGGATGCGACATTCCCGATGCTGAACGCGCGATGGAACAGGCGGCGGCGCTGCACGGCCCGCGGTGGAACGACGCCAGCCTGCGCGACCACGCGTTCCTCAACATGACCGGCGCGCGCGATTTCGTGATCCAGGTGTTTCCCGATTGCCTGGCAGAATTCCATCGCCGCTACGACGGCGTGCTGGAGCCCGAATATATGGCGGTGTGTGATCGCTACGGCGAACTCGTCGCCAACGCGCACAATCACGAGCCGACGAGCTTCACGCTGACGCACGGCGATTTCCGCCTCGACAATATGCTGTTCGATGCGCGCGGCGGCGACGTGCCGCTGGCGGTGCTCGACTGGCAATCGCCGGCGATCGGGCTGGGCGCGGTCGACGTCGCCTATTTCCTCGGCATGGCGCTGTCGATCGAGAACCGCCGCAGCCACGAGAAGCATCTGCTCGACTATTATCTCGAGCAGCTGCGCGGCTACGGCGTGCGCGATTACGGCTACGACGATCTCTATCGCGACTATCGGCTGACGCTGCTGTCGGGCGTGTCGACCGCGATCTTCGCGTCGGCATCGACCAAGCGTACTGAGCGCGGCGACGCGATGTTCCTTGCCATGGCGCGCGGCGGCTGCGCGCAGGCGATCGACTGCGACGCGCTCGCGCTGATCGCCTGACGCGAACGGTTGGTACGAGGGGAAGGGCGAGCGATGGGCGGATTGGTTGCTGCGACGGCGCTGACGCCGAGCGGCTCGGGCTACACCGTCGCGCTCGATCGCGACTGGGAGATCTGGGGGCCGGCCGGGGGCTATATCGCGGCGATCGCGCTGCGTGCGGTGCGCGAGCGCGCTGCCGCCGGGCATCGGCCGGTGACGATCACCGGGCAGTTCGTGCGCGTCGCGCGGTGGGAGACGCTCGACGTCGCCGTCGAGGCGATCAAGGAGGGAGCGTCCGCGCTCTACGCCGTTACGCTGTCGCAGGAGGGGCGGCCGGTCTTTCTCGCGCAGGTGTGGACGACGTCACGCGCCGACGCGTCGCTTCCCGTGACGCCGACGATGCCCGACGTGCCGCGCCCGGAGACGTTGCGCGATCAGGAGGCGATCGCGGCCGAGCGCGGGATCGCGAACAATCGCTTCTGGACCAATCTGGAAAGCCGGCCGGTGCATTTCCGGCTGCACAGCGATCCGCCCGCCCCGGTACCGCAGCAATTTCGCTGGATGCGCTTTCGCGATTGGCCAGCGGACGGTGCGGACGATCTTTTCTTCGACGCGATGCGCAGCGCGCTGCTGATCGATCTGGGCATCTGGCCCGGGCATTGGCATCGCTTGACGGAGAGCGCGGCGTATCTCGCGCCGTCGCTCGATCTCACCGTCTATTTCCACGGTCTTCGCCCGGCGGGCGACTGGCTGCTGAGCGAGGCGGATAGCGACGTATCGGGTGACGGGCTAATCAGCGGCCGGGTGCGCATGTGGAGCGCGGACGGACGCGCGCTGGCGACGGGCAGCGGCCACTGCCTGGTGACGATCCCCAAGCCGCGCTGAGCCGCGCCAGCTAAGCGCGCGGCAGCCAGTCGGCGAGGATCGCGTTTACCGCCTCGGGCGCTTCCTGCTGAACCCAGTGCGACACGCCGGGGAGGCGGCGGATCGTCAGGTCGGCGACGAAGCGCTCGGTCCCGTCGAGCGTTTCGAGCCCCAGCGCCTTGTCTTCCTCCCCCCATACGATCAGCGTCGGCACGTCGACGCGGCCGTCGCCGATGTCGAGCGCGGTGCGGTGGCGCACTGCGGCGCGATACCAGTTGATCATCGCGGTGAGCGCGCCGGGGCGCTGCGCGGCGCGCGCATAGACATCGAGTACGTCGCGCGGGAAGCGGCTCTTGTCCACCGCCATGCCGCGGAATGCCTCGCGGATGCCGCGCGCGTCGCGGCGCCCCATCGACCATTCCGGCAGCCGCGGGATCTGGAAGAAGGCGATGTACCAGCTGCGGCGGCGCTGCGGCCCATGCTTCAGCGCTTCCGCGAAGCAGGCGGGGTGGGGCAAGTTCATTACCACCAGCCGCTCGATCGGGCGGACGCGGCGGATCGCGAACAGCCACGCGATCGCGCCGCCCCAGTCGTGCGCGATCAGCGTCAGCTTCGTCGCCCCGCTCGCGTCGAACAAGGCGGCGGCATCCGCAACGATCCGGTCCGCGCTATAGGCGGCGACGCCGCTGGGCCGCAACGAGGCACCGTAGCCGCGCTGGTTGGGCGCCCAGACGCGATATCCCATCTCGGCCAGCAGCGGCATCTGGTAGCGCCAAGAGTAATTGAGCTCCGGAAAGCCGTGGAGGCACAGCGCGAGGTGATCCCCGCTGCCCGCCTCGGCCACTTCGAAGGTGAGGCCGTTGGCGGCGACCTCGCGTACGGTGATGCCGCTATCCGCCGGCGGCTGCCAGCTCGGCGTCACGCGTTGCTGCCTTCGGTAGCGTAGCGGAAGAGGTTGGGCTGGCCCGTCCACGCCGTCTGCCCGCCGTCCGCCACCATGATGGTGCCGGTGACGTAGGAGGCGGCGTCCGAGGCGAGGAACGCGATCACCTCCGCCATTTCTTCTGGCTGGCCGGGGCGGCCCATCGGGATCGTGTCGTGCCAGGCCGATTCGAGCCCTGGCATCATCTGCACCCCGGCGGTGATCGGCGTGACGATCAGCCCCGGGCAGATCGCATTGACGCGGATGCCGTCGCGGGCATGGTCGACGGCGAGGCTGCGGGTATAGTTGATGACCCCAGCCTTCGCGGCATTGTAGGCGGTGAAGCCATAGTCGCCGCCAAGGCCGGAGATCGACGCGGTGTTGACGATCGCGGCCTTGCCGCCGGTCATGTGCGGAATGGCCGCACGGCAGGCGTAGAAGACGGCGTGAAGATTTATCGCGACGACGCGGTCCCATGTGTCGGGATCGACGTCGGGTGTCTTGCCGAAGATGCCGACCCCGGCGTTGTTGAGGAGGATATCGATCCGTCCGTGCGCGGCCACGGTCTGCGCCACGAAGGCATCGACCTGCTCGCGATCCGAAACATCGGCGGTGAGCGCCAGCCCGCCCGTCTCCGCGGCAATCGCCTGCGCCGCGTCGCTGTTAAGATCGACGAGCACGACCTTCGCGCCTTCGCGCGCCAGCAGCCGCGCGGTCGCCGCGCCGATGCCCGATCCGCCGCCGGTGATCACCGCTACCCTGTCCGTGAACCGCATTGTCGCTCTCCCCTGTCCGCCGGTCGCCGGTTGATTCGGCGCGCGCTTCAGGCCATCATAACTTTCGTTATGGCTGCTGGGAAATGGTAGGCCGGGGAGAGGGATCAATGACGACGGGCAAGCGCGCCTGCATCATCGGCGCAGGCTGTTCGGGCTTCACCACCGCCAAGCGGCTGAAGGACGAAGGCATCGCGTTCGACTGTTTCGAGATGTCCGACGATATCGGCGGCAACTGGTACTATAAGAACCCCAACGGCAAGTCGGCCTGCTACCAGTCGCTGCATATCGACACGTCGAAATGGCGGCTCGCGTTCGAGGATTATCCGGTGCCGGCGAACTGGCCCGATTTCCCGAGCCACGCGCAGCTGTGGCAGTATTTTCGCGACTACGTCGATCACTTCGGCCTGCGCCCGCTGATCACGTTCAATACCGCGGTGACCCGCGCGACGCGCAAGCCCGGCGGGGGGTGGCAGGTGACGCTGTCGACCGGCGAAACGCGCGAGTATGAGACGCTGTTCGTCTGCAACGGACACCATTGGGATCCCAAGATCCCCGACTATCCGGGCAGCTTTGACAACCCGCATTTCCACGTCCACAGCTATCGCGATCCGTACGACCCGGTCGACCTGCGCGGCAAGAACGTCGTCGTCGTCGGCATGGGCAATTCGGCAATGGATGTCGCGAGCGAACTGTCGCAGCGACACCTGGCGAAGAACCTGTGGGTCGCGGCGCGCCGGGGCGTGTGGGTGCTGCCCAAGATGGCGGGCGGCAAGCCGATGGACAAATCCGCGATGCCGACGTGGATGCCGCGCAAGCTCGGCAAGGCGCTCGCCCGCCGCATGATCAAGAAGATGGTCGGGCGGATGGAGGATTACGGCCTGCCCAAGCCCGATCACGAGCCGCTCGACGCGCATCCCAGCGTTTCGGGCGAGTTCCTGACGCGGGCGAGCTGCGGCGACATCAAGTTCAAGCCCAACATCAAGGCGTTGGAAGGGACGCGCGTCCGCTTCGAGGACGACAGCGTCGAGGAAGTCGACGCGATCATCTACGCGACTGGCTACAAGATCAGCTTCCCGTTCTTCGACGATCCGGCGCTGTTGCCCGATGCGCAGAATCGTTTCCCGCTGTTCAAGCGGATGGTGATCCCGGGCATCCACGACCTGTTCTTCATGGGGCTGGCACAGCCGCTGCCGACGCTGGTCAATTTCGCCGAGCAGCAGTCGAAGCTCGTCGCCGGTTTCATGACCGGACGCTACGCGCTGCCGTCGGTCGACGAGATGCGCCGCATCACCGCCGAGGACGAGGCGACCGAGCTCGGCGACTATTATCAGTCGACGCGTCACACGATCCAGGTCGATTTCGCGCGCTACGTCGCCGATCTTCATAAGGAGATCCCCAAGGGTGAGCGGCGCGCAAAGGCGCAGACGGGCAAGGTGGCGGCGTGACCGACACGTTGGTGCGTCCCGACACGGCGCCGGCCACGCTCGACGCCGCCGATCGCGCGGCGTTGGGCGATAGCGTGCGGCGGCTGCTCGCCGATCGCTGCACCGAAGCCGACGTACGCCGCATCATGGACAATGAGAGCGGTCACGATGCCGCGCTGTGGCGCGCGCTGGTTGAACTTGGCGTCGTCGGGCTGACGGTGCCGGAAGAGCACGGCGGGGCGGGATTGGGGCCGGTCGAGCTCGAACTGGTGATGGAGGAGGCCGGCGCCGCCCTGCTGCCGGCGCCGCTGATCTCGACCGCGATGGCGAGCGTCCTGCTCGATGGCGAGCGACTGGCCAAGATCGCCGACGGCTCGACGATCGCCGCCGTCGCCTTCGTCGGCGCGTACGACTGGGCCGGGCGCAGCGACGTCCGCGTCGCCGGCGATCGGTTGACGGGAACGGCGCGCTTCGTACCCGATGCTGCGATCGCGGACCTGATCGTCGTCGCGGGTGAGGACGGCGTGTTCGTTGTCGAGCGCTGCGACGTGACGATCACGCCGCTGCCCGTCTTCGATCGGACGCGCCGAATGGCGGACGTCGCCTTTCATGGGCCGGCGACCCGGATTGGTGACAGTTCATGCGTCCCCACCGCGCGTGACATCGGCATTGTCGCGCTGGCCGGCGAGCAGGCTGGCGGCGCGCGGCGCATGCTCGAGCGCACCGTCGCCTATGCCACCGAGCGGCACCAGTTCGGCCGCGCGATCGGCAGCTTCCAGGCGATCAAGCACATGGCCGCCGACCTGTTGTTGGAGAGCGAGTCCGCAACCTCCGCAGCGCGCGACGCGGCGCGGCAGCTTGCCGAGGGCAGCCAAACCAAGGATGCGGCGATTGCGCTCGCCGCCTTTGCCTGTGCCGACGCCTTCGTCCGTGTCGCCAAGGACGGTATCCAGATGCACGGCGGCATCGCCTTCACCTGGACCAATCCGGCGCACCTTTATCTGCGTCGTGCGCGGTCCGGCGCGCAGCTGCTGGGCGACGGCAATCACTGGCGCGAACGATATATCCAGGCGCTGGAGGCGCAGGCATGAGCAGCGGGATCACCGACGAGGCGTTGCGGGCCGAGGTAGCGGCATGGCTCGCCGACAATTGGACCGGGCTGCCGGCGCATCACGAGAGCTTCGGGCGCGATCCGCGCAGCGAATGGCTCGCCAAGGTGCGCGACGCCGGCTGGGCGACGCCGCGCTGGGACGCCGAATGGCACGGCCGCGGCTTGTCGAACGAGCAGGCCAGGATCGTCGAGCGCGCCTTCGCGGCGGTCGGCGCGCCGGGCGCGGGGCAGGACCGATCGAACCTATGGGCGAACACCGCGCTTGCGCATGCCACCGACAGCTTCAAGCGGACGATCGTGCCGCAGCTGCTCGCCGGAGAAGTCGGCATGTGCCTGCTTTATTCGGAGCCGGGCGCGGGATCCGATCTCGCCGCGGTGCGCACGCGTGCCAACAAGGTGGAGGGCGGCTGGCGCGTTACCGGGCAGAAAGTGTGGACCAGCGGCGCGGCGGTGGCCGATTACGGCATGCTGATCGCGCGCACCGATTGGGACGTGCCCAAGCATCGCGGCATCAGCTTCTTCTTCCTGCCGATGAAGCAGGAGGGCGTCGAAGTGCGCCCGCTGCGCCAGATCACCGATGAATCGCACTTCAATGAGGTGTTCATCACCGACGCCTTCGTCCCCGAGGAGAATCTGCTTGGGCCGCTTAACGGCGGCTGGGCGGTGCTGCAGACCGCGCTCGCCTATGAACGGTCAGTGATGGGCGATGCCGCGCGCGGGCCCCGGTCGGGGGCGGGCGGGCCGAAGGGCGACTATTCGCTGCTCGGTCTTGCGCAGGAGGCGGGGCGGCTTGACGATCCGATCGTGCGGCAGGACGTGGCGCAGGTGATCGCCTGGCGCGTGCTCAACAAGCTCAACACGCAGCGCGCCAAGGCCGATATGGCGCAGGGCACGTCCTCGCCGATCATGTCGCTCGGAAAGCTCGCGATGAGCCGCATCCTGCACGAGGAGGCGCGCGTGCGCACGATGCTGCTTGGGCCGGAAAGCCTGCTCGAAGGGCCGGAGCATCCGCGTGCGGAGGACGCCAACTTCCTGTCGCTCAACGCCTATTTCACCTCGATCGGCGGCGGCACCGATCAGATTCAGCGCAACATCATCGGCGAACGCGTGCTTGGCCTGCCCAGGGAGCCCGAGATCGATCGCACGATCCCGTTCCGCGACGTGCGGGCGGGCTGAACAGGCAAGGGGGGACACGGCATGGCGCGAACGATCTTCATCACCGGCGGGGCATCGGGCATCGGGCTCGCCGCCGCGCGCCGCTTCAAGCGCGAGGGCTGGACGGTCGGAATCGGCGACATCGACGAGGCGGGCATGAAGCGCGTCGCCGGCGAGCTCGGCGTGTTCACTGCAATGCTCGACGTGCGCGACCGCGCGCAATGGGCCACGGCACTCGACGGCTTCGTCGCGCACGCGGGCAAGCTCGACGTGCTGCTCAACAATGCCGGGATTGCGCGCTACGGCATGTTCGAGGAAGTGACGCCCGACGAATCTGATCTGCAGATCGACATCAATGTGAAGGGGGTCGTCAACGGCGCCTATGCCGCGCTGCCGCACCTCAAGCAGGTGCGCGGCAGCCGGTTGGTCAACGTCGCGTCGGTGGCGGGGATCGTCGGCTCGCCCGGGCTCGCGACCTACTCTGCGACCAAGCACGCGGTACGCGGGCTGACCGAAGCGCTCGACGCGGAATGGACGCGGCACGGCATCGACGTCACCTGCGTGATGCCGTTCTTCGTCGAGACGCCGATCCTCGATGCAGGCTCGAAGGGCAGCAACCGCACGATCCGCGACGCGATTGGCCAGTCGCCCGTTTACACCGTCGAGGAGACAGCCGAGATGGTGTGGCGCGCGGTGCACGGCCGCGAGCGCGAGTATATCGTCGGCAAGGCCGGGCGGCAGGCGCATTTCGCGCGCCGCTTCATGCCCGGCCGACTACGCAAGCGGATGAAGGCGGCGTTCGCTTCCTGATCGATCGCCCTACGCTGCGGGCGTCGCGCTCTTCGGCGCAGGGGTCTTGGGTTTGAACGCGCACAGATCGGCGACCGCGCAGCGCCAGCATTCGGGGCGCCGCGCCTTGCACACGTAGCGCCCGTGCAGGATCAGCCAGTGGTGCGCGTGGAGGCGGAACGGTTGCGGCACCGCCTTCTCCAGCTTCAGTTCGACCGCGAGCGGGGTCTTCCCCTTGGCCAGCCCGGTACGGTTTCCGACGCGGAAGATGTGCGTGTCGACGGCGAAGGTCTCGGCGCCGAATGCGGTGTTCATCACGACGTTGGCGGTCTTGCGCCCGACGCCGGCGAGCTGTTCTAGCGCATTGCGATCAGCCGGCACCTCGCCGCCGTGGCGATCGACGAGCGCCTGACTGAGCGCGATGACGTTCTTCGCCTTGGCGTTGAACAGCCCGATCGTCTTGATGTGCTGCTTCAGCCCGTCCTCGCCGAGCGCCAGCATCTCGGCCGGCGTGCGAACGATCTCGAACAGTCGCCGCGTCGCCTTGTTGACGCCCGCGTCGGTCGCCTGCGCGGACAGGACGACCGCGACGAGCAACTGATAGGTGTTGCCCGATTCAAGCTCGGTCTCGGGATGCGGGTTCGCTTCGGCGAGGCGGCGGAAGAATTCGAAGACGTCCGCCTTCTTCACGGCTGCTGCCTCAAAAGCCGAGCACCTCGCTCATCCCGTAGCGGCCGGCCGGCTTGTCCGCGAGCCACAGCGCGGCCTTGATCGCGCCGCGCGCGAAGATCGTGCGATCCTCGCCGCGATGGCCGAGCTCGATCCGCTCGCCCTCGCCGGCGAAGACCACCATGTGGTCGCCGATCACCGATCCGCCGCGCAGCGACGCGAAGCCGATCGTGCCCTCGGTACGCGCGCCGACCAGCCCGGCGCGGCTGTCGACCCGCTCCTCGCCCAGCGTCGTGCCGCGGCCCTTCGCCGCCGCATCGCCGAGCAGCAGCGCGGTGCCCGACGGCGCATCGACCTTGTGGCGGTGGTGCATCTCGGCGATCTCGATGTCCCAGTCGGGCCCGAGCCGTGCCGCCGCCTCACGTACCAGATTGGCGAGAAGCGTGACGCCGAGCGAGGTATTTCCCGTCTGCAGCACCGCGATCGTCTCCGCCGCGCGATCGAGCAGCGCATGGTGCGTCGAATTAAGCCCGGTGGTACCGACGACGATCGGCGTGCGCGCGCCGGTCGCGGCGGCGAGATGCGCCTCGAGCGCTGCCGGAGTGGAGAAATCGACCAGGACGTCCGCGGCGTGCGCGAGCGCCACCGCGTCGTCCGACGCGTCGGCACCGCCGGCGATCGCGACCCCGTCGTCGTGCGCGATGGTCGCGATGGCGCGACCCATCCGCCCCGCGCTGCCGTAGATGCCGATCGCGGCCATGTGCGTCCTTCCCGCTCGTTCGCGCCCCGTTACCCGGCGCGCCGGAATGCGTCGAGGGGCTGCGACCCGCTGCGGTCGCCTGCCGACGCGCGATCGCCTATGCCGGCGTCATGATGAACCCAAGCAATATCGTCGTGCTGACCGGCGCCGGCATTTCGGCGGAAAGCGGCCTCGCTACGTTCCGCGGGCCTGGCGGGCTGTGGGAGGGGCATCGTGTGGAGGACGTGTGCACGCCCGAGGCGCTGGCGGCGGATCCGGCGCTGGTGCACCGCTTTTACGATCTGCGCCGTGCGGCGCTGCGCGACGTCGCGCCCAATGCGGCGCACGCCGCACTGGCGCGGCTCGATTCGGCGTGGCCGGGCGAGCTGCTGATCGTGACGCAGAACGTCGACGACCTGCACGAGCGCGCCGGCGCGCGCCGGCTGCTGCACATGCACGGCGAGCTGATGTCGGCGCTGTGCGCCGCGTGCGGCGAGCGTGCACCGTCGCCGCTTGCACTGCCGCCGGGCAGTATCTGCCAGGCGTGCGGGGCGGCGGCGCTGCGGCCCGACATCGTCTTCTTCGGCGAGATGCCGTACCAGATGGAGCGGATCGAGCGCGCGCTGACAGCTTGCGACCTGTTCGTCTCGATCGGTACGTCGGGCGCGGTCTATCCCGCCGCGGGCTTCGTGCAACTCGCGAACCATTATGGCGCCGCGACGCTCGAGCTCAATCTCGAGCCGTCGGGCGGCAGCGGCTGGTTCGACGAGAGCCGGCGCGGTGCGGCGACGGCGCTGGTGCCGGCCTGGGTCGACGAGGTGCTCGCGGCCTGACTGCGCCAGTACCCCTGTGGCTAGTCGACCCAATCGAGCCCCAGGTCGCGGTAGACGCCGCGGTCCTCGTCCCAGCCGGGCTTCACCTTGACGTGGAGGTAGAGGTGCACCGGGCGGTCGAGCAGCGTCGTCAACTCGGCGCGGGCCCGGGCGCCGATCTCCTTGATCCGCGCGCCGCCCTTGCCCAGCACGATCGCGCGCTGCGTCGGGCGCTCGACGAGGATCTGCTGGTGGATCTCCGCCGCGCCGTCGGGTCGGTCGACGAACTTCTCGGTCTCGACCGCTGCCGCATAGGGAAGCTCGGCGTGGAGCTGGAGATAGAGCTGCTCGCGCGTCACTTCCGCGGCGAGCGTGCGCTCGCTCGCGTCGGACACCTGATCTTCGGGGAAGTGCCACGGCCCCTCCGGCATCGCAGCGGCCAGCGTCCGCTTCAGCTCGGGCAGGCCGTCGCCGGTCGCCGCGCTGATGAAGAAGGTGTGCTCGAACGCGACCAGCGCGTTGAGCTTCTCGGCATGGACGAGCAGCTTGGGCTTGTCGGCGAGATCGACCTTGTTGAGGACGAGGAACTTGCGTTCGGGGCGGTCGGCGATCCGCTCGGCGATATCGGTCACCTTGGGGCCGAGCCCGCCCTTGGCATCGACCACCAGCGCGAGCACGTCGGCGCCCTCCGTCCCGCCCCAGGCGGCGGCGACCATCGCGCGATCGAAGCGGCGCTTGGGATCGAAGATTCCCGGCGTATCGACGAGCAGCAGCTGCGCCTCGCCCTCCATCGCGACGCCGAGCAGGCGCGTACGCGTCGTCTGCGCCTTCGGGCTGACGATCGCGACCTTCTGGCCGACGAGCGCGTTGACGAGGGTGGACTTGCCGGCGTTGGGGGCGCCAAGCACGGCGACGAGGCCGCAGCGGGTCATCGGGGTTCCTTCGGAAGGTAGGGGGGTGCCGGGCGTCACGCGATCAGCCGGTGGCGGAGGGCGCGCGCCGCTTCTTCGGCGGGGCGACGCTGACTTCGTTGAGCAGTGCAGTCGCCGCGGCGGTCTCGGCTTCCTGCTTGCTGCCGCCTGTTGCGGTCGTCTCGGCGAGCTTGGGGATGCTCGCGCGAACGGTGAAGCGCGGCGCGTGGCCGGGGCCGGCGCGCTCGATGATCTCGTACACCGGCGGCTTGCGCTGATTGGCGGCGGCCCATTCCTGCAGTGCGGACTTGGGATGTTGCGGTACCGCGGCTTCGGCGTGGATGCGATCGGCCCACAGGCGGCGGACGATCGCGCGGGCGGCGTCGAGACCGGCCTCGCGATAGAGGACGCCGAGCAGCGCCTCTAGCACGTCGCCGAGGATATTGTCGCTGTCGCCCGCCCCGTCGTCGCGCGCCTGCTTGCCGAGCCGCAGATGCGCGGTCGCGCCGATCTCGCGCGCGATCTCGGCGCAGACGGCGCCCGTCACCAGCGTGTTGAAGCGCTTCGACAGCGCACCTTCGGGTTCCGCCGGAAACGTCTCGAACAGCCATTCGGCCATGCTCAGCCCGAGCACGCGATCGCCGAGGAATTCGAACCGTTCGTAATCGGGTGCAGCCCGGCTGGCGTGCGTCAGCGCGCGTTCCCAGTCGGCAAGATCGTGCGGACGGTGATCGAACGTCCGCTCGACCCAGGCCGCCAGATCGCGGGCCTGCGCGGCGGCCATGCGATCAGTCAAAGCCGCGCCCCAGCCGGTCCCAGCGCGCCGCGGTGAACCACGTCCACGGCAGCAGCCAGTTCGCCGAGCCGTCGGTCGACCAGAAGATGATCACCGCCTTGCCCTGCACGCGTTCGAGCGGGATAAACCCCATGCCCTGCGGTTGGCCGGGCAGCGCCTCCTCCGCCGACGGAAAGCGACTGTCGGCCGAATCGTCGCGGTTGTCACCCATCAGGAAAACGTTGCCCGCGGGCACGGTGTAGACGGCGGTATCGTCGGCATCGGGGATGTAGCGCTGGTCGAGCACCTCGTAGCTGCGCCCGCCGGGCAGTGTCTCGCGATAGCGCGGGATGCGGCAATCGGCGCCGCCGGGGGTCGGCTGGACGAATTCGGCGTCGCACTCGCGCGTCGTGAAGTTCGGCGAAAGCGGCACGCTGAAATCGTTGATGCGCTGCTTGGGGATCGCCTGGCCGTTGAGGATCAGCTGCCCGCGCCGCATCTGAATCGTATCGCCGGGCAGGCCGATGACGCGCTTGATGACGTCGTGATCGTCGGCGCCCTTGGAGCGGAAGACCACGGTGTCACCGCGCGCAGGCACGCTGCCGAACAGTCGGCCGGGCACCGCGGGCTGCCCGAACGGCATCGACCAGCGCGAATAGCCGTAATTCCACTTCGAGATGAACAGATAGTCGCCGATCAGCAGCCGCGGCAGCATCGATTCCGACGGGATCGAGAAGGGCGCGAAGACGAAGCTGCGGAACAGCCAGACGACCAGCGCGAGCTTCAGCAGGAAGCGCAGCGTTTCGGAAAGCTCCGACCGCTTCTTTGCCGGCGGCGTGACGCGCGCTTGCGGCGGAACGGGGGCGGGGGCGTTGGTATCGACTTCGGCCATGAACCGCGGCGTCGCGCAAGCGCTGCGGCGCGTCAAGCTGGGGAACGATCGAACCCGGCTTCCGTTCGCGCTTCACCCGGCCGCGGCGCGTGCTTGCCGCAGCTGACGCTTTGTGTCTTGACGCTGCCGAACCCGCGCGTGCGCGGCGGCGCGACGCCCGAATGGAGATTGCAGCATGGCCGATTGGTCGACGATCGAAGCATTGCCCCGAACGACGCTCGAGCAACTGTTCGCCGATGATCCCGATCGGCTCGCGAAGCTGTCGCTCGACGTCGCCGGGATCCACTTCGACTGGTCCAAGACGCACCTGACGCCCGACGCGATCGCCGCGTTCGAGACACTGGCGAAGGCGCAGGACCTCGCCGGCAAGCGCGAGGCGATGTTCGGCGGCCAGAACGTCAACGTGACCGAGGACCGCCCCGTCGAGCACACCGCCGAGCGTGGCGAGGGCAAGGCGGAGAGCGTGCGGCGATCGGCCGACTATCACGCCCGGATGCGCGTGATGGTCGATGCGATCGAGGCGGAGGCGTTCGGACCCGTACGCTATGTCCTGCAAGTCGGCATCGGCGGATCGGCGCTGGGGCCGCATCTTCTGGTCGACGCGTTGGGACGCGACAGCGACCGCTACGAGGTGGCGATCGTCTCCAACGTCGACGGGATGGCGCTGGAGGACGTGTTCGAGCGGTTCGATCCCGGTGCGACGCTGCTGCTGGTCGCGTCGAAGACGTTCACCACCACCGAGACGATGATGAATGCAGAGAGCGTCATCGCCTGGATGCAGGAGCACGATGTCGACGACCCCTACGGCCGCGTCATCGCGCTGACCGCGGCGCCCGAGAAGGCGGTCGAATGGGGCGTCGACGAGACGCGCGTGCTGCCGTTCGCGGAAGGTGTCGGCGGACGCTATTCCTTGTGGTCGTCGATCGGCTTTCCTGCGGCGATCAAGCTCGGCTGGGATCAGTTCGCCGAGCTGCTGGAAGGCGCGGCGGAGATGGACCGTCACTTCCGCCTGTCGGCGCTGCACGAGAATGCGCCCGCACTCGCCGCCTTTGCCGACCTCTATTATACGCAGGTGCGCGGCGCCGAGACGCGCGCGCCGTTCGCCTATGACGAGCGGCTGCGGCTGCTGCCGAGCTATCTCCAGCAGCTCGAAATGGAATCGAACGGCAAGGGCGTGACGGTCGACGGCGAGCCGGTCGGGCGGCCGACTGCGGCGATCACCTGGGGCGGGGTGGGGACCGACGCGCAGCATGCGGTGTTCCAGCTGCTCCACCAGGGCACGCATCTGGTGCCGGTCGAATTCCTCGCAGTGATCGAGGCGGGCGACACGCTGCCCGAGGAGCATCACCGCCAGCTGCTGCTCAACGCCTTCGCGCAAGGCGCCGCGCTGATGAAGGGCAAGGCGAACCCCGACGATCCCGCGCGCGCCTATCCGGGCGACCGGCCGTCGTCGACGATCCTGCTCGACGTGCTCGACGCGCGCACGCTCGGCGCGCTGATCGCCTTCTACGAGCATCGCGTGTTCGTGAACGGCGTGCTGCTGGGGATCAATTCGTTCGACCAGTTCGGCGTCGAGTTGGGCAAGGAAATGGCGAAGGCGGCGGCCAAGGGTGGCGGCGACTTCGATCCTTCGACCACCGACCTGATCGCCCGCGCTGGCCTCGGCTGACGGCGTTGGCGCACGGTTGATCCTTTCGTCTTGCCGCGCGAGGCCATATCTGCGGCTGGCGCGAGCGTGACGCCTGCGCACCACGCCACCGGAGTGAAGCGATGCCCGATTTCGATTACGACCTATTCACGATCGGTGCGGGATCGGGCGGCACGCGGGCTTCGCGCGTCGCCGGCGCGCATGGTGCGCGCGTCGCGGTGGCGGAGGAATATCGCGTCGGCGGCACCTGCGTCATTCGCGGCTGCGTGCCAAAGAAGCTGCTCGTCTACGGCGCGCATTTTGCCGAGGATCTGAAGGACGCGCAGCGCTTCGGTTGGCGCGTGCCCGACGATCTGGCGTTCGACTGGAAGTGCCTGCAGGAGAATGTGCTGAGCGAGGTCGATCGGATCAATCTAGCTTACACGACGACGCTCGAATCGAACGGCGCCGAGATCATCCACCAGCGCGCGACGATCACGGGCCCGAACGAGGTGACGCTGGCGGACGGTACCACCAAGACCGCGGGCCACATCCTCGTCGCGACGGGCGCACGCCCGCACGTGCCCGATTTCCCGGGCTGCGAGCACGGCATCACGTCGAACGACGTCTTTCATCTCGACGCGATCCCCAAGCGGGTGCTGATCGCGGGTGCGGGCTATATCGCGAATGAATTCGCGGGCATCTTCCACCAGCTCGGTGCCCACGTCATCGTCATGAACCGGACGAAGGACATCCTGCGCGGCTACGATCTCCAGATCCGCGACAGGCTGCTGCAGATCAGCATGATGAAGGGGCTCGATTTCCGCTTCGATTCGACGTTCGAGAAGATCGTGAAGCAGGACAACGGCTGCCTCGAAGTGCACATGATCGGGCAGGACGAACCGGTGATCGTCGATTGCGTGCTCTATGCGACCGGCCGGCTGCCCAACACCGAGGGGCTCGGGCTCGAGCGCGTCGGGATCGAGGTTGACGAGAAGGGCGCGATCCCGATCGACGACGATTTCCGCACCAGCTGCACGTCGATCTCGGCGCTGGGCGATGTCACCAACCGCATCCAGCTGACTCCGGTCGCGATCCGCGAGGGGCAGGCGTTCGCCGACAACATGTTCGGCAAGGGGGGCGCGAGCGTCGACTATGATTGCGTGCCCGCCGCCTGCTTCAGCCACCCGCCGATCGCCGGCGTGGGCATGACGGAGAGCGAGGCGCGGCAGAAGCTGGGATCCGTGCGGATCTACTCGTCCGATTTCCGGCCGATGAAGAATGTGCTCGCCGGCCGCGACGAACGGTCGCTGTACAAGATGGTGTGCGACGCGGAGACCGACCGCGTCGTCGGCATTCACATGATCGGGCCCGATTGCCCCGAGATCATCCAGGCGGCGGCTGTGTGCGTGAAGGCGGGGCTGACCAAGGCGCAGTTCGACCAGACGGTCGCGCTGCACCCGACAATGGCCGAGGAACTGGTGCTGCTTAAATAGCGCGTGTCGACGTGGGCGGGGGCGTGACCCCGCCCGGTTCCGGCGTTGGGCGGGGCGCGCCGCGTCAGGCGGCGTCCGGCTCGGTCGTTAATCGCTCGGCGACGAGCGCGGTGACGACCGATTGCAGGACGTGGATCGCCCAGCGTTCGGACGCCTTGCGTGGGCCTGCCTCCACCTCGCCCTCGGTGATGCCGAGCAGCGGCGCGACGCTGGCGATGTTGACCGCGTAGAGCGCGGTGCCGAAGGCGACGCCGAGCGCCGCCGGGGGCACGTTGGGCGCCCATTCGCGCAGCTGCGCGTAGAAGCCACCGAAGGCGGCCGACGCGCCGAGGTGATTGACGAACTCGACCGCGCTCGTGCCGGTGTCGCCGATCGCCTCGCGCGAGCCGGTGGTGCGGTCGATCCAGTCGACCGCGTCGCGATCGAGCGTCTTGCCAAGCACGCCGCTGCGCCGCCCTGCCCACATCGCCGCCGTCGTCACGATCCCCGCCATGATCCCGCCGGCGATCGCCGCGTTGCGCCTGTTCATGATCCGCTCTCCTCGATCGCCCGCTAGCCAGGGGAAAGCCGCCGCGGGGCGATCCGTTCCGCTCAGCGTGTGCCGAAGGGCAGGACGCTCTCGTAGCGGGCGAGTTCGGGCGCGCCGATCACGCGTGCCCCGGCGCGCAGCAGAAAGGCGTGGCGCACGATCTCCGCCTGCTGTTCGATGCCATAGCGCGCAAGCGGGCGACCCGGGACGAAGCTGTAATGGTAGCGGCAGAAGGGGTGGCGGGCGAGCGGCAGGAAGATGCCGCGCTGATGCTGCCAGATGTGGCACATCTCGTGAATGAACAGGCCCTGCTCGCCGAGCGGGGCGGCGGCGAAATCGTCGCGGTAGAGATCGCCGTGCGGATGGAAATGGATCCGCCCGCGCGGCGCCATGACGACGTGGCGCGGCTGGAAGAACGCCCATTTGTGATCGCACAACTCGACGCGCGCATAGTCGATCGTGTCGCCATAGACAGTGCGGGCGAGCGCCACCTCGCCCGCGGTGAGAGGCCGCGCCCCCATTGGATCAGATCACTTGGTGGCGGGCGGGGGATCGCCGGCGGCGACGACGCGCGCGTCCTGCTGGATCCGCGTTGCATCGGCGAAAGTGAAGGTGAAGGTGATCGTGCCGCCAGGCTTCACCGCCGGATTGAGATCGAATACCATCACGTGCTTGCCGCCCGGCGCGAAAGCGACCTTTGCCTTGGCGGGCACCGGCACCTGGGGAACCGCGTTCATCGTCATGGCGCCGTTCCCGGTAGCCATCGATTCGTGGATTTCGGTGCGGATCGCGACATCGGTGCTGACGCTGACCAGCGTCGCGTCGGTCGGCCCGCCGTAGATCGTGAAATACCCCGCTGCCGGCCGCCCCTCGACCGCGGCGAGCCGCACCCACGCATCGCTGACGTAGAGCTGCTTTTCCTGCGCGCAGCCCGCCAGCGCGATTGTGGTGGCGAGAAGCGCGGTGGCGGCGCGGAACATGGAACTCTCCTGAAAAGCGCTGGAACAGCCGCCACGCTACGCCCGCGCCGGGTGTGCGACAAGATGCGCCCGGGGTGTCCGGCGGAGGGACGCCGCGCGCTTCGGCACGTGTCTTGCGGCACGCCAAGCGCCACCTATATCGCGCTTCGTCAACGCTGTTGCGTCGCCGTAACGGGACGCGGCGGCACAGTTTTTTTGTTCAAGCAGGGGCTAGAAGAGCACTCATGGCAAAAGTTATCGGTATCGATCTGGGCACCACCAACAGCTGCGTCGCAGTGATGGAAGGCGGCAAGCCCAAGGTGATCGAGAATGCGGAAGGCGCGCGCACGACGCCGTCGATCGTCGCCTTCGCCAAGGACGGCGAGCGGCTGGTCGGCCAGCCGGCGAAGCGCCAGGCGGTGACGAACGGCGACAACACGATCTTCGCGGTGAAGCGCCTGATCGGCCGCCGGTTCGACGATCCGATCACCAAGAAGGACACCGAGTTGGTCCCCTATCACATCGTGAAGGGCGGCAACGGCGACGCGTGGGTGCAGGCCGGCGGCAAGGACTATTCGCCGTCGCAGATCAGCGCCTTCACGCTCCAGAAGATGAAGGAAACCGCCGAGAGCTATCTCGGCGAGACGGTGACGCAGGCCGTCATCACGGTGCCGGCATACTTCAACGACGCGCAGCGCCAGGCGACCAAGGACGCCGGCCAGATCGCGGGCCTCGAAGTGCTGCGCATCATCAACGAGCCGACCGCGGCGGCGCTGGCCTATGGCCTGGAGAAGCAGGACGGCAAGACGATCGCGGTCTATGATCTCGGCGGCGGCACCTTCGACGTCTCGATCCTCGAGATCGGCGACGGCGTGTTCGAGGTGAAGTCGACCAACGGCGACACCTTCCTGGGCGGTGAGGACTTCGACAACAAGGTCGTCGAATATCTCGCCGAGGGCTTCAAGAAGGACGAGGGCATCGACCTCGCCAAGGACAAGCTTGCGCTGCAGCGCTTGAAGGAAGCGGCCGAGAAGGCGAAGATCGAGCTGTCGTCGGCCGCGTCGACCGAGGTGAACCTGCCGTTCATCACTGCCGACCAGAACGGGCCGAAGCATCTCGTTAAGACAATCACGCGCACCGATCTGGAAAAGCTGGTCGACAGCCTGATTCAGCGCACGATCGAGCCGATGAAGAAGGCGCTCGCCGATGCCGGCGTGAAGGCCAGCGACATCAGCGAAGTGGTGCTGGTGGGCGGCATGACGCGCATGCCCAAGGTGCGTGAAGCCGTGAAGAATTTTTTCGGCAAGGATCCGCACACCGGCGTGAACCCCGACGAGGTGGTCGCGATGGGTGCGGCGATCCAGGCGGGCGTGCTGCAGGGCGACGTCAAGGACGTGCTGCTGCTCGACGTAACGCCGCTGTCGCTGGGCATCGAGACTCTCGGTGGCGTGTTCACCCGCATGATCGATCGCAACACGACGATCCCGACCAAGAAGTCGCAGACCTATTCCACCGCTGACGACAATCAGGGTGCGGTGACGATCCGCGTCTTCCAGGGCGAGCGCGAGATGGCGGCCGACAACAAGATGCTCGGCCAGTTCGATCTCGTCGGGATCCCGCCGGCGCCGCGCGGCGTGCCGCAGATCGAGGTGACGTTCGACATCGACGCCAACGGCATCGTCAACGTCTCGGCCAAGGACAAGGGCACCGGCAAGGAGCAGCAGATCCGCATCCAGGCGTCGGGCGGTCTCTCGGACGCTGACATCGACAAGATGGTGCGCGAGGCCGAGCAGTTCGCCGAGGAGGACAAGAAGCGCAAGGCAGGCGCCGAGGCGAAGAACAACGCCGAGAGCCTGATCCACACCACCGAGCGCCAGCTGGCCGACAATGGCGACAAGGTCGATGAAGCGCTGAAGGGTGAGATCCAGACCGCGATCGACGCTGCCAAGGCGGCGGTCGAGGGTGGCGATCCCGATGCGATGAACGAGAAGAGCCAGGCGCTCGCGCAGGTCGCGATGAAGCTCGGCCAGGCGATCTACGAGAAGCAGCAGCAGGCAGAGGCGTCCCCGAACGCCGATGCCGGCGACGCGCCGAAGCAGGATGATGTGGTCGACGCCGAATTCTCGGAAGTCGACGACCAGAAGGCGTAAGGCGTTCGCCCCTTCCCGTGAGGGAGGGGGCGGCCGAACGAAGTGAAGGCGTAAGCGATGCATAAGCCCGTCCGTGCCGCGCCTGTCGACGCACCGTTCCCATTCTCCGCCTCTTCGGCGGCGCGCGGAAGCGGCGCTCGGCAGGATCGGGGCGGGCGGCTGCTCGTATCTGCGGGGGCGGATCAGTGACCGAAGTCGATTTCTACGAACTGCTCGAAGTCGAGCGGACCGCGGATGCGGGCACGATCAAGTCGGCGTACCGCAAGCTCGCGATGAAATACCATCCGGACAAGAACGCCGGATGCAAGGACTCCGAGGCGAAGTTCAAGGCGGTGAGCGAGGCGTACGATTGCCTCAAGGATCCGCAGAAACGCGCCGCCTACGACCGCTTCGGCCATGCCGCGTTCCGAAACGGCGGCGGGGGCGGCGGCCATGGTCAGGATTTCTCGGGCTTCTCCGACATTTTCGAAAGCGTGTTCGGCGAGTTCATGGGCGGGCGCGCTGGTGGCCGCAGCCAGGTCCGCCGCGGCGCCGACCTGCGCTACGACATGGAGATCACGCTCGAGGAGGCGTATCACGGCAAGTCGGCGGAGATAACCGTCGATGTCACTGCCGCGTGCGATACGTGCCACGGATCGGGCGCGCGCGCTGGCAGCCGCCCGCACGCCTGCAACACCTGCGGCGGGCATGGCAAGGTACGCGCGCAGCAGGGCTTCTTCGTTGTCGAGCGCGCCTGTCCGGTGTGCAACGGGTCGGGTCAGGTGATCGACGATCCGTGCCCTGATTGCCGCGGCGACGGGCGCGTCGAGCGGACCAAGACGCTGACGGTCGAGATACCGCCGGGTGTCGACGAGGGGACGCGCGTACGGATGACGGGCGAGGGCGAGGCGGGTGCGCGCGGCGCGCCGCCGGGCGACCTGTACATCTTCCTCCACGTCAAGCGGCACGCGCTGTTCGAGCGTGAGGGGACGACGCTGTTCGCGCGCGCGCCGATCAGCTTCACCACTGCGGCCCTTGGCGGGTCGCTGACGATCCCTGGGCTCGACGGGCGCAATCACGAGGTGCGCATCCCCGTCGGCATCCAGTCGGGCAAGCAACTGCGTCAGCGCGGCGCAGGCATGCCGGTGCTGCAGGGCCGCGGCCATGGCGACTTGGTGATCCAGATCGAGGTCGAGACGCCGACCAAGCTGACGACGCGGCAGCGCGCGCTGCTCGAGGAATTCCGTGAGACCGAGACCGGCGACGAATGCCCTGCATCGCAAGGCTTTTTCGCGCGTTTGAAGAATGCGTTCGCCGGCGAGTAGCGTCGATCAGGGTAGGGCGCGAAGGAGTTGGACCGATGCGTATGCTGTTCCCTCTCGCGATCGCCGTCGCGATCATCGCCGCACCCGGTGCCGCGCGGGATCGTAACGCGATCCCCGCGGCGACGCCTGTCGGCAAGCCGCAGAACTGCATCCCGATCCGCAGCATCCGCGAGAGCCTGGTGCGCAGCGACCGGATCATCGATTTCCGGATGAACGGCAATCGCTACTATCGCGTCACGCTCGACCGCGGCTGCCCGCAGCTCGGCTTCGAGCGGCGCTTCAGTTACGCGACGTCGTTAAGCCAGCTCTGCGCGCAGGATATCATCACCGTGCTGCAGACGACGCCGGTGATGGCGGGGCCAAGCTGCGGCCTCGCGCCATTCCAGCCGGTGACGCTCGCCAAGTGACGCTGCCCGAAAACCGGCTGGCGCGCACGCATCGCGCCTGCTAGGCGAAGCGCCACGCACCCGTAGCTCAGCTGGATAGAGCGCTGCCCTCCGAAGGCAGAGGCCACAGGTTCGAATCCTGTCGGGTGCGCCAAGTTTCGTATAATCGCATGAGGCCCGGGCCGCGGTACGTTGCGGCCGTGCGTGCGCGTGTCTTGCGCGGCTGCGCGCGGCATGTACGGCTTCACCGAAACCTCGCTGCAACTACCGGCGGTAGCTATCACGACGCTGCCACCGCGGTGCGCGTGAGGTGGGCTTGGCCGTGCGGGATTGATCGGTAGAATTTTGCCCGTTGCGCCATGCCGGCGTTGCACCACGTCAATCCAATCGCGAGGTTCGATGAGCGACAACATCCTGATCTTCTACGGCTCGTATCGATCCGATCGGCAGGGGATCAAGCTCGCCCGGTGGCTGGTCGACGCGTTCGCCGCGCGCGGGGCAAACGCGGAACTGATCGACGCGAAGGCAATAGACCTGCCGCTGCTCGACCGCATGTACAAGGAGTATCCCAGCGGCGACGCGCCGGCGAAACTTGAGGCACTGGCGGGCAAGATCAAGGCGGCCGACGCGTTCGTCTTCGTCGCCGGCGAGTACAATTGGGGCGTCCAGCCGGGGCTCAAGAATCTAACCGATCACTTTCTGGAAGAGTGGTTCTGGCGCCCTGCCGCGATCGCCAGCTACTCGGCGGGCCGGTTCGCCGGCGCGCGGGCCGGGTTGCAGTGGCACGGCACGCTGTCAGAGATGGGTATGGTGGTGATATCGAGCGCGCTCGCGGTCGGCGGGATTGGCCATGTCTTTGACGCGGACGGCAAGCCCGCCGGCGAGGGCGGCGCGTCGCTGGCTCGTGCCTTTCCGCGCTTCGCCGACGATCTCGCGTGGTGGACCGAGGCGGCCTGCGCGCAGCGTATCCGGCGCGACCCGCCGTATTGACATGGCACGCGATCGCGGCGGAAGCGCCCTGCGCGGAATAACATCGATTGTCCCGGCGGATCATCCACCCGTAATCAACGGGCGACTTCGACCACAAAGCGTCGTTAATCGTGCCTGGTAAGAGAATGGAGGCCCGACCGGGAATCGAACCCGGGTGCAAGGATTTGCAGTCCTCTGCGTCACCACTCCGCCATCGGGCCTCGATGCGAGCGAGGGCGGGCTGATGCGGCGCGCGCGCTTCGCTGTCAAGCGCGCCATTGGCGCAACGCTGCCGCCGCGATAAAGCACGCCCTCCGACGACGTGTATTGCCATGATAAAACAGCTGTGCGACAGGTGAACCGATGACGACGACGATCGAACGCCCCGAAGATTTCGCTGCGATGCGCATCGCGATGGTTGCCAGCCAGTTGCGCCCCAATGCAGTGTCAGATCCGCGCGTGATCGCCGCGATGGCGGACGTGCCGCGCGAGCGGTTCGTGCCCGAGGCGCAGGCGAGCGTCGCCTATCGCGACGCGCTGTTGCCGCTGGGGCAGGGGCGGACGGCCAATCTGCCGATCGCGACCGGCCGGCTGCTCACCGAAGCGCGGCTGCAGCCCGGCGATCGCGTGCTGCTGATCGGGGCGGCAAGCGGCTACACCGCCGCAGTGCTGGCGCGGCTCGTCGCACACGTCGTGGCGGTCGAGGTCGATCCCGCACTGGTCGCGGTCGCGCGGCGAACGCTGGCGGGGGAGCACCGCGTCACCCTGATCGAGGCGCCGCTTGAGCGCGGCCATGCTGCGGACGGCCCGTACGACGTGCTCATCATCGACGGCGCGGTCGAGGAGATTCCGTCGACGCTGGTAACGCAGGTCGTGCCGGGAGGCCGGATCGTCGGTGGGCTGGTCGAGCGCGGCGTGACGCGGCTCGCCGCCGGGCGCCGCAGCGAGGGCGGTTTCGCGATGATCGACTTTGCCGACATCGATTGCGCGATCCTGCCCGGCTTCGCCACTCCGCCCAAATTCACCTTCTGACGTCGATTTTCGGTTGACGTCGATCCCTCCTCGCCTGCCCGCGTAAGGACCAAGATGAAGCGCGCCGTCCCCCTTGCTGCCCTGCTCTCGCTCGCCGCAACGCCCGCGGCCGCCGACACGCTGCGCGAGGCGCTCGCGCGCGCCTATCGCGAGAACCCGACGCTGACCGGCAGCCGCGCGCAGCAGCGCGCGACCGACGAAACGGTGCCGATCGCACGCGCCGCCGGCATCCCGACGCTCGGCACGAACGCGGGCTACAACGAGAATTTTCTGCAGACCGGCAATTCGCTGACCAACCCGGCGCGCCAGCTGACCGCGTTCGCCGGCGTGACCGTCCCCGTCTACCAGGGCGGGGCGGTGAAGAATTCGGTACGCGCCGCGGAGACGCGGGTCGAGGCGGGACAGGCGGGGCTGCGCAGCACCGAGGCGACGACGTTCACCGATGTCGTCGCGGCCTATAACAACGTGCTGCGCGACGAGGCGATCGTCGGCCTCAACACGCAGAACGTGCGCGTGCTCGACACCAATTTGCGCGCCAGCCGCGACCGGTTCCAGGTCGGCGATCTGACGCGCACCGACGTCGCCCAGTCCGAAGCGCGGCTGAGCTTGGCGCGCGCGCAATTGCAATCGGCGCAGGCGAACCTCGTCTCGAGCCGCGAGAATTACGTGCGCCTCGTCGGCCAGGCGCCGGGCGTGCTCGAGCCGCCGCCGCCGCTGCCCAATCTGCCCAACTCGCCCGACGCGGCGGTCGATGTGGCGCTCCAGAACAACCCTGCGCTGCTCGCCGCGCAGAAGACGCGCGACGCCACTGCCTATGACGTGCGCGTGGCGCAGGCCGGTCGATTGCCGCAGGTGGGCGTGACGGTTGGCGAGCAGTACAACAACTTTCTCGGGTCGCTCGGTGCGGGGCAGGGGTTCACCACCGTCCAGTCTGGTGCGGCGACCACCCTTGGGCTGCAGCTGCAGCTGCCGATCTTTCAGGGCGGGCGCGTCTCGGCGCAGATCCGCCAGGCGCGCGCGCTGCGCGGGCAGGCGATCGAGAACGCGACCGCGACCGAGCGGCAGGTGATCGCCTCGGCCCGTTCGGCCTATGCGATCTGGCGCTCCTCGCTCGAGGTGATCGCCTCGGCCGAAACCGCCGTCAACGCGAACAAGCTCAGCCTCGAAGGCGTGCGCGCCGAGAACAGCGTCGGCAACCGCACTATCCTCGACATCCTAAACGCTGAGCAGGAGCTGCTTAACAGCCAGGTGACGCTCGTTACCGCGCGGCGCGACGCCTATGTCGCTGGCTTCGCCCTGCTCGCCGCGATGGGCGAAGCGGAGGCGCGCGACCTCGGGCTCGACGGAGGCCCGCTGTACGATCCGACGGTAAACTACGGGCAGGTCCGCCGCAGTATCTCCGACTTCCGCGACGGCCCGCAGCCGCAGGCGGAAGCGCCCGGCACGCGCAACATCCCGGCGCAGAACGCCACCGTCACCCGCCCGCTCGACCCGGCGCTGAAGAGCGATGTTGACAGGACGCCGGCGTTGACGACAGGTGAGAACGCACCGAACCGCTGATCGTCAGCGGCTTCGCGGGACCTGGGGTGGATTGCGCGCATGGGGGATGTCAGCGCCGAGCCGTCGATGGAGGACATCCTGTCCTCGATCAAACGCATCATCGCCGAGGACGGCGACGATCGGCCCACGCGCCCGCGGCGCCAGGCGCCGCCGCGCGGGGCCGCGCTCCATGCTGTCGACGACGAGGCGGAGGAGGTGCTCGAGCTGAGCGATCCTATGCCGCCGAGCCCGCCCACCGCGCGCACTGCACCGCGTGCCGCCGCTTCGCCGACGCGCGAACCGGCACTGCGCGAGGCGCCGTTGCCTTCGTCTGCCACTGCCGCGACTCCCGAGCCGACGATCGTGTCGGAACAGACCGCGCAGGCGACGCGTAGCACGCTTGATTCGCTCTCCCGCCTGCTGGTGAAGCCCGAGGCGCCGAGCGATGGCACGCTCGAGGGTCTGGTGCGCGAGATGCTTCGCCCGATGCTGCGCGAGTGGCTCGACGCGAACCTGCCGTCGCTGGTCGAAACGTTGGTCGCACGCGAGATCACCAAGATCACGCGCGGTCAGTAAGCTCCGGCGCGTCCGCGCGGCGATCGGCGATTGTCGCGTCCGATACGATCTGCTCTAGTCGCGCGCCATGAGAATGCTCCTTTACGCGAGCCTGATCGCGCTCGCCGCCGCCCCGCTTGCCGCTCAAACGACGGGTGTCACTGCACCGCAGACGGCCGGTCGCCCACTGACGATCGAGGACGTCACGATGCTAAGCCGCATCGGCGCGCCGACCGTCTCGAAGGACGGGCGCTGGATGGTGTGGGCGCAGCGCGAGACCGACATCGACGCCGATCGTGGCCGCTTCGATCTGTGGCGCCTCGACTTGTCGCGTCGCGGCGCCGCGCCGCAGAAGCTGCTGGCGGACCCGCAGAAGGATGAGAACGATCCGCAGATCGTCGGCGCGATGGTGTATTTCACGATGGACGATGCGATCTGGTCGGTCCCCGTCGCTGGCGGTACGCCGCGCAAGCTGACGAGCTTCGCCGGCGGGTTCAACGGCTTCAAGGTCGCGCCGACGGGTGACCGGATCGTCGTGTGGGCGGATCGCCTGCCCGGTGCGCCGAGCCTCGAGCAGCCGATGATCAAGAAGCGTGCCGATGCCGGCGTGGGTCGGACCTATGACAAGCTGTTCGTGCGCCACTGGGATACGTGGGCGGACGGCACGCGCCAGCAGCTCTTCGTCCTGCCGCTGACCGCGGCGGGCGCGCCGGGCAACGGCAAGGCGGTCGTCGGCGCGCTCGTCGGCGATACGCCGTCCAAGCCGTTCGGCGGGGCGGAGGAAGTGGCGTGGAGCCCCGATGGCCGCACGCTCTACTTCGCGCTGCGCGAGGCGGGGCGGATCGAGGCGACCTCGACCAACCTCGATATTTTCGCGGTGCCGGCGGACGGCAGCGCTGCGCCGGTCAAGCTGACCAATGCGAACGGCGCGACTGACAATCTGCCGACCGTGTCGCCCGATGGCCGCAAGCTCGCCTATTTCGCGATGCGCCGGCCGGGGTACGAGGCTGACCGCCAAGTGCTGACGTTGCGCGATCTCGCGTCGGGGCAGGTCACCTCGCTGACGGCGCGCTGGGATCGCTCGGTCGGCTCGATCGCCTGGGCTCCCGATTCGCGCAGCCTCTACGTCACTGCCGACGATACGCAGGAAACACCGCTGTTCCGCGTCGATGCGGCCACGGGCGAGGTCAAGCGGCTGACGCAGCAGGGACATGTGTCGGCAGTGGCGGTGACGCCGACCGGGCCGGTGGTGGCGATCGACTCGCTGATTGCCCCGGCCGATTTCTACCGCGTCGCGGGCACCGCCGCGCCGCAGCGGCTCACCAGCGTCAACGCCGCGAAGCTCGCCGGCATCGCGATGCCGACGGTCGAGCGGTTCAGTTTCACTGGGGCGAACAACGACACCGTCTGGGGCTATGCGGTGAAGCCGGCAGATGCCGCGGGTAAGGTGCCGATCGCCTATATGGTCCACGGCGGGCCGCAGGGATCGAGCAACAACAGCTGGTCCTATCGCTGGAACCCGGCGGTATTCGCGAGCGCCGGCTATGGCCTCGTCGCGGTCGATTTCCACGGCTCGACCGGCTACGGTCAGGCCTTCACCGACGCGATCCGCAACAATTGGGGCGGTTGGCCGCTGGAGGATCTGAAGAAGGGACTTGCCGCGGCGACCGCCAAGTTCACCTGGCTCGATGGCGACAATGCCTGCGCGCTCGGCGCCTCCTACGGCGGCTATATGATGAACTGGATCGAGGGGCAGTGGCCTGATCGGTTCAAGTGTATCGTCCAGCACGACGGCGTCTTCGACGCGCGCGCCATGGCGTACGAGACCGAGGAATTGTGGTTCGACGAGTGGGAGCACGGCGGCAAGACGTACTACGAGGATCCGGCCGCGTTCGAGAAGTGGAACCCGGTTAACCATGTCGCCAAGTGGAAGACGCCGCAGCTCGTCATCACCGGTGAGAAGGACTTCCGCATCCCCTATACGCAGGGGCTGGCGGCGTTCACCGCGCTCCAGCGGCGCGAGATTCCGTCGCGGCTGCTGGTGTTCCCGAACGAGAACCACTGGGTGCTCAAGCCCAAGAACTCGCGGCAATGGTATCGCGAGGTTATTGGTTGGGTGGACAAGTGGACGGCCCCACAACAAAGATAAAGCGTGGAATAATACGACGATAAGTTAGCGTATGAAATGGAATTCATTCAATAGAATACTGATCATACCCTATCGTCCATAGGTACTCGCAAACTCGCGGCTGTTGACCAGTTCACGCGCAAGGAAGCCCGCGCCGTCCACCAGTCCCAACTGTTGGAGATACGGTACAAAGGATTGAAGTCCCGAGGTGTCTGCCGGCCGGTGAAGTATAGCGTTGTAGAGCGCATGGGTCAGAGCAGTCTCGGCATCGTCGTTTTGTCGATAGTTGCCGGCTGCGGGGTCGTGATGTTGCAAGATTTGGCGTACTTCGCGCGCGATGTTTGCGGTCCTGCGTTCAAGATTGCTGTCCGCTGCGCGGAAGAACTGTCTAATGAAGGTAGCGGTGGGAGAGTTGATGAGTGAAATCGGAGGGTTGTAGATAGACTCTTCGAGCGAAGGTTCGTCACGCAGAATCGACTGTAGAAAAATCTGATCGTCAAACCCGTCCTGCGAGAAATTTCTGGCTGCCCGCATTCGGGAGTCGGGAATCGCCTCAGTCAGCGCATGCCATCGCTCAACAATGAGACGGGCAAGCGGCTCAGCAAAATTTAGCATGACAACACCCGCGTTAACGTCCCACCAAGACCGCTCGTTGTCATCGGATATTGCCATGATAGCGGCAAAGTTATGCTTGCTTGCCAAAAAGCTATGAAGATCAAACGATAAGTCAGCAATATAGGCGTCTGCATCCAGGTATACAGCCCAGCCTTTATACCCACGGTCCATTAACTCCTTCAGCATGTAACAACGGTTGAACGTAGAATGCCAGGAAAAATAACCTTTTTTGATACCTGTATAACTTTCATAGCGGCAGGCATTGGTTTTGCAGAATCGTATCACTGTCTGGCTGGTTGCAAGCATCATTTCATTGTAATTTAATGGATCGGCTGTCTGTAGGAAGGTGATATCCATCGCAGGTTCCACATCGATCGTTGAACACATGTAACATGGTCCTGGTCGGCAATCCGAACCGCCGCAACCCTTCTTTCGTGGAAGTATCAAATCAAGATGTCATTGCAGATTACGTAGCGTCTGAGGCGGGTACAATAAACCTTGACATTAATTGGACGCGCACTGGAAGGCCGTTATGATGGTCACGATTTGCTCGTATTGGTGGTAAGCGATGGGTATTGACAGATATAATCTAGAGTTTTTGATTGAAGCTCACAAAAGAACAGGTCCATTCCGGAAGTTGGCTACCCTCGGTAGGCAGGGACTGCATTTCTCGGAAGGGGATATCCCGTTTGCAGATAAAATGATAAGGACGAGTGGCATCGGAATTTCGCTTGAGGAAGCTAGCGGCAAGGATCTCTACGCCGATAATCGTTTATTTTCGCGCTTTGGCGCGTCCGAAACGATTTCGTTAGATGCTTCGACATTCGAGCAAGCCGCGATCATTCACGATTTTAATGATCCGATACCGGATCAGTTCGATGAAAGGTTCGATACTGTCATTGACGGGGGATCGCTAGAACACATTTTCAACGTTCCGGTTGCGGTGTCCAATCTAATGCGAATGACGCGCGTCGGGGGGCATGTCATGGGGATGACGCCAGCAAACAATTGGCTGGGCCACGGTTTCTACCAATTCTCGCCTGAGTGGGTTTTTCGCATATTTGCACCGTCGAATGGCTTCGTTGCCGAGGCAGTTTTTCTGTCGCATATGGATGGAACACCGCTCGAGGAAATCTTTGATGCGGGTGCGGCAGGCAAGCGGGGAGAAATAGGCATAACTCGTTGGCTTACGACTATGTACTATATTGCAAGGAAAGTTGAGCATGTGCGTCCATTCGAAGCGCGGTGGCCCCAACAAGGTGACTACCAAGCGGCTTGGGACGCGAACGAATGAAACGTGTATCAGGCAGTCTGGCAGCTGGATGCATACGGTTCTTTATAAGTCGCCTTGATATATTGGTTATTGTGGGTTTGAGCGACGATGTTTCTTTTTATTAGCGTTGTCGTTCTAGTCATATATTGTCGCAGCCGATATCCAACGCTTGGGTTCCACGCGGCGCGCAGCTATGGCCAGCGGAATGAACGCGCTTTCCGAATCTAGTCTCCCCAAGACCTTCGACCCCGCCACGATCGAATCCCGCGTGTACAGCCATTGGGAGGAGAATGGCCTGTTCCGCCCCGATCGCCCGGGCGCGGAGCCGTGGACGATCGTCAATCCGCCGCCCAACGTCACCGGCTCGCTGCACATCGGCCACGCGCTCGACAACACGCTGCAGGATATTCTGACGCGCCACGCGCGGTTGAAGGGCAAGGACGCTTTGTGGGTGGTTGGCACCGATCACGCCGGCATCGCCACGCAGATGGTGGTCGAGCGGCAGATTGCGCTCCGCCAGCAGAAGCGCACCGATTTCACCCGCGACGAATTCGTCGCCAAGGTGTGGGAGTGGAAGGCGGAGAGCGGCGGGCAGATCACCGGCCAGCTGCGCCGCTTGGGCTGCTCGATGGACTGGGCGAACGAGCGGTTCACGATGGACGAGGGCTTCTCGAAGGCCGTGCTCAAGGTCTTCGTCGAGCTCCACCGCCAGGGCCTGCTCTATCGCGACAAGCGGCTGGTGAACTGGGATCCCGGCCTCGGTACCGCGATCAGCGATCTCGAGGTCGAGACGCGCGAGGTGAAGGGCAACTTCTGGCGGCTGCGCTATCCGCTCGAGGACGGTTCGGGGTTCATCGAGGTCGCGACGACGCGGCCCGAGACGATGCTCGCCGACATGGCAGTGGCGGTGCACCCGGCGGATGAGCGCTACACTGCGCTGATCGGTAAGAACGTGCGCCTGCCGATCACCGGCCGCCTGGTCCCGATCGTCGCCGACGAACACGCCGATCCGGAACTTGGGTCGGGCGCGGTGAAGATCACCCCAGGGCACGACTTCAACGACTTCGAGGTGGGAAAGCGCGCAGGCATGAAGGCCGGCGAGATGCTCAACATGCTCGATGCCAAGGCGAACATCGTCCAGGTGGCCGACGGGCTGATCCCAGCCGATCTGCTCGGCCTGTCGACGGCAGAAGCACGCAAAGCGGTCGTCGCGCGGCTGAAGGCCGACGGGGTGCTCGTGCCGCACGTCGACAAGGAAGGCGTCGAGCACGACGCCGAGCCGCGCACGATCCAAACGCCGTTCGGCGATCGCTCAGGCGTCGTGATCGAGCCGTGGCTGACGGACCAATGGTATGTCGACGCCAAGACGCTGGCGCAGCCCGCGATCGAGGCGGTCCGGTCCGGCGCGATCCGCCTCGTCCCCAAGACATGGGAAAAGACCTATTTCAACTGGATGGAGAACATCCAGCCGTGGTGCGTCTCGCGCCAGCTGTGGTGGGGCCATCAGATCCCGGCGTGGTTCGACGCCAACGGCAAGGCCTATGTCGCCGAAACTGAGGCCGAAGCACAGGCGCAAGCGGGCGAGGGCGTCGCCCTCACGCGCGATCCCGACGTGCTCGACACCTGGTTCTCCTCCGCGCTGTGGCCCTTCGCCACGATGGGCTGGCCGGAGAACAGCGACCCTACGCTCGGCGGGAGGTATCCCAATGACGTGTTGATCTCGGGCTTCGACATCCTGTTCTTCTGGGATGCGCGCATGATGATGCAGGGCATGCACTTCATGAAGGACGTGCCCTTTAAGACGCTCTACCTGCATGGCCTGGTCCGCGCGGCGGACGGCGCGAAGATGTCCAAGTCCAAGGGCAATACCGTCGATCCGCTCGGCCTGATCGACAAATATGGCGCGGACGCGCTGCGTTTCTTCATGGCGGCGATGGAAAGCCAAGGCCGCGACATCAAGATGGATGAGAAGCGGGTCGAGGGGTATCGCAACTTTGCGACCAAGCTGTGGAACGCCAGTCGTTTCTGCCAAGCGAACGGCATCGGCGGATCGACCACGCTCGAGCCGCCGGCGGCAACCTCTGCGGTCAACAAATGGATCGTCGGCGAGGCGATCAAGGCGATCCAGTCGGTCGACCTCGCGCTCGGCGAATATCGCTTCGATGCTGCGGCGAACGCGATCTATCAATTCGTCTGGAGCCAGTTCTGCGACTGGTATCTCGAACTCATCAAGGGTTCGATCGATGACGAGACCAAAGCGGTCGCCGGCTGGGTGCTCGACCAGATCCTGGTCGTGCTCCACCCGTTCATGCCGTTCATCACCGAGGAGCTGTGGCACGCGCTCAGCGACCGCGATCATGACCTGATCGTCGCACACTGGCCGATGGCCGATGCACGCGCGATCGATCCGGCCGCCGCGCAGGAGATCGACTGGCTGATCCGCCTCGTCGGCGAAGTGCGCTCCAGCCGCACCGAGCTGAATGTGCCGCCGGGCGCGCGGCTGCCTTATGCGGTGGCGGATGCGAACGCCGAGACGCAGGCACGCCTCGATCGCAACGCTGCAACGATCGCGCGCCTGGCGCGGATCGATCCAGGCGAAGTCGTCGGCGGGACCGCGCAGGTTGTGGTGGACGAGGCGACCTTCCGCCTCGCGCTGGGCGACGTGATCGATCTCGCCGCCGAGCGCGCGCGTCTCGCCAAGGCGATCGCCGCAGCGGAGAAGGAGCGCAACGCGCTCGCTAGCCGGCTCGGCAATGCGAGCTTCGTCGAGCGCGCGAAGCCCGAGGCGGTCGAGAAGGCGCGCGCCGACCACGCCGAGAAGGCGGCGGAGGCTGAGCGGTTGACGGCTGCGCTTAACCGGCTGGGCTAAGCCGGCGGGCAACGTTTCCGACGATTTCACGACGATGGCGGGCCAACTGCACCATCGCGCCTGATGTGCGCGGTGGCGCGTCGCCGCGCATCGCCCCGGTTCAGCTTCGCACAGATTGGTATCGTCCGTGCGCCGCCGCGGGCGTCCCGCCAATCGGTAGCCGATCCGGATAGGCGGCGCGGCCGTGTCGCCGGCCCTCGACGATGCGACGGCTCGACGCAACGCGCGACTGAAGCTGGCGCGCGCGCTCCCGGGGCGGCGCCGGCGTTCCCGCCTGCCGCCGCGATCCAGTTGCGGCTTGTCGTGCCCGCGCACGTGCCGCAAGGTGGATCGCGACCGGAACAATGCCGGCGCCGGGGATTAGGGGAGCGTGATGGAAGAACCGGTTCCCCATTTGCGCCCCGGCCAGCGCGATCTCACCACCGGGCCGATCGGATCGGCGCTGCTGATGTTTGCCCTGCCGACACTGGCGTCGAACGTGCTGCAATCGGCAAACGGATCGATCAACGCGATCTGGGTCGGGCGCTTTCTGGGCGAAGGGGCGCTGGCGGCGACCTCGAACGCCAACATCATCATGTTCCTGATGTTCGGCGCGGTGTTCGGCTTCGGCATGGCGGCGACGATCATCGTCGGGCAGAGCTGGGGGCGGCGCGACATCGAGGCGGCGCGGCGCGCGTTCGGCTCGGCGATCGGCCTCGTGCTCGCGGGATCGGTGATCGTCGGCGCGCTTGGCTGGATCTTCGCGCCGCAGATCCTCACCGCGCTTGCCACACCGGCCGATGCGTTCACCCCGGCGCTCGATTACCTGCGCGTCATCTTTCTCGCGCTGCCGGCCTCGATGCTGCTGGTGCTGATGTTCATGGGACTGCGTGGCACGGGCGATTCGGTGACGCCCTTGTGGTTCATGGGGCTCGCCGTGGTGATCGACGCGGGGATGAATCCGCTGCTGATCGCCGGCATGGGGCCGTTTCCGCGGATGGGCATCGCGGGCTCTGCCACCGCGACGCTGATCGCCAACATCGTCGCGCTCGGCGCGCTGGTCGGCTGGATCGCGTGGCGCGATTTGCCGCTGCGGCTGAAGGGGGCGGAGATCCGCTACATCCTGCCCGAACGCACGCTGGTGCGCACGATCGTTGGCAAGGGGCTGCCGATCGGTGCGCAGATGCTGGTGCTGTCGACCAGCGCGCTGGCGATGGTCGGCCTCGTCAACCGCAATGGCATCGATACCGTCGCCGCCTACGGCATTGTCCAACAATTGTGGGGTTATGTGCAGATGCCGGCGATGGCGATCGGCGCGGCGGTATCGGCGATGGCGGCGCAGAATATCGGCGCGGGTCGATGGGATCGCGTCGCGCGGATCACGCGATCCGGCCTTTTCTACAACATCGGATTGACCGGGGTAACGGTGGCGCTGGTGCTGCTCTTCGACACCACGATCATCGGGCTGTTCATTCCCGGCGGCAGCCCGGCGCTGCCGATCGCGCAGCATATTAACCTGCTCGCCACCTGGGGGTTCATCATGTTCGGCGGCACGATGGTGCTGTTCGGCGTCGTGCGCGCGAACGGCGCGGTGTGGGGTCCGCTCGCGATCCTGACGATCGCGATGTTCCCGGTGCGGCTAGGCGTCGCGTTCGCGCTCCAGCCGCTGCTCGGATCCGACGCTCTGTGGTGGAGCTTCCCGGTCGGATCGGCGGCGAACGTCGCGCTCGCCGCGCTATATTATCGCTACGGCGGCTGGCGCGAAGGCGGGCTGCTGGTGCCGGAGGATCACTGCGAGGAACGCAGCCACGCGGATATCGAGCCGGCCGGCCAGTTGAAGCCGGTAAGCTAGGCGGCGGCTTCGGGGGGCGCGGGGACCATCACGCGGATCACCCCGGCGGCGATCTTCGCGCGGATCGGGGTATGCGCCAGCACCTCGCCGTCGATCGAGATCGGCAGGCTTGGCCGCGTGTCGACCTTCAGATCGCAGCCGGTGAAGGTCACCGTATCCTGATGCCGCGCCTCCATCCCGAAGAAGCTGGTGAACCAGTTCTTGAACAAGGTGCGCTTGTAGCGCGCGGTCACCGCCTGGACGACGATCTTGCCCGAATCGACGTGCGCCTCGTCCACCAGCCAGGTGCCGCCGTGATACGGTCCGTTCGAGATGCGCACCTCCACCACGCGCATGCGCTGCTCACCTGTCCCATCGTCAACGGTGAGCATGAAGGGGCGGAACTTGGCGAACTGCACGCCCGCCCAGCCGAGATAGCCGACGCGCCCCAACACCTTCTTCAGATTGTGCGGCACCGTCTCGGCGATCTGCGGCGAGAGGCCCATCGCGGCGCAATTCGCGAAATAATCGTCGTCGATCATGCCGAGATCGATCCGCCGCGGGACGCCGGTGCGAAAGACGTCGATCGCCCCGTCGATGCCGAGCGGCAGGCCCAGCGTGCGCGCGAAGCTGTTGGCGGTGCCGAGCGGCAGCACGCCGAGGATCACGTCGTGCCCGACGAGCAGGTCGACGAGCCCGCTGATCGTCCCGTCTCCGCCGCCGAGGATGACGAGATCGGGCTTCTTCTCCAGTGCGCGGCGCACCGTGCGCTCGAGATGCTCGGGGTTCTTCACGGCATGCGCGTCCACCGGAAAGGGCAGGTCGCGCATGCGGGCGCAGGCACGCTTGAACAGCTTCTGTCCCTTGCGGGACTTGGCGTTGACGACCAGCGCGGCGGACTTGATCTCGTTCATGCCCGCCAAACGCGCGAGCGGCAGTTTCGCCCCCGTAACGCTTGCGATGGCGAACGCCGCGGCGCAAGGCGGACGCATGCACGCCCCGTTCCCCGCGCTACGCCTACGCCGCACCCGGTCCGCCGCGTGGAGCCGCCGCCTCCACCGCGAAACGACGCTGACCCCGGCAGACCTCATCTGGCCGCTGTTCATCGCCGAGGGTGAGGGCGTCGAGGAGCCGATCGCCAGCCTGCCCGGCGTGTCGCGCTGGTCGGTCGACGGCATCGTTTCGCGCGCGCGCGAGGCGCAGGCGCTGGGCATTCCGTGCCTCGCCTTCTTCCCCAACACGCCGGCCCATCTGCGCAGCGAGGACGGGCGTGAGGCGCTCAATCCCGACAATCTGATATGCCGTGCGATCCGCGCGGTGAAGGAGGCGGTACCCGATATCGGCATCCTCACCGATGTCGCGCTCGATCCCTATACCGCGCACGGACACGACGGGTTGGTCGATGCGGCGGGCTATGTCGTCAACGACACCACGGTCGAGATCCTCGTCGGCCAATCGCTCAACCAAGCGGCGGCAGGGGCGGACATCATCGCGCCATCGGACATGATGGACGGGCGCGTCGGCACGATCCGCGCGGCGCTGGAGGCGGACGGCCACGCCAACGTCCAGATCATGGCCTATGCCGCCAAGTACGCCAGCGCCTTCTACGGCCCGTTCCGCGACGCGGTTGGCAGTCGCGGGCTGCTGAAAGGCGACAAGGCAACGTATCAGATGGATCACGGCAACGCCGAGGAAGCGCTGCGGGAGGTCGCGCTCGACCTGGCCGAGGGGGCGGACAGCGTGATGGTGAAGCCAGGGCTGCCGTATCTTGATATCGTCGCGCGAGTGAAGCAGCGCTTCGAGGTGCCGGTGTTCGCGTATCAGGTGTCGGGCGAATATGCGATGATCGAGGCGGCCGTCGCGGCCGGCGCGGCGGATCGCGACGCGATCGTGTTAGAGACGCTGACCGCGTTCAAGCGCGCGGGAACGTCGGGGGTGCTGACCTATCATGCGGTGCATGCCGCGCGTCTGCTGGGCGCGTGAACCCGGCGGGTCTGTCCATCATGCCGCCACTCGACGATGCCCCGATCGTGACGGAGCGGCTGATGCTTCGCGTACCCGAGCCGCGTGATCGCGCCGCGCTGCACGCGATGTGGGCGGACCCGCGAGTGATGGCGGATCTAGGCCCAGTCAAATCGGCGGCCGAGAGCGACGCGGCGCTTGCCCGCCATGCCGCCTACGCGCCGCTCGGCTTCCGTGTGGTCGAACTGCGCGATGGCGGCGCGGCGATCGGCTTCTGCGGCCTCAAGCCCGGCGCATCCGACACGCCGATCGCTGGCATGCTCGAGATCGGATGGATGCTCGCAACGGATTACTGGCGGCAGGGCTATGCCCGCGAGGCAGCCGCCGCGACGCTCGCCTGGGGTTGGGCCACGCGCGACGAGCCGGCGATCGTCGCGATCACGGCCGAGCGCAACGCGAAGAGCCGCGCGTTGATGGCGCGGCTGGGCATGCGGCACGATCCGGCGATGACGTTCGATCACCCGGCGTTCGCGCTCGACGACCCGCGCCGGCGGACGGTCACCTATCGGATCGATCGTCGGTGACCGAGGCGATTGTGATGGAGACGCCGCGCCTTGTGCTCCGGCGGTGGCGCGATGCCGATGTCGTGCCGTTCCACGCGATGGGGCAGGACGCAGCGGTGATGCGCTACCTTGGCCCGCCGATGGACGTGGCGGCCTGCACCGCCACCGTCACCCGGATGAACGCGCTCGCCGACGCCGCGGGGGATTGCTTCTGGGCGCTCGAACGCCGCGCCGACGGCGCGTTCATCGGCTTCTGCGGCATCAAGCCCGGGCCGGCGGGCACGCCGATCGCCGACGCGCCGGAAATCGGCTGGCGGCTAGCGCGCGACGCCTGGGGGCAGGGGTACGCGCGCGAGGCGGCCGCGGCGTGTCTTGCACGTGCATGGGATCGCGGCACGGCGCGGGTTCACGCGATCACCGTTGCCGCGAACGAGCAGAGCTGGGGGCTGATGATCCGACTGGGTATGCGCCGCGTCACCGACGGCGATTTCGATCATCCCGCGCTCGCCGAAGGCGATCCGCTGCGCCGGCACGTCCACTATACCATCGATCGCCCGCAATGATCGCGCGGTCGAGCCGCGGGCTGTTCGTCGCGACGATCCTGACCGGATCGTTCCTGCTGTTCCTCGTCCAGCCGATGGTGGCGCGGATCGCACTGCCGCGGATTGGCGGCGCGCCGGCGGTGTGGAACTCGGCGATGCTGGTGTACCAGGCGCTGTTGCTTGCGGGCTACGGCTACGCACACGGCCTCGGGCGGCTCGCCGTCCGGCAGCAGGCGGGCGTTCACCTCGCGCTGCTTTTGCTGGCGATGCTATGGCTGCCGATCGGCGTGCTCGCCTGGCCGATGCCGGAAGGGATCGCGCCCGAATGGTGGGTGCCCTGGTTGCTCGCCGCCTCAATCGGCCCGTTGTTCGTGATCGTCTCGGCGCAGGCGCCGTTGTTGCAGCGCTGGTTCGCCGCCGCCCGCCCCGACGAGGATCCTTATCGGCTTTACGCCGCGTCGAATCTCGGCAGCTTCGCCGGGCTGATCGCTTATCCGCTCGCGGTCGAGCCGCTGCTGCCCGTCGCGGGGCAGCGCTGGCTGTGGAGCGCGGGCTACGTGGTGCTCGTCGCGCTCGTCGCGGTGATCGCGACCGGCCTGCCGCGCAGCGGCCCGGCAGCGGCCGCCAGCGAGCCGGCGGCGCGGGTCGCTGCCACCCCCGCCGGGCCATGGCGCGTCGCGCACTGGATCGCGCTCGCCGCCGTGCCGTCGGGGCTGATGCTCGCGACATCGACCTATATCACGACCGATATCGTCGCGATGCCGCTGCTGTGGGTCATCCCGCTCGGGGTCTATCTGCTCAGCTTCACGATCGCCTTCGCCGACGATCGCAGCGTCGCCGATCTGATCGTGCGCATCGCCCCGGTGACGATCCTGCTGTTCGGCGGCGTGATGATCGGCGGCTTCTCGGTCCAGCCGTTCTTCGGGCTCGCACTGGCGATCGTGCTTCTGTTCATGGCGTCGGTCGCGCTGCACTCCGCGCTCTACCGGCTGCGCCCCGCGCCCGAGCGGTTGACGGGCTTCTATCTCGCGATGTCGGTCGGGGGTGCGATTGGTGGGCTGTTCGCCGGGCTCGTCGCGCCGGCGCTGTTCGACTGGACGTGGGAATATCCAATCCTGATCCTTGCGGCGGGCGCGCTGGTGCCGCAGGTGTTCCTCGCGCATCCGGTCCGCGCATTGTGGAACCGCGGCCGTGGGCTACCGGCCTTCGTCGCCGTCACGATCGTGCTCGCCGCGCTGCTCGCGCTGCGCCGCTGGGGTCCGGACGCGCTGTTCGGCGAGGATCATACCGGCATCGTGTTCGTCACGATCGCGATCGTCGGATTGCTGACGGTCGGGCAACGCCGCGCGTACATGATGGTGCTCGGCACCGCGCTGCTGCTGTTCGGCGGGATCACCGCGATCCAAATCTCGCTCGCCGGTACGATCCGCACGCGCAGCTATTTCGGCGTCTACAGCGTCGATGAGCAGGCGAGCAAACGCACGCTGGCGCACGGCACCACATTGCATGGCGTCCAGCTGCTCGGCAGCCCGGCGCGCGAGCAGACGCCGACGACCTATTACGTGCCCTCCTCGGGGGTCGGCCGCGCGATGACGCTCGCGCCCGCGCTCTACGGGCCGGAGAGCCGCATTGGCGTCGTCGGGCTGGGGACGGGGACGCTCGCCTGCTACGCCTGGCCGGGGCAGCGCTGGACGTTCTTCGAGATCGACCCCACGATGGTCGACCTGGCCCGGACGCGGTTCTCGTTCGTCCGCACCTGCGCGCCCGACGCGACGATCACGCTCGGCGATGCGCGACTGTCGATCGCGCGGGCGCCGCGCGGTGCCTTCGACCTCCTCGCGCTCGATGCCTTCTCGTCGGATGCGGTGCCGATCCACCTGCTGACGCGCGAGGCGTTCGCCGATTACGGCCGCGCGCTCCAGCCCAAGGGGCTGTTGCTGGTGCACATCTCGAACCGCTATCTCGATCTTTCGCCGGTGGTCGCCGCCGCGGCGGCGGCAGGTGGATGGCACGCGATCCAACTGGTCGACCGTCCCCTGACGCGCGAGGAGGCAGGGTCGATATCGCATTGGATCGCCCTGTCACGCGATCCCGCCGCGATCCGGCAGTTGCGCGGCATCGGTACCGGGTGGGTCAGCCTCGCTCACTCTCCCGGCTACAGCGGCTGGAGCGACGATTATGCGTCTATCCTGCCGCTGCTGCACCGGTGAGGATCAGATCGCGAGCCGCAGGCTGACACGGATATCGCGCCCGGCGAGCGGCGCAAAATCCTTGAGCACGCTGGCGTGGCGCCGCGCGTCGACGTCGAACAGATTGTTGGCGCTCACCAGGATCGCGGTGCGCGGATTGTCCGCGAACGGACGGAACGAGAGCGAGGCGTTGACCATCGTGAACCCGTCGGTCGGCGTCTCGAATGCGGCGATGCGATCCTGCTTGAAGACGCGCTCCACCTCTACGCGGCCGGTCGCGCGATCCCCCTGCGCCTCGATCCCGCCGAGCAGCCGCAGCGGCGGAATGCGCGGGGCGGGGCCGGTCCCGGTGATCGTCGCGCGCACGTAATCGCCGACGACATCGGCGCTGATCGCATAGCCACCGATCGTCGCCAGCCGCGCAGAGGCGTCGACTTCGAAGCCCCAGTAGCGCGCCTTCGACTGCGAATAGGCGAAGCACGGCAGGATCTCGTCCGCGTCAGGGCCGGCCGCCGCCTCGCACACGCCCTGCGGCACCTGGCTCTCGTAGATGAAATCGTCGAACCAATTGTGATACGCCGATGCGTCGAGGCTGAAGCGATCCGAGTGCGCGTGGAACGTCGCTTCGAGGCCCCAGCTCTTTTCGGTGCGGAAATTCGGGTTGCCGAGCTCGTACGATTGCGTGCCGGCGTGATTGCCGTTGGAGAACAGCTCCTCCGCCGATGGCGCGCGCTCGGTGCGCGACGCGTTGAGCCCGATGCGCGTCTCCTCGCCGATTGCATAGGAGGCGCCCAACGACCCGGAGAAGGCGTCGACGCGCTTTTTGGCGCGCGGATAGCGATCGTCGCCGAACGGCGGACGCGAGTCGAGCCCGGTCCGCTCGTAGCGCGCGCCGCCCTCGGCGCGGAAGCGGCCGAGCGTCAGCTGTTGCAGCGTGAAGACGCCGAACTGCTCGGTCTCGGCTGGCGGCAGGAACGCCTCCTCGCCGATCGCGCGCAGCTTGCGATCGAGATACTGGACGCCGCTTGCGCCGGACCAGCCGCCCTTGTCGGTCTGCACCAGCTCGAGCCGACCCTCGGTGCCCTTGTTGAGGAACGTCGTGCCGATCTCGCCGTCGGGTTCCAGCTCGTAGTGGCGATAGTCGGCATGGCCGAGCCGCAGCCGGATCGCGTCGAGGAAGCCGCCGCCGGTCTTCACCTCGCCGCGCAGATCGACGCGGTCCTGCGCGACGTCGATCCGCGGCGCCTCGACCTCCTGGCCGACCGTCGTCGCGTAGCGCAGCGGGATGCCGTACAGGCTGTCATAGTGGCTGTAGGCGACGCCGAGCGATCCGCCGTCGGTGATCAGCGCGCCGCCGATCCCGGCGTTCCACGTCTCGATCGCGCTGTTGGGCAGCCGGCCGCGCAGCCGCGTCGGGCCGACGTAGTCGATCGGCTCCTCTACGCCCGCCTGGTCGCCGGCCTCCACACCCGCGGCCAGCGCCGCCTCGCGCGCGCGGCGCGACAGGACGCGCCCGCCGATGCGCAGATCGTCCGCCTTGAGATACGATCCGTTGACGTTGACGACGAATTGCGGCCCCACCGCCACGTCGGCCGAGCCGGCGACGTTCCGCTGGTCCGCGGCCGAGCCGTAGCCGGCGATCGCGTTGAGCCGGTATCCTTCCGCCGGGACGGTGCGCGGAATGCGCGCGTCGAGGACGTTGACGACGCCGCCGACCGCCGACGATCCGTACAGCAGCGCTACCGGGCCACGTAGCACCTCGACGCGGTCGGCGAGGAGCGGGTCGATCACCACTGCGTGATCGACCGAGCTGTTCGCGGCGTCGAACGAGCCGATCCCGTCGGTCAGCACGCGCACCCGGTCGCCCTGGAAGCCGCGCAGCACCGGGCGCGAGGCACCCGGGCCGAACGATGTCGCCGAGACGCCGGGCAGCCGCGCGAGCGTTTCGCCGATCGTCGGGCGCAGCTCACGATCCAGCTTTTCGCCATCGAGCACCGACGTGCCCTGCAGGACGTCACGCTCACTCTGCCGCACCGGCGCGGTGATGATGATGTCGCGTCCGACGGGGCGATCGACGTCGGGGGCGGCGTCGTCTGCGGCGGCGGTCGCGGCGCTCGCTGCCAGCGTCAGTGCGGCAAGATTGGCGGTGAGAAGAAGCATCGATATCTCCGGCAGGAACATGTGCCGGGTAAGCAGGATGTTACATCGTATCAAGCCTCTTTCGTCGAACGACGGTTGAGCTTCGTCATTCGGCTACTGACCGTTGCGCTCGACCGACTCGAGGATCCGCGCGCCCGCCATGAAAACGGCGACGGGGCAGACGGCGAACAGCATCCAACCGCCGACGCCGGGATAATCGCGAAGATAGTGCGCTCCCCGCTCGGTCGCGCCGAGCCCGAGCCCGTAGATCACCATGAAGGCTTCGAACTTGGTGGTGATGGTGAACAGCCGGGCGATACGATCGAACATGCCGGAACTTACGCAAATCCCGCGCCAACGGCGGATTTGCGCCATTCCGGCGTTACCATTCATGGTTACCTGTCAATTAACTCGACAAGATCGAGCGCGGTAAGCAGTGCGCGCCGCGCGGTGACGACCTGATCAATCAGCGCCGCATCGCCGATCGCGCCCGCCTCGATTCGCTCGGGCCAATGCGCCTCGATCACGGCAGCGATGGCGTCGAGCCTCCCATTGTCGACCAGGAAGCGCGGATCGACCAGCGCGGGGTCGCAGGCGACGCGCAGCCGCAGACACGCCGGGCCGCCGCCGTTCGCCATCGATTCGCGCACGTCGACCACCTCGACCGCGCGGATCGGCCCGTTGCCGCACAGATGATCCTGCAGCCACGACCAGACGGCGGCGTTCGCGCGCGCTTCGGCGGGGACGATCAGCGTCTGCGCGCCCGACGCGGCGGTGACGAGCTGCGCGTTGAACAGATAGGAGCGGATCGCGTTCTCGAGGCTGACGCGCACCGCCGGAACCTCGACGATCTCCACCGCCGGCATCCGCGCGCGCAGCGCCGCGTATAAGCCGTCACGATCCGCAAAAGCCTGTTCGTGGGCGAACAGCGTCCGCTCGTTCGCGACCGCGACAACATCGTTGTGGAACGCACCCGCGGCGATCGCCTCGGGCGATTGCTCGACGAACAGCACGTGTGCGGGATCGAGCCGGTGCGCGCGCGCTACCGCCTCGCAGGCTTCGCGATGCTGCCGCGCGGGGAAGCGCCCGCCGCTCTCGCCGTATACGAAGATCTCGATGCCAGGCGCATCGTGCGACGCGGCGAGGCGCATGTGGTTCGCTGCCCCCTCGTCGCCGAACGGCGCGAGGACGGGCGGATGCACCGCGAAGCCCGGATGCGCGAAGGCAAGGCGGAGCTGCGCGAGCGTTTCAGGCCATTCGTGGCTGCGATGCGGCATCGTCACGAGGTTCGCGACGGTAAGGTGGCAGCGGCCGTCCGCCGTATCGGGCGCCGGCGAGACCGTCGCCGCATTGGCCGCCCACATCGGCGAGGCGGAGAAGCTCCGCGCCTTAAGGTGCGCCGGCGCAGCGGCATAGTTGGTATGCAGCGCCGCGAGCCAGCGATCGTCGGGGCGCGCATGCGGCGGCAGGATGCCCTGGACCAACCCGAGCGCGAGGTTCGCGCGCATCTTCGCGATCCCCTGCAGCGCCGCCGCGCGCGGACGGGCGGTCGCGCCGGCATTGTGCGTCGCCGCCAGATTGCCGGGGCTGAGCCCGGCGTAATTGTGGCTCGGCCCGATGATGCCGTCGAAGTTGATCTCGCGGATCACGCCAATCCCTCCTGCATTTACTGGCCGAACCCCTTCACAGTCTGGGAATGTGCAGGACCGCGGCATCCTCCGTGGCGCCGATCAGCGCGGCGCAGCCCGGATCGAGGACGATCGTCTCGTCGCCGACCTCGCGGACGGTGCCGTAGGCGCAGCGAAAATCGGGCAGGCTGCCGTGCGCAACCAGCGCCTCGCCGCCGCCGTCACGGTCGAGCGCGACGATCCGCCGTGCGCGCGCGTCGCGGACGGTGCGCACCTGATCGATCCGCGCCGTCATCGTCGGCCCGCCGTCGAAGATGTCGACGTATTTCTCGAACGCGAACCCCTCGTTCTCCAGCATCCGCATCGCCGCGCGCCCTGAGGGGTGGGGGAGGCCGATCGCGGCGCGCGCACTGTCCGACAGCATCGCGGTATAGATCGGGTGCTTGGGCATCAGATCGGCGATGAACTGGTGGCCGTGAATGGCGTTGAAGGCGTCGGCATCCTGGAAGTTCATGCCGAAGAATCGCCCGGCGAGCCCGTCCCAGAACGGCGAGCCACCAGCCTCGTCGATCACGCCGCGCAATTCGGCGAGGATCCGCTCGCCGAAGCGCGCGCGGTGCGCCTTGATGAACAAGTACCGGCTGCGCGCCAGCAGCAGCCCAAGCCCGCCCGCGCGCTCACCAGGATGAAGGAACAGCCCACCGACCTCGCTCGACCCTTCGAGATCGGTGGTCAGCGACAGCATCTCCGCGCGGAAGGTGCGGTCGAGAGCGCTGCTGTGCTGCGTCAGCGTGCTGATGCGATAGCTGTAGAAGGGGTGGCGCTGACCGACCTGGGTGAAGATCTGGCAGGTGCCGCGCACCTCGCCCGTCGCGAGGTTCTCCAGGATGAGGACGAACAATTCGTCCTCGACGCTGTCGGTGTCACGCGCGAAGGCGGCGTGGCTGCGATCGAGCTTCGCCTTCAACGCGCGGCGGTCGGGCGGAAGATTGGTGAACCCGCCCCCGGTCAGCTTTGCCATCTCGTAGAGGTGCGCGAGATCCTCGTCGCGCGCAGCGCGTACGACGAATGTGTTCGGGGCCGTCACAAACCGTTCTCCGCCAGCCGCAGGATGGTGATCGCTGACAGCGCGGCGCGCTCGGCGAGGCTGTCGACGATCAGGAATTCGTCCGACGAGTGGATCGCGCCGCCGCGCACGCCCATCGTGTCGATCACCGGGGTGCCAGCGGCGGCGATGTTGTTGCCGTCGCACACGCCGCCGGTGTCGCGCCACGCGATTGCGAGGCCGAGGTCCGCCCCCGCAACGCGGACCGTCTCGAACAGGCGCGCGGCGCCGGGATCGATCGGCTTGGGCGGACGATTGAACCCGCCGTGCACCGCGATCCGCACGTCGCGCGTTGCCGCGATCTCGGCGACGGCGGCATCGATCGCCGCACGTGCGCGGGCGATCTCGGCGGCATCCTTCGGACGGAAGTTGACGCGCAATACCGCGAGGTCGGGCACCACGTTGTTCGGTCCGCCGCCATCGATCCGCGCCGGGTTGACCGCGAGCCGCGGGCCCTTTGCCTGCTCGAGCATAATTGTCAGCGCGGCGGCGGCCGTGACTGCGTTGCGGCCGTTTTCCGGGTTGCGTCCCGCATGGGCAGCGCGCCCCCTGACGACGATCGAGAAATTGCCCGTGCCGCTACGCGCGCCGGCGAGCGTGCCGTCAGGAAGCGCGGGCTCGTACGTCAGCGCGGCGAGCTTCCCTCGCGCCGCTTGCTCGATCAGTGCGGACGAGGAGAAGGAGCCCGTCTCCTCGTCCGAATTGATGACGACGTCATAGCCGATCGCGCTGCCCGCCGCCTCAACCGCTTCAAGCGCGGCGAGCATGACGGCAAGTCCGCCCTTCATGTCAGCGACGCCAGGGCCGTTGATCGTCCCGTCACCGCGATCGGTGATCGTTTGGAACGGGTGATCGACCGGGTAGACGGTATCCATGTGCCCGGTCAGCAGCAGCCGCCGCGTTGCTTGGGGACGCACCGACAGGTGGAGATGGTGGCCGTGATCGAGCGCCACGACCGTGCCGTCCTCCCGCACGCGCTCCGCCGGTGCCGGCGGCACAAGCCGCACGTCGCCGGGGAGGGTGGAGAAGGCGTCGGCGAGTTGCTGCGCGACCGTCGAGAGGCCGGAAAGATTGCCTGTGCCGCTATTCACCGCCGCCCAGCGACAGGTTCGTTCAAGGGAGGGTGCGGCGGCGGTTCGCTCGACCGCGGCCCTCTCAACGTAACGCAATCCAGTTTCAGGCGATACGACCATGAATGTTGCTAGCGCACCTCTGTCGTGACGGCCACCCCGCATGTCTGCGAATGATTCTCAACCCTCCTGCGCCTTGCCGTCATGACGCTCGGAGCCTAAAGCGCCCCCCATCCGTTCGCACCTGCGAGAAACCCGAGAGCGCCCATGGTCGATCTGTCGCAATATCTGCCGATCCTGATGTTCCTGGGCGTCGCGCTGCTGCTGTCGGGCACCTTCGTGTTCCTGCCGATGGCAGTCGCGCGGCTGACGGGCGCGCACAAGCCGACGGTGGAGAAGCTGTCCGAATACGAGTGCGGTTTCCCCGCGTTCGAGGACAGCCGCGCGCAATTTGACGTGCGATTTTATCTGGTTGCGATCCTGTTCATCATCTTCGATCTCGAGGCCGCGTTCCTATATCCTTGGGCGGTAAGCGTGTTCGAACTCGGCTGGACGGCCTGGATCAGCATGATGATCTTCATCGGTGAACTCGCGCTCGGCCTGGCCTATGCCTGGAAGAAGGGCGCGTTGGATTGGGAATGACCATGAACTCCGGCCCCATTAATTCCGGCCTGCCGACGTCCGGCCCCGTCGAGCTGCCGCGCGACGCGAGCGCGTCGAGCGTGATCGCGCCCGACCAGGGCTTCTTCAACGATCTGAATGGCGAGCTGACCGACAAGGGCTTCCTCGTCACCTCGACCGAGGAACTGTTCCAGTGGGCGCGCACCGGCTCGCTGTGGTGGATGACGTTCGGGCTCGCCTGCTGCGCGGTGGAAATGATCCACGTCAATATGCCGCGCTACGATCTGGAGCGGTTCGGCGCCGCGCCGCGCGCCTCGCCGCGCCAGTCGGACGTGATGATCGTCGCGGGCACGCTGTGCAACAAGATGGCGCCCGCGCTGCGCCGCGTGTACGATCAGATGTCCGAGCCCAAATACGTTATCTCGATGGGCTCGTGCGCCAACGGCGGCGGCTATTATCATTACAGCTACAGCGTCGTGCGCGGCTGCGACCGGATCGTGCCGGTCGACATCTACGTGCCCGGCTGCCCGCCGACCGCGGAGGCACTGCTCTACGGCATCATGCAGCTGCAGCGTAAGATCCGCCGCTCGGGGAGCATTGAGCGTTGAGGGCGCCCGCTCCCGCTTTCGCCGCCGACCTTAACGACGCGACGATCGATGCGGCGCGCGCCGCGATCCCCGCGGGGCTGGTCGACGCGTTCGCTAAGGTTGGGGAGGTGCAGCTGCACGTTCATCGCGACCATCTGGTGCCCGCGCTGAGCGCGCTGCGTGACACGCCAGGGCTCGAATACCAGCAGCTGATGGAGATTGCCGGGGTCGACTATCCCTCGCGTCCCGAGCGGTTCGAGGTCGTTTACTGCCTGTTGTCGGTGACGCGTAACCACCGGCTGCACGTCCATGTCGCGGCGAGCGAGGATACGCCGGTATCGTCGGTGACCGATCTGTGGCCGGTCGCAGGGTGGCTCGAGCGCGAGGTGTACGACATGTTCGGCGTGCTGTTCGCGGGCAACCGCGATCTGCGCCGAATCCTCACCGACTATGGCTTTCGCGGCCATCCGTTCCGCAAGGACTTCCCGCTCACCGGCCACGTCGAGATGCGCTATTCCGAGGAAGCCAAGCGCGTGATGTACGAGCCCGTCTCGCTCGCGCAGGACTTCCGCACCTTCGATTTCACCAGCCCATGGGACGGCGCCGAATACGTCCTGCCGGGTGACGAGAAGGGCGCGCTGCCGCAGCAGAAGGGCGCGCAGACCCCCGTCACCGCCGACCAGATCCAGAAGGCGGACGCCAGCGAGAGCAAGGCGAAGGCGCCCGCCGCGTCGAGCGAGCCTTATGCCAAGGCCGACGCGAAGAGCACCGCCGAGACCGGCGCCGGGAAGTCGCATCCGGAGGGCACACCCAAGCCTGCCGATCCCGATGTCGTTCCCGGCAAGGGAGGACAGAACCAGTGACCGACACGGTGATGACCGATAACGTGCTGAACGATCGGATCGACCCTGCGGTCGAGCGCATCGCGCACATCGACGCGGACGGCCGCCCGACCGCCGACGAGGTCGCGATCCAGAACTATACGATCAACTTCGGGCCGCAGCATCCCGCGGCGCACGGCGTGCTCCGGCTGGTGATGGAGCTCGACGGCGAGATCGTCGATCGGATCGACCCGCACGTCGGGTTGCTGCATCGCGGCACCGAGAAGCTGATCGAGTACAAGACGTATCAGCAGGCGATCCCGTATTTCGATCGGCTCGATTACTGCTCGCCGATGTGCATGGAGCACACGTTCGTGCTCGCGATCGAGAAGCTGCTCGACCTCGAAGTGCCGCTGCGGGCGCAGTATCTGCGCGTGTTCTTCGCCGAACTGACGCGCATCATGAACCACATGCTCAACCTGGGCAGCCACGTGATGGACGTCGGCGCGATGACGCCGAACCTGTGGCTGTTCGAGCTGCGCGAAGACCTGATGGGCTTCTACGAGCGGGCGTCGGGCGCGCGGATGCACGCCAATTACTTCCGCGTCGGCGGCGTCCACCAGGACGTGCCGCTCAAGCTGCTGACCGACATCGCCGACTGGCTCGACAACCGCCTGCCGGTGTTGTTCGAGGATGCGATCAGCCTCGTCGCGGACAACCGCATCTTCAAGCAGCGCAACGTCGATATCGGTATCGTCTCGCGCGACGATGCGCTGCGCTGGGGCTTCTCGGGTCCGATGATCCGCGCCGCGGGCATTCCGTGGGATCTGCGCAAGCAACAGCCGTACGACGTCTACGCGCGGATGGATTTCGAGGTGCCGGTCGGCACGCGCGGCGATTGCTACGACCGCTTCATGGTGCGCGTCGAGGAGGTCCGCCAGTCGGCGCGGATCATGAAACAGTGTCTGGCGGAGATGCCCGAGGGCCCGATCGCCAGCCTCGATCGAAAGGTGGTGCCGCCCAAGCGCGGCGAGATGAAGCAATCGATGGAAGCGCTGATCCATCACTTCAAGCTCTACACCGAGGGCTATCACGTGCCCGCGGGCGAAGTGTATGTCGCGACGGAAAGCCCCAAGGGCGAGTTCGGCGTCTATCTGGTCAGCGACGGCACCAACAAGCCGTACCGCTGCAAGATCCGCCCGACCGCGTTCAGCCATCTTCAGGCGATGGACTTCATGAGCCGCGGCCACATGCTCGCCGATACCACCGCGATCCTCGGTGCGATGGACATCGTGTTCGGGGAATGCGACCGGTGAATTTTAACTTTCATGGGCCGGCAAAGGCGTGCTGGATCATGGGGCTGGTGCTGATCATGATCAGCGCGGTGAATGATGTTCTGGGCGGCCGGCAGAGCCTGATCGCCTTTGTCTTGTTGGGCGCCGTCTCGATCGGCTGCGCCTTCTTCCTCAGGAGCCGTTCGTACCGTGGCTGACGCCCCCCAGATCCCCGACGAGGCCGAGGTCCGTGCCCGCTGGAACGGGTTCCAGTGGTCCGAGGAAAGCATTACCAAGCGCAACGCGATCCTCGCGCGCTATCCGGCCGGGCGCGAGCAGTCCGCCTCGATCCCGCTGCTCGATCTCGCGCAGCGGCAAGTGGGCGCAGAAACGCAGACGCAGGGCTGGTTGCCGGTACCGGTGATTGAATTCGTCGCGCGCGAAATCGGCGTGCCGTATATGCGCGTCTATGAGGTCGCGACCTTCTACACGATGTTCAATCTTGCCCCCGTCGGCCGCTTCCACGTGCAGGTCTGCGGCACTACGCCGTGCATGCTGCGCGGATCGGACGACGTGCTGGCGGCGTGCAAGAACAAGGGGCTGATCAAGGGCAAGACGACGCCCGACGGCCTGTTCACGCTGACCGAGGTCGAGTGCATGGGCAATTGCGCCTCGGCGCCGATGGTCCAGATCAACGACGACAATTACGAGGATCTCGACTACGATCGCACCGTCGCGATCCTCGACGCGCTGGCGCGCGGCGAGCAGCCCAAGACAGGCACGCAGGAGCCTGGCCGCCACACCGTCGAGCCGCTCGGCGGGCCGACGACGCTGACCGCGATGGTGAGCGAGAATCACGATTACCGTTCCGAATGGAACACGCCTGCCGTGGGAGCGAGCGCATGAGCGTCATCACGTCCCTGACGGACAAGGACCGCATCTTCACCAATCTCTACGGCTATCAGCCGTGGACGCTGCAGGCCGCGCGCGGTCGCGGCGATTGGGACAATACCAAGGCGTTGCTCGATCTCGGGCAGGACAAGATCATCGACGTGACCAAAGCGTCGGGCCTGCGCGGTCGCGGCGGCGCTGGCTTCCCGACCGGTACCAAATGGTCGTTCATGCCCAAGACGCCGAGCCCCGAGCGGCCGAGCTTCCTGGTCATCAACGCCGACGAATCCGAGCCTGGTTCGTGCAAGGACCGCGAGATCATCCGCCACGATCCGCACAAGCTGATCGAGGGCGCTTTGGTCGCCGGCTTCGCGATGCGTGCGCGCGCCGCGTACATCTACATCCGCGGCGAATATATTCGCGAAGCCGAGACGCTGTTTGCCGCCGTGCAGGAGGCGTATGACGCGGGCCTCGTCGGCAAGAACGCCTGCGGCTCGGGCTACGACTTCGACGTCTTCGTCCACCGTGGCGCCGGCGCGTACATCTGCGGCGAAGAGACCGCGATGATCGAGAGCCTGGAGGGCAAGAAGGGCCAGCCGCGCTTGAAGCCGCCGTTCCCGGCCGGCGCCGGCCTCTACGGCTGCCCGACGACGGTCAACAACGTCGAGAGCATCGCGGTCGCGCCGACGATCCTGCGGCGCGGCGCGGAATGGTTCGCGAGCTTCGGTGCGGAGAACAACCGCGGCACCAAACTGTTTCAGATCAGCGGGCACGTCGAAAAGCCGTGTGTGGTCGAGGAAGCGATGAGCATCCCGTTCCGCGAGCTGATCGAAAAGCATTGCGGCGGCATCCGCGGCGGGTGGGACAACCTGCTCGCGGTGATCCCCGGCGGCTCGTCGGTGCCGCTGGTACCGGCGAAGGACATCATGGACGCGCCGATGGACTTCGACGGCCTGAAGGCGGTCGGCTCCGGGCTTGGCACCGCGGCGATCATCGTCATGGACAAGTCGACCGACGTCGTCCGCGCGATCAGCCGCATCTCGTATTTCTACAAGCATGAAAGCTGTGGCCAGTGCACGCCGTGCCGCGAAGGCACTGGCTGGATGTGGCGCGTGATGGAGCGGCTGCGCACCGGCGACGCCGAGATCGGCGAGATCGACATGCTCCAACAGGTCACCAAGCAGGTCGAAGGCCATTCGATCTGCGCGCTCGGCGACGCGGCGGCATGGCCGATCCAGGGCCTGATCAAGCATTTCCGCCCCGAGCTCGAGCGCCGTATCATCGAACGTCAGGGCGGCGGCCTTGCCCCCATGCAGGAAGCTGCAGAATAATGCCCAAGCTGAAGGTAGACGGGATCGAAGTGGAGGTGCCGCAGGGCGCCACCGTGCTGCAGGCGTGCGAGATCGCCGGCAAGGAGATCCCGCGTTTCTGTTACCATGAGCGGCTGTCGATCGCCGGCAACTGCCGCATGTGCCTGGTCGAGGTGAAGCCCGGGCCGCCCAAGCCGCAGGCGTCGTGCGCGCTGCCGGCGGCGGACAACCAGGAGGTCTTCACCACCTCGCCGATGGTCAAGCATGCCCGCGAGGGCATCATGGAATTCCTGCTGATCAATCACCCGCTCGATTGCCCGATCTGCGACCAGGGCGGCGAGTGCGACCTGCAGGATCAGGCGATGGCCTATGGGCGCGGCCACAGCCGCTTCCAGGAGAACAAGCGCGCCGTCACCGAGAAGTACATGGGTCCGATCGTCAAGACGATCATGACCCGCTGCATCCAGTGCACGCGCTGCGTCCGCTTCGCCGAGGAAGTCGCTGGCGTCGAGGAAATCGGCGCGATCTATCGCGGCGAGAACATGCAGATCACCTCCTACCTCGAAGAGGCGGTGACGAGCGAGCTGAGCGGCAACGTCGTCGATTTGTGTCCGGTCGGCGCGCTGACGAGCAAGCCCTACGCCTTCGAGGCGCGGCCGTGGGAACTGAACAAGACGCTGACGATCGACGTGATGGACGCGGTCGGCACCAACATCCGGCTCGACAGCCGTGGGCGGCAGGTGCTGCGCGCGCTCCCGCGGGTGAACGACGAGGTCAACGAGGAGTGGGCGACCGACAAAACGCGTCACGCGGTCGACGGCCTCGTCCGGCGGCGGCTCGATCGGCCCTATGTGCGGCGTGACGGCAAGCTCGTCCCCGCCACGTGGGACGAGGCATTCGCAGTGATTGCCGATGTCGCCAAGGCAGCCGGCGACAGCGTCGCGGCCGTGGCCGGCGATCTCGTCGATTGCGAGACGATGTTCGCCGCCAAGGCGCTGTTGCGCGATATGGGCTCGTCGCTGCTCGAGGGGCGGCAGACGGGCATGGACTATGACACGTCGAGCCTTGCCGCGGTCAATTTCAACACCACGATCGCCGGGGTGGAGCGCGCCGACGCGATCCTGCTGATCGGCACCAACCTCCGCTGGGAAGCGAGCCTCGTCAACACGCGGATCCGCAAGGCAATCAAGCGCGGCGCGAAGGTGTGGGCGATCGGCCCGGAGACCGACCTTACCTACAAGGCGACCTGGCTCGGCAACGATCTCGCGGTACTCGGCGATCTGCCGGACGCCCTGACCGAGGCGTTCGGCAAGTCTGAGCGGCCGATGGTGATCGTCGGCGGCGGCGCGCTCAAGGGTGCGCACGGCGCGGCGCTCTCGCTCGTCGACACGCTCGGCCTCGTCAAGGATGGGTGGAACGGGTTCAACGTCGTCCACATGGCCGCAAGCCGGATGGGCGGGCTGATGCTCGGCTACGCGCAAAAGGCCGGTATATCGGCGCTTTACGACGCGAAGCTCGCGTTCTTCCTAGGTGCCGACGAATGCGATTTCGCGCGCTTCACCGGCTTCAAGGTGTATGTCGGCCACCATGGCGACAAGGGTGCCGCGGCGGCCGACGTCGTGCTGCCGGGTTCGACCTATGCCGAGAAGTCGGGCACCTGGGTCAACCTCGAAGGGCGCGTCCAGCGCGGCAACCGCGCGGTGTTCGCGCCGGGCGACGCGCGCGAGGACTGGACGATCTTCCGCGCGCTGTCCGAAACACTTGGCCGCCCGCTGCCGTTCGACACGCTCGGCGAGCTGCGCGCTGCGATGGCGCTCGACTGTCCCGATCTTGCGTACGAAGGTCTGGTGACCTTTGCGTGGAACCCTCCGGCCTTGTCCGCCACGGCGCAGGGCGTGCTCGACGGCTATCCGATCAAGGACTTCTACTTGACCAACGCGATCTGCCGCGCTTCGCCGACGATGCAGCGCTGCTCGGCCGAACTCGTTCACGGCGAGACCTTCGCGGAGGCCGCGGAATAACATGACGCAGTTCTTCACTTCTTACGGCATGGACTACGGCTGGGCGTGGTTCCTTGCCACGATCATCGGTATTCTCGTCATCGCGCTGCCGCTGATGCTGGCGGTGGCGATGATCATCTACGCCGATCGCAAGATCTGGGCGGCGATGGCGCTGCGCCGCGGCCCCAACGTCGTCGGTCCGTTCGGTTTGCTGCAGTCGTTCGCCGACGGTCTTAAGGTCTTCCTCCAGGAAACGATCGTGCCGACCGCGGCAAACCGCGGCCTGTTCCTGCTCGCGCCAATCATCACCTTTACCGTCGCGCTGATCGTGTGGGCGGTGGTGCCGTTCGACGTCGGCGTCGTGCTGGCGGACATCAACGTCGGTCTGCTCTACATTCTCGCCGCCTCGTCGCTCGGTGTCTACGGCATCATTCTCGCCGGCTGGTCGTCGAACTCGAAATATCCGTTCTTCTCGGCGATCCGCGCCGCGGCACAGATGGTCAGCTACGAAGTCGCGATCGGCTTCGTGCTCATCTCGGTCATCATGTGGGCGGGCACGTTTAACCTCACCGGGATCGTCGAGGCGCAGCGCAGCGTGCTGGGCACGCCGATCAACGGCTTCTTCCTCAACCCGCTGCTGTTTCCGATGGCAGTGATGTTCTTCATCTCCTCGCTGGCCGAGACGCAGCGCGCGCCGTTCGATCTGACCGAGGCGGAATCGGAACTCGTCGCGGGTTATCAGACCGAATATTCGTCGATGAGCTTCGCGCTTTACTGGCTGGGCGAATACGCCAACGTGCTGTTGATGTGCACGCTCAATGCGACGCTGTTCTGGGGCGGCTACCTGCCGCCGCTTGACTGGGCGCCGCTCTACTGGGTGCCGGGGATCATCTGGCTGTTCGCCAAGATCCTGTTCTTCTTCTTCCTGTTCAGTTGGGTGAAGGCGACGGTGCCGCGCTATCGCTACGACCAGCTGATGCGGCTGGGCTGGAAGGTGTTCCTGCCGGTGTCGCTGTTCTGGGTGTTCCTCGTGTCCGGCGTGCTGATGCTGAACCGGGTTGGGATCTGATATGGGTATCGCTTCGACGATCAAGGCCTTCACCCTCTGGGAGTTCGTGAAGGCGCACGCGCTGACCTTGAAGTATTTCTTCAAGCCCAAGGCGACGATCAACTATCCGTTCGAGCGTAACCCGCTCTCTCCGCGGTTCCGTGGCGAGCACGCGCTGCGCCGCTATCCCAACGGCGAGGAACGCTGCATCGCGTGTAAGCTGTGCGAGGCGGTGTGCCCGGCGCTGGCGATCACGATCGAGGCCGAGCCGCGCGACGACGGCAGCCGCCGCACGACGCGCTACGACATCGACATGACGAAGTGCATCTTCTGCGGCCTGTGCCAGGAAGCCTGCCCGGTCGACGCGATCGTCGAGGGGCCGAACCTCGATTATTCGACCGAAACGCGCGAAGAACTGATCTACGACAAGGCCAAGCTGCTCGACAACGGCGACCGCTGGGAGCGGGCGCTCGCGGCGAACATTGCCGCCGACGCGGCATATCGGTAGGCGACGCGCGATGATTCACCGCACCCCCGTGGTGATGGCATGATCCAGGCCATCGCCTTCTATCTCTTCGCCGTCGTCGTGCTCGTGTCGGGCGCGATGACGATCGGCTCGCGCAACCCGGTGCACAGCGTGCTGTGGCTGATCCTGGCGTTCTTCAACGCCGCCGGGCTTATGGTGCTGGTGGGCGCTGAGTTCATCGCGATGCTTCTCGTCATCGTCTACGTCGGGGCGGTCGCGGTGCTGTTCCTCTTCGTCGTCATGATGCTCGATATCGACTTCGCTGAGCTACGCGCTGGTTTCGTGCGGTATTTCGGGCTGGGGCTGGTGCTCGCGGTGGCGCTGGTGTGCGAGATCCTGATTGGCGTCGGCGCATGGAGCGCGGGCGGGGTCGATCTCGCGCGGCGTGCGGCGCCGACCGACGCGACGCTGCCCAACATCCAGGCGATCGGCAACCTCCTCTACACGCGCTACCTGTTCGTGTTCGAGGGCGCGGGGCTCGTGCTGCTCGTCGCGATGATCGGCGCGATCGTCCTGACGCACCGCCAGCGACACGGCGTGCGCCCGCAGAACATCGCCGCGCAGATCGCACGCCGCCCGCAGGATGCGACACGCAACATGCGGCCGGAAATCGGGCAGGGGGTGCAGCTGTGACCGGGGCGATCGGCCTGATCCACTATCTCGTCGTGGCGGCACTGCTGTTCACGATGGGCGTGCTGGGGATCTTCCTCAACCGCAAGAACATCATCGTCATCCTGATGGCGATCGAGCTGATCCTGCTCGCGGTGAACATCAATCTCGTCGCCTTCTCGGCGGCGTTGAACGATCTCGTCGGGCAAGTTTTCGCGATGTTCGTGCTGACCGTCGCTGCCGGTGAGGCGGCGATCGGGCTCGCCATTCTCGTCATCTTCTTCCGCGGTCGGGGCTCGATCTCGGTCGACGATCCCAGCCGGATGAAGGGCTGAACGACCCGTGACCTCGATCCTCTTCATCGTCTTCCTGCCGCTGCTCGCGGCGGCGATTGCCGGGCTCGGCAATCGTGCGATCGGCAACGTCGCTGCGAAGGGTGTGACGACCGCCGCGTTGTTCATCGCGTGCGCGCTGTCGTGGCCGATCTTCATCGGCTTCATGACGGGCAGCCTCTCGGCCTCCGTCACGCCGGTGCTCCACTTCATCACCTCGGGCAGCTTCGACGTGTCGTGGGCGCTGCGCGTCGATGCGCTGACCAGCGTCATGCTGGTGGTCATCACCAGCGTCTCGGCGCTCGTTCACCTCTACAGCTGGGGGTATATGGAGGAGGATCCGGATCAGCCACGGTTCTTCGCCTATCTGTCGCTGTTCACCTTTGCGATGCTGATGCTGGTGACGGCGGACAACCTCATCCAGATGTTCTTCGGCTGGGAAGGCGTCGGTCTCGCTAGCTACCTGCTGATCGGTTTCTGGTTCAAGAAGCCGAGCGCCAGCGCCGCCGCGATCAAGGCGTTCGTCGTCAATCGCGTCGGTGACCTGGGCTTCATGCTCGGCATCTTCGGCACCTATCTCGTGTTCGACACGGTCTCGATCCCCGCGATCCTTGAGGCTGCGCCCGGCATGGCTGGATCGACGATCGGCTTCCTCGGCTACCGCTTCGATACGATGACGGTGCTCTGCCTGCTCCTGTTCGTCGGCGCGATGGGCAAGTCGGCGCAGCTTGGCCTGCACACCTGGCTGCCCGACGCGATGGAAGGCCCGACCCCGGTGTCGGCGCTGATCCACGCCGCGACGATGGTCACCGCGGGCGTATTCATGGTCTGCCGCCTATCGCCGATGTTCGAAACTTCGCAGACTGCGCTCCACGTCGTCACTGCGATCGGTGCCGCAACGTGTATCTTCGCCGCGACGATCGGCACGACGCAGACCGACATCAAGCGCGTGATCGCCTATTCGACGTGCTCGCAGCTCGGCTACATGTTCTTCGCCGCGGGCGTCGGCGCCTATGGCGCGGCGATGTTCCACCTGTTCACGCACGCCTTCTTCAAGGCGCTGCTGTTCCTCGGCGCGGGCTCGGTGATCCACGCGATGCATCACGAGCAGGACATGCGTTTCTACGGCGGCCTGCGCCGGCATATCCCGATCACCTTCTGGGCGATGCTGCTCGGTACGTTGGCGATCACCGGCGTCGGCATCTACGGCGTCGGCGGTTTCGCCGGCTACCATTCGAAGGACGCGATCCTCGAGGTCGCCTGGGCGTCGGGGCGCGGGCAGGGCGCGTTCTGGGTCGGCACGATCGCCGCGCTACTGACGAGCTTCTATTCGTGGCGTCTGATGTTCCTCACCTTCTGGGGCGCACCGCGTTGGGCCGGGTCCGAGCATATCCAGCACGCTGTCCACGACGCGCATGGTCACGGCCCCGACGCGCATGGCCACGATGCGCACGGTCACGAGGCGCACGGGCATGATGATCCCGCCGCGGAGGACGCCGGCCATGCGCCGCACGCCCACGGCCGCGACATAGAGTCCGTGCCGACGGGCACCGCGGGCTACCATCCGCACGAGAGCCCGGTGTCGATGCTGGTGCCGCTCATCGTGCTGTCGCTTGGCGCCGTGTTCGCCGGCTATGTGTTCCATGGCTGGTTCATCGAGCCCGAGGCGGGCGAGCGGTTCTGGCGCGGCAGCCTCGCGTTCAACGAACATCTGATGCACGAGATGCACGCCGTGCCGCTGCTGGTGAAGCTCGCCGCGACGATCGTCATGCTGATCGGTCTGTTCGGCGCGTGGATGGCCTATATCCGTCGTACCGATTGGCCGCGTCGCTTCACGACGACGTTCGACGCGCTGTACGATTTCATCGCGCACAAATGGTATTTCGACGAGCTGTACAACCTGCTGTTCGTCCGGCCGGCATTCGCGATCGGCCGCCTGCTGTGGCACAAGGGCGACGAGGGCACGATCGACCGCTTCGGCCCGAACGGCGCGGCCTGGGTGACGCAGGTGACCAGCCGGGTCGCCGGCCGGGTGCAGACAGGCTACGTCTACACCTACGCCTTCGTCATGCTGATCGGGCTCACCGCCGCGGCGACCTGGGTGATCGCAGGATGATCCGCGCGGACACCACCACGCGCGTTTCGGCCGCTCGCGCCGCAACGCTTGATCTCATCGCCCCGCTGTTCGGGGAAGGGCGTGGCGCATCGGCGCGCGGCCCGAACGGCCTGCTGGGGGCGAAGTGACCGGTTTTCCCATCCTCTCGCTGATGCTCGCAATCCCGGCGCTCGCCGCGGTCGCCTGCCTCTTCCTGTCGGCACAGAGCGCGCGCTGGCTCGCGCTGGCGGCGACGCTCGCCGATCTGGCGCTCGGCGTCATCCTGTGGCTCAGCTTCGACGTCGGCGGCGCGCAGTGGCAGTTCGTCGAATATGCGCCGCTGTTCGGCCGCTTCGCCTGGGCGCTTGGCATCGACGGCTATGCGCTGCTGCTGATTGCGCTCAGCGTGTTCCTGATGCCGATCTGCATTGGCGCATCGTGGGACGCGATCGAAAAACGCGTGCCCGAATACATGGCGGCGTTCCTGCTCACCGAAGTGCTGATGATCGGCACCTTCGCGGCGCAGGATATCTTCCTGTTCTACATCTTCTTCGAAGCCGGCCTGATCCCGATGTTCCTCATCATCGGTATCTGGGGCGGTGCGAACCGCATCTACGCGTCGTACAAGTTCTTCCTGTACACGCTGCTCGGCTCGCTGCTGATGTTCATCGCGATGCTCTACATGAGCATCACTGCGGACACGACGTCGATCCCGGCGCTGATGGCGTATGATTTCCCGCCGGACGTGCAGACCTGGCTGTGGCTCGCCTTCTTCGCCTCCTTCGCGGTGAAGATGCCGATGTGGCCGGTCCACACTTGGTTGCCCGATGCGCACGTCCAGGCGCCGACGGCGGGATCGGTGATCCTGGCGGGCGTGCTGCTGAAGCTCGGCGGCTACGGCTTCCTGCGCTTCAGCCTGCCGATGTTCCCGGAGGCGTCGTCGCAGCTCGTCTGGCTCGTCTTCGCGCTGTCGGCGGTGGCGGTGATCTACACCAGCCTCGTCGCGCTGGTGCAGTCGGACATGAAGAAGCTGATCGCCTATTCGTCGGTCGCGCACATGGCGATCGTCACGATCGGCCTGTTCGCGTTCAACGCGCAGGGGATCGAGGGCGCGATGATGGTGATGCTCGGGCACGGGCTCGTCTCTGGCGCGCTGTTCCTGTGCGTCGGCGTGATCTACGATCGCCTACACACTCGCGAGATCGCGCGCTACGGCGGGCTTGCCAGCAACATGCCGCGCTACGCCGTCTTCTTCCTGCTCTTCACGATGGCGTCGATCGGCCTGCCAGGGACGAGCAACTTCGTCGGCGAGCTGCTGGCGTTGATGGGCACGTACAAGGTGTCGACGACGATCGCGCTGCTGTGCACCACCGGCATTATCCTCGGCGCGGCGTACATGCTCTATCTGTACCGCCGCGTGGTGTTTGGCGAGATCAAGTCGGAAGAGGTGCGCGCGATGCCCGATCTGTCGCGCCGTGAACTCTGGCTGCTCGCACCGATCGCCGCCGCGGTGCTGTGGATGGGCGTCTATCCCGAAAGCTTCCTCGCGCCGATGCGCGCTGACACCGCGCGACTGCTCGCGCGGATCGAGCGCGCACAGCCCGCCGGTGACTCGCGCCCGACACCCGGCACCGGCATCGTTCCCGCCGCGCATGCAGAAGGCGCCGCGCACGCCACCGCCCCCGGAAAGGCGCACTGATGGACTATGCATCGCAGGTCGCGATGACCCTTCCCGAAGTCGTGCTGGCGCTCGGTGCGCTGGCGCTGATGATGGTGTCGGCTTGGGCGCCTGCCACGGCGACGCGAGCGATCTCGTGGACGGCGGTTGCGGTACTTGGCGGCGCGTGCCTCGCGCTGATCGGGCCCGCGACGGGCGGCGGCGCGGCGTTCGACGGCATGTACCGTGCGGATGCCTTCGCCGGCTTCGGCAAGGTGCTGATCTACATCGCCTCGGCGATCGCGATCGTCCTTGCGCCGAGCTTCTTCGAGCGCACCGCGGGTGACGACCTGCGGCCCGAATATCCCGTGCTGATCCTGCTGTCGGCGATTGGCATGGGGATCATGGTCTCCGCCGGCGATCTGCTGACGCTCTACATCGGTCTCGAGCTGCAGAGCCTCGCCGCCTATGTACTCGCCAGCTTCATGCGGCAGGACGCGCGTTCAGCGGAGGCTGGCCTAAAGTATTTCGTGCTCGGCGCGCTTGCCAGCGGCATCCTCCTCTACGGCATCAGCCTTGTTTACGGCTTCACCGGCTCGACGATGTTCGGCGAGATTGCTGGCGCGTATGGCGCGGCAACGCTGACGGGCGACGCGAAGTCGATCGGCCTCATGTTCGGGCTCGTCTTTGTCTTCGCCGGCATCGCCTTCAAGATCAGCGCGGTGCCGTTCCACATGTGGACGCCCGACGTCTACGAAGGCGCGCCGACGCCGGTGACCGCGTTCTTCGCCTCCGCGCCGAAGGTAGCCGCGATGGGGCTTGCGGCACGCGTCGCGATCGAGGCGATGGGCCCGGCGGCGGACCAGTGGCGCCAGATCGTGATCTTCGCCGCGCTCGCGTCGATCATCCTCGGCGCGGTTGCCGCGATCGGGCAGAGCAACATCAAGCGCCTGCTCGCCTATTCGTCGATCAACAACGTCGGTTTCGCGCTGATCGGCCTCGCAGCGGCAACGCCCGAGGGTGTCGCGTCGGTGCTGACGTACATGGCGATCTACATCGCGACGACGCTCGGCGCGTTCCTCGTCGTGCTGCAGATGCGCGACGAGGCGGGGCAGCCGATCGAGACGATCGCCTCGCTCTCCGGCCTGTCGCGCAGCCGCCCGGGCCTGGCCGCTGCGCTGGCGATCTTCATGTTCAGCCTTGCCGGCATCCCGCCGCTGTTCGGGTTCTGGGCGAAGTTCGCGGTGTTCGATGCCGCGGTGCGCGCCGGGCTGTTCCCGCTCGCCGTCGTCGGCATCGCGGCGAGCACGATCGGCGCCTATTATTATCTGCGCGTCGTCAAGACGATGTACTTTGATGAGCCGGCTGCGGCGTTCGGCACGGGTGATCGGCTGGAGGGCGGGCTGATCGCGGTGGCCGCGGTCGCAGTATCGCCGCTCGGCTATCTCGCCATTCCGCTGCTCGGTAGCTGGACGATGGCGGCAGCGCAGGCGCTGTTCTGAGCGGACCGGCGCTGCCGGCGATCCTGACGGTCGCGGAGACCGGCTCGACCAACGCCGACCTCCTCGCGCTCGCCGCCGATGGCGCGCACGAAGGCAGCTGGCTGCGCGCCGAGCGGCAGACGGCGGGCCGCGGGCGTCAAGGTCGTGCATGGGAATCGCTGGGCGGCAACCTCTATGCCAGCACGCTGATCCGGATCGTGCCGACGGATCCCCCTGCAGCGTCACTCGCGCTCGTCTGCGCGGTGGCGCTCGCCGAGACGATCGGGACGCTCGGCTGCCCCGCGGTGACGATCAAATGGCCCAACGATCTGCTGCTTGACGGCGCAAAGCTTGCCGGCATTCTCCTCGAGCGCAGCGGCGACGCGGTGATTGCCGGCTTCGGCGTCAATCTCGCGACGCACCCCACGATCGAGGGGCGCCAGACCGCGAGCCTCGCCGGTCGCTTGTGGGTGCACTCGGCGGCCGAGCTCTTCGATCACCTTGTCAGCGATTTTGCGCGCTGGCTCGGCATCTGGCGCCGCGACGGGCTCGCGCCCGTCATCGCGCGCTGGGAGGGGCAGGCACATCCCCTCGGCACGCCGCTCGTCGCCAATCTGTCGGACGGATCATCTTTGGCGGGCGCGTTCGTTGGCCTAGCGGATGACGGCGCACTGCGGCTGCGCTTGGCGGATGGCGCGGTCCGTGTCATCCACGCCGCCGACGTGTTCGTGGTTTAGGGGGGAAGATCATGCTGCTCGCGGTCGATGCGGGGAACACCAACATCGTCTTCGCGCTCGTCGACGGGCGCGAGATCAAGACGCGCTGGCGCATCGCCACCGATCCGCGCCGCACCGCGGATGAGTATGCCGTGTGGCTGAGCCAGCTGCTCGCGCTCGAAGGGTATCAGCGCAGCGATGTCGACGCGGTGGTCGTCTCCACCGTCGTTCCGCGCGCGCTGCACAATCTGCAGGTGCTCTCGTCCAAATACTTCGGTTCCGACGCACTGGTCGCGGGGCGCGCGCCGCTCGAATGGGGCGTCGCGCTCGACGTCGACGAGCCGCAGAACCTCGGCGCGGATCGGGCGGTGAACACGATCGCGGCGCACGCGCTGCACGCCGGCGACCTGATCGTGATCGATTTCGGCACCGCGACGACGCTCGACGTGTCTGACTTCAACGGCGCCTACAAGGGCGGAATCATCGCGCCGGGCATCAACCTGTCGCTCGACGCGCTGGTCAACGCCGCGGCCAAGCTGCCGCGCATCGCGATCGAGGCGCCTAAGAACAACCTGTCCGTGATTGGCCGCAACACCGTGGATCAGATGAACATCGGCATCTACTGGGGTTATCTCGCGATGATCGAGGGGCTGGTCGCGCGGATGAAGGCGGAGATCGGGCGTCCGGCCAAGGTGATCGCCACCGGCGGCCTCGCCACGCTGTTCGAGCAGCACACGGGGGTATTCGACGCGATCGAGCCCGATCTGACGATCCAGGGGCTGGCGATCATGGCCGAGCGCGCCCATATCATCGGGTGAAAGATTTCACCGCCGCATCCGCCGAACCGTTGCTGCGAGACGCCCTGGCTGGCGCGTAGCAACGACCGTTCGCGACGCGGCGGACTGACCGCCCGGCCAACCGGCTTGGCGACGAGATTGGGGCACGGGCTTCCCCCAGATAACGAAGCCTTGATCATGAGGCGCCCCGGCGCCCGCACCGCCGCCACATTGCGGCGGTGTTGCTGAAGGACGAATACGATTTCCAAGAACGACGAACTTCTCTTCTGCGCCCTCGGCGGCTCGGGCGAGATCGGCATGAACGTGAACCTCTATGGCGCGCAGGGCCGCTGGGTGATGGTCGATTGCGGCGTCACCTTTGCCGATCACCAATATCCCGGCATCGATCTGGTACTGCCCGACCTTGCCTTCATCGAGGAGCGGCTCGACACGCTCGACGGCATCGTCATTACGCACGGGCATGAGGATCATATCGGCGCGCTGCCGTATCTGGCCGACGATCTCGGTGTGCCGATCTACGCGACGCCGTTCACCGCCGGGCTCATCCGCCACAAGCTGGAGGAGGAGCGGATCGCCGACCGGATCGACCTGCGCGTGATCGAACCGGGTAAGTCATTCCGCGTCGGCCCGTTCGGGTTCGAGTTCGTGCCGATGTCGCACTCGATCCCTGAGGCGAACGCGCTCCTCATCGACACACCGCAGGGCCGTGTGTTTCACACCGGCGACTGGAAGCTCGATCCCGATCCGGTGATCGGGAAGCCGGCGCGCGCCGAAGAGCTTAAGGCGATCGGCGATCGCGGGATCGACGTGCTGGTGTGCGATTCGACCAACGTGTTCAACGACACCGCGTCCGGTTCCGAGAGCGACGTGCGCGGCGGGCTGATGGAGACGATCGGCAAAGCGAAGGGGCGCGTGCTCGTCACCACCTTCGCCTCCAACGCCGCGCGGCTGCACACGCTGGGCGAAGTGGCGCGCGAGACTGGGCGCACCCTATGCGTCACCGGCCGCTCGCTCGATCGTATCATCAAGGTCGCGCGCAGCTGCGGCTATCTGCGCGATTTTCCCGATACGGTATCGCCCGAAGAGGCGATGCGGCTGCCGCGCGACAAGGTGCTGATCGTCGCCACGGGCGGGCAGGGCGAGCCGCGCGCGGCGCTCGCCCGTGTCGCGGAGGGCCAGCATCCGATCAAGCTCGACGCGGGCGATACCGTCGTCTTCTCGTCGAAGCAGATTCCCGGCAACGAGGTGGCGATCGGTCGTATCCAGAACATCCTCGCCGGTCGCGGCGTCGCGATGGTCACGGAGAAGCAGGCGCACGTCCACGTGTCGGGCCACCCAGGCCGGCCCGAGCTCGAGCAGCTCTACGGCTGGCTGCGGCCCCGTGTCCTCGTGCCCGTCCACGGCGAGATGCGGCATCTGATGGAGCAGGCGCGCTTTGGCCTTGCGCGCGGCATTCCGCGCACGCTGGTGCAGACCGACGGCGATCTGGTGCGTCTTGCGCCCGGTGATCCGGCCAAGATCGGCCACGCGCCCGTCGGCCGCCTAGTCCTTGACGGTGACGTGATCCTGCCGGCGGACGGCGGGACGATCAACGAGCGTCGCCGCCTCGGCGTCAATGGCCAGATCTCGGTTGCGTTCGCACTGGCGCAGGACGGCCGGCTTGCCGGCACGCCGCAGGTGCGGCTGCAGGGCATCCCTGTGGAGGAGGAGCGCGACGCATTCATCGCCGAGGCGGAGGATGCGGCGGCGGAGGCGGCACGCGGCCGCAATCGCGATCGCAATCGCGTGCGCGAAGACGTGCGCCTCGCGGTGCGCCGCTGCGCCACGCGCTGGACCGGCAAGAAGCCGGTCGTCGACGTCCTGATGATCGAGGTGTGACGCACCATGCGCTGGTCGTCCGCGCTCGCGATCTACATCCTGTTCTGGTCGTTCAGCGTCTTCCTTGTGCTGCCCTTCGGCGTCCGCACCACGGAAGAGGCTGGCGGCGATCGGATCCGCGGTCAGGCGGATAGCGCGCCGCATGAATTCTCGCTGAGGCGGCTGATCGTGCGCGTGACGATCGTCGCGACGATCTTGTTCGGCCTGTTCTACGCCAATTACGTGTTCGACTGGATCACGCCGGCGATGGTCGACCTCACCAAATACTAAGGCATCGCGGGCGGCAGGCGGCGCTGCCTGCGGCCCGCGGCGCCGCTAGCGCAGCCGCTCGATCGCCTGCGCCAGCGCGACGTACAATTTACCCATGTCAGACGACAGCAACGTGACGCCGAGTGGCGAGCCGTCGCGCTGCGTCAGGATCGTCCGCAACATCGCCTCGAAATCGTGGATGTAGCGGTTCACTTGGTCGCGGAAGCCGAGATCGTCGTCGTACAGGCGCGCGATCTCTCGCTGCTCGACGCCGTCGAGCAGCCGCACCGCGCGCCGCGTAAACACGCCGCGGTCGCCCTTCAGATACGCTGCCCAGGCACTGTCGGCGACATCTGGCGCGAAGCTGCGCGTGATGTCGATCGCGGCCGAATTGAGCGCCTCGATCAGCAGCGACGCGCGGCGGGCGAAGCTCTCCTGACTCGCTTCCTCCTGTTCGGCGCGCGCCACCTCCAGTCGCGTATCGACCGATGCTGCCGCCGCGTCGATCGCCTTGATCTGCTCGTCGAGCCGCAGCGCGGCGCGGTTGGCGGCCTCTACCGCCGTCTCCGCGCTGACGGCGATCTGCGCGATCTGCCCGTCGAGCCCGGCGTCGACCGCCCGCCGCAGCGCCGCCGCGCCCGATTTCTCCAGCGCCTCTGCCGCTTCTGGGATGACGCGCGCCAGCACCTCGCGCGCGTGATCTGCCGCCTGCGTCGCGGTGTCGCGCACGCGCAGCAGCGCCTCCAGCAGGCGCGGCGCGGCTTCTTCGGCGAAGCGGTTCGCTCGGTCGGCGGCATCGTCGACCATCTGCCCCATCGCATCCGCCTTGGCGCGGCCGGTCGACAGCGTCTCGAGCAGCGTGCCGCTCAACGTGTCGACGTTGTTGCGCTGGTCCGCCACCACCTGCGCGACCGCCTCGATCGCGCTGTGCGTGCTCTCCGCGGCGGTGACGAGCGCGAGCAGCTCTGGCTTCGCGGCGACGACCACCGCCTTGGCCGCCATCACTCGCGCGTCGAGACGGTCGACCGCGGCCGGCAGCGTTTCGTCGATCTCGCGCGCCGCCGCGTCGAGCGCGAGCAGCAGCGATTCGGTTGTAGCGATCGCCTTGGTTGCCATCGTGTCCCCGGCGACGAGCGCCTCGGTCATCGCGCTCGCCGAGCCGCCGAGCGCGCTGATCGACGCGGCGAGATGCTGCGAGCGCTCGACACCCAGGCGGTGTAGCTCATCGAGCTCGCCGCCGACGCGCGCGATGCCCACTTCGAGGTCGCCGACCAGCCCGTCGGCATTCGACCGCTGTGCAGCGAGTCGCGCGGTGATGCGGTCGATGACGATTTCGATCACGCCGATCCGCTCTGCGAGCGATTCGGCACTCTCGCGCGCTGCGGCGTCGAGCGCGGCCTGATTCGCGCCGACCATCGCGAGCATCGCGTCGCCCTGCGCGGCGATCCCCTTGCGCGATTCGTCGACCGCATCGGCGGTACGCGACAGCAACGCGTCGACCGCGCCCGTCATCTCCGCCGTGACGGCCTCTAACCGAACGCCTGCCGTCTCGCTGGTTGCCTCCATCCGTGCGATATGCGCCGCGAGCTTCTGTGCCGCCCCGCCAGCCACCGCTTCCGCCTCGCGCCCGCGATCGGCGAGTGCGACGATCTGTGCGTCCAGCGCCGCCACCTGCTCGCCTGCGGCCAGCCCGGCGCGTTCGATCTTGCCCGCCATCGCGTCGGCCTCGGCCTGCGCGCGCGGCATCGTGGCGAGGAGCACTGACAGGTTGTTCTGCGCATTACCCGCCGCCTCGGCGAGCGAGCGCGCGTGAACGTCGGCCTGGTCGATTTCTTCCGACAGGCCGCGACCGATCGCCGACAGCCGCGCGGTGGCCGCGTCGCCAATCGTGCTCAAATGCTGCACCTGTTCCGCGAGCCGCTGGCGATTGTCCTCCAGCGCGGCGGCAAGCGCACCCACCGTCCGTTCGAGCGCGGCGGCCTCGCCACGCATCGCGCGCGCGGTGGCGGCGAAGCGCATCGCCTCCGCCCGGCTCGTCCGCAGTGCGATCAACCACACCACGCCGGCAAGGACGGGTACCGCCACGAGCGCTGCGGCGAATTGCGCCACCGCCAAAGCCGGCATCGCCGCGAACTGCCCGCGCGCCAGCCAGATCAGCCCGGCGACCCACGCCACCGACACCGCAACCAGCGCGATCGGCCCGATATTGCGCAGCGGGGAGGGCGCGACGTAGCCGCCATTTTCCTCGATCGGCTCCTCGTCGAAGGCGAAATGCTCCGCCAGGGCGACGGGCGCTTCGGCCTCGGTCGGCTGCGGCTGATCGCTTGCGTCACGCGAGCGAATGTCGATCACTGATGGCCCCCCGGTCATGCCGCCGGGTGTATCACGAATCGATCGCGCCGAAAGCGAATAGCGGAAACTTGCGATTAAGCGTTGCCTGCTAGCGACTTGCCCCATGGCCTATGATCCCGGAGCTATCGATGCGGCGCTCGCTGCCGCCGTGGGGGACGATCCGGCGCTGATCGCCGAGCTTCGCGCCTCCTTCGTCGACAGCGCCAAGCGCGGGTTCGAGGCGCTCGCCGCCGCGTCGGACGACGAGGCGTGGCGTGCGGCGGCGTGGCGGCTGAAGGGGCTGGCGGCGAGTTTCGGCGCGGTGCGGCTGATGGCGCTCGCGACCCAGGCGACCGCGCTCTCGCCGAACGATGCCGCGATGCTGCGCAAGCTGCGCCGCGCGATCGAGCGGCTCTAGCCCGGTCACCGCCCGCCGCCGTTGCCCCGGGGCGGGACACGGCCTAAGCGCCCGGCGATGCTCGCCGGGTTGATCTTTGCCGTGCAGGACGCCGAGGACCGGCCCGGCGCGCTTGCCGCCACCCTGCCGTTCGCCGGCATGACGGTGATCGAATATCAGGCACGGCTGCTGATCGATGCGGGTGCGTCGCAGATCGTCGTCGTGGTTGCGCGGCTGACGCCCGAATTGCTCGGCGCGGTCGCCCGGATCGGGCGGCGCGGCGTGACGATCGATACGGTGCGCAGCGCCGCCGACGCCTCCGCCCGCCTCCATCCACTGTCGCACCTGCTGGTGCTCGCCGACGGGCTCGTCACGACGCAGACCGTACTGGCGCCCGTGGTGCGTACCCCGGGCGACGTGATGCTCGTCGTCGCCGACGGCGAGGCGACGGCAGGGTATGAGCGGGTCGGCGGGGGGCAGGCCTGGGCCGGCGTCGCGCGGCTCGACGGACGGCGTTTGGCGGAGGTTGCGGCAATGCCGCGCGATTATGACGTGCAATCGGCGCTGCTTCACGCCGCTGCACAGGCGGGCGCGCGCCGGCTGGTTCTGCCGGACGACGAGGGCCGCGCCGGCCACGGCATCGAACGGCGCCGCGACGCGCTTGAGGCGCGCAGCCGCGCCGTTGTCTCCGCGACGTTGGCGGCGCGTATCGGCTGGTTCGATCGCTGGATGGTGAAGCCGCTCGCACGGCTCACGCTGCCGCCGCTGATGCGCCGCCACGTGCCGACACCGGCGCTCGCCAGCGGCGCGGCTCTCGTCGCGCTCGGCGGGCTCGGCGCCTTGTGGGCGGGGCACCTAACTGCGGGGCTGCTCGCTGCTTTGGTGGGGGTTGCGACCGCAGCGCTCGCCTCGAGCTTCGCCTGGCTGCGCGACGAGACCGCGCTGGCGCGGGCCCTCGGCTGGCTGATCCTCGGTGTTCCCGCCGCCGCCGAGCTGCTCCTCGGTCATGTGCTCGATGCCGAGACGGGCGAGCGGACCGCAACGGTGCTCGCGCTCGCGCTAGCTGTCGCGGGCGGGCTGGGGACGCGCGCGATCGGCGAGGCGCGCGAGCCGTGGTGGGGCGATCCGCCGGGCTATCTGCTGCTCCTCGCGGCCGCGACGATCCTCGGCCTGCCGCTGCTCGGGCTCGCGCTTACCGGCGTCTATGCCGCGGTGACGCTTGGCCATGCGATCGAGCGGCTTCGTGCGCGAGGCTTAGCAGCGCTTTAACGCAACGCTTGCTAGAGCCGCCGCCATGTCGGCCGATCCCAACGACGCCTTGCGCGCGCCCCAGGTGACCGTCGCGCCGCTCGTCGCGCGCGCGGCGGCGGCAGATCGTCGTGCCGATCGGCGGTTGCAGACCGCGATCGAGGACTTCTTCCTGGCCGAGAACGATCGCCTCGACGATCGCACCCGCGCCGCGATCGGCACGCTGCTCACCGATGCGATTGGCGCGATCGCCGGTGAGATCGTGGGTCACGCGGCGCGGCAACTTTCGGGCCAGTGGCCGCGCCCGGAAGCGGCAGGGCTAGTCAGCCGGCTCAGCGCCTCGGGCCTGCTGCGCGACGCGGGATTGATGAGCGAACTGCTGGGGCAGACGCGGCAGGATCTTCTTGCCGATGCGCTGCGCGCCAATCGCGCGCCCGGCGCGCAGCCTGTGCTGCTGGCGCAGCTCGCCGGCTGTGGTGACGGGGTGATCGCCGCCGCCGCCCGGCTGTATCTTCAGGCGGAGAACCGACGTCGAACGGTGGGCGGCGCACGGGGCAGCGATTTTCCTGCTCACCTGCATCGTCAGCTGATCTGGTGGACCGCGGCGGCGGTGCGCGAGCAGCTGATCGCCGCGGGCGGGCCGCTCGATCGCCTCGATCGCGCGCTCGTTGCCGGGGCGCAGCGCAGCATCGCCGCGCACGACGACGACGATCGGCTAGATGCCGTCGCGCTGCGGCTCGCCACTGCGATCGACGCACGGCCGGAGGAACTGGCGGATCTGCTCGCCGGTGCGCTCGACGAGGGATATCCGGCCCTGTTTTGTGCGATCCTCGCGCACGCGCTCGGCATCGATTTCGGCGAGGCGCGCACGCTGGTGCTCGATCCCGAGGGCGACGTGCTGTGGCTCGCCCTACGCGCGCATCACGCCGATCGCGCGGCGATCGCGCGCGTCGGGCTGGCGCTCGCCGACGCCGATCCGCGCCGCGACATCGAGGGGTTCGCCGACAATCTCGACGCGATCGCCGCGATAACCCCCGAAGATGCGCGCGTCGCACTCGGCACGCTCTCGCTGCCGGCGGATTTCCGCGCCGCGGTGCGCGCGCTCGGGCGGATCAGCGCGTGATGATGATCGATCCACCGATCCTGTCGGCGAAGCTCGACGCCGCCGATTGCCTGATCGACGCCGATCCCGCCTTTCTCGCGCTCAACGAGCGTGCGGGCGGCGCGATCGGCGCGCCGCTCGCGACGCCGCAGCTCGCCACGATGGTGCGGCTCGCCCGGCGGCTGCGCATCCTCGTCTCGCGCGCCGTGACGATCGCCGACGCCGACCTCGATCTCGACTGCTGGGTGCGCGCGACGCCGACCGACCAGGGCGTGTCGCTGGCGATCTCGCCGACGCGTGAACGGCCCGCGTGGCGGTCACCCAGCGCGGGCGGCGTGGTGCCGCCGCCCGCCGGCGCCGACTGGATCTGGGAAACCGATGCCGGTCTGCGCCTGCAGCGCATCGCACCAGACGCAGGCGCACGGTTCGGCTTCGATGCCGATGCGGCGCTCGGGAAGCCGTTGACCCGCTTGTTCGCGCTAGAAGGCGGCGACGACGGCGTACTGACGCTGCTCGAGGCGGTGGCGGCGGCCGAGGATTTCGACGGCCAGCCCGCCGTGCTGCGCGAAAGCGGCGCGGCGGTGACGCTCGCCGGGCACGTCCGCCGCGACGGCAGCGGGGCTTTCGCCGGGTTCGTCGGTGGCACGTTCCACGAACGCGTCTCGCCCGCGCGTGAGGCGGAGGCGCTCGGTGACACGTTCAACCGGCGGCTCGACACGATCCTGCGCGGCCCGCTTGGGCGGATCGTCGCCAATGCCGACAGCATCAATGCCGGGGCCGAGGGCCCCATCGATCCGCACTACGCCGATTACGCCGCGGACATCGCCAGCGCCGCGCGTCACCTGATGGGGCTGATCGACGATCTCGCCGACATGCAGGCGATCGAGCGCGACGACTTCACCGTCGAGGACGAGGGGATCGACCTCGCCGACGTGACGCGGCGCGCCGCGGGGCTGCTCGCGGTCCGGGCCGCGAACGGCGGTGTCACGATCGACCGCAGCGACCTCGATAAGCCGCTCGCTGCGCACGGCGAGTTCCGACGCACGCTGCAGATCATGGTCAATCTGATCGGCAACGCGGTGCGCTACTCGCCGCGCGGCGCGACGATTTGGCTCAAGCTGCAGCGCGACGGAGACCGCGCGATTGCGATCGTTGCCGATCAGGGCAAGGGAATCGCGCCCGAGGATCAGGAGCGCATCTTCGGCAAGTTCGAGCGCGTCGATCCCGCCGAGGCGGGCGGCAACGGCCTCGGCCTCTACATCGCGCGCCGCTTGGCGCGCGCGATGGGCGGGGACTTGACGGTGGACAGCGCCCCGGACGCCGGCGCGCGCTTCGTGCTGACGCTGCCCGCCGCCTAGCGGATTCGGTACAGCCGCAGCGGTGATCCCTTCGGCATCGGCACCGACTGGAGCCAGTCGAACGTCTCCCCATGTGCCAGCCGATCGTAGAAGCCCCCGGGCGCGCGATCGCGATAGACGGTCGATTCGGCCATGTTCGGGCAGACCAGCATCAGCGTCGCGCCGTGCCGCTTCATGATCGCGCGTGCCTCCGCCGGCGACCGCTTGAAGGCGTGCTGCACGTCGAGGATCGCGTCGCCGTTACGGTGATACGGCCCGGCAATGGCATTGTGATGCGTCAGCGCGATCAACCGCGGCCCTAGATCGACGAAGGTGAAGATCGTCTGCCGCGGCAGGCGGTTGAGCGGGTCCATCGCCGGCAGCGTCAGGCATCGCCCGGTCGCGCGGTTGACGCGCTGGACGTAGGGTTTGGGGCGGTCGATCGGGAACCATTTGAGCGCCAGACCGGCGAACAGGCCGGAGATCGCGATGAATACCGCGACGGTGCCGAACACGCGCACGAACAGCGAGCGATGCCCCAGCAGCCACGGCAGGATCAGCCAGCCAAGCGCGGTGACGCCGGGGATCGCCAGCACCTGCGCCGCGGGCCCGGCGCGCACCTGCCACAGCAGCATCGCCATCGCGAAGACGGCGAACAGCGTGACGCACGCCCAGCCGAGCGCGCTCGGCTCGCGCCGCGCGCGCCACGTCGCGATCAGCGCGCCGATCAGCCCCATCGTCGGCAGCGCCATCAGCGGCAGCCCGACGCGCAGCGGGTGGCGATAGATCGGCTTCGCCTCGCGCACGTTGCCCAGCCAGTTGTTGTAAAGTTCGTCGGACACCTGCTCGGGCCGGCCGAGGCATTGCGGGAAGAGCAGGGCGAAGCCGGTGACGATGATCGCGCCCGCCGCCACTGCCAGCGCCAGCCGCACGCCGCGACGGGGCGGCGAGACCATCGCCAGAAGGGCGAGCAGCGCGCCCGCCGCGACGAATACGCTGAGCCAGATCGGGGTCAACGCGTCGCAGCGCATCACGCGGTTCGCCTCGGACGCGAAGATCGCGAAGCCCGCGGCGCACCCGCCGCCGAGCGCCAACGCATAGGTAAGCAGCCGCTGCCGCTCGGCCGCGTCCCATACCCAGCGCAACGCGATGATCGCGCCCGCCATGGCGCAATAGGGCAACATCTCGAGCCCGATCGTCAGCGATACGGCGCTCGCCAAACCGACCATCGCGCCACCGCGCGGGCCCCTGGGATCGCACAAGCCCGCCACCGTCAGGCTCAGCATCGCCAACTGCCAGCCGTGATGATCGATGCGATCGGGCATGAACATCAGCAGCGCGACGGTCGATCCCATCATGAAGACAATCGCGAGCGGCCATGCGGTCGGCGCCACGAGCCGCCGCACCGTCGCGCCGATGCCGAGCAGCGTCGCCGCGAGCGGGATCAGCGGTGCGATGCCGCAGGCAAGCTTCTCCGCCTCGGCGTTGCCGACGAACGGCCGCAGCAGCAGGATCAGCGCCGCAATCGGCAGATCGACGATGCGCGACCAGTGGATGTCGAACCCGCCCGGCGGGTTGAGGCGGTAGTTGCGCAGATCGTACCAGCCCTGCCCGCCGAGCAGCGCGCGCACCTGCATCAGCCGCATATTGTCGTCGGTATCGCCGAGCGACAGCCAGTGGATCGCGCTCCAGCGCTGCCACACGTAGAAGATCGCAACGACGATCCAGGCGATCAGCGTCAAGCGGATCCAATGACGGTCGAGTTCGGCGGCGAGCGCCGGGGGCAGGGCGGGTGTGCCCTTCGTATCGTTCAAAACTCTTCCCTCGATCCGCCGCGCACTTTAGGAGCCCCGCCACCACCCGTTTCCCTGGCCAAGCCGGAAAGCGGTGCATCGCCTCTAATCCGGGGGGCACAAAGGGCAAGGCGTGGACGCGGTTCGCAACAAGTTCCTGACGGCGCAGAACCGGGAGACGTTCTGGCAGATCGTCCGCTTCGGGATCGCCGGCGGGCTCGCCACCGTCTGCTATGCCGCAGTTTATTCGCCGCTCGCCGCGTTCAAGATCACGTCGGAACAGGTCGCCAATATCGCGGGCTATCTCGTCGCGATGTTGTCGGGCTACGTCCTCCATAGCAAGTGGAGCTTCCGCGGCCACAATGCTTCGGCCAAATCGTCGGCGCCGAAGTTCTTCGCGGTGTCGCTCGTCAGCTATGCGGTCAACACCTTCTGGGTGTGGCTGTTCACCGACGATGCGATGCTGGCGGGGCCGTGGTGGTGGCCGCTGATCCCGATCGTGCTCGTCACGCCGCTCGTCACCTTTGCACTCAATCGTCTGTGGGTATTCGCCTGATATGGATCGCCGCGTTTACGATCGCATGGCCGAGCACGATTCCACCCACTGGTGGTATCGCGCGCGTCGCGACATCCTGGCCGATTATCTGACGCGTGAGGGGCGGCTGCCGGCGAAGGCACGCATCCTCGAGATCGGCTGCGGCACGGGGCACAATCTGCCGATGCTTGCCGCGTTCGGCGAGGTCGACGCGATCGAGATCGATCCCGCGGCGCGCGGCATCGCGGGGCAGCGGCTCGGCAAGCCGGTGGGCGACAGCCCGTTGCCGTCGCTTTCCGGCGTGCCCGACGCGCACTACGATTTGATCGCCGTTCTCGACGTCGTCGAACATATCGAGGACGATGTGGCCGCGCTTGCCGCGATGCGCGCCCGGCTGGCGCCGGGCGGCAAGCTCCTGATCACCGTGCCCGCGCACCAGTGGATGTGGAGCGCGCACGACGTCGTCAACCATCACCACCGCCGCTATTCCAAGTCGACGCTGGTAAAGGCGATCGAGGCCGCCGGGCTGCGCCCGCGCAAGCTCGGCTATTTCAACTCGCTGCTGTTCCCGCTCGCGGCGGGCGCGCGGCTCGCGGGGCGGCTGACGGGACGCGACGACAGCGACGATTCGCCCCCGCCGCCCGCGATCAACAAGCTGTTCGAAGCGATCTTCCGGCTCGAGCGGCACATGGTCGGCCGGCTGCCGATGCCGCCCGGCGTCTCGATCGTGACCCTCGCCGAACCAGCCTGATCGCTCAGCCGCGCTCCTCGCGCGCGACTTCGCTGTCGGGAATGCGCGTGCGCTCCGCCTGAAAGCCGAGTGTCGCGCGGCGATGCACCGCGCCGGCGATATCGGCGACGAGGTACAGCGGGCGCCGCTTCGATTCGATGTACAGCCGCCCGATATATTCGCCGATCATGCCGAGCACGAACATCTGCACCGCGCTCAGCACCGTCACGACGAGCATCGTCGACGTCCAGCCCTGCACCGGATCGCCCTCGAAGTAGCCCCAGGCGATGTAGACGAGCAGCAGCAGCGACAGCCCGGCGAGCGCAACCGAAGCGTGGCTCGCAAAGCGCAGCGGCGCGGTGGAGAAGCCCGTCACCGCGTCGAACGCGAGCCGCAGCATTTTGGAGATCGGATAGTTGGTCTCACCCGCGTGCCGCTCGGCACGGTCGTAGGGGAAGGGGACCTGGCGGAAGCCGACCCACGCCACCATCCCGCGAATGAAGCGCGCCTGTTCGGGCAGCGACAGCAGTGCGTCGAGCGCGCGGCGCGACATCAGCCGGAAATCGCCGGTGTCGAGCGGTATCTCGGTATCGGTCAGCCGATCGAGCAGGCGGTAGAAGGCAGCGGCGGTCGCCTTCTTGAACAGCGTCTCGCCGGCGCGCTTCCGCCGCACGGCATAGACGACGTCGGCGCCCTCGCGCGCCATCACGGCGCGCATGTCGGAGAGCAGCTCAGGCGGATCCTGAAGATCGGCATCGATGATCAAGATCTGCTCGCCCGAGCATAGATCGAGCCCGGCGGTGAGCGCCAGCTGATGACCGTGGTTGCGCGACAGGTTGATCGCCACCAGCCGCGGATCGCTGGCGGAGAGATATTGCATGATCGACCAGCTGTCGTCGCGCGACCCGTCGTTGATCAACACGATCTCATGATCGTCGCCGACCGCAGCGGCGGCGGCCGCCGCCACCCGCTGGTGCAGCAGCGGCAGGTTGGCGGCTTCGTTGTAGCAGGGAATGACGATCGAGAGGGCGGGACGGTGCATGATCGGGGCGGTCTTACAGACCGCCCCGCCTGAAATCACGTGGAACTTCGGTGGCGACGCCCGCCGATCACGCGAGCCGTGCCTGCTCCTCGACCAGCCGCTCGAGGATCGTCAGCGGCACCGCGCCGTATCGCAGCACTTCGTGGAACTGCTTCAGGTCGAAGCGGTCGCCGCGGATCTTCTGCGCGGTGGCGCGGGCGCGCTGCCACGCCGCATGGCCGACCTTGTAGCTGCACGCCTGCCCCGGCTGGGTGCAATAGCGCTCTACCTCACGCTGCGAGCGCGGCCGTGCGAAGCCGACCGTCTGCACCATGTAATCGGTCGCCTGATCGCGCGTCCACCGCTTGGTGTGCAGCCCGGTGTCGATCACCAACCGTGCGGCGCGGAACAGATAGCTCTGCAGGAAGCCCGCGCGCTCGAGTTCGCTGGCATAGCCGCCAAGCTCGTCCGCCACGCTCTCGGCATATAGCGCCCAGCCTTCCGAATAGGCCGAGAAGAAGGTGAGGTTGCGCAGCAGCGGCTGCGGTGCCTTCTGCGCGATCGAGATCTGGAGGTGATGTCCCGGCACGCCTTCGTGATAGGTGAGGCTGGGCAGCGAATATTTCGGCCAGTCGCCGACGCTTTTGAGGTTGATCCAGTAGATCGCCGGGCGTGAGCCGTCGAGCGCGGCGCGACTGTAGTAGCCGTTGGATGCGCCGTCCTGGATATCGACCGGTACCGCGCGGATCTCCAGCGGCTCGCTCGGCGGATTGATGAACGCCTGTGCAAGCTTCGCCGTCATCGCGGCATTGCCCTCGTTCAACCCGCGGATCAGGTCGGTGCGCCCGGCGGCGGTGTCGGGATAAACCTGATCGGCGCGCACGTTGAGCACGTTGAGCCGCTCGGCGACGCTGCCCTGCGTCAGCCCTTGCTTGCGCAGGATCGCGTCGAGCTCAGCGGAGATCTGCGCGACCTGCTCGAGCCCCATCTTGTGGACCTCGTCGGGCGTGTACTTGGTCGTAGTTGCCTGCTCGAGCGCGGCGGCGTAGATTGCGTCGCCCTGCGGCACATCCCACACCCCCGCCGAGCTCCGCGCCTTGGGACGTAGCGACTTCATTAGCGCGATCTGCCGGTCTAGCGCGGGATAAACCTGCGCCTCGACGATCTTCGCCGCGCGCGCCTGCCAGTCGCCCGCGATGTTCTTCGCCGCGGCGCGCTTGGCCACGGATTGCGCGAGGCCGCTGTCAGCCGCCGGCTGCCCGCGCAGCTTCGCCATCTGTCCCAGCGTCAGATCGAGCGAGAAATCGGGCGCGAGATAGCCGCGCGCGGCCTCTTCCTTCTGCTCGGCGCTGTCCTGATCGAGCCGCGTCGCGAATGCTGCCAGACGATCGAGATACGCCTCGCAATCGTCCGTCGTGTTGATCGTGTGCGCCGAGTTCAGGAAGTCGGGCGTCGAGAAATAGGCGCCGCCCTGCTGGAAGATGGTGAAGGGGCGCTGCACCGAATCGAGCTTGAAGCGATCGTACGGCAATGCGTAGCTGTTGAGCGAGTAGAGGATCACCTCGCGGTCGAGCTTCGAGCGAGCCGACAGCGGCGCGGGATCGACCGCCTGGATCGCGGCGATCGATTGCTTGAGCTCGGCCTGATCGCGCGCCTTGGCGGCGGGCGACTTGTCCGACAGCTGATGCTTCAGCCGCGCATTCGGGCCCTTGTCCATGCCGAGCGAGGTCGCAAGCTCGGGCGAGCGCTGCAGCGTCTTGGCGAAGACCTGGTCGAAGATCGCGTTGAGCTTGGCGTCCGCCGGGCTGGCGGGTGCGGCGCCGGGGGCGGTCCGCGAGGCGGCGGCCTGCGCGCGTAGCGCTTCGGGGATCAGCGCGATCGCGGAGGCGGCACCGGCGGAGGCGAGGAAGGAACGACGATCCAAGAACTTGGCCCTTTCGTTGGGGAGGCTGGGCAGGGTTCTAGGCGGCGCGATGCGTTAGTCGCAAGTGACACAAATCAACGCCGCCGCGCCTGAGCGAGTGACGAAGGCCGGCGCTCGCGAGGGTCAGACGCGCTCCGCTGCATTCACTGCGTCGGCGGCGCGCAGCGCGGCGAGAAGGCGCATCAGCTGGTGCGCATCGTGCACCTCGACGTCGATGATATTGGTGTGGAACTGGGTATCGCGCGTATCGAGCCGCAGGTTGATGATGTTCGCCTTGTGCTGGCCGATGATCGTCGCCAGCACGCCAAGCGCGCCCGGCTCGTTCTTCACCTCGACCGAGATGCGCGCCGTCGCGCCTTCGGTCTTGTTGCCCCATTGCACGTCGATCCAGTCCGTCTCCTCGTCCGACCGGTCGGCGAGATCGCTCAGCGTCGCGCAGTCGATCGCGTGGACCTCGATCGACGCGTCTGGCCGGCGCAGTCCGACGATACGGTCGCCGGGCACGGGGTGGCAGCAGCCGCCGAGCTCATAGGCGACGCCGGGCGCGAGCCCCTCGATCGAGATCGCGGAGGATTGCGGCGGCGCGTGCGCGACGTCGGCCCCCGCCGAACCGGGCATCAGCGCCTCCATCACCTGCGCGTCGGTCAGCGTGCGGCGGGCGATCGCCTGCATCAGCTGCGGCTCGTCGGCGAGCTTGAGCCGCTTCAGCGCCTGCGTCAGCGCGTCGGGGCCGAGCGGGGCGGGGAGGCGTGTGACGATATCGTCGTACAGCTTGCGCCCCAGCGCCACCGTCTGCTCGCGCTCTACCTGTCGCAGGTGACGGCGGATCGCGGCGAGCGCCTTGCCGGTGATCGCGAAGCCGAGCCAGTTGGGCTGCGGCGTCTGCGCCTTGGAACGCAGCACCTGCACCTGATCGCCGTTCTCGATCGGCGTGCGGAGCGGCACCACGCGCCCGTTGATCTTCGCGCCGACCGCCTGGTCGCCCAGATCGGTGTGAACGGCATAAGCGAAATCGATCGGCGTCGCGCCCTTGGGCAGCTGGATCAGCTCGCCCTTCGGCGTGAACGCAAAGATGCGATCCTGGTACATCGCCATGCGCGTGTGTTCGAGCAGCTCCTCTGGGCTGCCCGCGGTGTCGAGGATCTCGACCAGATCGGCGATCCAGCTGTGCTGCGATTGCGGGCTGACGCGGCTGCCCTGCTTGTACGCCCAGTGCGCGGCGAGCCCGAACTCGGCCTCCGCGTGCATTTCCTCGCTGCGGATCTGGATCTCGACGCGCTTGTTCTCGGCGTGAATCACCGCGGTGTGGAGCGAGCGATAGCCGTTGCGTTTGGGGGTCGAGATATAGTCCTTGAATCGCCCCGGCACCGTCGGCCAGCGGCGATGGATATGGCCAAGCGCGGCGTAACAATCGTCCTCCGTCTTCACGATCGCGCGGAACGCCATGATGTCGGACAGCTGCTCAAAATCGATGTGGCGCTCCTGCATCTTGCGCCAGATGCTGTAGGGATGCTTCTCGCGCCCCGAAATCTCCACGTCGAGGCCGTGGCGCGACAGCAGCAGCTTCAGGCCGGAGCCGATCTTGGCGATTTTGTCCCCGCCCCCGGCATTGAGCTGCTCGAGCCGCCGGGTGATCGATTCATATGCTTCGGGTTCGAGCTGGCGGAAGGCGAGCGTCTGCATCTCCTTCATGAATTCGTACATGCCGATCCGCTCGGCGAGCGGCGCGTAGATATCCATCGTCTCGCGCGCGATGCGGCGGCGCTTCTCTTCCGACTTGATGAAGTGCAGCGTGCGCATGTTGTGCAGGCGATCGGCTAGCTTCACCAGCAGGACGCGGATGTCGCCCGACATCGCGAGCAGGAACTTGCGCAGATTCTCCGCGGCGCGCTCGCTCTCCGTCTGCGCCTCGATCTTCGACAACTTGGTGACGCCGTCGACCAGCCGCGCGACATTGTCGCCGAAGATGCGGCGAATCTCCTCGCTGGTGGCGACGGTATCCTCGACGGTGTCGTGCAGGATCGCGGTGGCGATCGTCTCGTCGTCGAGATGAAGCTCGGTCAGGATGCCCGCCACCTCGATCGGGTGGCTGAAATACGGGTCACCGCTGGCGCGCTTCTGCGTGCCGTGCGCGTTGACCGAGAAAACGTAGGCGCGGTTGAGCATCGCCTCATCGGCGCTCGGATCGTAATCGAGGACCCGATCGACTAGTTCGTATTGGCGCAGCACCATCAGGATTTGGGGCAGGCGGGGCGTGCAATGCAACAAGAAAGGCAATAAAAAAGGGCCCGCGCCAGTGGCGCAGGCCCCCTCGTTTATCGGCGGGAGTGCCGATCGGTGTAATTAGTTCGCGGTGGCCGGCGCCGCATCGGTCTTGGCGACCTGCGTCTTGGCGACCTTCGCCTTGGCGTTGCACGCGTCAAGCTGCGCCGCGTCGAACGCCTTGCCGTTGGCGGTGAAGCCCGACAGCAGGCCGGCGTCACGCGCGACGAGCTGGCACGCGGCCATCTCGCGCATCGGCGCATTGACGGTGACGAACGCGCCGTCGCGCAGCTTCCACGCGGTGTCGCGCGTCATCAGCGTGGTCTTGGCGGGCGCGGCGACCGGCGTGGCGACATAGGCGCCGTCGGTCGGCTGCGCGGAGGCGCCGGCCGCAGCGAGCAGGGCGGCGGAAACGAGAACGGACTTGGCGATCGTGCGAATCATGTGGACCTCCCAGAAAAGGTTGCTGAACGCTACCTAGATATTGCAGATGCGAGTTGCAAGTAAAAACTCGCATCTGCGAGTTGCAATCGAAAACCTTTATTTTTGTGAATGCATTGCCTAATACCCTGCGCTTCGCCTGCGCGATGCGTTAGGGTGGCATCAGAAGGAGTTGGAATGGACAAGCTGCGCGAGCCGCTTCAGGAATGCAGCCTACCGGCGGCGCTGGAGGCGATGGGGGAGCGCTGGGCGTTCCTGATCCTGCGCGCCGCGTTCAACGGCCTTCAGCATTTCGAGGAGTTCCAGTCCGAACTGGGCATCGCGCGCAATATCCTTGCCAACCGGCTCGCGCGCTTTGTCGAACACGGCATCATGGAACGCCGCTCGCTGCCCGAGGATCGCCGCAAGATCGCTTATGGCCTGACCGAAAAGGGCTATGCGCTGCTACCAACGATGGTGGCGCTGCGGCAGTGGGGCGAGCGGTGGGAGACGGGCTGCCCCGCCTTTCCGATCCTTGTCGACGCACGCGACGGTCGCCCGATCCAGCAGGTCGCCGTGCTCAGCCACGACGGCCGGGTGCTCGGCAAAAGCGACATGATCTGGGCGCTGCCGAGCGACGTCGAGCGCGCCGAGCACCGCGACGCCGCCGAATAATGCAATTGGCCCCGGTGAGGGGCGTTAGACGAACAGCTCCGCGAGGAAGTCGATCATTGCCTTCCAGCTGCGCCGGTCGGCGCGCTCGTGATAGGCGACGCCGGGCGCTGCCGGCTTGACCAGCGCGGTATCGGTGAAGGCATGGCCGGCGTTGCCATAAGCGTGGATCTGCCAATCGGCGTGCGCCTCGGTCAGCTCACGGCCCAGCGCCACCATCTGTTCGGGGGTGGCGAGCGGATCCTCCCAGCCGTGGCAGATCAGCAGCTTGGCGTCGATCGTCTGCACATTGGCATAGTCCGGCCGGTCGTACACGCCGTGGAAGCTCACGCCGCCGAGGATCGGCAGCCGGCTGCGCGCCATGTCGAGCACGCATTTTCCGCCGAAGCAGAAGCCGATCGCGGCGATCCGCGTAGCGTCCACAGGGCCGAACCCGCGGAGCGCGTCGAGCGCCGCCGCAAGCCGATCGCGCAGTAGCGCACGGTCAGCGTTCATCTGGTTCATGTAGAGCCCGGCGTCGGGGCTCTCGCGCGTCGTACGCTTGCCCTGGCCGTAGACGTCGCAGGCGAGCGCAACGTAGCCGAGCTTCGCCAGCGCCTCCGCCTTCTGGTTGTCGGATTCCTTTTGGCCGAGGATATTGGGGCAGACGAGCACGCCCGGCCGCGGTGTCTCCACCTCGTCCTCCCACGCGACGACGCCCTCGAACGGGCCGCCGGGACCGTCGTAGATCAGCGTCTGCCGTACGATCGCCATCACCTGCTCCTTACAAACCGTGCGCCGCGCGCTTGTCGAACGCCTGCGCTTCTCTCTATCAGCGCGGCGTCAAAGGGAAGTCCGCGCTTGTGTCGAGCGCCAACGGGAGACCATCATGCCCACGCTCGTCCTGATCCGCCACGGCCAGTCGGCCTGGAACCTGGAGAACCGCTTCACCGGCTGGTGGGACGTCGACGTGACCGAGAAGGGCGCGGCGGAGGCGCGCGCGGCGGGCGAGCTGATGGCGGCCAAGGGCCTCGACTTCGACCTGACCTTCACCTCGCTGCAGACGCGCGCAATCAAGACACTCAACCTCGCGCTCGAGGCGATGGGCCGGCTGTGGCTGCCGACCGAGAAGCACTGGCGGCTGAACGAGCGCCACTATGGCGGGCTGACCGGGCTCGACAAGGCGGAGACGGCGGCCAAGCACGGCGCCGAGCAGGTGCACATCTGGCGTCGCAGCTTCGATATTCCGCCCCCGGCGGAAGAGGCCGGCAGCGTGTTCGACATGACCAACGACCGGCGCTACGCCGGCATCGCGATCCCTAAGACGGAGAGTCTGAAGGACACGATCGCGCGCGTCCTGCCCTATTGGGAAGAACGCATCGCGCCCGAACTGCGCGCGGACAAGCGCGTGCTCATCTCCGCGCATGGCAATTCGCTGCGCGCGCTCGTCAAGCATCTGTCGAACATCCCCGACGACGAAATCACCTCGCTCGAGATCCCGACCGGCCAGCCGATCGTTTACGAGCTCGACGCGACCCTTGCCGCCACCGACCGCTATTATCTGGGCGAGCGGTGATCGCGCGTCAGGCGGCCGCATGACCGACGCGTCGGATCGGTCGGCAGCGCGCGGCGGGCTGCTGCTTGGGCTCGGCGCCTACGCCTTCTGGGGCGTGCTGCCGCTCTATTTCCGCTGGCTCGGCGGACTGTCCGCGCTCGAGATCCTCTCGCACCGCGTCGTCTGGTCGCTGCTGCTGCTCGTCGTCGTCGTGACGGCGCTGCGGCGCTGGCGCACCGTGCGCGCGGCGATCACGCCGCGTACGCTGGCGATGCTGGCGGCGAGCGCGACGCTGATCGCAATCAACTGGCTGGTCTATATCTGGGCGGTCAACGCACATCAGACGCTGGCGGCAAGCCTCGGCTATTTCATCAATCCGCTCGTCAACGTCGCGCTCGGCGTGGCGGTGCTCGGCGAGCGGCTGCGGCGGTGGCAGGGGGTGGCGATCGCGGTCGCCGCGGTCGGCGTCGTCGCGATGGCGCTCGGCGCGCTTGATACGCTGTGGATCTCGCTCACGCTCGCCGTGTCGTTCGGTGTCTACGGGCTGGTGCGCAAGGTCGTCGCGATCGACTCGCTCGGCGGGCTGATGGTCGAGACCGCGCAGCTCACGCCGCCCGCGCTGCTCTATCTCCTGCTGCTCGCCCAGCGTGGTGCGGGGGCGTTCGGGGCGGGGGCGGGCACCAATGCACAGCTCATCCTGCTCGGCCTCATCACCGCAGCGCCGCTGCTGATGTTCGCGGCCGCCGCGCGCCGCTTGCCCTATTCGTCGCTCGCGTTGCTCCAGTATTTGGCGCCAACGCTGCAGTTCATCGTCGCGGTTGCGGTGTTCGGCGAGGCGCTGCGCCCACTGCACTTCCTCGTCTTTGGGCTGATTTGGGCCGGATGTGCGATCTTCGCATGGGACAGCGTGCGCGCCGCCCGCCAGCGCGCCATCGCCGCGCAGCCCGCCTGACGGGTCAGGCGGCGAACAGCTCGAGCTGCTGCTTCTTCGGCGCTACGATCGGGCGCAGTTCGGCCTTGTCGGTCAGTGTCACCGGGCGCCAATCGGCGGTAACGATGAACGGCCGGATCTTGGCGATCGACACCGTCAGGCGGGCGACGTCTTCGAGCCGTAGCTTGCGCCACCGCCGGCTCGTCAGGATGTTCGCCACCGCTTTGGTGCCGAGCCCCGGTACGCGCAGCAGCAACTCCTTGGGCGCGCGGTTCACGTCGACCGGGAAGCTGTCGCGGAACTTGAGCGCCCAGGCGAGCTTGGGATCGATGTCGAGCGGCAGCATCCCCGTGCGTTCGTCCGCCGCCGCGACGACTTCCTTGGGCTGGAAGCCGTAGAAGCGCATCAGCCAGTCCGACTGGTACAGCCGGTGTTCGCGCATTAGCGGCGGGCGCTGCAGCGGCAGCACCGCGGAGGCATCGGGAATCGGGCTGAACGCCGAATAATAAACGCGGCGCAACTCGAACCGATCGTACAGCCGAGCGGCCTTAGTCACGATGTCACCATCTGTTGCGGCATCGGCGCCGACGATCATCTGCGTCGACTGGCCAGCGGGGGCGAAGGTGGGCGCGGAGCGGTACTTCTTCTTCGCGTCGCGCGTATCGATGATCGACGTGCGCAGACCCTTCATCGCGCCTTCGATCCGCCCATTGTCCTTCTCGGGCGCGAGCCGCTTCAATCCGCTGACGGTCGGCAGCTCGACGTTGATCGACATGCGATCGGCGTAGAGCCCGGCCTGGTGGATCAGCTCGGGATCGGCGTCAGGAATCGTCTTGAGATGGATGTAGCCGCGGAAGTGATGATCCTCCCGCAAGGAGCGCGCGACCTCGACCAGTTGCTCCATCGTGTAGTTGGACGAGCCGATGATGCCCGACGAGAGAAACAGCCCCTCGATATAGTTGCGCCGGTAGAAGGACAGCGTGAGGTTCACCACCTCCTTCGCCGTGAAGCGCGCGCGGCGGACGTTCGAGCTCTTGCGATTGATGCAATAGTGGCAATCGAAGATGCAGCTGTTCGTCAGGAGGATCTTGAGCAGGCTGATGCAGCGGCCGTCAGGCGCATAGGCATGGCAGATGCCCATCCCCTCGGTCGACCCAATTCCTTTGCCGTCGCGCGAGTTGCGCTTGGCTGTGCCCGACGACGCGCACGACGCGTCGTATTTGGCGGCATCAGCCAAAATCTCCAGCTTCTGTTGGACGTCGAGCTGCGCCATCCGTTCTATATAGGTTCTCATGCGCCGAGTGTCGACCTGAGCGCCGCGCCGGGTTAACCGCGGTCAATGCGATTGCCCCGCGTCGACCATCCCGGCCCCTATGCGCTGCTCGCGCTGACGTGCGTTCTCGGTTGGTGGTTCAAGGCGCATTGCGGGGCGTCTTGGACCGGCGACGAGCAGTATCTCACCGGCTGCTACTCCGATGCCGTGCCTTTCTGGGGCCTGCGCGGCGTCGCGGCGGGGCAGCTGCCCTATGTCGAGGCGCGGATCGAATATCCCGTGCTGACCGGCGCGCTGATCTGGCTCGAGGGGCTCGTCGTTCGCACGATCGGCGGCGCGCGCGGCGATGCGTTCGATTTCCTGCTCGTCGTCTCGCTCGTCAATGCCGCGCTCGCCTTCGCGGTGCTGTGGATGATGGAGCGCGCGGGCGTACCCCGCGGCCGGCGCTGGTGGTGGGCGGGCGCGCCGCCGCTGGTGCTCTATCTCGGGCACAATTGGGACATGCTCGCGGTGGCGCTGGCGGTCGCGGCGCTGCTCGCCGCCCGCCGCGCCGCGACCCGCGTCGGCGCCGCACTCGCCGCGATCGGCACCGCGGCGAAGCTGTTTCCGGTGCTGCTGCTCCCGTTACTAGGCCTCGGCGCACTGCTCCGGCGGAGGGCGGTGTGGCAGGCGCGTTTCGCCGCCAGCGCTACCCTCTCGCTCGTCGCGCTCGGCACCTGGACGACGATCAACCTGCCGGTCGCGCTGGCGGCGCCTGCCAATTGGGCGGAGTTCTACTCGTTCAGCCAGGCGCGCAGCGGCACCGCCGCGTCGATCTGGGAGATCATGGCGACACAGGGCTGGTGGATCACCGATCTGCCGACGCGCAACCTCTGGTCGTTCGCCGCCTTCGTCGCCGGCGCCGCGGCGATCGTGCTGGTCGGCTGGCGGCGGCATGCCGAACGATCGTGGGTGTTGTTCACGCCCGTGCTCGCGTGGTTCCTGCTCACCAACAAGGTCTATTCGCCGCAATTCGACCTGTGGCTCTATCCCTTCCTACTGCTCACCAGCCGCCGGCTTTGGCCGGTCGCGTGGTTCGTCGCCGGTGACCTTGGGGCCTATTGGGCCGAATTCTGGTTCTTCGCCTCGCCCGGCGGCAGCGGTCCAGGCATCACGCAGACGCATATCGCATTCGCCGCCGCATTTCGCGGGGCAGCGATGCTGTGGCTGATCGTCGATGCGGTGCGTTCGAGGCCGGCGGCGTGGCTCATTCCGCCGCCAGCAGCGTCTCCGCCGCCTGCAAGTCGACCGATACCAGCCGGCTGACGCCGCGCTCGATCATCGTCACGCCGAACAGGCGGTGCATCCGGCTCATCGTCACCGCATTGTGCGTGACGATGAGGTAGCGGGTCCGCGTTTCCCGGCTCATCCGGTCGAGCAGGTCGCAGAACCGTTCGATATTGGCGTCGTCGAGCGGCGCGTCGACCTCGTCGAGCACGCAGATCGGCGCAGGATTGGTCAGGAACAGGCCGAAGATCAGCGCGACTGCGGTCAGTGCCTGCTCGCCGCCCGACAGCAGCGTGAGCGACTGGAGCCGCTTGCCCGGCGGCTGCGCCATGATCTCGAGCCCCGCCTCGAGCGGATCGTCCGAGTCGATCAGTTCGAGATGCGCCTGCCCGCCATCGAACAGGGTGGTGAACAGCCGGCGGAAATGGCCATTGACCGCCTCGAACGCCGCGAGCAGCCGTTGACGCCCCTCGCGGTTGAGCGTCCCGATCGAGCCGCGCAGCCGGTTGACTGCCTGGCCGAGCTCCGCCCGCTCGGCGGCGTTGCCGCTCGCGCCCGCTTCCAGCTCGGCGAGTTCCTGCTCGGCGACGAGATTGACCGGTCCGATCCGTTCGCGATCGCGCATCAACCGATCGTGCGCCGCGGATTCGTCCTGCGGGGGGCGGACATCGTCGGCGGCAAAGCCGATCTTCTCGGGTAGGACGGGGGCGGGGCACTCGAAACGTTCGCCGGATACCCGCCCGATCTCGATCCGTCGCGCCTCGTGGCTCTCGGCGCGCGCGACCGCGCCGGCGCGCGCCTCGCGCGCCTGCGCCAGCGCTTCGCCCGCGCGGCGCGTCTCGTCCTCGGTTCGCCGCAGGGCGGCATCGGCGGCGCTTTCAGCCGCGGCGAGCGCCTCCGTGGCCTGCCGCGCCTCATCATGCGCCGCGATTGCCTTGGCGAGGGCGGCCTCCAACGCCGCCGGTCGATCGGCCAGCGCTGCCGTCTCCGTCGCAAGGTCGCGCGCGCGCTTGTCCATGTCGGCGATCCGCCGCGCGGCATCGCCTGCCCGCGCCCGCCAGCTCTTCGCGTCGGCGACTGCCGCGGCGAGGCGGGTGCGCGCCTGCTCGCCGGCGCGCGCCGCTGCCTCGCGCGCCGCCCGCGCGGTGGCGATCGTCTGGCGGCACGTTTCGGCCGTGCGCTGCCTCTCGGATACTGCCGCCGCGGAAGCGCCAGTATCGGGCAGCGCAGCCACCGCATCCACCGCCGCCGTCTGGTCTCGCGCGGCCTCACCGCGTTCGTCCGTAATACGGGCGGCACGTGCCGTCAGATCGGCGCGCAGTCCGTCGAGCCGCTCGATCTGCGCCGTAGCGCGGTCCTGCCGCACGCGCGCCTGACGCACCTGTGCTTCGCGTTCCGCGATCGTGGCCCGCGCTGCGCCCGCTTCGGCGCGCGCTCCGGCAATACCCGTTTCCGCCGCCACCACCGCGGCCTCGGAAGCCGCCGCCTGATCCCGCGCCGCCGGCAGGGCGGCGTCGATCGCGCTCAGCCGGTTGCGCCGTTCGAGCCGCTCCGCCGCGGCCGCCCCGCCTCGGGTGACGACCAGACCGTCCCAGCGCCGCATCGTGCCCGCGCGCGTCACCAGCCGCTCGCCCGGCGCAAGCACGCGACCGTCGTCCTCGTCGGTTACGATGACGTACGACAGGCGGTGACTGAGCCACGCCGGTGCCTGGACGTGCGCGATCAGGCGATCGCGTCCGTCTGCGCTTGCGGTATCCGGGGTCGCGTGCGCCGTACCTGACGTCGGCGACCCATTCCAGAATGCAGGGGCTGCGCGATCGAGGCCGATATCGAGATCATCGCCGAGGGCTGCGGCCAGCGCCCGCTCATAGCCGGCGTCGGCCGCGACGTGATCGAGCAGCCGATCGCGTCCGGCGCGCTCGGTCGAGCGCCGCAGGACAGCCGCTTCACTTTCCAGCGCCGCCAGTTCGGCGCGCGCAGCGGCACGCTTGCCCTGCGCGTCGTCGCGTGCTGCGATTGCGTGCCGCTCTGCCTGCTCGGCGTCGGCGAGGCTTTGGCGTGCTGCGACGATTTCACGCTCGGCAACGGCAATCATCGCCGCCGCTTCGTTCCGCTCGCGCTCCAGCGGTGCGGCGTCGCCCAGCGCCGCAAGCTGCGCCGTCACCTGCGCCGCGTCGCGCTCGGCGCGATCGAGCCGACTTCGCGCCGCCGCCGCCGCCGCTTGCGCCACGCGCGCCTCCGCCATGTCGCTCGCCTGACGCGACAGCGCCTGTGCCAGCGCGACTTCAGCATCCCGCCCCTGACGCTCGGCGTCCGCGAGCGCCGCGTCGTGCCGAGGCAGCTCGGCGGCGTCGGCCGTAATCGCGGCTTCAAGCGCCCGGCGCTCTTCCTCCAGCCGCGCGAGCGCCGCCGCGGCATCGCGCGCCAGATCTCCCTCGCGGGTACGGTCGTCGGCGATGCGCGCCGCCGCCTGCGCCAGTTCGTCGAGCCGACGCTTTGCCGCCTGCACCTTCGCCCGCAGCGCCGACACGTCGTGCGCCGCCGTCGCGCTACGATCGCGCGCCGACAGCGCCGCGGCGCGCGCGGTGGCGAGTGTCGCGGCCGCCTCCGCCTGCGCGGCCTCGGCTGCCCGAAGCGCCGCGCCGGCGGTGGCGACCGCGCGCTCGGCCTGCTGCGCGACACGGGCTGCGTCGTCCGCTGCTTGCGCCGCCTCACGCCAGCGGGAAAAGATCATGCGCGCTTCGGCGAGGCGGATCTGCGTCGAGAGGAGCCGGTAGCGCGATGCCTGCCGCGCCTGCCGCCGCAGCGCCGCCGCGCGCGCTTCCTGATCGGCGATCACCTCGTCGAGCCGGGCGAGATTGGCCTCCGTTGCCCGCAGCTTCTGCTCGGCATCGCGGCGGCGTCCGTGGAGCCCCGCAATGCCGGCCGCCTCCTCGAGCATCGCGCGCCGGTCGGCGGGCTTCGCCGCGATCACCGCGCTGATCCGCCCCTGGCTGACGAGCGCAGGGGAGTGGGCGCCCGTCGCGGCATCGGCGAACAGCAGCGACACGTCCTTCGCGCGCACGTCCTTGCCGTCGATCCGATAGGCGCTGCCCGCGCCGCGCTCGATCCGGCGGACGACTTCGGTCTCCGCACCGTCGATCTCGGCGAGCAGCGATACTTCGGCGAAATCGCGCGCTGGGCGCGTCGCCGTGCCGGCGAAGATCACGTCTTCCATGCCCGCGCCGCGCAGCGATTTCGCGCTGTTCTCGCCCATCGTCCAGCGCAGCGCTTCGAGCAGGTTCGATTTGCCGCAGCCGTTGGGGCCGACGACCCCGGTCAGCCCCGGCTCGATCCGTAGATCGGCGGGGTCGACGAAACTCTTGAAGCCGGACAGCCGCAGCCGCTTGATCTGCACGTCAGCGCAACCGTGGTATCAAGCGGCGCGGCGTATGCGTCGCCTCAGGCGCCGGCGCCTTTCAGCGCCGATTCAACCTGCTCCCAGCTCGCCGCGTCGAGCTTCTCGCCGTTGAGGAAGAAGGTCGGCGTGCCGGTGACTTCCTTGTCGCGCATCGCGACTTCGGACACCTTGGCGAGCGCTTCGATCCGCTGCGGATCGGCGAGGCACTGGTGCGCCTGCTGCTCGCTCAGGCCGCGCTGCTTAACAAAATCGATGTAGCCGAGATACTCGACCCAGGCGGTCGCCTGCTGTGCCGGTGTCATCGCCTGCAGCCGCTGCTGGAAATCGGCAGGCACCTTCTCGAGCTTTTCGAGGAAGCCATTCTGCTCCTGGAACATCTGCTCAAGGATTGGGAAGAACGGCGTCTCGCCCGCGCACTGGCCGAGGATTGCGACGCCAAGATCGGGGGCGTGGACCAGGAAATCGCGGAATTCGAACGAGACCTTGCCCGTCTTGATATAGTTCTGCGTCAGCGGCTCGGTGCCGGTGCGGCCGAAGTTGCCGCACGTCGGGCAGGTGCGCGAGCCGTATTCGACGAGCTTCAGCGGCGCGTTGGGATTGCCCATGACGAAGCCGCCATCGACCGTCTTGCTGACGGTCTGCGACCAGTCTTGCCCTGCCGGGGCAGGAGCGGCCGCGACCGAGTTGGGTGCGGCCGAGCCGGTGGAGCCGCCATCCCCGCACGCGGCGAGAAAGGTAAGCGCGATGGCGGTGGCGGCGATACGCAAGGTCATCAATCTACTCCGTTGAAATCGGGCGGGAGGCGGCCGAGAGATCAGCGCGCGCCGGCAGCGCGCAGCATCGGCTCGAGCTTCGCCCAGTCGGTATTCTCGATCAGCTTACCGTTCAGTTCGAACGTCGGCGTGCCCTTGATCTTGCCCTGCATGCCTTGAGCGACCGCGAGCGTCTTGGTGACGTTCGCCTCGTTCGCGAAGCACGCGTTGATCGACGCATCGGTCATCCCGGCCGCCTTGGCGATGTCGCTCAGTCCGGCGCCATTGGCGAGGCTACGCATCTTCTGCGCCTGCGTGGTGCCAGCCGGGTTCTGCCCGCCGACCGGATCGAACGCGACCGCCTTGTTCAGCCACTCGTCCTGCCGGGCGAAGAGCGCCTCGTGCATCTTGGGGAATAGCGCGGGGCCCGAGCAGCGTGCCAGCGTCGCCGCGACCAGATCATAGCGATCGTGCACCGAACTGCGCACTTCGAGGCTGGTAGAGCCCGACGCAATCATCCGACCCTTCAGCACCGCCGCCGAATCGCGCGCGAAATGCGCACAATGCGGGCAGGTGTAGCTGACGTATTCGACCAGCTTCACCTTCGCCTTGGGATTGCCGATGACGTAGCTGCCCTGCGCCGCCGGCGTCGCTACCGACGGCCACGGTTTTGGCGCGGCGGCGGTGAGCGGCGCGGCGAGGGTTACGGCGAGCGCGAGAGCGAGCAGCTTCTTCATTTGACGATGGGCAATCCGCTGGAGGCGCCGATCCCGGCGGCGAGCGCCTCCAGAACGGCCTTGAGTTCGGGGTCTTCGATGGTCTTGAGGCTCTGGCCGAGTTCCGCGGGAACGGGCTGAGGTGCCGCTGCGACGCGCGGCTTGGGGCGCGCTGCGACCTCGCCTTGGCGGATCGTCACCTTGGCGACCGCGGCATAGCCGAAGAACCGGTTCACCCGCTCGATGATCTCGGGGATGACGTGCTGGATCATCACCGCGTGCGCGCCGCGCGCGACGAGCGTCAGCGTGCCGTCCTGCTTCTTGCCCATCGGGAACTTGATCGATTCGGGTGCGCTCGCCGCCGCCAGCCGCTCGCCGACGATCTCCGGCCAGCGCGTCACGATCGACGATTGCACGAAGCCGAAGCGCCGGAACGCCGCCCCGCCGACGTGCGGCAGAAGTTCGGACACCTGGCGCGAGCGGTTCGATCGCACGGGCTCGGCGGCGGGGCCGGTTTGGGGGGCGCGCAGGCGCTTGCTCATGGCGCGCCTCATGCCATAGCCGGGGCGTGGACGCCAAGCGCCTGATCGCCGATCCTCTGCTCGCCTGGTACGACCAGCACGCGCGCACGCTGCCGTGGCGTGCGCTGCCCGGGACAGCGCCCGATCCGTACCGCGTCTGGCTATCTGAGGTGATGCTGCAGCAGACCACCGTCGCGACGGTGCGGCCGCGCTTTGCAGCGTGGGTGGCGCGCTGGCCCGACGTCGCAAGCCTCGCGGCGGCAGAGGAAGCGGACGTGATGGCCGCATGGGCCGGGCTCGGCTATTATGCTCGGGCGCGCAATCTGGTGAAGGCGGCGCGCGCCGTGGTGGCCGATCACGATGGCCGCTTTCCCGATACCGAGGCAACACTGCGACGCCTGCCCGGACTGGGCGACTATACCGCCGCTGCGGTTGCCGCGATCGCTTTCGGCCGACGCGCAGTGGTGATCGACGCGAACGTCGAGCGGGTCGTCGCCCGGCTATTCCGCGCCGCCGGCAAGCCCGCCGTTCGCGCCGCTGCCGAGACGATCACGCCCGACACCCGCGCGGGTGATTTCGCGCAGGCGATGATGGATCTGGGATCAGCGATCTGCACGCCGCGGCGTCCGAAGTGCCTGCTGTGTCCGCTCGCCGATCGATGCGCGGCGAAGGCGGCGGGCGAGCAGGAAGCCTTTCCGGTCAAGACAGCGAAGAAGCCGCGCCCGACACGCTACGGCACGATCTTCTGGCTCGAGTGGATCGGCGCGGACGGCGGTCGCGACGTCTTGCTTGTCCGGCGGCCTGAAAAGGGTCTGCTCGGCGGTATGCGGGCGCTGCCTACCGGGCCGTGGCTCGCGGATCGGCCCGGCCTCGTCGATGCGCCGGCAGCGGCGGCGGACTGGACGGTGCTGAACGACGAGGTGAGCCATGGCTTTACCCATTTCACGCTCGAACTCGCGCTTGCCGTGGCGTGCGTTGACGCGCATTCAGCGACCGACGTCGAGCCGAACGGGGACGCACGCTGGTGGCCGGTCGATCGCCTGGCCGAAGCCGGCCTGCCGACCGTGTTCGGCAAGGCGGCCGAGGCGATAGGGAGGAAGCGATGCGGATGACGTGGTTAGCCGGCACCAGCGCGGCGATGATCCTGCTGGCCGGCGGGCTTCACGCGCGGCAGGCGCAGCCGGTAGCCGTGCCGACACCGTCCATCGCATCGGCCTCGTCATCCCAGCGCGGCAATCCGATCCTGCCGGCGACGCAGGCGCTATTCGACGGCCTTGTCGCGTCGGACAAGATGCCCGGCATTGTCGGGGCGTTCGGGGTCGGCGATTTTCCGACGCAATTCGTGTCGGCCGGGCGGATCGCCGACGCGCCGACCGCGCCCGCCGCCGGGCCGGACAGCCTGTGGCGGATCTATTCGATGACCAAGCCGATCACCGGCATGGCGGCGATGTTGCTGGTCGAGGACGGCAAGCTCAACCTCGACGATCCGGTGAGCAAATATTTCCCCGCCTTCGCCACGATGCGCGTGCTGACTAGCCCGGACACGTCGCTAAGCAGCGTACCCGCCAAAAACCCGATCCTGATCCGCCACCTGCTGACGCACACTGCCGGCCTGTCGTACAATATCTCGGCGAAGGGCCCGCTGCTCAAGGAATATGAGCGGCTCGGCATCCTGCCGGGGCAGGTCAACGCTCAGGTCGAGGCGCAGGCGCGGCGTGCGCGGCCGACGACGCTCGCCGAATTCGCCAACCGTGTCGCCAGTGTGCCGCTGATCGCCGAGCCCGGCACCAAATGGAGCTACTCGATCGGGCTCGACGTGATGGGCGCGGTGATCGAGAAGGCGAGCGGGATGCCATTCGACCGCTTCGTGCAGACGCGGCTGCTCGATCCGCTCGGCATGCGATCGACCTATTGGAGCGTGCCGGCCAGCGAGGCGGGGCGATTGTCGACCAACTACGTCTTCGTCGGCGATACGCGCAGTCCGCTCGATCCCGGTGCGACGTCGGTATACCTCTCGCCGCCCAGATTTCCCTATGGCGGGGCGGGGCTGGTATCCAGCGCGCGCGATTACGACCGCTTCCTCCACATGCTCGCGAACGGCGGCACGCTCGACGGGCGGCAGGTGATGAAGCGCGAAACAGTAGCGCTCGGCATGTCGAACCTGCTGCCCGCGGGGGTGACGTTCGGTGGGATCGGCGGCGGCACCGGGGGCGCGATGTCGGCCCGGATGGGGTTCGGCGCCGGCGGCTCGGTGTACCTGGAGGATGCGCCGAACGGCGGGCCGTCGAAGGGCACCTATGGCTGGGGCGGCGCGGCGGGAACGATCGCGTGGGTCGATCCGGCGCGGAGGATGCGAGGAACGGTGATGGTGCAATATTTCCCGGCAGAGAAATGGGGGCTGCGGCAAAGCGTGCCCGCCGCGCTCGCGCGCGATATGGCGCGGATGATGCCGCGATGATCGTGCCCGGCTTCACCGGCGGTACGCTCGATCGCGCCGATCGCCTGCGGCATGATGACGATGCGTTGGCGAGCGCGATGGGCAATTGGCAGGCGCGGTTGCTCAAATTGCACAACTATGAGCCCGAGGTTACCGACGACGGCCGGCTCGCCTGGACGATGCTGACCGAGGCGCCCGACGAGGCGGAATTCATCCTCCTCGGGCTGGAGGACGGCAAGCCGCGCTTCGCCGCCTTCGTGCCGGGGGAGGCGGCGCCGCCACCGTTCCGCTCACCCAATCTGTTCGGCGTGCTCGACCAGCTCCGCCCCGGCGAGGCGGCGACCTTCGCCGCGGCGCGTAGCGTGATCGACTGGCACGCACGGCACGGCTTCTGTGCCAATTGCGGCAACCCGACCACGCTGTTCCGCGCCGGTTGGGGCCGCAAGTGCGGATCGTGCAAGACCGAGCATTTCCCGCGCGTCGATCCGGTTGTGATCATGATCGCCGAACATGACGGGCGGGCGCTGCTGGGGCGGCAGCCGGCATGGCCACAGGGGCGATACTCCGCACTCGCCGGCTTTCTGGAGCCGGGCGAATCGATCGAGGAGGCGGTGGCGCGCGAGATCGAGGAGGAGGCAGGCGTACGCGTCAGCGGGGTGCGCTATCTGTCGAGCCAGCCGTGGCCGTTCCCCTCGCAGCTGATGATCGCCTGCGTCGGCATCGCTCAGGACGACAAGATCACGCTCGACGAGAACGAGCTCGACGCGGCGGACTGGTTCACCCGCGACGAGGTGCGCGCGGCGCTTGCCGGCGACGGGCCGTTCATCGCGCCGCCGCCGTACGCGATCGCGCACACGCTGCTGACGATCTGGGCCGCGGAATGAGCCAGGTCCGGTACGAGACGCCGGCGCCAAGGGTGGCGCGGATCGTCCTCCACCGGGCCGAGAAACGCAACGCGCAGGGCGCGGCGATGACGCACGCGCTCGACGACGCGTTCACCCGCGCCGCGCGCGACGACGATGTCTCCGTCATCATCCTGGCGGCGGAAGGCGACCATTTCTGCGCCGGGCACGATCTGTCCGATGGGCCGCTCGATCCGGCCGCGGCGCGCGGCGCGTGGGGTGACTTCGGCGGCGCGGGTTGGGAGGCGGGCTATTCGCGCGAGCGGGCGCTATATCTCGACATCACCGAGCGATGGCGCAACCTACCCAAGCCGACGATCGCGGCGGTACAGGGGATCGCGATCGCCGGCGGCGTGATGCTCGCGTGGGCGTGCGACCTGATCGTCTGCGCCGAGGACGCGCGCTTTCGCGACAACAGTGCCGCCGACATGGGCGTACCGGGCGTCGAGCTTTTTCACCACCCGTTCGAGCTCGGCGTGCGCAAGGCGAAGGAGTGGCTGTTCACCGGCGACTGGCTCGCAGCGGACGAGGCGCTCCGGCTCGGCATGGTCAACCACGTCGTACCTCGAGACGCACTGGCGGATTTCACCCTTGCGCTCGCCGAGCGGATCGCGCGCACCAATCGCTTCACGCTGAAGCTCGCGAAGGAATCGATCAACGCCGCGCAGGACCGGATGGGGCGCGCCGATGCTATGCGCACCGCCTTCGCCAATCATCAGCTGGCGCATGCGCACAACCAGCTGGTGCACGGGCTGCCGATCGATCCGAGCAACCTGCCTTCAGCCATCCGCACCCGGATGGGCAGGGAATAGCGGAACCCGCTTCCGGCTTCCTGGTTTGCGAGGAGAAATCCAGGCTCGACCCGCGACAACGCGCGCCTTGCAGCTATCGCCGACCGGGATTAGCGCCAACGAATAGCCGCATCGTCTCGAGCCAAAATCGGCGCGCCTGACGATCGACGCGCCGATTCAAGGCCGCGGTACGGGTGTTCGTCCGCCGCTCAGTTCGCCACGTTCAGTTGCTGCAGCACGAACGCGCCCCATTCGGCGTTCTGGCGATAGCGCTCGAACCGGCCGGACTTGCCGCCGTGCCCCGCCTCCATGTTGACGCGGAAGAGCAGCGGATTGGTATCGGTCTTCATCTCGCGCAGCTTGGCGACCCATTTGGCGGGCTCGTAATATTGCACCTGGCTGTCCCACAGCCCGGTGCCGACGTACATCGCCGGATAGCCCTTCGCCGCAACCTGATCGTAGGGCGAGTAGCTCAGCATGTAATCATAGTATGGCTTCTGTGCCGGGTTGCCCCATTCGTCGTATTCGAAGGTGGTGAGCGGGATCGATGCGTCGAGCATCGTCGTCACCACGTCGACGAACGGCACCTGCGCGACGATCACCCTGTAATCCTGTGGCGCCATGTTGGCGACCGCGCCCATCAACAGCCCGCCGGCCGAGCCGCCCATTGCCGCGACGCGATCCTTCGCGGCATATTTGTGCGCGACGAGATAGCGCGTCACGTCGATGAAATCGGTGAAGCTGTTCTTCTTATTGAGCAGGTGCCCGTCGTCATACCAGCCGCGGCCCATTTCCTGCCCGCCGCGGATGTGCGCGATGGCGTAGACGACGCCGCGGTCGAGCATGCCGATGCGGCCGGGATCGACCGCCGGATCCATCGACGCGCCGTAGCTGCCGTAGCCGTATTGGAACAGGGGCGCAGTGCCGTCGCGCTTGACGCCCTTCTTGTAGACGACGCTGACCGGCACCTTGGTGCCGTCGCGCGCCGCCGCCCAGACACGTTCGGTCACGTAGTTCGCCGGATCGTAGCCGGGCACGGGTGCTACCTTGAGCACGCGCCGCTCGCCCGATTTCGCGTTTACCTCGTAGGTGGTCGTCGGCGTCACCAGTGAGCCGTAGGTGTAGCGCACCCAATCGGTCTTCGGCTCCTCGTTGACGTCGAGCGCCATACGGTACGCCGGCTCGTCCGCCTTTACGGGCAGCGATTTGCCAGCGGCGTCGAGCAGGCGGATCATGCGATTACCGCCCTCGCGCTGATCGATCGCGACGAAGCCGGCGAACGGCTTGAATCCTTCGATGAACACGCTGTCGCTGGCGGGCGTCAGGTCGCGCCACGCCGCCGTGCCCTTCGCCACATCGGCGTCGGCGAGCGTCATCAGCGTATAATTCTTGGCCTTGAGATTGGTGCGCAGGATCCAGCGCCCGTCCATGTGATCGGCCTCGTAGCGCAGGTCGCGCTTGCGCGGTGCGATGACCTGGAAGGCGGTGGGCGCCGCCGCGGCGGCGCAGCGCTGCTCGGTGCTGACGGTGGACTGCACGACGACGCACACGAAGCGATCGTCGCTGGTGCGCCCGATCCCCATCTGAAACGTGTCGTCCTTCTCCTCGTACAGCAGCCGGTCCTGTGCCGCGGGCGTACCAAGGACGTGCGCCATCACCTTGTAGCCGCGCAGCGTCGTCGGACCCTTGGCGACGTAGAGGATCGTGCGGTTGTCACCCGCCCAGATCACATTGGGTTCGGCGTTGGTGATCGTATCGGGCAGCAGCTGCCCGGTCGTCAGATCCTTGACCTTCAGCACATATTGCCGGCGGCCGACGGTGTCCTCGGCATAGGCGACGAGGCGATTGTCGGGGCTGACGCTCCAGTCGGACAGCGCGAAGAAATTATGTCCCTTCGCCATCGCCGGCTGATCGAACATCACCTGCGCGGGCGCGGCCTTGTCGCCCTTGCGCCGCTCGATGACGGGATAGTTCGCACCGGTATCGAAGCGCGACTGATACCAATAGCCGTTCTTCAGATACGGAATGGAGCTGTCGTCCTGTTTGATGTGGCTCACCGTCTCGCGGTACAGCGTGTCCTCGAGCGGCTTGAGCGCGGAGAGCTGCGTATCGGCATAGGCGTTCTCGGCGTTAAGATACGCCAGCATCTCCGGGTTCTTGCGCGTGTCGTCGCGCAGCCAGTAATAATCGTCGATGCGCGCGCCGTTGGGCGACGTCACTTGGAACGGCTTCTTGGCGGCCCGCGGCGCGGTTGCCGTCGCCTGCGACGGCTTGGCGGTCTGCGCCAGCGCACCGGTCGAAACGGCCAGCGCGGCGCCGGCGAGCAACATCTTCCGCATCATCATCCCCACAGCGATTTGTCGCAGGTGATACGACAGGCGCGGGGCGGCGCAAGGGGCGGGCGTGACGATTATCCGCGCTCGCGCACCTGGGGCTATCCGCGCTTGCGTGCCTGGCGATAGGTGCCGAGGACGCGAACCCATTTCGAGTGGAAGCCGACCTCCTCCAGCGCGCGGTCGACGTGCTCGTCGCCCGGCTTGCCCTCGATGTCGGCGTAGAAATCGGTCGCCGCGAACGTGCCGCCACGCTGGTAGCTTTCCAGCTTGGTCATGTTGACGCCGTTGGTCGCGAAGCCGCCGAGCGCCTTGTAGAGCGCGGCAGGGATGTTCTTCACCTCGAAGATGAACGTCGTCATCCACGGACCGTCGCCGACCGGCGGCTGGCCGCCGCGCGCCAGCGTGACGAAGCGCGTCATGTTGTGATCGGCGTCGGCGATATCGGTGCCGAGCAAATTGAGCCCGTAGATCTCGGCTGCCGCCGGCGGGGCGAGCGCGGCGACGCTGCGCTCGCCCCGCTCGGCGACCATCGCGGCTGCGCCGGCGGTGTCGGGATAGGCGACCGGCAGGATATCGTGCGCCTTCAGCCAGTGGCGGCACTGGCCGAGCGCCTGCGGGTGGCTCATCGCCTCGCGCACCTCGTCGCGCGTTCCGATCCCCATCAGCGCGTGGCGGATCGGCAGGAAATGCTCGCCGGTGATGACCAGCCCCGATTCGGGCAGCAGGAAATGGATGTCGGCGACGCGGCCGTGGAGCGAATTTTCGATCGGGATGATCGCGCAGTCGGCCTTGCCCTGCTTCACCGCATCGATCGCATCCTCGAACGAAAAGCACGGCAGCGGTAGTCCGTCGGGGAACGCCTCGACCGCGGCAACGTGGCTGTTGGCGCCGGGCGCGCCCTGAAACGCGACGGCGCGCTCGGGTGCGGCGGCGGCGGCATCGGCCATGCGGGCGACGATCGGGCGGGCGGGGGCGGCGAAGTTTTCCATTCTGGGTAACGGGCGTTAAGCGAGCATACCGACCCTCTCAAGCGCGCTTGCCGTCGTGGGCACGCTTTTCTATGGGACGGCCAAACGTTTCAGGGGCGACTGCGCAAGATGGACGATCGGAACAACACGATTGCAGGCTGGGTGCTGGCTGCGTGCGGTGCTGCACTCGGGCTCTCGATCGCTGGCGGCATGATCTTCCACTCGGGCGAGGTCGAGAAGTTCGGCTATCCGGTCGAGGCAGCGGAAGAGGCCGGCGGTGGCGGGGCGGCCGAAGTGCCGATCGCGTCGCTGCTGCCGACCGCCGATGCGGCGAAGGGCGCCGACGTGTTCAAGAAGTGCGGTGCCTGCCACACGATCAACCAGGGCGGCGCGAACGGCATCGGCCCCAACCTGTACGGCACGATGGGTGAGGGCGTGGCGCAGGGCAAGGGCGGCTACGCCTTCTCCGATGCGCTGAAGAAGGTCGGCGGCACCTGGGACTTCGACAAGATGAATGCGTGGCTGACGAGCCCGCGCAAGTTCGCGCCCGGCACCAAGATGACCTTCGCCGGCCTGTCGAACCCGCAGGATCGCGCCAACATCATCCTCTACCTCAACCAGCAGGGATCGAACCTGCCGCTGCCGGCCGCGCCGGCAGCAGGCGCGGCGCCGGCGGCCGAGGGCGGCAATGCCGTCGAGGGTGCGGGCGGTGCGGCGCCGGGCGCGGCGAACGCGATCGACGCGGTCGAGAAGGACGTGCGCGGCCAGACGGGCGATATCGCCAACACCGCGACGCCGGCGAGCGGCGCGCCGTCGGTCGACCCGGCGGCGGCGAAGCAGACTGGCAAGTAAGCCGCGCTTCAGCATTTAACGAAAAGGGGGTCGGCTCGAAGTGAGCCGGCCCCCTTTTCGTTGCCTGGGCAAGGGGCGCGGGATCACGCCGGCGCATCACACCGGCGGCGCGGGATCCTTCTGCGCGCGTTCCTGGTAGAAACGCTGTACCACCGCCCAGCCCTCAGCGGCGGTCTCGACATAGGTGAAGATGTCGAGGTCGCGCTCCGACACCACGCCTTCCTCGACCAGCGCCTCGAAATTGATCACCCGCTCCCAGAATTCGCGGCCGAACAGCAGCACCGGGATCGGCGCCACCTTGCCCGTCTGGATCAGCGTCAGGAGTTCGAACAGTTCGTCGAACGTACCAAACCCGCCGGGGAAGGCGGCGAGCGCGCGGGCGCGCAGCAGGAAGTGCATCTTGCGCAGCGCGAAATAGTGGAACTGCATCGACAGCGACGGCGTCACGTACGGATTGGGCGCCTGCTCGTGCGGGAGGACGATGTTGAGCCCGATCGATTCGGCGTGCACGTCGGCCGCGCCGCGGTTCGCCGCCTCCATGATCGACGGGCCGCCGCCCGAGCACACGACGAAGTGGCGCTGCCCCTGCTCGTCGCGCGGGAAGTTGCTCGCAAGCCGCGCGAGTTCGCGCGCCATGTCGTAAAATTTCGACTTGGCGACCAGCCGCTCGGCGACGGGGCGATGCGCCTCGTCCGCCATGTCGAGCATCGCCTGCGCCTTGGCCGGTTCGGGAATGCGGGCCGAGCCGTAGAAGACAAAGGTGGAACCGATATGCGCTTCCTCGAGCAGCAGCTCTGTCTTGAGCAGCTCGAGCTGGAAGCGCACGGGGCGCAGATCCTCGCGCAGCAGGAAATCCATGTCCTGGAAGGCGAGCTTGTAGGCCGGGTTCTCGGTCTGGGGTGTGGAGATGCCGGTCTTTGCCGACTCGGCATCCTGGCGGGCTCGCGGAAAGACGCGGCTCGGTACTCTGGTCTCGGTCATTTCGGCAGCCATTAGCGGCAGAAATTCGCCTTGTCGTCCTCGAGATGCAGGTGGTCACGGTGTGCGGCATTGTAGTTCGGGCCGAGCACGGTGCCGAAGCGCCGGCATGCTGACGCGCTGACGACCGCGAGGAAGCGGCGCACATCGGGATCGGGCGAGTTCCAGTCGCGCAGCACGCTGATCCGCCGCCCGTCCTTGAGCTGGAACGCGCCGACGTCGATGGCATTGGCGATCGCATGCCCCGAACGCCGGCCAGTGCCCGCCACGTTGCGGCAGGCGTAGCTTCCCATGCTCTCGACCTTGGCAAGCTCGCTGCCGAGGATCTGATAGGCGGCTGGCGCGACCGCATTGCGTGCCCATTGCGCGTAGGTGCGCGCCTGGCCGCAGCGGACCGCGCCGAGATTGGTCGTCGGCACGCCGACGTCGAGCAGCTTCACCGTGCCGAGGATCGCGCAGCCCGGCCCGAACTGGCGATCGGGCAGCGGCTCGAAATCGACGCCGAGCGCGCGCAGGTCGCGCTGGCACATCGCGGTCTCGCGCGGCGACGGGCCGTCGACCTTCGCCGTCGTCGTTGCCGGCCGCGTCGTCGCCTTGCGCGGTGGTTCGGATCGGCCACAGGCGGCCAATGCCGTCAGCACGGCAAGCAGCATGACGGTACGCACCACAACCCCCGATCGCGCCGCACGACAATCGGCGCTGATGCTTCTTTCCCTGCGGCCGCCGCGAAGGGAAGCCGCGTGCGATCCGCGGCAGGGCAGATGGTGGCAGGAACCCGGCGGACGGTGATCACCGGCAGACGGCGCGTGCGGATGCGCGCAACCCTTGGCGGCGCAGACGGTTGTCACGCGACCAACGCACGTCTAGGGCCGTCGACGGGCCACGCGGTCCCAACGCCGCGCGTGCTCTCTGTGAGGAGAGTTATATGACTGATACGACGCTCGCCGACGCCACGATTGCGCCTGCGAAACCCGCGACCAAGCCGGTGCGCCCCTATTTCTCGTCGGGCCCGTGCGCCAAGCCGCCGGGCTGGGATGCCGCCAAGCTCGCCGATTCTTCGCTGGGCCGGTCGCACCGCTCCAAGATCGGCAAGCAGCGGCTGCAATATTGCATCGACCTGATGCGCGAGCTGCTCGCGCTTCCCGACACGCATCGCATCGGCATCGTCCCGGGCTCCGATACCGGCGCCTATGAAATGGCGATGTGGACGATGCTCGGCGCCCGCCCGGTCACCGCGCTCGCCTGGGAAAGCTTCGGCGAGGGCTGGGTGACCGATGCGGTCAAGCAGCTCAAGATCGATCCGACGGTGATCCGCGCCGATTACGGCCAGCTGCCCGATCTGGGCCAGGTCGATTGGTCGAACGACGTGCTGTTCACCTGGAACGGCACTACCAGCGGTGTGCGCGTGCCGGACGGTGACTGGATCGCGGACGGTCGCGAAGGACTCTCCTTCGCCGACGCAACCAGCGGCGTGTTCGCGTACGACCTGCCGTGGGACAAGATCGATGTCGCCACCTTCTCGTGGCAGAAGGTGCTGGGCGGGGAAGGCGCGCACGGCGTGCTGATCCTCGGGCCGCGCGCGGTCGAGCGGCTGGAGAGCTACACGCCGGCGTGGCCGCTTCCCAAGGTGTTCCGCCTCGTCTCCAAGGGCAAGCTCGCTGAAGGCGTGTTCAAGGGCGAGACGATCAATACTCCGTCGATGCTCGCGGTCGAGGACGCGATCTTCAGCCTGGAATGGGCGAAGTCGCTTGGCGAGCGCGGACTGATCGCGCGGTCTGACGCGAATGCCGCGGCGCTCGACGAGATCGTCGCCGCGCGCGACTGGCTCGGGCATCTCGCGACCGATCCCGCGTCGCGCTCGAAGACCAGCGTCTGCCTGACCGTCGATGCCGACGAAGCGGTGATCAAGAAGATGGTCTCGCTGCTCGAGGCGGAAGGCGCGGCCTATGATATCGGTGGCTATCGCGATGCGCCGCCGGGCTTGCGTATCTGGTGCGGCGCGACGGTCGACACCGCGGACATCGTCGCGCTCGGCCCATGGCTCGACTGGGCCTATGCGACGGCGAGGGCGGCCTGACCGCGCTTTTCCAAACGCAGAGCCTCCACATTCTAGTCGTCGACGAAGCTGCGCTTATCAGCGCGGATGACGGCCGTACCTAGGACAATACCCATGCCAAAAGTTCTCATCAGCGACAAAATGGATCCCAAGGCCGCGCAGATCTTTCGCGAGCGCGGCGTCGAGGTCGACGAGATCACCGGCAAGACGCCGGACGAGTTGAAGGCGATCATCAGCGGCTATGACGGGCTCGCGATCCGCAGCTCGACCAAGGTGACGAAGGACATCCTCGACGCCGCGACCAACCTCAAGGTCGTCGGGCGTGCGGGCATCGGCGTCGACAACGTCGACATCCCGGCCGCTTCCGCCAAGGGCGTGGTGGTGATGAACACGCCGTTCGGCAATTCGATCACCACCGCCGAGCATGCGATCGCGCTGATGTTCGCGCTCGCCCGCCAGTTGCCCGAGGCTGACGCCTCGACGCAGGCGGGCAAGTGGGAGAAGAACCGCTTCATGGGCGTCGAGCTGACCAGCAAGACGCTGGGGCTGATCGGCGCGGGCAACATCGGCTCGATCGTCGCCGATCGCGCCCGTGGACTGAAGATGAAGGTCGTCGCGTTCGATCCGTTCCTCACCGAGGATCGCGCGATCGAGCTTGGCGTCGAGAAGGTGACGCTCGACGACCTGCTGGCGCGCGCCGACTTCATCACGTTGCACACGCCGCTGACCGATCAGACTCGCAACATTCTGTCGGCGGAGAACCTCGCCAAGACCAAGCAGGGCGTGCGCATCATCAACTGCGCGCGCGGCGGGCTGATCGATGAGGTGGCGCTGAAGCAGGGGCTCGACAGCGGGCATATCGGCGGCGCGGCGCTCGACGTCTTCGTCACCGAGCCGGCGAAGGAGAGCCCGCTGTTCGGCACGCCGAACTTCGTCTCGACGCCGCACCTTGGCGCATCGACCACCGAGGCGCAGGTCAACGTCGCGATCCAGGTCGCCGAGCAGATGGCGGACTATCTCGTCTCGGGCGGCGTCACCAATGCGCTCAACATGCCGAGCCTCAGCGCCGAGGAGGCGCCGAAACTGAAGCCCTATATGGGGCTCGCCGAGAAGCTCGGCAGCCTCGTCGGCCAACTGGCGCACGGGGCGATCGATCGCGTGTCGATCCACCGCGAGGGTGCAGCGGCGGAGCTCAATCCCAAACCGCTGACGAGCGCAGTGCTGAAGGGGTTCCTGGGCACGCAGACCGACACGGTGAACATGGTCAACGCGCCCGTGCTCGCGCGCGATCGCGGAACGGAAGTGCGCGAGATCCGAACCGAGCGGGCCGGCGATTATCACACGCTGCTGCGCGTGTCGGTGCGCACCGCCGACGGCGAACGCTCGGTCGCGGGCACGCTGTTCGGTGACGAGGCGCCGCGGCTGGTGGAGCTGTTCGGCATCAAGGTGGAGGCCGACCTCAGCGGCGCGATGCTCTACGTCGTCAACGAGGACGCACCGGGCTTCATCGGCCGGCTGGGCACGACGCTGGGCGAGGCGGGGGTCAATATCGGCACCTTCCACCTCGGCCGGCGACAGGCGGGCGGCGAGGCGGTGTTGCTGCTCAGCGTCGACGAGCCGGTGACGCCCGAGCTGCTCGCGACTGTGAAGGCGCTGCCGGGCGTCAAGACCGCGATGGGGCTGCGCTTCTGACCGACGCGGCAGGGCAGGCGATGCACGACTTAACGGTTGTCATCGCCCGTCCGACCCGCCACGGTCCCGCTCCATCGCGAAGGTGGAACGGAACCGCCGGGGACTGAATGTGAGTGCGTTGATCTTTGCCGGGGCGCTGCTCGTCGCGCCGCCGCTCGCGCAGCCGGCGCTGCCGCTCGGCATTGACATCACCCATCTGGCCGACGTCACCGCGCTCGCCGATGTTCCGATCCACGCCGATCTGCCGGCGATCATGCCGGCCGCCGATTTCGTTCCAGGCGAGATCGCGCCGCGGGCCGATGCGATTGCTCCCGTCGCCGCGCAGACCCCGCCGGCATCGCCCCAGCCAGCACAGGACATCGTCGTCACCGGGCGCGGCGCGTGGGAGGCGCCCGATCCCTTCGCCGACGTCAACACCGTTGCGTTCGAGGCGACGATGGCGGTCGACAGCGCGATCGTCGCGCCGCTCGCGCGCACCTACAAGAGCATCCTGCCCAAGCCGGTGCGCGACGGCATCCATAATTTCCTCTACAATCTTCGCGAGCCGGTGGTGGCGCTCAACTTCGCGCTGCAGCTCAAGATCGGGCGCGCGCTGGAAACGGTCGGGCGGTTTGCCATCAACACCACGATCGGCATCGCCGGCCTGTTCGACATGGCGAAGCGCAAGCCGTTCCGCGCGAAGCGGCGCAGTAACGGCTTCGCCAACACCTTCGGCTTCTACGGCATCAAGTCGGGGCCGTTCCTGTTCCTGCCGATCGTCGGCCCGACGACGCCGCGCGACCTGATCGGCGGCGCGCTCGACCGGCTGCTGTTCCCGTTCGTCTATGGCTCACGCATTACGCAGCCCGAATATGCCGTGCCGTTCGCGGTGCTCGGCGCGCTCGATCACCGCGCGGAGTTCGACGATACGCTGAAGCAACTGCACGACGGCCAGTCCGATCCCTATGCTCGGTCGCGCGACTTCTACCTCCAGCGTCGGCAGAACGAGATCGACGAGCTGAAGGGCAAGGCACCGAGGAACTCGAGCCCGATGTCGGAAGCGCCGACCGCACCGATCGTGGTGCGCGAACGCTCCGGCACGACGCTTGAGGACGCGCCCGCCACCCCCGAGGCCGTGCCGCCGCGCTGACGGCGTAGCACCTTGCTGGCGCGGCTTTCCCCGATCCGGCTCTCCGGGTAGAGGCGCCGCATGACCCGTACCAGCCTGCTGCCCGAAGGTTTCCGCGACTCCCTGCCGCCGCACGCCGATGGAGCCGCGGCGGTGGAGGCGCATGTCCTCGGCGTGGCGCACGGCTACGGCTATGAGCGCGTCGATCCGCCGCTCGCCGAGTTTGCCGACGGGCTCGCGTCGCGGTTGAAGGACGGCGGGCTGTTCGATGCGGTGCGCTTCGTCGATCCGGTCAGCCAGCGGACGATGGCAATCCGCCCCGACATCACCGCGCAGATTGCGCGGATCGCGGCGACGCGCATGGCGCACCATCCGCGCCCCGTCCGGCTCAGCTACGCCGGATCGGTGCTGAAGCTGCGCGGCGGCGCTCTGCAGCCCGAGCGCGAAACGCGCCAGATTGGGTGCGAGCTGATCGGGCTCGATACCGTGGCGGCGGCACGCGAGGTGGTGACGGTTGCGGTGGAGGCGCTCGCCGCGGCGGGCGCGCAAGGCGTCTCACTCGATTTCACGCTGCCCGATCTGGTGCCGACGCTGGCCGCCGGCGCGCTGCCAATTGACGATGTCGAACGACTGCGCGACCGGCTTGATGCGAAGGACGCGGGCGCGGTGGCACAGATCGCCCCCGCCTATCTGCCGCTGATCGAGGCCGCGGGCCCGTTCGACAGCGCGATCGGCCGGCTGCGGCAATTCGACGTGGCGGGCGTGCTGGCCTCACGGCTCGACGCGCTGGAGGCGATCGCTGCCGCTGTCGGCGACCGGGCGACGCTGACGCTCGACCCGACCGAGCGGCACGGGTTCGAATATCAGACGTGGCTCGGCTTCTCGCTGTTCGCGGAAGGATCGCCGCGCGAGGTTGGGCGCGGCGGCACCTACACGCTGATGCATGAGGGCGGGGCGGAGGAGGTGGCGACGGGCTTCTCGCTGTACGCCGCGTCGATCGCTGGCGCCTATGCCGGTGCGCGCCGCCGGCTGTTTCTGCCCGCCGGCACCCCGCCCAAGATCGGGGCGGAACTGCGCAGCGCGGGATGGGTGACGGTCGCCGCGCTCGAGCCGGGCGACACGCCCGAGGCGCAATTGTGCACCCACGTCTTTGCCGGCGGCGAGGCGCGGCCGCTCGGCGGTTGACAGTGCGCGGCTCGCGCCGCTACCGGCGCGGCGCACATTCCAGCCATCCCCCACGTGCCGAGTCCTGTCGAAGGGCGCGCGGGGTCATTCCGGCAGGGGAGCAACCGTATCCATGGCGAACGTAGCGGTGATCGGCGCCCAGTGGGGCGACGAGGGCAAGGGCAAGATCGTCGACTGGCTGGCCGAGCGCGCCGACATGGTGGTGCGCTTCCAGGGCGGCCACAATGCCGGGCACACGCTGGTCGTCGGCGAGAACGTCTACAAGCTGTCGCTGCTGCCGTCGGGAATCGTGCGCGGCACGCCGTCCGTAATCGGCAATGGCGTTGTGCTCGATCCCTGGGCGCTGCGCGACGAGGTGGCGAAGCTGGGCGAGCAGGGCATCGCGATCACGCCCGATACGCTGCGCATCGCCGATAATTGCGCGCTGATCCTGCCGTTCCACCGCGATCTCGACGGGCTGCGCGAGGATGCGAGCGGCGCGGGCAAGATCGGCACCACGCGGCGCGGCATCGGCCCGGCATATGAGGACAAGGTGGGTCGCCGCGCGATCCGCGTCTGCGATCTGGCGCATCTCGATGATCTCGCGCCGCAACTCGACCGGCTGACCGCGCATCACGATGCGCTGCGCGCGGGGTTCGGCGAACCGCCGATCGATCGCGACCGGCTGATCGCCGACCTGCGCGAGATCGCCGATTTCGTGCTGTCGTTCGCCAAGCCGGTGTGGCGCGATCTGAACGAAGCGCGCGCGCGCGGCCGCCGCATCCTGTTCGAGGGCGCGCAGGGCGTTCTGCTCGACATCGATCACGGCACCTATCCGTTCGTCACGTCGTCGAACACGATTGCCGGCACGGCCGCGGGCGGTTCCGGGCTGGGGCCGGGCGCGGTCGGCTTCGTGCTCGGCATCGCCAAGGCCTATACGACGCGCGTCGGATCGGGCCCGTTCCCAACCGAGCTCGACGACGAGACGGGCGAGCGGCTCGGCACGCGCGGGCGCGAGTTCGGCACGGTGACGGGGCGAAAGCGCCGCTGCGGCTGGTTCGACGCCGTCCTGGTGCGCAAGGCGGCGGCGGTGAGCGGGATCACCGGCATCGCGCTGACCAAGCTGGACGTGCTCGACGGGTTCGAAGAGATCGCGATCTGCACCGGCTACACGCTGCACGGGCAAACGATCGACTATTTTCCGTCGCACGCGGCCGATCAGGCGGCAGTGCGCCCGGTGTACGAGACGATAGACGGATGGTCACAGTCGACTGCTGGCGCGCGCAGCTGGGCCGATCTGCCAGCGCAGGCGATCAAGTACATCCGCCGCATCGAGGAGTTGATCAACTGCCCCGTCGCGCTGGTGTCGACCAGCCCGGAACGCGAGGACACGATTCTGGTGCGCGACCCGTTCGCCGACTGATCCGCGCGAGCCCCGCTGCTCGATGCGGCGGGCGATCTTGCCTGACGGGCCAAATCCTGTAGCCGTTCCCGTAAGATAAAGCGGGAGAGGCATGATGGCGAAGATCGTCCGCATCGGCGGCGCAGGGGGTTTCCTGGGCGACAGTTCGGTGGCCGCGCCGCAACTGCTCGCCGGCGGCGGGCTCGATTACATGATCCTCGACTATCTCGCCGAGGCGACGATGGCACCGCTCGGCCAGCTCAAGCGGGCGCGTCCCGATCAGGGCTATGCGCGCGATTTCACCGAATGGGTGTGGAAGGACAATCTGCGCGAGTTCAAGGCACAGGGAGTGCGCGTCGTCACCAACGCCGGCGGCGTGAACCCGGCCGCCTGCCGCGCGCGGATGGAGGAGATCGCGGCCGAGGCGGGCGTCAGCTTTCGCATCGCGATCGTCACCGGCGACGATCTGCTCGATCGGGTGCCGGCCTTCGCCGCCGAAGGCACGCCCGAGATGTTCGCCGGCACGCGCTTTCCCGATCCGTCAAAGGTGTGGACCGCCAATGCCTATCTCGGCGGCGGCCCGATCGCGGCGGCGCTTGCCGCGGGGGCCGACGTCGTCATCACCGGCCGCGTGGTCGACAGCGCGCTGACGCTCGGGCCGCTGATCCATGAGTTCGGCTGGAGTGCGGACGATCATGACCGGCTGTCGGCAGGATCGCTCGCCGGGCATGTGATCGAATGCGGCGCGCAGGCGACGGGCGGGCTGTTCACTGACTGGGAGAAGGTGCCCGACTGGGCACATATCGGCTATCCGGTGATCGAATGCCACGCCGACGGCGATTTCGTCGTTACCAAGCCGGCCGGTACCGGTGGGCTGGTATCGGTCGCCGCGGTGTCCGAGCAAATACTCTACGAGGTGGGCGATCCGCAGGGTTACGCGCTGCCCGACGTGGTGTGCGACTTCACGCAGCTGCGCGTCACGCAGGACGGCGAGCACCGCGTGCGTGTGTCGAACGCCAAGGGCTATCCGCCGAGCGGCAACCTCAAGACATGCGTCACCTACGAGAACGGTTTCCGCTTCATCGGCATCATGCCCGTCGTCGGCCGGGATGCGGCGCGCAAGGCCGCGGCGCAGGCGCAGGCGGTGATCACCCGCGTCAACGAGATGCTGCGCGATCGCAACTTGCCGCCGCTGCGCGACACCCGCGTCGAATTGCTGGGAACCGAGGCAAGCTACGGCGCGCAGGCCAATCCGGCGCTGGCGGCGACGCGCGAGGTGATCGCGCGGATCGGCGCCGAGCACGACGACGAGGCCGCACTTGGCATCATGATGCGCGAGTTTGATTCGCCGACCACATCGATGAGCGTCGGTTCGACCGGATGGTTCGGCGCGCGGCCGACGATCTCGCCGGTATCGCAAGTATTCTCGTTCCTAGTCGACGGCGGATCGGTCGATGCATCGGTTGCGATCGGCGGCGAGACGATCGCAGTGATCAATCCGGCGCCGGCGACACCCTTCGCGGACGCGATGGTCGAGCGTCCGTCGGTGGGCGAGGCGCCGGTTGGTGACGGCGACGACGATCTGGTCGAGGTTGCGCTGATCGACGTCGCCTGGGCGCGATCGGGCGACAAGGGCGACGCGTTCAACGTCGGGGTGATCGCGCGTCGGCCCGATCTGCTGCCGTGGATCCGCGCCGCGCTGACTGAGGAAGCGGTGAAGGCGTTCTTCGCGCACGAATTCGAAGGGGCCGCGCATCCCGAAGTCCGGCGCTACGAATTACCGGGCATGAACGCGATCAATCTCCACTGTATCCAGTCGCTCGGCGGGGGGCAGTTCGCCAGCCTCAGGCTCGATCCGCTGGCGAAGGGCAAGGGGCAGCAGCTGCTCGACATGAAGCTGAAGGTGCCGCGCCGGCTGGCCGCCTGACGCGGGGGGGGGGGGGGGGGCCCCCAACCCGCCCCGGGGCCNNGGCGGGGGGGCGCCGCCGGGGGGGGGGGGGGGGGGGGGGATCGCCTAACCGGCCAGCGCGCGTTGCCGGCGCCGCTGCACCGAGCTGCCGATCCCCATCGCCTCACGATATTTCGCCACCGTGCGCCGCGCGATGTCGAAGCCTTTGGCATTGAGCAGCTCGACGATCGTGTCGTCGCTCAGCACCTTCGCGCCCTCGTTCGCGATCAGTGCCTTGATCGCGCTCTTCACTGCCTCCGCGGACACCGCGTCGCCGCCGTCGGCCGCCTGGATCGCCGAGGTGAAGAAGTATTTGAGCTCGAACAGGCCGCGCGCGCAGCTCAGGTATTTGTTCGACGTCACGCGGCTGACCGTCGATTCGTGCATCTCGATCGCGTCGGCGACCTGGCGCAGCGTCAGCGGGCGCAGGTGCGCGACGCCCTTCAGGAAGAACGCCTCCTGCTGGCGCACGATCTCGGTCGCGACGCGGATGATCGTCTTCTGCCGCTGGTCAAGCGCCTTCACCAGCCAGTTGGCGCTCGCCAGCATGTCGCCGAGCCACGCCTTCGATGCCTTGTCCTGCGGCGCGGCCGACAGCTCGGCGTGATAGCGGCGGTTGACGAGCACGCGCGGCAGCGACGCGGCGTCGAGCTCCACCACCCAGCCGGCCGCGGTGCGGCGCACGTGGAGATCGGGGGTCACCGACTGCGCCGGCTCACCACCGTAGCGGCAGCCCGGCTTTGGGTCGTAGCCGCGCAGCTCGCGGATCATGTCCGCCATGTCCTCGTCGTCGACCTGGCAGAGCCGCTTGAGCCGCGGCAGATCGCCGCGCGCGACGAGATCGAGATTGTCGATCAGCCGCGCCATGCACGGATCGTAGCGATCCGCCTCCTTCGCCTGGAGCGCGATGCATTCGGCAAGGTCGCGCGCGCCGACGCCGGTCGGATCAAACGTCTGGATCACGCCCAGCACCTGTTCGATCAGTGCGAGCGGAACGCCGAGCCGCGTCGCCACGTCGAGCAGATTGGCGGTGAGGTAGCCGGCCTCATCAATCAGATCGATAAGGTGCTGCGCGACGAACAGATCGCCGCCGGCAAGCGCCTCGCCCGCTTGGCGCAGCAGATGGTCGGCCAAGGACAGGTCGGCGCTAGCCATTGCGTCGAAATCTGGGCCGTCCGCGCTGGCCGTCCCGCTCGCACCGTCGAGGCCGAGACCGTCGCCCGCCGCGCGCTCGCTTCCTACTGTGTCGCCTGGGCCGTCATCGAACCGCTCGGCAGCGATATCGACGTCGAGTGTCTCGCCTGCAGCCTCTCCGGCGATGACGAGTTCGTCCGCGGGCGCAGGCTCGTCGCGCTCGACAAGCGTGTCGCGCTCGGCCACCGGGCCATCATCGTCGGCGGGGGCGCCCTCGAGCAGCGGGTTCTTCTCGATCTCCTCGGCGATGACGCTCTCGATCTCAAGGTTCGACAGCGCGAGCAGCTTGATCGCCTGCTGCAGCTGCGGCGTCATCACCAGCGACTGCGACTGGCGCAGATCGAGGCGCGGGGCGAGGCTCACGCGCGCGAAGCCCGCGACACGACGCGATCAGGCGCGGGGGACGGGGCGGGGAGCGCACCCATCGGTCAGAGCGAGAAGCCCTCGCCGAGATATAGCCGGCGCACGTTAGGATCGGCGACGAGATCGTTCGGCGCGCCGCTGAACAGCACGCGGCCATCGTAGATAATGTAGCCGCGATCGACGATCTCGAGCGTTTCGCGCACGTTGTGATCGGTGATGAGCACGCCGATGCCGCGGCGCTTCAGGTCCTTCACCAGATCGCGGATGTCGGCGATCGATAAGGGATCGATGCCCGCGAACGGCTCGTCGAGGAGGATGATCGAGGGATCGGCGGCGAGCGCGCGCGCGATCTCCGCGCGCCGCCGCTCGCCGCCCGACAGCGCCATCGCCGGCGCATCGCGCAGCCGCGTGAGGCCAAATTCGTCGAGCAGCCTATTGAGCTTCGTCTGCCGCGCCGCCTTGTCGGGTTCGGACAGTTCGAGCACCGTCAGGATGTTCTTCTCGATCGTCAGCCCGCGGAAGATCGACGTTTCCTGCGGCAGATAGCCGAGCCCGAGGATCGCGCGGCGGTACATCGGTAGCCCGGTGATATCCTCGCCGTCGAGCATGATGCGGCCGGCATCGGGCTTCACCAGCCCCATCACCGAGTAGAAGCAGGTCGTCTTGCCCGCGCCGTTGGGGCCGAGCAGCCCGACCACCTCGCCGCGCCCGACCGAGACCGAGACGTCGCTGAGCACGATGCGCTTGTCGTACGACTTGGCGATCGACACGACCTGCAGGCCGCCCGTCACCGGCGCCTCGCGAACCGGGTTCGCCCGATCGAGCGGCATCACTTCGTCCATCGCCTGTATCAATCCCGTACGTGCGATCGGGCGGTCAGCCCGCTACCGATTGGCAGGATTCATGCATGAGGAGCGTGCGCGGGGGAAGCCCCCTTGCGATCAATTGCGTTTGGGCACCGAGAAGGTACCCGTCACGCGGCCAGACGGCGCGGTCGTCACGGCGCCGCCGGGGGCGGTCGCACTGCCGCCACCGCGCACCGACGAACCGTCGATCACCGCCTTGCCGTTATCGAGGTTGATCGTCAGCCGGCCGCCGTTCACCGTGTTGCCTGCCTGCGTCAGCGTGACGCCGCCGACCATCGTGATGACGCGTCGGTTGAGATCGTACACCGCATATTGGCTGCGCGCCGTTTGATCGGGACGCCGCACGATCACGCTCCCTGCCGCGTCGAGCCGCGAGACCTGCGGACTGCCGCCGACGACCTGGCCGGTATAACTCACCGTCATGCGCGCGGCGTTCAGAGACATTTCCGCCTGCCGCACCGCGACATTGCCCGACAGGACGGCGCGGTTCGCGCGGTCCTGCAGCTCGATCGTGTCCGCGCCGAAATCAATCGGGGCGGCGGAATTGTGACGCGTCTGTGCGCCAGCGCCGGTGGCGAGCAGAAGCAGGAGGAGCGACGCGCGTTTCATGGCGCGCTATCTCGTCGCTCGCGGGTTCACGCGCAAGCGGGCATTGCCGCGCAACGTCACAGTTCGCGATTCGAGGTCGGCGTCGAGCCGGTCGGCGCTGAACGTCCCTTGCGACACAGTACCCGTCACTGCGCCGCCCGACTGCATGCGGCGCGTCTTGAGATCGACGGTCGCATCGTTGGTGTCGAGCGAATAGCCATCCGGCCCGCGAAACGCGATCGGCCCGTCGACCGCGACGCGCTCGCTGCGCATGTCGTAGCGACCCTTGGGCGCGGTAAGCGTCGCCGGGCCGTCCTGCAGCCGGATCTGCGCGGCTAGCGCGTTCAGCTGCACGATCGGTTCGGCCGAGCTCTTCTGCAGCGCCGACCCCGCGTTGAGCACGAACGGCTGCCCCTTGGCATCGGCGCCGCGATATTGCGCGCGCTGGATCTTGAGCCGCTCCTTCGCGACTTCGACCTTGTTCTTGTCGAGCACGAACGAGACATCGCCGCCGGTCGTCAGCGGCGCCATGACGAGGAACGCCGCGAGGACGCCGATCAGCACCGGCAGCAGCCAGTGCGTGATGGCGATCAGCCGATCATGCCGGCTGCCCGGCGCGGCCCAGCGCTGGCGCTTGGTCCGTTCGCGAAGCGCAATCTCAGACATGCGCGAAGATGTCGGCCTCCGGCCAGCCGGCGAGATCGAGCTCGGCGCGGTGCGGCAGGAAATCGAAACAGGCCTGCGCGAGCGCCGTACGCCCCTCGCGCGCGAGGCGCCGGTCAAGCTCGTCGCGCAGGCGGTGGAGGAAGCGCACGTCGGACGCGGCGTAATCGCGCTGCGCCTCGCTCAGTACCGGGCCGCCCCAGTCGGACGATTGCTGCTGTTTCGAGATGTCCTGCCCCAGGAGTTCGCGCACCAGTTCCTTCAGTCCGTGGCGATCGGTATAGGTGCGCACCAGCCGCGAGGCGATCTTTGTGCAATAGACCGGCGCGGCGACGATCCCCATATAATGACGGATAGCGGCGATATCGAAACGACCGAAATGATAGAGCTTGAGCCGCGCCGGATCGGCGAGCGCGGCGCGCAGGTTCGGCGCCGCATAATCCGAGCCCGGATTGAAGCGGACCAGATGCTCGTCGCCGAGCCCGTCCGAGATTTGAACCAGGCACAGCCGATCGCGCGGGGTGATGAGCCCCATCGTCTCGGTATCTACCGCGAGCGGGGCGCCGGGTGCGAAGACGTCACCGGGCAGATCTTCTTCGTGGAAATGAACGGCCATGGCGTGCCCTAGCGTGCGGGCGCGGCGGGCTCAACCGGCTCCGAGCGCCGGAAAGCGACGGTTTTCGGCCCATGACATGCGACGGATTGTGCTTTCAGCGCGACAGTTGCGCAATCAACCGCCCGTTTCACTTGCAAATCGCGACGATTCCGTTCGCGACGCGCGACGCGATGCGCTATGACGAGTCGTGTGGCGCATTGGCTTTGGCGCTGCGAAGACTTGCGCAGGCCGTCCAGCGCGCAAGCCTTGAACGATCGGCGGGCGGAGCGGGAAGACGAACAGGGTTTATGAGTTACGACAAAGGTGGCCGCGGCAATCGTGGCGGACGCGGACGCGACAAACGCGATGATTTCGGTGGCGGCGACTTCGGCGGCGGCGGCGACTTCGGTGGTGGTGGCTTCGGCGGCGGCGGTTTCGGCGGCGGCGGCTTTGGCGGCGGTGACCGTGGCGGCTTCGGTGGCGGCGGCGGGTTCCGTGGCGGCGGTGGCGGCTTCGGCGGCGGCGGCGGCGGTGGTTTCCGCGGCGGCGGCGGTGGTGGCGGCTTTGGCGGTGGCAACCGCATGCCCCCGCAGGTCGTCGGTGAGGGTACCGGCGTCGTCAAGTTCTTCAACGCGCAGAAGGGTTTCGGCTTCGTCGTTCGCGATGACGGCGGCGAGGACGTGTTCGTCCACATCTCGGCGGTCGAGCAGGCCGGCCTAACCGCGCTTGCCGAAGGGCAGCCGCTCGGCTTCACGCTGGTCGATCGCGGTGGCCGGATCTCGGCAACCGACCTCAAGATCGAGGGCGAGCCGCTCCCCGTCACCGACCGCGGCCCGCCGCGTGACGGCGGCTTCGGCGGCGGCGATCGCGGCCCGCGTGCTGGCGGCGCCGGTGGTGCCGGCGGCCCGCAGCGTCAGTTGACCGGTGAGAAGGCGACCGGCACGGTCAAGTTCTTCAACGCGATGAAGGGCTTCGGCTTCATTCAGCGCGACGACGGCCAGCCCGATGCGTTCGTTCACATTTCCGCTGTCGAGCGCGCGGGCATGTCGAGCCTCAACGAGGGCGATCGCTTGACCTTCGAGATCGAGGTCGATCGGCGTGGCAAGTACGCAGCGGTGAACCTCGCCTCGGGCAGCTAACCGCTCCCACGATTGCCGAATAGAAAAGGGCCGTCCGGGCAGCCGGGCGGCCCTTTTGCTATGGTGGCCTTCTGCGCGGTCGGTTCGTGGCGGAATGATGAGCGAGGGCGGTACGCCATCGCCGGCGACGTGGGTTTGCTCGGGGGTGCAGTGCACGCCCGGCCAGACTAACGGGCTGTTACCGCACGCGGGCGGCGGCGATCGCTTCCTTCAGCTTGTCGAATGGCTGTGCGCCGGAAAGGACGCGGTCGCCAACCACCCAGGTCGGCGTGCCGGTGATGCCCAGCTTCGCGGCAAGCGCTAGATTGGCGGCGATTTCGGTGTCCGCATCGTCAGGTAGGCGCGACGCGTCGACGCCGGTGCGACGCGCGGTATCCGCGATCGTCGCCGCGCTTACCGGGCCGGCGGCGTAGAGCGCCTCGTGGAAAGCGGGGAACTTGTTCTGTGCCGCGGCGGCGAGCGACGCGCGCGCGGCATCGCGGCTCTCCTCAGCCAGGATCGGCAGTTCGCGGAACACGACGCGTAGCTGCGGATCGGCCGCGATCAGCTGGCGGATGACCGGCAGGCTGGCGCGGCAGTAGCCGCAATTATAGTCGAAGAACTCAACCAGCGTCACGTCGCCGTTGGGATTGCCCATCACCGCGCCGCGATACGGCGTCTCGATCTTCGCGCGATCGCCGCCGATGGCACGCGCACTCTCGCGTTCCTGCAGCTTCTGCATCGCCTGCGGGATGAGTTCGGGGTTGGCGAGAACATAGTCGCGCACGATCCGCTCGACGCGCGTCCTGTCCGCTGGGCCAAGATCGCCGGGCGCGGCGCGTTCGGCGATCCACACCCCCGCGGCGCCGAACAGCGCGCCGAGCAGAACGAGGCCGAGAAGAGCGATCCTGCTCATCGCCGTTTGCGCTTACTGCCAAGTTCGTTCTGCGACGTCATCGCGATATCCTGTGCCCGGATCCAGTCGGGCGTGTTCTGCGGAATGCCCGCCATCGCGTTGCGCGCGCTCATGGCTGCGGTGCTCGCATCGCCCATCATGCTCGCGCGCTCCGCGGTGGCGAGTGCCGCCCGCGCGCTGTCGCCGGTCATCTCGTAGACGGTGCCGAGCTGCTGCCAGGCGAAGGGGTTCTGATCGTCGCGCGCCACTGCGGTGCGCAGCACCTGCCGCGCCTCCGCCAGGTTCGCCTTGTCCTCGGTCGCGATTAGCGCGTGGCCGAAGGTCGTCGCGATCAGCGGATTGTTGCGCGATCCGGCGGTGGCAGTGCGCAGCGGCTCGAGCGCCTCGCGCGGCTTGCCGGCCTCGAGCAGGATCTGCCCTTCGATCTCGAGGAAATAGGGGTCGTCGGGCTTGGCCTTGACGAGCGCCGCGGCCTCGACGTCGGCCTTTTGCGGATAACCGCTGCGGTGATAGGCGTAGGCGCGCGCGTAATGCGCGTAGATCGACTGGTTGCTCTCGGGATATTTCTGAAGCGCCTGCGCGGGCGGCAGCAAATATCCGTCGAGCTTCGCCTGCACGCGGCGGAAGCGCTCTTCCCACTCTGCATTGAGCGGCTTGTTCCAAGCCGGCGAGGATTGCAGCGTTTCCGAGATCGCGGCGACGCGCTCCGACGACACCGGGTGATCGAGCATGAATTCGACCTTGCGGGTGATGCCGTAGCGATATTCCATTTGCTGCATCGTCTTGAAGAAATTGACATACCCCTTGCCGCTGATGCCGGCCGCGTTGAGATATTTCGCGCCGGCAGCGTCGGTCGACGCTTCCTGCTGGCGCGAGAAGGCGAGATATTTGCCTATCGCCGCCTGCTGTCCCGCCGCGAGGAGGCCCGCGCCCGCCTCGCCCGCGCCAGCCGCCATCGCGGCGATGCCGAGCACGACCGAGAGGAGGGTGATGCCGGTCGCTTCCTGGAAGCCGCGGCCCGAGAGCGACACGTGGCCGCCCGTGATGTGGCCGAGCTCGTGCGCGATCACGCCCTGCACCTCGTTGGCGGTCTTCGCCGCCTGCAGCGTGCCCGAGTGGACGTAGACGATCTGCCCACCCGCGACGAAGGCGTTGATCGACCCATCGTTGACCAGCACGACCTTCACGTCGCGCGGGCTGAGCCCCGCCGCGGTGATGAGCGGCGCGGTCATGTCGGCGAGCAGCGCCTCGGTCTCGGCGTCGCGCAGGATCGATTGAGCCTGCGCCGGCTGTGCCCACACCAAGCCCGCGAGCGCGACGCCGACGATGCGGCGCGTGAGGCGCGGCACCGTCATGCGTCCGAACGGGGAGGGTGGGTGAAGGGGACGGTCATGCGCCGGGTTCAGCACGCCGCCGGCTGAACTGCCGCTGAAGCCCGGCACACGACCATGCGATCACGCTCCGAAGGTGCGCTGCCACCAACCGCGGCGCGGCGCGGCATCGGTCTGCTCACCCGCTTCCGATCCTGCGTCGGTCGATCCTTCCGCGGCATCGTCGGGCGGCGCAGCGCCATCGGTCTGCGTCGGCGCGAGCGTCGCGGTCTCGGTCGCCTGCGGGGCGGGGAGATCGGCCGAAGGCACGTCGACCGCCGGCACGTCCGCCTTCTTGCGTCGCGTCCGCTTGGGCTTGGCGGGTGCTTCCGCCGTCTCGGCCGGCGCGGCTGCCCCGACAGCCGGCGTCTCCGCCGTTTCGATCGCGTCGACCTTCTTGCGGCGTGTCCGCTTCGGCTTGGCCGGGGCTTCCTCCGCCGCCGGTGCGATCGCCTCGATCCCCGGCGTCTCGATCACCGGCGCGTCGACGGCAGGTGCCGTTTCGGCCGGTACTTCGGCGGCGACCGCCGGCTCGGCCGCGACCTTCGCGCGCGGACGACGGCGCGTGCGCGGCGCCGGTGCTTCGGGCTCGGCAGCCTCGGGCGCGACGGCATCCTGCGGTTCGACTGACGCCTCAACCGGGGCCTGCATTGCGGCGGCGACGGTTTCTACCGGCTGCGCCTCGGCAGGCGCTACTGCGTCCTGCACCTCGGCGACGTCCTGCGTACCCGCGTCGCCATCGCGGCGGCGGTTGCGACGGCCGCGACGGTTGCGGCGGCGACGGCCACCTTCGCCCTCTCCGGTCGATGCACCTTCCTCACCCGGCGTGACGGCAGCGATGGCGCTGCCGTCATCATCGGCGTCGGTCTCGTCCGCGAGGCTGTCGTCCGCACCCTCGTCCAGATCGGCGTTGGACGCGGGCGTCGCCTCACCCTCGGTGCCGTTGCGACCGCGACGGCCACGCCGACGGCGACGCTTGCGGCCGCCCTCGCGCGATTCGTCGCCGCCACGCGGCTCGTCGGTGCGCGTGGTCTCCTCGGCGGCGACGAACTCCTCGTCCTCTTCCTCCTCGATCTCGTCGGGGATGTCGTCGTCGATTTCCTCGACCGGCGGGTCGAAGCGCGGCGCATAGGCCGGCGGCGGACCCGCCGCCTCGACCGCCATGCGCGCGCCTTCCTGCTCGCCATCGGGCAGGATCTCGACCTTGACGCCGTAGCGCTCCTCGATCTCGGCGATGTCGGCGCGCTTGCGGTTGAGCACGTAAACCGCCGCCTCGACGCTGGCGCGCAGCGTCAGATACGATCCCCGGCCGCGCGCGGCCTCGTCCTCGATCAGGCGCAGTGCACTGAGGCCGGCTGACGAGGCGGTGCGCACCAGCCCGGTGCCCTCGCAATGCGGGCAGGGGCGGGTGGACGCTTCGAGCACGCCGGTGCGCAGCCGCTGGCGGCTCATCTCCATCAGCCCAAAGCTCGAGATACGGCCAACCTGGATGCGCGCGCGATCGTTCTTGAGCGCCTCCTTCATCGCCTTCTCGACCTTCCGGACATTGGAATTGTTGTCCATGTCGATGAAGTCGATGACGACTAGGCCGGCCATGTCGCGCAGCCGCAGCTGGCGCGCGATCTCCTGCGCCGCTTCGAGGTTCGTCGCGGTCGCGGTCTGCTCGATATTGTGCTCGCGCGTCGAGCGGCCCGAGTTGATGTCGATCGAGACGAGCGCCTCGGTCGGGTTGATGACGAGATAGCCGCCCGATTTCAGCTGCACGACGGGGTGGTACATCGCGGCGAGCTGATCCTCGACGTGACTGCGCTGGAACAGCGGGATCGGATCGCTGTAATGCTTCACGCGCTTGGCGTGGCTCGGCATCAGCAGCTTCATGAACTCGCGCGCCTGGCGATAGCCTTCGTCGCCCTCGACGATCACCTCGTCGATGTCCTTGTTGTAGATGTCGCGGATCGCACGCTTGATGAGATCGCTGTCGCCGTAGATCAGCGCCGGCGCGGCGCTCGAAAGCGTGTTCTCGCGAATTCCGTCCCATAGCCGGGCGAGATAATCGAAGTCGCGCTTGATCTCGGTACGCGTGCGGCTGAGCCCGGCGGTACGCACGATGCAACCCATCGAAGGCGGCAGCGCGAGCTCCGCCATGATCGACTTCAGACGCTTGCGATCCGACGCGTTCGAAATCTTGCGGCTGATCCCGCCGCCGTGCGACGTGTTGGGCATCAGCACGCAGTAGCGGCCGGCGAGCGACAGATAGGTCGTCAGCGCCGCGCCCTTGTTGCCACGCTCTTCCTTGACGACCTGGACCAGCAGCACCTGACGGCGGCGGATCACGTCCTGGATCTTGTAGCGGCGGCGCAGATTCATGCGCCGCTGGCGCAGCGCCTCCACCTGATCGTCGTTGATGCCGGTCGACGACGGTGCGCGCGGCGCATCGCCCTCCGCGTCGCCGTCGCCCTCGTCGGCCGCGTCATCGCCGTGATCGGCATCGTCCTCGACGTCATGCTCGGCGTCCTCGACGTCGCCGTCGTCTTCGTGCGCTTCCTGCTCGGCGCGCAGCTTCGCCTCTTCGGCGGCATGCTCCGCTTCCTCGCGCAGCAGCGCCTCGCGATCCTCCTTGGGGATCTGGTAATAGTCGGGGTGGATTTCGGAGAAGGCGAGGAAGCCGTGACGATTGCCGCCGTAATCAATGAACGCGGCCTGCAGTGACGGCTCGACGCGCGTTACCTTGGCGAGATAGATGTTCCCCTTGAGCTGCTTGCGCTCGGCACTCTCGAAATCAAACTCTTCGATCCGGTTTCCCTTGACGACGGCCACGCGGGTTTCCTCCCGGTGGCGTGCGTCGATCAGCATACGCATGGTCATGTAAATGTCTCCGCGCACGGCTCGCGCCGCCGGACGGCGGGTCCGCGCGATGATAAGGCGCCGCCGGCCCCCTGAGACCGGCTAGGCGAATGGTGGTGAATAGTGCCTTCGTGCGCGGCGCATCTCCGGGCAGCCTGCCCTGGAGCGATCCCGTGTCCGCGCCGCCGGCGGGGGCCGGTCGGAACTGCGGTGCGGGAAAATACGGCATGCGAACGTCAACCTGATGGCCCACGCCGGCGCGAACGGCCGGTCGGGCGGTGGGTCGGGCAGGCGCCGATTGGGCGCACACTCCGATCAAGGTGATGGTTAGCAACTCCATCGTCATTCGGCAACTGGAACAAGGTTGCCGGCCGGCCGGCAAAATATTGCCGAACGCGCCGTTAACCGCGCCCGGCAACCGCGGCTTGAGGGCCGCCCGCTACACCTTGGCGCACAGGGCAAAGGGTTTGCGTACATGGCTTTTCGCTGGACCGGGGGGGCACCCGCGCGGCATGTGCGCCGCGTGTCGGTCGTCGCCGCTTTTCTGACGGGTTTGTTGTTCGGTGCCCCCGGCTGGGCAGCGACGATCGAGCGCGTCGAGATCGGCGAGCGTCAGGTGCGCATTCATTTCGATGCGGCGGTGCGTGGCGCGTCGAGCTTCATCCTCGATACGCCGCAGCGGATCGCGGTGGACGTCGACGGAGCGGGGCCGGGGCGTCGCAGCGACGGCGACGGCGTCATCACCGCGGTGCGGCAGGGCTGGCGCGGGCAGGACGGATCGCGTGTCGTGCTCGACCTAGCCCAGCCGATGATCGTCGAGAGCGGCGCGTTCGAGGATGACGGGCGTACGCTGAACCTGTCGCTGCGCGACGTCAGCGAGCGCCGCTTCAGCGCCGCGAGCAGCGCGTCTCCGCTCAGCTTCCTGCCGTTCCGCTGGGGCGAGGCGCGGCCCAAGTACAAGCTTTCGATCCCAGTGCCCCCGGCACGCAAGATCGTGCTGCCTCGTGTGCGCGGTGACGAGAGCCGGCCGCTGGTGGTGATCGATGCGGGCCACGGGGGCAACGATCCCGGCGCGATCAACCCCGAGACGGGGCTGCGCGAGAAGGACGTGACGCTGGCGATCGCAAAGGCGATCCGCGACGAACTGATCGCGTCGGGGCGGGCGCGCGTGGCGCTGACCCGCGACGACGACCGCTACATCCTGCACCGCGAGCGGTTCGGCGTGGCGCGGCGGCTGCGCGCGGACCTGTTCATCTCGATCCACTGCGACAGCGTGGGCAGCGGGGATGCGTCGGGCGCGACTGCCTACACCTTGTCCGATGTCGCGTCCGACAAGGAGGCCGCGCGGCTCGCCTCGCGCGAGAACAAGTCGGACATCATCGCGGGCGTCGACCTCGACGAAAGTTCGGACGTCTCGTCGATCCTGATCGATCTGACGCAGCGCGAGACTATGAACGCCTCGGCCGGCTTCGCGCGGCTGCTCGGGCGCGAGGCGAAACCGCTGATGCCGGTTAAGCCCAATTTCCACCGCATGGCGTCGCTGTTGGTCCTGAAAGCGCCCGACATGCCGTCGATCCTGTTCGAGACCGGCTATATCTCGAACCCGCACGACGCGGCGTTCCTGGACAGCCGCGAGGGGCGGCAGCGGATCGCGGAAAGCGTGCGCCGCGCGGTTGAGGTGTATTTCGCCCGGCGGCTGACGCAGACCGCTTCGCGCTGAAACCGCGTCGGGCGAGCGTTTCCCGCGACGTACCCGCCGTAGCGTTGTTGCCAGTGACGGGGGTGCTGCTTAAACACCGGCGCCGCGTATGGCGTCCACATCCCCCGAACCCTTGAAGCTCCGGCTGCGTCGTATCGGCGGCGGCATCGGCAACACCGCGGCTAGCCTGTGGGCGCGAACCTGGGTCAAGGTGCTCGCCGGACTTGCCGCGCTCGGCCTCGTCGCGTTGGGCGGTTTCTGGTTCGTCGTGACGCGTGATCTGCCGTCGGTGGAGCAATTGCGCACCTACGAGCCGCCGCTGCCGACCAACGTCCGCGCGATCGATGGTGGGCCGATCTATTCCTATGCGCGCGAGCGGCGCGTCGAACTGTCGTTCAACGAATATCCGCCGCTACTCATCCGTGCCTTCCTGGCGGCAGAGGACAAGACCTTCTTCGAGCATCACGGCGTAGATTATCCCGGGCTCGCCGGCGCGGTGTTCGATTACGTGTCGAAGCTGGGCTCGGGCCGGCGCGCGCGCGGCGGCTCGACGATCACGCAGCAGGTCGCCAAGAACCTGCTGATCGGCAACGAATATTCTCCGACGCGCAAGATGCGCGAGGCGATCCTGGCGTGGCGGATCGAGGATACGCTGACCAAGCCGCAGATCCTGGAGCTCTACCTCAACCAGATCTTCCTCGGCCGGAACGCCTATGGTGTCGAGGCGGCGGCGCACGCCTATTTCGACAAGGAACTCGACGAGCTGACGCTCGCGCAGATGGCGTATATCGCGATCCTGCCGAAGGGCCCGGCCAATTACGATCCGTTCCGTAGCACCGAGCGCGCGCTCGAGCGACGCAACTGGGCGATCGGCGAGATGGAGCGCAACGGCTTCATCACCGCGGCGCAGCGATCCGAGGCGCAGGCGCAGCCGATCGGCGCGATCGTGCGCCGTATCCCCAAGTTCGAGCGGATCGGCGGCTATTTCGTCGAGGAAGTCCGCCGCCAGCTGATCGACAAGTTCGGCGAGAGCGCGCGCGACGGGCCGTACAGCGTCTATTCGGGCGGTCTGTGGGTGCGCACCTCGCTCGACCGCAGGGTGCAGGACGCCGCCGCCGAGGCGCTGCGCGCGGGTCTGCTGCGCTACGATCGTGGGCGCGGCTTCTCCGGACCGCTGCGGCACGTCGAGTTTAGCGACGATCGCTGGCAGACCGCGCTGATCGATACCAATATCATGCTCGATTACGAGGACTGGCGTGCCGCGATCGTCATTTCGCGTGACGCGTCGGAGGCACGGATCGGCTTCGCCGACGGCAGCGAGGGCAGCCTGCCGCGCTGGGGCGCGCAGATGCCGCTGCGCGGCAAGGGCACGCCGGCGTTCGGGACGCTGAAGGTGGGTGATATCATCGCCGTTGCGCCGTCAGGCGGTGCCTTCGCGCTGCGATCGGTGCCCAAGATCTCGGGCGGGTTCGTGGTGCAGGAGCCGCAGACCGGCCGCATCCTGGCGATGCAGGGCGGGTTCGACGCGTCGCTTCAGTCGTTCAATCGCGCGACGCAGGCGATGCGACAGCCGGGGTCGACGATCAAGCCGATCGTCTACGCCGCCGCGCTCGAACGCGGGATGACGCCGGCGTCGATCATCGTCGATGGGCCGTTCTGCGTCTATCAGGGTGCGCGGCTGGGGCAGAAATGCTTCCGCAACTTTGGCAATTCGCGCGGCGCCGGTCCGCACACGATGCGCTGGGGCGTCGAACAGTCGCGCAACCTGATGACGGTGCGCGCCGCGGCGCAGACGGGCATGACCAACGTCGTGCGGCTGATGAAGGCGATGGATGTCGGCGACTATCAGCCGTATCTGTCCTACGCACTGGGCGCCGGCGAGACGACCGTCACCAAGATGGTCAACGCTTACGGCGTGCTCGCTAACCAAGGGCGCTGGCACGCGCCGACGTTGATCGATTTCGTGCAGAACCGGCGCGGGCAGGTGATCTGGCCGGAGAATTGGCGCGCGTGCGATCGCTGCAACATGCCCGATTGGGACGGCAAGGCGATGCCGCGTCCGTCGATGCGCGGCAAACAGGTGCTCGACGCGATGTCGGCGTATCAGATGGTGCACATCGCCGAGGGCGTGATCCAGCGCGGCACCGCGACGGTGCTGCGCGATCTCAACCGGCCGATCTTCGGCAAGACCGGCACCAATTCGGGGCCGAAGGACGTGTGGTTCATCGGGGGCACGCCGCAGATGGTGGCGGGCGTATATATCGGCTACGATTCGCCGGTGAATCTCGGCGGCTATGCGCAGGGTGGCACGCTGGCGGCGCCGATCTTCAAGCAATGGGCGACAAAGGCGTATGAGGGAATGGAGGTGCTGCCGTTCCGCGCGCCCGCCGGCATCCGCATGGTGCGGATCGACCGCGCGAGCGGACGACCCGTCTACGGCACCTTCCCGACCGACAGCGATCCCAAGGCCGGTGTGATCTGGGAAGCGTTCAAGCCGCAGGCGGAGGCGCGCCGCGCCCCGCGTCGTCCGACCGCGGCCCCCACCGCGGCGCCGACCGCAGCGGCGAAGGCGAAGGCTGCCGAAAGCGACTTCCTGCAGCGCGAGGGCGGCATCTACTGATCGCCGCCTGAGGCCCCGCGGGGGAGGGCGCGGCACGGCATTGTCCTGCCGTGTTTCTCGCCCTAAGTCCGCGACCCGTACGATCATACGCCGCACCTGCGCCGCGCGCCCTGAGCGCCGGCCGCTCGCTGCGACGGTTGGAGAACTATCATGCGCGCCGAAGCGCACGCCCATGTCGAGACGATCAACGAGGCCCTGGCGCTGCTGCGGCGCAGCCTCGACTGGGATCGTGCGCTGCGGCGGCTCGATGAACTCAATGCGCGGGTCGAGGATCCGACGCTGTGGAACGACCCCAAGGCCGCGCAGGACGTGATGCGCGAGCGCCGCCGGCTCGATGAGGCGGTCACCGCTGCGCGCAGCATCCAGACCGAGATGACGGACACCGCCGAGCTGATCGAGATGGCCGAGGCCGAAGGCGACGAGGAAATGGCGTCCGAGGGGACCGCCGCGCTCGCGCAGCTCGCCGAGCGCGCACAGAAGGACAAGGTCAAGGCGCTGCTGTCGGGCGAGGCGGATCCCAACGACACCTATGTTGAAATCAACGCCGGCGCCGGCGGCACCGAGAGCCAAGACTGGGCGGAGATGCTGCAGCGCATGTACACGCGCTGGGCCGAGCGTCACGGCTACAGGGTGGAGCTGATCGACTATCACGCCGGCGAGCAGGCCGGGATCAAGTCCGCGACGCTGCTGGTGAAGGGCGAGAACGCCTATGGTTATGCCAAGGTCGAGAGCGGTGTGCACCGCCTTGTCCGGATCAGCCCGTACGACAGTTCCGCGCGCCGCCACACGAGCTTCTCGAGCGTGTGGGTCTATCCAGTAATCGACGATTCGATCGATATCGAGGTGAACGACAGCGAGCTGCGTATCGATACGTATCGCGCGTCGGGCGCCGGCGGGCAGCACATCAACACGACCGATTCGGCGGTGCGCATCACGCACTTGCCGACGGGGATCGTCGTCGCCTGCCAGAACCAGCGCTCGCAGCACAAGAACAAGGCGGAAGCGTACAACCAGCTGCGCGCGCGGCTCTACGAGCATGAGCTGCGCAAGCGCGAGGAAGAGGCGAACGCCGTCAACGCCACCAAGACCGATATCGGCTGGGGGCACCAGATCCGCTCCTACGTGCTGCAGCCATACCAGCTGGTGAAGGACCTGCGCACCGGCGCCACGTCCACCTCGCCGGGTGACGTGCTCGACGGCGATCTCGACGAATTCATGGCCGCCGCGCTGGCGCAGCGCGTGACGGGCGAGGCGGTCGACGTCGAGGACGTGGAGTAAGCGCGTGCCCCGCGCCGCTTCCCTGCATGCAGCGCCCCGCCGCGCCGGCACCTGTCTGACCGCGGCGGCGGCGCTGGTGCTGCTGGCGGGGTGCGACGGCGGCGCGCCGCTGATCAAGCGCGAACCCAAGCAGCCCGGCCCGTTTCCCGTCGCCGACCGCCCGGTCGCCCATATCGTGTCCGCGCGCTGGTCGAATGAGGAAGCGCGCGATCGCGTCAACGAGGCGGAGACGGTGATGACACGCGCCGCGATCCGGCCGGGCATGACGGTCGCGGACATCGGCGCGGGCGAGGGTTATTACACGATCCGTCTGGCGCAGAAGGTGGGCGACGACGGCCGCGTGCTGGCGCAGGATATCGTGCCTGCGACGCGCGACATGCTCGCCGATCGCGTGGCGCGCGGAAGGCTCGACAATGTCAGCGTCAAGCTTGGCGCGCCGGCCGATCCGAAGCTGCCAGAGGCGAGCTTCGATCGTATCTTCATGGTGCATATGTACCATGAGATCGAGCAGCCGTACGAGTTCCTGTGGCGGATGCGCCCGTCGCTCCGCCCCGACGGGCTTGTCGTGGTGGTCGATGCGAATCGGCGCACGGCCGATCACGGCACGCCGCCCGCGCTGCTGCGCTGCGAGTTCGCGGCGGTCGGCTACAAGCTGGTGACGCTGACGTCGATGCCGTCGGCGGGCGGCTATTTCGCGACCTTCAGGACCGAGGGGCCGCGGCCCGAGCCCGAACAGATCCGCTCGTGCCGGCTCGACGCATCAAAGCAGCCCGCGCGCACGAAAGCTGACGGAGCCGCCCGGCGCCAGCACGAGGTGGTCGACCAGCCGAATTCCTAGCGCCTCGAGCACGGTGGCGAGCTGCCGGGTGAAGCGCAGGTCGGCGGCGGACGGCTCGGGATCGCCCGAGGGGTGGTTGTGCGCCATCACGACTTGCGCCGCCTCGAGCGCAAGCGCACGGTTGACGACCGAGCGGATGCGGACAGTGACGACCTCGGGATGATCCGATGATTGGCGATGCCAGCCTAGCGGCTCGCCGCCATGATCGAGGAACACGAACACCGCGGTCTCGACGCGTTGTCGGGCAAGCTCGTCGAGGAACGCCGATATCGGTTGCGCCAGTCCGTGCATCGCGCGCCTGTGCCCAACACCTATGACGATCGCGTCGGGTCGCCTCCGTTTCGGCCCAGACTGCCGATCGCCGGCAACGCCGCTGCACTCGTGGCGCGATCGCGGATGACGCAGCGCGGCGTGACGGCTACGGCTACGCCCCACGCCTCATTCCCGCTTCCGGAGTCGCCTTTGTTCAGCGCCGACGACCAATATGCCGCGATCCTGCGGTCGATCATCGACACTGGAGAGGAGCGGATCGACCGGACGGGCGTCGGCACCCGATCGATCTTTGGCGCGTCGGCGCGTTTCGATCTGTCGGACGGAACGGTACCGCTGCTGACGACAAAGCGAGTGTCGTGGAAGACGGCGGTGAAGGAGATGCTCTGGTTCCTCACCGGAGAGACGAACATCCGGCCGCTGGTCGCGGCAAAGGTCGGCATCTGGACCGATTGGCCGCTCGCCCGCTACCGCCGCGAGACGGGCGAGGCGATCAGCCAAGCGGCGTTCGAGCAGCGCATTGTCGACGACGCCGATTTCGCGGCGCGCTGGGGCGATCTGGGGCCGGTCTATGGCAAGCAGTGGCGCCGGTGGGACGATGGCCGCGGCGAGACGATCGACCAGATTGCCGAGGTGATCCACCTGCTGCGCACTAATCCGTCGAGCCGACGAATCCTGTTTCACGGCTGGAACGTCGCCGACCTCAGGGACATGGCGCTGCCGCCGTGCCACATGGTGTATCAGTTCCACGTGCGCGGCGGGCGCGTGAGCTGCCTGCTGTTCCAGCGCAGCGCCGACCAATTCCTCGGCACGCCGTTCAACTGGATTGGCGCAAGCGCGCTGCTGATGATGATCGCGCAGCAGGCCGATCTCGCGGTGGGCGAGCTGATCTGGCACGGCGGCGACGTTCACCTGTACCTCAATCATCTCGATCAGGCCGAGACGCTGCTCGGCCGCGCGCCGCGCGCCGCGCCGACGATGCGGCTGGTCCGACGCGCGGCGTCGATCGATGATTACCGGATCGAGGATTTCGTGGTCGACGGCTACGATCCACACCCTGCGATCAAGGCCGACGTCGCGGTTTAGGCGCGCCGGCTCACGTCTCGGTCGCCGCAACGGCCGCGACCAGCGCGGCAATCGTCGGGCTGCGCGCCATTGCCGCCGCGTCGTGGTGCGGTGCGAAGACCAATCCGAGCGCGCGGACGAAGTCGAACGCGTCGAGCGGCACGCGGGCGACGCCGGACTCACGAAAGCGATCGGGCATGACGGTGATGCCGAGCCCGGCGCGCACGTGCGCCAGCGCCTTGTCGTCGCTGGTCGTGCGCGCCGCGAAGAACGGGCGCACGCCACGCGCGGTGAAGAAGCGGCTCGTCTGCGATAGCAGCTCGCAGTGGCGGCGCACGATCATCGCGTCGTTCGCCAGTTCCTCGGCCGCCACGATCGCGCGGCCGGCGAGCGGGTGCGCGATGGGGAGCGCGAGAGAATAGCCTTCGCTGACGATCGCCGACGCGCCTGCCGAGACGTCGGCATCGCGCAGCGCCAGCAGCGCGACGTCGATCCGCCCGCGCGCCAGCCGTCCCCGCAGGTCGCGATCCTGCCCCTCGACGATTTCGATGCGATCGCCGTTGCCGCGCGATCGGCGATCGACGAGGAAAGCCTCGATCGTGGTGCGCGGGATCGTTGAAAGGACACCGATACGCACCGTCCGCGTCGCCGCGGCGCCAGCAACCGCGCGTTCGGCGGCCGCGAAGCCACTCTCGATCGTGCGTGCGTGGTCGAGCAGCCGCGCGCCCGCCTGCGTCAGCGCGACGCGCCGGTTGGTGCGATTGAACAGTGGATGGCCAAGCGCTTTCTCGAGCTTCGCGATGCCGACCGACAAGGTGGGTTGTGACACGTTGCACGCCGCCGCCGCGCGCGAGAAATTGCCGGTATCGACCACCGCGAGGAAATAGCGCAGGTGGTAACGATCGATCATAGACGCGCTCTATGCAATCGTTGCGCCGCTTTCAATTTTGCGCGCGCTGCACAGGCGCCTATCGTCGCGTGCGACGTTGACAGGAGAGCGATGTGACCGACCTCAACCACGGGCTCGGCGAGATGGCGGACGCGATCCGCGAGACCACGCGGCGCTTCGCGCTTGACCGGATCGAGCCGATCGCCGCGCGGATCGACGCGGAGGATGCCTTCGCGCGCGAGCTGTGGCCCGAAATGGGCGCGCTGGGGCTGCATGGCATCACCGTCGAAGAGGCGGACGGCGGGCTCGGGCTCGGCTATCTCGAACACCTCATCGCGTGCGAGGAAATCAGCCGGTCGTCCGCGTCGATTGGGCTTAGCTACGGCGCGCATTCCAACCTGTGCGTCAACCAGATCCGCCGCTGGGCATCGCCCGAGCAGAAGGCGAAATATCTGCCCAAGCTGATTTCGGGCGAGCATGTCGGCAGCCTCGCGATGTCGGAGGCGGGCGCCGGTTCGGACGTCGTGTCGATGAAGCTGCGCGCCGACAGGGTCGACGGCGGCTGGCGGCTCAACGGCACCAAATTCTGGATCACCAACGCGCCCGAAGCGGACACGCTGGTCGTCTATGCTAAGACCACGCCCGACGCGGGATCGCGCGGCATCACGGCATTCCTGATCGAGAAGGGGTTCGCCGGTTTCTCGATCGGGCAGAAGATCGACAAGGTCGGCATGCGCGGTTCGCCGACCGCCGAGTTGGTGTTCGACGATTGCTTCGTCGGCGACGAGCAGGTGATGGGGCCGCTCAACGGCGGCGTCCAGGTGCTGATGTCTGGCCTCGATTACGAGCGGGTGGTGCTGTCGGGCATCCAGCTCGGCATCATGCAGGCCTGCCTAGACGTCGTCCTGCCGTACGTGCGCGAGCGCAAGCAGTTCGGCCGCCCGATCGGCGAGTTCCAGTTGATGCAGGGGAAGGTCGCCGACATGTATGTCGCGCTCAGTTCGTCGCGCGCTTATGTCTACGCCGTCGCCAAGGCGTGCGACGCCGGGCTGACGACGCGGTTCGATGCCGCAGGCTGCATCCTGCTGGCGTCGGAAAGTGCGGTGAAGGTGGCGGGCGAGGCGATTCAGGCGCTGGGCGGCGCAGGCTATACCAAGGACTGGCCGGTCGAACGCTACTGGCGCGACGCCAAGCTGCTCGACATCGGGGCCGGCACCAACGAAGTGCGGCGCATGCTGATTGGGCGCGAGCTGATCGGGCGCAACGCCGCAAGCGGGGAATGAGGCGACCGGCATGACCACGATCCAGACGCTCGTCGACACCGGTTCCGACACCTTTGCCGCCAACGCGGCGCACAACCGCGCGCTCGCCGATAGCCTGCGCGAGACGGTGGCACGCACCGCGCTCGGCGGATCGGAGCAGCATCGCGCGCGCCACGTCGCGCGGGGCAAGCTGCTGCCGCGCGACCGCGTCGAGCGGCTGCTTGATCCCGGCTCGCCGTTTCTCGAAGTCGGCGCACTCGCGGCGAACGGGATGTACGGCGACGCGGCGAACACCGATGGCGCGCCGGGTGCCGGGATGATCGCGGGCATCGGCCGTGTGTCGGGACGCGAGTGCATGATCGTCGCCAACGATCCGACGGTGAAGGGCGGGGCGTATTTTCCGCTGACCGTGAAGAAGCACCTGCGCGCGCAGGAGATCGCGCGCGAGAACCGCCTGCCGTGCATCTACCTCGTCGATTCGGGCGGCGCCAACCTGCCGCATCAGGCGGAGGTGTTTCCCGATCGCGAGCATTTCGGTCGGATCTTCTTCAACCAGGCGCAGATGTCGGCGGAGGGGATTGCGCAGATCGCCTGCGTGATGGGCAGCTGCACCGCGGGCGGCGCCTATGTGCCCGCGATGTCCGACGAGACGGTGATCGTCCGCGATCAGGGCACGATCTTCCTCGCCGGCCCGCCGCTGGTGAAGGCGGCAACGGGCGAGGTGATTTCCGCCGAGGAGTTGGGCGGGGCGGAGACGCACGGGCGCCGATCGGGCGTCGTCGATCACGTCGCCGAGAACGACGCGCACGCGCTGCTGATCGTGCGCGATATCGTCGCGACGCTCAATCGACCGAAAGCGATCGACATCGAGGTCGCCGCGCCGCGCCCGCCCAAATTGGACCCGCAGGATCTCTACGGCATCGTGCCGCAGGACGTGCGCGCGCCGTACGACGTGCACGAAGTGATCGCGCGGATCGTCGACGGGTCGGAGATGCACGAGTTCAAGCCGCTGTACGGCACGACGCTGGTGTGTGGCTTCGCGCGGATCTGGGGGATGCCGGTCGCGATCCTTGCCAACAACGGCGTGCTGTTCTCCGAAAGCGCGCTGAAGGGCGCGCATTTCATCGAACTGGCCTGCCAGCGCCGCGTGCCGCTCTTGTTCCTGCAGAACATCTCGGGCTTCATGGTCGGTGGCAAGTACGAGGCGGAAGGGATCGCCAAGAACGGCGCGAAGCTCGTCACGGCGGTCGCGACCGCATCAGTCCCCAAGATCACCGTGCTGATCGGCGGCAGCTTCGGCGCCGGTAATTACGGCATGTGCGGGCGCGCCTACAGCCCGCGCTTCCTGTTCACCTGGCCCAATGCGCGCATCTCGGTGATGGGCGGCGAGCAGGCGGCAAGCGTGCTTGCGACGGTGCACCGCGATGCGGAGCGCTGGTCCGCCGACGAAGCGGAGGCGTTCAAGGCGCCGATCCGCCAGAAATACGAAGACGAGGGCAACCCGTACTACGCCACCGCGCGCTTGTGGGACGATGGCATCATCGATCCGGTGCAGACGCGTGACGTGCTCGGCCTCGCCTATTCCGCGGTGCTCAACGCGCCGATCCCGCAAACGCCGAAGTTCGGCCTGTTCCGGATGTGATGGCCATGATCGAGAGCCTGCTGATCGCCAATCGCGGCGAGATCGCCCGCCGCATCATCCGCACCGCGCGGCGCCTCGGCATCCGCACGATCGCGGTCCATTCGGATGTCGACGCCGGCATGCCGTTCGTGCGCGAGGCGGACGATGCGGTATGCATCGGCACCGCGCCCGCGACCGACAGCTACCTGCGGCAGGACCGGCTGATCGCCGCGGCGCGGGAGACGGGCGCGCAGGCCATCCACCCCGGCTACGGTTTTCTGTCGGAGAATGCCGAATTCGCTGAGGCGGTGATCTCCGCCGGGCTGGTGTGGGTCGGCGCCCCGCCCGCCGCGATCCGCGCAATGGGGCTGAAGGACGCCGCGAAGGAGCGGATGATTGCCGCCGGCGTGCCGGTGACGCCGGGCTATCTCGGCGCCGACCAATCGACAGCGCGATTGCAGGCGGAAGCGGACGCGATCGGCTATCCCGTGCTGATCAAGGCCGTGGCCGGCGGTGGTGGGAAGGGCATGCGCAAGGTCGATGCGCCAGCAGACTTCGCCGCGATGCTGGAGAGCTGCCAGCGCGAGGCCGCGGCGTCGTTCGGCAACACGCAGGTGCTGATCGAGAAGTACATCCTGTCGCCACGCCATATCGAGGTGCAGGTGTTCGGCGACACGCACGGTAATGCCGTCCACCTGTTCGAGCGCGACTGTTCGCTGCAGCGGCGGCACCAGAAGGTGATCGAGGAAGCGCCCGCGCCGGGGATGGATGCGGCGACACGCGCGGCGGTATGCGACGCGGCGGTCAAGGCGGCGCGCGCGGTCGACTATGTCGGGGCGGGAACGATCGAGTTCATCGCCGACGGTTCGGACGGGCTGCGCGCCGATCACATCTGGTTCATGGAGATGAACACCCGCCTGCAGGTCGAGCATCCGGTGACCGAGGCGATCACCGGGCAGGATCTCGTCGAATGGCAGCTGCGCGTCGCGAGCGGCGAACCGCTGCCGAAGCGGCAGGAGGAGTTGGTGATCGACGGTTGGGCGATGGAAGCGCGCCTCTATGCCGAGAATCCGGCGACCGGATTTCTTCCCTCGACGGGTCCGCTCGATCGGCTGCGGTTCCCGGCGGACGTGCGTGTCGACAGCGGCGTCGAGGAAGGGGGCGAGGTGACGCCCTTCTACGATCCGATGATCGCCAAGCTGATCGTACACGGCGCGACCCGGCGCGAGGCGGCATCGCGGCTAGCGGCGGCGGCGCGCGGTACGCAGGTCTGGCCGGTGCGCACCAATGCAGCCTTTCTTGCGCGCGCCGCGTCGGATGCGGACTTCGTCGCGGGGCGGATCGATACCGGCTTCATCGAGCGTCATGCCGATCGGCTGATCCCGGGCACCGAGCCCTCGCCACTCGTGCTGGCCGAAGCCGCCGCCGCGATCCTGCCGGCGACGAGCGGCGATCCCTGGACCGCCTTACGCGGCTTTCGCGCCAATGCGCCGTCGGTAACGCGCGTCGAGGTCGAGGTGGGGGACAAGCCCTATCTCATCGACGTTGGGGGCGATCACGCGGGAGCGACGATTGCCAACGGCGTCCTGTTCCTTGAGGGCGAGGCCTGGCCGATCGGGCCGCGGCGCGCGGATCATGTCGCGGGGAGCGGCGAGGGTGACGGGGCGATCCTGTCGCCGATGCCCGGCCGCGTCATCGCGGTGCTCGTCGCGGACGGGCAAACGGTGACCAAAGGCGAGCGGCTGCTGGTGCTCGAGGCGATGAAGATGGAGCAGGCGCTGATTGCGCCTTTCGACGGTGTCGTCGCCGACCTGAAAGCGAGTGAGGGCGCGCAAGTGCCCGAGGGAACGCCGCTGGCGCGGATCGAGCGCGCAGCCGAGGGGTAAGTTCATGCGGCGTTCAGCGTTGACGATTACACATGTAGTCGTTACGGAGGACGTCGTTATGCGGGAGTATGTCATCACGATCGCGACCGCAACACTGGCCGCCTGGCTGCTGCAGCAGGGTGCCCCGCCGTCGACGGGCTTGCACCCTGCGGCGCGCACCGTCATCGCGGCGCGGTGACAATCAGTTTCCATCTCGCGCGGGCCGACAATGGCGTCATCGGGCGCGACGGCACACTGCCCTGGCATCTTCCCGCCGACCTGCGGCGCTTCAAGGCGCAGACGCTCGGCCGCGCGATGATCATGGGGCGCAAGACGTTCGAGAGTTTTCCTGCGCCGCTGCCCGGACGGCGCCATATCGTGCTGACGCGCGACGCGGCATGGCAGCGCACAGGCGCGGAAGTGGCATCTGATCCGGCGCACGCGTTAGCGCTCGCGGGTGTCGATGCCGCAGTGATCGGCGGCGCCGACATCTTTGCACTGTTCCTGGACGAGGCCGACCGAATCGAGCTGACCGAGGTCCATGCCACGCCTGACGGAGACACGATCGTGCCGCCTTTCACAGGCTGGCGTGAGATTTTCCGCGAAGATCATCCGGCCGAGGCAGGACGCCCGGCGTACAGTTTCGTGACGCTGGTGCGCTGAACCGCGCGCCGCTATGCGCCGCTACGATGGAGCGGCAGGCAATGATCAGGCTGAACGCGGGTGAGATACTGCCGCCGGACTTGCGCGGCGGAATCGTCGCGCTGGGCAATTTCGACGGCTTCCACCTCGGCCATCAGGCGGTCGTCGGCCAGGCGGTGAAGCGTGCGCGGGAAGAGGGTAGACCGGCACTGGTCGCGACCTTCGATCCGCATCCGATGCGTTATTTCAAGCCCGATACGCCGTGGTTCCGGCTGACGACGCTCGAACAGCGCGCAGCACTGATGCAGGCCGCCGGGGTCGACGCGATGATCGTGTTCGACTTCGACGATCGCCTCGCCGGCCTTGACGCGGATGCCTTCGTCACCGAGCGGCTGATCGGGCAGCTCGGCGTCGCCGGCTTGGTGACGGGGGCTGACTTCACCTACGGCAAGGCGCGTTCCGGCGACGTCGCGAGCCTCGCGGCGCTCGGCCGCCATCACGGCTTCTCGACCGACACGGTGGGCGCGGTGACGCTCGACGGCGAGACGGTGTCGTCGACACGGATCCGCGCCGGGCTGCGCGAGGGGCGACCGCGCAATGCGGCCCAGCTGCTGACCCGTCCGTTCACGATCGCCGGCGAGGTACGCCACGGCGACAAGCTGGGGCGCGAGATCGGCTATCCCACCGCCAACGTCGATCTCGGCAACTATCTTCGCCCCGCCTACGGCATCTACGCGGTTCGTGTGGCGCTCGCCGATGGGCGGGTGATCGACGGGGCGGCCAACCTCGGGATCCGGCCGAGCTTCGATCCGCCCAAGGAGCTTCTCGAGCCGTATCTGTTCGACTTTTCCGAGAACCTTTACGGCCAGACGATCGAGGTGGCGCTGATCGACTTTCTGCGGCCCGAGGCAAAGTTCGACAGCCTCGATGCGCTGAAGGCGCAGATGGCCGCGGATTGCGATCGGGCGCGGGCGTTGCTGGCGGAGTGACGCTCGGCTAAGGGCGCGAGCCTCTATGGCCGACGAAACCCCCTCCGCATCCGCGCCCGATCAGAAGGACTGGCGCGACACCGTCTTCCTGCCGAAGACCGACTTCCCGATGAAAGCGGGACTGCCGCAGAAGGAGCCCGCGATCCTGGAGCGGTGGCAGCGGCTTGGCCTGTACCAGCGGCTGCGCGAGCAGCGCGCCGATCGCGAGACGTTCATCCTCCACGACGGCCCGCCCTATGCCAATGGCGACATGCATATCGGCCATGCGCTGAACCATATCCTGAAGGACATGGTGGTGCGCACGCAGGCGCTGCTGGGCAAGAACGCGCCTTACGTGCCGGGCTGGGACTGCCACGGCCTGCCGATCGAGTGGAAGGTCGAGGAGGAGTATCGCAAGAAGAAGCTGAACAAGGACGAGGTGCCGGCGGCGGAATTCCGTGCCGAGTGCCGCGCCTATGCGCAGAAGTGGGTCGACACGCAGCGCGAGCAGCTGAAGCGGCTGGGCATCAACGGCGACTGGGACAAGCCGTACCTCACCATGGACTTTGCCGCCGAAGCGACGATCGTCGCCGAACTGATGAAGTTCGCCGAGACGGGGCAGCTGTATCGCGGCGCGAAACCGGTGATGTGGTCGCCGGTCGAGAAGACCGCGCTGGCCGAAGCCGAGGTCGAATATGAGGACGTGGTGTCGACGCAGATCGACGTCGCGTTCGAGATCGTCGAAGCGCCGAACGCGCCCGAGCTGGTCGGCGCGCACGCGGTGATCTGGACGACGACGCCATGGACGATCCCGGTCAACCAAGCACTCGCCTACGGCCCGGAGGTGGAATACGTCCTCGCACGGTTCGACGACATGGCGACCGAACCGCGCACGCTGCTCGTCGCGCGCGATCTGATCGACAGCTTTGGCGCGCGCATCGGCCATCCCGTGGTGATGAAGGTCGGCGACGAAGCCGGCACCGTCACCGCGCTGGCGATGATCACGGGTGACAAGCTGGCGGGCGCCGTCGCGCGCCACCCGATGCATGAACTTGGCGGGTTCTTCGCCAGGCCGCGGCCGTTTCTGGCGGGCGATTTCGTCACCACCGATGCCGGTACCGGCCTTGTCCACATGGCGCCCGACCACGGCGAGGACGATTTCGAGCTGTGCAAGGCGCACGGCATCGATCCGGTCTTCGCGGTCGATGCAGCAGGCATGTACCGTTCCGACTGGGCGTGGCTCGGCGGGCAGGGCAGCGTCATCAACAAGAAGTTCGTCGCCAGCGATGGCCCGATCTGCACCGACCTGCGTGAAGCTGGCGCGCTGGTCGGCGCGAGTGACGATTTCAAGCATAGCTATCCGCATTCTTGGCGTTCGAAGGCGAAGGTGATCTTCCGCTGCACGCCGCAGTGGTTCATTGCCGTCGACAAGCCGATCGAGGGCGGTGACACGCTGCGGCAGAAGGCGATCGCCGCGATTGCAGCGACCCGCTTCGTGCCCGAGAAGGGGCGCAACCGCATCGGCGCGATGGTCGAGGGGCGACCGGACTGGGTGATCAGCCGGCAGCGCGCCTGGGGCGTGCCGATCGCTTTGTTTGTCCATCGTGCGACCGGCGAGCTGCTCGTCGACCCGGCGGTTAATGCCCGTATCGTCGAGGCCTTCCGCGAGAAGGGCGTCGATGCCTGGACCGATGAGGCGGCGGCCGGCTTCCTCGGTGAGGGGCGTAACTCTGCCGACTATGAACGCGTCACCGACATACTCGACGTGTGGTTCGATTCGGGCTGCACCCACGCCTTCGTGCTGGAAAGCGGGCGTTGGCCCGAGCTCAGCTGGCCCGCGGATCTCTATCTCGAGGGGTCCGATCAGCATCGCGGCTGGTTTCAGTCGTCGCTGCTGGAAAGCTGCGGCACGCGGGGACGCGCGCCGTACGACGCGGTGCTGACGCACGGCTTCACGATGGACGCCAAGGGCATGAAGATGTCCAAGAGCCTCGGCAACACGATCAACCCGCTCGACCTGATGCGCGATTATGGCGCGGACATCTTGCGGCTGTGGGCGCTGTCGGTCGATTTCACCGAGGATCACCGCATCGGCAAGGAGATCCTGGCCGGCGTCGCGGACCAGTATCGCAAGCTCAGAAACACGTTCCGCTACCTGCTCGGTGCGCTCGACGGGTTCGATGCGGCGGAGAAGCTGCCGGTGGCAGAATGGCCGGAGCTGGAGCGGTATATGCTCCATCTGGGCCATGCCTTGGACCAGCAACTCAAGCGTGCGATCGCCGACTTCGACTTCAACGGCTACGTCCGCCTGCTGAGCGATTTCGCGAACGAAGACCTGTCAGCCTTCTTCTTCGATATCCGCAAGGATTCGCTCTATTGCGACGCCGCGGACGACGTGAAGCGGCGGGCGTATCGTACGATGCTGGACGTGCTGTTCCACGCCATGGTGCGCTGGGCAGCGCCGGTGTTGGTCTTCACCGCCGAGGAAGTGTGGCAATCGCGCTTCCCCGATGAGGGTAGCTCGGTGCATTTCCTCGACTGGCCCGAACTGCCGGCCGAAGCGGGCGAGGACGTCAGCGCCCGCTGGCTCGAAGTGCGCCGCCTGCGCGAGCGCGTGACCGAGGCGATCGAGCCGCTACGCCGTGAGAAGGTGGTACGCTCGAGCCTGGAAGCCGACGTGACCGTCACCGACACGCCGCTGCCGGTCGACCAGTTGGCCGAGGCGTTCATCGTGGCGAAGGTATCGCCGGGCGATGAGGTGACGGTGAGCCGGACCGATTATCACAAGTGCGGGCGTTGCTGGCGGCTGCTGCCCGAAGTGGTCGAGGATACCGCGCTGTGCGGCCGCTGCGCTGCCGTTGTCGATGAGGCTACGGCGTGACGCGTGGTGCGCCCGTTACGGGGCTCGCCGCCGCGGCGGCGGTGTTCGTGCTAGACCAGCTGAGCAAGTGGCTCGTCACCGGTCCGCTCGGGATCGATTTTCTCGGCGCCTCGCGCGAGATCGTGTCGTTCTTCGACCTGCGTTTCGTGCAGAACATGGGCGTGAGCTTGGGGCTGCTGCGCGCGGAGAGCGATATCGCGCGCTGGGCGCTTGTCGCGATGACGGCGGCGATCGCCGTCGCTGTCACGTGGTGGATGTGGCGCGAGGAGAAGGCGGCCGACAAGCTGGCGCTCGGCTTGGTGCTTGGCGGCGCACTCGGCAATATCCTCGATCGCGTGCGGCTTGGTTATGTGGTCGATTTCGCCGACTTGCATTTCGGCGAGTGGCGGCCGTTCCTCGTCTTCAACGTGGCGGATGCGGCGATCACGATTGGCGTGCTCATTCTGCTGGTGCGCGCGCTGCTGATCCGCGATAAACCCGCGCAACAGCCGGCTCAGACGGTTTCGGAGAATGTGAATGCGTAAAGTGGTGGCGCTTGGAGCAGCCGCGGCGGCAATGCTGATGTCGGGGCTCTTGGCAGGATGCGCGAGCGGCGGGCTCGATCGCGATCGGCCTGACGAGTTCGCGGTGGCGCGCCAGCCGTCGCTGATCATCCCGCCCGATTTCGCGTTGGTACCGCCGACGCCGGGCGCCGCGCGCGTGCAATCGGTGACGGGCGCGCAGGCGCAGACGCTGGAGGCGCTGTTCGGCTCCGCGCCGCGCAGCGCGAGCGAGGCTGCGGTCGTCCAGTCGGCCGGCGGCGCGACCGCGGATCCGGGCATCCGCTCGTCGGCGGGCGACCCCGGCACCAACGTCGTCGACAAGGGGCAGACGACGCGCGACATCATCGCCGCGCCGGAAGGCGATGGGCAGGACGCGCGCGCCAACGCGCCGAAGTAAGCGTCCGGTCTTATCCGGCGGCCGCTAGCGGCGGTCAGTCGGACCGCGGGCGGAGGTTCGACTGGTAGATGTGCCAGCGCTGCTGCGCCGCGGTCGCGCCATCGATGGCGGTGGTGCGGTGAAGCACGACATCGCCCGCGAGTGCGGCCGTCGCGCAAGGTGGCAGCCACGCGTACGGGAATCGTGACGTAGCGCTGGCCAGCGCCGCTATCGACACGGCCCGCGGTTCCGATGTCGGCACGATAGTCGGCAAACTTGGCGAAGCTTGCGGCAAAGTCGGCGACCGACATGCCTGATTGGGCGCCATCGCGATCCCACTGACGCTACGCCGTTCGATAATCGCCGCGCTTGATCGCGCCGAAATAGGCCTGTGTCACCGCGACTGCCGCCGCGGCATCCCGTTCGCCGTTCTCCTGCACATTATCGGTTTCGGCGACCACACCCCCTGCGCGACCCGCGGCCTCGACACTGTTCGATGGCCGCTCGATCGACGTGATGCGATCACTGGTATCAGCCGGGTTGGCAGAAGCCAGTGGTGCCGATCGCCCCAAAGATGCCGCGTCAGGTCGCCCCGCCATTCCCTCGGTGCGCCCCGGCGGCGCGGGAGAACATGCCGCCACGACCAGTGCCGCCAGTGCGGCGAGGCCGAGGCGCGCTGTCACGCCTCGGTCGTCACGGATTGATCGCTACCTCGTCAGTGTCGCTCAGATCCTCCTCATCGATCGAGCCATCCTCGAACGCTTCCTGCGCATCGTCTTCATCGATGTCGTCCTCGTCCTGCTCGGCATCGTCGTCCTGCTCGGCGACTTCGCTGTCGGCCATCAACAGCTCGTCCTCTTGCTCGTCGTCCGCATCGTCGACGTCGAGATCGGGATCGAGATCGGTGATGATCGTGCCGTCGCTTGGGCCGTCGCGTGTCGCCTCGAGGATTTCGGCGCGCTGGCTCTCGTCATAGCCGTCCTCGTCGAAGCCGTCGTCGCCCGAACCGTGGCTCGTTACCTGATGGCCGCCCATGATCATTTCTCCTGATTGCCGATGCGAAACGGCCATCGCCGCTAGCCGGTTCCGGGAAAGGCGGTGACGCGGGTCGGTTGAGGAAGGGGTAAGTCGACGAGGAGAGGACTGTGTCGAAAGCCGTCCCGGCTAGGCTTGTACCGGAAGTCGACGCCCACTAGTGTATTAGGCGACACGTACACCTTGACCACGGAGTTGCCGCCATGATCGTGAAGTCCGCCGCCGTCGCCGCGATCGCACTGTCGCTCGTCGCGTGCAGCAAGACCGACGGGGAGGGCACCACGGTGTCGATCAACGGCGGCAACGGCACGGCGCTGGTCGATGGCGACAGCGGCGAGGTGAAAGTCGACACGCCGCTGTTCAAGGGCGCGATCAAGCTACCGAAAATCACCATGACGGCCGACAATTTCGATCTGAACGGCGTCCACCTTTATCCCGGATCGAAGATCGGCTCGGTCAACGTCGATGCTGGCAAGGACGGCGGAGAAGGATCGGACGGCGTGGTGCGCGTGCGGTTCGACAGCCCGGCCAGCGCCGAGAAGGTACGCGAGTGGTTCCGCAGCGAGTTCGAGAAGGCGGGGACCAGCGTTACGGTCAACGGCAACAGCCTGTCCGGGCAAGCCGAGGGTGAGCGGTTCCGTATCGATCTGCAGCCTGCCGGCGAGCGCGTGAACGGCGTCGTGACGATCAATGGCTAGGGAGCACGGAGGCCGTTCACGGCGCTGGCGGGATGCGCGAGGCTGGCGGGGGTCGTGCGCTGCGCTTATGTAACGCGGCAACCCACCGTTCGATCGAAGGCGTATGTGATGCTCGATTCCCAGCTGGCCGCCGTGCCGACCCTAAGCCTCGCCGATCAGGCGCGGGATCCCGACCGGTTCGCCGCCGATCTCGGCGGATCCTTCCGTCGCTTCGGCTTTGCGGTGGTCGCCGATCACGGCGTGCCGGATGATCTGATCGCGCGCGCGTGGGCCGAGACGGAGGCGCTGTTCGCGCTGCCGGAAGAGGAGAAGCGCGGGTATTTCGTCGAGGGCGCGGGTGGGGCGCGTGGCTACACGCCGTTCAAGACCGAAATCGCCAAGGACGCAAAGCACGTCGATCTGAAGGAATTCTGGCACGTCGGACGCGAATTGCCGGCAGGCCATCGCTTCGCGGGATCGATGGCGCCGAATATCTGGCCGGCGCGCCCGGAAGGTTTCAAGGACACATTCCTCGAACTGTTTCAGGCGTTCGACACAGCGGGCGACCGGCTGTTGTCGGCGATCGCGACGCATCTCGGCCTAGCCGCCGACTGGTTCGATCCGGCGGTGCGCGACGGAAATTCGGTGCTGCGGCTGCTGCATTACCCGCCGATCCCGGTCGATGCCGAGGGGGTGCGCGCCGGCGCACACGAGGACATCAACCTCATCACGCTGCTGCTTGGCGCGGAGGAGGCGGGGCTCGAGCTGCTCGACCGCGATTCGGGCAAGTGGCTCGCGGTCAAGCCGCCAGCGGGCGCGATGGTCGTCAACGTTGGCGACATGCTGCAGCGGCTGACCAATCATGTGCTGCCATCGACCACGCACCGCGTCGTCAATCCCCCGCCCGAGCGGCGCGGGCACTCGCGCTATTCGATGCCGTTCTTCCTACATCCGGCGCCCGATTTCCTGATCGAAACGTTGCCGCAAACGATCACGCCCGATAATCCGAACCGCTATCCGACACCCATCACCGCGCACGATTATCTTCATGAGCGGCTGGTTGAGATCGGACTGATCAAGAAGTGATCGGCTGCGCCGGCGATCAGCGGCTCGCGAGGAAGGAGCCGAGATCCTTCGGCGGCGCGGCGTTCGCCGCCGCGGTCAGTTGCGCATCGCTGCGCGGGGCGGGCGTCTCGGGCGAGTAGGAGATATCGGTAACCTCGACGGTCGCGCCCATTTCGGTTGCCGCGAACAGCTTCTTGGCGAATTCTGTCGGCACGCGGATGCAGCCGTGCGAGGCGGGGAAGCCGGGATTGCGGCCGGCATGGATCGCGACGCCGTCCCACGTCAGCCGCTGCATGAACGGCATTGGCGCGTTGTCGTACAGGTTGGAGTGGTGCATCTGCTTCTTCTGCAGAATGGTGAAAAGACCGACCGGTGTCTCGTTTCCTTCCTTACCGGTGGAAACGGTCGACACGGCGACGAGCTGCTCCCCACGGTAGACATAGGCCTTCTGGTCGGGAATACTGATGAGGATGCTCATCGGCCCCGCCGCGACGTCCTCCTCCCAAAGGTACTTGCCCGGTGCGAGGCTCGCAGCGGCTTCGACGAGGGCAACACTGCTGCCGACGGCGCTTTCGGCCAATGCTGGCGTGGCGGTGAAGGCTGTCATCGCGAGGACAGCCGGCGTCAATGCACGAATCAGGCGCATGATCCAGACCCCTTATTAAGATACTCAATCCGGCTTTTCGGATCTTGACAGGCATAACGGGCGATCGCGCATTTGGTGCCATTGCGACGAATCGCGCGGGATCTGCGACGTACCAAGCAAGCGCCGGGCCAAACGCCTGCAATGGTTGAGGAACGTTCACCATTTCGCTGGTATGAGGGGCCAAGCGGGAATGGGATTGACGGACTGATGACGATGACGGCGCGTGGGGCGGGGAACGAAGGTGCGATCGATGCAGGCAAGGCGCCGACACGACGCGGTTTGCTGAAGACGGCAGGCGCACTTGCCGGCGCGATGATCGTGCCAGATGCGGTTGCCGCCGCGATGCGTCCGCTCGATGCGCGGCCAGCGCCGCTGCCGGCATCGGCGCTGGCGCCGGTTCGCCCCGCGCCGCGCGTGGTGCCGAGCTCACCGCGCGTCGTGCGCCCCGAGCTGATGCGGCGCGCGCTTGCGGCACTCGAGCGGCACGGCAGCCGCGGCGTCCAACGCGACCGCATGGTCATCGCCGACTTCGCCGCATCGTCGGCGCAGCCGCGTTTCCACATGATCGATCTCGTCAGCGGCACCAGCGTGTCGAAGCTCGTCGCGCACGGCAGCGGATCTGATCCGGCGCATACCGGCTATCTGCAGCGCTTCTCGAACCAAGACGGGTCGAACGCGTCGTGCGAGGGCGCCTTCCTCGCGTCCGATTATTACGTCGGCAAGCACGGGCGGTCGCAGCGGCTGATCGGGCTCGATCCCACTAACAATAATGCGCTGTCGCGCGCGATCGTCGTCCACGGCGCGTGGTATTCGAACCCCGACATGCTGCGTACGCACGGCCGGCTGGGCCGCAGCCAGGGCTGTTTCGCGGTCGGCGAGCGCGAGCTGGCGGAGGTCTTCGAGCGTCTCGGCCAGGGCCGAATGATCTACGCCGCCAAGGTCTGACGCCGGCGCAGCGTGCGCGCGCGGCCGACCAGCCGCGCCCAAAGCAATTGTTCGATCCCGGCATGGCCGAGTCCGAGATGCGGCGGGCGGACCTGCAGCGCGTCGCGCAGTGCGATCGTTCCCGTCCGCAGCGATGCACGCGCCACATCGGCCCAGCGCCGCGCGGTCGCCCAGCGGATCATGCGGATGTCTGCCTCGGTCAGCGCGTCGTCGGCGAGGAAGTGCTGCTGCAGCCGTGAGAGATGATCGCCGAGCCGCATCAGCGTTGCGCGATCGGGCACCGGCTGGCGGTGCATCAGATGTTCGACGACGAGCGCGGCGGCATCGTTCGCCTGCTCCTCGAGCGGGGCGGTGTACGCCGCTGCGAGCACGCGGCGCGCATTGGCAAGCATCACCGTCTCGTACCGCTGCGACGCTCCGCCGGCGTGCCGGCGATAGGCGAGCAGCGGCGCATCGATCCGCGCGATCGCGCCGTGCGCCGACAGCCGATGATAGAGGTCGAAATCCTCCGCGTAGAGAATGTCGGGGCGGGTGAACGGATCAAGCCGCGCCGCCGCGGCGCGCCGCATCATCACCGACGACCAAACGAACGGGTTTTCAATCCGGATCAGCCAGCGCAGCAGTGCCGGCGTGGTGTGCGCGACATGCGGCGAGGGCAGCAGCTGCGCGCCATCGAGCACTTCGGTCGCGGTGGCGACGAGCACGGTGTCGGTATTGGCGTCGAGGTATGCGACCTGCTGCGCGAGGCGATCGGGCAGGCACAGATCATCCTGGTCGAGCCCGGCGACATACCGGCCGCGCGCTTCGGCGAAGGCCCGGTTGCGCGCACGAACCGGGCCGCCGTTGGCGGGTAGCGCGATCGTCCGTACGCGCCGGTCGGGCCAGTCGCGCAGCACCGAACGCGTCGCGTCGGTCGAGCAATCGTCGACGACGATCACCTCGAAATCGGTGAAGGTCTGGCGTTGCAGCGAAGCGAGCGTCGCGGGCAGGAGCTCGGCGCCGTTGTACGCCGCCATGATCACGCTGACGACGGGCGCCGCCGTCATGCCGCGGCCCGTGCGCGCCGGGCGAGCAGCTGATCGACGATCATCATGCCCACGTCGTTCTGCCACAGCCACAGCCCGTTCGCTTGCCCGACGAAGCTTGCCTCGCCGCCGAGCTTGCCGTGCGGGACGAAGCCGGCGGCAAGGCCGATCCCGAACAGGCCGGGGATCGGCGCGCCGTCGACGTCGCGAACGCGGCATTCGCCGTTCACCATCGGCGCGCCGCGATGCGCGGCGAGCGCGAGGCGTTGCCCGGCGGCATCCTCGAGCGGCAGCGCGCGCGGGCGATAGCCCATCGCGGCGATGACCAGATCGGCGTCGCGCAGGCAGGCACGCGCCGCAACATCGTCGTCCCCGGTGACGCGGTGGAGCGCGACGCGCGGATCCGGCTGGCGGCCGTCAACGCCGAGCATCCGCAGCACAAGGTCGCGCGCCTCGAGCCGGAACCCGGCGAGGCGGTAGACGAAGCCGGAGACGGGGCAGATGTCTTCTGGACCAAAATCGCTGAAGCCTTCCGCATGCGCCGTCTCGACCGAGGGGTAGAAGGGCCGCAGCGGCCGACGGTGGAGAAGGGTGATCGCCCCGGCGCCGAGCGGCAGCGCGGGGCGGCCTTTGAGCAGCAGCGCGACCGTCGTCAGCGCGCTGGTCGATCCGCCGATCACCGCGATGCGCGGGGCGCGTTTGGTGGACAGTAGATCGGCGACCATGTCGTATCCGCCGAGCGAGAGCACTGCGTCCGACTGGATCAGCCGATCGCCGGCGAGCGCAACGATCGGCTCGCCCGCGACGTGCTGCGCAACCAAACGGTCGAGCGGCTGGTGCCCGCCGGTGGCGATGACGAGGTTGCGCACGATTCGCTCGCTCTCGCGATGCGTGGCGAGATCGCGCACGCGCACGTGCCACAGCCCGTCGACAAGCCGCGCGGAAAGCGCCTCGTGCGCCGTCAGCACGGTGCCACCATTGGTAGCGACCGTGGCGTGGAGGCGATCGCCCATTGCGCGCAGCAGCGGGCCGACCTCGGCAAGCGGCACGCCGAGCGAGCCGCGGTGCCGCGCGACGGCGAGCGCGGCGGGGTGATCGGCCAGCGCTGCGATCGCGGGATCGGCGTTGCCCTCGATCACCGACAGAAAGGTTTGCGCGGTCGAATCGGAAGTGATCGCGTAGCGGCCGAGCTGGCCGCCGCCGATCGCCGCGTCGCGCTCGACGACGATCAGCCCGCGCGACAGTGCGGGCAACAGGCCGTGCCGGCTCGCCGCCGTCAGCATCGCGGTGCCGGCGGGACCGCCGCCGACGATCATCGTCTCAGCGACCGGCGAAGCTGTTCGCGCTGGCGCGCGCGGCGTCGAAGCGATCACCTTGTCGAGCGCGTCGATCACGCGGCCGACGTCGGCGACCGTCATTGTATCGGATAGCGGCAGCGACAGCAGCCGGCTCCCGATCATGTCGGCGACTGGCGTCGGCTCGATCTGCGCGACGCTGCGCACCCACGGCTGTTCGCCGAGGTGCGGGCTGAAATACTTGCCCGCGCCGATGCCCTGGCGGTCGAGACGCGCAATGATCGCGTCGCGATCGTGCGTATGCTGCGACGGCAGCAGCAGCGGAAAGAAGCCGAGCGCCTGGCGCCCCGGTGCCTGCGGCTGGGCCACGTAGCGACCGGCGATCGCGCGGTGATAGGCATCCGCGAGATCGCCGCGATGCCGGGCCACCGCGTCGAACGTATCGAGCCGCGCCTGTGCGACGACCGCCATCGCTTCGGGCAGCTTGGCGTTGAGGCCCGGCAGCGTCGCGGTGCGCGGCGCGGTGAAGCCGAAATTCGCCATGGCGCGTAGCCGCTCGATGCGATCGGGATCGGCGCAGTGGATCAGCCCGCCCTCCGCCGTCGCGAACGGCTTGGTCGCGTGCATCGAGTAGACGACGGGGAAGGGTGCGCCGGCGCCGAAGCCGACGCCCGCCGCATCGATCGTGCCGAGCGACGCGGCGGCGTCGACGACCACTGCGACGCCATGGCGACGCGACAGCCAGCGATAGCGTTCCAGATCGATGCCGTAGCCGAAGGTCGCGTAGGGCACGACGGCGGCGATGCGCGCGCCATGGCGCGTGAGTAGGCGTTCCTCCTCGTCCGCCGCGGCGCTCCAATCGTCGGGATCGATGTCGCAGACGAGTGGGGTGAGCCCGGCCCACCACGCCGCCTGTGCCGTCGCCGCGAAGGTGAGTGCGGGCATCAGCGCGAAGCGACCCGCCGGCCCGTCGTTCACTGCATCGCGCAACGCGATCATTAGCCCAAGCGTCGCATTGGCAACCGCGAGGCACGCGCCGCGACCGTCGAACAACCGCTGCGTCGCGTTGGCCTCGAACGCGCGCAGCTCGGGGCCGTTATTGCTGAGAATACCGGAGGCCTCGACACGGGCAAGCGCCTCGACCATCGTCGACAGGCGGGGCGGGTGCGGGGCGATCAGCGGCAGACGCTTCATGGGCAGGACGATCCTCTCGTCCGCCCCATGGCTTGATTCAGGCTAAGATCCGGTTACCCGTCGATCGAACGCATTGAGTTCATAGGCGATCGACGCCTCGACGAGCCCATCCCACAGCTGCGCGATCGCCTGTACCGGCAGCCCGGCGGCGGCGGCATGATCGGCTGCATTGGCGATCACCTGCGCCTTGCGAGCCTCGTCGCGCACGTGGCCGCGTTCCGGCTTGATGCGGGCTGCGGCGTCCATATAGTCGAAGCGGCGGCGCAGCAGCGCGACCAACTCGCGATCGACCTGGTCGACGCCGGCGCGCACCTCGGCCATGGTCGTGCATTCGGGCCCGGATAGGATCATGGCATCGGGCCTTGGCGAGGCGCGGCGGCGCTGTCCACCCCGCGGCGTCGAATGGCGCCCGCGCGCCGGGCGGCACCCCGGCCGCGTCTTGACTTCGATCCCGCCGCGGCCTAGGCGCGCCGCTTCGCGATTGCCCCTGCACCCCGGTGAAGCAGGCGGCCCGGCCGTTTTCGAGATGGCCGGTGCGATACCGGGATCACCGTTGTCAGCATATCGAAGGATACAGCATGTCGAAGCGCCACAGCGCCAAGCACAAGATCGACCGTCGTCTCGGCGAGAACATCTGGGGCCGCCCGAAGAGCCCGGTCAACAAGCGTGAATACGGCCCCGGCCAGCACGGTCAGCGCCGCAAGGGCAAGGTGTCGGACTTCGGTCTGCAGCTGCGCGCCAAGCAGAAGCTGAAGGGCTATTACGGCGACGTCACCGAGAAGCAGTTCCGCCACTGCTATGACGAAGCCGCCCGGATGAAGGGCGACACCTCGCAGAACCTCATCGGCCTGCTCGAGCGTCGCCTGGACATGATCGTGTACCGCGCGAAGTTCGCGCCGACGATCTTCGCCGCGCGCCAGCTCGTCAGCCACGGCCACGTCTACGTCAACGGCGTGAAGTGCAACATCGCGTCGCGCCGCTGCGCGGTGAACGACGAGATCACCATCGGCAAGAAGGCGCAGGAGATGGCGCTGGTGCTCGAGGCGCAGAGCCTCGCCGAGCGTGACGTGCCGGAATATGTCGCGCAGGACGGCACCACTAAGGTGACCTTCATCCGCGTACCGACGCTGGACGAAGTGCCGTATCCGGTGAAGATGGAACCGAACCTCGTGGTCGAGTTCTACAGCCGCTGATCCGTCGCCCCGATTCGATCGGGTACGCAGCGTTCAGACCTATTGATAAGGGCGGTCCCGTGTGGGGCCGCCCTTTTCGTTCGTGTTACTTGGCAAAGGCGGCCTTCAGAAACGCGTCACTGCGCTTCAGCAGATCCGCGCGTACGGCGCTGTCCTCGAGATAATGGTCGAGCTTGTCGTATGTCACCAGTTCGTGGTGCTTGCCCGCATCCTTGAGCGCGTCGTCCATCAACTGCGAGGCGCGGTAGCGCACGTTCATGTCGAGCGTGCCGTGGAACATCAGCACCGGCGCGGTGAACTTGCCGGCGTTGCGCGTCGGCGATCCCTCGACGATGTGCTTGCCCGTGCCGATGAAGTCGCGGGCGGTACGCTGCGCGGTGGTGTCGCGATATTGTTCGCGCAGATCATCAAGATCGGTGACCGGGGCGACCGCGACGACCGCCTTGAATAGATCGGGCGCGACGACGCCCGATTGCAGCGCGGCATAGCCGCCGTACGACCAGCCGAAGATGCCGAGCTTCTTGGGGTCTGCGATACCTTGCGCGACCAGCCAGCGGCCGCTGTCGGTCACGTCGCCGATCGCGGTGCGCCATGATTGGAAGCCGTTGGTTTGGAACCAGGCGTCGCCATAGCCGTCCGACCCGCGGAAGTTGGGCTGAAGCACGGCATAGCCCTGATGCGCGAAATATTGCGCCAGCCAGTCGAAGCCCCACTCGTCGCGCGCGGCGGGGCCGCCGTGCGGCATGACAATTGCGGGCAGCCCCTTGCCGCTGCTGCCGGGCGGGAGCGTGAGATAGCCGGGGACGTTGGTGCCGTCGGCAGCCTTGAACGACACCGATTTGACCGAGGCGAGCGTGTAGCCATCGAGCTCGGGCCGCGAGAGGATCAGCGGGCGAAGCTGCTTGGACTGGCGATCGAACAAGAAGTAGCGGCCCGGATCAACATCGCTGCCGGTCCACAGCAGCAGCTTGTTTTCGTCGTCAGTCGCGCCTTCGAAATTGACCAGGCCGGTGCCGGGGATGGCCTTGGCGAGCTGCGCGCGCAGCGTGACAAAGGCGGGATCGAAATAGGCCGCGACACGCTTGTCGGTCGCATAGGTGGCGCCGATTACCCGCTGGCGGCGGCCAAGCCGGATCAGCCCGTCGACATCGACCTGCGGATGCGCGAGGACCACGCCCTCCTTCATCTGCCCGTCGAGCGTGCGCAGCATCAGCGCCCGGCGACCGTCGACCTTCTGGAAGCCGTAGACGACGTTCTTTTCGGCATCCACGGCATAAGGATTGAAGCCTTCGCGGCTGTTGGTGTCGTAGGCGCCGAGTGGCTGCCAGTCGCCGCCGTCCTTGCCCCGAAATCGATAGGTGATCTTGCCGGTGTCATAGCCGTCGGCGACGATGTCGCGCGTGCCAGAGATGCGCACGTTGCCGGCGCCGTCGGTGATGAATTCGGCAGCGGTGCGGAACGGGCGCAGCACGATCTTGCGGCTGCCGGTGCGGGTGTCGACGCGTTCGACACCGAGCCCCTCGTCCTTCTTCTCGACCAGCGTGCCGATCCGCGCTTCGGGCACGAACCAATTGTCGAGCAAGATCTGTCCGTCCTCGCCCGGCAACCAGTCGAGGATCGCGCCGCCATATTGCGCGACGTATTGCGCATCTACGCCCTGGCGACGGCTGACGACCTTCAGGTTGCCACCGTTGAAATCGGTGGCGATCAGGCGCGAGCTGCCGACCGAGCGCAGCGCACCCTCGCGCACCATGTAGACCGTGCAGACCAGCCGATCCTCGGACACCCAGCCGCAGCGGCTGAGACGTTCGGGATCGCCGCTTGCCACCAGCGCGCGAACCGGCGGGGTGCTGCCATCGACGGGCACAGTGTAGAGCGCATTTCCTTGCCCCTTGGTCGGCGCGAGAAAGGCAATACGCGAGCCGCGCGGCGATAGCGACGCGGAGGTGACGGCCTCGCGCGCGCCGAACGCGACCTCGGGCGGCACCGTCTGCGCAGCCAGGACCGCCGGCGCCGCGACGCCCGCCAACAATGCCGTACGCGCAATTCCGCTAATCATCTGTTTTTCCCCCTGAACCCGCAGCTATGTTCCCGAGGCTGCGTCACGTGGCAAGCGGTCGTTGCGGGGGGCGGGCGAAACTGTAAGGTCCGTCGCATCACCGTTCACATTGCCGTTCACGAGGATATCCGATGCGTCGCCTTGCCACTCTCCTGCTGCTCGCCACTGCGCTGCCTGCGGGGGCACAGACCCAGCCAAGCTTCTCGGTCGAGACGCTGAAATCGGTCACGCAGGAACTGTCGTCGGACGCCTACGAGGGTCGTGCGCCCACCACCGCGGGGGAAACCAAGACGATCGACTATATCGTCAAGCGTCTCGCAGTGGCTGGGGTGAAGCCGGGCAAGAAGGGGCAGTGGACGCAGGACGTGCCGATGGTGGAGATCACCGCGACCGACGTCTCGCCCTTCACCGCCACCGGCGGCAAGGCGCCCGTCACCTTCAACTATCGCACCGATATCGTCGCCGGCACCTATCGCGTGGCGCCGAAGGTGGCGCTCAAGAACAGCGACCTCGTCTTCGTCGGCTACGGAATCAACGCGCCGGAAAAGGGCTGGAACGACTATGCCGGGCTCGACGTGAAGGGGAAGACGGTCGTCATCCTCGTCAACGATCCCGACTGGCAGACGCCGGCTGCCGGGCTCGATGCGGGGCCGTTCGAGGGACGGGCGATGACCTATTACGGTCGCTGGACGTACAAGTTCGAGGAGGCCGCGCGGCAGGGCGCGGCGGGCGCGATCATCGTCCACGACACCGAACCCGCAGCCTACGGCTGGTCGGTGGTGCAATCGTCATGGACCGGGCCGCAGTACGAGCTCGACGAGCCGGGCAACCACATGGACCAGAGCGAGGTGATCGGCTGGATCCAGCTTGCCAAGGCGAAGGAGCTGTTCGCCGCCGCGGGCAAGGATTTCGACCAGCTAGCCGCCGCGGCGAAGAGCAAGGGCTTCCGCGCTGTGCCGCTGGGCCTCAAGCTGTCCGGCGGGTTCTCGAACCAGATCAAGCGCAGCATGTCGAAGAACGTCGTCGGCGTGATCCCCGGCACGGCGGCGTCTGACGAGGTGGTGCTCTATTCGGGTCACTGGGACCATCTCGGTCGCTGCGATGCGGTGGCGGGCGACGACATCTGCAACGGCGCAGTCGACAATGCGACGGGGATCGCCGGGTTGATCGCGATGGCGGAGGCGTACCGAAAGGCGGGGCCGGCGCGCCGCTCGATCGGCTTCGTCGCGGTGACGGCGGAGGAGAGCGGGCTGCTCGGCTCCCGCTACTATGCCGAGCATCCGGTGTTTCCGCTCGGCAAGACCGTCGGCGGGGTCAACATGGACGGGCTCAACGTGCTCGGCCCGGTACGCGATTTCGAGATCAGTGGGGCGGGCAAGTCCGAGCTTGAGGACATGGTGAAGCCGCTGCTCGCCGCGCAGGGGCGCCGCGTGTCGGCCGAGGCGACGCCCGAGAAGGGGCATTATTATCGCTCGGATCATTTCAGCTTCGCCAAGCTCGGCGTGCCGATGCTGTCGGGCGGCAGCGGCGAGGATCTTGTCACCGGCGGCGTCGCGGCGGGCAAGAAGGCCGCCGAGGATTATACGACCAACCGCTATCATGGGCCCAAGGACGAATATGATCCCAACTGGAATTGGGACGGCGCGATCCAGGATCTGACGATCTACTATCAGCTCGGCCGGCAGCTCGCCGACGGCACCGCCTGGCCGAACTGGTATCCCACCGCCGAGTTCAAGGCGATCCGCGACAAGTCGCGCGAGGCCGCGAAGTGAGCCGCACGCCCAAGCCCGAATGGGCGCCGCACAAGGCGGTGTGGATCGGTTTTCCGAGCCACCCCGAACTGTGGCAGGAAGATCTGGACGAGGCACGCGACGAAGTCGCGGCCTTTGCCGCGGCGGTGCATGCCGGCGGCAAGGGCGAGCAGGTGCTGCTCGTCGCCGCCGACGACGAGGCGGCGGATGCGGCCAAGCGCCTCGCCGGTTTCGCGCAGATCGTGGTGGAGCCGTTCGGCGATATCTGGCTGCGTGACACCGGCCCGATCATCGCCGGCGACCGTGTCGCGCGCAGCTTCCGGTTCAACGGATGGGGTGGCAAATACGATCTGCCGGGCGACGACGACATCGGCCAGCGGCTCGCGGCGCAGCGCGGCAAGCGCGTCGAGCGGCACGACTGGGTGCTGGAGGGCGGCGCGATCGACGGCGACGGCACCGGCCTCGTCGTGACGACGGAGCAGTGCCTGCTCAATCCCAACCGCAATCCCGGCCTGTCGCGCGCGGAGATCGAGGCGCGGCTCGCTGCCGATCTCGGCTACGATCGCGTGCTGTGGCTTGGCGACGGACTGCATAACGACCACACCGATGGGCACGTCGACAACCTAGCGCGCTTCGTCGGCGAGGGGCGGCTCGCGATCCCGGTCGGCAGCGAGAACGATCCCAATTGGCAGGTCTATCAGCAGGCGGCGCAACGCGCGCGCGCGGGCGGCGTGACGGTGGTGCCCGTCCCGTCGCCGGGCCGCGTGCTGCGCGACGAGGAGATCGTGCCGGCGAGCTACATGAACTTCTACATCGGCAATGCGAGCGTCGTAGTGCCGATCTACGGCGCGCCCGACGATGACGTCGCGGTGCGCGAGATCCAGGCGCTGTTTCCCGAGCGGCGCGCGATCGGCCTGCGCGCCGACGCGATCCTGACGGGCGGCGGCAGCTTCCACTGCATCTCGCAGCAGATCCCCGCCTGAACTCTTATGGCCCTCGCGCCGCGAGATACGCGGGCGAGGGCCGATACACTTAGCCGAAGACGCGCGCGAAGATCGTGTCGACGTGCTTATAATGATAGCCGAGGTCGAACTCGGCATCGATCGCCGTGGGTGACAGGGCGGCGGTCACATCCGCGTCGGCCTTCAGCAGCTCGCTCAGCGACAGTGCGCCGTCCGATTCCCACACCTTCATCGCGTTGCGCTGCACCAGGCGATAGGCGTCCTCGCGGCTGACGCCGGCCTGCGTCAGCGCCAGCAGCACGCGCTGCGAGTGGACCAGCCCGCCCATCCGATCGAGGTTCTTCTGCATCCGGGCCGGATAGACGACGAGCTTGTCGATCACGCCGGTAATCCGTCCGAGCGCGAAATCGAGCGTGATCGTCGCGTCGGGCGCGACGTAGCGCTCGACTGAGGAGTGGCTGATGTCGCGCTCGTGCCACAGCGCGACGTTCTCGAGCGCCGGGGTGACATAGCCGCGGACCATGCGTGCAAGCCCGGTGAGATTCTCGGTCAGCACCGGGTTGCGCTTGTGCGGCATCGCCGACGAGCCCTTTTGCCCGGGCGAGAAATATTCTTCCGCCTCGAGCACCTCGGTACGCTGGAGGTGGCGGATCTCGGTCGCGAGGCGCTCGATCGAGCTGGCGATGACGCCCAGCGTCGCAAAATACATTGCGTGGCGATCGCGCGGGATCACCTGCGTCGAGACGGGCTCGATCGCGAGGCCGAGCTTGGCGGCGACATGCGCTTCGACGCGCGGATCGACGTTGGCAAAGGTGCCGACCGCGCCCGAGATCGCACAGGTGGCGACCTCCGCGCGCGCCGTGACGAGCCGTGCGCGCGCGCGATCGAATTCGGCATAGGCCTGCGCCAGCTTGAGCCCGAAGGTGACGGGTTCGGCGTGGATGCCGTGGCTACGCCCAATCGTCGGCGTCAGCTTGTGCTCCTCGGCACGCCGCCGGATCACCGCCAGCAATGCGTCGACATCGGCGATCAAAAGATCGGTCGCACGCGTCAGCTGAACCGCGAGGCAGGTGTCGAGCACGTCCGAGCTCGTCATGCCCTGGTGCATGAAGCGCGCCCAATCCTCGCCGGAGTGCGCGGCGACCTGCTCCGATACCCAGGTGAGGAAGGCGATCACGTCGTGCTTGGTCACCGCCTCGATCGCGTCGATCGCATCGACGTCGATCCGCGGTTTGGTGCGCCACCACGCCCACAGCGCGTCGGCAGCGGCGCGGGGCACCACGCCGAGTTCGGCGAGCGCCTCTGTGGCGTGCGCTTCGATCTCGAACCAGATGCGGAAACGGGCTTCCGGCGTCCAGATCGCGGTCATGTCGGGGCGGGAATAACGCGGAACCATGTGCAATTCCTTGGTCGTGCGCAGGGAACGGCTCGTCGCGAGCCGCCGAGAGGAGGGGCTGGCGCGGGCGTTAGCAGGCTCATGTCAAGGCTTCAAATCGCGGGGCAGGAACCGATATTGTCAATCGACGGTTGATGACGGACCAGTTCCTGAGGCGGTACCCAACGATGTGTGCGCTGCCTGTCGACCGGACGGATAGAATTACGACTGGAGAGAAAAGATGTTGAAATTCGCTCTTCTTGCTACGGCCATGACCGTTGCTTCGCCGGCGCTTGCACAGCAGGCAACCGCCACTGAGCCGACGACGGCGCCGACCGCTCAGGCAGCGCCCGCGGCCCCTGTAGATCAGGCGGCACCCGCAGATCAGGCGACGCCGATGGATTCCGCCACGGCGACTCCCGCACCGGCGGAGACTGCTGCCGCCGCTGCCCAGCCAGCGACTGGCGATCAGGTGACATCGATTGTCGATGCCGAATTCGCGTCATACGACAAGGACGGCGACGGCGATCTGAACAAGGCCGAATTTGCCGCGTGGATGGACGCGCTCAAGGCCAAGGCGCCGGGCGGCGCCGGGAAGCCGGGCGACGCGAAGTGGAACGAGGCCGCGTTCGCGCAGGCGGACAAGGACAAGTCGACCACCGTGTCGAAGCAGGAATTGACCGGTTTCCTCGGCAGCCCGGCCAAGGCTGGCTGATCACGCCGACAATCGATCAAAAGCGGCCGCCGGAGCGATCCGGCGGCCGTTTTCGCATCACATCAGCCCCTTTGCGCGCAGGCTGGTATGGCCGCTGGTGCCGATGATCAGATGATCGTGAACGCCAATGCCGAGCCCCTTGCCTGCCGCGACAATGGCGCGGGTGATCTCGATATCCGCGCGGCTGGGCGACGGGTCGCCCGAGGGGTGATTGTGCACCAGGATGATCGCCGCCGACCCGAGATCGATCGCGCGGCGGATCACCTCGCGGACATGGACCTGCGCCTGGTCGATCGATCCCTCGCTCATCACCTCGTCGCGGATCAGCATGTTACGCGTGTTGAGGTGAAGCACGCGCACGCGCTCGATCGAATGGTGCGCCATGTCGGCACGCAGATAGTCGAGCAGCGCCTGCCAGTTGCCGAGCACCGGCCGCGCGGCAACTTCCGATTGCAGCAATCGAAGCGCGGTCGCCTGCGCGATCTTGATCGCGGAGATGCCCACGTCGCCCATCCCCTTGATCCGCGACAACGCCGCGCGATCCGCGGTGAAGACGCCGCCGATGCCGCCGAACTCGCGCAGCAGCGCCTTGGCGATCGGTTTGGTATCGATGCGTGGCGTCGCGAGCGTCAGCAGATATTCGATCAGTTCGTGATCGAGCAGCGTGTCGCCGCCCTGCCCGAGCAGGCGTTCGCGGATCCGGGCGCGGTGGCCGAGATAATCGGGCGGCGGGTCGCTGTCGGCCATGGCGCAAGGCTAGGCGGCGGCGCGGGGCAGCGCAATTGCAAGGCGGTGCCATACCCGCGTAGATGGGCTGTATCGGATCGTATCGAGAAGAGGTTGCGTGGCGGCGGCAGAACAGGATCGGACCCGCCGCCGCATGATCCGCACCCGCCTTCTGATCGCTGCCGTCGGGCTGATCGCGTTGGCGCTGCTCGGCACGTGGCTGGCGCGGGTGCCGATCGCGACTGGCGTGATCGACCGCACGCTCGCGGCGAAGGGTGTGCCGGCGCGATACCGCGTGGCTGATCTTGGCTTCGGCCGCCAACGGCTGACGAACGTGGTCATCGGCGATCCGGCCGATCCCGACCTCGTCGCGGACTGGATCGAGACACGGACAGACATTGGCCCCTCCGGCGCGCAGGTCACCGGCATCCGCGCAGGACTTGTACGGCTGCGCGGCCGGGTGATCGACGGCCGCGTGCGGCTGGGGGCGATCGATCGCCTGCTTCCCGCACCGTCGGGGGCGCCATTCGCGCTACCCAAGATCGATCTGTCGATCGCCGACGGGCGCATGCGGCTCGAGACTGCGATCGGCGTCTTCGGACTGCGCCTCGCGGGGAACGGCGGGCTGTCGGATGGCTTTCGCGGGACGATGGCGGTCGTGGCGACGCCGCTCGCGGTGCGCGATTGTACGATCGAGGGGATCGAGGGCGTGGTCGCGCTGCGCATCGACGCGGCGGCGCCGCAGCTTGCCGGGCCGATGCGCGCTAGCCGCGCCGCGTGCCCCGATGCGACGGTGCGCGCGCCCGAGGGCCGGATCGACGTGGCGCTGTCGCCCGCGCTCGATCGGTGGCGCGGCGGCGCGGCGATCCGGACGGCGCGCATCGCCGTGCCTGGCGTAGTGGCGGGAAGCGTAGGCGGACAGATCGACTTCGCCGGCAGCGCGGCCCGGACCGAGGGCAGCGCGCAGCTGCGCCTCGCCGATGTTGACGCGCGAACCGCGCAGAGCGAGACGCTGGCGTTCGCCGTGCGCTGGCGCATCGCCACCGGCCGCGCGATTGTCGCCGGCCGCTTCGACGCCAGCCGCGCCCGCCTGTCGCGCAGCTTCGTCGAAAAGGTGGCGCGTGCAGGCGCGTCCGCTGCCGGCACGCCGGTCGCGCCGCTGGCGGCGGCCCTTGGCCGTGCTGCGGCACAGGCGGCGGCACGGTTCGACATCGGCGGCGAACTCGCGCTCGGCAATGCGTCAGGGCGCTACCTCGCGACGGTCGGTCAGATAAGCGCCCGCTCGACATCGGGCACGGCGATCGCGTTCGGCGACGGCGCGGGCATTATGGTCGGCGATCCGGCGGGGTTGCGCGCCGATGGCCGGCTGGCGATCGGCGGCGGCGGTTTCCCGCGCATCGACGTGCGTCTCGCACAGCCGCGCGCCGGTGGCGCGGTGAGCGGCAACGCGACGATCGCCGAATGGGCGGCGGGGTCGGCGCGCTTGCGGTTGGCGCCGGTTCGCTTCGTTCTCGCGCCGAGCGGGGCGGTGCAGCTTCGCACCACCGCGACGCTCTCCGGCCCACTTGGCGACGGACGTGTCGAGGGGCTCGATTTGCCGGTTGCGCTGCGTCGAACCGCCACGGGTGTGATCGCGATCAACGAGCGCTGCGTCCCGATGCGGTTCGAGCGGTTGGCGATCGCGGGCCTGACGCTCGGGTCGACTGCGGTGCCGTTATGCCCGGTGGACGGCGCGATGGCGCTGGTACGCGACGGGCGTCTCGGCGGCGGCCTAAGCACTGGCGCGCTGCGCCTCGACGGGCGGCTCGGCAGCAGCCCGCTGACGGTTGCAGCCGGCAGCCTGACGTGGCGTCACGAGCAGCGCGGCTTCACCGCCACATCGGTCGCCACGCAGCTCGGCGCGTCCGATCGGCCGACGATGGTCGATCTCGCCTCGTTGTCGGGCACGGTCGCCGGAGGAGGCGTAATCGGCAGATATGCCGGGGGGGCGGGGCGGATCGGTGCGGTCCCGCTCCTGTTGTCGGAAGCGGCGGGCGGCTGGCAATTGACGGGCGGGGTATTGTCCCTCGACGGGGCGTTGACCGTCGCGGATGCCGATCGCGAACCGCGCTTCCAGCCGCTTGCGGCGCGCGACTTGTCGCTGCGGCTCGCCGGTGGTGAGATCGTCGCGACCGGAGGGTTGGTGCAGCCGGCCAAGGACGTGCGCGTCGCCGACATCGCGATCCGCCATCGCTTATCGAGCGGCACGGGAACGGCGCGGTTGACGGTGCCGGGGCTGACCTTCGGGGACGGCTTTCAACCCGAGGAGCTGACACGGCTCACCTTCGGCGTCATCGCCGATGTAAAGGGAACGGTAGCAGGCGTCGGGGACATCGCGTGGAGCCCGGCAGGCGTCACCTCGACCGGCACGTTTCGCACCGACGGGACCGATCTTGCCGCCGCCTTCGGCCCGGTCACCGGGATCAGGGGAGAGATACGCTTCACCGACCTGCTCGGCCTGGAGAGCGCGCCGCGACAGGTGGCGACCGTGGCGTCGATCAATCCGGGCGTCGCGGTGACGGACGGGCGAATCGAATATCAATTGCTGCGCGGGCTTCGCGTCTCAGTGGCGGGGGGACGCTGGCCGTTTGCGGGCGGCACGCTGACGCTCGAGCCGACGCTGCTCGACTTCGCCTCGCCGCAGACGCGGCGCATGACGTTCCGCGTCGCGGGCATGGACGCGCGTCAATTCCTGCAGCAATTCGACTTCAAGAACCTCGACGCGACCGGCGTCTTCGACGGCGAGCTGCCGATGGTGTTCGATCAGAACGGCGGACGCATCGTCAACGGCACGCTGGTGGTGCGCGAGGGCGGGGGGACGCTCGCCTATCTAGGCGAGCTGAGCGAGAAGAACCTTGGTACCTGGGGCAACATCGCGTTCCAGGCGCTGCGATCGCTGCGCTATCAGGATCTGCAGATCGTGATGAACGGCGCGCTGGCCGGCGAGATGGTGACCGAGGTGCGCTTCGCCGGCGTCAGCCAGGGCGAGGGGGCAAAGTCGAACTTTCTCATCCGGCGCCTGCAGAAGCTACCGTTCGTCTTCAACGTCCGTATCGCCGCGCCTTTTCGCGGGCTGATCGATTCGGCGGCGAGCTTCTACGATCCCAAACGGCTGATCGAACGCAATCTGCCCGCGCTGCTCGAGGAGCAGGAGAAGCGTGCGGCACCGCCCACCATTCAGCCCCCGGCAAGCGAGACGATGCGATGACAGCAGCAGGATTGACGAAGCGCGATGACGATACGATCTCAATGATGGTGAAGCGGCTGGCGATCGGTGTGGCGGCGGGGCTCGGCGGATGCGTGAACGTCGCCGCCCCCGACAAGCCGATCGTGATAAACCTCAACATCAGCGTGACGCAGGAAGTGGTGTACCGGCTCGACAACGAGGCGAAGTCGCTCATCAAGCAGAATCCGGGGATTTTTTGACATGTTCGAGTTGGCAACCAAGAAGGCAGCGCTGATCGCGGCGGCGGTGGCCGCCACGGGCTTTTCCGCTGCCGCCTGGGCGCAGCGCGACCCCGCCTATGCCGCGGCGCGTGCCGCGGGCCAGGTGGGCGAGCAGCCCGACGGCTATCTCGGCGTCGTCGGGGGCGGATCAGCCGATCTTCGGGCGCTCGTCAACGCGATCAACATCCAGCGCAAGGCGGCCTATACACAGAAGGCGCAGGCGTCGGGCGCGACGGTGGAGCAGCTCGCGTTCACCAGCGGCTGCAACCTCATCCAGCAGACCGCGCCGGGCGAAAAATATCGCACGCCGGACGGTGCGTGGGCGACGCGCGGCGGCGGCGCGCCGACGCGCGATCCGCGCTGCGTCTGAGCGCTGCGTCCGCGACTTAGCGGCTGATCGAACGGAAGGCGCCGCGCGGTGAAGCCGCCGCAACGGTTGACACCCCCCGACCCCCCGGCTAACCGGACCGCGCCTTGGCGGGCTCGCCACTTGGCACTCTTCGCGCCTGCCCGGAACAAGGGGAGAGCGCGCGGATGGCCGAGAACGAGCCCGGACCAGACACCCTCGGCCAGGATGCTCGCATCACCTCGCTCGACGCGCGGTTGACGGCGGCGCAAGCGGAAGAGGCGCACCGGACAGGGGCGGGCAAGGCGGCTGCCGACGACGGTTCGCGTCTCGGCAATCGCGTGCTGGCCGAACTGATCGGTGGCATGGTGGGCGGCGCGCTGATCGGTTGGGTAATCGACCGATTTGCCGGCACGCAGCCCTGGGGCCTGCTCGTGATGCTCGCCCTCGGGACGGGCGCCGCGTTCAGGAACATCATTCGGATTTCGACCAAGCGCCCGTGATGATCGGGCGCTTTCGTTAGGGAAGCAGTGAACGTGGCGGAAGGCGGCGGCAAGATCGATCCGATGCACCAGTTCCTGGTGGAGCCGCTGTTCGGCACCCAGAACTGGCAGATCGCGGGCTACAATATCGCCTTCACCAATTCGGCGATGTGGATGGCGGTCGCGACGATCGTGCTGATCGGCTTCATGTCGCTCGGCACCGCGGGCAAGACGATCCCGACGCGCGGTCAGTTGATGGTCGAAAGCACGGTTCGCTTCATCGACAACATGCTCGCGTCGAACATCGGGCCGGAGGGGAAGCGCTACGTCCCGTACGTCTTCTCGCTATTCATGTTCATCCTGTTCGCCAACGTGCTGGGCCTGCTGCCGCTTGGCGTCGTCGGCGTTCACCCGTTCACCTTCACCAGCCACTTCACGATCACCGGGATCCTCGCGATCCTGTCGTTCTCGATCGTTCTCGTGGTCGGTTTCTGGCGCCATGGGCTCCATTTCTTCAGCCTGTTCGTGCCGCACGGCACGCCGTGGTGGCTGCTGCCGGTGATCCCGCTGATCGAGTTCGTCTCGTTCATGGTGCGCCCGTTCAGCCTCGGCCTGCGACTGTTCGTCGCGATGACCGCGGGGCACATCCTGCTCAAGGTGCTGGCGGGGTTCGTGGTCAACGCCGGCAATGCCGGGCTCGGCGTCGGCCTGCTGGTCGGCATCCCCAGCTTCGGTCTGATGGTCGGCATCTCGGCGCTTGAGCTGCTCGTCGCCGGCATCCAGGCTTACGTCTTCGCGCTGTTGACCTCGCTGTATCTCAACGATGCGGTCAACCTGCACTAAGTTCTCGATTGTTCAGTCCAACCGTTTGATTTGATAAGGGAGTTATAGAAATGGACGCAGAAGCCGCAAAGCTGCTCGGCGCCGGTCTGGCCGCTGTGGGTGCCGGTCTCGCCTCGCTCGGCGTGGGCAACGTGTTCGGCAAGTTCCTCGAAGGTGCGCTGCGCAATCCGGGTGCGGCCGACGCGCAGCAGGGTCGTCTCTTCATCGGCTTCGCCGGCGCCGAGCTTCTCGGCCTGCTGTCGTTCGTCGTGGCGATGATCCTGGTCTTCGTCGCCTAACATCCACTGACGGAGCGGCCTTGACTGTCGCTCCGATCGGGCAGGATCACCGATGCCTCAGATTTCCCAACTTGCCGCGACATGGGCATCCCAGCTGTTCTGGCTGGTGGTGACGTTCGGCATCGTCTTCCTCGTCGTGGGCCGCGGCATGCTGCCCAAGGTACAGAAGACGATCGATTCGCGTGATCGCTCGATCGCGTCCGATCTCGCCGCCGCCTCCAAGGCGCGCGACGAGGCCGATCGGGCCGAAGAGGCGTGGCGCGTGCGCGACCAGGCCAATCGGGAAAAGGCGCAGGCGCTGGTCGCCGACGCGCGTCAGCGTGCGCAGGCAACGAGTGCCGAGACGCTCAGCGCAGCGCAGGCCGAGCAGGCGAAGCACGTCGCATCGCGCGAGGCGGACATCCGCGCCGCCACGGCGCGGGCACTCGCTGAGATCGAGTCGGTCGCGGCCGAGGCCGCGCAGGACATCGTCACGCGCGTGTCGGGCGTGCAGGTGAGTGCCGACGAGGCAAGGGGCGCCGTTCAGGCGGCAATGGCGCATGGCTGAGTTCATCATCATGACCACGATGTCGCCGGGCTCCGCACAGGTGGCGGAGAATCTGGCGGACGCTGCCGAGGCCGAGGGCATGTCGGCGCGCGGCACCGAGGCGCTGTCGACCTCGATCGCCGAGGGCGGTCCTGACCACCACGTGGATCCGTCGCTGTTCGGTTTCGCCAACGGGACGGTGATCGTCTCGCTGGCGATGCTCGTGCTGCTGATCGTGCTGGTGGTGAAGAAGGTGCCGGCGCTGATCGTCGGTGGGCTCGATCGCCAGATCGCGGATATCCGCCGCCAGCTCGATGAGGCGAAGGCGCTGCGCGCGGAGGCCGAGGCACTGCGCGATGAGTATGCGCGCAAGATCGCCGACGCGGAGAAGAGCGCGGCGGATATGGCGCAGCAGGCAAACCATGAGGCCGAGGCGATTGTCGCGCAGGCGCGCAGCGACGCGGCCGAGCTGGTCGAGCGGCGCGCGCGTATGGCAGAAGATAAGATCGCAGCCGCCGAGCGGTCGGCAATCGCTGAGGTTCGCGCGACCACCGCCAAGGCGGCGGCGGCTGCGGCGGCATCGCTGATCGCGCAGCGGCACGGCGCGGACGCCGACAAGGCGCTGGTCGATCGCACGATCGCGGGGCTCGGCCGCTTCAACTGAAGCCCGCCATCGCTGGTGACTGTTGGGGCCGCTCTCGCATGAGGGCGGCCTTTTTCGTTTGCCGATTGCGTGACGCCAGATTGATCGTTGATGCGTGGTAATCCCGCGCCACGCGAGCGTCACGGGCAGCGGCATCGAACTGCACGTGGTGGTCGCAGCGGCGATGGAAGCGTATCGGGTAGCATGCCCCGTCGCATCGTCTTGTCCATAGTTGCCCTGGCAACGCTGCTGCTCGCCTATCCGCTCGCTGCGCTGATCGGCGGATCGATGCCAAGCAACGACGCGTGGCGCGCACCGGAGCGGGGAATCACGCTCTTTCTCGAAACGAACGGCGTCCACACCGGGATCATCATGCCCAAAATCGCCGCGGGGGTGGACTGGCGGCAAAGCTTTCCAGCGCATGACCTCGCCGATCCGCGCTACGGCGCGTACGATCACGTGTCGGTCGGATGGGGGGAGCGCGCCTTCTATCTGGAAACCCCGACCTGGGCCGATGTGAAGCCGTTAACGGTGCTCGCGGCAGCGCTCGGCAGCGATCGCACGCTAATCCACGTCGATCACCTGCCGCGGCCCGCACGCGACGGGTCGGTGCGGCGGCTGGTCGTCACGCCCGCGCAATATCGCCGGCTCGCCGCGTACGTCCGCGCATCGCTGGTCGAGGGCGGCGAGCGGTATCGCGGCTACTTCGCCTATGATGCCTTCTACGCTGCGCGCGGGCGCTACGACGCCGTGGACACGTGCAACGCATGGGTTGGCGACGCGCTGCGCTTCGCGGGCATACGCGTCGGCGCGTGGACGCCGCTGCCGGTCACGATAATGTGGTGGTTTCCGCGCTACGAGTAGGCGATGGTCCGGCGCCGTCGACGCGGCGAACGACGGGCATGAGGGGGACGGGGGAATGGCGTTTGCGCAGGGGCCGGCGAGGGCGGACGGATCTAGTCCGGGATCGGACCACGACGATGCCGTCTATGTCGATGCCCCCGACCTGCGCTGGTTCGTCTTCGCGCTGTTCTTCATCTTCGGCGGGATCACCAGCCTCAACGACATCGTCATGCCGAAGCTGCAGGAGCTGTTCACGCTCAGCCACGCGCAGGCGAACCTCGTCAATTCGGCGTTCTTTCTCGCCTATCTGCTCTTCTCGCTTCCTGCCGCGGGGATCGTGCGGCGGATGGGATATATGCGCACCGCGTCGATCGGCCTGGTGACGATGACGGCGGGGTGCCTGCTGTTCATTCCGGCGGCTAATTCGGCGACGTTCGGGATGTTCCTTGGTGCGCTGTTCGTGCTCGGTGCGGGGATCACGATCGTCCAGGTCGTCGCCAATCCGCTGATCTCGCTGCTCGGGCCGCCGGCGACGGCGAGCAGCCGGTTGACCTTCGCGCAGGCATTCAACTCGCTGGGCACGACGATCTTTCCGCGCGTCGGCTCGACGCTGATCCTCGGCGGGCTGGCAGGCGTCAGCGCGTCAGCGCTGAGCGGCCCTGCGCTCGACGCCTATCGCGTGGAAGCGTCGCGCGCGATCGTCCACACCTACATCGCGCTCGCCATCGCGCTGCTGGTGATCGCCGGCGTCGTGTGGACCCGGCGCAATCGCCTGCAGGAGGAGCAGGAGCAGACAGGATCGATCTTCCACGCGCTGACGCTGCTTGGGCAGCCGCGCTTCGCACTCGGCGTGCTGTGCATCTTCCTCTATGTCGGGGCGGAGGTGACGATCGGATCGAACCTCGTCGCCTATCTGTCGCAGCCAGCCGTGTGGAACGTGCCGCATCAGGTGGCGGGCAATTACGTGCCCTTCTACTGGGGCGGCGCGCTGATCGGGCGCTTCGCCGGCTCGGCAATCCTGCGCGTCGTCTCGCCGGGCAAGGTGCTGGCGGTCGCCGGTGCCGCGGCGATCGCGCTGATCGCCCTCTCCGCCAACGCGAGCGGCGTCGTCGCGGGGTGGCTGCTGATCGCCGTTGGCCTGACCAACTCGATCATGTTCCCGACGATTTTCAGCATCGCGTCGGCAGGGCTCGGCAAGCGCGCGGCGGAAGGGTCGGGCGTGATCGCTACCGCGATCGTCGGCGGCGCGGTGGTCCCGCCGCTCTACGGTACGCTGGCCGACGTGTCGGGCAGCCTATCGCTCGCACTGGTGCTGCCGGTGATCTGCTACCTGGTGATCGCCGGATACGGCTTGTTCGCGCGCCGGGCAGGGTGAGCGCGCGGCGGATCGTCCGCCGCGCGCCCTGCCATCAGGCGGCGACGCCGCCGTCGACGTTGAGCGTCGTGCCGGTGATGTAGCTTGCGTCGGGACCGGCGAGGAAGGCGACCGCGCCGGCGATCTCGTCGGCGGTGCCGTAGCGGCGCAGCGGGATCGCGGCGATCATCTGCTGCGCGAAATCGCCGTTCGCGGGATTCATGTCGGTATCTACAGGGCCCGGCTGGACGGTGTTGACGAGGATGTTGCGCGCGGCGAGATCCTTTGCCCAGCCGCGCGCAAGCGCCGCCACCGCCGCCTTGGTCGCGCTGTAGGTCGCGGTCGACGGGAACGCCAGTTCGCCCGAGACGCTGCCAATCAGGATGATGCGTCCGCCGTCGGCCAGATGTGGCAGCGCTGCGCGCGTGCCGACGTGCAGGCCCTTCACGTTAACGCCGAACTGCTGATCGAACAGCGCGTCGCTGTCCTCACCCAGCGAGGCGAACGCCGCGACGCCGGCATTGTGGACGAGAATGTCGATCCCGCCGAGCGCAGCGGCAGCCTGCTCGATCCCGGCGCGCTGCGCGGCGGGATCGGCGGCGTCAGCCTGAAACGCGAAGGCGGTGCCGCCGGCCTGCTCGATCGCGGTGACGGTGGCGTCCGCCGCCGCCTTGTTGCCTGCATAGGTAATCGCAAGGGTCGCGCCATCGGCGGCGAGGCGCTTGGCGATCGCGGCGCCGATACCGCGCGACCCGCCGGTGACGAGCGCTTTCTTGCCCTGGAGAGTTGCCTGTAGGGACATGGGGGAAAACTCCAAAAAGGCGGCCCGCGATCACGCCATCGTGCGCCGTCGGCCAGAACGGCAGATGGGGCCCCGCTTCAATAGTTCAATATTCCCGAACTATTAAATCGACTAAGTGATCCTATGTTGGCTGCATGTCGCGCTTCACCCACCCCCCGGCTCGACGACGTTCCGCTCGCGCTGGCACTGCATGCGCTCGCCGATCCCAATCGGCTGGGTATGGTGGCGAGGCTTGCGGCGAACGAGCGGCTGACCTGCGCCGGTGCCGCGCCGTGCGATTCGATACCCAAGAGCACCTTGTCGAACCATCTCAGGGTCCTGCGCGCGGCGGGGCTGATCGAGACGACGCAGTCGGGGCGCGAGATGATCAACACGCTGCGGCGCGACGCATTCGACCGTCGTTTTCCAGGGCTACTCGCGGCCGTCCTGACCAACGCCGCGTGCTGACTTAGGCCGAAGCGGTTCGCGTCTTCAGGCGTCGAGAGGATAGAGGGCGGCAGCGATCTGGCGCCCTTCGCTGCGCAAGACGCCCCAGGCGCGCGCCGCGGCGCGGCTGTCCATCGGCTCGAGGCCGATGCCGCGCGCCTCGAGCGCCTCCACCAGTACGCGCGGTGGCCGGACGAGCGTGTCGCCGGTGCCGACCAGCACGAACTCGGGCGCGGGATCGAGGATCGCAGCCAGCGCCGCCTCGTCGAGCTCGGGGAGCGGCGGGGGGTTCCAGGCGCGCGCCTCGTTCACCGTCAGCAGCGCGGCGGCAAGGACCGTCGTATCGTCGAGCCGGAAGCCACCCGGGCCCAGCGCGCGGACGATGGGCCCGCCGCCGTCGCGCGCGCGATCCATCCTCACGCCGGATCGGCCTGTGGCGGGCGGCGCATCAGGAGCGCGGCGTGCGCGGGGCGACCCGCTCGGCATTGTCGATCGCGCTCGCCTTCACCTTCTCGAGTGCCGGATCGGCGCGCAGGCCGAGCGTGATGAGCAGCGAGGACGAGACGTAGATCGACGAATAGGTGCCGACGACGATGCCGAGGATCATCGCCGCGGTGAAGCCGCGCAGCACGTGGCCGCCGAGGAACAGCAAGGCGGCGAGCGCAAGCAGGATTGTCACCGACGTCATCACCGTGCGCGGCAGCGTCTCGTTGACCGATAGATTGACGATCTCACGCATGTCCATCTTGCGATAGCGGCGCATGTTCTCGCGGATACGGTCGTCGATCACGATCTTGTCGTTGATCGAATAGCCGATGATGGTGAGCACCGCGGCGACGATGTTGAGGTCGAACTCGAACTGCGTCAGCGCGAAGAAGCCCAACGTCATGACAAGATCGTGGACGATCGCCGCAATCGTCGACACGCCGAACTGCCATTCGAACCGCACGATCGCGAACAGCCCGATGCCGAGCACCGCGAGGACGACGGCGAGGACGCCGTTGCGGATCAGCTCGCCCGACACCTTGCCCGAGATGGTCGAATAGCGGCTGAACGTCGCGCCAGGAAACGCCTGGCCGATCGCGGTCTCGACCTTCTTCACCGCGGCGTTGGTGGCGCCCTCGTCGGCGCCCTCCTGCACCGGCAGCCGGATGGTGAGCGTGCGCGGATCGCCGAACTGCTGGAGCGAGGCCTCACCCAGGCCCTGCGCATCGACGACGTCGCGCAGCCGATCGAGATCGGGCGGCGTAGCGAACCGCTCCTCGATCATCAGGCCGCCTTCGAAATCGACGCCGAAATTGAGCCCTTTGTAGAAGGTGACGCCGACGGCGAGTACCGACAGCAGCAGCGTGAGCCCGAACGCCCAGCCGCGCAGCCGGACGAAATCGATGTTCGTATGATCGGGAACGAGCTTGAGCAGTTTCATGCGACGACCTCCGTCGGTCCCGCAGCGCGGTCGCGACGATTAAACAGCATGTGAGCGATCATATGTTGATCGTCTTCGGCTTGGTGCGGCGCAGCCACTGCACCGTCAGCATGCGGGTGAACAACACGGCGGTGAACACGCTGGTGGCGATGCCGATCAGCAGCACGACCGCGAAGCCCTTCACCGGGCCCGAGCCGAGGATGAACATGATGATGCCCGAGATAGCGTGCGTCATGTTCGCCTCGAAGATCGTCCGGCTGGCTTCGGAATAGCCGAGCTCGATCGCCTGCGACACGGTACGCCCGCGGCGCCGCTCCTCGCGGATACGCTCGTTGATCAGCACGTTGGCGTCGACCGCGGTGCCGATCGTCAGCACGAAGCCAGCGATGCCCGGCAGCGTCAGCGTGCCGCCGATCAGCGCGAGCACGCCGACGATGACGAACACGTTGATGACGACCGCGAGGTTCGCATAGACGCCGAAGCGGCCGTAGGTGACGAGCATGAAGGCGACGACCAGCGCCACAGCGACGGCCGAGGCGAGGATGCCGGCGCGGATCGATTCGGCGCCGAGATCGGGGCCGACGGTCGATTCCTCCACCACCTTCAGCGCCACCGGCAGCTTGCCCGAGCGCAGCGCGATCGCCAGCGCGTTTGCGCTTTCGGTGGTGAAGCTGCCCGAGATCTGCGCGCGGCCGCCCAGGATCGGCTCGTTGATGTTTGGCGCCGAGATCACCTGATTGTCGAGGATGATCGCGAACGGCTTGTTCACGTTCTCGCGCGTTACCTGCGCGAACTTTCGCCCGCCCTGGCTGTCGAACGTGATCGCGACCTGCGGCTCGTTGGTCTGCTGGCTGAATTCCTGCCGCGCGTCGGTGAGCTGATCGCCGGTCAGGATCGCCGAGCGCTTCACCGCGATCAACGGAATGCCGGCGGGATTGGTCGGATAGGCGAGCACCTGGCTGCCGGCGGGCGCCTGCTTGGCGGCGAGCTGCTGCGGCGAGGCGGTCTCGTCGACTAGCTTGAACTCGAGCTTCGCGGTCTTGCCGAGCAGATCCTTCAGCGCTTGCGGGTTCTGCAGACCGGGAACCTGGACGACGATGCGGTTGGTGCCCTGGCGGATGATCGTCGGCTCGCGCGTGCCGAGCTCGTCGATGCGGCGCCGGACGACTTCGGTCGCGTCGCCCATCGCGGTATCGACCGCCTGCGTCAGCCCGGCCTGGGTCGGGGTGAGGACGAGGCGGCTCGAATCGACCACCTGGATGTCCCATTCACGCTGCCCCGTCATGCCGACGCCGCCGCCGGTGATGGCCAGCAGCCGCTCGCGCGCCGCATCGACCTGTGCCGGGTTGCGCAGCAGGAAGGATAGCCGGCCGCCGCGCGTCGAGATGTCACCAATCTCGATCCGCGGGTCTTGGCGGCGCATCTCGGTCTGCACCTGCTCGCGCATCGTCTCGAGCCGCGTGGTGGCGACGTCGTTCACGTCCGCCTCGAGCAGCAGATAGCTGCCGCCGGCGAGATCGAGGCCAAGGTTGATGCGCGGATGGGGGAAGCTGCCCCAGCTGTCGGTGATGCGCTGCGGGAGCAGGCTGGGGACCGCGAGCGCGCACAGCACCGCGATCGTCAACCAGATCGAAACGACCTTCCAGCGCGGGAAATCGAGCATGGCGGGCTCAGTCGTTAGCGGGCTTGGCGCCGAGCGGCGTCACTTCGGCGAGCGTCGCCTTGACCACGCGCACGCGCGTGTTCGGCGCGATCTCGACCTCGACGAACTGCTCCTCAACCTTGGTCACCTTGCCGACGAGCCCGCCGGCGGTGACCACGCTGTCGCCCTTCTTCACCGCCGCGACCGCATTCTGCAGCGCCTTCATGCGGCGCTGCTGCGGGCGGATCATCAGGAAGTAGAAGACGATGAAGACGAGAACGAGCGGGGCGAGGCTGAGAAAGCCGCCGAGCCCGCCCTGCGCCGCGGCGCCGTTCGCCGTCTGGGCGTAAGCTGGGGAAATGAACATGCCGTCCTTGCGTGCACAGGGGGCGCGGGGCGCGAAACCACACCCTGCGTGAAGCGCGTGCCGCTACCATCGCTGCGCCCTTGGCGCAACGGGCGCGCGCGGGTACGTCTCGCCGCGCGAGGCCGCCCGCGCGGGGCGCGCGAGAGGAGACAGAGCGATGACGATCCTGGTGATGGGCACGATCAAGCTGGGCGAGGGCGAGGGCGCGAAGGCCGCTTCGCTGTTCGCCGAGCATGCCAAGGTGGTGAAGACCGAAGAGGGGTGCGAGGAGTACAGCTTCGCGTTCGACGCCGGCGATCCCGATCTCGTCCGCGTTGCCGAGCGCTGGGCGAGCCCCGAAGCGCTGGGCGCGCACGGCCAGGCCGAGCATCAGAAGGCGTTCGGTCGCAACCTGCGCGCGCATTCGCCCTCCGCCATGTCGATCGATGCGTGGGACGGGCAGCATTGGCGCAAGCTGATCTGACGCGGCTTGCATAAGCCGCGCGGCCCGCGTAGGGCCGCGCGTCTCGGTCGGGGCGTAGCGCAGCCTGGTAGCGCATCACACTGGGGGTGTGGGGGTCGCAGGTTCGAATCCTGTCGCCCCGACCAGAGAAAACCAACATCTTCAACGACTTACGGTGGCCTTGCGTGCGCCCATCGTTACGGCTTGCATGACGAGTCGCCACAGAGTCGCCACCGCAATTGCGCGCTGAATGTAGTCGCCGCATGAGCTGACTAGATCCACCGTTCCGTGGAGGCCGTATGAAGCTCGATAAGGACCTGATTCGCGATATTCTGCTGGCGGTCGAAGCCAGTGATCACGACCCACGCGGCTTCATGGAACTCGAGATCGAAGGCCGGACAAGAGCCGAGCTTTCCTACCATGTGAAGATTTTAGACGACGCCGGTTTTCTTGAAGCCGAGGATCTAAGCACGCTTGGACCGGATGGCTTTGAGTGGCAGCCACAGGCGCTTACCTATCGTGGGCACGAGTTCCTAGAAACCGTGCGAGATAGTGCCGTTTGGCAGGCGACGAAGCAGGGCGCGGAAAAGGCAGGAACCGCCAGCGTCGCGCTGATCTGGGAAATCGGAAAAGCGGTTGCTAAAAACATGATATCGGACCGGCTGGGTATTACGATCGGCGAGTAACAAACGGCTCAAAAGATCGGCGGTTCAATCAGATTCAACAATCTAGTGATTTTGCTTCTACGCCTTAGATTGTATTCCCTTAGCCTGATCTCCGCCCTGTGCTATAGTTCGTGCGAGATCATTGCTGAGCACTCCAAATGACTGATGTTGCACCCGCCGCTGCCATGGAGTTCTGGCGCCTACCTCGCGTGATAGAGGTTACTGGCTTATCAAAGTCGGAGATATACCGCTTGATACGCCTTGGCACGTTCCCGGCGCCTCATGCCTATCGCGAAAGTCCCAGCAGGCGATTCTGGGTCTCGACCGAGGTGCAGCATTGGCAGGCGGCGCAGATCGGGCAGGACGAGTGGGATGGGCTAATCTCTTGATGGCGCTCGCTGGTGTCTAGCGGTCCTCATTGATCATGGCTGGGTCGATGCAACAACCAACAAATTGCCGTGCACCCAGCCTTTCGGGACCGACGCGACGACGATGCGCCTGATCATGCGCGCCAGATAGTTATTTCTCATATACAGCCTGTCCGCAAAGCGAGTCTTTCCGCTCTAAGAAGATGAACGCGAACCGCTGTTGCCGATGCAGAAATAAAACTTTGTAGATGACAGCGACGCTCACCCCGCCACCAAAGCGGACCGACTCATTTTGACCAACGATCTAAGCCCGCTCGGCTTAAGCATGAGTGGATGATATGGGACGTACCTTGAAGACGACAGAGCCGGGGGATGGGGTTCGTGCGAATTGTTCGTGTCCATATCGAGAATTTCCGGGGAATAAGGCTCGCCGATCTGCATTTCGATGGAACAACCGTCCTCCTGGGTGATAATAATACCGGCAAATCGACTGTTTTTGAGGCAATTGAGCTCGCCATCGGCGCCGATCGGCTGGCGCGCGCACAGGCGATTGATGAGCATGATTTCCACGGCGGCCGCTACCTTGCCGCAGAGGATCAGCCCGCGCCAAAAATCGTGGCCGAGGTGGTTGTCGCCGGGCTCGACCAGCAGCTTTGTGACCGCTTTCGAAACAATATTGAGTTCTGGCGCCACGCCGACCGCACGTTGATCGGCCCAGGCGGCGCGAACTACATTACAACGCCCGACGTCGAGCCGGCGGTCCGCATTCGCTTCGAAGGCGCCTATGACCCGGATGGTGACGAGTTCACAGCTAAGACCTGGTTTGCGGTGCCGCGGACAGACGACGGTACGCCAACGAGCGAGTGCCGGTCGAGCGACAAGCGCGAATTCGGTTTCCTGCACCTGCGCGCGCTGCGCACCGGCAGCCGTGCGTTGTCCATGGAGCGCGGCTCGCTGCTCGATGTGATCCTCAAGACCTATGAGGTGCGCACGCGCATGTGGGAGACGCTGCTCCACCAGCTGCGCAACCTCGATGTTGTCGGTGCGAGCGATCCCGAGTTCGGCAAGATCCTGACCGCGATCCAGGATGCGATGCGCGAGATCGTGCCCGGCGAATGGGCGGACGCGCCGCATCTGCGCGTGTCCGAGCTGACCCGAGAGGATCTGCGCCGCGTGCTCAAGTCGTTTCTGGCGACCGGCGTGCCGGGCTATGCCGCGCCCTTCCAGCACCAAGGCTCTGGCACGATCAACGCGCTCGTCCTCGCGATGCTCGGGTTGATTGCGGAGCGACGCAAGGGCCGGGTCATCTTCGCGATGGAAGAACCGGAGCTGTCGCTTCCGCCGCATGTTCAGCAGCGTGTCGTCGACAAAGTGCGCGGACTGGCATCCCAGGCGCTCTTCACCTCGCATTCGCCCTACGTGATCGAGCAATTCCAGCCCGAGCAGATGACGGTGTTGCAGCGCGATCCGACGGCGCTGCTTCAGGCATCCGCGGTGGTCCTGCCGCCGAGCCTGCGCCTCAAGATCTTCCGGGACGGCTTTCGCACCCGCTTCTGCGAGGCGTTGCTTGCTCGCCGCGTCCTCGTGGTTAAGGGCAAGACCGAGTTCGTCGCTTATAGCACCGTAGCGAGGCGCGCCGCCGAACTCGCGCCTGGCCAGTACAAAAGGCTCGACTCGCTCGGCTGGGTGCCGTTCGACGCGGGCGGTGAGACCAATGTCGCCTCCTTCGCCGGTTTCTTCCGCAGCGTCGGCAAAACGGTCGCGACAATCTTCGACCAGCAGACGCCAGAAGCGGCGGCGGTGATCCAGCTAGCATCCGACCGGGCCTTCGAGCAGCCCTATGCCGGGTTCGAGGATCTGCTGCGCGCCGAGATTTCTCCGGCGATGCACAAATGGTTTGTGCAGTGGCTGGCGCACCAGAACGAATGGCCGCCAGCTCTTCAAAACCTGCTGCCGCCAGCAGACTCGCCGGACGCCGTCTATGCAGCACCGTTCTTGGCACTTTTTAGGGTCAGGACCCATTGATGTGAGTGTCGCGATCTGATTCAGGCTTCGCGAGGAGACCCC
>NZ_BDJB01000013.1 GCF_002117915.1 Sphingomonas sp. TZW2008 | reverse complement strand
TCCGCCATCGCCCTCGCTGCCACCGTCATCTTCTGGCTATGACCAATGAGTCCTGACCCTAGCTGCATGGTCGCGACTTGATCGTCGGTGAGCCCAGCAACGCGACGCGGCTTGCCCGCGACCAGCTGATCATCCGGAGTAGAGGCAACTAGCGAACGGGCATAGCTGACCGTGAATCGGTTCATGGTAATCATGTTTTCGACCGCCGCAACTTGCCGAACTGCTTTGAGGAACCGGAGTTCGGTAAACACGTGAATCGGTACATGCCGGTCTTTCAGCAACTCCACGGCTTCCGGGCATATTCCGACGAGCAGGTTTCGTTTTTTGCGAATGCTGGCTATGTCGACGTTCAAGGCTCGTGCCAGCCGTTCTTCCGAAACGCCTTTCTTCACCGCGTTCAGGATCATCTTGTGTTCCTGGATGATCGCGATCCGGGATACGCGCCGATTATAGGTGAACGCTTCATCGTCTGTCGCGACCAAGCAGACAATTTCGGTGACGCCGCGATCTTGAACGATTTTGACCCGCAAATGACCATCCAGCAGGTGGTACCGAGCCGGGTCAGTCGCATCCCGCGCGACAACCGGCGGCTCAATGATCCCAACCTCGGCTATTGAGGCGGCAATCTGATTGTACTTTACCGACTTTTTCACGGCCGCCGTCACCGCGCGCAACGGTAGAATGTTGGCGATCGGAATTCGAAGGCTCGCCTCTTCGAAGCCCAGCTTTACGGCTATGCCACTTGGCGCGGGACTCATGACGTAGCACCCATGCGTTCGAGGCGGTCCGCAAGGTTCGCCGGCATGGTGGCGAGGCCTTCGTCTTCTAGCAGAGCCGAGAACTGTTCGCTTAAGCGCAATCTGCGAAGTGCCTCGGTCAGAAGGAGCAGCCGATCACGCGCGGAGTTTGCGCGTCCAATCAACGCCCGTTTACGGTCCACATCCTCTTGATATGCCCGGATTAGAGCCGCTGGTGATAACCGCTGACCGGAGTGCGCTTTGCCGGTTTGTTGCTTCAGGCCTTTACCTGAACGTCGACGTGCCTCCACGATGCGCTTGGCCGCGATCAGGCGACGACCGCGTAATGATCCTTTCTCGTAAGCATCCTGAAGCGCGCGCTGCACGTCATGATCCGCCGCTTCGGCGATCTCGACAGCAACGCTAAGTGGCATCACCCGAGATTCCACGGACTGAAGTAGCCGCTGTTCCCCTTTCTCCAGCAGGCGCGCCACGCCCCCTACATATTCAAACGTTAGCCCGGTCTTGCGAGCGATCTGCATAATGCTGTGACCGGCTTCTCGCATCCGACCGATATCCTGCAGCAGGTCGATTGCGCTGTGCTGACGACGCGCGCAGTTTTCAACGAGACTGGCTATCAGACAATCTTCGGCGTCTGCAGCAACGACGAGCGCAGGAACTTCCGCCTGGCCAAGCGCCTGATACGCTTCCAGCCGACCCTGGCCACAGACAAGGTCGTAAAAGGGACCGCCCGACTCCACTCGGCGTGTCACGGTGATTGGGCGCTTCAAACCAATTTGCGCGATGTTGTCGGTGATCTCCTTGTGACCCTGCTTGTTGCGCGCGCGGGGATTGACGACGGTTATCCGGTCGAGCGGGATCCACTCAACGCGCTGCGCCGGCTGTACAGTGCTCATGCGGCGGTCCTCCAAGGCCGTCGTGCCGCCATCCGGTGAAAGGCGGAAAGATCATCGAACCGATAGGCATCCAGCGATAGCCCGTTGTGCTCGCACAGCCGCAGCACTGCGTCGCCAAGATCAAGCCGAGGCAGCAGATAGTAGTCGCGCGGCAGCTCGTTGCCCGGCGCCATACGAATAGCGACCGTCAGATCAGGTTTAAGCGGCGTGTCCAATCGAACTTTCCAGCGGAGCGCCCGAGCGGCGGTTTGGACGCACCGAACCACTACGAGCGAGGCGGTGAACTCGCCGTTGATCGTGAGAAGGTCCGTATCACGATCACGGATAACGCCGCCGCCGGACCTGGTGAGCGCCTTAATCGTGTCCGCAACGAGCTCCGGGTGAAGCTGCCGGAGCTTCCGGTTGATTTCCAGGTAGCGATAGTCGCGATCAGGCGCGAAGCCGACAAGTTCGTAGGCGCGAAGCAAGCTGCCGAAGCGGTTTCTGTACGCGCTGCTTGAGGGGGCATCCTCCGCTTCATCGATGATCAGCCCGGTCAATAGGCCATTGCCTGCAAAGATGGCGCCCAGCAGGTCAAGCATCGCCTTATCGCTGAGACGTTCGGACCTTGCCTCAATGATTGCGCGTGCAGCGGCGAACGTAGCGCGATCGACGATTGGCGTGAACGCACCCTCAGCCCTGATCCAATTGTCTTTGGCGTTCTGAACGTGTTCGCGCTTCAGCTTAAAGGAGGTTCGTGCCCAGACGTTGTCACCGACATACTTCTCATTGATGAGAAGCTGGTGGACCGTGCCTCGGCTCCAAGGCCGTCCTAGATCGGTGATAAGCCCGCGCTCGTTCAGCAGTTCGGCGAGCTCGCGTTCCGTCTGACCCTCCTCTGTAAATCGCCGATAGACCTCTTGAACGACGGCCACTTCTTCCGGAGGTCCGGGCACCAGGATTACTCGGTCAGTAGCGATGCTTTTGTGCTCCCCGCGGCCGAGTTCGCTCTTCGGCTCGCCGTTTATGTCTACGAGAAGACGACGCAGTCCGAAACCGGCGGCCCCGCCCTGCCGATAGCCGCGTCTGATCAGGTTCGCCTGTCCTGCGAACACCTTCACCGACAACTCGCGGCTGTATTCCGCGGCCATCGTCCGTTTGACAGTTTTGATGAGCGAAGAGCTCATGCTGCCGTCGTTCCTAAATTGCTCCGCGCAGTACTCCACCTGGATGCCAGCGGACCGGATCCGAAGTTCGTGTGTGGCGGCCTCGTCCGGGTCCTGAAAGCGGCCCATCCGGCTCACGTCGTAAACAAGGAGTGCCTTGAAGTCTGCCCGACCCGCGTCGATGTCGGAGAGCAAGAGCTTGAGCCCCGACCGACCGGAGAGGTTTAGACCGCTCTTGCCGTCGTCCTGGTACGTACGAACAATCTCGTAGCCGTGAATTTCGGCGAAGCGACGGATGGCGGCCGCCTGGTTGTCGGTTGAGTATTGCTGATGTTCGGTCGACATGCGGACATACTCAGCCGCGCGTACCCGCTCGACACGCGGCGGTTCTTCACTTGTCGTCACATTCCAGTTGATGACCATCCGACGGCCTTAACAGCGGCGCGCGTACGCCTAACGGGTCAATAACCTGGAAGGGGCGGAATCATGATTCCGAAGACCGGCAGCCGGCTGCCGAACGGGCCTATACGGGTATCCGAGCGCGACTACATCCATGCAATAAGCGGCGCGCTTCGAGGCGAGCTCGGTGCCACCGGAGCTGCAACAAAGATTGTGATGCGCTGGACAGGGGCATCGGAGCGGACTGCGCGAACCTGGATGACCGGGGCCGCCGGTCCGAGCGGACACTACCTGATGAGCTTGGCGCACGAGTCAGACGCCGTGCTCGCCGCTATCCTGTCCATGACCTCGCGTCCGGAACTCGCGCTCGGGCTCGATCTGCTTGCGGTCGAGCTTGCGATAAAGAAGGCCAGCCTCGCCTTCACAGAGCTTCGCGAGCGGACGATCAGGAAGCCTTAGTAACTCGCTTCTCGAAAAGCTCCGCCGCGGCGTTGTGCTTAAAACTCGCTCTTGCTCGCGCCCGCGCTGACAATATGGTTTAGCGGCTCGCAGGTATGACGCAGGTCAAATTTCCGGCTTTTCCCACGCGAAAGTGCTTTCGCTAGGAAACGATCGGACGGCGGCGGTGCGTGATTTTGGGAAGCGCATGGGTCGGCTCCGACCGGCAGTCCGGACTGATCGGCAAGTAGTTGAAAAAGCACGCCCCTTTACGATGACTCGCTAGCCTTCGTAATGCGGGGGTCACAGGTTCGAGTCCTGTAAGCGGCACCACCTTCTTTATGGCACTTTCGACACGGACGGGGCGGCGGCTGAGGCTAACAGGCTTTGGCTTGTGAACCCACGTGGGTCCTGCCTGGGACGGCTTCCGGTGGCGCCGGCGGGCGGTCTTAACAGATCGATAGCTCTCGCGTCGTTCATGCGCAGACGGAAACCAGTGAACGCTCTCGTTCGATGGTGTGGGCTCCTGAACTCGTTCCGCCGGTGGTCGGCAGGCGCTTTCGAGAGTACGGCCTGACGGGCGTGTCAGACCTGAGATAGTGGCCGGAGATGCACGCGCGAAACAGAGGAACTTATATAGGTAGGTGAAAGCAGGCTGCCTTCACTCGCCTGAGCGCAACAGTGACGCCGGCTCGACGCCCAGCGCGTTCGCTAGCCGACCCAGAGCTCGCACAGACGGGTTGCGCGTGCCCCGCTCCAGATCGCTGACGTAGCTGCGCTTCATATCCGCTCGCAGCGATAGCTCCTCCTGCGACAGCCCCTTCAGCTTTCGCTGACGACGCACGTTCGCGCCGAGGAGTTGCACCAAATCCATTCACGCAACTGGCCGCAGACCCACGTCCACGTCTGTCCACCAGACGTGTCATTTTTGCTTGCGAGCCCGGCACTAACCGGGAACGATCCTGTTCAACCGCCCGCGTCAGGGCTTACCCAAGGAGAGTACACATGGCCCAGAATCCGTTCGCGCCGGTGGCGTTCGGCATAATCGTTCTGCTCACAGCCTGCGGCGACGGCGGCAACACCAACTCTACGGCGATCACTGCGGCCGCTGCCGCGCCGCTGCCGATCAACAGTGTAGGCTCAGGACTCGTTGATCACAGCCAGAAGATGACGGTTGCAGCGAGGGCGACGGCGGAG
>NZ_BDJB01000012.1 GCF_002117915.1 Sphingomonas sp. TZW2008 | reverse complement strand
CACGCTCTCCTTACGGAGCCTGAATCAGATCACGCATCCCACATCAATGGGTCCTGACCCTAGCATCCAGTGAGCCTCGAGCTTCTCCACCTCGTCGAGCCAGTCGCCTTTCGTATCTCTGGAAGGAAGCTGCTCAGCCTCGTTACTCGCACCATAGACTGGTCCTGCCCAAGTCGCCCTTGCCACGTCCAAATCGTGCATCTGCGGGATGATAGAATCGGAAGAATCTTGATCCTTGCGCGGCATCGCTACTCTACCGCTCGTCAGAGCAATTGGGCTGATCTGGCCGACAGCGTATTCAGCAATTAGCGCCCCGGTAAGTATGCTGCCGAGAAGGCCGCTTGCGGCGTACGCCCAGATCTTGGCCACTCGGTGCCGGTTGCGCCGACGCCTTAGTGTCAAATTTCCACTCCCCGGTCGATTTGCGTCGTCAACGTTCGGAAGCCGTTCCAGTCACGAAACCAAATGGTTGCGCTTCCGTTTTGTAGCTGCGCCAAAGGATCAGGTGAAGCTGTCTGTTGCAAGCGGATCAGCAATTCATCGGAACGTAGCGGCTCAATATAGGCAGCTTGCGGCTTGCGTATCATGGCCGCGTGTAGGGAGGGACGGAGAAGTTTCACTCTTTCGTCCTGCCATCTCGGGCCATTTGCGTATGCGGTATGCGCCAAGTGGCTAGTAAGGTCAGCAGTCCTATATGGAACAAAGTGCATATGAGGTTACCGATCTGATCGGTCAAAAGCTTGGCTTCGGTCGCAGGTTTGGGCCGCCACGCTTCATAATGTTCTGTGTGCTGCTCCCGGTCGCCGTGCTCGCGCTGAAGCCTCTCATTGGTATCGACAAAGCGCTACTCGCAGGCTTCGACATTGCCAGCGGCGTATTCCTTATATCGGTCCTGCCCCTACTGCGGCAGGGGACTGTCGCCGAGATGCGAACCCAGGCCGAGGAGAACGACGCAAACCGGGGCATCCTGCTAATTATTACCGGTGTGGTCATGCTGGCGGTCATGGCATCTGTTGCATGGGTGCTTCAGGGCGAGAAAGATGCCTACGGCATCGCATTGTCGATTGGTACGCTACTGCTTGCCTGGGCATTCTCCCACGTCGTCTACGCGCTTCACTACGCACACATATTCTACGGCGACACCGACAAGGATGATGCAGACGACAGAGGTATCGATTTTCCCGGCTGCAACGAGCCGGATTACTGGGAGTTTCTTTACCTAAGCTTCGCGCTCGGCATGACGCTGCAGCCAGCCGACGTGAGCATTCTTACCCGGCGGCTGCGACGAACGGTACTCGGCCACTCTATAGCTGCCTTCATCTTCAACCTGGGGGTCGTTGCTTTTACAATCAACATCATCAGTAGCTAAGCCGCGATTTGGCCGGACGGAAGCCTACAGGCGGAAGGGCAAGCTGGCAGAGTTCCCAATCACCCTGATCTTTAACGATCCCTTGAGCATGCCACGTGGTTCAGAGGGTTATGCTCCGCGCATCACCGCGCTGAGGACGTATCGTAGATTAAGTCTTAATTTTAAGACTATTTTCAGACGCGTGACGTTGAGCCTTGTGAGAAGGCCTTCATGAAAACCGCATTAATCGTCGGATGAATTTGCAGAGCACCTTTGAGGTTCGCCTGATCCTACAGATCTCCGCTATCATGATCGAATTGATTCTCTTGGCTTGGTTCGCTCTCGTCGAATAACGTGGCCCTTGGATTCGATCAGCGCTGCTACATTGATCTTTATCGATCATTCCACCTCCACGCTAATGGCGCGGGGAGCCTCGTCATCGTGATCGCTATTGCATATTCCATCATCTCGAATGAAGCTCGCGCTCTGGATGTCGTGAGCAGCGACGCCGGTGAAAGGCTGATCGGAGCGGCTTGGTGCAGCGGAGTGCGAAGACTTGAGTTGTACGGGTTAACCGTCTTGGTTCTCTGATCCCCTAGCGCCTCGCCGTGTCACTACGGATCGGCGAGGCGCCTCTTTCCTCGAGAAAATCGTCTCGTGCGTAGGGTCTCCTGGGCACAGGATTGACGTGCGGGGGATGCGGTATTCCTCCCGTCGTCCGTGGCGCCTCGTCTCACCCTAGATCAGTAAGCCGAGGCGCCTAAGTGTTGGCAGCTCGTCTGCCCGACAGATCGGCTTTCCGTTCGTCGTCCGACCGCACGTCGCGCCCGCCCTCCCGCATGCGAGAAAGGCGCTCAGTTGTTAATGCCGTCGAAAGTGGTGCTCTACTACTTTGGTCAGGCACGTACCGCGCGCCGTGAATACTGAAGCGCATACGCGCGGTCGGCGCCATCCAATTAGGGGCAGCTTCCTAGGCGCAAATATGTCGTCCGTTGCCGCTCGAGGTTCTAAGGCAGCCAAAAGTGGAAAGGACGAAATTGATCGACGACCCGGCAAGCGACAAGCCGCTGCGGTCCCAACTCGAAGGCAACTCGGCGCCCAGCCCGCTGCCGAACATTTGGATCGCGTAACGGTCCCGTAGCCAGTCCGGCCCTCTTTTCGACCAACCTGTACGCCACCCGAAGGAGGTAACCTCTATCGGCCGCACGCCAACGTTGACGACGCTGAATGACACAATATCAAGCGTTAAGAGCGAAGCGCCAAAGATCACTCGCCTGCCAACGACAAATTGCATTCGTTCTCTGCGCTCAGACAGAACTATCCAAAGTGACACGGCGACCGCGGCGGCCGTGAAGGCTGCGCCGATAATCTGACCGATAGCAGCTGCGGCCGTCCAAAATAGAGTCGGATCATTCATCGCGTGGGTGTATCGCTTGACTGCTCCTAAGCAACAGCGTTCGTACTGTCCTCATCTCCGCTGTACGCAGCCCGTGCTTAAGAGCGTTGCTGTTTCCTCGTGGAGACGAAGCGGCGCCTTACCTGAAAGCACACCGCACAGCATCGAGCCTGCGGGTTAAAAGGGGGGCCTCGGACGGCTGATCGGTCGCACCAAAGGCGGCATGAGCACCAAGCTGCACGCCGTCAGTGATGCGGACGGGCAGCCCTGGAGCTTCTTCATTACCGCCGGACAGGTCAGCGACTACAGGCACAGTGACTGCTCGGCGACCGAGGGTATGAAGCCGACTGGTTCAGAGACGCTCTGGAAGCCAGAGGCATCCAGCCCTGCATACCGGGCCGCAGATCGCGCAACGAGCCGGTCAGATACGACAAGCGACGGTACAGGCGCCGGAGCCGCATCGAGATCATGTTCGGCAGACTGAAGGACTTGCGCCGCGTCGCAACTCGCTACGATCGCTGCCCAACCGTCTTCTTCTCTGCCGTCGCCCTCGCAGCCATCGTCATCTTCTGGCTTTGACCAATGAGTCCCGACCCTAATTTCATATTTTTATCTAAGCGCTATTCCCAAACTCGAACGCAGTTCCGACCAGCGGCTTTCGCAGCGTAAAGCATTGTATCGGCCTGCTTCAACCAAGTGTCGAATGATACAGTTTCAGAACTGAGGGGTGCACCGCCAAAGCTGGCAGTGACATGAATCGTGGTACCGTCTTCTAAGACGATCGACTGGTTGGCGATTAGGTAACGCAAACGTTCGATGACGGCGGTCGCTTCGTGACCGATGGTTTCGGGCAGCAAGATTGCAAACTCTTCACCGCCAAGGCGACCAAATACATCGGACGGGCGTAGCGTTACCCTCAAAATATCAGCAACCTGCTGAAGCACCCGATCGCCGACTGCATGACCATGGGTGTCGTTGACCGTTTTGAAGTGATCGAGGTCGAGCATCACCAGCGTACCGCGACGGCCGTAACGATTAGCTCGCGCGATCTCGCGATCGGCTTGATCGTTGAAACCTCTTCGGGTGAGAGCACCAGTTAGATGATCGACCTGCGCGATCATGCGCAGCTCGAGCTCATCGCAGACGATGTTGGCGAAGTTCGATAGGATAGCCACGTCCGCAGGGCTAAAACGCCGAGGACGCGTGTCCATCGCGCACAGCGACCCAATATTGTAGCCTTCGGGTGTGCGAAGCGGTACCCCAGCATAGCTCTTAATGTACGGAGGCCCCTTCACAAGCGGGGTGCCCGCGAAGCGCGGATCAAGGTCGGTATCCTCGACAATCAATGGTTCGCGTTGCTGGATGGTGTGAGTACAGAACGATACCGATCGAGGCGTCTGGTCCACTTCCAGTCCTCGCTTGGCCTTGAACCACTGGCGATCACGGTCGACGAGCGTCACCGTCGCCATTGGAACCGCGAGTACAGTTCGCACGAGTGTGACAATCTTCTCGAACGGCTCCTCGACCGCAGTGTCCAGCACCTCTAACCGGTGCAGAGCGGCGATGCGCGCAGGTTCATCCCGAAGCAGGGAATCAAGCATGACCCGCCTCCAGCATCATGCTGCGGATAACGGCTGTTAATTCGTCGGCATAGCTGTCTACCAGGACCCGCACACTACTCTCTATCGCGTCTCCCGCGATCCCAGCAGAGCGCATGCTAGCCACTAGCGCGCTCAGGTGCGCTTGATGACGCTGCACGCTTTCAAGCAATTCCGCCGGAATCTCGAGAGGCTCTGCGGCTGTTGGGGTGGGAAGAAGTTGATCGATACGCATGACTGATCCTCGGCGCGCCTGTCACGTTCGGTTAGGCGACAATGCTTAACGAGACGCAAAGCAGCGCGCCTGCAATCGGCTGATCGGGGAACAGGAACCGGCAGGTCGGTAGCGGCTGCATCGTAGCGAAATGCTTCAGAAAGCCATTTCGCTTCCTAAGGGGATAGCCACTACGAGTTGGCAAGGCGCCTTCTTTTAAACAGCAGTTGTAACGGATCTCGCTGTAGGCATGCCTCCTACGGCACTATTTCTCGCGGCGGGGCAAAACGATCCCAGCCGTTAACAAACTCGGCCCGTTGGCTTCCCCATAGTCGGGCGGGCCTCTTTTTCTCAGGTTCTGACATTGCGCTTGCACCGTGGGTTACTCCCGAGCGGAGTAGCCGCTCCGAGGAAGTGATCTTCTTGCGGTTCTCCCGGGCGCCTTGCCTCTTCCTAATCGATAAGATGAGGCGCCCACCGTTGACGTGCTCCCCGTTTTCAGGCCGCTGATAACTTAGCTTCGGTGTCCATATGCCCCTGGCGGGGGCGGTTCGTAAACTCGGCGGGTGCCAGCCCGCCAAGGCTGCTGTGCGGACGCACGGTGTTGTAGTCCGTCCGCCATGCCTCGATGATCCGTCTCGCCGCAGCCAGCGATGGGAACAGGTGCTCGTTCAGGCACTCGTCGCGCAAGCGACCATTGAACGATTCCACGAAGCCGTTCTGCTGCGGCTTACCCGGCGCGATGTAATGCCACTCGACCCCGGTGTCCTGGCACCAGGCGAGGACGGCGTGACTGGTCAGCTCGGTCCCGTTGTCGCTGACCACCATGCACGGCAGCCCGCGACGTTCGGCGATGGCGGTGAGTTCGCGGACGACACGCCGGCCCGACAACGAGGTGTCGACGATACACCCCAGGCACTCCCGGCTGTAATCGTCGATGACGTTCAGCAGACGGAACCGCCGGCCGCAGGCCAACGAGTCCGACACGAAGTCGAGCGACCAGCGCTGGTTGGGTTCCTGCGGGATCGCCATCGGCGCCCGCGTGCCAAGCGCTCGCTTCCGGCCACCACGCTTGCGTACCGTGAGCCGCTCCTCGCGATACAGCCGATACACCTTCTTCAGGTTCATGCCCTTGCCCTCTCGCCTGAGCAGGATCGCCAGCCGGCGATAGCCGAACCGGCGTCGCTCGTTGGCGATCTCACGCATCCGATCGCAGACAGCATCGTCCTTCCCGCGAAGCGGCTCATATTGCCATGCCGACCGATTGACCCCGATCAGCCTGCAGGCGCGACGCTCGGAGAAGCCGTGATCGGCCATCAACTTCTCCACCGCAGCGTAACGCTCCGCAGACCGGGTCAGCTTTTTCCCAGCAGATCCTTCAGCGCCGACACATCCACATCGACTCCGCCAGCAGCTTCTTCAGCCGTCGGTTCTCATCTTCCAGCGTGCGCAACCGTGCCGCCTCCGACACCGTCATCCCGCCGTACTTCGACTTCCAGTTGTAGAATGTCGCATCGCTGATGCCGTGCTTCCGGCATAGCTCGGCGGTCTTCACGCCCGCCTCGTGCTCACGCAGCACGCCAATGATCTGATCCTCGGTAAAACGGCCTCGCCGCATCGCTCGTCTCCATCTGACGAGCTAACCTACCAATGGCATGATTTCCGGGGAGCAGGTCACCGTCTATCAACAAGCGCGAGCGTTCCTGACCGCAGCGGGACTAATCTCCACCGTTGGTAGAGTTTCAACAAATGACGAGGGGTAGGGCTTCGCCTCTCCCTTTTCTACCGGTTTCGAAAACCGAGGGCGTCCCGCGCTAACGCGTATAGACAACATACGCAACGATACCACCTGCCGCGGCTACCATTGCTACTTTAGCTATCGGCGGGGACGCGAAGCCAAGCGGCTCACAGTGGCCGAAAACAATCGTTCCGCTAACGCCCAATTGCAGACGTTCAGCGGTCGCAAATCGCAGCCGGGACTGGGGAGCCTGTTCAAGTGCGGGCGCAATCCGGAGCACGCAACCGCGATCGCCCGTCTGTTCACCGTGCTGCTAGGGGACGGAAGACGCGCCTTCCGTTGCGAAGAACGTCAGCTCGAATAGGGTAAGATCGGCCTCGTCGGTCACGCGCATCGTCCACTCTGCGCCCTGCCAGAAGGTGTCCGGATTGTCGGTCAGCAAGGCGCCCGCGAACCGGACGGCTTCGCGCCTCGCAGTCCTGAGGTCCGGTAGTACTGTTCCTTGGACATCGATATATGTTTCGCTATCGCGAACGTGGAAGAAGAAGCGAGCCATGGCACCATCCAGAAAACGGGAGATGGGAGCACATGGGCTCTCAACCGCGCTCGCCAGATTACATTGGCTTGCGGTCTGCCTGATACCATCGTGCTCTAAATCAATCGACCGCTTTCGTCTCAACATATGTGATTGTTCTTGGTGAAGGGCTATTAGGTGTTCTACTTGGCGTTTTGCTCGACAAGGCGTTGGGCGTCGCGGCTGCGAAACGGAGGTGAAGAGCAGTGCTTGAGCGCGTCGTAACAAAGTTGAGCCGGATCAGTCAGCTTTCCAAAGACGATGCCTATAACGTTCTCGCCTGGAACGGGGCCGCGGAGACAATCCATGCGCGAAATATCATTACCAAGGAAAATCAGACAGCGGATAAATGTGCCATCCTGGTTAATGGCATTGCATGTCGATCGAAGATGCTAGCGTCCGGGGAACGACAGATCCTGTCATTTCACTTGCCTGGTGACATGCTCGATCTTCAGCATTTTCTATTTTCGACAGCAGATCATTATATCGAGGCGGTCACCGCCTGTCGCATATGGTGGGTGCCATATCAGCAGATCCGTGACACGATTGGGCAGTCGCCCGCGCTGATGGAGGCGCTTTGGCGCGACACGTTGCTGGATGCTTCCATCTTCCGAGAGTGGATCCTGAACGTGGGTCGCAGAAACGCGAAAACCCGCGTCGCTCATCTTCTGTGCGAGTTGCGGGAGCGTATGGTGGTAGCAGGCGTCAGCTTCGAAGGCTTACCGGACTATATACTGACGCAGGAATACCTGGCAGACGCGACTGGCCTTACGGCCGTGCATGTGAACCGAATGATCGGTGAGCTGCGGGAACGCGGTGCCTTGCCGCCGCGCGGTGAAGCCGTGACTTCGGAACACGTCGCTCTGCTGCGTGCTATTGCGGACTTCCGTCCCAATTACCTGCATCAGCTGGCAAGTTAGCCCGTCCGACGTGGGAACGCGCTGACCGCCAAGCACGGTGTTTGTCAGTCCTGCCGCTTCAAACCTGCGTGATCGACACGTTCGCCTTCCTCCTAAAACCAGACGTTCCAGGCCGCCGCGTTGGCTCCCGAACGCGGACGGGTAGCTTTCAATCGGATGCCCCCTGAAGCTGCCGGTCCGCTTACGCCGAATTGCACACATTGCGAGACCAGTTCGCACTGCTCGAACCGCCGCGAACATTCCAACCTATAATCGGGAGGCAAAACCTCCTTCTGCCCCTTGCCGGCGCTCCTTTCATTTCACCAGGGAACGACGATCCGCGCTGCGCTTTGATGCGACGCGCGATGATTGCGCAAGGATGACTTCAACCTGCGCCCCGCCTCCCCCTTTCGGCGGAGCGCCCTTCTTCCTTGATGCAGTTGTATAAGAAATTTCTTTTGACCGCTAAGTGCCAAGTGCAGGATCGTTGCGCAGCCGAAGTGCATCCGGTCGTGCGACCAACTAGGCCCGCCGCTTCCTGATCGCGGCGGGTCGTTTTTTTACCTCGTGTCTGTCTCACCGGTCGGTTCGGCAGCCGTAATGGTTTATTCTTGTGCTGGTGAAAGTTTCGCGAGACGTTCACCGGACTAGGTAGGCTTGCAGCCTATTTCCCCCTCGGAGGCGCCGCGCTCCGGAACCCACGGCATAGAAAAGGTGCGGTGCCTCACAATAGACTTGCAGGATGAGATCCGACCGGTCAGGTCTAGAGCGCCGGTTGAATGAAGCTTCACCCGGTTTTCCGTGGCGCCTCGTCTCACCCTAGATCAGTAAGGCGAGGCGCCCATTCATCGGTTCTGTGGCGGCAGCGTTGATCTACCCTGCCGCAACCCCACGAGTGTGATACCGGACGCTTTGGCGGCCAAGTTCGCGCCACAGCGACCCAGACTGCTACTGCTACCTTTTGCTACTGTAGCCGTACGACGAAACGCCAAACCTACGGCGTTTGTTAGCCGAAAGCGGCCATTCCGCTTACGCCCAATAGCGAACGCCCGACGAAGGCAACGCTGCATCGCACTATCTACAGCGAGCGACAGGATCGTCGTTGCTGTTCTGAATGGCGCTAGTGTCGCGGTCGTCGCGGACGTAGAAGCTGGCGTACTCGCTGATGATGGAGGATGGCGCCCACCGTGAAGAGATAACCGGTTTATAAGATAACGCGATCTCAGTAAAAACCAGCGGGACCTTGTTCATAGCCTGCACTTGTGAGCCCGTCGGCCCCATGCCAGTCAAGGTCTTACCGGTCGCGCCATCGCCTTCATTCCCGAACGTAGATGCGTGAGCAAAGCGGCCATAGCAGCGCTGCCATTGTATCCATTGCCCGCCGTCGCTGTTCACAACGAGACTTGAGAGGATCACCCTCCCGTTGTTGGACAGGTTGAGGTTACCTGCCTGCAGATCGGCGCCGACAAAAAGATCGTTGATTTGTCCTTCCGTTATCGGACGGTTTCGCAACACTTCCTGTACGCCGATCCGGGAGGCGTTGTCGGCGACCTGCTGAGCTAGCTGGCTGACCTGTTGTCGTACGATAACGTAGTTCGCCAGCTCGATGCCGTAGAGGATCAGCGTTAAGAGTACTGGCAGCACGATCGCAAACTCGATCAAGGCTACAGCACGCCTGTCGCGCAGAACGTTGTCTATATCCGTACGTGGCTCTTCAGCGCAGTCAATTATCACCGCGCACACTTCCGTAAAGGAGCAGCTGCCTGGTCACTGGCCGGTTGATTCCGGAGCAGTGTGCTGGCTGTAAGTGTCGTTGAACTGGCGCGCGTCCACCACTGCATCGGCATGATTGAGGCGTATGTCAGCGTTGCTTTGAGGAGTAGTACATCCTTAGATCCGCCCACGTTAGCGCTTCGGCCGCCTTCGAGGTCCCAACTTCCGCTGTTGTTCGCATCCACATACGACTCGTCATTGTTACAAATGCCGTCCGAGTTAGCATCGACAAACTCTTCGCGCTTCGCTTTCGCATTTTTATAATCATGATATGACGTAACGTCGAACGAGAGGTTTGCGGTATTGATGACCTCCTTAACCGCGCGTTCTACCTTGCCCTTGATGACAGTCTGACGGTCTACGGAGCCCGCGTCTTCAAGCGAATAGTCGCGTGCCGCTTTTTGCAGCTCCCCCTCGAAGACAGCCTTCACATAGAAAGTATGGATACTAGCTAAACCGCCATACATCAGGAGCAGAAGCACCGGCGAGAGAATTGCGAACTCAATAAGGGTGGCAGCTCGCTGATCAGTAACGACAGCGACGAGCCGTCTATAAGACCCTCGCTCTCGTATTCGTTGCCATGATAGCATCAGTGCGTGACCCTCAGCTGCGAGATCCGCGCGGCAATGTCTGCGAACGTCTGATTAAGCTCCGCAGCATTGTTGGCCTGATATGCCCGGCCAGATGAAGCGCAGTCGCTTAGTAGAGACGTAAGTGATGTGCCAAAAGCGATCACCCACACCGTGATGTTCTTCTGATCTTTCGCCACGGTGCATAGGCGGCGAAGACGGTCCTCTACGATACCGTCTTGATCAGAGTTGGAAGGTAGCGAGCCACCCGGCGTACGCCGTCTATCGAGGGCAGAGAGCCCGTATGCGTCGTAATCCGCGATGTTCGTCTCGGTGTCACCATCGGTCATGAAGATGATGTTGCGCGCGATGTTTCCGCCATTAGGCGAGCTACTATTCTCCGATGCGAACAGACCCTCAGCGGACAACAAGCGAAGTCCCCACAGCATACCAATATCGTGGTATGTTCGGCCTCGCGGCACCAAGCTGTTCAGATAACTTGTGAGCGAGGTCTGTTCCGTTGCAGTCCGGATCGTGGCTAATTTTCTGCTAGCCGACGGACACGCGGCGAAGTCGCTCTTATATGAGCCGGGAGTGATGTAGTTATTGCTGACGTGGATCACGTCATTAGGCTGCCACCCGGTGATGTTCGCAGCGCCACCTGCTGGATAATAGTTCGTGACCGAACGAGACCAGACAATATCGGGCAAAAAAGGACGCCACTGTGTGTCCGGGTTGGCTGGGTTGGGCACCATGTCGACATCGAGGTCGTATTCAGTTCCGGTATCCCCCGTACGTACGGTTGTACGTTCCTCGATGCACGCACCTTGACCACCTACACCCCAGTTGAAGCGCTTAACAGCGAAGTTGTTGCCAATCGGAAGCTCGAAGTAGCCTCCGGTGATCAGACCGTTGGCCGAAGAACCCTTGAGAACTGAAACGGTGTATGTGATCTTCTTGTAGTTCCAGTAGTACGTGCGAGTACCTGCCGTGGTCTGTCCGGCGTTTGGATTCTCCTCGACGGTCTGCGTCGCTGTTCGGCTATAGCCGTTATAGGTCGTTTTCGTGATTGTGCAGACGCCGTTACTCGCTCGGGAAGCTGAGTAGGTGCTGCCGTTACGCGTTTGGGTACCGGTCCTGCTGCGCGGTACTGCGGTGCCGTTGGGCGACCACGCTTGCCACGCCGTAGTGTCGGTATAGGACTCGTTCGGAGGAGCCACGCAATTCTCCGACGAACCGTAGCTGGTTGAGGTAGTTATCCCACCCGACCAAGGCGAATAGGTAGTCGTCGTCGTGGTATTGCCCTGCGTGCCACCAGCGTTGTCGATATATTCGTTCTGCTCGCGCGATTGGTACGCCCACTGATCGACCATCCACTCGCGCCTGAGAAGCTGGCCGACGTTTACGGTGGAAGAATACGGTACAAACCCGTAGCGCACCTGCGACCCGGCTGACTGCGCATTGTTGAGGATTGTATAGAAGTCGGTAACCGACTGGCGGAGCGCCGCAATCTTGGATTGCGTATCGCCAACGTTTGTCTCTGCCATTGATAGCGTCGTATCGAGCACGAACATGATGTCGCTGTTAGGCAGCTGCAACATCGCGTCGCAGGTTGCCTCAAGCGGGATGGTCTTCTTCCCGAACATGCCCATGATGACAGTCGGCACAACAACGCTCGCCATCCCATGGACGATTAGGTCGGCGCCGACGTTATACGTCATGGTTAAGTCGGTGGTGCCATAACGGCCACGCGTGAAGTTCAAAGCGAACATGTCGTCAGCAGCTTTTCGTGCGACAGCGTCGAACGATGCGCCGGTCATTCCGCGCCTGCCAGCCAGCGCCGCAGCGTCGCAAGCCTGCTGCAATCGCGACTTGATCAAGTAAGCGCGGCTGATGTCAACGGCGCTACCCGCGAGCGCCAAAAGCGGCACCAGAGCAAAGGCAAAAAGCGTTAGTACGTTGCCGTGTCTCTGCTGGACCAGCTCACGTGGACTCTTCCCCGCCCTTGGTATACAGTCTCGTACCTTCATCGGGCCAGAGTTACGGTAACACAGTTAATAAAGCGTCCATTCCGGACTTGTGCCCGACCCGACGCCCTCGCGTTGAATCACTTTTAGCGCCGCATTCTTCCAAAAACTCAGACATCGCGCCTCGAATCGACGGGGGTATACCCGTTCTCAACAGCACTGAGTTGGTCACAGTCGGGCAGTGAACGTCTAGATCGATGTTAGCGCAGGCTTCGTAAGCGCGCATACCCTGTGGAACACGCCAATCGCGACGGCAGCTTGCTGCTTCAGCTAACTAGGTTCGGGTGGATCACGGTGGAAAAAGCTGAATTAACTACCCAGGAACACGCGCGCGCTGCGGGGAGAGCAGCGGGGGCGCAGGCCAGCATGACCGCCATCGATTGTCCACTCCTTCATGACCGGCTTGATCTACGAAGCGCGTGGATGGACGGCTTCGCCGAAGGGCGAGGTTTACAAACACGCAAGTCTGCGACGACAGCCTGAAGCGTTTTTAGGACCATTAGCGGGTTTAGGTGGATGGCCATATGCCCGCTCGAAGTTCCACCGGGATCGAGTAGCCGCGCTTCAGCAGGCGGGCGACTATGTCTTCGTAACTGTTGATCAGGCTTTCGCCCCATCGGGCCGATCTTGAGGCATTGAAAAGGCGGTTGATCTCGTTCGCGCTGAGCATCCGTACACAACCAATCGCCTGCCAAATGGAATCGATTGCCGCGCACGATAACGCAACGCTCAGGCGCGGACTGTACGTCGCCTATGCAGCGCTCGCTTCTTCAAATGAGCAGATTCTAGCGTCTGTTGATCGATGGCGCGCAGGTGCTCTTCGCGCGTCACGATGTGCGCGAAATGCGCTCGCTCAAAGTGCACCAGCTCTGCGTACATTCCTGCCGCCGTAGCGATCGGAACAATAAGAAACAGTTTCTGTCGTGCGTGTCACTACCGGCGCATCCGCGATCCCTCAATCAGCCGGTTTGATCGCGCGGCGTTCTCTCCGCTGCCGCTCATTCCACTCACTTTCGACCTTTTGTCCGTTCGCCTCGGCCGCCTTGTCAGTTAGCCGGTCGGCGGTTTCCAATGCGGCTTCCGGCGTAACGGCGACGGCAACGCCACCAGGTCCGTCGAGCCGGACCGAGCCGTCCTCCGCAGTCACCTTCGATGCGTCTTTGTAGATCTTACTCATCTGTCACTCCACTTCAGGGGTAACAACGCCTCGGCCAGCGCTCCGATCACATTAAATGCCACGATCTGGGTTAGGCTGATCGTCTCGTTACGCATCGAGCTTGCGCGCGGCGAACAGGAGAAGCATCGAGGCGACGTACGCCGGCTTGTCAGGAAACAGTTCGGGAGGCGGGATCGTCAGATCATCAGGGTAAGGTGATACGATGCCGTAGCGCGCGGCGATCTCGACCTGCTTGGCAATCATGCGATAGCGGCTGCACACGCGGGCTCTCCGGTATGGAGAGGAGCCTTTTCAGACGGCCATGCTCCTCGCGCGCTACGATGTGCGCAAACTGTGCGCCGTCAAAATAGACAAGCTCGGAATACATGAAAAGCTGCCAGCAAACGTATCGTCATGTTTACGCCCGGTGACGCGGAGAAGATGCAACGACGTCGAAAATTTATGGGATATCGGACCGTTGTCGTGCGGAGCAAGGCGGGAATGTCGCTGGCCGCGCTTGCGCGTCGCGTGGAAGAGGTAGACGCTCGATTCATCATACTTAAATTTGGACCAAGCATGAGCGATCGCTCGACAGTCGAACGCGCGTTTACGCTTGCCCGCGAAGGTTCGTGCGCATCTGTCAGGGAGCTAAGGGATCAGCTCAGAGGCGAGCGCTATGAGGGGGTCGATGCACACATCTCGGGCGTTTTGAGCCGACAATTAAAGGCTGAAATTGTTAAACGCTTGGCTAAAATTTCGCAGGCCAAACCATGTCTGTACGCAAGCACATGACAAAGCGGGACGGACGGACCGACTGGGCAATGCGCGTTGAGATCACCCTGCTGCTTGCCGGGATGATTGGAATGACTGCGCACACTCTCGGCCTGATCTAGGGTCAGGACCCATTGATGTGGGATGCGTGATCTGATTCAGGCTCCGTAAGGAGAGCGTG
>NZ_BDJB01000011.1 GCF_002117915.1 Sphingomonas sp. TZW2008 | reverse complement strand
CTACGAGCAGGTCAACGCGCAGATCCAGCTCAACGGCATGGACGAGCGCTGGTTCGTCCGCGGCTTCGTGCAGAACGTGTTCGACAATAACGCGACGACCGGCCTGTACCTCACCGACCAGTCGTCGGGCTTGTTCACCAATATCTTCACGTTGGAGCCACGCCGCTACGGCATCGCCGCTGGCTTCAAATTCTGATCGCGTGTCGGCCGGTCCGTTTCGACGGGCCGGCCGGCAGCCTTCAGCAGGAGGTTTGTTCGGGCCTCCGACGGGTACGTGGCACCCTGCGGCCGATCGCGGCGCAGGGAACGCCCGAACCATGCGGGCGCCCTAGCGCCGCACCAGAGATCCGCCCGCGACGCGCATCCCGACGCCCTCCTGGCATGTCAACGACAGCTATCGTTATCCAACGTGAGCGGGGCCGACATGACCAAGACCGACACGAAATCCGTGCCGCACGATCCTAAGGCGAAGCACCACACCGCGACGATGGACCGGATCCTCGATGCGGCGGAGGAGCTCTTCTCGCAGCGCGGCCCCGAACACGTCATGCTCAAGGACGTCGCCGAGCATGTCGGCGTCCACAATTCGCTGCTGCGCTATTATTTCCGCGACAAGCAGGACCTGTTCGACGCTGTCGTCGCACAGCGCACGCCGATCACCAGCGAACGGCGCATGGCCACGCTGCTCGCCTATGAGCGCGATCACGCGGGCGACCTGACGCTCGAGGGCATCCTCCACGCCTATCTCGATACCGACGCTGACGGCTCGTCGTGCAGCGACCGCGGCTGGCGTCATTTCGGGGCGCTGGGCGCGCGGATGAGCGAGCCGCGGTCGCCCGGTGAGGCGGTGATTGACGCGCATTTCGATCCCGTCATGCTGCGGCTGATACGCTTGCTGAAGAAGGCGCTGCCCGGCTGTAACAACGAAGACATACTGTGGGGCTGCCACTTCATGTCGGGCGCGCTGATGATCACGCTGTGCGGCACCAGGCGGCCGGTGCCGGTGGCAGGCGGGAATTGCGCCGACTATGACATGGCGGACGCCAAGGAGCGGCTGATCGCGTTCGTTGCGGGTGGGCTTCGTGAGACGTGCGACGCGCGCGGTGCAGCGCGACGCCGCACGCGGCCGCGTCGCCCGGCCGCTAACGCCGAACCTGCCGCGCTGCCGTCGCGCTGATGCCGAGCGCCGCGTATCCATGACTTGGATAACGGCGGACAGTGGCGGAATATTAGATGCGCGGCGCGCTCGAAGCGCAGACCAGCAATTGCGATCCGAAGGGCTGCATGGGGATCATCAATTCGGTGGCGCGCGGCGCCGAAGCCGAGTCGATCCGGACCGACGTGATCGCACGGCGCGCCTCGTTGCAGGCGCTGTTGGTCGAGCGCTTCGAACAGGCGCGTCGCGACGGCGATCTGCCCGCGAACGTCGATCCGGCGGGCTGACGAGCTACCTTTATGCGCTGCGGCAGGGCATAGCGATCCAGGCGAGATCAGGCGCTTCGCGCGCACATCTCGAGCGGCTGAGCGATACCAGCATGGCAGTGTGGCCGAGCCGCTGAGCCGGCTGCAGGGAAATAAATACCGCTTGGTACGAATAACGATTGACGGGTTCGCCCTCCGCTTCTATACCGTTTGGTATAGAAGATGATCGCACAGCAAGTCGGCATCTTCGCTTCGTCACCTGCCGCCCGGTAACGCGCGGCAAGCTCAACGCAGCGTCGCGCGAGACGCCGTGCCGCCCGCTGCCTTTGCGGGCGACGCGGACAGGCTCGTGAACGCCGCCACCCGGTCGGGTGCCGCTGCGCGGCGCGATGGCCGCCGAACGAAAGGGTATCCGCATGGCCTATCTTGCCTTTGCCGAAGGGGACGCCGTCGGCGGCCAGGTCGCTCACACGATCGCGCCGAACGCGCCGGCCGCCCCCGGCACGCTGACCTCGCTCGAATGGTTGGTGGTCGCATTGGCGAAGAACGATCGGCTGTCCTCGCTGCGCACGCCCGGCCGGCTCTCGACCGCGCTCGGCACCGTCTTCGGCATGCGCCCCAATCCGCGGCTGGCGGACGAGCGGCTCGAGGCACTGCGCCGGATCGCGGTGCTGAGCTGGCATCACGGCTATGTCGTCGAGGGTCGCGAAGTGGAGCGCTTTCGCGCCGCCGGCTTCACCGACGCGCAGTACGAGCAGGTCGTCGACAGCATCGGCGCGGACCAGATGGCGCAGCGCAAGGAGCGGTTCCGCCACTGAAAGGCGTTATTCGTCGGCTTACGCCGAGCGCCCCCGCGCCGTCACCGGCCAGATCGCGAGGAGCGTGTCACCGCTGACCACGTGATAGGCGTCGTATAGGTTGACGGTGGGATCGCAGTGCGGCGTCGCCATCGTTACGCGGCGACCCAGTTCTGGCAATCCGCTACCGATCAGCGCGCCCTGCTCGTCGCCCATGAAGCGGTAGCGCGCCTGCGCCCCGGCGATGACGGGCGGGGCGCCGGCCTCGGTCGCGAACGCCTTCAATCCCGCATCGATCGTCACCATCCCGGCCGCATTGGCGCTGATGACGCGCGCGTCGACCATCAGCGCGGTCTCGAACGGCGGCGTGCCGCTGCCGTCGATGTCGCAATCGGCATATTCGCGGTCCATGAAGATGTACGAGCCGACCTGTAGTTCGGTAAGCACACCGAGTTCGGCGTCGATTGCGTGGCTTCCCGTGCCCGCGCCCGTCACCACCGGCGGCGAAAGGCCCGCTGCCGCCAGCGCGTCGAGGCAGGTGGTGAGATAGGCGGTACGTTCGGCGATCGCGGCGTGCCGGTCGGCGAAGCCTGCGACATGCTGCTGCGCGCCGCAGTAGAATTGCACCCCGCCGTAGCGCAGCGACGGCCTCTCAGCGATCCGCTGCGCCAGCGCGACCGCCGCCTCGGGCGAGGCGACGCCGGTGCGGTGGATGCCTGGGTCGATATCGACGAGAACGGTAATCGGCGGTCCGCCCGCCGCGGCGATGGCAAGCGCGTCGACCGGGTCGGGATGATCCGCCACGATGCTGAGCCACGACGTTCGCCGCGCCAGCGCCGCGAGCCGCGCGATCGTCGGCGCGGTAACGATGGGCGACGTAAGGTGCAGGCCGTCGATCCCCTCGTCCGCGAGTGCCTCTGCCTCGCCCAGCTTGGCGCAACACAGCCCTACCGCCCCCGCCGCGCGTTGCGCGCGCGCGATGTCGGCGCTCTTGTGCGACTTGGCATGGGGGCGCAGCGCAAGGCCGTGCGTCCGTGCGAACCGGGCCATGCGATCGACGTTGCGGTCGAACGCGTCGCGATCGAGGATCAGCGCCGGCGTGTTGAGCAGCTCGCGCGACCCCGGCTGGCCGATCAGCGCGCCGTGCAGACGCTCGCTGTACGTCACCGTCACAGCGAGAAATCGAATAGCTGGCGCAGGTGGTCGTTCATGAACTTTGCCTCCGGATCGACCTGACGGCGGACTGCGCCGAACGCCTCCGCCTTGGGATACAGTCGGCACACGTCGCTGCTCGTCAGCGTGTGGCGCTTCGCCCAGTGCGGGCGCCCGCCATGCGCGCGGAACACCGCTTCGAGCTCGGCAAAGTGCGGCCGCCACTCCATCGGCGCGTATTGGTGGACCGAGATCGACGCGCACGGGCCGGCGTGGAACGGCGACAGCCAGATGTCGTCGCCAGCGACCATTCGGAACTCGAACGGGAAGATCAGCGGCATCCGGCGGCGGCGCAGCAGCGCCAGCGCCTCGCGCAGCGCGGCGACCGCGTTGGCGACGGGCAGTTCGTATTCCATCTCCTCGAACCGCACGTTGCGATCCGACGGGAAGATGCGCCACGCCGGGCCGACGCGCTGCGTCGGGCTGCCGATGCGCGAGATCACGCGCTGGATCATCGGCACCGTGCGCGGCGCGGCGGCGGCGAGATCGCAGCACGCCTGGAACACACGATCGCTGCCCTCCTCTTGCGAAAGATCGGCGGGGGTGGTGGGATGCAGCGTCTTGAAGGTGACGCTGTCGGCATAGGGGAAGAGGAAGAATTCCATGTGCCGCGTCGCCAGCGCGAGATCGGCGATCCGATCAAGCACCTCGGCGAGCGGCCGGCGCTCGATCCGCTCCTCGAGGTGCAGCGCGGGCAGCACCGCGATTTGCACGCGCGTCGCGATGCCGGTGAGGCCGAGCGACAGGCGTTGCGCCTGAAACAGATCGGGCGTGGTCGCCGCGTCGCAATCGACGATGCTGCCGTCCGCCAGCACGAGGCGAAACGCCTGCGCCAGCGTCGCGAGCGACCCGAGATCACGCCCCGTGCCGTGCGTGCCGGTGGCGAGCGCGCCGCCGAGCGACTGCGGATTGACGTCACCCTGGTTTGGCAGCGACAGCCCTTGCGCCCACAGCGCCTCCGTCAACCGCTTGAGGCTCCAGCCCGCCGGCGCGTCGACCGTATGGCGATCGGGCGCGACGGTCAGCTCGCCGTCCATGTCGTCGAGCGACACCAGCGTGCCCGTCGTCTCGCATAGCGGCATGAACGAATGCCCCGCCCCCGTCACGCGCACCTGCCGCGCGTCGCGCACGACTGCCGCAAGCTCGGCCTCGTTGCGCGGGCGGGCGATCGCGGCGGGATGCGCGACGACGCTGCCCGACCAGTTGCGCCATTCGCTCATGCCCACACCTGCGGCCGGCGCTGCGCCCAGGGCAGCTCCTTCTCGAGTTGCCCGGCGAGCCGGTACAGCGTTCCCTCGTCGGCATAGCGCGCGGTGAACATCATGCCGATCGGCAGCCCGCCCGCGCTCATCCCCAGTGGCAGCGACAGCGACGGCTGGCCGGTGAAGTTGAACAAGGCGGCGAAGGGATAGAGCGCGATCTGCCGCTTGCCGATCTCGCGCGGGGTGACAGTCGCGGGATCGCTGAACCCGATCGGCGGCGGCGGCATGCTCATCACCGGCGTCAGATATACGTCATAGGGCGCGAAGCGCTGCAGCACCCCGCGCGTCAGCTTACGCAGTTCCTGATAACCCCAGAACGCCTGTTCGCCCGTAACCTGGCGCGCGCCCTGCAACGCGGCCCAGGTCATCGGTTCAAGCTCGTCCTCGCGCGGCTCGCGGCCGACGCAATCGATCACGCGCCGCATGCCGGCGGCGAAATTGGCGGCGGAAACGGGCGCCCGCGCCCGCGCGATCGCGCGATGGTCGGCGCCCAGGCTCTCCTCGCGCACGTCGTGGCCGAGCGCGGCGAGCGTCTGGGCGGTATGCGCGAGCACGGCGGCGACTTCGGGATCGATCGGATTGCCGGTCGGCGTCTCGGGCGACCAGCCGATACGCAGCCGCCCCGGCCCGCGCGCGACGTCGTCGAGATAGCTGCCGTCCTTCGCCGGGAGGGCATAGGGCGATCCGGGCTCGGGAATGCCGGTCGCGTCGAGCATCGCGGCACTGTCGCGCACGCTGCGCGTCACCACATGGTCGACGCAGAAGCCCATCGCATAGTCGAAGCCGTCGGGCAGGTTGGACACGCGGTCGCGCGTCGGCTTCATGCCGACGAGGCCGCAGCACGCGGCGGGGATCCGGATCGAGCCGAGCCCATCGGAGGCATGTGCCATCGGCACGATCCCCGCTGCGACCGCCGCCGCCGACCCGCCCGACGAGCCGCCCGCAATATGCCCCGGATCCCACGGGTTGCGCGTCGCCCCGAACAGCGACGTCTCGACATTGCCGATGATGCCGTATTCGGACGACGCGCCGCGGCCGAGCATGACGACGCCGGTCTCGCGGTAACGCCGCGCGAGGCCGCTATCCTCGGCATCGATCACGTCGGCGCAGAAGCGGCTGCCGCTGGTATTGCGCCAGCCCTCAACGGCGATGCCGAAATCCTTGACCAGGAACGGCACGCCCGCGAACGGTCCATCGGGCAGCCGCCCCGCAGCAGCCGCCCGTGCGCCGTCGAAATCGCGATGAACGACCGCGTTGATCGTACCGTCGAGCGCCTCGGTCCGCGCGATCGCGGCGTCGACGAGTTCGGTGGCGGAAACGGCTCGCGTCCGCACCAGCTGTGCGAGGCCCAGCGCGTCGTGCGACGAATAATTCTGCATTGCCGCTCCTACCGTCTCTTTTCGCGCCATGCTGGGCGCAAATGCCGGGCGGGGCAACCATCGCCTGCGGCGTTGACCGCCCCGGCTTCCCGGCGCACGAGGACGCGCGATGAGCAAGAGCAAGGGCCGCACCGGTGCACATGCGCGCGCCAACATCCAGCCGCCACCGACCCCGGCCGAACTCGACGCTGCGCGACGCGAGATCGCGCAGATCGAGGGCAAGCTGGCCGACATCGCGGCGGGCCATCCTTCGGTGAAAACGTGGAAGGCACGGCTGCGCACCGCGCAGGCGGTGGTCGCCCGCGCGCCCAAGGCATGAGGCAAGCGTTCGGCGGCATGGTCGGGTAATAGCGCAGCATGGCCCACTTCCTCCTCCACTACGATCTGGCACCCGATTACCTCGCGCGGCGCGGCGCCTTTCGCGACGCGCATCTCGCGCTCGCGTGGGAGGCGGCGGCGGCGGGGCGGCTGATCCTGGGCGGCGCGGTCGGCGATCCGGTGTCGTTTTCGCTACTGCTGTTCGACGGTGCGGCGAGCGCCGCGGCGTTCGCGGCGGCCGATCCCTATGTCATCGAGGGGATCGTCACTGGCTGGCGCGTCATGCCTTGGACTACGGTGGTCGGCGACGGGGCGGCAACGCCGCTGCGGTCGGCGGGATAACGGCACCCCACGCGCGACGCTTGTCGCTGCCGGCGCACCGGCCTAACCCCTGCGACCGTACGATCACGGAGCTTCCATGCGCGCCTTCCTGCTTGCGACCGCCCTTTCCTTCGTCGGCACCGCCGCCGGCGCGCAGAATGCCCCCGCCCCGCGCGCGAACGCCATCGTCGCTGATCCCGCTGCACCCAAGGGCCGGTTGTCGGATGCCGCGATGCCCAAGGCGTATCGGCTCGACTTCACGATCCAGCCGGCGAAGACCGGCTTTTCCGGCCGTGGCGAGATCGACGTCGCGCTGAAGGCCGCGACGCGCCGGCTCTACCTCCACGGTCGCGATCTGGCGGTGAAGGCGTCGGCGCGCGTCGGCGGCCGGATGATCCCGGCGACCTTCACGCAGGTCGACAAGACGGGCACCGCGCGGCTCGATTTCGCGCAGGAACTGCCTGCCGGCGCGGTGACGCTGGTGTTCGACTGGACCGGCAGCTTCGGCGACAGCGCGTCGGGGCTCTACCGCGTCAAGGTGGGCGAGCAATGGTATAGCTGGACGCAGTTCGAATCGATCGACGCGCGCGCCGCCTTCCCGAGTTTCGACGAGCCTGGCTTCAAGACGCCATTCACCGTCTCGATCACCACCGATCGCGGCAGCAAGGCGGTGAGCAACGCGCCCGAAACCGGCGTGACGCCCGACGGCGCGCTCGAGAAGCACCAGTTCGCCGCCACCCGCCCGCTGCCGACGTATCTCGTCGCGCTGGTGACGGGGCCGTTCGTCCACGCGACGGGCACCGTCCCGCCGACGCCCGAGCGCACCCAGCCGCTGCCGCTCGGCGCGGTGCTGACGCAGGCGCAGAGGGACAAGACCGGCTATGTGATGGCGGAGACGCCGCGCATCGTCAGCCTGCTCGAGAAATATTTCGGTGCGCCCTTCCCCTTCCCCAAGCTCGATCAGATTGGCTCGCCGATCATGCCCGGCGCGATGGAGAATGCCGGCGCCGACATCTACGGCGACGGAATTATCGCGCTCGCCCCCGATGCGCCGGTGTCGCAGAAGAAGCTGTTCGGCATGGTCGTCGCACACGAGCTCGCGCACCAGTGGTTCGGCGATCTCGTCTCGCCCGTGTGGTGGGACGATCTGTGGCTGAACGAGAGCTTCGCGAACTGGATGGGCTTTCGCATCGGCGGCGAGTGGCGGCCCGAGCTCAACATCGGCGTCGGCGGCCTCGAAGAGGGCTTCTCGGCGATGAACACCGATTCGCTCACCGTCGGGCGCCCGATCCACGAGCCGATCCGCGAAAATGCAAAGATCGATTCAGCGTTCGACGGTATCACCTACGGCAAGGGCGGTCATGTCATCGCGATGATCGCGGCGTATCTCGGCGACGAGAAGTTCCGCGATGGCGTACGCCTCCACCTCAAGCGCCACGCCTATGGCAGCGCGGCGACGGCGGACTTCTTCAAGAGCCTCGCCGATGCGGCGCAGGACCCGCGTGTGGTGACGGCGATGCAGAGCTTCGTCGACCAGCAGGGCGTGCCGCTGATCTCGCTCACCCGGCAGGGCGGCAGGATGGTTGCAACGCAATCGCGCTACACCTTCATCGGCCAGGCGCCGCAGCCGACGCGCTGGACGGTGCCGTTCTGCTACCGCGTCGGCGAGGCGCGCAGCTGCCAGCTGATCGACGGCGCGACCGCGACGATCGACGTGCCGGCGGGCAATGCCGCGCTGATGCCCAATGCGGGCGGCAACGGCTATTACCGGTTCGACATGCCGGCGGCGGACTGGGACCGGCTGATCGTCGGCTTCGCGCAGCTCTCGGGGGCAGAGGCAATCGCGGCGAGCGACAGCCTGTGGGCCTCGTTCCGCGCCGGCCGCACGGACGCGGCGCGCGTGCTCGCGGGCACGGTGGCGATGGCGGGCAACGCCGATTCGAACGCCGCGCTCGACGGCGGGCAGCGGCTCGCCGGGATGCACAGCCGCGGGCTGATCCCCGCTGCCGCGCTGCCGGCCTATCGCGCCTTCCTCGATCGCACCTACGCGCCGCGGCTCGCCGCGCTCGGCTTCGATCCCGCGGCGGGCGCCCATGCTGGCGACGACCCCGACCGGCAAAAGCTGCGCGCCGACACCGTCGCGCTGCTGGCGGGCGAGGCGGAGGACAGGGCGCTGCTGGCGAAGCTCGCCGCGGCGGCGGAACGCTACCTCGGCGGCGACAAGGCGGCGCTGGACGCGACCTATCTCGGCGACGGCTTCGGCGCGGTGGTGCAGCAGGGCGGCCTCCCCGCGGCGAAGCGGATCATGGAGGCGGGGCTCGCCAGCGAGGAGCCGGTAATGCGCGACGCGGCCTTCGCCGCGGTGGCGGACAGCGGCCAGCCGGCGATCGCGACCTGGGCGCTGGCGCTCAACGATCCGCGGCTGCGCACGCTCGATCGCGCCAACCTCATCCAGCGGCTCGCGCTGGCGCCGGGAACGGCGACAATGACCGGCGATTGGTTCATCGCCAATATCGACAAGGTGCTGGGCAGCGCGAACGGGATTTTTGCCGGGCGCGTCGCGCGCGCCTTCGCGACGCAGTGCGGCGTCGACCGCGCGGCGCAGATCGACGCCGCGATCGGCGCGCGCATCCGTGCCGACGGCAACGGCGTGCTTGATTACGAGCGCACGCTGGAGAACATCCGGCTGTGCGGCGCGCTGCGCGATGCCAAGTCGGCCGAACTCGGCACCGCGCTGCGGCAGGCGAAATAGCCGAAGCAGCGCCGCCTCCTTCAACGACGATTCGGAGACACCCATGCCCGTCGACACGCTGTTCGAGCCGCTCGCCCTCACGCGCGGCCCCGCGATGAAGAACCGTTTCATGCTGGCGCCGCTGACCAACCAGCAGAGCCATCCCGACGGGCGGCTGTCGGACGAGGAGCATCGCTGGCTGACGATGCGCGCGACCGGCGGCTTCGCGGTGACGATGACCGCCGCGGCGCACGTGCAGGCGGTGGGACAGGGCTTCGCCGGGCAGATCGGCGCGTTCGGCGACGAGCATCTGGAAGGGCTGACGCGGCTCGCCGACACAATTCGTGCCGAAGGCTCGATCTCGTCACTGCAATTGCACCACGCCGGCAATCGCTCGCCCGCCGAGCTGGTCGGCACGCCGGTCTGCCCGTCGGACGATCCCGAAACGGGCGCGCGCGGGCTGACGCTCGCCGAGGTCGAGCAGGTGCGCGACGATTTCATCGCCGCGGCACGGCGTGCGGACCAGGCCGGGTTCGACGGCGTCGAGGTGCACGGCGCGCACGGCTATATCCTCGCGCAATTCCTCTCGCCCGAGATCAACCGGCGCGACGATCGCTATGGCGGCAGCCTGGAGAACCGCGCGCGCATCGTGTTCGAGATCGTCGACGGCATCCGCGCGGCGTGCCGCCCCGATTTCCAGATCGGCGTGCGCCTGTCGCCCGAGCGCTTCGGATTGAAGCTGCTCGAGATCCGCGACGTCGCCGCGCGACTGCTGGCAGACGGCAAGATCGACTTCCTCGACATGTCGCTGTGGGACGCGGCGAAGGAGCCGCACGAGGACGAGCACAAGGGCCGGTCGCTGATGAGCTTCTTCACCGATCTGCCCCGCGGCGACGTGCGGCTCGGCGCGGCGGGCAAGATCATGAGCGCGGCGGACGCCGCGGCGGCGATCGATGCTGGCTGCGACTTCGTCGTCATCGGCCGCGCCGCGATCCTGCGCCACGATTTCCCCAAGCGCGTCGCCGCTGACCCGAACTACACCTCGCCGCCGACGCCCGTCAGCGCGCAGCATCTGCTCGACGAGGGGCTGAGTCCGCTGTTCGTCGACTACATGCGCAACTGGGCCGGGTTCGTCGAGCCGAAGGCGGCCTGACGCGGCCTCACGCGGCGCACGTCAGGGGCATGGCGGCTGCCGGGCTCGGCGCCGCGTTCGGCCGATCGCTGGCGACGCACCATTCAATCCGGTCGCGCCCACCGTCCTTGGCGCGATACAGCGCCTGATCAAGGCGGTGGAGCAGATCAGGCGCGGCGCGGCGCCCGGCGGGCAGGTAGCACGCGCCGATGCTCGCCGTCGCCGCGATCGGCGCGCCGCCCCAGATCGCCGGCCGATCGGCGATCGCGGCGCGCAGCCGTTCCGCCGCATCCTCCGCCGCGCGCGCGTCCTCGACGTCGATCACCAGCCCGAACTCCTCGCCGCCGAGCCGACCCACTACCGCATCGGGCGGGCAGCAGCCGCGCAGCGTCGTCGCGAAGCCGCGCAGCACCGCATCGCCGGCGAGGTGGCCGAAGCGATCGTTGATCGCCTTGAAGCGATCGACGTCGAGCCACAGGATCGCGAGCCCCGTGCGGCCGTCGCGCGCGGCGGCGAGCCGTGCCTGCAGGTCGATCTCGAACGCGCGACGATTGAGCAGCCCCGTCAGCCCGTCGTGATCTGCGGCGTGGCGCAGCTGGCGCATCAGATCGTCGCGCACCGCCACTGCGCTGCCGATGGTCAGCGGGATAAGCACCAGGAACGCGACGGTGACGCGGACGGACACCACCATATGCGGGACCGCCATGTCCTGGCCGATGTCAATCAGGCCGAGCCCGATCATCGTCAGATAAAAGGTGCCGAACGCCGTCGTCATCACCGCGGTGACCGGCACCAAATAGGTCAGTGCGCACCACAGCAGCGCGGGCACGGGGAAGACGATGCTGCCCGGCCCGTCGAACAGCACGGCCGCGGCGCACGAGGCGGCGAGCAGCAGCGCGGGGCACAGGTCGGCGACGCTGTGGAGGCGCGCGCGCGCGATCCAGCCGGGTCGGACGGTCAGCAGCGCGGGCAGGACGACCATGTAGTTGACGAGCTCGCTTGCCGGCCAGGTCTGCAGCGCCTGGATCATCGACCCGCCGAACTCGATCCGGACGAGCAGCGCGCCGCACAATCCGGCGGCGATGCTGCCGGGCAGCAGGCAGGCGAGGATGCGCAGCACCGCGTGCGAGCGGCGCAGGCTGAGATCGGCCGCGGACAGGCGCGCGAGGAGCAGCGCGGCGACGAGCGCGCTGACGACGTTGGTCGCGGCGAAGAACAGCGCGAGCGTCAGCGGCCGGCCGAACACGAGGTCCGCCGCGACGAAGCCGATGGCCGCCGCCGCATAGCCCGGCAGCGAGAACAGCCGCCGATCGCGCAGCGCGAGCCCGACGAGCACCGCGTTCGCCGGCCAGAAGGATACCGAAAAGGCGTGCCGCGACGCGAGGCCCAGCATGCTCGCGGCGAACACGGCGAGGCCGAGCAGCACGAACGCGAGCGGCCGGCCGGCGGGGCGGCGCGGCGCGGTGACAGGCGGATCCGGGCGATCGTCGGCACGCAGCCGGGCCCAATCGTGTGTCGCGCGGAACATGGCGCCCTGCGTAGAAGATGTTGCGTAAACAAGGGGTAACGATACTGTCGCTTCTGTCGGAGGGGGCGACGTTGCGACGCCGATCCGCGCCGCTAGACGCAGGCGCTGGCGCTCGCCCACGGAGTGCGCCACGATGGCGTCGCGACGCGGCCCGGCAGGAGGCTGCGCGCGCATGAGAGGATCACGCGCTTGACCGTACCGACCCCCGTCGACGTCCTTGGCCCCGCTTCTGTCGTCGCCCCGCCGATCGCGTCGGGCGAGGCAGGTGATGCGCGGCTCAACCGCGGCGGCGTCGCCTGGTCGATCTTCGAGGGCGGACGCGACCCCTATGTGATCCTCATCACGATCTACATCTTCATGCCCTACGTGTCGGCGACGATGGTCGGCGATCCGGTGCGCGGGCAGGAGCTGATCTCGCGTTTCCAGCAATATGCCGGCTGGATCGTCATGGCGACCGCGCCGATCCTCGGCGCGTCGATCGACAAGATCGGGCCGCGCAAACCATGGTTGGCGGCGAGCGTGGCGCTGATGGTGCCGCTGATCGCCGCTCTGTGGTTCGCCGCACCGGGCAGCGTCGGGCTCACCGTCGCGGCGACGATGACGATTGCGCTCGCCGTCAATGTCCTGTTCGCCTGGTCGGAGGTGCTCCACAATTCGATGCTGATCCGCGCCGCCGGGCTACGCAGTGCACACGCCGCCTCGGGGCTCGCGCTGTCGCTCGGCAATGCGGCGTCGGTGCTGGCGCTCGGCTTCACCGCCTGGGCCTTCGCGCTGCCAGGCAAGGTCGACTGGTGGTGGGTGCCCGAAGCACCGCTGCTCGGCATGAACCCCGCGATGCACGAGCCCGAACGCGTCGTCGCACTGCTCGCCGCGGCGCTACTCACGGTCGGCGCGCTGCCGCTGTTCCTCCTCACCCCCGATGCGCCGCGCACCGGCGTGCCGGTGCCGCGCGCGCTGCGTGAAGGGGTGCGCGATCTCGTCGCGATGGTGCGCACGGTGGGCAACTATCGCGACGCTGCGATCTTCCTCGGCGCGCGGATGTTCTTCTTCGACGGGATGAACGGCGTGCTGTTCTTCTTCGGCGTGCTCGCCGCGGGCGTGATGGGCTGGGGCGCGCTCGACCTGCTCATCACCGGCATCATCCTGAGCATCGTCGCGGTGGCGGGCGGCTTCGTCGGCCGGATCCTCGACGAGCGGATGGGGCCGCGCAACGCGCTGCGCGTCGAGATCGCAATGACGATCGTCGGCCTCGTCGCGCTGCTCGGCATGGCGCCCGATCGGATCCTGTATTTCTGGGCGTACGACGCCGCGGCGCATCCGCCGCTGTGGGACGGACCGGTTTACCGCACCTGGCCCTCGCTCATCTACCTGCTGATCGGGTTCAACAACGCGATCTTCATTACCGCGCAATATGCCTCCAGCCGCACCGCGCTGACGCGGCTCGCCCCGCCGAGCCAGACGGGCGCATTCTTCGGCGTCTACGCCTTGTCGGGCGTCGCCACCGCGTGGCTCGCGCCGGCGCTCGTCAACATCGGAACCCGCGTGACGCAGAGCCAGCAGGGCGGGTTCGCGAGCATCATCCTGCTGCTCGTGATCGGGCAAATCGGACTGATGTTCGTCCGCGGTGCCGGCCGCGATTCAATCCCCGGTGGTTAGGCCCGGCATGGTGACGGTATCGGATGTGACAATTGACGTTGCGGCAGGGGCGGAGGACGAACGGCCATGGACATGACGCTATCCCCTGACGAGCAGGCGTTCGCCGCCGACGTCCGCCGTTTCTTCGCCGAGGAATATCCGCAGGACATCCTGGCGCTGCTGCGCGACGGGCGGAAGCTGTCGCGTGCAGACCACGTCCGCTCGCAGCAGGCATTGAACGCCAAGGGCTGGCTCGGCGTCGGCTGGCCGGCCGAACATGGCGGGCCGGGGTGGACGCCGGTGCAGCGCTACCTGTTCGAGCAGGAGCTGGAGCTCGCCGGCGCACCGTCGATCATTCCGATGGCGGTCGTCTACATCGGCCCGATCATCTGCGCGTTCGGCACGCCCGAGCAGCAGGCGCACTGGTTGCCCGACATCCTGGAATCGCGCGCGATGTGGGCGCAGGGCTATTCGGAACCCGAGTCCGGCTCCGACCTCGCCTCGTTGCGGATGAGCGCGGTACGCGACGGCGACGATTACATCCTCGACGGCACCAAGATCTGGACGTCGGGCGCGCATTGGGCGGACTGGATCTTCTGCCTGGTGCGCACCGAAAAATGCCCGCGCAAGCAGGACGGCATCTCGATGATCTGCGCCGACATGCGGTCGCCGGGAATTACCGTCCATCCGATCATCACCATCGACGGCTCGCACGAGCTCAATCGCGTCGAGTTCGACCAGGTGCGCGTGCCGGCGAAGAACATGATCGGCGAGGCGGGCAAGGGCTGGCACTATGCCAACGTGCTGCTATCGGCCGAGCGCGTGTCCTACGCCCATGTCGGCCGCAAGCGCGCCGATTTGGCCGAGCTGCGCCGCGTCGCCGCGACGCTGCCCGGCGCGTTCGCCGGTACGATGGCGGACGAGCCGCTGTTCGCGCGCCGCGTCGCGCTGGCGGAGCTGCGGCTCGACGCGGTCGAGCTGTCGGTGTTGCGCGTGCTGTGCGGCGAAGCGGCGCCCGCGGCGGTATCCGCGCTCAAGATCGCGTGTACCGAGCTCGCGCAGGAAATCACCGAATTGTGGGTCGAGCTCGCCGGCGGCGATCGCATCGCGGTGGCGGATCGATCGCAGCCGGGCTGGCGCGACACCGTGCCCGAGGCGGCGCCGTTCGCCGTGCCGCGCACCGCCTCCTACCTCTTCGAGCGTGCGCAGACGATCTACGGCGGCGCGACCGAGATCCAGAAAACGATCGTGTGGCGCGCGCTCGATCGCGCCAACGCCGCGCTGTCGCGATGAACGGCATCCGAGGGGGAATGCGATGATCAAGCTGATCTTCTGCCTGCGTCGGCGCGAGGGCATGACCCGTGCCGATTTCCAGGCTTATTGGCGTGACCATCACGCGCCGCTCGTCGCCTCCTTTGCCGAGGTGCTGCGGATCCGCGGCTATGTGCAGAGTCACAGTTTCGACGATCCGCGTCTCGCCGCGACGGCGGACGCCCGCGCGTGCGTCGTGCCGCCGTACGACGGCGTCGCCGAGCTGCACTTCGACAGCGTCGAGGATATCGTCGCGACCGGGGCAAGCGCTGAGGCGCGCGAGGCGGGGCGGCGGCTGCTCGAGGATGAGGCGCGGTTCATCGATCTCGCCAATTCACCGCTCTTCTGGGTGAACGAGCACCGTATCGTCTGATCCGTTCCGCTCGACGCAGCGGACCACATCACGCGCGACAAGGGAGGCGCGGCGCCATGGATTTCACCTTCACCGCCGAACAGGAGCAGCTGCGCGCCTCGCTCGGCAGCTATCTGCGCGATCGACACGGTTTCGCCGCGCGGCAGGCTTCGGTCGCGGGCGACACGGGGCGTGATCCCGCGCTGTGGCGCGATCTGGCCGAGCGGCTCGGCGTGCTAAGCCTCGGCGCCGCCGACGCGCCCGACCCGTTCGACGTGTTCGTCGTGATGCATGAATTGGGCGTGGCGCTGGTCGGCGAACCGTTTGCCGAGACGGCGGTGACCGCCGCCTCACTGCTGCGCGCGGCCAGCGGTGCACGCGCGAAGGAGCTGCTAAGCGGGATCGCCGCCGGCACGCAGATCGTCGTCTTTGCGGGCCATGAGGCCGGCATGCGGCTGGCCGGTGCGCCGCGCGCGACGACCGCCACGCGCGACGGTGACGATTGGCGGCTCAACGGCGCCAAGGCGGCGATCGTCGCGGCGCCCTGGGCCACCATGTTGCTGGTCAGCGCGTCGACGCCCGCCGGGCCGTCGCTGTTCGCGGTCGCGCCCGATGCCGCCGGGCTGTCGATCCACGCCTATCGCACGATCGACGGGCGCCGCGCCGCCGATCTCAGGCTCGACGGCGTGCGCGTGCCAAGTGACACGCTGCTCGGCAACGAGGGCGGCGCGCTGCCCGCCATCGAGGCCGCCGCCGACGCGACCATCGCCGCAGCGTGCGCCGAGGCGCTCGGCGTGATGCGCCGCATCCTCGACGATACGATCGCCTACACGCGCGAGCGGCGTCAGTTCGGCCAGCCGATCGGCGACTTCCAGGCGGTGCAGCACCGAATGGTCGACATGTTCATGAAGATAGAGATGGCGACGTCCGCCACCTATCGCGCGACGATGATGCTCGATGCGCCCGCGGCCGAGCGCGCGCGCGCGGTGTCGGGCGCCAAGGTGCTGGTGGGCGACGCCTGCCGCTTCGTCGGCCAGAACGGCGTGCAGCTGCACGGCGGCATGGGAATGACCGAGGAACTCGCCGTCGGGCATTATTTCAAGCGCGCGACGGTGATCGAGGGGATGCTGGGGACGAGCGACGATCATCTCGCGCGCGCCATGGCGCTCGCCGGCTGACGTAGGGGTGACGCGCCGTGACGAACCGATGGTCGATAGCAGGCGGCGCGCTCGCGATCCTGCTGGCGTGGTGCGCCGCGGCGCCGGCACGCGCGCAGGAGCGCGATTACTGTGCGGCGCGCCCCGGTCTGGGCACGCCGGCGTGCACCATGGCGCCCGGCCGCGTCTCGGTCGAGCTAGGCATCGCCGACTGGCAGAGCGACGATACCGGCGGCGTGCGCGACGATCTCATCACCCTCGCCGAGACGCAGCTACGCATCGGACTGAGCGAAACGAGCGAGGCGATAATCGGCTGGGCGCCGTTCGGCCACCAGCGTACGCGCGATGCCGCGTCGGCCGTCGTGACGCGCGAAAGCGGCGTCGGCGACGCCTATCTCGGCTTCAAGGCCAATCTCGCCAATCCGGACGGCAGCGGCTTCTCGATCGCGGTGCAGCCGTTCGTGACCGTGCCGATCGGGAGCGCGCCGATCGGCGCCGGCGATTGGGGTGCAGGCATCCTCGTTCCCGTCAGCTACGACATTAGCGACGCGCTCAAGCTCGAATTCACCGGCGAGGCGGACGCCGCGCCGGATGCCGACGGGCACGGCCGACACGCCGCCTACAGCGGGACGATAGGGCTCGACGTCGTGTTGAGCGACGCGGTCGAGACGACGGTCGAGGTGCAGGGTCTGCGTGACCGCGATCCGACACAGCGCGCGACACAGTGGCTCGGCGCCGTGTCGTTCGACTGGAAACCCACCGACGATCTGCAGCTCGATGTCGGCGCCAATCTCGCGCTCGATGCCGATGCGCCGGACGCGGAGATCTACGTCGGCATCGCGCGCCACTTCTGATTGGGCGGCAAGCCTTGCCACCTCGGCAGCGGCGATCCAGATAGAGACGGCGATGATCGACCGCGACGATCCGAACCCCGGCGCCGATGCTGGCCGCCTGCCCCGCGCGCCCCGCCAGCGCGTGATGCTTAACGCGACAATCGAGCGGTTCGGCGGGGGGCCGGCGACGCAGCATCGCATCCGCGACCTGTCGAGCGGCGGTGCGCGGATCGATCAGGCCGGTGATCTGCGCGTCGGCGCGACGGTGCTCGTGTCGGTCGGCGCGCTCGCCGCAGTCGGCGCAACGGTAAGCTGGGTCCGCGACGGCACCGCCGGCCTCCAGTTCGCCGAGCAGATCGATCCCGAAGCCGCGCGCGCCAAGGCCGCGATCGCGCCCCGCCCCAAGGATGCCGGCGCAACGCGTGAGGGGCCCAAGGTCGGGTGGATCCCCAACCTCAACAATCCTTACGCCCGGCGCTGAGGCGCGCGCGAAGCTGCAACCGCGCTGACGCTTCGGCGCCGGCCCGCCCCCGACTTTCCGTCCCCCGCCGTGTCTGGTAGCGCACACCCGTCACGCAACTCTGGGACTTCAATGATCATTCACGCGCGAGCCGCCCGTCCGCGCGCGGCGATCATCACGATTGGCGGGATAGCGCTGGCGCTGCTCGTCGCGCTGCTCGCGATCGACCGTCAGGCCTATTGGATGGATGAACTTGGCACGTGGAGCTACGCGCGCGCCGCCAATCTGCCCGCTTGGATCACCCGGTTCCTCGCGATCGACAATTCGGACGGCCAACTGCCGGCGTACCATTTCCTGATCTTCCTGTGGAGCCGCCTGTTTGGGGTGGAGGAAGCGGCGCTGCGCAGTCTCAACGCCGTGTTCCTAGCCGGCACTGTGGCAGCTATCCTGCGTAGCGAAGCGCTCGCGCGTCCGGTGCGGTTCGCGTGGTGCGCGCTGCTGCTGATCAGCTGCTTCACCTGGGCCTATCTCAACGAGGCCCGCCCCTATGTCATGCTGATGATGGGAGCGACGTTCCTGCTGCTCGCCCTAGCCTGGGCCGGACGCTCGGCAGACGAACCGCGGGCGGCGGATGCCGCGCTCCTTTGGCTGGTGCTCGGCGGGCTCGTCAGCTTCGCTGCGTCGCCGGTGGCGGCGCCGCTCGTCATCGCCGCGGTGATCGGCGCCACCGTGCTCGCCGGGCGACGCGTGATGCCGCTGGTGCCCGGGCTGCTGCGGCGGCATATCCTGCTGATCGTTATCTGCGTCGCGCTTGCCGCGCTGCTCGCCGGGCTCGTGCTGTACAGCATGGCAAAGGGCGCGACCCCCGAGCTCGGCAACAAGACTAGCGCCGCGACACTTATTTACGGCGCGATCGAGGTGCTCGGCGGCGCGGGGCTGGCGCCCGATCGCGACGCGTTGCGCCAAGCAGGGATCGGCGCGATCGCCGGCTGGCAATGGGCGGCGCTGTCTGCGCTGGCGATCGGCGCCGCGGTTCTGACGGCGCAGGCGTTGCGCTCGTCGCATCGGCGGCTCGTGGCGTCGGTGCTAGCGGTAACCGTCGTTTCGATTCTCGGCGTCGCGATCGGCGGGATCGCGATCGGGTTTCGCGTCGTCGGCCGCCATATCGCCTTTGCCAGCCCGATGCTGCTGCTCGTCGTCGCGATCGGCATGGTCGAGGCGCGCGCACGCGCAACGCGGCTCGCGGCGCTGCTTATCGCTGCGACGATGCTGTTGTCCACCGCGGTGTTCCACGTGTCCGATCGTCACGGCAAGGACGAGACGCGCGCGGCGGCGGACGCGATGGCGCGGGTGCGCGCCGCCGGCGGCCGCGGCTGGTGGATCGGCACCGCGCTGGTGCGCGACCGCCTTGCGGTGCCGACGATTTCGCTCCACGCCGCGATGACGCCCGCCGGTCGCGGCGCGGCAATGATCGCGGCGACCGCGACCGAGGACTGGCGCGTGCTCGCGCCGCGACTGCCGCCGCCGCAGGCTATGCTGGTCGAGCGGCCCGAGACGGTCGACGCGGACGGGTTCTTCCGGCGGCTGGCGCAGCGCCACGGCCTCGTCGTCGCACGGCGCCTGCGCGGTTACGTCATCTACTCCGCGCGCTAGACCGGCCCCCGGCCTTTGCGCCGACGCCCCCCGGTGGTACGACGATAGGGATTGGGGGATAGCAATGCGCACCGACCTAGATCGACCGGCGGCGATCGCCGCAGTCGCCCGCGACCTGTATCGCAACGCGTCACCCGCACCGCGCGCGCTGCAGAGCCTGCGGCCGTTTATCTGCCCTTTCGAGGCGCTACTGCCTTGGGTGCCCGAGCGCGGCCGGATGCTGGATATCGGGTGCGGCGCGGGGCTGTTCCTCGGCCTCGTCGCGCAGGCGCGGCCGCAGATCACGGCGATCGGTTTCGACGCGAGCCGCGGTGCGATCGCCGCCGCGCAGCAGATGGCGCTTGAGCATTTCGGCGACGAGCGCATCGACTTCCGCTACAGCGCGGTCGAGGAAGCGTGGCCGGCGAGGCCGTTCGACGCGGTCAGCATCGTCGACGTGCTGCACCACATTCCCGTCGACGGCCAGCGCACGGTGGTCGAGCAGGCGCTGGCGCACGTCGCGCCCGGCGGCGTGCTGATCTACAAAGACATGGCCGATCGGCCGCTGCTGAAGGCCGGATGGAATCGCCTCCACGACCTCGTCATGGCGCGCCAGTGGATCCGCTATCGTCCGATCGAGGAGGTACGCGCATGGGTCGAGCAGGCAGGCGGCACGGTGATCCACCGCGCGGCGCGATCGATGGGCCCTTATGCGCACGAACTGCTTGTCGTCCGCCAGGCAACGTAAGCGGGTAGTATTGGCTTACAGCATCGCCCGGTAAGCCGCCAAACCGAGCCCCGCCCCCTCCTTTGCCGCTGGAGCCTTGAGTGCCGACTACCGCCGCGCCAACGCCAGGTCCGATTCCGCTGTGCGTCGATCTCGACGGCACGCTGGTGCGCACCGACATGCTGCATGAATCGGCGATGCTCCTGCTGCGCACCGCGCCGATCGCCTTCGCTCGTACAACCGCGCGGCTGTTCCAGGGGAAAGCAGCGACGAAGCACTGGATCGCTGATCGCATCCGCTTCGAAGCCGCGCACCTACCCTATCGCCGCGACGTGCTGGCATTGATCGACGAAGCGCGCGCGGAGGGGCGACCGATCGTCTTGGCGACGGCCGCCGCACCGCAGATCGCGTCGGCGATCGCCGACCATCTGGGTGTGTTCGACGAGGTGTTGAGCAGCGACGCGGCGACGAACCTGTCGGCGGAGGCCAAGGCGGCGCGGCTGGTGGAGCGGTTCGGCGAGGGCGGGTTCGATTATGTTGGCAACGATTACGCCGATCTGCCGGTATGGCGCCACGCGCGGCGCGTGATCGTGGCATCGAACGACGGGCGCCTGCACCGCCGCGCCGCCGCGGGGCGGGACGCCGTCGACCGGTTGGCAACCGACGGCTCGGCGTGGGCGGCCTATGCACTGGCGCTGCGGCCGCATCAGTGGCTCAAGAACCTGCTCGTCTTCGTTCCCCTGCTTGCCGCGCAGCAGATCACCAATATGGACCTGCTCACGAGGGCGACGCTCGCCTTCGTCGCGATCTGCGCCGCAGCGTCGTTCGGTTACGGCGTCAACGATCTGCTCGATCTCGAGGCCGATCGCCGCCACGCGCGCAAGCGGCACCGGCCCTTCGCATCCGGCGCCCTGTCGATTGCCGCCGGCATCCGGCTTGCCGTCCTGCTGCTCGTCGCGGCTATCGCGCTTTGCCTCGTGCTGCCGCCTGTCTTCGCCGCGGTCACCGGTCTGTATCTCGCCATCACGCTCGCCTATTCGATCCGGCTCAAGCAGCAGGTGGTGCTCGACGTCATTCTGCTCGCCGGGCTCTACACCATACGCATCATCGCCGGCGCGGCGGCGACGGGGATCAAGCCGTCTTTCTGGCTGCTCGCGTTCTCGATGTTCATCTTCCTCAGCCTCGCGGTGGTGAAACGCTGCACCGAGCTGCGCGCTGCCGGCACCGGCGAGGGCGGCGGGGACGGCGACATGCTGGCGGGGCGCGGCTACACGCCGGCGGACCTGCCGGTGCTGATCGGCGTCGGCACCGGCAGCGGGCTCGTCAGCGTGCTGGTGCTCGCGCTCTACGTCGAGAGCCAGTCAACCGAGCGGCTCTATCCCGCGTCCGTCTGGCTATGGCTGATGCCGCCGACGATGCTCTACTGGGTCACGCGATTGTGGATGAAGACGCATCGCGGCGAGGTGCACGACGATCCGGTCGTGTTCGCCGCACGCGATCCGCAGAGTCTTGCGATCGCGGCACTGTTCGCGTTGATTTTCACTGCGGCGGCCAAGCAGCTGACGTTCTGGTAGGCCGACGTGCGCGGCGTCACGCCGGCCGGCGCGTATCTCCCGCAACCGCCGCGGTCGTCTTCCACAGCAAGGCGATCGCGATCATCAGGAACACCTGCCCCTGCAGGTCGCGATCGAACAGCGAGGATTCGGTGAAGTTGTGGCCGAGGCTGAAGAACAGCATCGCCGCGCCCAGCACGCGCGCGGGATGATCGCCGCCGCGCAGCAGGCGCTGCAGCGGCCAGACGAGCGTAGCGAACAGGATCAACAAAAGGCCGATCGCGCCGACCTGGACGAGCATGTCGAGATAGCCGTTGTGCCCCTGCGACACCTCGCCCGCCCACTTTTCCGCATACATCTTCATCGGACCGTCGGGGCCGACGTCCCACAGCGAGCCGTAACCGACGCCGAGCAGCGGCTGATCGACATAGGCCTTGATCAACCCCGTCCAGATCTGCGTCCGGCCGGTGAAGGCGGCAGGATCGCTGACCATCTCGAGATAGGGCGTCGCATCGATCGCCATGCCCAGGCAGACGATCGCGAACGGCACGATGGCGATCCACGCCCACCCGGGAGCAGCGAGCCGCCGCTGCCCCTTCACCGTCGCGAGATAGGTGAACAGCGCGCCGACGAGGATCGCGAATACGCCGATACCCATCGACGTCTTGGACTGGCTTTGGATCAGGAAATTCACCGCGGCGAGCACGACGACGATCCGGACGATCAGCAGCGGGCGCCCTTGCGGCGTATTCCACGCGGGGAAGCCGGCGCCAATGGTGAACACGATTGCCGTCATCGCGCAGGCAAAGCCGACGAAGTTCTTCTGCCCCATCACCCCGCGCCACGTGTTGGTGACGCCTTCATAGACGTCTGGATCGAGCCCAGTCGCCGGAAATAGGAACACGGCGAAATAGTTGGCGACGAGCAGTAGCGCGAGCAGGACGTGGAGGATGTTGAGGAGGCGGCTGACCGCGATCTCCCGCACCAAAGCGAGCAGCGACCAGGCGACGATCGTCGTCAGTACCAGCCGCCGCAAGCCGGCACCCGGGTACAAGGCCCAGCTCAAGCTGAACCAGCACCAGCCGAGCGAGAGAAGCAGCGGCCATGGCACGACGAGCAGCGCCTGCGGGTTACGCCACGGACGGAGCGCGACGATCGTCGTGGCGAGGACCGCGAGGTAACCGATCTGCCGCAGCTGCGCGAGCGCGGGATCGGCTTCGCCCGCCGCCCACGGCCCCGACAGGCACAGGATCATCAACACTACGAACGCCGCCTGCGCCGCGAGCTCCGCCCAGCGCGGCCGCTTGTCGCGCCGCACGGTGCGCGCGCGCGACACGCGCGCCAGGCGAAAGGCTTCGGGCGCCGCGGGCGTATCCATATCGGTCATCCATCCACCAGGATCGTCGATCGCGCGGGAACGATGCGGCGACAGGCGCCGACCAGACCGCACCGCACGCGCTGCCGCGCTTGGCCGGATCTGCGATCCCCGCACCGCCGGCCGCTCGCCGGGCTTATGCGCGGGGATAAGGGCTGGCTCGGCGCACTGTCAAAACTTATCCGTTTCGCGTTGTCACGCAGCCGGAACCGGTTCGAAGTCGATCCGCCGGGCGTCGGGATCGGCGCGCGTGAGGCGGACCGTGATCGGGTCGCCGGCGGCGACATCCTCGGCCGCGACACGGGCGAGTACCGGAAGATCGCACAGCTGGATGCGCGCGCGGCCGCGATCGGCGTCGATGACGACCGCGCGGAACGTCTCGCCGATCCGGGGACGCAGCATCGCCGCCTCGGCGAGATCGAGCACCGCGCGATCGATCTGCCCCTGCCGTGCGCCCGCGCGGGCCATGACGGGCGGCAGCGTCTCGAACGCCGCCGCGATCGGCTCGGGCACCGCCCGGCCGTTGGCGAGCGCGAGCGCGGCCATCACCACGTAGCGGTCGGCAAGGCGCCGCAGCGGCGCCGTGGCATGAGCGTACGTCGCGCCCATCGCCGCGTGCCACGGCGTCTCGCCGGGGCGGAACGGCGTGTAGCTCGCGCCCGATCCCGCGCGGCGGATCGCGGTCATCATCGCCGCGTCGGCCGCACCGGTGGGCGAGAGCCCGCGCTCGAACGCGCGCAGCGACAGATCGGCCGGCCAGTCGATCCCGGTCGCTGCCGCGATCGCGCGCAGCCGCGCGACGGCGCTCGCATCGGGCTCGGGCATCGTGCGGAACAGTCCGGTGCGATGTGCGAGCAGCAAGTCTGCCACGGCGAGATTGGTCGCGAGCGACAGCGCGGCGTTGCGATCCTCGGACGCGAGCCGCGGGCGGAACGACAGCGTGAACCCGCCGTCCGCATCCGCTGCGACCTGTTGCTCGGGCGGATCGACGCGCGAGGCGCCACGCCGCGCCTCGGCCGCGGCGATACGGCGCGCAAGCTCCTCGAAGGTCGGCGGCAGGTCGCGTGGCTGCACCGTCGCATAAGCGAGCTTTGCGCGGCTGCGGATCATCGCGCGCTCGACGCCGTCGAGCGTCGCCGCACCGTCGGGCGCGACGCGGACGGCGAACACCACCGCGGGTCGCGGATCGCCCGGCAGTAGGCTCGCGGCGCGCTCGCCGATGATCGGGGGGTAGAGCCCAGCCTTGCCGTCGGGCAAATACATCGTCTCGCCGCGCTGCCACGCCTCCGCGTCGATCGCGTCGCCAGGCGTCACGAACCACGCGACATCGGCGATGGCGTAGCGCAGCAGCAGGTCGCCATTGCTCGGCTCGATCCAGAACGCCTGGTCGAGATCGGTCGAGGTGGCGGGATCGAGCGTGACGAACGGTACGTCCAGCCGATCGACGTGTTCCGCCGGCGGGCGGCGCACCGCAGCCTCGGCGGCGGCGAGCACGGCCGGCGGAAACGACGCGGGCACCTGAAATTCACGGCGAATCGCCGCCAGCCCGTTGACGAGCGCGCGGTCGGGATCGACTAAGGTCTTCATCGCGCCCACCTATACGCCGCCGCTGCATGACGAAAAGCGGGTGCATGGCGGGCAACGGCGGGAGCGCAAGGCGACATGACGACGAAGATGGCACCCGCAAACGCTGCCGCGCCGTGGGATGCGGCAGCGGTGCGGCGATGGCTCGACCGTCGCATCGTCGCGGCGCGCGCCGAGCAGGCCGTCGCCGCGCGCGGCGGCCGGCGCGAGGCGGACGACAGCGACAAGGCATCGGCCGAGGAGATGGTTGCGACGCTACTGACCGCGACCGACACCACCCGCGATCAGGCGACGTTCGCCGCCGCGATGCGCGCGCTGCTCGACCGCGATGACTATCACTGGCGCGGCGTGCACGACGACGATCGCTTCGATCGCCACGTCCGCGCCTTCCTGCGCAAGCTCGCCAAGATGACCAAGGCGAACGAGGGGTTCGACCGACTGTCGCGCTATCAGTGAGCCACACGGCGACGCACGAAAACGCATGATCGCCCGTGGTTCCGGCTATGCCGATCGTTGCGGTGCCGCCATGATGGCGCCGAAGCACAAGGGGGAAAGCGATGATGCGAATGGCGTGGATGACGACGGCGGGTGCCGCTGCCTTGCTGCTAACCGTGCCCGCCGCCGCGCAGGTCGCGCCGCAGCGGCTCGACGCGCTCAAGGTCGAAGCCGCCGCTGGGGTCGAGAAGCGGGCCAAGCTGGTGCAGGAAATGATCGATTCGATCTTCAGCTTCGGCGAGCTCGGGATGCAGGAAATCGAGACCTCGCGCTACATCACCGAGATCCTCGAGAAGAACGGCTTCACCGTCACGCGCGGTATCGCCGGCATACCCACCGCCTGGTCGGCAACGTGGTCGCAAGGGTCCGGCGGCCCGACGATCGCGGTCGGCTCCGATCTCGACGGCATCCCCAAGGCGAGCCAGAAGCCCGGCGTCGCATGGCGCGAACCGATGATCGCCGGCGCGCCCGGCCATGGCGAGGGGCATAACAGCGGGCAGGCGGTGAACATCGCCGCGGCGTTGGCGGTGAAGGACATCATGATCCGCGAGAAGATCCCGGGCACGCTGCTGCTATGGCCCGGCGTCGCCGAGGAACCCGTCGCGGCAAAGGCGTTCTTCGTGCGCGACGGCCTGTTCAAGGACGTCGACGCGGTGTTGTTCACACACGTCAGCTCGAACCTGCAGACCAATTGGGGCCAGCCATCGGGCACCGGCGGCGTGTCGGTGCTCTACACCTTCAATGGCGAGAGCGCGCATTCGGCCGGCGCGCCGTGGCGCGGGCGCAGCGCGCTCGACGCGGTCGAGCTGATGGACGCGGGCTGGAACTTCCGCCGCGAGCATCTGCGCCCCGAGCAGCGCTCGCACTATGTCATCAAGGACGGCGGCGACTTTCCCAACGTCGTGCCCTCGACCGCGACCGTCTGGTATTATTTCCGTGAGCAGTCGTTCGACGCAATCCGCAAGAATTACGAGATCGGCAGCAAGATCGCGACCGCCGCGGCGATGATGACCGATACCACCGTCTCCCACCGCATCATTGGCACCGCCGCCCCGCAGCACATGAACCGCCCGATGGCGGAGGCGGCATACGAGAATATCAAGAAGGTCGGCCTGCCGACCTGGACCGCGGAGGAACAGCAGTTCGCCAAGGCGGTGCAGAAGCTGGTCGGCGGCGAGCAGAAGGGGCTCGACACCGCGCTCGAGCCGATGAAGCCGCCCGAAGCCGAGCCCAAAAGCGGCGGATCGGACGATATCGGTGACGTATCGTGGACCAAGCCGACGATCACCATCCGCTACCCCTCGAACATTCCCGAGCTACCGGGGCACAATTGGTCGAACGCGATCGCGATGGCGACGCCGATCGCGCACAAGGGCGCGGTCGCCGGCGGCAAGGTGATGGCGATGACGCTGCTCGATCTGCTGACCCGCCCGGAACTCGTCACCGCGGCAAAGAGCTATTTCACCGACGTGCAGACCAAGACGGTGAAGTACCAGCCGACCCTGACCAACGAGAAACCCTATATCGAGATGAACGCCGACATCATGGCGCAATTCCGCGATCGCATGCGCCCGACCTATTACAACCCCAAGAAGTACAGCAGCTATCTCGAGCAGCTCGGCGTCAAATGGCCAAGCATCACCAAGCCCGAGTGACGCCACGATGATCGATCTGCCCGAAGACGAGCGGCCGCTGCGCATCGCGGTGGTGGCGCATCTGCGCCATCCGATCGCCTCGCCCTTCATGGGCGGGATGGAGGCGCATTGCCACCAGCTCGCCGACGCGCTCGTCGCGCGCGGGCACGACGTGACGCTGTTCGCCAGCGCCGACAGCGACGCCGCGCTGCCGCTGCACGGCGTCGTCCCGCAGCATTACGAGGCGGTGCTGCCGTGGGCGCTGTGGCACGGTACCGACGAGCTCACCGCGTTCCAGGATGCGGCGTTCGGGCGCGCCTGGGCGGCGATCGCGCACGGCGGCTTCGACGTAGTACACAACAATGCGATGCACCCCGCGCTGCATCGCTGGGCGCTGCGCGATCGCCAGCCGATGGTCACGTCGCTCCACGTTCCGCCCTTCAAAGGGCTGGCCGATACGATCGCGGACTACGCCGCGCCGTGGCTGCGACAGACGGTGACGTCGCGCAGCCACGCGCGCAGCTGGTGGGCCGACGCACCCGCCACCGCCTCGGTCGTCCACAACGGGATCGACACCGCGCGCTGGCGCTTCTCGGCGCATGGCAACGGCCGCGCGATCTGGTGTGGGCGGATCACGCCGAACAAGGGCACCGCGGTGGCAGCGGCGGCCGCTGCGATCGCGGGCCTGCCGATTGACATCTACGGACCCATCGACTGCATGGATTATTTCGGCGACCACGTCGCGCCGCTACTCGGCGAGGCCTGCGTCTATCACGGCCATCTCGGCGGCGACGCGCTGGTCGACGCGATCGGCGCCGCATCGGTGCTCGTCTCGACGCCGATGTGGGACGAGCCGTTCGGGCTAGTCGCCGCCGAGGCGCTGGCATGCGGCGTGCCCGTCGCGGCGATCGATCGCGGCGCGATGCGCGAAGTGGTCGGCGAAGCGGGTGCCTACGCCTCGGACGATCCGGCCGATCTCGCCCGCGCGATCCGCGCCGCGATGGCGGTGCCGCGGCCCGATTGCCGCGCATGGATCGAGCGCGCTTTCTCGGTCGCCGCGATGATCGACGGCTACGAGGCGGCTTATGCCGCCGCCATCCGCGCCTCGAGCAGCGCAAGCACGGTCGCCGTGCTGGCATAAGGCTGGTCCGCCTGCTGCCGCGTCAGCGCCAGATCCGCCTCGTTAACGTCACGCAGCCGGACGTGTTCGCCGTTCTCCAGCCGCACCAGCCCCATCAGCGTGAACGCGCGCAGCCAGTGTTCCATCGTGAAATGCCCCCATTTGTCGCGGAAGCGCGCGGCATTGGCGATCACGCTGTCGACATGGTGGACCGGGGGCATGTGGTGCGCGTGATGCTGGTGATAGACGCGCGCGCCGCGGCACCAGCGGATTGGAATGCCCGCCTCCACCACCAACCGCCCGAAATCGGTATCCTCGCCGCCATAGCCGACGTAGCGCTCGTCGAACCCGCCGAGTGCGAGGAACGTCGCGCGACGCATCGCAAAGTTGAGCGACCAGAAGCAGCGATAGTCGCTGCACGCGCCCGTCGCCTCGACCGGCGGCCCCGCGCGTTCCGAATGCTTGACGCCGATCCGCGCGAACCGATCGATATCGATCCCGGCGTCGGTCGCACCGGCGGGAAGGTACAGCACCTCGCCCATCAGCACCGCGTTCATTTCATCAAGCAACCGGGCGTAGTCGCCGACGAACGCCGGATCGGGAATACAATCGACGTCTAGGAAGATCAGCGTCTCGCCCTCGGCCGCGCGCGCGGCGGCGTTGCGCGCCGCGGCGAGCGGGATGCCGCCGCCGCCGATCATCAGCTGGCGTACCGGAAAGCGCTTTTCGGGCAGCACATAGGGCTCGTCCTGCATCACCGCGATGACGAGTTCGTCGGGCGGCACCAGTTGCGCATCGAGCCCCAGAACGATGTTGTGCAAGTGCGCGGCGCGGCCACCAGCGAGCGTGCAAACAGAAATCATGCGCGTTGTTCCGGCAGGAGGGAGAGGATTTCGACGTCGGGCGCTGCCCAGCCCGCGTCGGCCAGCGTGCACAGCCAGGCAGCGGTTTCGGTCGCGGCATCGTGGTTCACAAGCGCACGCTGGCGCGTCAGATCGAGCGCGTCGGCGCGTGCCCACGCTGCTGCCCACGCGCCGCCGTGCGCCGGCCAGTGATCGAGCATCACCGCCGCGCCCGCGGCGTCGAGCATCCGCGCCTTCCATAACTGCTCGTCGAAATAGCGCCACTCGGGCACCACGATCCACGGCCGCCCGGCGGCCGCGATCATGTGCACCGTCGTGTTTCCGGCGGACGAGACGATCCGGTCGGCCGCCGCGATATAGGTCGCCGGACAATCGACCCAGCCGAGATGGTGGAGGTTGCCCGGCATTGTCTCATGCCATTCGCGCTCGACCGCGCCGATCGTCCGCCACTGCGTGTCGGGCATCGCGCGCGCGCCGAGCGTCAGCGGCGTCGCCGGCGTCCCGTTGCCGCCGCCGCCCGCGATCACCAGGACGATCTCGCCCGCCACAGGCAAGCCGAGCGCGGCGCGCGCCGCTGCCTTGTCGATCGGTGCGCCGATCGTGGCGGGGTCAATGCCCACGCCCGGTGCATAATGCGTCTTAGCCAGCATCCAGGCTGGCCGGCCGGGCTGCTCCAGCGCGGGCGCATAGGGCGCGAGAATGCCCAGCGCCGCTTCATACGCCGCCATATGCCCCGCATCGTCGCGGTCGCCGTGCTGCAGCACGCTGACGCAGGGGATCGACGCAATCCGCGCCAGTTGTGCGAGTTCGGCCGACACGTCGGTGACGAACAGCGCGGGGCGCGCGGTGTCGAACCACTGCGCGATCGTTGCGATCGCACGGGTGATGCTGCTCCAGCCGAGCGGCGCGCAGTGCAGCGTTGCCGGCGTGCGTGCGTTGGCGAGCGCGGGTGCGGCATCGGCGGGTGCTTCGAACAGCGACGGGATTGTCTCGATGTGCACATGGGCGCCGAGCGGCGGAAAGATGTCGTTGCGCGCGCAAAACAGCGTCACCGGGCGCTCCGGCATCGCGTTGACAATCTCCGCCGCGCGCTCGGCGTGGCCGCGCCCCTGATGGTGGACGAAATAGCCGATCGGGCGCGTCATGCCGCGGCGCGGCCGGCGAAGGCGCGCATCCCCTCCACCACGCCGCCGGCATGTGGTCGGCGCGAGACGTAGATCGTCGGGCGGCCGATCAGCGGCTTCAGCTCGGCGCTGTGGTTGGCGACGAGGATGCCGTTGCGCACCTGGCTCAGCATGTCGAGATCGTTGCCGCTGTCACCGGCAGCGTAGACGTGCTCCGCCGCGATGCCGAGCGAGCGGGCGACCCATTTCATCGCTGCGCCCTTGCCCGCCCGCGCCGGCAGGATATCGAGCAGGCGGCCATGGCTGTGGATCACGCGCACCGGCAGATGCGCGACGGCCGCACGCACCGCCGCGATCGCGCCGCGCGCCTCGACGAAATAGCTGCGCTTGTAGCGTCGCTGCTCCACCGCCGGCTGGCGCTCGACGCCTTCGAGCGCGCCGACCACCGCGTCGAACGCATCCGGATCCCAGCCTTCGTCGATCCACTCCGCATAGCCGGTGTCGGGCCGCAGCCGTGTCCCGTCGCGCCAGTAGATCTCGCTGCCAACCGAGGTGATCAGCACGCGCGGCGTCGGCATGCGCCACTCGCGCAGCAGCCGCTCCGCCTCTTGCAGCGAGCGCCCCGTCGCGACGCCGAACGCGAGCGTCGGTTGCGAGGCGAGGAACGGCGCGACGTCCGCCGCCCCGGCGGTGCAGCCCGTCAGAGTGTTGTCGATATCGCACAATAGCAGCCTGGTCGGCGCAGGGCTTGCGGCCGGCACCGCGCGGAGCGATCGCACGATCTCAACGAAGCGCGCGGCATAGCCGTGCCAGTCGAGCGTCTTGCTGCGGATCGCCCCTTCCGCCGAGCAGCGCGCCCATTCGATGCCGTCGTCGAGCAGCGCACGGATCGCGTCAGCGAAGGCGCGCGGATCGCGCGGGTCGGCGATCCGGCCGTGGTGCAGCGTCGCGACGATGTCGGCCGGCCCGCCGTGGCAGGTCGCGACCACCGGTACGCCGTGCAGCGCCGCCTCTGTCAGCGTCAGCCCATAGGGCTCGACCAGTGCGGGATTGACGAACACCCCGCCTGACGCACGCGCCAACGCGTAGAGCGCGGCGATGTCCGCGCGGCTGTGCCGCTTGGGCAGTGCCATGGAGCCGTAGAGATCGTGCCGGTCCATCCCCGCAAGCAGCGAGGCGATCACCGCGCGCTGCTCGGGCTCGCCGCTGTCGGGGCCGTCGCGCAGCCCGGCGACGATCACCAGGTTCGCGCGCGCGCGCAGATCGGCGTCGGCGCCATACAGGTCGACCAGCCCGGCGAGGTTCTTCTTCGCCACCGCGCGCGCGATCGCCAGGATCATCGGCTTGTCCGGATCGCGCAGGAACGGCGCGATCAGGCGGCGCGCTGCGTCGAGATCGGTCGGCGTGCTCTCCGCGATGCCGGCGCCCGGCGGCAGGCAGTGGATCCGCGTCGGGCAGGCGGTGGGATAGAGCATCAGCTGCCGCTCGGCCTCATCGCGCGACGAGGCGACGATCAGGTCCGCCGCACCGATTGCGTCGGTCTCCTCCGCCAGCCGGCGCGCCATGCCGGGATCACCGACGCCGCTGTGCAGCTTATCGATACCGAGCGAATGCGCGGTGTAGACGAACGGGATGCCGAAGCGGTCGCGCACCTTGCGGGCGACCTCCGCGGCGTCGGCGAAATGCGCATGGATCACGTCGGGCAGGTGCGGCGCCGTGGCGAGATGCGCGATCAGCGCCTCGGCGAAGGCGTCGCGGTCCGCGGCGTTGGCCTCTTTCGACAGATAGGCGCGGTTCGCGGTGGCAATGCGCCGCACCGCCAGCTTGGCGTCGATCGGCTCGTACGGCAGCGCATAGGCCGGCCCGAGGGTTGGATCGTCGATCAGGCGGGTGACGATTTCGACGCCCGTAACGTCGTCGCGCGCGGCGAGTGCCTGCGCTGCGCCGAGTGCGTAAGTAATGTGGCCGCCGGTATCAGCCGTCAGACCGAACTCGACCGGCGGCCCCTTCAGGCAGCCACCAAGCGCGATGGAAAGGATAAGCAGCGGCGCGCCCCCCGGAACGTCGAAATGCCAGCCACTTCGATTCGCTTCCTCAACGAAGATCCCTCACGCGCGGTTTCGGCTCGGCTGTAAAATAAGATGTTGATCTGAATTAGTCATATCGTGAGTCATCCGTCAGCCGATCGGCAATGAGCAAGGGTATCGACGGTGCCGTCCGGTGGCCGTGGAAGCACGCAGCGTACTACAGCAAACCGACGATCTGCCGCGAACCTCTACGGCCCGCTCCTCGGGCATAGCGCCGGCACCGATGCCGTGCCGATCCGCAGAAAGCCGGACTGACCTATGCCGGAACAGCCAAGGCAGGTTTCACCATCGAGAGCCATCGCGGCCAGTCCCGCCAGGCTCCGCCCGATCGTTTTGCATCACGAAGCGCCGCCATCTGAGATCTGATGTCGCCCAAGGCATCCCGGTCATTTGGAAGCGCCGAGATCGAAGCGGGCGGCTACCGTGCGTCTATCGCGGAGGGACGGTTCGCCGCCTGCAGTCAGCGCGGGCGCGTCCACAGCCGCGCGTCGCGCTGCGTCACCGGAACCGGGCGCAGCGCCGCCACCCCCGCCTTCCCCACCCAACCGAGCTTCGCCGCCTTCGATGTCGTCACGCGATGGTCCCAAGCATGCGCGCCGCGCGCCGCCACCTCGCGCGCGATATCGCCGTAGATCCCCGCAGCCGCCAGCACCGCCCAGCGCGCGCGGGCGGGCAGCCGCGCCGCGCCGACGCGCGCGCTCGCCTCGTGCAGCGCCGCACTCGCCGCCATCCGCCGTGCGAGTACCACCAGCCGGTCGCGGAACGGCGGCTTCATGTGCTGGCCCGGCGGGATATCCATCTCGACCAACCATTCCTCGGGGACGTAGCAGCGCCCGACGCGGTCATCCTCCTCGATGTCGCGCGCGATATTGGCGAGCTGGAACGCGATGCCGAGATCGCACGCGCGGTCGAGCGTGTCGTCGTCGGCAGGATCGACCCCCATGATCACCGCCATCATGCACCCCACCGCGCCGGCGACATGGTAGCAGTAGCGATAGAGGTCGTTCGCGCTGCGCGGCCGCCACTCGGCGGCGTCGAGCTCGAACCCGTCGATCAGATCGTGCGCGAAGCGCGGCGGCAGTCGCGTCTCCGCCGCGACGACGCGCAGCGCGTCGAACGGCATGTCGCCAACGACGCGCCCCGCCAGCGCCGCCGTGGTCTTTCCACGGATGATCGCAACGCGCGCCTCGGCGTCGGCGACGTGGCTCGCGCCATGGCCGTGGTCCTGCCCGTCGACTATATCGTCGCACGCGCGGCACCAGGCGTAGAGCAGCCATGCGCGCTCGCGCGTCGCCGCGTCGAACAGCTTGCTCGCGGTGGCGAAGCTGCGTGATCCCTTGACGATCGAATCGCGCGCGGCGACGACCAGCGCGGCGCGTTCGCTCGGGTCGGACTGGTGTTGCACCATCACTGCGTCACGTTCTCCAAAGCCTCCGTTCGTGCTGAGGAGGTGCTGAGCCGCTGGCGAAGCGCCGTCTCGCAGCAGCGTTGCGGACCATGCCCTTCGAGACGGCACCTCGCTTACGCTCGGCACTTCCTCAGGAAAAACGGGAGGTGAGCCTTAGCTCGATCAAAGATCCGCCGCGCTCATCCGCACGATTGGCTGCGTCGGCACGTGCGCGGCCATCCGGTCGAGCAGCGTGTCGAGCGTGTCGGCGACGATCAGCAGATCGCGGTGCTGCGGGCGCAGGAAGCCGACCTCGCCCATCTTCTCCCAGAAGGCGACGAGGTGATCGTAATAACCCGCGGTATTCAGCAGCCCGACGGGATCGGCGTGGTAGCCGAGCTGCGCCCAGCTCAACGCCTCCCACAGTTCGTCCATCGTGCCCGTCCCGCCGGGGATGGTGACGAAGCCGTCGGCAAGGTCGGTGAAGCGCCGCTTGCGATCGTGCATTCCCTCTACGACGTGAAGCTCGGTGAGGCCGCGATGCGCCACTTCGGCATCAACCAGCGCCTGCGGGATGACGCCAATCACTTCGCCGCCCGCCGCCAGCGCACTGTCGGCGATCGCACCCATCAGCCCCAGCCGCCCGCCGCCGTAGACGAGCCCGATGCCGCGTTCCGCCAGCGTTCGGCCGACAGTGTGCGCCAGTTCCAGATACACCGGATCACGCGGCGTCGCCGACCCGCAATAGACCGCCAGTCGCTTCACCGCCGCGCATCCTCCAGCATCAGCGCCGCGGTCGCCTTCGCGCTACCGACGACGCCGGGAATGCCCGCGCCCGGATGCGTGCCCGCGCCGACGAAGTAGAGGTTGGGGATCGCATCGTCGCGATTGTGCACGCGGAACCACGCGCTCTGCGTCAGGACCGGCTCGAGGCTGAACGCGCTGCCGAGATGCGCGTTGAGATCGCGCGAGAAATCAGCCGGCGAGTAGCTGAACTTGGTGACGATCCGCTCGTGGATATCGGGGATCAGCCGCCGTCCTACCTCATCGAGGATGCGCTTCTCCAGGATAGGCTTTATTCGCTCCCAATCCTCGGGGAACTTGCCCTGATGCGGTACCGGCGCCAGCGCGTAGAAGGTCGAGCAGCCCTCGGGCGCGAGGCTCGGATCGGTGACGGTCGGGTGGTGAAGATAGAGCGAGAAATCCTCGCTCACCACGCCATTGTCGTAAATGTCGGCGAGCAGCCCCTTATAGCGCGGCCCGAACAGGATCATGTGGTGCGGTATGCCCGGCCACGTTCCCTTGATGCCGAAATGGACGACGAACAGCGACGGCGAGAACTTCTTGCGCTCGAGCTTTGCCGCGCTGCGCCGCGCGCTGTTCGATCCCGACAGAAGGTCGCGATAGGTGTGGACGATGTCACCGTTCGCCGCGACGGTGTCGCACTCCTGCCGCCAGCCGCTGGCGGTGCGCACCGCCGTCACCCGGTCGCCCAGCGTCTCGATCTGCGTCACCGCGTCGCCCAGCCGGATCGTGCCGCCGAGCCGCTCGAACAGCTTGACCATCCCCGCCACCAGCCGGTTGGTGCCGCCGCGCGCGAACCACACGCCGCCGTCGCGTTCCAGCTTGTGGATCAGCGCGTAGATTGCGCTCGTCGTCATCGGATTGCCGCCCACCAGCAGCGTGTGAAACGACAGCGCCTCGCGCAGCTTCTCGCTCTTCACGAACGAGGACACCATCGAATAGACCGATCGCCACGCCTGGTATTTCGCGAGCGCCGGTGCCGCCTTGATCATCGACGCGAAGTCGAGGAACGCGACGTGGCCGAGCTTCTCATAGCCCTCGTGATAGACGCCGGCCGAATAGTCGAGGAAGCGCTTGTACCCCGCGACGTCTGCGGGATCGAGCTTGGCGATCTCCGCCATCAGCACGCTGTCGTCGTTGGTATAGTCGAAATTGGTGCCGTCGGGCCAGTTGAGCCGGTAGAAGGGCTGCACCGGTTCGAGCAGGACGTCGGCCGCCATGTCGCTGCCTGACAGCGCCCACAATTCCTGCAGGCAGGCGGGATCGGTGATCACGGTCGGCCCGGCATCGAAGGTGAAGCCGTCGCGCTCCCAATAATAGGCCCGCCCGCCCGGCTTGTCGCGCGCCTCCAGGATCGTCGTGTCGATCCCCGCGGATTGCAGCCGGATCGCGAGCGCCAGCCCGCCGAACCCCGATCCGATGACGATTGCGCGGCTCACTTGATGCCCCGCAGCGCGCGCACCGCGCGCGTTACCGGCACCGGCGGGCGGCCCGCCAGCACGCGCAGCTTGTCCGCCCGCGTCGACCGCGCGGCATAGAAGCGGCCGATCAGGCCGGAGCGCAGGCGATAGAAGCGTTCCAATACGCGATAGCGCGCATCGGGATCGGCAGCACGGAACAACATGGCGTCAAGCATCCGGTAGAAGCGGCGCTCGTCCCAGCGCGCGCGGGCATAATCGTGGGTCAGCGTGTGCAATGCGTCGCCGCTCAAATCCTTGGCGTCGGCGATCAGCACCGCGAGCCGCACCGCATCGGGCAGCGAATAGCCCGTCGTCGGGTGGAACAGCCCGGCACGCGCGCCCGCCTTCGCGACCTTCGCGCCGCCCCACCGCCAATAGGCCTCGAAATCGCCGCTGATCACCACCGGCAGCGCGCCCTTCTCCTCGCGCGTGTCGTTGGCCCCGGCGGCGACTTCCCAGCCGCGCGCGGCGGCGTAGACGTCGATGCGGCGGTTGAGCGCGCCGACGTTGAGCGACGGCGTATCGCTGTAATAGGTGTCCTCGACGAAGAGGCGCGTCGGCGAGAAGGGCAGCAGGTAGACGAAGCGATAGCCATCGTGCTGCGTCACCGTCGCGTCCATCACCGTCGGGCGGGTGATGCCGTGGCCGGCAGGAATGTCGAGCGTGCGGCCGACGAACTTCTGCCATCCAACCTCCAGCGTCGACAGATCACCCGCGCCGCGCGCGTCGATCACGCCCTTCGCCTCGATCCGATCGCCGTCAGCCAGCACCACCGCGGTCGGGCTGCACGCCAGCACCTTGCGCCCCGGCATGATCGCCTCGGCGGGCAGCGCCTTGCGCACCACCGCGTCGAACCGCTCCGATTCGATCGAATAATAGGGCTGGTTGATCGTGCGCGCGTGCGCCGGAAAGCGTACGTCGTACGCCGGCCACGCGTGGCAGACGAGCGGCGTCAGCAACCAGCGATCTTCCTTCGCCACATCGGCATCGAAGAACGACCAGACGTGATTGCCGCCCAGGCTCTCGCCCGCGTCGACGATGCGCACGATCAGCTCGGGGCGGCGCTGCGCCACCGCCAGCGCGATCAGCCCGCCTGCCAGCCCGCCGCCGACGATCGCCAGGTCGCAATGGTGGGTTTCCGGCATCGGTCCCGCCTAGCGGATCGGCCGAGTCGGCGAAAGCGGCGATTGGCGGACATATTGTCCCACCCCCGGCCACGCCGACCTCGCATGTGTCGTCCGCGCACATCGCCGTCACGCGCGTTTCCAGCACGCCCCTCGCCGCACTGGCCGCCACCGGTTCGGCCGTTTCGCCGCCGCGCCTTTTCTGCCGGCGTTGCAGCGCGTAAGGCGGGGCGTGACCGTCGCTCTGGCCATTATCCTGTCCGCCGCCGCGATGACCGCGATCGTCGGCGTGCGCTACCTGGCCGCCAGCGGCGGGTTCGCGCTCGCCACGCGGCTTCGGCACCCCGGCCTCTACACCGGGCTCGATCCGCAGATCCGGCGCGAGATCGGCTGGAGTCTCGTCTCCGCCGCGATCTACGGCATCCCTGCCGGCGTCGTCGCCTGGGGATGGGAGAATCATGGCTGGACGCAGGTCTATCGCGACGTCCATGCCTGGCCGCTATGGTACCTGCCGCTGTCGGTGCTGCTGTACCTCGCGGCGCACGATACGTGGTTTTACTGGACGCATCGCTGGATGCACCGGCCGAAGCCCTTCCGCCTCGCGCACGCCGTCCATCATGCCAGCCGCCCGCCCACCGCCTGGGCGGCGATGGCGTTCCACCCGATCGAGGCGCTGACCGGCGCTGTGGTAATTCCGCTACTGGTGTTCATCATTCCCATCCACGTCGCCGCGCTCGGATTGGTGCTGACGATCATGACGGTTATGGGCGTCACCAATCACATGGGTTGGGAGATTTTCCCCCGGTTCATGTGGCGTGGGCCATTGGGGGCATGGCTCATCACGGCGAGCCATCATCAGCGTCATCACGAGCGGTACGGGTGCAATTATGGGCTATATTTCCGGTTCTGGGATCGCCTGTGCGGCACCGACGACGGGCTCGGCGATTTCGCGCGCGACCGCGCCCGTGCGCAGGCCCGCGCAGGTGCTGCTGCTGGCACTCGCGGCGAGCACGCTGATCGGCGCGGCGCCGGTCGCGCGGCTTGACGTTTCGTTCGATGCGGTGCGCTCCGCCAAGGGCGTGCTGCGCGTCTGCCTGACCGCCGATCCCGAAAACTTCCCGACCTGCGTCGACGATCACAACGCGACGCGCCGTTCCGTCCCGGCGGGCAGCGACGCGCTGCGCTTCGACGGGCTGCCGCGCGGTACCTACGCGATCGCCGTGATCCACGACGAGAACGGCAACAAGAAGCTCGATACCTTTGCCGGTATCCCGCGCGAAGGCTTCGGCTTCTCGCGCAATCCGCCGATCCGCTTCGGCCCGCCGCGCTTCGCGGCCGCCCGCTTCTCGGTCGAAGGTGATGCCGAAAGGCAACAGATCAAAATGCGCTACATGCTGTGAGCAATACTGGCCGGAGCTAAACCAGATTAGGCGGGTTTGCGTCCCTTGTAAGAAGGGGACAATTTCTCGTGATCGCCAGGAATCTGCTCATCGGCGCGGCCGTCGCTGCCGCGCTGCCGACCGCCGTCGTCGCTCAGGATGCGCCGCCCGCCGAAGCCGCATCGGCGCCCGCGCCCAGTGACGCGCCCAACGCGATGGCGGATTTCGGTCGCGACACGATCACGCTCGGGCTCGGGCTCGCCTATTTGCCCGATTACGAAGGGTCGAACGACTATCGCTTCGCGCCCGGGCCGGCGGCGATCGGCACGATCGGCGGGATCAGCTTCTCGGTGCTGGGCAGCCGCGCCAGCGCCGATCTCATCCCCAGCCCCGGCGGCCCGTCGTGGGATGTCCAGCTCGGCCCCGTTGCGGCGATCAATTTCATGCGCAGCAACCGTCAGAGCATCGAGGACGCGCGCGTTCGCCGGCTGGGCGAGCGCGATACGTCGATCGAGCTCGGCGGCTATGCCGGCATCGGCAAGACCGGCGTCATCACCAGTCAGTATGACAAATTGTCGGTCTCGGTCAGCTATCGCCACGACGTTAGCGGCGTGCATCGCAGCGGCATCTGGCAGCCGACCGTCAATTACTTCACGCCATTGAGCGAGAAATCCGCGGTCGCGCTGTTCGCCTCGGCCGAGCGGGTCGGGACCAAATACGTCCAGACCTATTTCTACGTCCCGGTCGGCCAGTCGGCGATCAGCGGCCTGCCCACCTACACCACCGGCCGCGGCGGATGGAAGAACTGGACCGTTGGCGCGCTCGGCACCTATTCGCTCACCGGCAACCTGCTGCGCGGCTTCAAGCTCGTCGCCGGCGGGACCTATCGCCGCATGATCAACGACGTTGCCGACAGCCCGCTCGTCCGCATCGCCGGATCGCGCACGCAGTGGCTCGGCGCGGTCGGCGTCGCCTTTACTTTCTGATGGGGTGCGCGCGTCGGGTCCGTCCCGGCGCGCGCCGTCACTGCCTCAACGGCCGACCCAGTCGGCGACCTCGCCGGCGACCTGATTGGCCGCCTGGTTGAGCGCGACGCCGACCGGCCCCGCCTCGATTGCCGACACCGGCACACGCGCCTCGAAGCGGCGCTTCTCCAGCGCCCCCCCCTCGTCGCGCACCAGCGCCGCGTCGTACGTCACCACCGCGCTCGACGCCGCGGCATCGACGCCGAACATCCGCAATTCGCCCGCCAGCCGCGCGCCCGGATCGGCGAGCGATTGCGCGCCCGACAGCACCACCCGCCCGGTCCGCGCCGCCACCGTGTCCGACAGGACGCGCGCGAACTGCCGCGCCGGCGGCTCGATCCACTGCGCATCCTTGACGTAGGCGATGTCGGTCGCCGTCGCCTGCACCGGCACGCGGTTGTTGGCGAGCGCCTGCGGCACGCTGGGCACCTGAACGGTGATCGTGCGCGCCCCGGCCGAGGACTGCGCCTGACCGACGGGCACCTGCTGCGCCGCCGTCAGGCTCAGCAGCGTATCCGGCGTCTTCCCGCCGAAGCTCAGGCAGCCGGCGAGCGGCAAAGCGGCAAGGCCGATCAGAAGCTTCTTCATATCACTTGCCCTTATAGTCCGGCAGCTTCTGCTGGCCGATCAGCGAACTTGCCCCCTGACGGTCGACCTTCTCCGCCACCGAGGCGAGCGATTGCGACATCTGGCGCAGGTCGAGCACCAGCTGGTTGATTTCGGGCACGGTCCGCTTGGAGAAGGTCTGCAGGCCCGGCCGCGCATCCTGGATCGCGCCGTTGAGCGTGTCGGCGCTCTGCTTGGCCGAGCGGATCGTCTCGTTGAGGTTGGCCATCGCCGGCTTCACATCCTCTGCGAGGACGCCGTTGGTGGTTGCCGCCAGCGCGCCGATCTGCTCCGCCGCGGTGCCGGCCTGCTGGATCGCGACCCGCGTTTGCGCCAGCGTCGCGGCGATCTCGGGCCCGCGATCGGCGAGCGCGTTGGTCAGCCGGTTGGTGTTCTCCAGGATCCCGGCGATCGACGCCTGGTTGCGGTCGGTCAATAGCCCGGTCAGCCGTTCGGTCAGCGTTGACAGCCGCTCGAGCAGCTGCGGCGCGGAATTGAGGATCGCACCGATGCCGCCCGTCTTGGTCGGGATCACCGGCACGCCGTACGGGCACTGGCTCGCCATGTCGTTTTCCGGGCACACGATCGGCGGCGCGCCCTTGCGCGCACCGTCGAGGCTGATCGTGCTCGTGCCGGTGAAGCTGCCCTGCACCGTCGCCGCCGTGCCCTGCAGGATCGGCGTCTCGTTATTGACACTGATGCGGACGCGGACGAACTGCGGATCGTTGCGCCACAGCTGGATCGATTTGACTTGGCCCGACGGCACACCCGAATAGGTGACCGACGAACCCTTCGCCAAACCGTCGACCGACTGTTTGAAGAAGATGTCATATTCCTTCTCGGTCGACCCGCCGAGCCGCGCGATCCACACCGTGAACAGCGCAAGCACCGCCAGCAGGATCAGCACGACGGCCCCGACAAGGACGTGGTTGGAACGGGTTTCCATCAATCTGCCCCTGAGATCTGGCGAGTGTCGTCATTGCGCGCGCCCGGCGCACCGGCCTGCGTAGTCTGTTGTGCGGACGCGTGCTCCTGAGCGTGCGCCTGCTCCTGTGCTTCCTGGGTCGCCACCGCGGCGCGCCCGCGCGGTCCGCGAAAATATTCCTGGATCCAGGGATGATCGAGCGCGAGCAGCTCGTCGATCGTGCCCACCGCGATGACGCGCTTGTCGGCGAGCACCGCCACCCGGTCGCAAATCGCGTACAGCGTATCGAGATCATGCGTGATCAGGAACACCGTCAGCCCCAGCGTCTTCTGCAGCGACTTGGTGAGATCGTCGAACGCCGCCGCGCCGATCGGATCGAGCCCGGCGGTCGGCTCGTCGAGGAACAGCAGTTCGGGATCGAGCGCGAGCGCGCGCGCCAGCCCTGCACGCTTCTTCATCCCGCCGGAGAGTTCGGCGGGATATTTGGGCCCCGCGTCGGCGGGCAGGCCTGTCATCATGACCTTGTACGACGCGATCTCGTCGAGCAGCGCCAGATCGAGCTGCGGATAGAATTCGCGCAGCGGCACCTGCACGTTCTCCGCCACCGTCAGCGTCGAGAACAAGGCACCGCCCTGGAACAGCACGCCCCAGCGCTTGCGGATCTCGACCGCCTCCGTCTCCTCGCGACCGAGCGTCGGCTCGCCGAACACCGTCACTTCGCCCGCGACGGGGCTCTGCAACCCGATGATCGACCGCATCAGCACCGACTTGCCCGTGCCCGAGCCGCCGACGACGCCCAGGATCTCACCGCGCCGCACGTCGAGATCGAGGTTCTCGTGCACCACCTGATCGCCGAAGGCGTTCTTCAGCCCGCGCACCTCGATGATGTTGTCGCCTGTCGCCGCCGGCATCAGATCCATCCGATCCGCTCGAAAAATACCGCGAAAATCGCGTCGAGCACGATGACGAGGAAGATCGCCTGCACCACCGCAGAGGTCGTCCGCGTGCCGACCTGCTCGGCATCGCCCTCCACCTGCATCCCCTGGAAGCAGCCGGCGACCGCGATGATCGCGCCGAACACCGGCGCCTTGATCAGCCCGACGTAAAGATCGGTGATCGGCACCACCTCGCGCAGCCGCGCGATATAGGTGACGGGCGGGATCTCGAGCTGCCACCAGCACAGCAGCCCGCCGCCGATGATCGCGATCAGCGAGGAATAGAAGCCGAGCAGCGGCATCAGCACCACCGCCGCGATCGTGCGCGGCAGCACCAGCGCCTCCATCGGCGAGACGCCGATCGTGCGCATCGCATCGATTTCCTCGGTCAGCTTCATCGTGCCGAGCTGCGCCGCGAACGACGATCCCGATCGGCCCGCGACCATGATCGCGGTCATTAGCACTCCGAGCTCGCGTAGCGTGATCCGCCCGATGAGGTTGATCGTGAATACCTCCGCACCGAACTGGCGCAGCTGCACCGCGCCCTGCTGCGCGATGACGATACCGATCAGGAAGCTCATCAACCCGACGATGCCGAGCGCCGAGACGCCGACCACCTCGAACCGCTGCACCGTCGCGTTGAAGCGGAAGCGACGCGGGTGGCGGATGACGTTGAAGAACGCGATCACCGTCGCACCAAGGAAGCCGAGCAGCCCGAGCAACGTCCGCCCGGCGATTGCCACCGCCTCGCCGATCTCGCCCAGCACGCGGGTGAACGGGCTGATCGGGGCTTTGCGCATCGGGGCCGCCTGATCGGCGCGCTGCACTTGTTCCAGCAAGTGCTGCTGTTCGGGCTTCAGCCCCTCAATCGCCGCATTGGTGCGCTTGGCAAAGCGGTGCACGATCCACGCCCCGATCGTATCGATCCGGTCGATCCCCGACAGGTCGATCGCCGACACGCTGCCGGTGTGCGCGTCGAGCCTGGTCGGCAAGTCACCGATCTGCGCCAGCGACAGGTCGCCGGAAAAGCGCAACCGTCCCCCGTCGTCGCTGAAGTCGGCCAATGCGCCCATTCCCCCGCCTCTAGCGGGAAGTACCGCTAGCCGACAAGATGAACGTGCAGTGCGACGGGATGTTGCACGCTCAATCCGCGATCGTACGCCAATGTGCCGTTACAGAACGACGTCGACCGCGTGGATGCCGAGCCCGACAAGCCCGCCGACGAGCGTGCCGTTGATGCGGATGAACTGCAGGTCCTTGCCCACCGCATGTTCCAGCCGTTGCGTGATCGTCTGCGCGTCCCACCCCCGCACCGTCTCGGAGACAAGGCCGACGATCACGTCGCCGTAATCCGCCGCCGCGCCCACCGCGACGCGGCGCGCAAAGCGGTTGATCGTGGTGCGCAGCCGCGCGTCGCGTTCGAGCGTCTGGCCCAGCTGGCGCAGCATCTCGCCCAGCTTGCCCGCGAGCAGCCGTTCGGGATCGCGCGCGGCGCGCAGCATCGCATGGCGCGCCTGCTCCCAAAGCCCGTTGATCCACTGCTGCATCGCCGGATTCTCGAGTAGCGACAGCTTCAGTGTCTCGACGCGCGCGCGCATCTCTGGGTTGTGCTGCAGGTCGTGCGCCAGTCCCGCCAGCGCCTCCTCCACCTTCGCGCGCATCGGATGCGCCGGCTGCTCGGCGACTTCGGCGAGCATCTTGTCGAGCCCGTCGATGATCTTGTTGGCCAGCGTCTCGTCGAGCCCGGTCCAGCGCAGGATCGCACCGGCACGATCGTGCACCATCGCGCGCACGATCGAATCGTTCGATTCGAGTACGGTGCGCGCCCAGCGGAGTGCGCCGTCGATCACCGGCTGGTGGCGGTTCTCCGTCATCGCCGCCTCCAGCGCGCGGCCGAGCAGCGGCGAAAGCTCGATCGTGCGCACCTGTGTTACCATCGCCCCGCGCACCATGCCGCCCAGCCGCTCCTGATCGAGCGCCTGGAGTACCTCGACCGACAGGCGCGAGGCGCCGCGCGTCACGCGCTTGCTGCCTGCGGTCGGGTTGGCGAGCCAGCGGCCGGCGGCGCTGGCGAGATCCATCCGCCGCATGCGCCGCGCGACGACGACGGGGATCAGGAAATAGTCGCGCAGGAATTGCGCCAGCTGGTCGCCGATCCGGTCCTTGTTGCGCGGGATGATCGCGGTGTGCGGAATCGGCAGTCCCATCGGATGGCGGAACAGCGCGGTCACCGCAAACCAGTCCGCCAGCCCGCCCACCATCGCCGCTTCGGCGAAGGCGCGCACGAAGCCCCATGCCGGATGCAGCGGCTGGAGACCGCGCGCGACGAGGAACGTCACCGCCATCGCGACGAGCATGCCGGTCGCGACGAGCCGCATGCGCACCAGCCCGGCGGGCGGGCGTGTCGACGAAGGGCGCCGTAGCGCGGGCGGCATCATGCGCGCATCAATCCGCGACGCGCGCGATGGTTCACGTGCCGGCCGGGCGGCGCGCGCTCACTCCGCCGGTGCCTCGCCCTCGTGATAGCCGATCCGGCCGTGCGGCGCGGGCAGCGGCCCGCCTCCCGGCTTGTGATCGATCACCGCGCTGCCGTCGTCGCCGGGGCGATAGGTCAGCAGCTTGCGGCCGAGCCACGGGCCGATCCGTCGCTCGGTGCCGATCGCGAGGCTGAACGATGCCGGCACGATGACGAGCGTCAGCACCGTCGACACGATCAGCCCGCCGATCACCACGATGCCCATCGGCGCGCGCCACGCGCCGTCGCCGGTCAGCGCCAGCGCGGTCGGCACCATGCCTGCGACCATCGCCACCGTCGTCATCACGATCGGCTGCGCGCGCTTGTGGCCGGCGTCCACGATCGCCTCGTAGATCGGCACGCCGCTGTTCATCTCCTCCAGCGCGAAGTCGATCAGCAGGATCGAATTCTTTGCAACGATGCCGAGCAGCATCAGCAGCCCGATGAACACCGGCATCGACAAGGGATTGCCGGTGATCATCAGCGCGATCACGCCGCCCAGCGGCGCGAGCAGCAGCGAGCCCATGTTGACGAGCGGCGGCAGCAGCCGGCGGTACAGCAGCACCAGCACCGAGAAGACGAGGAACACGCCCGCGATTACCGCGAAGACGAAGTTGATCAGCATCTCCATCTGCCACTTCGCCTGGCCGACGCTCATCTTCTGCACGCCGATCGGCAGGTCCTTCATGATCGGCAGCGCGTTCACCTGCTGCATCGCATTCGACAGGACGAGGCCGGGCGCGAGATCCGCGCCGATCGTCAGCTGGCGCTGCTGATTGAGCCGGTTGATCTTGGTCGGGCCCGAGCCGAAGCCGATGTCGGCGACGACCGACAGCGGCACCGATCCGCCGTTCTGCGTCTGCACCGGCAAGTTGCGGATCGTCGCCATGCGCGATCGCGATGCCTGTTCGAGCGCCACGCGAATCGGGATCTGGCGATCGTTGAGCGAGAAGCGCGCGCTGTTCTGGTCGATATCGCCCAGCGTCGCGATGCGGATCGCACTCGACAGCGCGCTCGTCGTCACGCCGAGGTCGGCAGCGAGATCGAGCCGCGGCCTGATGACGATTTCGGGCCGGTTGAGGTCGCCCGCAATGCGCGGCGCAAGGAAGCCGGGGATCTTCGCCATGTCGGCGACGATCTTGTCGGCGGTCTGGCGCAGCAGCACGGGATCGTCGCCACCTAGCGTCACCGAAACGTCGCGATTGTTGTCGCCCCAGCCGAACTGCGACTGGAAGTTGACGCGCGCGTCGGGGATCTTGGCGAGCTCGGGCGCCAGCGCGCGCTCGAACTCGGTCGATGTCTTGGCGCGCGCGCTACCCTCGTCGTCGCCGCTGAAGAACGCGGCGATGCGGCTGCCGAACGAGGGCTTGTCCCTGAACTGCACCGTGACGCGCCCGTTGCCGACGCCCGCGCGGGTATAGACCGTCTCCGACTCGGGCTGCTTGCGCAGCAGCTCGTACACGCGGTCCACCGTCGCCTGCGTCTGCGCCAGCGTCGTGCCCGGCGCCATCGTGATCGTCACGGTGGAGCGTTCCTGGTCGGTCGACGGCTGGAACTGCATCGGCAGGCTCGCGAAGCCGAGCACCGTCAGCACGAAGGCGATGCCGCCGATCCCCATCGTCCAGATGCGGTGATCGCGCAGATAGCCCGTCAGGCGATGGATCCCGCCCTTCGCGCGGATCGCCATCGACCGGCCGGGCTCGAGCGTCCAGCGCAGCACCGCCATGTAGATGTCCATCAGCCGCCCCTCGCCATGCGATTCGGGGCCGGCGGATTTCAGGAAATAGGCCGCGATCATCGGCGTGATGAGACGCGCGACGGCAAGGCTCATGAGCACCGCGACGACCACGGTCAGGCCGAAATTCTTGAAGAACTGCCCCGACACGCCCGGCATCAGCCCGACCGGCAGGAACACCGCGACGATCGCCATCGTCGTCGCCAGCACGGCGAGGCCGATCTCGTCGGCGGCATCGATCGACGCCTGATAGGCCGATTTGCCCATCCGCATGTGGCGCACGATATTCTCGATTTCGACGATCGCGTCGTCGACCAGCACGCCCGCGACGAGGCTGAGCGCCAGCAGCGTCATGCTGTTGAGCGAGAAGCCCATCATGTCCATGAAGAAGAACGCCGGGATCGCCGACAGCGGGATCGCCAGCGCGGAGATGATTGTCGCGCGCCAGTCGCGCAGGAACAGGAACACGATGAACACCGCGAGCACCGCGCCCTCGATCATCGCGTGGATCGCGCTCTTATACTGCTCCATCGCATATTCGGAGCCGTTGATGCGCAGCTGGAAGCGCACCTTGGGATTGCGCTTCTCGAGCTCCTCGAGCTTCTTCGCGGCCTCCTTGAAGACGGTGACTTCGGAATAGCCCTTGGCGCGCTTGAAGTCGAAGCTCAGCACCGGCAGCCCGTTGACGCCGGCCGCTGTGCGCTGCTCGGCGTAGAGGTCGCGCACCGTCGCGACGTCGCTCAGCTTCACCGTGCGCCCGTTGCCGATCGCGATCTGCGTCTGTCCCAGGTCATAGGCGTTGCGCGCGTTGCCGAGCACGCGGACCGATTGTTCGGCGCCCGCGATCTCCGCGCGCCCGCCCGCGGCGTTGAGGTTTACCTGCCGCAGCTGCGTGTTGATCTGCGTCGCGGTGAGGCCGTACGCGGCGAGCTTCGCCGGATCGAGGATCACGCGGATCTCGCGATCGACCCCGCCGTTGCGCTCCACCGAGCCCATGCCTTCAACCGAAAGCAGCTCCTTGGTCACCGTATTGTCGATGTACCAGCTCAGCTGCTCGATCGTCATGTCGGTGCCGATCACCGAATAGCTGCCGAGATCGCCGTCGTTGATCTTCACGCGGCTGATCTGCGGCTCGAGGATGCCTTCGGGCAGGTTCGAGCGGATCTGCGTCACCGCGTCGCGCACTTCGTTGACCGCGCGGTCCACCGGCGTGCCGATGTCGAGCTGGATCAGCGTCTCGGAACTGCCCTCGCTGACGAACGACTGGATCTCGTCGACGCCCTCGATCGTGCGCACCGCCGCCTCGACGCGCTGCGTCACCTGCGTCTCGAGCTCGCTCGGCGCGGCGCCGGGCTGCGAGATTTCGACCGCGACCGCCGGGAAATCGATGTCCGGCTCGCGGTTGATGTCCATGCGGATGAAGCTGACGATGCCTGCAACCGTCAGGATGACGAACAGGACGATCGACGGCACCGGATTGCGTATCGACCAGGCCGAGATGTTGCGGAAACCCATCGCGTCACACTCCGCTGTTGGTCGTCGGCTGACGCTTGGTCAGCACCGGCGCGATCTTCTGCCCCGGGTTGAGGAACGCGCCGGCCGAGACGACGACGCGCTCGCTGCCGTCCAGCCCGTCGGCGATCGCCACCGACGTGTCGTTCACCGTGCCCAGCCGCACGTCGCGCCGCCGCACGACATTGCCCTTGTCGGCGACATAGACGAAATTGCCCTTGTCGTCGCTCATGATCGCCGATTGCGGCAGTTCGGGCACGTTGGCCGTCCCCCCGACGATCACTGCCGAGGCGAAACCGCCCGGCCGCAGCGCGGCATCGTAGCCGAGCGCGATGCGCGCAATGCCTTGGCGGGTCGTGGGATCGATCACCGGTGACACCTGCCACACCTGGCCGTCGAACGATCGCGTGTCGCCCACCGGAGTCACGCGCGCGCGCGCGCCGGGGCGCAGCGTGACGAGATCGCTTTCCGCAAGCTGCGCGCGCAGCTCCATCTCGCCGCCCTTGGCCATGCGGAACAGCGTGCCCGATGCCGAACTGATGATCTGCCCCGGCTCCACCTGGCGCGTCAGCACCAGCCCAGCGGCTGGCGCGCGGATGTCGAGCCGGCCGTTGCGCGCGCGCTGCTCTGACGCGGACGCCGTCGCCACCTTGACGCGTGCCGCCGCCGCGTCGCGCGTCGCGATCCGGCGCTGCACGTCGGCTTGGCTGATGAAGCCGCGCCCGACGAGCTGCTGCGCGCGATCGAGCTCGGACTGCGCGAGCGTCAGGTCGGCGCGCGCCACGTTGACCTGCGCGGCGAGGCTCGCCGCGGTCTGCGTCTGCACCGACCGATCGACCGTGGCGAGCACCTGCCCCGCCCCGACCCACTGGCCTGGTTCGACGAGCACGCGCGTCACCATGCCGCCCTCGCCTGCGACGCCGACCGGCATCTCGCGGCGCGCGGCGAGCGTGCCGTTGGCGCTGATCGCCCGGTCCACCGCGGCACGACCCGGCACCACCACGGTGACGCTGGGCGCCTGATCCGCCGCCGATCCCTTGGGCGCCGGCGCGTCCCCGCGCGAGAAGAACCACGCCGCCGCGGCGATCACGAGCACGGCCACCAGCGCTACGATCAGCCACCGCCGGCGCCGCCGCGCGGCGCCCGACTCCGGCCCCTCGAGCATCAGGGTCTCGCCCTCAAGGTTGCCGGCTTCGTAGTTCATGCCCCTCACATCCCGTTTCGATCCGCCATCGCAGGATCGTCCGCCAGTCATACTAGCTGTATTATCGAAATATATCACCCGGCTCAAGCGCCGGATTGCCCCGCCGGCGCGATGGCAGAAAAATCGGTTTGCCTCAATATTCCTTCCGTTCAGCTTGCGTTCGCCGCGGCGCGGCCACAGCGACTGCACCGATCCAACGGGAGATTAATTGCATGCGTTACCATTTCGCCACAGCCGCGCTGCTCGCGCTCGCCGCCGCCGCGAGCCCGGCCGCGGCGCAGCCACTCGAGACTACGCCGATCCTACCCGACGCGACCGTGCTCGACGTGGTGGCGACGGGCCGGACGATGCGCACGCCCGACGTCGCGACGCTGCGCGCCGGGGTGGTGACGCAGTCGCCGACCGCCGCCGCGGCGCTGGCGGAGAATGCACAGCGGATGGACCGGGTAATCGCGGCGCTGCGCGCTGCCGGCATCGCCGCGCGCGACATCGCCACTGCCAACGTCGGGCTGCAGCCGCAATATCGCTACACCGACAATCAGCCGCCGGTGATCACCGGCTATCAGGCGACTAATACCGTTGCGGTCAAGTTCCGTGACGTGGCCAAGAGTGGCGCGGCGCTCGACGCGCTCGTTAAGGCAGGCGCGAACCAGATCGACGGGCCGCAGATGGCGGTCGATCAGCCCGAGGCGGCGCTCGACGCGGCGCGGTCGGATGCGGTGAAGCGCGCCCGCGCTCGTGCGGAACTCTACGCCCAAGCCGCGGGGCTGCGCGTCGACCGCATCGCGGCGATCGACGAGGCGGGTGAGAACCGCGGCGATAGCCCTCGCCCGCCGATGGTGCAGTTCGCCCGCGCCGAGATGGCGAGCGACGCTGCGACGCGGGTGATGCCTGGCGAGACGGAGATCAGCGCCACCGTCCGCGTGCGCTTCATCCTGCGCTAGAATCAAGAACGGCCGCCCGATTGCTCGGGCGGCCGTCTATCAAGCCGTAGTGGCGGTGCGACTTAGCGCACGCTGCCGCGACGGAAAAGGTTGACGATGCCGAGCAGCACAACCGCGCCGAGCAGCGACACCAGGAACGACGTCAGCGTCAGCGGGGCGTTGTTGATCGACCCGCCCGAGATGATCAGGCCGCCGATGAACGCGCCGATCACGCCGACGACGATGTTCAGGAAGATGCCCTGCTGCGCATCGGTGCGCATGATGATGCTCGCCAGCCAGCCGATCACACCGCCGACAATCAACCAGAGAATGATACCCATAACTAATTCCCCTACGTTAACCGCCCGCACGGTGGGGCGCTGGGGAAAAGACTCTTGGGCGCGAATGTTGTTCCGCTGCCGTAATGCGAATCAGAACTTCTGCTGCCGCTCGTACAAGGACTTATAGTGCTGGATGCGCGTCACGCGCAGCCCCGGCATGCCCGATCGATCGATCGCGCGCTGCCACCCGGCGAATTCCTCGACCGTCAATCCGTAGCGCTGGCACACCTCGTCCACCGTCAGCAGCCCGCCGTTCACCGCGGCGACCACCTCGGCCTTGCGCCGTACCACCCAACGCGTCGTCGACGGTGGCGGCAGGCTATCCAGCGTCAGCGGCTCGCCGAGCGGGCCGATGACACGTGCCGGACGGATTTTCTGGTTCTCGATCATTCCTAAACCTCGGTTCGGGGCGGGGGCCCCTTCGCCAACACGTGAGCCTTCTGTAATCTGGGCGCTTGAAGGCTCGCTAAAGGGTATGGGTAAACAGCGCGTTCATTCGTCCTTCCATCGTACCATCGCCGCCGCCACCGGACCGTTGAACGCCCCGTCGACGGGCGCGAAAAGCGCCGAATCGAGCCGCACGCGCGCCGACCGGGCGTAGATCGTCGCGGTCGGCGATGCCGCCTGCCGCGCCGTCATCTCCACCATCAGCACCGCAAGATCCGTCGGCAGCGTGACGAGCGGCGTCGTGCGGTCGAAACGAAAAAAGCTCAGATCCACGCGACGCTGATTTCCTGTGCAATTCCACGGCGATCTCCCGTCTAGGCGGGCGAGGTGAACGCGCGGTAAAGCCGGGGCTCGCGCCTGCTTGATGAAGATCGCACGCCGCACGGCGCCGTTCCCTCACTAGCCCCGAGGGATAGCCCGCCCTAGATAAACGCCCGTGATCGAACCGGGTGATTTCCAGCTTGCGGGCGGCCAGCGCCCGCGCCGCATCGTCGTCGCCATGTCGGGCGGGGTCGACAGTTCGGTCGTCGCGGCGCTCGCCGCGGCGAGCGGCGCAGAAACGATCGGCGTCACGCTCCAGCTCTACGATCACGGCGAGGCGACGGCGCGGCCGGGCGCATGCTGTGCCGGGCGCGACATCCGGGACGCGCGCGCGGTGTGCGACCGGCTCGGCATCGCGCACTATGTGTTCGATCACGAATCGAGCTTCCGCACGCAGGTGGTCGATCGCTTCGCCGACGAATATCTCGCTGGGCGCACGCCGATTCCCTGTGTCCAGTGCAACATGGGGCCAAAGTTCACCGATCTTTTCGCGCTGGCGCGCGATCTCGGCGCCGATTGCCTCGCCACCGGCCATTATGTCCGCCGCATCGTCGCCGCCTCCGGTCCGGAGCTACACCGCGCGATCGATCCCGCGCGCGACCAGAGCTACTTCCTGTTTGCCACCACCGCCGCGCAGCTCGATTTCCTGCGTTTTCCGCTTGGTGCGCTGCCCAAAGCGCGGGTGCGCGAGCTCGCGGCCGAGGCAGGGCTCGGCATCGCCGCCAAGCCCGACAGCCAGGACATCTGCTTCGTGCCGGACGGCGACTATGCCGGGCTGGTCAAGAAGCTGCGACCCGAGGCGGGGGCGGGTGGCGACATCGTCGATCTCGCCGGCCGCACGCTCGGGCAGCACGCCGGGATCATCCACTACACCGTCGGCCAGCGCCGCGGGCTCGAGATCGGCGGCCAGCCCGAGCCGCTCTACGTCGTCCGGCTCGAGCCGGAGGCACGCCGCGTCGTCGTCGGCCCGCGCGCCGCGCTCGCGGTCGGCGCCGCGACGCTCGCCGACATGAACGTGCTCGGTCCGCTTGATCGCCCGCTCAGCGCCAAGGTGCGCTCGATGGCGAAGCCGGTCCCCGCGCGCTTCGACGGTGACCGGCTGATCTTCGATGCGCCCGAATATGGCGTATCGCCAGGGCAGGCGGCGGTGCTCTACGATGGCGACCGCGTACTCGGCGGCGGCTGGATCGCGGCGACCGAACCCGCGCTGGTCGCGGCATGACCGCAGAGGAATTGCAGCGCGCGATGGATGCCGCCGCCGCGGCGCTCGACTTCGAGGCGGCGGGGAAGCTGCGCGACCGGCTCGCGATCCTGCGCCAGACCGGCGAGGACCCGGGCGACGTCGCCGGCCTGTCGCGCCAGCAGCCCGGCGCAATGGGGCTCGGCACAAGCCAGGCGCGCGTTACCCCGCCCGATGGCTGGATCAAGCCGCGCAAGCCCGATCCGATGACGCGCGGTCGCAACAACCGCCGCGGTGACTAGGTTGCACGCTGTGCCGCGCCGTCCGGCCGGCGCCGCCCCAAGGCAGCAGGCCAGTGCAGGATCACGGCAGTAGGAACGTCCCCTCGATCACCGTCACGCACGATCCCGTCAGCATCACCCGCTCGCCATCGAGCCGGCAGCCGACACGGCCGCCGCGCGCGCTCGCCTGATAGGCGGAGAATTTGTCGCGCTCCAGCACCTCGGCCCAATAGGGCACCATCACCGCGTGCGCAGAGCCCGTCACCGGATCCTCGGAGATATCGAAATAGTCGGTGAAGACGCGGCTGACGATGTCCGCCGTCTCGCCACGCGCCGCGACGATCAGCACATACGGGCCCAGCGCCTTTACCGCGCGCCCGTCGGGCGCCGCGGCGCGCACCGCCGCTTCGTCGTCGACGATCACCAGCGCATAGCCCTTGTCGTGCCACAGCGTCTCGCGCGCCTCGACGCCGAGCGCCGCGACGATCGTGTCGAGCGGCTTCGGGGTCGGCCGCCACGCCGGCAGCGCCATCTCGTACCCCGCGCCGCGCCGCCCGACCTCAAGCACCCCCGCCTGCCGCGTCGCGAAGCGCACCGTCTCGCGCGTCGTGTCCGCCGACAGCACGAAATGCCCGCTCGCCAGCGTCGCATGGCCGCACAGCGCGACCTCAGCCGCCGGGGTGAACCAGCGCAGGTCGAAATCCGCCGCGCCGCTCGTCGCGGGCACGATGAACGCGGTTTCCGACAGGTTGTTCTCCTGCGCGATCTTCTGCAGCGTCGCATCGTCGAGCCACTGCGACAGCGGCATCACCGCGGCCGGATTGCCGGTGAAGGCAGCATCGGCGAACGCATCGATCTGCGCGAACGGAATTCTCATGGTCGCTGCTCTTGCCCTTCTCGCGTCACACGCGCTTGCCGAACCCCCGGCGCGTCACACGCGCTTGCCGAACCCCCAGGCGCGTTACACGCGCTTACCAAACCCCAAGCGCGTTACACGCGCTTACCAAACCAATGCGGCGTCACGTCGGCTTCCACCAGCGGGTTGTCGGTATCGACGTGTCCTTCGGGATCGAGGTGGATCAGCACCTCGACGCGCGGGAACACGTCGCGCAGCCGCCGCTCGACGCTCTCGACGATGTCGTGCGCCGCGCCCACCGTCAGCTGACGGTCGACCTCCATGTGGAATTGCGCGAAATCGTGGCTTCCCGCGCGCCGCGTGCGGAAATCGTGGATGCCGCGGATGCCCGGCTGGCGCGCGGCGATCTCGATGAACGCGGCGCGCTGGTCCTCGGGCCACTCCTTGTCCATCAGCATGTCGATCGCCTGGCTCGACGCGCTGAACGCACCCCATGCGAGCCACAGCGCGATGGCGATGCCGAACACCGGATCAGCGCCCGACAGCCCCGCCATCTGATCGAGCACCAGCGCCGCGATCACCGCGCAGTTGAGCAGCACGTCCGACTGGTAGTGGACGTTGTCGGCGAGGATTGCGACCGATCCGGTCTTGCGGATGATGCTGCGCTGATAGGCGAGCAGGCCGAAGGTCGCGACGATCGCCAGCAGCGACACGCCGATCCCCAGCGACGCATCCTCGTTGACCTGCGGGTTGGAGAAGCGCTCCACCGCGCGCCACGCGATGCCGATCGCCGACGCGGTGATCAGCACCACCTGGAACAGCGCGGCGAGCGCCTCCGCCTTGCCGTGGCCGAAGCGGTGATCGTGGTCCGCCGGCTCGGCCGCGAGCTTGACGCCGTAGAGCGTGACGAGACTGGCGAGCAGATCGAGCCCGGTATCGGCGAGCGAGCCGAGCATCGCGACCGATCCGGTGTGCCACGCGGCAAAGCCTTTCAGCGCCAGCAGAAAGGTCGCCATCGCGACGCTGGCGAGCGCCGCGCGCATCGCGAGCGGGATGATCCGGCGGCGTTCCTCGCGCGTCATGGGTAGAGCAGCCCTTCGGTCCAGTCGCCGTCCGCACCATCTGCGCGAACGAACAAGCGCCGCTCATGTAGGCGATGTGCGCGATCCTGCCAGAATTCGATCTGCTGCGGCATCACGCGATAGCCGCCCCAATGCGGCGGACGCGGCACGTCGCCGCCCTCGAAACGGAACTTCATCGCCTCGAACCGCCCCTCGAAGATCGATCGCGCGGCAAGCGGTCGCGATTGCTCCGACGCCCAGGCGCCGAGCTGCGAATCGCGCCCGCGCGTCGCGAAATAGGCGTCGCTCTCCGTATCGCTGACCCGCGTCACCGCGCCCTCGATACGGATCTGCCGGCGCTGCGATTTCCAGTGGAAGAGAAGGGCGACATTGGCGTTGGCGCGCAGGTCCTGCGCCTTGCGGCTCTCGCGGTTGGTGTAGAACACGAAGCCGTCGGGCCCGTGCCCCTTCAGCAGCACCATGCGTACCGACGGACGCCCGTCGCCATCGACGGTGGCCAGCGCCATCGCATTGGGATCGTTGGGCTCGCTCTCGCGTGCCTCGGCGAACCAGGTGTCGAACAGGGAAAAGGGATCGTCGGCCATCGCATCGCCTTAGCAGGGGTTAAGCCGCGGAACGACTCCCGCGGCGAGGGATTGAATCGGCTCCGCAACGACGAAGGTCCCCGCCCATGCCCGCGCGCGCTTATTGGCAAGGCCAGATCCGGCTGGCGCTGGTATCAATCCCGGTGGAAATCTACTCGGCGACCAAATCGGGCGCCGCGGTCTCGTTCCGCCAGATCCACGAGCCGACCGGCCAGCCGATCCACTACGAAAAGGTCGCCGACGGTGTCGGCCCGGTCGATCCCGAGGATATCATGAAGGGCTTCCAGATCGAGAAGGGCGAATATGTCCTCCTCGAACAGGACGAGATCGATTCGGTGAAGCTCGAATCGAAGAAGACACTCGAACTCACCCAGTTCGTCGACGCGCACGAGATCGACGTCCTCTACTACGAGAAGCCCTATTTCGTCGTGCCGGCGGACGATCTCGCGGAAGAAGCGTTCATCGTCCTGCGCGAGGCATTGCGGCGCACCAAGAAGGTCGGGCTCGGCCAGCTCGCGATGCGCGGGCGCGAATATGTCGTCAGCCTGAAGCCGTGCGGGCGCGGCATGGTGCTCGAGACGCTGCGCTACGCCGACGAGGTCAACCGCGCGCAGAGCTATTTCCGCGAGATCCCCGATGCGAAGCCCGACGACGATCTGCTCGAGCTTGCCGAGGCGCTGATCGAGAAGAAGAGCGCGGCGTTCGATCCGCAGGAATTCCACGATCGCTACGTCGACGCGCTGAAGGATCTGATCGAGCGCAAGCGCAAGCAAAAGTCGAACCGCAAGATCATCGACGAGAAAGACGACGGCGGCGGCCGTTCGGGATCGAACGTCGTCGATCTGATGGCCGCACTCAAGAAATCGATGGAGAAGAGCGGCGGCAGCGCGCCGGCCAAGGCCGCCCCGGCGAAGAAGGCGCCTGCGAAGAAGCCCGCCGCCGCCAAGCCGCGCGCGGCGAGCACGAAGAAACCCGCGGCGAAGCCCGCCGCGCGCAAACGCGCCTGATCGCACGCCTGCGATGTCCACCGATCCGCTCGCCCCGTACAACGCCAAGCGCGATTTCACCAAGACGGCTGAGCCCGCCGGCACCCTCGCGCCGGGGCACGGCAACAGCTTTATCGTCCAGAAGCACGATGCGACCCGCCTCCACTGGGATTTCCGATTGGAGCTCGACGGCGTCTTGAAGAGCTGGGCCGTCACGCGCGGGCCGAGCCTCGATCCCAACGAGAAGCGCCTTGCGGTGCGAACCGAGGATCACCCGCTGAGCTATGCCAGCTTCGAAGGCACGATCCCTGCTGGCGAATATGGCGGCGGCACGGTGATGCTGTGGGATCGCGGTACCTGGTCCGTCATCAAGGGCAAGTCGCCGAAGGATCTGGAAAAGGGCCACCTCCACTTCGTTCTCGATGGCGAGCGGATGAAGGGCGAGTGGCTGCTCATCCGCTTGAAGCCGCGCGGCAAGGAGAAGCGCGAGAACTGGCTGCTGCGCAAGATCGACGACGCGCACGCCGGGGGCACCGACACGTTGGTCGAGACCGCGCTGACCAGCGTCGATACCGGGCGCACGATGCTGGAGATCGCGGAGAACAAGAAGCCCGCGGCCAAGCCCAAGCGCGCGGCCGGGAAAGCGCGCGCGCCTGCCGCGAAGCCGAGCGCCGCGAAGCACAAATCTGCGAAACCCGCGGGCAAGCGCGCCGCGCCCCGCCCGCCCGCCTTTACCGAACCGCAATTGTGCACGCTGGTCGATGCCGTTCCTACCGGCAGCGCGTGGCTGCACGAGGTGAAGTACGACGGCTATCGCGCGCTGATCGCGATCGGCGGCGGCACGGCAAAGGTCTACACCCGCAGCGGGCTCGACTGGACCGACAAGTTCGCAGCGATCGCCGAGGCTGCCGCGGCGCTTGACGTCGACAGCGCGCTGATCGACGGCGAGATCGTCGCCTTCAAGGACGGCCGCCCCGATTTTTCGACGCTGAAGGACGCGATCTCGACCGGCGGCGACATGACCTTCTTCGCCTTCGATCTGCTCGATCTGAACGGCGAGGATCTGCGCGCCCTTCCTAATCTCACGCGTAAGGAGCGGCTGCGCGCGATCATCCCCGGCGGGGACCGCATCCAGTTCAGCGAGCATGTCGTCGGATCGGGTGAGCAACTGTTTTCGCGGATGTGCGACGAGGGGCTGGAAGGCATCGTTTCCAAGCTCGCCGAGGCGCCGTATCGTGGCGCGCGGACCAAGGCGTGGCTCAAGGTGAAGTGCACCCGCCGGCAGGAATTCGTGATCGTCGGCTGGACGCCGTCCGACAAGGCGCGCGGGTTCCGCTCGCTGCTGCTCGGCGCGCACGACGGCGGCAGCTTACGCTACGCGGGCAAGGTCGGCACCGGCTTCTCGACCGAGACGATGGCCGATCTCGCCGATCGCCTCGCCAGGCTCGAACGCAAGACGCCGACCGTCGACGTGCCGAAGAATCTGCGCAGCGCGGTGCGCGGCGCGCACTGGGTCTCGCCAAAGCTCGTTGCCGAGATCGCCTTTGCCGAAACGACGCCCGACCGCGTGCTGCGCCATTCGAGCTTCCTCGGACTGCGCGGTGACAAGGCGGCGAAGGACGTCGTCCTCGAAACGCCGCAGCCGCTCGCCGCGACACCCGCAGCCGCTGCTCCGACCAGCAGCGTCAAGGTCAGCAGCCGCGATCGCCTGCTGTTCCCCGATTCGACCGTCAGCAAGGGTGATCTCGCCGACTATTACGCCGCCGTCGCCGCGATCATGCTGCCGTGGTCGGCGCACCGTCCGATCAGCCTCGTGCGTTGCCCGCAGGGCCGCGGCAAGAAATGCTTCTTCCAGAAGCACGACGCGGGCTCGTTCGGCGATCACGTCCACCAAGTGCCCGTGCGCGAGAAGGACGGCTCGACCGAGAACTACCTCTACGTCGACGATGCCGACGGGCTCGTCGCGTGCGTGCAGATGGGAACGATCGAATTCCACGGCTGGGGTTCGCGCATCGACGCGCTGGAAAAGCCCGATCGCCTGATCTTCGATCTCGATCCCGACGAGGGGCTCGATTTCAGCGACACCAAAAAGGCCGCCGAGCACCTCAAAAACCAGCTCGCCGAACTCGGCCTTACCAGTTTCCCACTGCTGTCGGGCGGCAAGGGCGTCCACGTCGTCGTACCCCTGACGCCGCAGGCCGAATGGCCGGCGGTGAAAAGCTTTGCCGATCGCTTCGCGCGCGCGCTGGCGCAGGCGGAGCCCGATCGGTTCGTCGCGACCATGTCCAAGGCCAAGCGCACCGGCCGGATCTTCATCGACTGGCTGCGCAACCAGCGCGGCGCCACCGCGATCATGCCCTATGCCGCCCGCGCCCGCGCCGGGGCGCCGGTCGCCACCCCCGTGTCGTGGACCGAGTTGCGCGATCTCGATACCGCGGCGCGGTGGCACGTCACCGACGCGGACGAGCTGATCGGCCGCGCCACCAGCCGCGCGCTCGCCGGCTGGGGCGTCGCGGATCAGGTACTGCCCGATTTCTGACCGCCGCCGGCACCGATGTCGTCCGATCGGCAGTGAGGAAGCGCACGGCCTCACCCTCGTTCAGCCGCGGTTACGCCGACGCCTGCCAGCCGCAACGCGCAACGGAGGCGATGAACGATGAACCACCCCAGTCGTAGAGCGATCCTGGCCGGCGCGGGGCTCGCGCTGCCACTCGTCCTGCTGCCCGGCTGTGCCACCACGCTCGGCGAGGATCCGATCGTCGAGGGGCTGCGACGGCTGCTCACGCTGTCGAGCCAGCGCGCGCTCACCCGCCTCGTTGCCGACAACGGCTATCTCAACGATCCCGACGCGCGCATCACGCTGCCCGGCATGCAGGACGGGCGGTCGGGCGCGATGCTCGGCGCGCTGCTGCGCTCCGCCCCCGTCCAGCGTCAGCTGATGCTCACGATCAACCGCGCGGCGGGCGACGCGGCCGATCGTGCCGCGCCGCTGATTCTGGATTCGATCCGCTCGCTCACCTTCGCCGACGCGCTCGGTCTCGTCCGCGGCGGGCCGAGCGCGGCGACGGGCTATCTCGAACGCGCGATCGGCGATCGCATCATCGACACGATGTTCCCCGAGATCGGCGGCGCGCTGCGCCAGTTCGACGGCAATTCGATCCTCGGCCCGGTGCTCGGCGCCGCGGCGGGAATCGACATACCCGGCATCCAGCGCGTCGTGACGCGGCAAGCCGCGCGCGGGCTGTGGCGCGCGATCGGGCGCGAGGAAGCCGCGATCCGCGCTGCACCCTCTACCGCGGGCGATCCGCTGATCGCCTCGATCCTGTCAGGCAGCGGCCTGCTGCGCTGATCGTCGCACCCCGCGTTGCGGCTACGGCAGCAGCACCGCCTTCACGAAGTCGCCGCGCGCCTGCGCCGCGACCGCGGCGTTGATCTCGCTGAGCGGGAACGTCTCGACCAGCGTATTGAACGGAAAGCGGCCGGCGGCGTGATGGCGTAGCAGTTCGGGGATAAAGGTCTGCGGGTCACTGTCCCCTTCGATGATGCCGATGATGCGGTGCCCCGGCGTCATCAGCGCCGAGATGTTGACGCTGATCGCCGCATCCGCGCGCTTGGGCACGCCGACCAGCCCGATAGCCCCGTGGCTGCCGAGCGATGCCAGCCCGGCCTCGATCGCGCCGACGTTGCCGCTGGTGTCGAACACATAGTCGAGCCCGTCGGGCGTGATCGCGCGCAGCGCCTCGGCCAGTGCGCCGTCGTTTGGATCGACGGCGTGCGTCGCGCCCAGCCGCCGCGCGATGTCGCGCCGCGTGGCGATCGGCTCGACCAGCACGATCGTCGCGCATTGCTGGATCACCGCGCCCATCACCGCGGCGAGCCCGACCGGCCCGCCGCCGATGATCGCGATCGACGATCCCGCGGTCGCGGCGAGCGAGCGCATCACCCCGCCCGCGCCGGTCTGGAATCCGCAGCCGAGCGGCCCGAGCAGTTCGACCGGCACGTCGGTCTCCACCTTCACCACGTTGCGCGCGCGCGTGATCGTGTGGCCGGCGAACGAGGATTGCCCGAAGAAGTGCGACGATATGTCTTCGCCGCCCTTCGCGAACGCCTTCGATCCGTCCTCCAGCCGCATTCCGGCATAGTTGAGCGGGGGAAAGGTGCGGCAGTAGCTCGGCAGCCCCTCGTCGCAGCGCGGGCAGTGGCCGCAGCTTGAAAAGCCGAGCACCACCTTGTCGCCGACCGCGACGCCCTCTACCCCTTCGCCGATCGCCGCGATCGTCCCCGCGCCCTCATGGCCGAGGACGGCGGGCAGCGGATAGGGCGCGAACTGGTCGCGGAAGATGAGATCGGTGTGGCACACGCCGACGCCGGCGATCCGCACCAGCACCTCGCCCGCGCGCGGCGCGCCGACCTCGATCTCCTCGACCGAGAAGTTGCCTTCGGGAACGCGCGCAACCGCGGCAATCGTCTGCATGGCTCTCTCCTCGATCGCGTCCTGCGCGCCGGCTGCGCGCCCGATTGCGTAGCGGTCTGCCCGCCACATCACGAAAAGGCACGCGCAAAGTGGAACTTCGGTCCGCCCGATCGACTTCCCTACCACCCAAGGAGGCCGATCATGACCGAAGAGACGAAGCGCCCCAACCTCTCGACCGAGCATCAAAAGGAAGGCGACGCGCTGCGTCCGTCCGACACGCTCGACAAGGGCCAGACGTCGACCGAGAAGGAACCGCGCAAGACGTCGCTGACGAAGAACGAATAGCCGTTCTGCGCCGCGCGTTGCAGCGGGGCGTAATCAGAAGAACCGCAGCCAGCCGATGTCGCGCCGCCGCTGCTTGAGCCGCGCGAACCACGCGGTCGGCAGATAGAGTGGCACGATCAGCGCGGCATACCACAGCAGCACCCATCCGTAATCGTGCACGACGAACAAGGTGCCGTAGTTCGGACCGTAGAGCGCGAGCGCACCATGGTAGAGCAGCCGCAGCACGGTGAGGTGCAGCAGGTAGAAGAACATCGGCGCCCCGCCGAACACCGCGAGCGTGGCGACGATCGGAGACCGATCGCGCCGCTCGAACGCGGCGAGCAGCAGCGCCCCTAGTCCCAGCGTCGGCAGCAGGAACAGCAGCGAGGGCGGATATTTCGTCATCGACACGAAGCTGAGCACCGTCCGCGCCGCGCTTCCCTCCACCACATACCAAGGCGCATCGCCATAGCCGTTGACGAGGCGCAGCAGCACGAACGCCGCGATCATCGCCGCGCCCAGTACAACCAGTCGCCGCGTGCGCACCGCCCGCTCGATCCCAGCGCCGAACCACGGGCCGATGCCGTAGCCGAGCAGCATCACTCCCAGCCACGGCAGCACGGGATAGGTCGTCTTGGCGAGGAACCCGAACGGCAGGGCGATCACGTCGCGCTGGTGCATCAGCGCCCACAGCGGGAATAGCGCGTAGCCCGGCTGCAGCCGGATCGGATCGAGCAGATTGTGCCCCGCGACGATGATCGCGCCGACCGCGATAAGTGCCGTGCGCGGCAACCGGATCAGCGCGGCGAGCGCGATCATGCACACGCCCAGGCACCATATTACCTGCAGCCAGAAGGTTGGCTGCGGCACGACGCCCCAGTAGAGCGGCGACAGATAGGCAAGCTCGATCGCGATCAGCAGCAGCCCGCGCTTGATCAGAAAGTCGGCGGTCTCGCGCGGCGTATGGCTGGCGCCGTAGAGGTACGCAGCAAGCCCCGTCAGCGCGACGAAGATCGGCGCGCAGAAGCTGGCGGCGAACCGCGCGAAGCCGAGCGCGGGAAGCACGGTGCGCGCATCGACCGGATCGGGCATCGCGACGTGGAGGAACCACGTCTCGCGTAGGTGATCGAGCAGCATCAGCACCATGACGAGCCCGCGCAGCGCGTCGATGCTGGTCAGGCGAACCCGCGTCACGGCGACGCCGGCAGATGATGCGGGGGCAGGCGATGCGCCGGTCGCGACGCTTCGATCGTCAGATCCCCGTGCCACCTAAAACGCTCCTCGCGCTGCGACATGCTGCGGCGTCGGCGCTCCGGGACACGTCGGGACCGCGTCGAACGCCAACGGCGCGCCCCGCCCGCCCACCGGATCATCGACCTCGGCGCGCTCCGCTGCGCCGGGCAACAGCAGAGCCGCCATACGGGCCTTCATCGTGGCGCGCGCACGCACTGCAAACCGGCCGCCGCCAGTCATGCCGGCTCGTGCGTCGTCATGGACGCTGTCGCTCGGCAACCATTCCGCGACGTGGGAAGGCCGCCTAGCACCGCAGGGCACCCATGAGGATCGATCGGCCAAGCATCCGCTTGCTCGCACGACGATAATTGCAACACCCCAAACCTTCAGCCTTTATATGATATGTTGTTACATAACCAAGCGTGCGAGGTCACGCAATCGCGGCCATTTGCTTAATCACCATTACTCTCATGCATTTGCGGGTTCACCACCCACGACGTGCCGATTAAGGCGGGCGAAACATCGAGGGAGCGAAGATGATGAACACTGCAAGCTGGCCGCGCCTGGCATCCGCGTTGCTCCTCGTCGCACCGCTCGCCGCCACTGCCCAGACCCAAGCCGCGCCGCAGCCCAGGCCGCTCGCGCAGCCGCGTCCGGCGGTAGCAACGAGCGAGGACGCCCGCCTCTACGCCTTCCTCGATCAGCAATTCGCCGAGCAGTTGCGCCAGCAGCCGCAGCTCGCGACGCAGCTCGGCATGAAAGAGGGGCAGGACCGGCTCGACGACATCAGCGATGCCGCCGCGCTCCAGCGGCTCGAATGGCGCCGCCGCAGCGTCGCGGCGATGAAGGGGCAGTTCGACCGCGCCAAACTTTCCCCCACCGCGCAGACGAATTACGACATCTGGGCGCTCGAGCTCGACCGCGCGGAACTCGGCTATCGCTTCCGCCAGTACACCCCGCCCTTCTACTCCTTCCTCTACTCGGCGCACGCGCGGCTGCCCGATTTCCTGATCAACACGCACAACGTGCAGGATGCCGCCGACATGCGTGGCTATGTCGCGCGGCTGCGCGCTATCCCCGCGGTGCTTGACGAGGCGATCGCGCAGACGCGGCGCTCGGACGCCGCCGGCATCCGCGCGCCCAAGTTCCAGGTCGAGCGGATCATCGCGGGCAGCCGCGCGATCACCACCGGCGCGCCGTTCGACGGCACCGCACCCTCGCCGCTCCTCGCCGACGCGCAGGCGAAGATCGCCAAGCTGCGCGCCGCGAACAAGTTGACGCCGGCCGAGGCCGATGCGCTGCTCGCCGACACGCGCACCGCACTGCTCGCGCTCAAGCCAGCCTACAGCCGCGTGATCGCCTGGGCGCAGGGCGCGCTTCCAACGGCGCCGAGCGGCACGGTCGGCGCAGGCTCGCTGCCGGGCGGCGCCGCGTGGTACGCCGCCGCGTTGCAACTCAACACGACGACCGATCTCACCGCCGAGCAGATCCACCAGATCGGGCTCAAGGAAGTAACGCGGATCGAGGCGGAGCAGGACGCGCTCGCCAAGCAGGCGGGGTTCGCCGATCGCGTCGCCTATTACGCCGATCGCGAGCGCCGCAACCCGCCGGTGCCGTGGACCGACGCGCTCCGCGCCGATTACCTGCGTGATGCCAATGCCGCGATCGCGCGCAACCGAACGCTGCTGCCCAAGTTCTTCGGCCTGCTGCCCGAACATCGCATGGAAGTGGTGCGCGAGCCGTCGTTCAGTGAAGTCGCGGGCGGCGCAGCGCACGCCGCGGGGCCAAGCCCCGACGGTGCGCGGCCGGGGCGCGTCTACGTCCACCTGCTTGGCAACACGAGCGATCCGTCGCCCGACGCGATAGTCGACCTGATGTGCCACGAGGGCGTCCCCGGCCACGTGATGCAGGGCGATATCCAGGTGCGCCAGAAGGCCGGACCGCGCTTCCGCCAGGCGGCGCGCTACGTCGGATTCGGCGAGGGCTGGGCGCTCTATGCCGAGGCGCTATGCAAGGAAATGGGCGCCTTCCCCGACCTCGCGAGCGATTTCATGCGGCTCGAAGCGGAGCTGTTCCGCGCCGCGCGGCTGGTGGTCGATACAGGCATCCACGCCAAGGGCTGGAGCGAGGACAAGGCGGTCGACTATATGGTCGCCACCGGCCGCGCCTCGCCCGATCAGGCGCGCTCGGAGGTGCGCCGCTACATCACGTTGCCGGGCCAGGCGACGGGCTACAAGATCGGCATGCTCAAGATCGTCGAGCTGCGCCGCAAGGCGGAACGAGCGCTCGGCCCGAAGTTCGACATCAAGTCGTTCCACGATCTGCTGATCGGCTCGGGCTCGCTCCCGCTGTCGATCCTCGAACGCCAGGTCGACGCCTGGATCGCCGCCCGCGCGTGACCGATCGCCGCGCCGCGCCATCAGTACGCGGCGCGGTCTGTGGCCTGACACAGCCTGATCGCCGGACACCTTAGCCGGTTTCGAGGGTTCACGCCCTGCGCCGGCTTGTGCTTCGTACGCGGAACATAACCATGACGACTGGAGAGGATAGCGCCACCCCAGACACCGCCGAGTTCTGGCGGCCGGCCGCGGCGCTCGCGCCCTATATCTCGGGCTATGCGCGCTACGTGATCGGCGGCGCCCCGCGACGGCGCATCGCCGACGTCTTCTTTCCGGCGTGGACCAACCTGCGCTTCACGCTGCACGCCGAAGGCGACTGGTCGGTGCGGCTGCGGCGGCGGCGCTTCGATCCGATCCCGCCGGCGGCGCTGTTCGGGCCGTCAGGCCACGCCGGTTATGTCGATGCGCCACGCGGCACGCTGGTCGGCATCGGCGTGACGCCGCGTGGCTGGGCGCGGCTGTTCGGCGGAGACGCGTCGCTGCTCGCCGATCGGGTTGTCCCGCTGCATGATCAGATCGCCTCAGCCGCCGAGCTGCATGCGCCGTTGAGCGCGGGCGCCGCGCCCAAGCCCCTTTTCGACGATTGGCTGCTCACGCGGCTCGCACGCGCAGAGCCGGAGCAGCCCGCAATCGCCGACATCTTCGCCTGCCTCGCGGATCCGGAAGTGGATACGGCCGCGGCCTTGAGCGAGCGGACCGGGCTCAAGCCGGCGCTGCTGCTGCGCACCACGCGGCGGGCGTTCGGCTTCACCCCCAAGCTGCTGCTGCGCCGCGCGCGCTTCGTCCGCGCGCTGATGGCGGCCGAGCAGGGCGAGCGCGGCAACTGGCATGTCGCCGTGCGCGCTGCGGGCTATTGGGACCAGTCACATTTCCTGCGCGACTGCACCCTGTTCCTCGGCCAGCCGCTGGGATGTTTTCACGCCATGGAACGGCCGCTGAACCGCGCGTCGATCGCGGCACGCGCGCGCACGCTCGGCCAGCCGATGCAGTCGATGACGCCCCCCGTCACTGAGCGCTGAGCGACTGCGCGCCTACAGCTGGCGCAGCGCGGCGGCGAGATCGGCCTGGACGAACGGCTTGGTCAGCCGCGCGAGCGACGCGGGGATGCCGCCCTCTTCGGCATAGCCCGAGATGACGAGCACCTTGGTCGTTGTGCTGCGGCGGCACACCGCAGTGGCGAGTTCGCCCCCCGTCATTCCCGGCATGACATGATCGGTCACCAGCAGATCGGGCGCGAACCCGCCCTCGATCAGCGCCCAGGCCTCCTCGGCGGACGCAGCGGATGTCACGCCGAAGCCGAGATCGGCAAGCATCTGCGCGGCGGAATCGCGCACCGCTTCCTCGTCGTCGACCAGCAGCGCGCTGCCGCCGCGTCGCGGTGCGGCGACATCCTCCCTGCGTGGGGCGACGATCGCGGCTTGCGCGCTCTGCGGCAGCCACAATGCGATCGTCGTCCCCCGGTTCGGCCGGCTGTCGATCGTCAGCGCGCCGCCCAGCTGTGCGGCGAGGCCGTGCGCCATAGACAGGCCAAGTCCGGTGCCGCGCCCGACGCCCTTGGTCGAGAAGAAAGGTTCGATCGCGCGCGCGCGCGTCTCCTCATCCATCCCCATCCCGGTATCCGTGACCTTGAGGCACACGTAGCGGCCTGGCGGCGGTCCGCCATTGCGCTGGCGATCAACCATCACTTGATCGACCGCGATGCGCAGCGTGCCGCCGTCGGGCATCGCGTCGCGCGCGTTCACGCTCAGGTTGAGCAGCGCCATCTCGAGCTGGTTCGCATCCGCCAGCGCGGCGGGCAGCCCGGCCGGCGCGTCGACTTCGATCCGCACCGTCGGCCCGATCGCGCTTGCGACGAGATCGACGATGTCGGTAACGAGCGCGGCGACATCGACGGGTATCGGCTGCAGCGGCTGGCGCCGGGCGAACGACAGCAGCCGCTGAACGAGGATGCGGGCGCGCTCCGCCGATTGCAGCGCGCCGCCCAGCAGCCGCCGGTCGCGCTCGTCGCCGACCTCCTTGCGATGCAGCCGGTCGAGTACGCCCATGATCGGCGTCAGCAGATTGTTGAAATCGTGCGCGACGCCGCCGGTCAGCTGGCCCATCGCCTCCATCTTCTGCGACTGGCGCAGCGCCTCTTCCGCCGAGACCTGCGCCGTCACGTCGCGGCTCGATCCGATCACCTTGACGATCACGCCATCGGGGCCGGGCAGCGGCACCAGCGTCGTGTCCCAATGCTGCGGTACGCCACCCAGCGCGAAGACCTCGCGGTAGTGGTAGATCGCACGCGTCTCGACGACGTGGCGGTAACTGGTGATGACGCGGTCGGCTGCCGCAGGGGGAAGGATGTCGTCGACGCGTTTGCCGCGTATCTCCTCGAGCCGATAGCCGACGCCCCGCTCGTGCGCCGGGTTCACCTGCTCGACGACGAAGCCGCCGTCCGCCGCCACGCCGATCACGAACAAGGGATCGGGCGTGTTCTCGAAATAGGCGCGATACAGCTCATCGGCATCGCGCCGCGCCTGTTCGGCCAACTGCAGCTCGCGCGTCCGCGCCTCGACGCGCGCCTCCAGCGTCGCGTTCAGCTCACGCAGCTGCGCTTCCGCGCGCACGCGTTCGATGACTAGGCGGATGCGGTCGGCGATCTCCTCCATGAACGCCACCTCGTCCGCGCGCCAACGGCGCGGCTGGCGATTGTTGAGGTAGACGATCGTCCGCAGCCGCCCGTCGCGCACGAACGGCACGACCAGGATCGCCCGTGTATCGCCCAGCCGCGCGGTATCGTGCGCACCCGGTTCGTCGCTCAGTGCCGCGGTGAAGATGTCGTCGATGACGACGGTCTCGCCGTTGCCCAGCGCCTGCGCGATCTTTCGGCCGAACGCCCCGGTGGGAAAGCGGCCCGTCAGCGGCGGCACCGATCCGTTCGTCCAGCACAGGCGATAGTCGAAGACGTCAGCGTCAGGATCGAGATCTCCGAAGCCGGCGCGCGCCGCGCCGAAATGCCTGCCGAGCAGTTCGGCAACCTTGCTCAGCGCCATCTCGGCATCGTCACCGCGCAGGATGTCGGCGACATCGAGGCGCAGCGCGATACGCGCCTCGCGCCGCCTGGCGCTCTGGAACGCGCGCTCGAGCCGCGCCGCGCCGAGCGATAGCAGCAGGATCAGCACCGTGACGATGCTGATCGCCACCGCCAGATACGCTTGGCTGAAGCTCGCGACGCCTGCCGCCGCGTCGACGCGCGCCGCCGCGGTGAAGGTCGCCGCGTACATGCCGGCGTAATGCATGCCCGCGATCGCCGCCCCCATTACGAGTGCGGCCAGCACGCGTCCGCGCGTGTCCTGCTCGCGCGCGGCGAGCGACACGGCGGCGGTCGCGGCGACCACCGCGATCGCCACCGACAGCGCGACCCAGCTCGGGTCGTAGCGCAGCGTCGCGGGCATCCGCATCGCCGCCATGCCGACATAGTGCATCGCGACGACGCCCGTCGCGATCAGCAGCCCGGCGATGCCGATCCGTCGCGGTGACGCGTGCTGCCAGTCGATCGTCGCCAGCCCGGCGGCGGTGAATCCGATCGCCAGTGCGAGCGAGCCGACCGTCAGCGCCGGATCGTAGCTCATCGCCATGCCGGGCATCGAGAACGCCAGCATCGCGACGAAATGCATCGACCAGATACCGCCGCCTAGCGCGACAGCCGCCGCTGCTAGCCAAAGCCGGCGCCACCGATCGCGCGACGCCCGGATCCGCCCTGCGAGGCTGAGCGCGGTGAACGACGCAAACGCTGCGACCGCGAGCGAGAGGATCACCAGGTAACTGTCATGCGTACCATTCATGATCATCGCCGGCATGCTTCCTTCATCGCTCTCCCGCAAGTGTCTTCGATACGCGGCCGCTACACGCCGATTATGCGTCTAGATCGCTCACGGCGTAAGGCTGCCCGCACCAGCCAGCGTTCATCTGTGTCAGTCTTCAAGAAAAAAAACGTCGCGCGAACGCGGCAACCAGTCAGACCATCACGCTTGGATCCCCCATCGTCACGATGGAGCATCCCGCACCCTGAAAAGCGAGCCTCCGCTCGAGGGGCGGAGCGACCCTCCCTTATGCGGCGCCGAACGACAGCGGTGGGGGCCACCCTCGCCGTGGCTGCATCGCGCCGAGACGCGGCCAGGAATTGTAAGGAAAATCGCTGTCGCTGTGCGCGCGGACGCGCCACATCGGGCGCATCGGCCCGAACGCGATCCGCGGGCCGTTGCGTAACTTCGGCCCGCCCGACCGTGTTGATGGTCGCGCGGGCCGTCTTTCTCGGGTGTTCCAGCGTGACGATCGCACGTCGGCCGATCATGTCTGCACCGCACAAGAGGGACGCAGCTCAAGTATCGCGGCAACGGCGCACCGCGAGAAGCGTCTCGCGAGGTTTCGTCCCGTGTGCGGAGCCGATCGCAGCGAACGCTGTCCGCTGTGAGCCGACAACCGTCGCCACCAAAGCGCTGCGCGGCCGACCTGACCGTAAGCACGCTCACGCCTTATCGCCTGCGCCGGCAGGCGATGAAGCCGCGCCGCCACGGTGACCTGCGCCAACCTCCTCGTGCCGGAGGGCACGCCCCACCAAAAAAGGCCACACGCCTTTCCCCCGAAACGCGTGTGGCCAGTCGTCGCATTCAACGAGTTTCCTCGTTGCGCGCCAAGATAGGAGCAGAAACGTCCCTCGTCCTTGGATAGGCGTCCCAAACTCACGCGTCGGCGCCGCGAATATGCTCGGGATGCGCCGGAGCCGCTCCATAGATGCGAGATTGGGCAAACATGCGTCGCGGTCGCGCCCGAACTTGGGAGCGACGCGCTAGACGGCCACATCAGCCCACGCCCGCCGATGCGTCCCGCTTTCCCGGCGCTACCGGGATGTTCGTGTCCGAAGAACGTCGCGCCGGGATGAACCGGTCAGCGGATAGCCCGGGGTGGTGCGCGCCAGCCGGTCGCCTCGTCGATATACGCGGCCCGCGTTCGCTTGTTGTACAGGCACAGCGCCGCGGGCCGACGCCCGTCCGCGTTGATCAACATCGCCACCATTCCAACGCGATCATCGAAACCGATGATAGAGGAGGCGCGCGCACCGCGTACGCCGCTTGCCGCAATGCATGCTTTCGTCACGCGTGTGTTGAATTCGCCCCAGGCGGCATCGCTTGATGCCAGCGCAGGCGTTGCTGCACCGGCCCAAACGCTGGCTGTGATCAACGTAGCGACGATTGCCTCGCGCACCCAATTTTCTCCTCGATGACGTCCTTACTAAGCACCAGCCGGTAGAACGCGCGATGAACGCAGCCGATCTTACGCCGCACGTCGCTTCGGCCTGTTCAGCCCGCGACGACCAGCTTCACCAGCGTACCGGGCACCAACCGCGCATCGGGCGTGAGCCCGTTGATCGTCAGGAAGCGCTCGCGCTGCAGATCGGCATAGGCCATCTGCCGCGCCAGCGTGTCGACCGTGTCGCCGGCACGAACGGTGTGGATGCGGATGCGCTTGCCGCGCACTGCATCGACCTCGCGGCTGGTCAGCGTGGTGAAGCTTGCCAGCAGCGGCTCGAACGCGGTCGCGCCGCTCCCCGCGGGCGTCACGATCGTCCACAGATACGTCGCGCCGCCCAGCGGCATCGCCACCACGGTCGCATCGACACGCTGGTTGTTGGCGGTCGCTGTGACGGTGGCGCTTGCGCCGGGGCGGCCGTCGATCGACACCGGCTGGACCTGCTCGCTCGATACGCGCGCGCCGAGCGTTTGAAACTGCTGGACGACGGCGGCGGCGGGATCGCGCGCGCCGGCGGGCGCGGCGCTCAGCTGCGCCTGTCCGCGCGGCCCCTGCACCGTCACCGCCTGCGTAGAATTGGCAATCTTATAGCCCGGCGGCGCGGTGAACTTGATGCGCATCGCCGGGTGACGGAACGTCTGCCCGTCGATCACGCCCTGCGCCGGATCGTCGTCGTACCGCAGCCCGTCGAGCATCCGCAGGAACGCGGTATCCTGTGCCGCTCCCGCCCCGCCGCGCCCCGCCTGCTGCGCGAGCGCCCGTGCCCGAGCAACCCGGTCGGCGCTGGAGGGATGCGTGCTGAGCCAGGTCGGGACCGCATTGGCGTCGCCCCCCGCCGTGCGCGCGGTCAGCGACGTGCTCGCGCCGAGCTGCCCCAGGATCAGCGGCGCCGCGGCGGGATCATAGCCCGCGCCGGTGACGTAGCGCACGCCGAGACCGTCGGCCTGATATTCCTGGTCGCGCCCGTATTTCAGCCCGTAGAGCTGCGAGGCGCGCTGTGCCCCGCCCGCCACCAGCTGCCCGAGCGTCGAATTGCCCACCGCCGCGCCGAGGATCCCGGCCAGCACCCCGCCGATCGTCGAGGTACGCTGACGCCCGGCGGAATGGCGCGCCGCGACATGCCCCACTTCGTGCCCCATTACGAACGCCAGCTCGTCCTCGCTATTCATCAGCGCCAGCAGCTGCCGTGTCACGTAGATATAGCCGCCGGGGATCGCGAAGGCGTTCTCGACCGGCGAGTTGAGCAACTGAACGGTGAAGTCGCCCTGCGCGTTCGACAGTCCCGATTGCAGCGCAACGCGCTTGCCGACACGCTCGACGAACGCCGCCTGCGGGCCATCGTAGCGCCCGCCATACTCGGCGACGAGCTGCGGATTGGCCTGCGCGCCCTGTGCCCGATCGGTCTGCGATATCGAGCGCGCCGCCTGCGCCGAGACGGTGACCGGCGAGAGGAGTAGCGCCGCGGCAGCGGGGATCAGGACAAAGGTACGCAAGCGCTAACTCCCGTTTGGCGTCGCCGAGCGCGTCCGCTCGTGATCGACGATCATTGATGCTGGGGGATGGTACGCAGATAGACCGCTGATTGTTGCATTCGGAGGCGTCGCGCGTGGGTGCATGCGCGCGTTGACCGGTCGCCCTGCGACACAATGCGCGCAAAAACGTCGGCCTTCCTTCCACCGAAGACGGAATGTGCGGGCTGGGGACTATCCACCCCGCGTGTTCTTAACGCCGGGTCACTCGTCGTTTCAATACGCCGCGGGCGCGCTCAGCGTCGCGCGTCCGCGCCATCGGTCATTCGCGTACGCCGAACGATCCGCCTCGCCACCGCCGTCAGGCGAAGTCACCGATCCGGTCCGCCTCGTCATCTGGCAGGCCGCGCTCGTCGGGCAGGTCGCTTGGTACCGGCATGGAAGGATCGTGCGCCATGTCGCCGGGATCGGGTTCGTTGCCCGGAAGATGCAGCGGGTCCATCATTGTCTCCTCGTGTTTCGAAGAAGGAAACGCGTTGGCGGCGATAAGGTCGCGGCACTTCCCGCCGGCCGTGCGTTCCGGTCGATCACGGGAGCTCGAGGCATGAACAACGCGCACGAAGACCAGGCGGAGCGACGCGAGGCGGAGGAGCGCAGCGCGCCGCCCGCCCGTGTCGTTCACGCCGCCGTGGCCGAACAGGGCATGGACGAGCTCGCCCGCCCCGTATCCTCGCTCTTCTGGTCAGGCTTTGCCGCGGGGATCGCGATCATGGCCTCGCTGTGGACGAGCGGTACGCTGCATCACATGCTGCCGCGCGCGGCTTGGGCCGAATCCGTCGTCGCACTGGGCTACCCTGCCGGTTTCCTGATCGTCATCCTCGGTCGGCTGCAGCTGTTCACCGAACATACGGCCGTCGCCGTGCTGCCGATCATCCGCACGCCCAGCATGGCGGCATTCGGACGCCTCATGCGTCTGTGGGTGACCGTCCTCTCGGCCAATCTTCTGGGCGCGGCGACCGTAAGCGCGGGCGTGGCGTTCGCCGCGATCCAATCGCCGGAGGTTTTGCGCGGCATGCTGGACGTATCAATGAAGCTACTCGATCGATCGCCGGTGCAGACGCTGCTTCAGGCCATACCGGCAGGTTTTCTGATCGCCTCGATCGCCTGGATTCGATCCGCCACCGAAGGTAGCGGCTTCTGGGTCGTCTTCGCTGTCACCTATATCATCGGGTTAAGCGGTTTCGCCCATGTCATCGCGGGCACGACGGAAGCTTTCCTGCTCGCGTGGCACGGCGATGCTTCGATCGGCTGGGCGGTCGGCGGCTTCATTCTCCCGGCGCTACTCGGCAACATTGTCGGCGGAACGGGGCTGTTCGCGGTGCTGGCCCATGCGCAGGTGAAGAACGAACGCTGATGGTCGTACGCGGGGACTCACACCAATGTCAGCGAGACGCGACCGCCGGCTAGGCATCGCGCGATAAGCGAGCGCGTGACAACCAATTGGACCGATTACCGACTAACGCTCCATGTGTGTGATGAACGCATCCAGCGCGTCAACGACAAGCGGTCACGTCGGACTGGGATCGGCCGGCAGCCATCCGTAAATGGCAGCGAAGGCAACGTGGTTGACGATCAGGCCACGCCCTGGCGGCGCGCGCCGTCAATTATGCGACGCGCGATCTCTCGGACGGCTTCATCGTCTTTGGACGCGTCCGTCGCGGGATCGCCCAGATGATCCAGGCTATCGGCAAGAAAATCGAGCACACCCGGATGCTTTGCCTCGACATACTCAATAAGCTTGAAAAGCAGGTGCTCGGTCGCAATTTCGCGTTGGCGCGTCTGTTGGGAATCGGATGCGGTCACGACTTTCTCACCTTGCGAATGATGCACCGCGCTTCTGGCGGAGAGATCGCGCATCGTCGCGCGAAACGATTAAACAAACGCGCTAGCGATCCCGGCCCACGTCATCAGCATGGCGCCAAGGACGATTGCGAGCCCCGGTCTGATGCGGCGCTGAGCGGTGATCGCATCTGCCGGGCGCATCGGGCGAGCAGTCACATGCATGGCCAGTCGTGAACCGACGCGGGGGATGTGACGCAATGCTCGACCCTCTCACTATCTTATGGCTTGCCTTCCCAACAAACGATCAACGGTTTTGGATCCGCGTCCAAACGATCAGCCTAGGTGCGGGTGACGCGATAGACCGTCCGCGCCGCGCGGCGGAGCTTGCTCATGGATCGGCGAGGCCCGGCTCTGCGCCGCCGAACGCGCAGGCTCGTGATAGGTGGCCACCTATTCCCTGCTACCACCGCCGTGCCGATACTCGCGCGGAGTCATCCCGAAGCGCTGCCGGAAGACGCGGCTGAAATAGGCGGGATCGTCAAAGCCCCAGCGCGCGGCAATATCGGCGATGCGCGCGCGCGGATCGGCGGTGGCGAGATCGTTCCGCACGCGCGCGAGCCGCTGCTGGCGGATATGCGCTTGCACGCCTCCGTCCTGCTCGAACAGGCGGTAGAGGGCGGTTCGCGATATACCGATCGCCCCCATCAGCTTGGCGACGCTGAGATCGGGCGATGACAGGTCGCGCGCGATAAAATCGCGCACGGCAATCCCCTGTGCTGTCTCGATCGATCGTGGCGTCAGTGTGCATCTTGTGCCGTGCATCGCCAACGCAACTGTTAGCAGATCGATCGTCGTCATCTCGAGCGTCTCGGCCTGGCTCTGCGTCAATTGCGTGGCAAGGCGACACATCTCGAAGAGATGGCGGCGGAACATGCGCGTCGCGGGTGCAGGCACGCACACGCCGTGCAGCGCACGAACGTCGATCCCAGCGCGCTCGGCCTGCACGCGGGGCACCGCTAGTAGCACTGTATGGCTCGCGCTCGATTCATGTTCTTCGGGCAGCGTCAGGTCGATCAGCGACATCTCGCCGCGCTTGGTGGCGACCGGCCGCTGGGGCGTGTCGCCGCGCTGCACCCCGGCCAGCGTCACCGGAATCAGCAGGCCGTCGCAATCGTCCCGCCGGATGTCGATCGAACGACGGGCATAGCGCTGCGCGGCCATGTGCGAACGTGTGATCACGATCGCGCCGAGGTGAAACGTCATCGCGTGATTGAAGAAGGCGCCAACCGGCTGCGACCGGAACAACATGCCGACCGCCGGCCAGTGGCGATTGGCCCATGCCTCGTGCCGCTCGGAAGGCGCGAACCCGTCGGTATCGAAGCGATCTACCGAGAGGCGACGATCGTGCGTGCGGTCCGCCGCGTCCGCGCTCCCCAGTTTCATGGTCGCCCGCTTATCGCGCGATCGCGAAATGTAAATGATGACAAAGCACTAGTGCACCGCGCCACCGAGATCGTCGCGGCCGCTCGGCAGCAGCCTCGCCGCCACGCCGCAGCAGGATCTCGCTTGACGGCAAATATCATATCCAGCCGCCGATAGCGGCGCTATCGCGACGTGCCGCACGTCTCGTGGTAGCGGGGAGAGAAGACGCCATGGAGTTCGAGGAAGTCGTTCGCGCACGCCGTTCGGTGCGCGCCTTCCGATCCGATCCCGTGCCCCCTGAAACGATCCGTGCGCTGCTCGACATCGCGCGCCGCGCGCCGTCTGGGACCAATATCCAGCCATGGAAGGTTCACGTCGTCGCCGGCGCCACGCGGGCGCGGCTGGAACGCGAAGTGCTCGCCCATCGCGAAACACGCCCGGCGGACGGCGTCGCCGAATTCCCACGCATGGGCAAGCGAAAGGAACCCTATCTTTCGCGCATGCGCGCCCTCGGGAAGGACATGTATGGCCGCATTGGCATCCCGCGCGGCGACGAGGCGGCGAGCTGGCGTCAGTGGGGCCGGAACTACAGCTTCTTTGACGCGCCTGTTGGCCTGATCTTCACGATCGACAAGGATCTGGACGCCATGTCCTATGCCGATGTCGGCATGTTCATGCAGACGTTGATGCTCGCCGCGCGCGATCGCGGGCTCGACACGTGCGCGCAAGGCGCGTGAACCTGTTCTGGACGGTGACACGTCGGGTGCTCGGTGTGCCCGACGACGAGTATATCATCGCCGGCATCGCACTCGGCTATGCCGACACTGATCACCCGGTGAACGGCGTCGTCGCCGCGCGCGAGCCGCTCGAAGCGTTCGTGACCTTCCACGATTGATGCACCTGTCACCCTTCAACGGGTTTGACAGATGGTGGCCCGACCGCCGCGCCGCGGCGGTATCTAACGATCAGGCCTCGATCTTCGGTTGGGAGAGCGTGCGCAGCAGCGCCGTGATTTGTGGATCACTGCTCCAGCGCGCCGCGATCCGCCGCACATAGCCCGCCGCGCCCCATTTTTCACCGCGTGCGCGTGCGCGGCTCAGCAGCGCGTACAGCTGCGCGCGATCACCGAACGTACTCGCGACGAACGCCGGCCAGGAATGGTCCGAGTTCGATGCCGTTTCCGCCTGCGCGAGCGCACGCGATGCCATTGCAGCGTAGGTCGCGCGCGCGTCCTGTGTGCCGGTCCGCTCGATCAGCGCGGCATAGCTGACGAGTTCGGGCGCACCGCGGATCGACGCGCGCAGTTTGAGATGATGGGCGTAGCCTTTCAGATCGCCCCGCGCGAAGGCGATCACGCTGAGGCAATCGTGGGCGCTGGCAAGCATCGGTGATCGGCGAGCGATATCGTTTAGCAGTCGCTCCGCCTGCACCTCGCGGCCGGCGCTCCACAGCGCCCAGGCATAATCGGCCAGAAGATGCGGCGCGCCCGGACTCCGTTGGCGCGCGGCCGCAAACTCGCGGAAGGCGGGACGGAACTCACCATTGTCGGCGAGGATATTGGCGTACCAGTGATGCGCCAGCGCATCCTCCGGATCGGCCGCAATCGCGCGGCGGAATGCCTCACCTGCCGCATCCGGCTGATGATCGTTCCAGTAGGCGACAACGCCCACGACGCGGAGCGCCACGGCGGACCGGGGGTTCCGCGCCAACGCCAGCTCGGCCTCGTGGCGCGCGCGCTTCAGCGCATAGGGGTCGGGTAGCGTACCGAATTCACGCGCCAGCAGATATCCTTCCGCGAGGGCGGCGTGTACGCCGGCGTGGTTCCGCGCCTCGCCGGTCAGCCGGCGGAGGTCGGCGATCGCCTTGTCCAGCCGCACCGCCGAGCGCGACGCGATATCGTCACGTGCGTCCAGCAAGCGCGCCTCGAGTGCGGCGGGAAGCGCTGGATCATTGCCGGCGGCGCGCCCGTTGAGCGCAAGCATCAGCAACCCCGCCGCGACGATGAAGACGCCGACGAGCCCTGCCGCGCCGAGCGTGAGCCAGCGATACCCGCGCGGCCATGCCGCGACCTTCGTTGCCGGCACGGTTGCGGGCACGGCAGTCGTCCTTCCGGCATCGGCCTTCGGATCGATTAACACTTCGGGCGCGGCAAGGGGTGCCGCGAGATCGTCGGCCGTTCCCGCCGTCTTGTTGCGCATCCAGGCGTCGAGCTCGGACTGGAGCGCATAAACCGTCCGGCTCTTGCCGCCGGGAAGCGAATGAACGGGCAGCGCACGATCGTTCGTCCAGCGAATCACCGTTGAACGATCACGCCCAAGATAGCGCGCGATGGACTTCCACCCGTCCAGCCGCCCGTCCCTACCCTGCATCGCGCCCCGTTTCGCTTCCCCCGTGCGATCGACCTTAGATAGCGCAATGCAAGACCAACAAAACCATTCTTTATTCTTTGGGATGATCTGCCGAACGCTATACGCGTCTTCTCTTCGCCGCGCTCGCGGCCTCGAAGGGCATCCCCCGTCTGGGGCATGACGGCGCCGCGACTTTGTGGGATTGCCTTCCCCGCGCACATCGCTCGTAATCCAATGGTCGCATCCGCAAATCCCCTTGGGGCGCCAGAGTACTCAAGATCGTGGCAACGTCTGGCCAGTCGATCACGCGCCCGCGGTGCTGCGCATGTCGCGATGGGGTCCTTCCCGCCGAATGCGACGATTTGCGACGCTTCGCGACGTTTATCGATGTGACGCCCGTGCCTCTGCTGGTCCAGCTTCGCCGGTGGGGAGCGGCTCGGTCGACTGCCTCGCCTTGTAGCCCGATAGCGAGAGCAAAGGCGAAGCCCGTCGACCGGCCTGATAAGCAACACGGACGGGGACGATGACGGGCGACGATAATTGGGGCATTTTCGAAGATGCGGCACTCGGCACCGTATCGTGGGATACGGCGCTCGGGCAGCTTGCAGCGGCGACCGGTTCGATGCGCTGTCAACTCGTCGCGTTCGGCAGCGAGGCGTGGTCGCCGTTCAACTGGGTAACAAACATCACTGATGCCGAAATGGCGCTGTTCGACAGTCTGGATGGCCACAACCCCGCCACCAACTTCAGGCTGCGCGCCGATCATATGACGAACGACGCCATGACGTTCGAGCATCATTACGATCATGCCCGCGCGGCGATCGGCCGATCGGACTATATCGAGTATTGCGAGCAGACCGACATGCCATACGGGTGCCAGTCGATGCTGCTGAACGATGCGCGCGGCGCGCTCGGGTTGGCCTTGCTGCGCAGCCGCAGGGATGGTCGCACCAGCGATGCAATCCGCGACACCTTCCGCCGGGCCGCGCGCGGCGCGCGGACCGCCGCCCGGCTGCAGATCGCACTTGAGCAGCAGGGCAGCACGCTGATCCACGGTGCGGTTGAACGCTTGTCGGCGGCGTGCATCATCTTCGACCGCGCGGGCTTGGTTCGTGCGATCACGCCCGCAGCGGAAACCGCAATGGCCGAATTCGATCACCTGTTGATCGTCGAACAACGTTTGGTCGTGCGCGACCAGCGCAGCGCTGCGCTGCTCGACGGCGCCCGCGCTACAATGATCGATCCCGCGGCACAGGCGCAGCTCAGCGTCGACCTGCGTGTTGGCTCGCTTTCCGGTGACATCGTCCGGGTCGATCTTCACCGGCTGCGGCGGCGCGACTGGTCATTCGGCTTCGAGCCTGCCTTCATGCTCGTATTCGATGCCGAAAGTCGCGCCGCCCTTAAGCGAAGGCGGCAACTCGACCGCTTTTCCTTCACGCCGGCCGAAACCGCGATCGCGCAGCTGCTCGCCGAGGGCCGCGATCGATACGACATCGCGCGGCACCGCAGCGTCACCGTCGAGACGCTGCGCGGCCAGCTAAAGATCATGTACGCCAAGGTCGGCTGCCGTCGGGAGGCAGAACTCGTCGCCACGCTCCACCGTGTCGCGCTTTCGGCCTAGCCGGTGCTTTACCGATGGGACCACACCGCATCGCTCGCCCGTAGCAGCACGGGTCGCCACCGGGACTGGCCTGCCGCATGGAGCCGCGCGGCGGGCGCACGTGTCCGGTCCGGTATGCGCGTAACGAGCACGATCACGTCCGCAGCAGGCAGCCTTGTCCCGGTGCCCCCCGCTATTGACCGCCTGCCAATCTTTGCGGATTAGCGTCCGCCAGAAGCGACCACAGGCGCTGCGCCGTCGCGTCATCGCGCCGACGCCGCACCAGTCGAACAGGGCGGGCAACAGACGATGAAGATAGCGGTTTTTGGGCTTGGCTATGTCGGCCTGTCGAACGCGGTGCTGCTGGCGCAGCACAACGAGGTCGCCGCGGTCGACATCACGCCCGAGCGCGTCGAGATGCTCAACGCGCGCCGCTCGCCGATCGTCGACCACGAGCTCGAGGCGTTCCTCGCGGAAAAGCCGCTAAGCCTCACCGCGACGCTCGATCCCGCCACCGCGCTCGCCGGCGCCGACTATGTCATCGTCGCGACGCCGACCAACTACGACGTCGACACCAACAAGTTCGACACCTCGTCGGTCGAGGCGGTGATCGCCACCGCGATCGCGCACAACCGGACTGCGACGATCGTCGTCAAGTCGACCATTCCCGTCGGCTTCGTCGACGACGTGCGAACGCGGCTCGGCACCGATCAGGTGATCTTCAGCCCCGAGTTCCTGCGTGAAGGTCGCGCGCTGCACGACAATCTCCACCCCTCGCGCATCATCGTCGGCGAACGATCCGAGCGCGCGCGCGTCTTTGCCGACCTGCTGCTTGGCGGCGCGGTGAAGAAGGACGTCGAGATCCTGTTCACCGACGCGCGCGAGGCGGAGGCGATCAAGCTGTTCGCCAACACCTACCTTGCGATGCGCGTCGCCTTCTTCAACGAGCTCGACAGCTACGCGATCGCCGGCGGCATGGATTCGCGCCAGATCATCGACGGTGTCGGCCTCGATCCGCGGATCGGCACGCACTACAACAATCCCAGCTTCGGCTACGGCGGCTACTGCCTACCCAAGGACACCAAGCAGCTCCTCGCCAATTATTCGGAGGTGCCGCAGAATTTGATCCGCGCGATCGTCGACGCCAACCGCACGCGCAAGGACTTCCTCGCCGATCGCATCATCGCGCTGCATCCGCGCAAGGTCGGCGTGTTCCGCCTCGTGATGAAGGCAGGGTCGGACAATTTCCGCCAATCGTCGATCCAGGGAATCATGAAGCGGATCAAGGCCAAGGGGATCGAAGTGGTGATCTTCGAGCCCGCGATGCCCGACGACGAGTTCTTCGGCTCGCGCGTCATCCGCGACATCGACGCGTTCAAGCGCGAGGCCGACGTCATCATCGCCAACCGCAACACCGACGAACTCGCCGACGTCGCCGACAAGGTCTTCACGCGGGATCTGTTCGGGTCGGACTGAACGTGTCGCCGCCGACCGGCGGCGAAGCGTGCGAGCGTAGCAGGCGACCCGGCGAGCCAAGCGTGCCTCGCCGCGGACGTCACGCCGCGCGGCGCGTCATTCCCGACACGCGTAACGCGTCGGGGCTGGCTGACCGGCGCCAGACAGGCGGCCGCGCAGGGCGACCACCGGCAACCGCTGCTGCCACCGCTTCGTCGAACCAACCGGGAGGCGCACCAAGTGCAGCGCGAAACCGAGGGTGCACGCCGAACTTGACGCCAATGTCGGGACGCGAAAGACGGACGGCATGACGCTGCCCGACATGCTCTTGCCCACTTACGCCCAGATGCTCGGCGCGCTGTCGGCGTGGCTCACCAAGGCGCAAGCGCAGCGGCCGGGCACCGCCGACGCGTTGCTCCCCGCACGCCTCGCGCCCGACATGTTCCCGCTCGCCACGCAAATCCGCTTCGCTTGCCGGCAGGCGCAGGAAGGCGTGTTCCGGTTGCAGCACCGCGACTTCCCGGCGTCGCTCGAGGCGCTGCTCGAGGAAGGGCGCAACGGTGCCGAGGCACCCGGCACGATCGCCGACGCGCAGGCGCGGATCGCCGAGACGCTCGTCGTCATCGACGTGGCCGCCGGCGAAGGCATTGCGATCGATCCGGCGAGCCGCATCGAGCACGCGCTGCCGATCGGCATGGTGCTCGATGTGGCGGCGCAAGACTACGCGCGCGACTGGGCGCTGCCGCAATTCTATTTTCACGTCGTGACGGCCTATGCGATCCTGCGCGCCGAGGGGATCGACCTCGGCAAGGCCGATTACGCCGCGCACATGCTCGGCCACCTCCGCCCGCCCGCGGCCTGATCCGACCGCGCCGATCGCCGCCGCGATGGCGGTAAAGATCAAAGCCCTGACGGCACCTCATCCTCGCGCACAAGCCAAGTCAGCGCGTCGAGACTACCATCTTGTGCCAGGCAACCGACCAGCCGACAATGACGCCGCCCAGCGTGGCTAGCGCGGCACATTTGACCATCGTGCGTCGCGCCCTCGCCTAGGCTGGACGCGTGAGCGGCAGCATAACCGTCGCGAGCAGCCCGCCGGCATCGGCGACGTCGAGCGTCAGAGCGCCGCCGTAGAGTTCCACCAGCTCGCGCACGATCGACAGGCCGAACCCATGGCCGTCGGTCCGCTCGTCGAGCCGAACGCCCGGGGCCGTCGCGCGGTCGCGATCGGCGGGCGGAATGCCTGCGCCATCGTCAGCGACGGCGAGTGCGAGCGAGCGGCCCGCGGCGGAGGCAGCGATCGTCACCGTCGTGGCCGCGTGGCGGGCGGCATTGTCGATCAGATTGCCGGCGATTTCATCGAAATCGTGCGGGTCGACAGCGGCCACGAGTCCTTCCGCACCGTCGCAGACAATCCTCACGCGCCCGCCGTGCAGCGCCGAAACCGCGATCACGATATCCGCCAGCGACGGCGCGATCGTGGTTGCCGCGCGTCGGTCGACGGCGCCTGCCCGCGCGCGGCCGAGATGATGGCGCAGCGTCGCATCGATCCGGTCAAGCTGAGTTCGCGCCATCGGATCGTCGCCGACATGCAGCGCCAGCGTTGCCACCGGCGTCTTGAGCGCGTGCGCGAGATTGGCCGCCGCAGCCCGCGCGTTGCCCAGCGCCGCAGCATTGTCGGCGGCAAGTGCGTTCAATTCCTGTGCGAGTGGCGCAAGCTCGGCGGGCATGTCGTCGGGCACGCGCGTCACCGCGCCGCGCCGGATCGCCTCCACCGCCGCGCGCAGCGTGGTAAGCGGACGCAGCCCGATCCGCAGCTGCAGCAGCGCCGCGCCGCCCAGCGCCAATCCCAGGATCGCGAGCGATGCGGCAAGCGGCACGAGCGCGGCGCGCACCGGCCGATCGATCCGCGCACGCGGCACGGCGACGAGGATGCGCACTTCGTCTCGTGCGGTCGCGACGGTGGCGACCAGGCCATGCACCCGCGTCCCGTCGCGCAACGTGCCCTCGAACGGCGCGCTGCTATTATCGAGCGACGGCGGTCCGGCGGGGCCGGGCGGCGATGGTGGCCTGTTCGACGGGGGCGCACCCGGTGGCGGCGGCGGACGCTGCGGCCCACTGGCGATCGAACCGATCTCTCCCCCGCCGCCCAGCGCCTGCGTCGCCGTCTCGATCCGCCACGGCTCGCCCGCCGGCAGCCGCGCGGCCAATCGCGCCAGCCGCGCGCGATCGATCGTGCCGTCGCTGCTCACTACACTCTCCAGCGCGATCAGCCGGTCGCCGAGCCGCGCGTCGATCCCGCCCGTCACGAAGCGTTCGAGCACGCCGCCGATCGCGACACCCGCCACCACCAGCGCCGCCAGCGTCGCGAGCAGCGACAGCGCGAACATGCGGCCGAACAGCGACCGGGGCAGCAGCCTCATCGCAGCGCACTGGCGGTCAGGCGATAGCCGCGCCCGCGCACCGTTTCGATCAGCGCCGCGCCGATCTTCTTGCGCAACCGCCCGACGATCACCTCCAGGCTGTTCGAATCGACGTCGGCATCCCCCTCGTACACGCGCTCGAGCAGCGCCAGCCGCTCGATCACGATCTCCTTGTGCAGCATCAGCGCGGACAGGACGCGCCATTCCAGCGCGGTCAGCCGCAGCGGCAGCCCGTCGAGTTCGAACTGGCCGGTCTGGCTCTCGAAGCCGAGCGGGCCGCAGTCGATCCGCGTCGCGGCATGGCCGGCGGCGCGGCGCACCAGTGCGCGCAACCGCATCACCAGCTCCTCGATGCGGAACGGCTTCACCAGATAATCGTCCGCCCCCGCCTTGAACCCTGCGACCTTGTCCGACCACGCCTCGCGTGCGGTGAGGACGAGCACCGGCACCGTCCGCCCCGCCGCGCGCCATTCGCGCAAGACGCTGACGCCGTCCTGCTCCGGCAGCCCGAGATCGAGCACCGCGGCGTCATACGCCTCGGTCGCGCCGGCGTGCGCGCCGTCGATGCCGTTGGCGAAAAGGTCGACCGCGCATTGCTCGGCGCGCAGCGCGCGCGCGATCGTCGGCCCCAGATCGGGATCGTCCTCGACCAGCAGGATGCGCATGCCGTCAGCTACCTCTCGCGGCGTAAACCGAAACTGAACCGCCAGGTTCAGCGGGCCGGCGGCAGCGGTGGCCTACACCGTCTCCATCGACAAGCAAGGAACGGAACGATGATCAGAGACGGCAAGTGGAAAAGCAGCCGCGGCAAGACCGCAATCGGGGCAGCGCTGCTGCTGATCGCAGGTGCGGCGGGCGGCGCGGGTGCGGTGCAGGCGGCACGTCCCACGGTTGAGATGGCGCCGACCGTGCGCACGCCGGTCGCCCGGCTGACGGCGAGCAGCGGCATTGTCACGGTCGAGGGGCGGGTCGCGGAAGTCTACGGTGATCGCTTCGTGGTTCAGGACGGATCGGGCCGCGCGCTGGTCGCCGCCGGCCGCGACGCGCAGGGCGCGGTGAAAACCGGCCAGCCGATCACCGTGCAGGGCCGCTTCGACGACGGCCAGCTTCGTGCGAGTTATCTCGTCGACGCCGGCGGCAGCATCGCCGCGGTCGGCCCGGCAGGGCCAAAGCCCGGCCATCCGGACGGTGCAGGACCGCACGGACCAGGTCCGCACGGACCGGGCCGCGATATCCCCCCGCCGCCACCGGGCGGCGACGCGCCTCCGCCGCCACCCGGCTGCACCTCCGCGCCCGACGCGTCGCGAGCTTCGGGCGCGGTTCCCCCGCCCCGCCCCGGCGACGTGCCGGCACCGGCCGGTGCCGTCGCACCGCCGCCGCCTAACCGCTGAAGTGCGGCTCGCCTAATCAACCGCCGAATGGCCGCGGGCACATCGCTGTCCGCGGCCTCAGACGTCGAGCGCATCGCTGGCCGATGGGCACCGGCAGCGTACGCGCGTCACCCGAACGTACCCACCAACCCCACCTCCTTGGCCGCAGTCGCGCCCAGCAATCGTGCATAATCGCGCTCGGGCTGCCCATAGGTATTGCCGGCTAACGCCATCAGTCTGCCGCGATCGACCACCAGCACCTTGCCACGGATCGATCGGATCGCGCGCTCCTCCTCCAGCCGGTGCAGCGCGTCGGTGACGCTGCTGCGCCGCACGCCGAGCATCAGCCGGAACTCCTCATGCGTCATGCAGATCTCGTCCGCGCGCACGCGATCGTGATACAGCAGGATCCATCGCGCCATCCGGCAGACCACCGAATGCGCCAGTGACGAGACGATCGTGCGCCCCATCTGCCGCATGAAGACGTGCACGAAGCGCAGCAGGGCAAGATGCAGCGTCGGGCTCTGATCGACGGCCGTGCGCAGCGCGTCGGCGGAGATGCGCAGCCCCCGGCCCTGCTCCGCGCGCATCCTGACGTCGTACGGCGACCGATCGTCGCCCAGCAGGATCGGCCAGCCGATGAACCCCTCCGCCCCGACCAGCCCGACGGCGTAGCGGCGATCGTCGTCGAGCGAATCGAGCACGCCCGCGATCCCCTGTTCGATGAAGCAGATGCCGTCGATCGCGGCGTCCGCCAGGGCAACCGCCTCACCCACCGCATATGACACCGGCTCGAGATGCGGCGCCAGCAGCGCGCGATCGTGCGTCGCCAAACCGGCCAACAAGCGGTTGCTGGACGACCGAGCATTCGCGGTCCCTTCCGCGGCCATTGAATCGCTGACGGCTGCCGACATTCATGTCTCCTTGAACGCCGCCCAGATGGTGAACGGCATCATGCCGCAACGTCGCCGCCCCACGCTTTGTTCATGCCGCCTCGGCCGCGCGACGTCCTCGACTGCCCGCCGTGGCTCTGCTGACGGTTGGACAAGAATGAGGAAACCTCGCGCGAAGGCGTTCGAGCCGGCACGACAAAGTCCGCCTGGCCATCGACAGCACCGCGAACAATCCGCGTGGCGGGCGGTGTACGATGGGACCGAAGGCGACCCCGATCGTTAAGCTGCGCTCACCGCACAACATTTCCGGCAGCCCATGATTTCCGATGTCTACCGCAATCCCGCCAGCCTACCCGAGGCGCTTCGCTTCCTCGCGGGCGGCGGCGAGGCAACCCGCCTCATCCTGGCGCGCGACTGGTCGGCTCATCCGCTCGGCCCGCCCGAGAATTGGCCGGATACGCTGAAGTCCAATCTCAGCACTGTCCTCAACTCACCTGAATCGATGATCCTCGCTTGGGGTCGCGATCAGCTGACCTTCTTCTTCAACGAAACCTATTTTCCGCTGCTTGGGCCCCGCCTGTCGTGGGCGATGGGTTCGCCGTTCGAAGCCGTCTGGGCGGATGCATGGGTGCAGGCCAAGCCGATCATCGACGATGCCTTCGCCGGCCATAGCCAGCGCTTTACCGATATGCCGTGGAAGCTCGCCACCGATCGCGGCGCCGCCGATACCTGGTTCACCTTTTCCTACTCGCGCGTCCTCGATCCGCGCGGCGAGGTCGCGGGCCTGTTCGTCTTTACCAACGAGACGACGGCGCGCGTCCTCGCCGATGCGGCGCTCGCACGGAGCCAGGACCAGCTGCGCGCGGCTAATCACCTGCTCGAACAGCGTATCGAGCAACGAACGGTGGAGCGCGATCGCGTTTGGCAGTTGACTAACGATCTGATGGCGACCGCGCGGCTCGACGGCTTCCTCATCCAGGTCAATCCGGCGTGGGAGCGCCTCCTTGGCTGGAGCGAGCAGGAACTGCTGACGCGACCGTTCATCGATATCGTCGCTGCCGAGGATCATGCCGCGATCGCGGACGTGGTCGCACGGCTTTCCGCCGGCGAACTGGTGACCGGCTTCGTCGATCACGTGCGGGCGAAGGACGGCACCACCCGGACGATCATGTGGACGGCGGTTCCCGAGGCAGGGTCGAACCTGTTCTACATCATCGGCCGCGATCTGACCGAGCAGCATGGGGTCGAGGAGGCGCTGCGCCAGGCGCAGAAGATGCAGGCGGTCGGGCAGCTGACCGGCGGGCTGGCGCACGACTTCAACAACCTCCTGACCGGGATGATGGGCAATCTGGAGCTGCTGCAGCATCGTATCGCGGGCGGGCGGCTGGAGGATCTCGACCGCTTCGTCCTCGCCGCGCAGGGCGCCGGGCGGCGCGCCGCGGCGCTGACGCAGCGCCTGCTCGCCTTCTCGCGTCGGCAAACGCTCGATCCCCGGCCGGCGGACATCAACCGCCTGATCGCCGGTATGGAGGATCTCATCCGCCGCTCGATCGGCCCGGCCAATGCGCTGGAGGTGGTCGGCGCCGGCGGTCTGTGGACCGCCAACGTCGACGCGGGACAGCTCGAGAATGCGATCCTCAACCTGTGCATCAACGCGCGCGATGCGATGCCCGACGGGGGCCGAATCACGATCGAAACGGCGAACCGCTGGCTCGATGAGCGAATCGCTAGCGCGCGCGATCTGGCGCCCGGGCAATATCTATCGATCTGCGTCAGCGATACGGGCACGGGCATGGACGCCGAGACCGCGCGGCGGGCGTTCGAGCCGTTCTTCACCACCAAACCGCTCGGCCAGGGGACGGGGCTCGGCCTGTCGATGATCTACGGCTTCGCGCGGCAATCGGGTGGACAGGTGCGGATCTATTCCGAAATCGGCATGGGCACCACGGTGTGCGTCTACCTTCCCCGCCACCTCGGCGCGCCGATCGAGGAGACAGCCACGGAGCACGGCACGGCCGCGACGGGCGCCGGCAGCGGCACCGTGCTCGTCATCGACGACGAGGCGACGATCCGCCACCTGATCGACGAAGTGCTCGACGAGGCGGGTTACACCATCATCAACGCGGCCGATGGGGTCGCCGGCCTCAAGGTTCTCCAGTCGGGCGCGCGCATCGATCTACTCATCACCGACGTCGGCCTGCCCGGCGGCATGAATGGCCGTCAGGTCGCCGACGCCGCGCGCGAGCTACGTCCCGGGCTGAAGGTGCTGTTCATCACCGGCTACGCCGAGAACGCTGCCGTCGGCAACGGCCACCTCGAGCACGGCATGGCATTGCTCACCAAGCCGTTCTCGATCGACGCCCTGGTCGGGAAAATCGAAGACATGATGAGGACCTGACCTCTCGCCGTGCCACGCGGCGCGGGCGGGAGGTCAGCTCGGTCGCGCTGCCCCGCGCCGGTCGTGCGCCGGCGCCTGGCGGTCGCGAGGCGTGAGCGTTCTAGGCCGTCGTGCCGTTGACGCGCTGCGCGGTGATGGCCTCGCGCTCCAGCCGCTGCGTCGTCACGCGCTCGGCGCGGTCTGCCATCAGGTCCCACGCGATCGCCGACCGCTCGCAGCGGTCGCGAACGTTTGCCAGCGAAGAGGCAGCGGCATTCGCCCGCTCGCTCGTCGCCCGCGCGCGATAGGTCGATACATCATCCGCCATCGAAGATCCTCTTCAAGCTGGGGCCGGCGACATATCCGCCGGCCCGATACGCCATGCGATCAACCGTTATTCCGCGGCTTCCAGCGAGACGGCGCTGGTCCGCCCGCGCTTGTCGTTCTCGAGTTCGTAGCTGACGCGCTGGTTCTGCTGCAGCGTGGCGAAGCCCGCGCGCTCGACCGCGGAGATGTGGACGAAAGCGTCCGCCCCGCCGTTATCGGGCGCGATGAAGCCAAAACCCTTGTCCATGTTGAAGAATTTGACGGTGCCGATCTGAGCCAAGACTGTTTTCCTTCTGTTTAGGCCGGGCGTGCCGACGGTCGGACGCCCAGTGCCGCGGCGGCAGGGAAAGAAGGAAAAAGGTGCGCAGTGCGCCAGATACCATCAATTTGCGACTGTAGCGCTTCCTTTATAGGGACGCCGCGCGAAAATAGCGAGCCTTCACTGGCAACGAGGTCGGCAGGATGAATGCCACCGCGCCTCACGATAGAGCGACGGCCTGATCTGACACGGTCGATACGCATTTTGCCGTCGTGGCCGATCAAGGCGCCTGCACAGGTTTATCTTGCCTGCTCTTGGTTCACGCAGGCGAAGGAAATAGCCAACCCGGACCAGGGGACGTGCCTTGTTCTTCCTGCCGCCACGTGCGCCATAGGCCCGGTCACCGCCTGTACGATCACGCTCGACCAGCTTGTGGCATTGCTTGGTCGCACCGCCTGTCTGAAAGACGGTTGACTTTAATTCTACATAGGTCGAGTTAACTCCCATGCCCCGCGCCCGCGCTCTTTCTGCACACGCCCGGACGATCCTCTCGGTCTTGCTCGATGCGAGCGGCCGATGGTCGCACGGCTACGAACTGGCGAAATTGGCGGGCGTAAAATCCGGCACGCTCTACCCGCTGCTGATCCGCCTCGAGGCGCAAGGGTATCTCGAGGCGGAATGGCAAGTGGCGAGCGAGGGCGGGCGCCCGCCGCGCCATGCCTATCGGCTGACGCCCAGCGGCGTGGCGCTCGCCCATGCCAATCCCCCGGATCTAATCGCGACCGCCGCCGCGCAGCCTCGCCCGGCGACGACGTGAGCATCGGCCCTGCCCCGGCGGGCCTGCGCCGCCGCCTCGCCGATGCCGCCTGCCGCGCGCTGCTCGCGGCCTTGCCGCCTGCGCAGCGAGCGTGGGGTCAGGCGATCCGCTGCGAAGTCTCGGCCATCGGCGACGATACCAAGGCGCTTCTTTTCGCCCTCGACAGCGCGCGCGGGCTTTTGCCCCGCGCGGCGGCAGCACGCCTTCGCCACTCTCTCGCCTCGCTGACCGGCGACGGCGCCACCCCCGTCGGAGATACCTTCGCCATGACCATTCTCGAAGCCGCGCTCCACCGGCCGCGCGCGGTCGGCATCGGCTGCGCCATCGGCGCCGTCGCGCTCGGCCTCGTCTACATGACGATCGCGGGAGCCCCGCCGCGGTATCTCGCGATCAACGCCGGCGCACTGCTGATCGGCCTGACGATGCTGGCGCTGCTCGGGCATGCGACACCGATGGCGCGGCGAGCGGCCGGCGGGCTGATCGTCGCGATCGGGGCGGCGCTGCTGGCCACGGCGCTGCTCGGCGCGCGCGCGGACGGCGCTGCGCGCTGGATCAGTCTGGGCGGGCTAACGATCCAGCCGACGTCGATCCTTGTGCCGGTGATGCTGGTCGTCTTCGCACGCACCCGCACCGTGTCGGCGACCGCGGGCGTCGCCCTCGCCGCGCTCGCCGTCGCCCTGCAGCCGGACCGGGCGATGGCCGGCATCCTCCTGCTTGGGCTTGCCGTGCTCGCGATCACCCGACGCGACCGCCTCATCGTCGCCGGGCTGATCGCCGCCGCGATCGCGTTCGTTGCTACGCTGGCGCAGACAGACACGCTGATCGCCGTCCCCTACGTCGACCAAATCCTCTATTCCTCGTTTGCCGTGCACGCCGGCGCAGGGCTGGCAATCTGGACCGGGCTCGCGCTGCTGCTGTTGCCGGCGATCCTGGGCTGGTGGCGGAACGACGGTGACCGCGGCACCTATGCCGTATTCGGCACGATCTGGCTCGCGACGATCCTGGCAGCCGCGCTCGGCAACTATCCGACACCCGTAGTCGGGTACGGTGGCAGCGCGATCATCGGCTATGTGCTCAGCCTCGTTGGTCTGCCTAAAGTCGCGACAGTGGCAACCGGTCGGGCATCGCGCACCCCAGACGTCCGGCGCGAGGAGCTGAGCGACCGACATTTGCGCATCGGCATCGCCTGATCGGCCAAAGATCGTCGGCCTGCGCAGGCGCCTTCCCAGTCCGGCGAACCGACCCTTTAGCCGGCGAGCGCCCGATCCGCCTGCTGCCGATGAAGCAGGACGGAGGAGTGATGTACTTCCCCGTCCTGCTTCCCCTACGAGCGGCCGTGATACGCAAGCCGCAGCCGACGCACTAGCGGCGCTGCGCTTAACGCGTGATGTCGTGTTCGTTGTCGGGCGTGCAGCTTCCGCGCGTGCCTGCCAGAGTTTCGCGCCGTGTTCGGCGGCGCACCGTTTCGATAGGAATCATTCCCGCCCGAACCAACCGATGGCGGGCGGCCGCGTCTCAACGCTCGACCACATCGCGGCGCATTGGCGCCAGTTTCGCCAGGAACCGGTTCTGGGCGGCAAAACCTACTCCCTCAGCGCGCATCGCCGCCTGGAGGTTCTCGACAAGGCGGTTCATGTCGCCCTGTTGGACACCCATGTTCTTGTGCGCGGCCTTCATATCGCGTCCCGTGTACGAGCAGCCGGCGTTGAGGATGTAGCAGAATTGCTCGAACAACGTACGCTTCAGGCGCACCTGATCCTGATTGGCGAAGATCTCTCCGATGCGGGGATCGGCGAAATTGCTCGCGACGAAACGCTCGACGATCCGGCGTATTCCTTCCTGCCCGTGAAAGGCACGTGCCATCGCTTCACCGGCGAACGGCGCGGCACCGGCGTTCGATGGATTGATCTCGTAGGGATCGACCGCTTGTTCGCCGGGCACGTGCTGCATGGCGGTGTTTTCGGGGGTAGCGGCGACGGCAAGAAGGATGGCGGCAATCAACATCAAGCAATCCTAAGGCAAAGAAGAGGTCAAAAGCTGCCCTGCGGCTGCACCAGCACGCCGCGCTGTTTCTCGAACGTCGCGATTGACCCAAGGTCGGCGTAGGCAACCGTGGCTGTGACATGCCTATTGACGCCGTATGCCACGAAGACGTCCGCCCAATCATCCTCGCGCGCTATCGCGAGGTTGTTCGGTTTGCTGCGATATTCCGCGCCGACGACGAGCCGGCGTGACAGCTGATAGGCAAGCGAGCCTTCGACCTGAAGCCGATGCGCATCACCCAGTGCGCCGCCATGGCCAAGGAGGCCGTTTTGGTTCGCTTTGGTCGCCCGAACGGTCGCGTTGGCGAGCAGCGACCAGTTTAGGAAAAGCTTGGTAGCGCTCACATAATAATCGGTCCCCGCGCTATTCTTCGCGCCGACCGCCCGGACAATAGCGTCGTCAAGGCTTTCCTTGTGCTGCACCCCGATGGCGATCGCCGGCATCCATGGCGCGCCATAGACGACATCGCCGGCCAAGCGCAGCTTTGCCCCAAAGACGTTCTGATCGAACTTGAAGTCGTTGCCGAGCCCCAGCGCGCCGCCAACCCGGTTGGTGTCGAACACCTGCCGGGCGAAGCTCACCTCTATGCGATCCCAGCCTCCGATCGCTGCCGAAAGGCTGGTGAAATCGTAATCGGGCAGCGCCGCGATCGTTGCACTCGCCTGTCCGCCGAAGCCGTCTTTCGTCGCATTACCCGCGATCACCGCCCAGGGCGTCAACCCGCCCCCCGCTGCGCCTTCGATCGAACCGATTCCGTTGGTCAGCAGCAGCTTGCCCGGCGCGCCGATATCCTGCGCGGCGGCGGGCGCCGCGATCAGCAATGCACAAATTACAGATGAACCGAAACGAGCCAGACAGCGCATGTGCCGCCAATTGACCGACATTGGTAAAAGCCACGCTAATCCGAACCATCCGATGTCGCGCCTTTAACGGGTGATTGACGCAATAGAGCGATAGACGCCGTATGAGGATCGTACCGCCCGCCATCGCCGCCGTGTTGCTGATCGTTCCTGCCACGGTCCAGGCAGGAACCGTCGCCATCCGTGTCGTCGACGCCGGTGGGCAACCTGTCCCCGATGCGGTCGTTACCCTCCATCCGGCCGCAGGTGTACCCACAGGCCCGATCCGCTTTCCCTGGGCCAGCACGATGGTTCAGAAGAACATCGCCTTCAATCCGGGCACGCTGATCGTGCCGGTCGGCGCGACGGTCGCCTTTCCCAATCAGGACAAGGTGCGCCATCACGTCTACAGCTTTTCCAAGCCGGCGCGGTTCGAGCTGAAGCTCTTCGGTCAGGATCAGAGCCGCTCCTTCACCTTCACGACCCCGGGCACCGTTGCGCTTGGCTGCAACATCCACGATGCGATGTCGGGTTTCATCCGGGTAGTCGACACCCCGTTTGCCGACAAAACCGGTGCGGAAGGAACCACGCGGATCGCCAACGTGACGGGCGGGCGGGCACGACTGACGATCTGGCATCCGCGTCTGAAGGCCAAGCAGAACGAAGCGGTATTCGCGCTCGACGTGCCGGCGACGGGCGAAATCGCCAAGCGCATCACCGTGGTTCTCCGGTAAGCGGATGTCCGGCCTCACCGCACCGCTGCGGCGTGCCACGGCCGTGGCGCGCGGTTCGTTGTCGACCAAGCTGACGCTGTTCTACAGCCTGCTGTTCGCCATGGCGGTTGCGCTGATCCTCGTCGGCGCGAAGACGGGGATCAGCCGCAACGCCGAACACATGATCCGCAGCGAGATGGCAGCCAGTGCCAAGGTGTTCGATCAAGTCGCAGCGATGCGCTACGCCCAGCTGGGCGACGCGAGCACGGTGCTTGCCGGCGATTTCGGCTTCCGCAGCGCGGTGGCGACCGATGATGCGCCGACGATCGGCTCTGCGCTCGATTCGCTCCGCAGCCGATTGCAGCTCGATCAGGCGTTCTTCGTCAGCGTGGACGGTACGGTGATCGGCTATCGCGGCCAATTGACGGCCAGCGATACCGACGAGTTGCTGAGCGCGCTGCAGGACGGCCGCGCGCGCGGCGTGCTGCGCATCGGCAAAACGCGTTTCAATGCCGCCGCTTCTCCGGTGAAGGCGCCTGTGACGTTCGGCTGGGTCGTCTTCGGCAACGCGCTCGACGCGCGCGAGATGGCACAGCTGGGCAAGCTTTCGCCGATCGATCTCGCGCCGCGCATCGTCCCCGCCGCGACGCTGACGACTACCGAGCGCAGTGGTGCGACGAGCGAGCGCGATGCCCACGGTGAGCGGATCCTTCGTCAGGCATCGCCGATCGCCTCGTTCCGCCGCGACGAGCCGCAGATGCTGCTGCTGCAGCACAGTGTAACGAAAGCACTGAACGATTACCGGCCGATGCTGTGGCTGCTGCTCGGCTGCGGCATCATCGGCGTCGTGCTGGCAGGGGCAGGCAGCTTTCTCTTGGCACGGCGTATCACGCGTCCGATCATCGTGCTGAAGACGGCGGCGATGCATGTCGCCAAGGGCGACTATACCCAGGTCGCGGTGACCACCGACGACGAGCTGGGCGATCTTGCGGTGAGCTTCAACCAGATGGTCGACGATATCGGCGCGCGCGAGCGGCAGATCACCCACATGGCGCTGCACGACGGTCTCACCGGCCTCGCCAATCGCATCCTGCTGCGCGAGCATCTGTCGGCTACCTTCGGCCGCATCGGCAATGGTCGGCGCCAGGCGCTCTTCTGCCTCGATCTCGACCAGTTCAAGGTTGTCAACGATACGCTAGGCCACCCGACCGGCGATGCCTTGCTGTGCGAAATCGCGCGGCGCCTTGGCACCTTTGCCGGTTCCGGCTTCGTCGCACGGCTCGGGGGTGACGAGTTCGCCCTCGTCCTGTCCGAAGATCATCGCACCTTCGATCGCCTGGCGCATGAGCTGATCCGGATGGTCGCCGAACCCTGTATCGTCAACGGCCACCGCATCGTCCCGGGAACCAGCGTCGGCATAGCCATCCTGGGCGACGACGGCTCGGATCCGGTAACGCTGGCGAAGAACGCCGATCTTGCGTTGTACCGCGCGAAGCATGATGGCCGCGGTGGCTATCGCTTCTTCGAGGCCGCAATGGATGCGGAGGCGCGCAAGCGCCGGCAGATGGAGCTCGATCTGCACGACGCGATCGCGCTTGGCCAATTGTCGCTGATGTTCCAGCCGCTGTTCGACCTGTCCGAAGCGCGCGTCACCGCCTTCGAGGCGCTGCTGCGCTGGAACCATCCGGTGCGCGGCCTCGTCCCGCCACTGGAATTCATCCCCCTGGCGGAGGACACCGGACTGATCGTGCCGATCGGTGAATGGGTGATCCGCGAGGCGTGCCGGGTCGCGCGCGCGTGGCCCGAGCACGTTCGGGTGGCGGTCAACGTGTCACCGGTGCAGTTCCGCAATCCAGGTCTCGCGGCCGTCATCCTGCAGGCGCTGTCGGAGAGTGGGCTGCCGCCACAGCGCCTCGAGCTCGAGATCACCGAAAGCCTGTTCATCGACAATCCGGCGGCGACCCTCGCCTCGCTTCACAGTCTTCGCGCTTTGGGTGTCAGGGTAGCACTCGACGATTTCGGCACCGGCTATTCGTCGCTGAGCTATCTGCGCGCCTTTCCATTCGACAAGATCAAGATCGACCGCAGCTTCATCATCGATCTGCTCAACGGCGATGGGGCGACCGCCATCATCAAGTCGATCACCACCTTGGCCGAAGCGCTGGGGATGGAGACGACCGCCGAAGGTGTCGAGACGTCGGATCAACTCGACATCCTGCGCGAGCAGGGATGCAGCCACATCCAGGGATATTATTTCAGCAAGCCGATATTCGAAAGGGATGTCAGGCGCATGCTCGACGACGCGCACCAGGGGATGACGCGTTTGTCGGCATAGCCGCTATCCCGCGCCCCGCTACCGGCGTGCCCGGGTACCCTGATCAAGGATCGATGCCGGCGGGCTCATGATAGGGGCAGCGGTTCACGCGGGCACGATAATCGGCGGAATGGCGGTAGGTCGCATTGCGCGCGCGATTGATGTTGCCGAGCGGTTGGTGCGCCGCGAGGCCGGTCCAGATCGAGAAGCGCGTCTGCTCGTCGATCGCGTGCACCTGTGCGGGATCCCAGCTGTCCTGCGCCGGCACGCGCAGAACGGCGACGCGCTGGAACGGCGACACCTCCTCGTCCCACGCGACGGTCGGATCCTCAATCGGCTGCTTCTCGAGATCGCGGCACAGCTGGACCTCGAAAGCCCATTCGGCATCGAGCCTCGCCATTTCGGCCCGAAGGTCCGTGCGGATGGCGTCGGGCCGATCCGCGGCATCGACGATCCGGCCTTTCAGTGCGATCTGCTCCGCCGTGATCGGAACGAGCCGGTATTTTGCGACATGGTCGCCCCACCGATACGGCGTCACGGAATGATAGGTCTCGCCGAGCGGGTCGACGTTCGGCGCGCCGCCCAGCGTATCGACCGTGGGACTCGACGTGCCGAACGTCTCCAGCGCGTTGTGAACGCCGCGCAGCGCCGATGACAGCACTTCCTTGGTACCCTCCAGCCGGTCGGTCGTCCGCGCGAGCATCTTGACGTTACGCAGAAAGGCCCCCGCGTCCTTGGCGACGAACACTTCGCCGTTGTTGGTCACGAAATCCTGTGCGCTCCCCTCCGCTCCCGGCAGCCGCTCTCCCGTCACGCCGAGCACCTTGATTGCCAGCCCGCGCGGCAGACTGATCGTGTCCGGAAGAATGTCGCCCGCGTTCGTCGAGGTCCGTATCAATGCCGCGTAGCGGGCGGGTGAGGCGAAGAGACCCTGGGCAAGCTCGGACGGCAGGTCAGCCGCCACGATGAACTCGCCCTTCATCACGCCGTGTGCCTTGGCGTGCACGGATCGTACCGCACGCCCATAATCCTCGGTGGTTTTCTCCAGAATGACGTCGAACGCGTCACATAGCTGCCGGACGATGTCCGCCTCGTCGGGCTGCTGCTGCTCGAGTTCGGGGGAGAAGCGGATCGGTGCCTTGATCATCGGGGAAGCCTTTCCGGTATGGATCGACCACGAGGTGAACAACGGCCGCCCGAGCCGTCAGCGCCCGGACCAGACGAAAGAACAGCCCGTGCGATCACGCGCCACCGAAGGGAAGCTAGTATGCGCCTCCCTGGTCTCTGCGGGCTCCTAACGACCGGGCGGCGCTGCGCGTTGCGGTACGAAAGTAGACCAAGTTCCTAGGCGTCTGCCTGGTTCGCCCCGGCATCCGAGCCGACGGTTCTGGCGGCCGTTATTGCAACGCTCCGCGCGATTTCCCATTTCGATGCGGGCACGGTGGCGAACCTGCTTCTTGCGATGGGTTTGCGTATCCCGGCTTGTTGGCTGCCGGCCGAAGGCTGCTGTCGCAGGCTGATGCGGTGGCTGTACGCGCGTGCTAGAGACGCGCCGCGTACGACGCCGGTCATGGCCGCACCTACGCCCCGAGGAAGAGCATGAGTTGGTACGAAAAACTGCTGCTGGTTCTGGCCATGGTGCTGTTCATGGAGATGTTCGCCTGGGCGACGCACAAATACGTCATGCACGGATGGGGTTGGGGCTGGCACCGTTCGCATCACGAGCCGCATCACGGCGCATTTGAACGTAACGATTGGTACGCGGTCACTTTTGCCGCGATCGTCGTCGCGCTGTTCGTCCTTGGAACCTGGTGGGAACCGGTCTGGTGGATGGCACTCGGGATCACCGTCTACGGCGCGATCTACGCCTTCGTCCACGACATGCTCGTCCATCAGCGGTTTGGCCTGCGCTGGGTGCCGCGGCGCGGCTACCTCAAACGGCTGCATCAGGCGCACCGGCTTCACCATGCGGTAAAGGGCAAGGACGGCGGCGTCAGCTTCGGCTTCCTTTTCGCACCCGATCCTGCCCGGCTGAAGCGCCGGCTCGCCGAACGCGCCGAGCGGTGATGCGGAGTCGAAGGGATGACACTCGGCGCGGACTGATCCTCGCCGGCGCGATTGGCGCCGCCTGGGCTGCGGTGCACATCGGTGGCATCTTTTTCTGGCGCTGGAGCCTTGCCGGTGCACTGCTGGCGCCGATAATGGTCATCGCGCAGGCGTGGCTCAGCACCGGGCTGTTCATCATCGCGCACGATTGCATGCACGGATCGCTGGCGCCGGGGCGGGCGCGGCTGAACAGAAACGTCGGGACGATCTGTCTGGCCGCCTATGCCGGTCTGTCCTACGGCGCATTGCTCCCCAAGCATCATGCACATCACGCTGCCCCGGGTACGGCGACCGATCCCGATTTCCACGCTGCCGCGCCGCGCCGCGCGCTGCCGTGGTTCGGCGCCTTCTTCCGCAATTACTATACGCACGGTCAGATCGTGCGGATAACGCTGGCAGCGACGGTGTACATGTTGCTCGGCGCGTCGCTCCTCAACATCGTCGTCTTCTGGGCGATCCCGGCGCTGCTCGCCCTGGGGCAATTGTTCGTCTTCGGCACGTATCTTCCGCACCGCCACGACGACCAGCCCTTCGCCGATTCGCACAATGCGCGCAGCAACACGCTGCGGCCACTGGTGTCGCTGATGACCTGCTTTCACTTCGGCGCTTATCATCACGAACATCATCTCAGCCCTGGCACGCCATGGTGGCGGCTGCCGGCCTTCCGGCGCGAGAGACTGTCGCCGCAGCGATAGCCGCGACGATAGACTGGATGGCTTCGGCAAAGTCGCTGGCCCGATAACCTCCGGCACCGGATCATCCTGCAAATGCGATGATGCATCAGCTGCGGCACGGCAATCGATCCCTGGATCCGGTGGGCGCGCGTGCCGACGCGCTGCGCACCACAGTGAAGTGCCCTTGCTGAGCGGGTGCCGAAGGTGCGTGTCCCGGCTGACTGGCAATGCGCGCCGGCGGCCGCCGGGTAGCGTGCCCGTCACCTGATCTCCTTCCGCTTGATCTGGGTGAGGCGGATTGTCCAAGTGACACCCCTTGCTCGCAACGGTAGTCGGCTCCGGTGCGTTTGATCCGGCACCTTCTTGCGCAACGCCGCCTCGCCATGCTGATCTGTGCGGCGACGCTGCTGCTGAAAGTCGTGATCCCCACCGGCTACATGATCGGTGTCGACGATGGGCGGATCGCCATCACGCTTTGCGCCGGCACCGCGGCGCCTACGGCGATGACGGACATGCCGGGAATGCACGGTGCCATGCCCGATCATGGCAAACCGACTGATCACGGCAAGGCGGAGATGCCCTGCGTCTTTTCCGTCCTTTCCGCCGCGATGCTCGCCGCGATCGATCCCCTACAGCTTGCCGCGCTGATCGCGTTCATCCTGTCGACGGGCGTGATCGCGGCGCGCCCGCCGGTTCTTGCCCGCGCACCGTTCCTGCGCCCACCGCTGCGCGGACCACCCGCTTCCCTTTGACCTCTCGATCGCGCGCCGCTTCGTCCGGTGCGACCATGAATCACGGCCGGCGCCTCGCGCTCGGCCGGTCAAAGGTATTGCCATGTTCCCAAAGATCTCACTGGCGGGCGCCGCCGCGTCGTGCCTGCTACCGACCGCGCCCGTCGCGGCGCAAAGCCGCGACAGCCTCCCCGACCGCGTCGATTCAGCGATCGTCGTCACCGGCCAGCGCGATCCGCTGAAGCTCGACGCTCAGGCGCGTGCGAGCAGCCGTCTCGCGCTGTCGATCCGCGAGACGCCGGCAAGCGTCGAGGTGCTGACGCAGGACGATCTCCAAGTCCGCGGTCTTCGCACCGCGCGCGAGGCGTTCAACGACGTGGTGGGCGCGATCGCCGGCAACGTACCCGGCAATCCGGCCGTCGTCAGCTTGCGCGGCTTCGCTGGCAACACCGTGTCGATCCTTCAGGACGGCGTGCGGATTTCAACCTCGACCGTCGTTCAACGCGATAGCAATAACTGGCACTACGACCGGATCGAGGTGCTGAAGGGGCCAGCCTCGGTTCTCTACGGCGAAGGCGCACTGGCCGGGGTCATCAACAAGGTGACGCGCAAGCCGGTCTTCGGCGAACGCCACCTCGATACGCTGCTGTCGGTCAGGAGCTTTGATACGGTGTTCGTAGCCGGTGGGGTGAACCTGCCGGTATCGTCGACGATCGCGGTGCGGGCAGACGCCAGCTACCAGCGGTCGGACAGCCTGTACGACGTCGACAACAACGACACCTTCTCGGCCGGGTTAACCGCGAGCGTGCTGTGGAAGCCGAGTGATCGGCTGTCGCTGCTCGTCGCCGTCGATCATTTCGAGGATCGCTACGACGCCACCTATCAAGGATTGCCGCTAATCCCCGGCCACTATGCGCTACGCCCGACCGATGCCGTCACGACGGCGAACGGCCTGGTCGCCGATCGCGCGCTGCGCCGGCGTAACTACAACCCCCAAGGTGCCTATTCCGGTGCTGACGAGACCACCGTGCGGTCGCGGCTCGACTGGGCAGTCGGCAGCGGGTGGACCGTCGCGCTCGACCTGACCGGCTACACCGCCGATCGCGCGTTCCTGTTGGCGGACAGCCAAACCTTCGCCGCGCCCACAGTGGCCTTTCCGGGCGGCAGCTTCCGCCAGAGCTATCAGGATTTCAGGCACGATCACCAGTTCTGGAACGCGCGCGGGGTGATCGGCAACGACAGCCGGATCGCTGGGCTGCGCAACCGCTTCAGCCTGGGCGTCGAGTATAACGACACCGACTTCACCAGCCTGCGGCAACAGGCCCCGGTGACGGCGCTGCCCGCCGTGGACGTACGAAATCCTGCCGTCGTACCGCTGCCGACAGGATCGGCGATCTTCACCACCACCAACGTGACGTTCGATTCCAGGCTGAAGCAGACGTCGGTATTCGCGGAGGATGCGCTGAACCTGACATCCAAATGGCTGCTGGTGGGCGGATTGCGCTGGGATCACATCGCGCTCGACCGGACGACGATACAGAACGCGACCGGCGCGGCCGATCGCAACAGCCCGACCTTCGATCCCCTGTCGTGGCGCACGGGCACGACGTGGGACGTGACACCGGGCATGACGCTCTACGCGCAATATACGACGGCCGTATCGCCCGTGTCCTCGATCCTGCTGGCGTCGATCGCCAACAGCCGCTTCCGGCTGACCAAGGGCCGCGCCTACGAGGCCGGGTTCAAGGCGACCGCATGGGGCGGGCGGGCGAGCGTCACCGGCGCGGCCTACCGGATCGAGCAGCGCGATATTCTGACGCGCGATCCGAACAACCCGACGCTGACGGTGCAGGGCGGACGGCAATCCTCGCAAGGCATCGAACTGTCCGGCGTCGTCACGCCCATCAAGGCGCTGCGCCTGTCGGGCGGCGTCTCCTACACCGACGCACAATATGACGAACTGTCCGAATTGGTGGGCGGCGTTCGGCTCGATCGGAGCGGCAACCGCCCGATCAACATCCCCTCGACCACCGTGAACGCCTCGGCGCTCTATACCATCGCCGACAAGGTGACCGTGGGCGGGTTCCTGCGTCACGCCAGCGCCTTCTACACCGACACGGCCAATACGATCCGCGTCGACGGGCATATTGTGCTGGATGCCAGCCTCTCGTTCCCGGTCGCACCCCAAGCAACTCTGACGCTTCGTGGTCGAAACCTGACCGACGCCTTCTACGGCGAATATTCGGGCTATCCGACCACCAACGTCTACATCGGCGCACCGCGATCTTTCGAGATCACGCTGGCAACGCGCTTCTGATGGGCGCGTACGGCCGCTCTTCAGCCTCGCGCGCGCGGCTGCTCGTGCAGCGCGTCCATCTGTGGCTGGGCCTGGGTATCGGTCTGCTGTTCGCGGTGCTCGGCCTCACCGGGTCGGCGCTGGTGTTCTACACCGACATCGATGCCGCGCTTCACCCGGTGGTCGAGGCCGGTCGGAGCGATGGTGCGCCCGGCCTCGCCTCGCCCGTATGGGATCGTGCGCTGGCGACGGGACGCGCCCGCTGGCACGATCCTGCCGGCAAATGGACGATCGAGGTAACCGGCGAAGGGGGCGCTATTCCGGCGCGCTTCTATCCCTCGTCCGGTCACGGCCACCACGCCGCGCGCGTGATGGTGTGGTTTTCGCCCGATGGTCGTCGTATCGTTCGCGCCGAACCATGGGGCGGCTATCTGATGAGCTGGCTTTACCAGCTCCACATGGCGCTGCTCGCCGGCGATGTCGGCGGCCAGGTGGTAGGCTGGTCGGGCATCGCGATGCTGGTGCTGTTGACGAGCGGACTGGTGGCGTGGTGGCCGCGCGGAAGCTGGCGCAAAGCGATGGCTTTCAAGCGCGATGCAGCGCCGTCCCGCCGGCTGCGCGATCTTCACAAGCTGTTCGGGCTGTGGAGCCTGGCGCTCCTGTTCGCGCTGGTCGGGACCGGCGTATTGCTGGCGCTACCGGCCGTCACCCAGGCGATAGTGCGGCCCGCTGCCATCCCGACGCCGGCATCCCACGGCGACCACGGCGGCCGCATCCGGATCACGGAGGCGCTCGACGCGGCGCACCGCGCGCTGCCCGACGGCCGGATCGTGTTCTTCGAGGTGCCCGGAGCTCCAGATGCCGCGATCAGGGTGCGTCTTCGGGTGCCGGGCGATCCGCATCGGCGCTTCCCTGGTAGCTACGTCTTCCTCGACCAGTTTTCGGGCCATGTCTTGGCCGTTCACGATATCCGCCGCGCCGGCAGCGGAACGGCCGTGAGCGGCTGGATCAGGCCGATACACGACGGAACGATTGGCGGCCTGCCGACCCGTCTCATGGCGGTCGTGCTAGGCTCGGCACCCGCACTGCTTTTCGTCACTGGTATGCTTCGCTGGGCACGCCGGCGCAGAGGGGCCAACTCCTTTTCACGTGGGGCCGCATAGCGTTGGGCACCAAATGGAATCGGGCAGGTGCGAGGCGGTTGATCCGGTGAACTGCACGGTCAGGATGTAACATGCGTATTTGACATCCATCCGCGAACACGCGTCTGCCTCCCCCGGCTCGCCGCCGGTCAACGGGGCGAGGGAGCCACGGGATCTGGCGCGTCGCCCAGCGCGGGAGCCGGCGCTGGCTGAGTGTCGGCTATAACCGCCTCCTGACCGTCCAGCGTCGCGACCACGGCGGGTGGCGTCACCACTGCAGGCTCGTCGATGGTTCGCACGATCTGCGGCGGAACCACCGGTGGCGGCGCTGGCTGGTAATAGTCGCGCCACGCGTCATAGGCTGCGTAGAAGTCGACGAACGGCCGATCGAGCCGAAGCAGCGCGCCGCGCGCAAACGACGGCAGATCGTCGTCGGCGACTTGCCCTACCTTGGCGACTTCCTCGCGCGCCACCGCGCAAAAGGCGGCGCGCATCGCGGGCTGCGCGTAGAAGTTGTAGATGCGGGTCTGATTGTCGTCATAGACCCGTTGCCAGTCCCACCATCCCGGCGTCTGCCATTCGCGGATGTAAGCCTGGTAATAGCGGTCGATCGCTGCACCACGCGTTCTGAGCCACGTGTTGTAATGATCGATGACACCGCCCCCCGCCTGGTCGCACCCGAGCGCGGCGACGTTCAACGCGTTGCGCAGATGCCAGACGGCGGCCTGATCAGTATTGTCGAGGTTGGGGGTGAAATACTTGCCGTCGGCCCGTTTGGTCGGGCTCTTCATCCCGATATAGCCACCCGCCGGCATAACCGGCGGCGGCGGCGGAAGCGTCGCGACGACGGGCGGCGGCTGCACGGGAGCGGGCGGCGTGACGCAGCCGGCGAGCGTGAACGCCAGTCCGCCGGACAGGAACCAAAGGCGGGCAGAATATGGTGTCATCGTCTCGCTCAAGGCTTTGGGCTCGTCGCGCCTAGTCCGCCTCAGATGAACAGCAGGAGAATGGCTGATCTGCTTTTCTTCTGCTTGCCGCTCAGGCGATCGGCTCGCCCGACACATGGCCTGGCAAAGGAAATTTCGCGCGAAAGAGCCCATACGCGCCCACAACGCGCGAACCGATGAAAAGCACCTGGGCGCCGATCTGTTTCAGCTACAGCGCCCCGTGAACCCACCGTTCGGCAAGGTTGCCACACCTTCTCCCCGAGTAGCCGATAGCGAGATCGCGATGCCGCCACGGCGCACACTCGCGAGCGGCACGACAGCGTCTCATCCATTGCGGTTAGTGTTGCTAACCTTACGATCAGCGAAGCACGGCCGTCACACGTCACAGCCTTCTGGGAACACATGCGGCGGAAATCGCCGTCGCGCACCGTACTCCCCCTGGCCCGCTAAACGTCCAGACAGACGAAGATCGCGCCGGTTTCCTCCTTCGCCTGCGCGACGTCGAACGCCTCGTTGATCCGGTCGAGCGGGAAGCGATGGGTGATCAATGGATCGGTGCGCAGCTTGCCGCGCGCGAGCAGCTCCAGCACTTCGGCCTGCTCGGCGTAGATGTCGTGAAAGGCGAAGCTCGCCGTCGGGATCAGCGCGATCTCGGACATCTGGATGCGCTGCCACTCGAGTGCGATGCTCGTCTCACCGGCGTCGAACCCGCCGACGATGACGACCTTGCCGCCGCGACGGACGAGCCGTGTCGCCAACGGCAGCGTCTCTGGCATCGAGGTGCCGCCGGCGCATTCGAACACCACGTCGGCGCCGCGACCGTCGGTCAGCCCCTGCACCGCCGCGACTACGTCTTCATGGTCGGACCGGATCACGCGATCGGCACCCAGCTCCCGTGCCACGTCGAGCGAGTGCGCGACCGTATCGACGATCGCGACATCGGCGCCGCTGGCCTTGGCGAGCATCAGCTGCCCGAGCCCGATCGGCCCCGCGCCGATGATCGCCACCTTGGCGTTGATCGTCAGCCCCGAGAGATGCTGCGCGTGGAGGCAGGCGGCAAAGGTATCGAGCAGCGCCGCGTCCTCGAACCCGATGTGGTCGGGCAGCGGGTAGAATTTGTGCTGCGGCCCGACAACATATTCGGCGTAGGCACGCGACACGCTGGCGCGACGTGTCGGGTAGAGATCGGGGCAGCGGTTGTACTGCTGCACGCGGCACCAGTCGCAGTGGCCGCAGCCGAGCACCGATTCGATCAACACGCGTTCGCCGTTCGCGACCCGCGTGACACCGGGGCCGACCTCGACCACCTCGCCGGCGAGCTCGTGACCCATGATGCAGCAGTGCAGCTCGGCCTCCGGCTTCTTCCAGTGCCGCAGATCGGTGCCGCAGATGCCGGCGACCCGCACCCACGCCCCGACCCACTCGTCGCCACCGAGCACCGGATCGTCGACCTGATCGACGCTGAAACGCCCGTCCGCCGTCTTAAGTGCAGCCTTCATGCGATCACTCCAGGAACAGCGGCGCCCGGTTTTGGCGAAACGCAGGGGGTATCGAGGAATGCGCTCGGGGCCTCTACCGCAAGCGAGCCGAGGCCGAGATCGTGCGAATACCGCGTGCGCGCGACCGACGTACGACCCGCGTCGGCGAGCGCGATCACGTCAGCGTCTGCAGGCGCGGCTCGATCCGCAGGCTCACCACGTCGGCGCGATGTGGACGGGTGAGGATGAACGCGACCGCCTCGGCGATATCCTCCGCGCGGAGCATCTCCTCGCGCGCGATCATCGCGCGCTGTTCGTCGTCGTCGGGCTCTTGCATGTCGGACCCGACGGTACCCGGCTCTACCAGACTGACGCGAACCCCGCGCTCCGCCACTTCCTTGCGCAGCGTTTCCGCGAACGCCTGCAGCCCCGCCTTGGTGGCGGAATAGACGCTCTCGCCGGGTGCGTGGATCTCGGCGCTGATCGATCCGACGATGACGACCTGTCCTTCACCCGCCAGAAAGCGCTGAAGCGCGCCGCGCGTGCAGGCGAGCGCCGCCGTCAGATTGACGTCGATGACGTAGCGCCAATCGTCGTCCGCCATCGCGTCGATCGGCTCGGCACCAAGTGCCGCGTTCGACACCAGGATGTCGAGCCCGCCGAGCGTCTCGTCCGCCGCGGCGAAGATGCGGGCGATGTCGGCGCGCTCGCCGAGATCGGCGGTCAGCCCGTGGAGCTCGCCGCCAAGCGCGCGGGCAGCGCCCAGCGCCTCTTCGAGCGAGTCAGGGTCGCGCCCCATCGTCAGCACGCGGGCGCCCGCGCGCGCGAACAGCAGCAGCATCGCGCGGCCGATCCCGGTCGTCCCGCCGGTCAGCAGGATGCGCTTGTCCTTCAGGGTCATGCCTCGTCGCTCCAGGTCAGCACTACCTGGCCGTTGGCAGGCAGCAGATATTCGATGCGGTCGTCGGCGACGAGGTGCGGACGCACGGCGTCGCCGCCCGCCAGCGTCACCTTGCACGTCGGCAGCGGCGCGCGACCGCGCCGCACCACCGCCAGCAGCGCGGTGCAGCTGTCACCCCCCACCAATCGCAGGCTGCGCGCGCACTCGCCGGTGCGTTCGTGCGCGACGAGCAAGTGGTTGCAGTAAAGCTCGAACGCCGCGCCCTCGACGCGGTGGAACGCACGCGCGGTGAGTGCGAAAGCCGCGCCCGCGCCGTAGACCTCCTGCCCGACCTGCCCCATTGGCTGGCCGTCGGCGTAAAGGTCCTCGACCGGAAAGGAGAGCTTGTGATCGACGTGGCCGTTGCGCCACTCGGTCGCGACGATCTCCGCCGGCACCGCGTCCGGGAAATAATACCAGCCGCGGTGCAGCACGTACTTGCAATATTCGGTGACGAGCATCCGCGCGGCGGGATCGAGCTCCGGCCCGCTATCGAGCAGGAAGCGCTCCCAGCCCACGAAGCTGTCGAAACACTCGTACATCGCCATGTACGGCGCATCGTGCAGCGCGGTGGCGCCGAGGAAGTTGCTGTAGTGTTCGGCGTGCTCGATCCGCGATTCCCAGATCTCGCAATTGTGGAGGAACGACGCGAGGTAGACGTAAGCTTGCTCGCGATAATCGGGCCGCTGCGTGATCCGCCACAGCCGCATGCACGCGGCCGCGCCCCAGGCGGTGAGATTCGCCTGATACTCGAGCTCGAAACGCATGCCCTTCGCCGCGTCGATCGCCGCGCGCGCCTCGTCGAGAAAGCGCTGCTCGCCCGTCAGCTCGAAGCCCAGCAGCATGACGTACGCGTAGAAGCCGCCGACGTCGGTCTGCCCGTGCGTCTCATCGCCGCGCTTGGCGGTGATGACGGTGAAATCCTGCACATTGTACTGGATCGGCCAGAGATAGTCGAAATGGTGCGCAGCGCGGATGCCGAAATCGACCGAGCGAAGGAACAGGTCGCGGGCCCACTCCTCGCCCAGCAGCGCGAGCTGCGCGAGGTTGCGCAACGGATGATACAGATACCAGCTGTCGACCGCGTCGGCGTCCTTGTCCTTGCCGACGTTTGGGAGGTAGCGGCGCAGCGTCTCGAGCTTGGAATCGTAGAATTTCGCCATCCCTGCCGCGAGCTCGCCGGCCAGCGGCACCGGCTCGCCGCGCCAGCCGGCATATTCGAACAATGCCGTCGCGACCGCCATCTGCACCATCGAATCGGGATATTCAGCATCAGTGTAGGGCCGGATGTAGCGATGGCCGTAGGCGGCGCAGGTTGCGACCGGCGCCCGGTCGAGATCCTTGAGCGTCCGATCAGCACGCGCGCGCCAGTCGCGATAGATGACCGCCGGATGATGCATGGCGGTGTACGCCTCGCCGAGCATCTGGACGAACTGGCGCGCCCGCTCCTGCTCGCTCTGCGCGGCCAGATCGCGCAGCACGACGATCGCGTCGGACAGCATCACCTCTTCGCCCTTCGGCAGCGGATTGAACGGCGGCGTCCCACTCTGCGGCGGGGTCGGCGGCAGATAGCCGAGCTCGGGCCACTCGCCGCCGACGGCACCCATCGGCGCGGTCTTGGTGGCGCGGAAATACTCGTTCAGCGCGGTCAGATCCTGCACGTAGAGCACGTGGCCAAAGGCGGGTTCGTCGAGCGCGAAGTAGATGAGGCCGGTATTCGGGCCCCGCTGCGCCGCGTCGACCCGGCCGGTCGTGCCGAGCGGATCGTCGTTCGCGTCGAGCGGAAACACGTCGCGCGGCAGGAAGGGGACGAGCAGCGGCGCGGCCGGGACTAGCCAGCTTCGCACCCGCAGACGCTGCAGGTCGGCGCCGGTTCCTTCCAGCACGATGCGGTGACGGCCGATCGGGCTCTCCGCTTCGAGCCGCAGCACCTCGCCCGGCGCGCGCTTGACGCGGCGGACGCGCGCGAAGCCGCCGGGAACATAGGCCGCGCGTACCGCCAGGCCGCCACGTCCGGGGCGGCGCACGATCGCCCAGATCGAGTCGTGCCCCTCGCCGACCTCCACGGTGAAAACGCCCAGCGCGAAGTCACCCAGCCGCCGCAACCCGCGGGCAAGCTCGTCACGCAGCGACAGCGCGTGCAGGCTCGCGCCGCGGTCGGGCGATGCGATGGACGCTCCCTGATCCTGTTCCTTGCGCGCGTCGACTACCGCCATGCTGCCTCCTTGCTGTCGCTGTGGCCGGTTGCGGCGAATGGCGACACAACATGCATTACGAAGGCCGCCGCGCCGCCTGTGCCGCACGGGCGCGGCGCAGCCGGATGCCGAGCCGCGCGTCGCGCAGCAGCGCACCCGGCAGATCGGTCGCGGCGCGCAGCCCAGCAACGGACGAGATATTGCGGATTGTGCGGCGGGTCTCGTTGATGATCTGGTTGACCATCTCGCGCCGCTCGATCTCGCCGTGCTCCGCCACCAGCGACAGGCGGTGGATGGCATAGAGCCCGATGCCGCCGGCGATCAGGAAGTAGAAGTCCCACGCGGTGATGTGGATCGGCAGCGCGAAGACGCCGCTCGGGCTAGACCAGCGCGCCAGCAGCTCGAAACGACGTGCCGCGAACACTTCGGCAAGCAGGCCGCCGACGATCGGCGCGATGCCGGCGGATACCGCCGTCGCCATCGCGCTCGCCGCGACATAGGCGGTGGCGGATCCCTTGGGCGACAGCTTCAGCGCGATGTTGGTGCTGGTCAGCGTTACGCCCGCGATCGACGCCCCCATGACGATGTGCAGCGCGACCAGCCACAGCTTGACCAGCCCGCGCGTATCGAACTGCGATGCGCCGATCATCGCGACGATCGCCAGGATGTAGGCAGGGGCACAGACCGCCAGCACCGATTTGTTGGCATAACGGTCGCTCAGCGTTCCCCACATCCGCAGCGCGCCGATGTTCGCGATCTGGCTGACCAGCCGAGCAGCATCACGAAGCTGACGTTGAAGTGCAGCTGGCGGACGATGAACACGGTGAAGAACGGCGTCGCGAAGTTGATCGCGAACTGCCAGCTCGCGACGAACGCCAACAGTCGCCGAAAGTTGAGATCGCGCAGCGGCTCGCGCAGCAGCGCAACCAGCCGCACCGGGCCCGCGGCGGGCGGCATCAGCGGTTCGGGCATGGCGGCAACGACCCGCGCGCTGATCAGTCCGGTGACGCAGCCGACCGTGAACATCCCGGCGAACACCGCGTCTCGCGCCGTCGAACCCGCTGGCGTGAGATCGAGCGCCAGCGCGGCGACGAGCCCGAGCAGCAGGCTGATCGCACCGAGCCACGCCGTCCGCCGGGCGAAGACGCGGCCAAGCCGCTCCTCCGGCGCGAGGTCGCGCATCCAGGCGTTCCACGCGCATGCCCCCAACGCGCCCAGCCCGCACAGCGTGATCTGCGCGATGAGGAACAGGATGAGCGGCAGCGTGCCGGTGTGAAACGCCAGAACCGCCATCAGCGCCAGCATCGCACGGCCGATCAGGCTAGAGACGACGGCGATCATCTTGCGCCGCCGCCAGCGCTCGACCAGCGTAATCGCCGGCACCTGCAGCAGCTGCGCAAGGAACGGCGCGCTGGCGAGCACGCCCACCATGACGTTCGAGGCGCCGAGATGCAGCGCGAAGGCGGTGAGGATTACGCCGCTGGTTAGCGCCGCGGCGCCGCCCGAGAAGGCCGCCTCGATCACCAAAAGGCGCAGGCCGCGCTCGCGTTCTGCCTCCGACAGGACCTGTTGCGGCGCTAACCCCAGCATCGCCCGCCAACGCGCCCCTACGAAGCGAGGTTGCCCCTAATCTCACTCACCTAAAGCAACTTGTTCGACACCAAATGCCGAGTCCGTCAGGTCGTTGGACGTTTCACGGTATAAGTACGCGACCGCAATGCGCCGAGGCACGCCGACACTCTCCAGCAAAGTTTTCCTTGGTACCTTCGGTGCTGAGCGGCAGAGAGATTACCGGCCAAGCCAGGGTACAACAGTAACGATTAATCACAGCGCGGCTGGGCCGTGATGGTCAGACACGGCACGATTGAAATAAACTGGCAGCCGTTGGGTCGAGCGGCAATTTCATGGCGAGCTCGCTGCTCCTTTCCGGCGCAGCGCCGCCACAAGCAGCGCACCAACGGCGACACCCGCGGCGCTCTTAAGGACCAGCCCCTTCTTGTTGTGCTGCCATTCGGCGCGCACGCCCATCTCCGCCGGAACGTTGGGCACGCGTCCCTGTTTAAGATCGTCCACCACTCCTTCCGCTACGCTCACCCGGTCGGCGCCCATCAGCATCAGCCAGTGGAACCAGTCGGACTCGCTGCGCTTGAACGCGGCGCGCCGGATGATGCCCGACAAGCCGGTGGGCGGCGAGGACGTGCCCGTCACGGCCGGACGGCGATTGTGCTCGATCGACTGCAGCACCTCGACGCCGGGATCCTGGACGGCCGGCCGCTGCCAGTTCAGCCCTCGTGTCTCCATCTCCTCGCTGTGGCGCATCGGATAGCCCGGATCGTTCTCGGGATCCGCATCGACGCCCCAGCCCGGGACCGTCGCGGTATCGATTCTGCTCATCGCGTGTTCCTCAAAAGCCGTTGGGCAGCAGCACGGGCTTGATGCAACCATCGAGCTTCGCCGAGAACAAGTGGTACGCGTCGGCGATCTCCTCCAGCGGCACGCGGTGCGTGATCATCGCCTTGGGATCGATGTGGCCCGCGCGGATATGCTCGATCAGGCGGGGCAGCAGCCGCTTCACCGACGCTTGGTTGGCGCGCACGGTGATGCCCTTGTTCACCACATTGCCCATCGGCACGATGTTGCCGGTGGGGCCGTAGACGCCGACGATCGAGACGATCCCGCCCTTCTTCACCGAGTTGATCGCCCAGTGGAGCGCGATCGCGTTCCCCGCTTCCCATTTCAGATAGACGCCGAACAGCCGCTGCAGCTTGCTGCCCGCCGCGTCGCCGCCAACGGCGTCGATGCACACGTCCGCGCCCAGCGAGTCGGTCTGCTTCTTGATGAAGACCGCCATGTCGTCGATCTCGCGAAAATTGTAGACCTCGGCCGGTGCGAACGTGCGCGCGAACTCGAGCCGATAATCGAGGTGATCGATCACGATCACGCGCCCGGCGCCGAACAGCCAGGCCGATCGTGCCGCCATGAGGCCGACCGGCCCGGCGCCGAACACCACCACCGTATCGCCCCGCCGGATGCCGCCCATCTCGGCCGCCTGGTAACCCGTCGGTACGACGTCGGTCAGCAGCACGGCATCGTCGGGATCCATCCAGTCGGGGATCACCATCGGGCCGACATCGGCATAAGGGACGCGCACGAATTGCGCCTGGCCACCGTCATAGCCGCCGGCAGTGTGCGAGTAACCATAGATGCCGCCGACCGCCGTCGCTTGCGCGTTCGATTCGTGGCAGTTGCCGAACAGCCCCTGCTGACAGAAGTGGCATTTGCCACAGGCGATGTTGAACGGGACGAGGACGTGATCGCCGACCTTCAGGTTGCGCACTTCGGGGCCGACCTGCTCGACGATGCCGCAGAATTCATGCCCGAACGTCTGCCCGACGCGCGTGTCTGGGACCATGCCGTGATAGAGGTGGAGATCCGATCCGCAGATGCACGACCGTGTGACTTTCACGATCGCATCTTCGGGATGTTCGATGACCGGCATCGGCCGCTCGTCGGCGCGAACTCGGTAGGGCCCGCGATAATTCATTGCCAACATTGCGCCGCTCCGTCCCGCTTGATGCTGACGGATCAAGCGAGCCGGGTCGCGATCGTTCCCAGTTATTGCTTGAGATTAGGCAGTTATCTCGATCGGCGTCTTGTTACTGAGTGTCGGATTTTACCAATCCGTCCTCTCCGACGCACCACGGGCAGCGCCACCGTTCTCCGAAAGCTTACTGTTAGCTTTCGGCCGAGAGTCGGGGACGCGCCGGCAGCAACGACTGCCCATCAAGCCGCGGTGGCGACAGCAAGGGCGCGGCCGCATTGCATCTGACCGAATGGCTCGTGTAGACTACAGGCTACTCGCAAGGACCCGGTGGAATTCCGGGTGGCTATGCCGGCCGCCGATCCGCCGGACAACATCACACATGCCAATCCATCCATGCGCCCGCGTCGGCGCCATGTGCCTTGTTGTGGATATCCAATGAATACCGATCTCACTACCTACCGCCGTCAGTGGTTCACTGACGGCGCCGCCGCCCGCCGCGACATCATGGCCGGCATCGTCGTTGCCCTCGCGCTCATTCCCGAGGCGATCGGTTTCTCGATCATCGCCGGCGTCGATCCGCGGATCGGCCTCTACGCTTCCGTCGCGATCGCCATCACAATCTCGCTGATCGGCGGGCGTCCCGGCATGATCTCCGCAGCGACCGCGGCTGTTGCCGTTCTCGTGATCCCGCTCGTCCGTGAGCACGGGGTCGCGTATCTGTTCGCCGCCACCATACTCATGGGGCTGATCCAGATCGTCGCCGGGCTGCTCCGCCTCGACCTCGTGATGCAGTTCGTGTCACGCTCGGTCATCACCGGCTTCGTCAATGCGCTCGCCATCCTCATCTTCATGGCGCAGCTGCCGCAGCTGACCAACGTCGGCTGGGACAGCTACGCGTTGGTCGCGGGCGGCCTCGCCATCATCTACGGCCTGCCGCGCGTCACCAAGGCCGTGCCGTCGCCGCTGGTCGCGATCCTCGTCCTCAGTGCGATCAGCATCGGCCTGGGCCTCAGCGTCAACACGGTTGGCGACATGGGCAAGCTGCCGGAGGGACTGCCGACCTTTGCTCTGCCGAACGTCCCGCTGACGCTTGAAACGCTGCGGATCATCCTGCCCTATTCGTTGACGATGGCCGCGGTCGGTCTGCTCGAATCGCTGCTCACCGCGCAGATCGTCGACGACATGACCGATACCGACAGCGACAAGCGCGCCGAGTGCGCAGGCCAGGGCGGATCGAACATCGTCGCCGCCTTCTTCGGCGGCATGGGCGGCTGTGCGATGATCGGACAGTCGGTCATCAACGTTAGCTCCGGTGGTCGCGGACGCCTGTCGACCTTCGTCGCGGGTGCGTTCCTCCTGTTCCTGCTGGCGGTGCTCGGGCCCTTCGTTGGCCGGGTGCCGATGCCGGCGCTCGTTGCGGTCATGATCATGGTGTCGATCGGCACGTTTAGCTGGAATTCGATCGCCAACCTGCGCCGCCATCCGCCAACCTCGTCGGTGGTGATGCTGACAACGGTCGTGGTTGTTGTCGCGACCCGCGACCTATCGCTCGGCGTCCTCGCCGGCGTCCTGCTCTCCGGCATCTTTTTCGCGGGCAAGGTGCAACGGATGTTCGCAGTGAAGCGTGAGGAAACCGCGGACGGGTTCGCTGCCATCTATCATGTAACTGGCGAAATATTCTTCGCATCGGTCGACCGGTTCACGCGTGCGTTCCAGGCGGACGAGGCGGCGCGACGCGTTGTAATCGACGTTACCCGAGCGCACTTCTGGGACATTTCAGGTGTCGGTGCGCTCGACAAGATCGTCGCCCGGCTGCGCCGCGCCGGGCGCAATGTCGAGGTCATCGGCTATAATCGCGCGAGCGCGGACCTCGTTGATCGCTTCGCGCTCCACGACAAAACTGGCGTTGAAATTGGGCTGGCACCGCATTGAGGCAAATTCCAGCCCAACTTCGGACGAGCCACCGTACATTTTTGCTTCGATCCCCAGCCGCGCGCGATTGAAAGCTGACGATCTTGAAAAAGGACGAATGTTAGCGCCTGCAGACGACGACCAATCCTTTCGAAGCCATTGATAAACGGGATCAGTCCTTTTTTGGGGGCACATCACGCCGAGTTTGCGCGTATTAGGTCGTCGGCTCGAGGTTATGCTTTGGTACGCGCGAGCCAGGGCGCGGGAGGCGGAGAGTGCCGAACCAGGCTGAACTGATCAAGCGGCAGCAGATTCTAGCGGACTTCGGCGAGTTCGCGATCCGGTCAGATGTACTGGACGAGGTGCTTACAGAAGCGTGTCGCCTCGTTGCCGAGGCAATGGGTACCGGCCGAGCAAAGGTTCTGGAGATCCAGAAGGATCGACAGGAGTTACTCGTGCGGGCGGGTGTCGGCTGGGCGCCGGGCGTCGTCGGTACCGTGCGGCTTCCCATGAACGATCGATCGTCCGAGACCTATGCCATCAAGGTTGCAGCGCCGATTATCTCGCGCGATCTCGCCGCCGAAACGCGCTTCGACATACCCAACTTCATGAAAAATGCTGGCATTATGGCGCTCGTCAATGTGCCGATCTTTGTGCCGGGCCAGCGCCCTTACGGCGTGCTCCAAATCGATGCCACCGCGCCGCGCGAGTTTGGGGCCGACGAGATCCAGTTTTTGCGCACCTATGCGATGATCCTGGGCCCGGTGATCGATCGGCTTCACCTGCGTGAGGAGCGCATCGCCTTCCAGGAGCGTCTTGAATCAAGCGAAGCTCTCCATCGCCTGCTGGTCGACAGCTGGGCCCAGGCAGTCTGGGAAGTCGATGCAAACGGCGTCGTGATTACCGATAGCCCCAGCTGGCGCGCCTATACTGGCCAGACGGTGGAAGAGTGGCTCGGCTACGGCTGGCTCGACGCCATCCATCCCGAAGACCGCTCCCACGCGGAACGGCAGTGGCGCGCGGCGATCACTGCCACGCAACCGGTCGATGCGGAGTTTCGCGTTCGCGCACCGGATGGCGGGTGGCGTTGGACCAACGTCCGCGCCGCTCCCGTGCCCGGTGCGAGCGGCACGATCAGGAAGTGGGCGGGGATGAACATCGACATCGATGCTCGCAAGCAAGCGGAAGCAGCGCTTCGTGATAGCGAGGACCGGTATCGCTCGCTCTTCGAGAGCATGGATGAAGGTTACCTGCTTGCCGATGTGATCCTCGACGAGAACGATGCGCCCGTCGATATTTGTTTCGTGCAGGCAAACTCGGCGGCGATACGGATTGCCGGGCGCGATTTCACGGGTCGGCGCATGCGCGATATCGACCCCGACTACGAGCGGCACTGGTATGAGGTCTATGCCCTGGTCGCCGTCTCCGGCGAGCCCGTTCGCACCGAGTTTTATGCCGCGCCGCATGGACGGTGGTTTGACTTTCGGCTCGCCAAGGTTGGCCCATCGCACAGCCGACGCGTCGCCTGCGTTTTTCAGGATATTACCGAGCGAAAGCTTGCCGACGCAGCGCTTCGCGACAGCCGGCAGGCGCTCGCCGCCGATCTGGCGAGCGCTGAGCTGCTTCGCAGCCTGGCGGAGCGACTAATGCCGGAAAGCAGCCTGCAGTCGATCTATGACGAGGTTCTCTCTGCGACCATCGCGATTACAGGCGCGGACGCGGGCACCGTCCAACTCTACGATCCAGCGACAATGACGCTGGACATGATTGCCAGCCATGCCTTCTCCAGAACAATCATCGACTACTTCGATCGGGTCGACGCGACCAGTCGAACCGCTTGCGGGCTCGCTTTGAAAACGGGCGAGTATGCTTTCGCCGACTTCCCCGGAGAGGCGGCTGATACAGGGTGCAAGCTGCTCGCCGGTGAGGGCATCCGAGCGGCCGTGGCCTATCCCTTGATGTCGCGCAACGGCGCGCCGCTCGGGATGCTGAACGCGCATTGGCGCCGCGCGGAACACCGCCCGAACGAGCGGGAGCTGCGCTTCCTTGGCGTGCTCGCGCGCCAGGCCGCAGACTTGATCGAACAGCGGCGCAGTCACAGCGCGCTACACGAGAGCGAGGAGCGGCAGCGCGCACTGATCGAGGGTCTGCCACAGCTCGTATGGCGTGCCAGCACGCCCGGCAACTGGACCTGGGCGAGCCCGCAGTGGACCAGATTCACTGGTCAACGCGAAGAAGATAGTCACGGCTGGGGTTGGCTTGCCCCGCTTCACCCCGACGATCGAGAGGCGGCTCGCGCCGCATGGGCCGTTGCCGTCGAACAGGGGAGCTTCGAAGTCGAATATCGCGTCTTGTTCAAAGCAGCGAACGCCTATCGTTGGGTTCAGACACGCGCGACGCCGATACGCGATGGCTCGGGTGAAATCATCGAGTGGCTCGGCACGTCCACCGATGTCGACGATCTTCGGCGGCTGCAGGAGCGGCAGCAAGTCTTGCTGGCCGAGCTTCAGCACCGGGTGCGCAACATCCTGGCGGTGACCCGATCCATGATCAGTCGGTCGAACGACGGTGAGCGATGCACCGAAGACTATGTCGCGCACCTGCAAGGCCGGATCGCCGCGCTCGCGCGGACGCAGGTGCTGCTGACACGAAGGGCTGGAACCAAGATCGATCTGGAATCCCTGATCCGCGACGAGATCGTGGCACAGGCAGCATCGGAGGATCGGATCAGCTTGACGGGCGAGGACGTTGCGATTTCACCCAAGACCGCCGAGGTGCTGACGCTTGCGATCCATGAACTGGCGACCAACGCGACCAAATACGGTGCCTTCTCACGTGGTTCCGGCAGGCTCGATGTCAGCTGGCAGGTCGAGGCACGCGACGGTTCGCGATGGCTGGTGATCCTCTGGCGGGAGCACGGCGTGCCGATCGTCGATGCCGTACCGCGCCGAGAGGGGTTTGGGACGGAATTGATCAGGCGACGCATCCCATATGAGCTCAAGGGCTACGGCAGCGTCGAACTCAGGCCAGGCGGGTTGGCAGCCCGTATCGAGTTTCCGCTCGTCGACCACGAGAGCATCCTTCAGACCGACGCAGGAGGACGGTAGCATGACAGAGCCGACGCTGCAGGACGCTAGAGTGCTTATCCTCGAGGACGATTACTATCTCGCGACCGATCTTCAGGCGGCGCTGGAAGCGGCGGGTGCTGAGGTCGTAGGCCCGTTCGCTGATCCAGCGGACGCGGCTCACGCGCTACGATCGAAGCCGCCGAACTGCGCGCTCGTCGACCTCAACCTTGGCCGCGGGATCGATTTCGAACTGCCGCAGGAACTCGCGCGACAGTCGATCCCGTTTGCGTTCGTGACCGGGTACGACCGGGACGCGATTCCGGACGCGTTCGCTGGAACGGCGAGGGTCGAGAAGCCCGTCGCCCCGCACAAGGTCGAGGAGATCGTACGGCTGTTATTGGCTGTTTAGCGCATATGGCTCCGCATGTCGTAGCGCATGGCCGGCAACCGCGTCTGGCAGATGGAGATAATGAGGATCGAACTCTCCTGCGCGTACCAGACCCTGCCAATCGAGGACGGTGGTTTCTCGACCCGAACTTTCGAGCAGCCCTTCGCCGCGTAGCGACTGCATCATCCGGTTCACGTGCACCGACGTCAGGCCGAGCGCATCGGCGATCTGATCCTGGGTTATGGGCATCGGAAAGCGGCCGTCGATGAACGTGCCGATCTGGTTCGATCGCACCGCGAGTTCACAGATCAGATGGGCAAGGCGTACCCGCGCATCGCGTCGGCCAACGTTTACGAGCCAATGCGCGACGATGTTGCCGTCGATGACGCACTCCCGCCACAGAGCGGCACTCACGCCGGGAAAGCGCGCGACCAGATCGCGAAGGGCGGCATGCGGGATCTGAAGGATGGTTGTGGACGTAAGCGCGACCAGCGGCGCAGGAGCAGCCGGAAGCATCAGCGAGTGAAGATCCACCATGTCGCCTGCCACATGCATCGAGACGATCTGGCGAGCCCCGTTTAATACCTGGGCGAACCTTGCGACGATGCCATTGGCCACGAGACAGGCATGATCTGCCGTATCTCCAAGCCGCACGATCTCGCGATGCGGCTGCACCTGTCGCGGCGTCACCGGCAAGCCGAGGATGCCATCGCGCTCCTCGTCGTTCAGCTTGGATCGGCCCTCGACCTTCGCGAGGAAAAGCTTCAGCGGGTCGGGTCCCTTGAGAAAACTCATCGTCGGTCCTCCGCAAACCGCCTCCACAGAGACCGGAGGATGACAATTAGTCTATAATGCAGGTTGCACTTTCACTTAAAGCCTCATCAGGACGGATCTAGTTCGCGCGTCAGCCCGCGCGCCGAACCGCAAACGCGCGGTCGGCGCCAACGTCCGCGTTTGCAAAGCGAAGCATGCCGTCGCTTGATAGGCAATTCTGCGAGTTGATCGCGACGCCGGTCACTGTATCCCATGCGACAACGTCATAACGGCCAGGCGGCATCGGCAGTGTGACGGTTTGGCGCGAGCCGCTGGCGACCTGATGAGCGACGCGGCCATCCGCCGTCCGGTGGCCGCGACGAACAAGCCAAACGACGGCCTGATCGTGGTCGCTGCACGCAACCGCGTGGAAACCCGGGGCACGAACAGCGGCAGGTGTCCGGGCAAAGCGCTGCCAGTCGATCAGCGGCTGGAAACGCGCCATGGCAGCTTGCGCGCGGCGCATGCCGGGCGTCAGTATGTGCGGGTGGCGGTTCGGCCAGCGCATGCCGCCCCCCGCCCCGCCGCTTGCCAGGTGAGCCCAGCTGATGTGCCGAAAGTACTCGTCATCGAAATCTTCAGGTAGCGTGCGTCGCTTGTCCTTGAAGCGGTGGATCGGGCCGTGCTCGGTATCGAGGAAGGGCCGCCCGTCGCCGATTTCGGACAGGCAGCGGCGAACGATGCGGGCCATCGCCAGCGCCGGCGTGACGGTATCGCGGGGATCGTCGATGCTGCCCGAGCGATAGATATGGATCGTCGCGAAATCGAGATTGGGGTGGCGGAAGATCGGCTCCGCAAGGGGGAGGTCCGGACGCCAGTCCAGCTCCGGCCCGAACAGCGACACGGTCTGCGGATGGCTGCGACCATATAGTCGCTCCTCCAACCGGCGGACGTGCTGCGAGAGATCGGCGATGAATTCACCGAAGCAGTCGGCACTATCGCCGGCCCAAGCGTGATGGATCTCGTTCCACAGGTCCCAGGCAAATAGCGCGCCGGAGCTGCCCCAGCGCGTCACCATGAAGGTAAGCCGCGCCTTGATCGCGGCACGCGCGGCAGGATCGGGCAACAGGGCCGACAGCCGGGTGACCGGTCCGCCGTTCGCCGCATTCCACGGATGGTGGCGCCACCGCAGGTACGTCCAAAAGGTGTCGACCGGCGTCAGCAGAATGCGCAAGCCCACCCGCTCGCACATCGCGAACAGATCGTCCCACAGCTGCACCATGGCGGGCACAGCGCTGCCGTCGGGCCGCTCGAGGTAGCGGTGTCGGCCCTGCGCATATTCGACCATCAGGCGCAGACAGGTGACGCCATGGTCGGCAAGCCATACGAGGTGGCGCTCGACCGCGGGCAGGTCACGCCGCCGGAACAGTGGGGCGAGTTCCGGCCAGGTTATCGCATCATTTTGGCCGATCGGCGTCCAATCGACATTGCGATCGTCGACGAAATACGGAGCGTCTTGGGCGACGCCGATCCAGGGAAGAGCGGGAGACACGCGCGCGTCCTGCCGCAATATGCCCACCCGGCAAATATCCCGTGTTTATGCGCGCTGCCAAGATCGATGGACCTGATCCAATATAGAAGCCGAGGACCTCGGCCGGCACAAAGCCTGATCAAAGGAAACGAGATCTGCGGATCGCCGGCGCGCCACGGGTGCAAACGCACAGCTAATGCTGATCATTTAACTCTGTTTCTGCCCAACCGGACTTCAGCGAGCGCACGCCTTTCGCCCTTTCATCTTCTGAAGCTTCAGCTTTACCCTGCTTTATTTATATAGGTTATGGCGTTTGTTAGCGGTGTCCGGAACGGGACCGTTGCCTTTCGGTTTTGGACACGTGCCGCCATGAAGCGGCGCCTGTGAGAGGACGTGCGATGACCCAAGTATCTGCTTACTTCGACAGCCACTCCGAAGCCGAACGCGCCGTTGCGGAGCTTCGCTCGCTAGGGGTTCAAGACGCAAATCTATCAGTGCTTGCTCATCACAACGGCACCACGACGGCACGATCGGGTGATGGCGAGATTACAGACGAGCATCACCGCAACGTGCTCCGCGGCATTCTTGGCGGCGGCGCGCTTGGTGCAGGTCTCGGCGTGATTGCACTTGCCATACCCGGTGTTGGTCCGCTTGCCGCAGCCGGTGCGATCGCCGCCTCCGCGGTGCCTGAGGCGATCGGGATCGGCGCGGCGGTCGGTGCTCTTGGCGGCACGCTGAACGAGACGTTGACCAAGCACGGGGTCAGCGAGGCGGACGCCAGCTATTATGGCGATCGTCTGAAGACCGGCGGTGCGATTGTCACCGTTCAAAGCGGAAGCGCGGACGATCAGCAGGTTCAGGACGTGCTGTACCGCCATGGCGGGCACAATTCGTCACAAGCTCGTTCAGCTACGCTTTGATTTTAACCCGGGCGGCCTTGTGTCGCCCGGCTTCACGGTTCGATGGTAATCGGCCACCAAGCCTTCAAGACGCAAATCGCCGTTGCGCGATCACCTTGGGTTGAACGCGACAACAGCGGCATTCCACTCTCGTGACGCCCGCGCAGGTGCATCAGCCGCGCTACCCTTCCACGCTTCGCCTATTTTTCTAACAAGTCGATGCACGAGCACACGCACGATATCGCTCCATATCAGAGGCTTCGAACATGCCGGATGCTAGATAACCTGGCGCGCGCAAGCGCCGCGTCGAAAAGGCAGGCGCACTCGTAAATATCGGCTTGGGAATGCGGTCGCGGCTAGCCGCCAGTCTTCGCCAGCGCAGTGATTTCAAGCCGCATGGCCGGCACGCGGACAGACCAACCCTCATGCGTCTGATCAGGCGGTTGGTAAGACGAGATTTTCTGAGCATGATCACCTCCTTTCAACGAAGGAGCGTGGATAAAGCGGCGACGAATTTGCTACCGGCGATGTCGCGCTATCGCCGCCGCATGATCGAGCCGCTATCGAGGCCCCTGACCGCGCTTTCCTTAGGAGCAAGTTTTGGCCGCCCGTGGACGTTTGATCGTGATTGCGCTGTTGGTTGTGGTCGCGCTGGTTGTCGGTGTCCTCGCTGCACCTTTTGCGTTTCGCGCCGGCGGCAAGGGCGATCGCATCACCGTCAAGGCACGAACGACCTATACGGCAGGGAAATATTACGGCTTTGTCTCACCGTGGGCGGTCGACGATCAGCCGATCCTGCGCCGGTGGGCCAATTTTTCGGAAACGATGTGGGTCGATCTTCGCGCTTTTCCCGCCCGGACACGCTTCAATTGGGCATGGCCGCCCTATGCGCCGCGCAATGGCCCAGGGGTATGGGGTTACCATCACCTGGGCTACGGCAATTACGACGGCGGCGTACCGGAGACACCGGTCACCCCGCGCCGAGTGCGCGACATTCGCGTGCTGAAGACGGCATTCGCCTGGACGGGTGATTTCCGCTTCGGCGACGCGACGATATTGACCGAATTTTACCTACGCCGCGATCCGCGCGAGAACGAATCGAAGCGGCTCGAGATCGGCTGGTTCTTCCACGTCGCTCCTGCCACGCGCAGCTTCGTCGCCTCCGGGCGTCAGCTCGGTCTCTATACCGATCCTGCTGGGCGTCCATGGCGCGCAACATTGCAGGACCGCTTTCTTACCTTCTCGCCGGCCGACGACGGCGACGTGCCGGCGGGCATCCTCGACATGCGCCATGCGCTCGACTGGTTGGTCGCCAAGCGGTTGGCTCGGCCCGAAGACTGGGTGTCGGGCGTCGCCATCGGCGCTGAACCGATCAAGGGTTTCGGCAGCGTCGAGATCACACGGTGGCAGGTGCAATTTCAGTGACGTCGGGGCGCGGTCACGCAGCAGACCCCGTTTCACCCGATCCGCTCACCCCGCCCCTGATCGAAGAACGGCGCGCGACGGGTGATGCCAAACCGTTCTTCGCAACGCTCGACGGGTTGCGCGGCATCGCGGCACTCGCCGTCGTTACTTTTCACTACAAGTCGATGCTTGCCGGCTGGTCGTTCGCAAGCGCCTATCTCGCGGTCGATATGTTCTTCATCGTCAGCGGAATCGTGATCGACTATGCTTATGGCGCTCGGCTGGTCCAGGGATTGCGGGCCGGAAGCTTCATGGCGACGCGCCTCCTCCGGCTGATGCCGCTCTATCTCGTCGGCCATGCGATCGGCGTCGCCGTCGTGCTTCTCGGCCTGATCTCCGGCCAATCGCAGTGGACGCTGGGATCATTGGTGCCCGTTGCCGTGCTTGGGGCATTAATGCTGCCCAACATATTGCCCGCCCCACGCAGCGATCTGTTCCCGCTCGACATCCCGTGCTGGTCGCTGTTCTGGGAATTGTGCGTCAATCTCGTCTATGCTGCGCTGCTGCGCGGGTTATCGAGCAGGGCGCTGCTGATCATCTTCGTCATCGCGGAGGCCCTGCTCGCGCTCGCCGCCCAGCGTCTCGGCAGCATCGATTTCGGCAGCGAGTGGCGACATGCCGAACTTGGCGCACTGCGCGTGACGGCGGGGTTCACGATCGGCGTTTTGATCGCACGCGCCCACCGTCAGGGCCGTGTGCTTCCCCTTCGCCTGCCCGCGCCACTGATCCTTGTGCTCGCCACCTTGCTCCTCGCGCTGCCAGTATCGTGGGGATGGGCGAAAGACGTGCTGGTGACCGGCGTCGCCTTTCCTCTGCTGTGTGCTGCCGCGCTCGCCAGTCAACCCCGCACCGTCGGGCTCTACGCGCTGCTCGGAACGCTGTCCTACCCGCTATACATCGTACACGCGGTGCTCCCGGTCGAGCGTGGGGTGTCGATGCTCACCGGGCGAGACGGCGCATCCTTCGCGCCCGCCATTGGTATCGCCGCGTTGGTCGGTGCCTGCATTCTCGCGCTGCTGCTGGCCAAGTTTTACGATCGGCCACTGCGACGTCGTCTCGGCGCAACGCTTCGCCGCGATCGCATCGCTAGGCTCTGACCTTTGGCGGGCCGCGTAAACGGGCGACAGGTTTCACCTGACGGTCATCGAGCAAGCGTCGGTCACGCCCCCGCGCAGTCCTTTGAAACCAGCTAGCAGCCTTGATAGTGGCCTTGATGTCCGCGCAGCTTCGCGGATGCGCTAAGGCGCCGCACTCGATGTGGCGCGCCGGTGGGCTGGAGCCGCAACCTTGTCCCTTCACAACCTGTCCCGACAGCTTTAGAGTTCTTCTGTCGAACAAAAGTTCGCTTAACGAACAATGGGAGCTGATATGGGGGTATCGATCTTGGCGCTGGCACTGGCGGCAGGGCAGACGCCTGTTGCGGCGGATCTCCATGCCCACGCAATGCCGGCCATTCTGCCGCTCGAGCGGCGCGCGGAAACGGAAGATCGCTGGCTCAAGCTGCGGCTCGATCGCGTCCTGCCGACGCTGATGCGCCGCGACAAGGTGCAGATGTGGGTGCTCGTCGCTGGCGAGTATAACGAGGATCCCGTCGTCGAGACGATGCTGCCGGCAACCTGGCTTCACGCCAGGCGCCGCACCATCCTCGTCTTCTTCGATCCCGGCGACGGCAAGCCGATCGAGAAGCTCGCACTCGCGCGCTATCCGGTCGGCGACTTCAAGCCCGCGTGGAACCCCGACGAACAGCCTGACCAGTGGGCCGAGCTCGCCAGGATCATCGCCGCGCGCAACCCCGCGACGATCGCGCTAAACCGGTCGGAGGACTTCCCGCTCGCCGATGGCCTCAGCGCGACGCATTACGAGGCGATTGTGCACGCGATCGGCCCCGATTTCGCCAAGCGCCTCGTCAGCCCCGAGCGCCTGCCGCTCGGCTGGCTCGAGACGCGCATCCCCGAAGAGATGGCGAGCTATCCCACCATCTCGCGCATCTCGCACGCGATCATCGAGGAGGGTTTCTCCGAACGCGTCATCACCCCCGGCGTCACCACATCCGACGACGTCGTGTGGTGGTTCCGCAACCGCATCAACCAATTGGGCCTCGACACCTGGTTCCAGCCGAGCGTGGCGATCCAGCGCGCCGATGGCGGCGCGTTCAGCGTGCAGGAGATGGGCCATCGTGGCGCAACGATCATCATGCCCGGCGACATGCTGCACGTCGATTTCGGCATCACCTACATGGGGCTCAACACCGATATCCAGCGCCTCGCCTACGTCCTGAAGCCTGGCGAAACGCAGGCGCCAAAGGGGCTGCGCGACGGCATCGCGGCGATGAACCGCGTGCGTGCGGCGACGATCGCCGCGCTCAAGCCGGGGCGCACCGGCAACGAGGTGCTCGCCGCCGCGCGGCGGCAGGTCGAGGCGGAGAAGATCGACGGCACGATCTACTCGCACCCGATCGGCTTCCACGGCCACGCCGCCGGCGCGCCGATCGGCGCTTGGGAAAGCCAGGCGCCCGCGCCGCACCGCGGTGAGTATCGCATCGATCCGAACACCGCCTGGTCGATCGAGCTCAACGCGCAGGCCAACGTGCCCGAATGGGGCGGGCAGAAAGTGCGCTTCATGCACGAGGAGAACGGCTTCCTGTCGACCGACGGCAGCTTCCGCTTCCTCGACGGCGGGCAGGAGGATTTCATCCTGGTGCCGCGCCCTTGATCCCACGATGTCGGCGAAAAGAACGGGGCTCATCCCTTGCCGGGATGAGCCCCAGTGTACGGTCCGCGCCGCGGCCGGCGGCGCATTGCGCCGGCCGCGAAAGGGAAGCTCAGCGCGATCCGATCAGGTGAAACTTGGTCTGGCGCCCGTCGATGTAGCGGACGGTCTTGCCGTCGAAGAAGGCGTCTTCCTCACTCTTGAAATCGACCATTTGGCCGCCCCATTCGGGCACGGCCCTCGTCGCCATCAATTCGATCGACCAGGCGATGTTCGGCCGCAGCTTGTACGCGCCGGTCGGCACGAACTTTTGCTCTTCCGACAGGCCGATCGAGCTGCCCGCGCCGTGGCCATGATAGCCGATCGGGTGCGAGTAGATCGTCGGCTTCAGCCCCGCGGCGATCGCCTTGGCACGCGCGCGATTGAGCACCTCGTTGCCGGTCGCGCCGACGCGGAACTCGCTCGTCACCGCATCCTGGACGCGGTTGTTGTCGCGCAGCCCCGCCTTCAGCCCGGCGGGCGCATCGCTCTCGCCGTCGCGCAGCACATAGGCGACGTGCTGCGTATCGGTGCTGAAATTGAGATAGTGGATGCCGAAATCGACGCGCAGCATGTCGCCCTTCTGGATCACGCTCGCCTGCTCGCGCAGCACACCCGGCGTGCCCTTGCGCGTCACCTCTACCGACGGGTGGAACCAGGAAGCGAGACCGAGATCCGCAACACGCTGGCGGTACCACCAGACGAGATCCTCGTTGGTCGTCACGCCCGGCTTCACGACGGCGGACGAGAAGCCCTCGCCGATGATCGCATGCGCGACGCGCACGATCTCGGGATAGACCTTCATCTCTTCGGGCGTGCGCGTTTCCAGCCAGCCGATCGCCAGCGGATAACCCGAGACGACGCGGCCCTGCTGCTCGGGCGTCAGCGCCTTCATCAGGTCGGAATACTGGCTGTGCGTCAGCCCGTCGCCGAACGCCGTCAGCGAGGAAATGTTGAGCGCGATTTTCTTCGGGTTGCGCTCGGCGATCAGCTCGCGCACGCGGGCGAACTGGTCGGGCTGCTTTTCCATGTCCCACACGGGCTTATAGAGATTGCCCATGCCGTGCTTGCTGACGACCAGCCGCTCGACCGGCTGGCCCTCCCCCGGATCGAAATAGATCAGGATCGTCCGCCGCCGCGCGCGCAAATTGGTCGCGTTCAGCATCGTCGAGACGACCGGGTCTTCGAGATACTCGCGCGCGATCAGCACCCACATGTCGATGCCGTTCTCGCGCATCAGCTGCGGCAGCACGCTCTCGAAGCGGCGCTCGAGCCACGCGTCGCGCAGCTGCGCCTGATCGCGCAGGCTCATGATCTTGGGCAGCGCCGGCGACATCGACTGCTCGTCCTGCGCCATCGCGGTCGGCGCGAGCGTCATCAGGGCAAATGCCGCCGCCCCGCCCAACAGGCTCCTCGATCGTGGCATTGTCCCCCCCTTTATCCGAATGGCTTGTCGAGCGACGCGGGCGGCTGCGTGAAGAAGCGCGGCCCCTCGTCGGTGATGGTGAAGCAATCCTCGATGCGGATGCCGAACTTGCCCGGCAGATAGAGGCCTGGCTCGTTGGAGAAGCACATGCCTGGCGCCAGCGGCGTCGTCTCGCCGTGCACAAGATTGACCGGTTCGTGCACGTCGAGCCCGATGCCGTGGCCGGTACGGTGCGACAGGCCCGGCAGCGCGTAACGTGGGCCGTAGCCCAGCTTCTCGTAATAGGCGCGCACCGCATCATCGACACTGCCGGCCGGCGCGCCGACCTTCGCGGCGTCCATCGCCACCACCATGCCCTGGCGCATTTGCGCGAACACGCGGCGCTGCTCCGCCGTCGGCTCGCCGAAGACGAAGGTGCGCGACACGTCGGAGACGTAACCGTGCATGCTGCACGTGCAGTCCATCAGCACGACCGTGCCCTCGGCGAGCTTCAGCCGCTCCTTCGACCCGTGCGGCAGCGCGCTGCCCGGGCCGACCTGCGCGCTGCTCGATCCGCGCTGTCCGCCGTGGCGCGCGATCTGCGCCGTCATGATCGCATTTATGTCATCACCGGTCATGCCGGCGCGCACCTCGGCATGCGTCGCGCGATAGGCGGCGATCATGATGTCGTTGGCGCGTTGCAGCAGCGCGATTTCCGCAGGGCTCTTGATCATCCGCAACGCGTTGACCGGCCCGGCGCCGGATACCGTCTTAAGATCGGGCAGCAATCGGCGGATGCCGTCGACGATGAAGAAGCGCGCGGTCTCCTCCACCGCCAGCGTGCCCGCGCTCAGCTTCTTCTCCGATAGCCAGCCGGCGATCAGCGCGAAGGGGCTCTCGTCCTCCTGCCACACGCGCACCTCGCCCGGCACGTCGAGCATCTCGCGGATCGACGGCTCCTCGAAGAACGGCGTCACGATCAGCACCGGGCCGTCGGCCGGGATCACCGCCGCCGTGGTCCGCTCGCTGCGCCACCAGTCGATGCCGGTGAAATAGACGAGGCTCGATCCCGCCTCGACCAGCAGCGCAGACAGGTTCCGCCGGCGCAGCTCTGCCTGGAGCCGCGCGAGCCGTGCCACGCGCTCGGCGCGGCCGATCGGCGCGACGGGCACCATCGCCGGGCTCGGCGCTGCGCCGATTGCGGCCGGCGCAGCCGTGAGGGCAACCCCGGCCATAGCGCCGCCGCGCAGCAGATCGCGACGCGCGAGCGTGGTCACTTGGCGCTGCCCAGGTCGCGCAGCAGGGCATCCCAGTAATCTAGTTGCTTCAGATAGGCGGCGATCGGCACCCGCTCGTCGGTGCCGTGCGCGCGGCTGTCATCGGCGCCGAGCGCCAGCGCGCCAGCGCCGTAGGTCGGAATGCCGGCGCTGCGGAATTCGCGCCCGTCGGTGCCGCCCGACGACATGCTCGGCTTCAGTGTCACGCCCGGATAGGTCGCGTCCATCGCCTTCTGCAGCCGCGCGAACAGCGCCGGATTGACGGGCGAGACGGGGCTCGCAACGCCCTCGCCGACGAGCGATACGGCGATCTTGTCGTTGCCGATCGTCTCGGCAATCTTGCTGCGCACCGCCTCGACGTTCGTACCGGGAAAGATGCGGCAATTGACGTTCGCCGTCGCGTTCTGCGGCAGCGCGTTGGGCGCATTGCCCGCCTGTAGCATCGTCGCGACGCACGTTGTCCACAGGATATTGGCGTCGTGCGGATATTTTTCCGCTACGGCGCGCGCTGCGGCGTTGGTCGGATCAGCCGCGAGCGTCGTCAGCGCCTGGCCCAGTTCGCCGCCCTTCTCCTTCGCCATGTCGGCGACCATGATCCGCGTGATCTCGTTGAACTCGACCGGAAAGCGGAGCCCCTCCAGCTTCACCAGCGCGCGCGCGAGATCGTAGATCGCATTGTCGGCACGCGGCGCGGAGCTGTGCCCACCGGAGTTCTTTGCCGCGATCGCGAAGTTGGCGTAGGTTTTCTCCGCCGCCTGGATGTTGAAGCGATATTTGCCGTCGGCGCCGATCTGCCCCGAGCCGGCATCCGAGTTGAGCGCATATTCGGCGCGCGCGACCAGCGGATGCTTGGTCAGCGCGCGCGTCGTCATCATCCCGCTCTCCTCGTCGCCCGAGAAGGCAAGCAGCAGATCGCGCTCGGGCATAAAGCCCGCTTTCTTGAGCCGGATGAAGCTGGCGACCAGCGCGGTGACGCCGGCCTTGTTGTCGGTCGATCCGCGCCCATAGATGTAGCCGTCCTTCTCGGTCGGCACATAAGGGTCGGTCGACCAGTTTTCCTTGAGCGCGTCGACGACGTCCATGTGCCCGAGGAACGCGATCGGCTTCGCCCGCGGATTGCGCCCGGCGTAGCGCACGACGAGCCCCGCCGTCTTCTCGCCGTCGATCTCGACCGGCACGGTCTGAATGTCTTCGGCCGCGAAACCCGCTGCGCGCAGCCGGGCGGCATATTTTTCGATCAGCGCGGGCACCTGCCCGCGCCCTTTGGCGGTCGGCGTCGCGATCGCCTCTTCGAGCATCTGCCGCGCCATCGCGCGATCGGCGTCGGTTGCCGGCGCGGCCGTGGCGGTCCCCGTCGCGGACACAATCATCGCCAGTGCAGCCCCGGCATACCAACGCGCGTTCATCACTTAGTCCCCAGCTGATTATCGATTACCGGGGGCGTACCAGCGCACGCCCCCGGTTCAACCGTCACCGCATCAGAAGCCGACGTTGGCGCTGAGGAACAGGTAGCGGCCCGTCGCATCGTAGAATTGCGGGTAGGTGTTGCCGTTGCCGCCGTCCTCGATCGCCGCGGTGGTGGTGAGCGGCGGATCCTTGTCGAACAGATTGTTGACGCCGGCGCGGAAGACGAGGTCCTTGCGCACCTCGAACGACGCGGCGAGATCGAAGTAGCTGCGCGATCCGAGCCGCTCGTTCACGCCAGAGAAGCTGCCGGTCAGCGCCGGCTGATCACTCGTCTGCGCGATCTTGACCGCGGAGACGTAGCGCCACGTGCCCGTCAAGCTGAAGCGATCGGCCGGCGTCCACGTCGTCATGAACTTGTGCCGCCACTCGGGACGCGGGCGGCCGCAGAGCCCGGCGTACAGCCCCTTGCACTCGTAGATGTCGGCCTGCGGCGAATTGGGCAGCGGCACCGTCTTGTACGAGTCGAGGTACGTGCCGACGAGATTGAACGCGAGCCGCCCGGCGTTGAGGCCGAGATCGGCGAGGTTCATGCGATAATCGACCGCGACGTCGACGCCCTTGGTCTGCAGCGAGCCGGTATTGACATTGAAGCGCCGGAAGAAGCCGTTCTCGCCCTGCCACAGCGAGCCGCTGTCGGGGCTGCGCTGGATCAGGCTGCAGAAATACGGATCGCCGTTCGCTAGGCAGTTGGCGATCGACAGGTTCGGGTTGACGCTGCCGACGAGGTTCTCGACCTTGATGTCGAAATAATCGACCGAGATCGTCAGCCCGCGCACGAACCGCGGCTCGAACACCGCGCCCAGCGACAGCGTCTTGGCGGTTTCCGGATCGAGATCGGGATTGCCGCCGATCAGCGAGTTGAACTGCCCCGCCGGATTGTCGACGATGTTGCCGTATTGCGCCGCCGTCACGCCGGTGCGCGCGCATTGTGCGAACGTCGCGATCGGCGCCGCGCCCGAGCACGGATCGTACGACCCGTTGGCATTCTCGGTCAGCTCGACTTCGAACAGCTGCTGGCTCGAGAACAGCTCGATCACGTTGGGCGCCCGAACCGCGCGCTGGTACGACCCGCGCAGCCGGAAATCGCGCACTGGCGTCCAATTCAGCCCCAGCTTGTAGGTGTCGGTCTTGAACCCGCTGTCGTAATCCGAATAGCGGTACGCACCTTCGAACGAGAGCGTTTGCATGAACGGCACGTTCTCGACCAGCGGCACGATCAACTCGCCGAAGAACTCTTTCGCCGCAACCGATCCGGTGATCGGCAGCTCGGGGCTCGCCGCCGCCTGATAGATTTCGTCGGGCTGATAATCGACCGAGTTCTTGCGATATTCGTAGCCGAAGGCGACCGCGACGCCGCTCTCCGCGAACGGCGAGGTGAAGCCCCATTCGCCGAGGTTTCCGTCGATCGCCGCGACGATGTTGACGAGGTTGGTGTCACCCGTGATCGACTTGGTCTCGGCGACGTACCGCACCGCCTGGGCGCTCGCCTCCGGCCCGAAATAGTCGAGCGGCGAGCAATTGGGATCGTTGTTGTTCGGATTGGCGTCGGCGTTGATCGCGCAGACGATCTGGCCGGCCGAGTTGCGCACCGCGTTGAACGCGTTCGCCGTCCGCTGGCGATTGGCGTCGCCCAGGAAGCGGCTGCGGTAATTCACCTTCGAATAGAGGCCATAGACGTCATACTTGAACGGCCCGGCGATCTCGCCGCGCGCGCCGAGCACGATGCGATAGCTCTGGTGCTGAATGTCGTCCTGCCGGTTGCCGCCTTCGACGTTGCGCCGCGCAACGAGCACGCCCTGCGCGATCGAGGCGGGGCGGACGTAATTGCCCGCCGCATCGTAGACGCTCGCCGTGGAGAGGCCGCGGCTGGTGCACAGGAAGTTGGCCTGCTGCGCGCTTAAATACGGGTTGTCGCAGTTGATCCCGCTGATGCTGCCCGCGCCGACGGTGATGCCCGCACTGTTGGTGCCCGGTGCGATCTGTGCGACCGAGCGGTCTTCCATGAACGACGCCTCGAGATAGGGCTTGAAATTCTCGTTCACCTCGTAGTGCGCGGTTGCGCCCAGCGCGTAGCGCTCGTCGGGGCGCTGATAGTAATTGTACGGCGCGAAATTGTACGTCTGCGTACCGGCGACAAACTGGCGATCGCCGGTGGCGCGGAACGACGTCGGCAGGCCCGGAATGCCGCCGGCGTTGGTGAAGTTCGCCGGTGCGTTGGTGGCGGAGCCGCTGCACGAGAATTCGTTGCCCCCCGCACCCGTCGCGCCGAGCGCGCAGGCCGAGTAATCATAATCCGCCTGCAGGATCGGGTTGACCTTGCGGTAGGTCGCATAAGCGGTGACGTTGCCGCGATCGTCGTCCATGTTGCCGCCGACCACCGCCGACAATTCGGTGGTGAAGCCGTTCCAGATCGTCTTCTCCGGCTTCAGATACGCACCGGGCACGCGCGCGTTGTTGCGATCAAGCAGATCGCGCAGCTCGTCGCGGTCGTTGGTATGCTGGAAACCGGCGATGCTGCCGGTGAAGCGGATGCCGCTGAAATTCTCCATCAGCTTGAAATTGACGACGCCGGCGATCGCGTCCGATCCGTAGACCGCCGATGCGCCGCCGGTCAGCACCTCGACCGACTGGATCAGCGGCGTCGGCACCTGGTTCAAGTCCGACGGGATGTTCTTGGGCGAGCCGTACGGCAGCCGCCGGCCGTTGATCAGCACCAGCGTGCGCGACGGGCTGAGGCCGCGAAGGTCGACCTGCGCGGTGCCGGTCGCCTCATTTGAATTCGCCGCGCCCTGCGCCGCGAACACTTGCGGCAGCTGGTTGACGAGATCCTCGGTACGCACCGTGCCGCGTACCGCGAATTCCTCCGCTCCGACGGTCGTCACCGGGCTGACGCTTTCGAGGTTGGGCGAGCGGATGCGCGATCCGGTGACGACGATCTCGCCGTCCTCGCTCGATCCGGCGGCGATATCAGCTGCTGCATCCTGCGCGTGCGCCGGCAGGGCGACGCTGATGAACGCGGCGGCCGAGCATAAAAAGAACGTGCGTGATGGTGCCCTGGTGGACATGATTGAACTCCCTGATGATGGTTGATTGAGGCTATCCGCGCCGGCGTCCCCTCGCCGTGCGCGTTTGCCCGGTCACTTGTATCGCCAGCTGGTAAGGTCAGCCCCCTTGGGGGCCGCCGCTTCGATCCGCTGCAGGATCTTTGGCACGTACATCCAATTGTAGCGCAGTCGCCCGACCGAATTGGGCTGGGTCTTGTCGCCGTTCCAGCAATGCTCGTCGCGATCGCCGTACAGGATCTCGCCGCCGTACGCGGGCTTTGCCGTCTTTAGGAAATCCTCCATCAGATAGACGGCGTTGTTGAGATAGAAATTGTCCATGTCGCCAACATAGATGTTGATCTTGCCCTGCAGCTTGGGCGCTAGCTTCTGCCAGTCGCGCTGCAGAATGTGGCGCAGATCGTAATTCTCGCGCCAGTAGGCGGCGACCTTGGGGTCGATCTCGCCGGTCGCCTTGTTCCAGATCCGCTGCGGATAGCCGTCGGCGCCCATCGGCGAGTAGACCGCTTCCCAGATATCCCATTGGCCGCCGGACCGTGTCTTGTCGCCCAGCACCAGCTCAAGCCGGTTCTCGTCCTCGATCGTGTTCGACAGGTGGCCGAGATAATCGCGCTTCGCCGGCTTCGCGACCTTTCCGAACGGCCCGGTCCAGAAATAGGCGTTCTTGTCCTTGTAGATATCCGTCACCATTGTCTGACGGAAATCGATCGGATCGGGGCAGGCGGCGAACGCGCCGTTATACTGATCGGGATAGAAGACCTGCACCGCCAGCGCTTCCCATCCGCCAGTCGATCCACCGTAGAGGAAGCGTGACCAGCCCGCGCCGATGCCGCGGAACTTCTTCTCCAGCGCCGGGATGAAATCATAGGTGATCGCGTCGCCGTACGGGCCGATATTGGCCGAGTTCACGGCATAGCTGTCGTCGTAATACGGATTCGAGTGATCGATCTCAACGATCAGCATACGCGGGAAATCGGGCGACGTCCATTTCCGGTAGAAATCATACGCCTCGCGCTGCTCGGTGCGCTCGTAGCAGGTCTCGTTGATGAACCGCTTGCTCGGCGTGCACTTGATATTCGCATCGGGCGGGGTGGTGCGGAAGCCGCCGAAATCCTCGGGGAAGTGCCCGTGAAAGATTGCCAGCGGATAGCGCGCCTCGGGATGCTTGTCGAAATCCTTCGGGACCAGCACGTGACCGCGCATGTAGACGTCGCGTCCCCAGAACTTCGACAGCCGATCGGACTTGAACCTGAAGTGTCGGACGAATTCGGTGTCCTTCGGCTCATCGATCGGCGGCAGCACCTCGTTCAGCGCCAGCTTGATCTCGCCCGGCCGCTTCGGATCGAAATTGACCTTGAACGGCTTGCTGATGAGGTTGCCCGGCTCCTTGCGCCAGTTCTGCCCCGCCCCGCGCGCCGCGGGCAGCTTCACGACCTTGCCGTTCGCCAGCTTGAACGTGTCGTACTTATGCAGAACGGCCTGAACGGTGTAGGTGCCTGCGGGAACATCGGCCAGGCTGCGGCCGGGATAGCCGAGCACGTCCTTGCCGATCACGCGGGCCTGGCCGTTACGGAAATTCTCGACGTCGATGCCGAAGACCTGCGCGCTTTCGTAACTTGCGTCGACCTGGAAACGCGGCTCCGTCTTGTCGTCGGCAGCGATCACCAAGATCAGCCGACCTTCGTACGCGTTCTGCCCCGCCGCCGGCGCGGAAAGTTCAACCCGGAAGTCTTCCGCATGCAGCGCATGCGTCCCCGTCATCAGCGCCGCGACTGCAGCGCCGACTGCGAACGTCTTTCGCATGTCTTATCCCCTACCCGCGACAAGCTCCCCGCCTGGCCGCAACTCAAACTTGCCGCATCGCCGCATACTGTCAACGCATTTTTGATCGCATACCGAACGAGTGTTGCGATGGCGCACAAATTGGCGGGTTAGAATGGATCGTCGTGCGCGTGCTGATGGCATTCGCATCCGATCGGGTTGCAGATTGGTAACTCGCGCGTTTAGCAGAGGCGCAGGGCAGTTCGGGGGAGATGAAGGCAAGTGTCCGATCAATCGAACAGCACCGACATCAAAGATGACGTCGACGCCTTGGCAACCGATCAGGACGATGCCGATCGCGACTATGTGGCATCGCTCGCACGCGGACTCGAAGTCATCTGCGCCTTCACCCGCGACAAGCCGACGATGACGCTGAGCGACGTCGCCAAGGCGACCGGCATGTCGCGCGCCACGGCGCGCCGCCTGCTGCTGACGCTGGTGCGAGAGGGCTATGCCGAGAAGCGCGAGCGCGATTTCTCGCTCAGGCCCAAGGTCCTCCAGCTTGGCTATTCGGCGCTCGCCTCGGTCGGGATCCTCGACGTCGTCCAGCCGGTGATGAACGCGCTGTCACAGCGCACGCAGGAATCGATCTACACCGCGGTGCTGACCGGTGACGACGTCACCTACCTCGCCCGCTCGACCCCCGATCGCGTCATCTCGGTCAGCATCAACATCGGCAACCGTCTGCCGGCGTACGCCGTGTCCACCGGCCGCGTGCTGCTCGCGGGAGAAAGCGATGCCGCGCTCGAGCGCTATTTCGCGCGGCTGACGCTCGAGAAGCACACCACCAACACCGTGCGCACGATCAAGCAGCTTCGCGCGGTGATCGAGGAGACGCGCGAACTTGGTTACTCGCTCGTCGACGAGGAACTCGAGGTCGGCGTCCGCTCGCTGTCGGTACCGATCTACGACGCGGCGGGCCACGTCATCGCGGCGCTCAACGCCTGCTGTCCGTCGATGCGCTTCCCCGTCGAGGACATGCGCGAGAAGCTAGTCCCCGAACTGCGCGCCGCCGCGAAAAGCATTAACGAGCGCTTCCAGCAGGGCTGAATCGCCGTGACCGGTATCCGACGCCTGCCCAAGTCACCAATGCGCAAGACCGATCGTGATCGCCTTGTCGCGGTGAGACGATCCGCGAAACGCGTTTACCGCTCGCGGTGCTGGGTTGCCGCTAAGCCCAATACGCCGTTCGCGAGCCTTGAACGCGGCGGGGCCGTAAATGCCTGCTGTGCGTATCGAATGGCGCGCGTCGGCCTCGCACAAAAGGCATTCCGACCTGTCGAGCGCCCTCGTCGTTCAGCCGCTTGCGAGCTGGCTGGCGGGGAACAATTCCTCCCAGACTCGTTCCTCAGCGCTTTGATCTTCCGACGGAAGGCCTCTCGTCGCCCGGCTTTGAGGGGGTCAGCGATCATTATGCCATCATGCGGCGGATCGCTGCACCACCATCATTCCTTACCCTCGGCAACAGCGGCATTGGGCTTGCGTTGAGGGTCCGCGGCCGCGTCGGCGCCGCTCCCGCGCGCTTCGCCCGTCCGCGGATCAACCGATGCACGAGCGCCTGCCCCATCGCCAGCATCTTTGGGGTCGGCGTTCACCGCGCCCGAAGGGTCGCACTTCGAAAGTTCTTCCTCGCGGTTCTTCGAATAGGACTGGCCGAAAAAGCCTTCGCTCTTCCGATCAAGCCGCTCGGGGTCCACGTTCGGCTTCTGGTCGCGTTCCATTGCGCTCACTCCCGTGCCGCTGCTGTGATAGCTAGCGGTCGTAACTAAACCGTTGAACGCTTGGGTTTGTTCGAAGATTTTCTGCTGATAGAACGGATTAGGTATCCGCAGTCGCCGCAGATGCTGCGCCTTGGCTCCGGGGCTCGCTTGGGTCAGCTATGGCTGGGGTGCTTGCTTACACCTGGTCCGCGCAGCTAATCAGATCCGCCGGCGGGAACGCTCCACATGCGCAGCAGTAGATCGCCGTCCGCGTCTCAACCCAAGCTTCGCAACGGCGACATTCAGCTCACACACGCGTCGGCGTGGCCGGTAAGGCACGGCCTATCGTGTTATCGCTGATTAGGATCGATGGTCCCGGGGGAACCAGCGCGCGAGTAGACCGCTTGGAACAGCTCAACCGCGAGGGTTCTATGCTGCTGTTCCTATTGTGCTTTTTTGTGATTGCGGTACCATCGATCCTCGCCGCAGCGGAGCTTCGGATCCTGCTCGAACAGCTGGTCCGCGCTCGTCGGAAACAACCGATTGTCTTCGGCACCCAGCAAGTGAACGAATAACCGCCCACGTATCGAGCATATCTCGACATGCTATCAACTGCGATTGTTCCAAATTGAAGCGAACGGTCTCACATAGGTAGAACTGCATCCTTATCGCGTGCTCTGAAGCAAGTATCCGCATTCTTGATCGACGGGAAACAAGGTGTGCCGATGACCATCAGCGGTACGGGGCAGAACGACTATCATCGCGGCATCAATCTTGCGGACCTCATCTAAGTCTACGACATCGACGACGACATCAACGCTGTGTTCTATGCCGGTGCGCTCGGCGAGGTTCGCGTCGAAGGCTTAGGGAGGTGCGTGATTGGCCCTCCGCCCCCTCGCCTAAACGCATATCGAACGTTCAAGAGGGTGCAGGCGGTCTTCTGAAAACGAGCATCCCGGAGCAAGACGGATACTCCAGACGGACCAGAACTCGATGATGGCGACCAGCTCGATGTCAGCCAAGCACGACCTGATCTCGTCCCTGCTGCTTGGCTTGGTATAGAAGCCGGTCAGCCTCTTCGATCGCCTCAAGGATCGATCGAAGACCGATCGACACGGCACCGATCGAGACGGTGACGCTTCCTAGGATCTCGTCCGTTTCCTTTGACCGAAACGTCTTGCCTCGCAGGGCGCTACAAATAGCGTCAAGCGTCGACGCGGCTTGTCGCGATGTCTGCTGCTCGAGAAGAAGCAGGAACTCCTCCCCGCCCCACCGCGCGATATCGCAGCCCTCCGCAATTGAAAGGAGAGCGCGTGCGACGCCTTTAAGAACGCGATCGCCAACGGCTTGCCCGAAGCGGTCGTTGATCGATTTGAAGTGATCGAGATCGAGGACCGCGATCACACCGACGGTGCCGGGTTTGCGCGCGAAAAGCCGCTCTTCCATCCCGCGTCGATTGAGTAGCCCGGTCAGCGCATCGCGACGAGCGTCGCCGCGCGCGGCCTGAATCTCGCTTCGAAGCGCCTCGATCTGATTGGACGCTTCTTGATACTTAGCTTCGTAGAGCTTGGCACGTTCGAGCATCGTCGCCGCTAATGCCTCGACCGACGACAATCCGTCGACGAAGCCGGCGAGGTCACCAGTAAGCGCTCTGCCGAAATCACCGGAGCTCGTCCGCGCCTGCGCGGTCAGATCGGCCAGGCGAACGGCCTGATGGCGGAGCGCGACTTGCTCCTTATCGTCGTACTCGCTCGTGTCGCTGGTGGAATTGGCGGACTTGGTCGCCATGATGCGATCGACATCCGCCTGCTCGATCGACCGATTGTCCATTAAGAGCGCATCAACGGCGATGGCCGCGTGCGAGCTCGGCGAGCCTTCCACCAAATAGCCGAACCGATAATTGTCCGGCGTCGGCGCCAGCTTCTGCGCCGCCAGGAACGAGAGGATGCGCTGGCCGAGCTCAACATCCACCTTTGAACGCTTGCTCGAACAAACGAGCTTCTTGATCGCGAGCATACAACCTCGGAACGACGAAGCCTGAACGATCGCAGTCAAATCTTAACGGCCGTGCTACGTTAACTAAATACGGCAGCAAAATTGCCCTAACCGAGATCATGCGTCGAGCCGGTGCGCTGGCGCAGACGCCGCTGCCGTTGAAAAAGCCAACCATGCGGAGCGCCACCGCGGGCGAAGCGTTTTGCTGACGCCGCTTTGTGCTGGAGATTTCAGGCCGGTTTAGATGAACTTAAGATTTTTCGTACAGCGTCTCTCTCCAGCCGTGGGGGCTGAAAGTGGCCATATACGTGCACATCGCGAAGCCTTCCAAACTGTCCCTCGAAGACGCGTTCGCGCTGGCTTGCGCGGCGGCTTTGACTGCGGTGTGCGTCAGTAGCGGCTGGTTCGATTACGTCTGCATGACCCTGCGCCACGGGGAGCAGTACGAACTGGACGAGTATGCTGGGGCCGCGTTCGTGTTTCTCGCCGCGGCCGTGGTCTTATTTGCGCGGCGTGAGTGGCAATTGCGGACCTGCCTTCGGCAGGCGGCCGTTCGGGAAAAGGCGGCGCATGATGCCGCTCGCCGAGATTACCTCACCAACCTGCCGAACCGATTGGCGTTGATGGAGGGTCTTGAAGGCGCGCGCGAACCAAGCGTCTCGCTCCTTCTTATCGATCTCGACGGGTTCAAATCGATCAACGATCGTTACGGCCACGCTGCGGGTGACGCTGTCCTGCGGACAGTCGCCGAACGCTTGCAGCGAATCTGCAATGACGCCGGGGGACTCGTTGCACGGCTTGGCGGCGATGAGTTTGGCTATCTCCTGCCGCAGTCATCAGAAAGAATCATGGCGATGATCAAGGGACGGATCACGCGATATATACGCGAGCCAATCGCGTTGCCGACGGGCGAGGTTACGATCGACGCATCAGTCGGGAATGCCGCGTCGACGGACGCGAGCAGCGATCCCGACAGCTTATTGCAAGATGCAGATGCCGCTATGTACCGCGAGAAGCAGCAGCGACAGCTAGACCGCTCGCCGGACCCGGCCGAAGCACCGTCGATCTGCTCGCCGTTCGGTTCGCCTGCCCCTTCGGTCGTTCACCAGCCGATGCTCGGTGGCCATACCAGCAGCTGATCGCGGCTGCAGAGTGATGCTGCCTCTCGCCAGGCTGATTGGCTGATCGATTGAGCCGCTAACTCTGGATCAACTTCTTCCTGTTAGATCCGTTGCGGCCGTACCATGGCGTAGCTACTGTGAGTGACGCTGCATCGGGCGGCCTGAAGGGTGAGCGATGGACGCCGAGAGAAGCTATATAACGGCAGAGGCCCGCGTGCATCGCGGCCTCCTCGGCTCGATAGCAGCCGTGGCGGTCTTCTGGACCGCCGTCATCGCGGAAGGCCTTTGGCTCGCTCATCTTCTCTAGGTCATTGCCGGCGTAAAGCGATTGTGCTTTGCGCCATCATCAAAAGCCATTCTCTATTGATTGCAGCTCGCGGCGTGCGGTTGCGTGGCTCGACGCCCCCTCGGCCTCGACGCTAGGGCGTTGTGCTTCGCCCGGTTCGTTCGGCTGCCTTCCGTTCCCCAGTTGTGCGTCCCGATGATGTGAGCCCGAAGGAATTAGGGCCACCAAGCGCCCAGAGGCGTCATGTGGGCGTGCTCGGCCCTGCCAAGCGTATAGGCGCATGGGTAATGTTAAGCGGAAGGCGCGGGCTTTACGACAAGCTACGCTGCACGTAACGCCACATCGGCGATCGCCGCGACAACCCGTTCAGGCACTGCGTAGTGCAGCATATGACCCTGCTGCGGCACGATACGCAGCTCCGCCTTTCTGATGTGGCGAACGAGCCGTTCCGCATGCTCATCCATGTGAACGATCAAGTCACCCCGCCCTGCCATGATGATTACAGGTAAAGTGAGTTCATCGTATCGGCGACTCAATGCGAGCGCGCTCGGCACCATCAAGGCCGCGTCGGCGGCGCTTGCGTGGATTTGCGACGGGCGCAGCGCCAGTGCTTTTGGAAATTTGGCGAATTTGGGGGAGACAGGGGCGGGCGCAAAGCTCGCCTTGACGCCGATCGGGCCGTTCAGAAGACCCAGCAACGGACCGATCGTCTGGTTAAGCAAGTCGCCAACCACTGGAATAGCGGGAATGGCCCCCGAGACAATGTCAGGGCGCGCTGTCCCATAGTAATAGCCCGAGACCAGTACCAACCCGGAAACAATGGTCGGATACTCGAGCGCCATCGCAAGCGCGACCAACGTGCCCCAGCTGTGCCCAACGACGACCGCCCGCGTGACGCCGATTTGCCGCAAAGCACGAGCGATCAGCTCGGCCTGCCGGATTGGCGTCCAAACCTTCGAGCGGGGTCGCTCGCTATAGCCGTATCCCGGACGATCAAAGGCGATGACACGGTGTTTCTCTACCGCACGCGATAGGACGCCGCTGACGTCAAAGTCCTGCAGCATGACCCCAGCGCCATGAAGCAGCACAACGACAGGCCCTTCGCCGCGATCGACGTAATGCAACCGCACGCCGTCCACCTCGACGAACTTGCCGATGGGCGGCGTTGCTGCTTCGGCCTGTCGCGCGTTTGCCTGATTGAACAACGCGCTGCCGACGATCGCTGCGGTTCCAGCGCCGGTCGCGACCCAGCCCCTGTTTTGAAGGAGCCACCTTTTCAACCGCCCTGTTCGGTGAGGTGGGACAAGGGCCGTCACGAGCGACTTGGTTTTCGGCTTGTGCTTCATGACGATTCAACCGTGCGCACAGCACAAGGTTGCGGCTCATCGCGGCTCTAGTGCGCCGCCAGAAGAATTCGCTCCTGATTACGCCAAGAGGCGACCGGCGGCGTGTCGACCGTGAGCTTCTTGCCCGTGACGCCGACGCGCTGCCTTCCGGTCAGGATAGCATCAGCAACAAGAGGCGAGAGGAAAGCGAGCCGAACCACACGTGTCAGATACGTCGCACTCACATTCTCCCGCTCAGCCAGTCGGGTGATGTCGAGCTGCCCTTGACGCAGCTCGCTCCACCAGCGGCGAGCGAGCCTCAATAAGCGAACGAGAGAAGGATCGGGAACGGTGGCCGAACATGCGGCATCCTCCGTAAGTCGTATCGATCCTCCCGATCGAGTCAAACGGACCGATCGGTCCAGTTTGATCGTGTGCCGCGGCAAGTGATCACATGTCAGCTCGAGCGCCGCGGCAATCATCGCGGCGCAGCACGTTATCGTCACGGCGTCCTCGGCTACGCAAATTTTGCGGACGATCGCAAGCGCGTCCTGACGTCGTTGCCGTTGCCGCGCCGCGAGCTCGGCACAACGGTGCCGCACATCACTGTAGCGATCGAGCGGCACCGATAGCCGCGCCTCGCCGAGCAGCCTGACCGGATCATCGAACAAACGTGCGATTTGTTCAGCAACGAGTTGCTCGATCTCACGCGCTGGCACCCGAACGCCCGTATCGCTGCGCTTTTGATGCAGCTTGCGGCTCACGTAATAATGGTATCGCGTCACCTTGGTACCGGACGAGGTAGACTGCGTCTTCGTCGCATGCGTTGGGATCAACGGCTCGCCGGTGCTATCGAAAATTTTGCCCGCCAAGAGCGCCACGCGCGGTTCGCGTTTGCGCGTGGCTCCCTGTTTGTTAGTCTCAAGCAGGGTCTGCGCCCGCTCGAAGGTAGCGTGATCAACGATCGCTGGATGGTTGCCCGGATAACGCTTGTCGCGGTGTGCAATGTACCCGGCATAGGTGACGCGCTTGAGCATCAGGTAGAGTGTGCTGCGCGCGAAGGCCACGTTGCCGATCGCGCGTCCGGTCGCGGTCACCCGGCTTGGCACGAAGATGCCTTGCCCGCGCAGTTCAGCTTCGAGCTGTCGAACGCTGCCGAGCGCCAAATACCGCTCAAAGACATGCCGCACCAACGCGGCATGCTCCTCGACGACAGCGAGCGTGCGGCCGTCGGGTTTATAGCCGAGCGGCGCGACACCGCCCATCCACATCCCCTTCGCCTTTGAGGCGGCAAGCTTGTCCCGGATCCGCTCGGCGGTAACCTCGCGCTCGAATTGCGCAAACGACAGCAGCATGTTGAGCGTGAGCCGCCCCATGCTGCTGGTTGTGTTGAGCGCCTGCGTGATGCTGACGAAGCTCGCGTTCGCCTTCTCGAACGCCTCGACCAGCTTGGCGAAATCGAACAGCGAGCGACTGAGGCGATCGACCTTGTAAACGACGATCGTATCTACGTGTCCGGCGGTGACATCGGCAAGCAGACGCCGCAGTGCTGGTCGCTCGAGCGTACCGCCCGACACCCCGCCGTCGTCGTACCGCGTAGCGATCTCCAGCCACCCTTGCGACGCCTGACTGCGGATATAGGCCGCGCAGGCTTCGCGCTGCGCATCGAGGCTGTTGAAATCCTGCTCGAGTCCCTCGTCGCTCGATTTGCGCGTGTAGATTGCGCAGCGCACCGGCGTCATGCCGCCACCTTCTTGAGGCCGAAGAACGCCGGCCCCGACCAGCGCGTGCCGGTGATCTCCCGCGCAACCTCGCTCAGCGACCGCCAGGATCGGCCATTCCACTGCACGACCTGATCCTCACCGATGGTGACGATATGCGTACGCCCACGCCATGTTCGCGTGAGCCGACGCACCCCCGGCGCTCCCGATCGCCCGCTCGCGCACGCGATCTGATCAAGCATGCGCCCCGTGTTGTCGCTCGCAACACCTGCTGCTTTGGCCTGGATCTCCCAGGCAAGCGCCAGGCGCAGCAGCTTGGGGCTGATGCGCGGGACGATACTGCCGGTCACCTCGATCCAGCGGGCATGCAGCGCCAGCCCGTTTATTGCCTCGAGCGCTGCAAGCTCCAGCTCGAGCGGCGTCATTGCGCGATGATCCGGTAGAAGGTGGGACCGCCCGATTGCTTTGCCTTGGCGAGATGATGGCCTTTCTTGCGCAAGCTCGTGAGGGCAGCGCGCGTTGTGTGCGGCAACCAACCTGTAGCTTGCGCCAAGTCGGTGAGTGTCGCGCCTTCCTCGCGCAGCAGCAGCGCGATAACCTGCGCCGCTTTCGTCGTCGGCTGCGCTGCACGCAAGCTATGCTCGACCTCCACCTCATGCGCCTTCACGTTGATCGCGGCGCATCCTTCTGGCGTGATGAAGACACCATAGCGCTCGTTATTCTCGCTATGCGCGACCGCGCTTTGATCAGCGGTCGGCCGCGCCTTGAGCCAACCGCGTCCAACCATCGCAGCCACAGATCGGCGGATTGTTGGCGGGTGGGTCAGATCTTCAGGTAGCGGGAACAAGCTGCCGTTTTCGCGGCGCGCTGCATGATGGAGCAGCAGCGACTGCGTCTTTGTGACGGTGGACATAAGCGCCTCCCAGTTAGGAGCGGCACCATCGCCGCTCCCACTGAGCAAAGCCCCGCAGATCAGATCGATCGGGGCTCCTCGGGAGGCGAGACCTGCTCCCCGAGTCGAACGACGGTGTTGCTCTACCCGGGCCTGAAGTCGAGTTCGTTCATCGACGATTGCGGCGCCGGGGACGTGCGCTTCGAAACGATGCCGAACGCACTTTTGACGTCTGCCCGCCGCTAAGCTGCTTGGTAGACCGCCCGCTCAACCGCGCTCACCAGCGCCAGCGCCGCGGGATCGGCGAAGGGCGCAAATTGCATCATCACGATCCCGGCGCGATCGCGCGCGGGATCGATCCAGAAATAGGTGTTGGCAACGCCATCCCACATCAGGCTTCCCGCGCCGCGGCCGTCCGGTCCAGGCTCAGGGTTGAGCAGGAACCCTAAGCCAAAGCCGCTGTGCATGTCGGGATAGGCATCATAGTCGAGCGCGAATTGCGGCATGATGCTGCGCAGCGCGCCCGCGCGAAGCGGCGCGATCTGATCGCGCATCATCTCGGCGACCGTCTCGGGCTTCAGGATCTGCGCGCCATTGAGCTCCCCGGCGTTGAGCAGCATGCGGGCGAAGCGCAGATAATCCGCCGCGGTGCCGAGCAGCCCGCCACCGCCCGATTGATACTCAGCCGCCTCACCACCGCCGATCTCGATCGGGAATGGCGACAGGCTACCATCGGGAGCGCGGGCGAGCAGCGCGACCCGGCGCGCTGCCTGCGCCGCATCCATTATAAAGCCCGTGTCGGTCATGCCGAGCGGCACGAAGATCTCCTCCGCCAGCACCTCGCCCAGCCGTCGCCCCGTCGCGGCCTCGACCGCGAGGCCGACCCAATCGGTGCTGATGCCGTATTCCCACCGCTCTCCGGGATCGAACAGCAAAGGCGGTTGCAGGCTCGCCAACGAACCCGGCGCGACCGGCCCCTGCGCGCGCGCCATGTCGGCGTTCATGAAGGCGTAGCCGAGGCCTGACGTATGGGTCAGCAGATGCCGCAACGTGATCGGCGCTTTTGCAGGCCGCAGACGCACGACGCCGTCATCGCCGAACCCATCAATGACCTGAGCGTCGGCAAGCGCCGGCAGGAGCGTTCCGATCGGCGCATCGAGCGACAGCGCACCACCTTCAACCAATTGCATCGCGGCGACGGAGACGATCGCCTTGGTCATAGAAGCCAGCTGAAAGATCGCGTCGGTGGTCATCGCAGCGCCGCTTGCCGGATCGCGCAGACCGCTTGCCGCCACATCGAGCGTTCCGGCCCGGTTGCCGACCATCGCTACGGCGCCCGCGATCTTGCCGGACGCGACGGCCGCATCAAGTGCCTGCTGAATCGTCATTGCCACCCTCCCCTATGTTCTTTTACCCATTTGGCCTGCGTGGCATGATCGACGCAAGATTGTATCCGTTGCTGACAGTCCGCTTTCGGATACCACCGTCCGCTCGTGAATGGCCGGGTTTGGCAAGGTTAGCAGACATAGATTGGAGAGAATCAATGCGTTTGATCGAACCAATATGCTAATCATCAACTATCGCGAGCTGAATGAATGGGCGCTTGCGACTGGCAGACCTAGCGCTCTTGCCTGACGGCTGGAGCATATGATGAGGCGCTATTTTTTCCATGTTCACGACGGTCAAGATTCGCCTGACCTTCAGGGCACTGAACTATGGGACCTTGAAACAGCAAAGCGCGAAGCCGTGAGACTCGCGGTAGGTTTGCTCGCCGACAATCCGGAGACGCTCTGGGGTTCGGGTAAGTGGGCCATTCGCGTGACGGGCGAGGATAATCTGACGCTTTTCCAACTGACCTTCGTTGCCACGGAAGCGCATCCTAGTGGGAAAAGCCAAGCGGCTAATGATGACGTTGTCTGATCCCGAGACTTTACGGACGGAAACGTGCTTAGAGCGCGGTCGAGCTAAAACCCGTTATCTGTCCGGCTGTAACCAGGATCGTCCGGAACAGCGCGGCACCGGCGGGCAGCCGCCACAACGCTGATCAAATGGGCGCCCCACCTTACTGATCTAGCGTGAGGCAAAGCGTCCGGGAGAACCGGAATGAATGCGAAACCCAGAAAGGTGAGTGTCAGCCGAGCTCGCGCAATATGCGATAGCGATCATGCAAGAGCCGTTGATCAGGTGCCTGTTTCTTTCGCCTGACTTTTGACGATCTCGGCTTTCAGTTGCCGGCTCAATGCACCTGAGATGTGCGCATCTACACCGTCATAGCGCTCGCTTTTTAGCCGGTCCCGCACGTCTCTGACGGTGGTGCAGGAACCATCGCGTGCAAGCTCGAACGCGCGTTCGACCGTCGAGCTACTGCCCATCCTGCAATTCCAATCTGAGTGAAACATGTTCCTCTTCCTTTCGTCGGATAAGGGCAAGAGCGACAGGCAGCGCTCACCTTAGAAGTGGAAGAGCGGTCGATCCCACAGCCTTGCGTCGAGCAGGGACCGCGCACCATCCGAGCATTTTTTCCCTCTCTGATGCATCCGTGCGGGGATGCCGTACGTAGCTGACATATTACGTTATCTGGCGGTTTCCCTTGTACCCCGAGCTGATCTATTTCGATGGCGCGCACTTCGCGCATATCGTTGCTCGCGAGGAGCATACCCGGTTGGCGAGGCTCCGTTGCATATCGGAGAGCCGCTATCTGCAACCGCTACCGCATGACGGCCAAGGAAGCCGAGCTTGCCGCACGCTACGGCATAGTCTCATCATACGCTGAACGATCTGACGATCCCGCTGCCAGAGCTGTTCCCCGACAAGCCGGCGTATGTGGTGCGCGAGGCGGAGGGCGTACGCATGCTCGAAACGATGAGCTGAGGCTTTCCACACAAGGTGCCGGGCAAGCGGATCGACAAGGCGACCGGCAAGCCGGTGCTGCTCGACAAGAAGGTGACGAACGTCCACAACTTCACGTCGCCGTTCTGCAAGTACGCGCTCGCCGAGCCGGAGCGCCGCGGCCTGATGCCTTTCACCGCCTTCCGTGAATACGGCCCCGGCCCTGTTGGGCAAAAGCCGCTCCATTGGTTCGCCGTGCCCAGCCGGCCGATCGTCAGCTTTGCCGGGATCTGGCGCCCGGCTGAGGGCCGCGCCGTGTTCGCGTTCCGAACGACCGAGCCAAACTTGCTGGTAGCGCCGATCCATCCGAAAGCGATGCCGGTGCTGCTGCACGATGAAGACGAGGAGACGTGGCTGCGCGCATCGATTGAGGAGGCGATGCAGCTGGTGGCGTCATACCCGGCGCAGCTGATGCGAGTGGACGGCTAGTCGGAGCCGCCGGCAGCGGAAGCCGCTTCTGACCCAAGTAGCTACGCAATCAGCTTGAGATCGGCCCCCGTCAACGGAGTGTTCTCGTCGACCACGTCTTCATCGTTCCATGACAGGCTAAATTCGCGCAGGCGTACCAATGCCGATTGCAGTTCCACGTCAGTCTCCCTCTATGTTTCTCCCATTGAACGCGCACGTGATCGATGAGGCACGAGACGATCGGCCTAATCCAGATCGTGGCATTTCATCTGATCGTTGTGCCGGCCGAAACGTTGTTACTTTCGGAAGTGGAGTGACCTATGAGTAAGATCTACAATGACGCCACGAAGGTGGATGCCGAGCAGGGATCGGTCCTTCTCGACGGACCCGGTGGCGTTGCCGTCACTATCACCCCGGACGCAGCGCTGAAGACCGCTGGCAGGCTGACCGACAAGGCGGCGGAAGCGAACGGGCAGCGAGTAGAACGCGAATGGGACGAGCGGGAACGAGAAGAACGCCGCGCGATCAAACCGGCGAAATGATCGAGGGCGTCCGAGCCCGGTTTCGAAGCGTAAAACGGAAACTGTTTTTTGTTGGTGGCCCTGCTACAGCCGCAGGAATATACGCAGAGCTAGTGCACTTCGAATGGGCGCATTTCGCGCACATTGTGACACGCGAAGAGCACGTCCGGATCATCGAGCAGCGGGCGCTAGAATCTGCGCATCTGAAGAAGCGAACGCTGCATAGACGACGTACGGTCCGCGCCTGAAGGCCGCGTGTTATCGCCGTGGGCGAACTACACGATCATCGATCCGAAGGCGTGGGGCGAGAGCCCGATCAAGGCTTACGAAGACATGGTCGCTCGTCTGCTAAAGCGCGACTACTCGGTTCCGGCCGAGCTTCGAGCCGGCATATGGCCATCCACCTAACAGGGCTGACAGCCCTAAGAACGCTTCAGTCTGTACTGACGGAGTTGCCTGATTGCGAAACTCGCCCTTCAGAAAAGCCGTCCATCCACGCGCTTCGAAGATCAAGCCGATCATGAAAGATCGGACAATCGATCGCGTTCATGCCCGCCTGCGCTCCTGCTGCTTTCCCCGCAGCGCGTGCTTGCTCCTCGGTAGTCAGATCGAAGTGGTCGACCATCATCTACTCAAACCTCGTCAGCTGCAGCAGTAAGCCGAGGCTCGCAACAACCCCGCTCGGGACGCCGGCGGCTTTGCCGTGAATGGGCCTACAACGCTGATAACTATTTCATACTGTGAACGTATACGAGCCCGCTGGCGTCAAGCTGATTGTTGCAGGCCCTTTCGGCTGCGCTCACCTCTATCAGCCTTGCAGGTCTGATTGACGGAGACTGAGACGCAAGCGCACCATCATCTGTTCGATATCCTCGAGCGATCGGCCTAGCTGCCTGACGATATCGTCGATCGATAGTCCGTCGTTCACTGCGGCTCGTAGATCATCGACAGCTGTTTGCGTCCAGCGTTGACCGAAACTCACTTAACGGGCAGCGCTAGTGGCGAATTATCCTCTCGATCGCGCGAGGCCTTCGAGTAGGAATCGTATCGTTCAGCGAGGTGTGCATTGGCTAACGCATCGGCCAAACTCTTCGACTTACCGGCGGCTCGCCGACAAGCCTCTGCCCTGCTGGCAAAATACTCAGCTTCGGATTGGAAGGTCATAGCGCGGGCTCCTCTAAGCGGGAGCACTCGGCTCTCAGTCGTACCTCGCTTCGGGCAGGCAGTACGATGTCCGAGATGTCGTGTGGGCGCGGCTAGTTTACGAGTCCAAGAATCGCGAACGTCCGCCACAGCGGTTTTGTGGCTGATACAAAGGTCTTACTTTGAGGCTATCTATTGGCCATCATCGAGCCCATATCGTATTTACCGGGTTGCGATCCTAAGCACCGACACGGCTGAGAGACCAACGGGCTCCCGCTTTCTTCAAGGAGCCGTCATGAGCCGTGCAATCAACGTCAACGCTACCGAAGCAGAAGTGTCTCAGCTGTGCCTTAAGAACGGTGCGGTGATCAGCGCGCTTGAGCTTCTGCCAGCCGGCGGTGTTCGGGTGGTGCTCACGCGCAGTGAGGTAGCGGAGACAATGCGCAAGGTATTCGGGCGCAGGCTCATCTCCGGGGCGGTCGTACGTACCCCCTTCCAGCGGGCTCGATAGGTGCAGCTGGAATCGAGTGGCGAGCGCACCACGACATCGACCGCGATCTTCGGCTTTCCGTTCTCCATCGGTGACGATCCAACCGTTATGCCCGCTGGGGCTTACGTGATTCATACCCGTGAGCGCAGCTACACTAGAGCTCACGGAACCGCGTTCATTGCGGTCAGCGTTGAAGTTGAAGTTCAAGAGCGGCCCGGCAGCACGTCTTATCGCGTCGTCAAACCGAGCCACTTCGAGACCGCCCTGGCGATGGATAAGGTTCGAACTTCGAGCTCATACCGGTAACGCCTTTGTGATGGCCACGGACGCGCGCCTCCTAAGTCGGCTTAACCATGGTTCCGGCGAAAGGGGCATTCGCATGCTTGGCAGGACCGCTTTCTCGCGCTTCTCGAAAGCCGCGTAGCCAAGCATGCCGTGTCATCGGTTGATCGTGGCTCGAGTAAGGGCACGTCTCCTCGCCAACGGTTGGGTTGCACGCAGCGGCACGGCCTTCTTTTATCGCGCCGTCAAGATGCGCTCGACCAATCGGGGGCAAAATGCTCACGCTCGTTCTGTACCGTGGTCATTGGCAGCGCAATGCGCCGGGAAACGGATTGGTTTGCGACGATGTTCTTGACTGAGGTTTCCGCTCTCGCGCTCCCAACCGGCTAAACTTGCCTCCCGCTCCTGCGCTCTCGACTGGGAAGCAGGCCAACGCTGCTGCGCGCTATTGGCGTGGTGGGGAAAGCCGCTCTCTGCGATTAGCTCACCATACGCTTTCGCGAATGCGCGATGTGCCATGCGGGCGCTGGTCGAAAGCGACGTCTCGGCCATGTATAGCGCGTGCTGTTCGCGGCCGAGCAGATAATTGAGATCCATCGCATATGCCTCCGGCAGAGCGGGAGCAGCGGGCTCTCAGCCGCACAATGCTCGGACGTGCAGTGCGGTAGAAACTGGATAGCACGTTGCCTGGGAAAGTGCACCATCGGATATTCGGCCAGACCGACTACTCCTGACTAATGCCAGGTCCGTAGCTGATCTGTTCTGCGCTAAGTTTTGCAAGCCGCTGTCCTTCTGAACCGTTTTGCCACCTCTTCCAGCGCGTCGGATGTGATATATATCTGGTCAGGATCGCACGATTGTATGCGAGAGCAACGCGCAATTCGTGGCATGACAACCTGGGCTCTTCGCCCGTGAGGTATCAGCTATGGCTAAGAGCCAGCAGAAGTCGAATAAAGAGATCCGAAAACCCAAGGCCGAAAAGGTGAAGACCAATGTGTCCAAGCCATCAACCAAGCTTGATCCGGTGAAGATGGTTAACATCAAAAACTAGATTACGCATAAAGCATGCGCGGCGTACGCTGACGTGCTCGCGGCCAGCTGTTCAATCGATGTGATTGGCGGTTATCGACGGGTACCCAGCGGAACGTCCGTAAGCGATGAACATACAGATCGGACGAGCGACTTGGCCTCTGCGACCAAGTGTTCGGCATTCGCTTGAAATAAGCGCCACCATCGCTTTCGCTCTTGTTAAGACGGCGGCTTGCAAGCTTGCCATCCTCAGCAGGTGCGCGACGTCATGTGCTAGGCTCGCAAGCTTGCATAGGCGGCCATATCAGTCGCTCCCGGCATCCGGATCGATGTCTTGCCCTGCTTTGGCGAGCTTCTCCACCTTATTCGGATCATCGTCATCGATCTGATCGTCCCCGGCCAAATTCTGTTGATGTAGCGGCTTCTGATCGTCGTGCAGGTGATCATCGTTCGCGCCGTTGGACGCACTACTTTCGTCTTCACCGCCATTGGGGTTGAACGGCCGCTTCGCGGAATCATCGTTCGACGGCATCTGATCATCATTTTGGTTGGGCATGATTTTTCCTTCGCACCCTCAACGGACCGATCCCCTTGTCGGGCCCGTTCGCCAGCCAAGATTAAAGCGAACAATTCGAGATAGCATGTCCGCTTTTGGGCGTAAGCGGCCTGCCCGCTATCAGAGAGTTGCAGCGCTGAAAGCTGCCGGCCTGCTTTCGGGAAACGGTGTCAGCGGGCCGGGCCACGTGCGCAAGTCACTGACGTAACCAGTCGACGTCCGTCGAGAACGGGTCGGTGATGTAAGGGTGCTCGGCTCTGACTATCTCGACTGCTTTTGCGATAGCCTGGCGATCAGCGCCTCTCGTGTTTGGCGCGACACCCCAGTTGAACCGCACGTACTTCCAAGTCGGGTATCGCTCGATCGTGCCGATGCGCTGATGCCACGTAGCCTCGCTGGCGTGCGTCACGCCAGCCAGCAGATGCGCGAGCAGATCGCGGACCTCCTCGCCAGTGGAAGGAGTAAGAACCGAAGCCACGAAGAGCTTACGCGAACCGTTGGAGTCGGGTTGCGACGTGCGGCCTGTGGAAGCTGTGGATAAGTAAGCGTGCGAAGGGCGGCGCGGCTAAATCACAAAGCCGCCAAATAGCAGTAGTCCGAATGCCCACAGGGGCACCCAGACCCATGGGCTGTCGGTTTCGTAATTCCAAAGACGCTTTAGCAGGTTCATATGAAGAAACCCCGCGCCCTGCCGACCTACGAGACACCGCAAGTTGTCAGGGCGCGATCCAAAGTCAGATTTTCGGCTTCGACGCCACCGCTGGCGTAAGCGCAGGTGCAGCAGGCGCCGGGGCGGCAGAGATCGGCGCACTTGCCGGCTGCGCGGCCAGAGGCGCAACGGCGCTAGCAGCCATGGTCACCGGGATGTCCTCGCCGATGAAGCCAGTCACAGCGGTACCAACCGGCAGCTTGGCGCTGGTTCCGGTAGTGAAAAACCCGGCAACAGGGATCAGCGCCACCGCAGCGATCACCCCGCCGGTACCGGTTACGCCCTTGTCGTCGAACGTACCGGTCATGCGGATCTGGCGGCCGCCGACACTGACATAGAGCATCTGTGCGGTCAGGTGACCTGACTTGCCCCACATGCCCTTGTTGCGCACCTCGGTGATCTCGCCGACTGCAGGCGCGCCTGCGGGGATAACGACCTGGCCGTTGACCATGACAGGCTCGGACACTTCCATATTGAAGTGCTGACCGACGCGGAGAAGCTTGCCCTTCGTGGTTAGCTCCTGGCTGAGCTTCAGCGGCACCTTCGTGCCAACCCGCAGCGTATTATCGGCAGCCGCCGGCGCCAGCGTAGCGATCGGTGCCGCAACCTGCGCCTGCGCGGTGACGGCAAAGCAAAGCGCGCACGCAAACGCGCCAGAGCGAATAATCATTGAATCCTCCCCTTTCGACTCGGCGCCCCCCGCGCCAAGTGCTGGTGACATCGGAGAATTATTTCGCGCGACGCGTCAAGGCGTTGCCGAATCCAAGTCGCCCCAAGGCGGGCGCTAGCAAGCGCCTCGATTGTTGGAGAGCAGCTGTTCGTGCTTCGCCGCGATCTTGCGAAACCGTGCGACGCCGACATGGTCCCCGGCCATAGCCAGCGCACCGATACGTTCGGCGATCCACATCGGCGCCATCATGCCGTGCTGCCGCTCGATCGCCAGCGCTTCAGCCCATCGTTCCTGATCTGGCGTCATAAAGCTAACCTATACTGCCTTGCCGCGACGGAGAAGCTGGGTCACAAAGTTGCGATGCGAGAGTTTGTTCTCCTACCCGTTCTTATTGCCGCTGCCATTTGCGCCATTCCACTACTCGGGCTTGGACTGATTGCGCTTGCTGTTGTGGCGGTGGTGGTAATCACGTGGACGGTGATCGAAGGCTTGTTGGTCTGGACCGGCGTGAGACCGTCCGTCGAAGCTGTCGAAACAGCGCCTTGGTATGAGGAAGACATGTTGTGCTGGATCATGGCGGAAGAGAAGCGCGCACTAATCGCTGCTGAAGAGGCTCTGGTCGCGTCATCTGCGGGCGATCTCAACGAGCGACATTGACGACAGGCGAGACCCTTTGACCGGCTTCAAATGCTGCATCGCTGGCCGCGCCAGTATCTTTGCCACTTCAAGACTGTGCCTGTGCGAACCATAGCGCAGGACAATTCGCTATAACGGGGTGACGTGCACCAAGCGGCGGTTCTCAAGCCTTTTCGTTTACCAAGTGAGCGGCAGGTAAGCGTCGGCGCAGTCACCAAAACGTGGCCCTCGCGCGATCTGCGATGGGCGTGCCAACAAGCTTTACCAGGGCGTCTCGAGCAGCCCCTGCGCTCGCGTTGGGGCACGGCTGATTGCTGCGACAGGTGCCGTCCATCTCACGTGCGGCTATGTCGGACAGACGAATGCGCGGGCCCTCTGCGCACCATAGCGGGCCATCCCCATCCCAGACCCGTGTTGGTGTGCAACGGAACGTGGTGCCGGGCGGAACTGCGGCAGCGGCAAGCGTAGCTAGGATCACGATCATCGCGCACCCCTGCACAACTTCTCCAACATCACCAGCCCTTACGTTCTGGGTATGTTCCGGTACTTCGGCTCGATGGTTGGGCCGCCGAAAACGATTTACGACCTGCGGAAGATCGACGGCGCGATCCGGATCGTGTGCCGCGGGTGCGAGCGGAAGACCCTCCTTGATCGGGAGGAGTTTATCATGCGCCGGAGCGTCGGCGCGTCGAGCGACTGGGCGGTGATATGCCGGGAGCTGAACTGCCCGCAGTGCTCCAGCCGTGACGTGAAAGTACAGATCGAGGCGTGCGGCCAAGGTCTGCCCGAGCTTCGTCGGCGTCGCGCAGCAATGATCACGATCGAGTTGGCGCTCCACAACTTGTTGCGTGCGTCGTTCAGCGGCTCGCGCAAGGCAATCCCGGTTGAGGAGGTGCGGCTCGCGCTACGAGCGCTATACCCCCACCTGCAGGATCGGAGCGTCTTTGAAGGATACTGGGCAAACTACACGATCGTCGATCCAAAGCCTTGGGGCAACAGCCCAATGAACTATTACGAGGACATGGTCGCCCGTCTGCTAAAGCAGGGCTACCCGGTACCAGCGGAGCTGCGAGCGGGTGTATGGGCTGCCACTTGACTGGATGTCGGCCCATGATCGCCTTGGCGCCCGATATTATTAGGTCAGCCGGCACTCTGCGCAGTGCGGTGTGACAGCAACCGGACGGTGAAACGGCTGGCGAAAAGTGTTGTAGGTGTAACGACCGCCAAAGCGACCAAGCTTCCGATCAGGACGTTGCCCGGCGACTGGTCATCTACTTCCATCGTCATCATCCAGTACACGAACGAAGAGCAAATCAGCGTCGGCAAGGCAAGCGTCCCCAACGCTATCGATAGAGCGTTACTCTTCGTGAATAGGAAGCACACGGCAGAGACAGCGCTTGCAATCACAAGAGCTGCAACGATGATACAGGTAAGCACGACTAATACGACGAGCATTGTACGTTCTTGCAGGCGACGGCCAGTGTCCGCAAGTGAGCGGGAACCAAACGTTGGCTTACGGCGCCTAAACCTTGGTCCCGACGTTTACCGCGTCTCAATCCGCGCACCTTCCGGCCGCACAGACGCCGCCTGCTTACACCCCAGCTCGCCATCTAGTGGCCGCCACGTCGTGGGCGCGCCCGGTCCAGGGAAGAGCACCAGACGGGCGCGAAGCACCACCTCCTCTAAAGGCGCGCGCATGGCGCAGTAGTCCGCGCCACGCTGTGTCTGCTGGTCGAACAGGAACGCCGTCAGCCGCCCGTCGGCGGTGGCCACCACCTTCCAGTAGCCGCTCGGTACCCGGTGCAGCGCCGGCCCGGCCGGCAGCGGCGCCATCAAGCGCTCGAACAGCGGCCCGGTCACCACGTACACGGCTAGCTTGCCCTTGACCGCCAAGGTGTTCTCGCGCGCCTCCAGCCGCTGCCAAGCGCCTTGGTTCAACGCGGCCGCCTGCGGCGTTATGTTGGAGAGCACGTTTGTCTCGTTCCAGAACGGCGTGCCCGAGAACGCTGCCAGTGGCGCCTGGTGCCCGCGGTCCACGTGCAGCGCCGCGCTAGCCCCGTTGTAATCGTCCTCTTCTAGCGTCTCGTCTGGCGCCAGCGCGGGGTCGACCGCCCAGTTGCGCTGCTGCGACGGGCCTACGGTGTCGGGCGTGACACGGTACGCCACCCAGTCGGCAAGCTTGGTCAGCGGGTTGCTGGCCAGCGTGTAAATCTCCCGCACCACGATGCCGTCGTTAGCGGGCGCGCCGACCGGGCAGCCGTGCAGGCAGTGGAAGGTGTGCAAATTGGCGTTGTCGGCCAGCGCGGGCACAGCCACCAGAAAGGCGGCCAGCCTAAGCACGCCGCGAAGCGTGTGTCTCATCCTTCGCCACCTCAAACAATACTCTATCATCTCGCGCGCAGTAACAGCGCTCCACGTGACCGCCGGATTTACGGCCGCCGCCGGAACGCCCACACGAGGGACGAGAAGCTGCTCACCAGTGCCGCCACGGCGAGCAGCAGAGGCGCGTCGACCTGCATCATGTGCGACTCCCTTCTCCGCCTCAGGTAGCGCTAAACAGCCGTGTAGGACAGAACGTTTAGGGAACGTGAGCTAAGCGGATGCTACGGCCCGGCCTCTCTTGCGTACGAGCCAAACGCGCGGTCGGCAGCCATGCCAATCCGTGCCGCCTCTGCTTCCACGTCGTCGGCTAGCAGCCAACCCCGCCTTACTTGTGCTTGCAGCAAAGAGGCGACCCGCTTCCGATAGTCGTCAAGCAAGCCGTACCGTTCCCGCAGCTCCGCTGAAGAAAAAGGTGCCCAGCCACCGAAGTTGCCACACACGTCGGTGATGGAGCGCGTGCCCACTGGCGAGATCGCTGGCGGCACCGGTCGGCCAAGTGGTAGCGCCGCCTCCGCCATCGGCACGCCACCCACGGGCATGGCGTCACCGTCTACGCGCGGCACGAGGATGTTCTGCCCGGACAGCAGATTGATAGGCGCGATGCCAGGCGTAACCAGGTCAAAGGCGTGCTCCGCCGGCAGCTTTCCGGCCGCAATCTCTCGCGTACCGATTGCGCCGAGCAACGCCGTGAGGAGAGCCCGCACGTATGCCGCGTCGTTTAGCGGATTGAGCGGCGCAGGCACGCCACCGTTGCAGCGCAGGGTGCCGAAGATGAGCGCGTCGGGGTACCCGCCGGCCGGTGCGTGAGCTGCCGCCACGGCGTAGCGGCGTAGGCGGGGCACTCCGGGCGCCGCTGCAAACACGCTGGCCCGCAAGCGGTAAAAGTCAGTGTAGGCGGCCACGTCCACCACCATCGGATCGCTGCCGGGACGTGTCAGCAGCTGCGCGGGTGTCAGTGGCACTGCGTCAGGCAGCGGGTAAGGTGCCTGCGGCCCGCCGGCCGCCGCGTGATTGACAGCGAGCACGTTGCCAGTGCCGTTGCGGGTAAACAGGCCTTGGTACACCGCCTTGTCCGTTGCCGGATCGCGGTTAAAGCCCTCCTGCACCAGCGCGTTGGCCATCCAGGCGCTTTGACTGATGCCCATGAGTACGCGTCGCCGGAATGTTGGCAGCGGACCTCGGTTGGCGCCTTCACCAGCTAGCATCCGGCCGAAGTCGCGCAGGATGACGAGCCCCACGCCCTGCGCGGCGGCCGGCACGTCGGCGGCAACACCCGCCTGCCAGGCCACGCGCGCGTATGCCACGCCAGCGCGGAATGGAAAGCCGTTGCCAAGGCCGGCCGGGTACCGCACGTCGGACGGAGCCACCGCCGCGCCGGCGGCAAAGCCAGTCAGCAGACCAAGGGCGGTTGGTCGCCCGCGGTTCTCCACCTCCACGATGACGGCGTCGGTAAGGGCCTGGTCGACGGGCGCGATGACCTCGAAGGGTACCGCGTAGGTCAGCGCGGTGCGTCCGGCCAACGCGACAGGCAGGCCCGCCACGTCCTCGTCTGCGGCCACCGTGCCGTGCACTAAGCCGTGGTAACGTCTAAATGCGTTGCCGCCGTACTGTCCTACGTCCTCTCGGCCTAGAACCTCGACCCGGGTCACGCCGCTGGCCTCGGCCGCGCTTGCAAACATCAAAGCCCCCAGCGTTATGGTGATGACGAGTGTTCGACAGAACGTATGGCGCGCCTGCCTTCGCCAACTTGCCGAACTCTTATCAGTTGGTTCCAGCATGCTTGAGTTCGCCCACCTAAATGCGGGCTGCATGCGCTCGCGAAGGGCTCGCCCGCAATAGTGCCGGTGTCCATATGTGCGACCTTAAGCTGCGATGTATTATTCGGCAGTTCGAGTGCGAGCATCGCCGGCGTGCGGGACGTATTTTACACAACACGCCCGAGGGCTCGACGTCGAGCAAAGCGAAGCCGAGCATATGGGCTTGGCCACTCACCTGTGAGAGGCGTTGCGTCGATCCGCGCGGCTTGGCAGTGTCGTGAGAGATCTGGGGGATTTTACCATGCGCCGTCGCCTGCTCGCGTCCTTACTCGCTGCTGCCGCCATAGCGCTACCCGCTGCCGCGGGAGCGCACGACGCGCAGCCGCAGAAGGCGGTCACGACGGCGGGTCCTGCGACCAAGGAGCAGTTGATGACGCCGCCCGCCGGCGCGCGGCATTTCACGATCAGCTCGGTTGCCGGGAAACACGGTGATGTCTGGTCATGGAAAACGCCCGACGGCAACATCTCCTATCGCATGTCGATGTCGCTGCGTGGCTGGGTCACTGAAACCGACGAGGTGGTGACGCTCGGTCCGGACAAGCGGCCGATCAAGCTGGCGATCCGCGGGTTCACCGATTCCGGGGACGCGACCGAGAATTTCAGTGTCGACAGCGCCGGGGTGGCGCGGTGGAAGACTGCGGTCGATGAAGGCTCGGCACCGTTCGCCGGCAAGCGCTACAACACCTACGGCGGGCCGTGGCTGGCGGGTGAGCATGATATCGAGGCGCTCGTCGCAGCGGGTCCTTCGGGCGTCGATCTGCTGCCGCGCGGCCACGCCACGCTCACGATCAAGAAGCCGGTTGAGATTAATGGGCCAGCTGGCAAGAAGACCGTAAAGCTTGCTTACATCGAAGGCTTCGGCTTCTCGCCGTCGCCGGTGTGGCTCGATACGGACAATCGCTTCTTCGGCAATGCCGGCGTCATCTCGCTGCTGCCCGAAGGCTTTGAGGCGGCGGGGCCCAAGCTGAAGGAGATCCAGGACGCCGAGACAGCGGTAATGGTGCGCGATGTCGCGCGACGTTTCCTGAGCCCGGCCAATCGCACGCCAACGCTGATCGATCATGTGCTGATGTTCGATTCGGTCGCCGGTACCTATCTTCCCGACCGCGCCGTGCTGGTGCGCGACGGCAAGGTCGCGGCGGTCGGCGCTGGCGGGTCAATCAAGGCGCCTGCGGGCACGGTGACGATCGACGGGCGCGGCAAGACGCTGACGCCCGGGCTGTGGGACGCGCATCGTCACGTCGGCGGCGATGATTGGAACCTGCTGCAGAACTTGGCCACTGGCATGACCAATTATCGCAGCCCCGGCTCGATGATCGACGAGACGCTAAGCCTGATGAAGCGCCGCGCGGCGGGCGAGCTGCTTGCGCCCGACGGCAAGGTCTCGATCATTATCGACCGCAAGGATCCGCTCGCAGCACAGGGCGCGCTGACCGTCTCGTCGCCCGAGGAGGCGATCGCGGCGGTGCGCAAGATCAAGGCGGCGGGCATGTGGGGGGTGAAATTCTACACCTCGATGAACCCCGCCTGGATCGCGCCAGCAGCAGCGGAGGCTCACAAACTGGGCCTCCACGTCCACGGCCATATCCCCGCCGGCATGCGCCCCCTCGAAGCGGTACGCGCGGGGTATGACGAAATCACGCACATCAACTTCATCATGATGCAGGCGATGCCTCAGGCGGTCGTCGACAAGGCCAACACCGCGGCGCGGCTCGAAGGACCGGCGAAATACGGCAAGGACGTCGATCTCGACTCGCCCGAGATGAAGGCATTCTATGCCGAGCTCGCCAAGCGCAAGACAATCATCGATCCGACGCTGACGGTGTGGGAACCGCTCATGACGTCGGACGGGAGCGCAGTCGCCCCTGAGTACGCGCCGTTCGTCGACATTGCGCCCTCGGCGGTAGCGCGCAGCTGGAAGATCGCGGGCTATCCGCTGTTCGACGGGCTGACGCGCGACGATTTCCGCAAGAGCTTCGCCAAGATGGTCGGCGTGGTCGGCAAGCTGCACGAGGCTGGCGTGCCGATCGTTGCAGGAACCGATGGCTGGGGGCTGGAGCTCGTACGCGAGCTCGAACTCTATCAGGAAGCGGGCCTGAGCAACGCAGAGGCGCTGCAGACGGCGACGATCGTTCCGGCGCGGATGGTCGGCATGGCCGAGACGACCGGCTCGATCGCGGCGGGCAAAAGCGCCGATCTGATCCTGGTTGATGGCGACGTGTCACAGAACCTCGGCGCACTGCGCCATGTGCAAACCGTGTTCCTTGATGGCTACAGACTGGATGGTTCGGAATTGCGGAAAGCAAGCGGCCTTGGCGGGATGCCGCGCTGAGGTTGCGTGCATCAGCACCAGCGGTCAGCAGACCGCCCGTGCTCATGCTCCTGCCGGACTTAAGCTGGTGCGGCATTGCCTAAACATCCGCACGCCCCACCAGCGATATATCGATCGCGGGCGACGCTTTTTTCCCGCTATTTGCAAAGCCCTTGAACGAGGCCACGAGCGTCGTGTGCGTAACGGAGTTTTGAGGCTCGATGGCTCTCAGGGACGAGGATTTGCGGGATGCGCGTCCCGGTCAGAAGTTGTACGCACTTGACGACGAGGCCGGTCTCTACCTCGTTGTCACGCCGAAAGGCGAAAAGGTTTGGCGCTTTCGTTTCATCTTCAATGGCGAGGATCGGATCCTATTCCTCGGCCGCTATCCGGATGTCAGCCTGGCGGACGCGCGGGGTGAGCGCGACGTCGCGCGCGCGTTCTTGCGCGATCGCAGAGATCCATGGCTGGAGATGCGCAAGCGTCGACGCGAGAGAGAAATCCCGGCCGGCACCTCGGCACCGGATGTCATGGCAAACGAGGGAAAGCTGGAGGAGACAGCGCCGGAAGAAACTCAAGCAAATTTACGCGCACGCGGCACACCCCCGCGCATCGTTCTCGGGCCGAAGCTGTTCGGTATCAGCGGGCGACACATCACGCTGTTTGGCCCGTCGATGCTGCAAAAACGTGAGCGCGCGGTCGGACAGGAGTTCTTTGTTTTGTCTCAGGACGAAGCGGGGCAGCCGCTGGCGCGCAGCTTCACGGCCGCGGTCGATCTTCCTGTCGATCGATTAGGCTCAACCGCCGTTCTGAAGCTCACAAGCCGCGCGACAGACCCGCTAGAAATTACCTTCCCACTTGCCATCGGTAAATCTGATGCAACGAAGGTTGGCTCGCCAATTTTTCTGATGATCGGCGACTCTACGACAGCGGGTACGCAGCAGGTTATCGGCAACATGCTGACGAAAACGGCGGTGACGCCGACGTGGATTGGAACACGTCGATGGGACGGAACGACGATCGACGGCGAAGGCCGGGCAAGCTGGCGCGCCGTCGACTTTATTCATGCAGACGACAAATACGGCCCGCTACCGCCGGGTGACGAGCAAGCCGCCCGCGCGAGTGCGACCGATGATCGCAACCCATTCATTCGCGCCGCAACCGAAGCCGATGATCCCGCGATCGTGCGCAACGGTCACGTGTTCGACTTCCGATTCTACCTCGACCGGTTCGGTTTCGCGGATCCGACTGCAGTGACCATCGCGCTCGGCATCAATGACATTGGTACGGACGGCCTGATGACGGGGGTGCAGAGCGCATCGACGGCGATCGCCATCATTGTCGGCCAGATCAAAGCGGCCGCGCCTGCCTGTCGTATTGGGCTGGCAGTCCCAATGATCGGCAATCATCAGACGTACAATCATCACTGGGAGCTCGGTCTTGCTCCTTTGCTGCTCGATCACCTAAGCCGATATGCGGCTGACCCGCAGGTCGACATCATCAACACGCACGCCGCTATGCCAGACCGCCTGATTTTTCCGACAAAACCGATAGAGACTGACACCGTCACCGGCCAGTCTATCGATCGGCCGACGGATCGCACGCACGCGACAGCAACGCCGATCGGCGCGGCGCTATACGCGGAGCAGATCGTCGCGTTCTTCCATGCGATGGCCTGAGGCACCGAGCGACATCATCAGCCAAGTTTTGGAACGGCGGCGGCGTGATAAATCGATCATCTGCCTGCTCCCGTTCCACAGTGGGGGGATTGGCCTGCGGCAGTCTCGATTAGGGTAAGTAGCTGATAATGTGATTGTTTCTACGACGCGAGTGGAACTCGGCCGTCAAGGTAGCGTTGAGCGAAGTCGGTTATCGAGTAGGCGACGTGTTGACGCGTAAAGATCGCAGTATCCTGATTGTCGAGGACGAGATGCTCGTCCGGTTGGTAGGTTCGGACATCCTGTCCGATGCTGGCTACGAAGTAGCCGAAGCTGAGACGGCCGAGGAGGCGTTGCAGTTTCTCGAAAGGCACGGCGAGGTGGCGGTGCTGTTCACCGACATTCGCATGCCAGGCAGTATCGATGGTCTAGCGCTGGCGAAGATCGTCCACGAACGTTGGCCCTCGATCAAGCTTCTGATCACGTCGGGCGACACGTTCCCTTCCAAATCGCAAGTACCTGACGACGGGCAATTTATAAGGAAGCCATATAGCGTCGACCAGCTTCGGCGCGAGATCGCCGCGCTCGTTCAAGACGCATGACCAAAGCCCTGCGTGCGGACTGACATAAAGATGGACCGCATTGATGCAGTTGCTTTCGTGCCGCACGTCGGCTCGCTAGCTTGGTCGCATGGTTGAGCCGACATCTTTTTCTGAAAATACCCCGGCCTTCCTACGCGTCAAAGGTGAGACAGCCGCCTTGATGCGGTCGCTGAATGCAGCCAATTCACCGCTGGGCGCACCGCAACACTGGCCCAATTCGTTGCGAACAATCGTCTCGTTAATGCTTGCGTCCAAGTTTCCAATGTTCGTTGCATGGGGCCCGGAGCTCGCCTTCATCTACAATGATGCTTATGCGGTGATTTTGGGCAACAAGCATCCCCATGCGATGGGTGCCCGCTTCGAGGACATCTGGCGTGAGATTTGGGCCGAGATTGGCCCACTCGCGCGCCGAGCTTTGGCCGGCGAGGCCACTTGGCTCGAAGATCTCCCGTTGCTCATGGATCGGCATGGCTTCGAGGAGCAGACGTACTTCACCTTTTCCTATTCCCCGGCGCGCGACGATGACGGGGCAATCGCCGGCGTATTTTGCGCCTGTACGGAGACCACCGAGAAAGTTGTCGGCGTACAAGCGCTTCGCGAGAGCGAAGCGAAGCTCCGACTGGCTACCGAGAGCGCCAAGATCGGTACCTGGGATTGGGATATGCGGCGGGTCCGCGGGTCTTGGTCGAAGCGCACGATGGAGATCTTGGGCGTCGAGGACGGCGGTGAGGTGACGCCCGAGCGCCGTAACGAGACCTTGCATCCGGAAGACCGAGTGCGCGTGTGGCAGGAACTTGCTGAAGCAATGTCGTCCGGCGACGACCTGATCAGCGAGTACCGCATATTGCGGCCAAACGGCGAGGTGCGTTGGATTGCATCACGTGGCGCCATCGAACGAGACGTCGACGGCCTGCCGTTGCGCTCGGCCGGCGTCGTTTTGGACATCACCGACAATAAGATAGCAGAGGCGGTGCTTCGCGAGAGCGGCGCGGTGGCTGAGCGCGAGCGTCTGTGGAGCTTGTCTCAGGATATGCTTGCCCGCGCCGATTACAACGGGATGATGTCGGCGGTTAGTCCAGCCTGGACGCGCATTCTAGGCTGGAACGAGGCAGAGTTACTATCGCGCGGTTATGCGGCCTTCATGCATACGGAGGACGCGCCTCCGACGCTGGCAGCGATTGCGCATATGGCCGCCACCGGGAAGCCCACCCGGTTCGAGAACAGGATCGCGACAAAGGATGGCGGCTGGAAGCCGATCGAATGGACCGTCGCGCCTGAGCCCGACGGGCTTAACTTCATCGCGGTTGGTCGCGACCTAAGTCACGTCAAGGCACGTGAAGCCGAATTGCATGCGGCGCAGGAAGCCCTACGCCAGGCGCAGAAGATGGAAGCGGTAGGCCAGCTGACTGGCGGCATCGCGCACGATTTCAATAACCTGCTCACAGGCGTCATCGGCTCGCTCGACATGATGCAGCGCCAGATCACCAAAGGTGAGACCAGCAAGATCGAGCGCTACGCGACGACGGCGATGACATCAGCCAATCGCGCGGCCGCGCTCACCCACCGCTTGCTAGCGTTCTCGCGCCGTCAACCGCTCGATCCCAAGTCAGTCGACGCGAACCGCCTCGTCAGCGGCATGGAGGAACTGCTCCGGCGAACGATTGGCGAAGCCATTTCGCTTAAGATCGTGACGGCCGGGGGCTTGTGGCAGACGCTGTGTGACCCTCATCAGCTCGAGAGCGCCATTCTCAACCTCACGATCAACGCCCGTGACGCGATGCCCGAAGGCGGCGTGCTCACGATCGAGACCTGCAATGCGCAACTCGACGATGCCTATGTCGCGCGTCAGCGCGACGTCAAACCAGGGCAATATATCTGCATCTGCGTGAGCGATACCGGCATCGGGATGACCGCCGACACGATCGAGAAGGCGTTCGAACCTTTCTTTACGACCAAGCCGATCGGTCAGGGCACGGGACTTGGGCTATCGATGATTTACGGCTTTGCGCGGCAGTCTGAAGGCTATGCTCGCATCTACTCGGAGGTTGCTCAAGGCACCACGGTCAAGCTCTACCTGCCCCGCTATTATGGCGAGCTTGACGGTGCCGAGGAAGATCATGGCGAACTGACCGACGACCATCGCGCCGCAGCCGGGGAAGCGGTGCTGGTAATCGAAGATGAAGCGGCTGTGCGCGATCTCGTGGTCGATGTGCTCGAGGAGCTTGGCTACCGCGCCATTGAGGCCGCGGACGGGCCTGCAGGACTTGCCATCCTCCAGTCGAAGGTACGGCTCGACCTGCTGATCACGGACATCGGACTACCTGGACTGAACGGCCGCCAGGTCGTTGACGCCGCGCGTCAGCAACGGCCCGACCTCAAGGTGCTCTTCATGACCGGCTATGCCGAGAATGCCGCCGTCGCCAATGGCTTCCTAGAGCCGGGCATGGAGATGATCACCAAGCCGTTTGCAGTGGAGGCACTTGCGACCCGCATCCGCGACATGATCGAGGGTTCTTGAACACCCGTTAGCAACATCTGCCGCCGCCCGGGTGCGTAAAGCTCGAGCAGCGAGCCGATAGATCGCCGTCTCTGCAAGACGAACGAACATCTGCTCATGGCAATACCGCAGCTAAACGTTTACAGTTGTGCTACGCATCGTGCGAGTGACCAAGACGCGGTTTTAACGCTCTCATAAAGCGCGACAGTGATCAATTTGACAAGATCACAGCTGGTTCTGAGCGGCACCTTCAGAATAGCGTTGACGCGTCAAGCCTCTACCCTCCGAGCGCTGACCGCCAGCGTTGAACCCGATCACCTCGCCCGCGTTGCCGCACACCGCACGTTCGTCGAACGGAGGTTCGCCCCCCCTTGAGGCTCACGATCAGATCGACGCCTGCCTGCCGTTCGGCGCTCTCTCGCGTCGCTATTCGCGCGGTATATTCGACGGCGCTGACCCGGGATCGCTGAAGGTAGCAACGCCCGGAGCCAATGGCTTGTCGTCCATCGTTCAAGCCGCTCTGATGTAGGTCGATCTCACCGAGTGACTGCCAGATATCCGCGCGACGCCCTGCCAGTTTCTTGCCGGTGGTTCGCTGTTTATCCTCCGCTATCGCCGTTCGGAGGGCGCGCCTTACGCGGCATGAAAAGTCGGTGGTTCGGCAGCCGGCTCGTCACAGATCTGATGCACGACACGCTCTGCTTGTCTCGCTTCAAGCCACCGGTGTAAGAAGACCTGGCCTGCTATGCGATTGACATGAGACAGTGATCACTCCAGCTTTTTTGCCATGGAAATTTGGTCGTCACTGTCGAGGCTGCTGCTTGGGGAGAAAATAGAAGACGGCAAAGGGCGTCGCCTCCTTGAACGCAACTGGTGGAAGCTCGATAAAGCGTTTCCCCTAGCGACCGGAGGCGGGGTGACCATTGTGGGTGAAAGTGCCTGCCAAAATGTCTTTCAGCAGATTATTGGTGGTAGGTGGCGTGATGGTGTATATTGGCAGGCAGTCGCTCAAATATTAGCGAGTGACTACGATGATTCTCACAAAAGCGCGGTAATCGTCACGATCGATGGTATGTCAGCGGGCCAGATCCCTGAGCAACACGTTTCGGCCTTTCGCGCTATCATAAGCGAAGCAGAAGCGGATCGATTGCCTGTTATTTGCAAAGCGGTGATTACAGGCGGCTGCGAAGAAGCCCGGAAGGTGACAAAATACGGGTTAACGTTGGACGTGTCCCTGCCACTACAAAGAAAAATGAAATAGCTCCGTGCTGGGGCAGGTTCTTTGGGCAGCCCCGCCTTGGTGCTCGTGTTGCAACCCTCTAAATAGCGGCTTGTGCCACCAAATTTTTTGAACCAGGCTGGCCCAGCGTTTCTCCCTGAATCGCAACCTGGTGCCTCGCTCAACCCGAAGCTGGGCGGGGCACCTTCAATCTTCAACATCACGGAACCAGCGGCTGCTCGGCGCTTTGATGCGGCGCGCGAAATAAGCGCGAGCATGACTCTATCCTGCGCCCCGCCTTCTCCCTTTTCAGCGGGGCGCTTTTTTTCGAAACAATTGTAAGAAAATTCGCTTCTGCTGGCGGTGCAAAGCGTACACGATTGTTGCGCAGCGATAGCGAGTCGGCTGCGGAACAAACTATGGCCTGCCAACTCCTCTGAACACGGCATGGCGGGCCAACTTTTCACGTCGGATCTCACTCGCCCATCGTCGAATATGCTGCTTTTCGAACGCAGCGCGAGCGCTGCCCTTAGGAAGCAGCGTATATCAAGTTGGCCGATTGCTCCGAACGTAGTTCAAGATCTGAACGGCTGGAACTCGCATTATGCCGGCATCGTTCGGACAAGGTCCCTGCGAAACAGACGGGTAGCCTTATGTCTCTGACCGACACCATCAAAGAAGCCACCGGCATCGCACCCGATCCGAAGAAGGAGCGCACGCTCATGCTCTCCAAATTAGCTCATGCTCGCCGCGCTTATGAGGAAAAGCGCCATGACCTTCCTGGTGCTGGATGGATCGCTGAAAACGAGAACGGCAGGGTCGCTTTTTCGCCGACCCGCCCTGATGGACAACAGCTGGTAATCAACGGTCAGTCGGTTACGTTCTGGAACGCTGATGATGTAACCAGGATGCTCGACGCTTTCGAGATAGCGATTACCGCTGGCGAGCTAGATCCTCAACTTATCGGGTTAACTCCCGCCGGTCACTCCCTTCCCCTCGATCGCATTATGCCTCCCTATAGCGGGCACTAAGGCAGCCTGTCACAGCCATCAGCCAGTCCGGGCGTGGTGCTGTAGCGGTCGAGTTTAGGAGTTCGGTCGCGAGGAACTTTCTGGTCTGTGTCAGCTTCTGAGTGCCACGCACGCGCGGCAGCGCTTCGTGCCGGTTATGGCAACAGCCCGTTTACCGATGCGCACGACCGCTACGCGGATGCGGCTCGCAGATAAAGTGACATGGTCGTGATTGCTGATCCTCGCTCTGGGGTGCTCGGTTGCGTTAGATACGGCTTCAGGAGCGTTCACCTCGTTGTGGCGTGTAGAATGCCACACGTAGCCTCCGGCTCGAGCGCTCACAGCGTGTCAAGCCAGCTTGAAGCCTTCTTTATTCATCGCGGCTGTGACGTGCTTGTTCTGCTCGTCAGATAATTTCCTGCGAAGCTTAGGGAAAAGGTCACTCTCCTCCTCCCGCATATGAGTTTCGATCATGGTGCGGAATTTCTTTACCTTAGGCAGCCAGGCTCGATCGTCCTTTGCTATCTCGGTCAATTCGAAGAAATACTGCTTAACGTAGCCATGCTCGTGGTTGAGGTGGTCCGCAGCCTCCGTAAACCCGTGATCGCGCATCATTGCATAAATCACATTTTCTTCTTGAAACGCATGTTTGCCGACGGCGTGCTTTAGTTGAGCAAGCAACGCCGCTCGCCGGCCGGTCGCCTTGTTGTCAGTGCGCTCGATTAGATCAAAGATCTTGAGCGCAGCAGCGTGTTCTGCGGCCAGTGCAGCGTCCCAGTTGCTGGCAAGAACCGTCGGGCTTTGAACGGCCGCCTTTCGGACGAAATTGGCGGCAAGGCCTACTGCCAGACCCGCCGCGGCTCCCATTGCGACCGATTGGCTGAGATTGCTCGCTTTCGCTTCCATGCCGGTCCTGTGCACCCCCTATGTAACGCCGCAACGACGTCCGAGCCTTCCTGTCCCAGTCGGAGGACCGAACGTGCCGATCGATTCAAACGACTATTTGGGCACGAGCGATGACGGGCGTCAGGGGATGCAACGACAAGAGGCCCGTGCCACGCTGCGGGGGAATCGCGCTTGAGAAATGCTCGAGCGCATCCCACAGTGATCCTTGCGCCTTTCGTACGCCGCTGGGTTTATAGCGCGGGCTCAGCTTGCCAGCTCTGGTGGCACGTACGGGTGGATGCCGGTAAGCGCGGCCAGATGGCAAACTTCCCTCACACCAGAATCAACCAATCCGAGCCTGGCATTCCTGCAACGCACCTGTTGCTCGCCCTCTTTGTTGTCGCTGTTTGGGGTACTAGAGCAGTTTCCGATCAGTCTGCATCGTAGCCGGCGTTGGCGAAGTAGTTGGCGCACTCCTGTGGTGGGTAGAGGTCGAGGATGCGGCCGATGGCGTCCCACAGGCCGTGGATGGTGCGCTCGGCGGCCTTGCGCAGGTGCGCCTTGAGCTTGGAGAACGCCTGCTCGATCGGGTTGAAGTCGGGGCTGTAGGGCGGAAGGAAGAGCAGCCTGGCGCCCGCCGCTTCGATGGCATCGCGCGCGGCGGGCGCCTCGTGGCTCGACAGATTGTCCATGATGACGATGTCGCCCGGCGAGAGGTCGGGCACCAGCACTTGGCGGACATAGGCAACGAACGCGTCGCGGTTGATCGGGCCGTCGAGCACCATCGGCGCCACCATACCGGTGCGGCGCAGGCCGGCGACAAGGGTGGTGGTTTTCCAGTGTCCGTGGGGCACGCCCGAGCGCAGCCGCTCGCCGCGCCGGCAGCGACCGTGGCGACGCGCCATGTTGGTGGACGCCCAGGTTTCGTCGATGAAGACCAGGCGTTCGGGATCGAGGTCGAGCTGGCCATCGAACCACTCTTCCCGGCGCTTCAAGACGTCAGGGCGGTCCTGCTCGGTGGCGTGCGCTGTCTTTTTTTGCGCGTAATCTGATGCCGGTCGAAGAACCGCCACAGCGTCCCGATCCCGACCGGCGTGCCGCGCTCGGCGAGCAGCACCTGCAACTCGACCAGCGTGATGTCGTCCTTCGCCTCGATCGCGTCCAGGATGAAGGCCGCGTGTGCGTCGATCCGGGCCGCACGGCGGTCGCCACCCTGCCGCTTGGCTGCCGGCGTACCGTGCTGAACGACCAACTGCCGCCAGCGGATCGCGCTTGCGGCACTCACCCCAAACCGCGCTGCCGCAGCCCGACATGACATGCCGCCCGCAATCGCGGCGACCACCCGCTCCCGAAGATCTTGTGACAGCACTCGCGGCATCCCTGCCGGCCTCCAATCCGGCAAGAAGCCTGAATCAGAAAATCGAGCCAATGTGAATCCTCAACGATTCAGAAGGGCCGGAAACCGCTCTA
>NZ_BDJB01000010.1 GCF_002117915.1 Sphingomonas sp. TZW2008 | reverse complement strand
TCTCCTCGCGAAGCCTGAATCAGATCGCGACACTCACATCAATGGGTCCTGACCCTAGGCGGCTGGCTAGAACCGCAGCGCCTGAATGAAGCGGCTTACCGGTTGTTCCAATGCTGGAGCCGTAAACGGGTACATCGTAGGTCTAACTTGGATTATAGAGCCGGTACGGTCCTTTAAGTATGTAGGCGCCATGTACGCCGACAAAGAAGCGATCCTTGAAGCTTTAGCTAATGAGATTCTTGCTTTAGCTCGTTTGCAGCGAAAGGTTAGTTGTACGTGTGAGCAGCAGCTTACGGGCAAAACGGCAAAAAGCTTACAGTCGGTTTACAGCCGCTTACTCGCCCTTCGCGGTTGAGCGTCTTCAGCAAGCGCGCAAGGTCAAAGCGCTAGTGGCGCGGGTGAATGACGTAGCTGTCGTCCGCCCGTATGAAGGACTCACTATCGGCGTCGGAATAGACGCGATCTAAGTAGCGATCTGCCAACTCGTAGTGAAGCTTCACCGCTTCAGGGCAAGTCGCTTCTGTCGCACGTTTTATCTCTTCTTCCGCCCGCCGATAGAAGTGGTCTGCATCCTTCTCCATCATGGTATCCCCGCATTAGCTGCGTATCGAACCTTGATTGATCGGTTCTTAGACTCGAAGCCGTGCGTCCGCAATCAATTGTCCTGTAATCAAGATTATGGCTACAAAGTTGCGGAGTATTGAAAAGGTGCAGGCGGTGAAGGCTGCCCGTTCCGATAACGGGCAGACTCCTCCGGTGCTATATTTGTTAGCGGCGATTGATGCCGTCGTGGTCGCGACGTCTCAAGCCAAGAAGTCCTGCAAGACCAAGAAGGCCCAACAGCCCCCACTTGCCTTCGTCACCATCGTCGTTTTGATCTTCACCAGCAGTCGCGACTGTCGTTGGTGCTGTCTCTTGCGCCAGTGCCGTCCCGGCGGCGGTTGCCATCATTGTTGCCGCTACGGCAACTGCCATGACTCTCTTCGTCATATAATCCTCCCGTTATTGATGCACGCGACCGGTCGTCACGAAGCATGGTCCAAAGGCTTGGTGGATGATGACGGTTCCCTATCAAAGCATATGATATGCATCAGCAATGGAGAACAAATACAAAGTGCCCCACTCGGAATAAATCAGGCGGGATACCTTGAAAGGGCGCTGTCAGAAGTAATGCACCTACCGGTAACCTACGCTGAGTAGCAGCGGCGCATGCCTCGCCCCCGGAAGCCCAACAGCCCGTTCCGCTACTTCAACTCCTCGCCAGAGGTGATCCGGCTGGTGGTCATGATGTACGTGGGCTCTGTCAGACTAACGTGGCAGGGCTTCGCGGGCGCTGCTAGCGGCCTTGGATGAGCCGCCGATCGAGAGCCAAGCCGCCCAGCCCTTTCCACCGGTTCAACTCGTCACCGGAGGTCATTCGGCTGGTGGTGATGATGTATGTGCGGTTCCCGCTGTCGCTGCGGAACGTTGAAGACCTGCTGTTCGAGCGCGGGATCGACATCTGCCACGAAACCGTGCGGATGTGGTGGAACAGGTTCGGGCCGCTGTTCGCCGGAGACATACGCCGGCAGCGCGTCTCGCGGATGCGTGGCTTTCGGCAGTGGCGTTGGCATCTCGATGAGATGTACGTGAAGCTGAATGGCGAGATGGTCTATCTCTGGCGAGCGGTCGATCACGAAGGCGAAATCCTCGAGAGCTACATTACCAAAACCCGCGACAAGCAGGCTGCCCTGACCTTCATAAAAAAGGCGCTTAAGCGCCATGGCTCACCGGAGGCGATTACGACCGACGGTCTGCGCTCCTACCGTGCAGCGTTGAACGAGCTCGGTAACAGCGACAAGCAGGAGGTTGGTCGCTGGGCTAACAACCGGGTTGAGAACAGCCATCTACCGTTCCGACGACGTGAGCGAGCGATGCTGCGGTTCCGCCGAATGAAGACGCTGCAGAAGTTCGCCTCGGTGCACGCTAACGTCCACAACCACTTCAATCTCGAACGCCACCTTATCGATCGCCAGACCTACAAGGAACGCCGCTCTGCCGCCTTGGCAGAGTGGCAGATCCTCGCGAACTAGCACCTGCCCTCAAAGATGCACATGCATCGTGAAGAGAGCGGTTCGCGTTAGACTGACAGCACCAATTCTTGCATAGTCGGGGCGGCAGACAGGGCCCCGATGCATGCGCCCCGAGTGACGGATCGGTTCACCGTCTTCAGACGCTGGGTCATATTCGCTAGCGGTTCTCGCGAGGACAAGCTCGCGGCCTGGACCCCGCTCATTTGTCGAGCTGTAGGTTCATTGCGCGCCTGCTAGGATCGCATAGGGAGCCAGACCCGCCACGTTATCCCCTTGCCATCACGCGTTCGATCCGCTCCCGTGTGGTTCATGCTGGTTCTCTCTCTTCTGCTCGCTGGCGCGGCTCTCCCCATCTCACCGGCCGAGATCAAAGCCGATGTTCGCGAGCTTTCCTCCGACGCCTTTGCAGGCCGCGGGCCTGGGGAGGATGGGGAAGCGACGACCCTCGCTTATCTCGAAAAGCAGTTCGCCAGCGCTGGGCTACAACCAGCGGGCGAGAATGGCAGCTGGTATCAGGAAGTCCCGCTCGTCCGTCTTGACCGTTTGCCGGGCGCCGCACTTTCACTGACCGTCTCAGGGCGCCGGGTGCCACTCGCGATCGGCCGTCAGGCGTCGCTCGGGCTCGCGAATGCCGGGCGAACTCAGATCACCGATGCTCCCCTGGTGTTTGCCGGCTTCGGTATCGTCGATCCGGCTACCGGCCACGACGACTTCGCCGGCATCGACATGACAGGCAAGGTCGCGCTCGTGCTGGCGAATGATCCGGATTACGAGGCTGGAAGAAATCTCGGCTTCGAGGGACGGCGCCTCGTCATATCAGGGCGTGTGGGTTCGAAGTTCGCTGCGGCCCGGAAGGCCGGGGCGATCGGCGTGCTCGTCATCCACGAGGACGCAGCCGCGAGTTACCCCTTCAGCCAAGTCGCCCAGCCGCTCCCAAGTGCCGTACCCGCGCCGTTGACGACAAGTTCGCTCCAGTTGACGGGCTGGCTGGATCGATCGGCCTGGTCGCCGCTGCTTAAGACAGCCAAGCTCGATCTCGCCAGGCTCAAGGCGCGCGCGCGGACGCCAGGCTTCCACGCGATGCCACTCGACGGAGTCACTGTTTCGGCTTCGGGCGACGTGAAGGCGACCCCGTTTACCAGCCGCAATATCGTCGCGCGCTTGCCCGGTACTACCCACCCTGACGAGGTTGTCCTCTACGGCGCGCATTGGGACGCCAACGGGCGCAACGCGCCGGATGCGACGGGCGATGCGATCCGCAACGGCGCCGTCGACAATGGCATCGGTACCGCCGAACTCCTCGCGGTTGCCCGCGCTTTCGCCAAAGCGCCCCGCACTGCCAGGACGGTCATGTTCGCCGCGTGGACCGCGGAGGAAAAGGGGCTGCTGGGCGCGAACTTCTATGCCGCGCACCCGTTGGCGCCGCTCGAGACCACCGTCGCCGTCATCAATCTCGATCCGCACGTCGCACTGCCCACGTCGACGACGATCGAATTGATCGGCGGCGGCCGGACGACGCTCGAAAACGATCTTACGCGCGTGGCGGCTCAGCAAGACCTTCGGGTGGTGCCGGAGCCCAGCCCCGAAGCGGGATGGTACTTCCGTTCCGATCACTATCCATTCGCAAGCGCCGGCGTGCCGGCACTGGCGTTCCGCATCGGGCGTGATCTCGCGACGGGCGGTGCCGCCGCCGGAAACCGGATCGTGGATCGCTATAATGCCCGCTGCTACCACCAGCCGTGTGACGCGTTCGCTGCCGCTTGGACGGCGCAGGGCGCGGCACAGGAAGCGAACGTTGCCTTCGCCCTCGGGCAAGACTTGGCCGCGGGGCGCTCCTGGCCGGCCTGGACGGACCCTGCGCTGCAGGCGAAGCGCGATCTGTCGAAGGCTCGGCGACGGTGACCGGAAGGCAGCCGATCGCCGGATCTTAAGCGTACCCGCCCCTTCCCGCTTTCGGTTCGATCAGCCTTGAGGCCTTAACGATCTGTCGGTGCGAGAATTCGTCTCGCCGTCAGCACCAAGTCCAACTCGTCGGTACGCGGGTTCAGAAAGTCGAGCCGCACACGATCGTTGTCTGTTCGGGTGACAGTTGCGGGGACAGAACTGTTGGTCACGGTCCAACCAGCTGGGAGGACGACGGCGTTGTCGGCGCGCCCAAGAGTGCGGCGCCAGATCAACTCGTCGCCTAGCAGCATGTATCGCTCGGGATCGGTGTAGGTTTCGGCAATGCGCAGTCGGCGGCTCTCGCCGGGCTTCACCGGCGGATAACGGAACAGCACGGCCACGGTGGACGCATCGACATCCTTTGCACTCGGCTCGGCCCGTTTGACGGCATCGCCCCGTACCATTTCGGTCGAGAGCGGGAGGCCGGTGTCCAGGTCACGACCCGAAGGATCGGACACGATACTGCCTGCACGCACGATGTTGACGTAAGTCGCAGTGCCGACCCTGGTTTCGGTATAATCATGGGTCAGCGCGAACCTGTGGCTCTCGGGCGCATCGAGATAGTAGACGATGTTGCGGCTCTGGTGAGCGCGTTCGTCTACCACAATGCTACTGGCTGATCGCGCCACGTCCGCGCGACGTCCCTTGAGGATTAGCGGCGCTTGGGCCGGCGTCACGTTCCAGAAACTGACAGCGATGCGACCATCCTGCTGCTGGATGATCTGCGAGGGGTAGTTGCACGCGACCAGAACATACCCTGCGGGCAGCACCACGGTATTCCGCTTGATCCCGAGCGACCGTTCGAAAACGATCGTACCGGCGTCTTCACGGTAGCTCGCGGCGTCCGCATAGGTCTTGTTGATCTGGATACGGCCTCCGCCACCGTCGCGCGGCACGGGGCGTGCCAGATCCACCTTGATATAGCGGCTACCCGGCTTGGCACCTGCCACCCCGCCCGCCGCCGCGACGGTGCCGTCGACTTCCACGAAGTGCAGCGGTTTGCCCGTCGCGCGATCGAACACCTCCTCGTCGCTAGCGATGCTGCCTTCCCTGATCGGATTGTAGAAGGCGGTGGCATCGGGGGTCGCGGCGGTTACCTCGTAATAAATCCTGAATTTGTGCTCGCGAGGCGAAAGGAGTTCATAGCGCGTGTATCCGTCCGCTTCTTGCTGTCGCGCCACTTCACAGCGAGCGGCCGCAGGAATGAACATGACCACTGCGGCCGCTGTTACCCAAGCGCTTCGCTGCATCTTGTTCTCCTCGGTCACGTCGACACTGGCCGACAGATTGGCGGGCTTGCCATTGCTGTCGACGATAGCCCAAGCAGCACAGAAGCCGACCGTATCGCAACGATCAAGCAATGACGGACATTCGAAGCGTATTGTCCACTCCTCGAAGCGGACGCTTGCCGCTTCCGACGCATCGGCCGTGGCAATGGCGAACGTGCTTTTTCGGCTCGCTTCCATGACCGACGCGATAGTAGTCTCGCAGCCATGCAGTTTGTGGAGCGTAGCGCGTTCGATCGACGTGCCGATCGGATCAGCCCGTCGGCTGCCTGTCGATCCGCAAGTGCTGAAAGCCTCCGATGATAACGGCAGGTGCATCAACGCGAGCGAAATGGGCAGGATGCCGTAATACGTTTCGCTAATCGTATATCAGGGGGGCAAGCATGCGGTTCTACGCCTTATTGGCGGCGGTGTTGTGCGGTTTCGCCACGACGGCGATCGCGCAGGATGTATCGGGGTCGGTAGTCGTCTATCGTCACGCCACGATCATCGACGGAACCGGCGCGCCGGCTGTTAAGGACATGGCGGTCGTCACACGCGGCGAGCGGATCGAGCGCGTACTGCGCGACGCCGATTTCAAACCGGAGGCGGGCGCAAAGACGATCGATCTTACCAATCACTATCTCCTCCCTGGTCTCATCGACAGCCATCAGCATATTGCCACCCCGCCCAACCGCCGCCGTGCCGAAGCACTGATGCGACGCGACCTATACAGCGGGATCACCGCAACGCGGATCATGGCGGATGACCTGCGCTCAGTCGCCGAGATCGCGCGCGCGGCGCGAGTTGGCGAGATCGCCTCACCCGACCTCTATTATGCCGCATTGTTCGCCGGACCGAGTTTCTTCGACGATCCGCGCACCCTAGCGGTAAGTGCCGGGGTAAAGCCCGGCGAGAGCGCTTGGATGCAAGCGATCGACGCAGATACGAACCTGCCACTCGCCGTGGCGCGTGCGCGCGGGACCGAGGCTACCGCGATCAAGATCTATGCTAACCTTCCGGCAGATTTGATCGCAAGGATCACAGCCGAGGCGCATCGCCAGGGGATGCAGGTCTGGGCGCATGGCATGGTCTTCCCCACCCCGCCGGCCGATGTGATCGCGGCGGGTCCGAATGTCGTCTCGCACAGCTGCTACCTTGCCTATCAGGCGGCCGAGAAGCGCCCGCAAACCTATCAGCAGCGCGTGCCGATTGATCCCGCACCGTTCATAGCCGGGCGCAATCCGGTCATGGCGCCGCTGTTTGCCGAGATGAAACGGCGCGGCATGCTGCTCGACGCCACGCTGCGCGTCTATCAGGAAGGTGAGAAGCGCGCCAAGGCGGGTGGCCCACCTACCTATTGCTCGCTTGACCTCGCGGCCGCACTGACCCGGCAGGCGCACCGCGCGGGGATCGACATATCCGCCGGCACCGATGGCGATACCGGGGCGGGCGCCCCCTATCCGGGATTGTTCGACGAGTTGGAGCTGCTGGTGGCCAAGGCAGGCTTCACCCCCGCCGAGGCGATCCGCGCGGCAACGCTGACCGGCGCGAGATCGATCGGCGTTGAGGCGGAAATGGGGACGATCGCGCCGGGCAAACTCGCCGACATGGTGGTACTGGCACGCGATCCGCTGGCCGACATCGCCAACATGCGCAGCGTCACGCTCACCGTGAAGCGGGGGCGCGCCTATCCGCGCGACGATTTCCGCGCCGTGACCGAAGAGGAACTGAGCCGTGACTGATCGCCGTACCTTTCTCGCCGGCATGCTCGCTGCCGGTGCCGCACCGGCCGTCGCGCAACCCTCCGCGGTCAACCGCAATATGCTGATCGTCAACGCGCTCGGCGGCTTTACCGATCCCAATGCCAAGCGCGGCGACGGCGTCGCGCCGCCTGACACCCGGACCCCACTCAGTGATCGCGTGATCAAGGACGCGATCGCGTCGGGGATGAGCGCGGTCAACGTCACGTTAGGCTATGTCGCCGGCCCTGACGAACCGTTCGAACAGACCGTGCGCGAGATCGGGCTGTGGGATTGGCGGGTGCGCGCGCTCCCCGATGCGCTCGCCAAGGTGCTGACCGCCGCCGATTTGCGGCGCGCGCATGCGACGGGAAAGGTAGGCGTGATCTACGGCTTCCAAAACACCATGATGCTTGGCGACGACGCGAGCCGCGCCGACGTGTTCGCGGATCTGGGCGTGCGCGTGGTTCAACTGACGTACAATCCCGCCAACAAGGTCGGCAGCGGATCGATGGCAGTGGAGAATGGCGGGATCAGCGCGTTCGGACGGCAGGTGATCGAACGGCTCAACGCCAATCGCATGATGGTCGACCTGTCACACAGCGGCGAGCGCACGTGTCTCGAGGCCGCGCGGCTGTCACGACAGCCGATTTCGATCAATCACACCGGCTGCCGCGCGCTGACCGATCTACCACGCAACAAGACGGACGCCGAACTGCGCCTCGTCGCCGAGCGCGGCGGGTTCGTCGGCATCTATTTCATGCCCTTCCTCAACCCGACGAGCGTCGCCAGCGCGGCTGACGTGGTCACGCACATCGAACACGCCATCAAGATTTGCGGCGAGGATCATGTCGGCCTCGGCACCGACGGCGGCACGACCGCGGTCGACGACATGGCCGCCTATCGTGCCGCAGGCCGCAAGGAGATCGCCGCACGCAAAGCGGCCGGGATCGGGGCCAAGGGCGAGAACCCGGATACACTGCCCTTCGTCGAGGATCTCAGCGGCCCGGGGCAGTTCCGCAAGCTGATCGGACAGCTGGAAGCGCGCGGCCACAAGGCGGCACGGATCGAGAAGATCATGGGCGGCAATTTCATGCGCTACGCAAAAGATGTGTGGGGCGCATGAGCCCGGCATCGATCGCGTTCGTGAACCAGATGCTGGTCCCGCTCGGACTGGCGCTTATCATGTTCAGCATGGGGCTGACGCTGGCGCTGCGCGATTTCGCGGCGATCCTGAAGGGCGGCCGCGCGCTGATGGCGGGGCTGACGACGCATCTGCTTGTGCTTCCACTACTGGGACTGGCAATTGGGCTGCTGTTCCGCCTGCCGCCCGAACTCGCGCTAGGACTGTTCATCGTCTCGATCTGCCCCGCGGGGACGACGTCCAACGCGCTGACGTTCGTTGGGCGCGGCAATCTCGCGCTCGCGGTAATGCTGACGTTGGCGACGAGCATCGTCACCGTTTTTACCATTCCGCTGCTGCTGCGCTGGGCGGTGCCGTGGTTCCTCGGCACAGGCGACGCGCGCGTGCCGTCGCTCGATATCCTCAAGACGATGGGTCAGCTTGCGCGGATCAGCTTGCTGCCGATCGCGGCAGGGATGGCAGTGCGGCGATTTGCGCCGAATGCGGCCGGGACGATCGCGCGCCGGTTGCGGCCGACGGCTTTCGTCGTGCTGGTTGCGGTAATCGGCTTTTCGGTGGCCGTCAGCCTCGACATGGTGCTCGCCAATCTCATCGCGGCGACGCCGGCGATCTACGCCCTCAACGTTGCCGCGATGGGCTTCGGCCTGCTGGTCGGGCGAGCGCTTGGACTGGGCGCGCGCGACCGGATGACGCTGGCGATCGAGACTGGCGTGCAGAACGCGACGCTGGCACTGTTCCTGACGCTGACGGTGCTCGGCAGCCTGCCGCTCGCGGTGACACAGAACATCTATGGCGTCGTGATGCTGCTCAACGCGACGCTGCTGATCCGCTGGTTCCGAAGCCGGCTCGCGCAGGAGACGACATGACCATCCGGGTGATCGACGCGGGCGAGGTCGCGGCGCGGCTGACCTACGACATTGCCGTGCCGCTGATGCGCGACGCGATGATCGCATTGTCCGCAGGGGCGACGAAGCAATTGCTGCGCGGGATCATCGACCTGAACGGTGAGGATGCGTTCGGCGTGATGCCCGGCGCGCTCGATTCCGGCGGCTTCGGTGCGAAGCTGGTCAGCGTCTTCCCCGGCAATGTTGCGCGCGGCGGCATGGCGCATCAGGGGCTGGTCGTCATGTTCGATCCCGGGACCGGCGCACCCGCCGCGGTAGTCGATGCCGGCGAGCTAACGGCTATCCGCACCGCCGCAGCTTCTGCGGCCGCGACGATAGCCCTCGCGCGGCCCGAGGCGGATCATCTCGCAATCCTCGGAACGGGCGAACAGGCGCGCCGGCACATCGACGCGATCCGCGCGACGCGGACGGTGCGCCGTCTGACAATCTGGGGCCGCGATTCCAAGCGCGCCGCGAAGCTGGCGGAGGAAACAGGCGGTGAGGCATCGTTTTCCGTGCGCGAAGCGGTGGCAGACGCGGACATCATCTGCACCGTCACCGCCGCAGCCGATCCTATCTTGTCCGCGATGGACGTACGGCCCGGGACGCATATCAACGCCGTCGGCTCGAGCCGCGCTGGTCCGGCGGAAATCGCGAACGATCTGGTCATTCACGCGCGCTTCTTCGCCGATCACCGCGCGGGCGTGCTGGCGCAGGGGGCTGAGTTCCTACGCGCGAAGGCCGCGGGTCTGATCGATGACGCGCACGTGCTCGGCGAAATCGGTGAGGTATTCGCCGGCACACTGGCAGGTCGCATCAGCTCCGATGACGTGACGATCTACAAATCGCTTGGAAGCATCGTTCAAGATCTCGCCTGCGCCAAGTGGCTTTGCAGGGTCAATAACGAATAGTCCCGGAATGAGTATGCCCGGTGATCAGAAAACACAACATTTGTCCTATCCGTCAGCTGCAATTCCAACGCGTAGCCTTTCTGGATCCCGACGCGTTCGAACCCACGCGCGGCACCGTGGCGCATGAAGGCTTCGGATCCGGACAGTATGTCCGCGTCGGCTCGCGCCTCCCCGACATCACGTCCGAGCGCGCCGAGGGATTGCCGCGCCATCGCTACGCCTTGCGATTGTCATTCACCGTCTTCTTCACAGCCGCTTCTTAAGCTGTCGCCGACATCCTCTCGCTGCGATCGACGTGCCCCGGCCGGCATGGAACGCCTTGCCAACTCTTTCAAAAATCATCGCTGCTGGTCGCCGCAAAGTTAGTTTCATTATGCGCGCTCGATAGCCGCCCGGATCAAATCAGCGACCATGTCCGGCCGTTCGTAGGGCAACAGGTGCGCCGCCTTTGGAATGACCTCGATGGACGCGTCGGTGAAATGTGGCAGGTTCAGTCGTCGCTGATTGACCTCTCCAAGATCGGTATCCTCGCTGCCGGCGACGATCGTGGCGTGAATGTCGAGCACCCCGGTTCGATCGCTCCAATCTTCGCGTGATCCGTTCTCCAGCCAATCAACCCAGGCCGCGGGCGCAGTACGCCGGACATCCGCAATCGCTTGCGCTCGCCGTTCTTCCGCCAACGGTCCAGCGACGTTGGCGGACACGAACGTGGCGGCATCGCGCGCGCTCGGCTCGCCGTCTGCGAACCAGCCGATCATCTCGGCGCGTCGTGCCTCGTCCATCGGTTCGGGCGCGGGCGGCGAGGCGGCGAGCAGAACCAACCCGCGTAGATCCCCGAGCGGCCGGGCGTCACGCGCGGCGTGAGCGGCCAGAAGCGTCGCGAACTTTCCGCCCATGCTGTGTCCCACGATTATGGTTGGCGTCGGGTGGCGATCGCCAAGATAGGCGAAGAGCCAGTCGAGCGTCGCTGAAACGCCGCTCGGCTCGACGTCGGCATTGTCGCCGAACCCCGGCAGGTCTGGGGTGAGGCAGGTCACGTCCGAACCGAGCCGAGCGACCACGTCCTGCCACGACTGCCCGCTCGCTCCGAGCGCGTGGAGCATCACCACCCTCCAGCGCGCCATTCGCGTCAGTCCCGCGACGGGCTAGAGGCGTTGACCGGCTCGGGGGCGGACACCGCCCGCAGCGTCTGCTCCTGCGCCCCGGTGTCGATCCGCCGCCGGCGATCGACGCGCGCGATCGCGACCGGACCCTTCGTCCTGAGCGCCTCGACGATCGCCTCGATCACCACGAGATCGGCGAGCCCCTCCTCGCCGTCGGGTTCGACCGTCTTGTCGTTGAGGATACAGTCGGAGAAGTAGCGCAGCTCACCGCCGAACTGATCGGTTGCCTTGAACGTCTCGTGCGTCTTGTCGCTGCCGATCTGCCGATGCTGTTCGAGCCCATTCTGGAACCCATAGCACGGGCTCATCTGGATCGATCCGTTGGTACCGGCGATCACCAGATTGTCGATGTCGTTGGCGTAGTAGCTGACAGTGAATTGCGCGAGTGCACCCCCCGGCAGGCGCAGCGTCACCGCAACGGTATCGTCAAAGTCGCCGACGCCCGATCCCGGATGCCGCGTGCCGACGGCGGAGACGACCTCGATCGGCTCATCTCCGAAGAGGTAGCGGATCGCGTTGATCGGATAGGGGCCCATGTCGAACAGCGGCCCCGCCTCGATCCCGCTCGACGCACGGTGGTTCGCCGGATCGACCATCTGCGCGAAGCACGACGTGAAAGCGATCAGCTCGCCCAGTTCCCCGTCGCGGATGCGCGTGATGGCATCCAGCGTCGCCGGCTCGAAATGCAGCCGATAGGCGGTCATCAGCTTGGCACCCGACGCCTCTGATGCCGCGATGATCTCGCGGCACTTGGCGGACGAGATTTCGAGCGGCTTCTCGCACAGCACGTGGATACCGGCACGCAGCGCCGGCACCGCAAACTCGGCGTGGCGCCAATTGGGCGTCGCGAGGTAGATCGCGTCGATCTCGCCCGACGCGATCAGTTCGTCGAACCGATCATAGGGATAAAGATGCTCGACGTCGTAGCGCTCGCCGAGCGCGCGCAGCTTCTCGGGATCGTCGGAGACGAGCGCGGTGATCTTCGAATTGCCGGTGTGCGCGACGCCGGGCATCAGCGCTTCCTGCGCGATGTCGCCGAGGCCGACGATGGCGTAGCGGACTTTGGGTCCGAAGCCGAAGGCGGATGCGAGGCTCATGTCTTGTCTCCGGGAAGGGGTTGGTTGGCTAAAGGTCCGGCGTCGCGCGCGGTTCCGATCGCGTCGAGCGCGAGCACGTGCGCAAGATGCGTCAATCCCTGCGGCATGTTGCCGAGAAACGCGCCGGTCTCGGGATCGGCCATTTCGGTCCACACGCCGACACCGCGGTCGAGCGCGGCGACGAGATCGGCGACGATCGTCTCGGCAGCGTCGATCTCGCCCAGGGCGGCACGCGCCTCGGCCATCCAGAAGGTGCAGGCGAGGAAGCATCCCTCCTCCGCGGCGGCACCCGAATAGCGGTAGTGATAGGGCCCGTGCCCAAGCTCGCGATCGATCGCGGCCAGTGTGTCGCGCAGGCGGTCGGCGCCGTCGAAACCGAAGCGGACGGCGAGCGCGACGCTGGCGTCGAGGCGATCGGTGCCGGGATAGAAGGTGTAGGCGCGTTTCCCCTCCGACCAGCAATGCTCGCCGATCCACGCCTCGATCCGGTCGCGTTCGCGCGCCCAGCGATCGCGGCAGGTGGTCGGCAACTGCCCTTGATCGGCGAGCTCGACCGCGCGCGCCAGCGCCTGCCAGCAGCTGATCTTGGACATGGTGTAATGCTGTTCTTCGGGCAGTTCCCAGATCCCGGCATCCTTGCGCCGCCATGCGTCGGCGCAGCGGTCCGCCAGATGCGACAGCGTTTCCGCCGAGCGCGGGTCAAGGATGTTGCCGCACGCGACGAACTGCGCAGCGGTCTCGAAAATGTCCCCGTAGACGCCGTGCTGCACCTGATCGGTCGCGAGATTGCCCCTGACGACGGGGCGGGACGCGCGCCAGCCTGGCGCGTCGATCTCCTCCACCCCCGGCACGCGGTCACCCCCCAGCGTGAAGCAGACGCACGCACCGTGCGCCTCGAGCCGATTGATCAGCCATGCGAGCGCCGCCTTGGCCTCGGCCTGCAATCCCGCGGCGAGGAAAGCGCGGATGACGTAACCCGCGTCGCGCACCCAGGCGTAGCGATAGTCGTAATTCTTGTCGCCGCCGACGCGCTCAGGCAGCGACGTCGTTCCTGCCGCCGCGATCGCACCCGATGGCGAATAGAGCAGCAGCTTGAGCGCCAGCGCGCTGCGCACGAAGCCCGTACGATGGTCGCCCGGGCACACGACGCGTGTCGCCCAGTCGCGCCACTCGCGATCGGACAGGTCGATACGCGTATCGATCTCGGCGATCGGCGGCACCACCAGCGGCTCGTCCGCACCCGCCACGATCGCCAGCGTGTGCCGCTCCCCGGCGTGCACGACGACCTGCCCGGCTGCGCCGTCGTCGCTACGCTCCAGCACCACGCCGTCGCTGTGGAGCAGCAGCCCCAGCACGTCGGCGACGTGGAACACGTCGTGCGTCCCCACCCTCGCGCGATACGGGCTCGCCGTGTCGCCGCGGCGCCCCGGCCGCATTTCGATCGCGAAGGCGATCTCGCCCTCGATCCCGTCGATACGGCGCGCGAGTTCGGCCCACGGCAATCGGCCCGCCGTGCCGCTGTTGAGCGATTCGGTCAGCATCGCCCGCCCCTGCGCGGTGGTGAAGATCGTCTCGAGGACGTTGCTGTCGTCGCGATAGTGTCGGCTGACGGTGAACGGCTCGATTGGCGTGATGCTGAAACGCCCCCCCTCGTCGGCGTCGAGCAGCCGGTCGAACAGCGCCGGGGAATCGAGGTTAGGCACGCACCACCAATCGATTGACCCGTCGGCGCCGCTCAGCGCGATCGCTCGACCGTCGCCGAGCACGCCGTAGCCCTCGAGCGCGAGATGCCCCGCCTTGCGCGATGCGATTGATCGAGAGCTATGATCGAGGTTGGCGTGCATCGAGGCACAACGCGGCCATCGCGCCGCGGCTCCCTCGCGGAACGCGCGCCGCTGCCGACCATTATGCCGCTGACATTCTCCACAAAAGGATCGGGCATGGATCTCGGCATCGAAGGGCGCGTCGCGCTTGTCAGCGGCGGCGACAGCGGCATGGGCTGCGAGAGCGCGCGGCTGCTGCTCGAAGCGGGCGCGCGCGTTGCGATCACTGACCGGGCGGGCGGCACCCTCAACGATAGTCTTGCCGACCTGAAATCCGCGGGCGAAGTGATCGCCGTCGAAGCTGACGTCACCAGCACGGACAGCATCGCGGCGCTGTTCGATGCCGTCACGACGCAGCTCGGCGCGCCGGACATCCTGGTGAACGCCGCGGGCGTCACCGGCGCGACTGGCGACTTTCTCGACGTCGACGATGCCGGCTGGATGGAGACGCTCGACATCAACCTGATGGGCGCCGTCCGCATGTGCCGCGCCGCCATCCCCGCGATGCGCGCCGCCAAATGGGGACGGATCGTACTATTCTCGTCGGAAGACGCGGTTCAGCCCTATGTCGATGAGCTCGCCTATTGCGCGTCGAAAGCGGCGATCCAGAACCTCACGAAGGGGCTGTCGAAGGCTTATGGCTGCGACAATGTGCTAGTGAACGTCGTCATGCCCGCCTTCATCGCCACACCGATGACCGACAAAATGATGGAGAAGCGCGCGGACGAGAAGGGCGTCGGGTTCGACGAGGCAATCGACAGTTTCTTGGAGGAGGAACGGCCGGGCATGACGCTGAAGCGTCGCGGCCGGGCGGACGAGGTCGCCGCGGCGGTCGCGTTCCTCTGCTCGGAGCGCGCGAGCTTCATCAACGGCGCGGCGCTTCGCGTCGATTCGGGATCGGTCCAGACCATGGCGATCTGACCGCGTGCTGGTCTCGGCGGCGTCCGCTAGCGTACCGGAACATCCGCAGGGCCCGAACCTTGCGTTCGTTGAACAACAAGGACGGGATTGGCGGCGATGACTGGCAAGGTGGTAGACGTCATCGTCATCGGCGCGGGCACCGCGGGGCTCAAGGCGTACAAGGCGGCGACGGCGCGCGGCGCGGACACGATTGTCATCGAGCGCGGCTCGGGCGGCTCGACTTGTACGCGCTGCGGCTGCATGCCCTCGAAGCTGCTGATCGCCGCCGCGCGCGCCGCGCACCAGGCGCGGCAAGCCGGCCGGTTCGGGGTCGAGATCGGCACAATCAGCGTAGACGCGGCGGCGGTATGGCAGCGCGTGCGCCGCGAGCGCGATCGCTTCGTCGCATCGGTGCTCGAAGAATACCACGCCATTCCCGCCGACCAGCGGGTGCACGGCGGCGCGCGTTTCGACGGCCCGAACAGCGTCGTTGTGGACGACCGTCGGATCGAGGCACGGCGCGGCATCGTTGTCGCTACCGGCGCGCGGCCGATCACGCCTGATGGCTTCGACGACGTCCGCCACCTCGTTCATACGCACGAGACGATTTTCGAACTCGATGGCCTCCCGCAGTCGCTGGCGGTGCTCGGCGCCGGGCCGCTCGGCCTCGAACTCGCGCAGGCGTTCGCGCGCCTCGGCGTCGAGGTCGCGGTGTTCGATCCGGGATCAAGCATCGGCGGACTGAAGGATCCGGACTGCAATGCCGCCGCGGTCGAGGCGATCGGCGCCGAGCTGCGCCTGCACCTCGAGACGAAGGCGCGGGCCAGCGCACACGGCAGCGACCAGGCAAAGCTCCACTGGGACGGCGGCGAGATGCTGGTCGACTGCATCCTCGCCGCGACCGGACGCACGCCTGCGCTGCAGGACCTCGGGCTTGAGCATATCGGGATCACGCTCGACGACGATGGCGTGCCTGTCTTCGATCGGCGCAGTCATCGCTGCGGCGACAGCCGCATCTTCGTCGCGGGGGACGCCGACGCATGGCGCCCAGTGCTGCACGAAGCGGCGCGCGGTGGCCGGATTGCCGGCCAGGTCGCGGCGGGTGGCGAGCCACCGCGCTGCCTGCCCGCGTTCAGCGTCGCCTTCACTGAGCCGGGGATCGCTCAGATCGGTACGGCGTTCGCCGACCTTCCGCCCGACGCGCGGATCGGCAAGGCCACCGTCGCCGACAACGGCCGCGCGACGGTCGACGGCCACACGCACGGGCTCGTCAAACTCTACGGAGACCGCGCGGGCAAGCTGATCGGTGCATCGATCGTCGCGCCCGACGCCGAACACCTGGGGCATCTCGTCGCGCTCGGCATCGATCGCGACATCGACGTTGCGACCTTTGCCGATCAGGCGTGGTATCATCCGACGCTCGAGGAATTGTTGCAGAGCGCCGCCCGCGACCTCGCCGGGATCGAGGATTAGCAGCACCGCATGATGCTCGGCGCGATCGTCATCATGGGGGTGAGCGGCAGCGGCAAGTCTACGCTCGGCGCTGCGCTCGCCACGACGCTCGGCTGCCCGTTCCTGGAGGGCGATGCCTTCCACGCCGCTGCCGCGATCGCGAAGATGCGTGCAGGCCGCCCGCTCGACGACGCCGATCGCTGGTCCTGGCTCGACCGACTGGGTGACGCGATGGCGGCGGCGGTACATCGCGAGGGCACCGCCGTCGCCGCCTGCTCGGCGCTACGCCGTCGATACCGCCAGCGCCTGGCCAGGGCGACCGGAAGCACGATCCGCTTCATTCTCCTCGATGGCGATCCGGCGCTGCTCGCACGCCGCCTGCGTGATCGCCGCGATCACTGGATGCCGCCGGCTTTGCTCGATAGTCAGATCGCGACGCTGGAGCCACCGGGAGAAGACGAGCGCGCGATCACGCTACCGGCGGGCGAGCCGATCGAAGTGCTTCGCTCCGCCGCGCTGGCGTGGCTCGGATCGGACGACTGAAGCCAACGACGGCGCGTGATCGATACGCTCGCCGCCGTCGATCCACCCAATCGCCATCATTAGAGCGCGTGCAACCGCTCCTCGTCGATCGCGGCGATCGCGGCGGTGAGCCGGTCGGCGGACCCGAACTGGAAGCCGATCTGCGTCGTGTAGGCGGCGCACATGGCGAGCTGCGCCGCGCGATCGGCATCGTCGAGCGCATGGACGCACGCCGCTTGTGACAGGCCGGCGGGGGCGGCGCGCGTCAGATAGGGCCAGTCCTCCCAAAACAGGGCGGACGTGCTGGTCGCGGCGATTGCATCGCGGACCAGCCAATGGTCGACGTGATCGCCGATCGCCATCGGCCCCAGGAGCAGGTCGGGCACGAGCGACGCGATCTGCTCCGCGATCGAGCGCGTCAATACGGGAAGGATGTCGTCGTCGTCGCGGCGCGCGCTGAACAGCTCGGCAGCGCTGGCATAGCCGCGGTGCGGGGCCTCGAGATGCGGCAGGTGGACGACCTCCGCCTCGATCACCGCCGCCGCCGCGCGGTCCTCGTCGCGCCGCAGCGCCATATAGTCGACGTCGGGCGCCAACCCCTTGTCGAGCTGACAGGCGAGCGCGAAACCCTGCGGCCGCGCGACATTGCCGGTGAAGCAGGTGACGATCGTCACTCGGTCCCCTCGCCGCCGATGCGCGGCGAGCAGCCCACCGATCGAGAAGGCCGCGTCGTCGAGATGCGGCGAAATGGCGACGACATGCATCACAGCAGATGCGGCTCCGCACGGAAGCGGCACGGCGCGATCGCGATGTTCGGATCGACGCCACTGGGCGGCGCGGCCGGGCGCAACGCCGCATAAATGCCCATGATTTGCGCGCCCACCGCGTGCCAACTGTAGACGCGGCGGCATTCGACGAGCGCCGCGTCGGCGAGCCGATGGCGAAGGCCCGCATCGGTCACCAGCCGCGACAGCGCCTGCGCCTGCGCCGCGATGTCGCTTGCCTCGACCAGCAGCCCGTTCTCCCCGTCGCGAATGCAGTCGACCACGCCGACCGAGCGGCACGACAGCACCGCGTGGCGGCTCGCCATCGCCTCGAGGATCGTGTTCGAGAAGCCTTCGGCATAGGTCGGCGACACGAATACGTCGTGGTCGCGGTACAATGCGGGCACGTCGGCATAGTCGGCGTAGCCGGTGAAGGTCACGCGATCACCGAGTCCCAGTTGGGCGGCGAGCGCCTGCGCCGGCGCGTAATCGGGGCCGATGCCGGAGATCGTACAGCGCCAGTCGCCGGCGACCTGCGGCAGCGCATGGAGCATGTCGAGCACACCTTTGCGGCGGTCGACGCGGCCGTGATAGAACAGTCGGACGGGCCCATCCTCGACCGCGACGCCGGGGGTGAAGCGATCGGTATCGACCGCCCCGGGCACGATGGTGAAGCGCTCGATCGGCGTGCCGAGCCGCTCGTACACCTCGCCCGCAAAGCTGCGCCCGCCAATCAGCAGCGCGTTGGCGTGCGCCAGTACGCGTTCCATCGCGATGCGGTGCGTGGCGCAGCATGATCCCACCCAATGCCCGTCGCCGCCCTGGATCGAGACGACGCACGGCAGTTTGAGCCGCTGCGCGGCGAGCAGCGTCGCCCAACCGGTGGGATAGCCGTATTGCGCGTGAAGCACGTCGAACGGCGCTGCGGCATGTTCGACCGCGATCGTGTCGACGATCATGGCGATATCGGCTTCGAAATCGCCGCCGGATTGCTCGCCAATCGCCTCCAATCCGATCACCTTGACGCCGGGCACCGCGGGCGGCGGGCCGCCGCCGTAGACGCGCGCGCGGTCGGGATCGCCGTAATATTGGCTCACCATCGTCACATCGTGTCCGGCGGCGACCAATTGGCGCAGCAGGTTGATCGCGTAGATCGACATGCCCGAGATCGCGGGGAAGAAGCGCCGCGAGACGAAGCAGATCCTCACGCCGCGATGCCCTTCAGATAATCGATCGCCTCGGGGATTGCCTGGTGCGCGCGCGGGCTCTCGCGCGACAGCTCGACGCAGACGAGCCGCCGGTATCCGATCTCTCTCAGCGCGGCGAGCACCGCGGGCATGTCCATGTCGCCCTGCCCGAACGGCAGGTGCGTGTGATCGCCGCGGCGCATGTCCTCGACCGCGACGGTGCCGATCGCCGCGGCGTAGTCGCGGATCGCCGTCTCGGGCGCGATATCCTGCGTGACGAGGCAGTGCCCCGTATCGAGCGCGAGCCGTAGGCGCGGGTGCCGCGTGGCGAGCGCGGCATAGTCGCCTACCGTCTCGATCAGCATCCCCGGTTCGGGCTCGAAGCTCGCATCGACGCCCACCGCCTCGGCATAGTCGAGCACTCGCGCCAGCCCGTCGTCGAGCCATCCACGCGTCGCCGCGTGATCGATCCCCGCCTGCGGCACGCCCGCCCAGAACGACACCGTCTCGCTGCCCAGCCGCGCGGCGATATCGAGCGCGCGGCACAGAAAAGCGACGCGGCGCGCGCGCCCTTCGGCATCGCGTGCGATCAACGTCGGCTCGTGCTTGACGCGCGGGTCCAGCAGGTAGCGCGCGCCCGTTTCGATCACGCTGCCGAGCCGCAACGTGTCCAGCAGCCGGCCGACGCGCTCGGTCTCGCGCTCCCACGCGTTGGCGAAGGGGTCGAGATGATGGTGGTCGAGCGTCAGCGCGACGCCGTCGTAGCCCGCCTCGGCGATCAGCCGCAGCGCGTCGTCGAGCCGGTGGTTGGCCGCGCCGTTGGTGTTGTACGCGAAACGCAGGCTCATTCGACGCCCGCCTCGAACGCGACGTGATGCGCCTCGGGCTCGCGATAGAGCGGGTAGAGCGGGCCGACGAGGCGATCGGCCATCGCCGTGTCGAACAGCGGATGGCCAAGCCGTTCGGCGTCGGCCTCGGGCAAGCGAATGCGGCGGAGCGCGGCGCCCTCCTCGCCGAACTGTACCAGCGGCGAGCCAAGCTCGAGCAGCTTCTCGGTGTTGCGCGCGCCGATGCGGTAATAGCTCATCGTCTCCACCTCCATGCCGGGCACGATGACCTTGACGACGGTGACCGCGCGATCGGGCGGCGACATGTCGACGTAGAGGATGTCGAACCCCGCCGCCTCGACCGCGGCGCGCGCGGTGAGCGCGCGGGCATGGCCGTCAGGCGCGGGCTGCGTCGGCAGCGCGGAGAAGGCGTGCGACGCGCGTTCGGCGAGCATGCTGTGCGAGAGCCAGTCGCGCAGTTCCTCGGCGTTGCGCCGCGTCCATTCCTGCATCGCGGCGAACGCGCGCCGGTCGCTCGACTTCGCTGCCCCGCCGGCCTGCGCCATGAAGCGCTCGACATAGCCCGCGGGCGCGACGCTGGCGACGAGATCGGCGGGGCCGTGCGCGAACGCCTTGCGCGCGCGGCTGGCGGCGAATTCAGTCAGGCACTTGTCGAGCGCGGCGTCGCGATCGGCGTGGCACGCCTCGCCGCACGCGGTGACCATGATCGGCGCGGCGGGCGCAGCGCGCTCGTCGACGCCGACGCAGTAGAGGTTGGGAAGGCCGAACTGGTCGGTCGCGAACTTGGGGATTGCACGGATGCCGGCTGCATCGAACCGATCGAGGATCGCGCGCGTCGATGCCGGCAGATCACTGTCGAGCGACAGCGCCGTGCCGCGATCGAGCGCGCGAAAGACGACGCCGTTGCCGTCGCGCTGCAGGATCTCGCACAAGCCATGCCCGATCGCCCAATCCAGATCGGGGCCGGCGCCCATCCCGTTCGAGATAATCGTCGTGAACGGCCGATAGCCCGGCGCCAGTTCCTTCGCCGAATAGGCGGCGAGATCGATCGGGACGAGCACGGTCGAGCCGTCCGCCCAACGCTTCGCCTCGACCCAGTCGAGCACGGTATCGTGGTCGACGGACGATCCGGCGGGCAGGCACAGCGTCAGCGGATCGGCGATCGCGCGCGTGCCCAGCGATGCGGCGAGATTGCGATAGCTGCCGGTAGTCTTCTGCCGTGCACCCAGCGTCAGCGTCGGCCACACCATTTCGGCGATCTCGCCCAGCCCGCCGAGCACCGCCGCCTCGTCGGTCGCGCCATAGCCGACGCCATAGGGCATGATTCCCGCCAGCGCCAAATCCTCCGGAAACAGCGCGACGACCCACACCGGCAACTCCAGCCGGTCGAGCGGGTGGATCGGGAATGCCACCACGTCGCCGCGCGGAAATGCGTCAAGATAGGCGTGCGCGGCGGCGCCGAGCCCCTCGGGCAGCCCCGACCTCACAGCGGCAACCGCTTGACGCCTGGCGCGCGCGCCAGGCCCTCGTCGAGCGCGGCGAGCGCGGTGTCGCGGCCGATATCTGGTGCATATTCGAACGGCGTCAGCAGCGCATCGAAGGGAAGCGGGGCAATGGTGTCGCGATAGCGACGCAGTTCGGCATGGGTCAGCGGAATGTCCTTGTGAAAGGCCTTGTGGCTGGAAATCGACTGGCTGCGACCGTCGCCGTCCTGATCGATCTTGAACATGTCGCCGCAGAACAGCCGTCCGCCGGGCGCATCGTGCAGGCATGCCTGGCCTGCGTAATGGCCGCCGACGTGATGCAGCGTGTAGCCGGGGGCGAGTTCGAGCACGTCGTCGAACGGGGCGGTGACGCGGAACGCCTTGGTCATCGACAGATCGTCGCGCTGGATCGCGACGATAGCCGGATCGAAGCGGCGCTGGAGCTGGAACAGCGCGCCATAGCCATGCGCGTGGCTGGCCGAGAGGAAGGCGACGCCGCCGAGCGTCGCGATCCGGTCGAGCATCGCGTCCGAATAATAGGGCGCCGCCTCGAACGCGATGTTGCCGCCTTCGCGCACGATCAGCCATCCGGTGCCGGCGAGGCCGAGCGCCGGGCGCGTAGTGAACGCCCACAGGCCGGGCGCCACCTCACGCGCGTCGCCCTCATGCATCGCGGCGACCTCGTGCTCGGGCAGGAAGCGCCAGCCGTCGGCGGGTAGATCGTTGCGCACGTCGCTGCACACCGGGCAGTCGGGCGGCGCGAAGTGATGCTGCCAGAAGCCGCAGTTGGCGCAGGCGAACCAGCTCAAAGGCATAGGATCGCCTCCTGATAGGCAGCGTCGAAGACGCGCATCAGCGCGATGTCGCGCGGCATCGAGAAATCGTGCGCACCGCCGCGCACCGCCGCCATGAACGCCGCGGCCTGCGCGGCGAAGGGGCTGCAGCCGGTGTCGAAGGCGATCGGCGTCTCCTCGCCCGAACGCGCGCAGCGGCGCACGACGCTGCCGCCCGCGGTCTGCCCCATCGTGTCGGTGGCGACGATCAGCCCGTGCTCGCCCAGCACCTCGAGCCGGCGGCGCGGCAGCACCTCGGCGCAATTGTAGGCGACGTGGCTCTGGAACAGCACGCCCGACGCGGTCCGCCCCGCCAACACGCCGCCGTCGTCGGCCGAATAGGCGTGGATGCGCCGCTGGAGCTGGATCGACAATGACGTGACCGGCTCGTGCAACAGCCGCTCGGCAAGGTCGAGGCCGTGGAGCGCGAGGTCGATCACCGCGCCGCCGCCCGCACGTGCCGGGTCGACGCGCCAATTGTCGTGCGCCGCGCCGTCGGGCGACCACAGCGGATCGACCCAGCAGGCGTAGACGATGCGCACCGCGACCGGGCGGCCGATCTCGCCCGCGACGATCGCCTCAGCGATCGCGCGATGCGCGGGATGGTGGCGCTGGTCGAAGGCAGTGCCGTAGAGCGTATCGCCGACCGCCGCCGCCATCGCCTCTGCGTCGACGAGCGATGCCGCGATCGGCTTCTCGCACAGCACCGGTAGCCCGGCCGCGGCAGCCGCGCGCACCGGGGCGAGATGCGCGTCGTTGGGCGCGGCGACGTAGACGAGGTCGCACCCGCTCGCCGCGATCATCGCCTCGACGCTGTCATACGCTGCGATCCCCGCGGCGCTTGCCCGGTCCCGCGCGGCGGGCGACGGATCGGCAACCGCCGCGACCGTCCCTCCTGCCGCGGTGATGCCCGGCGCCATGTGGTCGCGCGCGACCCAGCCGTAGCCTGCGATCCCCCAACGCATCACCAGCGCTCCGGCAGGTCGACCAGGCGGCGTAGGCGCACTGGGTCGGCGAGAAAGGTGAGTTCGTCGTCGCGCTTCGCCCAGAAGCAGCCGGGCGCATACTCGTCGCGCCAGCGCTCCGAGGGCCACGCAACGTGTTGCTCGCCAGGCGCGTCGCCGATCAGCGGGTTCGGCCGCAGCACCGCGTCGTCCGCGGGCAGCGCCACGCCGCCGGTCAGCGCGCGCGACGATGTGGCCGGCTCGACGATCGACCATGCCTCCACATTGGGATCGGCGCGCCAGCCCTGCGCCTGCGGTCCCCCGGCGTCGAGCAGCGCGCCGAGCAAGGCGCGCTCGTCATAGACCGCGGCGTCAGGGAACAACGCCGCCCATTCGGTCCAGCCGCGCGCCGGGCCCTTGCTGCCGCCGTGATAGTCGGCGTTGTGCAGATGGCTGACCGCGAGCACGCCATCGGGCGCGAGCGCCGCGCGCAACCGCTGCGCGATGGTAGGCTGATCGGGCAGGAAGTAGAAGGCGTCGTTGCACAGCACGAGATCGAAGCGCCGATCCACAATCGGCCACGGCGCGCTCGCGTCGAACACGACATAGTCCGCCGCGGGGGCGACCCAGTGTTTCGCCAGCCAGCATTTGGCGAACACCACGTCACCGCCGACGCAGGCGACACCCGCGCGGCTCAGATCGCGTAGATAGTGGCCGATGCCGCACGCCAGTTCGAATGCGGTGACGGGCGTGGTCCAGTGCGCCTCGATCAGCGCCAGCCCAGCGAGATAGGTAGGATCGACCCAGCGATAGGCGAAATAGTCGGCGACCGGCCCCATCCGCAGCAGCGCCATCGCGTCGCGCAGCGACAGCGTGTCGCGCTCACGCACCAAGCGCTTGAGCTCAGACAGATCCGTGGCAGGTCCGGTCCACCAGGCGTCCTGATCGGTTAGCAACGCGACCAGCGCATCGTCGGGGCAGCCGGCGTCGAGATGGTCGAGCGCCACCGCGACCAGCCCCTCGCTCTCGATGCGGAGATAGGGGATGCCGTCGACCACCGGCCAGCGTTCCCCTGGGGCGGCGAGCGAGTGCGGCGTGTCGGCGACGAGCGGCCGGCCGGTGATGGGTGACCGCAGCGCCGCCGCCATGCTCATGCCAGCCCCGCGTCAGCGAGGATTCGGTCGTGGAACGCCTTAACCGGCCCGTCATGGACGAGGCCATAGTCGTCGAGCACCACGTCCATCGTCAGCCGCGCGGCGCGCGTGAACTGCTCGATCTCCAGCACGCGGTCGAGCACGTCGGCGACGTGGAAGGCGCGCGCCTCGGGCGTGCGATCGCCGCCGATGGGTTCGATCGCCGCCTCGACGATCGGGCGCAGGCGATCGTCGAGTTCGCCAAGCGCGGAGGCGCGGGCGTTGGCGATCGCGGCATTGAGCGCACCGCCGAGTAGCATCTCGCCCGAGTAACCGCTGTCGGGCATGTCCGCGTTGTGCAGGTGATGCGCAAGCCCGGCGACGAAAACCGCGGTCGGATCGGCATCGTGCCAGCCGCTCGCAAGCACGCCGTATACCGCGACCATCAGGCAGTGCTCGGCGTGGTTCTCGGGCGGCTGGAGCAGGATGCGCGGCCGCCCGGGACAGGTGACGCCCGCGCGCGGTTGGCGGGAGAGCTTCCCGACGAAGGCGGGCACCGGCCCGGCTTCCGGCCGCCCCCCGATCAGCGCCTCGCGCAACTGCGCGCTTAGCGCGGCGGGGAGCTCGGGTGCGATCTCGTCGAATGCGCGGCCGAGGATCGCCGACGCCTCGTCGCTGATCCCGAGCAAGGCGAGCGCGGCGGCATCGATGTCGCCGAGCCGCGCCGATACCAGCGCCGCCGCTACCGTGCGCGCCATCACGCTACCCGCCGCATCGCCGCGGACCAGCGCCGCCCACGCGGCGACGAACAGCCGTTCGGCGATCGATCCGGGGGTCGCCGCCGAGTGGATGCGCTTCAGGTCGCCAAGCTCGCGAAACAGCGGCAGTACGGCTGGGGTCAGCCCCTTCGCCGCATTGGCTCCGGTCAAGGTATTCGCCGCCACGGGGGCGCCGATCACGCGTCGCGGCGATCGAGCCAGCGGTCGAGAATCAGCTGCTGCTCGGGCACCGCATGTTCCGGTGCGCCGCCGCGCGTCTGCGGCAGCTTGAAGAACAGGCCGAGCTGCTCCTGCACCCCGCCCTCGCCGCGCTGGTGCGCCAGATCGAGGCACCGCGCGATCTCGATCGCGAGCGGCGCCGCGAGGATCGAGTCCTTGCACAGGAAATTGAGCTTGAGCTGCATCTTCTGGCCGAGGAAGCCGGTCAGATCGATATTGTCCCACGCTTCCTTGTCGTCGCCGCGCGGGCGATAATAATGGATCATGATGATGTGATCCTCAACCGGATAGCCAAGGATCTGATCGAGCACGCTGCCCTTGGTCCCGAGCTTGGAAGCGAGCGACTTGGGATCGTCGAGCGCCAGCCCGTCCGAATTGCCGAGGATGTTGGTCGAAAACCAGCCGTCGACGTGCAGCGCGCGATCGCGCAGCGCAGGCGCGATCACGGTCTTCATGAACGTCTGCCCGGTCTTCCCGTCCTTGCCGGCGACCGGCACGTTGCGCTCGGTGGCAAAGGCGGCGAGCGGCGCGATGTCGGCGGCGACCGAGGGGGTGAAGTTCGCGTACGGCGTGCCGGCATCGATCGCGGCATAAGCGTAGAGCATCGCCGGGCTGATCGCGGCATCGTCGCTGTCGAGCCCGCGTTCGAACGCGTCGCGCGACTGCAGCGCGGGATCGTCGGCGCCCGGCACGCGCTCGGTCGAGGCGAGGTTGACGACGACGACGCGGTCGAGCCCCTTGTCGCGGCGAAAGCGATCGAGGTCGCCCTGGATCTGCGCGATCGCCGCGCGGTGCCCGCCGGTCAGCTTGTTGCCGCCGTCGATATTGGCGCAATAGCCAGTGCTTCCCGCGGCCTTCCAAGGGCGCATGTCGTTCAGCACCGCCGCGCCGTCGGCCAGTTCCTTCTCGCCGATCACGCCGTGGCGCAGCGCGAGGTTGCCGAGCGTGTCGTCGGCGAGATCCCAGCCGCCGAACTCGAGGTCGCGATAGGATGCCATGCCGGCAATGTCGCGCCCCGCCAGCGGCAGCCCGGCGAGGCTGTTGGAGCCCGCCTTGATCATCTCGATCCCGGCAATGGCGGTGGTGGCGACGGCGCCGCCCACGCCAACGATCGCAACACCCAGACGTTCGGCCATAAAGATTTCCCCGCTCGACCCGGAAACGGGCCACCCAACGCCGAACCGCGGGCAAATGGGGCGGTTGCGGGAAATTTGCGGGTAACGGAACTTTCGTTGCGCGGTCGTTACATATGTTCTTCGATCCGGGCGGTTGTATGATCCATGTCACTTCTCGGCCCGGCGGTGGGGAGCCAGTCGGTCGCGATCTCGCCGTGCCGATCCTTGAAATCGACCAGTCGGGCAAGGCGGTCGACGTCGTTGATCCGGATCAGGCGCCCGGTACGCTCGACCAACCCCGTCTCCTCCAGCGCTTTGAGCGATCGATTGACGTGCGTCTTGGTCAGGCCGACCGCATCACCCAGATCCTGCTGCGTCAAAGGTAGCTCGAACGTCGACCCGTCGAGCCCGTCCGCCACGCGCAACCGCGAGCGGATGTCGAGCAGCAGCGTCGCGATCCGCGTAAAGCCGTCAGTCCTCCCGATCGACGTCAGCCGATCCGCCATCGCCACCTGTTCCGACGCGGCGACGGCATAGAGCAAGGCGCCGAGTCGCGGCTGCGATCGGAACAGCCGACCGAACACGTCCTTCGGAATCTGATAGAGGTTCGCGGGGCTGACCGCCTGCAGCCTCGCGGCGCTGCGCCCCCAGGCGATAGAGAAGGTCGTCGTCACGTCGCCGACGAAGTAGAAGCGCAGGATCTGCCGCCCGCCGTCCTTGAGCCGTACCGATCCGTGCAGCCACCCGCTCGCCACGAGGTAGAGCTGGTCGGTCGCCGCCCCCTCCTCGATCAGCACCTCGCCGGCCGCAACGCTGCGCTCGCGCCGTTCAAGCCAGCGCAGCGCGTCGCGCTCGGCGAAGGTCAGCGGCGTGTATTGCGACAATCGTGCTTCAAGCGGACTTTCGATCATTGGTCCGGAACGTACCGATCGGGCAGCGTATCCTTCAAGGCTGATCCGCCGCCCGCCCACCCCCGCAATCGCACCTGCCTGCGCACCGGCATCGGGCGATCGTACGAGCCGGTACACAGGCGCCGCAGTGCGCGGATCGGCGTGGCTCAGATTAACGCCGCGGCGCCCGCCCAATCCTATAACAGCTTGTCGAGTGTTATCGGCAGGTCGCGCACGCGTTTACCGGTGGCGTTGAACACGGCATTGGCAACCGCCGCTGCGACCCCGGTGATGCCGATCTCGCCAATCCCGCGCGCGCCCAGCGGCGATCGCGGATCGGGGATCCCAGTCCACATCACCTCGATTTCGGGCACGTCGAGGTGTGCGGGCACGTGATAGTCGGCCAGCGTCGGGTTCATGATCCGCCCGCTGCGCTCGTCGAGCCACGTCTCTTCGGTCAGCGCGAGGCCAAGCCCCATGATCATCCCGCCGCGGAACTGGCTGGCGGCGGTACGCGGGTTGAGGATCGTGCCGCAGTCGAACGAGCCGAGCAGGCGATCGACGCGGATTTCGCCGGTCACGTCACTGACGCGCAGCTCGCAGAACATCGCCGCGGTGGAATGCATCGCGAACTTCATCATTTCGAGCGGCGGTGTGCCGGTCGCGGAAACGCTCACCTCGTCGCGATTGGCGCGGGCGAGAATCGAACGAAAGGTCTCGTGCCGGGTCGGGTCGGCGGCGCTCGCCATCCCCTGCTCGATCAGCCGGATCTCGCCCGGTCGCAATCCGGCGAGTGGGCTGTCGTTGCCGGCCAGACGGAGCAACTCGCCCGGAAGCTTCTCCGACGCGGCGAGCAGCGCGCCGGCGATCGACACGCTCTGCCCCGATCCACCCGCCATCGGCGCCGGCGGCAGATCGGAATCGCCCGTCTCGATCGCCACTGCCTCGATCGGGATGCCCAAGCGGTCGGCGACCTGCTGCGCCAGCACCGTCGAGGTCCCCATGCCCATCTCCTGCGCCGAGCAGGCCAGCGTCGCTGTGCCGTCGCGCCGGATCGTCAGGCGGACGGCGGCGCCGGGCATGCGGATATAGGGAAAGCTGCCGCTGCCGCAGCCCATGCCGATGCGCCATTCGCCCTCGCGCCGTGTGCCAGGCGTGGCGGAGCGGTGCTCCCAGCCGAACCGCGCCGCGCCGTCCGCCCACGACTTGGCCGCGGCATGTTGCGAAAAGGGCGCGCCGGTGATCGGATGCTTGTCGGGCAGGTTCCGCAGCCGCAGCTCGACCGGGTCGATCGCCAGCTCGTGCGAAAGCTCGTCGACGGCGCTTTCGAGCGCAAAGGTGCCGATCGCCTCGCCCGGTGCACGCATGAAGGTGTTTGGCACCACCGCCATGTCGATGTGGCGCTGCACGATTTCGAAGCTCTTCGCGCGATAGGCCGACCTTGTGCCAAGCGTATAGGCCTCCGGGCATGCGCCGTAGGGCGGCATCACCGAATAGCCGTTGTGGATCAGCGCGGTGAACCGGCCCTCGTTATCGGCACCGATCGCCACCCGCTGCTCGGTCGCGCTTCGTCCGCCCACGATGCGATACACGCTCTCGCGGCTGAGCTGCAGCCGCAGCGGCCGACCGACCATCCGCGCCGCGGCAACGGCGACCACCTGGTGATCCCAGAAGCCCTTGCCGCCGAAACCGCCGCCGACGAACGGCGAGAGCACGCGCACATCCTCGCGCTTCAGCCCGAACAGCTTGGCTAGCGTCGCGGCCTCGGACGCGATCATCTGCGTCGTGTCGTGCACGGTCAGCTTCTCGCCCTCCCATGCGACGGTCAGCGCGTGGAGCTCGATCGCATTATGGTTCTGCCACTGCGTGCGATAGAGATTGTCCACTTGGTGCGGCGCCTGGGCGAGCTCGCGCTCGGCGCGGCCGACCGACACGTGGTTGCGCTCGATCAGCAGCGACGGGATGATCCGCGCGCCCGCCTTCGCCGCTTCGAAGCGCGTCTCGGCCGGTTCGGCGGTATAGTCGATGTCGATCAGCGACGCCGCGTGATCGGCCTGCTCCTGCGTTTCCGCGACCACCGCCGCGACGACTTGGCCGTTGTAATGTACGCGGTCGTCCTGGAGGATCGGCAGGCTGCTGTTGCCGACCGCGGTCGGATCGGTGATCGCGATCAGCGAGGGGCCGGACACGCGCGGCATGTTGCGATGGGTGACAACCAGCAGCACGCCCTCGGCGGCCTCAGCCCGTGCCGTGTCGATCCGCGTGATCCGCCCGCGCGTGATCGTCGCGTGGACGAGCGCGGCGTAGCACAGGTTCTCCAGCGGCACTTCGGCGGAGAAGCGCGCCTGGCCCTGCACTTTCGCGTCGCCATCGATCCGCACGGCCTGCCGCCCTACTTCGCCGCGCCGGCCGATCAGCGGGTCGGGCGTGCCGCCGGGCAGCCATTGCGCGGGGACCCAGCCGAGCGCGCTGCGCACCGTGCCGACGAGGACATTTTGTACCCTGCTCATGCCTGATCCTCGCACAGCGCGGAGAGAACCGCAGCGAGCGTCCGCTGCGCCAGCGCCACTTTGAACCCGTTGCCCGGCTGCGGCTCGGCCGTGGCGAGCTCCGCCGCCGCCGCGGCGACGAACGCCGCCTCGCTCGGCACCTTACCCTCCAGCGCCGCCTCCGCGAGCCGCGCCCGCCACGGCTTGTGCGCGACGCCGCCCAGCGCGATCCGCGCCTCGGCGATCCGCCCGTCCTCGACCACCACACCGGCCGCGACCGAGACGAGCGCAAAGGCATAGGAGGCGCGGTCGCGCACCTTGCGATAGTCCGATCGCGCCGCGAGCCGCGACGGTGGCAGTTCGATCGCCACGATCACGTCGCCCGGTTCCAGGGCGGTCTCGATGTCGGGCCGCTCGCCCGGCAGGCGGTGGAAGTCGGCCAGCGGCACGACGCGCGCATCGTCCTTGCCCGCGACATGCACCCGCGCGTCGAGCGCGGCTAGCGCCACCGCCATGTCCGACGGATGCGTCGCGATGCACGCGGGCGAAGCCCCTAGGATCGCGTGATAGCGCGTGAAGCCACCGATCGCGTCGCACCCGCTGCCCGGCGCACGCTTGTTGCAGCGCGATCCCGCTTCGTCGGCGAAATAGACGCAGCGCGTCCGCTGGAGGAGGTTGCCGCCAGCCGTCGCCATGTTGCGGATCTGCGCCGAGGCACCCGCGAGGATCGCGCGCGACAGCATTGGATAGCGGCTGCGGATCAACGGGTGGGCGGCGATCGCCCCATTGCGCGCGCCGGCGCCGATCACGATGCTGCCGTCCGCCGCTTCCTCGATCCCGCCCGGCAGACCCGTCACGTCGACCAGCGTCGCGGGCTGCTCGACACCCTTGCGCATCAGGTCGACGAGGTTGGTCCCGCCGCCGAGCAGCCGGTGGCCAGCCATGCCTGCCAGCCGCACGGCATCGCCTGTGCTCTGCGCACGCCGATATGCCACCGGCGTCATGCCGCCTGCCCCTCGGCTACCGTCATGATCGCGTCGATGATCCCATTGTGTGCGCCGCAGCGGCAGAGATTGCCGCTCATCCGCTCGCGCACCTCCTCGCGCGTCAGCCGCGCCGGCGCGGCGAGATCGCGCGTCACGTAGCTCGGCACGCCTGCGGCGATCTCCTCTAGCATCGCGCTCGCGGCACAGATCTGCCCCGGCGTGCAATAGCCGCACTGGAAGCCGTCATGCTCGAGGAACGCCTGCTGCAACGGGTGAAGCCCGTTCGCCCCCAGTCCCTCGATCGTGGTGACCGTGCGGCCGTCCGCCTGCGCCGCCAGCGTCAGGCACGACAACACGCGCTGGCCATCGATCAGCACCGTGCAGGCGCCGCACGCGCCCTGGTTGCAGCCGATCTTGGTGCCCGTGAGGTGCAGCCGCTCGCGCAACAGATCGAGCAGCGAGACGCGGGCATCCGCCGGCGGTTCGATCGGAGTGCCGTTGATCGTGATTGCCATGAATCTCTCCCGGCGACGCCAGTAGCGCGCCAACAGAGGAATATCACGAAGTTCGTACTATTCAAGCGTCGTCGTTCGCGACCTTCGCCATCATCGCGATCAGCTGGCGCCGCTCGGCAGGGTCGAGCGGCGCGAGCAAGCGGCGGTACAGCTCGCCATACATCGCCTGGAGCGCCGCGACCCTGCTCTCGCCCGCCGGCGTCAGGTGCAGCGCGACCGCGCGGCGATCCGCCTCGGGCCGCTGCCGCCGCAGCAGGTCGCGCTTCACCAGCCGGTCGGTCGCCGAGGAGACGGTAGTGTTCGCCACCCCCAGGAAGCGCGCGACATCGCTCGGCCCGCAGCCGTCGCTGCGCGCGACATAGGACAGGATCTGCTTGTCGAGCTCGTTGAGCGGCCGCTCCGGCCCGAGCGCCTCGGCCAGCTTGTGACGGCGCGCGAACAGCTCGAACGCGGCGCCGAGCGCGGCCAGTTCCTCGTCGGTCGGCATGGTCATGACCCCGGCTTAGACCCACCGGGCAGGATTATGCGAGTCGCTTCGACACGGTCGACACGCGATCGCGCGCCCTAGCCTTCCCGCCATGGTACGCATCGTCATGGCCGGTGGCACGGGGCTCGTCGGTGGGCTGCTGACCGAGCGCCTGCTGCGGCGCGACGACGTTGCGCTCGACAGCCTAGTACGCGCGCCAACGCGGCCGGGCGAGCGCCGGATCGACTTCGAGCGCCTCGCCGACGATCCGGTGACGGTTCCGATCGACGCGGCGGACATCGGCATCTGCTGCCTTGGCACGACGCTGCGCGCTGCGGGATCGCCCGCGCGCTTCCGCCGGGTCGATCACGATTTCGGTGTGGCCTTTGCACGGCTCGCCCGGCGCGCCGGGGCGCGCCGCTTCGTGCTGGTGAGCTCGGTTGGCGCCGGCGGGCGCGGCCTGTACCTGTCGGTGAAGGGTGAGGTCGAGGCGGCGATCCGAACGCTCGGCTACGATCGCGTCGATATCCTGCGCCCGAGCCTGCTGCTCGGGGCTCGCGCCGATCGGCGTCCGGCGGAAGCGATCGCGCAGCGCGTCGCACCGCTGCTCGATCCGCTGCTGATCGGTCCGCTCGCCCGCTACGCGCCGCTTCGTGCCGACCTAATCGCCGCGGCGATCGAGCGGCTGATCCAAAGCACTGCGCCGGGCGTCTTCGTGCACCATGTGCCCGCCATACGCACGCTGGCGCGCCGGTGACCCGTCAAGCGGGCGCGACGCCTTCGGCGTTGACGAGATCGGCGCCGACCAGCGTACCGCGCAGCCGCACGCGCTTCTCGACAAGATCGACGGGCGTGCGATGCAGTTCGAGCGCGTAGCGCCCGCCTCCGTCACGGCGCAGAAAGAAGCCGCCGCCGTCGCGGATCAGCGTTCCGACTTCATCGATGGTCGCGCCGATCTGCGTCATGGTCGAATGCCCCTGCGAACGCCGTACATAGCCGACTGTCGGCCCGGCCGCACCAATTCGGATTATGTAGGCGCCAAGCAATCGGGGCGCGGCCACATCCGCACCTTGGGCTATTGCCCGGCGCCGCGCACGTCCGTCGCGGACCAGCCGCCGCCCATCGCTTGATACAGTGCGACGTAGCTCGCCAGCCGGTCGCTGCGCGCCTGCACCAGCGACAGTTCCGCCGTCAGCAGGCTGCGCTGGGCATCGAGCTGCTCGATATAGGCAGAATAGCCAGCGCGGTAGCGGTTCGACGCATTCTGCAGCGCCCCCTGCGCCGCGGCGGTCTGCCGCGCGAGATCGTCCGCCTGCTCGCCCGTGCGGCGCACGCCGTCGAGCGCGTCGTCGACCTCGCGGAACGCCTGTAGCGCGGCGCGGCGATAGCCGAACGCCGCCTGATCGCGCCGCGCCGCCGCGGCATCCTCCTGCGCGGCGAGCCGCCCGCCGTCGAACAGCGGCGCGAGGATGCTCGCGCCGAGCGTGAACACGCCGACCGGGTTGGCCAGCGCGGTCGACAGGACTAGTCCCGCCGAGCCGGTCAGCGCCAGATTGGGCAGCATGGCGGCGCGCTGGCTGTCGAGGCTGCGATCGGCGGCGACCAGGGTCTGCTCCGCCTGGAAGAGATCGGGGCGGCGGCGCAGCAGATCGGCGGGCAGACCGTCGGGGATCGGCGGCAGCCGGATCGCGTCGAGCGGCAGCCCGCGCGCGACCGGCCCCGGATTGTCACCGAGCAGCAGCGACAGCGCATTCTCCTGCCGGCTGATCGCCAGCGCCGCGGCGGGGACGAGCTGCGCAGTCGCGGCATATTCGGCCTGCGCCTGGCGATATTCAAGCCGCGACGAATAGCCTGTCTCGTAGCGCCGACGCGCGATCCGCTGCGCCTCCGCCCGAGCCGCCAAGGTCGCGCGGGCGATCGCCAGCCGCTGGTCCAGCGCGCGCAACGTGACGTAGCCGCTGGCGACCGCGGCGGCGGTAGCGAGCCGGACGGTGTCGCGCGCGCCCTCGCTGGCGAGCAGCTGCGCGCGCGCCGCCGCCCGCGCTAGTCGCAGCCGCCCGAACAGGTCGAGATCGTAGCTCGCGGTGATTCCCGGCTGCGCGCCGATCGCGCGGCTCGGCGTGCCGAACGGGCTCAGCGTCTGCCCCTGCGTCTCCGCCACGGTGCCGCCGATCTGCGGCAGCAGGTTGGCGCGCGACAGCGCCTCCGCCGCGCGCGCCTCCTCCACCCGCGCCGCCGCGATCTGGATGTCGACGTTGGCGGCCAGCGCGCGGGTGACGAGACTGGCGAGCACGGGATCGCCGAACGCCTCCCACCAACCGGCGCGGATCGTGCCGCCGGGGTTCAGCGGCGTGCGCCATCCCGCCGGCGGCGTGACGGCGGCGCCGGGCGGCGCCTCCGCGCGCGGGCCCGGCAGCGTGCAGCCTGCCAGCATCGCGGGGAGGAGCAGCGCGCGGCGCATCACCGGATTGCTGCCCCCGACGCGGTTTCGACGCGCGCCTGCACCGACATGCCGGGGCGCAGCCGCGCGGCGAGCGGCTGGCCGGGATCGATCCGGATCCGCACCGCGATGCGCTGTGGCACCTTGGTGAAATTGCCCGTCGCATTGTCCGACTTGAGCACCGCGAACTCGCTCCCGGCGGCGGGGGAGATACGCTCGACCCGTCCGGTCAGCCGTGCATCGGCGAGCCCGTCGACGGTGAAGCTCGCGCGCTGGCCGACGCGGACGTCGGCGGTCTGCGCTTCCTTGAAGTTGGCGATCACCCACACGTCGGCGGGCACCAGGAACATCAGCTGCGATCCGGCCGTCACATATTGCCCGACGCGCACGCCCACCTCGCTCAGCCGCCCCGCCTCCGGCGCGCGGATGACGGTGTTGGCAAGGTCGATCCGCGCCAGCCGCAGCGCCGCCTCGGCCCCCTGCACTCCCGCCTGCTGCCCACCACGCCCGACCGCAACGGTGCGCACTTCCTGCCGCGCGATCTCACGTGCCGCCTCCGCCTGCGCAACGCCCGCCTCGGCTTGGCGCAGCGCGGCAAGCGTCTGGTCGCGCTCGCGCAGCGATACCGAGCCATCGGTGACGAGGTCGTTGACGCGGTTCATGTCGGCACGTGCGCGCATCAGCTGCGCTGCGGCGTTCTGCACCGCCGCGTCCTGCGCCTGCACGCTCGCCGCACGGCTCGCCGCCTGCTGGCGGTTGTTCGCGAGCGTCGCCTGCTGCGCGGCCAGTGCCGCCTCGGCCTGCGCGACGCGCTGCGCGTAGATTCGCTGGTCGATCTGCACCAGCGGCTGGCCACGCCGGACGCTCGCGAAATCGGCCACCGTGACTTGCGTGACATAGCCCGATACCTGCGGCGCGACCACCGTCACCCGACCTCGGACATAGGCGTTGTCGGTCGATTCGCGCGCGACGGTGAACGGCCAGATGCGCCACGCCGCCAGCACCGCCAGCATACCGCCGAGCGCCAGCAGCGCGATGACGAGCGCCGCGCGGCGCGATACGGCAGGCGGCGACCAGCCGGATCCCGCCGGCGGCGCGTTCACCGCGGCGGCATCCTCCGCAATCTTTTCCTCGGTCGCTGAAGTGGCGGTGACGGGCGAGCGGGCGTCGGTCATGCAAGGGCCTCGCGCCGGGCGCGGATGCGGCGGCGAAACAGAAGGAAAGCGAGATAGGCGAAGGTCAGCGCGGCGAGCAATGCGATCAGGCGAAAGACGTCGTTATAGGCCAGGATGTTCGCCTCGCGCGTCGCGCTCTGCGCCAGCAGCGCGCCGCCTTCGGCGCGCGCCAGCGCCGGATCGCCGACGACGCGCGCGACGCCCGCGGCGCCGGCTGCCAGCCGCGCCTGCACCAGCGGGTCGGTCGGCGCCACCGCCTCGACGATCGCGGCGCTGTGCGCCTTCTCGCGCATCACCTGATACGTGCCGAGCAGCGCCGATCCGCCGAGCCCGCCGATCGAATTGACGATGCCGAACAGCGCGATGAAGCTGATGATGTGCCCGCTGCCCGCCGCCAGCGCGCGCGTCATCCCGAACAGCAGCGCCGGGCCGAGGAAGAAGGCCGCCGAGAAGGCGATCAGCGCCTGCGTGACGTAGAGTTGCGGCGCTCGCGTCAGACTCGTCGCGTGCGAATCGGCATAGGCCGCCACCGCGACGAGGCCGATCGCCAGCATCACGGGCTGGGTCAGCCGCTGCGGATCGATCGTCGCCGCGCTCGCCGCCACGCCCGCGACGGTCGCGGCGAAGATGATCAGGAAGAACACGATCAGCTGATCGTTGTTCTGCCCCAGCACGGTCAGCAGCCCGACCGCGCCGTAGGTCTGTTCCGACAGGACGATGCGCGCCATGATCGTGACGATCGCGAAGCGTACGATGTCGGCGCTCGCCAGCCAGCGCGTGTTGAGCAGCGGGTTCGCGCGGCCATGCTCGATGACGAGCGCGGCGACGAGCATCGGGATCGCGGCGAGCAGCGCCCAGCCGATCCACGGCGCCTCGGTCCACCACACGATGCGGCCGAGCCCGAGCACCGCTGCGACGAGCGCCATCGCGCCGGCGAACAGCGGAAAGGTGACGAAATCGAGCTTCTCGAACGCCTCGATCCGCACCGTCGGCGGCAGGCGGAAGGCGAGCACCGCGGCGAGGCTGAGCGCGGCAAGCCCGAGTTCGAACAGGTACAGCGTACGCCACTGGCTCATTGCCAGCAGCTCGGGCGAAAACAGGCGCGCGAGCGGCGTCGCGCATTGCGGAATGCCGATCCCGACGACGACCGCGCGCAGCCGCCATCCTGCCGGGAACGCCTGCATTAGGTAATAGAGCGCGAGGCTGGAGAGCGGCGCCCCCGCCATCCCGCTCGCCGCGCGCACCAGGATCGCCGAGCCGAAATCGCGTACGAACAGATGCGCGAAGGTGAAGCCGACGTAGAGCACCAGAAAGATGATCGCGAACGGGCGCAGGCCGAATTGCTGTCGGAACTTGATCAGCAGCAGGTTGATGCTGACGTTCGTCATCACATAGACGGTCGGCAGCCACGCGACCTGCGCGGGATCGAGCCCCAATGCGCCGCCGAGCGACGTCGTGTTGGCGGCGATCAGCGCATTGCCGAAGCCGCCGGTAAGGCCGACCAGCACAGCGACCAGCACGTAGGCGATGCGTCGGCGCCACGGATGGGCGGGCGAGCCCGGCGAGCCGGGCATCGTCGGCAGCTCGTGCGGGGCGAACTGCCAGTCTTCCTCCGCGAGGAAAGCACGGATCCGCGTCGCGAGGCTCATGGCGCCCTGTATGCCCGCGCGCGCCGAACGTCACCTGCGGGCTCGAAGCCTCCGACGATAGGCCTTCTCATCAACCGGCGATCAGATCGGCGCCTCAATCTCGAAGCGGACGCCGCTCTCGAGGTACTGGATTTCCGCGCCGCCGCGCACGTGCTTGCGCAGCACGCGCTCGATCATCCGCGTGCCGAACCCGGTGCGTGTCGGCGGCACCACCGGGGGCCCGTCGTGCTCGCCCCAGCAGAAGAACAGCCGCCGCTCGCCCTCTGTGCGCCGGATCGACCATTCGATCGCGACGCGCCCGTCGGGGACCGACAGCGCGCCGTATTTGACCGCGTTGGTCGCCAGTTCGTGCAACGCCATCGCGAGCGCGAGCGTGATCTCGGGCGACAGCCGCACCGCGGGCCCGTCGACCGAGAAGCGCGCGCCGCCGCGGTCGCGGAACGGCAGCAGCGCCTTCTCGACGATGTCGCCGATCGCCGCGCCCTCCACTTCGTCCTGGATCAGCAGCTCCTGCGCCGCGCCGAGGCTCGCGATCCGCCCTGAAATCGTCGCCGCCGCATCCTCGATCGACGCGGCGTCGCGCAGCGTCTGATTGACCACCGCATTGACCGTCGCGAGCGTGTTCTTGACGCGGTGTGTCAGCTCGCGCGCCAGCACCGCGCGATGCTCCTCGGCGAACTTGCGCTGCGAGATGTCCGTCGAGAAGCCCGCCATCGACAGCGGCGATCCGTCCGCACGATACTGCAACTCGCCTTGCACCAGCACCCAGCGCTGCTCGCCCGACGGCGTCAGGATGCGATATTCGATCTCGTAGGGCACACCCTGTTCGATCGTGCGCCGCACCGCCATCTGCATTGCCGGCAGATCGTCGGGGTGGATCGCCGCCAGCAGATCCTCGTAGGTGAACGGCGCCGCGAGCGACCGGCCGAATACGCGCTTGCAGCCGGACGAGGCGGTCAGCACCAGTTCGGGCAGATCGAGCGTCCAGGTGCCGAGCGCGCCCGCCTTCAGTGCCAGCCGCAGCCGCGCATTGTGCGCCGCGAGATCGGCGTCGCGCTGCGCCACCTCGGCGGCGAGCGCCTCGCGATCCTGCTCGAGCTTGTGCACGCGGTGCCGCTCGATCGTGACGTCGATCTGCGAGGCGACGAAATAGCGCAGGGATCCGTCGTCGCGAAACACCGGCGCGACCATCAGCCGGTTCCAGAACGGCGTGCCGTCGCGTCGATGGTTCAGCAGATCGAGTTCCATCGGCTCGCGCCGGACGATCGCGTCTTTCAGTCGCGCAACGTCGTCGGGATCGGTCAGCGGCCCCTGCATGAACCGGCAGTTGCGCCCCAGCACCTCGCTGGCGGGAAAGCCGGTCAGCTGCTCGAACGCGCGATTGACGAAGATCAGCGGGCTGTCGGGCAGCGTCGGGTCGGCGACCACCATCGCGACGGGGGTCATGATGAAGCCGACCTGCATCGGATCGCCGCGGTCGAGATCGGCCGCGAACGCCGCGATCGCCGCGGCGACCTCGGGCGAGGGTTCGAACGGCGTGACGGGTTGGGGAGCGAGCGGCTGGCGGTCCAAAGCGGGAACACCCTAATCCATGTTGGTCGTTGCAGCAATCGGCGGCACTGGCCGCCGCATTATCCGCCGTGCGTGCCGATTCCGGTCGGGCCTTCGATCACCTGCCGCACTTTGGTGGCGAGTTCGCTGCGCTTGTACGGTTTCTGGATCAGCTCGAACTCCGCGCCACGCGCGTCCACGCGCTCGATCGACGATTCGGCGTAGCCGGTGGTGAGCAGCACGCGCATCTTGGGGCGTCGTCGCTTCACCTCGCGCGCCAGCATCACGCCGTTCATGCCGCCCGGCATGATCAGGTCGCTGAACAACAGGTCGATCTGGCCTGCGCCGTCGAGCAGCGCCAGCGCCTCGTTGGCATTCTCCGCGCGCAGCACGGTGTAGCCGAACTCGGCAAGCACGGTTTCGGCATAGTCGCCGACGTCGATCTGATCCTCGACGATCAGCACCGTCTCGCTGCCGCGTTTGTCGGCGAGCGAGCGTTGAACGCGCGCGTGTACCGGATCGAGCTGCGCCGTCTCACACGGGAACAGCATGCGCACCGTGGTGCCGCGCCCCTCTTCCGACTGGATCTCGAGCGACCCGCCCGATTGCTTGACGAAGCCATAGACCATCGACAGCCCGAGCCCCGTGCCCTTACCCTGATCCTTGGTGGTGAAGAACGGCTCGGTCACCCGCTTCAACACCTCGGGCGACATGCCGACACCCTCGTCGGTGATCGTCACCGATACGTAATTGCCTGCCTCGATCTCACCGAACCCCTTGTCGGTCACGTCGATCGAGCGATTACGCACGTCGATCAGGATCTTGCCCCCGTTGGGCATCGCGTCGCGCGCGTTGAGCAGGATATTGATGATCGCGAGCTCCGCCTGCGTCGGATCGATGCGCGCGTTGCAGGTCGTCTCCTGATGCGCGATCTGCACCTTGACGAGCCCGCCCGCGGTCCGCTCGATCAGCGGCTGCAATTCGTCGATCAGGTCGACGATGTTGATCACGCGGCCCTGCAGCTTCTGCCGGCGGGAGAAGGCGAGCAGCTGCTGCGTCAGCGTCGCGCCGCGCTCCGCCGCCTGCAGCACGGCGTTGATCGAGCGTGCCGCCTTCCGCCGGTCGAAGTCACCATCGCCCTCGATCTGATGCTTCAGCACGTCGCCAAAGCCCTGAATCACCGTCAGCAGGTTATTGAAGTCGTGTGCCACGCCGCCCGTCAGCTGGCCGACCGCCTCCATCTTCTGCGCCTGCCGCAACCCCTCCTCCGCGTCGCGACGCCGCGTCACGTCGAGCTGCGAGGCGAAGAAATAGATCAGCTGATTGTCCGCGTCGAACACCGGCGAGATGAACAAGGCGTTCCAGAACGCCGCGCCGTTTTTCTTGTAATTGAGGATTTCGACCGACGTCTCCTGCCGGCGCTCGACCGCGCGGCGCACCTCGGCCACCGTCTCGCGATCGGTGTCCGGCCCTTGCAACAGCCGGCAATTGCGCCCGACGAGTTCTTCCCACGCATAGCCCGTCATGTTGATGAACGCCGGATTGGCGAAGACGATGGGATTGTCGGGCTGATTGGGATCGGTGACGATCATCGGCATCCGCGTCGTCTTCACCGCGGCGAAGAAGATGCTGTTGCTGTCGTCGCTCATGTCGTGATTGGCGCGGCCGGGCAGGTGGGGCGGTGGGCCGCCCGGCGGCGTCTCGGTAGTCGTGTCGGTCATCGAGGTCCTGCGCGAGAGATGGGCATGCCCCGAAGCGCCGGCCTAGTGGCCGAACGTGCGTACCGAGCCGAAGTTCCAACATAGGTTAATTTCTAGAGTTCTTTCTAAGCCAACCTCTACATCAGCCTCGCCTAGAACTTTTTGCCCCTGCCCAGCCAAGTATAGACATAGTTTGAGCGTAATACGGCAAGTCTGCTACAGCGAAGCCCGCATGCCTGCTCTACACTCGTTAAACAGCGATGGGTGATTGGGTACTTATGTACTAAGATAGTCTGTCGCACATATCATGAGCTCAGGCCCCGATGCCGGTCGGACCGCCCGACGGCCGTAGCCAATTGGCCGAATTTTAACGGTTGATCGGCATGGATGCCGGCGATCGAACCGGAATGAACCTTTCTTATCGCCTTATCGCGCGTCGAGCGCTCCGCGTAATCCGCGATCGGCGCGGCGCGGTGATCGTCGAATTCGCGTTCGTCGCGATCCCGTTCATCGCGCTCATGCTGGCGATCCTGCAGACCAGCCTCGTCTATTTCGCTGCAGAGGCGCTCGAGACCGGCGTCGAGGCGTCGGCGCGCAACGTCATCACCGGCAAGGCGCAGCTCGCCGACGCGACCGGGCGGACGCAGGGGATGACCGACGCGCAGCTCGCCGAACGCTATCGCCAGGCCGCCTGCGCGGCGCTGCCGCCGTTCCTCAAATGCGCCAAACTGCTCGTCGAGGTGAAGAGCGCCGCGACGTGGGACACGATCGACAGCACGGTGCCGACGCTGACGTACGATTCGGCAGGCAAGGTCACTAACAATTTCGCCTATGATCTTGGCTCGGGCGGCGCGATCGTCCTCGTGCGGCTGATGTACCCCTGGCCAATCGAGGCCGATCCGCTCGTCCTGCTGGCGAACCGCGGCGCGCGCACGCGGCTGCTGGTGGCGACATCGGTCGGCAAATCGGAAGCGTACCGATGATCGCCGCGCTGCGCCGGCTGCGCGCGAACCGAGCGGGTACCGCGCTGATTGAATTCGCGCTCGTGCTGCCGGTGGCGCTCGTCCTCTATTACGGCACGCTCCAGCTGCAGGATGCGATCGCCTGCAACCGCAAGGTGACGATCGCGACGCGCGCGCTCGCCGATCTCGTCGCGCAGAACCTGACGGGTGATACGACCGCGGCCGCGGTTGACGGCGTGCTTGGCGCAAGCACGCAGGTGCTCGCCCCCTATCCCGCCGGCCCGGCGACGATGCGCGTAACGCAGGTGATGACCGACGCGAGCAATCGCACCTTCGTCCAGTGGAGCCGCGCACGCGGCGGCCTGCCGCTGGCGAAGGGCACGCAGGTCACGATCCCGGCGCAGATGCGCATCCCCGGCACCTATTTCCTGCTGTCCGAAGTCACCTATGGTTACACGCCACCCGTCTTCTTCGGCGAACTCGCCGCGGTCCGGTTGGCGGACAGCCTCTACATGCTGCCGCGCAACAGCACCAAGATCGACTGCGGGGATTGCTGAGATGATGCTTCGGCTCTGGCGCCGCCTGCGGCACGACCGTCGCGGTGCGACGCTGATGATCTTCGCCTTCACCGTCATCCCGCTATGCTTCACCATCGGCATGGGGGTGGATTACGCCCGCGCAATGAAGTCGCAGACGAAGCTCAACGCGGTCGCCGACGCCGCTGCGCTCGTTGCCGTCAGCAAGCTCGTCCTGACGCAATCCGATGCCGCCGCCGCCGCCTATGCGCAGCAGATGTTCCAGGTACAGGCGTCGCCGATCCTCGCTGCCGCGGGGGTTACGATCACCGCGCTGACCGTCAGCGCACCGACCGACGCAAACGGGCGCCGCACGGCGACCGTCACCTATCGTGGCACGTCGCGCAACACCTTTGCCAAGATCCTGGCCGTCAACACGCTCGACATCGGCGGTACGTCGGTCACCACCAACGCCACCGCACCGAACATCGATTTCTACATGCTCGCCGACGTCTCAGGCTCGATGGCGCTGCCGGTCACGACGGAAGGGCTGCGGCTCGTCGGACAGAGCAACACGCGCAACTGCCAGTTCGCCTGCCACTCGACCAACGACGTTCAGGGGCGCGACGCGAACGGCAACATGACCGATCTGTACGGCGTTGCGAAATCGTACAATCTCAAACTGCGCATCGACGAGGCGGGCACCGCGATCTCGCGCCTCGCCACCACCGCGAAGTCGGTGTCGAGCAAGAACGGCGCGCGCTATCGCATGGCAATCGCCACCTTCCGCGGCGCGGGCGGCTATACGACGCTGCAGGCGATGACGTCCGACCTCGACGCCGCCGCGACCAAGACGGTGAACATGACGCCGTCGCTGTTCTACTCGAACGGTTGCCCGACGCAGGCGTGCGCAACGACCGACGTCGGTTACGGCGATCGCGACAGCGCGAGCGATGACGCGACCGATCGCGCCAACGCGGCGATGACCGATCCGGGAACCGGACTGAACAACAATCCGCCGCAGGGCGTGCTGTTCATCATCACCGACGGCATGAAGGACGAGTTCCGCGCCAATGGGAAGCCAGAGATCGCGTTCGATGCGACGCGCTGCACCGCGATCAAGAACCGTCGCATCCGCATCGCGATCCTCTACACCGAATATCTCGCCCAAGCGCTGACCGACGATCCCTGGTCGCAGACCAACGTCGCGCCGCATCTCCACACCATCGAGCCCGCGTTGCAGGCGTGCGCCTCCGATGGCCTCTACACCAAGGTGACGACCAACCAGGACATATCGGCCGCGCTCGACAAGCTGTTCTTCAACGCGGTGTCGACTGCGCGGATCAGCGGCTGACGCCGATCCCCCGGCTCGACCCGGATTTCAAATCTGAGGCTGACGCGCTAGTCGCCCACGGGATCTGACGATCGGCTCCGATAGCGAAACGGCCTTGAACGCGGTCCACGCCCGCAGCCGGCTATGCGCCGAGCCCGAAGCGCAACCCGATACGGATGCTGCGGCCAAGGAAGTCGTACAGCGTGCGGTTGGTCCCGGGATCCGGGCTCGACGTGTCCGACGGGCCGTTGCCGACCAGTGCGGGATCGCGATTGAACAGGTTGTTGACCTGAAGGTACAATTGCCCCTCCCCCGCGCCCAGGCCGATCTTCTGCGCCAAATAGGCGTCGACGTAGAAGGCGCCGGGGAGGCGGTTGTTCGAGATCGTCCGGTTGAGCGCGGTCGAGGCGGGGCAATCGCTGGTGCATTCGATGTAGGTGTTGTTGTACACGCCGGCGCCGAAGCCGCGCCCGGTCAACTGCACCGTCGTATCGTCGACCGTGTAGTTGGCGGTCACGCGATATTTCCACTTTGGAAGTGCGCCGCTGTTCTGCCCGACGCTGTTGGTCGGCGGCTGCGTCCCATTGTCCGACGACCGCGTGATGAATCGCGTCGCGAGCCCGCGCAGCGACAGCGTGCCAGGCAGGTCCGCCGCAATGCGGCTAAGCGCACTGGTGTAGCTCACCTCGAAATCGACGCCACGCGCGCGTTCGACCACGTAGTTGAAGTTCGAGGTATAGACCCAGATGTCGCCCAGATTGGGAATCACGTTCGGCCCCGTCACGCGGTCCCATCCCGTGCCGTAGGGAAAGGTCGGCGCCGTCACGTTGCTCTGCGTTGCGAGTGCAATCTGGCGGCACAGCGCCTCGTTGCCCTCGAAGCAGCGGTCGACGATCTGCTGCGCGCTCAGCGCGCCGATCGCCTCCTTGATCTTGATGTCGTAGTAATCGACCGACAGCCCAAGCCCCGGCACGAACGACGGGCGATAGACGACGCCGATGTCCCACGTGTCCGCCTTCTCGGGCCTAAGGTCGAGGTTGCCTTGCGGCACGCCGCGATACCGCGCGCTCGCCCCGGTCCAGGGGTTTAGCAGCGAATTGGTGTTGCCGCCGCCGGACTGGAACAGTTCGGATAGGTTTGGCGCGCGGATGTCGCGTGATCGCACTGCGCGCAGCCGCAGGTCGCCGATCGGGCTCCACGTCACGCCCGCCTTCCACGTCACCACCTCGCCCGCCTGGCTGTAGCTCGTCAGCCGCGCCGCGCCGTTGAAATCGATCGCGAACGGCAGCGCGATCAGCGTTTCGACATAGCCTTCGGTGACGTCGTACTTGCCGGCGAGCGCCGCATTGTCGGGGAAGTTGCCGCTGTACCAGCCGGCCTGCGCGAACGCCGGCGTGAAGGCCGAGCTCTCCTCGCGGCGATGCTCGATCCCGAAGGCGAGGCCGATCGGCTTCAGCCACGGGTTGGCGATATCGGTGCTGAAGTTGAGCGCGGCGACATCCTGCTCGAACTTGGTCTTGGTGTAGGGATTGCCGATTACGTAATCGACCGCCGCGGCGGAATTGACGCCGATGCCGAAGCTGTTGAACGGCACGCATCCCTGCGCCAGCGGATCGGTGCTGCCGTCGCGCGTCACGCGGCACACGATCTGCGTGCGCTCGCGGTTCCACACCGCGTCGCGTGCATAGCCCAACGTCGTGCGGTTGGGCGAGGTGAGCAGGATGTAATTGTCGGTGACGCCGCGCTGGTAATAGCCGTCCCAGCGCCAGTCGGTGCCGAGCAGCCCGAACTTGCCCTGCGCGCCGATGACGTAGCGCTGGACCTCCCGCTCGTTGCGGCTCTGCCGCGTCGGATAATCGGCGTTGAACGATCCCAGCGTCAGCCCGGTCGTCGCAATGGTGGGATATTGCGCGATCAGCGCCGCGGGAATGAAGGCGTTGTCACCGCGGATCGTGATGTTGCCGCGATCAGTCTGCCGCCCGCCGAGGTTCAGCCCGAGCGTGTAATTGTACGATGCCTCGCCGAACAGCTCGATGCCATCAGCCACCTCGTAGCTCAGCCGCCCGTAGATGCCGCGCAGCCGCTCGGCGGGTTGCAGCGACGTGCCGTCGATATGCTGATTGACGCGCCAGTCGCCGCCGATCGTCCATTCGCCGTTGCCGGCGCGGTTGTAGTTCTGGCCGTAATCGTAGCGGTTGATCGTCCCGCCCTGGCCGAAATAGACGCCGCGCGCCGGGCCGCTGGTGACGATGCCGCCGCCCGTTACGTTGTTCAGTCCGGCGCTGGTCGACGGCACGTACTGCGGCTGGCCGTTGCCCGCAACGTAGGCGGGGTTCTGCGTCAGGTACATGCCGCGCTGCGCCCAGTCGCGCGGCGCCCCCTGCACGCCGTCGCGCTGGATCACGGTGCCGTTCAGCAGCACATGCCCGCGCCCGCCCGCGAACGGCGCGCCCGCGGTCAGCGTGATGCGATACGTCTCGTCATCACCGTAGGTCGTCTCGCCGTAGCTGACGTCGCCCTTGATGCCGCGATAGTCCTTGTCGAGGATGTAGTTGACGACGCCCGCCACCGCGTCCGAGCCGTACACGGCGGAGGCGCCGCCGGTGACGACCTCGATGCTCTTCACCAGCCCCTGCGGGATCGTGTTGACGTCGACCGTCCCGTCGATCGTCGAGGCGACCGACCGGCGCCCGTCGACCAGCACCAGCGTGCGGTTGCTGCCCAGCCCGCGCAGGTTGACGGTATTGAGCCCCGCCGCGCCGCTGGCGAGCGAGCGGTTGCTGTTCGCCGGGGTCGTGCTGCCGGCGACCGACGGGAGCTGATTGACGAAATCGGCGAGGTTCGCAGGCGCCGAGGCCTGCAGTTCCTGCGTGGTGACGACCGTCAGCGGCGTCGGCGCGTCATAGCCGTTGCGGATGATGCGTGATCCCGTCACCACGATGTCGCCCGCGGGCGGCGCGGCCTCGTCGCTCGCCGGCGCTGCCCCGCCCGCCGCTGGCGCGCTGGGCGCTGCTTCCGGCACGGTTGTCGACTGCGCGCGCGCGGAACCTGCCGCCAGCGCCGCCAATGATCCCGACACGATCAACCAGTCACGCACCCGCATCATCTTTTCCCCGGTCCGTCCGACGTCATCCGCGCCGGCTCGCTGCGCCTAGGTGCTATTGTCCTCCAAGTCGATAGGATAATGCTTGGGGTTCGGGTGTCGTCCTGCGCACCCCTGTTGCCGCCCGTATTCGTCGACGATGCTGCGATCGTCGGGGCGCGTCGTCATGGCAGCTGGATCTTTCTGCCGGTGCTAAAAGCACTGATTTTGAGAATATCGCGATCTCATCCAAGCGTTCGCAGATCGACACCACCGTCAGGGTATCCCTTTTAGAGCGATGGCGTCACCGGCGCAGATCAAACGCCTCGGGTTCCACACCTGCCTGAGTTTATCCCCCAACTGAATAGATGTATATTGTCCGACTGCGGCGCTGCGCCCTCGTCCTAGGCGGCAGGGTTGCTGGATCGCCGATGCTTCGACGCGTTGCGCCGTCATCCGGCTTGGTCGTTCTCCGCGGCGCGTCTATCACCGCGCGCGAGGAGAGCCAGATCATGACCGAACCGAGCTACACCCCGCCAACCGTGTGGACCTGGAACAAGGAGAGCGGTGGGCGTTTCGCCGCGATCAACCGCCCGATCGCGGGGCCGACGCACGACAAGGATCTGCCGGTCGGCAAGCATCCGCTGCAGCTCTACTCGCTCGCCACGCCGAACGGCGTGAAGGTGACGGTGCTGCTCGAGGAGCTGCTCGCCGCAGGGCACAGCGACGCCGAATATGACGCGTGGCTGATCCGCATCGGCGAGGGGGACCAGTTCTCGAGCGGCTTTGTCGACATCAATCCCAATTCGAAGATCCCCGCGCTGCTCGATCGCAGCGGCCCCGCGCCGGTTCGCGTGTTCGAGTCGGGCGCGATCCTGCTCTATCTCGCGGAGAAGTTCGGCGCGTTCGTGCCCACTGATCCCGCGGCACGCGCGGAATGCCTGTCGTGGCTGTTCTGGCAGATGGGCAGCGCGCCATATCTCGGCGGCGGGTTCGGCCATTTCTACGCCTATGCCCCGTTCAAGATCGAATATGCGATCGATCGCTTCGCGATGGAGGTGAAGCGGCAGCTTGACGTGCTCGATCGGCGGCTGGGCGAGAGCGACTATCTCGGCGGCAGCGACTATACGATCGCCGACATGGCGGTGTGGCCGTGGTACGGCGCGCTCGCCAAGGGGCTGGTCTACGAGGCTGGTACCTTCCTCCAGGTGGAGGAATATAGGAACGTCCAGCGCTGGACCGATCAGATCGCAGAACGGCCGGCGGTGAAGCGCGGGCGGATGGTCAATCGCGTGATGGGCGACCCCGCAAGCCAGCTCCATGAGCGCCACGACGCGGCCGATTTCGATACCAAGACGCAGGACAAGATCGGAGCGGCGCAGTGAAGCTCTACGACAGCCCCCGCGCGCCCAATCCGCGCCGCGTCCGCTGGTTCCTGGCGGAGAAGCAGGCCGAGATCGAGATCGTCTCGGTCGACGTGTTCAAGGGCGAGCACAAGACGCCCGATTATGTCGCGCGCGCCGGGCTCGCCAATGTGCCCGCCCTCGAGCTCGACGACGGGACAACGATCACCGAGTCGATCGCGATCTGCCGCTTCCTCGAAAGCGTCTTTCCCGAACCCAATATGTTCGGTCGCGACGCGCGCGAGATCGCGGTGATCGAGATGTGGACGCGCCGCACCGAGTTGCTGCTCGCCAACCCGCTGATGATGGCGGTGCGCCACACGCACCCAGCGCTCGCCGCGCTCGATACGCAGGTGCCCGCGATCGCGGAGGCGAACGTCGGCGCGGCGAACCGCGCGCTGCGCTTCTTTGACCGGCGGCTGGGCGAGAGCGCCTTCATTGCCGCCGGGCGCGTGACGATGGCCGATATCATAGCCTTCACCGCGATCGATTTCGCGCGGATGATCAAGTTCGCGCTGCCCGAGGAATGCGCGAACCTCGTCCGCTGGGCGGGCGAGATGCGGTTGCGCCCGGCCGCCGCCGCCGGAACCTGACACCTCGGAGCCTGCCGTCGTACAGCCGCCCACGACCTAAATAAGCGATTTGACTTAGTTGAAACGCGTTATAGGTTGAGCTGCAAGGACGAGAGGATGTCTGTGATCGCTCGGCCGTGAGGTCGCGATCGCCTGCTGACGGTGTTGCCGCAGATGCGGCATCCGCGGCGCCGCTCGTCAGACGCGACATGCGATCGAGGAGCGGGATGATGCAGGACTTCGGCGGCAGGCTGGCGGTGGTGACGGGCGGCGGCACCGGCATGGGCCGCGAACTCGTCCGCCAGCTCGTCGCGCAAGGGGCGAGCGTCGCGATGTGCGATCTCTTCGCCGATGCGATGGCCGAGACGACGCGATTGTGCGTCGCGGACGGCGTGCCGCAGGGCGTGCGCATCACCAGCCACGTCGCGGATGTGGGCGACGAGGAACAGGTGATCCGCTTCGCCGCCGAGGTCGCGCGCGAGCACGATACCGATCACATCCACCTGCTGTTCAACAATGCCGGGATCGGCGGCGGCGGCAGCTTCGTCCTCGACGATCGTACCGAATGGGATCGCGTGTTCCAGATTTGCTGGTTCGGCGTCTATTTCACGTGCCGCGCCTTCTTCCCCATGCTCCAGCGCGCCGACGCGGGGCATATCGTCAACACGTCGAGCGCCAACGGCTTCTGGGCGGCGCTGATGCCCGGCGTATCGCACACCGCGTACAGCGCGGCGAAGTTCGCGGTGAAGGGCTTTACCGAGGCGCTGATCACTGACCTGCGCAACTATGCCCCGCACATCCAGGCGTCGATCGTCATGCCGGGCGGTATCGGCACCCCGATCGGCCTCAACTCGCGCCGCGTGCTCGGCGATACCGGGTTCACCGACGTCGGCCGCCAGAAGCTGCGCCGCCACCTCACCGCGATCGGCGTCGCGGATGCCGATACGATGGACGATGCGGCGCTGAGCGAGGCGCAGGCGATGCTTGCCAAACGCTTTGAGGAAATGGCGCCGACCAGCGCCGCGCAGGCCGCGACGATCATCCTCGACGGGGTAAAGGCGGATCGCTGGCGCATCTTGGTGGGCGAGGACGTGACCCGGCTCGACAAGCGCGTCCGTGCGGACCCCGAACGTGCCTACGACCCCGATTTCCTCGCCTACGCGGCCGAGTGACGCCCCGGCGAAAGGCAGCACGATTCAGCGGAGAGTGACGATGACGAGCAGCGATCGCCTGGCCCCGGCCGGCGACCTCGACGTGGAAGCGCTGCGCGCGCGCTATCGCGCGGAACGCGACAAGCGCCTGCGCACCGATGCCGATCGCCAATATCACGAACTGTCGGGCGATTTCGCGCGCTACGCGGAGGAGGATCCCTACGTCGCGCCGGGCTTCGCTCGCGCGCCGCTCACCGATTTCGTCGAGGTCGCGGTGATCGGCGGCGGGTTCAGCGGCATGCTCGCGGCGGCGCGGCTCAAGGAAAAGGGCGTCACCGATCTGCGGATCGTCGAAGCCGGCGGCGACTTCGGCGGCACCTGGTACTGGAACCGCTACCCCGGCGCACAGTGCGACATCGAAAGCTACTGCTACCTGCCGCTGCTCGAGGAACTCGGCTATCTGCCCAAGGAGAAATATTCCTACGTCACCGAGATCTACGAGCACTGCCAGCGGATCGGCAAGCATTACGGCCTCTACGATCTCACCCTGTTTCAGACGCGCGTGTCGGAACTCGCGTGGGACGAGACGGAGCGCTGCTGGATCATCCGCACCAACCGCGGCGATGCGATGCGCGCGCGCTTCGTCATCTCGGCGCTGGGCACCGCGAGCCGCGCGAAGCTGCCCGGCATCCCCGGCATCGACAGTTTCAAAGGGCACAGCTTTCACACCAGCCGGTGGGATTACGGCTATACCGGCGGCGACACGACCGGCAACTTGTGGAAGCTCGAGGACAAGACGGTGGCGATCATCGGCACCGGCGCGACCGCGATCCAGTGCATCCCCGCGCTCGGCCGCCACGCCAAGAAGCTCTACGTCTTCCAGCGCACCCCCTCGTCGGTCGACACGCGCGGCAACAAGCCGACCGATCCCGAATGGGCGAAAACGCTCCAGCCCGGCTGGCAGCGCGCTCGTCGGCACAATTTCGCCGACATCATCGAGGGCCGCCCGTTCGACGACGATCTAGTGAACGACAATTGGACGTCGATCTTCCGCGAGGTGCAGTCGTTCGTCATCCGCAATGCCAAGACGATTGGCCCCGAAGCCGCAATGGCGCATGCCGAGCTCGCCGACTTCCGCAAGATGAACGCGATCCGCCAGCGCGTCGACGATACGGTCGCCGACAGGGAGACCGCGGAGAAGCTCAAGCCGTGGTACCGCCAGTTCTGCAAACGGCCGACCTTCAACGACGAATATCTGCCGACCTTCAACCGCCCCAACGTCGAACTCGTCGACGTGAGCGAGAGCAAGGGCGTCGAGCGGATCACGCCCAAGGGGCTCGTCGCCAACGGCCGCAAATATGAGGTCGATTGCATCGTCTACGCCTCGGGCTTCGAGATCACGACCTCGTTCAAGCGACGCGTCGGCTTCGACATCAAGGGCCGCGGCGGGCAGAAGCTGCACGATTACTGGGCCGATGGGTACAAGACGCTGCACGGCTTTGCCAGCCACGGCTTTCCCAATTGGTTCTACATCGGCGTGTCGCAGAACGGCCTGTCGGTGAACATGACCGCGATGTTCGACGATCAGGCGCAGCATATCGCCTACATCATCGCCGAGGCGAAGGCGCGCGGCGTCAGCGTGGTTGAGCCGACGCCCGAGGCGCAGGACGGCTGGGTTTCGACGATCAAGAAGCTGTCGGTCGTCAACCGCGCCTATCTCGAAAGCTGCACGCCGGGCTATTACAACAACGAAGGCGACGTCAGCGGCGGGCAGGCCGGGCAGACCTACGCCCCCGGGATCAACGCCTTCAACGCGCTGCTCGCCGACTGGCGCAGCGAGGGCGCGCTTCGCGGCCTGTCGCTCAGGCCGTGATGATCGCGCGGCAATAGCCGAACGCCCTTTCCGCTACCGCGATCGGTGCCGCGGCTGGGTGATCGGTAGGTTGCCAACCGCTAGGGCGAGGCACACCGGGCGTCGCCCGACAGGTCGGCCCGATCAGCCGAAGCGATCAGACCCGATCGCAGCGATGCGCGGCGGATGCCGACGCATTGCGCCGGGGGCCTCTCACTTCTTCTTGTCCTTCAGCGCGTCCTCGAGCTTCTTGGCCGCCTCTTCGGCCTGTTTGCCGGCGTCCTTGGCGGCCTTCTCGGCATCCTTTCTCGATGCCTTTGCTGCTTCCTCGGCGGCCTTCTGCGCATCCTTGGCGATGCGCTCGGCCTCCTTTGCGGCATCGTCGGCGGCCTTCGCCGCAGCCTTCTCGACGTCCTTGGCGGCCTTCTCCGCGTCGCGCGCCGCCTTGTCCTGCGCCGCCTTCTCGGTTTCCTTTGCGGCCTTTTCGGCGTCCTTTGCGGCCTTCTCCGACGCCGCGTCGCGTGCTGCCTTTTCGGCTTCCTTGGCCGACTTGTCGGCGTCTGCCCGCGCGGCGTCTTCCGCTGCCTTGGCGGCCCTTTCGGCTGCCTTCTCGGCGTCCTTCGCGGCCTTATCCGCCTCCCTCGCCGCATCGCCAGCCGCCTTGTCGGCTCCATCGCGTGCGGCCTTCTCGGCCTCCTTGGCCGCACGCGCCGCCGCTTCCGCGGCCGCCTTCTCGGCGTCCTTTGCACCCTTGTCGCGCGCCGCCTTATCGGCCTGCTCCGCCTGACGCGCGGCATCCTCGGCCGCCTTCGCCGCGTCGCGCGCCGCCTTCTCCGCCGCGGCGCGTGCCGGTGCATCGTTCGCACGCTCGGCGTCCGCTGCCGCCTTCGCCGCCGCTGCCGCCGCATCGCGCGCGGCCTGATCGCTTGCGGCCTTCTGAGCCTGCTGCCGGGCAAGCTCGGCCTCGGCCGCCGCTGCCTCGCGCGCCACCCGATCGGCGGCCGCAGCGCTGTCGGCCGCTGCTGCGCTCGCCGCGGCGGCGCGCGCCGTCTCCGCCGCTGCCGCCGCGTCGGCCGCCCGCTTCGCCTCGGCTGCCGCCGCTGCGGCAGACGCTGCCTCCTGCCGCGCCTGGACTTCGGCGGCGGCGCGCGCCTGTCGCTCGGCATCGGCCGCCGCCGCCTGTTCGTTCGCCGCGGCCGCCGCGCGCGCAGCATTCGCCGCTGCGGCATCGGCGGCGAGCTTCGTCGCCGCACTCTGCTCCTGCGCGGCCTGCGCGGCTGCCGCCTTCTCGCTCGCGGCGGTCGCCTCCGCCGCAGCGACTTGTGCCACCCGCTCGCTCTCGGCCTTCGCCTTGGCGGCTGCGCTGGCATCGACCTCGGCCTTCTTCGCCGCCTCGCTCGCGCCCGTCGATACGGCCTGCGCCGCGATAATGGCCGCCGCCGATTCGACGACCTTGGTCGTCGTCACGGTCACCTCGACTGCCTGCTTGGTCGCCGCGGCAACGACCGCGATGTCGCCGCCGATCGACCCAGTCACCAGCCCGCCCGTCGTCGCGGCAAGCGAGGTCGGCGCCGAATAAACCGCTTCTGCCAGCGCCGGCACAACCGGTGCCGAGACGACCGCAGGCACCACCACCGCATCAGCCGCAACCGCCACCACCGCGCTGCTCGCGCTCGCCGCGACGAGCGTCGGTGGCGCGTCACCAGCGACAGCATCACTCGTCGCTACCGCAGGCGTCGCCGTGGCCGCCTCGCCGGTAGCGGGTGTCGCCGCCCCATCCGGCGTCGGCTGCACGTCCGCCGCTGCCGGCGATTCGACCACACGCACGCGCCCCGCATCCTCGATCGTCATGCGGAAGCGGTTGGTGGCGGAGACCATTGCGATCGCGCCGGGCGTCAGCATGTCGTGCGCGCGCCCGTCGATCGTGGCCACGTCCACTGCGCCTTCAAGCACTTGCACCGACGTGCCGCCGGACGCGACGCCGACCGAGAAGGTCGTGCCCTTCACCACGGCGGCGAGGTACGGCGTCTGCACCTCGAAATGCGGGGTCATCTTCTTCTTGATCATGAAGACGACGTTGCCGAAATCCTGGAACAGCTTCGTCACGCCCGATGCCTGCGGCTCGCTGGGCAGGCGCAGCTGCGATGCGGGCGCGACCATCATGAACTCGCTGCCGCGCACCAGCACCGCGCGGCCCCCGCGCCCCGTCGTCACGACGTCGCCGGCGCTAACGCCGACGCCGCGCGTTGCGACCTTGCTGATCCCGCTGCGGGCGATCGTGACGGGGCCCGATGCCTCGCTCACCGTCCACCCGGCGGGGCCGGCGATCGCTGCCGACGACGTGGTCGCGCACAACATTGCCAGGACAAACCTGCGCATAACTTCTGCTCCCCGGCGCGCCGAATGCGCCACTCACCAGGCTGGCATGGCGCGGATAGGTTTCGGTCCGCTTGGTGCGCGTGGTGAATGCCGCATTCACCTTTTCCGGCCGCGCTAACGCTTTTCCAATCTTTCGCTGCGATCGCTCGCCATTGGCATCAGGGAGCGTGTTGAATGGGTTCGCCGAAGGTATTGGCGATGATCGCATCGGTAGCGATGCCAACGGGCGCGGCGGCGCAGGTCGTGCTCGATCGCGCCGATCCGACCGTGATCCAGCGAACGCTGCCACAGGTCGCCACGCCGGCACCCGTGCCGTCGCAAGCGCCGGCCGCGCCGCCGGTCGATCAGGCCGCCGTGCCGCCGATCACCGGCGTGATCCGCGCGGTCACGATAAACGGCCAGGCACCCATCCCGCTCGACGCCTTCGCGGAGGCGATCGCCGCGATCACCGGGCAAGAGCTCGGGCGCGATGGCCTCGCACAGGCCGCGGACCGCATCGCCGCGGTCGCCCGCGCGCGTGGCTATCCGTTCGCGACTGCCACAATCCCGGCGCAACCGCTTACCGATGGCGTCCTACGCGTAACGATCGACCTTGGCCGCATCGACGCCGTCCGCGTCATCGGCAAGAGCAACGCGGCGGCCGACCGTATCCTCGCCCGCGCGCTGCGCCGCGGCCAGGGCGTGCGCCAGCGCGATCTTGAACGCGCGCTGCTGCTCGTCGGCGATCTCCCCGGCGTGCGCGTCGTCGATACCCGCTTCGTCCGCCAAGATGGCTTCGGCATCCTCCTCGTCACGATCGATGCCGATCCGGCAAGCGCCTATGTCCAGATCGACAATCGCGGCAGCAAGGAAGTCGGTCCGATCCGCTCCACGCTGCTCGCCAGCCTGCGCGGGATCGCGCAGGACGGCGACGAATTCGCCGTGATCGCCTCGCAGACGCCGCTGCAGCTGTCCGAATTCGCCTTTCTGCGTGCGCGCTACACCGCGCCGCTGACGGCGTCCGGCACGATCGTCTCGATCGCCGGATCGCTCGCCCGGTCCGAACCCGGCGGCGCGCTCGCCGCGCTCGACGTCGTCGGCCGCAGCGCGGACGCGGCGATCGCGGTGCAACAGCCGGTCGTCCGTACCCGTAGCCAGAGCTGGTGGGCGGGGCTCGAACTTCGCGCGCTCGGCAGCAATCAGATGATCGCCGGGCGGACGCTGCGCCGCGACCGGCTGTCGACGCTCGCCGGCACGTTCAACGGCACCTCCGTGTTCGGCGGCGGCGTGCTGCGCGCGGAACTGACGGCTACCGCCGGCCTGCCGTTCGACGGTACCACGCGTGAAGGCACCCCGCTCGCCTCGCGGATTGATGGCGACGCAAGCTTCGTCAGCGCCACCTATGCGCTCGATTGGGTCCGCCCGCTCGCCCCGCGCGTCAGCGTCAACCTAGCCACCGCCGGGCAAGTCGCTTCGCGCCCGCTGCTGGCGGCCGTGGAACTTGGCGTCGGCGGCCCGGCGTTCGCGCGCGCGTACGACTATGCCGAGCGGACCGGCGATCAGGGCATCCTCGGCTCGCTCGAGGTGCGCTACGACGCCGGGCGACTGATCGGTGACGTCATCGATCGTGCGCAGCTCTACGGGTTCGTCGACGGCGGGATGGTCGACAATTTGCGTCAGAGCTTCGGCGGCGGCTCGCTCGCCTCGACCGGCGCGGGCGCGCGCGTCGGTACCGGGCGCTTCGACTGGTTGGTCGAGGTCGCACTGCCGCTGAACGCCGATCGCTTCGACACGGGCAACCGCAACCCCCGCGTATCGCTGCGGCTCGCACGCGCCTTCTGATGCGCACGCGGCTGCGGATCTGGCTCATCATGCTCGCCGCCGTGCTCGCCGGCGCGCTGATGATGACGGGCACGGTCGGCGGCCGGTTCGAGCGCGGGCTGGAGCCGCTGCGCTTCGCCGCGAACGGGCACGATGCGAGTGGGCGTGTCGTGGTCGTCGAACTCGACGCGGCAAGCATGGCGGCGGTCGGTCGTTGGCCATGGCCGCGGCGCCATTATGCGCGCGCGATCGATCGGCTTCGCCGTGCCGGTGCCGCGTCGATCGTGTTCGACGTCGACCTCTCCGCCCGGTCCGATCCGCAAGACGACGCGATCTTGGCGGGCGCGCTCGCCCGATCGGGCGGCCTCGTCGCACTGCCCACGTTCAGCCAGCAGGCGCAGACCGGTGAGGCGCGCCTAATCGACTCGTTGCCAGCCGCGGCCTTCCGCCCGCACGCCGCACTCGCCTCCGTCAGCATTCAGCCCGATGTCGACGGCCTGGTCCGCGACATGCCGCTCGCAACGACGACGGCAGCGACGCCGCGCCCGACACTCTCGGCCTATATCGCCAGCCGATCCGGCACCGCGGACGCGACCTACCCGATCGACTTCTCGATCCGCCCTGACAGCGTGCCGCGGCTGAGCTTCGCCGCGCTCGCGAGCGGCCGCTTCAACCCCGCGCTGATCCGCGACCGTAACGTGCTGATCGGTGCGACGGCGATCGAGATGGGGGATCGCTATGCCGCAACCTATGCCGGCGTCCTTCCCGGTGTGGTGATCCAGGCGCTCGCCGCGGAGACGCTGCTGGCAGGCGTCCCCGTCCGCGGCGGCCCGGTTGCCGTCCTGATGCTCGCGCTCGTCCTCGCGCTGCCGATCGCCCGCGCTCGGCGGTGGGTAACAGCGGTGGCGGCCTTCGCCGGCGCGACGGCACTTCTCGCGGCGGCGGTGCTGATCGCGCAGCACCGGTTCCTCGTCCACTATCCGCTCGGCATCGGCATCGGGATGCTGACGGTCGTGCTGATGCTGTCACTCGCGCAGATCGTCAGCCATCGCTTCCGCGAGGAGCAGCTGACCGACAGCGCGACGGCGTTGCCCAACGAACGCGCACTGCTCGAACGCGCTGCGGCCCCGATCGGTGCGATCGGTGTCGTCCAACTGACCAATTACAACGGCCTCGCTGCGATTCTGACCCCTATCGATCTCGCACAGGCGATCGTCCGGATTACCGAGCGTTTGCGCCTCGCATCCGCCGACGGCGTGGTCTATCGCGTGCGCAGCGATCGGCTTGCCTTCGCGCTGTCGAGCGAGCAACCCGAAGAGGATCTGGTCGCCGGGCTGCGCGCCATTCTGATCGAACCGGTCGAAGTCGCCGGCCGCAAGATCGACGTTGCGGCGGTGATCGGCACCGCGACGGGCGCGACGATCGCGGAATGCTTCTCCACCGCTGCCGTGGCGGCGGACGAGGCCACCGCGGCGAACGAATTCTGGCACGGCGGCATCACCAATCGCGACGCGCTCGAACGCTCGGTTTCGCTGATGGGCGAACTCGACGATGCGATCGCCGCCGGCCATGTCTCGGTCCACTATCAGCCCAAGCTGCACCTTTCCACGGGACGCGTGCGCAGCGCCGAGGCGCTGGTCCGCTGGCACCACCCGACACGCGGGTTCATCGCGCCTGACGTCTTCATTCCGCTCGCCGAACAGGCTGATCGGATCGTGTCGCTGACGCTCTACGTCCTCCAAACCGTTCTTGCCGATATCACCCGCTGGCGCCGCGAGGGCCATGATCTCACCGCCGCGATCAACATCTCGGCCAAATTGCTGTCGAACGCGGCTTTCAACGCGCAGGTCGATCGGATGCTCGATGCCGCCGCCGTGCCGCCCACGGCGCTGATCTTCGAGGTAACGGAAAGCGCGGCGATGTCCGATCCCGACCGTGCGATCGCGACGCTCAACGGCTATCGCGCGCGCGGCATCGCGGTGTCGATGGACGATTACGGCACCGGTCGCTCGACGCTTACCTATCTGCGCAACCTGCCGCTCAACGAATTGAAGATCGACCGCAGCTTCGTCCAGCACGCACGCACCCGGCCGCAGGACGCGCTGCTCGTCAAATCGACGTTAGACCTTGCGCATCAGATGCAGCTGACCGTCGTTGCCGAGGGCGTCGAGGATGCGGCGACGCTCGAATTCTTGCGCGGACTGGGATGCGACTACGTCCAGGGCTATCACGTCAGCCGTCCCGTCCCGGTCGACACCTTCCTCGCATCACTCGCCACCTGGAACGGCGAAGCGCCGAAAGCAGCCGCGGGCTGAACGCGATGTAAGCGCTCGGCGGCGCGGCCTACATCTCCTTTAGCGGTACCGTCGCGTCGGCCAGCCGCTCCGGCGCGACGACCGCGCCGCTCTCGACCAGCTTCCTACCCTGGACATAGTCCTTGACTGCATTGACGCAGTCGAGCGCAATGACGCGGCCCTTTTTCAGATAGACCAGCGAGAAGCTGCGCGTCGCCGGATCGCCGCGGAGGACCGCGGCGTCGTGGCCGGACGAAAGCCCGACCGTCTGCAGCTTCAGGTCATATTGGTTCGACCAGAACCACGGCACGGCGTGATAGGCCGCGTCCTGCCCAGCGATCGTCTTGGCGACGACGGTCGCCTGGTCGTTGGCGTTCTGCACCGATTCGAGCCGGATCGCCGCGCCGTCGGCATAAGCGTTGGCGTGCAGCGCGCAGTCCCCGATCGCGAACACGTCAGCAAGGCTGGTGCGACACTGCGCGTCGACCGCGACGCCGCTGCCGCCAGCGGCACCCGCATCGAGCAGCGGCGCGACCGCGGGGACGATGCCGATCCCGACGATCACCATCTCCGCCGGCACGATCTCGCCATCGGCGAGGCGCACCCCGCTCACCCGGCCGTCTCGCCCAAGAATGCAATCGACTGCGACGCCGAGCCGCACATCGACGCCGGACGCGCGATGCTCGGCCTCGTAGAACCGGCTGAGCGGCTCCCCCGCGACGCGCGCCAGCACGCGCGGCAGCGCCTCAAGCAGCGTCACCTGCTTGCCGAACTTGGCGAGCACGGCTGCGGCCTCGAGCCCGATATAGCCGCCACCGATCACCACTGCGCGCTCGACATGGGCGAGCTCCGCCATCATCCGGTCGGCGTCGGCGCGGGTGCGTACCGTGTGCACGCCGGCAAGGTCGTGGCCAGCGCACGTCAGCCGACGCGGCGCACCGCCCGTCGCCCAGATCAGGTGGCGATAGCCAAACGATTTGCCGTCCGCCGTCATGACGCGATGCGCCACCGGATCGACCGCCGTTACTTCACGGCCGAGCAGCATCTCGACACCGCGCTCCTGCCAGAAGCTCGCCGGGCGGATCAAAATGCGGTCGAACGGCTTGTCGCCGGCGAGATACTCCTTCGACAGCGGCGGGCGCTCGTACGGCAGGTCGGGCTCGTCGCCGATCACCGCGATCGTGCCGTCGAACTTCGCCTGGCGCAGTGCGATCGCCGCCTGCGCGCCACCATGGCCCGCCCCGACGATCACCACGTCGTAATCCTGCATCCCGCCCTCCGATCGCGCCGGCTATAGCCGACGGTAGCCACGGCGCCACCCGTCCCACGCGGGGTGGCGGCTCCGCAGGCCGACGGAAGCGGTGTTTGGCCTTCATAACTGACGACGAGGCACGTCCCGCGACCTTGCTTCGGATCGATCGACCGCTAGCCGGTTGCCTCAGTCTCGCGCGTCACTGTCCGGCGTAGGCGCAGCGTCGAGCACGTCGACGACGAAGTGCAGCGCCGCCTGCGCGAACGCCGCCATGTTTGCGATCCGGTCCTCGATCCCGCTCTCGAACGTCGTCGCGACGCCACCGGCCGGCCCGGCGACGGCGATGCAGCTGCGCCCGATCGGCGCGCCGCGCGGGTGCCGGTCGGGCCCTGCCGCCCCGCTCTCCGCCACTGCCCAGTCGGCGCCGAACCGCACGCGGATGGCCTCCGCCTGAAGCATCGCATACGCCTCGGTCACCGATTCCTTGCCGGCATAAGCGTCGCGCGGCAGCCCGAGCAGCACGTCGCGGCCGCGCAGCGAGTAGACCACGCCGCCGCCGCGGCAGAAACGCGTCGCGCCGGGTACCGTCAGCAGCCCGGCGAGGATCAAGCCGCCGGTGGCGCCGTCGGCCACCGCGATCGTCTGGCGGCGGGCGATCAGCAGCGCGCCGGCCTCGGCCGCGATCGGGGCGAGCGTGTCGAGCATCGTGCGACCCTTGCACCCGTGCGTTCGGGTCTGCAACCGCGCACAGGGCACGGCTATTGCTCAGGTCGACGGTACGCGAGATACACGCCGGTCTTGCTCCATCGCCGCCGATCTGGTTCGGCCAGGGGTGCCGCCCGATCGACCGATCGGCCTTTCGAGAGACCGCACCATGAACCACCGGATCACCCCGATCGCCCTACTCGCCCCCCTCGCCGTCGCCGCGTCGCCGGCATCAGCCGCGGAAATCTCGACCCATGTGCTCGACCTCGCCCGGGGCGTCGGCGGCCGCGACGTTCCCGTCGTCCTGTCGAAGCGCACGCCCGCGGGTGATTGGAAGAAGATCGCCAGCAGCCGCACCGATCAGAACGGCCGGGTGCGCAGCTTCGGCGATCCCAAAACCTTAACGCCCGGCGACTACCGGCTCGATTTCGACATGGCGGCCTATCCCGATCGCGCCGCCACGCCGTTCTTCCCGGAAATCACCGTCACCATTCGCGTCACCGACGTGGGCGGCCACTATCACGTCCCCGTCGTCGTCAGCCCCTATGGTTACTCGACCTATCGCGGGAACTGAGCCGATCCCGCGAGACGCGCGCGCTTAGTCGGGCAGCACCGCGACGACGCGGCTCCAGCCGGCGCTCGCCGCCTTGATCTTGACCGGGAAGCACATCACCTCGAACCCGGTGGGCGGCAGCTGGTCGAGGTTGGCGAGCTTCTCAAGCTGGCAATAGCCGATCTCGCGCCCTGCCTTGTGCCCTTCCCAGATGATCGACGCGTCGCCGGTCTCCTGCCAGCGCCGCGCCGTGTGGACGAACGGCGCGTCCCAAGACCAGCCGTCGGTGCCGACGACGTGGACGCCCTGCCCGGCGAGGAACAGCGTCGCCTCGCGTCCCATGCCGCAGCCGCGGCTGACATAGTCGGCCTGCCCGAACGCCGCTCCCGCGGCGGTATTGACCAGCACGATGTCGAGCGGCTGTAGCCGATAGCCGATCCGCTCCAGTTCGTCGGCGATCTCCGCGCTGCCGACGACGTGGCCGTCGGGCAGATGGCGGAAATCCAGCTTCACGCCTGGACGCCAGCACCAGTCGAGCGGGATCTCGTCGATCGTCATCGCACGCCGGGCGCCGCCCGCAAGCGCCGCGTCCTGCGTCGCGTGATAATGGTACGGCGCATCCATGTGCGTGCCGTTGTGCGTCGAGAGATCGACGCGCTCCACGGCCCAGCCCTGCCCGTCGGGCAGATCGGCCGCGGCCAGACCAGGAAACGAAGCCACAATCTGCGCGACGGTATCGTGATGCGCGCTGTAGCTGATGCGGGGCTGCGTTCCCGGCGGATCGGCGACGGTTTCGTTGTCGAGCGTGATCGACAGATCGAGCAGGCGCCGCGCCATCACTTTTTCTCCTCGTGCAGCCCCGCGACGCTATTGCCTCCACCCTGCGCCCACAAGCCGCGCTTCGGTCCTCTGGCGATGAACGATCGCGCCGCCTGATCATTATCGCAGGCATCACCATCCCCCGCGGAGCAACCAGCATGAAGACGAGCGGCAATACCATCCTGATGACGGGCGGCGGCAGCGGGATCGGCGAGGCGCTGGCGCACCGCTTCCACGATCGCGGCGACACGGTGATCGTCGTCGGTCGCCGCCAGGGAGCGCTCGATCGCGCCGCGGCGGGACGCGAACGGATCCACACGCGCACGCTCGACGTCGAGGATGCCGCGGCGGTGGCGACGTTCGCCAAGTCGATCGTCGCCGATTTCCCGTCGCTCAACGTCCTGTTCAACAACGCCGGGATCATGAAGTTCGAGGATCTCACCGCCCCGCGCGATCTCGCCGATGCCGCGGCGACGCTGGCGATCAACGTCATGGGCCCGATCCGGCTGACCGACGCACTGATCGATCACCTGGCCCGCCAGCCCGACGCCGCGATCGTCACCGTCACGTCGGGGCTCGCCTTCGTGCCGCTCGTCGCCGCGCCGACCTATTCGGCGAGCAAGGCGGCGATGCATTCGTACACCGTCTCGCTACGCACCCAGCTCGCTGGCAAGGTCGAGGTGATCGAGCTCGCGCCGCCGGGCGTCCAGACCGACCTCACGCCGGGGCAGGCCAACCGGCCGGGCTATATGCCGCTCGATGCGTTCGCCGATGCCGTCGCGGCGCAATTCGCGCAGCAGCCCACCCCGCGCGAAATCCTGGTCGACGAAGTGCAGTTCCTGCGCCAGGCCGAGCGCGAGGGCCGGTTCGACGAGACGCTGAAGACGCTTACCGAGCGCGCCGCGCAGCAGCGCGCCGCCGGCGGCGGCGAATAACGCCTCTATCAGCGCGCCTCGCCGCGGCACCAACCGTGCCGCCGCGGCCGTGCGCCGCCACCCGTCGCCGCCCCTCCCGCCGGACGAACATCGATGGCCGTCACCGATATCGCGAGCCGCACCTACGATCACAGTTTCCGGCTCGATCCAATCGTCCGCAGCCTGCTCGATACCGATTTCTACAAGCTGCTGATGCTGCAGATGATCCGGCACCTGTACCCGGACGTGCAGGCGACCTTTGCGCTGATCAACCGCACTACATCGGTCCGCCTCGCTGACGATATCGACGAGGGCGAGCTGCGCGCGCAGCTCGATCACGCGCGCACCGTGCGGTTCACCAAGAAGGAGCTGATCTGGCTCGCGGGCAATAGCTTCTACGGCCAGCAGCGGATGTTCGCGCCCGATTTCCTCGCCTGGCTCGCCCACTTCCAATTGCCGCCTTATACGTTGCGCCGAGTCGACGGCCAGTACGAGCTGCGCTTCGAGGGGCCGTGGACGCACACGACGATGTGGGAGATCCCGGCGCTCACGATCGTCAACGAACTTCGCTCGCGCGCCGCGATGCGCGACATGGGCCGGTTCGCGCTGGACGTGCTCTACGCGCGCGCCAAGGCGAAGTTGTGGGCGAAGGTGGAGCGGCTGCGCACCCTGCCCGATCTGATGCTGTCCGATTTCGGCACCCGCCGCCGCCACAGCTTCCTGTGGCAGCGCTGGTGCGTCGAGGCGCTGAAAGAGGGGCTCGGGCCGCGCTTCATCGGCACGTCGAACGTCCTCCTCGCGATGGACAACGATCTGGAGGCGATCGGCACCAACGCGCACGAACTGCCGATGGTGCTCGCCGCGCTGGCGGACAGCGACGCCGATATCGCGAGCGCCCCCTATCGCGTGCTCGACGCATGGCGCGCGCATTACGGCGGCAACCTGCTGATCGTGCTGCCCGACGCGTTCGGCACCGCGGCCTTCCTCGCCGGCGCGCCCCCATGGGTCGCCGACTGGACCGGCTTCCGCCCCGACAGCCTGCCGCCGATCGACGCGGGCGAGCAGATCATCGCCTGGTGGCGCGCGCACGGCCGCGATCCCGCGGAAAAGCTGCTGATCTTTTCCGACGGCATGGACGTCGCGTCGATCGAGGAGACCTACCGCCACTTCGACGGCCGCGTGCGGATGAGCTTTGGCTGGGGCACCAATCTCACCAACGATTTCCGCGGCTGCGCGCCTGACGGCACGCGCGGGCTCGACGCGATCTCACTCGTCGCCAAGGTCGTGAGTGCGAACGGCCGCCCCGCCGTCAAGCTATCGGACAATCCCGCCAAGGCGACGGGAGACCCGGATGAAATCGCGCGCTACCGGCGCATCTTCGGCAGCGCCGGCCAGGTCGCTTCGCCCGTCAGCGTCTAGCGCGGCGCCTCAGGCGGCGACCCGCGCCGTCAGCGCCGCGGCGCCGACCTCCTCGCTGAACCAGCGGCACGTCATCGCTAGTCCCTCGCGGATCGAGACGCGCGGTGCCCAGCCGAACAGCGCCGTTGCGCGCGAAATATCAGGCTTGCGGCGCCGCGGATCGTCGACCGGCAGCGGCAGATAGTCGACCTTGGGCGCCGTGCCCGTCAACGCTACCACCATCTCGAGCAGTTCGTTGACGGTCAGCTCGGTCGGGTTGCCGAGGTTCACCGGTTCCATCGGGTTGCAATCGGCCTCCATCAGCCGGATCAGCCCGTCAACCATGTCGGATACGTAGCAGAAGCTGCGCGTCTGCGATCCGTCGCCGTGGATCGTGATCGGCGCGCCGGTCAGCGCCTGGCACACCAGGTTCGAGACGACACGTCCGTCGTCGGGCTGCATCTGTGGCCCGTAGGTGTTGAAGATCCGCGCGACGCGCACATCGGCGCGCTGCATCCGCGCATAGTCGAACGTCATCGCCTCCGCCGCGCGCTTGCCCTCGTCGTAGCAGGCACGCGGCCCGGTGCAGCTCACCCAGCCGCGATAATCCTCGCGCTGCGGATGCATTTCGGGATCGCCGTAGACCTCGCTGGTCGACGTCAGCAGGAAGCGCGCGCCGGCCTTCTCGGCAAGCCGCAGCAGGTGATGCGTGCCAACGACGTTGGTCAGCATCGTATGCTCGGGATCGGCCTGATATTGCGGCGGCGACGCGGCACAGGCGAGATTGTACACCCGCGTGATCCGCGCCGCCTGCGCCAGCACGTCATCGGGCAGCGGATTGATGACATCCGCCTCGATGAAGCGCACGCCCGGCATCTCCTCCAGCAGCCGCAGGTTGGATGGCCGCGCCGTCTGCAGATTGTCGAGGCAGATCACCTCGTGCCCCCGCTCGGTCAGCGCGCGGCACAGGTGCGAGCCGATGAAGCCCGCCCCGCCCGCGACCAGCGCGACGCCTTGATCACGGCCCATCCTTGTCCCTCCTGATTGCTTGATTTCGTGCGTGTCGGGGCGGCCTTCCGCTTCCCGAAGGTAGGTTTCGAGCTCGGCCGCGCGGTGGCGCGCGGTATGACCGCCGAGCACCACCGCCTGCGCCGCGCGGCCGATGGCATCAGCGTCGCGCGCCAGCGCGGCGATCACGTCGCCAGCCTCGTCGGCCAGCAGGATCGCTTCGCCGGGTGCGAACAGCTCATCGATCCCGTCCCACCGATCCGAGATGATCGGCGTGCCGCACGCCGCCGCCTCGAACAGCCGCACCGATGGCGACCAGCCCGCGGCGATCATGTCCGCGCGCGTTACGTTGAGCGTGAAGCGCGACGCCGAGTAGAAGGCGGCGTGCTCGGCGGGCGGCAGATGCTCGATCCGCTCGACGTTGGCTGGCCAATCGATATCGTCGGGATATTGCGGCCCCGCGACGACGAAGCGGCGTTCGGGGCAGCGCCGCGCGGGCTCGATCAGCAGCCGCTCGAGCGTCGGCTGGCGATCGGGGCTGTAGGTGCCGAGGTACGACAGGTCCCAGCGCTTCGCCGCGCCGGTTGGGGCATAGGCGTCCGCGTCGACCGAGCAGTAGAGCGCGCGTGCCGCCGGCGCGGCGTAGTCCTGCTCGATCCGCTGCAGCGTCGGCCCGCCGGTGAACGACAGATACACGTCGAAACCCGGGATGACGTCGGGCGACAGATATTCGAAGTCGCCGCGCGCCAGCTTGGCGAGCGTCACCGGCGTATCAATGTCGTAAAAGGCGGTGGTGCCTGCCGCCCATTCCTGCACCCGCTGCGCCACCGCGACACCATCGGGCACGTACGAGCCGACGATCACCGCATTCGCCGCCGCGATCTCGCCGCGCCAGCGTTCGAGATCGGTAAGGTCGGCATAATAGGCGAGCCGGCAGAAATCGGGATCGGGCAGGTCGCGATGCGCCGCATACCAGGGCACGTCGCGCTCGAGGAACAGCACGTCGTGTCCGCGCGCGGCAAAGGCGCGCAGCAATGCACGGAACGTGGTCGCATGCCCATTGCCCCACGACGACGACAGCGACAGGCCAAGGACGACGAGCTTCATGCCGCCTCCGCCCGCTGCGCCATGCGATCGCGCAGCAGCGCGTCGACCTGCGCGCCACGCAGCCGGTACGTATGCTCTCGGCTGACGCGTGCCAGCGCCGCCGCGCCGATTGCCTTCGCCCGCTCGGGCGTCAGCGCGGCGAGATGCTCGGCGACGTCCTGCCCGTCGCGCGCGACCAGCACTTCGGTGTTGGGGGTGAGGAACTGCTCAATCCCCTCCCATGCATCGGTGATGAGGCAAGCCGCCGCCCCCGCCGCCTCGAACACCCGCGTCGCCGGCGAGAAGCCGACGTTCGCCATCGAATCGCGCGCGACGTTGAGCACCGCCAGCGGGCTCGCGTTGAAGGCATTGTGCTCGACGGTGTAGACGTGTCCGCGATGCCGAACGTTCGCCGGCATCGCCTTCGTTTCCCAGCCATTGCCGCCGATCAGGAACGCGCGATCGGGCAGCGACGCGGCGGGGCGCAGGAAGAACTCCTCGACCCGCGCCTCGCGGTCGGGCAGCCGGTTGCCGAGGAAGGCGAGATCGCACGCGAAACGCGGGTCGCTGGGCACCGGATGGTGCGTCGCCGGATCGAGCGCGTTGTAGACGGGGATGCACGCCGCCGCGCCGAATTGCTCGTACGCATCGATCACCGGCGGACCGCCACCGTAGGTAAGCACCAGATCCAGATCGGGAAGCGCGGCGAGCACGGGATGTGTCGCATCGCCGCGCATCTCGTCGAGCGTCGCGGCGGCATCGACGTCCCAGAACAGCTTCAACGCGCCAGGCCGTGCACCTGCCACGACGCCTTCGAGCAGCTCTCGGTCGTATACGCCGACGCCGTTCGCCTTGACGACGACGTCGGCGGCCGGCGCCTCGGCCAGCACCGACTGCAGCCCTGCGTCGGTCGCCGGATAGACGACCGAGCGGCACCAGTCGGGCGCGTCGATATCACGATGCTGCTGCCGGTCGAACGCGTCGGGCTCGTAGAAGGTGATGTCCCATCCGCGCCGCGCGAGATCGCCGAGGATGCCACGGTAATAGGTCGCCGCGCCGTTCCAGTAGGACGATACGAGGCTCGAGCCGTAGAAGGCGATCTTCACGCGGCAGTCTCCAGCGAAGGCTTGGTCAGGGAAGCGACGATGCGCAGCAATTCGTCCGCGCGATGGTCGCAGGTGTGGCGCGCGCGGATCGTTTTCAGGCCGTGCGCGGCGAGCGCCGCGCGCAGCGCGGGATCGGCGGCAAGCGCGACCAGCTGCGCCGTCATCTGCTCGCCGGTCGCGGCGGTCAGGTAATCGGCGCCGGGCGCGAACAGCCCCTCGGCATCGTCCCACGGCGCGGACACCAGCGGGATGCCGCAGGCGAGCGCCTCGAACACGCGGATTGTCGGAATGCCGGGCAGGATCGTCGCGTAGAAGCGGCGCGGGACGTGCACCGTCGCCAGATGCCGCGCGAAGATCCCCGGCGCCGCAGCGTTCGCCGCCCAGCCGTGATACCGCACGCCGTAGCGCGCCAGCGTCGCGCGCGCCGCGTCGGGATAGCGCACGCCGTAGATGTCGAGCGGCAGCGCGGCGCGCTGCGCTGGGCGGAACAGGAACGTCTCGAGCTCCTCGGTCCGCTCCCCGTCGCCCCAGTTGCCGATCCATACCAAGCCAGTGCGCGCGGTCTCCTCTGCCGGCGGATGGAAGCGGCGAACGTCGGCAGCCTCGTGCCACGTCCACACGCGGTTCCCCCAGCCCCAGCCGCGATACACCGCGCTCAGCGTCTCGCCGAACGCCAGCACCCCGTCGTAGCCGGTAAGGTCAAACGCCTGCATCTCGTGCGGCGCGCTCACCGCGCGGTGATGCGTATCGTGGAACAACAGCGTGAAGCGCCCGCCCCGCGTGCGAACCGCGCCGATCGCCGCGACCAGCGCCGGATCGTTCCATTCGTGGACGATGACGAGTTCGGCGTCGTCGATCAGTGCGGCGGGATCGTCGGCCGGCGCGAAGACGTGTGAGGAGAGTTCGGGATAGCTTGCGCGATACGGCGCCAGCCCCGCCTCGCCGTGATCGCGCAGCAAATTGTCGAGGCTCCAGCTTCCCGCCGGCTCGTGAACACGCACGTCATGCCCACGTGCGATCAGCGCACTCAGCACGCCGCGCAGAAAATGCGCATTGCCGTGGTTCCAGCACGACGCCAGGCTGTGCGTGAAATAGGCGATTTTCATGCCGCCACCCGCGGCGCCATCGCCGCCGCGTCCGCCGGCACCCCCACCGCGCGATAGATCGCCGCCATCCCCTGTGCCATCGTCGCGACGCTGTAGCGCGCGGCGCGCTGTGCAGCGGCGTCGCCTGCCCCCGCGCGCCGCACCGGATCTTCGAGCAACGCCTTAATCGCGTCGGCGAAACCCGCGGCATCGTCGCACGGCACGAAGGTCGCCGCACCGTCCCACAGTTCGCGAAAGGTCGGGATGTCGGCAAGGACCAGCGCGCACTCCGCCTGCGCCGCCTCGAGCACCGCCAGTCCGAACGGCTCGTAGCGCGCGGCCGACGCGAACACGGGGCGCCGCGCAAGCTCGCCGGCGAGCGCCGCCTCTTCCAGCGATCCGAGCGCCTCGGCATGCGCCAGCGTCACGCGCTCGCCGTGCGGCGCCACCAGCGGCCCCGCGGCGCGCAACGACACCGGCAGCAGCGCCGCTGCACGGTCGAGCACGGCGACGTTCTTGCCGCGATCCCACAGCCGCCCCGCGGTGAAGGCGACGTCGGCCACGGGTTGCGGCGCACGCATCAGCGGGGAGCGCCCGTTGTGGACGATGCGCGGCTCCTGCGGCAGGTCATAAACGCGCGCGACGTCCGCGGCGAACGCCGCGCTCGGGCACACCACGGCCGCGGCGCGCGCGAGGCCCTCGGCGACAAGTGCGGTCTGCCACGCAAAGTCCGCCGGCGGCGCGCCCTCGCCTGCCGCCGCCCACCATGTCGCGACGCAGCTGTGCACCGCCACGACGACGGGAACGGGCATCGGCTCGGCTGCGAGCGCGGGCTGGTTGATCTGCACCAGATCGACGTCTTCGGCGGTGACGAGCACGGCGAGTGATCGCGCCGCTGCGCGTACCGCGGCAGCGTCCGCCGCCAGCCAGTCGAGCGGCAGCCCGGTATCGACGATGCGCAGGTCGCCCGCCGCCCGGCGCTGCGCCGCGTCCGGCGCTGACCCGAGCACCGCGATCACCGTCTCGATGTCGAGCCCGCGCAGCGCCCGCGCGAGATCGACGGCATAGGTCCACACGCCGCCGAGCGCGTCGGCGGTCATCAGCAGTCGCAGCGGCGCGTTCACGCCGCCGCCTCGCGCGGCGCGGCGATCGCCAATCCGCGTGCGTCGGCCAGCCACCGGGCCAGCCGCGCGACGCCGTCGCGCCACTCTCGCCGCGCGCCTAGACCGAGTGCAGCCTGCGCGGCGCGCGTATCGGCGACGAAATAGCGCTGATCGCCCGCGCGCCAGTCCTCGAACGTCACGTCGATCCCGCGCCCGAGGAGATCGCCGATATGCGCCAGCAACTGGCGCAGGCTGACGGCATTGTCCGCCCCGCCGCCCAGGTTGAACGCCCGACCGGAAACGCGATCGATTGCATGCCATGCGGCGAGATACGCATCGACCGCGTCGGCAACATCGAGGATGTCGCGCATTTGGCACCCGTCACCATAAAGCGTGATCGGCTTGCCTTCGAGCGCGCGGATCAGGAAGTGCGCGACCCAGCCCTGGTCCTCGGTGCCCATCTGCCGCTGCCCATAGATGCAGCTCATCCGCAGCACCGCAGTGCGCAGCCCGTAGCTGCGCGCATAGTCGAGCACATATTGGTCGGCCGCACCCTTCGAGCAGCCGTAGGGCGTATGGAAATCGAGCGGTCGACCCTCGCCGATGCCGTGCGCGCGTATCGCCGCATCGGACGGCACGTAGCGATCGCCGTCGCGTTCGAAGTCGAGATCGGCGAGATCGCCGTACACCTTGTTGGTCGACGCGAAGATCAGCGGGGCTTCGGGGTTCCGCGTGCGCAGCGCATCGAGCAGATGCAGCGTGCCGAGGATGTTGACCGAAAAATCGTCGCGCGGATCGACGAGGCTGGTCGTCACCGCGACCTGGCCGGCAAGGTGGAACACCGCGCCCGCGCGCACCGCCGCGTCGGCGAGCCGCGCCTCGTCGCGGATGTCGGCGACGATCGGCTCAATCCGGTCGCCGTGGCGCGACTGCAGCCATTCGAGATTGCCCGCGACGCCCGGCCGCGACAGCGCGTCATAGGCGATCACGCGATGCCCCTCGCCCGCCAGCCGATCGACGAGGTTCGATCCGATGAAGCCCGCGCCGCCGGTGACGAGGATCGGCTGGTCGCCGCCGGTCACGCCACCAGCCCTCGCGCCTCGAGCTCGGCGCGCATTTGCGCCACGCGATCGGGCGCGGTCTGCACCGCGACCCATTCCGCAAGTTCCGCCAGCCCCTGGTCGAAGTCCTGCGTCGCGCGGAAGCCCAACATGTCAGCGGCGAGCGTGGTGTCGCAGAAGCAGTGGCGGATGTCGCCGATCCGCGCCTTGCCGACGATTTCCGGTTGGATCTGGTTCTTGCCCATCGCGCCCGCCAAGGACGCCGCGACGTCGCGGACCGAGCGGTGATGCCCCGATCCGATGTTGAACGTGCCGCCCGCCGCCTGCGGCAGCACCAGCGCATCCGCGAACGCGCGCGCCACGTCGGACACGTGGACGAAGTCGCGCCGCTGCTCGCCGTCCTCGAAGATCATCGGCTGCTGGCCGTTGAGCAGGCGCGAGGCGAAGATCGCCAGCACGCCGGTGTAAGGATTGGAGAGTGCCTGCCCCGGCCCGTAGACGTTGAACAGCCGCAGACACACGCCCTCAATGCCGTACGGCTTGGTCATGATGTGCGTCGTGCGCTCCTGCACATATTTGTTGAGCGCGTAGATCGAGGCGAGGTTGGGCCGTTTCCACTCGGGGGTCGCCACCGCCGCAAGCGGCCGTCCGAGATCGTCGACGGGATCCCATTGCGCCTGATTGTCGCGCAGCGCCGGGCGATCGGCGTCCTGCACCAGCTCGCCGTCGGCGTCGCGGTAAAGCCCTTCGCCATAGATCGACATCGAGGATGCAGTGACGACGCGCCGCACCGGATGGTCGATCAGCGCCTCGAACAGTACCGCGGTGCCGACGTCGTTGGTCGAGGTGTAGCGCTCCACCTCGTACATCGACTGGCCGACGCCGACTTCGGCGGCGAGATGGATCACGCTGTCGATGCCGTCGAGCGCACGCGCCACCGCCGCCTTGTCGCGCACGTCGCCGCGGACGAGTTCGGCCTCGGCGTTGAGCATCTGCGCGCCGTCGGTCTCGCCGTGGACCTGCTCGATCAAGCTGTCGAGCACCCTGATCTTGTTGCCCCGCCGCAACAGTTCGTCAGCAACAAACCGACCGATGAAGCCAGCGCCACCAGTTATCAGTATATGCTCGGACAATCCCACCCCTCCGACTAACCACCAAGTTACTGAACTTAATTTCAATCAATAATCTGGTTTATACTTAACTAAGCTCTTATGGTAAGAACATCTTCTTCTAAAGCTTTGTTCCCAACTTCATTACGTTAGCGCAATTCAACCATCCTCAACGGATGTCGCTAAGAAGGCCCCGCTCGCATGGCGCATGAGATCATCCTCCTTCGGCACGGCACGCATGACGAAGTCGGCCGAGTCTTGAGCGGGCGGTCGGAAATCGCGCTAAACGCTGCCGGTCATGCTCAGGCCTGCGCCGCCGCAACGATGCTCGCCCGCACGCCGCTCGCCGCCGTCCACACCAGCCCGCGTCAGCGATGCCGCGAGACGGCGGCGGCACTCGGCGGCGACGCCTGCATCACCCCGGCGCTCGACGAGATCGACTTCGGCCGCTTTGCGGGGCGATCGTTTCAGGCGCTCGACGGCGATCCCGCCTGGCACCGCTGGAATGCCGAGCGCGATCGGTTTCGCTGCCCCGGCGGGGAGACGATGACCGAGGCTGTCGACCGCGCGGCAGCGTTTCTCGCCACCCTGCCCGACGACGATCGCGCCACGCTCTGCGTCACGCACTGTGACATCATCCGCGGGCTGGTCGTCCGCGCGCTCGGCCTGTCGTTCGACCGGATGTTCGCGCTACCCTGCGATCCCGGCAGCCTGACCCGGCTGACGCTCGAGCACGGCGCGCTGCGCCTCGTCACGCTTAACGTGCGGCCGTCTCAGTTCGCCGACCAGTAGCTCTTCTCCTCGACCAGATCGGATTCGAGGACGAGATTGATCCGCCGCTTGATTGCGGCGCGCTCGTCGTTCTTGCGATACACCGAGCGGGCCAGTGCGACGAAGCGGCTGCCGAACCGCGCCGCCGCTTCCTGCGCACGGATCGCGTCCTCTATCTCCCACAATTCCTCGTTGACCGATCGCAGCGAGGCCATGAGGTCGATCACCGCCGTCTCGTGCAGCGCCGCGCCTGCGGTGTCGCGCAGCGCCTCGTATTCGCGCACGACGTTGGCGTGCGCCGCGGGTTGCGCGATGCGCCGCCGCTTGATCTCGAGGATCGTCATCTTGTCGAGCAGTTCGCCCCACGAAACCGGGACGGACGGGCTGGCAAGCGCTGCCATCAGGCGGCTCTCCTCTGAGCAATGCTATTGGGAAGGTCGTGCATCAGTGCGGCGATGACCGACGGCCAGTCGCCCGCGTGCGGTTGCGCGTAGAGTCGCGCGGTCGGATACCACGGCGTGTCGCGCCGTTCGGGATCCCACCGCCAGTCGGGCTGCGCCTTGAGCAGCAGCGCCAGCGGGCGGCCGAGTGCGCCGGCGAGGTGCGCGATCATCGTGTCGACGCTGATCACCAGCGCGCATTCCGCCACCAAAGCGGCGGTCGCCGCCATGTCGTGTGGGCAGCCGGCGGGGTTCAGGACGGCGAGATCGGTCGGCTCCGCCACCAGCGTTACGCAAGGGTAACGTGCGCACATCGGCGCGAGCAGGTCCGCCGGCAGCGCGCGTGCTGCGTCCCATTCACCCGCAGCGTAGCACAGCCCGATCGTACCGGGCGGCAGCGCCGCCGGCCCTGCGGTGAGGTAAGGCACAGCGAACGCGTCCGGCGCCACCTGTAGCGCGCCGGGCATTTCGGTGATCTCGATATCGCATTCGGCCGGCGGCAGCGGCCGGGCCGGATCGAACGCGACGACCTGTCCGGCGCCGAGCGTCGTCATCAGCCCGACGAGGCTCGGCTGCACCTCCAGCGTCACCGAACGCGCGCGCCGCGCCAGCAGTGGGAGGTATCGTGCGAACTGGATCGTGTCGCCCAGCCCGTGATAGCAGCGCACCAGCACGTCGCAGCCGTCGACCGGTCGCCCGTCCCATACCCAGCGCAGGTGATAGGGCAGCGCGGGATCGTCGCGCGTCGCCGGGTCGCGGCCGGCGATCGTGGCGGCTTCGATCGCCCAGGCATCGGCATAGCGGCCATTCCGCATCGCCTGCGCCCACGATTGCATCTCTCCCGCCATCCCGGCGACTACGATGCGTCGCGATCACGGTTCCCGCACGAACTCACTAATGTAGATCAAACAACCGCTTGCAACGCGGAACGGCGCGAGAAAGTGCACGTTCCCCGAACCGAAGCTTTGTTGCTGCCAATTCTTGGCCGCTACAAATGCGGATGTATGATGCGGGGCGAAAACACCGAATGAAACTTGCCGAGACGCGGGATGGCCCCGCCCGCGACGACCTCGCCAGCGATATCGCCGCGCTCGCCCCGTGGTTCCACAACATCGATCTCGGCGGCATCGAGACCGCCCCCGACCATTTTTTGGGGGACTATCCCCGCGCCAAGTTCGCCGGTTTCGCGCATGCGCTGCCGCGCGATCTTGCCGGCAAGTCGGTGCTCGACATCGGCTGCAACGCGGGTTTCTACTCGATCGAGATGAAGCGGCGCGGGGCGGCGCGCGTCGTCGGCATCGACAGCGACGAACGCTATCTCGCGCAGGCCCGCCTCGCCAGCGCCGCGCTAGGCTTCGACGGGATCGAGTTCCGCAATCTCGATGTCTATCAGGTGGCGGCGCTGGGCGAGCGGTTCGATCTCGTGATCTTCATGGGCGTGCTCTACCACCTGCGCCATCCGCTGCTCGCGCTTGATCTGATCCGCGAGCACGTCGCCGACGATCTGCTGCTGTTCCAGACGATGCAGCAGGGCAGCGACGCCGTCGCCGAGGTGCCGGAGGACCACCCGTTCTTCATGCCCGGCACGTTCGAGAAGCCGCGCTACTTCGACGATCCGGGTTATCCGAAGATGCACTTCATCGAGCATCGCTACGCCGACGATTGGAGCAACTGGTGGGCGCCCAACCGCGCCGGCAGCGCGGCGATGCTGCGCGCCGCCGGCTTCGCGATCGTCGCCAATCCGGAGCCCGAGGTGTTCCTGTGCCGCACCGCACCGGTGCCGTATGCACAATTGGGTCCGGCCGCCGTTTATCCGACCAAGGGGGAGCCACGCGCGTGATCGAAGCCGCGATGATTTGGAACGAGCCGAACAACAAGTCGCACTGGGATCCGGCGCTCGATCCCGAATGGGATGTTTTCGCCGAAACCGTGATCAAGGCCGGCGCCGCGATCCGCAGCGTCAACCCGGGGCTGACGCGCGTGCTCGGCGGCATGTCACCGATCGACCCGCATTGGACGAACCGCATGCGCGACAAGGGTGTGCTCGACGCGGTTGACGTGGTCGCGGTGCACGGCTTTCCGATCGACTGGAACCTGTGGCCGATCCACGCCTGGGCCGACAAGGTCGCCGAGATCGAGGCGGTCGTTCCCGACAAGCCGGTCTGGGTCACCGAAGTCGGCGTCGGTTCGTTCGGCGCGGAGGAGGTGCAGGTCTTCGGGCTGCAGCGCACCGCGGAGCTGCTGATCGGCCGCGTGCCGCGCATCTTCTGGTACTCGCTGTTTGACCTGCCGATGGATTGGGGCGCGGAGACGCGCCACCGCGAGGCGGAAGGTTCGTCCTACTACCGCCATTTCTACATGGGGCTGATCCGTCCCGACGGCACGCCCAAGCCCGCGCTCGACGTCTACGCAAAGTACGCGCGCGAGATGGGGCTGATGCAGTGGTTCCATTATCAGGATCCGCGGCTCGACGAAGCGGTGGCGTGGATGAAGCGGCTCGGCACCCGCCAACTTCGCACCGGGCTGTCGTGGGCGGACAGTTTCCGTCCCGATGCGATCGGCTGGTTCGATCGCCAGATGGAGGCGCTCGCCGATTTCGACGTCACCGTCACCTTCTGCTTCACGCCCGAGCATCTGGGGCTCGCGCCGCACCACACCAGCCCGCCACGCGACCCGCAGCAGTTCGCCGATTTCTGCGCCTGGATGATCGATCGCTACGCGTCGTCGGGGGTTAGCGTCGCGCCGATACAGCCGGCGATTGCCCCGCAGGCCGCGACGCCGCCGTCACCGCTCGAATACGCGACGCGCAAGGATGCGGCCTGACGCTGCTGTGACCGCCGCCGCCGTTGCCGGTCACGCGCGCCCGTTACGGCGCCTCGCCGTCCTCGAGCGCGTCGAGCACGCGATCGGGCGCCACGTCCTGCCGCACCTCGTCGTACGCCGGATCGTGCACCGATACGCCAAGATGCGCCGCGATCCGCACGACGAGATCGGCGACCTTGGTCAACTCGTGTTCCGCAAGAAGGTTGATATGCAGGTCGAGCGATGCGCGGCGTTCCGCCTCGGCCGCCATGCGGTTCTGCGTAATCAGGACGAAGGTCGACAGGAAGATCGCCTCGACCGACGCTTCCATCGCCAGCACGACGAACGTCGGATCGAAGCGGGGGACCGCCGGGATCCAGCCGAGGTTGATCACGATCCACGCCCCGTAGGCGACGGCATGGATCGCAACGAAGCGCATCGATCCGGCGAAGTCGGTGATCGCACTCGCCAGCCGTGCCGATCGCGGCGCGTTCGCGCGTTCCGCCGCGTCGCGCTCGCGCAGCCGGGTGATGTTGGCGCGCAGCGTCGCGTTCATGCCGTCACTGGTGCCAGGCTGGTGCATCCACGGCCAATCGCCAGATCATTATTTAGTTTCGAGGGTTTACACTGATGGAAGTTAGTATGCGCGCGGCCGTTCTCGCCGCGCCGGGGCAATTTGCGGTGCACGATGTGCCGCGGGCGCTGCCGCAACCGGGCGAGGTCCGCGTCCGGCTCGAGGGATGCGGTGTCTGCGCGTCCAATGTCGAGCCGTGGGAGGGCCAGCCGTGGTCGACCTTTCCGGGTGAGCCTGGCGGGCTCGGCCATGAAGGATGGGGTGTCGTCGATGCACTGGGCGATGGCGTCACGTCGCTCGCGGTAGGCGATCGCGTCGCGCTATTGTCGGGGCACAGCTTCGCCGATCACGACATCGCCCCCGCGACGATGGTCGCCAAACTGCCCGACAGCCTTGCCGATCAACCGTTCCCTGGCGAACCGCTCGCCTGCGCGTTCAACATCTTCCGCCGCGCGCAGGTCGAGGCGGGGCAGTGGGTCGCGATCATCGGGATCGGCTTCCTCGGCGCCGTCCTCACCAAACTCGCGAGCGACGCCGGCGCAAAGGTGATCGCCATCTCGCGGCGCGCGGAATCGCTCGCGCTTGCGCGGCGCTTTGGCGCGGCGGAGACGATCCCGATGCACGATCACCAGACGATCATTGACGCCGTCACCGCGCTGACGGGGGACGCGCTGTGCCTGCGCGTGATCGAATGCGTCGGCAAGCAGTGGCCGCTGGATCTCGCGGGCGAGCTCGTCGGTTTCGGCGGTCGCTTGGTCGTCGCCGGCTATCACCAGGACGGGCCGCGCCAAGTGAGCATGCAGATGTGGAACTGGAAGGGGATCGACGTGGTCAACGCGCACGAGCGCGATCCCGCGGTGCAGATGCGCGGGCTGCACGAGGCGATCGATGCGGTCGCCTCGGGCCGGCTCGATCCGACGCCGTTCTACACGCATCGCTACCGCCTCGACGAACTCGACGCGGCATTGGCGGCGACGCGCGACAAGCCCGCCGGGTTCGTCAAGGCGCTGGTGGATCTCGCATGAGGCCGCGCGTCGGTTTCCTCGGCACAGGGTGGATCGGGCGGCATCGCATGGCGGCGATCGCCGCCACCGATGAGATCGAGATCGTCGCGATCAGCGATTCCGCGCCCGAATGCGTCGCCGAGGCCGCGGCGATCGCTCCCGCCGCGCAGGTCGTCGGCTCGCTCGAGCAGATGCTGGCGCTCAAGCTCGACGGCGTGGTGATCGCGACCCCCAGCGCGCTCCACGCCGCGCAGTCGATCGCCGCATTACGGGCAGGCGCGGCGGTGTTCTGCCAGAAACCGCTCGGCCGCGACGCGGGCGAGGTCGCCGTAGTGATCACTGCGGCGCGCGCCGCCGATCGGCTGCTCGGCGTCGACCTGTCGTACCGGCATACCGCCGCGGCAGCCACGATCGCCGAGCTGATCCGCGCGGGCGAGCTCGGCGAAATCTTCGCGGTCGATCTCGTCTTCCACAACGCCTATGGGCCCGACAAGCCGTGGTTCTACGATCCGCAGCAGTCGGGCGGCGGCTGCGTGATCGACCTCGGCGTCCATCTCGTCGACCTCGCGCTGTGGACGCTCGATTTTCCCACGGTGGCCGACGTGCATGCCACGCTGTTCGCGGGCGGCACGCCGCTCGCCCCGGACGCGGTCGAGGATTATGCTGCTGCGGGCTTCCGCGCTGGCGGCACCGATGTTCGCCTCGCCTGTTCGTGGCGGCTCCATGCAGGCCACGAGGCGGTGATCGAGGCGAGCTTCTACGGCACGCGCGGCGGCGCGGCACTGCGCAACGTCGCCGGGTCGTTCTACGATTTCACCGCCGAGCGGTTCGACGGCACCGCCGCGACGCGGCTGGTCGACCCACCCGACGACTGGGGCGGTCGCGCCGCCGCGGCCTGGGCACGGCAGCTGGCGCGCTCCCCCGCCTTCGATCCCGCTGCCGAGCGCCTGCTCGATTCGGCCCAGGTGCTCGACCGCATCTACGGCCGATGATCCTACGCAACGCTACGGCGCCGCCGATCAGCCTGGCCTGAGACCTCGGAGCCGGGTCGGCTGTCTGCAAAACGGAGCCGCTTCTCGCGCCAGCACACAGCGGCTTGCTCATCAGTGTCGGCGCGCAGGCGTCGGCGGCCAGGCTGGCTCACGGCCGGACCGGCCCTGAATAGTGGTTGCCATAGGTTAGACCCGCGAAACGGCGCGCAACGGCGGACGTTACTGTTCGATGGACTCACCCTGCGCACACCGAGGTTCCGCAGCATCGGTTTCGAGGACATCGATCACGGCGGCAATCGCGATGCGCAGAACCGTGACGTCGCGCAGCCCCGTCAGGCAGCCGCGGGCCGTCGCGGCACCGCCCTTGGCATACCCAACGTGTGCCGCGGCGGTCACCGGTCTGTTGAGGCAGCCATCCCCAGCTCCCAGAAGGATCACTCAATGAGCGAGACGACGCACCTCTACGGCACGGCCGACCCCGAGAACCATCAGGCGGCGCAGGAGAACGGCATGCGCGGCGAGGCGGCTAGCGAGGCCGCCTTCCCCGCGCTGCGCCACACCGTCTCCCCACCCGGGCAGCCGTCGTTCGAGGTCGAGGAAACATCCGGCATCGCCGCGGTCGCGCCGCCACCCCGACCGTCGCAACCGGCACATGCGACGGAACGCCAGCCGCAACCCCAGTCACAGCTGACGCCGCAGCCGGTCCACGTCGCGGCGGCTACCACGCCACTCCCCGACGCCGCCGGTGCCGTCGCCGCGTCACCCTGGCCGTGGATCGTCGTGTCGGCGGGGCTCGCCTACCTGCTCGGGCGCCGGCGTGGTCGCAGAGCGGCCGAAGTAACGATCGCGCCGCGTCGCCCGGCCGACGATCTGGCCGACGCCCGGTTCTGATAGGAGGAAGGGCGTCCATCGACGATCATCGATGGACGCCCCTCGAGCGATCGACGCCGCGCGCGATCAGATCTTCGCCGCCGCGCTGCCTTCCTCGGTATAGAGCGTGGCGTAACGCCGCGTCACCACCGGCAGCGTCTCGTCGATCCACTGCGCCATCGCCTGCTCCTCGCCGAGCGACGCCTGCAGCAGCGAGGTCGCGCTAGCGAATCCTCCGTCCTCGGCAAGCACCAGCAGCGATTTGTACGCCGCGATCTCGAAATGCTCGAAGGCGTAATTGGCGAAGCTGTTTTTGAGGATCTCGTCGCCGGCGACGCTGTGCGCGATCGCCGCCATCCCGCCCGACATGCTCAGCCCGATATCCTTCAGCGTCGATCCGCTCGTGTCGAATCCGGCAAGGATCTCGTCGAGCCGCGCGATCTGTGAATTGGTCTCATCGATGTGCAGCCGCAGCCGGTCCGCGACCTCGGGATAATTCTCGATCCGCGATACCTGCGGCGTCATGATCGACAGCGCCTGCTTCTCGACGGCGTGGGCGTTGACGAGCCCGCTGACGAGCAGCGCCTGATACCGATCCTTTTGCGTGGTCATGATCGTCCTTCCTTATGGTGATGGTGAATGGCGTCGGTCACAGCGGATGCCCCGCCTGGCAGTGGGCCAGCTCGACCGGATCGTGTGCGCAGGCGATCGACACCTCGTCGCGCCGCTCGATCGACAGCGCACGCAGCCGCGCCTGGTTGGTGAGGCGGCTGGTGGCGTCGCTCTCCATCAGTCGCTGATAGGCGCGCAGCCCGGGCGTGCAGCGCCGCCGCGCCCGGCGCATTTCGCCGCGATAGAAATAGGCGTCGCCCGCGTGGAGCAGCCAGCGCCCGTCGTCGCGGCGAACCGCGACGCCGGCGTGCCCCCAGGTATGGCCAGGCAGCGGCACCATCAGGATCTCCGGCGGCAGCCCGTCGAGGTCGCGCACGGCGTCGAAGCCGTACCATCCCTCCCCGCGCGCACCGTAGCGGCGCCAGTCGCGCACGTCGTCGAACTGCGGCCGCCGCCAGCGGTGCCGCGCGACGAAGCCGCGGTGCGGCCCCGCCGCATCGTCATATTCGCGCTGCATCACGTGGACCGTTGCGTGCGGGAAATCCTCCAGCCCGCCAGCATGATCGAAATCGAGGTGCGTCACGACGATGTGGCTCACGTCGCGCGCATGATAGCCCAGCGCCTCGACCTGCCGGATCGCAGTTTCGCGCTCGCGCAGCCGGATGTTGAGCATTACCCGCCACGGCCGCGGGAGGCGTTCCGATCGGCCACCATGAGGATTGGCGACGTCACGCAGGCCATAGCCGGTATCGACCAGCACCAGGCCGTGCGCATCGGTCTCGATCAGCAGACAGTGGCAGACGAGCGTCGCCAACGGGCCGGCGCTCTTCCCGTCGAACAGCGCGCCGCCCACCGGACAGTCGGTGCCGCAGTTCAGATGATGGATCTTCATCACTCGTCCCGTTTGCCGATAGGCGCTCGCCGCGCGGCCAGGCGTGGCGGATACGGCCGGCGACGATGCCGCCGGCCGTGATCGTCAGCCGCGGCCGTCAGCCGATCTGCTTGTCCTGCGCCGCGCTGTCGGGACGCGCCGTCCCAGCACCGGCTCGTCGCCGAGCGGCTGGTTGTTGAAGACAGTGAACTCGCCGCGGCCGTCGATCGTCGGCCCACTCGTCCACCGCCCCTCTGGCACCGACCCGTCGATCGCGGTGGCGTAGAAATTGTAGTTGTTGCGCTGGTCTTCCTGCTCCTGCGGGAAGCTGTTGGGGATCGGCAGGTTGGCCGCCGGGCCGCCGAGCTCCTCCAGCACCGCCAGCCACTGCTGCTGATGCATCGTGTCGCGCGCGATCATGTAGTGGAGCATGTCCTTCATGCCCTTGTCCTCGGCGGCGTTGAACAGCCGCACCGCCAGCACCCGCCCCGTGCTTTCCGCCGCGACATTGGAATACATGTCGGCGGCGACGTTCCCGCTGGCATAGATGTGGCTCATGTTGAACGGCACGCCGTCGGAATCGACCGGCATCGCGGCGAGCCCGCTCGACAGCAGGTTCTTGTGGATCAACCCCTCGATCGACGCCTTGGCGCTGCCGCCGCCCATCACCGCACCAACGATGCTGTCGGTGGCGCCTTCCTCCTGCAAGGAGGCGGGCGCGGTCTCCAGGTTGAGCGCGACGGCGGTGGCGAGCATTTCGATATGCCCGATTTCCTCGGTCGCCGTGTGGAGCAGCATGTCGCGATATTTCGTCGTCGGCGCGCGATTGCCCCACGCCTGGAAGAAATACTGCATGCAGACCCGGATCTCGCCCTCGACCCCGCCGATCGCCTGCTGCAGCATGCGCGCGAACTGCGGATTTGGTTTCTCGACGACCACCGGATATTGCAGACGCTTATCGTGATAGTACATGCCGCGTTCCCAGATAATGGAGGATCACGGGGTCAACTGATCAGCGGCGGTTCGGTCGCGTAGAAACGCGCACTATCTACCTGATTCAAATCAGCTTTTACTTTCAAGCCGTCGGCTTTATTCTGAAGCAATAACCTCGATCATTGTTCCATTTCTCGTCGTCGCGGCGATGCCGTCCCCCGGATTGTCCCGGCGCCAGCAGGCCGCGAACTGATCGATCGCCTCGGCTAGCGGCCCGAGCGGCGCGACATGGTCGCTGCGCATCGCGCAGTAACGTGGGCGGGGCGCGATCCAGCCGAGCTCGGCGCCGGCCACGCCGCATATCCAATCGGGATCGTGCCCGATCGCGTGCGCGATGGCGCGGGCGAAGGCGAGCCACGTCACCGCTCCCTCGTTCACCAGGTGGCGAATGCCGCTCTCGCCGTCGATCAGCAGGTCGATCATCGCATCGACGAGGTGCGGCACGTAACTCGGCGAGACGACCTGATCGTCGGCGGCGCGCACGACGCGGCCGGCATCGAGATCGCGCGCCACCGCGTGCGCGAAATTATACGGATCGTCGGGTGAGAAGAACGCCGCCGCGCGGATCACCAGCGGGCGATGCCCGTGGCGCCGCACGCCGTCCTCCATCGCACGCTTGCTGCGGCCGTAGGCCGACAGCGGGTGCGGTGCGTCGCCCTCGCAATAGGGGCTCGCGCTCGCGCCGTCGAACACGAGGTCACTCGACACGGCGAGGATCGGCACGTCGCGCTGCGCCGCTGCGATCGCCAGATCGATCGCGCCGGTCGCGTTGCTGCGCCAGCACGCCGCCTCCTCCGCCTCGGCGTCGTCAACGCGGACCCAGCCGGCGGCGTTGACGACCGCCCATGGCTGCACCGTATCGAGCGCGGTCGCGATCGACAGCGGATCTTCGAGATCGCACGCCTCGCGCGTCATCAGGCGATAGGCGATGCCGCGCGCCACGCAGGCACGCGCCAGCGCCTGGCCAAGCGTTCCGGTCGCGCCGCAGATCAGCAGCGGCCGCGCCGCGCTTGCCGCCGGGCGAAGCTGGTCGGCCGTGGCCGCGGGGCGGCGTGCCGCGGCGAAGATCAGCCGCTCGTCGCGCTGCCACCAGCCGGGTTGCGCGGTGACATCGTGCACCGGCGCGTCGGCCGATGCACCCCATTGCTGCGCCAGCGCCGTCGCACGGACAATTCCCCCGGTCACGTCGAACAGTCCGGCTTCGTAGCGGCCGGGACGCGTGATCAGCGTATCCCAATCGGCGCTGCCGAACAGCGACCAGGCGGTCACGGCGCGCACGTCGATTCCCGCATCGCGCGCGTCGACTGCTGCCTGCCACGCCGCCTTGGCCCAACGCATCTGCTCCTCGCGCGTGCAGCCAAGATGCACCTCGGTCAGCGCGACCGGTAGACCATAGCGTGTCCATGCCTCACGCAGCGCGCCGGCAAACGGCGCTGGTGCGGGGTCGAGCGCGCGCAGCGCTGGCACATCGGCGAAGCGCAGCCGTTCGTTGCCGCCGTGGAGATCGGCGGGGTAGCGCTGCACGCGATGGTCGAGGAACCGGTCGCTCGTCGGATAATGGTTGATGCCGATGATGTCCGGTGGGCACGGATCGTCGGCGATGACCCGCAGCCGCTCGCCTAGCCCAAGCGCGCACAGCCGGTGCCACAGCGGATGCTGCGGCGTCACCCGGCCGCACAGCAGGTCCCACCCCGCCCAGCGCCGCTGATTGTCGAACGCCGCCTGCCCAGCGAGCGGCGCGGTGCTCCATGTCCGGCCCAGATCGTCGGTCTGGATAAGGCGCGCCGCGGGGTTGATCGCGCGGATCGCCCGCATCGACAGGCGCACGCCATCGATCTGGTTGATCAGTGCGCCCCAGAACGACGCCTCGTCGCGCGCGTGCGGATACCAATGGCCGTACAGCGCCGAGAACCGCGCGGTCGTCGTCGGCTCGTTGACGGGCGTCCACGCGTCGATCCAGGGATAACGCCCTGCGGCGGCGGCGGCGTGGTGCGCGAGGCCGCTCGCGAAATCATCCGCCAGCAGGTTGGTGTAGGCCGGCCCGCTGCCGTGGTGGATCAGTCCGGCGATCACGCCGATCCCGGCTTCGCGCAGCGCCGCCAGCCGCGCGTCGCACCACGCCCAGTCCGCCGCCTCGGGCCGATCGGGCGACACGCGCTCCCATAACAGCGGGTAGCGGATCGCATCGAACCCAAGCGCCGCGATGCGTGCGATGTCGTCGTCACGATCATGATGGCCCGATCGTCGAAGCTGGTCGGTATAGACATCACCGGCGCGGCTGACGGTGCACTCGACGCCGCACCAACGCTCCAAAGCCCTCATCTTGCCCTCCATCACCCATCAGTGGAGCGCGTCAGGTTGGCCAATGTTGCATCCTCTCCGGCGAAATCCGGCTAATTCAAATCAACGCGGCGCTGAAAACAGGAACCATCTACCAATCGCTACCATTATATTTCTCGAATATCGGGAAATAGTCGATGAAGTTGCCGGTTGATAAACCCATCCAAGATACGTCGCTTCATCATCAACCAGCGCCCAGCCATCGAACTCTAATCTGTTTTAGTCATCTACGTTGGAATTTTGTGTTCCAGCGGCCCCAGCATCTGATGACGCGGCTCGCCGAGACTTATCGCATCCTCTTCTGGGAAGAACCCGAATACGTTGATGCGCCTCACGCGCCCACGGTACGGATCACCCAGGATCATGTACATGACGTGACAATCGCCACGCCGCTCTTTCCGCGTGGGCTGGCGGCTGCCGAAGAGCAGGCCGCGTTGCGCGACCTGCTAGCCGAACAACTCGCCACGCTGCCGCAGGTCGCGGTGCGTTGGTACTACACCCCGATGATGCTGCCGTTCTCCGCATCGATCGCGGCGGAATGCGTCGTCTTCGACTGTATGGACGAGCTCTCCGCGTTCAAGTCTCCGCCCCCCGGTCTGCTCGATCTCGAGCGCGAGCTGCTTGCCGCGGCGGACGTGGTGTTTACCGGCGGCTCGAGCCTCTACGAGGCGAAGCGTGATCGCCACCACAACGTCCATGCCTTTCCCTCGAGCATCGACGTCGCGCACTTCGCTGCCGCACGGGATGCTCCGCACGAGCCGCAGGATCAGGCGGCGCTGCCCGGCCCGAAGCTCGGCTTCGCCGGCGTCGTCGACGAGCGCATGGATCTTGGCCTGCTCGCCGCGCTGGCGGACGCGCATCCCGACTGGTCGATCGTCATCATCGGCCCGGTCGTGAAGATCGATCCGGCCAGCCTGCCGACGCGGCCGAACCTCCACTTCCTCGGCAGCCGCGACTATGCCGATCTCCCGTCGTACATGAGCGGCTGGACCGTCGGGCTGATGCCCTTCGCGATCAACGAGGCGACGCGCTTCATCAGCCCGACCAAGACGCCCGAATATCTCGCGGCGGGCCTGAAGGTCGTCTCGACGCCGATCGTCGACGTGGTACGGCATTATGGCGATCTGGAAGCGGTCGCCATCGGCGCGACGCCGCAGGCGTTCATCGCCGCCTGCGAAGCCGCCGTCGCACTCCGCGCCGATACAGCGTGGCTGACCGCCGCGGACGAGCAGCTGGCGCGCGGATCGTGGGACGATACCGTGCTCAAGATGGGCGCGCTGATCGCGGTCGAGCGCGCGGCGTCGCACACGATCGAGCCGATCGTCTCGCCGACGTCCTGGCCGCCGCGGCGAAACCGCTACGACGTGATGGTCGTCGGTGCCGGGTTCGCCGGCGCGGTGATGGCCGAGCGGCTGGCGAACAGCGGCCTCTCGGTGCTGGTGGTCGACCGGCGCCTGCATATCGCCGGCAACGCGTTCGATCATCGCGACGCCGCCGGGTTGCTCATCCATCAATACGGGCCGCACATCTTCCACACCAATTCGGACGACGTCTTCGCCTACCTCTCGCGCTTCACGCAGTGGCGGCCGTACGAGCATCGCGTGCTCGCCGATATTGAAGGCCTGCGTGTGCCGATGCCGATCAACCGCACCACGCTCAACATGCTCTACGACGCCGGGCTGGAGACGGAGGAGGCGGTAGAGGCGTTCCTCACCGCCCGCGCCGAGCCGGTCGAGCCGATCCGCACGTCGGCGGATGTTGTCGTCTCGCGCGTTGGGCGCGAACTCTACGAGACGTTCTTCCGCGGCTACACGCGCAAGCAGTGGGGGCTCGATCCGAGCGAGCTCGACAAGTCGGTTACCGCGCGCGTGCCCACCCGCGCCGACACCGACGACCGCTATTTCACCGACAAGCACCAGGCGATGCCGGCGGACGGGTACACCCGCATGTTCGAAGCGATGCTCGATCACCCGAACATCGAACTGCTGCTCGGCGTCGAGTATCGCGCGGCGCGCGACGCCTATCCGCACGATCATCTCGTCTTCACCGGCCCGATCGACGAATATTTCGGCCACCGCTACGGAAAGCTGCCGTACCGCTCGCTCACCTTCCGCCATGAGACCGAAGACCGGGAGTGGCGTCAGCCGGTCGCCGTCGTCAACTATCCCGACGAACGCGTGCCCTACACGCGCGTGACGGAGTACAAGCACCTGACCGGCGACAATGCGGCCAAGACGAGCGTGACGTATGAATATCCCAGCGCCGAGGGCGATCCCTATTATCCAATCCCGCGTGAGGAAAATCAGGCGCTATTCAAGCGCTACGAGGCGCTCGCCCTCGCCGAGGAGCATGTCACCTTCGTCGGTCGCCTGGCGACGTACCGCTATTACAATATGGATCAGGTCGTCGGCCAAGCCTTGTCGATGGCACGCCGTCTACTTGCCCGGATCGAGATGCGCTCCGCGGTGCCGTCATCCGGCTCGGCCGCCACGATCGCGGCAGCATGAAGCGTTTCGGCGTCCAGCGAATGGTCACGGCCGCGGCATGCGCCGGACCTGCCGCCGGGGGTGATCGGGATTAAGCAACTCGAGCATGCCGTGGCTCGGCCGCAGTCGGTTCTCGCGCGCCGCGCTCTGCAGCATGCGGGGAGGTGCACTGGCGCTAGACCCGTTGCATCTGCCGAGATCCCCTGTGGCAGCTGGAGGGCGCAGCTGTTGGTTTGCGCGCAACCAGACAGCCGGAGCCGCGCGAGGAGTTCGGCAAGAAGATCTTCAAGGCGTTCCGCGGCGGTCATTCGACCGACGCGTGCGATCTGGTTCAGCAAGTACGTCTCGGCACACGCAGCGGAGGCGGCATAGGCTCGCCGAAGCGCCGCCGTTGCCGGGTCCGGCGCGGCGCAGAGGGAGACGGACGTGATTGCTACCAGCGTGGCGCCCGCCCGGTGCTCGGGCTGAAGCGAACAGCCGGCAAGGTCGCCGCAACCCAATGGTCGTGTTTGCCGCATGATCGGGTGAATAAACGCAGCGGAACTTACGGGGAAGCGTTGGGAACCTGTCACATGATTGTGAAAGGCAATCGATGAGCATCAGGCGCTATCATCTCCGTCATCGGTTCGGCCTCGGCGGTGTCGCCATCGGCAACGAGTTCGCTTTCGCTACCGACGAGCAGGCCGAGGCGACCCCGTCGGCCGCATGGGATGCAGGCGTGCGCTACTTCGACGTGTCGCCATGGTACGGCCTTGGCCTCGCAGAGCGACGGTTCGGCCGCTTCCTCGCGCGCAAGCCCCGGGACGAGTTCGTCATTTCGTCGAAAGTCGGTAAGCTGCTGCGCGCCTCGCGGGACCATGCGGCGAAGTCCTATTTCCCGTTCACGAACTCGCCCAACACCCCGCATTTCGATTATACGGCGGACGGCGTGAAGCGATCGATCGAAGACAGCCTACAGCGGCTCGGGCTTGATCGGCTCGACATTGTCTTTGTCCACGATCTGTCGCCGGACAATGACTATTTGCCACAAGATTGGGAAACCTTGTGGCCGGTCGCCGAGCGCGGCGCCTTTCCGGCATTGACGCGATTGCGCGAGGAAGGGGTCATCGACGCCTGGGGCATGGGCGTGAATTGCCCGCAGCCGATCCTGCGCTGCCTCGACGTAGCGGATAGCGATATTCATCTGCTCGCCAGCCAATATTCGCTTGTCGATCACGCCGATGCGGTAGAACAGCTATTTCCCGCGGCGCGCGCCAAGGGGGTCAGCTTTGTCGTCGGATCTGCACTCAATGCAGGCTTCCTCGGCGGAGCACCGCGTTTCAACTACGGGGCCGACAATACGGTAATCGCGCGCGATAAGCGCGAGCGGCTGCAGACGCTGCGCGCAGTGGCAGCGAACCACGGCGTCGATCTGGTTGCCGCTGCGCTTCAGTTCAGCCTTGCGCCTGACGTCGCAGCCTCGCTGATCGTCGGCACCGCGTCTCCCACGCACATCCTCGCCGATCACGCAGCGCTGCGGGCGAAGATCCCGCCAGCCTTTTGGCAGGAACTGCGAGAACGCGGCATCCTTCATCCCGACGCGACGATCCCGGACTGACGAGCGCCAAACTGCGCCGGCGCGACCAGGCTGGCTGCATCCAAGGGTCGCCGGCGGCAGCTTGTACGATAGCACAAGGAGTTGGACGATCTTCCACCTGATCTTCGCTGCGCCATGCCTGTACGTTCTCGCCCGCTGGCTTGCACCGCTGACGCTCCCACTCTGGGTGAAGGCGGCGGTGGCGATCGCCTTCCTCTGCGCGTCGCAGTTCCACTATTGGAGCCGTCTCTCGTCCGGGTCCGTCTTCGCGCCTGAGTTTCCCCGACCCGTCGTCATCCTGTTCAACTGGGCATTCGGTGCGTTGCTGCTGCTAGCCTTGATCCAGCTCTTCCTCGACGCCGCCACACTTGTTGTCTCACTCGTGCATCTGCGCATCGTTGGGCTTCCCGACGCCGCTCGCTATGCAGCCGCAGGCAGCGCGGCGCTCCTGGCGGCCGTCGGAGTCGCAAACGCGATCCGCGTACCGCCAATTCGGGATATCGAGGTCACGATTGCGGGTTTGCCGCCCCACTTCAGTGGCTATCGCTTGTTGCAACTGACCGACCTCCACATCAGCCGTCTTTTCCCCGAACGATGGGCTCGCGCTGTCGTGGCGCGCGCCAATGCCAGTGACGTCGATTTGATCGTCGTGACGGGCGACTTTATCGACGGGTCGGTGGAAATGCGCCGGAGCGACGTCGCGCCGCTCGCTGATCTTCGCGCGCCGGACGGCGTCATCGCCGTGCCGGGAAATCACGAATATTTCTTTGATTACGCGGCGTGGATCGATCACCTAACCGGGCTCGGCATCCGGATGCTTCTCAACGCGCATATCACACTGAAACGCGCTGACGAAGCGCTGGTGATTGCCGGCGTTACCGATCCTTCGGCGGCATCGGCCGGTCAGCCGCCGCCCGATCTGCGCGCGGCGCTCGCCGGGGCACCGACCGACGCCCCCGTCATTCTCCTCGATCATCAGCCCCGCGCCGCCCGAACCGCAGCTGCGGCGGGGGTCGCGCTCCAACTGTCAGGCCACACGCACGGCGGCATGATTGCCGGTTTGGGTCGTGCGTTTGAGGCGCCGAATGGTGGGTATGTATCGGGTAGGTATTCGGTTGGCGACATGACCCTGTACGTCAGCAACGGCAGTGGACTCTGGCCGGGCTTCGCGCTTCGGCTGGGCAGGCCGTCGGAGATGACGCGCATCACGCTGCGTCCGGCAGCGAGACCTTAGTAACCGGCGGAACCTGTTATTCTCTTCGGTCCCTTTGCCGTTATCGTTCTGCGGCGTGTTTCGGAGCGGG
>NZ_BDJB01000009.1 GCF_002117915.1 Sphingomonas sp. TZW2008 | reverse complement strand
CTCCGCCGTCGCCCTCGCTGCAACCGTCATCTTCTGGCTGTGATCAACGAGTCCTGAGCCTAAAGTGGCAAAGATACTGGCGTGGCCACCGATGCAGCATTTGAAGCCGGTCAAAGGGGCTCGCCTGTCGTCAATGTCGCTCGTTGAGACCGCCCCCAGATGACCTGACCAGAGCCTCTTCAGCAGCGATTAGTGCGCGCTTCTCTTCCGCCATGATCCAACACAGCATGTCTTCCTCATACCAGGGCAATGTTTCGACAGCTTCGACGGACGGTCTCACGCCGGTCCAGATCAACAAGCCTTCGATCGCCGTCCACGTGATTATCACCACCGCCACAACTGCAAGCGCAATCAGTACAAGACCGAGTAGCGGAACCGCGCAAACGGCAGCGGCGATAAAGACGGGTAGGAGAACAAACTCTCGCATCGTAACTTTGTGGCTTAGCTGCGCTATTGCCGCAATGCCGTATGGGTCGCTTCATGACGTCAGATCAGGAACGGTGGGCTGAAGCCATAGCGATCGAGCGTCAGCATGGAATGATGGCCCCGATGTGGATCGCCGAACGTATCGGCGCGCTGGCTATGATGGGTGACGTCGGTGGAGTCGTCCGTTTCAAGGAGATCGCTACCAAGCTGGAGTTGCTTATGAGCGGGGAAGGACGCGCGTGAACGAGCCGCGGCCGATCGCTGGCTGCTCTTTCCGTCGCTTGATGCGTCGGCTGTGGAACTACGAAACTGACAGCTTGTGGGTTTGGGTACCTCTATGGGCGCTCGCAGTCCTGCTGTTCGGAGGCTTTTTATCCTAAGCGCTAATCACCACCCGAGACCAACTTATCCACAGCTTCCACAGCTGTCCGTCGCAACCCGACTCAGACAGTTCGCGTCAGCTCTTCATGGCTACGGTTCTTGCCCCTTCCACTGCCGAGGAGATCCGCGATCTTCTCGCACATCTGCTGGCCGGCGTGACGGACGCTTGCGAAGCAACGTGGCGTCGCCGCATCGGCGCGATCGAACGCTATCCGACATGGAAGTATGTGCGGTTCAACTGGGGTGTCGCGCTCAGCAGGAGCGTCGTTGATCGCGAGGCTATCGAAAAAGCAGTCGAGATCGTCAGAGCCGAGCACCCCTACATCACTGATCCTTTCCCGAAAGACGTCGACTGGTTACGCCGGTGACTTGCGCGCGCCGCCCCGCGGGCCGATGGTTCGTCATGGCAGCGCAAGGGCAGATCGATGGACGAGGAACTGCAGACCGCGATCGATCGGCTTCACGCATTCAGCCAGTCGTGGAATGACGATGATGTCGTCGATGAGGTGGGCCACCTTACTGGCAAGGATCTCCGCCTGGTGGTCGAGCATCTACGCGGGACAGAAGCGGCTACCGCCGCCGGCGTTACCGACTAGAGCTTCGCTCAGCGCGGACCGTGCATCGAAAGGTGATGCTCGCGAAAGTCGCGTGCTTCCTGGCTCATTGCCATTGAGCGAACGACAGCGATCAATGTCTCGCGATTCGGCGCCTTCAAGATCAAGTCCCGGTAGTGCTTCTGTCCCGAGGCGTCTGGCGCGCGGCCGAACATCGCATGATAGCAGACGTCGACGAACGCCTTGGCTTCACAATCACTAAAGTTGAGCGCCGTCCCAACAACACCCGCTTTTCGACTCGGCAACACGACTATCCCTCCCCAAGGATCGTCGCCTCTTAGCTTCTTCCAGCCATGCCGCCTACGGCAACATCGTGATATAAATCACTCAACACGCATCAGCTGCGCCGGGTATGGCGCCACCAGCTGCATCGCCTCCTCGATCGGCGCGCGGAGCCACGTTTCCTCATCCTCATCATGCAGCAGCACCGGCATCGCCTTCGGATGGATTGGCGCCACCAGTGAGTTCGGTTCGGTCGTCAGGAACGCGAACACGGCGCCGCCCTCGGCCGGGCGCCAGATCCCGGCGAAGCTGACAATCGGCCGGCTCGGCACGTCGAACCAATGCAGCGGCAGCTTACCCTCGGCACCGCGCGTCTGACCGTATTCGCTGAAGGCTGTGAACGGCACCAGGCAGCGACGCTCCGGTTTCGCGAGCGCGCTCTTCCAGAACGGCGACGTGTAGTTGCGCACGTTCGTCACCTTCTTGTCGAGCAGCACCGGCTTGCCAGTCGCCTTGTCGATCCGCTTGCCAGGCACCTTGTGGGGGAAACCCCAGCTCATCATGTCCAGCATGCGAATGCCATCTGCCTCGCGTACGACATACGCCGGCTTGTCGGGGAACAGCTCTGGCGGCGGGATCGTCAGATCATCAGGGTAGGGTGAAACGATGCCGTAGCGGCCCGCGAGCTCGGCCTGCTTGGCCGTCATGCGGTAGCGGTTGCACATGGCTGCAGGATTGAAGCGACATCAGCGGAAGTCAAAGCCAACGACTCCGTAGGTCCATAGCCGATCAAGTAGCGCCCTAGCATCTTGCATCGTGGAGGCGCCTGTGCAGATTACGACACGTCGGTTGGGGAACCAATGATTCTTCGGGGGTTAGATGCGAGTCAGTCTATACGTCGCAGCCGCTTTTGCAGCTGCTGCGGTCGCCATGCCAGCGGCTGCGCAAGAGCGGACAGCGGTGAAGAACGGATTCGATCTGGCTGCGGCAAGCGGCAAGACGATCTTAGTTATGCGGCCTACGGTGCGCGTGGGAGCTCAGTCGACTGGCGGTATGTTCGAGCCGAACGGGGACTGGACTGATCAATCGCGTAAAAATATCGACGCTGCGTTGTCTAAGATCCAGACCAAGCTTGGCAACAAGGTGGTTGTCGCACCGGAGGCTTACGGGAACGAAGCCCGGATCGCTGAAGAGTATGCCGCGCTGTTCGCCGCCGTATCGCGCTCGGTGATCAATTATCAGTTTTTCGTTGGTAATCGGCTGCCTACCAAAAAGCGTGACAACAAGGCCAACGTGTTTGATTGGTCGCTCGGCTCTGGCGTGTCTGATTTGCCCGGTGCAAAGAACGCAGATTACGCGCTCTTCATCTACAATAAGGATGCTTATGGTTCGACCGGGCGTAAGCTGCTTCAAGCGGTTGCGCTACTCGGTCCCGGGATTGGCATTAAGTCGGGCGAGCATGCCGGCTACGCGGGCTTGGTCGATCTCAAGACCGGTGACATCCTTTGGCTCAATGCTGACGGCGCAATGGGCGGAGATGTCCGGACTGCGGAAGGTGCCGACAAACGGGTCAACCAGTTGCTCGAAGAGTTTCCTGGAAGCTCCATCGCTAAGGAGCCGACCGCCGTCGCCGGGGCCGGAAAGTGAAAATCCCACTTTCAGCGCTCGCCGCCGCGGCCTTGGTCATAGCGGCGTCAGCCAATGCCGCCACCAAGGCCAAGGTTCAGCCCGCGCCGCCCCCTCCCCCTTACGCCGGCGCGTATCAGCCGCAAGGCGTCGACGAGATCGGCATGTGGAAGGAGGACGACGAAGACGAACGTCGGCTTGCGAATTCACCTCTCGTGATCCACGATCCAACACTGAACGGCTATGTGAAGAACGTGCTGTGCGGCACGGTCGGTGTTGACCGTTGTAAGGCGACCCGCGTTTACATTCTGCGCACGCCGCTCTTCAACGCCACTATGTCGCCCAACGGAACGATGCGGGTCTACAGTGGCCTGCTCCTGCGGATGCGCGACGAGGCAGAGCTTGCCAGCGTCCTTGGCCATGAGTTCGGACATTACGAGAGCAGGCATTCGCTAAGCCGGTTTCGCGCGGCTCGGAGCGGCAACGACTTGCTGAGCTGGGCTGCGGTTCTCGCATCAATGTCGGGCACCTACGCCGCAGCTGCAAACTACGACAGCCTTCAGCTTTCTGTTTATGGCGGACTATACCGCTACCAGCGTGATAATGAGCGCGAGGCGGATATGCTCGGTCTCGGCTATCTTAACACCAGCTCTCTTCCGCCGCAGTCGGCGGCAAAAGTGTGGCGAAACGTCATGGCGGAGGCGGAAGCTTCGGCCACCTCACGCGGATTGAAGAAGCCCCGCTTCGACTCGATCGCATTTTTCGCATCTCACCCACCCGAAGCCGAACGCGCAGAGTACCTTGCTGCGCTAGCCGTGCCTGACGGGGCGAGCCGTGATACTGGTGCAAGGCGCTACGCCGCGGCGTTGGCTCGTTGGCTCCCGCTATTTCTTGACGATCAAGTTAAGCTCAACGACTTCGGCGGCAGTGAATACATAATCAACAGCTTGGCGGAGAACGGCTGGACTGCGCCGCTGTGGTCCGCGCGTGGCGATCTCTACCGCGCACGTGGCAACCAGCGCGATCTAGTAAACGCCGCCGAGTTTTACGGGAATGCGGTGGCGCTCGATCCCAAGCTGGCGGAAGCCCAGCGCGGGCTGGGCTTGTCGCTGATTAAGACTGGGCGGCGCGAAGAAGGCCGGGCAGCACTCTCCAATTACCTATCGCTCAAGCCCGATGCGTCCGACGCGGCGATTATCGGTATGCTCGTCCAGAAGGAAGCCAACTGATGCGTGCTGTTATGTCTCGCGCGATGCCGACTGCACTTTTGGCGGCAGTTCTGCTCATGCCGATCAATGCCGATGCTAACGGTTACCGACAGAAGGCGCAGCCCGCTACGATCTCCGGCTCAGTGATGACGGTGACACCGGCGCGTGATTGGAACAAGCTGAGCGTTTCGGCCGGCAAGCAGACCGAGACTTGGACACTCGATGGTGAGGAGTTGAACGACGTCACCTTCTTCGCCGGCATTGAGCCAGGCAAGCCTCTCGTTCGTGAGGTTAGCAAGAAGCGCAAGCCGCTGCCCAAGTTCACGAAGGAGACCTTGCTGGTTGAGGTGCCGGAGCTGGTGGAGGGGACATACCGTTCGGCCAAGGACATCGCGACCTTCGCTATCACGGGTTCCAAGCCGGACCAGTTTCTCGGACGCGACGGCATCCGTTTCACCTTTGACTACGTCGACAATGATGCGCTGCCACGTCGCGGCGAAGGACGCGCGGCACTCGTCAACGGCCTTCTTTATATGGCGGTCTTTGCCGCCCCTCGCCTGAACTACTACGATCGTACCGCGGCGGACTTCCGCGCACTGACTGACAGCGCCAAACTCAATTAGTCCCTCAAGACGCCTGCCGCATCTCGGAGGTGCCGTAGTCCCGAAGTAATAGGGGGGGATTGTTCATGCGCCTGGCAGAATCGTTTGCCGTCGTTGGCCTGCTCGGCACATGCGTGCAATCAGCCGAAGCAACGCCCGGCGGCCTAAACGCACAAGGATGCCACAACGATCGCAAGGGTGGCAGCGGCTATCATTGCCACGCTGGGCCATCTGCTCCGGCGGCTCAGGCTCAATCCCTCCGATCATCAGGCGACGGCGCCTTTGCCAACTGCTCCGCTGCGAGGGCCGCCGGTGCTGCGCCAGTTAGACGTGGCAGGCCTGGCTACGGTCCGCACCTCGACCGCGACAATGATGGGGTCGGCTGCGAGCAATAACTTGCGCCGTTATTTGCCCTAACGAAGTGAATCCAAGCGCAAGCAGCCTCTCCGTATTTTTTCTGCATAGACAGAGGCTAGGAGCAGCGCCTGCAGGCTGTATTTTGGCTGTATCATCAGCTGAGCCGAGCTCGATCAGCCAACCACCCCGCAAGCTCACGTATCGCGGCAGACCGGGCCCCATGCTTCCATGCGTTATTGTTTCCCGCTGGTGCGCCGCTTCCCCGACCGCCGTGCATTCGACACCGGCTCCGCCCCTTGATCGCCGGAGATTGGCACATCCGGCCCAAGCGTGTCCGGGCATTGCAGCGCCGGGCGAGACGAAGACTCTCCGGTTCCCGGTGCATGGGGTTGTTCGACGTATCCTTCATTCCTGACCCCTGATCCGTGCATGTGGAGTTGTTCGGCGACAATGGCTTGGCCCCCTTCGTTGACGTGAACGTGACGCACGATTTGCTCGCGCGGCTGGTGCATGCGGGCGAGTGCCTCTAGCGCGGTTCGGCTCTGCGTTTGTGCCTTCAGCGCTAGGTTCATGTAGCGGTTGAACGCCTCAGGATACTCACCGACGTTCTGCCAGGCACGCCGCATCATCTCAGTCGCGGTCACGTCGAGCATGATCCCTTGCGCGATCAGGGTGTCGGTCACAGGTTGAAGGTCGCCTGAGCCGATCATCTTCGCCATCTTGGCGATGACGTCACCGACATCGACGGCGGTCGACGCGATACCATCGCATTTGATCGTCTGCGATGCGAGCGAGTTGCTGATCATGCCGTGCCGCATGAACGGCATGGCCCGCATCTCGGCCAACACCTTCGCTTCGGTGCTTCCCTCGGGGACGGTTACTTCAGCGGGCTGGTCCCTACCGTCGTAATTCAATTGCGCTCTCCTTCAGCTTCAACCGCTTCACGCGGGTGTGGATTGCGTCGGTGCTGCGGCCGATCTGTGCGCCGATCTCTGCCGCCGTGTGGCCGCGGCTGAGTAGGTCGCGTAGTTGTTCGTCCTGCGTGGACGTCCAGCGTCGAAGAGGCTGCGGGTGAAGCGCCTTGGCCGCCAGCGCCGCGACGAGGCCGCTTTCCCATTGCGTCAGCGACCGCTCACGGTTGAGTGCATCCGCTAAAGCGAAGCCAATGGACACCGGATCGGACGGAGTGATCCGCTCCCCATCGCCAATCACGTTCCATCCCCCGGCAGCACGATGTCTTCGCCCGCGCTAGACTTCTCCCAGCGGCTGAAGTCGCGTGGCGTTCGGTCCTGGAGCCCCAACGCAGGGTTCGGTTTCCACACCTTCGCAGCAGTGCCCAAACCTCGCTTCCCCACCACCTCCCCCATAGGGGGGGAGGTGTGGTGTGGAGACGACGGTTCCCCACCTTCCACACCGTTCCACACCTTCGGTGTGGAGGTGGGGGGAACGCCCTGAACGGCCCACTCGCCCACCTCGACGAAGGTGCGCGGCATGCTCTTGGCGTCCTTGCCGTCGACCTTGATCAGGGCGCCGGTCGCGATCCACGTCCGCAGCAGTGCGTTGATTTTGGCGCGGTCTGCCTTCGCGTCGCTGTCCGCGCTGAGTCCCAGCACATCGGCGACAGCCTTGCCGACCCACTCCTTCGCCTGAACGTCGGCACGCCACTGGCCGGTCTCTATCCGCTGCTGCACCCGGTAGAGGTGATCGGCGGTCACGCCGTCGAACGCGTCCGGCGGCGACCAGCGGGTGACGACGCCGACACTGTCACCTTCCTCACCGAACGGATCGTCCTGCCCGGTCGAGTTATCGACGTTCTGCGATGCGAGCCGATACCACTGCGCATCCTCAGCCGGTGCGCGGTTGGCTTTGTCATCCTGCACGGTGAAGATTCGGCGGCGCTCCTTGTCCTCGGCGATCCCGAAGCGCTGCGCCTCGTCCTTGTCCATCCGATTGAGCACCAGCGTCACGCGTGCCGCGGACACCAGGGCACTCGCACCGCGCGAAGATTCCGCAGTTACCTTCTCGCTGCCGAGCTTCTTTGAATGGTGAACTAAGACGATTGAGCAACTCGCCCGTTTGGCGATGCTTGCCCAGGTCTTCACCACCGCGTCGACGGCGCTGTTGTCGTTCTCCGACACGCCATGCGACGAAACGAATGGATCAATGACTAGCACGTCGATCTTGCGCGCGATCAGTTCGGCAACAAGCGCCTCAACCACGGGGACCGCGACGCTGTAACCATCTCGATCCTCTATCGCGATGCGAAGCTCGGCACCCTCGGGACCGCTGTCGAGGAAGATGCGGTCAGCACATTCCTCCTGCCCGATCCCATGGAACATCGACGCCGCAACGAGCTGCATTTCCAGTTCGTCCAGCCCATCCTCAAGGTTCCAATACCAAACCCGTCGCGGCCCCGCCCATACCGTCTTGCCGAGGATCTCCTGTCGCCCGCTCGCCAGCGACAGCAGCATTGAGGCGACGAACGACGACTTGCCGACACCCCCCGGTGCTACGATCGCAGACACAGTGCCGAGGAGCAGCCAGCGACCCCATACCCAAGGGCGGCGCGGCAGGCTGCGGTGATCCGGCCACCGAAACGGTGATGCGGTAATTTTCACCGGGTCTGCGGCAGCTTGCGGGACAAACGGCTGCGCGGATTCGAACCGCGCTTTGATCGACGCCGCGTTCATGGCCGTGCTTCCATCAACTCGGCGTTGAAGTCCTTGAAGCCGCCCGCTGGGCGCATGATCCGCACCTTGCGACCCGACGCAGTGAACGCGTGTGCAGCCTTCGTCGCCGCCGTTTCGCCAGCTGCGTCCCCATCAGCGCCGATGACGACGGCGCGGGTGACGTCCGCCAGCTCCATGCGGGGCAGCATCGAGGTGCCGGCCGAAACCCAGACAGAACGACCGAGCGCCTGTGCGAGCGTCAAACCATCTTCCAGCCCTTCGGTAACGACGAGACTGGGGACGGGCGGTCCGATCTGAATGGCGCCGCCGGCTACACGACCGAGCGATAACTTCACTTCGGGCACGTCGGCTTTCCGACCCTCCTCGGTAAGGAAGGTGCGCTGTATCCCGGTCAGATCACCGGCTGGATCGCACACCGCCGCGACGAGCGCAGCCCGACGGCGCTGCTCCTGTGGATAGCGCAGCCGGGCGAAACGCAGCGTGTGCGGCAGCTCCATGGTGATGCCACGCGAACGCAGATATGCTTCGGCTGGCGTGCCGCCGATCGGCGACGCCTCGTTCCAGATGGACAGCGCCGCCTTAGACCAGCCGGCCTTCGGCGTGGCGACCACCCGCTGCTGTTCAAGCTCGCGCAGGGCGCCGCCATCCAGCATGTCGATGGCGCCAAGCAGCTTCACGCCGTATGCCCGCTGCACGAAGTCGAGGACGTCGCCTTCGGCACCACAGCCGAAGCACTGGAAACGCCGGTCGTCAGCGTAGACCGTGAACGAAGGCGTTTTGTCAGGGTGGAAGGGGCAGCAACCCTTTAGCTCGCGGCCGGCGCGGGTTAGCTTCACGCCGGCCTGACGCGCGACGCCTGAAACCGGGAACCGGTCGCGCACATTGGCGCAGATGCGATTGAGGTCGCTCATCGTTCCTCCTCGCGGGTCGGCCCGAATGCGGGCAACACCCAAACGACGGCGCGTTTGCGGCTCGAGGGGTTTTGACGACGCATGCCACTGTCCACGATTGCGCCCTTCGCCTTCAGCTCGGAAAATCTTGGCTGCAGGCTGACGCGATCCTGACCAGACATGTTGGCGGCTTCCTCAGGGGTTAACCCTTGCGGCCCCCGCGCTGCAACGAGTTCACGAACCAGCCGCTGAAGCCGCCCGAGTTTGGGCGCCATAGCTGCTGCGGCGTCACGGCCAGTGTCGAAAACGCCTTTCCAGCCTGGCGTATCGGGGTAGGTCGTCCGATCATCCGTCATGACGGCTCCCCTCCCCGATCGCTGCCAAGCCAGCCTTGGCCAGCAACTTGTCGAGCCAGTCCGCCTGTTTCGGCGTAAGTGGGCGCGGGTCCGCGATAAGCTCGCCGCAAAAAGAGCCGGCGGCTCGTGTCAACACTACCGCACCTTCTCGATGGGCGGTGACAAGGGCGTAAGCTGCTTCGCTGTTCGTCATGCCGCTTCCCCCCAGGCAAACTGGGCGAGCAAACTTGCGCGAACGCCAACGATACCAATGAGTCTCAGGCGTTGAAGGCGCAGAGCTTGAGTGCTATTTCGGATCTCGCTGTTGATGAGCAAATTCGTGGAGGGTCGGACTGTGGCGGTCCGGCCCTTTCGCGTCTTAGCGGCGACGCTGCCCGCTGCTGCTGTAAGCATGCTGCTTCAAGCTGCGCGCTGCTGGCTAACGAAGCGCTTGATCGAGTCTACTGCGATCAGCGTGCGCCCACCCACTTTGAACGTTTCAAGGTCGCCGGCCAGTGTGAGGCGGTAAATGGACGTGCGCGACAGCGGCTTATCAACGCCGCCGAGAGCTTTTCCTGCTTCGGAAATGCTGAGGCCTAGAGGCTCCATCCTGGTAACTCCCGTTGCCAGCATGATCGCTGGACGGGTTGAAACTGGCTGAAACCCCTGGGCTGGTCGGCCGAATAGGCCGATTAGAGGCCGACAACTACATTTCGGCCCGCATTTTCTGGAACGCCAGCTCCGCAATATTGATGTGGTCGCGAATTTGCGATTCAGACGGCGTTTTCTCCCAAAATTGGTCGCACCACATCGCCATCTCTCGCTCTAAATCTGCCTTTTTCCAGCCTTCGCTGAACCCGCCTTCATGATCGAGGCGCTCAACGGCATATGCTTCGAAAGCCTTCCAAGCATAGCTGGACGGACGCCCACCACGCTTTCTCGGACCAACGTTCGCCTGCCCAAAAGCGGCGAGCCATATCGCCCACTCTCCTTGATCAATCATCAGCTCCGGAGGAGCACCATTCGCCTCGAAAAAGCGCTGGCCCGCCCACGTAGGCCCTACGACTTCCAAGCGTCCATCATCCCCCTGCCGCCAAGCTCTCAACGTGTTCACGTCGAGCACACCAGCAATGTAACTGACGGCTTGCGCTCGAAAGGTAGCAAGGTGCGCCAATCGGTCGGCGTCCTCGTCGGGCGTGCTGTTCGCTTGGTAAAAATCTACATCGTCGTCGAGGCGGTATCCGGTGTTGGGATCAACGCCGGCTAGAAGCGTCAGCCGTTGCCGAAGCTCTTCCCGAGCTCTGCCCACCCACATGGGACGCCCCAATGTCTGGAAGGTCATCCCGCAATCCTCGTTACGTTGGTTTTGTCTACAATCCCAAGGCCTGACAGCGCTTCCCGAACAGTTTCGGACACGTAGCTGGGCGCGAGGTGGGCATAGTGCTTGCGGGTGATCCGCTCGTCCTTGTGTCCCATCGCTTCAGCGATCACCGCCATCGGCACGCCAGAACGGGCGAGACGGGCACCGTAGCTGCGGCGCAGGTCGTGGAACGTGGTCTTGTCGACCTTGGCACGATCGAACGCGTCTTCCATGCGGCGCTGCTGCTGGCTCTTCTGCCATTGCGTGCCGTCCGGGCGCATAAAGATGAAGTCGCTTGGCTTTTTCCCCGCGATCGCCTGTTCGATCATCGCAACGCCGTCGTCGTCTAGATATGCGGGGCGCGGCACCGCGTTCTTGGTCTCGACGAGGAAAACCGTGCGAGACTGCCGGTCATAATCCTTCACCTGCGCATGCCGCAGCTCGCCATAGCGTCCGCCGGTGAGCAGTGCCGCTCGAACCATCGGCCGGAACTCGGGATCGCTGCCGTTGACCAGCCGCCGCGCTTCGTCATCGTTGAGGTAGCGGCGCTTGGCCACGTCCACCCCTTCAAACGCCTTCACCTTCGACCACGCGGCGACCGGCAACCAGTCACGCGTTTCGGCCGCAAGGTTTAATGCCGCCTTCAATACAGTCAGATCACGGTTGGCGGTGGAGCGCCGCTTGCGCAGTGATTCCTTGTCGTCTGCAGCTCTCTCGTTCTGCTTCTCCGATCCCTTCCGGCTGCGGAGTTTCGCAGGGGATGTTGCGCGCGCATTGTGCCAATCACCGACGATGTCCTTGGTCAGCTTAGCCACCTCATGGTGGCCGAGCGTAGGCTTGATAATCTCATCAATGCGGGATCGCAGATCGGTGGGGATCTCACCCTTCCGAGCCTTGAACGCCTTCTCGTAGTCGTCGAGGGCGTCAGACACCGTGAACGGTCCGACCGGGATGATGTCGCCACGCTCCTTCTCAGCGAACCAGCGCCGCGCCGCGTCGTCAGCCTGTCGAAATGTCAGGATGGTGTCACCGTCCGCATCTCGAATGTCGTCGGCTTCACCCAAGGTGCGCTTGGCATAGCCGCCCTTCGTTCCTGGCGCCTTGTAGCGCGCCACCCACTTCCCGACGCGGGTGCCGCGATAATAGCCAAGGTGGGCGCCCTCGCTGATTAGGCGCCAATACGGCTCCTTCTGGACCGCCAGCTTCAGCCGCGCGTCCCGCTTGTCCAGCTTGGCGTCCTTGACCGCCCGACCCATACCAAACTCCGCTTCGGTAATACGTCGGCAATATACACGCCAGAACCCACTGGAACAGGCTGAAACACGAAATGGCGGAAAACTGCGCCTGTTCGGCAAGCGTTCGTGTTTCAGTCCGTGCCGGAACGTGCCAGTTGCCGCCCTCTCACGGCGAAAACACGGGTTCGATTCCCGTAGGGGTCACCAGCGGCGATAGTCGGGTTCGCGGCTTGAAGCGTCTGCATCGCGAGCCGATTTTCCCCTTCAATCATATGCGCGGTCGAACAAAGGTTCGGCGCGCGTGATCGTCGGCTCTCCGCGTCTTTGACGGCCGCGCGCGTGGCGCGCTAGCGTGCGGCGGTTGCCGGGGGGCGACTCGGGAGACACCGTGTGACTGATCCTTCGCTGCGCGACCGCGCCGTCCAGCTCTACGACGCCTTCACGCACGAGCATCGCGACCGGCGCACGCTGCTGCGGCAGATGACCGCGCTTGCCGGATCCGTGGTCGCGGCGGAGGCGCTGATCGCCGGGATCGCCGCCTCGCCTGCCGCCGCGGCGATGATCGATCCAAAGGACTCGCGGATCGTGGGCGAGATGCGCAGCGGGACCGAAGCGGGGAAGCCAGCGCGCGCCTATTTCGTCAGCCCTAAGGACAAGGCGAGGCACGGCGCTGTCCTCGTCATCCACGAGAACCGCGGGCTGACGCCGCACATCCAGGACGTCGCACGCCGCGTCGCGCTCGCCGGGTTCGTCGCGATCGCGCCCGATCTTCTCGCACCGCAGGGCGGCACGCCGGCGGACGAGGACAAGGCGCGCGATCTGATCGGCACGATCGACTATGATCTGGCGCTGGCGCAGGCGCGCGCCTTCGCCGACAAGGCACGGCGGCTGCCGCGATCGACCGGCAAGGTCGGCATCGTCGGCTTCTGCTGGGGCGGCGCGTTCGTCAACCGGATGGCGGTGGCCGGCGGAATCGACGCCGGCGTCTCCTATTATGGCCCAGCCCCGGCGCCGCAGGAGGCGGGCAAGGTCGGCGCGCCGCTGATGATCCATTTGCCCGAGAAGGACGCGCGCGTCGCGCAGACGGTGACGCCGTGGATCGCGGCCTTGAAGGCGGCGGGCAAGCCGGTGGAGGCGTTCACCTATCCCGGCGTTGACCACGCCTTCAACAACGACACCTCTGCCGCGCGCTACGACAAGACGGCGGCGGATCTGGCGTGGGGGCGCACCACCGCTTTCCTGCACCGCTATCTCGACCGCTGACTAGACGGCGGGGCACAAGTAGTTCCTACTATGTTCCGCTAATTGGGGAGACGTGGGATGAGCGAGCTGATCTTCTACACCAATCCGATGTCACGCGGGCGGATCGCGCGGTGGATGCTCGAGGAGGTCGGCGCGCCGTACGAGACGCGGCTCGTCGACTGGGCGGCGAAGCCCGACGACTTCCTGGCCGCCAACCCGATGGGCAAGGTACCGACGATCGTTCACGACGGACGGACGGTGAGCGAGGCGGGCGCGATCATCGCCTATCTCGCAGACGCCTTTCCCGAGGCCGGGTTGGCGCCGATCGCGGCCGAGCGCGCGGATTATTATCGCTGGATGTTCTTCGCGGCCGGTCCGGTGGAGGCGGCGATCACCAACCGCTCGCTCGGCGTCGCGCCGAGTGCGGAGCAGCAGGGCATGGTGGGCTACGGCTCGCTCGATCGCGTGATCGAGACGCTGAAGCGCGCGGTGAGCGCGCACGAATTTATCGCGGGTGACCGCTTCACCGCGGCCGACGTCTATGTCGGCAGCCATATCGGCTGGGGGAAGCAGTTCGGCGCGCTGCCGGCGTGCGACGAATTCGATGCCTATCTTGCCCGTGTGATGGAGCGGCCCGCGGCGGTGCGCGCGCGTGAGATCGACGACGCGCTGATCGCCGCGGCATCTGCGACGCCGGGCGGCTGATCGCGAGCGGACGAGCCGCGCCGGGGCGCGGCAGCCAGCGATCGTTCAGCGAGGATGTGCGTTAGGCGTGCCATGGCCTATGCCCGCCCCGACGAACCGCACTGGACCCGCGAACGTGTCGTGGCGGCGATCGCAGCGGTCACGGTGCAGGCACTGCTCGGCCTGGCGCTGATCACCGGCCTGTCGGTGTCGTTCCGGCAGAAGGCGCAGGAGACGCTGAAGCTGTTCGCGGCCGAGGACCCCCCGCCCCCACCCAAGGTGCAGGTGATCCCCGAGAAGAAGGTGGCGGCGACGCGGCCCGAGGGGCGCGCCTCGCCACGCAACCTGCGCAGCCGGGCGACACCCGTGGCGGCGCCCGAGCCGATGGTGGTGGTGCCGCTGCCCCCGCCGCCCGTCATTGCCGCGCCCAAGCCGTTCACCGCGAGCGACAATATGTCTGGATCGTCGAGCGTTCGCGGGCCGGGGACGGGCGCTGGCGGGATCGGCGACGGCTTCGGCAGTGGCGGGAACGGCGACGGCGATGGCGGCGGCGGTGGCGATACGCCGCCCGAGCAGATCCGCGGGCGGCTGAGGGTGCGCGATCTGCCCGAATCGATCTTCGCCACCGGGTTCAGCGGCACGGTGGGGGTGCGCTACCAGGTGCTGCGGACCGGGCGCGTGGGCCTGTGCCGGGTGACGCGCTCGAGCGGCAACCGCGCGGTGGACGACAGCACGTGCCGCCAGATCCAGGCGGCGTTCCGCTTCCGCCCGACGCTGGACGAGAACGGCCGCCCGGTCGACGCGTGGATCGTCGAGAACCACACGTGGGAGATCGATGCCGACGTGATCGACGAGCGCTAGGCGCGCGGGGCCGGCACGGGCGGGCATTTCGCTTTGTGATGCTAGGGGCGCGGGTAGCGACATGAGATACATTCAGGTCCGCGGAGCCGCGAAGTCTGGCGAGGCGTGATGGTATGTTCACTGGCCGGGATCGCCGGATCCGGTCGGCAGAGTGGCGAGACCTGGCTTTCCTTGCGCCTGAGGCTGCCAACGGCCGCGCGCGAGATACGCTTTTTCGTTGCTGACTCGGATGGGCGTGAAGAGGCAGCGTCCGCGCTCGTTGATGGCCAACGCGCGTTTGGTGCCGCGGGGCTCTGACGACAGCGGGCGGTAATCGGCCGGTGCGGCCGACGCTGAGCCTGACGTACGACAATCCCGACCCGCCGAGGAAAAAGCGCGCGTGTCAGTCGCCCGCGAAGGTCAGCGCGGAGAGGCGGCGTTCGCGCTCGTTGATGACCAGCGCGCGGCCAGCGGGGGGCGCGGCGCGCTGCGGGCAATCGGGGCGCTGGCACTGCCGGCAGCCGAGCCCGATCGGCATCGCCGCACCGCCGAGATCGAGCCCACGCGCCGCGGCGAGCGTGCCAGCATGCTCCGCCGCGACGCCGATGCCGATCGCGAACTCGGCCGAAACGAGGCCATAGCGCTGGCCTTGCGGCGTGACGGTGCGCGCCATCGTCATCCAGCGCGTACCGTCCTCCAGCGCGACGAGCTGGACGACGAGGTGGCCGGGACGGTCGAAGGCGCGGTGGAGGTGCCACAGCGGACAGCGCCCCTCCGCCTCGACCAGCGCGGCGCCGCTCGCCCCGGCGTAGCGCTTCGACGACTGGCCGGCGCGATCGACGCGGATCATGAAGAACGGCAGCCCGCGCGCGCCGACGCGCTGCAGCGTCGTCAGGCGGTGCGCGACATGTTCGAAGCCGGCACCGAAGCGGCGCTGGAGCAGCTCGATATCATAGCCCGTCGCCTCGCACGCGCGCAGGAAGCGGGCGTAGGGCATCATCACCGCGGCGGCGAAATAGCTGGCGAGATGGCGGCGGAACAGGCGGTCGGCAGCGATCTGGCCGAAGGCGGCGCCCGTGACGAGCGCGTCGATCTCGGCCCGCGCCTCGATCAGCGCGAGTTGGAACGCCGCGGCAAAGGTGCGGCTGGCGGGATCGAGCAGTTCGGACAGCTGGAGCTGGCGTGCATGTAGATCGAGCCGGCGCAGCACGTCGGGCAGCACGTCGATGGGGAGGACGCGAATCGCGATCGAGTGCTTGACGCGCAGCCGCTCGGCGATCGCGCCATAGAGGTCGCCGGCGCCGAGGCGGAGTTCGTCGGCGAGCGTTTCGGCCGCCGCGTCGAGATCGGCGAAATGGTTGCGCCACCGCGCGATCTCGCCGCGGACGCGCCCCACAGGATCGTCGGCGGGCGTGGCGGCCGGCCCGCCCTGCCCGATACGGTCAAAGGCGCGCGCGAACGCCTCCGCTCCGCCGGGCGCGGCGGCGAGCCATTCCTCGAGCTCGTGCCGGTCGATCTCGAGATCGGCGAACAGCGGATCGGCGAGCCGGCGGCGCATCGCGTCGCGCCCGCCGCCGGGCTCCGCCGCGGTGAGCGCGCGCGCGTCGAAGTCGAACGTCTCGGCGAGCTTGACGAGCAGGGTCGCGGAGACGGGGCGCTGGTTGCGCTCGACGAGATTGAGGTAGCTCGGGCTGATCGCGATCATCTCCGCCATCGCCGCTTGGCTCAGCCCCTGCTGGCGGCGCAGGCGCCGCACCGCATGTCCCGCCATCAGCTTGCGTTCGGCCATCGCATCCCTTTCGCGAGCCGCCCTGCCTGGTGCGTCAACCTCTGTCAATTCTTTACAATACGACAGCAGCGAACATGCTCCAGCGCACGTTGTGACCATCAAACGCTGTCAGTTTCTTTGCGATTCGCCGCTCGATCGGGTTTTTACGGTCTCACTTGTAAGCATCCACACAGGAGCGAGCCATGAACGATACGCCCCAGCGCAGCCGTGCGGTCTTCTCGACCGAGGATTTCGGCCTGATGAAGGAAGCGATCGGCGAATACGTCAAGAAGATCGCCGACGAGCCCCGCTCGGCCAAATTCTCCAACCTCTACCACCGGCTCGGCCGCCTCGGCTGAGCGACGCCGCGCGCCATCAGGCCCGCGCCACCCGCCTACTCGCGTGACAGGAACGACGATGACCTACCAGGACCAAACCAATCAGATCGGCCAGCTGGTCGCCAGCTACAACGGCACCTGGGACGGCATTGACGCCGAGGCAGTGGCGCGGATGCGGCTGCAGAACCGCTTCCGCAGCGGGATCGACATCGCGCGCTACACCGCGGGCATCATGCGCCGCGACATGGCGGCCTATGACGCGAATCCGGCGGAGTACACGCAGTCGCTGGGCTGCTGGCACGGCTTCATCGGGCAGCAGAAGCTCATCTCGATCAAGAAGCATTTCGGCACCACCAAGGGCCGTTATCTGTACCTGTCGGGCTGGATGGTCGCGGCGCTGCGCAGCGAGTTCGGTCCGCTGCCAGACCAGTCGATGCACGAGAAGACGAGCGTGCCCGCGCTGATCGAAGAACTCTACACGTTCCTGAAGCAGGCCGATGCGCGCGAGCTGGGCATGATGTTCCGCGATCTCGACGCGGCGCGCGAGGCGGGCAACGAGATCGAGGCGCAGCGTCTGCTGCACGCGATCGACAATTACGAGACGCACGTCGTGCCGATCATCGCCGACATCGACGCGGGCTTCGGCAACGCCGAGGCGACGTATCTCCTCGCCAAAAAGATGATCGAGGCGGGCGCCTGCGCGCTGCAGATCGAGAATCAGGTGTCCGACGAGAAGCAGTGCGGCCACCAAGACGGCAAGGTGACGGTGCCGCACGAGGACTTCCTCGCCAAGGTGCGCGCCTGCCGCTACGCCTTTCTCGAACTGGGTGTCGACGACGGGATCATCGTGACGCGCACCGACTCGCTCGGCGCGGGTCTCACCAAGCAGATCGCCTTCTCGAAGGAGAAGGGCGACATCGGTGACCAGTACAACGCCTTCCTCGATTGCGAGGAAGTGACCGACCTCGCCAGCTTGCGCGGCGACGTGGTGATCGAGCGCGACGGCAAGCTGATGCGCCCGAAGCGCCTGCCGTCGAACCTGTTCCAGTTCCGCGAGGGCACCGGCGCCGACCGCTGCGTGCTCGACTGCATCACGTCGCTGCAGAACGGCGCGGACCTATTGTGGATCGAGACGGAGAAGCCGCACATCGAGCAGATCGCGTCGATGGTCGACCGCATCCGCGAAGTCGTGCCGAACGCCAAGTTGGTGTACAACAATTCGCCCAGCTTCAACTGGACGCTCAACTTCCGCCAGCAGGTGTTCGATGCCTGGGTCGAGGCCGGCAAGGATGTCTCCGCCTATGACCGGGCGCGGCTGATGAGCGTCGATTATGACGACACCGATCTGGCGGCGGAGGCGGACGAGAGGATCCGCACTTTCCAGAAGGATGCGGCGGCGCGCGCCGGCATCTTCCACCACCTGATCACGCTGCCGACGTATCACACCGCGGCGCTCTCGACCGACAATCTCGCCAAGGAGTATTTCGGCGAGGCGGGCATGCTTGGCTACGTCAAGGGCGTGCAGCGCAAGGAGATCCGCGAGGGGATCGCCTGCGTAAAGCACCAGAACATGTCGGGCAGCGACATCGGCGACGACCACAAGGAGTATTTCGCCGGCGAGGCCGCGTTGAAGGCCGGCGGCGCGCACAACACGATGAACCAGTTCGCGGCGTAGCGCGGACGAGGGCAGCGCCGCTGTCCTCATCTCGCGCAAGCCCGGCCGGCGGCGCCGCCAAGGTGCCGCTCGACGGCGCGGCTACGCCGCGCCGCGGGCCAAGCGCAAAGTTTCCCGGCTGGAATCTACCCGGCCACCCGAGTTTCCTGGGGAGGAAAGGTGCCCGCCGGTGGTTCGCCACCGGCGGGTATTTCCGTGTCGGACCGCGGTGGCGCTCAAACGGACAAGATGCAAAGTCACCCGTTGAGCTTCGCCGGGCGGCGTGACAGACTTGCGCCCATGTCGCGTATGCTGGGCGCCCTTGCCGCCATCCTCCTGTCGCTCGCCGCGCTGCCGGCGCAGGCGGCGGTAGTCATCACCTTCTGGAGCCACGAGCTGGGCAACAGCTTCCCGCACGCCTTCTTCACGCTGCGCGGAATTCCTGACGCGGGCGGTCCGCCGGTCGACCTCAACTACGGCTTCACACCAAAAGCGGTGTCTCCGGCGATCCTGTTCGGCCCGGTCGCGGGGCGTATCGACATCGCCAAGCCGGGGTATATGAACGGCAGCGATGCGCAGTTCGCGGTGACGCTGAGCGACGCGCAATATGCCGACATCCGCCGGCTGGTGACCGAGTGGGACGACAAGACGGGCGACGGCACCTATCACATGAACACGCGCAATTGCGTGCATTTCACGCAAGAGGCGGCGCGGCGCGCTGGGCTGGCCAGCGTCGATGCTTTCCCCGCGCTGATGAAGAAGCCGCGGTCGTTCCTGAAGGCGTTGGCGGCGGCGAACGACGGCCGCGTGACGATGATCGGCCGGCACGGCAAGGAGTATCTCGCCAGCCTGCCGCCGATCGTTCCGACGCCGAGCGCGCCCGCGCTCGCCCCTGCAGCCGTGCCCGCGCCCGTCAACTGACCGGCACGATCTCCACCACGTCGAGCATCGACTCGAACGCTGGGCTGGGCAGCACCATGCGCCAGCGCCGCTCGCCGATGCGATCGACGTAGCCAACGAGATCGCGCGCCGCGTCGCGCCCGTAATCGATCGCGCGCGTCTCGTCACCGAGCAGCAGCGTGCCGAGGAACACCGCGCGCCACTGCGGATCGGGGAAGATCAGCCCCACGGGGCGCTGCGACCCGGCCATCTTGGCGAAGCTGGTGAGATCGCCTTCGCGATCGATCCGGCAGGGGTAGGCAGGGAAGCTCGCGAAATCGCGTGTCCCGACGCCCTGCGCGCCGAACTTGACGACGCGGCAGCGATAGTTGCCCGGCGGTGGCACCGGATCGACGAGGAAGCGGTCGAGATCGAACAGCGGCGCGTCGGCGGCGAGCGCGGCCGCCCCGCCCCCGCTGCGCGCGCGCGCCGCCGCGGCGAGCCACGTTTCGCGCCAGGCGCGCAGTCGTGTACGATCCGCCGCCGTCGCGACACTGCGCCAATTGCCGGGCACCGCGCCGCGCGGCGTGGAGGAGGCAGGTGACGGCGCGTTGCCGCCGCACGCCGCGACGAGCAGCGCGAGGGCGGCGGCCGGGAGGAGCGCACGCCCGCGCCGAATGGCGCGCGTGACTGCCGGACGGCGATCAGGCAGCGGTCCAGCCCCCGTCGGCGGAAAGGTTCGCGCCGGTGATCGCCGCGGCCTCGTCGCGGCACAGGAACAGCGCGAAGGCGGCGACCTGTTCGGGGGTGACGAACTGTTTGGTCGGCTGCGCGGCGAGCAGCACGTCGTTGATCACCTGATCGCGCGACAGGCCGCGCGCCTTCATCGTATCGGGGATCTGGTTTTCGACCAGCGGCGTCCAGACATAGCCGGGCGAGATGCAGTTGACGGTGATGCCGTCGGTCGCGGTCTCCAGCGCCACCGTCTTGGTCAGCCCGGCGAGGCCGTGCTTGGCGGCGACATAGGCCGATTTGTTGGGGCTGGCGACGAGGCTGTGCGCGGAGGCAGTGGAAATGATGCGGCCCCACTTCTTCGCGCGCATGTGCGGGATCGCGGCCTTCATCGCGTGAAACGCGCTGGTGAGGTTGATCGCGATGATCGCGTCCCACTTGTCATCGGGGAAATCGGTGACGGGGGAGACGAATTGGATGCCGGCGTTGTTGACGACGATGTCGGGCCCGCCGAGTTCGGCGTGGCAGCGCTCGACCATCGTGGCGATCTGATCAGGCTTCGTCATGTCCGCCGCGTCGTACAGCGCCGCCGCCCCGCTCGCGGTGGCGAGTGCGGCGCGCGCCTGCTCGATCGCGTCGGCCTCGCCGAAACCGTTGATCATCACGCTCGCCCCCTCAGCGGCGAACGCCTTGGCATAAGCGAGGCCGATCCCTGAGGTGGAGCCGGTGACGAGCGCGGTCTTGCCCTTGAGGAACATCGAGCTACTCCCTTATCGTGTCAGATCGAAGGCGGCGGTGCGCCCCGTGAGGATGTTCTCCGCGACGAGCTCGGCATTCTCCATCGTCGCCTCGACCGCGGCGCGGCCCGCGGCCCAATGCTCGCGCATCGTGCGGGTGGAGAATTCGAAATCGCGCGCGCCGCCCTCCCACGCATTGGCGCGATAGATGAGGTGGACGAGGCTGACGGGCTGTTCGGCCGACATTGCGGCGAGCCGGGCGACGTCGGCATCGTCGCGCAGCTCGGCGGGCAGCTTGGCGAGCACGCGGCGGACGAGCTCGCGCTCGCGGCGCAGCTTCATCAGCTGATCGGTCACCTGGCGCGTGCGGCTGGAAAAGGTGATCTCCTTGGCGCGTGCGGCGGCATCGGTGATCGTGCGCGGGCGTTCATCGGCGGCCGAGAAGAGATCGACCTGGAAGACGATCATGCCTTCGCGCTGGTGATCAAGGACGTGCTGGAGCGGCGTGTTGGAGACGAGCCCGCCGTCCCAATACCAGCGCCCGTCGATCTCGACCGGCGGCAGGCCGGGCGGCAGCGCGCCCGACGCCATGACGTGGCGCGCGTCGAGCCGCTCCTCCGCGGTATCGAAATAGCGGAAGTTGCCGCTCTCGACGTCGACCGCGCCGACCGACAGGCGCACCGGCCCATCGTTCACCAGATCCCAGTCGATCAGCGTGTCGAGCGTCGCGCGCAGCGGTGTGGAATCGTAGAAGCTCAGCGCCTCCGGCGTACCGGGCGCGGCGAAGACGGGTGGCACGAAGCGCGGGCCGAAGAAGCCCGGCACCCCGGCAAGCGCGACAAAGCCGGCCGACCAGGCGTGGACGAACTCGCGCACGTGATCCTCGGGCAGGATCGGGAAGCTCGGCAGCCAGCTCGTCGTTTGATCCCAAAATTCGCGCAGCCGCGCGACGCGGCGCTCGGGCGCGTTGCCCGCAACGATCGCGGCGTTGACCGCGCCGATCGAGATGCCCGCGATCCAGTCGGGCTCGATCGCGATCGCCGACAAGGCCTCGATCACGCCGGCCTGGTAGCTGCCGAGCGCACCGCCACCCTGAAGGACCAGCGCGACTTCGCTGGGCAGCGGCAGCGGCTTTGCCCGCCGCGGCGGACGTGGATCGTGATCGGCCATTGCGCGCGGTCATGCGCTGCCGCCCCCGCACGATCAAGCCATGCAACCGCGTTTCGCCTTCGCGCATTCATGCCGGACGAGTAACGAAAAGGGGGAGGCCGACATGCGGCTCGACGATTTCGACAACGACATCAACGTCGAGGACCAGCGCGGGCAGAGCTTCGGCGGCGGGGGCGGTGGCGGGCTGCTGCTGGGGCTGTTGCCGATGATCGGCAGCCGCTTCGGCTGCGGCGGCATCGTCGTGGTGCTGATCATCTTTGCCGTGTTCGGTGGGCTCGGCAACCTCGGCGGGCTCGTCGGCGGGGGCGGCAGCAGCGCGCCGACGCGCAGCGAGCGGAGCGCTGGCGCGGGCGGCGAAGGCGGCACGGGCGCGGCGGCGGCGTGCGGCGTCGATGCAGCGACCAAGGCGACGTGCAACGCCTTCTCCTCGGCAGAAAACACCTGGGAGCAACTGTTCGCGCGATCGGGCGAACGCTTCCAGGCGCCCAAGCTGGTGTTCTACGGCGGCAGCGGGCAATCGGGCTGCGGTGCCGCAATGTCAGCGATGGGGCCGTTCTACTGCCCGTCCGACCAGGGCATCTACATCGACACGAGCTTCTACGACGAGCTGGCGAACAAGTTCGGCGCGGCGGGCGACTTCGCGCAATATTACGTCGTCGCGCACGAATTCGGCCACCACATCCAGACTCTGACGGGCGCGTCCGAGCGGGTGCGCCGCGCGCAGCAATCGGGCAGCGAGGCGGAAGGCAATGCGATGTCGGTGCGGCTCGAGTTGCAGGCGGATTGCTATGCCGGCGTCTGGGCGGCGCAGAACCGCAACCGGCTGGAGCCCGGCGACGTCGAGGAAGGGATGACCGCAGCGCAGGCGATCGGCGACGACACACTACAGCGCCGCGGCGGCGGGCGGGTGGCGCCCGAGAGCTTCACCCATGGCACGTCGGCACAGCGCCAGGCGTGGCTGCGCCGCGGGCTGGAAACGGGCGATCCCGCCCAGTGCGACACGTTCAGCGGCGCGATCTGAGCGGCGCCGGCCGGTAAGGCAAGGCCGTCACGCCGGCGATCCGGCGTGACGGCGCTTCGTCAGAGGCGCACCAGCATCTTGCCGGTGTTGCCGCCGGTGAACAGGCCCATGAACGCCTCGGGCGTCCGCTCGAGCCCGTCCATCACCGTTTCCTCGCGCTTCAGCTTCCCTTCGGCGAGCCAGCCGCCCATCTCGCGGTAGAAATCGGCCGCGCCAGCGAGGTGATCGCTGACGAGGAAGCCCTTGATCGTCAGCCGCGCGCCGATCACCTTGGCGAGATACTTGAGCGACTGCGGCTTGCCGTCGTTGTAGATGTCGATCATCCCGCAGATCGCGAAGCGCGCATGCGGATTGGCGGCGAGCAGCGCGGCGTCGAGGTGATCGCCGCCGACGTTGTCGAAATAGACGTCGATCCCCTTGGGCGTCGCGTCGGCGAGCGCGGCGACGATATCGCCCGCCTTGTAATCGATCACCGCATCGGCGCCGAGCGACTTGACCCAGGCGCATTTCTCCGCGCCGCCGGCCGAGCCAATCACCGTCATTCCCTTCGCCTTAGCGATCTGCACGACGGTGGAGCCGACCGCGCCCGCCGCGGCGGAGACGAACACGACGTCGCCCGGCTTCGCCGCCGCGACCTCGAGCAGGCCAAAATAGGCGGTCATCCCCGGCATGCCGAACTGGCCGAGAAACGCCTCATCAGGAACGTCGAGATCGGGCAGCTTCTGCACCTGGCTTGCGGGCACGACCGCCTCGTCGCGCCAGCCAAGCATGTGCTGCACCTTGGTGCCGACGGGGACGTTCGCATCGCGGCTCTCGATCACCTCGCCGATCGCCCCGCCCTGCATCGGTTCGCCGAGCGCGAACGGCGGGACGTAGCTTTTCACGTCGTTCATCCGCCCGCGCATGTACGGATCGACCGACAGCCAGCGGTTGGCGATGCGCACCTCACCCTCGCCGAGCGGCTGGGCGGGCAGATCGACGAGGTCGAAGTCGCCGGGCTGCGGCATTCCCTTGGGACGCGACTTGAGGCTCCAGGCACGTGGCATGTCAGGCTCTCCTATCTATTGCGCGCGCCGCTATGCCCGAGCATTCCCCCAACGCAAAGAGCCCGGGCGGTGAGGCCCGGGCTCTGCGCGTCGACCCCAAGGGGTCAGAGGCCGACGAAGATCAGCCGATCAGTAAGTGCCGGGGAAGCTGCGGTTGAGCATCTTGCCGTCGTCATCCTTGCCGTCGGTCGTCGTCCCGGCGCTCGCGCTGCTGGTGGACGTGGCTGCCGTCGTGCCGGTCGAGGCAGCCGTTCCCCCGCTGGTCGCGGTCGCGGCGTTGTTCTCGCCGAACATCGCCTGGTTGCGTTCCTCGTCGCGCCACTGCTTCTTCGCCTCATCGGCACTCTTCGACAGCTTGACCTTGTTGTCCTCGACGCTGTCGAGCCAGCTCGACGGGAACGAATGGTGGCGCCCGCCGGCGTCGCTGTCGTTCTTGGTCAGGATCACGCGATCGCCGCGCACCTTGTCGACCGTGCCGACGTGGCTGCCGTCCGAGCCGACGACTTCCATATGCTCATCGACCTTGTTGAGCATGTCGCGCTGCGACTGCCGGCTGCTGCGCCACGTGGTGAACTCGTTCTCGAACTTGCTGCGGTTGTGGCTGCGATATTCGTCGTAATCGCGGTCGAGCGCGTCGATCTGGTTGCGGCGCCAATTGCCATAATCCGAGTCGCGATCGTTGTAGGCGCGCTCGTCGTAGCGCATGTCGGCCTCACGGCGGCGCTCGGCATCCTCGTCTCCGAACCACGAGCGGACCTCGTCCCCGGCGCGCGCGAAGAAGCCGCGGTCGTCGTAATCATAGCCCTGCGGCGAATTGCCACCGCCCTGACGCTGACGATCGCCGTCGGCGCCATAGCGCTGCTGACCGTACTGGTTGCCGCCGGACTGCTGGCGCCCGTAGCCGCCACCCTGGCGCCCGCCGCCGAAGCGGTCATTACCGTACTGGCCGCCGCCGTGCTGACCACCACCATACTGACCGGCGCCCGACTGGCCGGCACCGTACTGGCCCGCGCCATACTGGCCGCCGCGCATGCCGCGCGTGTCGCCCTGCCCGCGCGCGCCGCGGCCCTGCTGGCCGTAACCCTGCTGACCACCGAAGCCTTGCTGGCCGTAGCCCTGGTCGCCGTACTCGCGCTGCGTCCAGCCACGATCGCCGCCACCGCGCTGCGAACCCTGGCCGCGCCAGTTCTGACCGCCCTGGTTCTGGCCATACCCTTGGCTACCGTAGTTCGGGCCGCCATAGTTCTGACCACCGTAATTCTGGCGACCGCCGTTCTGCTGATCGCGTCGGCCATAATCCTGCTGGCCATAATCGCCGAAGTCGCGGCCGCGACTGTTGTCATCCCAGTCCTGATCGCCGCCCCAATAGTTACGGTCGCGATCCGAAGCCCCGGCGGCTTCGTAGTTACGCTCGTTGGCAAAATCCGAATTGCGCCCCGACCCACCGTCGCGGCCATAATCCTGCGTGTCGCGACGACCGTAATAGTCGCCGCGCGGATATTTTTCATATGCCATGTCGCAAACTCCTTACCTGCGCGAGGCGTCGGACTTTCTGCCCGATCACCGTCCAGCATGAAGGCTTGATTTCGATTTATGTTCCTGCCGTTGCACGCGCGTAACAGCTAGTCGTCGCACGGCGCCGTCGCTTGGTCGCCGGAAGCGGTCCGAGAAGGCGCACGAGGATTTCGAACGCAGGGCGTTGCAACCGCGGTTCGACGCCGCTAAGGCCGCGGCTCGACCCGGCAGCGCCGGGTGCGGGCGGGGCTGTAGCTCAGATGGGAGAGCGCTGCAATCGCACTGCAGAGGTCAGGGGTTCGATTCCCCTCAGCTCCACCACCCGCCCTTTCCCCCTTCGTGACGAACGCGCCCTATACTGCGGCGATCTGCGCTGAAGGCGTGACTTTTGCGCGCGGGCGTCGTTAAGTCGATCGTATGAGCGACCAACTGCCCGACGCGATTCCCGCCGCGACCCTGATCATCTTTCGCGAAGCGGGCGACGGGCCGCCCGAACTGCTGATGGTCGAACGCGCGAAGGCGATGGTGTTCGCAGGCGGCGCGATGGTGTTTCCCGGCGGGCGGATCGATCCGGGCGACCACGTGCTCGCCGCGACGATGGGCGGCGGCGACGAGGAGGCCGCGCGGATCGCCGCGGTGCGCGAGACGATCGAGGAAGCGGGGCTGCCAATCGGGCTTGCCGAACTGCCAAGTGCCGCGGCGCTGATCGAGATGCGCGCCGCGCTCCACGCCGGGCAGACGCTGGCCGAGGCGCTGGCAGCGAGCGACGCGCGGCTCGATCTCGAGCAGCTGACGCCCTGGGCACGGTGGCGCCCCGCGCACGCCAACATGCGGATCTTCGACACGCGCTTCTACCTCGCGGAACTCCCGCAGGACGCGCCGCGCGCGAGCGTCGACCAGACGGAGAACGTACGCCTCGTGTGGTCGACCGCGCGGCAGGTGCTCGCCGATGCCGACGCGGGCAAGCTCGCGATCATCTATCCGACGCGGCGCAATCTCGAACGGCTGGCGCAGTTCGACAGCTTCGACGAGGCGGTGGCGCACGCGCGGGCGACGCCGATCAAAACGATCACGCCGTTCGCCGAGCAGCGCGACGGCGAGGATCACCTGTGCATCCCCGATGACGCGGGCTATCCGGTGACGTCGGAGGCGATCGGCAACGCGATGCGCGGCTGATGCGCCGCCGTGATCGCGCCGCGCGGCGTGCGCGGCGGCTGATCGGCTGGATGGTGACGCTGGCGATCGCCGCGCTGCTGGCGCTGATCGGCTATGGCTGGATCCGCAACCATCCGCAGGACACGCCGTGGGCGCCGCTCGACCTTGCGCAGCCGATCGGGATGTTCACCGGGCGCAAGCTGGCGGCGCTGGGTGAGGATTTTCCGCGCTGCCAGGCGCTGCTCGATCGCGCGGGCGTGGGGTACACGGTGCTCGCCGAGCGGCGCGACGGCGCGCGCTGCGGTTATAGCGACGGGGTGCGCTTCGCCGCGGGCGATCCGCGCCTGTCGCGCTTCCAGCCCGCAGGGCTCGGCACCGCCTGCCCCGTCGCCGCTGCGCTCGCGCTGTGGCAGTGGGAAGTCGTCCAACCAGCGGCGGAGCGGCATTTCCGGATGCGGGTGACACAGGTCGATCACCTCGGCAGCTACAATTGCCGCCGGTTGTACGGGCGCAGCAGCGGCGATTACAGCCAACACGCCACCGCCGACGCGATCGACGTGGCGGGTTTTCGCCTGGCGGACGGAACGCGGGTCAGCGTGCTCGGTGACTGGCGGGGGAACGGCAAGCGCGCGGCCTTCCTGCGCGACGTGCGCGACGGCGCGTGCGGCGTCTTCGCGACGGTTCTGTCGCCCGACTACAACGCTGCGCACCGCGACCATCTGCACCTCGACCAGGCGGATCGCGGCGCGATGGGCTGGCGCGCGTGCCGGTGAGGGTGATCCGCTGACGACGATCCGGCTCGACGCGCAGGATTGGCGGACGGCGGACGATCTGTGGGCGGCGCTGCGGCCGGCAATCGGGATGCCGGCGTCGCACGGCCCGAACCTCGACGCGCTGTTCGACGCGCTGGTCACCCGGTTGACCCGTGTCGCGCCACCGATCGAGATCATCCTCGATGGGCTCGCCAAAGCGGGTCCGGCGGCGATCGCCTATGCGACGCGGGTGCGCGAGGTGTTCGACGACGCGGCGGCGGAGACCGGCGAGACGTTCGTATTCCGCCTCGCCTGAACCGTCTCAGTGCGGCAGCGCGCCTGCCTCGACCTTCTCGACCCAATAGGGGTAGAACGCCGGCTGGCGCGACGACCAGCCCGACGCGGTCGCCGCCGCCTCGCTGATCGACTGAAGCAGCTTGCGGCGCAGCTCCGGGTGGAGATGCGGCAGCGCGGCGGCGGCGCAGAAGGCGCCGGGCAGCCACGGTCGCACGCTCGCGCCGATCAGCCGCTCGTAGAGGAAGCGATAGGCGGAGAATGTGGTGATCCGCCCCTGCCCCAGATCGAACGCGCTGACGGTGACGAGCGGCGCGAGAAACGGCTCGATCGCGTCAAGCCCGCTGTCGTCGGGCACGGTGGCGCGGATATCGGGCAGTCGCTGATAGTGGCGGGCCTGCGCGCGGATGCTTGCCGCTTCGACCACGTCACGCGACCAGCGCGCCATCGCGTCCTCGCGATCCAGCCCGATATCGAGGCTGCGGCGGATGTACCGCTGCGTCGCGGCCGCAAAGCCTGCGAATTCCTTCATCTCGGCCAGCGTCATCACACCATCGGCCGGCTTCATCTTGGCACTCATATCGACCACCCCGCCCCGGACAATTCCAGACCGACGCATCGTGCGCCAAGATGGTTAACAGCCGCCTTAACGCCGCGATGTTCGGCGTTCAGATACGAACACGCGATTTGTCGCACCGCAACATACGATGCGACGAACCGAGCCAGATTGTCATAAAAGCGTGACAGATGCGGCGCGAACGCAACAATCAGGCGTCGCGCCGACGCTCCGCCTCCGCGTCATAGCCGGACGATGGGGCGGGATCTGACCGGCCGGGCTGCGTGCTCGAGGGGGGATCCGATGCGTCCATCGATTCATCGAGGCCGGCGTCGAGCTGCGCGTCCTTGCTTTCGGGATGCTTGTCGAGACGCTTCGCGATCGACTTGTCGCGACCGGCGTCCTGCGACGGGGGCTGTTGTTCGGGCATTGCTCATCTCTCCATCGATACGCCCGCTCAACGATCCGGCGACGAGCCGTGTTCCCCATCGTCGCCGAGCCGTTCGACCTTGACCGTCTGCCGCCACAGCGTCGCGGTGCCGAAGATCGTCATGAACGCGATCTCTGTCGCGTCGAGCCCCACTGCGACGCGCACCAGATCGGCGGCGGACGCCATGCCGGTCGCGTCGACGAGCCGCCACGCGCCGTCGAGCCACAGTTCGGCGACGGCGTGGAAATCAGGCGGGTCGACGCCGGGGGCGTAAGCCGCGACACAGCGCGCGGGGATCTCGGCGGCGCGGGCGAGCGCGACCAGGAGATGCGCATAATCGCGGCACACGCCGCGGCGATCGGCGAAGGTGGTGAGCGCGGTAGTGCGCCCATCACTGACGGCATTGCTGTATTCGAGCGCATCGCGCACCCAATCGACCAGCGCCGCGGCGAGCGCGCCGCCCGACAGCCCGGCGAAGGTGCGCCGCACGAAATGCTCGAGCCGGTCGGATTCGCAGTAGCGGCTGGGCATCAGGTAGCGGACGGTGGCGGACGGCAGCGCGCGCACCGGCGTGGCACCGAGCGATTGGAGCACGATGGGCTGCCGTTCGACCCGCACGATCGCGGTGTAATCCGCGACCAGGCGTCGGTCGGCACGTGCCCAGCAGCGCTGACCGACGCCTTCCTCGCCGGGGATCGCGGTGATCGGATTATCCGACCAGATCGTCAGCGCCTGCGCCTCGAGCCGCTGGTCGGCCATCGCCGCCGCCTCGATCTGGAGCAGGACGTCGGCGGGCTCGGGAAAGCCGTAATCGAGGTGGGCGGTGATCGCGATGCGCATCGCTGGCGGCTTTCCGGATTGGCGGCAAAGAGAAGGCCCGGCGAGTCTCCCCGCCGGGCCCGGTATTCGTTGCTAGGTTCGATCGTGCGATCGACCGCCGACTATTCGCGCTGGCCGAGGAACGAGAGCAGGAACTGGAACATGTTGATGAAGTCGAGATAGAGCGACAGCGCGCCCATGATCACGGCCTTGCCCATCATGTCGGTTCCCGCGACGTGGGCGTACATCTCCTTGATGCGCTGCGTATCGTAGGCGGTGAGGCCGGCGAAGAGCAGCACGCCGATCGCGCTGATGCCCATCTGCAGCGCCGAGGACTTCAGCCAGATGTTGAGCAGCGAGGCGACGAGGATGCCGACGACACCCATGATGAGGAAGGTGCCGAACGCCTGCAGGTTACGCTTCGTCGTATAGCCGTAGATGCTGAGCGACAGGAAGGCGACCGCGGTGGCGAAGAACGTCGTCGCGATCGAGGCGCCGGTGTAGACGAGGAAGATCGTCGACATCGACAGGCCCATGATGCCCGCGAACGCCCAGAAAAGCAGCTGCGCGGTGCCGGTCGACAGGCGATTGATGCCGAAGCTGAGTACCATCACGAACGCCAACGGCGAGAACATGATGATGTACTTCAGGATGCCCGGCTGCATGAAGACCTGCGCCGCCATGCTCTCGCGGCCGCCGCTGGAAAACAGCATCGCGACGATGCCGGTGAGCAGCACACCCGAAGCCATGTAGTTATAGACCGACAGCATGTACTTGCGGAGGCCCGCATCATATGTCGATCCACGCGTGCCCGGTACGCTCGCGCCGAACGCGCTCGCGGTCGGACGGGGGTCGGACCAGTTGGCCATTGTCAGTTTGCTCCTTCGTCCGGCAAGGGGCCGGACCTGTCCGGAATATCGCGTGCGCGGGCCTAAAGTTCAAGCTGGCGGGCGGGTGGCAACAGTTCGTCACATGAGGGCGGGAAAGGAGCGCGGGGATGCACCGTCTGTTCGTTGCGCTGCGCCCGCCCCCGGCGATCCGCGAGACGCTGACCGATGCGATGGACGGCGTGCCCGGTGCGCGCTGGCAGGACGACGAGCAGCTGCACCTGACGCTGCGCTTCATCGGCGCAGTCGACCGCCCGGTGGCGGAGGATATCGCCGCGGCGCTCGCGAGCCTCCATGCGCCGACGCCCACCGTGTCGCTCGCCGGCGTCGGCCGGTTCGAGCATCGCGGGCGGACCGAGGCGCTGTGGGCCGCGCTCGCGCCGCACGATGCGCTCGCGGCGCTGCACCGCAAGGTCGACCAGGCGATGGTGCGCGTAGGGCTGCCCCCCGAACGGCGCGCGTATCTGCCGCACGTCACGCTAGCGCGGTTGCCGCGCAGCCTTGGGGCGGAAGCGGCGGTGGGGGCGTGGCTCGCGCGGCACGCCGGTTTACGCTCCGCTCCGTTCGCGCTGCCGCACCTCGTGCTCTACGAGAGCCATCTCGGACAGGCGGGGGCCGCTTACACGCCAATCGCCCGCTGGCTCCTCGCCTGATGCTCTGTTACGCCGGGCCAGTTGCTTTAGGGAGGGGTTTGGATGACGACCGACGCGGACGGTGAATACCGTGCCACCGGCTATGCCTGGTACGTGCTGTCGATCCTGTTCGTGGTCTACATCCTGAACTTCATCGACCGGCAGGTGATCTCGATCCTGGCGGAGGACATCAAGCGCGACCTGAACCTGCGCGACGAGGATCTGGGCTTCCTGTACGGCACCGCGTTCGGCGTGTTCTACGCGCTGTTCGGCATCCCGCTCGGCCGGCTGGCGGACAGCTGGCACCGCGTGCGGCTGATCAGCGCAGGGCTTGCCTTGTGGTCGACGATGACCGCGCTGTCGGGGCTGTCGCGCACCGGTGGGCAGCTCGCCGCGGCGCGGATCGGCGTCGGCATCGGCGAAGCGACGGCGAGCCCGTCGGCCTATTCACTGATCTCCGACTATTTCCCCAAGAAGCTGCGCGCGACGGCGCTGTCGATCTATTCCGCCGGGCTCTACGTCGGCGGCGGCATCTCGCTGTTCATCGGCGGGTTGATCGTGCAGAACTGGAACCGCGCCTATCCCGGCGGCGGGCCGTTCGGGCTGGTCGGCTGGCAGGCGGCGTTCCTCGCCGTCGGCATTCCTGGCCTGGTCATCGCGCTGTGGATCGCGACGCTGCGCGAGCCGGTGCGTGGGCTTTCCGAAGGTCTGGCGCAGGAGCCGCATCCGACGCCGTTCAAGGCGTTCTTCGAGGAACTGGTGACGATCATCCCGCCGCTCACGCTGATCGGCGCCGCGCGGCATGGCACGCGCGTGCTGGTGACCAACGTGATCGCCGCGGCCGTGATCATCGGGATCGTGCTGCTGCTGGTCAGCTTCGGCGAGCCGCTGCCGCAGTGGATCGCGGTCGGCATCGGCGTCTACGCGGTCTTCTCCTGGGCGAGCACGCTGCGCTTTCGCGATCCGCCGACCTTCGCGCTGATCGTCGGCACGCCGGCGTTCCTGTGCACCGTGGTCGCTTATGGCCTCAACGCCTTTCTCAGCTACGCCGCGGGCTTCTGGGCAGCGCCTTATGCGATGCGCGATCTCGGCATCTCGCCGGCCGAGGCGGGGCTGATCCTCGGCGGCCAGGGCGCGGTATCGGGCTTCCTCGGCGTCACCGTCGGCGGCATCCTCGGCGATCGGTTGCGCAGGAAGCATCCGGGTGGACGGCTGATCATGGTCGCGCTCGGCGCGGTGATCCCGGCGCCGTTCATGGCGATCGCCTTCACCACCGACACGCCGATCGTCCTCTACGTCTGCCTGTTCCTCGCGCAGTTCACCGCGAGCTGGGGGCTGGGATCGTCGGCGGCGACGACGCAGGATCTCGTCCTGCCGCGGATGCGCGGCACGGCGACGGCGACCTATTTCATCGGCACGACGCTGATCGGGCTCGCCATGGGGCCGTATCTCGCAGGGCGCGTCTCGTCGCTGACGGGCAGCCTGTCGACCGGCATGCTGTCGCTGCTCGTCACGGTGCCGGTGACGCTGGCGGCAGCGATCGCAGCGTTCAAACTCGTTCCCGCCGCCGAGTCGAGCCGCGAGGCGCGCGCACGCGCAGCGGGCGAGCCCGATCTCGCCTGACGCCACACCGGGCGCGACGATGGGCGGACTCCGTATCGCGCTGCGTCTAGCGATGCTGGTCGCCGCGCTGCTAGCCGCGCTGCCGCTGCACGCGCTGTGGCGGCTCTTCCGCCTGCCCTCGCCGTGGCCGCGGCTGTTCCTTGCCGGCGTCGGCTGGATCGTGGGGGCGCGGCGGCGCACGATCGGCACCCCGCTGACGCGCGACGTGGTGTTCGTTTCCAATCACCTGAGCTGGATGGACATTCCCTTGCTCGCCGGGCGCAGCGGCAGCGCGTTCGTTGCCAAGGCGGAACTTCGCGAGGTGCCGCTGGTCGGCTGGCTGTGCACGCTCAACCGCACGATCTTCGTGCGCCGCGAGGATCGGATGGCGGTGGCAGGGCAGATCGACCTGCTGCGCGACGCGCTAGCGGAGAATTGCGCGATCACCGTCTTTCCCGAAGGGACGACCGGCGACGGCGCGACGCTGCTGCCGTTCAAGGCCGCGCTGCTCGCGGTGCTCGATCCGCCGCCGCCGGGCGTGCGCGTCCAGCCGGTACGGATCGATTACGGCGCGGCGACGCGCGAGCTGGCCTGGGTCGGCGAAGAGCCGGGGCAGGCGCACGCCGCGCGCGTGCTGCGCCGGCGCGGCGGCTTCACCGCGACGCTGACCTTCTGCGAGCCGTTCGACCCGCGCGACATGCCCGGCCGCAAGGCGATCGCAGCCGAGGCGCGCGCGCGGATCGCTGCGGCGGGCGGCGGTAGCTAAGGGCCGCGGGCAGCAAGGGCTAAGCGCCGCGAGCGGGCAAGCGGTGGCGAAACGGCCGCGCCGCCGCTATAGCCGCGCGATGGTGAAACCGACCCCAAAGACCTTTGCCGTCAAATCCTTCGGCTGTCAGATGAACGTCTACGACGGCGAGCGGATGGCCGAGCTGATGGCCGGCCAGGGCATGACCGCGGTCGACGCGGCCGACGCCGACCTCGTCGTGCTCAACACCTGCCACATCCGCGAGAAGGCGACCGAGAAGGTGTTCTCCGACATCGGCCGGCTACGCAAGGACCGCCGCGTCCGCGCGCTCGACGCGCCGATGATCGCGGTCGCCGGCTGCGTCGCGCAAGCCGAGGGCGAGGAGATCGTGCGCCGCGCCAAGGTCGACGTCGTCGTCGGGCCGCAGGCGTATCACAATCTGCCCGCGCTCGTTTCCGCCGCGGCCGCGGGCGCGCCGGCGCTCGATACCGACATGCCGCTCGCCTCGAAGTTCGGCGCTCTCCCCGCACGTCGCCGCGTGGGGCCGACCGCGTTCCTGACGGTGCAGGAGGGGTGCGACAAGTTCTGCACCTATTGCGTCGTGCCCTATACGCGGGGTGCCGAGGTGAGCCGACCGTTCGCCGCGATCGTCGACGAGGCGAAGGCGTTGGTCGATGCCGGCGCGCGCGAGATCACGCTGCTCGGGCAGAACGTCAACGCGTGGGAGGATGCCGACGGGCGCGGGCTGCACGACCTGATCCGCGCGCTCGACCGTATCCCGGGGCTCGCGCGGATCCGCTACACGACCAGCCACCCCAACGACATGAAACAGGGGCTGATCGACGCGCACGGCGATGTCGAGAGCCTGATGCCGTTCCTCCATTTGCCCGTGCAGGCGGGCAGCGACCGCGTGCTGAAGGCGATGAACCGCAGCCATAGCCGCGATTCGTATCTGCGGCTGCTCGATCGCATCCGGGTGGTCCGCCCCGATATTGCGTTGTCGGGCGACTTCATCGTCGGCTTCCCCGGCGAGAGCGAGGCGGATTTCGCCGAAACGCTGAGCTTGGTCGATACGGTCGGCTACGCGCAGGCGTTCAGCTTCAAGTACAGCCCGCGCCCCGGCACGCCGGCGGCCGACATGGGTGACCAGATCGCGCCCGCAGTGATGGACGAGCGCCTCCAGCGGCTGCAGGCGGCGCTCAACCGCGACCAGCACGCGTTCAATCGCGCGAGCATCGGCAAGACCTGCGCCGTGCTGATCGAACGTCGCGGCAAGAATGCCGGGCAGATGTTGGGCAAATCGCCGTGGCTGCAATCGGTGCTGGTCGAAGACGACGTCGCCCTGGGTGACATTGTTACATTGCAGCTGACCGATGCCGGACCCAATTCGCTGGTCGGCCGCGCACTATTCGCGACAGCGGCGTAACAACTTTCCACCTAATAATTCCTGCAAGGCCTTTGTAGCGATTGACAAATTGGCTGGGCCGGCCAAACCTGCGAAAATAACAAGAAAAAGAATTGTTCACGCACGGGAATCGCAAGACCTGCCTCGCTTGACGTCCGACCATCACCGCTCGACCATTCCGGTCGGGCCGGGCAGACGCAGAGTATGGGGCTTGCGCAACGCAAACAGTTGATCAGGGAGGAATGAATGTCGAATGTAGACGCGCCAACCGGCGCGATGTGCCAGTGCCCCGCCTGTGTCGGCGGCAGCGGCACGCATCCTGAAAACACCTTCTGGGACGACGGCCGCTACGTTTCCTATGCCTCGGTCGATCCCAATGCCGGTGGCTCGCTCAACGGCAAGCCGATCTGGACGGTCGACCAAGTCGCCGACAATCTCGTGCGCACCGGCCAGAACTGGTACACGAACAGCTACGGCGAACTGAACGACGGCGTTCTCAACTACGGCTTCTGGAAGAATTTCGGCGAGCTGCAGAACAGCTACTATGTCAACGCCACCGGCACGATCAGCTTCGACGAGGTGAATCGCGACACCTTCTCGGTGTTCAACGCCGGCCAGAAGGCCGTGGCGCGTGACGCGATCAAGCTGTGGGACGAAGTCACCAACATCTCGTTCCGCGAAACCAAGTCGTATGACGCCGACATCACTTTCGGGAACACGGCGACGGGCGGTGCGCAGGCCTATGCCTATCTGCCGTTCGGCAACATCTACGATGCCAGCTACAAGGATGCGTACGACTTCACGCAGACCGGTAAGCTAGGCGGCGATGTGTGGATCGACGGCTTCGTTCCGTCGAACTTCAACCCACTCGCCAACAGCTATTACGCCGTGACGACGATGATCCACGAGATCGGTCACGCGATCGGCCTCAGCCATCCGGGCGACTATAACGCAACCGACGATAATGACGGCGACGGCGTGCCGGACCCGATCACCTACGCCAACGACGCGAAGTTCGCGCAGGATTCGCGTCAATATTCGATCATGAGCTATTTCGATGCTTATGAGACGGGCGCGCAGCACATCGATTTCACGCTGACCAACTTCGCCTATGCCGCCACCCCGCTGGTTCACGACATCGCCGCGATCCAGCAGGTCTACGGCGCGGACACGACGACGCGTACGGGTAACACCGTCTACGGGTTCAATTCGACCGCGCGCAACGATGCGTACAATTTCGATCTGAACCTGCGTCCGATCGTGACGATCTGGGATGCCGGCGGCAAGGACACGCTCGACTTCTCGGGCTGGGACACGCCATCGATCATCGACCTCAACGAAGGGTCGTTCTCGTCGGGTGGTGGCGTGATCGAGTTCCCGTCGCTCGAGGAAGTCAACGCCAAGCGCGCCGAGCTTGGCTTCGCGCCGCGTTCGCAGGCGACCTACGACTTCTACGTCGGCCTTCGCGAGGAACTGGGTCTCACCAACGGCCTGTTCACCGACAACATCTCGATCGCTTACGGGACGACGATCGAGAATGCCGTCGGCGGCGGCGGTAACGATCTCATCATTGTCAACGGCGTGGCGAACCGCGTCGACGGCGGCGCGGGGATCGATACCGTGAGCTACGAGACCGCCACGGAGGGCGCGGTTGTGTCGCTCCTGACGGGCGCGGGCAACGGCGGCGCGCTGGGCGATCGCCTGACCAACATCGAGAATCTGATCGGCTCGAAGTTCAACGATCGCCTGACGGGTAACGGCAACGACAACACCTTCGAAGGCGGCGCGGGCAACGATCGCCTGACCGGCAGCGGCGGCGTCGACACGTTCGTGTTCAAGGTCGCCAACGGCACCAGCGGCGTCGATACGATCACCGATTTCGGCCGCGACGACTTCATCGTCACCGACAAGGCGCTTGCCGATCCGAACCGTGACGGCGTGATCACCGTTGCTGCGAACGGCGTGCTGGTGATCGACAGTGCGACGACGTCGCGCGTCGTGCTCCAGGGTGGTCTCGATCTCAGCGCGGGGCTGCGGCTCGCGGGCGAGGAGAACGGGCTGTATTACTACCGCTACAACGGCGCACCGACGTCCAACCTGCCGACGGTGACCGACGCGTTCGCCGCGGGCCGCGTCTATGAAGCGGCGCCCACGCTGGAAGAGCTGGGCTTCATCGCGCCGACCAGCCCGGCATCGGCAGAATCGTCAGCGCTGCTCGGCGGGATCGACAGCGTCCGCCAGGCGATGGGATCGGTTTCGGCCGGCGCCTTCGTTGGCGGTGGCGACGATCTGTCGGACGCGGCACCGCTGCTCGCCTACGCACCGCTGACGCATGTTCAGCCGCTCGACCTGCAGCACGTCGTCCTGGCGTAAACCGTGACGTGAAGATCGGGGCCTCGGGGCGCATCAGCGTTCCGGGGCCCTTTTCTTTTGTGGGAACGAAAAGGACTTACCCGGCGTCATCGCACCTGTCAGGATCGGCGCTCAACCGGCGCCAAGGAGCAAGATGAGCCGAAAGCCAATTCCCGCGCAGACGGGCGAGCGAAGCCGAACCGAATTGACGTTCGAGCGACCGCAGATGTTGAGCGCGCTTTTCGGGCAATATGACCGCAACCTCGTCGCGCTCGAGAATCGGTTGGGCGTCTACATCACCGCGCGCGGCAACCGCGTCGGGCTGGAAGGCACCGCCGAGCAGGTGGCGATCGCGCGCGACGTGCTGAACGACCTGTACCAGCGCGCGGTACGCGGCGAGGAAGTCGACGCCGGCCTGGTCGACGCGTCGATCGCGATGGCCGCGGAACCGACGCTCGACGGCATCATCTCGGCCGAGCGCGCGGGCGGTGCGCCGCCGATCATGATCCGCACGCGCAAGAAAACGATCGTGCCGCGCACGCCGGCGCAGGCGCATTACATGCGCGAGCTCGTCACGCACGACATGATCTTCGCGCTCGGCCCGGCGGGGACGGGCAAAACCTATCTCGCCGTCGCGCAGGCGGTGGCGCAGCTCATCACCGGCAGCGTCCAGCGGCTGATCCTGTCGCGCCCCGCGGTCGAAGCCGGCGAGCGGCTCGGCTTCCTGCCGGGCGACATGAAGGAGAAGGTCGACCCGTATCTGCGCCCGCTCTACGACGCGCTGTACGACTGCTTGCCCGCCGAGCAGGTAGAGCGGCGTATCGCGAGCGGGGAGATCGAGATCGCGCCAATCGCGTTCATGCGCGGCCGTACGCTCGCCGACGCGTTCGTGATCCTCGACGAAGCGCAGAATACGACGCCGGCGCAGATGAAGATGTTCCTCACCCGCTTCGGCCAGAACAGCCGCATGGTGATCTGCGGCGATCCGAATCAGACCGACCTGCCCGGCGGGGTCGCGGCGAGCGGGCTTGCCGATGCGACGATGCGGCTCGACGGCGTCGAGGGCATCTCGTTGTGCCGCTTCACCGCCGCCGACGTGGTACGCCACCCGATTGTCGGCCGGATCGTCGAGGCGTATGAAGGGCGCGACGGCTGAGCGCATGATGCGGCATTACAAACACGGGCTAATCGTGCTTATGGGGCAGCGATGATCGAGATCGCTCTGTCGCACGAGGCGCCCTGGCCGGACGCGGGCTGGGAGGCGCTGGCCGCCGCGGGCGCGCGCGCGGCGATCGCGGCGACGCCCTACGGCACGCTGCTCACCTCCCCCGCCGCGGTCGAGATCAGCGTCCGTCTGACCTCCGACGACGAGGTGCACGCGCTCAACCGCCAGTATCGCGGCAAGGACAAGCCGACCAACGTCCTGTCCTTTCCGATGGTGCAGCCCGATCTGATCGACACCGTCAGCCAGAATTCGGATGACGGCGAGGTGCTGCTGGGCGACATCGTGCTGGCCCACGGTGTGTGCACCGCGGAGGCGGCGGAGCGCGGCCTATCACCCGAGGATCACCTGACGCATTTGATCGTGCACGGCACGCTGCATTTGCTAGGCTATGATCATCTGACCGACGACGAGGGGGATGCGATGGAGACGATCGAGCGCGATGCGCTCGCGACGCTCGGCATTGCTGACCCCTACGCCATACGAGAGGACTAAGTGTCCGAAGACCGAAGTAGCGCCGGCAACGGCGCACCCAATGACGGCAGCATCTGGCGCGGCCTGCGTACCCTGATCTTCGGCGATACCGAGGAAGCGACGCTGCGCGACGTGCTCGAGGCGGCGATCGACCGGCACGAGGAAGACCCCGGTCCCGAGACAAAGGGCGACATGACGCCGCTTGAGCGGCAGATGGTGCGCAACCTTCTCCATTTCAGCGAGCGCGACGCTGGCGACGTCGGCGTGCCGCGCGCCGACATCATCGCGATCGAGGAGCAGACGACGTTCGAGGAGCTCGTCCACGTCTTCGCCGAGGCGGGCGTCAGCCGCCTGCCCGTCTATCGCGAGCGGCTCGATACGATCGTCGGCATGGTCCACATCAAGGACGTGTTCGCGATCCTCGCTACCGACGCGGCGCGACCAGCCGACATCACCACGCTGATCCGCCAGCCGCTGTTCGTGCCGATGAGCCGCGGCGCGCTCGACCTGCTCGCCGACATGCGCCAGACGCGCGTCCACCTCGCCGTCGTGCTCGATGAATATTCGGGCACCGAGGGACTGGTGACGATCGAGGACCTGATCGAGGAGATCGTCGGCGAGATCGAGGACGAGCATGACGAAGCCCCCGCTGCGCTGCTCGTGCCGCTCGACGGGGGCGCGTGGGAGGCCGACGCGCGCGTCGAGCTGGAGGATATCGCCGAGACGGTTGACGCGCGCTTCGACGAAGAAGACAGCGACGTTGACACGATCGGCGGGCTGACCGCGGTGCTCGCCGGGCGCGTGCCCGAGGCCGGCGAATGCGTCGACCATGCCAGCGGCTGGCGAATCGAGGTGATCGACGCCGACGAACGCCGCGTCAACCGCGTCCGGCTCCACCCGCCGGTGCCGGCGTCGGAAGAGGAATAAAGCGCGGCGCGCCGACGCCGCGGCGCCGGCGTTACTTGAAGTTGTCGGCGTAGGCCTGCAGCTTGAGCGTCTTCTCGGGCGATGGCGTGACGGTGTAGGTGACGCCCTCGCGATCGGCATAGGCGATCGCCGCCTCGCGCGTCGGGAACAGCAGACGCACCTGCTCGTCCGTCTCGGCGCCGCCGGCCCAGCCGGTGAGCGGATCGGCGTTCTTGGGCGCGTCGGACACGAACTCGAGCTGCCAGGCGTCAGTGCGGTGCTTGCCCGATTGCGTGGCGTTCTTCGGGCGCTGGAAGATGCGGGCGTGTGGCATGGCGGTGGCCTTACCGGATGCCGCGCGATCTTGCATCGGCATTTTTCGTGCGCAGCGTCGCGGCGGCGGCGGCGGGATCGTCCGGCCAGGGATGGCGGGGATAACGGCCGCGCATCTCCTTTGCCACCGCCGCCCAGCTGCCCGCCCAGAAGCCCGGCAGATCGCGCGTCGTCTGGATCGGGCGGCCGGCGGGCGAAGTGAGCGACAGCACCAGCGGCACGCGGTCCGCGCCGACGACGGGATGATCGGCGAGCCCGAACAGCGCCTGGACGCGCAGCTCGACGCGCGGGCCGCCCTCCGCGGCGTAATCGATCGCGTGGGTGCTGCCCGCGGGGCTGGTGAAATGCGGCGGGGCGATCCGGTCGATCCGCTGCAGCTCGTCCCACGTCAGCAGCCCGCGCAGCGCATCGTGGAGCGCGCCGGGCGAGACGGCGTCGAGGCGGCGGCGCCCGGCGACGAGCGCAGGCAGCCAATCGTCGAGTCGCGCGAGCAGCGTTTCGTCGTCGAGCGGCACGCCGGCGAAGGCGGCGCGCTGGCGCAGCGCGGTCGCCGCATCGCTCCATGCGAGCAGGCCGACGCCATGAGTGCGAACACCCTCGACCAGCGCGGCCTCGATCGCGGCGGGGGCGGCGTCACTGTCGGGGCCGCTCGACAGCCGCAGCGCACCGAGCCGCCGCTCACGAATCGGGCGAACTGCGCCGGTGGCGGAATCGAAGTCGACGCTGCGCCGGGTCTCGATCCGGTCGCCGAGCAACGCCTCGATCGTCGCAAGATCGATTGCCGCAGCGGACAGAATGCGCGCGCCGGCGGCCATGCCCTGCGTCTCGGCGACCGCGATCCATTCTTCGCGGGCGAGCGAGGCGGTGGGATCGAGCCGGAAGCCGCGCCCGCCGACCGACGCCCAGGTTTCGCCCGACGCGTCGCGCCGCCTCGCGATGCGATCGGGGAAGGCGAGTGCGACGGCGAGCGCAACCGGGCTGTCGTGCGCGGTCACGCCGGCGGCGTCGGGCACGGCGCGCGCCCATCGCTCGGCAAGCTTGCGCGCCGCCTGCGCCTTGAGCGAGCGATCCCCCCGCCAGCGGCGCCGGCGCAGGTCGAGATCGACGTCGCTGCCGCCGAGCCCACGCTCGCCGAGCAGCACCGCGACCTCCGCCGCTGCCCCAGCGTGGCCGATCGCGCTGGCGCGCAACAGCATGTGCGCGAGCCGCGGCGGCATCGGCAGCGTGGCGATCGCGCGGCCGTGCGGCGTTGGGCGCGCGTCCTCGTCGAGCGCGTCGAGCGACTGGAGCCGCGCGCGCGCCTCGGCGACCGCGGCGGCGGGTGGCGGATCGATCCAGCGCAGGTCGCGCGGATCGGCGACGCCCCAGATGGCGGCGGCGAGCACCAGCGCGGACAGATCGGCCTCGAGGATCTCGGGCGGGTCGAAACGCGGCAGGCCCGCGGTGGCGGCCTCCTCCCACAGGCGATAGGCGACGCCCGGCCCTTGCCGCGCGGCACGGCCAGCGCGCTGCGTAGCCGCCGCCTGGCTCGCCCGCTCGGTCACCAACCGCGTCATGCCGGCGGCGCGATCGTAGCGCGGGCGGCGCGCGAGCCCCGAATCGACGACGATGCGGATGCCCTCGAGCGTCAGGCTGGTCTCCGCGATCGACGTGGCGAGCACGACCTTGCGCCGCCCGTCGGGCTCGGCGCGGATCGCGGCACGCTGCGCGGCGGGATCGAGACTGCCGTGGAGCCGGTGCAGCGCGACGCCGTCCAGGCTTTCCAGCCGCTCCGCTGTCCGCTCGATCTCCGCTACACCGGGAAGGAAAGCGAGGATGCCTCCTTCCCCCTCGCGTAGCGCGAGCCGGATCGTCGCGGCGACCGCGTCCTCGATCCGCTCGTGCGTGCGTCCGACGTGGTGCAGTGTGAGCGGCCAGCTTCGCCCGGCGCTCTCGATGACCGGTGCGCCATCCATCAGCGCGGCGAAGCGTGCGCCGTCGAGTGTCGCGGACATCGCGACAAGACGCAGGTCCTCGCGCAGCCCGGCCTGCGCATCGAGCGCGAGCGCCAGCCCGAAATCACCGTCGAGGCTGCGTTCATGCACCTCGTCGAACAGCACCGCGGAGACGCCGGCGAGTTCGGGATCGCGCTGAACCCGCGCGGTGAAGATTCCCTCGGTCACCACGGTCACGCGCGTCGCGGCGGAGCGCCTGGTATCGAGCCGTGTCGCATAGCCGAAGGTCTGCCCGACGGGTTCGCCCGCCAGCGCCGCCATCCGCTCGGCAGCGGCGCGTGCCGCCAACCGGCGCGGCGACAGCAGCAGGATCTCGCCGCTGCACCACGGCTCGACAAGCAGCGCCGGCGCGACCGCAGTGGTCTTGCCTGCCCCCGGCGGCGCGACAAGCACCGCCGACGATCGATCGCGCAGCGTCGCGAGCAGATCGGGCAGGACGGCGTGGATCGGCAGCGCGTCAGCCAGACGCCGCCTCCCGCGCACGATGCGCCGACGCCGCGATCATACCCGCGCGGCGAGCGCCTTCATGTCGGCAAGCGGGCGCGCCCCGAAATGGCTGATGATTTCCGCTGCGCACAGCGCACCGAGCTTCAGCGAGCGTTCGAGATCCCAGCCGCGCGCCTGGCCGTGGAGGAAGCCCGCGGCGAACAGATCGCCCGCCCCGGTCGTGTCGACCACCTTATCGACCGGCGCCGCGGGCACGCGCACGCGGCGATCGCCCGCGACGGCGCAGGCGCCCGACTCGCTCAGCGTCACCACGACGAGCGGCACCTTGTCCTTCACCGCGGCGATCGCGGCTTCCGTATCGGCGGCCTGCGTCAGCGACACGATCTCCGCCTCGTTGGCGAACAGCACGTCGATCAGCCCGGCGTCGATCAGTTCGTGGAACGCGTCGCGGTGGCGATCGATGACGAATTCGGCCGACAGCGTGAAGGCGACCTTGCGACCGGCGGCACGCGCGACGTCGATCGCAGCGCGCATCGCGGCGCGCGGCTCCTCGGGATCCCACAGATAACCCTCGAGATAGAGGAACTGCGCGTCGGCGATCAGCGCGCGGTCGAGCGCGGCCTCGGGCAGATAGTGCGACGCACCGAGAAAGGTGTTCATCGTACGCTGCCCGTCGGGCGTCACGAAGATCATGCAGCGACCCGTCGTCGGGCTGCCCGCGCGCGCCTCGGTATCGAAGCGGATGCCGGCAGCGCGAATGTCGTGCGCGAACACCTCGCCGAGCTGGTCGTCCGCGACCTGACCGATGAAGGCGCACGTGCCGCCGAGCGCGGCCATGCCGGCGATCGTGTTCGCCGCGGATCCGCCCGACACCTCCTGCCCCGGCCCCATCTTGGCGTAGAGCGCGTCGGCATCCTCGGGCGAGAAGACGAGCGCCATCGCCCCCTTCGTCATGCCGTTGTCGGCGACGAAGGAATCAGTTGCGGGGGAGAGGATGTCGACGATCGCATTGCCGATCGCGACGACATCATAGGCAGGCTGGGTCACGGTTTCGGGGTCCCGTTCGAAAGGAGGCGTGCGGCCGGCCCATACGGGCGACTGCAACGAGGTGAAGGATAGCCGCGCCGTAATTGCCGCGCCCGTCTTGCGCAACCGCGCGTCCTTGCGCATTCGCGGACGCCATGTTCGGTGCCTTCGCCCGCAGCCTCGCCCAGCTCGGCGATCGGCCGATCCTGGCGGTGCTCGCCAAGAGCCTGGCGCTGACGCTCGCGATCTTCGCGCTGCTCGGCGCCGGAATTTGGTGGGGGCTCGACATCTGGCTCGCAGGATCGCGCTGGGGCGGCACGCTCGCCTCGGTGGGGGCGCTCGTCGTCACGCTGCACGTGCTGTGGCTGTTGTTCCGCGCGGTGGCGATCGCAGTCATCGGGCTGTTCGCCGATACGGTCGTCGCCGCGGTCGAGCGGCGGCACTATCCCGCCGCTTTGGCACGGGCACGCGAGATCCCGCTACATCGCGCGGCGCGGATGGGGATCGGCTCGGCGGCGCGGTTCGTCGCGATCAACCTCTTGCTCGCGCCGCTCTATCTGATCCTGCTCGCGACCGGCGTCGGCACCGCGGCGCTGTTCCTCGGCGTCAACGCCTGGCTGCTCGGCCGCGATCTCGGCGACATGGTCGCGGCGCGGCATCTGCCGCCCGAAGCGCTGCCCGGATGGCGTCGCGCGACCACCGCGCGCCGCTTCCTGCTCGGCCTCGCCGTCACCCTCTTGTTCCTGGTGCCGTTCCTCAACTTCCTCGCGCCGGTGATCGGTGCGGCGATGGCGACGCACCTGTTCCACCGGAGCCCATCATGAAGCCTGCTGCCGTCCTTGCCGCCCTCGCGCTCCTGTCTGGCTGCGCCACCGTGCCCGGCGGCACCCCCGACCGCGCCGATCGCGTGCCGCTGCCGTTCACCGGCGCCGGGCTCGAGCGCGTCATCGGGCAGAATGCCGCCGCGCTGACGCGTCTGCTCGGCGAGCCCAACGCCGACGTGCGCGAGGGAACGGCGCGCAAGCTGCAGTTCCAGAGCCGGATCTGCGTCCTGGATACCTACCTCTACCCGAAGGGATCGGGCGAGCCGCGTGTCACCTATGTCGACGCCCGCCAGCCCGACGGCAGCGCGATCGACCGTGCGAGCTGCGTCGCCGCGCTGACGCGACGCGACGGCGGGCGATAATGATCGGCTGCTATGACTTGTCGCTGTTGTCCGCGGCGTAAGTCATCGCCGAAGCCGCGGTCGACATTGGTTTGATGTGGAACCAATTGGGATGCTCGGTCGCGACAAGGAACAGGAGCAGGACGGCGCCAAAGGCCATGAAGAACACGGACGACAGCAGCCTCTGCTTGATCTCCTCCACGTTTCTTCTCTTCGGTTCGTCCATCTGTCGCACTCCTTATTGGTGAGACGATGATATAGGCCGGCGGATGTTTCCGTGTTTGGGCCTGCTGTAACGATTTTTTGCTGCACCGCGTCATGTCGGTGACCAGTGCCGCGCGATCGGCTCAGTGCCCGGCGAGCGCGTGCATCGCCCAGTCGGCAGCCTCCGCGACGACGGGATCGGGGTCGTCGCGCAGCGTTGCGACGCGCGGCAGCAAATCGGGATCGCCGCTGTTGCCCGCCGCGATCAGGCAGTTGCGGATCATCCGCCCGCGCCCGATGCGCTTGATCGGCGACCCGGCGAACACCTGGCGGAACCCCGCATCGTCGAGCGCCAGCAGATCGGCGAGGCGCGGCGCGGCGAGCTCGGCGCGCGCGGCGTAGGCCTGGTTCGCGCGCGATGCGGACGCGAACTTGTTCCACGGGCAGACGGCGAGGCAATCGTCGCAGCCGTAGATGCGGTTGCCGATCGCGCGGCGGAACTCGTGCGGGATCGGGCCGGCATGTTCGATCGTGAGATACGAGATGCAGCGCCGCGCATCGAGCCGATAGGGCGCGGGAAAGGCGTTGGTCGGGCACGCCCGCTGACACGCGTCGCACGATCCGCAGCTCGGCCGGCCGGGGGCGTCGGGCGCGAGATCGAGCGTGGTGTAGATCGCGCCGAGGAACAGCCAGCTGCCGTCGCTGCGGCTGACGAGATTGGTGTGCTTGCCCTGCCAGCCGAGCCCCGCCGCCTCGGCCAGCGGCTTCTCCATCACCGGGGCGGTATCGACGAACACCTTGAGATCGCACGGCGCCGCATCGACCAGCCAGCGGGCGAGCGCCTTCAGCGCCTTTTTCACGACGTCGTGATAGTCTGCGCCCTGCGCGTAGGTGGAGATGCGGCCGATGCCGCCCTCCCCCGCCAGCCGCAGCGGATCCTCGGCGGGCGCGTAGCTCATGCCCAGCGCGATCACGCTGCGCGCCTCCGGCCACAGCCCGGCCGGGGATTCGCGGTGGTGTGCGCGCGCCTCCATCCAGATCATGTCGCCGTGGCAACCGTCCGCCAGCCACTGGCGCAGTCGTTCGCCGGCGCGCGGCGCGGCATCGGCCAGCGCGATGCCGCACGCGGCGAAGCCGAGCGCGATTGCCTTCGCCTTCAGCTGCGCTTCGAGGTTGTCTTGCGGCATCGCGCCCCGCTACCACGCCCGGGCGTGCGATGGCACGTCCGCTTTCCCCGCGCGGGGGATCGGCTGCACGAGGATCGTTCCCGCTCCATGGATCATGCCATCACCGCCAGCGGCCTGGTGAAGCGTTTCGGCGAGCGCCGCGTCGTCGACGGGATCGACCTTCAGGTGCCGCGCGGTGCGATCTACGGCGTGTTAGGCCCCAACGGCGCGGGCAAGACGACGACGCTACGCATGCTGCTGGGGATCATCGAGCCCGACGCGGGCAGCCGGACGCTGTTCGGCGCAGCACATCCGCGTGAGGCGAGCGACCGCGTCGGCTATCTGCCCGAGGAGCGCGGGCTGTATCCGGCGATGAAGGCACGCGAGGCGATCGCCTTCATGGGCGCACTGCGTGGCCTGCCGTGGCGCGAGGGCCGCGCGCGCGCCGGCGACCTGCTCGAGGCGGCGGGGATCGGCCACGCCACCGAGCAGAAGATCCGCAAGCTGTCGAAGGGCATGGCGCAACTGGTGCAGCTGCTCGGCTCGGTCGTTCACCAGCCCGATCTCCTGGTACTCGACGAGCCCTTCTCCGGGCTCGACCCGGTCAATCAGGAGCGGCTCGAGGCGCTGATCCTCGCCGAGCGCGATCGCGGCGCGACGATCCTGTTCTCGACGCACGTCATGGCGCACGCGCAGCGATTGTGCGACCGACTGGCGATCATTGCCGGGGGGAAGCGGCGGTTCGAGGGCACGGTCGACGAGGCACGCGGCACCTTGCCGCAGCAGGTGCATTACGTGCCGCATTTTCTCGCGGCAGGAATCGCCGCGCAGCTGCCGCCCGACGCGCGCGCCGACGGCGACGGATGGCGCTTCGTGCTGCCGGCGGACGGGATCGAGGCGTTGCTCAAGCGGCTGATCGATGCGGGTTACGGCATTTCCGGCCTGTCGATCGAGCGGCCGGGGCTGCACGAGGCGTTCGTCCGGATCGTCGGCCAGGCTGCCGGTGACGCGGACGCGGTGCGGGAGCAGGCTGCGTGAGCGCCGCCCCCGGCAACCTGCGCCGCCGCCTGCGCCAGACGCTGACGATCGCGCGGCGCGATTTCACCGCCACGGTGTTCACGCCGATCTTCCTCCTGTTCCTGTTCGCGCCGGTCATCATGGGCTCGTTCGGCGCGATCGGCGGGCTCGGCGCCGCGACGGTTTCCGCCGGCTCCGCCGACAAGGAGCGGCTGGTGGTGATCGCGCCGCCGGCCGAGGCGGCGGCGATCGTCGCTGCCGATCGGGAGTTGCGCGCGCTGTTCGGCGCCGACGCGCGGCCGCCGGCGCTCGACGTACGCGCGCCGGCGGGTGACATCGCGGCGCAGGCGCGCGCAGCGCTCAACGCGCCCGGCATCGATGTGTCGGCGGTGATCAGCGGGCCGCTCGCCGCGCCGCAGATCCTCTACGGGCGCAGTCGCCGCCCGGCCTATTACCTCGCCGCGCTCGCCGAACAGGCGATCCGCCTCGACCGCACCGGCGCGCAGCCGCTCAGCCGGCCGACGCTGACGCGCGCCACGCGCGACGCGCCGTCGCTCGGCGGGCGCAACGCCTCGGCGTTCTTCGCGGTGTTCGGCATCTTCTTCCTGACATTGTTCCTGTCGGGGCAGGTCGTCGGCACGATGGCGGAGGAGCGCAACAACAAGGTGATCGAGGTGCTCGCGGCGGCGGTGCCGCTGGAAAGCGTGTTCCTCGGCAAGCTGCTCGGCATGTTCGGCGTCGCGGTGCTGTTCGTCGGCTTCTGGGGGATCGTCGTCAGCCAGGTCGGCGCGCTGCTGCCGGCGGGGGCGAACGTCGCCGAGCTTACCCCGGCGGTCGGCTTCGGCGCGTTCGCCTTGCTGTTCGCAGCCTATTTCACCACCGCCTATCTACTGCTCGGTTCGGTATTCCTCGGGATCGGCGCGCAGGCCTCGACGATGCGCGAGATCCAGATGCTGTCGCTGCCGATCACGATCCTGCAGGTCGGCATGTTCGCGCTCGCCTCCGCGGCGGCATCGAAGCCCGGAACGTGGATCGCGACCGCGGCGGAGGTGTTCCCGCTGTCCTCGCCGTTCGCGATGGCGGGCCGCGCCGCCAATTCGCCCGCGCTGTGGCCGCACCTCGTCGCACTCGGCTGGCAGATCCTCTGGGTGGCGATCTTCATCGCCGTCGGCGCGCGGCTGTTCCGGCGCGGGGTGCTGCAATCGGGCAGCCCGGCGGGCGCGTGGAAGCGGCTGTTCGGTCGCAAACCCCGGACGGCTGCGCGCGAGACCTATTGACAAGCCTGTCAGTTAGGTTTTCTCTCGCAACCAATAACGACGCGGGAGAGTGATGATGGCGACGCTTGCGAAAAGTGCGTTGGACACGGCCACGGTCGATCCGTTCGATGTCAGCCGGGCAGAGCTGTACCGCGACGATACGTGGCGCGAACCGTTTGCGCGGCTGCGCGCCGAGGCGCCCGTCCACTATGTGCCCGATTCGGAGTTCGGCCCCTATTGGTCGGTGTCGAGCTACAAGCCGATCGTCGAGGTCGAATCGCTGCCCGATCTCTACTCGTCGGAGACGGGCGGGATCACGCTCGCCAATTTCGAGGTGGACGATCCCAATGCGGTGCGCATGCCGATGTTCATCGCGCGTGATCGCCCGGTGCATACCGCGCAGCGCCGCACCGTATCGCCCGCCTTCACCCCGTCCGAGATGACGCGCATGGCGGACGATATCCGCCGCCGCACCGGCGAGGTGCTCGACCGGCTGCCGTGGGGCGAGGAATTCGACTGGGTCGATACCGTCTCGATCGAGCTGACGACGGGGATGCTCGCGATCCTGTTCGACTTTCCCTGGGCGGATCGCCGCAAGCTGACCTTCTGGTCCGACTGGGCGGGTGATATCGAGATCATCAAGAACCCTGAGCTGCGCCAGCAGCGCTTGCAGCACATGTACGAGTGCGGCAGCTATTTCCGCCGGCTGTGGAACGAGCGCGTCAACAAGCCGCGCCAGCCCGATCTCATCAGCATGATGATCCATTCGGACGCGATGCGCGAGATGGACGACGGCGAGTTCATCGGAAACCTGATCCTGCTGATCGTCGGCGGCAATGATACGACGCGCAACACGATGTCGGGCCTCGCCTATGGCCTCGACAAATATGCCGATCAGCGCGCCAAGCTCGAGGCCGATCCGTCGCTGATCCCCAATGCGGTGAGCGAGATCATTCGCTGGCAGACCCCGCTCGCGCACATGCGGCGTACGGCCACCGCCGATACAGAACTGATGGGCCAGCAGATCAAGGCGGGCGACAAGCTCGCGCTGTGGTACATCTCGGGGAACCGCGACGAGAGCGTGTTCGGCGAGGATGCCGACGATCTCGTCATCGATCGCCCCAACGCTCGCCGCCATCTCGCCTTTGGCCACGGCATCCACCGCTGCGTCGGCGCGCGGCTCGCCGAGCTTCAGATCGGTATCCTGCTCGAGGAGATGGCGGCGCGGCGGATGCGCGTGAACGTGGCCGGCGCGCCCGAGCGCGTATCAGCGTGCTTCGTCCACGGCTATCGCCGGTTACCGGTGACGCTCAGCAAGTACTGATCGCGCGCCGGGCGACCGGTGCGGGCGTGAAGCGGCGGCGGCGGGCTCAATCCCGCCGCCGTTTTGCGTTGCCGCCGCGACGCGCTAAACCGGGCGTCCGGCAGGGGGTTGGCGGATGACGGACGGTATCGAAGCGGGCGCGGACGTGTTGACCGGCGGGCTGATCGCGCGCGCGCTCGAGCGGCCGGGAGCCGCCGGCGGCGTCTCGCACGATCATGCCGAGGATCACGCCTGCCTCAATTGCGGCACCACGCTGATCGGATCGCACTGTCACGCCTGCGGTCAGGCGGCCCACGTGCATCGCACCGCGGGCGCGATCTTGCACGACATCGCGCACGGCGTGTTCCATTTCGAGGGCAAGGCGTGGCACACGCTGCCGATGCTGGTGACGCGACCGGGCGAGCTGACGCGGCGCTACGTCGACGGCGAGCGGGCGCGCTTCGTGTCGCCGCTGGCGCTGTTCCTGTTCACCGTCTTCCTGATGTTCGCGATCGTCGCCAACCTGCCCGGCTGGTCGTTCGGCGACGCCGACTTCCTCAAATCGGGGATCACCGGCGGGATGGCGGAAGCCCGCGCCAAGGTGACCGAAGAGCGCGTGCGATCCGAGGGCGAGGTACGCGAGCTGCGGCAGTCGCTCGCCAAGGAGCGCGGCAAGCCCGATCCCGAGACCGATCGGCTCGCGCGGCTCGAACGGCGGCTGAAGGTGGCGGAGAAGGCGCGCAGCGACCTCGCCGATGCGGAGCGGCTGCTGCCCGTGCCAGCGACGTTCGACGTCGCCGGGGCGCCGCCGGCGAGCGAGGACAATTGGCTGGAGGACAAGTTCCGCCACGCCAAGGAGAACCCGAAGCTGCTGCTCTACAAGCTCAAGACATCGGCGTACAAGTACAGCTGGGCGCTGATCCCGCTGTCGATCCCCTTCCTGTGGCTACTGTTCCCGTTCAGCCGTCGCTTCGGCGTTTACGATCACGCCGTCTTCACCACCTATTCGCTGACATTCATCTCCCTGCTGACGATCGTCCTCGCGCTATTGAACGCGATCGGCGTCGCGAGCTGGATCGTCATCGTCGCGGCGCTGATCGTGCCGCCGTTCCACATCTATCGCCAGATGAAGGGGGCGTACCGGCTCGGCCGCATCGGCGCGCTGGTACGCACGACGATTCTCGTCGGGCTGATCGTCAGCGCGATCGTTCCCGCTTTCGCGCTGCTGCTGCTGTACTTCGGGCTGGCCTGACCGCCCGTTAGCGTGGCACGGAGAGCGCACAAAGAAAAACGCGGCCGCCTCTCGGCAGCCGCGTCCTCCTGTTCATCGCGTCACGCGCCGGCGGGTGACGGGGTGCCGAACGGCCCCTGCGGGCGCCGCGTCTTGGGGATCGAGGTGCCGACCGACGGGACCGCGGACTTCTTGGGCCCCTGATCGATCCGACCGATGTTCTCGCCAGCGATCAGCTTCTTGATCTCGTCTCCCGACAGCGTCTCATATTCGAGCAGCGCCTCGGCGAGCAGATGAAGCTGATCGTTGTGCTGCGTCAGTACCGTCTTGGCGCGCGTGAGCCCGCCTTCGACGATCGTCTTGATCTCGTGATCGATCAGCTTCGCCGTCTCGTTCGACATATGCGTCGGCTGCGAGGACGAGTAGCCGAGGAAGCTCTCCCCCTCCGGCTGCGCATAGTCGACCGGGCCGACGGTGTCCGACATGCCCCATTTGGTGACCATGTCGCGCGCAAGGCCGGTCGCATACTGGATGTCGCCGCTCGCGCCTGACGATACCTTGTCGTAGCCGAAGATGATCTCCTCGGCGACGCGGCCGCCCATCGCCACCGCGAGGTTCGCGTACATCTTGTCGCGGTGGTAGCTGTAGCTGTCACGCTCGGGCAGGCGCATCACCATGCCGAGCGCGCGGCCGCGCGGAATGATCGTCGCCTTGTGGATCGGATCGGACGCGGGCTCGTGCAGCGCGACGATCGCGTGGCCCGCCTCGTGATAGGCGGTCATGCGCTTCTCGTCGTCGGTCATCACCATCGAACGCCGCTCGGCGCCCATCATGACCTTGTCCTTGGCTTCCTCGAACTCCTGCATCGCGACGAGGCGCTTCGATTTGCGCGCCGCCATCAGCGCCGCCTCGTTGACGAGGTTGGCAAGATCGGCACCCGAGAAGCCCGGCGTACCGCGCGCGATGGTGCGCGCATCGACGTCGGGCGCCAGCGGCACCTTCTTCATGTGCACTTCTAGGATCTTGATCCGACCCTCGATGTCCGGACGCGGCACGACCACCTGGCGGTCGAAGCGGCCCGGTCGCAGCAGCGCGGGATCGAGCACATCGGGGCGGTTGGTCGCCGCGATGATGATGATGCCCTCGTTCGCCTCGAAGCCGTCCATCTCGACCAGCAGCTGGTTGAGAGTCTGCTCGCGCTCGTCGTTGCCGTTGCCGAGCCCAGCACCGCGATGGCGGCCGACGGCGTCGATCTCGTCGATGAAGACGATGCATGGCGCCGACTTCTTGGCCTGTTCGAACATGTCGCGCACGCGGCTAGCGCCGACGCCGACGAACATCTCGACGAAGTCCGAGCCCGAGATGGTGAAGAACGGCACGCCCGCCTCACCCGCGATCGCGCGGGCGAGCAGCGTCTTGCCGGTACCGGGCGAACCGACGAGCAGCGCGCCCTTGGGGATCTTGCCGCCAAGGCGTGCGAACTTCGACGGATCCTTTAGGAACTCGACAATCTCCTCGAGCTCCTCGCGCGCCTCGTCGATGCCCGCAACGTCGGCGAAGGTAACCTTGCCTTCCTTCTGCGTCAGCATCTTTGCGCGGCTCTTGCCGAAGCCCATCGCGCCGCCCGCGCCGCCGCCCTTCTGCATCTGGCGCACGACGAAGAAAGCGATGCCGAGGAACAGCAGGAAGGGCAGTGCCTGGACGAGCATATACTGCCAGATCGACGGGCCTTCCTCGCGCTTGCCGGAGATCTCGACGCCAGCCTTGCGCAGGCGATCGGTGAGCTGCGGATCGGAGACGGGATCGGTGCGGAACTTGTCACCGCTCGACAGCGTGCCGCTGATCTGATCGCGCGAGATCACGACGTCCTTGACGGTGCCTTCGTCGACCTTGTCGAGGAATGCCGAATAAGCGATCGAATTGCCGCTCGCCGTGGCCGTCCGCCCGTCAAACATCGTCACGACGATGGCGAGCGAAAGCAGGATACCCACCCAGATGAGCAGGCTCTTCATCCACGGGTTGGGGCCGTTGCCGCCATTGTCGCCGCCGGACTGCTTGTCGTTCTCGTTCATGCGCTACCTTTCAACAGCCGCAATGTAGGCTGCCCAAGGTTAATGGCAATGGAACGCGACGCGGAATTGGGCCGGTCAGAGTGATCGACGCGGCGGGGCTGCGCGGAAGTGCCAGCGGCCGTGGCGCGGGCTGCCGATCACGCCCGCCTGCGTCGCACGGTGCCCCCCATCCAGCGCGTCGATCAGCGCCTCGACATTGGCCGCGGCGTCGAAGGCGGGGGTGCTGATCTCGGCATCGTCGCGGATTAGCGCGATCGCGCGGCGGACGTGGCGGCGGCGCGTGTCGCGCGGCAGTCCGGCAACGTCGATGCCGACGCTCGCCGGGCCGATCGTCGCGCGCTCCGCCCACAGCAGGTCGGCGAGCGCGGCAAGATCGCGCTCCGCCTCACCGATCGCGCCGGCCGTTCGGGCAAGCGCGGGCGGATCGAGCCACTCATTCTCGTCGAGCAGCCGGCGGAAACGCGTGCGATCGTGCCGCGGATCGGCGTTCGACGGATCGTCAATAAATGCCGCGCCGGCGCGGCGCACGATCGCGCGCAACGCCGCGCGTCGCCAGCCGAGCAGCGGCCGAACGAGCCGCGCGCCCGCGACCACCGCGCGCGGGCGGATCGCCGACAAACCGGTGACGCCCGATCCGCGCGACGCGCGCATCAGAAAGGTCTCGGCCTGATCGTCGGCATGATGCGCGGTGGCGATTGCGACAACGCCGCCCGCCCCCGCCCAGCGTGCGAGGCTGGCGTAGCGCGCGGCGCGTGCGCGCGCCTGCAGACTCGCGCCCGACAATCCGCCATCGACCTCGAGAATCGCGTGCGGCACGCCGATCGCCGACGCCTCACGCGCGACCATGCGCGCCTCGTCGGCATTGGCGGCACGCAGACCATGGTCGACGCTCGCCGCCGCGACGGCTCCCGGAAACGCCGCGTGCGCGAGCAGCAGCAGCGCCATGCTGTCCGGGCCGCCCGACACCGCGAGGCCGAGCGGCGCGGCGGGACCGGGCGGCGTGTCGATCAGCGCCAAGACGTCGTCGCGGAAGCGCCCGACGTCAGCGGCGTCGATCACCCGGTCACTTGCACTTGTTGGACGTGCGGGCACGCGCGACGTCGTCCTTCATGCCCTGGCCGATCCGGTCGCCGTAGACGTCGATCAGCTCGCCATAGACCTTGCAGGCGTCGGCCGGCTTGTTGAGCTTGGTCAGCGCCTGGCCGAGATAATAGAGGCTCTCCGGTGCGCGCTCGCCGTCGGGCATCTTCTTGTAATTGTCGTAGAAGGCAATCGACGCGAGGCTCGGCTTGCCATCGTCGAGATACGATCGGCCGAGCAGGTTCTGCGCGTAGCTCGCGCGGCGCGACTTGGGATAGGCGGCGACCACCTTCTTGAGCTGCTCCGCCGCCGCCGGGTAGCGCTTGGCGGCCCACAGCCGGTAGCCGTAGATATATTCGTCCTCGTCGGGCTGGCCGGTCGAGGGCTTCTCGACCCCGCCAGTCGACGCAGTCGCGGTAGCGGTCGCCGCGCCGCCGCCGAGCTGCCCTTCGAGGCTGCCCGCCGGACGCGTGGCGGGCCGCGACGTGCCCGATCCGGCGGTGCGCGGCGGCGGCGGCACGACGGGGCCGGCATCCTCGTCACCGCTTGCGGCGGCGGGAGCCGGCGCACCACTCGCCAGCCGCGCGTCGGTTGCCCTCTTGTAGGCGGCGAACTGATCCTCGAGCTGGCGCATGCGATACTGCGTCTGCTCGATCTGCCCGGTGATCGAGGCGATCTGCGCCTCGAGCGAGGAGACGCGCTGCGTCAGATCGTCGACCGCGCTCGACGAGGGCGCACCGATCTCCTCGCGCGGCGCCTCGGACGCGCGCACCTGCGGCTCGACGTACGCGGCCCCGCCGGGGAACACCTTACGCTGTACGGCGCGCATCTCGCTCTCGAGCTTGCCGACGCGGCCGTCGAGGCCCGATTGCGCGAGGGCGGGCGTGGCGGACCCCACCAGCAGAACGGCAAACAGCAACTTACGCATCAACGACACCCCCCGGTGCGGAAACAGAAGGACGCTATAGCTACAACGCCGCACCTGTCGCCAGCCTTAAGGACGTGCGCGCTCACTGCTCGGCGGGGGCGGTCGCGAAGGCGGGCGGTACGTCGCGCCGCGTCGTCAGCGCGGGCGCGGCGGCGGGCGTCGGGGTTGCGCCGGGCTGCGGGGTCGTGCGGCCAGCAAGCGCGGCGGCGCCGACCGGCACGTCCTTGATCGCGCGCTCGCCCGTGCCGAGCGGCGGCAGGTTCGATCCGTTGAGCGTCACCTGCAGCTTGTCCGGCCGACCGACGTTGATCATCGGATTGTCGGCAGTCGGCGGCACGTCGAAACGATCGCCGGGCTTCATCGTGCCGAGAAACAGCGTCTTGTTCGTGGCGTCATAGACGCGCAGCCATACCTCGCCCGTCGCGACGAGCGTCACCTGCCCGTTGCCGGCCGGCGTCGGCGCGGCGGTCGGCCGAGCGGCGGGCACGGCGACCGCCACCGACGGCGTCTCCGCCGGGGTGCCGCCGCGCAGCAGCCCGGTGGCAAACCACAAGATCGCGAGGATGACGACCGCCAGACCAAGCCCCGCGGCGCCGATCACCAGCCCGCGGCTCGGTACGCGCGCTGGATCGGCGATCTCGTACGGCTGATACTGCGGCTGCGCACGCGGCGCCTTAAGCGCCTCGACGCGCACCTCGCTCGCCAGTACCACCTCGTTCGCGCCGAGCGCGCGGGCATAGGCGCGCACGAAGCCGACGGCGTAGGTGGGGGACGGCAGCGCGCCGTAGTTCGACGCCTCGATCGCTTCCAAATGGCGCAGCGGCACGCGCGTGCGCGCGGCGATTTCCTCAAGCGACATGCCCTGCCGCTCGCGTTCGGCCCGCAGCTTGTCACCGACACGTTGCGGCAGTGGCGTCGCGTCGTCGCTGCGACCGGCGTCAGTCATTCGGATCTCCGCTTCGGACGGACCGACCCCGTCCGACGTTGCCGGCAACGTCTCCCAGAGCGCGCCATGGGTGTCAATCGAACCGCGCCGCTTTTGGTCGGCGGTTCAGCCCAGTTCAACGCCTTGCGCGGTCGCCCAGGCCGCCAATGCGCCGCGCAGATCGCGCGGCGGGGCGGCGAGCAGCCGCGCCATTTCCGCGCGCACCGCGGCGTGATCGAGCGAGCGGACCATCGCCTTGATCGGTCCCACCGCGGCGGGCGTGATCGAAAAGCGATCGATGCCGATCCCGATCAGCGCCAGCGCCTCAAGCGGCCGCCCGCCCATCTCGCCACACACCGCGAGCGGCACGCCCGCCTCGGCGCACGGCGCGACCAGCGCGGCGAGGAAGCGCAGGATCGAGGCCGACAGCCAGTCGTAGCGTTCGGCGAGCTTGGGATTGGCGCGATCGGCGGCGAACAGGAATTGCGTCAGATCGTTGGTCCCGATCGACAGGAAATCGACCTGCGGCAGCAGGAGGTCGAGCTGATAGGCGAGGCTCGGTACCTCGAGCATCGCGCCGTAGCGGATCTCGTTCGGCAGGCGGCGGTTGCGCGAGGCGATCCAGTCGCGCTGCTGCTCGAACAGCGCGCGCGCCTCGGCGAATTCCCACGCCTCGCTGACCATCGGGAACATGACGCTGAGCGTGCGTCCCGCCGCCGCCTCGAGCAGCGCACGCGCCTGCGCCTTCATCAGCCCGTCGCGCTCCAGCGCAAGCCGCAGCGCGCGCCAGCCCATTGCGGGATTCTCCTCCTCGGCGGCGTCCTGCACGAGGTACGGCAGTGCCTTGTCACCGCCGATGTCGACGGTGCGGAAGATCACCGGACGATCGCCCGCGACGTCGAGCACCTCGCGGTAGAGCCGCTGCTGGCGCTCGCGCTGTGGCAACGTAGCGGAGACGAGGAATTGGAATTCGGTGCGGAACAGCCCGATGCCGTCGGCGCCCGTCACGTCGAGCGCGGCGGCATCGTCGCGCAGGCCGGCATTGACCATCACCGTCACGCGGTGGCCGTCCTTGCTGACTGGCGCGACGTCGCGCAACGCGGCATAGGCGGCCTTACGCTTCTGCCGCAGCAGCAGCTTGGCGTCGAACGCCTCCTCCATCGCGGTCGACGGGCGCACGACGACCGAGCCTTCGTTGACGTCGAGCAGCAGCAGATCGCCCTCGCCGATCGCGCGGCGCACGTCGCGCACGCGGCCGAGCACCGGCACGCCCATCGCGCGCGCGACGATCGTGACGTGCGCGGTAAGCGAGCCTTCCTCGAGCACCACGCCCTTCAGCCGCCGGCGATCGTATTCGAGCAGCTCCGCCGGCCCAAGGTTGCGCGCGATCAGGATCGTGTCCTGGCGGAGCCCCATCTGCGCCGCGGTGCCCATCTGGCCCGAGACGATGCGCAGCAGCCGGTTCGACAGATCCTCCAGATCGTGCATGCGATCGGCGAGCAGCGGATCGTCGATCTGACGCATGCGCTGGCGGGTGCGCTGCTGCACGCGCTCGATCGCCGCCTCCGCGGTGAGGCCGCTGTCGATCGCCTCGTTGATGCGCCGCGACCAGCCCTCGTCATAGGCGAACATCTTGTACGTCTCGAGCACTTCCTCATGCTCGCCGCCGACGCCGAACTCCGCCTCGCGCGTCATCTTTTCGATCTGGTCGCGCATCTTGTCGAACGCGGCGTAGACGCGGTGGCGCTCGGCCTCGGTATCCTCCGCGACGGTATGCTCGATGTGGATGCGCGGCTGGTGGAACACCGCGCAGCCCGCGCCCATCCCCTCCACCAGCTTCTGCCCGATCAGGCGCACGCTCGCGGTCGACTGCTGCGGACGATCCTTCGGCCCGCCCTGGTCGATCAGCCCGGCGTTGGCGATCAGCTCGCTCAGCACCATCGCCACCGTCTGCAGCGCCTCGATCTCGATATCGGCGTAGCGCCGGGGATCGGCATGCTGCACCGCGAGCACGCCGACCGAGCGCTCGCGTCGGATGATCGGCACGCCGGCGAAGCTGTGGAAGCGATCCTCGCCCGTCTCGGGCTTGTAGGCGAAATCCGGGTGGCTCGCCGCCTCGTCGAGGTTGAGGATCTCGCCGCTCTCGGCGATCGTCCCGACCAGTCCCTCGCCGAGCACGAGCTTGGTGACGTGCACCGCGTCCGCCGCCAGCCCGCGCGTGGCGTAGAGCTCGAGCACGCCCTCGCGCAGCAGGTAGATCGAGCAGACCTCGCTATCCAGCGCCTCGCCGATGATGTCGACGACTTGGTTGAGCTTGGCTTGCGCGTTCGATCGCGCCGCCATCACGTCGTGCAGGTTGACGAGGATCTCGCGGGCGGAGGCGGCGGCGGACACAGGCATGGGCCGTGGCTAGCAGGCAGGTGCCGTGGGTGCCACGCAACATTTCCTGCGCGGCACCGCGGCAATCGCTGTCACTTGCCCGACTTCGGCTTTCGCTTGCCGCCGGACTTCGGCTTGGTGCTCGCCGCGCTGTCACGCGGGAAGAGGATCGCCGCGACGCCGATCGCGATCGCGCCAACGCCTGCCGCCGCGCCGACGATCGTGCCGACTGACCAGCGGGCAGGCGACGGCGAGGGCGCCCATTCCTCGCGATCGTCGTCGTTCGCGATGGCGGGTGCAGCGGGCGTGTCGGAAGACCCCTTCGTGGCAGCAGGTGCGGTCGTGGCAGCAGGCGACGCCGTGGCGACCGGCACCGCATCCGCGACGTGCGGCGGCTCCTGGATCGGATAGGGTGATTGGTTGCCCGGCGGCACCGGCGGCGTATGCGTCATGACTCGTCCCTCTTTTCAGGTGCTTCGCCCAACGTCGCTGACGGCGCTTGGCTCCGCCGGCGCCGCTCGGCACGGATAGCCCGCCGCCGTGCGGCACGAATGATCAGTCGAACAGCCCGTCCTGGCTGCCCGCGGGCGGATTGAGCCCGAGATGCTTCCACCCGCCCGCGTTGAGCACGCGTCCGCGCGCGGTCCGCGCGACGAGGCCGAGCTGGATCAGATACGGCTCGATCACCTCCTCGATCGTGTCGCGCGGCTCGCTGAGGCCGGCGGCGAGCGTTTCCACCCCCACCGGTCCGCCGCGATAGATGTCGGCGATCATCGTCAGATAGCGGCGATCCATCGCGTCGAGCCCGAGCGCGTCGACCTCGAGCCGATTGAGCGCACGATCGGCGGAGGCGGCGTCGACCACCTTGACGCCCGCCACGTTGGCGAAATCGCGCACGCGGCGCAGCAGCCGTCCCGAGATGCGCGGCGTCCCGCGCGAGCGGCGCGCAATTTCCGCCGCGCCGTCAGGCGAGACGTCGAGATCGAGCAGCGACGCCGCGCGCGTCACTACCCGCGTCAGTTCCTCGACGGTGTAGAATTGCAGCCGGATCGGGATGCCGAAACGGTCGCGCAGCGGCGTCGTCAGCAAGCCCTGCCGCGTCGTCGCGCCGACCAGCGTGAAGCGCGGCAGATCGATGCGCACGCTGCGCGCCGACGGCCCCTCGCCGATCATCAGGTCGAGCGCGCGATCCTCCATCGCGGGGTAGAGCACTTCCTCCACCGCGGGCTGAAGGCGGTGAATCTCGTCGATGAACAGCACGTCGCCGTCCTCGAGATTGGTGAGCAACGCGGCGAGATCGCCCGACTTGGCGATCACCGGGCCGGACGTTGCGCGAAACCCCACGCCCATCTCGCGCGCGACGATCTGCGCCAGCGTCGTCTTGCCGAGCCCGGGGGGCCCAAAGAACAGCACGTGATCGAGCGCGTCGCCGCGACCGCGCGCGGCCTCGATGAAGACGCGCAGGTTCTCGCGCGCCGCGGCCTGGCCAACAAACTCGTCGAGCCGCTTGGGGCGCAGCGCCGCGTCGGCATCCTCGGTGCGGCGCGCAGGCGTGATCAGGCGGTCGTCGTCGGTCATCGCATGCCCGATAGCGCGTTTTCGACGCGGCGCCACAGCGCGGCGATCGCCTCCACCCCCGGCGACGTGCGCGACGCGAAGCCACCCAGCGGCGCGCGGCGCTCGGTCATCGCCTCGAACGCGCTCGCCATCGGGATCGCTGGCCAATCGGGATGCTGCGCCAGCGCTTCGCGATGCAGCAGGCGGCGGCGATCGACCATCGAGAAGACCGGTGCGAGCGTGACCTTGGGCCCCTTCTTCTTCTGCACGTGCGCGGTGATCGTATCGAGCGCGCGGCGCGACAGTGCGGAGGGGATGACGGGGACGACGACGAGATCGGCGGCACGCATGATTTGGTCCGACGTGTCGGTGAGCCCCGGCGGGCAATCGATGACGATCCGGTCATAGTCGCCGGCGAGATCGTCCACGAGGCGCGCGAGCCGCTTCTTCTTGTCGAGCGTATGGAAAGCGACGTCGAGCTCGCGCAGCGAAGCGTCGGCGGGCAGCAGATCGAGCCGTTCGAACGCGGTCGGGCGGACGAGGCGCTTCGCCTCCACTTCGCGCCGGATCGCCGCCCCCGCCTCGCGCCCGCCGGCGTCGTGGCCGAGGATCCAGGTCGCTGCGGCCTGCCCATCGAGATCCCACAACAGCGTGCGCCGCGCCGACAGCGTCGCCGCCGCCCAGGCGAGATTGACCGCGAGCGTCGTCTTTCCCACGCCACCCTTCAGACTGTACACCGCGATCGTCTGCGCGCTCATCGCTCCAGCCCTACCGCTCAGTCGTAATGCTCGATCGCGTCGCCGACGATCGCGACCCACGATCGCTTGCGCGACTCATAGACCGAATAGACCGGCGGCGGCAGCGGCGCGTCGCCGAACCCGCCAATCGGGATCGAGACGATGCCGGGCTCGGCCGCGACGTGGTAGAACAATGTCGGTCCGCAGGTGCGGCAGAAATGATGGTCGGACACGCCGCCGCGCGCCGAGGTGCGCCGCCAGTGCGCGAGATTGCCGGTGATGCTGACCGACGCGTCACGGAACCGCGCCTGCGCGGCGAACGGTGCACCGCTGCGCCGCTGGCAATTGAGGCAGTGGCATACTGAGACGCGGATCGGCTCGCCCTCGCAGTCGATCGCCGCCGCGCCGCACTGGCAGGTGGCGCGGCGGTGGATCATTTCGCCGCCTTGCGCAGTGCAAGCCGGACAAGCGCGTCGAGCGTCGCGCCCGGCCCAAGGTCTTCCTCGGCGGCGGCGACCGCTGCAGTCGCTTCAGCAGGGCGAAAGCCGAGGTTGAGCATCGCCGATACCGCGTCCGCCCCGGCGCCCACGGGGATCGCCTGCGCTGCGGCCGAGGCGCCGAGCACGATCCCGCCCGCCTTGTCCTTCAGCTCACGCACGATCCGCTCGGCGAGCTTGGGGCCGACGCCGTTGGCGCGCGCAACCATCGCCTTGTCCTGCGCGGCGACCGCGCGGCTGAGCTCGGCGGGTTCAAGCGCGGAGAGGATCGCGAGCGCGACGCGCGCGCCCACCCCCTGAACGCTGGTGAGCAGCCGGAACCAGTCGCGCTCGTCGGCGCCGGAGAAGCCAACCAGCCGCTGAAAATCCTCGCCGACGAGGAGTTCGGTGTGAACGTGCACCGCCTCACCGACAGGCCCAAGCGCGGCGAGCGTGCGCGACGAAGCACCGACGAGATAACCGACGCCGTTCACCTCGATCACCGCATGTTCGACGCTGGTGCTCGCCAGCACGCCCTTGAGATATGCGATCACCGTTCAACACCCAGCATGATCGCGGGCCTAGCAGGTCGCGATTCGCCGGCCAACTCTGTGACGTGGGCGCTTCAGGAGGTCGCGCGCGCGCGCCGCATCATGCCCGCGGCGCTCGCCAGATGGTGTGCATGGCAGATCGCCACCGCCAGCGCGTCCGCGGCATCGGGCCCGGCGAGCTTCGCGCCGGGGAGCAGCACGCCCATCATCGCCTGGATCTGCCGCTTCTCCGCGCCGCCGGTGCCGACCACCGCCTTCTTGACCGTCGAGGGATGATATTCGTCGACCGCCAGCCCCGATCCCGCGGCGGCGAGCAGCACCACGCCGCGCGCCTGCCCCAGCTTCAGCGTCGACTGCGCGTTGGTGTTGCCGAGCACCTCCTCGACCGCCGCGCTCGCCGGCCGCTCAGCGCGGATCACGTCGATCAGCGCGGCGTGGAGATTGGCGAGCCGCCGCGGCAGCGCCATCGACGGATCGGTCCTGATCTGCCCGTTGGCGACGTGCCGCAGCCGGTTGCCCTCGGCGGCGATCACGCCCCAGCCGGTCGTGCCAAGCCCCGGATCGAGCCCGAGGATGATCAGCCGAGCTTCTCCATCACTTCGTCGGAGACCTCGTAATTGCCCCACACCTGCTGAACGTCGTCGTCGTCGTCGAGCGCATCGATCAGCTTGAACAGCGTCGCCGCGTCGCTCTCGTCGACCGCGACCATCGTCTGCGGGCGCCACGCGAGCTTGGCGCTCTCCGCCTCGCCCAGCACCGGCTCGAGCGCTTTCGCGACTTCGTGGAGATCGGCCTGCGCGGTCCAGATCTCGTGGCCGTCGTCGCTCGACGTCACGTCCTCGGCGCCCGCTTCCAGCGCCGCCACGAACACCTTTTCCGCGTCGCCGACGCTGGCGGGATAGTTGATCAGGCCGAGCCGGTCGAACGCGTGGCTGACCGAGCCCGACGCGCCGAGGTTGCCGCCGTTCTTGCTCACTGCGGTACGCACGTTGGTGGCGGTGCGGTTGCGGTTGTCGCTCAGCGCCTCGATGATCAGGCTGACGCCGCCGGGGCCGAAGCCCTCGTAGCGGATCTCCTCGTAATTCTCCGCGTCGCCCCGGCTCGCCTTGTCGATCGAGCGCTGGATATTGTCCTTGGGCATCGACTGCGCCTTGGCGGCGTTGACCGCCGCGCGCAGCCGCGGGTTCATGTCGGGATCGGGAAGCCCCATCTTCGCCGCGACGGTGATCTCGCGCGATAGCTTCGAGAACATGCCCGAACGCTTCTTATCCTGCGCACCCTTGCGGTGCATGATGTTCTTGAATTTGGAATGACCTGCCATGCCGCCGCCCATAAGCGTGCGCCGGGGCGTTCATCAAGCCTTGCACCGACTCCCGCGCATGCGGCATCTGCGGCGCCATGACGATAGCCGTGGACATGGGCGCCGATGCCTCGGGCGCGCCGGTCCTGATCGACCTCGAGGAACTGCTGGCCACCCGATTGCTCGTGCAGGGCAATTCGGGATCGGGAAAGTCGCACCTGCTGCGCCGCCTGCTCGAACGCTCGGCGGGGCAGGTGCAGCAGGTGGTGATCGATCCCGAGGGCGATTTCGTCACCTTGGGGCCGACGTACGGCCACGTCGTGGTCGAGGCGACCGACTATTCGGAGCGCGAGATCGCGCGAATCGCCGGGCGGCTGCGCGAGCATCGCGCGTCGGTGGTGCTAAGCCTCGAAGGGCTGGAGGCGGAAGGGCAGATGCGGTGCGCCGCGACCTTCCTGTCGGCGATGTTCGATGCTCCGCGCGAGCATTGGTATCCGGCGCTGGTCGTGGTCGACGAGGCGCAGCTGTTCGCCCCCACAACGGGCGGCGAAGTGGCGGAGGACGTGCGCCGCGCGTCGCTCTCGGCGATGACCAACCTGATGTGCCGCGGGCGCAAGCGCGGCCTCGCCGGGGTGATCGCGACGCAGCGGCTGGCGAAGCTCGCCAAGAACGTCGCCGCCGAGGCATCGAACTTCCTGATGGGGCGCACTTTTCTCGACATCGACATGGCGCGCGCCGCCGATCTGCTCGGCATGGAGCGCCGCCAGGCCGAGGCGATCCGCGATCTGCCGCGCGGCACGTTCCTCGCGCTCGGCCCCGCGGTGTGCCGCCGCCCGCAGACGGTGAAGATCGGCGCGGTCGAGACGAGCGCGCGCTCGGGCAGCCCCAAGCTCACCCCGCTCCCCTCCGCAGCGTCGCCCGCCGACCTCAAGGACCTGATCTTCGCCGAGCCCGAGCCCGAGGCGGCGCCGCAGCTGCCGATGACGTTCGAGGCACGGCCGCGCCGCGTGCCGGCAGAGGAGTTGATCTCCGACATGGCGCGCCCCGCCCCGCTGCCGCCCGAACCCGAGCGGTCGGACGCGGAAGTCGCCGCGATCGTCGCCGACGTGCTGCGCGCGATCGTCGAAGATCCCGAATCGGCCGGCCGCCCCGCGTCGGTGCTGTTCCAGGATTTCCAGGTCCGCTGCCGCATGCAGGGGCTCGCCCGCTCGGGCATCGAGCTCGGCGACTTCACGCGCCGCCTGTCGTCGGCGCGCGCGGGCATCTTCGACACCGCCGATCCGGCATGGGCCGATGCAGTAGCGCTCGCCGGCGCGCTGCCCGACGAGATGGTCGGCCCGTTCCTGCTTGTCGCCAAGGCCGCGAAGGAAGGCGCCCCCTGCCCGAGCGACGCCGCGCTGGCGGAAACCTACGGCACGTCGTCGCTCGGCCGGGTACGGCGCCTGATGGGATATATTGAGAGCCGCGACCTGATCGTCACGCGCACCGATCTGTCGGGCAAGCGCTCGATCACCATCGCGCGATTGGGCTGGACGACCGCGCCGGCGGAAGCCGCGTAACGACTGAGCGCGGTCGCCGCGTCAGCGCTCCTCGCAGCGGATTCAGTTCTTCGCCATGCTGACCTCGGCGCTCTCGCCGTCGCGTACCTCGGTCGGCGCGATCTGCGCACCAACCGCCATCTCGAACACGGCGGGGCCGGTGACGGCGCAGGCGATGCGGTTGGCCGCCAGCGCGCAGGCGTCGCCGAAGCGCGCAAGATCGCCCGTCGGGCCGCTCGCCGGCGGCTTCAGCGCCATGCTTACCATCGTCGAGCCGCCGAACAGCGCGACGCCCAGCCCCTTCAGCGCGCGCGCCTCATAGGCGGGCTTGCCGCCCGCCGCCTTGACGGGCTTCATCCCGAACTGGCTTGCCATGCGGGCACAGAAGCCGCCCGCCGCGCCGGGCGCCTGCGCGCCGGCCGCGGCAGGAACGAGCAGCAACGCGGCGACGATCGCGATCCTCATCCTATCCCCCCGGATATCGTGATCGTGCCGGTTACAGCATGCCCAGCGCTTGCATGTACGTCTCGAGGATCATTTCCTCTTCCTGATATTCCTCGCGCTTCTTCTTGCGGATCGACATGATCTTGCGGATCGCCTTGGGATCGTAGCCGCGCGATTTCGCCTCGGCCATCACGTCCTTGATGTCGTCCGAAATGCCCTTCTTCTCTTCCTCGAGCCGCTCCGCGCGCTCGATCAGCAGGCGCAGCTCGTCCGCCGCGACCTGCCCGCCGCCCATGCCTTCGCCGCGTTCCTCAGCCATTTCAAATACCCCCAAAAGATGAAGCACCGCCGCCCACACGAATCGCGCGCGGGGGACGGTGCGGTTACCGTGAATCCGGTTGCGGCGGCGGCCTCTACGTGGCGCCGCCGCCCCGATCAAATGCTATTCGGCGAAGCGCGGCGCGCGTCCGCCGACCGGCTTATTCGCCGACGCGGCGGGCGATCGCCCCCTTGTGCATCACGAAGCGCACCCGCTCGAGCTGGCGCACGTCCTGCAGCGGCGATGCGTCGACGGCGATGATGTCCGCCGTCTTGCCCGGCTCGATCGTGCCGATCGTGTTGCCCTGATTCAGCACCTCAGCCGCCGTCACCGTGGCGCTGCGGATCGCCTCCGTCGGGGTCATGCCGATCTTGTCGACGAGCAGCGCGAACTCCTGCGCATTGTCGCCGTGCTTCGACACGCCGCTGTCGGTACCGAAGGCGAACTTGACGCCCTCCTTGTAGGCACGGCGATGGCTGTCCTGCATCGCCGCGGCGGCGGCTTCGGCCTTGGGGATCGTCGCCGGCGGCAGCGCGCCCGCGCGCGCCTGCGCCAGCGCGGCGACGGGCGCGATCTCAGTCGGCACCAGATAGGCACCGGTCTTCTTGAATAGCGCGATCGTCTCGTCGGTGATGAAGCTGCCGTGCTCGATCGTGTCGACGCCCGCCGTCAGCGCCGCGTTGCTGCCCTCGGCTGCGTGGCTGTGCGCGGCGACCTTGCGGCCGAGCCCGTGCGCGGTGTCGACGATCGCCTTCATCTCCTCGGGGGTGAAGGCGCGGCCGAGCCCGCCCGATACGTTCGACAGGACGCCGCCCGTCGCGGTGATCTTCACCACCTGCGCACCGAGCCCGATCTGCCGCCGCGTCGCGCGCACGCAATCGGCCGGCCCGTCGCAAGTGTTCTCGACCGTCTCGGCGACCGCGTGCGCGTACGGCTCGGCGAGGCCGTTGAGCGGATCGCCGTGCCCGCCCGTCACCGAGATCGGCGCGCCGGCGTTGACGATCGTCGGTCCCTCGGCGTCGCCACGCTCCATCGCATCGCGCAGCGCGCGGATGCCGCGCGGATCGCCGCCCAGATCGCGCACCGTCGTAAAGCCTGCGCGCAGCGTCGCGCGTGCATTGCCCGCGCCGTACATCACATCGTCGGCCTGTTCGGTGTTTAGCGCGGAGAGGCGCGCGCGCATCGGATCGCCGCCGATGCCGAGCAGGTGGACGTGAAGATCGATCAGCCCGGGCAGAACGAACTTGTCCTTCAGATCGACCAGCATCGCGCCGGCATCGGGCGCGGCGAAGCCGTCGCGCACGTCCGCAATGCGGCCGTCGCGCACCACGATCGTGCTGTTGCCGCGCGGCGACTGGCCCGGCCGGTCGAGCAGCGCGCCGGCGTGAATGAAGGTGACTTTGGAAGCACTGGGCGACGTTGCGGGCGAGGCCGCAGGTGCGGTCTGCGCGATCGCCGGCGCGACCAGCGCGGGCGCCGCCACGGTGATCATCATTGCGGTCAGAAGCGTCTTCGTCATTGCCGTCCCCCGGTGTTCGCGCGCGGCTGTGCCGCCGCGCGTCCTGTGCGGCGAGCGGTAGAAGAAAGCGGCGCGGTTCGACAAGCGCCGTACGCCAAATGTCGATCAAACCCGCGCCGGTCGGAGCGCCGGCCTCAGGCGTTGCGCGCGACGCTCGCCTTCATCCGCGCGAGCTGCTCGGGCGTCGCCTCGTGCTGGTGCGCCTGCTTCCACGCGTCGTACGGCATGCCGTAGATCGCGGTGCGCGCCTCCTCCTTCGGCAGCCCGCCCGCCTCGCCGATCCAGTCCGACAGGCAGTTGCGGCAGAAACCCGCGAGTCCCATCAGATCGACGTTCTGCGCGTCGTCGCGGTGGCGCAGATGGTGCACCAGCCGGCGGAACGCCGCCGCCGCCGTCGCATCGTCGATCGCGTCAATCGGGTCCATTCGTCTGCTCCAAGGTTGATCGCTCGCAGATAGGCGCTAGGGCAGCCGCGGCAACGCCCGAGGAATCCTTTTCATGACGAGAGCGATCAGCCCCCGCAGCCGCAAGGTCCGCGTGCTCGCGACGCTGGGGCCCGCCAGTGCGACGCCCGAGATGATCGCGACGCTGTTCGAGGCGGGGGCGGACGCGTTCCGCATCAATATGAGCCACGGCGATCAGGCATCCAAGGTCGGCGTGATCCAGGCGATCCGCGCGCTGGAGAAGAAGTTCGGGCGCCCCACCACGATCCTCGCCGATCTGCAGGGCCCTAAGCTGCGCGTCGGGCGCTTCGCCGACGGGCGGATCATGCTCGAACAGGGCGCAATCTTCACGCTCGATCGCGATGCGACGCCCGGCGATGCGACGCGCGTCGAACTGCCGCACCGCGAAATCTTCGCCGCGATCGAGCCGGGCGCGCGGCTGCTGCTCGACGACGGCAAGCTGGTACTGCGCGTGATCGAGCATGATGATGCTCGGATTGTGACCCGCGTCGAGGTCGGCGGAGCGCTGAGCAACAACAAGGGGCTGAACGTGCCCGACGTCGTCGTGCCGATGGCGGCGCTGACCGACAAGGACCGATCCGATCTCGCCTTCGCGATCGACGAGGGGGTGGACTGGATCGCGCTGTCGTTCGTCCAGCGGCCGGAGGATCTGGCGGAAGCGCGCAAGCTGATCGGCGGCAAGGCCGCGCTGCTCGCCAAGATCGAGAAGCCGGCGGCGATCGACCGGCTCGAGGAAATCGTCGAGATGTGCGACGGCGTGATGGTCGCGCGCGGCGATCTCGGCGTCGAATTGCCGCCGCAGTCGGTGCCGCCGTTGCAGAAGCGCATCGTCGAGACGTCGCGCCGGCTCGGCCGGCCGGTGATCGTCGCGACGCAGATGCTCGAATCGATGATCACCTCGCCCTCGCCGACGCGCGCCGAAGTGTCTGACGTCGCCACCGCGATCTACGACGGGGCGGACGCGATCATGCTGTCGGCGGAGAGTGCGGCAGGCGCATGGCCGGTCGAATCGGTCGCGATGATGAATGCGATCGGCGAGGCGGTGGAACGCGATCCGATGCACGGCGATCGCATCCGCTTCACCGTGACGCGGCCCGATCCCACCACCGCCGACGCATTGGCGGAGGCCGCCAAGAACATCGCCGTTACCGTCTCCGCCAAGGCGATCATCTGCTTCACCACGTCGGGCTCGACCGCGCGGCGCGTCGCGCGCGAGCGGCCGTCGGTACCGCTGCTGGTGCTGACGCCGCGCGTCGAGACAGCGCGCCGGCTCGGGCTGCTATGGGGCACGCACGCGGTGCACACGCGCGACGTCGATTCGTTCGAGGAGATGGTCGCCAAGGCGAAGCGCGTCGCGCTGCGTCAGCGGATCGTCGAGGCAGGTGACCGGGTGATCATCATGGCCGGCGTCCCGTTCCGTACGCCGGGGTCGACCAACGTCATTCACGTGGTGCGGATCGTCGGCGACGAGCTCAAGAACTACGGCTGACGCCTGGCGCCGCGTCGCGGTTCAGCCGAGCAGGCCGTAGCGCGCGAGGTCCGCGCGCAGCGTCGCGGCATCGGTGAAGCGCACCGCGTGCATGCCCACCGCCAGCGCGCCGTCGACATTGTCCTGCCGATCGTCGACGAACAGCGCCTCGTGCGGTGCCAGCCCGAAGCGCTCGAGTGCGAGGCGATAGATCGGCGCGTGGGGCTTCATCAGCCGTTCGGCGCCCGAGACGACGATGTCGCGGAAGCGATCGAACAGCGCCGCTTCCTGCGCACGGAACGGCGCGAAGAATTCGTCGCTGAAGTTGGTGATCGCGAACAGCGGCACGCCCGCAGCGTCAAGCTCGGCGACGAGCTCGGGCATACCGGCGATGGGGCCGGGAATCTGCTCTGAGAAGCGCGGCCCCCATTCGGCGATCAGGTGCGCGTGCTCGGGATGGCGCGCCGACAGTTCGGCCGACGTTTCGGCGAACGGCCGCCCGGCATCGTGCTGGAAATGCCATTCGCGGGTGCACACGTCGCGCAGAAACGCATCCAGCGCCGCATCGTCGGGGATGAGGCGCCGGTAGAGGACCCGCGGGTCCCAATCGTAGAGGACGTGGCCGACGTCGAAGACGACGGCGCTCGGCCCCGGCATCACGCGCGCGGCAGGATCAGCCCTGACGCGCCTTGAAGCGACGGTTCGTCTTGTTGATGACGTAGGTCCGGCCGCGGCGACGGATGACGCGGTTGTCGCGGTGGCGGTCCTTGAGCGACTTCAGGCTGTTGCGGATCTTCATGGCGGATTCGCTTCTTTATATGGGCGTGATCGGAAAGCGTGCGCGCCTAGTGGCAGCCCCCTTGCAAGTCAAGCCGGAGCCGTCGACGAACCGGTGCGTTATAGCGGCGTAACGACCACGGGGAAACGACCAGCCATGCGCACCTTTCTGACGATCGCCGGCCTTGCTGTCGCGCTGGCGGGCTGCGCCACGGGCCCGTCGCGCTTTCCCGTCCAGACGACGCGCTTCCATTTCAACGCAATGACCGATCGCGGCACGATCGCGGTCGAGCCATTGGCCGGCGGCGGCAGTGCGAGCATCGAGTACAAGACCTATGCCGCCGCGGTGCAGAGCGAATTGCTGCGGCTCGGCTACTCCAATCCCGCGCCGGGCGCGAAGGCCGATTTCCTTGCCACCGTCGGCTTCACCCGCACCGCCCGCCCGCTGCCCCCGCGTCGCTCGCCCGTCTCGATCGGGATCGGCGGCGGCGGGATCAGCGGCGGGCGCGGCGGCGGGGTGGGCCTCGGTGGCGGAGTGAACTTCCCCGTTGGCGGCAGCGGCGGGCGCGAGGGGATCGTCACCGAACTGTCGGTGCGCATCCGCCAGGGCGCCGACGCGGTGTGGGAGGGCCAGGCGCAATCGCTCACCGACGCGCAGGCGTCCGATGCCGACGCTCCCGCAATCGCCGGGCGGCTGGCGCGCGCGCTGTTCGCCGGCTTCCCCGGCGAGAGCGGGCGCACTATCGAGGTGCCATGACCCTCAGCATCAACGCCGCGTTCGACAGCGGCAACATCCGGCTCGTCGCGATCGACGGTGACCGCGTCGACCTCGAGATCGTCAACGATCACCAGTCCGATTTCTATCAATGGTTCTACTTCCGCGTCGCCGGCGTCGAAGGGCGGCCGCTTACCCTCCGCATCCTCAACGCCGCCGGCGCGGCCTATCCGTTCGGCTGGCCGGGCTATCGCGCGCGCGTTTCGACCGATCGGCGCAGCTGGCGCCAGATCGAGACGCGCTACGCCGACGGCGTCCTCGAATTCGACTGGCCGGGCGACGCCGCCGTCGCCTGGTTCGCCTATTTTGCCCCCTATACGATGGAACAGCACGCCGATCTGATCGCGCGCATCGCGGCGCGACCCGGGATCACGCATCGCGCGCTCGGCACCACGCTCGACGGGCAGGCGATCGACTATTTCCGCATCGGGACGGGCGCCAAGCAGGTGTGGCTCTACGCGCGCCAGCACCCCGGCGAATCGATGGCCGAATGGTGGATGGAAGGCGCGCTCGACTGGCTGACGAGCCCCGCCGCCGCGCCGCTGCTCGCCGCTGCAACGGTCCACGTCGTCCCAAACATGAACCCCGACGGCACCCGCCGCGGCCACCTGCGCACCAACGCCGCCGGCGTGAATCTCAACCGCGAGTGGCACGCGCCGACGCTGGAGAAGAGCCCCGAAGTCTATCACGTGCGCGCTGCGATGGACGAGACGGGCGTCGACTTCGCGCTCGACGTTCACGGCGACGAGGCGATCGCGGCGAACTTCATCGCCGGGTTCGAGGGCATCCCTTCGCTGCGCGCCGATCGCGCGGCGCTGTTCACCGAATTCGGCCGGCGACTGGCGGCGCATACGCCCGATTTCCAGACTGAACTCGGCTATGCCAAGACGCCGGCGGGCCGCGCCAATCTGTCGATGTCGACCAACCAGCTTGCCGAGCGGTTCGGCGCGGTGTCGGTCACGCTCGAGATGCCGTTCAAGGACCACGATCCCAACGCCGATCCGGTTCACGGCTGGTCGCCCGAGCGATCGGCGAAGCTCGGCGTCTCGTGCCTGGAGGTGCTCGCCGAGATGATCGGCGACGTGTGATGGAGCGGCGTGCGATGGAACTGCGCGAGGGCGGGCTCGACGATCCGCGCGTCGACGCGCTGATCCGCCATCATCTTGCCGAAGCGCGCGCCTCTACGCCGCAGGACAATGCGCACGCGCTCGGCCCGGAGGCGTTGCGGGCACCCGACATCAGCTTCTGGTCGGTATGGGAAGGCGACGCGCTGCTCGGCTTCGGTGCGTTACGGCAGCTCGCCCCCGATCACGCGGAAGTGAAGTCGATGCGCACCGCGCCCGCGCATCTGCGCCGCGGCGTCGCGCGCCTGATCCTCGACCACCTGATTGCGCTCGCGCGGACGCGCGGCTGCACGCGGATCAGCCTGGAAACTGGGACCGCGGCGATGTTCGCCGCGGCCAACCGGCTCTACGAGGCGAGCGGCTTCGTCGATGGACCGCCGTTTGGCGGCTACCCGGAAAGCCCGCACAACCGCTTCATGACGCGGCAGCTGTAGCCGGCGACGGCGGCGCCCCCATCGACGAAACGGGAACGCCGCCGGCCGTCATCGTCAGGCCGCCGCCTGCGCCTGATAAGGCGGGTAATCGATATAGCCCTCGGGGCCCGACGAATACCACGTCTTGGGATTGTCCTTCGCCAGCGGCGCACCGGTGCGCAGCCGCTCGACGAGGTCGGGATTGCCGATGAACGCGCGGCCGAAGGCGATCGCGTCGGCCAGCCCCGAATCGAGATCGGCCTGGGCCTGCTCGAGCGTGTAATCCTGGTTCAGCACCAGCGGGCGGCTGAATGCCTTACGGATCTGCGGGCTCAGCTTGGGCACGCTGCTCGCGCCGAACGTGCCGTCGGGGCTCTGCTCGCGCAGCTCGAGGAAGGCGATGCCGAGTTCGTCGAGCGCCTTCGCCGCGGGCACGAACACCGCTTCGGGATTGCTGTCGTCGGCACCCTGCGTCTCGCCGTTGGGCGACAGCCGGATCGACGTGCGCTCGCCGCCTGCCACCGCGATCACCGCCGACACCACTTCCTTCATGAAGCGGATGCGGTTCTCGGGCGAGCCGCCGTAATCGTCATCGCGCAGGTTGGTGTTGTCGCGCAGGAACTGGTCGACCAGATAGCCATTGGCACCGTGCACCTGCACCCCGTCGAACCCGGCCTCGAGCGCGTTGCGCGTGGCCTCGGCATATTGCTCCACCGCTTCCTTGATCTCAGCCAGCGTCGCGGCGCGCGCCTCGCCATAGGGGTTCTTGTCGGGATTGTGGTACGGCGCACGCGTCGCGGAGGCGGACAGCGGCTGCAGCTTGTTGACGTCGGGGCGAGCGAGCCGGCCCTGGTGCCACAATTGCGCGATGATCTTGCCGCCGGCCTCGTGCACCGCCTCGGTCACCGGCTTCCACGCCTCGACCTGCGCGTCGCTCCACAGCCCCGGCGCGTTGGGCCAGCCGAGCCCCTGCGGGCTGATCCCGGTCGCCTCAGAAATGATCAGCCCGGCGCCGGCGCGCTGGCGATAATATTCAACCATCATCTCGGTAGGCACGTGCGCGTCGGTCGCGCGGGTGCGCGTCAGCGGCGCCATCAGGACGCGGTTCGACGCGCGGATCGCGCCCAGTTCGATCGGATCGAAGAGGCTTGGCATTCAATTCCCTTTCCGTTTCGCATTGCTACGGGACTTCGCCGATCTAGGCGGTTACGGGGCGCCATGCACGAGGGAAGCTACGCAAGAAAAGCTACGGCGCGGCAAAGCGGCGGCGCGCTGGCGTTCGCCGCGCTGCTCGCCGGCAACCTCGCACTCGCCTTCGGTCCGTGGTTCGTGCGGCTGACTGATGTCGGCCCCGTCGCCACCGGCTTCTGGCGGATCGCGCTGGCGACGCCGCTGCTCCTTCTTCTCGCCGCGCTCACGGGCGGACGACCGCTCCGCAGCGCGCGCGGGCTCGGCTGGGTGCTGGTCGGTTCGGGCGTGCTGTTTGCCGGCGATCTCGCCAGCTGGCACGTCGGCATCCACCATACCAAGCTCGCCAACGCGACGCTGTTTGGCAATGCGGCGACCTTCGTCTTCCCGCTCTACGGCTTCCTCGTCGCGCGCGCCTGGCCGACGCGGATGCAGGGCCTCACGCTCGCGCTCGCCGCCGTCGGCGCGGCGCTGCTGATGGGGCGATCGTACCAGCTCGATCCGCAGAATTTCATCGGCGACCTGCTCTGCCTGCTCGCCGGTATCCTCTACGCCGGCTATTTCATCCTGATGGCGCGCGCGCGGGCGACGATGGCGCCGCTGCCCGCGCTTGGCCTGTCGTCGGCCGCGGCGGTCGTGCCGCTGCTGGTGGCGGCGATAGCGCTGGGCGAGCGCGTGCTGCCGGGCGACTGGACGCCACTCGTCGCGCTCGCGCTGCTCAGCCAGGTGATCGGCCAGGGACTGATGATCTACGCGCTCGGCCGGCTGCCGCCGCTCGTCATCGGCCTCGCGCTGCTCACCCAGCCGGTCGTCGCGGCGATCGTCGGCTGGCTCGCCTATGACGAGCGACTCGGCGCGGCCGATCTCGTCGGCGCCGTGCTGGTGGCGATCGCGCTGGTGCTGGTGCGGATCGCGCCCGAACGGCGCCTCGCCGCTGCATCGTAACCGGTGGCGCGGCGTTGGGGAAAAACGCTAAGGAACGTGCCATGATTAATACCGTGACCTACACTGCCGCAGGCGCGGGCGCCGACCCGCAGGACATGACCCTTGACGAGGTGCGCGCCGCGCTGGCGCCGTTGATCGCCGAGAATGCCGCGTTCGACGGCTGGGGCGATGCGGCGCGCGACATGGCGGCGGAGCAGGCGGGCGTCGATCGCGATGTCGCCGCGCTCGCGTTCGACGGCAGCGCGGCGGCGATGATCGACGCGTGGTTCGCCAGCATCGACGCGGCGATGATTGCGTCCTTCGCCCCCGGTGATCTAGCCGCGATGAAGATCCGCGCACGCATCACCGCGCTGGTCGAGCGCCGGCTGGAGATCGTCGCGCCGCATCGCGAGGCGCTGCGCCGCGCGCTCGCGATCCTCGCGCTGCCGCAGAACGTCGCCACCGCCGCGCGGCTCGGCTGGCGCAGCGTCGACGTGATGTGGCGCGCGGCGGGCGATACCGCGACCGACTACAATCACTATACCAAGCGCGCGATGCTGCTGACGGTGTACGGCGCGACGGTAACGGTGTTCCTCGACGACGACAGCGAGGATTATCGTGACACGCGCGGCTTCCTCGCGCGGCGGATCGAGGGGATTATATGGTTCGAAAAGGCCAAGGCGGGGTTCGTCCAGCGCACCCGCCATCGTCCCAGCCTTAGCCGCTTCGTCGGTCGGCTGCGCTACCCGGTGGGCTGATCGCGCGACCCGCGACGGCATTGTTGCCGTCAGCAATTGATAATCGTTCGCAGCATCTGTATGTCGGGGGCGTGTTGGCCCCTGCTCCCCTGCCGCTCGAAGCCCTGCCGCTCGGCCGTCCCGCGACGGTGACGATGATCGCGTGGGAGCGGATGGCGGCGCCCGAGGCGCGGCGACTGCGCGAATTCGGGTTCGACGAGGGCGTCCGCGTCGAAATTCTACATCGCGCAACGCTGTTCCGCGGGCCGGTCGCGTGCCGCATCGGCCGAATGACGGTGGCGCTGCGCCGCAACGTCGCCGCCGCGATCACGGTGACGACCGACTGAGATGAGTGTGCTTCCGCTCGTGGCACTGGTCGGCAATCCCAATGCCGGCAAGTCGGCGCTGTTCAACGCGCTGACCGGCGCGCGGCAGAAGGTCGGCAACTATCCCGGCGTTACGGTGGAGCGGCACTCGGGGCGGCTCGCGCTCGACGACGGCCGCCCGATCGAGCTGGTCGATCTGCCCGGCACCTACAGCCTCGATCCCTCCTCGCCCGACGAACGGGTGACGCGCGATGTGCTGCTCGGCCGCCAGGCGGGCGAGCGGCGACCCGACGCGCTGGTGATCGTCGTCGATGCCGCCAACCTCGATTTGCACCTTCGCTTCGCGCTGCAGCTGATCGCGCTCGATCTGCCCGTCGTCGTTGCGCTCAACATGGTCGATCTCGCCGAGCGCGACGGGCTCGTCCTGTCGCCTGAGGCGCTGGCGCGCGAACTCGGCGTGCCCGTCGTCCCGACCGTCGCGGTGCGCCGCCGCGGGCTCGACACGCTGCGCGCCGCACTAACCGAGGCGGTCGAGAGCCACGCCCGCGTCGCGCGCGGCAGCGACGCGGCGGAGCAACCGATCGCGGTGCTCCAGCGCCGCGCCCGCGCGATCTCCGCCGCGGCGACCGTATCGGAAACGCCGATGCGGCGCTGGAACCACGTGCTCGACAAGGTCGCGCTGCACCCGTTCGTCGGGCCGGTCGTGCTCGTCGCGCTGATGTTCGTCATGTTCCAGGCGGTGTTCAGCTGGTCCGAAGCGCCGATCGGCTGGATTGAGGGCGGCTTCGCGGCGCTCGACGATGTCGCGCGCAGTGCGCTGCCCGATTCGCTGCTGCGCTCGATGCTTACCGACGGGATCATCGCCGGTGTCGGTGCGGTGGTCGTCTTCCTGCCGCAGATCCTGATCCTGTTCACCTTCATCCTCGTGCTCGAGGCGTCGGGCTATATGGTGCGCGCGGCATTCCTGATGGATCGATTGATGGCGGGTGTCGGCCTATCGGGCCGCGCCTTCATCCCGCTATTGTCGAGCTTCGCCTGCGCGGTGCCCGGGATCATGGCGACGCGCACGATCAGCGACGAGAAGGACCGGCTGACGACGATCCTGATCGCGCCGCTGATGACCTGCTCGGCGCGGCTGCCCGTCTACACGATCATCATCGGCGCGTTCATTCCCAATGCGCGCGTGCTGCCCGGCGTCGGGCTGCAAGGCCTCGTCCTGCTCGGGCTTTATCTCGCTGGGATCGTCGGTGCGTTCGTCGCCGCGCTGGTGCTTCGGCGCACGGTGACGCGCGGCGATTCGTCGGGCTTCATGATGGAGATGCCCAAATATCAGATGCCACGGCTGGGCGACATCGCGATCGGGCTATGGACGCGCGCGTGGATCTTCCTGAAGCGCGCGGGCACGATCATCGCGCTCACCACCGTCATCCTGTGGGCGCTGTTGAGCTTTCCGCAGGCGCCCAACGGGCAGAGCCAGGTCGATCATTCGATCGGCGGGCGGATTGCCGGCGGGATCGAGACGGTGGTCGCGCCGATCGGCTTCAACCGCGACATCGCGCTGGCGCTAATCCCGGCGATGGCCGCGCGCGAAGTGGCGGTGGCGGCGATCGGCACCGTCTACGCGGTCGACAATCCCGACGACGCGGCGGGCGAGCGCACGATCGTCGACAATCTGCGCCACCGCTGGTCGCTGCCGACCGCACTCGCCTTCCTGATGTGGTTCGTCTTCGCCCCGCAGTGCATCTCGACGATCGCCGTCACCCGGCGCGAGACCAATGGCTGGAAGTGGCCATTGTTCATGGTTGGCTATCTGTTCGCCGCCGCCTACATCATGGCCGGAATCACTTATTGGCTCGCCGTCGCGCTGGGCCTCTAGCTTTCAAGGTTAGGACACGAACGAACCATGGCGGGCAGCGTCAACAAGGTCATCCTCGTCGGCAATCTCGGCCGCGATCCGGAGAGCCGCAGCTTCCAGAACGGCGGCAAGGTGGTGAACCTGCGCATCGCGACGAGCGAGAGCTGGAAGGACCGCAATTCGGGCGAGCGCAAGGAAAAGACCGAGTGGCACTCGGTGGCGATCTTCAACGAAGGGCTCGCCAACGTCGCCGAGCGGTTCCTGCGCAAGGGCTCCAAGGTCTACATCGAGGGCCAGCTGCAGACGCGCAAATGGCAGGACCAGAACGGGCAGGATAAATATTCGACCGAGATCGTGCTGCAGGGCTTCAACAGCGTGCTGACGATGCTCGACGGCCCGGGCGGCAATAGCGGCGGCGGCGGTGGCGGCCGCGACGACTTCGGCGGCAGCGACGATTTCGGCGGCGGCGGTGGCGGCGGCTATTCGGGCGGTCGCGGCGGCAGTGGCGGCGCCGGTAACAAGAGCGGCGGCGGCGGGTTCGGCCAGTCGCGCGGCGGCTTTGCCGACGATCTCGACGACGACGTGCCGTTCTGACGCATCCCTCCGCCCCGACCGTTTCAGGAGCCGTTACGTCCCACGACCTGCCTTTGCTCGACGAGGCCGATCGCGCGCGCGTGATGGCGCTGCACGATCTTGCCGGCGCACGCGCGGAAGGCGTGCTCGACGATCTCGCCGCGTTCGCCGCCGAATTGTGCGGCGCACGGATCGCGCTCGTCAGCCTCGTCGAGGAGAAATTCCAGACGTTCCTCGCCCGCGTCGGTACCGACCTCGCGCAGACGCCGCGCTCGCAATCGTTCTGCGCGCACGCGATGCACGGGCTACAGGTGATGGAAGTGCCCGACGCGACGCGCGACGCGCGTTTCGCCGATAATCCGCTCGTCACCGGCGCGCCCCATATCCGCTTCTACGCCGGCGCGCCGCTCGTCACGCGTGAAGGCGTACCGCTAGGCGCGATCTGCGTGATCGACGATCAGCCGCGTGCCGGGCTGACGCCGTTCCAGACGCGCGGCATGACGATCCTCGCCGCCGCCGCGATGGCGCGGCTAGATGCGCGCCGTGTCGCGCGCGAACGGCGCGAGCAGAACGCGCGGGTTGAACAGACGCAGGCAGCGCTGGTCGACAGCGAGACGCGCTTCCGAACGCTCGCCGACACGATGCCGCAAATGGTGTGGTCGACGCTACCTGACGGCTATCACGACTATTACAATGCGCGCTGGTACGAATTTACCGGTGCGCCGGCGGGGACGACTGACGGCGAAGGGTGGAACGACATGTTCCATCCCGACGATCAGGCGCGCGCCTGGCAAGTCTGGCGCCAGTGTCTCGCAACCGGCGAGCCGTATCAGATCGAATATCGGCTGCGGCATTTCGACGGCACCTATCGCTGGGTGCTCGGCCGCGCGCTGCCGATCCGCGACGATGCCGGCACGATCCAGCGCTGGTTCGGCACCTGCACCGACATCCATGAGCAGAAGCTCGCGCTGGATGAGCGTGAGATTATCAGCCAGGAACTGTCGCACCGGATCAAGAATATCTTCGCGGTGATGGGCGGGCTAATCCAGCTTGCCGCTCGTACTCGGCCGGAAATCGCGCCGCTGGCGGGCGATCTGCGCCAGCGCATTGCCGCGCTTGGTCGGGCGCATGATTTCGTTCGCCCGCACAGCCCCAATTCGCGCCCCTCGGCGCAACAGGACAGTCTTTGTGGGCTGCTGGAGCAGTTGTTCGCGCCCTATGAGGCGAGTCCAGGCGAGCGGGTGACGATATCGGGCGTCGATCTCGGCATCGACGATCGTGCCGCGACGCCGCTCGCCTTGCTGTTCCACGAGCTGGCGACCAACGCGAGCAAGTATGGCGCGTTGTCGAACGCCGATGGGCGGGTGGCGGTCGACATCGCGCGGCAGGGCGACGTGGCACGGATCACGTGGCGCGAGCAGGGCGGGCCGATAGTCACGCCCGACGACGAGAAGGGCGGGTTCGGCACGCAATTGATCGAGCTTAGCGCAGTGCGGCAGCTCGGCGGCACCGTGTCGCGCGACTGGCGCCCCGAGGGGCTACATCTTACGATCGAAACGCCGATCGCTTCGCTCAGCCGAGCGCGTCTAGTCTGATAACCTCGTCGTTGGCGGCCTCTTCGGCGCCGCTGGCGAGCGCCGCGGCGGCGAGGATCGCCCTGTCGCTAAACGGCTTGCGCACGTAGCCGAGCGCGTCGGACGGCACCCCGATCTGCGCGGGATTGGCGGTGACAAACACCACCTTCACGCCATAGTCGCGCGCGATGCGCTGCGCGATCTCGGGCCCGGTCGCGCCATCGCGCAGGTTGATGTCGACGAATGCGATCTCGCAGCCGGGGGCCGCCGCCAGCGCCTGCTCGCTATCTGCCGCGATCCCCGCGACGCTATAGCCAGCGTCGAGCAGGATCCGCTCCAGATCGAGCGCAACGAAGATCTCGTCTTCAATGATGAGTGCAGTTTTCGCCATGATGTTCGCAAGCCAACACTATTGATCTGGATCGGTTCCCCGCAGCAGGAAGATCGCATGCTCGGCGAGGAAGTTTGCCGCCGCCGATGTGGTTTCCGTACCACGCGACAGGAACCACGTTCCTTCGACGGTGATGCCGCGGTCTTTGAGGTGCGCGCGAAAGTCGTCGATCGTCAGATGGTGGATGTTGGGCGTATCGTACCAGCGCTCCGGCAACAGCCGCGTCACCGGCATGCGCCCGCCGCACAAAAGTGACAGGCGCACGCGCCAATGCGCGAAATTGGGAAAGCTGACGAAGGCGCGCCGCCCGATCCGCAGCAGCTCGCCGAGCACCGCGTCGGGCGCGCGGCAGGTCTGCAGCGTCTGGCTGAGGATCGCATAATCGAAGCTCGCGTCGGGGTAGCCGGCGAGATCGACGTCGGCGTCGCCCTGGATCACGCTGAGCCCGCGCCCAACCGCGGCGGCGACGTTGCGCGGATCGATCTCCAGCCCGCGCGCGTCGGCCTGCTTGCCGTCGCGCAGCGCCGCCATCAGCGCGCCGTCGCCGCAGCCGATGTCGAGCACGCGCGCACCCCGTGCGACATGGTTGGCGATGATCGCGAGATCGGCGCGCAGGCTCACGACGCAGCCTTCAGCATGGCGAGGAACGCAGGGTCGAGCCGCTCCATATAGCGTTCGGGCCGCAGCAGCGGGGTGAAGCCGAGCGCGGCATAGACGCCGTGCGCGTCCGCGGTGGTCAGCCCGATCCGGCGGATGCCGGCAAAGTCCGGGTGATCGAGGAACCACCTGACCATGCGCCGACCGAGCCCTTGCCCACGGACCGCCGCGTCCACCCATACGTCGGCGAGCCAGGCGAAGGTCGCGTGATCGGTGATCATCCGCGCAAAGCCGATCTGGCCGTGATCGCGGTGGTAGGCGCCGAGACAGTGCGACCCGGCGATCGCCCGCTCGACCACGCCGCGTTCGATCCCGGGCGACCAGTAGCTCGACGCGAGCCAGCCATGCACGCGCGCAACGTCGAGCCGCGCATGATCGTCGTTGAGCTCGATGGCATCGTCGCACATCACTGCCCCGTCCCCAGAAAGCCCGCGACCACGCGGTTCATTTCGGGCGAATCGAGCAGAAAGGCGTCATGGCCGTACGGGCTCGACAGTTCGACGAAGCTGACGGGCGCGCCCGCCGCGTTGAGCGCCTGGACGATGCTGCGCGATTCGCGCGTCGGATACAGCCAGTCAGTATCGAAGCTGATCAGCGCGAAGCGTGCGCAGGTGTGGCGGAAGGCGTTGGCGAGCAGCCCGCCATGTTCCTCCGCCAGGTCGAAGTAATCCATCGCGCGCGTGATATAGAGATAGCTGTTGGCGTCGAAGCGATCGACGAAGGCGATTCCCTGGTACCGCAGGTAGCTTTCGACCTGAAAATCGGCGTCGAAGCCGAAGCTCTTGGCGTCGCGTGCTTGCAGCCGGCGGCCGAACTTCTCGGTAAGGCCCGCCTCGGACAGATAGGTGATGTGCGCCGCCATCCGCGCGACGGCGAGGCCAGCCGCCGGTCCCTCGCGCCCGTAATAGTCGCCGCGGCGCCAGTTGGGATCGGCCATCACCGCCTGGCGACCGACCTCGTGAAACGCGATGTTCTGCGCGGAGTGACGCGGCGCGGAGGCGATTACCACCACCGCCTCGACGCGATCAGGGAAGGTCGCGGGCCAGCTGAGCGCCTGCATGCCCCCCATCGATCCGCCGATCACCGCCTTAAGCCGCGAGATGCCGAGGTGATCGAGCAGCAGCGCCTGCGCGCGCACCATGTCCCGGATCGTGATGACGGGAAAAGCCATCGCGAACGGCGCGCCCGTCGCGGGGTTGATCGTCGCCGGGCCCGACGATCCCATGCAGCTGCCGAGCACGTTGGCGCAGATGACGAAGAAGCGGTCGGTATCGACGGGGCGCCCCGGCCCCACCATCTGCGTCCACCAGCCCGGCTTGCCGGTGCGCGGATTGGCGCCCGCGACATGCTGGTCCATCGTCAGCGCGTGGCAGATCAGCACCGCGTTGCCGGCATCGGGTGCGAGCGTGCCGTAGGTCTCGTACGCGATCTCAACCGGCGCGAGCTGCCCCCCGCCGTCGAGCGGCAGCGGGCCGGGCAGGATCACGTGGCGCTGGAAGCCGAAGCGCTGGTCGTCGCCGAGCATCGCGCGCCGCTAGCAAAGTGCAGGTGGCGGGGGAAGCGACCTGTCGCTGGTGCCAAGCGTTGCCCCCCTCCGCCCCCGCCGCTACACGCCCGCGCCATGACTGGCCCTACCCCCAAGCCGTGGATCATGGCGATCGCCCCGTACATCCCCGGCCGCTCGACGACCGACGACGGGCGCAAGGTCGCCAAGCTATCGTCGAACGAGAACCCGCTCGGCACCAGCCCCAAGGCGCGCGAAGCCTTTGCTACCGCCGCGGCCAACCTCGAGCGCTATCCCGACGCGAGCGCGACCGAGCTGCGCGATGCGCTCGCCGCCAAACACGGGCTCGATCCGGCGCGGATCATCTACGGCAATGGATCGGACGAGGTGCTCCACCTCGCCGCCGGCGCGTTCGCCGGGCCGGGCGACGAGATAATGTACGTCAATTACGGCTTCGCGGTCTATCCGATCGCCGCGCGTCGCGTCGGCGCCACCCCCGTAATCGCCCCCGACAAGGATTACGCGACCGACGTCGACGCGATCCTCGCCGCGGTGACCGAGCGGACGCGCGTGATCTTCGTCGCCAATCCGAACAATCCGACAGGCACCTACGTGCCGCGTGCCGAGATCGAGCGGCTGCACGCCGCCCTGCGCGACAACATCCTGCTCGTTCTCGATCACGCCTATGCCGAATATATCGAGGGCAGCGACGACGACGGCGGCATGGCGTTGGCGCAGAGCGCGCCCAACGTCCTCGTCACGCGCACCTTTTCCAAGATGTACGGGCTCGCCGCTGAGCGGATCGGCTGGGGCTATGGCGCGCCGACGATCATCGAGGCGATGCACCGCATCCGCCTGCCCTTCTCGATCACCATCGCCGGCACCGCCGCTGCGGTCGCCGCGCTCGGCGACACCGAGTTCGTCGCGCACACCGCAGCGCACAATGCGCGCTGGCGCACGTGGTTCGCCGACGAGATCGGCAAGCTGGGCAACGCCGGGCTGCGCGCGGTGCCGAGCCAGGCCAATTTCGTCCTCGTCCTGTTCGAGGGCGAGCTCACCGCCGAGGCCGCGTACAAGGGGCTGATGGACGCCGGCTATATTGTCCGCTGGCTGCCGGGCCAGGGTCTGCCGCACGGGCTGCGCATCACGATCGGCACCGAGGACGAGACGCGCGGCGTCGTTGCCGCGCTGCGGGCGCTGACCGGCGCCGCGTGATCGCGGCCGGGGCGCGCGGTCGGGCTTGCCGAAGCGCCGCCGGTCCGCGACACGCGCGGCGGACAGTAACGGCCCGCTGGCAGGCGCGGAGCGAACGGAGGTAGATGTGCTCCCCTTTTCCCGCGTCACGATCGTCGGGCTCGGCCTGATCGGCTCCTCGGTCGCACGCGCGGTGCGCGAGCAGATGCCGACGGTGCGCCTGACGGGGCATGACGCCGACGCCGGGGTGCGCGCGCGCGCCGACGCGCTCGGTATCGTCGACGACATCACCGATACGATCGGTGCCGCGGTGACCGACGCCGATCTGGTGATCCTGTGCGTCCCGGTCGGCGCGATGGGCGGGGTCGCCGCCGACATGGCGGCCGATCTGCCCACCGACGCCGTGATCAGCGATGTCGGCAGCTGCAAGGCGGAGGTCGCCCGCGCGCTATCCGCCGCGCTGCCGGGCCGCACGATCGTTCCCGCGCATCCCGTCGCCGGCACCGAGCGCAGCGGCCCCGAGGCGGGGTTCGCCTCGCTGTTCCACGGCCGCTGGTGCATCGTCACCCCGCTCGACGGCGGCGATCCCGCCGCGACCGAGCGCGTCGCCGAATTCTGGCGGCGCCTCGGCAGCCAGGTCGAGACGATGGCGCCCGAGCACCATGATCGCGTGCTGGCGGTGACGAGCCATCTGCCGCACCTCATCGCCTATACGATCGTCGGCACCGCCAACGATCTCGCCGAAGTGACGCAGTCCGAGGTGATCAAGTTCTCCGCCGGCGGCTTTCGCGATTTCACTCGTATCGCCGCGTCCGACCCGACGATGTGGCGCGACGTCTTCCTCGCCAACAAAGAGGCGGTGCTCGAGATGCTGCAGCGCTTCAGCGAGGATCTGTCGCATCTCCAGCGCGCGATCCGCTGGGACGATGGCGACACGCTGTTCGATCTCTTCAGTCGTACGCGCACGATCCGCCGCTCGATCGTCGACCAGGGGCAGGACGATGCGGCGGCGGACTTCGGCCGCAAGCATTAGGCGGCCGGCATCGTCTCCGGGCGGTCGGGTTCAAGCGCGTTGATCGCCGCCCAGACGCGCTGCTCCGCCTCGCGCCGCGGCAGCCCGGCAGGGATCGGCTCGCCGAAGTGAAAGGTGACGACGCCGGGCCGCGCAACGCCCTTTTTTGGCAGCACCCGCCCGCTGTCGAGCGCGATCGGTATCACCGGCAGGCCAACCGCCTTGTACAGGCCGGCGAAGCCCGATCGCAGCGGCGGCGTCTCGCCCGGCGGCACGCGCGTCCCTTCGGGATAGACGACCACCGACCGGCCCTGTGCGCGCAGCGCCGCGCCCTCGCTCATCAGCCGCCGCAGTGCCTTGGCCGATGCATCGCGGTCGACCGACATCGATCCGTAGAGCTCGGTCGCCCAGCCCCACATCGGGATGCGACGCAGCTCGCGCTTCAGCACCATTGCCGGGCCGCCGAGCATCAGCTGCAGCTCGGTCGTTTCGAACATCGACTGGTGTTTCGACACGAACAGATACTGGCCGGGCGGCACTTCCCCTTCGATCTGCGTCGTGATGCCCAGGATGACGCGCGTGCACCAACGGTTGAGCTTGGCCCACAGATGCGCGTGGCGGATCACCGCGCGCTGTCCGAACGGCGCGACAAAGGCGATGCCGACGACGATCGGCACCGATCCGGCGTAAAAGACGCAGCGGTACAGCAGCATCCGCAACCACGCGATCATCGTCCCACCCCACTCCAAAGCGCCGCGCGGCGCAGCAGCAGCTTGTTGTATTCGTTGACGAGCTGGCCCAGCCGTTGCTCTGCGGGCACGCCGTCGCGCACGATCACGACATCGTCGTCGAGCGCCACGCCCAATTCCATCCGCGCCCGCGCCATGTGCCAGTTCGACGTGACGAGACGCACCGAGCGGTAGCGATGCTCGCGCACCCAGCGCGCGGTCTCCTCTGCGTTGGATCGGGTGTCGACCGCCTCGCGACCAAGATCGACGCAGCATTCGATCGCCGGCGCGTGGCCGTTCGCCACGACGAGATCGATCTTGCGCAGCCCCGGCGCGACACCGCTGACCAGCATGCGGCGGGCGCGTCCCGCCTCGATCAGCGCCAGCCCGCGCCCGATCCGCCCCGCGCCCCCGGTCGGCACGACGATCGCGTCCGTCGCACGCATATCGTCGGCGGGCTCGGCCAGTGTCAGCATGAACACCGCGAACCCCAGGGCCCAGGCGATCGCTACGAGCGCGAACAGCCGCACGATCACAGCACGCGCCCCAGCGCACGGGTGATCGCGAAGCGCGCCGCGACGGCAGCGAGGACGACGAAGCCGAACGGCAGCAGCGCCAGCGTCATCCACCCGCCGGTGCCGAGCGTCGCGCCGCCGAGCAGCTCGGAGCCGAGCGCGTCGGCACGGTTGCCGATCAGCGCGACGAGCGCGAGCGCAGTGACGGTGCCGATCGCGCTGCCGATCACCGCGTCGCGCGCGATGCGGCGCTGGAACAGCCGCGCGACCTGAACGTCGGTCGATCCCAGCATGTGCATCACCTCGATCGTCGGTCGGTGCGCGTCGAGCCCGGCGCGCGCCGCCAGCACGACGACCGCGCCCGTCGCCGCCGCCATCAGCGCGACCAGCAGCAGCGCGATCAGCGTGACCAGATCGAGGAAGCCGACCACCGGCGTCATCCACGCCTCATGCGCGTCGACGCGCGCGTCGGGCGCGGCGGATCGCAGCGCCGCGCGCACGCGCTCGATCGCCGCCGGGTCGCCGCTGGCGAGCTCGACGTCGATCATCGCCGGCACCGGCAGCTCGGGATCGGCGCCGTCGCTGCCGAGCCACGGGCGCAGCAGCGCGGTCAGCGCCGCGCGGCTCACCGCGGTCGCGCGGCGCACGTCGGGAGCGCCATCGAGCACGGCGAGCGCACGGCGCGCCTGTGCATCGCGGCGCGCGGGATCGGCGACGACGATCTGCACCGTCGCGCGACCGACGAGCTGCGTCTCCAGCGTGCCCGCGGCGTTGCGCGTCGCGATGCCGAGCGCGGCGCCTAGAATCGTCAGGAACAGCATGATCGCGATGACCCACGTCATCGCGCGCACCCCGCGCGCCTCGTCGAGCACGCGGCGCGTCCGCTCCGCCGTCTTATCCCCCCGCCTCATTGCGCGCGCGCCGGCGGGTGGCGCAGCATCCCCGTCGGATCGAGCAGCCGCCCCTTGTCGAGCCGCATCATCTGCGCGCTCGGGATGCGGTTCATCAGGTGCAGGTCGTGCGTCGCGACGACCACCGTGGTGCCCAGCCGGTTGAGCGAATCGAACAGCAGCAGCAGCCGCTCCGCCATTTCTGGATCGACGTTGCCGGTCGGCTCGTCGGCGACGAGCATCTCGGGCCGCGCGATCACCGCGCGCGCGATCGCGACGCGCTGCTGCTCGCCGCCCGACAGCGTCGCGGGCCGCGCATCGGCGCGATCGGCAAGCCCGACCCAGGCGAGCATCTCGCCCACCGGCTCGGCGATTTCCGCCTCGGGCATGCCCGCGATGCGCAGCGGCAGCGCGATATTGTCCGCCGCCGACAGGTGGGGCACCAGCCGGAAGTCCTGGAAGACGACGCCGATGCGGCGGCGGAACCCCGGCAGCCGGCTGCGCGGCATCATCACCGCGTCCTCGCCGAACAGCCGGATCACGCCGCGGCTCGGCCGCTGCGCGAGGTACAGCAGCCGCAGCAAGGACGTCTTGCCCGCGCCGCTCGCCCCGGTGAGGAAGTAGAAGGACCCCGCGGCGAGCGAGAAGCTCAAGTCCGTCAGCGTCTCGGCCCCGGTGCCATAGCGCAGCCCCACGTTATCGAACTGCACGATGTTCGCCATTATCCGGCGCCGCTGCCCTTGCCCAATGTTACCCCGCCCGATGCCATCGCACGACGACGCCCGCTGCTTCAACCACCGCTTGCATGGAACGCAAGGGGCGTGTTTAGATTCGCGATGGTCGCAATTCCAGCTCCAGCCGTCGGCAGCCTCGCGCAATGATCCTCGAATGCCCCGAATGCCGCACCCGCTATCTGGTGCCCGACGCGTCGATCGGGGCCGAGGGGCGCACCGTGCGCTGCGCCAATTGCCGCCACAGCTGGTTCCAGACCCCTGACGCGCGCGCCGCGCAGAGCGTCGCCGCGCAGGCCGACGCCGCCGCGGACACCGGGGCGGATACGTCGCTCTCGGCACCTGCACCTCCCGCTGCCGCCACAACGGCAGCGGCACCGGCATCGTTCGCGCCGTTCCCGAGCCCGGCCGCCGCGCCGCCGATCGTGCCAATCCCTACGCCGCAGCCGCGGATCGATCCAATCGCCGCCCCCGCGCCGGCGACGGACGACGATCTGCTCGCGCCGCGCGCGCCGTTCCGGCCGCGGATCAATCCGGTGCGCCGCTGGACGATCGCCGCCGTCGTCGCCGCGCTGCTGATGCTTGTCGCGGTCGCCGCGATCCTGTGGACCAGCGCGCCGGGGCTCGCCTCGCAGCTCGGCCTCGCGTTCGGCCCGGAGGAATCACCACTGCGGCTGATCGACAATCCGATCGAGCGACGCGAGATCAACAACGGCAGCGAATTGTTCGCGGTCAGCGGCAAGGTGCTCAACCCCTCGACCGAGCGGCAGCGCGTGCCAGACATCCGCGCCGATCTGCGCGACGCGCAGGGCCGTATCGTGTTCAGCTGGACGATCATCCCGCAGCAGCGCAGCCTGTCGCCGAAGAGCGCGATCGACTTCAATTCCGCCAAGCTCGACGTGCCGGCAAGCTCGAAGCGGCTCGAGCTCAGCTTCGTTGGCGAGGACGACAACTGACGACGCGGACCGGCGCCGCGAATCTTTTCGCGCCGCCGCGACACGGGCATTGCCAGCCCCCCAAACGCTTGCTAGTGGCGCGCTCCTGCCAGCCACCGGGCCAGCCCGGCGGACATCACGTGCGGTCGTGGCGGAACTGGTAGACGCGCAACGTTGAGGTCGTTGTGGCCGAAAGGCCGTGGAAGTTCGAGTCTTCTCGACCGCACCACTCCTGTCCTGCGGACAGGTTTTTCCGATATCGCTGGAGTGAAACGCCCGTTCAGGGCGCAGGTTTTTCATGCACGGTTCGATCGCGTCCGGACGATCCGAACGCGATCGGTAACGACAGGCTGGATCAGCCGATCGCGGCAGTAATGATCGGCACGAACTTCGCCGCGGTTAGGCTCGCTCCGCCAACGAGCGCGCCATCGACCTCGGCGGCGTGGAGCAGCGCGGCGGCATTCTCCGCCGTGACGGATCCGCCGTAGAGCAGCCGGATGCCCGATCCGGTTTCATCGCCGAGCACGTCGACCAGCGTCGCGCGGATCGCGGCATGCATCGCCTCGACGTCGCCGACCGTCGCGACCTTGCCGGTGCCGATCGCCCAAATCGGCTCGTAGGCGATCACCAGCCAGCCGCCGTCCGCATCCTTGGGCAACGAGGCGCGGATCTGCGCCGCGACCACCTTTTCCGCCTCGCCCGCCTCGCGTTGGTCCAGCGTCTCGCCGACGCACAGGATCGCGTCTAGGCCGCCGGCGTGCAGCGCCTCGGCCTTCGCCTTTACGTCGGCGTCGGTCTCGCCCTGCGCCTGGCGCCGCTCCGAATGGCCGACGATCGAAAAGGCGGCGCCGGCTTCCTTGATCATCGCCACCGATACGCAGCCGGTATGCGCGCCGCTCGCCGCGCCGTGCACGTCCTGCGCGCCGATCGGAAAGCCGGCGCGCGCCGACGCGGGCTGGATCAGCGTCGCGGGCACCGCCACCGCCACATCGACGCGCGGATCGACCGCCGCGCCGATCGCGTCGAGCTCGGCCAGCGCCGCCAAACTGCCGTTCATCTTCCAGTTCCCGGCCACGAACTTGCGCCGCATGGTTCCTCCCTCGTCATTGGGTTGCGGCCGTTGCGGTAACGAAGAGGGCCCCCTAAAGCGAGCGCCGTTCAATCAGATTGGCGCACCATGCTGGGTTTCTTCCGTCGCATCATAAACTCGCGCATCGGCGTGATCGTCTCGGGCGTCGTGCTCGGTGTCATCGCGCTCGCCTTCGCGCTCGGCGACGTGACGGGACTGAGCGCGGGCGGGGTGACGGGCGGCACGGTGGCGCGCGTCGGCGACCAGACGATCAGCGAGGCCGAGCTCACGCGCCGCGTGCAGGACGAGCTGCGCGGCGTGCAGCAGCGCAACCCCAACGTCGACATGGCGCAGTTCATCGCCGCCGGCGGCGTCGAGAGCGTGCTCGACCGCATGCTCAACGGCATCGCGCTGCAGGAATATGGCGAGGATCAGGGGATGGTCGTCAGCCGCGCGCTGGTCGGCAGCGAGCTGCGCAACATCCCCGCGCTGAAGGGTCCGACGGGCAAGTTCGACCAGGCGATCTACGAGCAGGTGCTGGCGCGCAACCGCCTCACCGATGCGCAGGTCCAGTCCGATATCGCGCGCGAGACTATGGTGCAGTTCCTCGTCCGCCCGCAGATCGGCGCTAGCCAGGTGCCGCAGACGCTGGCGCTGCCCTATGCCTCGCTGCTGCTCGAGAAGCGCGCCGGCCAGGTCGCGCTGATCCCGGCAACCCCGGGTGGCCCGGCGCCGACCGACGCCGAACTCCAGGCGTGGTACGGCCGCAACCTGCAGCGCTACACGGTGCCCGAGCGCCGCGTGATCCGCTACGCGCAGGTGACGCCCGACAGCGTCAAGGCACGCGCGACGCCAACCGATGCGGAGATCGCCGCCGCCTATGGCCGTGACAAGGCGCGCTGGGCGGCGCGCGAGACGCGCAGCGTCTCGCTAGTGACGGTGCTCGACCAAGCTGCCGCCAACACGCTCGCCGCCAAGGTGCGCGGCGGCGCGTCGATCGCCGATGCGGCACGCGCCGCCGGGCTTGAGGCGCGGAAGCTGGAGGGGCAGGATAAGGCCGCGCTGACCACCGCCGCGTCCGCCGCGGTCGCCGACGCGCTGTTCGCGGCGCCGAGCGGCGGCGTCGTCGGGCCGGTGCGCGGCGCGATCGGCTTCGTCGTCGGCAAGGTCGACGGCGTCGCGCAGGTGCCGGGCAAGACGCTCGCCGAGGCACGCCCGACGATCGTGACGGAACTGACCAAGACCAAGACGGCGGACGCGCTCAATTCGATCCGCGACGCGGTCGAGGGCGCGATCGGCGACAATTCGACCTTCGCCGAACTCGTCGCCGACCAGAAGCTCGCCGCCGAAGCGACGCCGCCGATCTCCTCGGTTGGCATCAACCCGCTCGATCTCACCTATCGCCCGCAGCCGTTCCTCGCCAACATCGTCGCCGCCGGCTTCCAGGCCGAGGAAGGCGACGATCCGCAGGTCGTGCAGACGGGCGACGACGGCAGCTTCGCGCTGGTCGCGCTCGACCGCATCGTGCGCGCCGCGCCGCGCCCGCTGGCGCAGGTGCGCGATCAGGTGGCGAAGGACTTCGCCGCGGACCGCGCGCGCCGCGTCGCGCGCACCGCCGCGGCCAAGGCGCTCGCCGCACTCAACCGCGGCACCGCACTGCCGCAGGCGCTGTCGAGCGCGGGCGCGGGCAATGCCAAGGTGCAGCGGCTCGTCGCCGCGCGCTCGCAGATCAACGCCGGCCCCAACGGCCCCAATCCGGTGCTCGCGCTGATGTTCAGCATGAAGGGCGGCACCGCCAAAATGATCGAGGCGCCCGACGGCCAGGGCTGGCTGCTCGTAAAGCTGGAGCAGATCCAAGCGGGCGACGCCGCCAAGGTGCCACCGGTGATCGCCGCGACGCGTCGCGATCTGGGACAAGTGATCGGCGGCGAATATGCGCAGCAGTTCACCGATGCAGTGAAGGCCGCGCTCAAGGTGTCGCGAAACGCTGATGCGATCGCGCGGGTGAAGGCCAGCCTCGCCGGCGCCGGTGGCTCCGATCAGTAATCCCGCTACCAGCGCGCTCGCCCACGGGCGCCCGGCGCTCGTCTGGCGCCGCCGCATCGCCGATACCGAGACGCCGGTCGCCGCCGCGCTCAAGTTGATCGAGCCGGGGCGCGGCGATTTCCTGCTCGAATCGGTCGAGGGAGGCGCGGTGCGCGGCCGCCACAGCATGATCGGCCTCGCGCCCGATCTGGTGCTGCGCGCGCACGGCAACGACGCCGCGATCAACCGCCACTGGCTCACCGATCGCGACGCGTTCGCGCCCTGCCCCGTCCCGACGCTCGCCGCGATGCGCGATCTCGTCGCCGCCTGCCGGATGGACGTGCCGCCCGAGCTTCCGCGCGCGCTCGCCTGCCTCGTCGGCTATTTCGGCTACGAGACCATCGGGCTGGTTGAACGGCTGCCGCAGCCGTCGGTCGACGCACTCGGCCTACCCGACATGATGTTCGTGCGGCCGACGGTGATCCTCGTTTTCGATCGCCTCGCCGACGCGCTGTTCCTCGTCGCGCCGGTGTGGCCCGATGCGGACCGCGATCCGCACGCGATCGTCGCGGACGCCGACGAGCGGCTCGACGCGATCGAGGCGCGGCTGGAGGCGACGGCATTGCCCCCGCGCGTGCGCGGCGAAGCGGCGGAGATTGCGCTCACGCCGACGCTGCCCGCCGGCCGCTATGCCGAAATGGTGCGCGCGGCGAAGGACTATATCGTCGCGGGGGACGTGTTCCAGGTCGTCCTCGCGCAGCGCTTCACCGCGCCCTTCGCGCTGCCCGCGTTCGAACTTTACCGCGCGCTGCGCCGGATCAATCCGTCACCGTTCCTCTACCATCTCGACCTGCCCGGCTTCGCGCTGACGGGATCGAGCCCCGAGATCCTGGTGCGCGTGCGCGACGGCGAGGTGACGATCCGCCCGATCGCCGGCACCCGCCCGCGCGGCAAGACCGCGAGCGAGGACGAGGCGAACCGCGCGAGCCTGCTCGCCGATCCCAAGGAACGCGCCGAGCATCTGATGCTGCTCGATCTCGGCCGCAACGATGTCGGCCGTGTCGCCGCCGCAGGCTCGGTCAGCGTCACCGACAGCTACACCGTCGAATTCTACAGCCACGTCATGCACATCGTGTCGAACGTCGTCGGCGCGCTCGATCCCAAGCACGACGCGATCGACGCGTTGTTCGCGGGCTTTCCTGCCGGCACTGTCAGCGGCGCGCCCAAGGTGCGCGCGTGCCAGGTGATCGCCGAACTCGAAGGCGAGAAGCGCGGCGCCTACGCGGGCGGGGTTGGCTATTTCTCGCCCGACGGATCGATGGATTCGTGCATCGTGCTGCGCACCGCGGTGGTGAAGGACGGGACGATGCACGTTCAGGCGGGTGCCGGAATCGTTGCCGACAGCGATCCTGCCTATGAGCAGCGCGAGTGCGAGGCCAAGGCCGGCGCGCTGCTCGCCGCCGCGCGCGAGGCGATCGCGCAGGCGAGCGGGGGCGGCTTCGGCCAGTAGTCGAGACAATTGTCGCCGCGCGTGCGGTCAACGGGAGTGGATAGGATGCTGACCGTTCATCACCTCGGCCTGTCGCAGTCCGAGCGCGTCGTGTGGCTGTGCGAGGAACTCGGCCTCGACTATGCCTTCAAGCGCTACGATCGCCGCGCCGACAACCGCCTCGCGCCCGACGAGTACAAGGCGCTGCATCCGATGGGAATCGCGCCGGTGATCACCGACGGCGATCTCGTGCTCGGCGAGAGCGCAGCGATCTGCGAGTATATCAACACCGTCCACGGCGGCGGGCGGATGGCGCCGCCGCCGGGCGATCCTGACTATGCCGATCACCTGTTCTGGTTCCACTGGTCGAACGCGACGTACATGGCGACCAAGATGATGATCGGCGTGATCGGCTATGGCGGCGGCGACGCGCAGCGCGTGCCGTTCGTGCTTGAGCGCGCGCGGCGTGGAGCCGAGATGATGGAGGCGCGGCTCGGCGCGGCGCCGTTCTTCGGCGGGCGCAACCTGACGCTCGCCGACATCATGATGGTCTATTCGCTCACCACCTCGCGCGCGTTCGGCGCGGGCGCGGCGCTGGACGACCTCCCCAACACACGCGCCTATCTGCGCCGCATCGCCGAGCGCCCGGCCTATCAGCGCGCGATGGCGAAGGCGGAGCCGGGCATGGCGCCGATGATCGACTGATCCGGCGCGCGAGCCGGCCGGGCTTCCCACCGGCCGGCGCGCACGATACGCATCGGCAATGCGCTTCCTCACCCTGCTCGCCCTCTCCGCCGCCGCGCTGCCCGCTACGGCGCAGACCGCACGGCCCGCCCCGGCCACCCAGACGACGCAGCCGGTCGCAACGCCCGCCAATCCAGCGCCGGCCGCCACCACCTGGCCGACCAAGGAAGGTGACGTCACCCTCACTGCGTTCCGCTTCAAGACCGGCGACACGATGGACGTGCGGATGCACTACACCACGCTCGGCACGCCGCATCGCGGGCCGGACGGGCGGATCGACAATGCGGTGATGGTGCTGCACGGCACCGGCGGCACGGGGAAGCAGTTCCTCCAGCCGCAATTCGCCGACGAGCTCTACGGTCCCGGCCAGCCGTTCGACATCCGCACCACCTACGTCATCCTGCCCGACAACGTCGGCCACGGCGCGTCGTCCAAGCCGTCCGACGGCAAGCGCATGGCGTTCCCGAAATACGATTACGACGACATGGTCGCTGCGCAGAAGGCGATGCTCGAGAAGATCGGCGTCACCCGGCTGAAGGTTATCCTCGGCACCTCGATGGGCTGCATGCACGCCTTCGTCTGGGGCGAGAGCTATCCCGGTTTCGCCGAGCGGCTCGCCCCCTTCGCCTGCCTGCCGGTGCCGATTGCGGGGCTCAACCGCATGTGGCGCAAGATGACGATCGACGCGATCCAGGCCGATCCGGCGTGGAACGGTGGCAATTACACCGCACAGCCCGCGCAGGGGCTGCGCACCGCCGCCAGCCTGTCGATCATCGCCGGCGCCAACCCGCTCGCATTGCAGAAGCTGTATCCGACGCGCGCCGCCGCCGAGGCCTTTCTGGCGCAGGCGTTCGCGCGCAACAGTGCAGGGCGCGACGCCAACGACTATATCTACCAGCTAGACGCGTCGCGAAACTACGATCCCTCGCCCGCGCTCGAGAAGATCACCATGCCGGTGCTGTGGATCAATTCGAGCGACGACTTCATCAATCCGTCGGGCTACGGCATCACCGCGCCCGCCGCCAAGCGCATGCCGCGCGCCACCTTCCGCTTGATTGAGGCGACGCCCGAGACGAAGGGGCATGGCACGCACACCTGGGCGAAGTTCTGGAAGGCGGATCTGACGCGGCTGCTCGGCGAGCGGTAAGCCGATTGGCGGCTGCCTTCCGTCTAGCGCGGCGGCTCGGTGGAAAACGCTGCCCCTTCGCGGGGTAGCGGGCCAGCGCCCTTCCTTCCGCCCTATTGATCCGGCCGGCTCTTACAAGCCGGCTGGCCAGCGTTCAACGGCCGCCGTCGTCGTTGGGGTCGGTCAGCGGCGCCGCCTGCTCGGCCTCGCGCTTCGCCTGCCGCTTCTCTGCCGCATAGTTGCGCGCGGCAACGATCGCACAGCCCGTCTGGCCGCCGGTACCGACCGGCGAGCAGGTGTTCGGCAGCCCGCCCGCGACCCGCCCGACCTGATCCACCGCCGCGGCACGGTTCACCCAGCTCTGATTCTGCGCCGGGATCTCGGGCGGCGTGCGCAGTTCCTTGGGCACACGATACTGTTCGTTGGGATTGATCCGGCTGCACACCACGATCTCGTCCGCCGCCGCCTTGGGACATTGCTCGGCTCCCTGCAGCGTCACCTGCCGGATACGCTGCGGCGGCTGCCCGGTCTCGGCCTGCGAGAAGTCCTGCATCGGTGCGTCCTGCGCCTGGGCAGATGCGGCGGCGGGAAGCACGAACGCCGCCGCGAGCAGCGGCGCGAGAACGGAAGCACGAACGGCGATGAGCGGGCGGAACATGGGGGCGACCTCCTGGGGTGATTCGGTAACGATCACCACGCGCGCTTTATCCCTCCCCAACATATCGTCACAATTGCGGCGATCGCACGACGCCGCGCAGTTCCCTACGTCGGCTCCTTATGCCGGGGGTTGCGGGCAGGACATTGCGGGCTGAACATTGCGGGCTGGGCGCATTCGGCTATGGCGGACGCGCCATGATCCTGGTCATCGACAATTACGACAGCTTTACCTGGAACCTCGTCCATTACCTGATGGAGCTGGGGGCCGAAGTGCGCGTCGAGCGCAACGACGCGATGAGCGCGGCGGACGCGCTCGCCTCCAACGCCACTGGTTTTCTGGTGTCGCCTGGGCCGTGCACGCCGAACGAGGCGGGGATCAGCCTCGATCTCGTCGCCGCCTGTGCCGAGAGCCGGCGGCCGCTGCTCGGCGTGTGCCTCGGCCACCAGGCGATCGGCCAGCATTTCGGCGGGCGCGTGGTGCGCGGCGGGCTGATGCACGGCAAGACCAGCGCGATCGAGCATGACGCGACCGGCGTGTTCGCCGGCCTGCCCTCCCCCTTCACCGCCACGCGCTACCACTCGCTCGTCGTGGAGGACGTACCCGACGTGCTCGTCCCCAACGCCACGGCGGCGGACGGATCGGTGATGGGGCTGCGTCACCGCGAGCTGCCGATCCACGGCGTGCAATTCCATCCCGAGAGCATCGCCACTGAGCACGGGCACGATCTGCTCGCCAATTTCGTCGCGCTCACCGGCGCCAAGGGCACCAGATGACGACGATCGCGCTGCTGCCGGACCCGTCCACCCCGCTGTCGCACGAGAGCGCGCGTGCCGCGTTCGCCGACATCCTCGACGGCCGCGCGAGCGAGGAGGCGATCGCGACTTTCCTCGTCGATCTGTCGGCACGCGGCGAGACGTCGATCGAGATCGCCGAGGCGGCGCGCGCGCTGCGCGAACGGCTGGTGCCGATCAGCGCGCCGGCGGGCGCGATCGACGTCTGCGGCACCGGCGGCGACGGGCACCACACGCTCAACGTGTCGACCGCGGTCAGCCTCGTCGTCGCGGCGTGCGGCGTACCGGTGGCGAAGCACGGCAACCGCGCCGCCTCGTCGAAGGCAGGTGCGGCCGACACGCTCGAGGCGCTCGGGCTCGACATGGATCGCGCCGGCGCGCTCGCCGAGGAGACGCTGAACGAACTCGGCATCTGTTTCCTCTTCGCCGCCAACCATCATCCCGCGATGGCGCGGATCACGCCGATCCGCCGGCGCATCGGCAAGCGGACGATCTTCAATCTGATGGGCCCGCTTGCCAACCCGGCGCACGTCACGCGCCAGCTGATCGGCATCGCCCGGCCCGATTACGCCCCCGTCTATGCCGAGGCGCTCGAACAGCTCGGGACCGAGGCCGCGCTGGTGGTGTCGGGCGAGGAAGGGCTCGACGAGGTATCTGGCGCCGGGCCGACGATCGCCGTGTCGATCGGCGACGTGTCCTTGCCCGGCCGCATCGCGCCCGAGGATGCCGGCGTTTCGCGTCATCCGATCGCGGCGATCCGCGGCGGCGATCCGGCGCACAACGCCGCCGCGCTCCACGCGCTGCTTGGCGGGGAGAAGGGCGCGTATCGCGACGCGGTGCTGCTCAACGCCGCCACCGCGCTCGCGCTCGTCGGCGAACCGCTAGAAACTGGCGCGCAGCGCGCCGCCGAGGCGATCGACAGCGGCGCCGCACGCGATCTTCTCGACCGTTGGATTCGATGGGCATGAGCGGCGGGATGACGATCCTCGACACGATCCTCGCGACGAAGCGCGAAGAGGTCGCCGCGCGGCGGCAGATGCACTCGTTCGCCGATCTTGACGCGCGCGCCGCCGGACAGACGGCGCCGCGCGGGTTCAAGGCTGCGCTCGATCGCGTGATCACCGCTGAGGGCACGGCGCCCGCCTATGCGCTGATCGCCGAGATCAAAAAGGCAAGCCCGTCGAAGGGACTGATCCGCGCCGATTTCGATCCGCCCGCGCACGCCCGCGCCTATGCGGAAGGCGGCGCGACCTGCCTGTCGATCCTCACCGACCGCAACTATTTCCAAGGACACGAGGACTATCTGATCGCCGCCCGCGCGGCATGCGACCTGCCCGTGATCCGCAAGGACTTTCTGGTCGATCCCTGGCAGGTGGCCGAAGCGCGCGCGATCGGCGCCGACGCGATCCTCGTCATTATGAGCGCGCTCGACGCCGCCGCCGCGGCGGAGATCGAGGCGGCGGCGATCGAGCGCGGCATGGACGTGCTGGTCGAGGTGCACGACGCCGACGAGCTCGAGCGTGCGCTTCGCCTTCGCTCGCGCCTGATCGGCGTCAACAACCGCAATCTGCGCGATTTCTCGGTCAGCTTCGATCGCACCTATGAACTCGTCGGGCACGCGCCGGCGGGCTGCACCTTCGTCGCCGAAAGCGGGCTCAACACGCGCGCTGATCTCGATGCGATGGCGGCGCATGGCGTGCGCGCCTTTCTGATTGGCGAATCGCTGATGCGGCAAGACGATATCGCCGCCGCGACGCGCGCGCTCGTCGCATGAGCCGCCTCACCCACCTCGACGACGCGGGCGCCGCGCGGATGGTCGACGTCGGCGGCAAGGTGGAGACGGTGCGCGAGGCTGTCGCCGAGGGGCGGATCACGATGGCACACGAGGCCGCGCGCGCAATCGCCGACGGCGCGGTGGCGAAGGGCGACGTGCTCGCCGTCGCGCGCGTCGCGGGGATCATGGCGGCGAAGCGCACCAGCGAGCTGATCCCGCTGTGTCACCCACTACCGCTGACCAAGGTGTCGATCGATCTCACCGTCGAGACGGACGGGGTCGCCGCGACCGCGACGGTGGCCACCGCCGGGCGCACCGGGGTGGAGATGGAGGCGCTCACCGCGGTCTCCACCGCGCTGCTGACGATCTACGATATGGGCAAGGCGATCGACAAGCGGATGACGATCGGCGGCATTCGCTTGCTGACCAAGACGGGCGGCAAATCGGGCGACTTCATCGCCTGACGTACCGGCAGTCGGGTGACGCTATACGCCCGGCGGCGACGTCCGCTGTAAGTTTGGAGAACAAGCGGGTGCGTGACCCGCCCGTCGTCCGCCTTCGCCTCATCGTCACCCACCGACGACCGGCGGCCCCGACGCATCTAGCCGTCAGCGCCGGCGCCGGCCCCCCGCTGGCGCCCCGATCAGGTGGAAGCGCGTCTGCCGCCCGTCGATGTAGCGCACTTGGCGGCCGTCGAACCACGCGTCCTCCTCCAGCCGGAACGGCACGTCCTGCCCGCCCCACTCGGGCACCTTGTGCATCGCCAACAGCTCGATCGACCATGCCGTCATGGGCCGCACCGGATGGTCCCCGCGCGGCGAGGGCTGCTGATCGTCCCAGAAACCGATCGCGCTGCCCGCGGCGTGGCCGTGATAGCCGATCGGATGCGAGTAGATCGTCGGCCGCAGCCCCTTCGCGATCGCCGCGCTGCGCGCCGCCGCGAGGATCTGATTGCCGGTGAGGCCGGTGCGATACGCGCCGGTCACCGCATCCTGCACGCCGTTCGCCGCCGCCAGCCCGTCGCGCAAGCCCTGCGGCGCCGCTCGCTCGCCAGGCCGCAGGACATAGGCGAGGTGCTGCGTATCAGTGTTGAGCCCCATGTACGTGATGCCGAAATCGACCCACAGCATGTCGCCCGACCGGATCACCTCGTTGCCGCCGAGTCCCCCTGAGCCGCGCCGGAAGATCGCGACCGACGGCTGGAACCAGGTGGCGAGCTTCAGCCCCGCGATCCGCTCGCGATACCACCAGACGAGGTCGGCGGCGGTGGTGCGCCCCGGCGTCACCGCCTGCGTCGAGAAGCCCTGCGCGATGATCGCATGCGCCAACCGCACGATCTCGGGATAGCGTGCCATCTCCGCCGGGGTGCGCGTCTCCAGCCAGTTGATCGCCAGCGCCCCCGCCGGCACGATCCGCTTCGCATCGTCGCCGAGCGCGGCAGCGAGTTCGTCATACTGGCTCTTGGTCAGCCCATCGCCGAACGCGCTCGCGGGCGAGACGTTTACGGCGATGCGGCGCGGCCGCCGCTCGCGCACGATCTCGGCGAGCCGCTGCCACTGGTCGGGCTGCGTCTCGGGCTTCCACGCCGCCTCGAACAGCCCCGCGAGCCCGTAGCGGCTGACGGTGAAGCGCTCGACCGGCCGGCCCTGCCCCGGATCGAAGAACACCAGGATCGTACGCCGCCGGGCGTGGAAACTCTCCGCGTCGAGCATCGTCGAGAGCACTGGATCCTCGGCATATTCGCGCGCGACGAGGATCCACATGTCGACCTTGTTCTCGCGCATCAGCGCCGGCACCAGCCGGTCGAGCCGCTCGCGCAGCCAGCCGTCGCGGATCCGCGCCTGCTCGCGCAGCGGCAGCACCGCGGGAGCGACCGGCGACAGCGTCTCCGCCTGATCGAACGCCGGCGGTGCACCCGCCGACCGCCCGCCGGCCATCTGCGCCCCCGCCCCTGCCGCTACCAGTCCCGCGAGCGCCGCCGCCATCCACCGCCGCATGTCCATGTCCCCCGTTTTCGTTCGTTGCTTCCGGCCTAGCCGATCAGGCTGTCACTCGCGCGTCGAATCTGTCACCCCGCGCGGTGATGACCGAGCTTCTTCCCGTTGCCGAAGCGCAGGCGCGCCTGCTCGCCGGCTTCGCCCCTGTCGCCACCGAAACCCTGCCGATCGTCGCCGCCGCCGGCCGCTGGTGTGCGGCTGATCTTCACGCGCGTCGTACGCAGCCCGCGCGCGACCTGTCGGCGATGGACGGCTATGCGCTGCGCTTCGCCGATCTGCCCGGCCCGTGGCAGGTGATCGGCGAGAGCGCTGCTGGGCGGCCGTTCGACGGCAGCGTCGGCGCGGGCGAGGCGGTGCGCATCTTCACCGGCGCCGCGCTGCCCGACGGGGCCGATACGGTGATGGTGCAGGAGGAAGCGGTGCGCGACGGCGCGACGCTGATCCTCGACGGCGAAGGGCCGCTGCGCCAGGGCGGCAACGTCCGCCGCCGCGGGCTCGACTTCGCCGAGGGCGACGTGCTGGCGACCGGCGGCGAGCGGCTGACGCCCGCCCGCCTCGCCGTCGCGGCGACCGGCGGAGTCGACAGTGTCACCGTGCACCGCCGCGTCCGCGTCGCGATCGCCGCCACGGGCGACGAGCTGGTCGATCCGGGCAGCGATGCCGGCCCTGACGCGCTGCCCGAATCGAACCGCCTGCTGCTGCGCGCGCTGCTCGCCGATCTGCCGGTCGAGATCGTTGACCTCGGCATCCTGCCCGATCGGCTCGACGCCCTCACCGCCGCCTTCGCCGCGGTCGGCGCCGACCTCCTCGTCACCACCGGCGGCGCGTCGGTCGGCGATCACGATCTCGTCCGGCCCGCGCTGCTTGGCGCCGGGGCGACGATCGACTTCTGGCGCGTCGCGCTGCGCCCGGGCAAGCCGCTGATGGCTGGCCGGCGCGGGCAGATGGCGGTGCTCGGCCTACCGGGAAATCCGGTTTCCGCGTTCGTCACCGCGCTGCTCTTCGTCAAGCCGCTGATCGCGCGGCTTGGCGGCGCGGCAAATCCGCTTCCCGCGACGACGCACGCGATCCTGGGCGAGCCGCTGCCCGCCAACGGCCCGCGCACCGACTATATGCGCGCGGGGCTGCGAGACGGGCGCGCGTTCGTCGCTAGCATTCAGGACAGTTCGATGCTGCTGACGCTCGCGCGCGCCGACTGCTTGGTCGTGCGTCCGCCGCACGATCCCGCGCGCGCGGTGGGCGACTCGGCGGAAATCCTCATGATCGCTTGACGCCGACTGATACGTTCCATAAAGGTTCTTCGTCTGTTCACGGCGGAGAAGGTGCGATGCTTACTAGGAAGCAGCACGAGCTGATCTGTTTCATCAGCGATCGGTTGGAAGATACCGGCGTATCGCCGTCGTTCGAGGAAATGAAGGAGGCGCTCGACCTCAAGTCGAAGTCGGGCGTGCACCGGCTGATCTCGGCGCTCGAGGAGCGCGGTTTCCTTCGCCGCCTGCCCAACCGCGCGCGCGCGCTCGAAGTGCTCAAGATGCCCGAACGGACCGATGGTAAGCGTACCGCCGCCGCCCCGTCGACGCGGCGCATCCTGCCTGAACCTGCCAACGACGTGGTCGAGGTACCGCTGCACGGCCGGATCGCCGCGGGCGTACCGATCGAGGCGTTCGAGGGCGCGACGTCGCTTCCCGTCCCCGCCGCGCTGCTCGGCTCGGGCGAACATTTCGCACTTGAGGTCGCGGGCGATTCGATGGTCGAGGCGGGCATCCTCGACGGCGATTTCGCGCTAATTCGCAAGCAGGACGTGGCGCGTGACGGCGAGATCGTCGTGGCGCTGATCGAGGACAGCGAGGCGACGCTGAAGTATTTCCGTCGCGAGGGCGCGATGATCCGGCTCGATCCTGCCAACCGTGCCTACGATCCGCAGCGCTACGCCCCCGCGCAGGTCCGCGTGCAGGGCAAGCTCGCCGGTATCCTGCGCCGCTATTCCTGATCGTCCGCTCGCTGCGAGTTCCGCTCGATTGCGGAAGCTCGTACGCACGTAACGTCGAGATCTGCGGCCTGCAGCGTTCGCGTCGCGGCCGTCGCTCGCCATAATCCAGCGCGTTGAGGCGCGCTATGATCGTTCTATCGAGGACGAGCTTACGGCACAGGCGCCGTGTCTGGTTCTCGCGGTGCGTGATCAATCGGATCGCGCGCCGGGCGCCTTTCTCCAAAGCGCTTCGACCGCTCGCGATAGCCGCCTTTCCGCGACGGACCTGCGTCTAACGCAAGCGCCGCCGCCGTCACCCACGGGTGGCGATCCCCCGCCTGCCGCACCGTCACCACTCGGCCGCTCGCCAGTGTCAAGGCGACGCCGCCGGTCCGCGCCAGCGTCGCCCGGTCGAGGCGAAGCCAGCGCGGCGTGCAGCCGCGCAGTAGGCGGCGCTCGCTAATCACGATGTCCGCCGAACGGCACGCCGCAATCAGCTCGCCCGCCGGAACGAGATAGGCGCTGCGCGTCGCCAGGATGCGCCAGCGCCGTCCGCCCCGGATCACGTCCGCGCGGCACAAATCGCGCGAGCATTGCGCCTCGCGCTGCGCCGATAGCAGCACGGGCTCGTCGTCGCTTCCGCCATTCTCTGCCAGCATGTCGCGCGCGTAATCCCCCGCGCGGTCACGCAACAGCGCCACCCGCCCGCCGTCGACGCGCAGCGCGACATGACGGCCGTCGCCCGTCACCAGCAGATCGGGCGGCGGGGTCGCGAGCGCCCATGCCGCGCCGACTGCCAGCGCCAGCAGCCCGAGCCGCCGCCAGCGCGTGCGCCACAGCTCGAGCCACAGTCCGCCCGCAACCATCAGCGCGAACGCGCCGTGCGGCATCGCGGGCAACGCGGCCACTGCGCCCGGCGCCGCGGCGACGGTGCGCGCGATCCACAGCAGCGCGCCGAGCGCGTGACCCGCGAGCCACCACGCGGGCGCGCCGGCGCCGACGACGTCGAGCGCGAGCGCCGCCGCCTCCAGCGGCATGGCGACGAACGTCGTGAGTGGGATCGCGACGATGTTGGCGAGCGCACCGTAGATCCCGGCCTTGTGGAAATGGAACACCGCGATCGGCAGCAGCGCGAATTCGACCGCGACGCCGGTGAGCAGCAGCGACCCGGGTCCGCGCAGCATCCGTGCGATCAGACCTTCCTCGCGCGGGCCGAACCAGCCGCGCACGCGCGGATGCTCGGCAAGCGCGATGATCGCGGTCACCGCCGCGAACGACAGCTGGAAACTCGGCCCCGCGAGCGACTCGGGCCAGAGCAGCAGGACGATAAGCGCGCCCGCGGCGACTAGTCGCAGCGTCAGCGCCTCGCGGCCCAGCGCCAGCGCGACGAGCACCAGCAGCGCCGCGACGCAGCTGCGGATCGTCGGCACCTCGCTGCCCGTCAGCCAGGTATAGCCGACCGCCGTCGCCGCGGCGATCGCGGCGGCGAGCAGCGGCACCCGCCCCGTCAGCGCCAGCCGCGTGTTGAGCGCGAGCAGCCGGGCGGCGAGCAGCATCGTCAGCCCGACGACGGCGGTGATGTGCAGCCCGCTCACCGACAGGAGGTGCGCGAGCCCGGAGCGGCGCATTGCCTCCTGGTCCTCCTCCGCGATCCCGCCGGTGTCGCCGGTGGCGAGCGCCGCCGCGATCCCGCCCGCGCTTCCCGCCAATTGTGCCTGGATGTGGCGCGACAGCCGCGCGCGCAGCGGCTCGCCGTTCGTGCCCCCCGATACGATCGCCGGCTTGCCCAGCGCGCGTCCGGTTGCGCCGATGCCGTCGAACCACGCGACGCGCGCGAAATCAAAGGCGCCGGGAACCGCTGGCGGCGGCGGCGGCATCAGCCGCACGCGCAGCGCGATCCGTGCGTCGGGTGCAAGCGCAGCGGGTGCGTCGGTGAGCGCGATGTTGACTCGGATGCGCGTCGGTGTTGGGCGCGGCGTGTGGCCCTGCCATGCGAGGTCGGTCAGCCGCACGCGGACGATCTCTCTCGCCGGCAGCCGATCGACGCGCTCGACGCGTGCCGTCAGCCGCGCGATCGCGGGGCGCGTGAGGACCGGCGCCGCCGCACGCTCGGCACGCCACCAAACGAGCGACAGCCCGAGTGCGAAGGCGAGCGCCCCGATCGTGACCGCCCGCCCGGCGCGCCCGCCCCGCCCCAGTGCCGCCGCGAACAGCGCGGTCGCCCCCGCCGCGAGCAGTGCGGCGCGCCAGGTCACTGCATCGGGCAGCAGGAACCACGCCGCCACGCCGGCGCCCAGCGCCACCGGCAGCCACAGCACCAGCTGATCGCGCTCGGCCTCCAGCCACGCCTCGAGCCGCGCCCGCGCGGTTTGAAGCCCGCGAAGGTGCATGCTAGGGGGCTGCGCGGCCATCGTCGCCATCTCGAATCCAGCCTGGGAGCAAGCGCGCTTGAGCGCAACCACCGATCCTGCCGGCACCCCTGCCGCTCCTGTAGTCACGCGCTTCGCCCCGTCGCCGACGGGCTTCCTGCATCTCGGCGGCGCGCGCACCGCGCTGTTCAACTTGCTCTACGCCCGCCACCACGGCGGCAAGTTCCTGCTTCGGATCGAGGACACCGACCGTGCGCGCTCGACGCAGCCGGCGATCGAGGCGATCCTCTCGGGCATGCGCTGGCTCGGCCTGGATTGGGACGGCGACGAGGTCTATCAGTCGACCCGCGCCGATCGCCACGCGGCGGTCGCCCACGCGATGGTCGAAGCGGGCGCTGCCTACCGCTGCTACATGACCGCCGCGGAGATCGACGCGATGCGCGCCGAGGCGCAGGCGAAGAAGCAGCCGCTGCGCATCCGCTCGCCGTGGCGCGACAAGACCAACGACGATCCCGCCGCCTCCTATGTCGTCCGTCTGAAGGCGCCTACGGAAGGCGCGACGACGATCGACGATCGCGTGCAGGGCAGCGTCACCGTGCAGAACGCCGAGCTCGACGATCTCGTCCTGCTCCGCTCGGACGGTACGCCGACCTACATGCTCGCGGTGGTAGTCGACGATCACGACATGGGCGTCACGCACATCATCCGCGGCGACGATCATCTCAACAACGCCTTCCGCCAGCTGCCGATCATCCGCGCGATGGACGCGATCGAGGGCAATTGGCCAGATCCGGTCTACGCGCACATCCCGCTGATCCACGGCAGCGACGGCGCCAAGCTGTCGAAGCGCCACGGCGCGGTCGGCATCGAGGCGTATCGCGACGAGCTCGGCATCCTGCCCGAAGCGCTCGACAACTATTTGCTGCGGCTCGGCTGGGGCCATGGCGATGCCGAGATCATCAGCCGCGCGCAGGCGATCGAGTGGTTCGATCTGGCACATGTCGGCAAGTCGCCGTCGCGCTTCGACCTGAAGAAGCTCGAGAACTTGAACGGCCACTATATCCGCGCCGCCGACGATGCGCGGCTCGCCGATCTCGTCGCCGCGACGCTCGGCCTAGACGCGGGCGATCCGCGTCGCGCGCTGATCGCGCGGGCGATGCCGGCGCTTAAGCCGCGCGCGGCGAACGTCAACGATCTCGCCGACGGCGCCGGCTTCCTCCTCGCCGCGCGCCCGCTGTCGATCGCCGACGATGCCGCGCCACTGCTGGCGGGCGATGCACGCGGCACACTCACGCGGGTGCACGCTGCGCTTGACGCGCTGGACGAGTGGGATACGGAGACGCTCGAAGAAGCGGTGCGGCAGGTCGCCGAGGCGCTGGGCTTGAAGCTCGGCCAGGTCGCCCAGCCGCTCCGTGTCGCACTCACCGGCCGGCGCACCTCGCCGGGGATTTTCGACGTGCTCGTATTGCTCGGGCGTGACGAGAGCCTCGCCCGGATCGCAGATCAGACGGCCGCCCAGGGGAAGGACCAAGACCGATGACCGACGCCAAGCTTTCGATCGCCGAGAAGGACTTCGCCTACCCGGTATTGTCCGGCAGCGTCGGCCCGGACGTGGTCGACATCCGCAAGATGTACGGCCAGACCGGCGCCTTCACCTACGATCCGGGCTTTACCTCGACCGCATCGTGCCAGTCGAAGCTGACCTATATCGACGGTGACGAGGGCGTGCTGCTGCACCGCGGCTACGCGATCGGCGAGCTCGCCGAACAGTCGAGCTTCATGGAGGTCGCCTATCTCCTGCTCAACGGCGAGCTGCCGTCGGGCGACGAGCTCAACACCTTCGAGACGACGATCACGCGCCACACGATGCTGCACGAGCAGCTCGCGACCTTCTATCGCGGCTTCCGCCGCGATGCGCACCCGATGGCGATCATGTGCGGCGTCGTCGGCGCGCTGAGCGCCTTCTACCACGATTCGACCGACATCGCCGATCCGCAGCAGCGCATGATCGCGTCACACCGGCTGATCGCCAAGATGCCGACGATCGCGGCGATGGCGTACAAATACAGCGTCGGCCAGCCGTTCCTCTATCCCGACAATTCGCTGTCCTACACCGGCAACTTCCTGCGCATGACGTTCGGCGTGCCGGCCGAGGCGTATGAGGTGCATCCGGCGGTCGAGAAGGCGATGGACCGGATCTTCATCCTCCACGCCGATCACGAGCAGAACGCCTCCACCTCGACGGTACGGCTCGCCGGCTCGTCGGGCGCCAATCCGTTCGCGTGCATCGCGGCGGGCATCGCCTGCCTGTGGGGCCCGTCGCACGGCGGCGCCAACGAGGCCGCGCTCAACATGCTCAAGGAAATCGGCACGCCCGATCGCATCCCTGAGTTCATCGGCCGCGCGAAGGACAAGAACGATCCGTTCCGCCTGATGGGCTTCGGCCACCGCGTGTACAAGAATTACGATCCGCGCGCGACGGTGATGCAGAAGACGGTGCGCGAGGTGTTCGACGCGCTCAAGGTCGACGATCCGCTGTTCGAGACCGCGCTGCGGCTCGAGGAACTCGCGCTCAACGACGATTATTTCGTCGAGAAGAAGCTGTTCCCGAACGTCGATTTCTATTCGGGCGTGATCCTCTCCGCAATCGGCTTCCCGACGTCGATGTTCACCGCACTGTTCGCGCTCGCCCGCACCGTCGGCTGGGTCGCGCAGTGGAACGAGATGATCACCGATCCCGATCAGAAGATCGGGCGCCCGCGCCAGCTGTACACCGGCCCGACGCAGCGCCCGTACGTTCCGGTCGCGCAGCGCTGACATGCGGCGGCGGCGCCCGGTGCTGTTCGCGCTGGGCGCGCTGCTGTTCCTCGTCGGCATGCTGTGGGTCGGCCAGGGGCTCGGCTACGTTCAGTGGCCGCGCTCGAGCTTCATGCTCGACCAGCGCGTCTGGGCCGATCGCGGCGCGATCACCGCGGCGATCGGGCTGATCGTGATCCTCGTCGCACGCCGGCTGCGGTAAGGCGCGCGACAGCTTCCGCACGCTATAGCGCCGCCACATGACGACGACGATCGATCGCCGCGCGCTGCTGCGCGGGGCTGCCTCGCTTGGCGGCGCGGCGCTGCTGCCCGCGGTGCCCGGCTGGGCGCAACCCATGTCGGCGGGGCTCGCCGCATCCCCCGGCACGGGGCCGGCGGCGCTCACCGGCAGCGACATCCGCCTGCGCATCGCGCACCAGACGATGACGGTCGACGGCCGAAGCGGCCACGCGATCGGCATCAACGGCAGCGCGCCCGCCCCGCTGATCCGCCTGCGCGAGGGCGAGACGGTGCGGCTCCACGTCGAGAACACGCTCGGCGAGGATAGCTCGATCCACTGGCATGGGCTGCTGCTGCCGTTCCACATGGATGGCGTGCCCGGCGTCAGCTTTCCCGGCATCGCGCCGCGCAGCACCTTTACTTACGATTTTCCGGTGATCCAGTCGGGTACCTATTGGTACCACAGCCACTCGGGGTTGCAGGAGCAGATGGGGCTCTACGGCCCGATCGTGATCGATCCCGCCGGCGCCGATCCGATCGTGTCGGATCGCGAGCATGTGATCATGCTGTCCGATCACAGCCGGCTCCACCCGCACGCGATCTTCCGCAAGCTCAAGCAACAGGGCGGATATTTCAATTACCAGAAGCAGACTCTCGCCGGCGTGCTCGCCGGGCGCGATCAGTCGGCGGGCGAGCGCGCGCGCTGGGGTGCGATGCGGATGGACCCGACCGACGTCGCGGACGTGACGGGCGCGACTTACACCTATCTCGTCAACGGCCATGGCCCGCGCGATAACTGGACCGGGCTGTTCGCGGTCGGCGAGCGCGTGCGGTTGCGGCTCGTCAACGCCTCGGCAATGACGACCTTCAACCTGCGCATCCCCGGGCTGCGGCTCACCGTGGTGCAGGCCGACGGGCTCCCCGTCCGCCCCGTCACCGTCGACGAACTGCAGATCGCGGTGGCGGAAACCTACGACGTGATCGTCGAGCCTGCCGAGAATCGCGCCTATACGCTCGTCGCCGAGAGCGTCGATCGCTCGGGCATGGCGCGCGCCACTCTGGCGCCACGCCCGGGCATGGTCGGCGCCGTCCCGCCGCTGCGCCGCCGTCCGCTCGCCGACATGAAGGACATGGGGATGGGAGGCATGGGCGCCGCGGCAACCCCCGCCGCAACGACCGCCCCAGCCGGCGGCACCGCAGCTGCTGATCCCGCCTGCCCGCCCGAACATGCCGCCATGGGTCACTGCACACCCAAGGCCGGCACGATGGATCACGCGGCGATGGGCCACGCCGCGACGGCTACCGATCACGCCGCGATGGGGCACGGCGGCGGGCAGCATGCGATGGACCATTCGATGCGTGATTTCACCAACGCGCCCGAGGTGGCCAAGACCCCAACGGTGCAGACGATTTCGCCGATGCCGGTCGATCGCACCGGTGAGCCGGGCCAGGGGCTCGACGACGTCGGACATCGCGTGCTCGTCTACCGCGATCTCGTCGCGCTCGAGCGCAATCCCGACGTGCGGCCGCCGACGCGGGAGATGCGCATCCACCTCACCGGCAACATGGAACGCTACATGTGGGCGTTCGACGGTAAAAAGCTGAACGAGGTCACCGCGCCGATCGCCTTCACCAAGGGTGAACGCGTGCGGATCACGCTCGTCAACGATACGATGATGGGGCACCCGATCCACCTTCACGGCCATTTCTTCGAACTCGTCACCGGTCACGGCGATCACGCGCCGCGCAAGCATACGGTGCAGGTGCAACCCGGCGGCACGGTGACCTTCGATCTCACCGCCGATGCGGTCGGCGACTGGGCGTTTCACTGCCATCTGCTCTACCACATGCACGCCGGGATGATGCAGGTCGTCAGCGTTCGCGAGGCTGCGGCATGACGCTGATCCCCGCGCCGGTCGCCGCCGCCCTCCTCCCGCTCGCCGCGCTGGTCTGGGCCGCCCCCGCCGCCGCGCAGGCCGACGGCCCGCCGCCGCACGCCGAGCGACCCGCAGTAGCCCCCGCCTGTTCGCCCGAGCACGCCGCGATGGGCCATTGTGTCACCGCCGCGTCCGCAACCCCGCTATCCTCGACACCGCCGCCGCCGGTGCCCGCCTGCGCGCCCGAGCACGCCGCGATGGGCCATTGCGTCTCCGCCGCACCCGAAACCCGGCTGTCCCCGGCACCGCCGCCGCCCGCCCCCGCCTGTCCGCCCGAGCACGCCGCGATGGGGCATTGCGTCGTCGCCGCACCCGCCAACCGCGCACCGCCGTCGACACCGCCACCCGCTCCCTATGCCGATCGCATCTGGGGCAGCGCCGCGATGGATCGCGCGCGCGCCACGCTGCGCCGTGAGCATGGCGGCGGCACCTTCTCGATGATCATGCTCAACCTCGCCGAAGCCTCGATCGCGCGCGGGCGCGACGGCTACCGCTGGAACGGCGAGGGATGGTTCGGCGCCGATGTCGATCGCTTCGTGATCAAGAGCGAAGGGGGCGGCCAGTTCGGCGAGCGTATCGACGAGGCCGAGATGCAGGCGCTCTACAGCCGCGCGATCGGGCCCTATTTCAACCTTCAGGCCGGGCTGCGGCAGGATCTTGGCACCGCGCCGCGGCGTACCTACGCGTCTCTCGGCATCGAGGGGCTCGCGCCCTATTGGTTCGACGTCGAGGGAACGCTGTTCCTGTCCGACCGCGGCGATCTGTTCGCGCGCGCGGAGGCCTATTACGACCAGCGCATCACGCAGCGGCTCGTGCTCCAGCCGCGTGTTGAGCTCAATTTCGCCGCGCAGGATGTCCGCGCGCAGCGCGTCGGCGCCGGCCTCACCGACGCCGAGCTTGGGCTGCGGCTGCGCTACGAAATCGCGCGCGAGTTCGCGCCCTACGCCGGTATCTCGTGGGAACGGCGGATCGGCGAGAGCGCACGGCTGACACGCGCGGCTGGCGAGGACCCCGGTGGGCTCGCCGGCGTGATCGGCGTGCGCGCCTGGTTCTAAATGCTCAACCCTGCTCCATGAAGCGCAGGATGGCCGACTGGCTGCCGCTCGCCAGCATTGTCCCGTCCTCGGCGTACATATGGATCGCGCCGTGGCCGAAGCCGCGCGCCGCCGCGCTGATCCTGACGTCGCACAATACCCAGTCGGTCGGCACGATGCGCGCGATGCGCAGCGTGTTGTCGAGGCTGTTGCCCCCGCCGCGCCGACCGAACGCGGCGGCGAGCCCGGACGGCACGAAGTCGGCGAACAGCGCCAGCATGCTGGCATCGATCGGCGCATCTTCGCGCGGGCGCATCCACAGCACCATGCGCCCATCGGCGGAGGGAACGCCGTTGCGCGGCACCGCCCCGTAGCGCCCCGGCGCCATGCGGATATCGAGCCGGCTCATCAGCGTCGCATCCTGCACCGGCCATAACGGCCACGGGCCGCACTCCGCGGGCGGCGGCATGTCGGGCGGAGGCATCATCCACTGCCCGTCGGGCTGATCGCTGCGATCGCCCAGCGCCGCAGCGACGCTCAGCACCGGTTTGCCCGCGTTGCTCGCGACGATCCGCACCTGGCTGATGTTGCGCCCGCCCGACAGCACCTCGACCGCGAAGTCGAGCGTATCGCCGATCCGCGCGTAGGAGATGAACTGCGCGCTCGACCACACGGCATTGCGCCCCGTCGCACGTTCCGCCGCGATCGTCGCCGCGGCGAGCCCGACGCCGCCGAACATGAAGACGTTGCCCGGCGGTCCGACGCAGATGCGATCGGTGATGGCGAGGCGGAACGTCGCTGGGTCGGACGTGGTCTGCAGATCAATGAACGGCGCTGGCATGGCCGCGTCGTTCACACGATCGCGCTGGCCTGTCCAGCGTCGGGCGGCGGCCGATCGGGTGCGCCCAATCGCGCGAGCACGTCGATGAACGGCGCGTCGGCGGGCGGCATGGGAAGCCCGCGCATCTCGTCCGTCGTCACCCAGCGCAGATCCGCCGCCTCCAGCGCGCGCGGCGTGCCCGACCAGTCGCGCGTGACAAACAGCAGCAGCAGCAACGTGCGTGCGCCGATGGGGGCGCCATCGTCGCGGCGCTCGCTCGCAAAGGTCAGCGGCGCCAGCGTCGCCGGATCCAGCGTGATACCGAGCTCCTCCGTCAGTTCGCGCGCGAGTGCCGCAGCTGGCGCTTCGCCCGGCTCCACTTTGCCGCCGGGGAATTCCCACAGGCCGCCGTGATGCTTTCCCGCCGGCCGCTGTTGCAGCAGGAACCGGCCGTTCGGCGCGCGCAGCGCCGCCGCGACGACGAGCAAAAGCGACGGATCGCGCGCCATGTGGACCTTTCGTTAAGCTTGCCATGCGATGGCTAGCCCATGCGCCGCCCCTCGTCCCGCATCAAAAACCTGCTCCCGCCGACTGGTCGGCGGCTGCTCCGTGATCGTCGTGCCGCAACCGCGGTCGAATACGGGCTGATCCTAGCCGTCATCGTCATCGCGATGATGGTCAGTCTGGTCGGCGTCGCCGACGTGACGAAGGGCGTGTGGAGCAACGTAAGCAGCAAAGTGACGAACGCGCGCTGAAACAGAAAAATCAAGCCGGACCGGCTTTAAACGTTTCTCAACCTACCTCGATTATCTCGACCAATACCGGAGCGGGGGCATCTTCGAACCGGTCGGGTGACTGAAGATTAGAACCACTGGAGATCGAACATGCAGAAGATCCGCACCTTCCTCAAGAATTCCAAGGGCGCGACCGCGATCGAGTACGGCCTGATCGCCGCGCTGATCGCCGTTGCCGCCATCGCCGCGATGGGCAACCTCGGCAACCAGCTGAAGACGACGTTCGGCAACGTTTCGACCAACATGAAGGCCACCTGAGCCTTTCGTCAAAGATCGAACAAAGAGGGGCGACGGACCACGGTCCGCCGCCCCTTTTCGTTGTGCCAGCCCCGTCGCGCGATCAGGCGAGCGCGCGACTCTTCGCCAAGAACTTCTCGCGCGATCAGGCGAGCGCGCGACCCATCGCCAGGAACTTCTCGCGCCGGTCGCGGCGCAGCGCCGCCGGATCGAGCGGCGTCAGTTCGTCGAGCGCCGCCGCAATCGCGTCGCCCAGCGCGCCGATCGCCGCCGATGCGCCACGGTGCGCGCCGCCCAGCGGCTCGGGCACGATCGTGTCGATGACGCCGAACTCCTTCAGATGCTGCGCGGTGACCTTCATCGCCTCGGCCGCTTCCGGCGCCTTGTCGGCGGTGCGCCACAGGATCGACGCACAACCCTCGGGCGAGATAACCGAATAGACGGCATGTTCGAACATCAGGACGCGATTGCCGCTGGCCAACGCGATCGCCCCGCCCGAACCGCCCTCGCCGACGATCGCCGAGACGAGCGGTACGCCCGCGGCAAGGCACGCCTCAGTCGACCGCGCGATCGCCTCGGCTTGCCCGCGCTCCTCGGCCTGCAACCCGGGAAACGCGCCCGAGGTATCGACCAGCGTCACGATCGGCAGGCCGAAGCGGTCGGCGAGCGACATCAGCCGCACCGCCTTGCGATACCCCTCGGGCTTGCCCATCCCGAAATTGTGGCGCAGCCGCGACGTCGTGTCGTCGCCCTTCTCGTGCCCGAGCACCATGATGCGCCGCCCGCGAAACGTCGCGAACCCGCCGAGGATCGCCTGATCGTCCCCAAACGCGCGATCGCCCGCCAGCGGCATGAATTCGTCGAACAGCCCAGCGACATAGTGTTTGAAGTGCGGGCGCTCGGGATGCCGCGCGACCTGCGTCTTCTGCCACGGCGACAGCTTGGCGAAGGTGTCGCGCATCAGCTTGTCGGATTTCGCCTGGAGCTTGGCGATCTCGGCGGAGATGTCGATCCCGCCCTCGGCACCCGTCTCGCGCAGCTCGTCGATGCGGCCCTGAAGCTCGGCGATCGGCTTCTCGAAATCTAGAAAGGTCGGCATCGCGCGGCGCTAGGCCGGTCGTTTCATCGCGTCAACGAGCGGGTGGCGTTCGTTGACGAGCTGAACCAGATGCGCACGATCGACGTGAGTGTAGATCTCGGTCGTCGCGATATCGGCGTGACCGAGCATCGCCTGGAGCGCGCGTAGGTCGGCACCGCCTTCCAGCAGGTGTGTTGCAAAGGCGTGCCGCAGGACGTGCGGGCTGATCCGATCCGGCGCGATCCCCGCGTCCGCGGCAAGCGCGCGGATGATCTGGAACAGCCGCACGCGCGACAGATGCGTCTTGCCCGACGCAAATAGGAACGCGCGATCGACCGCGACATGCGCGCGCCACGCCGCCACCGCCGCGCGCGCCCGATCGGAGATCGGCACCAGCCGCTCCTTGCCGCCCTTGCCCGTCAGGATCACGAACGGCCGATCCGGGTGGATCGCGTTGCGCGGCAGCGACACAAGTTCGCTCGCGCGCAGGCCCGAGCCGTAGAGCAATTCGAGCAGCGCTGCGTTGCGCAGGTCGGCGGGCAGCGGGGGCGTGCGGTCGAGGCGCGTAGCGACGACGGCGAACAGCCGGTCGACGTCGGCGTGGCTCAGCGTGCGCGGCAGCGGGCGGCGCGTGCCGGGCCGGGGCAGCGCGCTGCCGGGATCGTCGGCGCGGATGCCCTCTTCGGCGAGAAAGGCGAAGAACCGCCGCAGCGCCGCCGCCTTGCGCGCGACAGTGGACCGCGACAGCGCCGCCCAGCCATCGCCGAGCCGCGCGATCGCCGCGCCGTCCGCACCGGCCAGCCGCCCGCCGAGCGCGTCGGAGGCGAGCAGCAGGTCGCTGCGATAGGCCGCGACCGTGTTGCGCGCCGCCCCTGCCTGCGCCGCCATCATCTCGAGAAACAGGTCGATCAGCGCGCGATCGCCCGCCATCGTCAGAGCCGCGCGATCGCCTCGGCGGCGATCATCCGCGCCTCGCCGCCCAGCCCCACCGCGCGCAGCGCGGCAACGATGCGGTAGAGCGCGGCGGGCGGCACGCCGCGCCAGTCGCCGGTCTGCATCGCCACCGCGGCGAGCAGGATCACCGTGGCAGGCTGGCCACCTTGCACCGCGCGATCGAGCGCGCGCGTCCAGGCGTTGGTGGTGCCGATCCTCACGTCGAGCGATTCAGCGCCGCTCTCGATCTCCTGTGCACTCAGCCTGCCGAGCCCCGCGAGCCCGGCGAAGAACATCCGCCGCTTGAGCGTCGCGTCACCGGTGCCGCTGTAGCTGCTCACCGCATTGTAGCCGAGCCGCATTCGGGCATCGGGATCGGACAGTTCGAGCAGCGCCCAGGCGTCGCCGCCCTCGTCGACCTGCCCGCGCCAGCGCTGCGCGCTGCGATCGAGCCCGGCGGACAGCATCGCCGCGACGATGCGGTCGGCATCGGCGCGCGCGTCGCTCGGCCGCACCCGTGCCGCGGCGCGTGCGGTTAGCACGAGTCGCGCGTAGCGCGCCTGCGGCGTCGAGCCCGCGTCCCACAATTGCCGCAGCGCACCGAGCCGCGTCGCGACGTCCGCCCCCACATAGGCTGAGCGTAGATCGGAAGCGATCGCGCCGAGCGCGGCGGGCGTCTCGTCCGCCGCGTCGAGCGCCGAGAACAGATCGACCAGCGCGGCGTTGGAGATGATCCCCATCGCCGCAGCGGCCTCCGCCGGCGCGGCACGATCGGCGAGCGGGATCGCCGGCGCCAGCGCGCGCCAGCCCGTCACCTGCGGGCCGACGGTCGCGTAGAGCGTATCGGGCACCGCAACGCCGGTCGCGGTGGCGAGGCCGAAGCGCCACGCGGTCAGTTGCGTCACCGGATCCCACTCGATGGTGATCGCTTGGCGACTGTTGAGCCCGGCGCCCGCCACCTTCTGCGCCAGTTGCAGGTCGATCCCGCTCGCGATCCGGCGGCGGCGCGCATCGGCAATCAGCGCGCGCGAGCCGCCTTCCGCTGCGCCGAGCGAGCCACACATCGCGCGCGCCATGATCCAGCCGCGCTCGCTATTCCCCGCCGCGTCGGCGAGCGGGCACAGGCCCGCAGGGTCGGCGGTGGCGAGCAGCGCCTGCATCGCGACCTGGCGATATTTGGGCGTCGCGTTGCCGGTATCGACGCCCTGGATCACGCTGCGCGCCGCGACCGATTCGCCCATGCGCAGCAGCAGCCACGCGCGCTCGGCCGCGAAATCGGCGCCGTTGAGCCCCGCCGGCGTGTCGACACGTGAGACTAGCGCGTGGCGCAGCGCGATCGACATCCAGCGCGACGGCAGCGGCGCCGATAGCCGCCGCATCAGCGCCTCGAGGAAGCCGCCGTCCGCCGTACCGAAGGCATCGGCAGGCAGCCCGCCCTCCGCCGTCCCGATCGGGCCGATCAGCGCCAGCGAGCGGCGCGCGAACAGCGGCATCTCGTAGCGCGCGAGTTCCGCCGCGCTCGGCGGCGTCGGCGTGGGGCTTGGCGTCGGCGAGGTTTCGGGCAGCGGCAGTTCGAGCGGCCGGCTGTCGGGCAACGGCTGCACCGTCGCGCCGCCGGGGGTGGTCGCGGCGGGCGGCGGGGGCGGCGCGGGATCGCCGAAGCCCGGCGGCAGCAGTGATTCGGGCGCCTGCTGGTTCTGCGCGACCGCGGCGGCGGCCAGCGAGGCGGCGACCGCGACGGCCGCGAGCAGCCTAGCTCGCAAGGTTGCCGAGCTCGACCGTCTTCTCGACTCGCGTCGTCGGACGCTCGGTGGCGCTACCCGCGAGAAAGAACAGCCCGCCGATCACCACGACCAACAGCACCACCAGCGAGACGATCAATCGCGACATGTTCCAACCCTGTACGACGCAGCACAACCGGCACTCGCGGCACTTCGCATGGGTCGCGAAGCCGACATTTCCGAAACTTGTACCCGGAGCGCCGGCGCGCTGTATAGCCCACCTCGCCATGTTGCAAAGCCCACCCCAAGCGGAGCGCGATCCGACGAAGCGCTGGCGACGTGCGCCGATCGTGCTCGTCGGGCTGATGGGCGTCGGCAAGTCCACCGTGGGGCGGCGACTGGCGCAGCGCCTGCGTCTCCCCTTCGTCGATGCCGATAGCGAGATCGAGGAAGCCGCCGGCATGTCGATCCCGGAGATCTTCGCGCAATTCGGCGAGGCGTATTTCCGCGACGGCGAACGGCGCGTGATCCAACGGCTGATCGACGGCACGCCCAAGGTGATCGCGACCGGCGGCGGCGCGTTCGTCAACGACACGACGCGCGCGCTGATCCTCGCCGAGGCGCTAGCGGTATGGCTCGACGCCGACATCGACGTGCTGGTCGAGCGCGTCCGCCGCCGCGACACTCGGCCGCTGCTGCGCGGCAAGGATCCCGCCGCGGTGCTGCGCGACCTGGCGGCGGCGCGTAACCCACTCTACGCGCAGGCGCACATCCGCGTCGCCAGCAACAATGCGCCGCACGAGGCGACGGTGCGTGCGATTCTGCGGGCAATCGGTTACGGGGCGGCATGACGGTTGTTCGGGTGGCGCTGGACGCGCGCAGTTACGACGTGGTGATCGAGAACGGGCTGCTCGCCCGCGCGGGCGAACATATCGCGCCGCTCGCGCGCGGCCGGCGCGTGCCGATCGTCGCCGATGCCAACGTCGGCCCGCATCTGGCGACGCTGCAGCGGTCGCTCGATACTGCCGGCGTGCCGCATGAGGCGATCGTCATCCCCGCGGGCGAGAAGTCGAAGAGCTGGGCGACGCTCGAACAGGTCGTCGACAGGCTGCTCGATCTCGGCGTCGAGCGCGGTGACCATGTGATCGCGCTTGGCGGCGGCGTGATCGGCGATCTCGTCGGCTTCGCCACCGCGATCCTGAAGCGGGGCTGCGGCTTCGTGCAAGTACCTACAACGCTGCTGGCGCAGGTCGATTCGTCGGTCGGCGGCAAGACCGGGATCAACGCGCGCGCGGGCAAGAATCTCGTCGGCGCGTTCCACCAGCCTAAATTGGTGCTGATCGACCCGCAGGTGCTCGACACGCTGCCGCCGCGCGAGCTGCGCGCGGGCTACGCCGAAGTCGTCAAATACGGCCTGATCGACGATGCCGCCTTCTTCGCCTGGTGCGAGGAGAATGGCGCAGCGCTGCTCGCCGGCGATCCCTCGCGGCGCGAATATGCCATCGCGCACTCGGTCGCGGCCAAGGCGCGGATCGTCGGTGAGGACGAGTTCGAGACGCTGGGCCGCCGCGCGCTGCTCAACCTCGGCCACACCTTCGGGCACGCGCTCGAGGCCGAGGCAGGCTTCTCCGACCGGCTGCTTCACGGCGAGGCGGTCGCGGCGGGATGCGCGCTCGCCTTCGGCTATTCGGCGGTGCGCGATCTGTGCCCCGCGTTCGACGCAGTGCGCGTGTCGGCGCACTGGCAGGCGGTCGGGCTGCCCGACGGGCTCGCCGCGGCGGGGATCGACGCGCCGGCGGACCGGTTGATCGAGCATATGCGCCACGACAAGAAGGCGAGCGGCGGGCAGATCCCCTTCCTCCTCGCGCGTGGCATCGGCCAGACCTATCTCGACAGGAACGTCGCGCTCGCCGACGTCGGCAATTTTCTCGCGATGCAGCCGCGCTGATGCCCAACGGCGTCGCCAAGCGCGATCTGCCGACCAAGACCTGCCCGGCGTGCGGGCGCCCGTTCACCTGGCGCAAGAAATGGGCGAAGGACTGGGATAACGTCGTCTACTGCTCGGACGCGTGCCGCAAGAAACGCTAAGGCCGTAGCCGCCGCGCGCGCGTCAGCCGCGCGCGCCGATCCACGCCAGCCACAGCCATCCCGCGATCAGCAGCGTGCCGCCGATCGGGGTGATCGCCCCCAGCCAGCGCGGCGCACCGAGCGCCATCAGATACAGCGTGCCGGCGAAGATCGCCCCGCCGGCAACGAACAGCCATGCCGGCCCGCGCGCCTCAAGCCGCAGCGCAACGAGCGCCGCGACGGCGTGGATCAGCTGATACTGACCACCCGTTTGCAGCCACTCCCGCGCCTGCCCGCTCGCGCCATGCGCCCCGAACGCCCCCGCCCCCACCGCGAGCGCACCCGACAGCGCCGCGAGGATTACCAGCCAGTTCATCGATCGTTCCCCCACGGCTGCTGCTCGGCGACCAGCGCGCGTGCGGCGCGTATGTCGCCCGCCTCGATCTGGATCCGCAGCCGCTCCTTGTCGCGCGCGCGATACATGTCCTCGGCGCGATCGATGTCGGCGCGGTCGATGCCCAGTCCGTGCATCGCCGCGCGCGCCATCTTGACGGCCGATTCGAGCACCTCGCGCACCACCAGCGTCGCCGGGCCGTTCTTGAGCTTGACGAGCGATCGCCGGTCGAACGCGCGGACGTAGATTGACGCCTGCGGGAACGCCTCGTGCACTGCCTCGACGACCTCGGGGGTCACCTGGTCACCGTCGATGCAGAACAGGATCAGCTCCGCCTCCGCCGCACCCGCCTGGCGCAGCAGATCGAGCCGCGTACCGTCGCCGTAATAGACCTTGGCGCCAAACTCACCGGCGATGTCGATCATCTCGATATCGGTGTCGATCAGCGTGACGGGAATGTCCTGCGTCAGCAGCATCTGCCCCACCGTCTGGCCGAACCGTCCGTAGCCGACGATCACCGCATTGGCGCCGTCCGCGGTCGGCCCGTCGCGCTCCTGCGCCACGATCGGCTCCTCGCGGAAGCGCCGCGTGATCCCCATTAGGAACGGCGTCGTCGCCATCGACAGCGTGATGATCGCGCCGAACAGCGACGCCGCATCGGGCGCGATCAGATAGGCGTCGGCCGCCTGCGCGAACAGCACGAAGCCGAATTCGCCGCCCTGGCTGAGCAGCAGACCCAGCGCGAGCGCCGACCGCCACTTCATGCGGAACGCCATGCCGATGCCAACGATCACCGCCGTCTTGGTCGCGATCAGCGCCAGCGCCATGGCGACGACGAAGAACGGCCGCTCGGCGATCGCCTCCAGGTTCAGCATCATGCCGATGGTGAGGAAGAACAGTCCGAGCAGGATCGACCGGAACGGGTCGACGTCCGCCTCCAGCTCGTGGCGGTACGGGCTGTCGGCGAGCATCACGCCGGCGACGAACGCGCCTAGCGCGGTCGACAGGCCGAGCGCCTCCATCAGCGCGGCGCTGGCGATGACGGTGAACAGCGCGGCAAAGACGAACATCTCGCGCTCGCCCATGTTGCCGATCCAGCGGAACAGCGGGCGCAGCAAGAAGCGACCCGCCGCGATCAGCCCGGCGATCGCCAGCACCGTGTAGACGATCAGCAGCCACCCCGGCGGCCCCCCCGCGTCGGCGGGATTGCGGCTCATCGCGGCGATGATCGTGATCAGCGGGATGATCGACAGATCCTGGAACAGCAGGATGGAAAAGGCGCGCTCGCCAAACGGGGTGCGCAGCCGGCCCGACGATTGCAGCATCGGCAGCACCTGCGCGGTCGACGACAGCGCCAGCGGCAGGCCGAGCGCGAACGCCGCGGGGATCGAGAAGTGCGCGAAGACCGCAATGATCGCGCTGATCGCCACGCCGCAGGCGACGACCTGCAGCAGCCCGAGCCCGAAGATATCCTCCTTCAGCCGCCACAGCCGCGTCGGATTGAGCTCGAGCCCGACGACGAACAGCAGCAGCGTGATGCCGAGTTCGGCGATCCCCATCTTCGATTCGGCGTCGCCGACCAGCCCCAGGACGTGCGGGCCGACCACTGCGCCGGCGACGAGATAGCCCAGCGTCGCGCCCAGCCCCAATCGCCGGAACAGCAGCACGAAGCCGAGCCCCGCGCCCAGCAGGATGAAGCCGTCGCGCAGCAGTGATCCGGCAGCGCCGTGTTCCATCAGTCCCCCTCGCTGCGCGTCCGCGCCTGCGCCGCCGCCTCCGCCGCCGCCTCGAAGGCGAGCCGGATCGACGCGTGGCGCGCGTGATAGTCGCGCGCCGGCGCCAGCACGTCCACCCCCGGCCACGCTGGCACGTCGCCGCCCTGTGCGAGCCAGTCGGCGAGCGCGTCGCGCGCCGCAGCGAGTTCCTCCGGCGTACGGCCGATCACGTTGGCGGCGAGCAGCGACGACGATGCCTGGCCGAGCGCGCAGGCGCGCACCAGCATCCCAGCCTCGCTCACGCGCCCGTCGGGCCCGAGGTTGACGTCGACCGTCACGCGGCTGCCGCAGATCGGCGAGCGCTTCTCGCTCGTCCCCTGCGGGTCGGGCAGCCGCTCGTCGATCGGATTGTCGGTCGCTAGGCGAAGGATCGCGTCATTGTAGAGCGTCGCGCTCATCGGGGATCACTCGTGTTGTCCGCCGCCGGCAGATCGAGCGGCGGGGTGCGGGGGCCGAACACCGGCTGGCCGCGGCGGCGGCGGTCGACAAAATCGGCGATTGCCGCGCTGGTCGCGTTGAGCAGCGGATAGGTGCGCGCCTCCTTGATCCACAGCGGGCGGCGTGTCGGCCCGCCGCCGATCGTGTCGAGCACCAGCACGAGGAGGAGGAAGGCGAGGCTGGCAAGGATCAGCCCCTTGAGCGCGCCGAAGCCGAAGCCGAGCGCGCGATCGACCGGCCCCAGCACCGACGAGCGCACGCGCCCGCCGACCGCGTTGGCGATGATCCGCCCGAACACGTAGGTCGCGCCGCCGAGCAGCACGAAGGCAAGCGACGCCGCGCCCGATGCGGTGCCGATCGGCGCGGTGAGTGCCTTCGCCAGCGGCAGGTGGAAGATCTTCACCGCGAAGACGACCGCGACCCAGGCGAACAGCGCCAGCACTTCGGTGACGAACCCGCGCTTCAGCCCGAGCAGCGCGCTGCCGCCGACGGCGGTCAGCACCGCGATATCGAGTCCGTTCAAATTCATCACGCCGCATCTAGGGCGTAGCGGCGCGCTTGAGAACGGGTCTGTTTGGCCCGGCGTTTCCGGCGGGCCTCAGTCGCGCCCCAGAAGGTGATCCACCAGCCGCGCCAGCGTGGGAAAGCCCGCGAGACGGAGCGCGGCCTTGTCACTCGCCATCGCGGCGGGCACCAGCGCCTTGCCGAAGCCAAGCTTCGCCGCCTCCTTCAGCCGCAGCGCGCCGTGCGCCACGCTGCGCACCTCGCCCGACAGCGCGACTTCGCCGAACGCGACCGCATCGGCCGCGACCGGCCGCTCAGACAGTGCCGACACCAGCGCCGCGGCGACCGCCATGTCCGCCGCTGGATCCTGCACGCGATACCCGCCGGCGACGTTGAGGTAGACTTCGGCCGACGAGAAGCTCAGCCCGCAGCGCGCCTCGAGCACCGCCAGGATCATCGCCAGCCGCCCGCTGTCCCAGCCGACCACCGCACGCCGCGGCGTCGCGCCGCTGGCAAGGCGCACGACCAGCGCCTGGATCTCGACCAGCACCGGCCGCGTCCCCTCCAGCGCGGGAAACACGATCGCACCCGTCACGCTCTCGTCGCGCTGTGTCAGGAACAGCGACGAGGGGTTCGACACCTCGGTCAGCCCCTCGCTCTGCATCGCGAACACGCCGATCTCGTCGGTGCCGCCGAAGCGGTTCTTGATCGCGCGCAGGATGCGATACTGGTGGCTGCGCTCGCCCTCGAAGCTCAGCACGGTATCAACCATGTGCTCGAGCACGCGCGGCCCGGCGATCGTCCCATCCTTGGTGACATGACCGACGAGCACCATCGCGGTGCCGCGCTCCTTGGCGAAGCGGATCAGCTCCTGCGCGCTCGCCCGCACCTGGCTGACGGTGCCTGGCGCCCCCTCGATCAGGTCCGAATGCATCGTCTGGATCGAATCGATCACCAGCAGCGCCGGCGGCTTGCCGGCGCCGAGCGTCGTCAGGATGTCGCGCACCGACGTCGCCGAGGCGAGCCGCACCGGCGCCTCGCCCAGCCCCAGCCGGCGTGCGCGCAGCCGCACTTGGTCCGCCGCCTCCTCGCCCGAGATATAGGCGACGTCACCCCCCGCCAGCGCCATGCGCGCCGCTGCCTGGAGCAGCAGCGTCGACTTGCCGATCCCCGGATCGCCGCCGATCAGCGTCGCGCTGCCTTCGACGAAGCCGCCGCCCAGCGCGCGGTCGAGCTCGGCGATGCCGCTCGCCATCCGCGCCGGCAGCGCCACCTCGGTATCGAGCGAGACCATCGTCACCGCACGCCCGCCGCCCTGCAGATTGTGCTTCGCCTGGAACGGCGTCACCACCACCGGCGCTTCCTCGACCAGCGTGTTCCACTCGGAACAGTCGACGCACTGCCCCTGCCAACGTGACGCGACCGAGCCGCATGCCTGGCAGACGTAGCGTTTCTGCGGTTTGGCCATCTTCTCTCAATCCGTTGACGGGCACGCGGGCGCGGAACGATCGATCTAGGCGATCGCCGGCCAAGGAACAACTAGGGAACGTTGCAATGTTCTGGTATCGTTCTTTTCCCGATGACCCAGTCCGAGTCGCCCACCGCTTCGCGACCAGATCTGCCGCCCCGGCCGCTGCGCTGGCTGTTCCTCGATCTCAACTCCTATTTCGCCAGTGTCGAGCAGCAGCTCCAGCCCGGCTTACGCGGCCGCCCGGTGATCGTCGCGCCGATCGGCAGCGACACCACCGTGGCGATCGCCGCGTCGATCGAGGCGAAGCGCTTCGGGATCAAGACCGGTACGCCGGTGTGGGAAGCGCAGCGCCTGTGCCGCAACGTCATCGTCACTCCCGCCCGCCACCGCCGCTACGTCGAATTCCACGACGCGATTGTCGCGGAGATCTGGCGCCACATCCCCGTCACGCGCGTCTGCTCGATCGACGAGGTCGCCTGCCGCCTGCTCGACAATGAGAATGATCGCGCCGCGGCGGTCGCGCTGGCGCGGCGGATAAAGGCGGGTATCCGCCAGCGGATCGGCGCCTGCCTCACCTCGTCGGTGGGCATCGCCCCCAATCGCCTGCTCGCGAAGCTCGCGTCGGATCTGCAGAAGCCGGACGGGCTGGTCGTGTTCGAGGATCGCGATCTGCCGCATGCCTTGTTCGGATTGAAGCTCACCGAGATCGCCGGGATCGGCGCCAAGATGGAACGGCGGCTGGCGCGCGACGGGGTGAACGACATCGCGCAATATTGCGCGCGCCGCCCGCGCGACGCGGGCTTCGCGTGGGGCGGCACCGACGGCGATCGGCTGTGGTACCAGTTGCACGGCGTCGACCTGCCCGAGAAGGCGACGCAGAGCCGCACCGTCGGGCACAGCCACGTCCTGTCGCCCTCGACGCGCGGCGACGAGCCCGCGCGGCTCACCGCGCGGCGGCTCGCGCTCAAGGCCGCGAGCCGGCTGCGGCGCAAGGGCTATCGCGCGCGCCTGCTCGTCCTCCATGCGAAGTTCGAGGACGACAAGAGCGGCTGGCGCGCCTCGATCCGTCTTCCCGAAACGCAGGACAGCTTCGTCGTCCTCGCCCGGCTCGACGCGCTGTTCCCGCGGCTGCGCGCCGCCGCCGCGGCGCGGCCCGGCGGCTTTCGGCTGCGCATGATCGGCGTGACGCTGGCGGAGATCGCGCCCGTCGCGGGCGACCAGGGCTCGCTGTTCGCGCATCTCGCGCCCGAGGATCCGCTGGCGCGCGAGACGCGCGGTCTCGCGCTCAGCGAGGCGATGGACCGGATCAACCAGCGTTTCGGGCGCAACGCGGTCTCGGTCGGCCCGCTCAATGGCGGGCGGATCGATCGGATCGGCAGCAAAATCGCGTTCGGCCGCATTCCGGAGCTTGACGAGTTCCACGAGTAAGTTCGAACATGCTATAAAATATCCGTTAAACGCGGCATCAACTTGACGCCTCGTGTTGCATGCGCGAAATCCGCGAGCCGTATGAAGAGCCCCCTCCCCATCGCAATCGCGGCGCTCATGGCGCTCGCTGCCTGCAACTCCAAGTCGGCCGAGCCCGAAGTGATCGATACCAATCCCGATCCCATGGCGACGCAGCTCGCCAACGCGGGTGCGGTCGAGCTGCCGCCCGCGATCAAGGCGGACAAGTCGATGCGCTGCAAGGACAACAGCGTCGTCTACGTCACCTTCTTCGAAGGCGACAAGCAGGCGATCGTGCGCACCGCCAAGGACGGTTCGCCGACCACGCTCACCGCGCCGAACGGCGGCGAGCCGCTGGTTGCCGACGGCGGCTGGAAGCTGACGGGCAGCCCCACCAACATCACGCTCGAACAGCCCGGCAAGCCCTCGCTCACCTGCAAGGGCTGACCCTGTCGATCGCGGCGGGCCGGGCAGGTCCCGGCGCGCCGCGGCGCGTGTGCGTACGGTCGGCGACGCGTTTTGCCGCGTGCGCCGCACCGCCGATCTGCTAGGCTCGCCGCTTCCGATGCCGCGCCGCCGCCCGCCCGAGATGCTCGATCCTGCGACCGTGCTCGGCGCTTATGCGGTGGGCGTGTTCCCGATGGCCGACGCGCGTGATGCGCCGGGTGTCTACTGGGTCGAACCGCGCACCCGCGCGATCCTGCCGCTCGACGGCTTCCACCTTTCCCGAACGCTCCGCCGCACGCTGCGCGCCGAGCGTTTCCGGGTGACCGCCGATGCCGCGTTCGGCGAGGTCATCGCGCTGTGCGCGGAGGCGGCGACCGATCGCCCGGAAACGTGGATCAACCGCCCGATCGAGGCAGTCTTTCTGGAACTCCACGCCGCCGGCTTCGCGCACTCGATCGAATGCTGGGACGGCGACCGCCTCGTCGGCGGGCTCTACGGCCTCGCGCTTGGCCGCGCTTTCTTTGGCGAGAGCATGGTCAGCCGCGCGACCGACGCGTCGAAGGTCGCGCTCGCCGCACTCGTCGCGCGGCTGCGCGTCGGCGGGTTCACGCTGCTCGACTGCCAGTTCATGACCGATCACCTCGCCTCGCTCGGCGCGGTCGAGATCGCGCGCGCGGATTACGTCGCGTTGCTTGGCGCCGCGCTTTCCGACACGCTGGGCTCTGCGTCGCCGACGCCGCGCTGGGCGGACGGCGCCGCGGATTTCCGCGCGGTCGACGGCGTCGCCAGTACGTCGGTCGCCGGCCCTTTGTCGGGGAAGGTCATCGCGCAGCTCTTGGCCCAGACGTCGTAGATCGGGTGCTGGACGACGTTGTACGCCGGCCGCTCCTTGTAGAGCCAGCCGGAGAAGGCGCGGCGCCACTTGCGATCGGCGCCCTGCACGTCGAGCTGGACGAACGCGCCGGTCAGCTGCTCGGGCTCCCACGGTGCAGTGCGCTCGCACGCGCGCAGCCGCACGATCGTATCGCCGACGCGCAGCGCCTGCCCCGGCTTGATTGTCAGGTCGCGGCTCACGCCGTTGCGCTTGTTGAGCAGGCCGACCACCGCGACGCGCTGCGCCATCGGCGTCGCGCCGGCGTCGACCGGCGCCGCGTCGCCCTCCACCGTCACCACGTCGCTGGTAGTGTCGGGAGCGGTGTCGGGCACCGGCTGGCTCGCCGCCGGCGCACGCGCACCCTCCTCGCTGCCGAACAGCCGCGGCCCCTGCCAGATACCCACGCCGACCAGCGCGGCGACGGCGAGCGCCCCCGCCGCGACGGCGCGCTTCACGCGTCGGGGCTCCACGCCTCGTAATCGCCCGTCGCACTGGCGCGGTTGCCGCCCTTCTCGAGCGCACCCGACGGCCGATAGGCGTGCGGCGTCCCCGTCATGTTGGCGAGCGCTGGCTTCTGCCACTGGCGGACCGGCGGCAGCGCGCGATCGGGCACGTCGTCGATCGTGTGCTGTAGCCACGCGAGCCACTCGGGCGCGATCCGGCTGGCGTCGTTCGCGCCGTCGTAGATCACCCAACGGCGCGGATTGCCCGCCGTATCCTTCCCGCCCTGGTAATAGACGTTCCCCAATTCGTCCTCGCCGACACGCGTTTTGCCGCGCAGCCCGAACCAGGTGCCGATGGTGGCGCCGTTCCACCACGTGAAGGGATTGAGGTTGATCGCCATATCGGGGTCAGCGCTTAGCGGCTGGCGGACGGCGCTTCAATGGCACGTCGCCCGCCGTACGACGGATACCGGCCGCAACTTGGTGCTACTTCCAGCTCACCTTGTCGCCCTCGGCGATGCCGAGTTCCGCCGCGCGCCCGCCGTTGATCTCCAGCACCGCCGCGACCGGCTCGCCCGACGGCACCTGCGCCTCGGAGAAGGGCACGGTATTCTCGGCGATGCGCGCGATCGTGCCGTCGGCGCGGATGAAGATGATGTCGAGTGGCGATGGCGTGTTCTTCATCCAGAAGCTCGCCTCGCGCGGCGGCCCGCCCTCGGGCGGATAGGGCGCGAACAGCATGCCGCCGTCGGCCGGGATGTTGGTGCGGTACATCAGCCCGCGCTGCTGCTGCGGCTCGGTCCGCGCCATCTCCACCTTGAAGACGTGGCGGCCGGTCGCGCTGGTGATCGTCACCGGGGCGAGCGCCGCAGGAGCCGCCTCGTTGCCGGCCGCCGCGGCGTCGCGTCCGGTGCATGCCGAAGCGCCGACGAGCAGCGCGATCGCCGCAAGACCGTGAAATCTCATTGCGCATCCTCTCGTGTGACGCTGACCGCCATCGGCCCCTTGCGCCCATCTACTACTCGCGCGCGCAGCCGCTGGTCGGGCTCGACCTCGCCGATGTCGCCGCGGCGCAGCGTTTCCATATGGACGAAGATGTCTCCCGGCATCGCATCGCGCACCAGGAAACCATAGCCCTTCAGCCGATTGAACCATTTGACGGTGACCGGCTCCCAGTCCCCCGCCTCGTCGAGCAGCGCGACCGGATCGATCCGGTTTAACGGCCGCGGCGCGGGCTCGATCGCGGTCGAGGTATCGAGCGACAGGATCTCGCGCGCCTGATAGCCGCGGTCACGCTGCACCGCGATCGCCTCGATCCGCGTGCCCTCGGGCAGGCTGCGCCGGCCGAGTGCTTGCAGGACGGAGAAATGCACCAGCACGTCGCCGATCTCGCCGCTGTCGGGCACCAGGAAGCCGAAGCCGCGCGTCACGTCGAACCACTTCAGCGTGCCTTCGACGCGCACGCCTTCCTCGTCGCCGGAACCGGCGCCGTCGCGGTAGGCCGCGTCAGGCGTATCGCTGCGCATGTCCATCTTCTTCCAGGCATGGAAACGCTAGCATGGTTGACGCGCTGCACAACATGATAGTCACCAAAGTGCGATCAATCGTACGGTTCCAGGTCCTCGCCCGGCGCCGCGGCGAGGATCCGCCGGGCAAGCGCGAAATCGTGGCCGGCGCGCAGCATCGCCGCCAGCTGTCGTGCGCGCGTCGCCTCGTCCGCCGGCGCCTTGGCGAACGGGCCGAAACGCCGCCGCCGGGCATGCGCCAGCGCGCTATCGAACGCCTGATCGGCGCTCTCTTCCAGCGCCTGCCCCGCGTCTGCCGGCGCGACGTGCGCGGCGTGAAGCGCCTGCGACACGCGGCGTGCGCCATAGCCGCGGCGGGTCAGCGCGCGCGCCTTCGCCTCGGCATAGGCGCGGTCGTCGACATAGCCGTACCCCGCCATCCGCTCCGCGATCGCCTGCGGATCGGCCGGCGGCCCGTCCCAGCCGCGCTCTCGGATCTTGCGCGCCAGATACGCCGCCAGCTTGCCGCGCGTCGTGGCGAACCGCTCGACGTAGCGCAGCGCCAACGCGTCGAGCGCTGCCCGGTTCAGCGGCGGGGGCGGATGTCGGCTTTTCGGCATGGCCTTCTTGTTGCCACACTGGCAGACGAATTTGAACGTTGGCGACCGATCCGTGGCCAGGCCCAATCGTTGATGCCATCCATGGCACCACCATCGAGACTTGAGCAGAAGACCATGACGACCGCGACCCCCTCCCTCCCCCTGACCGGCCCCACCCCGACTGGTGACGCGCTGCCGCGACGGTTCGCCGATTTCGCGACGCTGGGCGAGGCGCTGGACTATGCCGCCGCCGGCACCCGGGGGCTCAATTTCCACGACGCACGCGGCACGCTTGCGCGCGCCTATCCCTTCGCCGAGCTGCAGGCCGATGCAAAGGCCGCAGCCTATCGCCTGATCGCCGCCGGGATCGCGCCGGGGGATCGCGTCGCGCTGGTCGCGGAAACCAGCGCCGAATTCGCCGCGCTGTTCTTCGGCACCGTCTATGCCGGGGCATGGCCTGTGCCGCTGCCGCTGCCGACTTCATTCGGAGGCAAGGAATCGTACATCGATCAACTGCGCGTCCAGCTGACGAGCTGCGATCCCGCGATGCTGATCTACCCGCCCGAGCTCGCCGAGATGGCCGGCGCCGCGGCGCAGGCGGTCGGCACGCAGGGGATCGACTGGGGCGATCTCCTCGCCCGCGCCGCGCCCGCCGTCGATCTGCCGCAGGCGTCCGGCGACGACATTGCCTATCTCCAATATTCCAGCGGATCGACGCGCTTCCCGCACGGCGTTGCGATCACGCACCACGCGCTGCTCAACAATCTCGCCGCGCACGCGCACGGCATGGAGCTGATCGACAGCGATCGCTGCATCTCGTGGCTGCCGTGGTATCACGACATGGGGCTGGTCGGCTGCTTCCTGTCGCCGATCGCCAACCAAGTGTCGGTCGATTACCTCAAGACCGAGGATTTCGCGCGTCGCCCGCTCGCCTGGCTCGATCTCATCAGCCGCAACACGGGCACCTCGATCAGCTACTCGCCGACCTTCGGCTACGATATTTGTGCGCGCCGCATGTCGAGCCAGACCAAGGCCGCAGACCGGTTCGATCTGTCGCGCTGGCGGCTCGCGGGCAACGGCGCCGACATGATCCGGCCCGACGTGATGCAGGATTTCGTCGACGCTTTCGCCGACGCCGGGTTCGAGGCGACGGCGTTCCTCCCGTCCTACGGCCTCGCCGAGGCGACGCTCGCCGTCTCGATCATGCCGCCGGGCGAGGGCATCCGCGTCGAGCTGGTCGAGGAAACGCAGCTGTCGGGCGTCCCCGCCGGGCAGGACCGCCCGCAGCGCTACCGCGCGATCGTCAATTGCGGCAAGCCGGTCCGCGACATGCGCATCGAGATCCGCGAGGAGGACGGTACGCCCCTGCCCGAGCGCGCGATCGGCAAGGTGTGGTGCAGCGGACCCTCGCTGATGGTCGGCTATTTCCGCGACGATGCGGCGACCGATGCCTGCCTTGCCGACGGCTGGCTCGACACCGGCGACATGGGCTATCTGTCGGACGGCTACATCTACATCGTCGGCCGCGCCAAGGACATGATCATCGTCAACGGCCGCAACCATTGGCCGCAGGACATCGAATGGGCGGTCGAGCAGCTCCCCGGCTTCAAGCAGGGCGATATCGCCGCGTTCGCGATCACCACGCCGGGCGGCGAGGAGACGCCCGCGGTGCTCGTCCAGTGCCGCACGTCCGACGATGCCGAACGCAGCCGGCTGCGCAACGAGATCCGCGACCGCGTCCGCGCCGTCACCGGCATGAACTGCGTGATCGAACTCATCCCGCCGCGTACGCTGCCGCGCACGAGCTCGGGCAAGCTCAGTCGCGCCAAGGCGCGCAACCTCTACCTCTCAGGTGAAATCAAGCCCTACGCGGTCGCCGCCTGACGTCGCCGCGCCAATCTCACTCGGCGCGCCAGTCGGCGAGCGCCGCCTCGTAATCGTCGCGCGCGGCGATCCGCGCACGATCGAGCTTGATCCGCTCTGCGCCGTGCGCCTTTTCCAGCGCGCGCCGCTTGGCCGCCAACGCCTCTTCCTCGCGCTTCAGCGCGGCGCGGGCCTCGTCGTAGCGGGCGTGCGCTGCTTCGATCGCCGCCTCCGCCGCGGTCAGCTGCGCCCGGCTCGGCTTGGGTTTGGGCTTAGCCTTGGGCGCCGGCGCTGCCTTGCCCCTCGCTCTTCGATCGGGCGCCGTCCGTCCCGCGTTCTTTCTTACCGGCGCCGCCTCGTCAGGCGCGCGGCGCATGCGCCGGATCACTTCCCCCGGATTTGCCAGCGGCTCGCGCGTCAGCTCCGGATCGGTGACCAACTCTGCCAGGCCCCGCGCAAACAGGTTGGCATCGCTGCCCCATGCGGCGAGTGCGGCCTTCTGGCTCGGCGCCGCGACATAGGCGTCGTGAAAGCCCGCAGGCGTGCGATAGACCTTCAGCGTCGGCATCGCGCCGTTTGTCGCGCGATAGCCCACGCGCGACAAGCGCCGTCTCGACACCGCCCGGCGGTCCGCCTATCGCGCGGCGGAAAGATACCGATTTTTGGGGGAATACATGCCGACAGCCAGCAAGGTGCTCGATCGCGTCCTGGTGCTTGAGATGGTTCGCGTGACGGAAGCCGCCGCGATCGGCGCCTCGACGCTGATCGGCCGCGGCGATGAGAAGGCCGCCGACGCCGCCGCGGTCGAGGCGATGCGCGAGGCGCTCAACGGCCTCGAGATCGACGGCACCGTGGTGATCGGCGAAGGCGAGCGCGACGAGGCGCCGATGCTCTACATCGGCGAGAAGGTCGGCTCGGCGCAGGGTACGGGCCCGAAGATCGACATCGCGCTCGATCCGCTGGAAGGCACGACGATTTGCGCTAAGGCCGGGCCGAACAGCCTCGCGGTGCTTGCCATCGGCGAGGAAGGTTGCCTGCTTAACGCGCCCGACGTGTATATGGACAAGCTTGCCGTCGGCCCCGGCCTGCCCGATAGCGTCATCGATCTCGACAAGTCGCCGACCGAGAACGTCCGCGCGATCGCCGCGGCGAAGGGCGTCGCCCCGAACGAGATCATCGCCTGCGTGCTCGATCGTCCGCGCCACGAGAAGCTGATCGCCGAGCTGCGATCGATCGGCTGCGGCGTCGTGCTGATCGGCGACGGCGACGTCGCCGGCGTCATCGCCACCACCAATCCCGATACCACGATCGACGTCTACATGGGCTCGGGCGGCGCGCCGGAAGGCGTGCTCGCGTGTGCGGCGCTGCGCTGCGTCGGCGGTCAGTTCAAGGGCCGGCTCCTGTTCCGCAACGAGGACGAGCGCGCCCGTGCGCGCAAGTGGGGCATCACCGATCTCGACAAGCAGTATGATCTGAAGGAGTTGGCGAAGGGCGATTGCATCTTCGCCGCGACCGGCGTGACGGACGGATCGCTGCTCGACGGCGTCAAGCGCCGCGGCAAGGTGATGACGACGGAGAGCGTCGTTATGCGTGCCTCGTCGGGCACGGTGCGCTGGGTAAAGGGCGAACACCGCCTCTGATACGCGGCTGATGCTCGCCGCCGCGCTGCTCGCCGCCGCGATCGGGATGATCGTCTACGGCTGGTGGAGCGGGCGCAGCATCGCCGCCTCCGTCGCGCGCGCGGTACGCGGGCAGTCGCGCGATCGCCGACGCGCGACCCTCGGCTGGGCGGCGGGCATCACCGCGATGTACGGCGCCACCACCCTCGCCGCGCTGGCGCTGCTCGGGCGGCTCGACGCGCTTTTCGACTTGCCGCCGGAGCTCGCCGCCGCCGCGCGGACGCTCGGCATCGCGCCACTCTCCGCGATCGGCATCCGGGACGTTGGCTGGGCGATCGCCGGCGGCTTCCTCGGCGGTGCGATCCTCGTCGCGCTCACCGTATGGCGTCGGCGCCGCGCAATCGACCTCGGCTATCGCTCGCCCGCCATTGCCGCCTCGCGCGCCGAAGCCGGCGCCGCACTGGTGCTCGCCGCCGCCGCCGGGTTCGGCGAGGAGGTGTTCTTCCGGCTCGCTGTGCCGCTGCTCGTCGCGAGCGTCTTTGGCAGCGGCGTCGCCGGCTGTGCCGTTGGTTGGGCGCTGTTCACCATCGCGCACCGCTATCAGGGCTGGCGCGCGATGGCGGCGGTGGGGCTGGTCGGCCTCGTCCTCGCCTGGCTGTATCTCGCGACGGGATCGCTGTGGCTCGTCGTGCTGCTGCACACGATTGTCGACGCCAACGCGCTCGTCATCCGTCCGTGGCTGGAGCGCGCCTTCGCGCGGCGCAGCGCCTAGCGTCTCAACGCGAAAACGCCGCCCCGATGGTCGGGACGGCGCCTCTGCTGCTCGACACCGCGCTGCCGCGGCGGATGGAATTACTTGCTGCGCTCGACCTGCTCGAAATCGAGCTCGACCGGCGTTGCGCGCCCGAAGATCGACACCGACACCTTGACCTTCGACTTGTCGAAATCGAGCTCCTCGACCGTGCCGTTGAAGCTCGCGAACGGGCCGTCGAGCACCTTCACCGAATCGCCGATCTCATAGTCGACCTTCATCTTGGTCTTCGGCGCGGCGGCGGCCTCTTCCTTGCTGTTGAGCATCCGCGCGGCTTCCGCCTCGCTCACCGCCTGCGGCTTGCCCGACGATCCCAGGAATCCCGTCACCTTGGGCGTGTTCTTGACAAGGTGGTAAACCTGGTCGGTCATCTCGAGCTTGGCGAGCACGTAGCCCGGCATGAACTTGCGCTCGACCTGTACCTTCTTGCCACGACGCGCTTCCTGCACCGTCTCGGTCGGCACTTCGATCTGCTCGACCAGCTGCTCAAGACCCATGCGGGTTGCCTCGGCCACGATCGAATCGCGAACCTTGCCCTCGAACCCGGAATAGGCGTGGATGATGTACCAGCGTGCCATGATCGGACGCGTCCCTCTCTTTACTTGGCCAGGCTCAGCAGCGCGTTGACGATCGCGTTAAAGATCGTGTCCACGCTCAGGAAGAAGATCGCCAGGATCGTCGTCATGATCATCACCATCACGCCGGTCATGATCGTCTCACGCCGCGTCGGCCAGACGATCTTCTTCGTCTCGGTGCGGACCTGGTTGATGAATTCGATCGGGGACGTCTTCGCCACGTGCCTTGCCTTTAATCATATCGGCCGGCAGCGGGGCATAACCGCTCTACCGCTTCCCCGGATGAGGGAAACGGTGAAGGGCCGTCCGCGCTGTCGGATGCGTCGGGCGAGATAGCGCTGCCACCCGGCAAGAGCAAGGGGCGCGCCACGGGGGGTGGCTAACGCCGTCCGGGGCCGTGCAGCGAGCCTGTATCGCCGCCGAGCCGGCCGTTGACCCATATCAAGATATAACACCCTGTTTTTATGGCCTTATTAAGGGGCCGGCGGTAGCTTGGCAGCATGTCATCGCCGCAAGACCTGTCGATCCTTTTCCGCCGCTGGGGGCTGGTCTCGAAGGCGATCGACGCGCTCGGTGAGGTTCGGTCGGTCGACGCCGCGCTTGAGGTGCTCCGCGCGCAGACTCGGCGCATCGCGCTCGCCGACGGCGTATGCGTCGTCCGGCGGATCGGCGACACGGTGCTCTACGTCGGCGAGGATGCGATCGCGCCGATGTGGACAGGCCAGCACTTCTCGATCGAACAGTGCGTCTCGGGCCGCGCGATGGTCGAGCGGCAGGTGATCCTGATCCCCGATATCGCCACCGACCCGCGCGTGCCGCACAACGCCTATCTGTCGACGTTCGTCGCCAGCATGGCGATGGTCCCGCTCGGCAGCGGCGAGCCATTCGCCGCGCTCGGGCTCTACTGGGCGCGCCGGCAGCCGATCGAGCCCGCCGCGCTGACGCTCGTGGAAACGCTCACGCGCTCGGCGAACGCAACGTTCGAGCGGCTGGCGATCACCGGCGCCGCCGCCTGATCGAGCCGCTCAGGGGTGGATGATCTCCACCTCGACCGCCTGCTTGAACGGATCGCCGCGGCGCGTGTCGAGATCGCAGAAGCGATCCTCGACGGCCTCGATCACCGTCTTGCCCGGCTCGGACGGGCTGTCGCTCAGCATCTTCACCGGGCAGCGCCAAGCGAGATCATGCGTGCGACCGAACAGCGACCCGCGCGCCGTGGCATAGGCGTAGCAGGTGTTTCGCACCATCTCCGCGCCTTCGTAGCGGTAGCCGCCCGCCTTGGTCAGCCCGTCGATCAGCGGGCCGCCATAGTCGTTGCCATAGGGCGTCGAGACGAAGGCTGCGCGCAGCGTGTCGTTGCCGCCCTTGCTGATCGATCCGATTGACGCGCACAGCTGCGTTGCTTCAGCCAGCGCTGCCTCCTCGGCGGAAACTTCCGCAGCCTCGGGTGCCTGGGGCGCCGAGTCGCATCCGGCAAGCGCCGCGAGCGCGATCCAGCCGATCATCCGCCATCCCACCTGCCGCATGCGTCCCCCCTCGATCATCCCCGCGCCGTCAGTCACGCGTGCGGCGTCGATCCGCAAGCCCTCCGTCGCTAAACGCGCGGCAGGCTGCAGCCGTTATCGAGTGACCGATGATGATGGGAAAGGCTGGCAGGGGAGCTCGGACTCGAACCGAGGGCCTTCGGTTTTGGAGACCGACGCTCTAACCAACTGAGCTACACCCCTGCAGCGCCCTGCCCTTTAGCGGGCACGCGCGCGCTGTTCAAGCCGCGCGCGCACCGGCGCGGCTGCGCACCGCCAGACTACGCGCCTCGGCGACGGGCAATGGGCGTCCGAAATAGAAACCCTGCACGCTGGTGCAGCCGAGCGTGCGGATCATGTCCAGCTCGCCCTCGGTCTCTACCCCCTCGGCGGTGGTGGCGAGGCCGAGACTCTGGGCCAGTGCAACGACGGCGCGGATGATCGCCAGCGCCTCGGGCGCGCCGTTCGACGCCGCGGTGACGAAGCTGCGGTCGATCTTGATCGACGAGAAGCGCGTGCGCGACAGGTAGCCGAGCGAGGAATAGCCAGTCCCGAAATCGTCGAGGCTCAAGCGCACGCCGAGATCGAGGATGCGCTCAAGCACCTGCACCGCTACCGTCCCTTCCTTCAGGAACACGCCCTCCGTCACCTCGAGCTCGAGCCGCGACGGCGCGAGGCCACTCGCCGCGAGCGCCTGCGTCACTACCGTGACGAAGGCGGGATTGTGCAATTGCTCGGGGGAGACGTTGACGGCGACACGCGTGTCGCCGGGCCAGCGTGCCGCCTCCTCGCACGCGGTACGGATCACCCAGGCGCCGATCGGGCCGATCAGCCGCGCCTCCTCCGCCAGCGGAATGAAGCGCGACGGGGGTATCGATCCCAGCGTGGGGCTGTGCCAGCGCAGCAGCGCCTCGAACCCGCTCAGCCGCTCGCCGCCGGCATCGACGACGGGCTGATAGTCGAGGTGCAGCTCGCCGTTCTCGAGCGCCTTGCGCAGCGCCATCTCGAGGATCCGCCGTTCCTCCGCCTCGACGTGCAGCTTGGGCTCGTAGGCGTGGAACACGCCGCCGCCGGCGTCCTTCGACCGGTAGAGCGCAAGATCGGCCGAGCGGATCAGTGTTTCCGCGGTGCGCCCGTCGCGCGGCGAGGTGGCGACCCCGACCGACGCGCCGACGTACAGCGTGTGCTGGTCGACCTCATAGGGCTGCGACAGCGTGTCGATGATCGCGTGGGCCAGCCGCTCGACGCGTGCGCTGTCGGCGGCGTCGGTCACCACCACCGCGAATTCGTCGCCGCCCAGCCGCCCGATCAGCTCGGTCGCGGTCACCATCGCGGCGAGCCGTTCGGCGACGCGGCCGAGCAGCCGGTCGCCGATCGGATGGCCCAGCGTATCATTCACCGCCTTGAAGCGATCGAGGTCGATCATCATGAATGCGGCGCGGCCCCCGCCCCGCTCTGCCGCGTCAAGCGCGGCGGCCAGCGCCTCGTTGATCGCCAACCGGTTGGGCAGCCCGGTCAGCATGTCGGAGCGCGCCATGCGGGTGATCGCCTCCTCCGACGCGCGGCGTTCGGTGACGTCGGAGATGACGCCGCGGAAGCCGACAAACGCACCGCGCTCGTCGAGCCGCGGGCTCGCCGCGACCGACCACCAGCGCACCGCGTCCCCGATGGTCAGCCGCAGCGTCAGGTCGCGAAAGCTGTCGCGCCGCTTCAGCCGGTCAGCCAGCAGCCGCAGGCCGTCGTCGAACGTACCGTCCGCCCAGTCCGCGCCGGCCAGCGCCTGGAGCAGCGGCATGCCCTCCAGCTCGCTCGCAGGCTTTCCCAGCGCGTGCGCGAAGCGCGGATTGACCTTGCACAGCCGGCGCTGCGCATCGCTCTCCCACAGCCAATCGGCGCCGCTGTCCTCGAACTCACGCAGCAGCAGGCTGACGGTCTCGTCGCGGTCATACAGCGTCAGCTCGGATCCGCGCAACGCCACCAGCGCGCGCGCGCGGGCAATGCACGCCGCGATCAGCAGCGCGGCGAGCAGCAGCGTCGTCGCCGCCGGTACATAGGCGTGCTGCAGCATCAGCGGGATCGTCATCGTCACGGCGAGGCCGCCGATGAACGCGACCGCCGCCAGCACCAGCGTCGCCATCGAAACCGCCGCCGCGGTCATCAGCAGCGACAGCACCACCCACAGCCCGAACTGGCCGGCGGCGCCGCCGTGTCCTGCGAACAGCAGCGGCGGCACGCTCCACACCGCTGCCAGCGCTAGGCCCTCCAGCGCCGTGTCGCGCAATTCGCCCAGCGTCGCATAGCCGTTGTCGAAGCGCGCCGTGCGGTGGCGCCGAACCGCCACGACGGCGCAGATCGCGCTCACAGCGACGCCCCAGGCGGCGAGGAAATGGATCGGCACCGCCGTTGCAAAGAGCAGCGCGACGATCCCGGCCGCGAAGATGTTGGCGGCGAGCAGCAGCGGCGCCAGTTGCTGCCCGGCGAACAGCTGCGCCGCGCGGATACGGCTCCACAGCGCCGGATCGTCGCCCTCGGCGAGGCCGAGCAGCGTGCGTAGCGGGATCGACAGGCGGCGCGGGGCGGATGATCGGCTCACCCGCCCGCCTTACAGAGGCAGGGTTTACCGATCGTTTCTCCGGCTGCACGTTCGGGGCATTTTTTCGTGCAGTTAGAAACGGTTCTGCGACATCATGTTGCGGCCGACAACGAGAAGCCGATCCGCGGCAGATGTACCACCACGGCGCCCGCCCGCGGATCTTCGCGCCGTACTGATAACTGGTGCGGCGAGGCGCCGACGAGCGTGCCGTGCACCGGCTCGCGCCCGTAATCGGTCGCCGCGACGATCACCGCGCGACCGGCGAGGTCGGCGTTGGGGCCCTCGACCTTGGTCGGTTCGGGCTCGGCCGCCGCGGCCTGCGCGATGGCGTCTTCACGGCTGACGCTGGTGCGCGTGCCGTGGCCGATCGCGCGCACGCGGTCGTACCACGCCGCCAACCCGGGCAGATCGTCGAACGCGGCCGCCGCCGGCGGGTTGAACGATCGCACGAACCACAGATTGTAATAAGCGTTGGCGTCGACCAGCCCCGGGCGCTCGCCGCTCAGGAACGCCCGGCCGTCCGCCAGTTGCTCGCTCACCAGTGCGGCATGCGCGCGCAGCTGCGCCGCCATATGCGGTACGGCGGCGCGCATCGCGGCGGGATCGAACGGCTGCCCGCTCAGCTTCTCGCGGTCGCGAATGAACGCCTCGCCGACGCTGTCGCCGATCCCGGCGAAGATCACCGTCACCGCGGCCTGGAAGAAGCTGCGGTCGGTCCACTGCGCCGCGGCCTGATCCATGCCGCCGGTACCGCCTGGGAACAGGCTGTGCTCGGGAAAGCGCCGCTCGAGCTCGCGGACGATCAAAACGCTGTCGCAGTAGATATCCGCCCCGATCTGCATCACGGGGATGCGGCGATATCCCCCCGTCAGCGCGAGCAAATCGGGCTTGGGCATCACCACCGGCTGATCGACCGCCGCCCATTCGAGCCGCTTGATGCCGAGGCAGATGCGAACCTTCTCTGAAAATGGCGAGGTGTCGTATTGATGCAGCAGGATCGTCACGCGTCGCTCTCCTCGGACCGGCTCTTCTGGCGTTGTGCGATGGGTATCACGGGCCGCAATTAAGTCGATCGTTTTCGTGTCCGTGTTCGAAATCGGACACGCCTGCTGTCCGGAAACGCACGCCGCCCCGCGGTTCCGTTGCGCTGCACGCCGCAGTCCGACTGGCGCGATCCTTGCGGGAACCCGCCGGCACGCGTGTACGACGGCGTGCGGGGGAGTTTGGTAAGATGCGTCTGGTTTCCATCGCGGTGCTCGCCGCCGCGCTAACGTCAACCGCCGCCCCCGTCGCCGCGCAGACCGTCGATGCGAGCGGACGGACCGTCTACGATGCCGCCTTCTTTCAGCGCTTCCAGCCCGCCAACGCGCTCGAGGTCGTGCGCCGCGTTCCCGGCTTCACGCTCGAACTGTCGGAGGAGGAGGTGCGTGGCTTCGGCCAGGCGGCGGGCAACGTCGTCATCAACGGCCAGCGTCCCTCGTCGAAGAGCGATACGATCGACGTCGTCCTCGCGCGCATCCCCGCCAGCCGCGTCGCGCGGGTGGAGATCGGCTCGGGTACGCTGTTCGGCGCCGAATACAGCGGCAAGGCGCAGGTGGTAAACCTCGTCCTCACCGGCGAAGGCGGACTCGCTGGCACCGTCACCGGCAGCGTGAAGCGGCAGTATGACGGTCGGCTGCTGCCCGAAGGCAGCGTCTCGACGCTGCTGCGCGACGGCAATTCGACCTACAACGCCTCGATCGGCGTCAACAACAACCAGACCAGCGAGGAAGGCTTCGACCGGCTGCGCGCCTTGCCTAGCGGCGAGCTGATCGAATATCGCCGTAAGATCAACACCATCGCCGATCCCAACGCATTCGTTTCAGGATCGTGGGACTATAAGGCCTCGCAGTTCGAGACCGCGCGCTTCAACGCGCGCTACGCTTTCGATCGTTTCCGCCTTAGCCAGGCGAACGACGTCTTTCCCGTTGGCGGCATCGCCCGCGACGACCGGCTCACGCAGCGCTTCCACTTCGACGAATGGGAGGTCGGCGGCGACGTGCAGCGCCCCTTCATGGGCGGCGGCATCAAGCTGATCGGGCTCGCCTCGCGCCGCGACCGGAATGATCGCGATCTGTCGCTGCTGCGCGTGCGCAGCGCGGTGATCGGCGGGTTCGAGCAGCAGGTGCGCAGCCAGCGCGACGAGGCGGTGCTGCGCGGGCTGTGGACGCGCCCCGATCTCGGCGCTTGGTCGGTCGAGACGGGGATCGAGGGCGCGCTCAACCGCCTGCGCAGCAAGGTCGACCTGTTCGCGTTCGACGATACGGGCACACGCGCGCGGATCGATCTGCCGGTCGACGACGCGACCGTCACCGAATATCGCGCTGAGGGTTTCGCCAACGCCAGCCGCGCGCTGACATCGAAGCTGCGCATGGATCTGGCGTTGAACTACGAGATCTCGCGTCTCACCGTTTCCGGCGACGCTTCGGCGAAGCGCTCGCTGCAATTCTTCAAGCCGCGCGCCAATTTCGACTGGCGCATCGGTGACGGCTGGCGCGCGCAGGCGTCGATCGCACGCACCGTCGCGCAGCTCCGTTTCGAGGATTTCATCAGCGCGGCCGAGCTTTCCAACGAACGCGTCAACGGCGGCAACGCCGAACTGCTGCCGCAGCGCTCGTGGGAGGGGCTTGCGACGATCGAGAAGCAAGTGCTCGGCGACGGGCAGATCAAGATCGAACTCGGCTACACCCGCACCGCGCTGGTGCAGGATCGCGTCCCCACGCCCGAGGGGTTCGATGCGCCCGGTAATCTGGGGAACGGGACGAGCAAGATCGCACGCGCGACGTTCGACCTCCCCGTCACCAAGCTCGGTATCAAGGGCGGGCGCATCTCAGGCCGCCTGTCCTATGTCGATACGTCGGTGCGCGATCCCTATACCGGCCGCAACCGCGCCTATTCGGGCAATTCGCCGTTCGTCTATGCTCTCAACTGGCGGCAGGATCTCGGGCGCTTCGCGTGGGGCTTCGGCTTCGAGGGACAGGATCCCTTCACCACCTTCCGCTTGAACGAACTCGACACGCTCGTCCCCAGCAATCCGTACATCACCGCCTTTGCCGAATATCGCCCAACGCGCAGCACCACGGTGACGCTCGCGGTCGACAATCTCGGCAACTTCTCGTCCCGTCGCGAACGCCTGTTCTTCACCCCCGATCGGCGCACCCCGGAGCCGTTCCGCGTCGAGGATCGCGTCCGCAATCAGCACATCCTGCCGTACCTGACGATCAAGCATAACTTCGGCTGATACCAGCCGCCGAAACGACGAAGGGCCGCGACAGCTGCTGCTGCCGCGGCCCCTCCTCACGCCGGCTGATCGATCAGTTATACTTCAGATCGAAGCGGTCTGCGTTCATCACCTTGGTCCAGGCCGCGACGAAGTCCTTGACGAACTTCTCGCCCGCATCGGCGCTGGCATAGACTTCGGCGAGCGCGCGCAGCTGCGAGTTCGCGCCGAAGACGAGGTCGGTGCGCGTCGCCGTCCAGCGCTTCTCGTGCGTCGCACGATCGCTGCCGACATATTCCTCGTCGCCCGTCTCGTCGACTTCCTTCCACGCCGTGCCCATGTCGAGCAGGTTGACGAAGAAGTCGTTCGTCAGCTGGCCCGGGCGCGTCGTCAGCACGCCGTGCTGCGACCCATTGTGGTTCGCGCCAAGCACGCGCAGCCCGCCGACCAGTACGGTCATCTCGGGCGAGCTCAGCCCCAGCAGCTGCGCACGGTCGATCAGCAGCTCCTCGGTCGGGACGTTGAAGCGTACGCCGAGATAGTTGCGGAAACCGTCCGCCTTGGGCTCGAGCACGTCAAAGCTCTCGGCGTCGGTCTGCTCGGCGCTCGCGTCGGTACGGCCGGGGGTGAAGGGCACCTTGACGTCGCTGCCGGCGGCGCGCGCCGCCTGCTCGACGCCAACCGAGCCACCGAGCACGATCAGGTCGGCGATGCTCACCTTCTTGCCGCCGGTCGCGCTGGCGTCGAAGTCACGCTTGATGCCCTCGTACACCGCCAGCACCTTGGCGAGCTTCGCGGGCTCGTTGACGTCCCAGTCCTTCTGCGGCGCGAGGCGGATGCGCGCACCGTTGGCGCCGCCGCGATGGTCCGACTTGCGATACGTCGCCGCCGACGCCCAGGCGACCGAAACGAGCTCGCCGATCGACAGGCCCGAGTCGCGGATCTTCTGCTCGAGCGACGCGACGTCGCCGGCATCGATCGTCGCATAGTCCGCCGCGGGGATCGGATCCTGCCAGATCAGGTCCTCGGTCGGCACGTCCTTGCCAAGGTAACGGATCTTGGGCCCCATGTCGCGGTGGCACAGCTTGAACCAGGCGCGGGCGAAGGCATCGCCGAACGCCTCGGGATCGTTGCGGAACCGCTCAGAGATCGCACGATACGCCGGGTCGACCTTCATCGCCATGTCGGCGGTGGTCATCATCGTCGGCACCTTGACGCCCGGGGTGTGCGCCTTTGGCGCCAGCGTCTCCTCGGGGTTGCCGACTGGCTGCCACTGCTTCGCACCCGCCGGGCTCGTGACGAGCTCATACTCGTGGTCGAGCAGCATGTCGAAATAGGTCATGTCCCACTTCGTCGGCGTCGGCGTCCACGCGCCCTCGATGCCGCTGGTGATCGTGTGATCGCCCATGCCGCTCTCGTGCGTCGAGGCCCAACCGAGGCCCTGGCTCGCGATGTCCGCGCCTTCCGGCTCGACGCCGACGAGCTTCGCGTCGCCCGCGCCGTGCGCCTTGCCGAAGGTGTGGCCACCCGCGGTCAGCGCAACGGTCTCCTCGTCGTTCATGCCCATGCGGCCGAACGTGTCGCGGATGTCGCGTGCCGAACGCAGCGCATCGGGCACGCCGCCCGGGCCTTCCGGGTTGACGTAGATGAGACCCATCTGGATCGCGGCGAGCGGGCTCTCGAGCGCTCGGCCCTCCTCCTCGTCATGCCGCGTCTGGCCGAGCCACTCTTCCTCGGTACCCCAATAGACGTCCTTCTCGGGCTCGAACACGTCGGCGCGGCCGCCGCCAAAGCCGAACACCGGGCCGCCCATCGATTCGATCGCGACGTTGCCCGCCAGGATGAACAGATCCGCCCAGCTCAGCTTCTGGCCGTACTTCTGCTTGATCGGCCACAGCAGGCGGCGCGCCTTGTCGAGGTTGCCGTTGTCCGGCCACGAATTGAGCGGCGCGAAACGCTGCTGCCCAGCCGATGCGCCGCCGCGCCCGTCACCGGTGCGATAGGTGCCGGCCGAGTGCCACGCCATGCGGATGAAGAACGGGCCATAATGCCCGTAATCGGCTGGCCACCATGGCTGGCTGTCGGTCATCAGCGCAGTCAGGTCGCGCTTCACCGCGTCGAGGTCGAGCGTCTTGAACTCGGCCGCATAGTCGAAATCGTCGCCCATCGGATTGCCCGACAGGCCGTTCTGCTGAAGGATCTCGAGCGACAGCTGGTTGGGCCACCAGTCGCGGTTCGTCCGGCCGAGCAGCGCGCGCAGCGCGGCCGGCTCCTTGGCGTGATCGCTCAGCGGGCTTCCGGTCACCGGGCAGCCGCTCGTCTTCGCGTCCATGTTTATCGGTCCTCTCGTGAGATCATGCGGCGGTTCTACTCGCCGTTGATGACAGGTGAAGCGACATTATTTCGTCAGATCGAGTTACGAAATCGATCAATCGCCGCACAAAACACGGCTTTGTCGATTATCACGCCGCGCGCGCGGCTGCGGCTGGAGCGAGCAGCCGCTCGACGGTGGGCAGCAGGTGATCGACCACCGCGGCGATCGCTCGGGCGTTGGGGTGGACGCGGTCGGCCAACACCATTGCGGGATGCCCCAGCACGCCGGGCGGAAAGAAGGGAGCGGTCGCCGCGCCGTGCTGCGCCGCCACCGCCGCGTGGATGCCGGCATAGCCGCGCGCCCGATCGGCGAGGAACGCGGGCGGCTCGACGGTCGCGAGCAGCACCGCGATGTCGCAGCGCGCGAACTCGGCCAGCATCGCGTCGAGGTTGGCGCGCATCTCGCTCGCCGGCTTGCCGCGGATGACGTCGTTCGGCCCGATCTGCACGATCGCGAGGTCGGCCCGCTGCGACAGGCTGCTCAGCACGCGCGGCAGGCGCCGCAGCGCATCGGCGCTGGTATCGCCCGAGACGCCGGCGTTGGCGACCTGCGCGTTTGGGTAACGACGGCGCAGCACGCGTTCGAGTTGGCCGGGAAAGCTGTCGGCGGCCGACAGGCCATAGCCCGCGATCAGGCTATCGCCGAACGCGAGGATCGAAGGGAAGGTAGGCATCGCCCATCAAGATAGGAGGCGAGACGCGAATTGCAGCGGTCGTTCGACCGAACGTGGCTCCCCGCCGCCTCGGATCGTCCGAGCCGGCGGGGAGACAATCACATGCCTTTATGCCCGGCGTGGCCCGCGCCGTTCTGCAGCTTGGTGGCCGCAGATATATGCTGCTTGATGATCGGCACCGCCGCCTTCGCCGTGGTGCGCAGCGCCGGCTGGTCGCCGCCCGCGGCATAGCTCTGGTGCAGGTCGAGCGCCGCTTGGTGCGCCGGGACCTGCTGCGCGATGTACAGCCGGTCGAAATCGGCTGCCGACGCACCCTGCAGCTCGGCGATCGATGCCTGCGCCCCGCCCAGCGACGGCGGCGGCGGCGTCATGTTCGCGCGCTGCGCCGCCCTGGTCGTCGCCGCGGTCGTCTTCTGGTGGTGCTTGATCAGCATCGAGGCGAAGCTGCGCACCGCCTTGTTCTGCGACTTCTCGAGCGCAAGCTGGCTCGAGTTGATTTCGTACAGATCGCTCATCGCAGCAGCCTCGACATAGGGCATTGCCGTGGTCTTCGCCTCGGGTGGTGGGGGCGGCGGCGGGGTCTGCGCCAGTGCCGGGACCGCCGCTACTGCGAACATCGAAAGAACAGCTGCCTTAACGTAGATCATGTCTTGCATTCCTCGCGTGACGTTGACTAGGCAACAGGGAAGTTTCTCGGAAGTTCCCGCCACACCGTGCAATAAGTGCATGGGGAACAAGCCTTATTATCCTTTGGATAACTTGCTTCAGATCAACTTTGCTTGGATTGAACGGCTGTGCCTGCCGGCCGTTGTGCCTAGCGTGACCGCTGCCGCCCCGCTCTCCCCTCCAGCCGCCACGGGCTGGATCCCGCGCCGCGTCCTCGTCACGCGCAGCGCGCGTGATTGGGCGCACGGCCGCGCGATCGCCGCACGCGCAGCGATGCTCGGCAGCGAGGTGATCGAGCTGCCCGGCGATCGGCTTTCGCTCGCGCTGCCCGACGATCCGAAGCGCGCCTATGCCGCGGCGAAGGCAACGCTCGCCGTCACCGTCGCGCCGCCGTCCAAGCGGCGGCTGCAGCCGATCGCGCCGAGTGCCGACTGGCGCGTCGATCTTGCCGAAGGATGCCCGGCGCATTGCAGCTACTGCTATCTCGCCGGCTCGCTGAAGGGACCGCCGATCACCCGCGCCTACGCCAATCTCGACGAGATCCTAGCCGTGCTGCCCGACTATCTCGGCGACGGCACGATCACCTCGCGCAGCCGCGACCGCGCGCACGAGGGCACGACGTATGAGGCGTCGTGCTACACCGATCCGCTCGCGCTTGAGCATCTCACCGGCTCGCTCTCCGCCGCGATCCGCTGGTTCGGCGCATGGCAGGCGCCCGCGCAGTTGCGCTTCACCAGCAAATTCGCGGACGTCGAACCGCTGCTCGCACTCGATCACCAGCGCCGCACGCGGATGCGCGCATCGCTCAACCCGCCCCGCTTCGCCCGGTTCGAGGGCGGCACAGCGCGCGTCGCCGCGCGGATCGCGGCGCTGCGGCGGATGGCGGACCACGGCTATCCGATCGGGCTCACGATCGCGCCGATCATCGCCGCGAACGGGTGGGAGGCGGCGTACCGAACGCTGGTCGCCGACGTCGCCACAGCGCTGGCCGGCGCGCCCGACCTCGATCTCACCGTCGAACTCATCACGCATCGCTTCACGCCCGGCTCGAAGGCCGTGCTCGAGGGCTGGTACCCCGGATCGTCGCTCGACATGAGCGCGGCGAACCGCGCCACCAAGCGCTCCAAGTTCGGCAGCGAGAAGCAGGTCTACGACGCCGCGACGATGCGTACGCTGCGCGGCTTCTTCGAACGCGAGATCGCCGATGCGCTGCCCGCCGCACGGATCCTCTACTGGACATGACGATCCTGTTCACCAGCGACACGCACTTCGGCGATCACCGCACGATCAACATCAGCAAGCGCCCGTTCGCCGATGTCGCGGCGATGGACGCGGCGATGGTGGCGAACTGGAACGCAGCCGTCGCGCCCGATGACGAGGTGTGGCACCTCGGCGATGTCGCGCGGCGCGGCGACGCGGTGGCCGGGCTGCTCGCGCGGCTCAACGGGCGCAAGCAACTGCTGCGCGGCAACAACGATCCCGCCGCCACGCTCGCCGCCGTCGGCTGGGCGAGCGTGCAGGATTATGCCGAGATCACCGTCGACGGGCACCTGCTCGTCCTGTGCCACTATCCGTTCCGCAGCGGGAACGGGCAGCATCGCCGCGCGATCAACCTCCACGGCCACAGCCACGGACGGATGAAGCCGATGCTGCGGCAATATGACGTCGGCGTCGACGTGCGCGGCTTCGCGCCAGTGACGCTTGCGGCGCTGCTCGCCGCTCCGCGCCGGCCGGCGGATGGCTGACCGCGCCCCGCCCCCCGTCACGCCCGACGGCCGCTACATCGTCGTGCGCGGTCGGCTGTGGCGCCGCGCCGATCCGAGCCTTTCAGACGATCGGCGCAAGGCGCTGGTCGATGACCTGATGCACGCCCGCCGCGCGGTACGTACCGCCAAGGCGGCGGACGATGCGCAGGCGCTGGCCGAGGCGCGCGCCCGCGTCGATGCGGCGAAAGTGGCGTTGGGCGAGCGGGGCCCTGTCTGGTGGCAAGACGGCGCGCCCGACCTCAACCGGCACATGGCGCGCACCACGCCCTATGCCGACTGGTATGCCGCGCTGCCGCCCCAACAGTGACGGCGCGTCAGGCGCGCGGCGCAGTCGCATCGAGCGTGATCGTCGCAGGGGTGGTTCGCGGCGCGTCGATCGCGATCGCCAGCGCCCAGCCGGCGAGCACCAGCGTCACGATCCACGTCACCGCCGCGCCGCCCGCGCGCAGCGCATTGGGCGCGCCGCGCGTCATCCCCAGTGGATGCGCAATCCGCGCCAGGACGTAGAGCGCGCCGATGATCCACAGCGCGACCAGCGGCCCGCGCGCCAGCTCGATCAGCGCAAGAAGGATCAGCACGATCGGCGTATATTCGACGAAATTGGCGTGCGCGCGCATCCCCGCCTGCATCGCCTGGTCGCCGCCGTCGCCCACCATCACCCCGCCCTTGAGCCGCCCGCGCACCAGCCGCATCGCGAGCCAGATGTTGACCACCGCGCAGGCGGCGGCGATGACGAGCGTGACCGGCAGCAGCATGATTTCCTCCCCTTGATCCTGCGGCGAACCTGCCATCCGGCGCGGACGCATGCAACGGCTGCGCTTGCAACCGCCGCGCGATCAGCTATAGGCGCCGAACTTCGCGATGCGCCCGGCCGCCCGGCGCGGCCGGTGATTCACTGGACCGCGTCGATCGTCGTCGGGCTAGTCGCTTTTGTTGCGAACATTTTGATCAAGGTGCCGCGATGGCCGTCCCCAAGCGAAAGACTTCCCCCTCCCGCCGCGGCATGCGCCGTGCGCACGACGCGATCTCGGTTGACGCGTTCCAGGAATGCCCGAACTGCGGCGAGCTGCGTCGCCCGCACAATCTCTGCACCGCATGCGGCCATTACAATGGCCGTGAGGTCGTCTCGGTCGAGGGCTGACAGCCCTAGCCACGGGAGCGCACAGCATCATGGCCGACAGTTCCTGGATCGCCGTCGATGCGATGGGCGGCGACGAAGGGGTAGCCGTGATGCTGGCCGGCGTGGCGCGTGCGCGTCGCCGGTTCGAGGGGATGAAGTTCCTCCTCGTCGGTGACGAAGCGGCGATTCGCGGGGGGCTGGAACAGCACCCGAACCTCAGCCGCAACGCGGAAATCGTCCATGCCCCCGGCGTCATCAAGGGTGACGAGAAGGCGGGGCAGGCACTGCGCCGAGCCAAGTCCACGTCGATGGGCATCGCGATCGACTGCGTGAAGCAGGGTCGCGCGGGCGCCGCCGTCTCCGCGGGCAACACCGGCGCGCTGATGGCGATGGCGAAGCTCGCGCTGCGTACCATGCCGGGGATCGATCGCCCCGCGCTCGCCGCTCTGCTCCCGACGCTGGGCGACAACGACGTCGTCGTGCTTGATCTCGGTGCGAATACCGAGGTGGAGGCGAAGAACCTCGTCCAGTTTGCGGTTATGGGCGCTGCCTATGCGCGCGTCGCGCTCGACCTCACCTCGCCGCGCGTCGCGCTGCTCAACATCGGCAGCGAGGATCAGAAGGGCACCGACGAGATCCGCGATGCCGCCGCCGCGCTGCGCGGCGCGCCGCACCTGCCGATGACGTTCACCGGCTTCGTCGAGGGCGACCGGCTGTCGCGCGGCGAGCACGACGTCATCGTGTGCGACGGCTTCTCGGGCAACATCGCGCTCAAGACCGCGGAGGGCACTGCCCGCTTCGTCGCCGACCTGTTGAAGCGTGCCTTCACCAGCTCGGTCCGGTCGAAGATCGGCTTCCTGATCTCGCGCCCAGCGACACAGCTGCTGCGCGAGCATCTCGATCCCAACAACCACAATGGCGCGGTCTTCCTCGGCCTCAACGGCCTCGTCGTGAAGAGCCACGGGGGCGCGAACGAGCGCGGCATCGCCACCGCGATCGGCGTCGCCGCGAAGATGGTGCAGGCCGATCTGGCGCGTCGCATCGCCGACGATCTTCGGCATTTTGAGAAACAGGCGGCATGATTCGCAGCGTCATCACCGGCACCGGATCGGCGCTCCCCGTGCGGCGCGTATCGAACGCCGAGATGGCGGAGATGGTCGACACCACCGACGAGTGGATCGTCGAGCGCACCGGCATCCGCTTCCGCCACATCGCCGGTGAAGGCGAGACCACTGCGACGCTCGCGCGCGACGCGGCGACCCGCGCACTCGACGCGGCGGGTATTGCGGCGGCGGAGGTCGACCTAATCGTCCTCGCCACCGCCACGCCGGATCAGACCTTCCCTGCCACCGCCACCAAGGTGCAGGCGATGCTCGGCATCAACGACTGCGTCGCGTTCGACGTCGCGGCGGTCTGCTCGGGCTTCCTCTACGCGGTGCAGGTGGCGGACAGCATGATCCGCTCGGGCGTCGCGCGCCGCGCGCTGGTGATCGGCGCGGAGACGTTCAGCCGTATCCTCGACTGGGAGGACCGCACCACCTGCGTGCTGTTCGGCGACGGCGCGGGCGCGATGGTGCTCGAGGCGCAGGAGAGCGACGAGGCCACCGGCCGCGGCATCCTCGCCACCAAGCTCCACGCCGATGGGCGCCACAACGAACTGCTCTACGTCGATGGCGGCCCGTCGACCACCGGCACGGTCGGCAAGCTGCGCATGAAGGGCCGCGAGGTGTTCCGCCACGCGGTCGTCAATCTCGCCGCCGTTATGGGCGAATCGATGGCGCTCGCCGGGCTGTCGACCGATTCGGTGGATTGGGTCGTCCCGCACCAGGCCAATGCCCGCATCCTCGATGCGACCGCGCGGAAGCTCGGCCTCGCGCCCGAGCGCGTCGTGGTGACGGTCGATCAGCACGCCAACACCTCGGCCGCCTCCGTCCCGCTCGCGCTCGACGTCGCGATCCGCGACGGACGTATCAGGCCGGGACAGATCGTCGTGCTCGAGGCGATGGGCGGTGGTTTCACTTGGGGTGCCGCCGTCGTACGGATTTAACTTGAATCAGTCAGCCATATGCGGCTTTTTTGCTGTTAGTACTGATGGTACCGTCGCACGGCATAGGGGGTTCGAGCACCGATATGAGCGAAGCTGGCACGCTGACCAGGGCCGATCTGGCCGAGGCACTGCACCGTCAGGTGGGTTTGTCGCGCGCCGATTCGGCGGACATCGTCGAACAGATCCTGGCGAACATGTGCAGCGCCCTGTCGAAGGGGGAAAACGTCAAGATATCCGGCTTCGGCACCTTCGTGCTGCGCGACAAGGGCGAGCGCATCGGGCGCAATCCCAAGACCGGCGTCGAAGTGCCGATCGCGCCGCGCCGCGTGCTCACCTTCCGCGCCAGCCAGATGATGCGCGACCGTATCGCCACCGGCGGGGCATGAGCGACACGGGCAAGGCGCCCGGCGCCTTCCGTACGATCGGCGAGGTCACCGCGCAGACGGGCGTCGCCGCGCACGTGCTGCGCTATTGGGAAACGCGCTTTCCGCAGCTTCGCCCCGTCACCCGCGCGGGTAACCGGCGCTACTATCGTCCCGAGGACGTCGCGCTGGTGCAGCGCATCCATCGGCTGCTCGATACCGAGGGCTACACGGTGAAGGGCGTGCAGAAGCTGCTCGCCGGTGAGGGCCGCAGCCCCGCCCCGCCGAAAGACACCCCTGCCCCAATGCCTACACCGACGGCGGCAGCGGTCCCGGTCGAGGCGCTGGTGGCGATCCGCGACCGTCTGCAACACGCGCTCGACGCCTGAAGCACGCGCCGCGCCGGCGTGGCTCACGCCGCCAGCGGAAACCGCAGCAGCCGGTCCTGCACCGGGATGAGCGCCTGCGCGCTGCGCCCCACTGCGCGGACGATCTCGGGATGGCCGGCGTCGAGCCCGCCGGTCAGCGATCCGAAGGCGGGCAGGATGATCTTGCTGCCGGTGGCGACGAAGCAGCGCCGCGACACCAGCTTGCCGCGCACGCGCAGCCGCAGCTTGGGATGGAAATGCCCCGACAGTTCGGGGCGATGTTCCGCCGCGCGCGCCTCGTGGCGCAGCATTAGCCCGTCGACCATTGCCTCGTCCACCACCTCGCCGCCGCAGCGGTCGACATAGTGCGAATCGTGATTGCCGGCGATCCACGTCCAGCGCGTGCCCGCGGTCAGATCGCGCAGCATTGCCTGCGCCGCTTCGGGTAGCCGCTCGCACCCCGCCACGTCGTGGAAGCTGTCGCCCAGGCACCACACCTCGCTTGCCCCGGTGGCGACGACCAGCGCGGTGAGATCGGCCAGCGTCGCGAGCGAATCGTACGGCGGCAGCATTTGGCCGAAGCGCGCGAACCAGCTCGCCTTTTCAAGGTGCAGATCGGCGACCAGCAGCGCGCGCCGTGCCGTCCAGAACAGCGCGCCCTGCGTCAGCGGCGTCAGATCGTGTCCACCGAACGAAAAGGGAACCATGGCGGCGCCATGCCGCAAGCGACTCGCCCGATCAAGTCCATCCCACGGTGCGCGGGCAGCGCCGCCACGGACCATCCCGCTGCGGCCACCGCCCGCCGGCCGCCCTCAGCTGGAGAGCGTCTTCGCCAGATCGTAGAGATAGTCGCGTCCCTCGTAGAGCGCGGAAACGCGGATCCGCTCGTTCAGCCCATGGATGCCGTTCAGGTCGGGCTCGAGGAAGATCCCCGGCACGCCGTAGACGGGCATGTTGAGCGTTGCGAAGAACACCCCGTCGGTTGCCCCCGTCGACATCATCGGCACCACGGGCACTTTGGGGAAATGCTTCGCCGCCAGCGTGGTGATCGGCCCCATGATCTTGGGGTCGAGCGGCGGCGGCACCGCGATCGGGCGCACCGGCTGGTTCGCGGTCACCTTCACCTTCGGCCCGGCCAGCTCCTGCAGCTTGGCGAGCGTTCCATCGACGCTCTCGCCCGGAAAGATCCGGCAGTTGACGTTCGTGGTCGCGCGCTGCGGCAGCGCATTTTCCGCGTGGCCCGCGTTCACCAGCGTCGCGACGCAGGTGGTGCGCAGCGTCGAGTGCAGCGTCTTGTCACGGCTGACGATCGCATCCGCCGCGGTGTCGGCGGGGTTTGCGAGCAGCCGCTTGATCGCCGGGCCGACGGGCGCGGGCAGCGCCTGCGACGTCGCGGTGAAGAAGGCGCGCGTCGTGTCGGTGAATTTGATCGGGAATTCGTAGCCCTGCACCGCACGAATCGCGTCAGCGAGCTCGTAGATCGCATTGTCGGGCGTCGGCGCGCTGCTGTGCCCGCCGGGGTTGGTCGCGAGCAGCGTGAAGTTCTGCGCCGCCTTTTCGCCTACCTGAACCGCCAGCGCCTGGCGATTGCCCGCCGCGTCGAGCCGCCCGCCGCCGCCCTCGTTGAGCACGAAGTCGGCCCGCACTAGCTCAGGCCGGTTCTTCGCCAGCCAGTCGGCGCCGTTGAACGCGTAGGTCGTCTCCTCGCCGCACGTCAGCGCCAGCTTGATCGTCCGCTTGGGGCGATATCTCTCCTGCGCGAAGCGGATCATCGTGTCCGCCCACACCGCCGACATCGCTTTGTCGTCGACGGTGCCGCGGGCGTAGTAGAAGCCGTTCTCCTCGACGAGCTTGAACGGATCGCGCACCCAATCCTCGCGCTTCGCCGCCACCACATCGAGATGGCCGAGCAGCAGCATCGCGCCCTGCGCGCGGTCGGTGCCGGGCAGCGTCACGACGATCCCGCCGTCCTCGGCATGCTCGGGCACGCTGAAAACCGTTACCGCACTCGCCGGATAGCCCGCCGCCTTCATCCGCGTCGCCAGCTGCTGCGCGGCGCGCGTGCAGCTCCCCTGCCCGACGACGGTGTTGGTCTCGACCAGTTCCTTGTAGAGGCCGAAGAACGCCTGCTGGTCGGGGCGCTGCTGCGCCTGTGCGGGAATCGATGCACCGATCGCGGGGGAAAGCGCAGCCGCCGCTGCCAGAAAACGCCACACGCCCCGCATCACTCTCTCCCGATCGTTATGCCGACGATCGTTGCAGGGAAAGCGTGGCGGCGCAACGCTCTACGGTGGCGCGGCGTCAGAAGGAGGCGAAGCGCGCCGGCTCCCAGTTGCGCCGGCTGCCGCGCGGCAGGCTCAGGCGCAGCTCGCGATTGGCGAAATCGATCTGCACGCGGGTGAACAGCTTCAGCGCATCCATCCCCAGCATCAGCGCTGGCTTCTTCTCCAGCCCGAAGGCGCGGAACGGCGGCACATCGGCGAAGGCGACGGGCATGTCGCTGATCTCCGCGTCGCCGATCTTGATCAGCTTCATCGAGCCATAGTCGGCGATCAGCTGCCCGCCCGTCACGCTGATCAGCGTGATCGGCGCCACCTTGCCGCGCTTCGCCAGCCGCTTGCGCAGCGCAAGGTTGCCCATCGTCACCGCGCTGCCGGTGTCGAGGATCACGCGCACCCGCTCGCCCGCGACGCGCGCATCGGTGACGACGAGCTGCCCGAACAGGCTCTTTGCCTGGATCACGATCTCGTCGGGCGCGCGCCGCACACGCTCTCCGCGGCGGCGCGCGGGCAATACGCTCATGCTCTGCGTGTCGAAATCGATCGCCAGCGAGTGCCCCTGCAGCGCGTCGATCCCCAGCATGCCCGGCGCGCCGAGATGCGCCGCCGACAGCGCCGGCGCCTCGATCGCCGATCCGCCCAGCGTGCTGACCGAGATCGACGGAATCAGCACGGTTCCGACGTCTTCGGTTCCCGTCATTCCCGTCAGCCGCACATTGCGCCCGCCGGCCAGCCCCAGCTTGCCCGCCAGCTCGCGGCTGATCACGGTGCGCTGCGCACCGGTATCGATGATGAATTCGTACGGCCCGGCGCCCGCGATCTGCACCGGCACCGTCATGCGCGGCCCGTTGTTGCCGAACGCTAGCTGCTCGCCCAGCGTCGTCGCCGGCTCCGGCGCACCAAGGGGTGGGGGCACGACGGCGGGCGGCGGCGCCTGCACCGGCTCGCCGGTGTTGGCGAGCAGGGAAAGCAACGGCAAGGCGAGCCAGCGACGCATGCCCGCGATGAAGCGCCCGTTTCGGTCCCTTGTCAAAACAAATTGCTGCGCAGCATTCCTTCGTCACACCCGCCGGTCAGTCCACGCGCATTGCGTCCGCCGCCAGCGCCTCCGCCTCGATCAGCAGCGCGTCGTCCGCGCTCCCCGTCGCCACCTTCTCGCGACCGATCAGCACCAGCACCGGCACCGCGAGCGGCGAGACGCGCGGCAGGTCGACATGCAGCATCGTCTCCGCCGCGCGGTCGAGCAGCCCCGCGAGCCGCCCGACGTCGGTCATCCGCGCGCGCGCATCGGCCCACGCCGCCTCCAGCAGGATGTGGCTCGGCTCGTACTTGCGCAGCACGTCGTAGATGAGGTCGGTCGAGAACGTCACCTGCTTGCCCGTCTTGCGCTTGCCGGGATGCTGCCGCTCGACCAACCCGCCGATCACCGCCACCTCGCGGAACGCGCGCTTCAGGAGATGCGATTGCTGCACCCACTCGACGAACTCGTGCTCGAGGATGTCGGCGGAGAACAGCGCGGCGGGATCGGTGATCGGATCGACCGAATAGGTCGCGATCGCATAGTCGTTCGACACGAACCCCAGTGGCTTCAACCCCGCCGTCTCCATCCGCCGCGTGATCAGCATGCCGAGCGACTGGTGCGCGTTCCACCCCTCGAAGCTATAGGCGACCATGTAATGCCGCCCCTCGCGCGGAAAGGTCTCGACCAGCAGCTGGTCGGGCCGCGGCAGCGCGGAGCGGCGCGCCTGGATCTCCAGCCACTCGCGCACGTCGTCTGGAAAGCGCGACCATTCCTCGGGCGTCGCCAGGAACCCGCGCACGCGATCGGCGAGGTTGGTCGACAGCGGCATGCGGCTGCCACCATAGGTCGGGATCCGCGCCGGCCGCGCCGTCGCGCGCACGATCAGATCCTCGGTGTCGATCTTCTCCACCTCCAGGCTCATGCCCGCGAAGAAGAACGTGTCGCCATGGCTCAGCGTCGAGGCAAACGCCTCTTCCACCTTGCCCAGCGCGCGCCCGTTGCGAAAGCGCACCTTCAGCATCGTCGCCTCGACGATGATCCCCGCGTTCAGCCGATGCTGCGCGACGAACTTGGGGTGGCTCACCCGCCACAGGCCCTGTCCTGAGCCTGTCGAAGGGCCGTCGCCGTCCTGCGTCAACCGCTTGAACCGGTCGTACGCGCGCAAGGAGTAGCCGCCGTCGCGGATAAAGCCGAGCACCTTGTCGAACAGATCGTCGGTCAGCGCCGAATAGGGCAGCGCTGACCGCACCTCGGTGAGCAGCGCCGCCTGGTCGAACGGCGCGGCGCACGCGCACGCCATCACGTGCTGCGCCAGCACGTCGAGCGCGCCCATGCGGAACACATCGGCATCGAGCTCGCCCGCCTCCACCGCGTCGAGCGCGGCGCGCGCCTCGAGATATTCGAAGCGGTTGCCCGGCACGATCAGCGCTTCGGACGATTCGTCGAGCCGGTGATTGCTGCGCCCGATCCGCTGCAGCAGCCGCGACGATCCCTTGGGCGCGCCCATCTGGATCACGCAGTCGACATCGCCCCAGTCGACCCCCAGGTCGAGGCTCGCCGTCGCCACCAGCGCGCGCAGCCGCCCGGCGGACATTGCCGCCTCCACCTTGCGTCGCGCCTCCTTTTCCAGGCTGCCGTGATGGATGCCGATCGGCAGCTGCGCTTCATTCGCCTTCCACAAATCCTGGAAGATCAGCTCGGCGAGGCTGCGCGTGTTGCAGAAGACGATCGTCGTGCGATGCGCCTCGATCTCACCCATCACCTGCGCCGCTGCATAGCGCCCCGAATGCCCCGCCCACGGCACGCGGTCCTCAGGGAGCAGGATCGCGATGTTCGGATCGACCCCTTGGTCGCCATGCACCAGGCTCACCGCATCGATGTCGCCGTCAGGGGCGAGCCACGCGCGATAGCCGTCGGCATCCGCCACCGTGGCAGATAACGCGATGCGCCGCAGGCCGGGCGCGATCGTCTGCAGCCGCGCCATGCACAGCGACAGCAGGTCGCCGCGCTTGCCCGTCGCGAACGCATGCACCTCGTCGATCACGATCGTCTTCAGCCCCGCGAACATCGTGAAGCTGTCGGGGTAGCTCAGCAGCAGCGAGAGCGATTCGGGCGTCGTCAGCAGGATCTGCGGTGGGCGGGCGCGCTGCCGCGCCTTGCGGTCGGACGGCGTATCGCCGGTGCGCGTCTCGATGCGGATGTCGATGCCGAGCGCGTCGAGCCCCATCTCCGCCACCGGCGTCACCAAGTTGCGCTGAATGTCTACCGCCAGCGCCTTCAGCGGCGAGACGTACAGCGTGTGCAGCCCCTCACTCGGCGTCTCGATCAGTTCGACCAGCGTCGGCAGGAACCCTGCGAGCGTCTTGCCCGCACCCGTCGCCGCCACCAGCAGCGCGTGCCGTCCCGCGCGCCCCTCGGCCAACATCGCCAGCTGGTGCCGCCGCGGCTGCCACCCGCGCGAGGCGAACCAGTCGGCGAGCGGGGCGGGCAGCACAGGGTTCATCGCCGCGCGATATAGGGCCGGCGTCGCAACCGAAGAACCATCGCCCGGCGCACGGCCGACGGCCGAGCGCTTGGTTACCACCGGCAGCCTCGCGCACATCGCTCCACGCCGCGCCGCTCAGTGTTCCCCGCGGCAGCGGCCCACGCTCGCGGCGTCAACCGCGCATGCTGTCCTGCCGCGATTGCTCCTTGTACAAGTCGCGCGTCGCCTGCTCGGTCCGTGCGTCCTGCGCCGGGGTCGTCTTGTTGCGCAGCTTGGCGAACGCCAGCGCCGCGGCGAGGATGATGAAGCCGCCAATGACGACGATCGCCCACAGGCTGTCGCCGAATATCGAATATACCATGCGAAACTCTCCTGTCGTTCCGACGGATAACGAGGGTGTTGGGCTTTTCGATCCGGTCGTGCGTATTCGGCTGATGTCCAAGCTCGGCGACTGGCTCGAACCCCACCCCCACGGCATCTACGTGCGTCCCGCCGATGCGTGGATCGATCCCTCGATCCCGCAGGCGCGCGCGCTCGTAACGCACGGCCACGCCGATCACGCGCGCGGCGGCCACGCTGCGGTATGGGCGACGCCTGAGACGCTCGCGATCATGGACGCGCGCTACGGCGAACAGGCCGGGCACCCGGTTGCCTACGGCGAGACGGTGCGGCTCGGCGACGTTGAGGCAAGCTTCGTCCCTGCCGGGCACGTGCTCGGCTCGGCGCAGATCCTGCTCGAGCATCGCGGCGAGCGGATCGTCGTCTCGGGCGATTACAAGCGCCGCCCCGATCCCACCTGCGCGCCGTTCGAGCCCGTTGCGTGTGACGTGTTCGTGACGGAGGCGACGTTCGGCCTGCCCGTCTTCCGCCATCCCGATACCGGGGACGAGATCGACAAGCTCATCGCGCGGCTCCACGCCAATCCCGATCGCTGCGTCCTCGTCGGCGCCTATGCGCTGGGCAAGGCGCAGCGCGTCATCGCCGAACTGCGCGAACGCGGGCACGAGGCGCCGATCTACATTCACGGCGCGCTCCAGCGCCTGTGCGATCTTTACGCCGAGCACGGCGTTCGCCTGGGTGAGCTGATCCCCGTCGCCGGCGTGCCCAAGGCGGCGATGGCGGGCCACGTCGTGATGTGCCCGCCCGGCGCGCTCAACGATCGCTGGTCGCGCCGCCTTCCCGATCCGATCACCGCGATGGCCAGCGGCTGGATGCGCGTGCGCCAGCGCGCGCGGCAGAAGCTCGTCGAACTGCCGCTGATCATGTCCGACCACGCCGATTGGGACGAACTGATCGACACGATCCAGGAAATCGCCCCGCGCGAAGTGTGGGTCACGCATGGCCGCGAGGACGCGCTGATTCACTGGTGCATGACGCGCCAGATCAAGGCCCGCGCGCTGGCGCTTGTCGGCTTCGAGGACGAGGACGACTAGTCCGGCCGCACCCTCTGGCCGCCCCCCTGCGCCATCCCGATACGCCCGACTCCTCGACGCCCTACCCCGCCCCCCTCGCCGCGCCGCTTCTACTACGCTACCACCGGTGCAAAGGGGATCGATTGCAAGAGGAACTGTTCCGCTCGCCGAACCTTGTGGTCCGTCGCGTCGGCTCGCGCGGGGGCACGCTGATCGTCACCTTCGGATCGCGGGCGGACGATCTTTCCCCTGATCGCGCCGGCTTTGCCGAGGACTTCCTGCGTCGTACGCGGATCGACGCGATCCACGTCATCAACCGCAGCAACCTTTGGTATCAATATCCCGATATTGCGGAAGCGCTTGCGCACGTCGCGGCGACCGCCCGGCTCTATGATCGCGCGATCACCTATGGTTCCAGCATGGGCGGCTACGCCGCGGTGCGCTTCGCCGCTGCGTGCCGCGCCGACACGGCGATTGCCTTGTCGCCGCAGATCAGCGTCGATCCGCGCGTTGCGCCATGGGAGAGGCGCTGGCAGGCCGACATCGCGCACGTCCGTTTCGACGAAGCGCCGCTGGTGCCCGCGAAGCGCCAGTACGTCTTCTACGATCCGCATGTCGGGGGCGACGCGCGCCATGCCCGCGCGATCGCCGCCGCCGGTGCCGCGACGCTCATCCCCGTTCCCGGCGGCGGTCATCCCGTCGGCGCGCTGCTGGTGGAAACCGGCGCACTCCAAGCCGCGCTGCGTCAGATCATCGCCGACAGCTTCGATCCCGCCGCGATGCTTCGCCAGGTGCGTCAGGCACGCCGCACGTCGCAGCACCATTATTTCGTGCTCGCGCAGCGCTGCGCCGCGCGCCACCCCGAACGCGCAATCCGGCTGCTCGAACGCGCCGCCGCGCTCGAACCTGAATCGCATATCCTCGCGCTGCAAGCCGCGCTGCTCGATCGGCTCGGGCGCCCGGCCGAAGCCGCCCCACTCCACCGCGCCGCCATTCAGCGCACGCCGAGCAACGCGCACGCCTGGATGGGCTATGCTGCGCATCTCGAGACGCGGGGTGACGCAACCACCGCCGTCCGCGCGCTTCGCTCGGCCGCCGCGCACCAGCACGGCGCGATGCTTCTTGACGTGCGACTGGCACAAAGCCGGCTGTGGCTGCGCCGACACGCGCTACACTGGCTCGATCGTGTTGCCGACCGCGCGATCACGCGCATCAGGCGCTCTCACTACGCCCCGTTCGTCGCACGGCGCCTCGGCCGACTGATCCACTGAGCTTAGCCGCGACGACACGCGATCAGCTAGGCTCGGGACACAGCGTCGATCAGACGCTCGCCCCGCACTTTGCTCTCCCGGGCAGTACCTCACCGTTCGGTGGGGCGAGGTTAATGCGGGGGCCGCGGGCCCGACAGATTAGGCGATAGCGCGCCCCGCCACCGTTCCATCCCGTCGTGGTCCAGCGCGTTCCGGGCCGACGAAGAGTCAGAACATTGCGATCGCATCCGGACGCACCGAACGGCCGATACGCTCCCCTCAGCCGCTCGGATGCCACCTCGGTGTCCGGCGTGCGCAAGGTGCGTGCCTCGGCACTCGGCTCGGTCGGCGAACGCCCAAACGGCTCGCGCGGCGCTTCGGCCGCCGTCCGTCCGCTTCGGCTGGCGCATGTGCGTTCGGCTCTGCCACTCAGCGCACGCCAGTGGGATCCCCGGCGATTGCTTGCCCGCGCGCCGCTCGGTCGTGGCCCGGAGCAGTGCTGCTCCGCGTGCGCTTAGCGCAGGACACGACAAGGCTGGGTTGGCCACGCTCTCGCGGGCCGAGTCGACGCTGCAGTGCAGCATTGTACGGGTTCGACGCTCCCCCGCGTCGGCTCGCCGGGCGGCAGCATCGCCTGCTCCGATGACGCGCACGTGGGGTCACGTTTTCAGGCGGCTCACAGCATTGTTCAGATCTAGGCCCGTGACCCCGGGTTCTGATCGTCGCGCCCAGCATCGGCGCCTGGACGGCACAGCCCGATACGATGATCGCCGTCAGCCCGGATTACGGAATCGCGCGCACCGGCACCGGTATGTTGCAGATGTCCGCCGCGCCGGCCGGCTGGATGAAAAAGGCGTCCTTGCGATTGGCGCGCGCGCTCGCATAGCGCGCCCAAGTCGGGCTGTCAGTGGCGAGGTATTCGAACCGTGGCCGCTCCGCCAAGGGCAACGCACTCGCCAGCCGCAGCCGTTCGATCGGCACGCGCTGCTCGGGCCGCGCATAGAAGCCCAGCCCCACCGTGCCGCGCGGCAAGCTCGACAGGTGCTCGATGCCCGCAATCACCCGACCGACCACGGCGATGTTGCGATCGAGGTGGCGCGGCGCATGCCCGATGACGGCGTAGAGCTCTGCACCCGTGCCCGTGTTCGGCGACACGTCTCGCCCCACCCCCACAGTGCCGTAGCAATGCACCGGCCATGCCCGCGAACCCCTCGCAAAGCCCTTTTGCACTCCCCCTTTTGGCCAACCTTCGTCACCAGCAATCGGCCATCCGCGATAGAAGTAGGTTGATCGCGCATAGACGTCGGCAGGCCCGCGCGTCATCTCGCGCGGATTGAGCGAAGTCGCGGGCACGCTATAATCCGACTCGTTGGCCGCTGAAAGACCAGGCGGCAATGACTTTTTCTCGCTCGCATCACCCCATTGCACGACGTAATTGTCCTGGACGCGGTTGATGCTTGTGCCGTCCCACCACTCCGCCGTAGCAAGGGTGCGGATGTTACCGATCCAGGCTCGCGCAAACGGCGCCGGCATCAATTGCACAACCACCCGCCGCCCCCCCGCCAACTCCATGACCAACATGTCCTCCGCCGCGATTTGCCGCCAATCGGACGTGGGGGCAGCCTCAACGATCTCCGTCGGCGAACGTGGATCAGGCTGCGTTCGGCCAATTGCCTGTGCAGCGGCGGCCTGGACGAACAGAAGCGGTAGAAGCGAGGCGAACATTTTACGATCGTGCACACTCGCGCCGGCTTACGCAATGCACCGGCGCTTGCGCCGCGCCCGCGTCCGCCCTAGGGGCTCCGGCTCCCGGCAATGCGGAGCGGTGGCCGAGTGGTCGAAGGCGCTCGCCTGGAAAGTGAGTATACGTCAAAAGCGTATCGAGGGTTCGAATCCCTCCCGCTCCGCCACTTGTTCTTCGTATGTTGTTGATAGTTTTACGAAAATTGGGTGCTGCGGACGTCGGCCCTACTTACGGCCCTACTTAGCTTCGATGCGTACCCGCCCATCGGATGAAGGGTCGCGCTTCGTCAGGGACGGGCAGATCGCCTTAACGTCGCGCGTTCTCTTAAAAACTTCCTGCTCGCTCTTGGGCGGTTCAGTTGTTAATAAGTTCGCCTCGCTCAGCCGGGGGGCCAGCCGGCCATAGCGACCGCCACTTTGAACAATTCGTTTGGCCGCAACTTCATCTGGCTCTCGTCCCAGCTCGCGTGCTCAGCAAGCAGACGCCGGTTCAGCTCCAGCTTGCTGCGCTCGTGCAGAGCATCACGCTTGCCCACACCGTTGTCTACTAGGGTCAGGACCCCAGCGATGTGAGCGTCACGATCTGATTCAGGCTCCGCAAGGAGACCGAGGATGAGCGACCTTTACTGGCTGACCGACGAGCAGATGGCGCGGCTCGAGCCATATCTTCCCAAGAACCGCGGCAAGCCCCCGGTTGATGATCGGCGGTTTTGAGCGGCATTGTCTTCGTCAACCGCAACGGGCTGCGCTGGTGCGATGCGCCCAGGGAGTATGGCCCGTCCAAGACCCTCGCCAACCGCTGGAAGCGGTGGAGCGAGAGAGGCGTCTTCCTACGCATGATGGAAGGACTGCCGCCGCGAGCGCCACGCCGAAGACGGTCATGATCGATGCGACCTATCTTAAGGCGCACCGCACGGCTTCGAGCCTGCGGCTAAAAAAGGGGGGGCTCGGCCGCCTGATCGGTCGCACCAAAGGTGGTATGAATACGAAGCTGCACCCCCGTCACCGATGCCAACGGTCGCCCGCTGAGCTTCTTCATGACCGCTGGTCAGGTCAGCGATTATACCGGTGCCGCGGCGCTGCTCGACGATCTGCCCAACGCGCAATGGATGCTCGCCGATCGCGGCTATGACGCCGACTGGTACAGGGACGCGCTGCACGCCAAGGGCATAACGCCCTGCATCCCGGGCCGAAATCACGCAATGTCCCATCAAATCCGACAGGCGCCGCTACCAAAGCCGCAGCCGCATCGAGATCATGTTCGGCCGATTGAAGGACTGGCGCCGTGTCGCCACTCGCTACGATTTATGCCCCACGGTATTCTTCTCCGCCATCGCGCTCGCCGCCGCCGTCATCTTCTGGCTCTGATCAACGAGTCCTGACCCTAACCACGGCCCATTAGAAAGCGACGGGTCATGCGCCGGATGAGGTAGCTCTCCATCGCAGTCGCCACCTCCTCCAGGTCGGCCTGATCCGATCCGTCCCGACCCATACGCGCCAGCAGCACCGGGTGCAGCACAACGACGTCCACTATGCCGAAACGCTTCAGGAATCTGTCGAACCGGTTGGACCCGATCGGTCGATCGATCCGCTCGTACAGATCAGCATCGCGCCGGATGCCGGCTATCAGTCCCGGCATGTCAACCTTTTAGTTTGGCAACTCCTTCCGGAGCGAAGCGACGTGGCGGAGAAAGCGATCATACAGATGCTTTGCCGACTCCAGCTCGAGGGTCTCTTTCGTCAACCAGTTCTGCAGGAACGTGTCGACGCGGGCGCGGGCCGCATTTGCCCGTCATCAGTGAGGAACGTGCGCTGTACGCACGCTGCACGAAGTCGAGGACATCACCCTCGGCACCGCAGCCGAAGCACTGGAAGCGGCGGTCGTCCGCGTAGATTGTGAAGCTGGGCGTTTTGTCGGGGTGGAAGGGGCAGCACCCCTTCAGCTCGCGACCCGCGCGGACGAGTTTCACGCCTGTCTGCCGCGCTACACCCGAGACCGGAAAACGCTCACTGAGATGGGAGCAGATGGAGGCGAAGGCACCTAAACGAGCGTGCGCAGCCACAGCGCCTACCGCTCCCCGCCATCTGATGGCTCGTCCAAAAGCTTCAACAGGGAAGCGGTAGGTATAACAGTACGCTTGCCGATCTTGCGTGTTTCGAGCCGCCCTTGGGCGATCAGAAGATAAAGCTTCGACCTCCCTATGCTAACTGCGGCAGCGGCTTCTGGAATGCTATACGCCAGTTTGGTAACCGCGTTGTTCTCTGCCATGTGACCATCCTCTTCGTCTTGGACGATCCGGGACGACCATTTTTAAAAAATCGCGGCAATAATCGCATGTGCGATTTTACAACGCGGTTCTATCTACCTGATTCCGTGCGATTTTACGAGGGCGTCCCCGCGGCACCTTGTTTACAACTGTTCGGCGGGCATGCTCGTTTCCGACGGCCTCAAAGCCAGGCTCCTGCCGGATCCGCTTAGCGGCCTCATCACGGCTCAGCCCTCCAGTCATGAGCTCCTGCATTTTGGCTTGGATTGCGTCATCGGTTGGTAGAGGGACTTTGCTCTTGATCGGCCTCGACGGTCCGCTGCTTGAGCGCAGACGTTCCGATTGATCAAATGCGAGTAGTTCCGCTCCGGCTCGGGACAGCCTTGCTCCGCGGATCTCCATGGGTGCGATAAGCAACATTAGCCTAGCGTCGCCTTGCGACCAGAAAACATGACCAGGAGGAGGAACGGCATCAAGCGACCATGCGTCGCACAGAACTTCGTGATCATCCTTCTGGTAAGGTGGTTCGCCTTCGAAGTGCGTCTCAATAGATGCCGCGCGACACCTCAACCGGCCTTGCCGCATCGCGTCTGCGACAATTTTCCATGCTTCTGGCGCCTGCGTGCCCCTATCAACGAGCATATCTATCGCCTGTTGAGGTTGAAGCCAGTCCACGTCAGCCATACCTCTCTCCTCGGATGAGCGGCTTAGCAGCCGATCCTCTCCGGATCGAGGTAGACGCAGTTGAACGCTGCTGGACAGCATGCATGCTGTCCCGGCGGGAGTCACGGGCTACTTATCTGAGGGTTTACTTCTGGCGGGTGAAATCAGGGTCGCCGTTAACAACGGCGGCGTGATTCAAGCGCAGGTTGAGAGCCTTCCACTTCATCACCGCTCTTACCTGGTCGCCCCGCCGTTCCCAGTTCACCGACACCCCGTGCTGCCTCAGCCCTTCTTCACAGCTGCTGATGGCGACGTCCAAGCCGCGCCTCCTGGCGGCGCACTCGGCGGCGCTCGCTCCCGTAAGTAGTGCTATCAGCGTTGGAGCAATCCACCCAGGATGGCCACCGAGCAGGTAGGTCGCGAGGGCAAAGAGAAGGAACAGGAACGAAAAGCCAATCATCCTTCCCGTCTCGCTTTTGATCCTACCGCGTTCGATCACCATCTCATTTACTGACGCTTGAATGACACCACACACATGGTCCGCATCGTCATTGGCACGCTCTACAGCAGTGGGCAGGAAAGGGCATGCTCGCTGAACCTCAGGGCCGAGCGTTTTTGGAGCGAGGTTCCACTGACTGTCGATGGAGGCATCATCAACCGTATGGGCGTCATTAAGGGATGTCCCTTGAGGTTCCTTAACTGCAGCTGGCAGGTAGGTTTGTACGGAGATCTCGAGCCTGTCGAAGGACGCACCGATACCGATCCATTCTAGTAGGTCGCCTTCTGCGTAGCCATCTGGTCGGCACTCAAAGATGACCGATGAGGATGTGTCGCTAGCCGTGCGGCAGGGTTCCTGCGAAGAGCGGCGGCTGGCGCCATGAGGACACTCCACGTTCTCGAGCTTGTTGCTACGTATAGTCTTGCCGCAACTAGAGCGGTTTCCGGCCCTTCTGAATCGTTGAGGATTCACATTGGCTCGATTTTCTGATTCAG
>NZ_BDJB01000008.1 GCF_002117915.1 Sphingomonas sp. TZW2008 | reverse complement strand
TCCGCCGTCGCCCTCGCTGCAACCGTCATCTTCTGGCTGTGATCAACGAGTCCTGAGCCTAGTAGCTTCGCACCGTGGGCTTGAAAGCGCGCGCGGCGGGCATGAGGTTGCGCGCGAAGGTCCGAGTTGGAGTAACGCCGATGCGTATGGGACACCTGTTTGCCGCCGCGCTGATCGTCGCGACGCCGGCCGCCGCGCAGCGCGCCGGCGGGTGGGAAGGCGTGTGGCGCAACAATGCCGACAGCGTGCGCATCCGCGTCGCGAAATGCGGGCAGGGGCTGTGCGGCACGGTGGTGCAGGCGAGTGCAAAGGCGCGCGCGGATGCGGCGGCTGGCGGCACCGACCGGCTGATCGGGACTCAGCTGTTCCACGATTTTCGCCGCGGCGACGACGGGCTGTGGTACGGCCAGGTCTATGTTCCCGATGTCGATCAGACGTTTGACGGCACGATCGAACAGGTGAACCGCGACACGATCGTCGGCACCGGCTGCCTGTTCGCCGGCTTCGGCTGCAAGTCGCAGACGTGGCGGCGGGTGGCGACGAAGTGATCGCGCGCGTACCGCGCTCGAGCATGATGGCGCGCCCCGCGCGTTGGGGCGGCTGATCGACACCGCGTGATCCACCTGTCGGTCGCCATCGGTCGCTTCGTCGAGGCACTGTTCTTCGCCATCCTGCGCGTTGCGGGGGCGGTGACGGGGGCAGTGCTGCTCGTCGCGCTGGCCGGTTTCATCTTGTTCATGACGGCGCGCTGGCTGATCGCGCGCGGACGAAAGGCACGGCGATGATCGCGACCCCGGCATGGCCGCCGCGCTCCACCCCGCGACTGTTCGTCGATCGCCCGCTTGGCCCCGGTCCGCTGCGTATCGAGGGTGCGCAGGCGCATTACCTCGCGGGCGTGATGCGGGTGAAGGCGGGCGATCCGGTGCGCCTGTTTGACGACGCGACGGGCGAGTGGCTGGGCATCGTTGCCGCCGCGGGCAAGCGCGACGTGACGATCGACGTCGGCGAGCAGGTCGCCCCGCGCGAGGCGGTGCCCGACCTCTGGCTGGTGGCCGCGCCGCTCAAGAAGGGGCGAGTCGACTGGATGGCGGAGAAGGCGTGCGAGCTCGGCGTCGCGCGGCTGGTGCCGGTGGTGACGCACCGCACCGTCGTTGAGCGGCCCAACACCGATCGGCTGCGCGCGCACATGATCGAGGCGGCCGAGCAGTGCGGGCGCACCGCGCTCCCGCAGGTGGCCGAGCCGGTGAAGCTGGCGGCGCTGCTGCGCGAATGGCCGGCGGAGCGCGCGCTCTATTTCGCCGACGAGCTGGGCGGACTGCCCGCGCGCGACGTGATGAAGCCGGGGCCGGCGGCGATTCTGATCGGGCCGGAGGGCGGGTTCGACGATGGCGAGCGCGACGCGATCCGCGCGCTGCCGCAGGCGGTGGGCATGGCGCTCGGGCCGCGCATCCTGCGTGCGGACACCGCGGCCGCCGCGGCGATCAGCCTGTGGATGGCGCTGGCGGGCGATTGGTGAGACGGCTCTAGCGGCGGTCACGTTCCCCGATTAAGGCCGCGCGCATGACGACCAAAACCGTTTCGGATAGCAACTCGCCCATCATCGAGTCGCGCGACCAGTTGATCGCCAGCTTCGCGCGCGGCGAGAAGCCCAAGGAGCGGTGGCGGATCGGCACCGAGCACGAGAAGTTCGTCTATGCCCGCGACGATCATCGCGCGCCGAGCTGGGACGAGCCGAGCGGCATCCGCGCACTGCTGACCGAGCTGCAGCAATATGGATGGAAGCCGGTGGAGGAGGGCGGCAAGCTGATCGCGCTGAGCGGCGCGGACGGCTCGGTCAGTCTCGAGCCCGCCGGCCAGTTCGAGCTGTCGGGTGCGCCGCTGGAGAATTTGCACGAGACGTGCGCCGAAACGGGGCGCCACCTCGATCAGGTGAAGGCGGCGGGCGAAAAGCTGGGGATCGGCTTCCTTGGGCTCGGCATGTGGCCCGATAAGACGCGCGCCGAACTGCCGATCATGCCCAAGGGGCGCTACGCCATCATGCTGCGCCACATGCCGCGCGTCGGCACGATGGGGCTGGACATGATGCTGCGCACCTGCACGATTCAGGTGAACCTCGACTATGCGTCCGAAGCCGACATGGCGCAGAAGTTCCGCGTCGGGCTCGCGCTGCAGCCGCTGGCGACCGCGCTGTTCGCCAATTCGCCGTTCACCGAAGGCAAGCCGAACGGATATCTCAGCTATCGCAGCCACATCTGGTCCGATACCGATCCCGCGCGCACGGGCATGCTGCCGTTCGTGTTCGAGGACGGCTTCGGCTACGAGCGCTACGCCGACTACATGCTCGATGTGCCGATGTACTTCGTCTATCGCGACGGCCGCTACATTGACGCCGCGGGCCTGAGCTTCCGCGATTTCCTGAAGGGCGAATTGTCGGTGCTGCCGGGCGAGAAGCCGACGCTCGACGATTGGATCGATCATTTGTCGACCGCCTTTCCCGAGGTGCGTCTGAAGACCTTCCTCGAGATGCGCGGCGCGGACGGTGGGCCGTGGAACAAGATCTGCGCGCTGCCGGCGCTGTGGGTCGGGCTGTTGTACGATCAGGGCGCGCTCGATGCGGCGTGGGATCTGGTGAAGGGCTGGTCGATCGAGGCGCGGCAGACGCTGCGCGACACGGTGCCCAAGCTCGGGCTCGACGCGCCGGTGCCGGGACGCGGCACGCTGCGCGACATCGCGGGCGAGGTGCTCGACATCGCCAATGCGGGGCTGGCAGCGCGCGCGCGCACCAATCGCTCGGGGGACAATGAGACGGGGTTCCTCGATCCGCTGCGCGACATCGTGCGATCGGGGAAGGTGCCGGCGCAGGTGCTGCTCGACCGGTATCACGGCGCGTGGAACGGCGATCTGTCGCGCGTCTACGCCGAGCAGAGCTTCTGACGACGCCGTTGCAGACTAAAGCCGGCCCGCGCGGGCGGGCAATGCGCATCGGGCTGCTCGGCGGATCGTTCAATCCGGCGCATGCGGGGCATCGCGGGATCAGCCTAGCGGCGATCGACGCGCTCGGCCTCGACGAAATGTGGTGGCTCGTCTCGCCGGGCAATCCGCTGAAGCCCGCCGCCGGCATGGCGCCGCTGGCGGCGCGGCTCGCTTCCGCGCGGCGGATGGCGCGGGCGGCGCGGATCCGGCCGAGCGACCTCGAGGCGCGGCTCGGCACCCGCTACACCGTCGACACGCTCGCCGCGCTGGTCCGGCGCTATCCCAGGCACCGCTTCATCTGGGTAATGGGGGCGGACAATCTGCAGCAGTTCGACCGCTGGCGCGCGTGGCGACAGATCGCGCGCACGGTGCCGATTGCGGTGATCGCGCGACCAGGGTATGACGGCGCTGCCCGCGCGGCCCCCGCGATGGGTTGGCTGCGGCGCTTCCAGAGGCCCGCACGCCAGGCGAAGACCTGGACGATGTGGAGTGTGCCAGCCCTGGTGCTGCTACGGTTCCGCCCCGACCCGACCTCCGCGACGCAGATCCGCGCCGCCGATCCCGGCTGGCATCTGCGCCGCGGCGTCACCATATCCCCTCTTCGATCCCTTACCCAGGAGTGAGCTTGTCCGTTCCCGCCAATGCCTATCGTTCGTCGGATGCCGAGAGCGTCGCGACGCTGCATAAGCTCGTGCTCGACAGCCTCGACGATGATCAGGCGGTCGAAACCGTATCGATCCCGCTTGCCGGCAAGTCGACGATCGCCGATCACATGGTGATCGCGAGCGGCCGGTCGACGCGGCAGGTCGCGTCGATGGCGTCCAAGCTGTCGGAGAAGATCAAGGCCGAGACCGGCCGCTCGCCGCGCATCGAGGGGCTTGCGACGGCGGACTGGGTGCTGATCGACGCCGGTGACGTGATCGTCCACCTGTTTCGCCCCGAGGTCCGTTCGTTCTACAATCTGGAGCGCATGTGGTCGTTCGGCGACGCGCCAACGCCCGCGCCCGGGAACGCCTGAGCTGATCCTTCACATCGTGGCGCGCGGGCGAATCGGCCGATCGCCCGAGGCCGAGCTGGTCGATCGCTATCTGAAGCGGATCGGCTGGCCGACGCGCGTCACCGAACTGCCCGATCGGGGCGGCAAGTTGCCCGAGGCAATGCCGCAGACGCGGCGCGTGATGCTCGACGAGAGCGGCAAGGTGCTGTCCTCGGTCGAGTTCGCGCGCATCCTGGAGCGGTGGCGCGACGACGGGGTGCGCGAGGCGCGCTTCATGATCGGCGCGGCGGACGGCTTCGACGATGCCGAGCGCGATGGAGCCGACCTGTTGCTGTCGTTCGGGCGCGCGACGTGGCCGCACATGCTGGCGCGGGCGATGCTCGTCGAGCAACTATTCCGCGCGACCGCGATCCTTGCCAATCACCCCTATCATCGCGAAGGCTGAGCCCATGGGGCGGGGCGCAAGGATCGTGGTGCTGGGGGCGGCGGCAATGCTGCTGACCAGCGCGCGCACCGCGCCTGTGCCCGGTGTCGATCCGCTCGCGATCGAGCGCACGCGGTTGGGCGATGCGAAGCGCGAGGCGGCGCGCGCGGCGGCGCGTGCGACCGATCTCGAGCGCCGCGCCGAGGATGAGCGCGACGCCGCGGCGAAGGCGCGGGCGAGCGAAGCAGCGGTGGCGGCGAGGATCGAACGCGCCGAGGCGGATGTGGCGGCAGCGCGCGCGCGTGTCGCGATCGTCGGGACGCTGCTTGCGCGACAACGCGCGGCGCTGGGCGAGCAGCAGGCACCCGTCGCGCGCCTCGTCGCCGCGCTGACCTCGCTCGCGCGGCGACCAGCGGCGGTCGCGCTGGTACAGCCGGGATCGGTGAGCGATCTGGTGCACGTGCGCGCGGTACTCGGCGGCACGCTGCCGGTGATCCGCCGCGAGACGGCGGCGTTGCGTGGTGCTCTGGCGCAGACGCGTGCTCTGCAAGCGAGCGCCGCGCTCGCCGCCGCCAGCCTCGACAGCAGCCGGCGCGCGCTGCTCGGCGAGCGGCGCGAACTGTCGGCGTTGCAGGCGCGTCATGCCGGTGCGGCGGTGCAGCTCAACCGCGCGGCACTGGCGCAATCGGACCGGGCGATTGCGCTTGGCGAGGAGGCGCGCGACATCGTCGATCGCATGACGGCGTTCGGCGAGACGCAGGCGACGCTCGGCGATCTCGCGCCGCTCGCCGGGCCGCCGCGATCAATGGAGGCGCCCGAGCCGCGTGCGCCGGTCTATCGCCTGCCGGTACGCGGGCGGCTCGTCACCGGCTTCGGCGAGATCTCGGACAACGGCGTGCGGGCGCGCGGCCTGACCTTCGCCGTTGCGCCGGGCACGATCGTGCGCGCGCCGGCGGCGGGTGAGATCGTCTTTGCACGGCCGTTCCGCGGCTTCGGCACGATCGTCATCATCGATCACGGCGCTGGCTGGTCGAGCCTCGTCACCGGGCTGGGGCAGGCGGCGGTGCGGCGCGGCGCGGCGGTGACCGCCGGGCAGCCGATCGGCCGCGCGCCTGCGATCGGTTCGCCGCAGGTGACGGTGGAGGTGCGACGGCAGGGCCGACCAATTGATACTGCGGCATTGATCGGCTGACGCTTTTCTCATGGCGCCGCGCTGCGCTCAGCCGTCGTTCACCTGTCGGCGTGCTTTGATCGGGCGGGGGAAAGCGCTAAAGCCCGAGCGATGAAGTTCCCCGCGAGGACGCAACCCGACATGAAGCTCTCCCTCCTTTCCGCCACCGCGCTCGTCGCGACGATTGCCGCCGTGCCGATCAGCACCGGGGCGATGGCGGCGGTGGACGCCGGCACCTATCGCGAGATGGAACGCTTCATGGACGTGTATAACCGCGTCAAGGCGGACTATGTCGACAAGGTCACCGACGAGCAGCTGATAAAAGGGGCGATCGACGGCATGCTCGCCGCGCTCGATCCGCATTCAAGCTACGTCGACGCGTCCGACTACGAGAATTTGCGCATCCAGACCGAGGGTAATTACGGTGGCCTCGGCCTCACCGTCTCGATGGAGGACGGCGCCGTCAAGGTAATCGCGCCGCAGGAGGATTCGCCCGCGTGGCGTGCCGGGATCAAGTCGGGCGACTATATCACGCATATCGACGGCAAGCTGATCTACGGCGGCACGCTCGACGAGGCGGTGAACCAGATGCGCGGCAAGCCGGGCAGCAAGCTCGTCATCACCGTCGTCCGCCCCGGTCGCGACAAGCCGATGGAAGTCGCGCTGACGCGTGAGGTGATCGTGCAGCGGCCGGTGAAGTGGGAAGTGAAGGGCGACGTCGGCTACATCAACATCAATACCTTCTCCGAGACGACGGGCGCCGACACGCGCGCGGCGCTGATGGCGATCGACAAGGCGCTGGGCAAACGGCCGCTCGGCTATGTCGTCGACCTGCGTTCGAACGGGGGCGGGTTGCTGACGCAGGCGATCGAAGTGTCGGACGCATTCCTCGACAATGGTGAGATCGTCTCGCAGCGCGGGCGCGAGAAGAACGACATCGAGCGCTATTACGCCAAGGCGGGGGATCTCGCACACGGGCTGCCGATCGTCGTGCTGACCGACAGCGGCACCGCGTCCGCCTCCGAGATCGTCGCGGGTGCGATCCAGGATCACCAGCGCGGGCTGGTGATGGGCGAGCGCACGTTCGGCAAGGGATCGGTGCAGACGCTGCTGCAGCTTGGCCCGACGACCGCACTGCGGCTGACGACGGCGCGCTATTACACGCCGTCGGGCCGATCGGTGCAGGAGGGCGGCATCGAGCCCGACATCGCCGTGCCGCAGCTGTCCGATCCCGACTACAAATCGCGCCCGGTGTTCCGCGAGGCCGATCTTCGCCGCCATCTGATCAACGAGGTGAAGGCCGACGACAAGATCCTGGAAGAGGATACCAAGGAGGATCCGCGCTTCGCCGCGACGCCCGACCAGCTCAAGAAGCAGGGCGTTGAGGATTTCCAGCTGTGGTACGCGCTGAAATCGATCGCGCGGCTTGGCGGGCCGACGCAGGTCGCGGCAGTGACGGCGTCGATGAAGAAGGACGTGGCCGCCAAGTGACGGCCGCGCAATCTCGTGCGCGGCTGATCGCGCTACTGCTGCCGCTGCTGCTGCTCGCCGGTGCCTGGGGCTCGCAGCTGATCGGCGGCTTGGTGCCGTGCGAGATGTGCCACTGGCAACGCTGGCCGCATTACGCCGCTGTCGTTGCCGCGGCGCTGGCGTTCGTCGTACCGGGGCGTTCGAGCAAGCTCACCATGATCGCCGGGGCTGCGGCGCTGATCGCGGTGTCGGGACTGATCGGCATCTTCCACGCCGGGGTCGAATATCATTGGTGGCAGGGGATCACCGCCTGCTCGACCACCGCCGGCGGGGCTGGGATCTCGACCGACGAAATGTTGCGTCGGATCCTGGCCGCGCCGGTCGTGCGGTGCGATGCGGCACAATGGACGCTGCTGGGCGTTTCGCTGGCCGGGTACAATGCGATCCTGTCGCTCGGCGGGGCCGGGCTGATCGCATGGCTGATCGGGAGAGCGAGATGAGCTGGAAGCCGGGCGATCGCCGCCGCGATACCACGTCGATGATCCGTGTCGACCAGGCGGGTGAATTCGGGGCGACGCGCATCTACGCCGGGCAGCTGGCGGTGATGGGCCACCGCACGCCGGCCGCGCGCAAGATCGCGGGCATGGCGCTGCAGGAGGAACGGCACCGCGCGTTCTTCGACCGGATGATCGCCGAGCGCGGCGTCCGCCCGACGGTGTTGCAACCCTTCTGGGACGTCGCCGGCTTCGCGCTGGGTGCGGTGACCGCCGCGATCGGCCCCGATGCAGCGATGGCGTGCACTGCCGCGGTCGAGACGGAGATCGACAAGCATTATGCGGATCAGCTCGTCGAACTGGGCGGCGACGATCCCGAATTGAGCGAGGCGATCGCCGAGTTCCAGGCGGAGGAGCTGGAGCATCGCGACACGGCACTGGCGAGCGGGGCGGAGAACGCCTTCGGCTATCCCGTGTTGTCGGCGGCGATCCGGCTCGGCTGCCGCGTCGCGATCGCGACTGCCAAACGGATCTGACGGAGAGATTTCGAGATGCGAGTGACCGGATCGTTCCTGCTGGCGGCGCTGATCGCGATGCCGGCTGTCGCGCAGACGGGCGGGGCGCAGACCGCACCGGCGAACGGCCCGGGGGCGTCCTCCGGACGGCCGCTCGACGTCGTGATCCTGCCGCCGCCGTCGAAGGTCGCGCTGCCGGGGGCGCCGCGTGCGAGCCGGCAAACGGTGTCGACCGAGACGGGGCGGGGCGCGCCCGTGAACGGCGTGCTCGTGCTCTACGGCAACGAGCGCTGCCCGACGAACACGAATGGCGAGGAGATCGTCGTCTGCCAGCGGAGAAGCGCGCAGGAGCAGTTCCGCATCCCCAAGGAAGTACGCACTTTCGAGGTGACGCCGCAGAACGAGACCTGGGCGGCGCGCGTCGAGGCGGAGCGCGATGTCGGCGCGGTCGGCGTCGGCTCGTGCTCGACGGTCGGCGCGAACGGCGCGACGGGGTGCAACACGCAGTTCGTGCGGCGGCAGACCAAAGTACGCAAGGCTGAAGACCGGGCAGCGACCGCCGATCTCAGCGGCTATTGATCGCTTGGCGGCGCCATTCGCCTCGACCACGTGACAAAAGCACGCGGCGCCTGCTATCGTCGACACGTCGCGTGACTGGCGCATTCGCGGAGCACCGCGGGGGAGCGCGATCCTTCGACGCCGCGCGCCTGGGCATCACCTGCTGAAGGAGAGGCCATATGCGTGTCGCATTCCTACTGTTCCCCAACGTTACCCAGCTCGACCTGACCGGCCCGGCGCAGGTGCTCGCGCGCCTGGGCGGTGACGCGCACGTCGATCTGGTGTGGAAGACGCGCGATCCGGTGCCGACCGATGCGGGCTTCTCGATCCTGCCGACCGCGACGCTCGACGAGGTGCCGGCCGCCGACATCCTGTGCGTCCCGGGCGGCATCGGCGTCAACGACGTGATCGCCGACGATGAAGCGATGGCGTGGGTGCGCGCGATCGGCGGGCAGGCGGCGTGGGTGACGAGCGTGTGCACCGGATCGCTGATCCTGGGCGGCGCGGGGCTGCTGAAAGGTTATCGCGCGACGAGCCACTGGGCGTGGCGCGACATGCTGACGCTGTTCGGGGCGACGCCGGTGGCCGAACGCGTCGTGGTCGATCGCAACCGCGTGACGGGCGGCGGCGTGACCGCGGGGATCGACTTCGCGCTGACGCTGACGGCGCTGATCCGCGGCGAGGAGCATGCGCGGATGGTGCAACTCAGCCTGGAATATGATCCGGCGCCGCCGTTCGACGCGGGATCGCCCGAGCGGGCCGGTGAGGCGCTAGTGGGCGCGTTCGAGGCGCGGATGGCGAAGCTCGCGCCCGGACGCGAGCGGGCGTTCCGCGACGCTGCGGCGAAACGCGGGTTCTGAACGCTGAGCGCCCCTCCCTGCCGTGCGGGGAGGGGCGCTCAGCGCATCACAGGTCGATCAGGATACGCGTCGGATCCTCGATCGCGTTCTTGAGCGCGACGAGGAAGGTCACCGCCTCGCGGCCGTCGATCAGGCGGTGATCGTAGGAGAGCGCGAGATACATCATCGGGCGCACGACGACCTGGCCGTTCACGACGACTGGGCGGTCCTCGATACGGTGAAGGCCGAGCACCGCCGACTGCGGCGGATTGATGATCGGGGTCGACATCAGCGAGCCGAACACGCCGCCGTTGGAGATGGTGAAGGTGCCGCCCTTCATCTCGTCCATCTTCAGCGTGCCTTCCTTGGCGCGCTTGCCGAAATCACCGATCGTCTTCTCGATCCCGGCGACCGACAGATCCTGCGCGTCGCGGATCACCGGCACGACGAGGCCGCCCGGCGACGACACCGCGACCGAGATATCGGCGTAATCGTGGTAGACGATCTCGTCGCCCTCGATCGAGGCGTTCACCGACGGAATGTCCTTCAGCGCCATCGTCGCGGCCTTCACGAAGAAGCCCATGAAGCCGAGACGGACGCCATGCTTCTTCTCGAAGAGATCCTTGTACTTGGCACGCGCCTCGATCACCGCGGTCATGTCGACGTCGTTGAACGTCGTCAGCATCGCAGCGGTGTTCTGCGCATCCTTGAGGCGCTTGGCGATCGTCTGGCGCAGCCGCGTCATGCGGACGCGCTCTTCCTTGCGGCCCGACGAGGCGGCGACCGACGGCGTGGTCGGCGCGACGGTTGGGGTGGGTGCCGGAGCGGGGCGCGCCGATGCGGCGGTCGCGACGTCCTCCTTGGTGATGCGGCCATCGCGGCCGGTGCCCTTGATCGTCGCGGGATCGACGCCGTGCTCGAGCACGGCGCGGCGCGCCGATGGGCTGAGTGCGGCGGGCGCGTCACTGTCGATCGGGGTAGCACCGTGGTTACCGTAGCCGCCGGCGGCGGGGGCAGGCTGGTCGCCGGCGGGCGCCGAGCCCTGCGGCGACTGCGTGACCGCGGGCTGCGGCGCTGGCGTTGCGGCAGGCGCACCGTCACCCACCTCGACCGTCGCGATCATCGCACCGACCTGCACCGTATCGCCGACCGCAACCGCGTGCTGGCCCATCACGCCCGCCACGGGGCTGGGCACCTCTACCGATACCTTGTCGGTCTCGAGGCTGGCGATGGGCTCGTCCGCGGCGACCTTGTCGCCCGGCTGCTTCAGCCACTCGCCGAGCGTCGCCTCGGTGATCGATTCGCCCAGCGTGGGGACCAGAACTTCGGTTGCCATCTATTCTCTCTCGTCCGTTCGGGCCTAGCGCTGCGATGCGCCGTGCCCTCGTTCGGTGGAACGCCCCGCATGCCGCGCAGGGCGAACGGGGTGCACATCAGCTCGCGGGCGGCGCCGCCTTCTTCGTCGTATCCGCCGAGCGCGTGCGGCGGATTTCCTCGCGCACATTGTGGCCGAGCGCATCGGCGATCAGCGCGCCCTGCTCGGCCTGGTGGCGCTTCATCAGACCCGTCGCGGGCGAGGCGGCGACAGCGCGCCCTGCGTAACGCGCGCGCTTGATGGCGCAGCCCGCCTGGCCCAGCGCTTCCTCGATGAATGGCTCGACGAAGAACCAATAGCCGTTGTTGCGCGGTTCCTCCTGCGCCCACACCACATCCTCGAGGTTCGGCATGCGCGCGATACGCTTGGCGAGCGCATCGGTAGGGAAGGGGTAGAGCTGCTCGATGCGGACGATCTGCGTTCCCTTGTCGCCCGCCGCGTCGCGCGCCTCGATCAGATCGTAGGCGACCTTGCCGGTGCACAGGACGAGCCGCTTCGTATTCGCGTCCGCCGCGCCGTTGGTGTCGGACAAGATGCGGCGGAAGTGCGAATCGCCGGTGAAGTCCGTCGCCTTCGATACCGCGAGCTTGTGGCGCAGCAGCGACTTGGGCGTGAAGACGACCAGCGGCTTGCGGAAGCTGCGGTGCATCTGCCGGCGCAGCAGGTGGAAGTAGTTGGCCGGCGTGGTGCAATTGGCGACTTGCATATTGTCCTGTGCGCACAATTGCAGGAAGCGCTCGGGGCGCGCCGAACTGTGCTCGGGGCCCTGGCCCTCGTAGCCATGCGGCAGCAGCATCACGAGGCCGTTGGCGCGCAGCCACTTCGCCTCGCCGCTGGCGATGAACTGATCGATCATGATCTGCGCGCCGTTGACGAAGTCGCCGAACTGCGCCTCCCACAGCACCAGCGTCTTGGGATCGGCGAGCGCATAGCCATATTCGAAGCCGAGCACGCCATATTCGGACAACGGGCTGTCGAGCACCTCGAAATGGCCGTGCTCAACGTTCCACAGGGGCACGTACTTGCGCTCGATATTCTGATCGACCCAGACGGCGTGGCGTTGCGAGAAGGTGCCACGCCCCGAATCCTGGCCCGATAGGCGGACGCCGAAGCCTTCGGAAAGGAGCGAGCCGAACGCCAAAGCCTCGCCCGTCGCCCAGTCGAAATTGTCGCCCGTGGTGAACATCTGGCGCTTGGCGTCGATCACGCGCGCCAGCGTTTTGTGAACCGCGAGATCGTCGGGAACCGTCGTCAGCGTGCGGCCGATCGCGTCGAACAGCTTGGGTTCGATCCCAGTGTCGACGCTGCGGCGCGCGCTCTCCGCGTCGGCGGGCATCGACAGGCCCGACCAGCGGCCGGCGAACCAATCCGCCTTGTTCGGCTTGTAGCTAGCGCCAGCCTCGAACTCGCCCTCGAGCAGCGTGGTGAATTGCTTGACGTTATCGTCGAGCCACGCCTGGTCGACCACCTTCTGCTCGACGAGACGCTTGCCGTAGATCTCACTCACCGGCGGGTGGCTGCGGATCGCCTTGTACATCAGCGGCTGGGTGAAGCTCGGCTCGTCGCCCTCGTTGTGGCCGAAGCGGCGATAGCACCACATGTCGATCACGACGTCGCGGTGGAATTTCTGGCGGAATTCGATCGCCATCTTGGTGGCGAAGGTGACCGCCTCGGGATCGTCGCCGTTGACGTGGAAGACGGGCGCCTGGACGCCCTTCGCGACATCCGACGGATAGGGCGAGGAGCGCGCGAACTGCGGGCTCGTCGTAAAGCCGATCTGGTTGTTGATGACGAAGTGGACGCAGCCGCCGGTGTTGTAGCCACGGATCCCGGAGAAGCCGAAGCATTCCCACACGATGCCCTGGCCAGCGAAGGCGGCGTCGCCGTGGATCAGCACGGGAAGCGACTTGCAGTGATTGTCGAGGTCGCCCGCGATCGTCTGGATGGCGCGCACCTTGCCCAGCACGACCGGATCCGCCGCCTCGAGATGCGATGGGTTGGCGACGAGCGACATGTGCACCTTGATCCCGTCGAACTCGCGATCGGTGGAGGTGCCGAGGTGGTACTTTACGTCACCCGAACCGCCGATGTCGTCGGGGTTGGCCGAGCCGCCGGCGAATTCGTGGAAGATCACGCGCAGCGGCTTGCCCATGACGTTGGCGAGCACGTTCAGGCGGCCGCGGTGCGCCATGCCGAAAACGATCTCGTTGACGCCCGCCGCGCCGCCGTACTTGATCACGCTTTCGAGCGCGGGGATCATCGATTCGCCGCCGTCGAGGCCGAAGCGCTTCGTGCCGACATACTTGCGGCCGAGGAACTTCTCCCACTGCTCGGCCTCGATCACCTTGTTGAGGATCGCCTTCTTGCCCTGGGCGGTGAAGTCGATCGCCTTGTCCTTGCCCTCCATCCGCTCCTGGAGGAAGCGGCGCTCCTCGACATCGGCGATGTGCATATATTCAAGGCCGACGTTGCCGCAGTAATTGGCGCGCAGGATGTCGACGAGTTCGCGGATCGTCGCCCACTGCAGCCCCATCGTGCCGCCCATGTAGACCGGGCGATCGATGTCGGCATCGGTGAAGCCGTGATATTCGGTTTTGAGATCGGCCGGCAGCTCGCGCGTGGCGTTGAGGCCGAGCGGATCGAGATTAGCGGCGAGGTGGCCGCGCACGCGATAGGTGCGCACGAGCAGCTGCGCGCGGATCGCGTCGCCCGCGGCGCGGACGAGCTCGTCCTGCGACAGGGCAGGGGCGGGCGCGGCGGCGGCGGGCTTGCCCTTAGCGGGCTTGGGCGCGGGCTCCATCTGCGTCGGATCGAGCGCAGCGGTAAGATCGTCGGTCGTGGTGAGCGGCCAGCGATCGCTGCTCCAGCTCGGACCGCTCGTGGCGCTTTCCAGCCCTTCGAAGAAGCCGCGCCAGCCGGGTTCGACGCTGTCGGGCGATGTCTTGTACCGCGCGTAGAGCGTGTCGATGAACGCTGGCGAGACGCCGCCGGCGATGTCCGAGAAATCCTGGCCTTCGTAGCCCATGACAAACTCCAGTCCCTTTCCGACCGGGAAAGGGAGGCCCGCCGTCCGCAGGACAGTGGGTCGGTGTGGGCGAAGGGCGGCGGCGCGGATCGCCTTCACCCTTCCGCGCCTGCGGCGCTCCCTCCCTCTCCCGCCGGGAGAGGGGTATCAGTTCAGCCCTTCAGCACTTCCAGCAGCGTCGAGCCGAGTTCGCTCGGGCTCGCGGCGACCTTGATGCCGGCAGCTTCCATCGCCGCGATCTTGTCCTCTGCGCCGCCCTGGCCGCCCGAGACGATCGCGCCGGCGTGGCCCATGCGGCGGCCGGGAGGCGCCGTACGACCGGCGATGAAGCCCGCCATCGGCTTCTTGCGCCCGCGCTTCGCCTCGTCGCGCAGGAACTGCGCTGCTTCTTCCTCGGCGCTGCCGCCGATCTCGCCGATCATGATGATCGACTCGGTCGCGTCGTCGGCGAGGAACAGCTCGAGCACGTCGATGAAGTTGGTGCCGTTGACGGGATCGCCGCCGATGCCAACCGCGGTGGTCTGGCCGAGGCCGGCATTCGAAGTCTGGAACACCGCTTCATAGGTCAGCGTGCCCGAGCGCGAGACGACGCCGACCGAGCCCTTCTTGAAGATGTTGCCCGGCATGATGCCGATCTTGCACTCGCCCGGCGTCAGCACGCCCGGGCAGTTCGGGCCGATCAGCCGCGACTTCGAGCCCGACAGCGCGCGCTTGACGCGCACCATGTCGAGTACCGGAATACCTTCGGTGATGCAGACGATCAGCGGCACCTCGGCGTCGATCGCCTCGAGGATCGAATCCGCGGCGAAGGGCGGCGGGACGTAGACCACCGAGGCGTCGGCGCCGGTCTTGGTCACCGCCTCCGCGACGGTATCGAATAGCGGCAGCCCAAGGTGCGTGCCGCCGCCCTTACCCGGCGTGACGCCCGCGACCATCTGCGTGCCGTAATCGAGCGCCGCCTGCGTATGGAAGCTGCCGGTGTTGCCGGTCATGCCCTGCGTGATGACCTTGGTGTTCTTGTCGACGAGAATGCTCATGTCGTCTCCCTGGGGTGTGGGACGGTAGCCCCCGGCGGCGTGCCGGGGCCCGAAAGATTACGCGAGGGTCTCGTCGATGCCCTTGCAGGCGACGAGCAGTTCCTTGACCGCGTCGACCGAGACCTGGAGGTTGCCCTTGGCCTCGTCCGACAGCTTGACCTCGACGATCTTCTCGACGCCGCCGGCACCGATCACGACTGGCACGCCGACGTAGAGATCGTCGATGCCATACTGGCCGGTGAGGTGCGCCGCCGCGGGCAGGACGCGCTTCTGATCGTAGAGGTATGCCTCGGCCATCGCGATGCCGCTGGTGGCGGGGGCGTAATAGGCCGAACCCGTCTTGAGCAGCGCGACGATCTCACCACCGCCGCCGCGGGTGCGCTTCACGATCTCGTCGACCTTTTCCTTGGTCGAGAAGCCCATCTCGATCAGATCGGCGACGGGGATTCCGCTGACGGTCGAGTATTCGAGCACCGGCACCATCGTGTCGCCGTGGCCGCCGAGCACGAAAGTGTTGACGTCCTTGACGGAGACCTTGAACTCCTCGGCTAGGAAGTGGCTGAAGCGTGCGGAATCGAGCACGCCTGCCATGCCCACCACCTTGTTGTGCGGCAGGCCGGAGAATTCACGCAGCGCCCAGACCATCGCGTCGAGCGGGTTGGTGATGCAGATCACGAATGCGTCGGGCGCGTTGGCCTTGATGCCCTCGCCGACGGCCTTCATCACCTTCAGATTGATGCCGAGCAGATCGTCGCGGCTCATCCCCGGCTTGCGCGCGACACCGGCCGTGACGATGATCACGTCGGCGCCCGCGATGTCGGCGTAATCGTTCGAGCCCTTGATCGTCGCGTCGAAGCCCTCAACCGGGCCGCACTGCGACAGATCAAGCGCCTTGCCCTGCGGCACGCCCTCGACAACGTCGAACAGGACGATGTCCCCCAGGCCCTTCAAAGCGGCCAAATGCGCGAGCGTACCGCCGATGTTGCCGGCGCCGATCAGCGCGATCTTCTTGCGGGCCATCCAATCCCCTTTCCGTAACGTTCAGGTCGTGATTGGAACGGCCGCGTACGCCCTTTGAGCGTCAGGGGCAACCCACTAAGGGAAGGGTGCTAAACAAGTTATCAATAACGCTTCGCAATAGCGATTAACTCAGACGACGCCGTGTCCTTGCGCGAGATACTCCTCCGAGCGCATCTCTTCGAGGCGGCTCACGGTGCGCTGGAACTCAAACCGCCCGTCGCCCAGCGGATAGAGCGCGTCGGGCTCTGCATCGGCGGCCGCAAGCAGCTTCACCTTGTGCTCGTACAGCGCGTCGATCAGGCTGACGAAGCGCGCCGCCTCGTTACGGTTCTCGGGGCCGAGCACGGGCACGCCGACGAGGATCACGGTGTGGAAGCGGCGGGCGATCGCGAGGTAGTCCGCGCTGCCGCGCGCTTCGCCGCACAGCTTCTTGAAACTGAACACCGCGACGCCCTTCAGCGCCTTGGGCACGCGCAGCGTGCGGCCTTGTACCGTCATCTCCTCGGCCGGGACGTGCTCGCGATCCTCCGGCGGATAGTCGGTGAGGCGGAAGAAGGCGGCGGAGAGCTGCGCGGTCGCCGCCGGCCCGTTGGGTACGAGCCAAGTATCCTGCTGACCCAGCCGGTCGCGGCGATAATCGACCGGGCCGTTGAGCGCGAGCACGTCGAGCCGCTCGCCGATCAGCGTGATGAAGGGCAGGAAGTGTTCGCGGTTGAGCCCGTTCTTATAGAGATCCGCGGGCGGACGGTTGCTCGTCGTCACCACGGTGACGCCGCTCTCGATCAGCGCGGTGAACAGCCGCGAGAGGATCATCGCGTCGGGCGAGTTGGTGACCATCATCTCGTCGAACGCGAGCAGCCGTGCTTCCTCGGCGAGCGCGGCGGCGACGGGGGCGATTGGATCCCCCAGTTCCTTGCGACGCTCGACCGCGATGCGGCCGTGCACTTCGAGCATGAATTCGCCGAAGTGGACGCGCCGCTTCCGATCGATCGAGACGTTGGCGAAGAACAGGTCCATCAGCATCGATTTGCCGCGTCCGACATCGCCCCACATGTAGATGCCGCGCGGCGGCACGGCCTTTTTGCGGAAGAAGCCGGTGGTTCGCGGGTGTTCGAGCTCGTTAGCCAAGGCGTCGAGCCGCATGGCGGCGGCGGCCTGTTCTGGATCGGGGCGGAGCTCGCCGGCGATGATCAGCGCGTCATAGGCGTTCTTGACTGCGGCCACGCTTACTCCTTCGTCATCCTTGCGCGCTCCCGTCTGCTCTGGGAGGAGCGCGCCGCCGACGCTCCTGAAACACGACGCCTATCGGCACAAGCGCGGAGGGATGAGGTGATCGCTACCGGCAGGCGAATGCGGCTCGTCGGCGGCGATTAGCGCTTGGTCGGCTTGCGGATCGTGCCCGAGAATTCGGCGACGGGGCCGGCATCTTGCACGACGAGGCCGCGCATGAAGAGGAGCCGACCGGTCTCGCGCAGCAGTTCGACCTGCGCCTCGAGCGGCTCGCCGATCCGCCCCGCGCCGACGAAATGGGTGTTGAGATCGAGCGTCACCGCGGTGCCCGCCTCGATCAGCCCGAAGCTGCGCGCGGCGGCGAACAGCGCGACGTCGATGAAGCCGAGCATCGCGCCGCCGTGGACGTTGTTGCCGAGGTTCGAGTGACGCCGCTCGGGACTCATGCGCACGCGGCACATGGCATCCTCGACGCGCACCATCATGTCGCCGAGAAAGGTGTTGTAGCGATCCGAATTCTTGAGGCCCCAGCGCTTCCAGCCGGGGTGATCGGGATGATCCTCATAGTGGAATTCGGGCTTGTCGATGTCCATCAACGCTCCATCGGCAACGGCCGGGGTCCAGTAGGAACGGCCCGAGACTGGACCGCGCGCCCGCGACAGGTGCGCCGGCGGAAGGGTCGACGCGCGTCAGACGACGCGCTCGACCTCCATCTTCTTGATCTCGGCGATCGCCTTGGCGGGCGACAGGCCCTTGGGGCAGGCGTTGGCGCAGTTCATGATCGTGTGGCAGCGATAGAGCCGGAACGGATCCTCAAGCTCGTTGAGCCGCTCGCCCGTCATCTCGTCGCGGCTGTCGGCGAGCCAGCGATACGCCTGAAGCAGGATTGCCGGCCCCAGGAACTTGTCCGAATTCCACCAGTAGCTCGGGCATGAGGTCGAGCAGCAGGCGCACAGGATGCACTCGTAGAGACCGTCGAGCTTGGCGCGATCTTCCGGCGACTGCAGCCGCTCCTTGCCGGCAGGCGGCGGGGTGACCGTCTTCAGCCACGGCTGGATCGAGGCATATTGCGCGTAGAAGTGCGTGAAATCGGGGACGAGATCCTTGATCACGTCCATCGCCGGCAGCGGGGTGATCTTCACCTCGCCGCGGATGTCCTCGATCGCGGTGGTGCAGGCGAGGCCGTTCTTGCCATCGATGTTCATCGAGCACGAGCCGCAGATGCCCTCGCGGCACGACCGGCGGAAGGTGAGCGAAGAATCCTGCTCGCCCTTGATCTTGATCAGCGCGTCAAGGATCATAGGACCGCATTCGTCGAGGTTCACCTCGAACGTGTCGTAGCGCGGGTTCTCGCCGCTATCAGGATCGTAGCGGTAGATTTTGAAGTTGCGCATCGTGCCGCCGGGCTCGGGCGAGGGGACCTTGCGTCCGCCCTTGATCTTGCTGTTCGCCGGCAGGGTGAATTCAGCCATGTTCCGCTTCCGCTTCTCTCACGTTGCCGACTGCGAACGTAGCCCGTTCCAGTCGAGGTTGCGCGTCAGATACATAACACCGGCCAGCGCCGCAAACAGAAGCAGCGCGCCGATCAGCAGCGAATATGCCTCCAGGCTGAGCAGGACGTAGAGGACGCCGTACAGGCCGGTCAGCAGAGCCGCGATGTACCCGCCGCGACGCCAGCTGCGCAGCACCGCGGCCGAATAGGCCGCGAGCAGGCCGATGATCGCCGCCGCTGCCACGATATAGGCAGTCGCGAAGCCGATTACCTCTGCAAAGGCGAGCAAAAGGACGAAAAATAGCACCAGCCCCGCGCCGACGAGCAGATATTCGACCATCGCGACGCGTACCCCGCCGATCACATCGAACATCAGGAACGCGACAAAGGTGAAGCCGATGAACAGGAAGCCGTATTTCACCGACCGGTTGACCTGGCTGTAAAGGTCGACCGGAGAGACGAGATCGACGCGCGCCTCGTAATCGCCGGCGGTAATGCTGGTATCGAACCGGTCGCCGACTTCCGCCCGCGTGTCCGGAACGACATCGCCCGAGGCAACAAGGCTGCGGCCGAGCGCGAGGTTGCCGATGCGCCACGTGGCGGCGAAGCCCGCGTCGGAAACGCGCGGCGCGGCGGGCAGGAAGCCGCCCTGGAAGCTTGGGTGCGGCCACGTCGAGGTGACCTGCCAGCGCGTGTCGCCTGCCTGCGGCGCGAGCGCGAGCCAGCCGTTGCCGCGGAAGGCGAAGTGGAAGCTGACTGCGAGCGGCGCGCCGCGGATCGCGCCGGCATTGAGCCAGGTGAAGAAGCCGGCATTGCCGGTCGCGGGCGAACCCTTGCCGGGCTGCAGCGCAAGTCTGCGCCCGTTGGCGACTACCGTCGGCGGCCGATCGACGAGCCCGCGCGCGTCGCGCAGGCCGAAGCGGAGCTCGGCACGATCATAGGCGAGCGCATCGGCGGTGATGCCGAAGCGCGCGAGATCGGCGGGCAGGGCGAAGCGGGCGGTGCCCGACGCGTCAGCCTCAAACAGCACGGCTTCGTAGATCGAGCGGCTGCGGCGCTCGGGCGTCAGCACCGTCCGCAGCTCGGCGACCTGCGGGGCGAGAGTGAGCTCGCGCCAGACGAGGCGGGTGCGGACGACCTGACGCCCGCCTACGTTCACGCTCTCGGTCGCCTGCGCCTTGTACGGCAGGACGAGGACGGGGCCGGCGATCGTCTGCGGCCCGCCCCAGCCGGCGGCGATCGAGGCGCGCGCCGTGCGCGACTGTTCCTGCCGGTCGTAGACGAGCAGGTAGACCGCGAAGAGCGGCACCGCGAGCAGCATGGCGATGAGGATCGCCATCGCGAACTTGCGGCCGGGGGTGGGGCCTTGCGTCGTCAAGCGGCACCTTTCGCGCGATAGTCGTCAATCGCTGGTGCCGCAGCGGTCAGATGATGTCGAGCACCAGCCCGAGATCGCGCGCCTTCTCCGCCTCGATATACCAGTTCGACGGCGCCTTGGCCTTGAGCTCGTCGAGCGTGACCTGCGTGCCCGCGACGAGATCAGCGAATCCTTCGTCCTGGATGCGGATCGAATCGTTGATTTCGTTGAGCTTGGCGAGGAGCACCGGCGCCAGCGTGTTGAGTGGGCCGGAGAGCTGAACGGTCGAGTTCATGATCCGCTCGTGAATCATCAGCCGCGTGCCGCGTGTGAGGAAGCGCTTGTCGGCGGGAAAGGCGGACATGAAGGTGGCGCCGGCGGAATAGACCGCGACCTTGCCGAGGAACAGCGTCTCGCGCCCGGTGTACTCGCGCAGCAGGCGGATCGAATCACCCATCGCGCGCGCCATCTCGGGATCGCCGCCGAGCGTGGTGATCGACACGACCAGCGGGCCGCTGCCGCTGTCGTTCGCCAGCTGATCCTTGAAATTAGCGTACATGAAATTGTCCACCGGCCCGTGCAGCTGGATCTGCGGATGCGCGAGGAGCGGATAGTTGGTGGCGTTGCTGGTGCTGTTCATGGCGCGGCGAACCAAGCGGCCGGTTAGATGTTCCGCGCTGCCCCAAATTCCTGCGAATATTCGCTTATCGGCGTGCCTTACCGCCCGGCTCGAGAATCGCATTGGCCGGCCGGCCGACCGGTGTACCGGGAGCCTTGGGCACGCGGGCGTCGAGCGCGTCGAGCCAGCGTGCGGCACCCGCGCCGATCGCGATCTGTGGATCGGATGGTTCGAGCCGCCCGTCGCGTTCCCAGCCGGCGATCGTCTGCGTCGCTTCCCGTGCGGCGGCGGCGAGCGGCTGCGGCTTGCGCAGCGCGTGGTTGACCAGCGCATCGCCGAAGAACGTCCAGTCGTTGTCCGCCTGGCAGCCAAACGACGTCTTGCTCGACGAGGCGGCGGTGACGATCGCGGTCGTATCGCTGGACAGCAGCGGGACGAACACGCCCGCGTAGCAGGCGGAGATGAGGATCAGCCGGTTGCGGATGCCGAGCTGGGATAGCGTGCTCCACAGCCGCGTCGGCGAGATCGCGCCGAAGCCCTGATCGGCGTCGTTGTAGACGATGCCGAAGCGTGCGCCGTGACTGGTGGTGTAGAGGATCAGCACGTCCTCCGCCGGATCCATCAGCTCGGCGACACGCGCCAGCGCAGTGTCGAGATTGGCGGGCGAGCCCATCGCCAGCCGGCTGTCCGCGCTGCCGTCGGTACCCGCGAGAACGATGGTGCGGCTGTCGGCGGCGTAACGGCGCGAGAGGACGACGCCCGCCTCACGCGCCTCGCGGCCGAAGACGGGATCGCTGTCGAGCGCGACCGAAACGACATAGGCATCCACGGTGCCCTTGCGCTGCGGCTGGAGGCGCGCGAGCGATGCGGCGAGGCGACGGTGCTCGCCGAGCAGCCACGCGGCGGAGCGATCGTGCTCGATCGCGCCGCCCTGATCGGCAAGCTGGACGAGTTCGGCATCGCTGCTGCGCGAGACGAGCGGCGCGGCGCGGGTATGCTGCGGCGGCTGATAGGTCTGCGCGGGGGCGATCCCCGCGATTCCCGCGATGAGCAGCGTTGCCAGGCGTTTCATGTGCGTGCGTCCCCTCGACGCTGCATCTCACGGGCAAGCCGCGTGGCTGTCAATCGCTTGATCCCGCGCCGCTTCGATGCGTAGCTGGCCGCACGCCGGTAACAGGCCGGCAGGCTAGGGGAGCGTCAGCGGTGATCGAGTTTTTCTTCGATTGTTCGAGCCCGTGGACGTGGCTCGGCTTCGAGAGCATCCAGCCGCTCGCCGAAGAGCTGGACGTCGGTATCGCGTGGCGCCCGATATTGGTCGGCGGCGTGTTCAATGCGGTGAACCCGAGCGTCTACGAGGGACGGCGCAGCCCGGTGCCGGCCAAGGCGCGCTATATGGGCAAAGACCTGCAGGATTGGGCGCGGCTGCAGGGCCTGTCGATCCGGTTCCCGCCGGCGATCTTCCCGGTCAACAGCGTCAAGGTGATGCGCGGCTGCTGCTGGCTGGGGCAGGAGTGCGTGCCGTTCGCGCGCGCCGCGTTCCGCGCCTATTGGACCGACGATCGCGATATCGCCGACGATGGCGTGATCGCCGAAATCGCGGACGCGGCGGGGGTGGACCCGGACGCGCTGTTCGCGGCGATCGCCGACGATGCAGTGAAGGCGCAGCTGCGCGCGAATACCGACGAGCTGATCGCGCGCGGCGGCTTCGGCTCGCCGACGATCGTCGTCGGCGGCGACGACATGTACTTCGGCAACGACCGGATGCCGCTGATCCGCGCGGCCGTATTGGCTCAGCGCGGCGGCTGAGCCTCGGTCCATGCGAGGTCGAGCGTCGCACCGCGCGCCGCCGGCCCGGCGACCGCGCGGACGTCGGCGGCGACGAGGCGCTCCACCGCTGCATCGCGCGCCGCGGCGGGACCGGTGACGGTGACGCCGCGATCGAGCCGGCGGGCGGCCCAGGCGGCGGTATCGAGCGCTGCGGTATCGGGCGTGTCATCGGTGATCGGAACGGGGCCGGGGGCACCATCGGGCGGGGTCAGCTCGATCGACCAGCCGTCGGCGGCGGCCGCTGCGCGCTGCTCAATCGCGCGGTAGGTGGCGAGGCTTGCGCCGGGCAGCGGGGCAAGCCGCGCGACCGCGCGCTGTGCGCCGGTATCGACCAGCACGGCTTCGGCGGGCACGCCAGCGACCAAGGCCACGCGCTCAGCGACCTCGTTGCGCGCATCACGCGCCACGGATGCGCGACCGTCGCCGGACTGTGCGGCAGCGATCTGCGCCGCTTCACCCGCGCCGATCTCCATCCCCACGCGGATCTGATCGACGTGGAGATCGAGCGGCAAGCGCACGGTGGCGCGTGTCGCCGCGAGCACGCTGGCATCCGCGGTGGGCACGATCGACGGCGTCAGCACGATCGCGCGCACGACGGCGGGGGTACGATCGAAGTCGATGTCGAGCTGGCTGATCCGTGCGCTGGCATCGAACGGCTGCAGCACCGCCTCCCGGATCTGGCGACGCGCGAAGCTTTCTACAGCAATCTGTTTCAGCGCGAGCCCGAGCGGAATGGCGAGCGCGGCGAGACCGACGACGATCAGCGTGCCCTGCAGCCGCGTCTGCGTCGGCGACAAATGTGCGCCGAAGCCGTAGAGCCGCGCGACCGTGGCGGCGGTGAGCGCGATCGTGACGAGGTTGGTCAGGAACAGCAGCAGCGAGCCGCCGAGCACCGTCCAATTCTGCGTCGCAAGGCCGAAGCCGACGACGGCAAGCGGCGGCATCAGCGCGATCGCGATCGCCACCCCGGTCACGGTCGTCGAGCGTTCGCGGATCAGCGCATAGCCGCCGGCGATCGCGGAGAGCAGCGCGACGAGAAGATCGAACAAATTGGGCCGCGTGCGGATCGCGATCTCGCTCGTCACCGTCTGGATCGGCGAGACGGCGACGAACGCCGCGGACAGGAGGATCGCGATGACCGAGCCGAGCAGCAACGCCCAGTCGGCGCGTCGCATCTCGACCAGATCGAACGTCGCGATGCCGAAGCCGAGGCCAATGATCGGCATCATAAGCGGCGAGATCAGCATCGCCCCGATCAGCACTGCTGACGAGGGCAGCAGGAGGCCGAGGATCGAGATCCCGGCCGAGATCACGATCGCGAACAGATAGGCGCCGCTCCAGCCGGATTCGGCCGAGATCTTCGCGACCACCGCGGCGTGATTGACGTCGCCGACGACGCGCGATCGCCACCAGCGCGCCATCACGTCGAGCCGGCCGGGGCGATGCGCCCCGGCGTCCGTCACCGAATATCCGATCAGTAGACCCGCTTCTTCGGCTTGATGTACTCTATGTCGTCGGTGAGCGTGTAATCGTGCACCGGGCGATAATCGATCGCGCACGCGCCGCCCTTGCCGCCCCAGCCTTCGAAGGTGGCGGTGGTGTGCTTCATCCAGTTGGCATCGTCACGCTCGGGGAAATCCTCGTGCATGTGCGCGCCGCGGCTTTCCTTGCGGTTCTCGGCGCAGCGCATCGTGACGACCGCCTGGCTGATGAGATTGTCGAGTTCGAGCGTCTCGACGAGATCGGTATTCCAGATAAGCGAGCGATCCTTGATCCCGATGTCCTGCATCGACTGGTAGATCGCGTCCATCTTGGTGACGCCTTCCGCCAGCAGCTCGCTGTCGCGGAATACCGCGGCGTGGCGCTGCATCGTCTTCTGCATCTCGGCGCGGATCTGCGACGTCGGCGCGCTGCCGGCTGCGTTGCGGAAGTGGTCGAGCCGCGCGAGCGACATTTCCTCCGAGCCCTTGGGCAGGGGGTTGTGGGGCGTGTTCTGCTTCAGCGTGTCCTTTAGACGCAGGCCGGTGGCGCGGCCGAACACGACGAGATCGATTAGCGAGTTGGAGCCGAGGCGGTTCGCGCCGTGGACCGACACGCACGCCGCCTCGCCGACGGCGAACAGGCCGGGGACGATCGCGTCGGGATCGCCGTTCTTCAGCTGGACGACTTCTCCGTGATAGTTGGTCGGGATCCCGCCCATGTTGTAATGGACCGTCGGCGTGACGGGGAGCGGCTGGCGCGTGAGATCGACGCCGGCGAAGATCTTGCCCGTCTCGGTAATGCCCGGCAGGCGCTCCGCCAGAACCTTGGGATCGATGTGATCGAGGTGAAGGAAGATGTGGTCCTTGTCCTTGCCGACGCCGCGGCCCTCGCGCATTTCCGCCGCCATCGAGCGCGACACGACGTCGCGGCTGGCAAGGTCCTTGGCGCTGGGCGCATAGCGCTCCATGAAGCGCTCGCCCTCGGAATTGGTGAGGTAGCCGCCTTCGCCGCGCGCACCCTCGGTGATCAGCACGCCCGCGCCGTAGATGCCGGTCGGGTGGAACTGGACGAACTCCATGTCCTGAAGCGGCAGGCCAGCGCGCAGCGCCATGCCGTTGCCATCACCGGTGCAGGTGTGTGCGGACGTCGCCGACTGGTACACGCGGCCACCGCCGCCGGTCGCCAGCACCACCGCATGCGCGCGGAAGCGGTGGATCTGCCCGGTTTCCATGTTGAGCGCGATCACGCCGCGGCAAGCACCGTTCTCCATGATGAGATCGAGTGCGAAATATTCGATGTAGAAGTCCGCGTCATACTTCAGCGACTGCTGGTAGAGCGCGTGGAGCATGGCGTGGCCGGTACGGTCGGCCGCGGCGCAGGTGCGCTGCACCGGGGGGCCTTCGCCCATGTTCTGCATGTGGCCGCCGAACGGGCGCTGATAGATCGTGCCGTTGTCGTTGCGGCTGAACGGCACGCCGGCGTGCTCGAGCTCGTAGACCGCGGCGGGCGCCTCGCGCACCATATACTCAATCGCGTCCTGGTCGCCGAGCCAGTCGGAACCCTTGACGGTATCGTACATGTGCCACGACCAATGGTCGGGCGAATTGTTGCCGAGGCTGGCAGCGATCCCGCCCTGTGCCGCGACGGTGTGGCTGCGCGTCGGGAACACCTTGGTGATGCAAGCGGTCTTGAGCCCGCTTTCGGCGATGCCCATCGTGGCGCGCAGGCCCGAGCCGCCGGCGCCGACGACGACCGCGTCATAAGTATGATCGATGATCTGATAAGCGGCGGGCATCAATTCGCTCCGAAGGCGATCTTGAGGATCGCGAAGATGGCGGTGCCGGCGACAGCGGCGGTGAACAGGTTGAGCGCGACCATCGCAACGACGCGGCGCTCGTCACGCTGATAGTCTTCGATCACCACCTGAAGCCCGATGCGGAAATGGTAGAAGACCGAGAGGACGAGGAGCAGCATCGGCACCGCGACCCACGCGGTCGACAGCCACTCGCGCATCGCGCCGTAGTCATAGCCGGGGCGGCGCGCGAGCGAGATCATCAGCCAGCTCATCAGCAGAATGTTCGATCCCGCCGTCAGCTTCTGGTGCCACCAGTGATGCGTGCCTTCGTGCGCGCTGCCGAGGCCGCGGACGCGGCCGATCGAGGTTCCCGTACCCATTACTTGGTTCCTACGTAGAGCCAGAAGGCAAGCGTCAGCACGATCGACCCGACGAAGGTGAGCCGCGCGAGGTTCCGGTTGAGCTTGAGCTCGAACGCCGCGCCGGTATCGAGCACGAGGTGGCGGATGCCGCTCATCATGTGCTGGAACAGGCTGAGCGTCAGCCCGACGCCGAGCACCCAGCCGACGATGTTGAGCCGCCCGTCCGCGTAGGTGAAGACGTCGCGGAAGGTGGCATAGGCCTCCGCACCCGATGCGAGCGCGGCGAGAAACCAGACGAGCAGCAGCGATCCCACCGTCGCCATGCCGCTGCCGGTGACGCGGTGCAGGATCGACACCGTCATCGCCGCGCTCCAGCGATAATGGATCGCGAGCGGGCCGCTGAACAGGTGCGGGCTTCTGGGACGGACGTGTTTGGTGGCCAAGACTTGCGTTCCCTGCGGTGAGCCGACGATTTGGCGCGGTCTATGAGGCGCGATGCGCGATGATGCAAGCCGCGGGCCCGCTTCGCGCGTTGTTCTAACCCCCCCTTAACCATTGCCCGTTAGCCGATCGGACAGGGAATCATTGGGGAGCCTTTCGACCTTGTCCGACGATCTACCGGCGATCGGTTCTGCCGCGCGACAGCTCGATCTCTCCGCGCGGCTGCGCGTGTTCGATCTCGACGGCTCGCTGGCGGCCGCCAGCCGCGAGTCGTGGACGATCCTCGAGCCCGAGATCGCAAGCATTTCCGAAGCCTATTGGCAGCAGTGGCTGCGCTGCTTCGACGATCAGCGGATTTGGGAGAGGGCCGATACGGCGCGGATGATCGAGATCGGCTGCACCTTTCTGCGCAACCGCTTCCTCGACACGGCGGGTTTCGCCTGGATCGAGTCGGTCGAACGATCGGTCGCCGCAGCCTATCAGGCGGACGTGTCGCCGATGGCGCTGCTGTCGATGATCAGCGCAAGTGACCGCGCGGCGTTGGGTGTGCTGCTGCGGCGGTGCGATCGCGACGACGCGCGGCTGCCGATCATGATTGACACGCTGATGCGCCTGTCTGCGCTGGAGGGCGAAATCACCGTCGAGATCTACAATCACTATCGCAAGCACAGCGCGCGGGTGGCGCGCGACCGGCTGGCGCTCGACTTTCGCGACGGAATCGCCGCTGCAGTCGAGGAGACGACGGCGGAGGGCGGCAGCCTGCGCGATCAGGCGTCGGGCGCATCGTCGTCCGCGCGCGGCGTATTGGGCAAGGCGAGCGAGGTCGCGGCGGCGGCGGAGCAATCCGCCATGGCGATGCGCGACGCGGCGTCAACCGCGGCCGGGCTGATCCGCGCGATCGAGGACGCCCGCGCCGAGGTGGAAGCCGCAGCCGAGATCGCGACGCGAGCGGCGGGGCAGGCCGATCAGGCCGTAGGCGTCAGCGAAATGCTGAGCGATCATGCCAAGTCGATCGAGTCGATCCTGGGTTTGATCCGCGACATCGCCGGCCAGACCAACCTTCTCGCGCTCAACGCGACGATCGAGGCCGCACGCGCGGGCGACGCTGGCCGTGGCTTCGCGGTGGTGGCGCAGGAGGTGAAAAGCTTGGCTAACCAAACGGCGCGGGCCACCGACGACATTGCCGCCAAGATCGCCGCGATCCAGTCGGCGACGCGGGTGACGGTCGACGCGAGTGCCGGTATCCGCACGACGATCGGCGAGGTGAAATCCTCGGCGACGCGGATCCGCCACGCGATGGAGGCGCAGGCGCAGACGGTGACGGCGATCACCGCCGCCGTGGACGAGACCGCGCTCGCCGCCGATTCGATGTCCGGCACGATCGCGGCGATCCATGCCGACACGGAAAGCGTCGCGGGCGAGATCGATTCGCTCGGCGCCGGCTTCGATCGGCTCGCCGGGCGGCTGGGCGCGCTGAACGGCAGCGCCGGAGATTTCGCGGCGCGCGTCGCGGCGTAAACAACGATAAGATGATGGATCGTGGCGCAGAGGTCGCGCGGTCGGGAGAGGTGATCATGGGGCGTGACGCAGGTTCGGCGCACGACGCAATACCCGGCGATTGGGGCGGACAGGCACGCTCGATCGCGGCGCACGTGCAGGAATATGACTGGGACGGCGGCATCGGCCCGGGCACGGCGGAGATCGCTGCGCTGCTGACCGATGCCGACTGTAACGCGATCTCCGAGGCGTTCTGGACGCACTATTTGTCGCTGCCGGCGGTGCGCCACGTCGCCGACATGCTCGACGACGACTGGCTTGCGCGCCAGCGACAGCGCAGCGCGCGCTATCTGTTGATGAAATATTCGGCGCCGTTCGACGAAGCGTGGAAGGTAAGCGCGGTCAAGCATGCCGATCTGTCGCGCGAATCGCGCGTGCCGCTCGCCGCGCTGACCGCGGCGCTCGCCTTCGCGCATGCACGAACGCTCGCGGTGATCGAGCCGCGGCTGGGCGGCGACGTCGCGCGGATGCGGCGGCTGGCGGACATCGTTCAGCGGCTCGCGCTTATCGAGGCGGCGGTAATGGCGGCACACCTCGCGCGTACCGATCGCCAGCGCGTGTTCGAGGAACGCGCAGCCCACGCCGCCGCCTTCAACGAACATATCGCGCGTGCGATCGATGGCGCCGCGGCGCTGGGCGAGCACGTGCGGGCGCAGGCGTTGAGCGCCGCGCGCTCGGCCAGCGCGATGATCGGGCGCGGTGCCGAAGTGGCAGCGGCGGCGGAGGAATCGGCGCTGGCAATGCGCGACGCGGCGTCGACCGCAGCGGGGCTGATCCGCGCGATCGAGGACGCGCGCGACGAGGTGGAGACCGCGGCGGAGATCGCGACGCGCGCGGCCGGGCAGGCTGATCAGGCGGTGGGCGTCAGCGAGATGTTGAGCGACCATGCCAAGTCGATCGAATCGATCCTGGGGCTGATCCGCGACATTGCCGGGCAGACCAACCTTCTCGCGCTCAACGCGACGATCGAGGCGGCGCGTGCCGGCGACGCGGGGCGGGGCTTCGCGGTGGTGGCGCAGGAGGTGAAGAGCCTCGCCAGCCAGACGGCACGCGCAACCGACGATATCGCCGCCAAGATCGCCGCGATCCAGTCGGCGACGCGGGTGACGGTCGACGCGAGCAGCGGCATTCGCGCGACGATCGGCGAGGTGCAGAGCTCGGCAACACGCATTCGTCATGCGATGGAAGCGCAGGCGCAGACGGTGACGGCGATCACCGCCGCGGTCGACCAGACCGCGCTCGCGGCGGACGCGACCGCGGGCAACATGACCGCGATCATGCACGAGGGGCAGACCTTTGCGCGCGATTTCGACGCGCTGGGTACCGAATTCGCCGCGATAGACGAGCGGCTCGCCGGACTGCGCACGGCGGCCGAGGAGTTTTCTGCCAAGGCGGCGTAGACGGGCGTCCGCGGACGACACGGCAGGCGACAACCGGAATTGAGCGAGGCAGCCAGCCCGCTTATGGCGCGGTCCATGACGAACATCCTTCTCACCGGCGCCTCGCGCGGCATCGGCGCCGCGATCCACGACGCGCTTCGTCCCGCCGCACGCGTGATCGGGCAGGCGACGCGCAACGCCGACGATATCATCGGCGCCGATCTGGATCACGCGGCGGCCGCGGCGACGCTGTGGGCAGCGGCGCTTGACCGGCTGGGGACGATCGACGTGCTGATCAACAATGCCGGCGTCTTCGAGGCCAATCCGATCGACGCCGACGATCCTGACTGGATCGCCGGCTGGGAGCGCACGATGCGCATCAACCTGACCGCATCGGCCGAGCTGTGCCGCCGTGCCATCAAGCACTGGCAGGCGCGCGGCGTCGCCGGCCGCATCGTCAATGTCGCGAGCCGCGCCGCCTATCGCGGCGACAGCCCGGCGCACTGGCATTACGCGGCCTCGAAGGCCGGCATGGTGGCGATGACCAAGACGATCGCGCGCGGCTATGCCGGGCAGGGCATCCTCGCCTTCGCGATCTGCCCTGGCTTTACGATGACGGGTATGGCGGAAGATTATCTGGCGAGCCGCGGCGGCGACAAGCTGCTCGCCGACATCCCGCTCGGACGTGTCGCGATGCCCAATGAGGTGGCGGAGATGGCGCGCTGGCTCGCGCTCGACGCGCCGGCGTCGATGACGGGCGCGGTGCTCGACGTGAACGGGGCGAGCTATGTCCGCTGAGGACGCCGCGCCCGACAGCTGGCGCGTGACGCTGCCCTGCACGCGCGCCGAGGCCGAGGCGATCGATGCCGCCGATGACCTCGCGATCGACGCGGTGCTGATGACGACCGAGGAGGTCGAGGACGATGTCGAGCGCTGGCGGCTCGACGCCTATATGGAGCACGAGCCCGATGCGGCGATGCTCGCGGCGCTCAACGCGCTGGTGCCGAGCGCGGCCGGCACCGCGCCGCGCGTCACCGCGCTCACCGCGCAGGACTGGGTGGCGATGTCGCAGCAGGGGCTCGAGCCGATCCGCGAGGGCCGCTTCGTCGTCCATACCAGCGCACACCCGAGCGACGCGCCCGATGGCGGCCGCGCGCTGCTGATCGACGCCGGCCAGGCGTTCGGTACGGGGCATCACGCGACGACGAGCGGCTGCCTCGCGATGCTTGACGGCCTTGCATCCCGGCGCTTCCGCAGGATCATCGATGTTGGCACGGGCACAGGGGTGCTCGCCTTTGCTGCCGCGTTCCTGTGGCCCGAGGCGAAGGTGGTCGCGACCGATATCGATCCGGCGGCGATCGAGGTGACGCGCGAGAATGCCGCGTTGAACCGCGTCGACGGCGTCGCGCTGATCGTCGCCGACGGGGCGCTGAGCGACGCGATCACGGCCAGCGCGCCGTACGATCTCGTCATCGCCAACATCCTCGCCGGGCCGCTGGTGTCGATGGCGCCGGAACTCGCCGCGATCGCCGATGCGGGCGCGACGATCGTGCTCGCCGGCCTGCTTGAGACGCAGCGCGCGAACGTGGTCGCCGCGTATGCCGCGTGCGGCTGCACGCTCGAAGCGGCGGACGTGCGCGGTGACTGGACGATCCTGCGACTGGCCGCGGGCAGCGCGCGCTACGTGCCGTCGAGCCCCCCCGACCCGAAGGGGCGCGACGGCTGGGCGCTCGATCTGTGACCGCTTCAGCCGGGTCGAACCCGCTCAGCCGGCCTTGGCGCGGGCATAGTCCTGCGTGCCGCGGGTGATCAGCGTGTCGCCCTCGACGATCTCGGCGACGGCGATCTCGGGCAGATCGCGGATCGCGTCGTAGAGCGGTGCAAAATCGGTCTCGACGGTGAGCCGCAGCAGTTCGTCGAAGCTCGGGATGACGAAGTAATTCTGCTGGAAATCGTCGATCCGATAATCGGTGCGCATCACGCGCGCGAGATCGAAGGCAATGCGGTGCGGCGAGGGATCGTCGAGCGCGAAGCGGCTCTCGGCATAGCTCGACACGATGCCGGAGCCGTAGATGCGCAGCCCCTCGGGCTCGGCGATCAGCCCGAACTCGACCGTGTACCAGTACAGCCGCCCGAGATATTTGAGCGCGTCATGCTCCATCGCGCGCAACCCGCCGCGGCCGTAGGCGGCAAGATAGTCCGCGAAGACCGGATCGGCGAGCATCGGGACATGGCCGAACACGTCGTGGAAGACGTCGGGTTCCTGCAGATAATCGAGCTGGTCGGGGCGGCGGATGAAATTGCCCGCGACGAAGCGGCGATTGGCCATGTGGTCGAAGAACACGTCGTCAGGCACGAGGCCGGGCACCGCGACGACCTGCCACCCGGTAAGATCCATCAGACGATCGGAGAGTTCGGCGAAATCAGGGATGCCCGGTTTCGACAGCTTGAGCACGTCGAGCCCGCGTAGCCAGGCGTTCGACGCGCGGCCCGGCAGCAGCTGCGCCTGTCGCGCGAACAGCGTGTCCCACGTCGCATGATCCTGCGCGCTGTAATGCGACCAGTTCTGCGGCACCGTCCAGTCGGCGGCGGCGCCGGCGGGCGGAGAAAGGGGAGCGGTGGTATCGGCCATGCCGGCGGGCATAGCACGGCCGACCCTGAGGGCAAGATAGTTACGTTTGATACCGGTTGCGGCGCAATCGTCGTGCCATGCCGAGCAGGGACGATCGCGCCAGTCCGATGCCTTACTCGGCCGCGACGCCCGCGCGTGAGAACATGTCGCCGATGTCGCCGGCGTCCTCGTTCGCGGCGCGGCCGCCCTTCGCCTTCTGGCGCTTGTCGAACGAATCCCACACGTCGTTCCACTGGCCGCGCGTCGCCGCCTTCGAATATTCGGTCGCGCGCTGTTCGAAGAAATTGGCGTGCTCGACGCCGTTGAGCATCGGCGCGAGCCACGGCAGCGGATGCTCGTCGATCATGTAGATCGGCTTCAGCCCAAGCTGCCCCATCCGCCAATCGGCGATGTAGCGGATGTACTTCTTGATCTCCTTGGGCGTCATGCCGTTGACCGGCCCCATTTCGAACGCGAGATCGATGAAATTGTCCTCGAGCCGGATCGTCGTCTGGCAGACGTCGGCGATATCGTCCTTCACCGCCTTGGTCAGGCACTGCCGCTCGGCACAGAAGGTGTGGAACATCTTGATGATGCCCTCGCAGTGCAGCGATTCGTCGCGGATCGACCAGGTGACGATCTGTCCCATGCCCTTCATCTTGTTGAAGCGCGGGAAGTTCATCAGCATCGCGAAGCTGGCGAACAGCTGCACGCCTTCGGTGAAGCCGCCGAACATGGCGAGCGTGCGCGCGATGTCCTCGTCCGAATCGACGCCGAAGTTCTGCATGTAATCATGCTTTTCCTTCATCTCGGCATATTCGAGGAAGGCGCCATATTCACTCTCGGGCATGCCGATCGTGTCGAGCAGATGGCTGTAGGCGGCGATGTGCACCGTCTCCATGTTGCTGAACGCGGTCAGCATCATCTTGATCTCGGTCGGCTTGAACACGCGGCCGTATTTCTCGTGGTAGCAATCCTGCACCTCGACGTCGGCCTGCGTGAAGAAGCGGAAGATCTGGGTGAGCAGGTTGCGCTCGTGATCGGTCAGCTTCTGCGCCCAGTCGCGGCAATCCTCGCCCAGCGGCACCTCTTCGGGCAGCCAGTGGAGCTGCTGCTGACGCTTCCAGAATTCGAACGCCCAGGGGTATTCGAACGGCTTGTACTGCTTGGAGGCTTGAAGGAGGGACATGGGATACTCCGGGGCGAAACGAGAAAGAGAAAAAGGGATCAGCGGTGTCGCTGTGGGCGTCGCAGCGCGATGAACGATCCGAGCAGAAGCACCGGCCAACTCCACAGCCACGCAATTACCAGCCACTCGCGCCATCCGCCGCCGAGCAGGCTGGGCGAGCAGGCAAGCAGGCGGACGAAGCGAGCGCGGCGACTCCCGTCCGGCGCGTCGCAGACGCTCAAATCTACCGCGCCGAGCAGCAGAAAGCCACCGGCCGCGAAGCCGACGATCCCGATCGACGCCACGCCGGCGGCCGCTTTCGACAGCGCCGTCACCCTTCCGCGCTCCACTGCCACATTGCGGTGGCGCTCATCGCCAGCACCGCGCCACCGGCGAGCGCCATGATGCCGATCATACGGAAAGCGTAGACCTTGGCCTCGCTGCGCGGCCGGGCGAGCGCGCCGAGCAGCCCGATGCCGACCAGCGCAAGGACGGCCGCCACCGCGTACATCGCGAGGATCTGCCAGCTCATACGCGCGTGCGCCGCGTAACGTAGACGGTGCGCGTCTTGCGCGCGCCGACGCCGAGGAAGACGATGCCGACGAAATAGCCGCAATCGTACCAGCCGCCGCTGTTGGGCACGGCGTAGATCGCGACGTCGGGCAGGAACAGGCTGAGCACCCAGGCGACGGGGAAGATGAAGCCGTGCCACAGGCCGAGCAGGAAGCCGGGCGTCGCAGGCGTGTGCGCAACGGTTGCGGCGGTCTGCGTCGCGCAGGCCGTAAGGAGCAGCAGCGCGACGGCGGCGGCAGCGCGCCCTGCGATGCCTGCGGGCGATGACAGGGGCGGGGCCGCGTCGGACAATGGCGCCGCTACGCCACGCACGGACAGACGGCCGTAACTGCGGCGTGCGTAGGCACCAGCGCGCGTACGTGCGAGGCGGCGCGGCTGATAGCGAGGCGTCGGCATCCCGCTCACGCTGCGAACCGGACCAGCGCGGTGTTACGCGCGGCAGGTACGATGCATCCAAAGCCGCGATCTGTCGTTGAACCGCCGAACCGACCAGGAGACTGACGATGCACGATCACAGCAACATCAAGGAACATATGAAGGTCGTCGGCGCGGACGGCGTCCATGTCGGCACGGTCGACCATGTCGATGGCGAGCGGATCAAGCTGACCAAGAACGACAGCCCGTCGACGCAGGACGGCACTGGTGGCAAGCATCATTACCTGCCCGCCGGGCTGGTGGCGACGATCGAGGGCGACACCGTGCGGCTCTCCGCCACCGCGCAGAACGCCGTCGACATGTTCGAAGAGGCCGAGTGACCGGCTGACACGACACACGCGACGCCACTGACGAACCCCGGCCCGCGCCATGCGGGTCGGGGTTTCTCGTGTCTGAAGGGATGGCCGCATTATCTTGCTTCCACGCATCACGGTGACCAGGACAGGCATCGCCGTCGCCGGGTGACGGGCAGATGCACCGCCCGTCGCTCGGCTTACTGACAGGCGAGACACTCGTCGTAGTCCGTCGTCTCGAACTGATACTTCGGCTTCTCGAGCGTGTTGTCGTTCTCGACCCCGCCGGCGAAGCCCGCGCGCTGCACGCTTTTCGAGCGCAGATAGTAGAGCGACTTGATGCCAAGTTCCCACGCACGGAAGTGGAGCATCAGCAGATCCCACTTCTCGACGTCGGCCGGGATGAACAGGTTCAGCGACTGTGCCTGATCGATGTAGGGCGTGCGATCGCCGGCGAGCTCGAGCAGCCAGCGCTGGTCGATCTCGAAGCTCGTCTTGTAGCAGTCCTTTTCCTCCTGGCTGAGGAAATCGAGGTGCTGCACCGAGCCGCCGTGCTCGAGAATCGAATTCCACACTGCGTCGGAATTCTTCGACTTCTCGATCAGCAGCTTCTCGAGATACGGGTTCTTGACCGAGAAGCTGCCCGACAGCGTCTTGTGGGTGTAGATGTTGGCCGGGATCGGCTCGATGCACGCGCTGGTGCCGCCGCAGATGATGCTGATCGACGCGGTCGGCGCGATCGCCATCTTGCAGCTGAACCGCTCCATCACGCCCATGTCGGCGGCGTCGGGGCAGGGGCCACGCTCGACCGCGAGCTGCATCGACGCCTCGTTCACCTGCGCGTTGATCTGCTTGAAGATCTTGAGGTTCCAGCTCTTCGCCATCGCGCCTTCCATCGGCAGGCCGCGCGCCTGCAGGAAGGAGTGGAAGCCCATCACGCCGAGCCCGACCGAGCGCTCGCGTCCGGCGCTGTACGCCGCGCGCTCCATCCCCGGCTCGTGCCGGTCGATGTAATCCTGCAGCACGTTGTCGAGGAAGCGCATCACGTCCTCGACGAAGCGCTTGTCGTCCTTCCACTGGTCCCACGTCTCGAGGTTGAGCGAGGAGAGGCAGCAGACCGCGGTGCGATCGTTGCCGAGATGGTCGCGGCCCGTCGGCAGCGTGATCTCGCTGCACAGGTTCGACGTCGATACCTTGAGGCCGAGATCGCGGTGATGCTTGGGCATGTTCGCGTTCACGTGATCGGCGAAGACGATGTACGGCTCGCCCGTCGCCAGCCGGGTCTCGACCAGCTTCTGGAACAGCGCGCGCGCATCGACCTTGCCGCGCACCGCGCCGTCCTTGGGGCTTTTGAGTTCCCATTCGGCCCCGTCGCGTACCGCTTCCATGAAGGCGTCGGGGATCAGCACGCCGTGGTGGAGGTTGAGCGCCTTGCGGTTGAAATCCCCGCTTGGCTTGCGGATTTCGAGGAACTCTTCGATCTCGGGGTGCGAGATGTCGAGGTAACAGGCGGCCGAGCCGCGCCGCAGCGAGCCTTGGCTGATCGCCAGCGTCAGAGAATCCATCACGCGCACGAACGGGATGATGCCGCTGGTCTTGCCGTTGAGGCCGACCGGCTCGCCGATCCCGCGAACGTTGCCCCAATAGGTGCCGATGCCGCCGCCGCGGCTGGCGAGCCAGACGTTCTCGTTCCACGTGTCGACGATGCCGTTGAGGCTGTCGGGCACTGAATTGAGGTAGCAGCTGATCGGCAGCCCGCGCCCCGTGCCGCCGTTCGACAGCACCGGCGTTGCCGGCATGAACCACAGCTTCGAGATATAATCGTAGACGCGCTGCGCGTGCGCCTGATCGTCGGCATAGGCGCTGGCGACGCGGACGAAGAGATCCTGGTACGATTCGCCCGGCAGCAGGTAGCGATCGTTGAGCGTTTCCTTGCCGAAATCGGTCAACAGCGCGTCGCGCGAGTGATCGACGTCGAGCGGATAGGGCTTGCGCGGGGCCGATGCGGCTGGCGCGTCAACAGGCGCGGCGCTCGCCGTACCGGTACCGTTCGGGCTGGTCGCATCGATCGTGTCGGTCGCCATGTTCGCCTCACTCGCGTCTCTGAAATCCATCGCCACCGCTTCCTCGTTATTCCTCGACCGAATCGGCCTGGCGCTGCACCATGCTATACCGTGCTGCGCGAGAACAAAACAGGACCGTCGGCAGCCGTTTCAAGCCGCGCGAACCCGTCCGTGATCTCGTGATCCCAGCGCCGTTCCACCAGTACTTGCGTCAGCCCCCGTCTTCAGCCCCAACAGATTGTGTCAGGCGGCGTCAGGAGGCAAGTCGGTAAATGCATTGCGATGGCGAAGGGTTCATCGCCGCCGCCGGAACATTGATGGCACACAATCGCGCGACGCGCGGACTTCCGCGGGGTTCGCGGATTGCAAGCGGACAGAAAATTTTTTGCTGTGAACAAATGCGCGTGGCGGCGACCTACCGCGGGTCGGTGGCGGTATCACACCCGCCGTGACAGCTTGCTCCCAAGCGTTGGGGAGCGTTGCTCAGCCGTGCGCCTCAGCCTGTCTTACGGACCAAGCGCGCAGGCTGGTTGAGGCGTTCGAGGTTGAACGCGCGCGCGAACTCAAGCCCGGCGCGCCCGTCCGCCGTCCAGCGGATCGTGGCGGGGAACAGCTGATCCTCGAGGAGTTCGATCTGCACATCGACACCAATCGCCTCGGCGGGGAAATCGACGCCGTCGATCATTGCGCCGTTGGCCGACATGTTACGGATCCGTACTTCGCCGCGCTCGTCACCGATTTCGATCCGCGCGGAGCGCAGCATTTTGGTGCGCGGTGCGCGGCTGATGCGATGCCCGACCGCGGTCGCACGCCCGCCAGCCGCCAGCTGCGCGGCGACGTCCTCGCTGCGCGCGGGGCGGCCGTAGACGAAGCCCTGGATGTGGCTGCACCCCAGATCGCGGATCAGCGCGATCTCGTCCTGCTGCTCGACGCCCTCGGCCGTCGTCTCCATGCCGAGCGTGTCGGCAAGCGTGACAATCGCCTTGATGATCGCGGCGTTACGCGTGCCCGACTGGATCGCGCCGCGCACGAAGCTCTGGTCGATCTTGATCTTGTCGAACGGCGCCTTCTTCAGATAGCCGAGCGACGAATAGCCGGTGCCGAAATCGTCGAGCGCCAGGCGTACGCCAATCCCCTTCAGCGCCTTGAACATCTGGTCGGACGACGCGTCCTCGTTGAGGAACACGCCCTCGGTGATCTCTAGCTCGAGCCGGGCGGGCGCGATGCCGGCGGCCGCGATCGCGCTCGTCACGATCGCCGGCAGCGCGGGATTGGCGAACTGGATCGGCGAGACGTTGACCGCGACGCGCACCTTCTCGGGCCAGCGTGCCGCATCCGCGCAGGCGGTGCGTAGTACCCATTCGCCGATCGCGTCGATCAGGCCGCATTCCTCGGCGATCGGCACGAATTCGGCCGGGCTCACCGCGCCGCGCGTCGGGTGCGTCCAGCGCAGCAGCGCCTCGTAGCCGACGATCTGCTCGTTCGCGGTCGAGACGACCGCCTGATAGGTGAGATGAAACTGGTCGCTGCCGAGCGCTTGACGCAGATCGTCTTCGAGCCGCTTGCGGTTCTGCGCGCCTTCGAGCAGCTCGTCGCGGTAGAAGCGATGAACGCCGCGCCCGTCGGCTTTCGCGGCATAGAGCGCGAGATCGGCGTTGCGCACCAGCGCTTCGCTGTCCTCGCCGTGTTCGGGCGCGATCGCGACGCCGATCGAACAGCCGATCGAGACCGAAGCGCCCTTGATGAAATAGGTCTGCGAGAGCGCGGCGATGATGCGCTGCGCGATCTCGCTCAGTTTGTCGCGATTGCCTTCGCGCGGAAGGACGACCATGAATTCGTCGCCACCGAGCCGCCCGACGAGCCCCGCATCAGCGACGGCTTGTTGCAGCCGCTGCGCGACCTGTTTGAGCAGCTCGTCGCCGGTCTGATGGCCGAGCGTGTCGTTGACCGCCTTGAAGCGATCGAGATCGAGCAGGAACAACCCCGTGGTGGTACGTGGGCCCTGCGCGGGCGCGAGCGTCTGTTCGAGCGACAGGCGCATGCGCTGGCGATTGGCAAGCCCCGTCAGGCTGTCGAACAGCGCGAGGCGCGTGATCTCCGCCTCGGCGCGGCGCTTCTCGGTGAGGTCCGAGCCCGAGCCGATGAAGCCCTGGAAGCGGCCGAGGTCGTCGAGCATCGGCCGGCCGGAGATCGACCACCAGCGATCCGCCTTCGTCTCGAACGCGGGCCGAACCGAATAATCGGCGAAGCTGGTGCGCGACGACATGTGAAAGGTGAGCGTACGCTCGGTCTCGATCAGCGACGAGTCGACGCGGAAGACGTTGACCAGCCGCTCGCCAATCGGATCGACGCCGAGCGCAGTGATCTCGCGCGCAACCTTCTCGGTGAGATAGGTAAGGTGCCCGGCACGGTCGGTCTGCCAGAACCAGCCGGTGCCATGCTCCTCATATTCGCGCACCAGCCGGGAGGCGAGTTGCTGCTGGTGCTGCGCTGCCTCGCGTGCGCCGAGCTCCTGATGGTCGCGCGTCGCGATGCGGAAGATGCCGCGCACGAGCAGCGCGGCGAGCACCAGCGCGGCCGCGGCAGCGACGCCGAGCCCGGCCGTGACCGGCACCATCAGCGCGAGCGTGCCGGCAAAGGCCAGGCTGGCGGCGCGTACTGCGTGCAGGGCAATAGCAGTGAGCACGATCGTGCCGAAGCCGACAACGAAGCCCGCGACGTGGAGCGACGCGGTGGGCAGGCGCGGGCTGAGGTCGAGCTGAAGCGAGAGCAAGATCCCGAGCAGCGCCGCGAGTGCGGTGAGGATGCCGATACGACGATGCGGGGGAAGGGTGCGCGCTTTGGGTAGTGCGAGCAGCGTCCAGGCTCCACCGCCTACCACGCTCAGCACCGCCGCCAACGCCACAGCCATGCCGACCGGCCGGTCCCATAAGGCGAGGAAGACGAGCGATCCGACGCTGCCGAGCAGCAGCACCGCGACGACCAGCGGCCATAAGATGACCACTTCGCGCAGCCGCGCCTCGCTGGCGTCGGCGACCGCCTCGTCGGCGGAGGCGACCAGCCCCAGCGCCTCGACGAAGCCGGGCGGGGCGGAGGCTGAAGACGATACGCGACGAACTGGTCCCATCGCGCCGGAATAGGAAAAGAGGGTTGGCAAAGCGTTTACGGCGCGGTGGACGACGGCGTCGTGGCGCCTCGATCCGTCGCATTTTGACGCGCGCGCGGCCGTTGCACTGGTGCCGCGCGCGCCATAGTGACGATAGCCATGACCACGACGATCCGCGCCGCAGACCTGATCGAGAGCGTTGCCGATGCGCTCCAGTTCATCAGCTACTATCACCCGATGGATTACATCCGCGCGCTTGGCGACGCCTATGAGGCGGAACAGGGCCCGGCGGCGAAGGACGCGATCGCGCAGATCCTGACCAATTCGCGGATGTGCGCGGAGGGCCACCGGCCGATCTGCCAGGACACCGGCATCGTCAACGTCTTCATCAAATGGGGCATGGACTGCCGCATCGACGACACGACACGCTCGATGCAGGAGATCGTCGACGAAGGCGTGCGCCGCGCGTACCTTCACCCCGAGAACAAGCTGCGCGCCTCGGTCCTCGCCGACCCCGCCTTCACGCGCCGCAACACCAAGGACAATACGCCCTGCGTGCTCCACGTCGAGATGGTGCCGGGCAGCAAGGTCTCGGTCGATGTCGCGGCTAAGGGCGGCGGCAGCGAGAACAAGTCCAAGTTCAAGATGATGAACCCCAGCGATTCGATCGTCGATTGGGTTCTGGAGATGCTGCCGCAGATGGGTGCCGGCTGGTGCCCGCCGGGCATGCTCGGCATCGGCATCGGCGGCACGGCGGAGCATTGCGTGCTGCTTGCCAAGAAGGCGCTGATGGAGCCGATCGACATGGGCCCGCTCAAGGCGCGCGGCCCGAAGAACGACATCGAGGCGCTGCGCATCGAGATCTTCGACAAGGTTAACGCGCTCGGCATCGGGGCGCAGGGCCTGGGCGGGCTGTCGACCATCCTCGACGTCAAGATCATGGACGCGCCGTGTCACGCCGCGGGCAAGCCGGTGGCGATGATCCCGAACTGCGCCGCCACCCGCCACGCGCATTTCACGCTCGACGGCAGCGGCCCGGCGTATCTCGAGACGCCGAAGCTCGACGAGTGGCCCAAGGTCAACTGGACGCCCGACAAGGCCGCGATCCGCGTCGATCTCGACACGCTGACGCCCGAGATCGTCCGCTCGTGGAAGCAGGGCGATCGCCTGCTGCTGAACGGCAAGATGCTGACCGGACGTGATGCTGCGCACAAGCGGATCAAGGACATGCTCGACGCCGGCGAGACGCTGCCGGTCGAGTTCAAGGGCCGCGTGATTTACTACGTCGGTCCGGTCGATCCGGTCGGCGAGGAAGTGGTCGGCCCCGCCGGTCCCACGACCGCGACGCGGATGGACAAGTTCACCCGCATGATGCTCGATCAAGGGCTGCTTGCGATGGTCGGCAAGGCCGAGCGCGGACCGGCGGCGACCGACGCGATCAGGGACGCCAAGAGCGCCTATCTGATGGCGGTCGGCGGCGCGGCGTATCTCGTCGCACGTGCGATCAAGGGATCCAAGGTCGTCGGCTTCGAGGATCTCGGCATGGAAGCGATCTACGAGTTCGAGGTGGAGGATTTCCCCGTCACCGTCGCGGTCGACAGCGAAGGCAACAACGTTCACCAACTCGCCCCGCTCGTGTGGCGCGACAAGATCGCGAAGGAAGGCCTGCTTCAGCCGGCGTGAGAGATGCGTGTCGCGCAATGTCGACGATGCAGCGTTGCCCGCGGGCACCATCTGATATGGAGCAGGGCGTGAAAATTTGGGCGGCCGTGCTGCTGTTGGTGAGCGCCGGTGGCGCGTTGGCGGCGGACCAATCGCCCAGCTTCTGCGCGCGGCTCGCCCCGCAGCTGGGCTTGAAGAAGACCGATCAGCCGGCCCTATATCAGGGCCAGCTCATCTCCGGATTGAAAGCCGCGCTGATCGGCGGATCTGCGTCAATCGCCTTCGGCGTCGAATCGGTGGGTCACCCGTCACCGGACGACGCGGCCGCACTGCGACGCGCCTGCACCGTCGCCAAGGCGGAATATCGCTGCGTCATCGATCGCCCTATGGTGCTGTTGGTATCCAGCACGAAAGGCGATGGTCGTGTCGAGGCGCAGGCTGGCGAGAAGGCGCTGGTGACCACGAAGGGGATACGCGTGCGTTGCGCCGATGGGGTGACCGGTTAAGCGGGAACCGCGAGCATGGACCCCTATGATCTTCCGCGATGGAAGTGCCTTCATCGTTCCAAGGCGCAGCCGGCTCGCCCCTTAGACTGGGCGCGCCTGGCCCGCCGCTCGCCCTTCTCGGCCGGATCGCCACTTCGCGCTTGTCGCGGCGGCGGGCGTGCCGCACATCGACGGGCATGATATCTGCGACATGGTGGTGCACGGCGCGAAGGCCGGTTGACGCATCCCGGCCCGGCGCCTGATGCTCGTCCTCGCCGGCATCGCGATCATCGCGCTTGGCTTTCTGCTGCGTTTCAACCCGATGCTGGTGATCGCTGCCTCTGCGCTGGTCACCGGGCTCGCGGCGGGGATCGAGCCGCTGGCGATCCTCGCGGCATTCGGCAAGGCGTTCAACGACACGCGCTACGTGACCGCAATCTACATCGTGCTGCCCGTGATCGGCTTGCTCGAGCGCAATGGGCTGCAGGCGCGCGCGCGGGCGCTGGTAGGGGGATTGAAGGGCCTGACCGTGGGGCGGCTGCTGCTCGCGTATCTTGGCTTTCGGCAGATCACCGCGGCGCTGGGGCTCACCTCGGTCGCCGGCCACGCGCAGACGGTCCGCCCGCTGATCGCGCCGATGGCCGAGGCCGCGGCGGGGGAAGCGCACGATCCCGAGAAGGTGAAGGCGCTGGCGGCGGCGACCGACAATATCGGGCTGTTCTTCGGCGAGGACATCTTCATCGCGATCGGATCGATCCTGCTGATGAAGGGCGTGCTCGAGGGTTATGGCATCTTCGTCGAGCCGCTGCACATGTCGATCTGGGCGATCCCCACCGCGGTCGCGGCGTTCGCGATCCATGGCGGGCGGATGTGGTGGCTCGATCGCAAGGGGCGCATCGGGGCGCGCGCGGCATGATCGGGCTGAATTTCGTCTATCTCGTCGCCGGGCTGACCTTTCTCGCATTCGCGATCCTGTCGTTCGTCGAGCGGCGCTGGGCGAACACCGGCTTCTACGCGCTGATCGCGACGAGCTTCCTCGCCGGCGATAGGTTGGGCGACGTGGGCAACGGCGTGCTCGTCCTCGCGCTGGTGGCGATCGCCGCGAGCGGGCGGATGAGGCGGCGCGTGCCGGCGGGCGAGCCGGCGACGCGCGGCGCGACGGTATTCGTGCCAGCGCTGGTGATCCCCGCTACCGCGCTGATCGGCACGTTCGTGTTCAAGCAATTTCCCGCGCTGTTCGATGCCAAGCAGGCGACGCTCGTCGCGCTGACGGCCGGCGTGCTGTGCGCGCTTGCGCTGTGCTACGCCTGGCTCAGGCCCGCGCCGGCCGAGCCGTTTCGCGCCGGGCGCGCGCTGATGGACGATATCGGCTGGGCGGCGGTGCTGCCGCAGATGCTGGCGAGCCTCGGCGCGGTGTTCGCGCTCGCCGGCGTCGGCGAGGTCGTCGGGAGGCTGGTCGGCGTCGCGATCCCCGCGGGCAGCGTGCTCGGCGCGGTGCTCGCCTTCGGAATCGGCATGGCATTGTTCACGATGGTGATGGGCAATGCCTTTGCTGCCTTTCCGGTGATGGCGGCGGCGGTCGGCATCCCCCTCCTGGTGAAAGCCTATGGTGCTGATCCTGCACCGGTGGCCGCGATCGGCATGCTCGCGGGGTTCTGTGGCACGCTGATGACGCCGATGGCGGCGAACTTCAATCTGGTGCCCGCCGCGCTGCTCGAGCTCAAGGACGCCAACGGCGTGATCCGCGCGCAGGTGCCGACCGCGCTGCCGCTGCTCGCCTTCAACATCGCGCTTCTATGGTGGATCGTCGCATGACCCTGACCGCGGATACCGCCGCCGGCTTCGCGCGGCTGACGCTCGGCCATATCGGCCAGCAATATCCGTATAAGCTCGATCAGGTGCTGAGCGGGCCGGGCGATCTGCGCGAGCCGCACGAGATCCACCCGATCTTCCACGGCAGCTTCGACTGGCACAGCTGCGTCCACGGCTGGTGGCAACTGCTGACGATCGCGCGGCTGTTCCCCGACCTTCCCGAGGCCGATGCAATCCGCGCGCGGGCCGACGCGATGCTGGTGCCCGACAAGGTGGCGGGCGAGGTGGCGCGGCTGGCGCTGCCCTATGCCGCCGGGTTCGAACGGCCGTACGGGTGGGGCTGGGCGCTGGCGCTTCACGGCGAGGCAGTTCGTCACGACGCGCCTTGGGCCGCGGCGCTGGCGCCGCTGGCGCGTGCCTTCGCGACGCGCTTCCACCAGCATCTGCCCAAGCTCACCTATCCGATTCGCGTCGGCACGCACTTCAACACGGCGTTCGCGCTGACATTGGCGCGCGACTGGGGGTGTGATCACGACGCGGCACTGGTCGCACTGATTGATGCGCGGGCGCGCGACTGGTTCTCCGGTGATCGCGGGTGTCAGGCGTGGGAGCCGGGCGGCGACGAGTTCCTGTCCTCCGCGCTCAGCGAGGCGCTGCTGATGAGCCGCGTGCTGGGCGAAGACTTCGGCGCATGGTTCGACGGTTTTCTGCCCGACGCGGCGGCGGGGCGGCCGACGACGCTGTTCACGCCGGCGATCGTCTCCGACCGCAGCGACGGCAAGATCGCGCACCTCGATGGGCTGAACCTAAGCCGCGCGTGGTGCTGGCGCACGATCGCCGCGGCGCTGCCGGATCGCGAAGTCGCGACGGCCGCGCTCGCCGCCGCGACGGCGCATCTTGATGCCAGCCTGCCGCATCTCGCCGACGATTACATGGGCGCGCACTGGCTAGCGACCTTCGCGCTGCTCGCACTCACTTGTTGAAAAAGGCTGGAAGCCAGGCGTCGCCTGTGTAAACCCGATCTTCGAAAAGTCGGGGAGAGGGCCAATGGCGCTGAAGACGCGCATCACCGAGATGCTGGGCATCGAGAAGCCGATCATTCAGGCGGCGATGGGCTGGATCGCGCGATCGCACTTGTCGTCGGCGGTGTCGAACGCTGGCGGGATGGGAATCATCGAGACGTCGTCGGGCGATCTCGAAGCGGTGCGCACCGAGATCCTCAAGATGCGCGAGCTTACGACCAAGCCGTTCGGCGTGAACGTGGCGCAGGCGTTCGTGCGCGATCCGGGCATCGTCCAGTTCGTGATCGATCAGGGCATCCGCTTCGTCACCACCTCGGCGGGCGATCCGATGAAATATACCGGCATGCTCAAGGCCGCAGGGCTGACCGTGTTTCATGTCGTGCCGAGCCTTGCCGGCGCGCTGCGCGCGGTCGAGGCGGGCGTCGACGGGCTGATCGTCGAGGGCGGCGAGGGCGGCGGGTTCAAGAACGCCAAGGATGTCTCCACCATGGTGCTGGTGCCGCAGGTGGTCGAGGCGGTCGACGTGCCCGTCGTGGCGGCGGGCGGAATCATGGACGGGCGAACGATGGCCGCGGCGTTCGCGCTAGGCGCTGAAGGCGTGCTGATGGGGACGCGCATCCTCTCGTCCGCCGAATGCCCGGTGCACGACAATTGGAAGACCGCGATCGTCGAGGCGGATGCCACCGACACCGTGTTCCTGAACCGCTCGGGGCCCGGCCCGGCGCTGCGCGCGCTGCGCACCGACCGCACCAGCCGGATCGAGAAGGAAGGCACGCCGAACATTTTCGGCGAGTTCGCGGATACGCAGGCGGTCTATTTCGGCGGCGACCTGGAAGCGGGGATCGCGCTGACTGGCCAGGTAGCCGGGCGCATCCGCGAGGTGAAGCCGGTGGCGCAGATCTTCGACGATACGATGGCCGAATATGCCGCGACGGTGGCGCGACTGGCGCGCGCGGCGTGAGCGCTGAACGGAAAGGATGAGGATATGAGCGAGGACGTTACCTACGAGGTGTCGGAAGGCATCGCGACGCTGACGCTGAACCGCCCGGAGCGGATGAATACGATTTCCGGCCCGATGCTCGACAAGCTGACTCGGCTGCTGGTGCGCGCGGGCGAGGATCGCGACGTTCGCGTCATCGTGCTGACGGGCACCGGCCGGGCGTTCTGCGCCGGGCTCGATCTCAACGCGGCGACGAAGGGGGAGGGGATCGGCTCGTCCTCGGCGACATTCGGCGCGACGATCGACCTCAGGAACACGCCGCCGACGGTGCTTCACGCGCTCGACAAGCCGGTGATCGCGGCGCTCAACGGTTCGGCCGCCGGATACGGCATGGACATGGCGCTCGGCTGCGACATTCGCGTGATGGCAGCGGACGCGAAGCTTGCGGCGGCATTTGTCAAGCGCGGGGTGCTGCCCGAATCGGGCGGCACGTGGTTCCTGCCGCGGATGCTCGGCTGGGCGAAGGCGGCGGAAATCATCTTCACCGGCCGCACGCTGGGCGCCGAGGATTGCCTGAAGGAAGGCCTCGTTAACGAAGTGGTGCCGACCGGCGAGGTCGCGAGCCGCGCGCGCGCGATCGCGCTGGAGATCGCCGCCAACGCACCGATGGCGGTGCAGGGCGCCAAGCGGCTGATGCGCATGGGGCTCGATGAGAGCTTCGACACGCACGTCCAGCACGTCTATCTCCAGCTGCTGCCGCTGTTCCAGAGCGCGGACTTCAAGGAGGGGATGGCGAGCTTCCTCGAGAAGCGTCCGGCGAGCTTCACCGGGCGCTGAGCCGCCTCGACGCTGATCGTCGCGCCGAACGGTTCGTCCGTTTCGGCGGCGCCGTTCAGCGCTCGATAACCGCTATGCCGGCACGGACGCCGGCATGCGGCACGAACCTAATTTCCGTCGCTCGCGCCGTACGCGGCCCGCGCCCGTCACCTTCTGGCCCGCGCCCAAGCGGCGGCGGCGCTCCCCCGTCGCGGCGATCGGTGCCGTGGCGGTGGCGATCGGCCTTGCCGTCGGCGTGTTGTCGGTGCCCGACATCATGAACGGGGACGATGCGATGCTGCCCTCGTCGATCGCGGCGACGGGGAGGTTCACGCTGTGCCACAGCGGCGGCGGCACGAATTGCGTCGTCGACGGCGACACCTTCTGGATCGCGGGCGAAAAGGTACGCATCGCCGATATCGACACACCCGAGACGCACCCGCCGCGCTGCCCCGCGGAGGCGGAACTAGGCGACCGCGCGACACGGCGGTTGCAGGCGCTGCTCAACGCCGGGCCGATTGAGCTGGCGGCGGCGGATCGGCCGACCGATCGCTACGGCCGGCGGCTAGCGATCGTCACGCGCGACGGCGTGTCGCTGGGCGATACGCTGATCGACGAGGGCCTCGCCCGGCCGTGGGAGGGCCGGCGCCGGCCGTGGTGCTAACGGCCGGCGGGATCAGGCAACCCGGCAGGTGCGGGGCTTAGCCGCGCAGCTGCTCGTGGTGGCGGATCACCTCGTCGATGATGAAGCGCAGGAACTTCTCGCTGAATTCGGGATCGAGCTCGGCCTCCTCGGCGAGCGCGCGCAACCGGCCGATCTGCGCCTCCTCACGGCCGGGATCGGCCGGCGGCAGCCCCGCTTCGGCCTTGTAGCGCCCCACCGCCTGCGTCACCTTGAACCGCTCAGCGAGCAGGCAAACGAGCGCGGCGTCGATGTTGTCGATGCTCCTGCGGTAACCCTTCAGCACCTCGTCCGGCATTCGCACCCTCCCATGGCTCGCGCGGTTGCGGCCTTGCGCCTGCGTCCGTAGAGGACGCAGCAGATGAGCGCCACCGTCCACCGCCTCGCCGGCCGCCAGCCCTCGCTCGATCCGATGATCCAGCTTGTCGCCGGCGACATGAACCTCGTGAATGCCGCGATCCTCGATCGCATGCAGTCGCAGATCCCGCTGATTCCCGAACTCGCCGGGCATCTCATCGCGGGCGGGGGCAAACGCATGCGTCCGATGCTGACGCTCGCGAGCGCGAAGCTGCTCGGCTATTCGGGGACGCGGCACCACCGGCTCGCCGCCGCGGTCGAGTTCATCCACACCGCGACGCTGCTGCACGACGACGTGGTCGACGGATCGGACCTCAGGCGCGGCAAGCGCACCGCGAACATCATCTGGGGCAATCCCGCGAGCGTGCTGGTGGGCGATTTCCTGTTCAGTCGCAGCTTCGAGCTGATGGTGGAAGACGGCAGCCTCAAGGTGCTCAAGATCCTGTCCAACGCCAGCGCGGTGATCGCCGAAGGCGAGGTGCACCAGCTGACCGCCGCGCGGCGCGTCGATACCGGCGAGGATCGCTATCTGGAGATCATCAACGCTAAGACGGCGGCGCTGTTCGCGGCGGCATGCCGGATCGCGGCGGTGGTGGCCGAACGGCCGGAGGCGGAGGAGGCGGCGCTCGACGCGTACGGCCGCAACCTAGGCATCGCGTTCCAGCTGGTCGACGATGCGATCGACTATACGTCGGACGCGGGCACGATGGGTAAGGACGCCGGCGACGATTTCCGCGAAGGCAAGATGACGCTGCCCGTCATCCTCGCCTATGCGCGCGGCAACGAGGAAGAGCGCAAGTTCTGGAAGGACGCGGTCGAGGGGCGGCGCGACAGCGATGCCGATTTCGTCCACGCGATCGAGCTGGTGCGATCGAGCCGCGCGGTCGACGACACGATCGCGCGCGCGCGCCACTATGGCCAGCGCGCGATCGACGCGATCGCACCGTTCGCCAGCGGCAAGGCGAAGGACGCGATGGTCGAGGCGGTCGAGTTCGCGGTGGCGCGCGTCTATTGATCGGCGCTGCGATCGCTTGACGGCTGCCGCGCCGACGTTCCACCTTGGTCGGCAAGGAGGGCGACGATGGCGGATTTCGCGGCGGTATATGCGCGGCTGCGCGCGATCATGCTGGCGGCGGCGGGCGATCAGGTAATCGAGCGCGACGTGCCGGGTGATCTCGTCGTGCGGACGCACCGGCGGGATCCGAAGACCGGCGAGCCTGGCTGGTTCGGCACGGTGACGATCAAGAAGAGCTACGTCGCCTTCCACCTGATCCCGCTGTACGACACGCCGGCGCTTGCCGACGGACTATCGGCGGACCTCGCGAAAAGGCGGCAGGGCAAGACCTGCTTCAATTTCAAGGCGATCGACGAGGGGCTGTTCGCCGAACTTGCCGCGTTGACCGGGCGCGTGCGGGCGGCGCTGCTCGCTGACGCCTAGACCGCGGCGGCGGGCTCGAGCACGCACGGCGACGCGCCCGTCTCGATCTGCAGCGTCGCGTGGCCGATGCCGAAATCGTGGTGCAGCATGTCCTGCGTGCCCGCGAGAAACGCGTCTCCAGGATGGCCGGCGGGCATCAGCAGGTGCGCGGTGAGGACCGGTTCGGTAGTCGACATCGGCCAGATGTGCAGATCGTGGACCTGCTTGACGCCCGGCAGCGCGGCAAGCGCGGCGCTGACGCGATCATAGTCGATCGCGCGCGGCACGGCGGCAAGGCTCATCTCCACCGTCTCGCGCAGCAGCCCCCATGTCTGCCAGAAGATCAGCGCGGCGATCACTAGGCTGACCGCGGGGTCGATCCAGCCGATGCCGGTCAGCCAGATCGCGACGCCAGCGAGCACGACGCCTGCCGAGACCATCGCGTCGGCGAGCATGTGGAGATACGCGCCGCGGATGTTGACGTCGCCCTTGCGGCCGCGCGCGAACAGCCACGCGGTAAGGCCGTTGATCGCGATGCCGACCGCGGCGACCGCCGATACGGTGAGCCCCGGCACCGGTGCCGCCTCACCGAACCGCTGCACCGCCTCAAGCGCTATCGCGCCGATCGCCACCAGCAGGAGCAGCGCGTTGGCGAGCGCGGCGAGGATCGTCGAGCCCTTCAGCCCATAGGTGAAGCGCTTCGACGGCGCACGGCGAGCGAGTGCCGCGCCGCCCCAGGCGACCGCGAGGCCAAGCACGTCGGACAGATTGTGCCCGGCATCGGCGAGCAGCGCGACCGATCCCGTCCAAAGACCGGCGGATGCCTCCGCTACGACATAGGCGAGGTTGAGCGCGATGCCGATCGCAAAGGCGCGGTCCCAAGATGCCGGCGGGGCGGGGTGGTGATGGCCGTGGTCATGCGCATGATCGTGCGCGCCGTCGCCGCGGCCGTGATGATGCCCTTGATGCCCGTGCCCCATAATCGCCGCCTAGCAGCACGGGCGCGGAGTGACCAGAAAAGGCGGCGCGGCGCCGATGGAGCGGTGTTCTGCCTGACGGATAGGTGGGATTAACGGTCGGGCGCTACACCTCGGCGATGCTTCGCGTGCTGACGCTCTCCTCGCTGTTCCCCGACGCCAGCCGGCGCAATTTCGGCGTGTTCGTCGAGCGGCAGACGCTGGGGCTTGCCGTGCGGCCGGGGGTGGCGGTGCGCGTGGTCGCACCGGTCGGGCTGCCGCCGTGGCCGCTGCGGCTGCATCCGCATTATCGCGCACTCGCCGCGCTGCCGCGGTGCGAAACGTGGAAGGGGCTTACCGTTGATCGGCCGCGCTTCACGACATGGCCGGGCACCGATGGGCGCTATCATTCCGCCGCCTTGGCGCGCGCGCTCGTCTCCGTACTCGATCAGATTCGCGAAGACTTCGCGTTCGACGTGATCGATGCGTCGTTCTTCTTTCCCGACGGGCCGGCGGCGGTGACGCTGGGTGCGCGGTACGGCGTGCCGGTGTCGATTAAGGCGCGCGGCGCGGATATCCATTACTGGGGGCATCGGCCGGCGACCGCCGCATCGGTGCGTGACGCCGGTGATCGCGCGGACGGCCTGCTGGCTGTTTCCGCCGCGATGCGCGCGGACATGGCGGCGATCGGGATCGATCCGGCGCGGGTCATGGTCCATCATACCGGCGTCGACCTCGATCGCTTCGCGCCGGTCGACCGCGCGGCGGCGAAGGCGCGTCTCGGCGTCAGCGGGCCGCTCGTCGTGGCGGTCGGGGCGCTGATCGTACGCAAGGGGCACGACGTGGTGATCGAGGCGGTCGCCCGGCTACCCGGTGTGCAGCTGTGGATTGCGGGCGAAGGGTCCGAGCGGTCGAGGCTCGCGGCGCTGGCTGCGCGGCTCGGGATCGCAGACCGCGTGCGGCTGCTTGGCAGCATCCCGCACGACGACGTGCCCGGGCTGATCGCCGCCGCCGACGTGATGGCGCTGGCGTCTGCTTCCGAGGGGCTTGCCAATGCGTGGGTCGAGGCGCTGGCGTGCGGGACGCCGATCGTCATCACCGCGGCGGGCGGCGCGGCCGACGTCGTGCAGGACGCAGCCGCCGGGCGGACGACCGATCGAAGTCCCACCGGCTTCGCCGCCGCGATCGCCGGAATCCTTGCTGATCCGCCGGCGCAGGAGGCGACGCGTGCCGGCGCGCTCGGCTTCACCTGGGCGGCGAATGCCGCCGCGCTTCATGCGCACCTTTCCGCGCTCGTCGCGCACAAGACATGAAGAAGGCCGCGACACCCCCCGATGTCGCGGCCTCCATCCTCCCTTACTCCGGGAGTATTGCTTTAGGCCTCAGGCGACCTTGGCGGCGACCTCGTCCGGCTCGCGCAGCACGTAGCCGCGGCCCCACACGGTCTCGATGTAATTCTCGCCCTCGCATGCGAGGCTCAGCTTCTTGCGCAGCTTGCAGATGAAGACGTCGATGATCTTGAGCTCGGGCTCGTCCATCCCGCCGTAGAGATGGTTGAGGAACATTTCCTTGGTGAGCGTCGTGCCCTTGCGCAAGCTGAGCAGCTCGAGCATCGCATATTCCTTGCCCGTCAGGTGCACGCGCGCGCCGTCGACCTCGACCGTCTTGGCGTCGAGATTGACCGAGAGCTTGCCGGTACGGATCACCGACTGCGAATGGCCCTTGGAGCGGCGCACGACGGCGTGAATGCGCGCCACCAGTTCCTCGCGGTGGAACGGCTTGGTCACGTAATCGTCAGCACCGAAGCCGAAGCTGCGCACCTTCGAATCCATCTCGTTGACGCCCGACAGGATCAACACCGGCGTCGACACGCGCGCGACGCGCAGCCGCTTCAGCACGTCGTAGCCGTGCATGTCGGGCAGGTTGAGATCAAGCAGGATGATGTCGTAATCGTAGAGCTTGCCGAGGTCCAAGCCCTCCTCGCCAAGATCGGTCGAATAGACGTTGAACCCCTCCACCGAGAGCATCAACTCGATCGCCTTGGCGGTCGTCGGCTCGTCTTCGATCAGCAGCACCCGCATGCGTCTTCCCCTGTCTGGACGTCGCGTTCCCTGCGCCAGCGCCCCAACCGATTCATTAACCAAGCGATGTCTGAACGCAAAAGGTTAATTAGGGATTAATCCAGCTTAATCGGCGAGTCGCGGGGGGTGCCGGCCGAGTCGAACAAGGTCCGGTGGCGGCTGTGCGGGATGTCCTCGCCCAGCGTGTCGCGCAGGTACAGGCTGCGCACCAGCGTGAATACCATGACGAGCAGCGCGGCGGAGAAGAACAGGCCGAACAGGCCAAATACCGCGCCGATCGCGAGGATCGCGAACAGCGTCACCGCCGGGGGGATGGCGACGACGCGGCTGGTGACGAACGGCGTGATGAAGTTCGTCTGCACGACGCGAACGATCGCGAACACGCCGACCGTCCACAGCACGTGATGGATCGATTGTGTCGCGGCGAGGCCCATCGCGGGGATCATCGCGGCCACGGGGCCGACGTAAGGAATGAACTCGCTGATCCCGGTGAGCAGCGCGAGCGCCGGCGCGGACGGCACGCCGACGAGCCACAGGCCGATGCCGACCAGGACGCCCATCGTCGTCATCTGGATGAGCTGCGCGCGCAGCCACAGGCGCAACGTCGCGGCGGTATCGATCAGCGCGTCTTCCATGGCGGCGCGCTTCGACGGCGGCATGAGCAGGAGGAAGCCGCGTTCGTACACCTTGGGGTCGACGGCGAAGAAGATCGCCCCGACAAGGACGAGCAGCGCGTTGAGGATGAACTGGCCCGCGCCCTCCGCCAGCCCGCCGATGTCCTGCGCGACGCGGCTGCCGGCGAAGGCGGCGCGCACCGCATCGACGACCTTGGCGCCGACCGGGGATTGCGACATCTGGTCGGCAAGCTGGTCGATGATGCCCGGCAGCCGCGTGACGAGGACGTTGACCTGGGTGCGGAATTCCACCGCGAACAGCCAGACGAGGAAGCCGATCAGCGCCAGCACGGTGGCGATCGCGCAGCTGAGCGCGACGCGATCGGACAGTCGCGCCCGCGTCTCGTAGATTTCGGCGATCGCATGGATCACGATCGCGCCCAGCACGGAGCCGAAGGCGAGGATCAGGAGATCACCGGTGAAGTAGATCGCTGCCGCCAGCGCGACGACCGCGATCGTCAGGAAGAGGCGGCGGATGTACCGCGCGTCGTCGGCATCGGGAGTCAGGCGGCTCATCGTGCGCGACCGTGGCACAGTCGCCGCGCGATGCAATGGGATCGGTGCTATCGCTGGCCCGCGGTGGTCACGCGGCGCGGCTGCCCGGCGCCACCTTTGGCGCGCTTGCCAGCCAGTCGGCGAGCGTCAGGTCGGTCGTGGGCCGAACCTCGGCGCTCATGCCGTTCGCCATCATGTCAAGCGCCCAGTCGCCGCGCTCGCCGTGCGGAGAGGCGACGAGATCGCCGGGCACCCACAGATCATACTCGCGCATGTGCGCGTCGGCAGCCGTGAAAAGCACGCAGATGTCCGACGCGACGCCACACAGCACCAGCCGCGACACGCCGAGCCGCGGCAGCAGCGCGGGTAGTGTAGTGGCGTAGAACCCCGACGATTCGGGCTTGATGACGAAATAGTCGCTGGGCAAGGGGCGGATCGCCGCCACCGTCTCGCCGCCCTTGTCGATCGCATAGTCGATCAGCTGGCTGGGCTCGTCATGCCAGCGGCCGTAATTGTCGTTGACGAAGATCACTGGCACGTCCTGCGCCCGCGCCTCTCGGCGCAGCGCGGCGAGCGGTGCCGTCATTTCCGCGACCGCCTCCTTGAGCCGATCGCCGCCGGTGAACTCGAACGTGTTGAGCAGATCGATGAGGAGGATCGCGGCATTGGTCATCGTGTCGTCTTGCGCGTGGCGGGCGCGGGCGGCAACGACCTGGATCAGTCGTGCAGCCGCTCGGCGAGGAAGGCGATCAGCGCCTCGACGCGCGCCGGGCGCAGCGGGCTCGGCGGGGTGAGCAGGTGGAGCCCGATCGGGGCGGGCCGCCACTCGGGCAGCAGCTCGACGACCGCGCCGCTGGCGAGCGTGTCGCCGAGAATGAACGCGGGCAGGCGGGCGATGCCGAGCCCGGCGACGAGCGCGGGCATCAACGCGTCGCCGCTGTTCGCGGCCAGCGGCCCCTGCGCCTTGACCGACACCTCCGCGCCGCCCGGCCCGCGGAAGCGCCACGGCCCGGTGACATTGGTATAGCCGAGCAGCGCGTGATCGCCGAGCTGGCCGGGATGCGTCGGGGTGCCGGCGCGCGCGAGATAGGCCGGCGCGGCGACGAGATGCGACTGGATCGCGCACAGCCGGCGTGCACGCAGGGAACTGTCGGGCAGCTCAGCGATGCGCAGCGCGACGTCGAACCCTTCGGCGACGATATCGACCCGCGCGTCGGACAAGTGCAGCTCGATCTCGATCCCCGGATGCGCGGCGAGGAAATCGCTGAGCAGCGGCGCCACATTCGACACGCCGAACGTCATTGGCGCGGCGAGGCGGATGCGGCCGGCGGGCGCGGCGGCGCCGTCGCGCGCGGCTTCCTCCGCCGCCTGCGCGGTGGCGAGGATCTGCGCTGCATGCTCCGCGAGCGGGCGCCCCGCTTCGGTCAACGCGAGACGGCGTGACGTGCGGTGGAACAGCGACTGGCCGAGATCCGCCTCAAGGCGCGATACCGCCTTCGACACGGTCGCCTTGCTCAGCCCGAGCGAGTCGGCGGCGGCGGTGAACGAGCGGTGTTCGGCGACGGTGGCGAAGATCGCCCAGGCTTCGAGATCGGGCAGGCGCATCGAGTAACCTCCGATTTCCCGGTAGCGCCAGAAACAATCCGTTTCAATCGTTTCTGTTTTCGCGATGGTGCCGCCGTCCTATCTCCCGGTCAACAGTTGGAGACACAGCGATGACCGATACCCGTACGCGCATCGACCGACGCCCGTTCGACAGCCTCGGCCATGCCGACCACGGCTGGCTCGACGCGCGGCATCATTTCAGCTTTGCGAATTACTATGATCCCGCGCGGATGGGATGGGGCGCGATCCGTGTGTGGAACGACGATACCGTTGCGCCGCAGAACGGCTTCCCCCCGCATCCGCATCGCGACATGGAGATCATTACCTACGTCCGCAGCGGCGCGATCACGCATCAGGATTCGCTCGGCAATCAAGGGCGGACCGGTGCTGGCGACGTTCAGGTGATGAGCGCCGGAACGGGCGTGCGCCACGCCGAGTACAATCTCGAGAACGAGCCAACGACGCTGTTCCAGATCTGGATCGAGCCGCGCACCACGGGCGGCAGTCCGAGTTGGGGCGCGAAGCCCTTCCCCAAGGGCGATCGTTCCGGTCGGTTCGTCGCGCTGGCCAGCGGCTTCGCGGAGGATACCGATGCGCTGCCGATCCGCGCCGACGCGCGCGTGCTCGGCGCGACGCTGAAGGCGGGCGAGCGCGTCAGCTACGACGTTGCGGCGGGTCGCCATGCCTATCTGGTGGCGGCGACCGGCGCGATTTCGATCAATGGCGAGGAATTGACGGCACGTGACGGCGCCGCGCTCGTTGGTGGAAGCTACATCATTGAAGCCCGCGAAGACGCCGAGCTGGTTCTGGTCGACGCGGAATGACGTCTGGCCGCCCGCGCATGGCGGGCGGCGTTTCCTAGGAGGATTCACATGGCAAAGGTTCTGGTGCTTTATTACTCGTCCTACGGCCACCTGGCCAAGATGGCGGAGGCGGTCGCAGAAGGCGCGCGGCAGGGCGGCGCGGAGGTCGATATCCGCCGCGTTCCCGAGACCGCGCCCAAGGAGGTCGCCGAGAAGGCCGGTTTCAAGCCCGATCACTCGCATCCCGAGATCGAGGGCGTGAACGCGCTGCCGAATTATGACGCGATCATCGTCGGCGCGCCGACGCGCTTCGGTCGCATGCCGAGCCAGATGGCGAGCTTCTTCGACCAGGCCGGCGGGCTGTGGGCGACGGGTGCGCTCAACGGCAAGGTCGGCGGTGCCTTCACCTCGACCGCGAGCCAGCACGGCGGGCAGGAAGTGACGCTGTTCTCGATCATCACCAACCTGATGCACTTCGGCATGACGATCGTCGGGCTCGACTATGGCTATCAGGATCAGACGACGCTCGACGCGGTGCATGGCGGCACGCCCTATGGCGCGAGCACGATCGCGGGCGGCGACGGCAGCCGTCAGCCGAGCGACATCGATCTTGGCGGCGCGCGCTACCAGGGCAAGCGGATCGCGGAGACGGCGGCGAAGCTCTCCGCCTGACCAGTGACGGCGGGCTGCGTGTCAGCGCGCCCGCCGCTCCTTCCGCTCGCGTCGTTCGCGCGCGCGGCGTTCCTTCGGCGTTTCCGGCGGCGGCGCGATCGTGCGTACGACTGGCGGGGGTGTCACGTGCGGCACGACCGGATCGATCGCGGGGTTGGCGGGAAATAGCGCGCGCGCACGGGCGAACACGAAGCGCGCGCGCGCCGCGCCGGGCGCGGCGGCCGACGTGCCGACCCAGCGCCAATGCCACGGTTCCCACTTCACGTTCTGCTTGTTGCTCGCCGGAAACGACATCTCGAAACCGAACCGGGACGCGTTGGCGGCGAGCCAGCGAAAGGCGGGCTTGGCGGCCATGCACGCCTCCGCATCGGGGCAGCCGTCGGCCGGGCGCACGGTGAAATCGAGCACATAGCCCGTCGCATGCTCGCTATGCCCTGGCGGGGCGGCGGAGATCGCGCGATCTAGCCCGCTCGCGCTCTGCCGGGTGCGACAGAAGGTCGATTGCTGGCGTTCGAGCGAGCGGTGACACGAGAGCGCGTAGAGCCGGCCCTGCACCGCGGGATCACCAGCGGCGGCGGCCATCAACCGGCGCAGGTCCGCCAGTGCCTCGGGGCGCAGCCGGCACTCGCCGAGGGCGTATTCGGACGGCACGGCGAGCAGGCTGCCCGGCGCCGCATCGCCGTAGGGAAAATGGCCGAGCGCGCGCCCGTCCGGCCCGATCGGTGCGCTGACGCCGTCGCACAATTGCGCCTCCGCCGGCGTCGCGAGGGCGAGAAGCAGGTAGAGCGGCAAGCGTCGCATCAATCGTCTCTCTGGTCTCTGGCGCCGCACGATGGCAAGGGCGATCGCATGATCGGCGACCGCGTTCTCTTCCTCGACGGCGAGGCATTGGTGATCGACAAACCCGCAGGGCTGCCGGTCGATCCGCCGCGCGACGGGTCGATCAGCCTCGAAAACCATCTGTCCAACCTGACCTTCGGGTTCCGGCGCTGGCCGCACCCGGTGCATCGGCTCGATCGCGACACCAGCGGCTGCTTGCTGCTGTCGCGCAATCCCAAGGCGCACGCGCGGCTGCAGCAGGCGTTCGAGGCGGGCGCCGTGACGAAGCGCTATCTCGCGATCCTCGACGGCGTGCCTGACGGCGAGGCGGGCGAGATCGACCTGCCGCTGGGCAAGGTATCGACCGCGGCGGCGGGGTGGCGGATGACGCGTGACGCCGCTGGCAAGCCGTCCCGCACCGGATGGCGGCTGATCCGCGTGCACGACGGCCGCGCGCTGGTCGAGTTCCGGCCGGCGACCGGGCGCACGCACCAGATCCGTGTCCATGCGCTTGAAGGGCTGGGCGTGCCGGTAGTTGGTGATCCGACCTATGGCCGGCCCGACAAGGCGGGGATGATGCTTCACGCCGCGACGCTGGTCGTACCGCGACCCGGCAAGCCCGATGTGCTGGCCGAAGCGCCGTGGCCCGAACGGTTCAGCATGGTTGGGTTCGGCGAGTAGCGGGGCCCGTCACCTTACAGGTCGGGTATCCATCTCACCGATGACAGGGTCGCGTGACCTTATCGTCCGCGCCTCAGTCGATCGGCCGGCGCCGGTTCGCCTTGATCGTGCCGCGCTTCGCCTTGGCCTCGACACGCCGCGTCTGCGACGCCTTGGTGGGTTTGGTCGGACGGCGCTTCTTGGGCACGATCGTCGCCTGCTGGATCAGCGCGACGAGCCGCTCGCGTACCTCCTGACGGTTGAGCAGTTGCGATCGCGAGCCTTCGGAGCGGAGCACCAGCACTCCTTCACGCGTCATCCGCGAGCCGGCGAGCGTGACGAGGCGCAGCTTCACCGCTTCGGGCAGCGAGGGCGAGTTCGCGACGTCGAAGCGGAGGATCACCGCCGAATCGGTGGTGTTGACGTGCTGGCCGCCGGGCCCGCCGGCGCGCGTCGTCGTCTCGATCAACTCGTCGCTGTCGATCGCGATCGATCGGGTGACGGGAATGGCAACCATGCCGCGTCATGCGGCGACTTGGCGCATGGGCGCAAGACGCAGCGCCGCGCGGCTATTGCGGGCGGGGCGGCGTGTATTATATCTGCGATACACTTAGAGGACGGACGTGATGGCGAAGAAGGGCAAGAAGGGGTTTCGCATTCCCAAGGAGATCGCCGGCGTGAAGGTGCCAAAGGAGGCGCGGCGCGCCGGCGAGGCGCTGATCGAGAAGGCGAACAGCCCCGCCGGGCGCCAGGCGCTCGCTTCGGGCATCGCGATGGCGGCGACGGCGGCAGCGGCGATCGCGGCGCGCCAGGCGCGCGGGGCGGGCAGCGGGGGGCATGCGGCGCCCGAGCGCCCCGGCCAAGCCGGCACCAAGCCCGACGGCGCGCGCGCTGGGGGCAGCGTCGATCCGCACCAGATGGCCGATGCTGTAGGACAGGCGGCGAGCGCGTTCATGGCGAAGATGTTCGCGCGCTGAGATATGCGGGCCGGTTGAGCGGCTGAGCGTGCGCTCGCCCTTGCCGCTCGATAACCCTCCGTCTTAAACTTGTGACGACGCGGCGCCCGGTGTCGGCTCGCGCGGCGCGCACACCTCGTGAACGGGCTGCACCTCCGGATAGGGCATGACGAGGCGGCCGTCGGGCGCGGCGGTATAGGTCGTCTGGATGGGAAAGGGGAGGTTGATCCCCTCGCTGGTGAAGCGGCGCAGTACGGCGATGCCGACCTTGTGCCGCGCGTCGTAGGCGTGCTGGAAATCGGCGAAGGGCGTGTCGAATTCGAGCTCGAAATCGAGGGTCGATGCGCCGAACGCGACGAAGCCGGCGCGCACGAAGACCTGCGCCTGCGCCTCTACCACTTCCTTCAGGATATTGGGTACGCGGTCGAGCAGGTCGGGGTCGGTTTCGTAGGCGAGCCCGAGCAGCAGCTTGGTGCGCCGACGATCGCGCTGCGTGTTGTTGATGATTTCCTTGTTGAGCAGGTTCTTGTTCGAGATGATGCGCTCTTCGCCGTTGATCCCGCGAATGCGCGTCGACTTGAGCCCGATCTCCTCGACGGTGCCCGAACTCGTATCGTACATGATCGCATCGCCGCGACGGAACGGGCGGTCGAAGATGATCGCTAGCGCGGCGAACAGATCGGCGAAGATGCCCTGTGCGGCCAAGCCGATCGCGATGCCGCCCACGCCGAGACCGGCGACGAGGCCAGTCACGTTGACGCCGAGATTGTCGAGCACGACGACGAGTGCGATCGCGAACACGACGATGGTGACGAGAAGGCGAATCAACCCCATCGCGTTCATCAGCGCTTCGCCCGAGTAATTTTCCGACCGGGTGCGATGCTCGATCGCGCCGAGGATCAGCTCGCGCGCCCACGTCGCCGCCTGGAACACCGCGGCGACGGTGAACAGGAAATCGATCGTCGTCGCGACGATCGCCGGCGGGCCGGCGTAGCCGGAGACCAGTTTCGCGGCGACCATAATGATGAAGAACGTGCTGGTGCGCTCGATCGCGCGGCCGATCACCGCCGTCCACCCGGTTCCGGAGCTGGACCGCTTGGCGAGCCGGGGGCCGAGGCTGCGTAGCCACAGCAGCCCGAGCGACAGACCGGTGCCGACCGCGATCGCGATCGCCACCTGAAGCCAATATTCGCTAATCCACGCGGCGCTCGAGGTCCAAAAGGTGTGGACCTGCTGCTGCACGTCGTCCGCCGAAATCTTCGGCAGCGGGGCGGCCGTATTGTTTGTCGCCATGGTCTCTTTCTACGCGGTTAGGCCGCTTCGCGCTCCGCCGGCGACTGGCCGGTCTCGAGGAAGGCGATCAGCCCGCGTTCCGCCCGGCTTAGCCAGCGCGTCGAGCGCGGCAGCGAAAGGCCGGTGCGAAACGCCTCCTGCCCCTCTTTCACCAACGCGATGAGCGCCGGGTGAACATAGGATTTCCGCGCGATCGCGGGTGTGTTGCCGAGCCGTTCGGTCACCGGCGCCAACAGCGTCTTGAGGCTGAGGTTGGCCTTCGATCCCGCGAGCGCCTCGAACGCGATCGCACTCGCGCCCCACGTGCGGAAGTGCTTGGCGGTGAAATCAGACCCCATCGCTGCCTTGATATAGGCGTTGACGTCCGACGAGGTGACGGGGCGCGGCTCGCCATGCTCGTCGACGTACTGGAACAGTTTCTGGCCGGGCAGATCCTGGCATTTCTTGACGAAGCGAGCGAGGCTGCCGTCGGTGATCGTCAGCGTCTTGAGCTTGCCCGATTTCGCCTTGTACTGCAGCCGCAGCGTCTTGCCGCGGATGTCGGCGTGGCGATCGCGCAGCGTCGTGACGCCGAAACTCTTGTTGGTGCGCGCGTAGGTCTCGTTGCCGACGCGCAGATGGCCGATGTCGAGCAGCTTGACGATCGCGGCAATCGTCTTCTCCTTGGTATGGCCGCGGGTGGCGAGGTCCGCCTCCATCCGGGCGCGCAGCTTGGGCAGCCCGCGGCCGAACGCCGCGCAGAGATTGTATTTTTCGTCCTCACGCGCGGCGCGGAAATCGGCGTGATAGCGATACTGTTTTCGGCCCTTCTCGTCCCAGCCGATCGCTTGGATGTGGCCGTTGGCATTTGGGCAGAACCATGCGTCGCGGTAGGCCGGCGGCAGTCCGATGGCGTTTAGCCGGTCGATCTCGTCGCGATCGGTAATCCGCTTGCCCGAAGCGTCGAAATAGCCCCAGCCGTGGCGCATCTTGCGCCGCGTGATTCCGGGCTCTTCATCATCACAATAAACGATTTCTGTCGCGTCCACCGCCATCGACCTCCTCGGCCATACGAAATGCGCGGGCGCTTCGCCGGGTTCCGGAACGGGCGCGTCGCTGACTGGTTCTCAGCCGCATCCACACAGGAGTTGCTTTCGACATGGCCGACCTTTCCGATGCGCGCGTGCTGTTCCTCGCCACCGACGGTTTCGAGGATTCCGAACTGTTCGAACCGCGCCAGGCGCTGCTCGACGCCGGCGCCACGGTGACGCTTGCGTCGATCAAGACCGATCCGATCCAGGGCGTGAAGAACGATTCGGATCCGACGCGTACGATCACCCCCGATCTGACGCTCGATCAGGTGGATACCGAGGATTACGACGCACTGGTGCTGCCGGGCGGCGTCGGCAATCCCGACAAGATGCGGCTGGAGGAGCGCGCGGTGTCGATCATCGGTGAGTTCATGGACGACGACAAGGTCGTCGCCGCGATCTGCCACGCGCCGTGGCTGCTGGTGGAGGCGGACGTCGTCGACGGGCGCCGCGTGACGAGCTGGCCGTCGGTGCGCACCGATCTCGAGAACGCCGGCGCCGACGTCGCGGACGAGGAAGTGGTGATCGACGCCAATCTGATCACCAGCCGTAAGCCCGACGATATCCCTGCCTTCAACCGCGCGATCATCGCCGCGCTGGAGGAGGAATTGGCCGATTGATCGCGCTTGCCCGGCACCGGCGGCTGACGCACGGTGCCGGGCGATGACCGATTCCGACCTATCATGCTCGCCGGCCGCGATGCTCGGGTTCGCCCGCGTCGCGGCTGACGGCGTTATAACGACGATCGATCGTGCAATCGCCGAGGAAGTGCCGGTCGCGATCGAGTGCAACGGCATCGCCTATGCGGTGCTGATGGCGACGCCCGACGCGATCGAAGACCTGGCCTATGGCTTCCTGCTGAGCGAGCGACTGATCGACGCTGCCATGGACGTGCGCGGGATCGACGTTCATCGAGGCGAGCCGGGGATCGTCGTTCGGCTGGCACTGGCGAAGCGAGTCGCCGAGCGGATCGGCGATCGCGTGCGGCATCGCAATTCGGATGCGTCGTGCGGATTGTGCGGCGTCGAAACGCTCGCGCAGGCACTGCGTCCGCTGCCACACGCGGCGCGATGGGACGGCAGCGATTCCGCGATTTTCCAAGCCTATGCCGCTTTGCGCGATCACCAGCCGATCAACGCCGCGACCGGCGCGGTCCACGGCGCGGCGGCGTGCACGCGTGATGGCATGATCCAGATGGTGCGCGAGGACGTCGGCCGGCACAACGCGTTCGACAAGCTGATCGGCGCGATGATGCGGACGGGGCAGGGCTGGGACGGCGGCTTCGCGCTGCTCACGTCGCGCTGTTCGTACGAGCTGGTCGAGAAGGCGGTGCTCGCCCGCTGCCCGCTGCTCGCGACGATCTCGGCGCCGACCCGCCTCGCGGTCGACCGCGCGGGCGAGGCGGGGTTGGCGCTGCGCACGCTGGTCCGCGCCGATGCGCTGCTCGCGACCTAGGCGGCGCGCGTCCGGCGCGTCGGCGCGTGGAAATCAGGCGGCTTGTCGGCGATCCATGTCAGGAAGCGGGCCACGGTAGGAATCGCCCGGATGCCGCTGAGCTCGCCGATCCGGGCAAGCGTCGCATTGTCGGCGGCGGCGTGGATCGTGCGGTGGCAGATCGGGTGCACCGGCTGCGTTTCGGTGCCGCCCTCGCTCTTGGGCACGACGTGGTGCCATTCGACGCGACTGCCGAGCGGGCGATCACACAGCGCGCAGGCAAGGGGGGCAGCGGCGGCATCGGCCCGCGCCGCCGCATCGATCAGGCCAAGCTTGCGGCTAACCCTTCCCATCGGATCGAGATAGGGAGCCGGCGCGTCGGCGCGAGGGGTGACGGCGGGTCAATATTTCACGCGCACTGCCTTGAGGCGATATTTGCCGAGCTGCTTCTGCACGCTCTCCGGCCCGGCGAGGTGCCCCGCGCCGACCGCGATGAACACGCGGCCCGGCGTCCGCATCCGCTCCGCGATCCAGCTCGCCCATTTGGCGTTGCGATCGACCAGCAGCGCCTTGGCGACCTCGGGCGAATCCTTCAGCCCCTCGTTCATCGTCGCGGCGAGGCCATCCGGATTGCCCTTCGACCAATCGTCGACCATCCGGCTCATCGTCTCGCCCGCCTTGGGCAGTTCGTCGATCGTCGAGGAGAGCAGATCGACCTGCGCCTTCTGCGACAGGCCGTCGAAGATCGACATTTGCCCCTCGAACGTCTCGAGCCCCATCAACTGCTTCTTCTGCGCCTTGGCCGCCCGCGTCAGTATCCCCTCGGGCCCGTTGCGCGCGTCATAGCCGAGCTTCTGCACCGGCAGCACGCTGAGGCTGATCGCGGCGAACCACGGCTGCATCCGCTCGAACGAAGCGAGCGACAGCTTGTTGTCCTCGATCGCCTTGGTGAAGGCGGCGCGCTTGTCGGGCGGCAGCTTCTGCGTCAGCGGCGCGCCGGCGGGATCGAACGCCTTGGCGAGCACGACGCGCTGCTGCGTATCCTCGTCGGGCTCGACCATCTCGAGCACCAGCGTGCCCGAGCGATCGAACGCCTTCTTCACCGCCTCGTCGAACCAGGTGAGACCGGGCCGAAGCACGTGGATCGTGCCGAACAGGTAGATCGTCGTGTCCTTGTCGCGCACCACCCACAGCGCGGGATCGGCGTCCTGCGTCGCGACCGGCGCGGGCTGCGCGCAGGCGGGAAGGGCGAAGGCGAGGCCCAGCGAGGCGAGGGCGGAAGTGATCGGACGGAACACGGGGAGCAGATACCTCACTAGAATGCAGCGGCCGGCATGCGGCTGGTACGACGACCGGGCCCAGCCTAGCCCGGCCCTTGCCTGTTGGCGAGCCATCCGCCATTGCCGCGCCCGCGATGAACGCCACCTCAACAGATGCGCCGCTGAGCTTCCAGGACATGATCCTGACGCTCCATTCCTACTGGAGCGCGCGCGGCTGCCTGATCCTCCAGCCGTACGACATGCGCATGGGTGCGGGCACGTTCCACACCGCGACGACGCTGCGCGCGCTCGGCCCGGAGGCGTGGAACGCCGCCTTCGTCCAGCCGTGCCGCCGCCCGACCGACGGCCGCTACGGCGAGAACCCCAACCGACTGCAGCATTACTATCAGTATCAGGTGATCCTGAAGCCGAGCCCCGCCGATCTGCAGGAACAGTATCTCGGCAGCCTAGCGGCGATCGGGATCGATTTCACGCGCCACGACATCCGCTTCGTCGAAGACGATTGGGAAAGCCCGACGCTTGGCGCCTGGGGGCTCGGCTGGGAAGTGTGGTGCGACGGGATGGAGGTGACGCAGTTCACCTATTTCCAGCAGATGGGCGGCTTCGACTGCAAGCCGGTGGCGGGCGAGCTGACCTACGGGCTCGAGCGGCTGGCGATGTATATTCAGAACGTCGACAGCGTGTACGACCTGCGCTTCAACGACCAGGGCGTCACGTACGGCGACGTGTTCCTCGAGAACGAGCGGCAGATGTCGACGTGGAACTTCGAGGTCGCCGATACTGAGACGCTGTTCGACCTGTTCCGCAAGGCGGCGGCGGAGTGCGAGAATTGCCTGGCCCGCCAGCTGCCGATCCCGGCCTATGAGCAGGCGATCGAGGCGAGCCATATCTTCAATCTTCTCAATGCGCGCGGGGTGATATCTGTCGCCGAGCGGCAAGCCTATATCGGCCGCGTCCGCGATCTCGCGAAGGGGGCGTGCGCCGCGTATATCGAGAAAAACGCCGCGGCCTGGACCGCCCGCTTCCCGGCGTGGAGCGCGGCATGAGCGACTTTCTCCTCGAACTGCGCTCGGAGGAAATTCCCGCACGGATGCAGGACAAGGCGCGCGAGGACCTTGCCCGCCTGTTCGCGGCCGAACTCGCGAAGGCTGGGCTGAGCGCAGCAGACCTCGTCACCTACGCGACGCCGCGGCGCCTCGCGCTGATCGCGCGCGACTTGCCGGCTGAGACCGCGGCGGTGAGCGAGGAACTGAAGGGCCCGCCCGCCGACGCGCCCGACGCGGCGGTCGAGGGCTTCCTGCGCAAGGCGGGGCTGACGCGCGACGCGTTGCAGACACGCGAGGTGAAGGGGCGCGCGACCTTGTTCGCCGTCATTGATAAGCCAGGGCGCGCCACCGCCGACGTGCTCGCGGAGGCGATCCCGGCGATCGTCCGCGGCTTCCCCTGGCCGAAGTCGATGCGCTGGGGCGCGGCGTCGCACTCGACCGAGAGCTCGCGCTGGGTCCGCCCGTTGCAGGGCATCGTCGCGCTGCTCGGTGACCACGTGGTGCCCTGTGCGATCGCAGGCGTCGAGAGCGGCGCGGCGACGGTCGGTCATCGCTTCCACCATCCCGGCATCATCACCATCGGCAGCGCGGCCGACTATGTCGAGAAGCTGCGCGCGTGCCACGTCATCGTGGACCAGAACGAGCGGCGCGCAACGATCGCGGTTGGTGCCAAGCTCGCTGCGAACAAGGCGGGGCTGACGCTGGTCGAGGACGAGGGACTGGTGGCGGAGAACGCCGGGCTCACCGAATGGCCGGTGCCGCTGCTCGGCCGCTTCGACGCCGGCTTCCTCGACGTGCCGCCCGAAGTGATCCAGCTCACCGCGCGCGTGAACCAGAAATACTTCGTCTGCCGCGATGCCGACGGCAAGCTCGCCAACGCCTTCGTGTGCACGGCGAACATCGACGCGGTCGACGGCGGCGAGAAGATCGTCGAGGGCAACCGCAAGGTGCTCGCCGCGCGCCTCGCCGACGCGCGCTTCTTCTACGAGAACGATCTTAAGACATCGCTTGAAGAGCAGGCGGCAAAGCTCGACAAGATCGTGTTTCACGAAAAGCTCGGCACCGTCGCCGACAAGGTCGATCGCGTCGCAAAACTCGCGCGCTGGCTGGTCGAGGAAGGCATCGTCAAGGGCGCGAACCCCGATCACGCCGAGCGCGCCGCGCGGCTCGCCAAGGCCGATCTCGTTACCGGCATGGTCGGCGAGTTCCCCGAGCTGCAGGGGCTGATGGGCGGCTATTACGCCGCCGCGCAGGGCGAGCCGGCTGAAGTCGCCGAGGCGATCCGCGATCACTACAAGCCGGTTGGGCAGGGGGATGACGTGCCGACGGCCCCGGTCACGGTCGCGGTGTCACTGGCCGATAAGCTGGATACGATTGCGGCGTTCTTCGGTGTGGGTTTGCCGCCATCCGGCTCGAAAGATCCTTTCGCGCTACGCCGTTCGGCGCTCGGTGTGCTGGCACTTATCGTAGACAATAATCTGCGGTTGGATCTTGCCGCTCTGCTGCAGAGCGCAAGTATGTGGCTACGTCAGCGCGGGCACGATCTTGGCACTTTCGATGCGACCATAAACGCCTTCTTCGCCGACCGCCTCAAGGTCCAGCAGCGCGAGGCCGGTGTCCGCCACGACCTGATCGACGCGGTGTTCGCGCTTGGCGGGGAGGACGATCTAGTCCGCCTGCTCGCGCGGGTGAAGGCGTTGCAGGCGTTCGTTGGTACCGACGACGGGGCGAACCTGCTCGCCGGGTACAAGCGCGCGGCGAATATCCTCAAGAAGGAGGGTTACGCTGAAGCGGAGGCGCCGGCGGCGCCGAGCTACGACGCCAAGCCTGCCGAAGCTACGCTGCGCGCGGCGCTTGACGCCGCTGAGCCGGCGGCGGCTGCGGCGGTGGTGCGGGAGGATTTCGCAGGCGCGATGGCGGCGCTCGCCACGCTGCGCGCGCCGATCGACGCGTTCTTCGATAGCGTGACGGTCAACGATGCCGATCCGGTCAAGCGCGCCGGCCGACTGGCGCTGCTCGCGCGCGTGCGGGCCGCCGTCCATGGCGTTGCGGATTTCTCGCGCATCGAGGGCTGAGACGAAGCGCGGCCATCGATCGCCCAAGCGGGATTGTGCTTGCAACCCCGCGGGCGAGCGTGTGTTGCGTTGCACAATATACGTGTTGATCAGGAGGCGATGGAATGGCGACCGCGGTGCAATCGAAGGCGGATGAGCGCTACGTCTATCGCTTCGGCGGCGGCGTGTCGGATGGCGGTGGCGGCGACAAGAACCTGCTCGGCGGCAAGGGCGCGAACTTGGCCGAGATGGCCGCGATCGGCCTGCCGGTGCCGCCGGGCTTCACGATCAGCACCGCGATGTGCACGCGCTATTACGAGGAAGGCGAGGCGTTTCCCGACAGCCTACGGGCCGAAGTCGCGGACGGAATCGCGCATATCGAAAAGGTGACGGGCAAGCGCTTCGGCGACGCGTCCGATCCGCTGCTCGTGTCGGTTCGCTCGGGCGCGCGCGTGTCGATGCCGGGGATGATGGACACTGTCCTCAACCTCGGGCTCAACGACGCGACGGTCGAGGGGCTCGCTAGCGCCAGCGGCGACGCACGCTTTGCGTGGGACAGCTATCGCCGTTTCATCCAGATGTACGCCGACGTGGTGCTCGAACTCGATCACGGCGCGTTCGAGGAAGCGCTGGAGATCGCCAAGGAAGACAAGGGCTTCCACCTTGATACCGAGCTTTCCGCTGAAGACCTGAAGGCGCTCGTCGGCGAGTTCAAGAGTCTCGTCGCGGAGCAGTGGGGCAAACCGTTCCCGCAGGACGTGCACGATCAATTGTGGGGCGCTGTCGGCGCAGTATTCGGATCGTGGCAGTCAGACCGCGCCAAAGTCTATCGTCGGCTGAACGACATCCCGGGCGGCTGGGGCACCGCCGTCAACGTGCAGGCGATGGTGTTCGGCAACATGGGCGAGACGTCCGCCACCGGCGTCGCCTTCACGCGCGATCCGTCGGCTGGGCACAACGCCTATTACGGCGAGTTTCTGATCAACGCGCAGGGGGAGGACGTGGTCGCCGGCATCCGCACACCGCAATATCTGACCAAGGCGGCGCGCGAGGAGGCGGGGGCCAAGCCGCTGAGCATGGAAGAGGCGATGCCCGTTGCCTATGCCGAGCTCGCCGCGGTGTTCGACCGGCTCGAGCGGCACTATCGCGACATGCAGGATATCGAGTTCACGGTGCAGCAGGGCAAGCTGTGGATGCTTCAGACGCGGTCGGGCAAGCGCACTGCCAAGGCCGCGCTCAAGATCGCGGTCGACATGGCCGACGAGGGGTTGATCACCCGCGACGAGGCGATCGCGCGCGTCGATCCGCAAGCGCTCGACCAGTTGCTTCACCCGACGCTTGATCCGCAGGCGGCGCGTGACGTGCTGACCAAGGGGCTGCCCGCCTCGCCCGGCGCGGCGAGCGGCGCGGCGGTGTTCGACGCCGATACGGCGGAAAAGTGGGCCGCCGAGGGCAAGGCTGTCATCCTGGTGCGTACCGAGACGTCGCCCGAGGACATCCACGGCATGCACGCTGCGAAGGGCATCCTCACCGCGCGCGGCGGCATGACGAGCCACGCCGCGGTGGTCGCGCGCGGCATGGGCCGCCCGTGTGTTTCGGGCGCGGGCGCGCTGTCGATTGACGGCAAGGCGAAGATCGCGCGGATTGCCGGGCGTGAGGTCAGCGAGGGCGATCTGCTCACCATCGACGGTGCGACGGGCGAGGTGATGGCGGGCGAGGTAGCGACGATTCAGCCCGAGCTCGCCGGGGATTTCGGCACGCTGATGGAATGGGCCGACCAGGTTCGCCGCCTCAAAGTGCGTGCCAACGCCGAGACGCCGCTCGACTGCCGCACTGCACGCGATTTCGGCGCCGAGGGCGTCGGCCTGTGCCGTACGGAGCACATGTTCTTCGACGCGGCGCGCATCACCGCCGTGCGGCAGATGATCCTGGCGGAGGATGAGGCCGGCCGCCGCGCCGCGCTCGAGCGGCTGCTGCCCGAACAGCGCAGCGATTTTGCCGAGATCTTCGAGGTAATGGCGGGGCTGCCTGTCACGGTGCGGCTGCTCGATCCGCCGCTGCACGAATTTCTGCCGCACGAGGAAGCCGAGTTCGCCGAGGTGGCGACCGCCGCAGGGGTTGCGATCGACGCGCTCAAGCGGCGCGCGGCGGAGCTGCACGAGTTTAATCCGATGCTTGGCCATCGTGGCTGCCGCCTCGGCGTGACCTATCCCGAGATCTACGAGATGCAAGCGCGCGCGATCTTCGAGGCCGCGCTTGATGTAGCGGAGAAGAGCGGAGAGGCGCCGATCCCTGAGGTTATGATCCCGCTGGTCGCGACTAAGCGTGAGCTAGAGCTGATGAAGGCTGTGGTCGATCGCACGGCCAAGGCGGTGTTCGAGGAACGTGGCAGGACGCTGGACTATCTCGTTGGAACGATGATCGAATTGCCGCGCGCGGCGCTGCGTGCGGGCGAGATCGCGGAGGCGGGCGAGTTCTTCTCGTTCGGCACCAACGATCTGACGCAGACGACGCTGGGCGTCAGCCGCGACGATGCGGCGCGCTTCCTCGGCGCCTATGTCGAGCAGGGCATCTACGCCAAGGACCCGTTCGTCTCGATCGACGTCGACGGCGTGGGTGAGTTGGTGAAGCTCGCCGCCGAGCGTGGCCGCGCGACGCGGCCGGCAATCAAGCTCGGCATTTGCGGCGAGCATGGCGGGGACCCGGCGTCGATCGCGTTCTGCGAGAGCGTCGGGCTCGATTACGTGTCCGCCTCTCCGTACCGCGTGCCGATCGCGCGGCTCGCGGCTGCGCAGGCGGCCCTGAAGGCGCGCGGCTGAGCGGATGACCTGGTTCCCGGTCGCGGCGCGCGCGCCGGGGGCTTGCCTCGTGAGGAGCGGCGCGCCACTCTGCCGCATACGCCAGGGGGCGGACGGGAGAACGCGATGTGGCCGTGGGCACGCTATCTGATCATGGCGGTGATCGGCGTCGTCGCCGGGCTCGGCGCGGCGATCGCCAGCGTGCGCGGCAGCGCGATGGGCGCGGATGCAACGATCGGCGCGTGGACGAGCAGCACCGACCTTGCCACCGGGGCGCAGAGCGCACGTACGTGCGCCGCGGTCGCGCTGCGCGGGCTACTGGCGCTGCCCGCGCGAGAGGCGCGCTACTATAACGCTGCAACGGACGACGCCGGGCGGCCGCTTGAGGGCGGATGCCGCTACCGCATCACGGGCGGCGTCCTGCCCGCGCGCTGGTGGAGCCTGACGCTGTACGACGGTGATGGCTATCTCGCGGGCGATGGGCCGTATTCGATCAGCAACGCGGCTCTGACGCCGGCGGAGGCCGCGCGCTGGACGATCCTCGTCGCGCCACAGCGGCAGGCGGGGCACTGGCTGCCGACCGGTGGGCTTGACCGTTTCGAGCTGACGCTGCGGACCTATCTGCCGGCCAATGCCGGGCGCACGACTCCGGCGCGCGATCAATTACCAGCATTCGGCGGGAGGCATGCGCGTGACCGATCGGCCCACTCGTCGAGGACAGCTCGCGGCGTGGCGCGGCCCGCTGATCCTCGCGTTGGTAATCGGTGTCGTGACGTATTTCTTCACGCTTAGCCGCACGCCGACGACATTGATGAGCGCGGCGATCAGCCGGCTGTCCGAGGGCGGTGTCAACCGGTTCACGCACGCGCCGCTCGCCACAGACAAATCACGCGCGATCGTGCGGCCGAGCCCTGATCTCGCCTATTCGAGCTGTCCGTACGATGTTTCGACGGGGCCGGTCATGATCGAGGTGCCGTCGATCCCGGCGCGCTACTGGTCGCTGTCGGTGTTCCAAGCCAACACCGACGCCGCGTTTGTGCGCAACAATGTCGAGAGTGGCGGTGCACCGATCCGGGTGACGATCGCGCAGGCGGGGCAGGGGGTGTCGCCGGGTCGCGCCGTCGCGCGCGTTGAAGGCGCCAAGGGGATCGCGCTGATCCGCGTCCTCGTCGACGATCGCTCGCGCTTCGCGGGCATCGACGCGGCACGCCGACTGGCGGCCTGTCGCGCCGTGGCGGGCGCGGTGCCGCGCTGACCGGATACTTGCTCAGCCGTTAGTGCCGACTCGGTTGTTCCAGTCGAACCAACGGGCGCGCGTGCCGGCTGGGCGCGCGGCGGTCTGCGCGAGCGGTGCGTGCGGCGTCGCAACTGCCGGTGCGGCGACCGGCGCGGTCATGCTCGCCAGCCGGCCATTCTCGCGTTCGAGCTCGGCGACGCGCGCGTCGCGCTCGGTAAGGCGCGTGTCGTAATCCTTGCGGGTGCGGCCGTGAACGTCGCGTTCCTCGGCGTAACGCTGCTTCCACTTGCGCCCGCCGGGGTGGCTTGCCAGCCCGAACAGCCATCCCGCGATCAAGGCCACCGCCAGGGCGAGCCACTGCGTCGGCGTGGTGAAAAGCATCGCGAACCTCCTGTTACGCAGGCTCAACGATGCTTTTGCGCGAGCGTTCCGCGTTGGCCCGAGTGCGCGCCGATCAGGCGCTGCCGCCCATGAACGCGTCGCTGATCGAGCAGGCGGCGGGGCCGAGAATGACGATGAATAGCACGGGAAGGATGAACAGGATCAGCGGCACCGTCATGATCGCCGGCAACCGGGCGGCCTTCTCTTCCGCGCGCATCATGCGCTCGTTGCGGAATTCGGCGGAAAGGACGCGCAATGCGCTGGCGAGCGGCGTGCCGTATTTCTCGGTCTGGATCATCGTCGTGACGATGCCCTTCACTTCGTCGAGTGCGACGCGATGCGCAAAATTTTCGAACGCCTGTCGCCGATCGGTGAGGAAGCCGAGCTCGATCGCGGTCAGCGCAGCCTCGTCGCCGAGCTCGGGATAGGCGCGGCCGAGTTCCTTTGCCACGCGGTGGAAGGCGGCGTCGACGGTCAAACCCGCCTCGGCGCAGATCACCAGCAGGTCGAGCGCGTCGGGCAGGCCCTTGCGGATCGCGTCCGATCGCTTGGTGATCTTGTTCTTCAGATAGATGTCGGGCGCTTTGTAGCTCAGGATAAAGCTACCAGCGACGAGCGCGTAGCGCTTGAGCGCGGTCCATTCGGCGAACGTATCGGTGCCGTAGACGATGAAGACCATGAAGCCGCCGATGACGATCGGCAACACCAGCCGGCCGAAGATCACGCCGACGGCCCATTCCTTCTTGCGGATGCCGGCCTGCAGCAGTTTCTGCTGCGCGATCTTGAGCTGGCTGTCCTGGAGTACCTTGAGCGATTCAAGCAGCTCGCGGATGCGATCGGCGTTCTCGCTCTTCTGGACGAGTTTCGCGCGTCGCTTGCTGGTCGAGGCAGTGATGCCCGCCTTGAGTTGCTCGCGCCGATCGTTGAGCGCTTTCACGCGCTTCGCCATCGGATCGCGGACGCTGAGCGCGGCGTAGATCGCCACCATCACCGCCATCGCGGCGACGGCGGAGAGCAGGGTCGCCGCCCAGAGGACGTCTACGCCAAGCAGCGTCGGGCCTTGTGTCGGTTCCATCGATCAGATCTCGAAATTGACCATTTTGTTCATGATGAACGCCCCGATCGCCATCCAGACGAGCCCGCCGCCGCCGGCGACGATCAGCCGCGGATCGACGAAGAAGTTCTGCATGTACGCGGTGTTGATGAACCAGATCATGGTGAAGACGACGAACGGCAGCGCGCCGATGATGAGGGCGGAAGCCTTCGATTCGGACGACATCGCCTTGATCTTGAGCTTCATCTGCCCGCGCTGACGCAGCACGGTGGCGAGGTTCTGCAGCGTTTCGGCAAGGTTGCCACCCGTCTCGCGTTGAATCGCGATGGTGATGACGAAGAACTGGAATTCCGCGGTGCCGAGCCGGTCGGCGGTCTCCTGGAGCGCGACGTCCATCGATCGGCCGATCTTCATCTTGTCGGCGACCGAGCGGAATTCCTCGCCCACCGGGCCAGGCACCTCGTTACCGACGACGCCCATCGTCTCGGTTATCGGCAGGCCCGAGCGGAGGCCGCGTACCAGCAGCTCGATCGCATCGGGGAACTTGGCGTTGAACTTGGCGACGCGGCGCTTGATGAACATGCCGACGACGAAATGCGGCACGCCGGCGCCGACCGCGAGGCCGAGGAAGAGCGCCAGTAGGATAGGCATGCCGATCAGCCACATGATCAATGCGGTGCCAAGCGTCGCCGACACGGTGGTGATGCCGTACTGGCCTACCGTCCAGGTCTTGCCGGTCATGTTGAGCCGCTTCTGCAGCTCCGCCGGATTGGGGAGGAAGCGCATCGCCGCGCGATCCGCCTTGGTGGCGTTACGGCCGGTGATGCGACGCATCTGCGCCTCGACCGCGACGCCGGGCGCGCCCGAGTAGCGATCGCGCACCGCAGCCAGCCGCCGGCTGCCGACGCGCGCGGTCGACGGGCCGCTCATCGCGACGTACAGCATGCCGAGCGTGAGCAGCGCGCCGATCGCGATGAAGATCACCGGTAACAAAGGCATATCGCGCTCCGTGCTCCAGGCATGGCCGTGCCGATGGCGACGGCCCTGGTCATCCGTTCTTCACGGCCTTCTTCGGGATCAGACCCTTCAGATCGGTGAACTTGCCGATCAGCGAGGTGCCCTTGCGCAGCTTGCCGGCCTTGCCCGACTTGGGCGCGTCCTCGGCGCTAATCGCGCACAGCTGCGTCGCGAGATCGGCGATCGGGGCGATCGCCTTAGACGCCTTGCCGACCTCCGCCAGCGGCTTGCCGAGCTTCGCAGCCTGCGCGGCGAGCTTCTGGTCGAAGCCGATCGTGAAATCGATCTTGCGCTCGATCGAGGTCTCGAAATCCTTGCGCGAGATCTCGAGCTGCTGCCCGGGATGGACGCGGTTGGCGACGACGAGCACCTGTGTCTGCGGCGCGTTAGACTTCAGCCATGAGAGGATGCGGATCGAATCGCGCGCCGCGGCGAGCGTCAGCTCGGTCACGACGACTGCCACCTGCACGTCGCTGATCAGATGCGGGTGATTGACCAGCATCGCGCGCGGCATGTCGATGATCGTCGCCTCGAACGCCGAGCGCATCTCGCCCTGCAACTGATAATAAGCCGCGCCGTCGGTGACGATTGGCGAGTTGATCGGCGCCTCGGCGGACAGGACGGAAAGGTTTTCCGACGCCTTCACCATCGCACGCTCGATGAACAGGCCGTCGATCCGGCTCGGGTTCTCGATCGCGTCGGTCAGGCCGCGGCCCGGCTCGAGATCGAGCGCGAGCGCGCCGGTGCCGAAGTGCACGTCGAGATCGAGTAGCGCCGTCGAGCGGCGCTCCTTGTCGCTGATCAGCCAGGCGAGCGAGGTCGCGATCGTCGAGGCGCCGGCGCCGCCGCGCGTGCCGATCACCGCCACCGCGCAATGCGGATGCTCGACCGCTTGCTCGGTCGGCTTGGGCGCGTTGAGCAGCATTTGCGCGTGGTTGAAGGCATCGCGCAGCGCTTCCGCACCGAGCGGCTTCAGCAGATAATCCTGGATGCCGCTGGCCACGAGATCGCGGTACAGCCGCACGTCGTTGACCTGCCCGGAGGCGATCACCATCGTGCCCGGCTCGCAGACCTCGGCGAGCGAGTTGATGTCATTGAGCGGGTCGCCTGATTCGGCGAGGTCGACGAACAGGATGTGTGGGCTCGCCGAGACCGACAGCGACTGGACCGCGTTGCGCAACCCGCCCTTGTTCACCTTGTCGGCAGACCAGCCCATCTCGCTGACGATCGGGCGCAGCGCATCGGCGGTCGCTTCGTCGCAGACATAGGCGACGAACGGCTCGCGCGTCGTCGCGCCGGCGGGTTTCCAGGGTGCGTTCATCTCACTTGCCTCCCGCGCTTTCGGCCTTCACCGCGGTGCCGCCCGCGCCGCTCGGCGCGGCGTTGCGGAAGCTCTGGATCGCCTTGGTGCTGACCGCCGTGTCGGTGACACCGCTGCCCGGTTCGCCGCGGACCAGATCGGTCGGGCTCGCCACCATGGAGGCGAGATTCGAATTGGTCGCACAGCCGTGGTTCGACGAGGTGTGCTGGTTGTAGTCCGGCTGGTACATCCGGCTGTAGTCGGGGCAGCCCGGCACGCTGGCGCGCGCGCGGCTGACGACGACGCGGACGGTGCCTGGCGTGATGGGGGCGGCGGTGACCGGCGCGTCTCCCGACACCAGCAGTCCGAAGCGTGCCGCCTGCGCCGCGACATCGGCGCGCGTCGCGGGATCGCGCGCGGGATCGTCGATCGCGACGCGATCGCCGTAGCCCAGCCGCAGTGACGTCATCCAGCCGCTCAGCCGCTGCCCTTCCCCCGGTGCAAGCCCGTCGGGCCCGGCACCGAGATCGAAGGCGTAGTCGGCGCGGCTGACAACCGGCTGGTGTACCGATTCGAGCCCGAGGTTCTGCGTGCCACCGCACGCCGCGAGCGCGAGCGGCGCGACCGCGATGAGGATTGAGCGCTTCAGCATGATCCTGTTCCTACCCATCGCCATCAGTTGATCGAGAAACCGGGGGCCGGGGCGTCGCCGCCCTTCTTTGCCTTGCCGCGCGTCGCCTTGGTGTCGGCGACCGTCGCGCCGTTCGCCGGTGCCGGCATCGGCGCGACCGGGGCGACCGCGCCGAGCGCGGGCGCGACCGGCGGGCCGTCTGCCATGCTCGGCTTGGGCCGCGGCGCGCCGCCCTTGCCGCCAGTCAGCTGGCCCATCAGCACGCGCTCTACGTCGTTCGGCGACTTGTAGCCGTCGGTCGGCAGCACGATGTCGTTCGCGTTCACCGGCTTCACCAGATACGGCGTGATGACGATGACGAGCTCCGTCTCGTTGCGCTGGAAGCCGTTGGAGCGGAACAGCGCGCCCAGGATCGGCACGTCGCCGACGCCCGGCGTCTTCTCGATCGAATTGTTGTGGCTGTTCTGCAGCAGCCCCGCGATCATGAAGCTCTGGCCTGAGCCCAGCTCCACCGTCGTCTCGGTGCGCCGTGTCGTCAGGCCGGGAACCTGTGTACCGGCGATCGTCACCGCGTTCGAATAATCGAGCTGCGACACTTCGGGGCGGACGCGCAGCGAGATGCGGCCGTCGCCCAGCACGGTCGGCGTATAGGCTAGGCTGACGCCGTATTGCTTGTACTCCACGCCCACCGCGCCGAGCCCCTGCGCGATCGGGATCGGGATTTCGCCGCCCGCGAGGAACGTGCCCGTCTCGCCTGACATTGCGGTAAGGTTCGGATTGGCGAGGCTCGTCACCTGGCCGATCCGCTCGCCGAGGTCGAGCGCGCCGACGAGGTCGAGCCCGAGTAGCTTGGTCAGGAAGCCGGCGGTGGTCCGCTCGCTGCCCTTGGTGATCGACGTGCCCGGGCGTTGAACGACGAGGCCGGTCGTCGGATCGATCGTGAAGCCCTGCACGCTCTGGCCGACGGCCAGCGGCAGGTTGCGATCGGTGGTGTAAAAGCTCGCCGGCGGACGGCCGCTGCCGATGCCGAATTTGAACCCGCCGGTCCCGTCGATCGTCGTCAAATTCATGCCGATGTTTTTAACGAAGCTGCGCGTCACCTCGGCGAAGCGCACCTGCAGGTTGACCTGCAGCGGCGTCGCCGTACGCAGCCGGCTGATCACCTTGGTACCCTCGCCGACGAACGCCTGCACCAGCCGTTCGGCCTCCGCGCCATCATCCGGGTTGCCGACGGTGCCCGTCAGCAGCACGACGCCGTTCATCGTCGTCGGTGTGATGTTGGCATCGGGCATCGCCATGCCGAGCATCTGGCCGAGCGAGTCGAAGTTGTTGCCGACGCGCACCGTCGAGGCATAGACCACCGCGCCGCCCTTCGCGGTCGCCGAGATCGTCGTCTCGCCCGGCTTCTTTCCGAACACGTAGAGCTGGGTCGGCGAGCGGACCTGGACGTCGGCGATTTCCGGATTGGCGATGAATAGGTCGCTCATCGGGCGCGGCAGCGTGATGAGACGCCCGCGATTGGTGGCGATCTGCATCGTCGGACCCTGCGCGGTGGCGCTTTGGGCCGGCGCGGCGGCAGGCGTCGCGGCGATCGCGACGGCGGCGAGCGCCACGGCGAGCGGCCAGCCGATCGGCTTTGCGTCGATACGCATCTCAGTTCTTCCCCCCGACCGGCACTTCGGTCACAGTGTTGCCCCGCGCGATCCGCACGACCGGCCCGGAGGCGACGCGGACCGCCGCTCCCGGATAGGCCGGCGCGGGCGCGCCCCCCATCGCCGGCATCACCGGCATACCGCCCCCCATGGCGGGTTGTTCGGACTTGCCGGGCACCGTGCGGCGCTGGAAGCGCGACACGTCGGCACCGACCGCATAAGTTGAATTGCCCGTCTGCGGCGCGGCGGCGAGTTGCGTCAGCATCGCCTTCTCCGCCTTGGGGTCAGTTCCCTCGGGCACCTTGACGTCGCCCGAGGCGATCGCCTGTTCGAGTTCGGCGGCATTGTCCGCGATCGAGCGCAGCGAGAGCGACAGCGAGCCCAGCGTCTGTGCCACCGCGATCTGCTCGGCGATCTTGGGCGTCGCCTCGATGGTGACGGTGGAGAAGGTGCGCACGACCGTGTTGCCCTGCTCGTCCTTCTCCTGGTTGGTGCGCTGGTCGGTCGCCAGCACGCGCAGGTTGCGCATGATCGTCTCGGCAGCCTTCAGCGGCGGGCCATCGCCGCCGCCCGGCACCGCCTGCGTCAGCAGCAAGTCGATGCGGTCACCCGGGAAGACGAAGCCTGCGACCGACGATTGCGTCGATACCGGCACCGTCACCGCGCGCATGCCCGCACCGAGCGCCGCCGCCAGGAAGCCGCGATCGCCGGGCTTGACCAGCGCGCCCTGCGTGATCGGCTGCCCCGCGGTGACCGCGTTGCGCACCACGGTGCCGAGCACCGTCTTCATGTCGAATTGGGCGCCCTCCTGGAAATAGGCGCCCTCGACGAGCTCCTTGGGCCAGGGCTGGAACTTGACCGACGTCGGATCGATGATCGTGCCGACCGGCAGCGCGCGCGTCGCGACGAGGACCTTGGGGCCGTCGATCGGGGCGGGCGCCGCGCCGGGCATCGCGGCCGCGGTCGGCGCGCTGCTGCCCATGATGAGCGTGCGGGCCATGAACGCGGTGATCGCAGCGACGATCAGTGCGCCGAGCAGCAATATGACCTTGCGACTATCCATGACTTAAAGTGCCTTTCGCATCAGCGCGGGCCGATCTTTCTCGTTGTCGGCGTATGATTACGTGAATTGGTTAAGAAGCGGTTCGCGCAGCCCAAGAAGACCGGCGATGGCGATCGCGACGCCGTAAGGTACCTCAAGTATCCGCTTGTTTCGGCTGAACTTATGCTCGATCATCATGATCAGCGTCAGCACGCCGCCGACGATCGACATGACGAGCAGCATCTGCAGCAGCGGCGTCGCGGGCAGCCACAGCGCGATCGCACCGATCAGCTTGACGTCGCCGCCGCCCATCTGGCCGTAATGGAAGGCGATCGCGAAGACCCCGAAGACGAGCAGCCCGAGCGCGAGCTGGAACGCCATGTCAGGCCATGGCGCGAGGCCGATCGCAACCCACCACGCGGGAGCCAACAGCGCGATCGCCGCGTTCTTCCAGTTGGCGATCTCTCGGATGCGCGCGTCCTCGATCCCCGCCGAAACCAGCAGGATCGCCAGAACACCCGGCAGCCCCCAGGAAAGTATGTCCCACCCCATGAGACCGCAGCACTAGACGTAATGGCTTGCCAAACCGTAACCATGTCCGCCGCATGACCGATCCCGCCCCGATCCGCCGCGCCATCCCGGCCGACGCGACCGTGACCTGTTGGGCGGCGCCCGACGGTTGGCAGCTGCGCCGGTTCGACTGGCCAGCGGCCGGTGGCGCTATGCGCGGCGGCATCCTGTTCCAGGGCGGGCGCGGCGACGTGTTCGAAAAGTATCTGGAAAGCTTCGGACATTGGCACGGTCAGGGCTGGACGATCGCTGCGTTCGATTGGCGCGGGCAGGGCGGGTCGGGGCGGCTCTCGCCCGATCCGCACGTTGGCCACGCGACCGATTTTGCCCCGTGGATTGCGGATCTCGCCGCGTTCTGGCGCGACTGGGACGTCGCGGGTCCGCGTGTCGCGATGGGCCATTCGATGGGCGGGCATCTTGTGCTGCGCGCGCTGCTGGAGGCCGCGATCGATCCGGTGGCGGCGGTGCTGATCGCGCCGATGCTGGGGCTGAAATCGCCGGTCGGCGCGGGAGTTGCCGAACGAGTCGCGCGGCTGATGCGGCGCATCGGCGATCCCGCGCGACCGGCGTGGAAGGGGCACGAGCGTCCCGGCGCGCGGCTCGATCGGCGCACGCTGCTGACCGCGGATCACAGCCGCTACGACGACGAACAATATTGGTACGAAGCGGTGCCCGAGATCAAGCTGGGGCCGCCGAGCTGGGCGTGGCTCGCCGAAGCCTTCGCCTCGACGCGCGCGCAGCGCGCCGATCCGCGGCTGGCGACGATCAAGACGCCGCTGCTGATGCTGATCGCCGACGCCGATGGCCTCGTCGATTCGCGCGCCGCGGTCGCACTCGCCGCGCGGCTGCCGACCGCGCAGGTCATCCGCTTCGGTCGCGAATCGGCGCACGAGATCCTGCGCGAGGCCGATCCGGTGCGCGATCGTGCGCTTGCCGCGATCGACGGTTTTCTTACAGCACACGGGCGATGAACTACGATATCGCCATCGTCGGCGCAGGAATCGCTGGCGCGACGCTCGCCGCCGCGATCGGAAGCCGCGCGCGGGTTCTGCTGCTCGAGGCGGAGGATGTCGCGGGATATCACGCGACCGGCCGCTCCGCCGCCTTCTGGTCCGAAACCTATGGCGGGCCTGGCATTCAGCCGCTCACCTCGCTGTCGGGCGAGGCGCTGCGCGCGGGCGGCTTCCTCGATCCGCTCGGCTCGCTGCATATTGGCGAGGCGGCGGACGAGGTGCACGCCGAGGCGTTTCTCGCCGAGTTCGCCGGCAGCGGCGTCGTCCTCGAGCGCGTCGATCCGCGCGATTACGTCGCCGGCCTGCGCCCGGGATGGACGGTGGGCGTGATGGAGGCGAGCTGCGCCTATATCGACGTCGCCGCGCTTCACGCCGATGCGCTGGCGCGCGCGCGCAAGGCGGGCGCGACGCTGGTACTCGGCGCGCCGCTCATTGCGGCCGAGCGCCGTGAAGGTCGCTGGCGGGTTTCGACTCGGGCCGGCGACTTCGACGCCGCAATCCTCGTCGACGCCGCGGGCGCCTGGGCCGACCCAGTCGCGGCGCTCGCCGGCGCGCGCCCGCTCGGCATTCAGCCGTATCGTCGCACGCTCGTCCAGTTGCAGACCAATCCGCCCTCGACGCCGGCGATGCCGCACGTCGCGCATCTCGGCGGCGACTTCTACTTCAAGCCCGAGGCTGGCGGGCGGCTGTGGCTGAGCCCGCACGACGAGACGCCGTGCGACCCCGGCGACGCGCAGCCCGAGGAGATCGATGTCGCGATCGCGATCGACCGGCTCGAACATGCGGTCGACTGGCGCGTGACGGCGGTGGATCGCAAATGGGCCGGGCTGCGCAGCTTCGCGCCCGATCGCCTGCCGGTCTACGGGTTTGCGGCGGACGCGCCGGGCTTCTTCTGGTTTGCGGGGCAGGGCGGCTTCGGCATCCAGACCGCGCCCGCCGCCGCCGCCATCGGCGCGGCGCTGCTGCTCGGCGACGCGCCGCCAATTGGCATCGACGTGTCGCGCTACGCCGCCGATCGCTTCGCTTGACGCCCTATCGTCGGCGGCGGTTGCGAGGCGCTGGCATGGCGCGCATGATGCGGCCGCAACGGGACGAGGATCGGGTGGCATGCGACGACTGCACCTTCGCGCGACGGCGTTCGCTGGCGCCCTCGCGGCTGCGCTGAGCGTCGCACAACCCGCAATCGCACAAGGGTCACCGCCGGCAGCCGCCGCCCTGAAGCCGGCGGCGGACGACATTCTCGTTGTCGGTGCGAAGGCGAAGGAGCGGCGCGAGCGTGCGGTCGCCCATGTCCGCGCGAGCGGCATCGCGCGCGGCCAGCAGCCCGCCGCACGCTGGGTCGTGCCGGTCTGCCCAAAGGTGAGCGGCGTCGCGCCCGAAACGGCGACGGTCGTGATTGAGCGTATTCGCGCGCTTGCCCGCACCGTCGGTGCGCCGCTCGCGCAGGCGCCGTGCACCGCCAACGCGATCGTCAGCTTCACCGACGACGCGCCGGCTGTCGTCGCGCGAGTGATGGCGCGGGCACCGTATCAGTTCAAGGACGTGCCGATGGCGGCGCGCGACGCGCTGCAGCACGGCGAGGCGCCGGTCCGCTGGTGGCATATCGTCAAGACGGGCGACGCCGATGGCGTGCCGCCCGTTACGATGCAGCCCTCGTTCGTCCAGATCGACGGCGGCGTTGGAGGCTACGGGCTGCCGATGGGCGAGGGCGGGGTGCAGCAGCGCTACAAGGAAGGAGCGATCTCGACGCAATCGACGCGCGCGATAACCGGCGCATCCGTGGTGATCGACGTCAAGCGCGCCGGGTCGCGGCAGGACCTGCGCGCGCTCGGCGACTATGCCGCGCTCGTCACGCTGGCCGAGTTCCGCCCCGCGACCCCGCCGCCGTCCGAATCGATCCTCGCCCTGTTCGCGGCGGACGATCCGCCCGAGGCGGCGACGCCGAGCGACGTCGCGCTGCTGACGCAGCTCTACGCGATTCCGCTCGATCGCGAGGCAAAGGCGCATCGGCGATTGCTGGCCAAGGCGCTGATCGACGCGCAGAGACCCCGGAAGCGGTGAGGTTCAGCACGTCCGCGTCTAGACATAGCCTTCGGTGATGCTCGACGCGGCCATGAAGATGCACAGCGCGGCCAACATCGCCACATTCCAGCGGCGATTGCGTACCAGCAGCAGCGCGACGAACAGCACCAGAATACCGACGCCGCTGACGAGGTATACGAGGTCGACGAGCGAATTGTCGGGTGCCGCGACTTCGGGCAGGGGATGAAGCGCCTCCAGAACGGTGAGCCCGATCCAGCTGAGCACATTCGCCGCCAGCAACCCGCCGATGACGAAACCCTTCTGTCGGTCGAACCAATCGTCGAAATCGGGCCATTCCGCCGGCTCGTCCGGGAAGATCAGCGTCGCGGCAAGATAATAGATGCCCACCATCGTCAGCACGGCGAGGAGCGTCACGTAGTTTGCCTGGATCTGGTCGCGCGCGTCCCAGGCGAGCATCCAGAAATTCGACAGATCGAGCATCGCCAGCACGCCGAGCAGCGGCGTCAGCCAGCCCACCCGTACCGGCCGCGCGCCGCGTTTCAGCTTCAGCGCACGCGACAGGCCGCCGAGCACCTCCGCGATCGCCAGCCCGAGCAGCAGGCCGTAGACCGCGAATACCAGATCGAACCCCGTCATCGATCGCTCCCCAGCTTCCCCGCAGCGGCTATGCTAGCGGCGGAGGGTAGAAGGCAATCGTCTGGCCGAGGCGCTAGATCTTTCGCCCCGCCAGCACCGCCGCGTCGCTCGCCAGCTTATCGGCGCGCTCGTTCTCGGGATGGCCGGCATGGCCCTTGACCCATTGCCACTCGACACGGTGGCGTGCGGCGGCGTCGAGCAGCTGCTGCCATAGCTCGGCGTTCTTCACCGGCTTCTTGTCGGCGGTCTTCCAGCCGTTGCGCCGCCAGCCGTGGATCCACTTGGTCAGCCCGTCCATGACGTAGCGGCTGTCGGTGTAGAGCGTGACGTGGCACGGGCGGGTAAAGGCGGCGAGCGCCTCGATCGCGGCGGTGAGCTCCATGCGATTGTTCGTCGTCAGCGTCTCGCCGCCCGACATCTCTTTCTCGTGCGTCCCCATGCGAAGCACCGCGCCCCAGCCGCCGGGGCCGGGATTGCCCTTGCACGCGCCGTCGGTGAACGCCTCGACGCGGGGCAGTTCCTTCGTGGTCGGAGAGATAGTGTCGGTCATGCGAACGCGTCCGGATTGGCCTCGTACCAGGCGAGCCGGCGAAGATAGGCTAGGGGGTCCTTGCGGGTGACGAGAGCGTCGGCCGGCGTGTGCAGCCAATCCCACGCGCGGCTCAGTAGGAAACGGATGCACGCGCCGCGCGCGAGCACCGGCAGCGCGGCGCGCTCGGCGTCGCTTAGCGGGTGCGCGGCGACATAGCCGTCGAGCAGCCCGCGTCCGATCGCCGCGTCGGGATTTTCACCCCGCGCGTCGAACATCCACGACGTGTGCATCACGGCGAGGTCGTAGGCGCGGATATCGGTGCAGGCGAAGTAGAAGTCGATCAGCCCGGTCACGCGATCGCCGAGCATCAGGACGTTGTCGGGGAAAAGATCGGCGTGGATCGCGCTGGTCGGGAGCGACGCGGGCCAGGCGACCTCAACCGCGCCAAGCGCGTCGGCGACCCGCGCGTAGAGCCCGTCGGCGATCGTATCCATGTCGCGCCCGCACCGCTCGAGCAGCGGGCGCCACTCACCGATCCCCATCGAATTCGCGCGTACCGGCGCAAAATCGGCCACCGCATGGTGCATCGCGCCCATTGCCGCGCCGGCGGCGCGCGCCTGCGCCGGCGTCGGGTGCGACAGCGACACGCCGGGCAGGAACTTGATGAGGCATGCCGGGCGGCCGGCGAGCTCCTGTATCTCGGCGCCGCCGCGATCCTTGATCGCGGGCGGCACCGGCATCCCCTTGGCATCAAGATGATCGAGGAGCGCCATGAAGAACGGCAGATCGTCCGCCGCCACGCGCTTCTCGTACAAGGTCAGGATGAAGCGACCTTCGGTCGTGTCGACGAGGTAATTAGAATTCTCCACCCCTTCGGCGATGCCCTTCGCCGAGACGAGTTCGCCGACGTCGTAGCGTGCGAGGAACGTCGCGAGCGCCTCGGCCGCGACATGCGTGTAGACCGCCATCGATCCTGCCCCTTCGGCTGCCGACGGGCTAGGCCGCCTGCTCCAGCGCGCGCGGCAGCTTGAACGCGATCGTCTCGCGCGTCGTCTCCTCCTCGCGCTCGGTCACGTCAAACCGCGTCGCGAGCAGATCGACCAGCTCGCGCACCAACAGTTCGGGCGCCGACGCACCCGCGGTGATGCCGAGCGTGCCGATCCCGTCGAGGAACGCCCAGTCGAGATCCGCAGCGCGCTGGATCAGCGCGGCGCGCACGCCTTCGCGCTGCGCTACCTCGACCAGTCGTACGGAGTTCGACGAATTGGGGGCGCCGATCACCAGCACCGCGTCGCACGCTCCCGCAATCGCCTTCACCGCCGCCTGGCGGTTCGACGTCGCGTAGCAAATGTCCTCGCCGCGCGGCGCCTGCATCGCGGGGAAGCGGCGCTGCAGCGTGCGCACGACTTCGGCGGTGTCGTCGACCGACAAGGTCGTCTGCGTGAGAAACGCGAGGTTGTTCGGATCGGCCGGCGCGAACGCCTCGGCATCCGCGACGTCCTCGATCAGCGTCATCGAGCCTGCCGGCACCTGGCCGAAGGTGCCGATCACCTCGGGATGCCCCTCATGCCCGATGAAGACGATGTGCCGCCCCGCTGCCACCAGCCGCTCTGCCTGGCGGTGGACCTTGGAGACGAGCGGGCAGGTGGCATCGAGATAGTCGAGCCCGCGTGCCTGCGCGTTCGCCGGCACCGACTTGGGCACGCCGTGTGCGGAAAACACCACCGGCGCGCCGTCGGGCACCTCGTCGAGCTCCTCGACGAAGACGGCGCCCTTCGCGCGCAGCGTATCGACGACGAACTTGTTGTGGACGATCTCATGCCGGACATAGACCGGTGCGCCGTGCTTCTCGATCGCGAGTTCGACGATGCGGATCGCCCGATCGACCCCCGCGCAGAAGCCGCGCGGCGCGGCGATCAGCAGCTCGAGGACGGGCTTGGCGGCGGTCGCTGGCGTCTCGGTCATGGTGCGAGCGCTTACGCGATTGCCTGCCCGCACGGAAGGCGGTTATGAGCGCGGCCGTATCGTAAGAGGTTTACCCGCCCGTGTCCTTTCGCCACTTCGCTGCCCCGCTCACGCTCGTCCTCCTCGTCGGGGGCTGCGCCAAGAGCGGCGACATATCGGTCGAGGGCGGCGTCGGGATCAGCGCGGTTCGCTCGGCCTGCCCGGTGGTCGGCGTGCCGGCCGGCACCGGCGACATCACCGTGTTCGATCCGCCGGCGAGCCGCGACGCGAGTGCGATCGACGTCACCGCAGTGATGACCAACGTGCGCGGCACGTGCGACGAGGGCGCGAGCGACATCACCAGCACCGTCAGCTTCGAGGTGCGCGCGCGCCGCACACGGACGGACGGGCCGCGCGACGTCGTGCTGCCCTATTTCATTTCGATCGTGCGCGGCGGCACGCAGGTCGCAGCGAAGCGCGTCGGCCAGGTGCAGGTACATTTCGACGCCGGCCAGGCGCTCGCGACCACCAGCGGTCAGGCAAGCGCGACCGTCAGCCGCGCCGCCGCGACGTTGCCCGAGGCGGTGCGCGAGCAGCTGACGCGCAAGCGCAAGGCGGGCGACGATGATGCCGCGGTCGATCCGCTCTCCACGCCGGAAGTTCGGCAGGCGGTGCTGACTGCGAGCTTCGAGGCGCTGGTCGGCTTCCAGCTGACGCAGGACCAGCTGCGCTACAACGCGCAACGCTGACGCCGAACCGCCGCTTCGGTACGTCGGCGGGCGATTGACTAAGCCGGCGTGCGTCGGCAGAGCAGCACGGTCGATGCCGGGCAACCGGCGTGGGCGCGCGGGAGAGTGCGGACGGCCTTCCAGGCCACCATCCGCCGCCGAAGGAGCAACCACCCCGGAATCTCTCAGGCATCAGGGACCGCGCGCTCGATGTGACGCTCTGGAAAGCGGCCGTGCCGGCAGGCGCTGCCCACCGAAGGTGTAAGCGCGGGCGAATGCCCAACGCGAAAGCTCTCAGGTTCCGTGACAGAGGGGGAGTTGCTCGCGTCGCCCACGGGGGATGCGTTCGCCCTTTCGATGATGGAACACGCCCGGTGAGCGATCACGACGACGACGACGTAATCATCGAGACGCTGGCGCTGCCGCTCGACGGCTGGCACCGCGCGCGCGGCGGCCGGATGGTGGAGTTCGCCGGCTATTGGATGCCCGTCCAGTACGAAGGCATCATGGCCGAGCATCTGTGGACTCGCGAGAGCGCCGGGCTGTTCGACGTCAGCCACATGGGCCAGCTAAGCATCACCAGCGACGATGAGGCGACCGACGTGGTTGCGGCGCTCGAGGCGCTGATGCCCGCCGATATCGCCGGGCTCGCGCGCAATCGCGCACGCTACTCGCTACTCCTCGATTCGGGCGGCGGCATCCTCGACGATCTGATGCTGACCCGTCCGGCCCTGGCCGAAGGCGAGGGCGAGCGCGTCTACATGGTCGTCAACGGCGCGACCAAATACGACGACGTCGCGCACATGATCGAGCATCTGCCCGATGCGATCACGATCAACCTGATGGAGGATCACGCGCTGCTCGCGCTGCAGGGGCCCAAAGCGGTCGATGCGCTCGCGCGGCTCGTGCCCGGCGTCCAGGCAATGGTGTTCATGCAGGCGGGCGCCTGCGCGTGGCAGGGGTACGATCTGTGGATCAGCCGCAGCGGCTATACCGGTGAGGACGGCTTCGAGATCTCGGTTCCGGCGGAAGCTGCCGAGGCGCTCGCCGACGCGCTCGTCGCGCAGCCGGAGGTTAAGCCGATCGGGCTGGGCGCGCGCGATTCGCTGCGGCTCGAGGCGGGATTGCCGCTTTACGGCCACGATCTGACGCCCGAGACGACGCCGGTGATGGCCGATCTCGGCTTCGCGCTGTTCAAGCGCCGCCGCGAGCAGGGCGGCTTCCCCGGTGCCGAGCGCATCCTTGCCGAGCGCGCGAGCGGCCCCGTGTCGAAGCGCGTCGGCCTGCTGGTCGAGGGGCGCCAGCCGGTGCGCGAGGGCGCAAGCGTGATCGATGCGGAGGGCAGCGAGGGCGGCCGGGTGACGTCGGGCGGGTTCGCGCCCAGCGTTGGGGCGCCGATCGCGATGGCGTACGTTCCCGCCGCGATGGCCGTTCCTGGCACCCGCATTCAGCTGGCGCAGCGCGGCAAGGTGCACGCCGCGACCGTTACCGCAATGCCGTTCGTTCCCCACCGCTATTTCCGAGGAGCCTGAGTGATGAGCCGCTATTTCACCGAGGATCACGAGTGGATCGACGTCGACGGCGACGTCGGCACGGTCGGCATCTCCGATTACGCGCAGGGTCAGCTTGGCGACATCGTGTTCGTCGACGTTCCCGAGGGGGGCAAGCAGCTCGCCAAGGGTGATGAAGCGGCGGTGGTCGAGAGCGTCAAGGCGGCGAGCGACGTCTACTCGCCCGTCTCGGGCACCGTCATCGAGGGCAATCCCGCGCTGACCGACGATCCAAGCCTCGTCAATTCGGATCCGGAGGCGGAGGGCTGGTTCTTCAAGCTGTCGCTGAAGGATGCCGGCGAGCTCGACGGCCTGATGGACGAGGCCGCGTATGAGGCGTTCGTCGCCAAGCTGTAACCGCGGCCGTCACCGAGCCGGAAGCTGACCGGCCCGGCAGCTCGGCCGGTGACGATCTTTGCCCCTCCTTGCGGAGGCGGGAGTTTTTCCAAGATGCGCTACCTACCGCTTACCGACCATGATCGCCGCGCGATGCTCGACGTCATTGGTGCGGGCTCGATCGACGATTTGTTCGTCGACGTTCCCGCGGCCGCGCGGCTCGCCGAGCCGATCGCGGGCCTGCCGATGCACGCGAGCGAGCTTTCCGTCGAACGGCATATGACGAAGCTCGCGCGGCAGAACCTGTCGGCGGGCGAGGCGCCCTTCTTCCTCGGCTGCGGCGCGTACCGCCACCACGTGCCGGCGAGCGTCGATCACCTGATCCAGCGCGGCGAGTTCCTCACCGCCTACACGCCCTATCAGCCCGAAATCGCGCAGGGCACGCTGCAGATGCTGTTCGAGTTCCAGACGCAAGTTGCGCGGCTGCTCGGCACCGACGTGGCGAACGCCAGCATGTACGACGGCTCGACCGCCTGCTGGGAAGCGATTGGCATGGCGCGGCGGATTACCAAGCGCGGGCGTGCGATCCTGTCGGGCGGGCTTCATCCGCACTACGTCTCGGTCGCCAAGACGATGGCGAAATACACGGGCGACGCGCTCGACGTGTCGCTGCCGATGCTGACCGCGGAGGGTGATCTCGACGCGCTGATTGCCAAGATCGACGGCGATACGTCGTGCGTCGTGGTGCAATACCCCGACATTCTCGGCCGTATCGCCGACCTAACGCCGCTTGCCGACGCGTGCCACGCCAACAAGGCGCTGCTGATCGCCGTCGTCACCGAGCCGGTGGCGCTTGGTGCTTGTCGGTCGCCCGGCGAGATGGACGCTGACATCGTGGTCGGCGAGGGGCAGTCGCTGGGTGTCGGACTCCAGTTCGGCGGGCCGTACGTCGGCCTGTTCGGATGCAAGGACAAATACGTCCGTCAGATGCCGGGGCGGCTGTGCGGCGAGACGGTCGATGCCGACGGACGCCGCGGCTTCGTGCTGACGCTGTCGACGCGCGAGCAGCATATCCGCCGCGAAAAGGCGACGAGCAACATCTGCACCAACTCAGGCCTGTGTGCGCTCGCCTTCTCGATCCACATGACGCTGCTCGGCGAGGCGGGGCTGCGCGCGCTCGCCGCGACCAACCACGCGGGCGCGGTGGCGGCAGCGGAGCGGCTCGCGCAGGTGCCGGGTGTGAGCCTCGTCAACGATACCTTCTTCAACGAGTTCACGCTCGATCTCGGTCGCGAGGCGCGCCCGATCGTCCGCGCGCTCGCCGACAAGGGCGTGCTTGCGGGCGTGTCACTCGGCCGGCTCTATCCAGGCGAGCAGGCGCTGGAGAACGGCCTCGTCGTCGCGGTGACCGAGACGACGACGCCCGAGGATGTCGAGGCGCTGGCGACCGCACTACAAGCGGCGCTGGTCTGATTGTTTCACCCGCCCCGGCGCGTGGCCGGGGTTCAGCGACGCGACGCTGAGAGCAGGACCCGGCACCGCCGGGGTGGAGAGAAGACGATGGCATTGAACCAGAGCGGTTGGCGCCCGACGACACCGGAAGCGGGCAGCAACGCCGCCCCGACCTTTACCGGAAACAAGGCGCTGATGCTGGAGGAAGCGCTGATCTTCGAGATCGGCTCGACCGACACAACCGGCGTCGAAGTCGCCGCGCCCGTCACTTCTGCGTCACGGCTCGGCGCGCTCGCACGTACCGCGCCGATCGGCCTGCCGGGGCTCAGCGAGCCCGAGACGATCCGCCACTATACCCGGCTCAGCCGGCAGAATTACGCGATCGATCTCGGCCTGTTCCCGCTCGGCTCGTGCACGATGAAGCATAACCCGCGGCTCAACGAGAAGATGGCGCGGCTGCCCGGTTTCGCGGACGTCCATCCGCTCCAGCCGGTCGATACCGTTCAGGGTGCGCTCGGCGTCATCAACGAACTCGCCTTCTGGCTCATCGATCTCACCGGCATGCACGGCGTCGCGATGAGCCCCAAAGCGGGGGCGCACGGCGAATTGTGCGGCATGCTGTGCATCAAGGCGGCGCTCGAGAAGCGCGGCGAGGGGCATCGCAAGGTCGTCCTCGTCCCCGAGAGCGCGCATGGCACCAACCCCGCGACGGCCGCCTTTGCCGGCTTCACGGTCGAAGACATTCCGGCGACCGCTGGGGGCCGCGTCGATACCGAGGCGCTGAAGGCGCGCCTTGGCCCCGACGTTGCCGCGGTGATGATCACCAACCCGAACACCTGCGGCCTGTTCGAGCGCGATCTCAAGGCGATCTCGGACGCGGTCCACGCGGCGGGTGGCTACGTCTATTGCGACGGGGCAAACTTCAACGCGATCGTCGGGCGCGTTCGTCCCGGCGATCTCGGCATCGATGCGATGCACATCAACCTGCACAAGACCTTCTCGACCCCGCACGGCGGCGGTGGCCCGGGCTCGGGCCCAACGGTGCTGTCGGAGGCACTGGCGCCGTTCGGCCCGCTGCCGTTCACCGCGCGGATGAAGGACGGCCATATCGCGCTGATCGAGGAAGAGACGGCGGGCGACGACCACCCCGACACGTTCGGCCGCATGACGGCCTTCCACGGCCAGATGGGCATGTTCACCCGCGCGCTGACGTACATCCTCAGCCATGGCGCCGACGGCCTGCGCCAGGTCGCCGAGGATGCGGTGCTCAACGCCAATTACGTGCTGCGCAGCCTGGAGGACACGCTGGACGCGCCGTTCGCGTTCGCCGGCCCGTGCATGCACGAGGCGATCTTCTCCGACGAGGGCTTCCCGGAAGGCTTCTCGACGATCGACGTCGCCAAGGCGCTGATCGACGAGGGCTTCCACCCGATGACGATGTACTTCCCGCTCGTCGTCCACGGCGCGATGCTGATCGAGCCGACTGAGACCGAGTCGAAGGCAGCACTCGATCAGTTCATCGGCGCGCTGCGCTCGGTGGCGGAGCGCGCCAAGGCGGGCGACGCGAGCCTCAAGACGGCGCCGCATTTCGCGCCCCGCAGCCGCCTCGACGAGACGCTTGCCGCGCGCAAGCCGAAGCTGGTGTGGAGGGAGCCGGTCGTCGCTAGCGAGGCGGCGGAGTAGATGGGCAAACGGGCGGCTCTGGCGGGGCTGCTCGGCTTCGTCGGCGGCGCGGCGGCCGGGCTGCTCGCCGCGATGCTGCTTGTCTATCTGTGGTTTGACGTCTTCCACCTGCCGGCGATGAACGACGATCCCAAGCCCGGCATCGCGATGCTCGGTTATGCCGTGCCGATCATGGCCGGGCTGGGCGCGGTCGGCGGCGCGACGTTGATGGTGCGGCGCGCGCGCTCTGCTCGGGCGACGACCCTTTGGGCGGCGGCGTTCGGCATTGCGATCCTCGTCGTCGTCCTAGCGCTGTTCCTGATCGTCAACTGATCAGCGCCGCAGCCGCGTGGCGAGCGTGATGCCTCCGGCGAGTTGCGCCATCCCGTAAAGCCGCCTCATTCCCGGCCGCGCGTCGAACCGCCTGACCAACGCGTCGACCGCCACGACGTCCGATCGCCAGAGATCGACGTGCCGCGTCGGCTGCAGGAGGCCAAGCAGACCGTCGCCGATCATGAAGATCGCCGCCATTTCCGCGGACCGTTTGATGCCGAGCGCAACCATGTCGTTCATGCGCTCTCAACGCCTCGGTTCAGGCCGCGGGTTCCTTCGGATAGGGTGACGGGCCGCCCTCGGCGATGAAGCGGTCGATCCGCGCCTCGAGCACCGGGATCGGCACGCTACCGAGGCTGAGCACGGTATCGTGGAAGTTGCGGATGTCGAACTTCGCGCCAAGTGAGGCTTCGGCCTTCGCACGCACGCGTTGGATCGCGAGCTGGCCGAGATAATAGCTCAGCGCCTGCGCCGGCCAGCCAATGTAGCGATCGATCTCGGTGGTGATCTCGTGCTCGCTGAGCGCGGTATTGTCGCGCATATAGCCTTGCGCCTGCTCGCGGCTCCAGCCCTTGGCGTGGATGCCGGTATCGACCACCAGTCGCGCCGCGCGCCACGCTTGGTATGACAGCATCCCGAACCGCTCGTACGGCGTGCGATAGAAGCCCATCTCGTCGCCGAGCCGCTCGGTATACAGCGCCCAGCCTTCGCCGAAGGCGGAGATATAGCTGTTGCGGCGGAACGGCTTAAGCGTTGTATTCTCGATCGACAGCGGCATTTGGAAGGCGTGTCCCGGCGCGCTCTCGTGCAGCGTCAGCGCGGGCAACTGGAACAGCGGGCGCGACGGCAGATTGTAGGTATTGACGAGATACGTGCCCGGCCCGCCGCGCCCCGCGGTGTAGAATGGCGCGATATCGGGCGGCACCTCGATGATCGCGAAGCGCTGCCGCGGCAGCCGGCCGAACCATTTGCCCGCCATCGCGTCGAAGCGCTTGGCGTGCCATGCGGCCTCCTTCATCAGCTCGTCGGCGGTCTTGGGATAGAATTGCGGATCGCGGCGCAGGAAGGTGAGAAACGCGGGCAGGTCGCCGGCGAACTTCGCCTCCTCCTTCACCGCCTCCATCTCCGCGCGGATCTTGGCCATTTCCGACAGGCCGAGCGCGTGAATCGCGTCGGGCGTCATGTCGAGCGTGGTGAAGGCGCGGATGCGGCTGCGGTAATAGGCCGCGCCATCGGGATAGCTCGTCGCGCCGAGGTTTTTGGTGAGGCCGGGGAAGTAGCGCGTGCGCAGAAAGGCGAGCAGCGTCTTGTGCGCGGGCACGATCCGCTCGGCGATGATCGCGCGCGCCTCCGCCTGCAGCGCGGCCCGGCGCGCGGCGGGGATCGACGCGGGCATCTTGGCGAACGGCTGATAGTAGACGACCGTCGTTGGATCGGTCGCGGCGGCGATCGTCTCGACCGATTTCTCGCGGCCCTGCATCACGATCGACGGCGGGGTAAAGCCGCGCTTCAGCCCGGCGGCAAGATTGTCGGTCTGCTGCGCGAGGTACGTCGGTACGTCGCCCAGCCACGTGAGGTAGCGGCGGTAATCGGCCTCACCGCCGGTGAAGTCGCCGCGCGCGGCATAGTGGAGGTCCGACCAGAAGGCGCTGTCGCCGTTGACCGGCTTCTCCCATTCGCGAAAAGCCTCTTCGTCGACCTGCGCGGCGATCTGCGCACGATAGACCTGCCAGTCGGTCAGCGCGTCGGGCGACAGGCGTTTGGTATCGATCGCGTCGAGCTTCGCCAGCGTGCCGCGCCAATAGGCGAGCCGGCGGGCATGCGCCGCCGCGGAAACGTCCGGCAGATGCTCGTCGACGATGCCGGGGCCGCCGTCGGCGATGCGCTCCTGCTGGCGCCACGCCCATTCCGCCTGCCAGATCGCGTCGAACGCCGTATCCGCAGCGGTAGCGGCGGGAGCGGGGGCGGCGATTGCCACGGGGACAGAAAGGACGGCGGGGGCGACGAGCGCCAGCGGGGCGAGGATGCGCATCGCACCGTGGTGGCGGATCGCCCGGCCGGCCGCAAGCCGCGTCAATTCTGCGCGATCGCCCCGCGCGTCTCCTCGCGTCGCCGGCGGTGCTCGCGCCAGACGATGTAGAGTCCGGAGGCGACGATCACCGGCGCGCCCGCCCAGGTGCTCGCCACCGGCAGCATCCCGAACACCGCCCACCCGAAAATCGTCGCCCACAGCAGCGCGGTATAATCCATCGGCACGACGAGGCTGACCTCGCCGAGTTGCAACGAGCGCGTCATCGCGATCTGCGCCGCCCCGCCGAGGAGGCCGATGCCGAGCAGCAACGCCCAAACGACCGGGGCGTGCGGCTGCATCACGCCGGCGTAGGCGACGCTGAGCGGCACGAGCGACAGCGTCGAGAACCAGAAGACGGTCGTCAGCCCCGATTCGGTCTTGCCGATCGTGCGGAGCAGGATCGAGATGCACGCGGTGCAGAACGCCGCGCCGAGCCCGGTGGCGATGCCAAGCGCCGGAATATGCCCGTCACCCGGCTGCGTCACGATCAGCACGCCGGCGAACCCCGCGAGCACCGCCGCCCAGCGCCGCCAGCCGGTCGGCTCGTGCAGCACGAGCGCGCCGAGTACGGTGGCGAAGATCGGCATCGAGAAGCCGAGCGTCGTCGCCTCCGCCAGCGGCAGCAGCAGCAGCGTCCAGAAGGTCAGCGACATCGCGGTAAGGCCGATCACGCAGCGCAGCACGTGCGCGCCGAAGCGCTGCGTCCGCAGCGAGGCAAACCCCGGCCCCGCGCCGACGATTGCGCCGACCAGCAGCGCAGCGCCGAACTGCCGCCAGAACAGAATCTCGCCCAGCGCCGCGCCTCTCGCCTCGGCCAGCTTGATCAGCACGTTCATCGTCGCGAACAAGCCGACGGACAGAAGGCGCAACCCGATCGCGCGAGAGAGGGAGGTATCGCGAGCGGCCATCCGCTCCGCTTATCCCGGCGTCGCGCGACGGCAAGCGCTTATGGGCGACGCGGCCAATTCATTTCGGCGGTCGGCGGCCGGGTCCGGGCATGTTTGGCGGGCTTTGCAGCTCGTACGGATCTAGGTCCTTCGACGCGCAGTGAGACGGAAAACGACGATCGCTCTTCCGCGACAATCGTAATAGTAAAAGTTTGTGATGCCATCTGACATGTTGCTGATCAAAGCCTTTCGGCTGAGGCCAGCATTGTCAGGGCCAAACACTGGAACAACGAAACGCATCAATTCGGATTATTTATATTTGAGGTCACATCTTCCGCGTCCTCGTAAACGAACGACTAATTTCTCCGGATTGGATTGAAATGGTTTAGCGCATCGTATGAGTGAACATATGTGGAACGCATGGATGATGAGACGTCTATCGGCATTCTCGTTCGCGGCGACACTGCCTATTTCCCGCGCCCCGAGTTTCGACGCGATCAAGTTTCCTATGATGCGCTAACACCCGCTGCGGCGCACGGCATCCTCGACCGCATCCATTGGCGACCCGCGATTCGCTGGGTTGTCGACGCCATAACGGTGTTGAACCCAATCGTATTTGCTGAAGCGGCTTCGTCAGGCGAAAGTCATGTTTCGAGCCGGTCCGTTTTCCTGCGTAACGTCGGCTATCTGATCGATGCGCACTTCGAACTCACTTAACGCGCAGGATCTGCGGACGAGCCGCGCCGACACAAGGGAATGTTTCGGCGGCAGGTCCGGAACGGCGCGTCGGTGTTCCTCGGTCGCGATGCGCATCCCGCAACGGTCTCACTTTGCGACGATGTTCCGGCCGACGCGCTTCGTCCGATCGATCTGACGCATGATCTGGGCTGGATGGTTCACGGGCCTGACTTCAGCGACCGAGGGCGGCTGCGTTTCTTTCGTGCGCAGATGATGCGCGGGATCATTGCCGTGCCCCCGCCCGGCAGCCCCGAAATCTATGGCTGACCCACGCCTGCACGTCATGCTTGGCACGATGCCCGATCGCCCGCTATCCGCACGCACATGATCAAGCATGCGCTCCCCGTCACCCGCGAGGCGGATTTTGCCGCCTGGTACCAGGCCGTCATCGCCGAAGCCGATCTCGCCGAGGAATCGGGGGTGCGCGGATGCATGGTTATCCGGCCGTGGGGCTATGGCATCTGGGAACGGATCCAGCGGCTGCTCGACGATCGCATCAAGGCCACGGGCCACGAGAATTGCTATTTCCCGCTGTTCATTCCGCTCTCCTATTTCGAGAAGGAGGCCGAGCACGTCGAAGGCTTCGCGAAGGAAATGGCGGTCGTCACGCACCATCGTCTGGTGTCGGACGGAAAGGGCGGGCTGACCCCCGATCCCACCGCGAAGCTCGAGGAACCCCTCGTCATCCGTCCTACCAGCGAAACGGTGATCGGCACCGCCTTCTCGCGCTGGGTGCAGTCGTGGCGCGACCTGCCGGTGCTGATCAACCAGTGGGCCAACGTGGTGCGGTGGGAGATGCGCACGCGGATGTTCCTGCGTACCGCCGAGTTCCTGTGGCAGGAGGGCCATACCGCACACGCCAGCGCGGATGAGGCGCGCGAAGAAACGCTGCGCATGCTCGAAGTCTATCGCGACTTCGCCGAGGAGTGCCTCGCGCTGCACGTCATCGCCGGCGAGAAGCCCGAGAACGAACGCTTCCCGGGCGCCGTCGCGACCTACTCGATCGAGGCGATGATGCAGGACGGCAAGGCGCTGCAGGCGGGGACGAGCCACTTCCTGGGCACCAATTTCGCGCATGCGCAGAACATTCGCTTCCAGAATGCGAGCGGCGAACTCGAATATGCCAATACGACCAGTTGGGGCGTCTCGACCCGTATGATTGGCGGCGTCATCATGGTGCACGGCGACGACGACGGGCTGCGCGTGCCGCCGCGCATCGCGCCGTGGCAGGTCGTGATCGTGCCGATGCTGCGTGACGCGCCAGAGGATGCGGCGCTGATCGACTATTGCAGGGCGCTGCAAGCAGATCTCGCGAAGCAGGTCGCGCTGGGCGAGCCGGTGCGCGCGCTGCTCGATCTAAAGCCTGCCAAGGCCGCCACCAAGCGCTGGGGCTGGGTGAAGAAGGGCGCGCCGATCATCGTCGAGGTGGGCCCGCGCGACATGGTGGGCGGCAACGTTTCCGTGCTGCGCCGCGATCGCTTGTATCGCGCCGACGGCAAGCTCGACAGCCAGATCGTCGGTCGTGACGGCTTCGTCGCCGAGGTGGCGGCGCAGCTCGATGGCGTGCAGGCGACGCTGCACGAAGAGGCGACCGCACGGCTGAAGAGCAACATCGCGCCGGTCGACGATTGGGCCGGCGTCGAGGCAATGTTCGGCGACGATGCGCGTAAGCCCGGCTGGGCGGACGTCGCGTGGTCGAAGCCGACCGGCGCCGCGCTCGATGCGGTGGTCGAGCGGCTGAAGGCACTGAAGCTTACCATCCGCAACGCGCCGATGGGGCAGACCGGCCATCCCGGCGCGCCGTGCATCTTCACCGGCGCGCCCGCGGTCGAGCGCGTGCTGATCGGGCGGTCCTACTGATGGCGGTGTGGACCCGACCGATCGATCTGGCGCAGCTGACGGCGCTGGGTGACGGCGTGCTGCCGGGCCTGCTCGAGATCGAGTTCACCGCCTACGGTGACGACTGGATCCGGGCACGCATGCCGGTCGGCAGGAAGGTGCACCAGCCGTTCGGGCGACTCCACGGCGGCGCGTCGGTCGTCCTCGCCGAGACGGTAGCGTCGGTCGCCGGCGCAATGGCGGTGCCTGAGGGCAAGGTGACGGTCGGGCTAGACATCAACGCCAATCACGTGCGTGCCGCGCGCGACGGTTACGTCCACGCCACCGCGACCGCCGAGCAGATCGGGCGCACGACGCAGGTGTGGACGATCCGGATCGAGGACGATGCCGGCAAGCTCGTCTGCCTCTCACGCATGACTGCCGCGGTGATCGACGCCGCGCAGGGCTGACGATCAGGGCTGAGGCGCCGGCTGGCTCGCCGGCGCCCCTTCCGCCGATCAGTTGTTCCCGCCGATGATGTCGCCGAGCCCGCCGAGCACCGATCCCTCGCCGCGATTGCCGCCGGTACCGCCTGCGGCGGCGAGCATGCGGCCCGCGAGCCGTGCAAACGGCAGCGACTGGATCCATACCTTGCCCGGCCCGGTGAGCCGCGCGTAGAACACGCCCTCGCCGCCGAAGATCATGCTCTTCACGCCGCGCACCATCTCCAGATCGAAGTCGACCGAGGGCGTGAAAGCGGCGAGGCAGCCGGTATCGACGTGAAGCTGCTCGCCTGGGGCGAGTTCGCGCTCGACCAGCGTCCCGCCCATTTGGACGAAGACCCAGCCGTCGCCGTCGAGCTTCTGCATGACGAAGCCCTCGCCGCCGAACAGCCCGGTCATCATGCGCCGCTGGAAGAAGACGCCGATCGACACGCCCTTCGCGGCGGCGAGGAAGCTGTCCTTCTGGCAGATCAGCGTGCCGCCGACGTCGGCGAGGCGGATCGGCAGGATCGATCCCGGTGTGGGACTGGCGAACGCGACCCGCGCCTTGCCGCGCCCGCGATGCGTGAAGACGGTGGTGAACAGGCTCTCGCCCGTCACCAGCCGCCGCCCGGCGCCGAGCAGCTTGCCCATGAACCCGCCGTCGCTGCCGCCCGAGCCGTCGCCGAACACCGTCGTCATCTCGATCGACGCATCCTTCCAGACGAACGCGCCCGCCTCGGCGACCGCGCTCTCGCCCGGATCGAGCTCGATCTCGACGAATTGCAGTTCCTGCCCCTTGATCTCGAAATCGATGTCGTCCGACACGCCGGAGCGGGCGTGATGCGACCAGGGTCCTGCGGTCATGGCGTCTCTCACTCCACCTGTGTTGATCAACTAACACACGTCTGTTAGCCGAACGATCGATACGAGGGGAAGGGCTATCATGCGGGCGAGATTTAGGCGGGTGGTGGGCGCGGCGTTGGCAATCGGAGGTGTCGTGGCATCGCTGGCAGCGCAGGCGCAGCCGGCGCGGTTCGATCCGCGGCAGTACCGGGACTTTGCCGGCCCCGCGTCGCAGGTGCTGGTGCTCGGCACGCCGCATCTGTCGGGCCTGCCCGACACATTCCGGCCCGAGCTGCTGGAGCCGTTGCTCGACCGGCTCGCCGCTTGGAAACCGCAACTGGTGACGATCGAGGCGCTGTCGGGGCCGCAGTGCGAGTATCTGCGGCGCTACGCGGCGCTCCACGACAATCCAGCAAAGGATTACTGCCCCGATCCGTCTGCGGCGCAGCGCGCGCTCGGGCTCGACATGGCGGGGGCGACGCTCGCCGCCGACGCGATGCTGCGGGCGTGGCCGGCAGCGCCTAGCGCGAGCCAGCGTAGGCGGCTCGCCGCGCTGTTCCTCGCGGGCGGCGATCCGACGTCGGCGGTCGTGCAGTGGCTGCGGCTGCCGGCGAAGGAGCGGCGCGCGGGCGATGGGCTGGACGACGCGCTGGTCGCGATCGTCACGAAAGCGCAGGCGCGTCGCAATGAGAATGTGCAGATCGCCGCCGCACTCGCAACACGGCTGGGGCTCGAGCGCGTCTATCCGACCGATGACCACACCGCGGACGATGCGGTCAGCGCCGAGCCAAGCTACGGCAAGGCGGTCGGGGCGGCGTGGGACAATGCCTATACCAAGCAGCGCATGGCGAAGGACGCGGCGTTTACAGCGGCGCTCGCGCAGCCAGGCGGGATGCTGGCGCTGTACCGCGCCTACAACGATCCGGCGGAAGCGGAGACGGTGTACCGCAGCGACTATGGCGCAGCGCTCAACGAAGCATCGCCGCAACGCTACGGGCGACGCTACGCCGGCTGGTGGGAAACGCGCAATCTTCGGATGGTCGCCAACATCCGCGCCGTGCTCGCCAAGCAACCGGGCGCGCGGCTGCTGACGATCGTCGGCGCGTCGCACAAACAGTATTTCGACGCGTATCTCGATATGATGCATGATGTGACGGTTGTGGACGCGCAAACGGTGCTGCGCTGATGTTGACGCTGCCCGGCCGGGTTCTTTATTGAGAAATGGCGGGCGGTCCTTTTCCGGGCCGCCCTTGCTGTTTTCAGGAGACGTTCCGTGTCGATCACCGCGCTCATGCCCGTCTATCCCCGCTGCGGGGTGCGGCCGGTGCGAGGCGAGGGCTGCCACCTGATCGGCGAGGACGGATCGCGCTACCTGGATTTCGCCAGCGGCATCGCGGTGAACGCGCTGGGGCATGGCCACCCTGCGCTGACCAAGGCGATCGCGGATCAGGCGGCAACGTTGATGCACGTCAGCAACCTGTACGGCAGCCCGCAGGGCGAGCATTTCGCGCAGCGGCTGGTCGACAACACGTTTGCGGACACGGTGTTTTTCACCAATTCCGGCGCAGAGGCGGTGGAGTGCGCGATCAAGACCGCGCGGCGCTACCATTTCGCCAACGGCAATCCCGAGCGGCACGATCTCATCACCTTTTCGATGGCGTTCCACGGTCGCACGATCGGCACGATCTCGGCGACCAACCAGGCCAAGATGCGCGACGGGTTCGAGCCGCTGCTGCCGGGCTTCGAATACGCCGAGTTCAACGATCTTGAGGGCGCGCTGGCGCTGATCGACGAGCATACTGCGGGCTTCATGGTCGAGCCGATCCAGGGTGAGGGCGGCATCCGCGCGGCGACGCCGGAATTCCTGCAGGGCCTGCGCAAGGCGTGCGACGAGCACGGGCTGTTGCTGGTGCTCGACGAGGTGCAGGCGGGCTACGGTCGCACCGGCAAGCTGTTCGCCCACGAGCTCTACGGTATCACGCCCGATATCATGGCAGTGGCGAAGGGCATCGGCGGCGGTTTCCCGCTCGGTGCGTGTCTCGCCACCGAGGAAGCGGCCAAGGGCATGGTGTTTGGCACGCACGGCTCGACCTATGGCGGCAACCCGTTGGCGATGGCGGCGGGCGAGGCGGTGCTCGACGTCATCCTCGGCGACGGTTTCCTCGATAATGTCGCGCGGATGGGTGACCGGCTCCGCTCCAGCCTCGAGCAGATGATCCCCAACCACGATCACCTGTTCGACAGCGTGCGCGGCCACGGCCTGATGCTCGGCCTCAAGCTCAAGAGCGACAGCCGCCGCTTCGTCGAGTTCGCGCGCGACAATCATGGCCTGCTGCTCGTGTCGGCAGGTGAGAACGTCGTGCGCATCTTGCCGCCGCTGGTGATCGACGAGAGCCACATCACGGAATGCGTCGAGCGGCTGAGCGAGGCGGCGCGCGTCTACGTGCCCGTCAGCGACGACTGAGCGGGAAAGAATACCAACATCTCTTGGGGGAGAATGACGGCATGCTCGCGGATTCGATCGTGACGGTAGCGGCGGACGGGTTCACGCGCGGCCGCCGCGTTCACCTGGAAACGACGACGCTCGCTGGCGCGCCGATCTCGGAGATCGAGCATTTGGGCGGCGGGCTGCTACGGTATCGGCATCCCGGCCAACCGAGCGATCATTATGTGCCAGAGCGCGCGATCCTGCGCCTCTCCGTCATGCCGCCCGAGGACGAGCTGTGATGAACCGCCATTTCCTTAACCTCTCTGATGCCGGCGGCGACGGGCTCGCTGCGATCCTCGCCGACGCGCTCGATCGGAAGGCCGCGCGCGCCGGTTGGACGAAGGGGCGGGTCGATGCCGATGCGCCGCTGGCCGGCCACGTGCTGGGCATGATCTTTGAGAAGAATTCGACGCGCACCCGCGTATCGTTCGACATGGCGGTGCGCCAGCTGGGCGGCCAGTCGATCGTGATGGAGGCGGGGCAGATGCAGCTCGGCCGCGGCGAGACGGTGGCGGATACCGCGCGCGTCCTGTCGGGCTACGTCGACGCGATCATGATCCGCACCGACGATCATGCCAAGGTCGAGGAGATGGCGGCACATGCCTCGGTACCCGTCATCAACGGCCTCACCGACGCGTCGCACCCGTGCCAGATCGTCGCCGACCTGCTGACGATCATCGAGCAGGGCAAGGCGCTGCCCGGGCTCAAGGTGGCGTGGCTGGGCGACGGCAACAACGTGCTCGCCTCGATCATCGAGGCAGCCGGGCTACTGCACTTCGACGTCGTCGCCGCGTGCCCGCAGGGGTTTCAGCCGTCCGACGCCGATCTGGCGCGCGGCAAGGGCCGTGCGCGCGTCGTCGGCACCGCACGCGAGGCGGTGGAGGGGGCGGACATCGTTGCCACCGATACGTGGATCTCGATGGGGCAGGCGCACGCCGAGACGAAGCTCGCCGCGATGCTGCCGTTCCAGGCGGACGCCGCGCTGATGGCGCAGGCGAAGCCCGACGCGCACTTCCTCCACTGCCTGCCGGCACACCGCGGAGAGGAAGTGACGGCCGAGGTCATCGACGGGCCGCAGTCGCTGATCTGGGGGGAAGCGGAGAACCGGCTTCACGCGCAGAAATCGATCCTCCGCTGGTGCTTCGGCCAGATCGGTTGATCTCGACCCGGCAATAGCCATCTAGTCGGCTCCTGCCTGCTCGCTGCCGCGTCCGGCTGCCGCCCTCGGCATCGAACCGCGTGTCGCGATCGGCCCAGCCCGAACGGACGCAATGCACGCCACCATCCGAGACATCGATCGCGCGATCGGCTTCGCGATTCCCCAGCACCACGCCCGCGGCCGTATCGTCCGCCTCGGCCCGGTGCTCGACGAGATCCTCGCGGCGCACGCCTATCCACCGGCGATCGAGGCGCTGCTCGCCGAAGCGCTGACGCTGACGGCGCTGGTCGGCGCGACGTTGAAGGACGCCGACGGCCAGCTGACGATGCAAACGCAGAGCGACCAGGGCGTCGTGCGCCTACTGGTTTGCGACTATCGCGGCGGCGAGCTGCGCGGCTACGTGCAATATGACGCCGATCGGCTGGCCGAGGCGCCGTCCGACCCGACGCTGTTCGCGCTGTTCGGCAAGGCGTATCTCGCGATCACCTTCGATCTCGCGGCGTCGGGCGAGCGGTATCAGGGGATCGTACCGCTCGACGGCGATCGGCTGGCCGACGCGGTGCAGAGCTATTTCGCGCAGTCCGAACAGATCCCGACGCACGTTCGCGTCGGTTTCGCCAAGGACGCCGGCGGGTGCGTCGCCGGCGGATTGCTGCTCCAGCATCTGCCCGAAGGCGAGGAAGGGCGCGAGCGGCTCCATACCAAGCTCGACCATCCCGAATGGGAGCATGTTGCGGCGCTCGGCGCGACGATGGGGACCGACGAGCTTGCCGACGCGGCCTTGTCGCTCGAGACGCTCATCTGGCGATTGTTCAACGAGGAGGATGACGTGCGTGTCATCGCCAGCACCGCGATGGTGAAGGGGTGTCGCTGCTCGATCGATCACATTTGTTCGGTGCTGGCGAAGTTTCCGGTCGACGAGCGGCGCGCGATGGCGGACGAGAATGGCGTGATCGGGGTCGATTGCGCGTTCTGCTCGACGGTTTTCCCGATCCGGGTCGCCGATCTCGCAACGCCGCATGTCGATTGATGATACGTGGGCGTAACGGATCTGCTATAGCGATTCGCCCGCCAGAGACCTGAGGAACGCAAGGCCGCCGGGGCAGGGGATAGAGACCATGCTTCGTTCGTCGCGCCTGGGCCTGGCCGGGCTCGTTGCCTTTGCCGCCGCCGCGAGCGCGCAAGCACCGCGCGCAGCGATCGACCAGCTGTCGCCGGGCAATTGGATGCTGCACGAGATCGGATCACGCGGGCCGGACCGCGCCTTGTGCGTGCGGGATGCCGGTGCGCTGCTCCAGATCCACCATCCCGGTTTGTCGTGCGCACGCTTCGTGGTGGCGGACGAGCCGCGTGCCGTCACCGTCCATTATACGTGCCCGGGTGCCGGCCACGGCCGCACCACGCTAACCGTCGAAGCGCCGAGCCGGGTGCGTATCGCAACGCAGGGGCTGGCGCGCGGCGCGCCGTTCGACGTGGAATATGCGGCGCAGCGCGACGGAACGTGCGCCGCATCCGACAGGAATTAGCGTCTCTTTAACGCTTCGCGCGTTATGGTGTCACATGCTTCTAGCCGAGCATGACCCTCTCTAGATTTTTGCCCTTGCGGGCAGCCTGGCCGCTCGATCGCTCGAGCGGCCTTTTTCTTGCAACGCGGGGCCAATCGGCCTAGCCGCGCCGCGATCATGACAAGCGATCAATCCTCTGCCGCGCTCGCGCCGGCCGTCGTGCTCGTATCGGGCGGGCTCGATTCGATGGTGTCCGCCGCGCTCGCGCGCGAGGCGGGGCATCCGCTGCTCGCGCTCTCGATCGACTATAATCAGCGCCACCAAGTCGAGCTTGCCGCCGCCCGCCGCATCGCTCGGCTGCTCGGCGCAACGCGCCACGTCGTCCTGCCGATCGATCTGTCGGCGTTCGGCGGCTCGGCGCTGACGGCGGATATCGAGGTGCCGAAGGACGGCGTGGGCAGCGACATTCCCGTCACCTACGTGCCGGCGCGCAACACCGTGTTCCTCAGCCTCGCACTCGCCTGGGCCGAGGCGTCGGGTGCGCGTTCGCTCTACATCGGCGTCAATGCGCTCGATTATTCGGGCTATCCCGATTGCCGGCCTGAGTTCATCGCCGGCTTTGAGACGCTGGCCGAACTCGCCACCAAGGCCGGCGTCGAGGGGAAGCCGTTCCGCATCCATGCGCCGCTGCAGAGCATGACGAAGGCCGATATCGTGCGCGAGGGCACAAGGCTCGGCCTCGATCTCGGGATCAGCTGGTCGTGCTACGATCCCGCGCCGGGCGGGCTCCACTGCGGGCTGTGCGACAGCTGCCGGTTGCGTCACAAGGGTTTCGACGACGCCGAGATCGCCGATCCCACCGCCTATGCGGTCACCCCGCCGGCACCCTGATGAGCTACGCGGTCAAGGAAATGTTCCTCACCCTGCAGGGTGAGGGCGCGCAGGCCGGACGACGCGCGGTGTTTGTTCGCTTCGCCGGATGCAATTTGTGGTCGGGGCGCGAGCAGGATCGCGCGAGCGCGATCTGCCGCTTTTGCGACACCGATTTCGTCGGGATCGACGGGCTGGGCGGCGGGCGCTTCGCCGATGCCGCCGGGCTCGCCGAGGCCGCCGTCAAGATGTGGGACGGCGGTGAGGCGGATCGCTTCGTCGTGCTGACCGGGGGCGAGCCGATGTTGCAGGTCGACGACGCGCTGGTCGATGCGCTGCACGCCGCGGGCTTCTTCATCGCGATCGAGAGCAACGGCACGCTGCCCGTCCATCCTGAGATCGACTGGGTGTGCATCAGCCCCAAGGCGGGCAGCACGACGGTGCAGCGACGAGGCAACGAGCTGAAGCTGGTGTGGCCGCAGCCGGGCAGCGACGTCGCGGCGATGGAGGGGTGGGATTTCCACCACCATTTGATCCAGCCGCTCGACGACGCGAACGCCGCGGCGAACCAGGCAGCGGCGATGGCGCTGGTGATGGAGCGGCCGCGCTGGCGCCTGTCGTTGCAGACGCACAAGATGCTCGGCCTGCGCTGAACTGGCGGCGGTGCAACCGGCGGCGGTGCAGCGCCGCCGATCGCGATCAGTGCTTCTTCAGCCCGTGGAACTTGTGCCACAGGTAGAATGCGCCGGCGGCGACGATCGCGACGCCGATGACGATATGCGCCTGATGGAACGCCGCTTTCAGCCGCGGATCGGTATGCCACGCGCTGCCCAGCTTCGCGCCGACCCAGGCGAGCAGGTAGCAGAACGGCCATGAGCCGATGAACGTATAGACGTGGAACGGGATCAGCTTCATCCGCGCGACGCCGGCGGGGAAGGCGATAAAGGTGCGGATCACCGGCAGCATCCGCCCGATCAGGATCGCCGCCGCGCCCCAGCGGTTGAAGAAGCGATCGGCGAGATCGAGCTCAGCCGGACCGACGAGCACGTACTTGCCCCATCTCTCCGCCATCGGCCGCCCGCCGCGGCGCCCGACCTCATAGGCGACGATCGAGCCCAGATTGCAGCCGAGCGCGCCCGCCGTCGCGGCGAGATAGAGGTTCATCTCGCCCGTCGACGCGAGATAGCCGGCGAACGGCATGATGATCTCCGACGGCAGCGGGATGCACGCGCTCTCGATCGCCATCAGCAGGGCAACGCCCCAATAGCCACCCGCGCGGATGACTCCCACCACGAAGACGAACAGTGCCGCGATAATCTTCTCGATCATGGCGCGCGCCCTGCGTGAAGCCGCAGCGCCGGTCAATCCGGGGAGCGGCCGGGTAACGAAACGTCGCGGATCGCGTGGCGGTCTGATCGGCGAACTGCCGTGCCGATCGCTTCGTGAAAGCCGGCGCTAGGCGGCAGCCGCCTTGGCCAGTTTCAAATCCTCGACGAAGCGGGCATATTCTGCCGTCCGCGCGGCCTCGTCGGGCAGCCGCAGCAGGTAGCTCGGATGCACCGTGATCCACGCCTCGCCGCCTTCGGGCAGGGCGAGCGCACGGCCGCGCTCGCGGCTGATCGTCATCGTCTTGCCGAACAAGGATCGCGCGGCGGTGGCGCCGAGCGCCACCGTCACCTTTGGCCGGACCAGCATCTGCTCCTGCTCGATCCACCAGCGGCACGCCTCGATCTCGCCTGCGTCGGGCTTGGCGTGAATGCGCCGCTTGCCGCGCGGCTCGAACTTGAAGTGCTTCACCGCGTTGGTGACGTAGGTTTCGGCGCGGTCGATCCCGGCCTCGCCGAGCGCCCGATCGAATACCTGCCCCGCGGGGCCGACGAACGGGCGCCCGGCCAGATCCTCCTGATCACCCGGCTGTTCGCCGACGAACATGATCGCGGCCGATACCGGCCCTTCGCCGAACACCGTCTGCGTCGCTGGGCGATAGAGATGGCAGCGCGTGCACCCCAGCGCCTCCTCGCGCAGCGCGTCCCATGCGATCTCGCTGTTGCCGCCGGGCGTTGTCCGTGCCTTCTCGATCATCCCGCTCTCCCGTGCCTGCGCCTGCGCGAGCAGTCCGGGGACGAGCGCGGTTTCGGGCATGTTCTTCCAGTATTTGCGCGGCATCTCCTTCAGCATCGCGCCGACCTTGACGCGCGCCGGGTTGAAGATCGACGCATAATAGGTTTTCCACACCTCCTCGATCGGATCGCCGTCGGGCGCATCCGCCTTGGTCGCGCCTGGTCCTTCGCTGAGCGCGGCGCCATCCCAGTGCAGCGATACCTCGGGCGTCAGGATCGACCAGCGCATGCTGGCGAAGCGATTGACGAAGAAGGCGGCGTTGGCGCGCACGATATGGTGATCGGGCTCGAACCATGCGACATAGCGGCTGTCGCCCTGGTCTACGACCTCGCGGAACCGGACAAAGGCGCGCATCTTGTGGATGTCGCGGCGCACGTGCTTTGCAAGGCCCTCCAGCCGGCGCACCAGCGGATCGGCGTGATCCTCAATCAGTCCCGTCTCGCGCCGCAGCCGGGTGAGCAGCGTGTAGAGCAGCGCGAACCGTTCAGGATCGCGGTGCAGAATGGCGTTGCGCGCGAGATCGATAAAGCCGCGCGGCACCTTGAGCGGCGCGCCGACGGCATCGTGGCGCGGCGTCGCGCCGGCGGCAAACAGGTCGCCGACTTGCGATCCCACCTGCCATACGATGTCTTCCGGCGGCACGTCGTCGCTCGCCAGCGCGCGCGCCTGATCGCGCCACGCGTCAAAATCGTCGGGCGTCGCCAGGGTTACGAGACGCATCGCGCCGTGCGCCGCCGCGTCGTTCAGTCGCGCTCGTCGCTGCCTGGCGGATTGTCACGCGCGAGCTCGAGCTCCTTGGGCTTACGCTCCTCGTAGGTGTCCGCCATCTCCGCCTCGACCTTGTCGTCGAGCGCGGCGTCGGCCGCCGGGAACATCTCTTCCTCTTCTTCCTCGATATGATGTTCGTAGCGGTGGCGCATGTGGAAGAATTTCGACTCCCATTCGTCCGATCCGAAATCGATGTCCATCAGCTCGCCGAGCAGGTCGTCGACCTCCTTGTGCTCGGCGACCGAGTGGCGCGCGTCGTCGCGCAGATCGGGCTTGCCGAGCATCACGGCGTAGAGCGATTCCTCCTCCGCCGCGGCATGGCTTTGCAGCTCGAGCCGGAATTCCTCGAACAGCTGCTTGCGCTTGTCGGTATCGCCGCGAAGCTCGCCGAGTGATTTGAGCATCGCGCGCTGCTTGTCGTGATCGGCCTTCAGGTCGCGATAGATTTGCGCCGTCGTCATCGTTTGCCCGTCCTTCAAGGTTCGGACAGTAGAACCGGTCACGTGGCGGCTTGTTTCACTTGCGATCGCTTCGCATCGAAGGGTCAGGCGAGTGCCGCTTCAGCCTGTGCCAATGCGCGCGGATCGTCGACGTCGAGCCACCACTTGTCGCCGACGTCGATGACGCGTGCCTCGCCGCGCGCCGCCAGCGCCTCGACACCGGCGGAGATCGATCCCGGCCCGCCGGTGGCGATCGAGCACCGTAACGCGTCATGGAACCGCCCATCGACGGCGAACACGCCGCAGTCATAGGCGTCATAGTCGGGAAGATGCTTGCCGATCGCGACGATACGATCGCCGTCGGTGCGGACGCGCGTGACGTCGTCGAGGTCGACCAGCGGATTGGCGAGGCGGCGATCGACCGCCAGCGTCAACGCCGCTGCGGGGGCAGCGATGGTCGTGCGGACGATCGCGGGGTCGAACAGATGATCCGCCATCATCAGCAGGTGAGGTGCGGCGCCGATCACCGCCGCACCGGTCAGCACCGAGTGGCCGTTGGCGAGGTTCCAATCGGGCGTCGCGACGCAGGTAATCGCCGGATCGAGCGCATCGAGGAAGGCGGTCAACTGAGCGCCCTCGTGCCCGGTAACCACGACGAACCCGGTCGCGCCGCCCGCTCGCGCCGCGGCGATCACGCGCGCGATCAGCGGCACGCCGGCGACCGCGGTCAGCGGCTTCGACGGGGAGATCGATCGCAGCCGGCTGCCATAGCCGGCCGCGACAATGAGCGCCTTCACTGCGCTGCCCTGGGTCGCGCCGCCCGCTTACTCGGCGGCGAGGCGCGCGTCGGCGTGGATGAACTCGTCGGTCAGCTGCGCGGCGATGTCATCGGTGAACTGCTCGGGCGGGTGCTTGCAGAAGAACGCCGACGGGCCGGTCAGCGCGCCGCCGGTGCCGCGATCGAGCGCCACCTTCACGCAGCGGATCGCATCGACCACGACCGCCGCGGAATTGGGCGAATCCTCCACCGACAGGCGCAGTTCGAGGTTCATCGGCACATCGCCGAACAAATTGCCCTCGAGCCGCAGGAAGCACAGTTTGTTGTCGTGCAGCCACGGAATGTAGTCCGACGGCCCGACGTGGATGTTCTCGTCCGCCAGCCGCTCGGCGAGCACCGCCTGCACTGCCTCGGTTTTCGACTCCTTCTTGCTCGACAGGCGATTGCGGTCGAGCATGTTCATGAAGTCGGTGTTGCCGCCAGTGTTGAGCTGGTAGGTGTGATCGATCGTCACGCCCCGCTGGCGGAACAGGTTCGACAGCACGCGGTGGACGATCGTCGCGCCGACCTGCGCCTTTACGTCGTCGCCGATGATCGGCAGCCCGGCGTCGGCGAACTTCTTCTCCCACTCCGGTCGGCTGGCGATGAAAACCGGCATGCAGTTGACGACGCCGACGCCCGCCTCGAGCGCGCATTCCATATAGAATTCGGTCGCATCCTGGCTGCCGACGGGCAGGAAGTTGACGAGGATCTCCGCACCCGACGCCTTCAGCTCGGCGATGATCTCGGCCTTCGACGCGTCGCGCGTGTCATCGATCTCGAAGCCGCGATCGTTCGCCGCGGTCAGCATGTGCTTGGCGACGCCATCGAGCTTCGCGCCCATCTTCACGACCGTGCCCGTATCGGGCACGTCGGCGTGGAACACCTTTGTGCAGTTCGGCTTGGCAAAGATCGCCTTGCCGAGATCCTGACCGACCTTGCGCGAATCCACGTCGAACGCCGCGACGAAATCGAGGTCGGACACGCGATAGCCGCCGATCTCCTCGTGGATCAGGCCGTGCGCCGTGTTGCTGGAGGCATAGTGATACTTGCCCTGTACCAGGCTCGACGCGCAATTGCCGACCCCGATAACCGCAACCTTGATCGTCGCCATTTCTATGCAAACCCCCGAGCGCCGGGGAACCGCCCGGCGATGACAAAAGAATGGCAGCGTCGTGACAGATGCGCGACGCCTGTCAAGCGACGCATGGCAGTGCTAGGGGCACGCCCAAGGGGGCGCGAAAAGTGGCGACGATCGAATTGCGACCGACTGTGACGGGAAAGCCGCGCGAACTGCAAGGCTTTTTGAATCGCGTTCTATATCATCCCGCGGCGCGCCGGCTCGCGACCGCGCTCGCGCGTACGCCGGTAACGCCCAACATGGTGTCGCTGTTCGGCGCCGCGATGGTGGTGACGACAGGCATCCTCTACGCGCGCGTCGGCACGCCGGCCGCGATCGCCGGCGGGTTCCTGCTCCACCTGCTGTGGCACGTCGTCGACGGGGCGGACGGCGATCTGGCGCGGATGACGGGGCGGGCGAGCCCGATTGGCGAGCTCGTCGATGGGCTGTGCGATTACGGCGGGCACATCATCCTCTACGTCCTGCTCGCCACCGCGCTGGACGACACGATCGGGATCGGCGCGTGGGTGCTCGCGGTCGCCGCCGGGCTGTCGCGCGTGATGCAGTCGGTGTTCGCGGAAAGCTCGCGACGCAGCTATCAATGGTGGGCCTATGGCGTGCCGTGGCTGCAGCACAATCGCGGCGTGCCGCGCGGGCCTGGCCGAGCGTTCAGCGCGCTCTACCTGCTGCTCTCGGGCCTCGTCACCGGCGCGACCGACCGCGTCAACGCGCTGGTCGCTGGCGCGGAGATCGATCCGCACGAGCGGCAGCGGATCGCCCGGCTCGCGCGGGAAAGCGGCCCCGCGATCCTCGGCATTCCGGCGGCGCTAGGCGCCAATCCGCGCACCGTCATGCTCGGGCTCAGCATGCTGGCCGGCAGCCCGATCTGGTTCTTTCTGGTGGAGATCACCGTGCTCAACGTCCTGCTCGTCACCGGCATCGTGCGTCAGCGCGCGCAATGCCGCCGCCTGATCCGCCTCATCGCCCGGGCGCGCGGCTGATGGCCGGGCTCTGGTTCGAGCAGTTCGAGATCGGGCAGCGCTTCGTCCACGAGATCCGCCGGACGGTGATCGAGGCGGACAACATGCTGTTCTCCGCGCTGACCTACAATCCCGCCGCGCTGCACATCGATCACGCTTATGCCGAGACGACCGAATTCGGCCGCCCGCTGATCAACTCGCTCTTCACGCTCGGCCTCGTCATCGGCCTTAGCGTGCAGGACACGACCTTCGGCACGACCATCGCCAATCTCGGCATGAGCGAAACGGTGTTTCCCAAGCCGGTGTTCGCCGGCGACACGATCCGCGTCGAAACCGAGGTGAAGGCGCTGCGCCCGTCGGCGTCGCGGCCGGGGCAGGGCATCGTTACCTTCGAGCACGTCGGGCTGAATCAGCGTGACGAGGTCGTCTGCCGCACGACGCGCGCGGCGTTGATGATGGCGCGCCCCGCCGGCTGATGGCGGAACCAGCAGTCGCGACCCTCGTTGCCCCCGCGTAACGGGAGATGAAGATGATCCGTCTGATGATGGTCGCCGGTGTCGGCGCGTGCACCCTGGCACTGGGCGCGTGCAACGAGGACAAGCTGGAAACCGGCATGCCGGTGGCCGGCGGTGCCGGGGCGAGCGCAATGCTGAAGACGGCGGCGGGTGCCGACGCCGGCCGCGCCACCGCGACCGAGGTCGCCGGTGGCCTGCGCTTCACAGTCGACGTGTCTGGAATGCCCGCGGGCACGCATGGCGTTCACGTCCATACCACGGGTCGCTGCGACGCGCCGACGTTCGAGACCGCGGGCGGGCATTGGAACCCCACGGCGATGAAGCATGGATCGATGAACCCGCAGGGGCCGCACCAAGGCGACATTCCCAATCTGATCGTCGATTCGGGCGGCCGCGGCACCGTCGCTGCCACCGTGCCGGGCGCAACGATGGCCGGGTTGCTCGACACCGACGGCGCGGCGTTCATCGTTCATGCCGGGCCGGACGATCTAAAAACCGACCCGTCGGGCAACAGCGGCGGCCGGCTTGCCTGCGGTGTATTTCAAGCGTCCTGATGTTTGAAGGGAGGGGCGCGCCGTGGCGCGCGCCCGCCGGCGTCAGTCGTTTCGGCTCAGGCTGACGCCGTAGAGCTCCATGCGATGATCGACGAGGCGGAAGCCCAGGCGTTCGGCGATCTGCTTCTGAAGCAGCTCGAGTTCGGGATCGACGAATTCGATCACGCGGCCGGTTTCCACATCAATCAAATGATCGTGGTGCGCCTCGGGCGAGGGCTCATAGCGCGCACGGCCATCGCCGAAATCGTGCCGGTCGAGAATGCCGGCTTCCTCGAACAAGCGCACGGTGCGGTACACCGTCGCGATCGAGATCCCCGGATCGATCGACGATGCGCGCTCGTACACCTTTTCCACGTCGGGATGATCGTCCGCCTCGGACAGGACGCGCGCGATGACGCGGCGCTGCTCGGTGATGCGCAGGCCCTTTTCCTGGCACAGGGTCTCGAGGTCAATCTTGCGTGGCATGCCGTTCATGTAGTGGCGCGGGCTTGTTGCGAAAAGCGCTACCGACTCGCAACAAGCGATAAGCCGCTAATTGCGTCCGCCAGATCAGGCCAGCGTGACGGCGTAGCTGTGCGCGTCGAAGCTCTCGCCGCCGCGCCCGCGATAATAGTCGCGTCGCTCGCCCGTCTTTTTGAAGCCGTGCGCCTGGTAGAGCGCGATCGCCCCGTTGCCCGCGCGCACCTCAAGGTGAACGACGGTCACGCCGCGCCCGCGCGCCTCGGCGATCACGCTGCGCAGCAGCGCTGCGCCGATCCCGCGACGACGGTAGCGGGGCGAGATCGCGAGCAGCAGCAGCTCCGCCTCGTCGAGGATCAGCCGCGCCAGCGCGAAGCCGACGATCGCGCCGTCCACGCGCGCCATCGTCAGCCAAATGCCCGGCATGCCGAGGATGCCGAGGCATTGCGTGCGCGTCCACGCCTCACCGAAGCGCGGTTCGAACGCTTCCTGCATGACGCGTTCGACGGCGGCGATATCGGCCGCGCTCCCTGTGACCAATTCCACCATGCGCAGGCCGGTGCTCACGCCGGCAGTTTCGCATCGGGCGCGCGGCCGTAAAGCGGGCGCGGCGGCAGATCGGTAAGGTCCGGCGGCAACAGCCGCGCGTTGGCGGCATCCGGCAAAGCATCGCACACGTCCAACGCGCCATCGATGGCGAGCAGCCGGCGTGCCCCGCTGCCTATCGCAGACCGCCCGCCCAGCGCCGCGATCGCGGCCTCGGGGCGAAGCGAGACCAGCGTATCGAACGGAACGATCGGGGAGGCGACGTATCCCTGCATGAACACCTCACCGTGCCCGCCTTCCAGCACGACGGCAAGCGGACTCGCCATGCCGCGCGCGAACGCGCCAGCGGCCACCACGCTCATCGAGGAATAGCCGCATACTGGCACGCCCCAGCCGAGCGCCAGTCCGCGCGCCGCCGCAATGCCGACGCGGATGCCGGTAAAGCTACCCGGCCCGACGTCGACGAGGATCGCGGCGGCGCGACCGCCTTCGGGAAGCTCCGCGATCATCGGCACCAATCGTTCCGCATGCCCGCGGCCGACCACTTCGTGGCGCGCGGCGATCAGCGCGCCGTCTTCCAGCAGCGCGACCGAGCAGGCGGCGGTGGCGGTTTCGATGACGAGCGTGCGCGACATGCCGCTCCTTTGCCACCGGCCGCGCGACGCTCAACCCGTTTCAGGCGATGCGGTTGAACTTTTCGAAAGCGGGCCGCGGGCTGCGATCGAAGATCGTCGCCGGATCACCGTGGCCGAGCGTGGAGATGAAGTTCACCCGCACGCCGGGCTGATCGGCGAAGAAAGCCTTATCGACCGCGCCGCCGTCGAACCCGCTCATCGGCCCCGTATCGAGCCCGAGTGCGCGCGCGGCGAGGATGAAATAGCCACCCTGGAGCGAGGAATTGCGGAACGCGGACGCCTCGCGCAGCTCGGCATTGCCGTCGAACCAGCTCTTCGCATCGGCGTGCGGGAACAGCTCGGGCAGGTGCTCGTGAAAGTTGGTGTCCATGCCGATCACCACCGACACGGGCGCGCGGCGGATCTTGTCGGCGTTGCTGTCGCTCGCGCACGCCGCGAGCTTCTCCTTCGCCTCCTGACTCACGCACCACACGAACCGTGCTGGTAGCTGGTTCGCGCTCGTCGGCCCCATCTTGACGAGATCCCAGAGCGCGCGGAGCTGCGCCTCGGTCACCGGCTCGTCGGTGAAGCCGTTATAGGTGCGGCCCTCGCGGAAGAGGCGATCGAGAGCGACGTCGTCGAGCGGGGTAGTCATCGATGAACTCCGGGCAGATGCTGAACGGCGGATCAGACCGCGCGAACCTCGGTCACTTCAGGCACGTAGTAGCGCAGCAGCTGCTCGATCCCGTTCTTCAGCGTCGCGGTGGACGATGGGCAGCCGGCGCAGGCGCCCTGCATGCGCAGGAACACCTTGCCCTTGTCGAAGCCGCGATAGACGATGTCGCCGCCATCGTTCGCCACCGCCGGGCGTACGCGCGTGTCGATCAAGTCCTTGATCTGCTCGACGATCTCGGCGTCCGCGGGATCATCTGCGAAGGCCTCCTCGGCGGCCGGCACCGAGAAGCCGGCGGACGGCGCGCGGAACAGCGGCATCTGCGCACTGAAATGGTCCATCAGGATCGCCAGCACGTCGGGCTTCAGCCCGCGCCAGTCGACGCCCGGCGCCGCGGTGACCGACACGAAGTCGCGCCCGAAGAACACGCCTGTCACGTCTCCCAGGCCGAACAGCGCATCGGCCAGCGGCGAGGCTTCGGCCTCTTCCGGCGTCGCGAAATCGCGCGTGCCGGCGTCCATCACGGTTTGTCCCGGCAGAAACTTCAGCGTTGCCGGATTGGGGGTCGGTTCGGTCTCGATCAGCATGGCCGCCATGTGGCCCGCGTGCGGCGGGCGATCAAGCGCCAGCGGCGAAAGGAATGGTTTCCCGTCGCGCAGCTCGGCTGCCTGGCCTAGGTGTGGCGCGATCATGACCGAACGGATCAGTCCTGCCGCCGCCCGTCGCATTGCGCTAGCCGCGCAGGGGTTCGGTACGCGCAAGCCCGCGCGCGTCACCGACGGCCATCTGCGGCGTACGCTCGATCGGCTCGCGCTGCACCAGATCGACAGCGTCAACGTGCTCGCGCGGGCGCATTATCTGCCGGCGTTCTCGCGCCTCGGCGCGTACGACACCGCAACGTTCGATCGCGCCGCGTGGGGCAGGGGGCGGCAGCGAGGGATGTTCGAATATTGGGCGCACGAGGCATCGCTCCTGCCGCTCGACCTCCATCCGCTGCTGCGCTGGCGCATGGCGCGTGCCGATCGCGGCGAGATGCGCTCGGCCGCGATGCGCGCGTTCGCGACCGAGCGCCGCGGCGAGGCGATGGTGCTGCTCGATCGCATCCGCGCGGACGGACCGCTCGCCGCGTCCGACATCGAGACGGGGCGCACCGGCTGGTGGGCGTGGAGCGGCGCGAAACAGGCGCTCGAATGGCTGTTCTATGCCGGCCACATCACCACCGCCTCGCGCCGCCGTGGGTTCGAGCGCGTCTACGATCTTCCCGAGCGCGTCCTGCCGCGCGCCATCCTCGACCTACCGACGCCCGACGCGGCGAGCGCACAGGCGGCGCTAGTCGAGCGGGCAGCGCGCGCGCTTGGGGTCGCCACCGCGGGCGAGCTGCGCGACTATTTTCGCCTTTCGCCGGCCGAGGGCACTGCCGCGATCGCGCGGCTCGTTTCCGAAGGCACGCTGGTGCCCGTCTCGGTCGATGGCTGGCCGCCGGCGTTCCTCCACCACCGCGCACGCCGGTCGCGCCGGATCGAGGCGCAGGCGCTGCTCGCGCCGTTCGATCCGCTGATCTGGGAGCGCGCGCGGGCGGAGCGGCTGTTCGGTTTCCGCTACCGCATCGAAATTTACGTGCCCGCCGCGAAGCGCCTGCATGGCTATTACGTCCTGCCGTTCCTGCTCGGCGACCGGCTCGTCGCGCGCGTCGACCTGAAGGCCGACCGCGCGCATTCCCGGCTGCGCGTGCAATCGTGCCACCTCGAGCCGGGCGCGCCGCCGGAGACGTCGGATCGGCTCGGCGCGGCGTTGGAGCAGGTGGCAGACTGGCTTGGGCTCGGCGCGGTGCTGGTGCGGCCTCAGAGCGGCTGACGGGCGGCGCGGCGATCGCGCTGCGCGACCGCGGCATTCCAGGCGGCGATGTTCTCGCGCACGTGCCGCACCGATGCCGAGCCGCGCACCGCCGCGACGAAACGCTCGGCGATCCAACGCCCCGGATTACGCAGCGGCCGGGCGACCTGCAGCAGCAGCACCACGCGCGTGCCGGCGGTGTCGTTCCACACCTCATGCGGGTAGGTATCGTCGAACACCAGCGTCTCGCCCTCGGCCCAGCGCACGACGCGGTCGGCGATCCGCATCCGCGCGTCGCCGTCGCGCGGTACCACCAGCGCCAGGTGACAGGTGATCAGCCCCTTGGTGAGCCCGCGATGCGCCGGGATGCGCGTGCCGGGCGCCAGAATCGAGAAGAACGCGCTGTTCAATCCCGGGATCGCGCCGACCAGCGCGCTCGTCACCGGGCAGCGGGCGGCATTCTCGTCGATCCGCTCGCGATGCCCCCACAGGAAAAACGAGCGCCACATGCCGCGCGCCGCGATCCGGCGGTGGTCGGGCGAGATGGCGGCGAGGCTCGGGCTCGCTTGCCCGGCTAGCGCGACCTCCACCGCCTCGTCGCGGATCGCGTGCCAATTGTCGCGCAGTGCCTGGGTCCAGGGAAAGGCACGGACGTCGAGCACCGGTGTGTTGGGCACCAGCGACGACGCGGCGATCACGCGATCGAGGCCGCGGCGCATCCACTTGCTTGCGCGGATCGCCAACGGGCGCGGCGGTGCGGGTATGTCGCCGACGAGCGGATCGGCGATCGGCAGGGGCGCGGCGCAGGGGGCAGGGCGCTGATCGACGGGCACGTCGTCGGCACCGCGGCGCACGGCGATGTCGCCGTGATCCTGCCGCAATTGCGGCCGCGCGCTACTGATCGTGCCTGCCATCCTGATATCCGTCCGGCGCCGCACGCGCATCGTTGAGCCGCGCATTGCAAGGGCGGCCGACCAAATTTGCGGCTTCGCGCCGTCGCTTAGAGTCGATTCGCGACGAAAACGTGGCATCGACGCGTTGCTCGAAAGATCGCGCCGGGGTGTGGCAACGATGCACGCGGGTGGCTACAATCGTCCGCATGATCGCTTTCCCGCGCGCGCTCGGCGCGTCGTTCGCCGCCGTCTCGCTCCTTGCCGTCGTTCCCGCCATCGGCCAGCAGGCAGCCCGCAAGCCCGTCCGGCCAGCAGCGCCGGCCGCGGCGCCGCCGGCGCCTTCGCAGACCACTGTGGTCGATCCCTCCACGATCCGCGTCGACACTGCGCCGTGGCTGTTCAAAGGGTCGGACATTCCGCCCGATCCGGCGTGGAACTTCGGTGCGCTGCCCAACGGGCTGCGCTACGCGGTGCGCAAGAACGGCGTGCCGCCCGGGCAGGTCGCGGTGCGCGTAAGGATCGACGCCGGGTCGCTCAACGAGACCGACAGCGAGCGCGGTTACGCGCACCTCATCGAGCACCTCTCGTTCCGGGGATCGAAATACGTGCCGGACGGCGAGGCGAAGCGCGTGTGGCAGCGCTTCGGCGCCACCTTCGGCTCGGATTCGAACGCCTCCACCACACCGACGCAGACCGTCTACAAGCTCGACCTCCCGGCCGCGACCGAGACCAACCTCGACGAGAGCCTCAAGATTTTCGCCGGCATGATGTCCGAACCCGGCATCAACGACCAGGGGCTCGCCGCCGAGCGCCCCGCCGTGCTTGCCGAGCAGCGCGAGGCGCCGGGGCCGCAGGTGCGGCTGTCGGACGCGCGCAACGCCTTGTTCTTCGCCGGCCAGCCGCTCGCGGATCGTTCGCCGATCGGTAACGTCAAGACGCTCGAGGCGGCGACCGCCGGGAGCGTGAAGGCGTTCCACGATCGCTGGTATCGTCCGTCGAAGACGGTGGTGATCATCTCGGGCGACATCGATCCGGCAATCGCGGCGCGGCTCGTCGTCAAGAACTTCGGCGGCTGGAAAGGCGTCGGCCCCGATCCCGCCGAGCCAGACTTCGGCAAGCCCGATCCCAACGCCACCAAGACCGCAGCGATCAGCGAGGCGTCGCTGCCGCCGCTCGTCATTGCCGCGACGCTGCGCCCGTGGACGTATCGCGACGACACGGTGATCTTCAACCAGAAGCGGCTCGTCGACCTCGTCGCGATGCGCGTGATCAACCGCCGGCTCGAGACGCGCGCGCGTGCCGGCGGCAGCTTCCTGCAGGCGAGCGTCAGCCTCGACGACGTCGCGCGCTCGGCGAACGGCACCTTCACCAGCATCCTGCCGATCGGCGATGATTGGGAGGCCGCGGTAAAGGATGTGCGCGCGGTGATCGCAGATGCGATGGCGACCGCGCCGACGCAGGCCGAGGTTGATCGCGAGACCGCCGAGTTCGACGGGGCGATGAAGAACGACGTCGAGACTGCCCGCGTCGAGGCTGGCGCGAAACAGGCCGACGACATGGTGCAGGCGCTCGACATCCGCGAGACGGTTGCCGGCCCGCAGGAATCGTACAACATTTTCCTCGCCGCGCGGCAGAAGGGCATGTTCTCCGCCGCCGGCATCCTCGAATCGACGCGCCGCGTGTTCAAGGGCGATGCCGAACGCGCGTTGCTCAACACGCGCGCCGCGGATCCGACCGCCGCCGCCAAGCTCGCCGCGGCGCTGTCCGCGGACGTGTCGAAGCTCGCCGGGCGCCGCGCGCAGCAGGCGAAGGTCGATTTCAAGGATCTGCCCAAGCTCGGCAAGCCGGGCACCGTCACCGTGCGTGAGGCGGTGAGCGATCCGGGAGTCGAGAAGGTCACCTTCGCCAACGGCACGCGCATGCTGCTCTACGCGAACTCGTCGGAAACCGGGCGCGTCTACCTGCGCGTGCGCTTCGGGCGCGGCCAGTCCGCGCTGCCGAGTAACCGCTCGACGGCGGCGTGGGCGGCGGATTCGGCGTTGGTGCAGAGCGGCATCGGCAAATGGAGCCAGGGCGATCTCGACGCGCTCACCACCGGGCGGCGCATGGGGCTCGACTTCGATCTGACCGATGATGCCTTCGTGATGAGCGCGATGACGACGCCGGGGGATTATGCCGACAACCTCGCGTTGATGGCGGCGAAGCTCGTCGCGCCGCGCTGGGATCCGGCGCCGGTGCTGCGCGCCAAGGCGGGCGCGCTGGCAGGATACGCCGGGTTCGAATCGTCGCCCGACGGCGTCCTTTCGCGCGATCTCGAGCGGTTGATCCGCGCCGGCGATCCGCGGTGGGGCCCGCCGACCCGCGCCGAGATCGACGCGCTGACGCCCGAGGCGTTCCGCAAGCTGTGGGAACCGCTGCTCGCGACCGGGCCGGTCGAGGTCGACGTGTTCGGCGACGTGAAGGCGGACGAGGCGATCGCCGCCGTGGCACGGACGTTCGGGGCGTTGAAACCGCGCACCGAGGCGCCCGTCGTCGCACCGACCGCCGCGTTCCCGGCGCACAACGCGCAGCCCGTCGTCCTTACCCACAATGGCGCGGATACGCAGGCCGCCGCCGTCATCGCATGGCCGACCGGCGGCGGGACGGACGGCATCGCGGAGAGCCGCCGCCTCGACATTCTGTCGGCAATCTTCGGCGACCGGCTGTTCGACCGGCTGCGGTCGGTCGCCGGTGCAAGCTACAGCCCGAGCGCGGCGAGCCAGTGGCCGCTCGGCCTGCAATCGGGCGGGCGGTTCATCGCCGTCGGCCAGGTCGCGCCCGCCAACGTCGATCTGTTCTACAAGCTAAGCCGCGAGATCGCCGCCGAGCTCGTCGCCAAGCCGGTCGATCAGGACGAGCTTCGCCGCGCGATCGGGCCGATGATGCAATATCTGTCGCGCGCCTCGTCGGGGAACCAGTTCTGGCTGATCCAAACGAGCGGCGGTGCGTATGATCCCAAGCGTCTCGCCGGGGCGAGCACGCTGGTGAGCGACTATATGTCGATCACGCCAGCGATCCTTCAGGCGACGGCGGCGAAGTATCTGCGCCCCGACAAGGATTGGACGCTAGTGGTGCTACCGAAGACCGCCGCGAAGTGATGCGGTCCCGCCCCGGTGACGGCCGGGGCGGGATCGCGACGGATCAGTTCTTGTAGAGCGCATCGAGCCGCTCGCCGTACACCTGCCGCAGCACGTGGCGGCGGATCTTCATGCTCGGCGTCATTTGCTCGTTCTCGATCGTGAATTGCGCGTCGGCGAGGATGAAGCGGCGGACGCGCTCGATTACCGACAATTCCTTGTTGGTCCGCTCGACCGCGCGGCCGATCGCGGTGCGATAATCGCTGTTCTGCGCCAGCGTCGTGAAATCGCACCGTGTGCCGCTCGCCGCGCACCATTCCTGCGTCCATTCCGGATCGGGCACGATCACCGCCACCATGTGCGGCTTGCGATCGCCGGCGATCATCGCCTGCAGGATCTCGGGCTGCAGCGTCAGCATCCCCTCGACCTTCTGAGGGGCGATATTGTCGCCCTTGTCGTTGATGATGAGATCCTTCTTACGGTCGGTGATCTTGATCCGCCCCGCCGCGTCGAACACGCCGATATCGCCGGTATGCAGCCAGCCGTCCTGCAGCACGCGCTCCGTCTCGGCGGGATTGCGCCAATAGCCGTGCATGACGAGCTCGCCGCGGACCAGGATCTCGCCGTCGTCGGCAATCCGCACCTCAGTCGCGGGCAGCGGCGGGCCGACGCTGTCGACCGTCACGCCCACCTTTGGCCGGTTGCACGAAATCACCGGCCCAGCCTCGGTCTGGCCGTAGCCTTGTAGGAAGCGGACGCCGAGCGACTGGAAGAAGATGCCGACCTCGGGCGTCAGCGGCGCGCCGCCCGATACCATCGCCTTCATCCGGCCGCCGAACCGCTTGGCGATCTTGGGCTTGAACAGGCGGTCGACGACCAGCGCCTTGGGGCGATCTGCCAGGCGCAACGTCCCCGCGGCGCGCTTCTCGCCAATCTCGATCGCCGCACCGAGCAGCTTTTGCGACAGGCCGCCCTGCTTGGCGATCGTCTTGCTGATGCGGGTGCGCAGCACCTCGAACAGACGCGGCACGACGAACATGATCGTCGGCTGCGCTTCCTCCATGTTCGCGGCGAGCTTCTCCAGGCTCTCGGCATAGTAGATCTGCCCGCCCATGCCGATCGGCACGAACTGCCCGCCGGTATGCTCGTACGCGTGGCTTAACGGCAGGAACGATAGAAATACCTCGTCGTCCCAGCCGAGATCCTCCGAAATGACGTCGGCGCACCCCGCGACGTTGTGCAGGATCGCGCCGTGATGCTGCATCACGCCGCGCGGCGCGCCGCCGGTGCCCGAGGTATAGATGATGCAGGCGGTATCGCTGCGCGCGAACGTCGCCTGTGCCGCGATCGTCGCCGGATCGGCGGGATGATCCTCGATTAGGCCGTGCCAGTTGCAGCTGCGCACCCCCGACGGGCGCGGGCGCAGTGGCTCGATCGCGATGACGGTTTCGATATGCGTCGTGCGCAGCACCGCCTTCAGCAGCACGTCGGCGAGCTTCTGCGTCGAGACGATGACGGCGCGTGCGCCCGAATTCTCGATGATGTGCGCGTGATCGCGCTCGGTATTGGTAGTGTAGGTCGGCACGGTGATCGCGCCCGCGGCCATGATCGCGAGGTCGCTCAGGCACCATTCGGGGCGGTTCTCGCTCACCAGCATCACGCGGTCGCCGGGCTGCACCCCCTGCGCCTTGAGCGCCGTGGCAAGGCTCGCCACCTGCCGCGCCGCCTCGGCCCAGCTGGTCGCCCGCCACGCGCCGTTGCGCTTCGCCCACAGGAACGGCGCGTCGCCCTTCTCCGCCGCGCGGGTGAAGAACATCGTCACGAGGTTGGGAAAATGCTCGAGCTTACGCAACGCCGCGGTCCTCTCTGCCAAAATCTCCCGCTGCCGGGGAGTATCGATTTGCCGGCGGTTACTGCCGCAGCGCGGTGCCGACGCCGCGCGGATCGGCCGCGCCAACCCAGCCATCGACGGTCTTCTCTGCGGCGTTCGCCTTTAGTCCCAATCGCCCGACGCTCACCGTGTGCCCCAGCTTTTCCAGTGCCGGCTGCATCGCGACGAGGCTCGTCCCCTGTTCGAGCACCAACCCTTCCTGGTTGAAGAAGACGAGCCCGAGCCCGATTGCCTCACGCGCCGGCATCTTCCAGTCGACATGCGCGATAATTGCCTTGGCGACCTGCATGATAATCGTTTTGCCGCCCGCCGCGCCGACCGTGAACACCGGCTGGCCCGCGGCATCGTAGACGATCGTCGGCGCCATCGACGACAGCGGCCGCTTGCCGCCCTCTACACGATTGGCGACGGGCGCACCGTTGCGCTCGGGCGCCAGCGTGAAATCGGTCAGTTCGTTGTTGAGGACGTAGCCGTTGGCGATCAGCTGGCTGCCGAACGGCCCTTCGACCGTCGACGTTATCGTCGCGATGTCGCCTGCGCGATCGATCGCGATGAAGTGCGTCGTCCCCGGCCGGTCGGGCTGGACTGCCATGGTGCGCGGCGCGGCGCCGGGCGGCGTGCCGGGCGGATAACGGCCAAGCGTGCGGTCCGCCGCGATCAGCCCCGAACGCTGCGCGATATAGCCGCGATCGATTAGCCCGGCGACCGGCACCGCGACGAAATCGGGGTCGCCGAGATAGGTCTCGCGATCGGCATAGGCGAGTTGCATCGCCTCGGCGATGAGGTGCCACGCGACCGGCGATGCCTGGCCGAGCTTGGCGAGATCGAACCGTTCGAGCATCCCCAGGATCTGAAGCACGGTCGTCGCGCCCGACGAGGGTGGGCCCATGCCGCACACGCGATAGCCGCGATAGCTGCCGCACACCGGTGCGCGTTCCTTCGCCTGATAGGCGGCGAGATCGGCGCGCGTCATGTCGCTCGGTGCGACGCTGGTGGTCGTCACCGCCTTGATCAGCGCGGTCGCGTTCTGGCCCTTGTAGAAGGCATCGGGGCCGCGGGCGGCGAGTTGCCGCAGCAGCTTGGCAAGCGCGGGATTGCGGACGGTCGCACCCTCGACCAGCGGCTTGCCGTTCTGCGTGTAGAGCGCGGCGACGTCCGGAAAGCGCCCGCTCGCGGCGCCGGTCCCGGTCGACGCGCCGCCTTCGGGCCCGGCGACCGCGGTGCTGCCGCCCGCCCATAGCGGCGACAGGTTGGCGCTCGCCGCGGCCATCGGTCGCGTGACGCGATAGCCCTGCTCGGCGAGGCGGATTGCGGGCGCGAACAGGGCGCGCCACGGCAGCTTGCCCCATTTCTTCGTCGCCAGCGCCATCAGCCGCACGTTGCCCGGCACGCCGACCGACTTGCCGCCGGGAAACGCCTGAATGTGCGGCACCGGCTTGCCGTCCGGCCCGAGGAAACGCTGCGGCGTCGCGGCAGCCGGCGCCTTTTCACGCCCGTCGATCGTTTCCAGCGGACCGCCCGCGCTTTGATGCAGCAGGAAGCCACCGCCGCCGATCCCACTCGACTGCGGCTCGACTACCGTAAGCGCGAGCATCATCGCCATCGCCGCGTCCGCCGCCGAACCGCCCGCGCGCAGGATCTCCGCGCCGGCTTCGGTTGCGCGGGGATCGGCGGACGTCACCATGCCTGGCGACGCAGTGCGGGTAGTTGCGGCTACCTGCGCAAGGGCGGGGATTGGGGCGGCAAGCGGGGCGAGCAAGGCGGCGAGCGCCAGCGTTCTGGTCATGCCGCGGACCCTATCGGCGCCTTCCGCGGCGTCAACCGGTGCCCACCGCCTCACCGACAGAGGCAAAGCCGTCGCGGCGCAGCAGCGCTGCCAAATCGCGCAGCAGCCGCTGCGGCAACCCCGGTCCGGCATAGACCATCGCCGAGTAGAGCTGGACCAGGCTCGCACCTGCGCGGATGCGGGCATAGGCCTCTTCGCCGCTGTCGATGCCACCGGCGGCGATCAGCGGGATTGCGCCGCCCGTTGCTCGCCGAAAATCGCCCAGCCGCTCCGCGGCGAGCGCGGCGAGCGGCGCGCCCGATAGACCGCCCATCTCGTTGCGCGCCGGCGAGGCGAGCGGGGGCCGTGACACCGTCGTGTTGCCGACGATCAGCGCGTCGAGGCGGTGGTCGATGACCGCCCGCGCGATATCGTCGATCGCCGCGGGCGTGAGATCGGGCGCGACCTTGAGGAACAGCGGCCGCGTACCAGCCGCGGCGCGGGTCGCAGCGAGCAGATCGCGCAGCGGCTGCCCGTGCTGAAGATCGCGCAGCCCCGGCGTGTTCGGCGAGCTGACGTTGATCGTGACATAGTCCGTGATCGCCGCCGCTTTGCCGACGCCCGTGACGTAATCGGCGATGCGATCCGCCGCGTCCTTGTTCGCGCCGACGTTCAAGCCAAGCACACCGCGCCGCTTTGCCGGCAGTCGGGCGAGCCCCCCGTCGAGGCCACCGTTGTTGAAGCCCATGCGGTTGATCACGCCGCGATCGGCGACGAGCCGGAACAGGCGCGGCTTGGCGTTGCCGGCTTGCGGTAGTGGTGTCAGCGTGCCGACCTCGACCGCGCCGAAGCCAAGCGCGTGCAATCCCGCCACTGCTTCGCCGTCCTTGTCGACCCCGGCTGCAACGCCCAGCGGATTGCCGAAGTCGATGTCGGCGACGCGTGTCGCGAGCATCGGATCGTCGAACCGTCGCGCTCCAGGCGTGCCAATCGCCCCCCAAGCGGCAAGGCCACGGATCGTCAAACGATGCGCCCGTTCGGGATGAAGAGCGAAAAGGGCGGGACGCAGCGCAAAGGTCATGCCGCGCCCGGTGCCACAGGCACCGCCGGAATCAAGCGCCCTTTCATCATTATTGGTCCACCGTACGCGGCGGCGATTCCATACAATACATCGTCGCGATTCGAGGGCCTATTGTGCTCGCGACCTGAAGAACCCGCGGTTTGCGGGTTCTAACCTACGGCCCGGCGCCAGCGGCGACCGGGCCGCTTTGCACCGGGTCAGACAAAGCGCTATTCTTCCCGACGCGGCCGGAAGGGGGGGGGCGCAACTGTGGATGTCGTTCAGCTCGACTATCGGGTGCCGCCCGAGGACCTTCGGCCGTACGTCACGCTATTCTACCATTTTCGCGCCGATCTTGCCGTGTTCGACGATGTCGAGCGCGCCGATCACGCGCAACTGCGCTTTCGGCTGCGATCGGGGGCGGAGGCGAGCTACCGCTTTGCCGACGGGCGCTGCCAGCCTTCGCCGATGCTGCACGTCATCGGGCCGACGACGGGCGCGATTCGCACCCGTGCCGAGGGCCCGATCGAACTCGTCGGTATGGGTCTGCAGCCGGCGGGTTGGCACGCGCTGATCGGGATCGAGGCATCGGCGATGATCGATCGCGCGGCGGATGCCTGCGACCTCTTGAGCGTCGGCGTCGTCGATGCCGCGGCGGCGATGCGCGCGGTGAACGACATCGATGCGCGGATCGACATCGCGGCGAGCTTCGTCCGCCGTGCTGTCGCGATCGGCGCGCGCTGCTCGACCGAGTTCGCCGCAAGGATCGACGCTTGGCTCGCCGGCAGCGCATCACCCAATGTGGTCGAACTCGTCGCAATGACCGGGCTGTCACGGCGACAGGTCGAGCGCCGCTGCAACGCGCTATACGGCGCGCCGCCAAGGGTGCTCGCCCGCAAGTATCGCGCACTGCGTGCCGCGTCAGCGCTCGCCAGCGGCAGTGCATCGCTCGACGAACTGCTTGCGGAGGGGTTCTACGATCAGTCGCATCTCATACGCGAATTGAAACGGTTTACCGGCATGACGCCGCGGCAGCTGCGCGAGCGCCCGACGCTGCTCGCGCAGCTCACGATTAGCCAGCGGCACGCGCTGCACGGTCAGGTCCACCCAATCATCTCAGACACGTGATCACCGGTTGATTTCCCCGGCGCGCGCGCCCATCTGCCAATCAGACGAAATCAGTCTGATTTGAGAACCGCTCGCAACATGCGCCTGTCCAGCCTTGCCGACTATGCGATCGTCCTGATGACGGCCGCGGCGCGCCATTGCGGCGGGATGGCGCGCGTCAACGCGACGAGCCTCGCGCAGGAGACCGGCGTGCCGCTGCCGACGGCGCAGAAGCTTGTCAGCCGGCTATCCGCAGCAGGGCTGATCGAAAGCACGCGCGGCACCGGCGGCGGCTTTCGCCTGTCGCGTCCGCCGTCGGCGATCAGCCTCGTCGATGTGATCGAGGCAGTCGAGGGCCCGATCGCATTGACGACCTGCGTCGATACCGACCGGCACGATTGCGCACTCGACGGCACCTGCCTCGTCCGCCCGCATTGGTCGCTTGTCAATCGCACGGTGCGCGACGCGCTCGCGGGCATTGCGCTGACGCACCTCACGGCGACCGCGCCATCGCCTTCGGCCGCTGCCGGCCGCGCCCCGAACATGATGAAGATGGAAGCCTGACATGGCCACGAAGAACGCCGAGGCGCTCGCCGCCGTATCCAAGAAATACGAATGGGGTTTCGCGACCGACATCGAGCAGGACTTCGCGCCCAAAGGACTGAGCGAGGAAACGGTTCGCTACATCTCCGCCAAGAAGGGCGAGCCGGAATGGATGCTCGACTGGCGGTTGAAGGCGTACGCCAAGTGGCTGACGATGGAGTCGCCGGATTGGGCGAAGCTCAATATTCCGCCGATCGACTATCAGGACGCCTATTACTACGCGGAGCCAAAGCAGAAGAAGACCATCGCGTCGCTCGACGAGCTCGATCCCGAAATCCGCCGCACCTACGAGAAGCTGGGCATCCCGATCGCTGAGCAGGAAGTGCTCGCGGGCGTCGAGGGCGCGCGCCGCGTCGCGGTCGATGCGGTTTTCGACAGCGTCTCGGTCGCCACCACCTTCCGCAAGGAACTCGAGGCCGCCGGCGTCATCTTCCGCTCGATCAGCGAGGCGATCCGCGAATATCCGGATCTGGTGAAGAAGTGGCTTGGCAAGGTCGTGCCGCAGCACGACAATTACTTCGCCACGCTCAACAGCGCCGTCTTCTCCGACGGGACGTTCGTCTACATTCCGGAGGGCGTGCGCTGCCCGATGGAGCTCAGCACCTATTTCCGCATCAATGCCGAGAACACCGGCCAGTTCGAGCGCACACTGATCGTCGCTGACAAGGGTGCTTACGTCTCGTATCTTGAGGGCTGCACCGCCCCGATGCGTGACGAGAATCAGCTGCACGCCGCGGTGGTCGAGCTGGTCGCGCTGGACGATGCCGAGATCAAATATTCGACGGTGCAGAACTGGTACCCCGGCGACGAGAACGGCGTCGGCGGTATCTACAATTTCGTCACCAAGCGGGCGCTGTGTCAGGGCAAGAACAGCAAGGTAAGCTGGACTCAGGTCGAGACCGGCAGCGCGGTAACGTGGAAATATCCGTCCTGCGTGTTGCTGGGCGATGGCAGCGTGGGTGAGTTCTACTCCGTCGCGGTGACCAACAACCGCCAGCAGGCGGACACCGGCACCAAGATGATCCACCTCGGCAAAAATACTCGCTCGACCATCGTGTCAAAGGGGATCAGCGCCGGGCGATCGGACAACACCTATCGCGGGCTCGTGCGCGTTGCGCCAACTGCGGAGGGCGTGCGCAACTTCACGCAGTGCGACAGCTTGCTGCTGGGCGACCAGTGCGGCGCGCACACTGTACCGTACATTGAGGTGCGCAACCCCTCGGCGCAGATCGAGCATGAGGCGACCACGTCGAAGATCAGCGAGGACCAGCTATTCTACGCCATGTCGCGCGGCCTCGATCAGGAAGCCGCCGTGGCGCTGATCGTCAACGGCTTCGCCCGCGAGGTGCTGCAGCAGCTGCCGATGGAATTCGCCGTCGAGGCGCAGAAGCTGCTTGGCATCAGCCTTGAGGGTTCGGTGGGATGACCCGCGCTTCGCTCACTCACCTTTTCGGGTCGGCAGCGCCGACCGCCTCCTTTTCGGAATGACCATGCTTAAAATCGAAAATCTTCACGCCGAGATCGACGGCAAGCCGATCCTCAAGGGCCTAAGCCTCTCCGTAAACGCGGGCGAGATCCACGCGATCATGGGGCCGAACGGCGCCGGCAAGTCGACGCTCGGCTATGTGCTTGGCGGGCGTCCCGGCTATGAAGTGACCGAAGGCAGCGTGACCTTTGATGGCGTCGACCTGCTCGAGCTGGAACCGCATGAGCGCGCCGCGGCGGGGCTGTTCCTCGGCTTCCAATATCCGGTGGAGATCCCGGGCGTATCGAACGTCCAGTTCCTGCGCGAGAGCCTCAACGCCCAGCGCGCCGGCCGCGGTGAGAAGCCGCTCTCGGGCGGAGAGTTCCTGAAGCTCGCGCGCGGCCAGGCAGATGCGCTCGGGCTTGATCAGGACATGCTCAAGCGCCCGGTCAACGTCGGCTTCTCGGGCGGTGAGAAGAAGCGCAACGAGATGGTGCAGATGGGCATCATCGATCCCAAGTTCGCGATCCTCGACGAGACCGATAGCGGCCTCGACATCGACGCGCTGCGCATCGTCGGCGACGGCATCAACCGCATCATGCGCAAGCCCGCGAAGGCCGTGCTGCTGATCACCCACTATCAGCGCCTACTTGATTACGTGAAGCCCGACTTCGTCCACGTGCTCGCCGACGGCCGCATCACCCGCTCGGGCGGCGCGGAGCTTGCGCATCAGCTCGAGCGCGAAGGCTATACGGAGATCGCAGCCTGATGAGCGCGCTGCTCGATCTCCCCTCGACCCGCGTCGAGGCATGGCGCTGGGCCGATCTCGGCGCGCTGACCGCGGCTGCCGCGCTCGCGCCGATCGCGGCACCGGCGAGCGAGTTTCTCGACCTGCCCGGCGCGCGCCTACTGTTCGTCGATGGCGTGCTCGATCACGGGCGCAGTGACCTCCAACGCGTGACGATCACCGACCTGGTCGGCGACGATCACGCGCTCGGGCGGCACGCGCGCGGTGTTGGCTGGTCGCTCCACCTCGATGCCGCGGCGGCGGCCGATCCGGTGCAGATCGTTCATGTCGCGACGGCGGGCGAGAACCACCTTCCGGCGGAAGTCGTGCTGGCCGACAATGCGGTCGCGACGGTCATCGAGACGTTCGTCGGCGCCGGTTGGCAGAACCGCTTCACGCGCACCCGGCTCGGGCGCGGCGCGCGTTTGATGCGCGCCGTACGACTGCTTCAGACGGCGGGCTTCGTATCGCTGCGCGAGGCGGCGGAGGTCGGCGAGGCGGCGAGCCTTGTCGCGACGTTCCTGGGCGCCGGCGGGCAGGGGAGCCGGATCGACGCGCAGCTGACGATGGCCGGTGAGGGGGCGTTCGTCGAATATGGCGGTGCGCTGCTGACCGCTGCCGAGCAGCGCCAGGAGTGCGCCGTCCGCGTCAATCACGCGCAGCCCAACGGCGCGTCGCGTCAGGTGTGGCGCGCCGTGGCCGCCGATCGCTCGCAGGTGAGCCTCGCCGCTGCGGTCGAGGTCGCGCGTCATGCGCAGAAAACCGACGGCGAGCAGAGCCTGCGCGGCCTACTGCTCGATCGCACCGCGACGGTGAACCTGAAGCCCGAGCTCGAGATTTTCGCCGACGACGTGAAGTGCGCGCATGGCGCGACAGTCGGCGAGCTCGACCAGCGCGGGCTGTTCTACATGCAGAGCCGCGGCATTCCGCGGGCGCGTGCCGAGGCGATCCTGACGCGGGCGTTCGTCGCCGATGCGCTCGAGCGGATCGGGGACGAGACGGTGCGCGCGGCGTTCGAGGCGGATGCCGATGTCTGGCTGGAGGCGGCGCTGCAGTGACGCAGACGGACACGATCCTCGACGCTGCCCGCCCGCTCGACGTGCTGGCCGACTTCCTCGCGATCCCGGCGGGCTGGGCGTATCTCGATACCGCCGCGACGGCGCAGAAGCCGCGACCGGTGATCGACGCGATCACGCGCGGCTATGACACGACCTATGCGACGGTCCACCGCGGCGTGTACCAGCGGTCGGCGGACATGACGCTGGCCTATGAGGCGGCGCGGCGACGCGTGGCGAGCTTCATCGGCGGCGCGGAAGAAGAAGTCGTGTTCGTCCGCGGCGCGACGGAGGCGATCAACCTCGTTGCGCACAGCTGGGCGGGAACGCAGCTCAAGGCCGGCGATCGCATCCTACTATCGGCGCTGGAGCATCATTCGAACATCGTGCCGTGGCAGATGGTGGCCGAGCGGGTCGGCGCGGCGATCGACGTCGTGCCGCTGACTGCTGATCATCGCATCGATCTCGACGCAATGGCGGCGATGCTGACGCCGGCGCACAAATTGATTGCGCTCGCGCACGTGTCGAACGTGCTGGGATCGGTGCTCGACGCGAAGCGTGCGGCGGCGCTGGCGCATGGTGTGGGCGCGAAGATCCTGATCGACGGGTGCCAGGCGGTCCCGCGGCTGCCGGTCGACGTCGTCGATCTCGACTGCGATTTTTACGTTTTCTCCGCGCACAAGCTGTACGGCCCGACTGGCCTCGGCGTACTGTGGGGCCGGGCAGAACTGCTCGACGCGATGCCGCCCTATCAGGGCGGCGGGTCGATGATCGACCGTGTGACGTTCGCCAGGACGACCTACGCCCCGCCGCCGACGCGGTTCGAGGCGGGAACGCCGCATATCGTCGGCGTGCTCGGGCTGCACGCGGCGATCGATTATGTCGAGGCGATCGGCCTCGATCGCATTCACGCGCATGAGACCGCGCTGGTCCGCCAAACGCGCGAGGCGCTGTCTGCGATCAACTCCGTCCGCCTGTTCGGGCCGGAGGACAGCGCCGGGATCGTATCGTTCGCGATCGAGGGGGTGCATCCGCACGACATCGGCACCATCTTGGACGAAGCGAAGGTCGCGATCCGCGCCGGCCATCATTGCGCGCAGCCGCTGATGGAAACGCTGGGCGTCGAAGCGACCGCGCGCGCGAGCTTCGGCGTCTACAATGGGCCTGCCGATGTCGAAGCGCTGGCGAGGGGCATCGAGAGAGTGAGTCGGATCTTTGGATAGGAATAGTCGGATGAGCGAGTCGATCCGCGTCGAGGAAGTGGACGCCGAGACGAAGCCGCCGCGCGCGCGCGTCGACGACGCGGTCGAGACTCCCGCGGAGACGTTCGCCCGCAAGCGCGACTATCTCGAGGGATTTCTCGCGCAGAAGCCGCAGGGCGAGAATGCGCACGAGCCGGGCGGCGCGCTGTACGAGGCGGTGATCGACGCGCTGAAGGAGATCTACGATCCCGAAATCCCGGTGAACATCTACGAGCTCGGGCTGATCTACAACGTCGAGGTGACCGACGGCGGCCACGCTGTCGTCACCATGACGCTGACGACGCCGCACTGCCCCGTCGCCGAATCGATGCCCGCCGAGGTCGAGCTGCGCGTCGGATCGGTGCCCGGCATCGCGATTGCGGACGTCAATTTGGTATGGGATCCGCCGTGGGATCCCGCCAAGATGTCCGACGAGGCGCGGCTCGAACTGGGGATGCTGTGATGGCGACGACGGTACGCGCACGTCCCGCGGCGTTGATCCTGACGGACACCGCCAAGGCGCGGATCGCCTCGCTGATGGCGAAGGCACCGGCGGACGCGGTCGGCGTCAAGCTGTCGACCCCGCGCCGCGGCTGCTCGGGCCTCGCCTATTCGGTCGACTATGTCACCGAAGCGAAGCCGTTCGACGAGAAGATCGAGACTGACGGCGGCACGCTCTACGTCGATGGCGGATCGATCCTGTACCTCATCGGATCGACGATGGACTGGGTTGAGGACGATTTCACCGCGGGCTTCGTGTTCAACAATCCGAATGCCAAGGGCGCGTGCGGCTGCGGGGAAAGCTTCACCGTCTAAAACGGTGTGCGCGCGGTTCGGCGCGTGACTCGCGGGCGAGCATCGTTAAGCTGCCGTCACGATGACATCCCTCGCTGCACCCGACGCCGCCGCGCCCCGTTCGGCGCTTGCCACCCGTATCGTCGACACGCTGATCCATCGTATCGGCAAGGACGAGCGTGCGGCCCGCCAGCACGATTGGCTCGAAGCGACGATCCTGACGCTGCGCGACGAGATCATCGACAAGTGGATGGCGTCGACCCGCGCGGCGCACGCGGCGGGCGCGAAGCGGGTCTATTACCTCAGCCTCGAATTCCTTATCGGTCGGCTGCTGCGCGATGCGCTGTCGAACCTTGGCCGCAATGCCGAGGTTGGCGAGGCGCTGCGCTCGCTCGGCGTCGATCTCGCCGCGATCGAGGAGATCGAGCCCGATGCCGCGCTCGGCAACGGCGGTCTCGGCCGGCTCGCGGCATGTTTCATGGAGAGCCTCGCGACGCTCGACCTGCCGGCCTACGGCTACGGCATCCGCTACGTGAACGGCATGTTCCGCCAGCGGATCGACGACGGCTGGCAGGTCGAGCTGCCCGAGACGTGGCTGGCGCATGGCAATCCTTGGGAGTTCGAGCGGCGCGAGAGCGCGTATTTCGTCGGCTTCGGCGGCGAGGTGACGAGCAGCGACAACGGGCTGGTGCACTGGAAGCCGGCGGAGGCGGTGGAGGCGGTCGCCTATGATACGCCGGTCGTCGGTTGGCGCGGGACGCGCGTCAACACGCTGCGACTGTGGAGCGCACGCGCGTTCGATCCGATCCGGCTCGATGCGTTCAACGCCGGCGACCATATCGGTGCGCTCGCCGGGCAGGCGCGCGCCGAGACGCTGGTGCGCGTCCTCTACCCCAGCGACTCGGTGGCTTCGGGGCAGGAGCTTCGGCTGCGGCAGGAATATTTTTTCTCCTCCGCCTCGATCCAGGACATCGTGCGCCGCCACGTCCAGTATTTCGGAGATATTCGCACGCTGCCCGAAAAGGCGGCGATCCACCTCAACGATACGCATCCCGCGGTGTCGGTGGCGGAGCTGATGCGGCTGCTGATCGACTATCACGATCTGGCATTCGACGAGGCGTGGGCGATCACGCGCCGCACCTTCGGCTACACCAACCACACGCTGCTGCCCGAAGCGCTGGAGAGTTGGCCGCTGCCGCTGTTCGAACGGCTGCTGCCGCGTCACATGCAGCTGATCTACGCGATCAATGCGGCGGTGCTGCGCGAGGCGCGGCAGGCGGATGGCATCGACGATGCGGCAGTGAGCGCGATCAGCCTGATCGACGAGAACGGCGCGCGGCGCGTGCGGATGGCCAATCTGGCGTTCGTCGGCAGCCACAGCGTCAACGGCGTCGCCGCGCTCCACACCGATCTGATGAAGCAGACCGTCTTCTCGGATCTGCACCGGCTGTACCCGCAGCGGATCAACAATAAGACCAACGGCATCACGCCGCGACGCTGGCTGCTGGCGTGCAACCCGGGGCTTACCGCGCTGATCGAGGAAGCGATCGGCCGGGCCTTCCGCGACGATGCCGCCGCGCTTGAGGCGTTGCTGCCTTTTGCGCAAGATGCTGCTTTCCGGGAGCGTTTCGCCGGGGTGAAACGTTGCAACAAGGTGGCATTGACGCAGTATATAAAGGGGGAGACGGGGCTGCGGCTTGATCCGGACGCGCTGTTTGACGTCCAGATCAAGCGCATTCACGAATACAAGCGCCAGTTGCTCAACATCATCGAAACGGTGGCGCTGTACGATCAGATTCGCAGCCACCCGGAGCGTGAGTGGACGCCGCGGGTAAAGCTGTTCGCGGGCAAGGCGGCCTCGAGCTACCATAATGCGAAACTGATCATCAAACTCGCCAACGATGTGGCGCGCCGGGTCAATGGCGATCCCAGCGTCGGCGGGCTGCTGAAGGTCGCCTTTCTGCCGAATTACAACGTCAGCCTGGCGGAACGTATCGTGCCCGCGGCGGACTTGTCCGAACAAATTTCGACGGCCGGGATGGAAGCGTCGGGCACGGGTAACATGAAGTTCGCGATGAACGGCGCGCTGACGATCGGTACGCTTGACGGCGCCAACGTCGAGATCCGCGACCACGTCGGCGCCGATAATATCGTGATTTTCGGCCTGACCGCGGATGAAGTGGCGGCGAAGCGCGCGGGGGGATATGACCCACGGCGCACGATCGAGGAGAGTCCCGAGCTTGCGCAGGCGGTACGCAACATCGCCTCCGGGGTCTTTTCGCCCGACGATCCGGATCGTTACAAGGGATTGATGCAGGGGCTGTACGACGGCGACTGGTTCATGGTCACCGCCGATTTCGACAGCTACGCCGCGGCACAGCGCGATGTCGACGCACGCTGGGGCGATCGGCCTGCGTGGCAGGCGGCAGCGATCCGCAACGTTGCCAAGATGGGCTGGTTCTCGTCCGATCGGACAATCGGCGAATATGCGCGCGACATCTGGGGCGTCGGGTGAAGCCGCCCGAGGCCGCGATCGCGGCGCTTCTCGCCGGGCGGCACGACGATCCCTTCTCGCTGCTCGGCGCGCATGCAGGGCCCGAAGGGACGTTCGCGCGCGCGCTGGTCCCCGGCGCGCACTCGGTCTCGGCGCACGATCTGGCCGGTACGCTGCTGGGCAAGCTCGTGCGGACCGATCCGCGCGGCGTGTTCGAGGGGCCGATTGCCGGCGCGCCGCAGCCGCTTCGGCTGCGCGCATCCGGTGGCGACGACGCGGATTGGTGGATCACCGATCCCTATAGCTTCGGGCCGGTGCTGGGGCCGGTCGACGATCTGCTGATGGCGGAAGGCACGCATTTTCGCCTTCACGACAAGCTTGGTGCGCATCTGATCGAACACGAGGGCGCGCGCGGCATGCATTTCGCCGTGTGGGCGCCGAACGCACGGCGCGTATCGGTGGTCGGCGATTTCAACGACTGGGACGGCAGCCGCCACGTCATGCGCCGGCGCGGCGACGTGGGTGTGTGGGAGATCTTCCTGCCCGGCGTCGGGGCGGGGCAAAACTACAAGTACGAAATCGTCGGCGCGGACGGCGAGCTTCAGCCGCTCAAGGCCGACCCCTACGCCTTCGCCACCGAATTGCGACCCGGCACGGCATCGGTCACCACCAGTCAGCCGACGCATATCTGGGGCGATGCCGAACATCGTGCGAGCTGGGCGGCGGTCGATCCGCGGCGCGTGCCGATCAGCATCTATGAGGTGCACGCCGGCTCGTGGCAACGCGATGCGGATGGCTGGTTCCTGCCATGGGACGCACTGGCCGATCGGCTGATCCCCTATGCGGTCGAGATGGGCTTCACGCACATCGAATTGCTGCCGATCTCGGAACATCCCTTCGACCCGTCATGGGGGTATCAGACCACCGGGCTCTACGCTCCGTCGGCGCGGTTCGGCGACGTCGAGGGGTTCGCGCGGTTCGTCGACGGGGCGCACCGCGCCGGCATCGGCGTGCTGCTCGACTGGGTGCCGGCGCATTTTCCGACCGACGCCTTCGGCCTCGCCCGCTTCGACGGCACGGCGCTGTACGAGCACGAGGATCCGCGGCTCGGGTTCCACCCCGACTGGAACACCGCGATCTACAATTTCGGGCGGCGCGAGGTGGCGGCGTTCCTCGTCAACAACGCGCTGTTCTGGGCCGAGCGCTATCATATCGACGGGCTGCGCGTCGATGCGGTCGCCTCGATGCTGTACCGTGATTACAGCCGCAAACCGGGCGAGTGGATCCCCAACCGAGAGGGCGGCCGTGAGAATTGGGAAGCGGCGGCCTTCCTCCAGTCGGTCAATTCGGCGGTCTACGCCGCGCATCCCGGCGTGTTCACCGTCGCCGAGGAATCGACCGCCTGGCCGGGGGTGACGCACCCGCCGTACGACGGCGGGCTCGGCTTCGGCTTCAAGTGGAACATGGGCTTCATGCACGATACGCTGAAGTACATGGCGACCGATGCGGTGCACCGGAAATACCATCACCAGGACATCACCTTCGGGCTGATGTACGCCTTCAGCGAGAATTACGTCCTGCCGCTCAGCCACGATGAGGTGGTGCACGGCAAGGGTTCGCTGCTCGCCAAGATGAGCGGCGACGATTGGCAGCAGTTCGCCAATCTGCGCGCCTATTATGCGATGATGTGGGGCTATCCCGGCAAGAAGCTGCTGTTCATGGGGCAGGAGTTCGCGCAGCGGCGCGAGTGGAGCGAGGAGCGAGCGCTCGACTGGGAACTCTGCCATTCCGCGGCGCATGATGGGGTGCGCAAGCTCGTGCGCGATCTGAACCGCCTCTATCGCAGCCGGCCGGCGCTCCACGCGCGCGACTGCGAACCCGAAGGCTTCGAGTGGATCGTCGCCGACGATTCGGCGAACTCGGTGTTCGTCTGGCTGCGCAAGGCGCCGGACGCGAAGCCGATCGCGGTGATCTGCAACATGACGCCAGTCGCGCGCGCGCCGTATCGCGTGCCGCTGCCGCACGACGGGCGCTGGCGCGAGATCCTCAATTCCGACGCGCACGATTACTGGGGCTCGGGGCTGGGCAATCTCGGCGGCGTCGTGGCACGCGACGGCGCGGCGATGGTCACGCTACCGCCGCTCGCGACCATCATGCTTGAATTTGATCGATAAGGAGCGGCGCGAGAGGATGGATCACCGAAAAGGACAGCCGCTTGCGCGCGATGCGATGGCGTACGTGCTCGCCGGCGGGCGTGGCAGCCGGCTCGCCGAGCTGACCGACACGCGCGCCAAGCCAGCGGTCTATTTCGGCGGCAAGAGCCGGATCATCGATTTCGCGCTGTCGAACGCGATCAACTCGGGCATCCGCCGGATCGGCGTCGCGACGCAGTACAAGGCGCACTCGCTGATCCGCCACCTGCAGCGCGGCTGGAACTTCCTTCGCCCCGAGCGCAACGAAAGCTTCGACATCCTGCCCGCGTCGCAGCGCGTCAGCGAGTTCCAATGGTATGAGGGCACGGCCGATGCGGTGTTCCAGAACATCGACATCATCGAGAGCTACGGTCCCGAATATATGGTCATCCTGGCCGGCGATCACATCTACAAGATGGATTACGAGCTGATGCTCCAGCAGCATTGCGACCAGGCGGCCGACGTCACCGTCGCGTGCATGGAAGTGCCGCGGATGGAGGCGACGGCCTTCGGCGTGATGCATATCGACGAGACCGGACGAATCGTCGATTTCGTCGAGAAGCCCGCCGATCCGCCTGCGATGCCGGGCAAGCCCGACGTCGCGCTCGCCTCGATGGGCATCTACGTTTTCAAGACCGCGTTGCTGATCGACCAGCTGCGCCGCGACGCGGAAACGCCCGGATCGAACCGCGACTTCGGCAAGGACATCATCCCCTGGCTGGTGCAGCACGGCAAGGCGGTGGCGCATCAGTTCAGCCAGTCGTGCGTCCGCTCGTCGAACGAAGATTCGGCCTATTGGCGCGACGTCGGTACCGTTGACGCTTATTGGGAAGCCAATATCGATCTGACCGATGTCGTGCCGGCGCTCGACCTCTACGATCGTTCCTGGCCGATCTCGACCTATTCCGAGCTGACGCCGCCGGCGAAGTTCGTGCACGATATCGACGGGCGGCGCGGCTGCGCGGTGTCGAGCCTTGTATCGGGCGACTGCATCGTCTCGGGCTCGTCGGTGCACCGATCTTTGCTGTTTACCGGCGTGCGCGCGCACAGTTTCTCGATGCTCGACGAGGCGGTGGTGCTGCCGTACGTCCACGTCGGCCGGGGCGCGCGCCTGCGTAAGGTGGTGATCGATCGCGGCGTGGAGATCCCCGACAACCTGGTTGTGGGCGAAGATTCCGCTCTCGACGCGAAGCGGTTTCGCCGCACCGATGGCGGCGTGTGCCTTATCACCAAGCCGATGATCGATCGGCTGGTCTGATCGCCTGCTGCGCAGACGCCGCATGAAGGTCCTCTCCGTCGCGTCCGAGGCGTATCCGCTGGTCAAGACCGGCGGCCTCGCCGACGTGGTCGGCGCGCTGCCCGCCGCGCTGGCGCCGCACGGCATTGCCACGACGACGCTGCTGCCGGGCTATCCGGCGGTGCTGACACAGGTCGCGGGCGCCGCGATCCACCGCTGGCGCGACCTGCTGGGGAACGAAGCAAGGCTGCTGAAGGGCGAGATCGACGGGCACCCGCTTATCGTGCTCGACGCGCCCGCGCTGTTCGCGCGCGAGGGCGGGCTGTACGCAGGGCCCGACGGCCGTGACTGGCCCGACAATTGGCGTCGTTTCGCCGCGCTCGCGCGGGCCGCGGCCGAGATCGCGCGCGGCGGCGTCAAGGGGCTGACCTGTGACGTGCTGCACGCGCACGACTGGCAGGCGGCGCTCGCCCCGGCGTACCTGCGCTATGCCGCCACGCCGGTGAAGAGCGTCGTGACAATCCATAATATCGCGTTCCAGGGCCGCTTCGACGCCGAGATCTTCCCCGAGCTTGGAATGCCCGCGTCCGCCTGGGGCATCGACGGCGTCGAATATTACGGCGGCGTCGGCTTCCTCAAGGCGGGGCTCGCCGCCGCCGATGCGATCACAACCGTCAGCCCGACCTATGCGCGCGAGATTCTTCGGCCCGAATTCGGCATGGGGCTCGACGGCCTGATCGCGGCGCGTGCGGCGCAGGTGCACGGCATCGTCAACGGCATCGATCCCGCGATCTGGTCCCCGGGCGACGACCCGGCGCTGGCGGCGCGCTACACGAGCCGGACCTTGGCGCGGCGGGCGACGAACAAGCGCGCCGTCGAGGCCGCCTTCGCGCTGACGGCAGGCGACGGCCCGATCTTCACCGTCGTCAGCCGGCTGGCGTGGCAGAAGGGGATGGACGTGCTGATCGCCTGCCTCGACGCGCTGGTCGACATGGGTGGGCGACTGGCGCTGCTCGGATCGGGAGATGCTGAGCTCGAGTCCGCGTTGCACGACGCCGCCGCGCGACATCCGGGGCGGATCGGCGTGCGCATCGGCTATGACGAAGGGCTGTCGCATCTGCTGCAGGGCGGGGCGGACGCGATCGTCATCCCGTCGCGGTTCGAGCCGTGCGGGCTGACGCAGCTCTACGGCCTCGCCTATGGCTGTGTGCCGATCGTGGCACGCACCGGGGGGCTCGCCGACACGATCGTCGACGCCAACGTCGCGGCGCTTGGCGCGCAGGTCGCCACCGGGTTCCAGTTCGACGGCGTCACGCCCGACGCGCTGCTTTTCGCACTACGCCGCGCAATCGATGTTTATGCCGACCCCGCGGCGTGGCAGGCGATCCAGCGACGCGGCATGAAGGCCGATTTCTCATGGGCGGCGAGCGGCGCCGCCTATGCCGCATTGTATCGGGGGTTGAGCGAGGCATGATCGAGACGGTGCGCACCACGCCTTACGGCGATCAGAAACCGGGTACGTCGGGGCTGCGCAAGAAGGTGCGCGTGTTTCAGCAGCCGCATTATGCCGCGAACTTCATCCAATCGGTGTTCGACGTGATCGACGGCCGCAACGGCTCGACGCTCGTGATCGGCGGCGACGGGCGATTCCTCAACCGCGACGTGGCGGTAACCGCGATCCGCATGGCGGCGGCGAACGGCTTCGCGCGCGTCGTGGTGGGGCAGGGGGCGATCCTATCCACCCCCGCCGCGTCGCACATGATCCGCCAGCGCGGCGCGATCGGCGGTCTCGTGCTCTCGGCCAGCCACAATCCTGGCGGGCCGGACGAGGATTTCGGGATCAAGTACAACGTCGCCAATGGCGGGCCCGCGCCGGAAAAGGTGACCGACGCAATCGTCGCGCGCACCGCGGCAATCGATCGATATCACATCGTCGCCGACGCCGCGGTCGACCTCGATACGCTGGGCGCACAGCACGTCGGCGACATGGTTGTCGAGGTCGTCGATCCGGTTGCCGCCTACGCCGATCTGATGGAGACGCTGTTCGATTTCCCGCTGATCCGCGCCGCCGGCCTGTCGATGGCGTTCGACGCGATGCACGCGGTGACGGGGCCCTATGCGGTCGAGATCCTCGAGCGGCGGCTCGGCTTCGCGGCCGGCACCGTGCGCAACGGCACGCCACTGGAGGATTTCGGCGGCCACCACCCCGATCCCAATCTTGTCCACGCGCGCGCGCTGTACGATACGATGATGGCAGCCGATGCGCCCGATTTCGGGGCCGCATCGGACGGCGACGGCGATCGCAACCTGATCATCGGCCGCGGCATCTTCATCACTCCGTCGGACAGTCTGGCGATGCTCGCCGCGAATGCGCATCTCGCGCCGGGCTATGCGCGCGGACTTCAGGGCATCGCGCGCTCGATGCCGACCAGCGCCGCCGCCGATCGCGTCGCCGCCGCGCTCGGCATTCCCTGCTTCGAGACGCCGACGGGGTGGAAGTTCTTCGGCAATCTCCTCGACGCCGGAATGGCGACGATCTGCGGCGAGGAGAGCGCGGGGACGGGGTCTGATCACGTCCGCGAAAAGGACGGGCTGTGGGCGGTGCTGCTGTGGCTCAACATCCTGGCGGCGACCGGCAAGTCGGCTGCCATTATTGCGCAGGATCATTGGGCACGTTTCGGGCGCAACTATTACGCCCGGCACGATTATGAAGGCGTAGACAGTGCCGCGGCCGAGGCACTGATGGCAGGGCTCAGGGGCAAGCTGGCCGATCTGCCGGGCGAACGCATCGGATCGCTGCTGATCGCCGCGGCGAACGATTTCGCCTACCACGATCCGACCGACGGTTCGGTGAGCCGCAACCAGGGTATCCGCATTCTGTTCGATGGCGGCAGCCGTGTCGTCTTCCGCCTCTCGGGGACGGGAACGAGCGGCGCGACGCTGCGCGTCTACCTCGAACGGTACGAGCCGGTAGGCGGGACGCTAGACGCGGATACAACCGCGATGCTCGCCGACATCGCCGCGGCAGCCGAGGCGATCGCGGGCATCGTCGCGCACACCGGAAGGCGGCAACCCGACGTCGTCACGTGATGCTGGCAAGCCCGGACGGCACCACGCGCCGGTTCAGCGTACGCGCGCCGGACGCGGCGAGCGTGTGGCTGTGCCCGTTCGATGACGCTGACCGCGAAACCCGGGTCGCAATGGATCGCGATGGGGAGACCTGGGTGGCCCACGCGCCGATCGTTCGGCATCAGCGCTACGGCTTCCGCGCCGCCGGGCCACCCCCGTTCGATCCCGCCAAGCTCCTCGTCGATCCTTATGCGACGCACCTCGACAGGCCGTTCGAGTATGATGCGCGGCTCGCCATGTTCGGCGCGGATACCGCCGCGCTGGTGCCCAAGGCGGTCGTCGTCGATCCGCTTCCGCCGGTTGTGCCCGCGCCGCCGGTGTTTCGGGCGGGCGGCCTCATCTACGAGCTGAACGTCCGCGGCTTCACCAACCTCCATCTGGATCTGCCCCCCGCAATCCGTGGCACGGTGTCGGCGCTGGCGCATCCCGCGGTGATCGAGCATCTGCGAACGATCTGCGTCGATGCGGTCGAGCTGATGCCGATTGTCGCCTGGATCGACGAGCGCCACCTGCCGCCGCTCGGCCTGCGCAACGCGTGGGGATACAATCCCGTCGTGCCGATGGCGCTCGATCCGCGGCTGTGCCCCGGCGGCATGGCTGAGTTGCGCGACACGGTGGCGACGCTGCGCGGCGCAGGCATCGGCGTGATTCTCGACCTCGTCTTCAATCATACCGGCGAGAGCGATGCCGAGGGGCCGACGCTGTCGCTGCGGGGGCTCGACGATCGCCACTATGCCCGCGCGCCCGACGGTGCGCTGATCAACGATACGGGAACGGGCAACACGCTCGACTTCGGCTATCCCCCGACGCGTGATCTCGTCTTGGCGACGCTGCGACACTTCGTCGGACAGGCGGGGGTGGACGGCTTCCGCTTCGATCTCGCCACCGTCCTGGCACGATCGCCGGGATTCGCACCCGACGCGCCGATCTTCGCTGCCATCGCGGCCGATCCGCTGCTTGCCGACCGGATCATGATCGCCGAGCCGTGGGATATCGGCCCCGGCGGTTACCGGCTCGGCCAGTTTCCCGCGTCCTGGCTTGAATGGAACGATCGTTATCGCGACGACGTGCGGCGCTTCTGGCGCGGCGATGGCAGCGTCGGAGCGCTCGCAACGCGGCTGGCCGGATCAACCGATATCTTCGGCGACGAACGGACGCGGAGCGTCAATTTCATGGCGTCGCACGACGGATTCACGCTTGCCGACACGGTCCGCTACGCGACGCGCCACAACGAGGCGAACGGCGAGAGCAACCGCGACGGTCATGCGCACGAGGTAAGCTGGATCAGCGCGACGCCAGGCGCCGACGTCCGTGCGCTGCTCGCGACATTGTTCGCGTCGCGCGGGACGATCATGATCGCGGCCGGCGACGAGATGGGCCGCACGCAGCACGGCAACAACAACGCCTACGCGCAGGACAATGCGACCTCATGGATCGATTGGGGAGCGATCGACCATGATCTCGTCGGCCATGTCGCGCATCTGGCGCAATGGCGCCGCGCGCATCACGACATCCCGGACGTGCGCGTGCGTCACGATATACGCTGGTCAACCAACGATGGTCAGCCGATGGCCGAGCAAGATTGGTCTCGTGCCGACGGTGTGGTGATGCGCGTCGCTGCGGGCGAAGCCGAAGACGCGATCTCGTTCGATCGGCCTGCCCGTCGGGTGACGTTTAGCTGATTAGTGGAGCGGGTTTCAGGCACACGCCAAGAGTGTAGTTGGCTGAAGGCGCGATCGCAGGCCTTCCGAGATGTGTTAACAATCGCGCTGCCGCTCGTAAAAGCAGCCATTCCGCGCACGCTCAATTTGCGGGAATTGTACGCAGGTTTACATACCTTCCGACGCGGTCTGAGCCATGACAGATGACGGCAGGTCGAGGAACTTTGCGGCAACCTCAAGATCACTGGCGAACAGTAGCAACTCTGAGTACATAATGCGCTCTACCTGGCAGCCCTCTTACACGTAGATAGTTGGAGCGTGTCGGCTCGACCGTGCGGTGCGCCCGCTATCGACCGCAGCGTTTCAGGTAGTCATCGTTTGGTCACCAGATCCTTCACACCGGTGGGCGCTTCCGGCCCTAAGAATGTCAGTTGGAAGAGCGTCGGATCGCTTCGCTATTCCACGATTCGGCAGATATGTGCCCAGAAGATCGGAAAACTTCGACCGTCGTGAACGGAAAAGATACCGCGCGGTTTGCTGCTTCAGCCGTCAGGCAAGAGCACAAAGTCTACCAGCCGCGAGCATCCAATCGCTTAGCTCTCGATGCACCATGACTAGCGCATTGGTACGGATCATGCGCGTCAATTTGCGCTGGTATATGTCTGCTTACTATCGAACCAAGACCTACTTAAAATCGAAGCGAAGCCCCGCACCCAGATAGTTCGACCCCGTGCGTTGCGAACTGATCAAACCATAGACGCCCGAGCGGTGGTTGAGCCGAAGCACGAGATGGACGTTTGGCGCACTGGAGTCGGTCAACTCGGTTTCAAAGTTCATGTAATACTGAAACTGCTTCGTCCCCACCCCGCGAACGCCACTATCGCCGCTCTCTGCACGAGGGTTTGTGAACGCGTAGGACACGCCGTTACCCCAAGCCACATTAAGTGACGTGCCGCCAAAAATACCGAGTTGCCCAGACCGCAACACGATCGCAGCGTTAGTCTCGACTGCCCGTGCGCGGTTGCCGCAGGCGGGGGACGCGTGACGGCCGCTGTCACCAGCGCCGCGCAGCGGGTGACGTCCGGGCCGGAACCGGAGGGCATGGAACGGCGCCGCTTCGGTTCCCTGCCAGGCGACGTGCCCGTGATCGGCCAGGGTAGCTGGTACATTGACGACGCGCACCAGCCCACGGCGGTCGCGGCGCTGCGTCGAGGGCTAGACCTCGGCATGAGCCACATCGACACTGCGGAGATGTATGGCGACGCCGAGCTGGTGATCGGCGAGGCGATCGCAGGTAGGCGCGACGAGGTCTTCCTCGTCTCCAAAGTCCTCCCCGGCAACGCCTCCGCGCGGGGAACGATCGCCGCCTGCGAACGCTCGCTGGCGCGTCTGCGCACCGATCGGCTGGACTGCTACCTGCTGCACTGGCGCGGGTCGTACCCGCTGGACGAGACCTTCCAGGCCTTCGAGCGGCTCTGCGAGCAGGGCAAGATCCTGTCCTGGGGTGTCAGCAACTTCGACGTTCCGGACCTTGAGGAGGCCTGGGCCGCTGGCGGCGAGGGCCGGATCGCCTGCAACCAGCTCCTCTATCACCTTGAGGAGCGCGCCATCGAGTACGCCGTACTGCCATGGTGCGAGCAGCACGGCATCGCCGTCGTTGCGTACAGCCCGTTCGGCCACGGCCGCTTTCCGGCTCTTCGCTCGGCAGGCGGTCAGGTGCTGGAGGAGATCGCTGCCGATCACGGCGCAACCGCTCGTCAGGTGGCGCTGCGTTTCCTGGTCCGGCGATCGTCCACCGTTGCTATCCCCAAGGCGTCAAACCCGGAACATGCTGCCGACAACGCCGGCGCCGGCCCGCTGCGCCTAACGGAGGCCGAGCTTGACCGGATCGATGCAGCGTTGCCAAGCTGGCTGGCAAGCGCGGAGGCACGGTTCTCACGTTTGCCGGTCCGCTCATTGTCGTCTTACTGATCGGATTCTGGGCAATCGGCTTGGCGCTTGGCGCGGCGCTTATCGTCCAGCCCGAGCTCGGCACCGCGATCCGTCCCGCAAGCGGCCGGGCGTCCACTGACTTCGTCACCGCGCTGTTGGTTGCGGGAAACAGCCTGTCGATAGTCGGCGGCGGCGACTATTCGCCGCACACGACCGGTACGCGCCTGCTCTTCCTTCTTAACTCGCTGATTGGCGCGTCGGTGCTGTCGCTGGTGCTGAGCTATCTTGTCCAAGTGTATTCGGCTCTCCGGGAGCGCAACGCACTGGCGCTTGCGGTCGACCTGATAACCGACGGCACTGGCGACGCGGCCGTGATGCTGGCCAAGCTCTTACCGGAAGGGGAGGCGAGTGACGCAACGGGCGAACTCGGCAATCTCGTCCGCTCCCTCGCGGCAACCAAGGAGGCGCATCATTTCTATCCGTTGCTCTTCTACTTTCGCTTCGAAGAGCCGCTGTACGCCGTGTCCAGGTTCAGCTTCGTCCTTCTCGATGCGACGACGCTGATCGATACCGCGCTCGATCGTGCCCGCTATCGCGCACTCGCGGCCTCTGCGCCCGTCGCGGCGGTCCGCCGTGGTGCCCGACTGCTGCTCGAGACGCTCGACTCCCACTTTCCGACTGTCCGCGATCGCGCCGACGCCGCGACCGAGGCGTGGCCGCTCCGCCAGAGCTACGATGCGGCGATCCGGACACTCGCCGGGGCCAAGATCACGACGCAGCCGGAAGGCGTCCAAGCATATGTCGCCTTGCGCCTCGATTGGGAACCGCTCGTCCGGCGTGTTGCTCCAACGCTTGGCTACGCGTTGCCGGAGATCGATAGACGGACTGCTGCGACACAGGCAGCCGCCGCAAATTGATCCTTCGATCGAACGAAGGGCGGAAGCCATGGCGGCGCAGCGGCAAGCTGATCGGCATTGGACGAGAGCACGTCGCTGCCGACGACCCCAGCCTGAACGAAGCGCAAGTACCAATTCGGGCACCGCAAGCCGGCGATACCGCAAGTTTGAAGTCTCAAGCCGCTCAGAGAACGGGGCAGGGCGCAGGACGCGGTCAAGCCACACGATGAACGATCAGCAGAATACAGAAATTGGCGGGGCGCTCTGTAACTGCTTCTGTTTCATCCGGCGGGCGCAAAGGGATCGTAGCTGCCAAAGCTCCAGGCGTTACCCTCCGGATCACGGGCGCCGTACCCGCGGCCACCGTAATCCTGATCGCTCGGTTCCATGAAGATGACCGCTCCGGCAGCCCGGGCGCGTACGGCGTGCGCATCGACGTCTTCGACAACCACATAGGCTGACTGCGCGTTTCCGCCCGCCGCGGCCACCGACACCATGGGCGCCGCCCTACTAAAGCCTCCGTCCTGCGCGGTAGTCAGCATGATCATCTGGCCGTCGCGGACCAGTTGAGCGTGGTGGATAATGCGGGCGTTCTGCGGATCCACGAAGACGGCGTGGCGTTCGAAACCGAAAGCAGCGCAGAGGAAGTCGATTGCGCGCGGTGCATCCTCATACCGCAGACAAGGTATGATGGCGGAACGGGTGGACATGGCAGTCTCCTCCTTGGCGCCCCGCTTCTATCGCGCGAGCTTCGCGCCGGAATACTAATCGTCTAGCCCGGCTTGCGCGCAGACCGGCGGGCTGATGGTTCGCCATGGCAGCGCGGGGACAGCTCGATGACCGAGGAACTGCAGGCCACGATCGAGCGGCTTCATGCATTCAGCCAATCGTGGAATGACGATGAGGTCGGCCATCTTACTGGCAAGGATCTCCGCCTGGTGGTCGAGCATTTACGTGGGGCAGAAGCAGCTCCCGTCGCCGGCGTTATCAACAAGACTTTCAATCAGCGCCGGTTCTGCATCGACAGGTGATGCTCTCGAAACTTGCTTGCCTCTTCGCTCATCGTCATCGAGCGAACCACAGCGATCAATGTTTCGCGGTTCGGTGCCTTCAAAATCAAGTCCCGGTAGTGCTTCAGGCCCGAAGCGTCCGGCGCACGGCCGAACATCGCATGATAGCAGACGTCGACAAAAGCCTTGGCTTCACAATCACTAAAGTTGAGAGCAGCTCCCACAGGACCTGCTTTTCGAATCGGCAGCACGATCATCCCTCCCCCAAGGATGGCCGCGTCTTAGCTTCTTTGAGCAATACTGCCTACGGCAACATTTTGATACGCATCAACGCAAGTGCGGTAGCTTTGCCGGGTCGGGCGCTACCAGTCGCATCGCCGCCTCGATCGGTGCGCGCCGCTACGCTTCCTCATCCTCATCGTGCAGCAGCGCCGGCATCCCCTTTGGATGGACCGCCACCAACAGCGAGTTCAGCTCGGTGGTCAGGAGCCCAAACCCGGCGCCGCCGCCGGCTTGGCGCGAGACCTCGGCGAAGCCGACAGCGGGATGCCGTCTCGTTGCAATGAACGGCGCGTCTGCAGCTAGCATGAATTATCATTGCCAAGTCATGAGAGAGGCTTTGCAATCCAATCCGGCCGATTCGGGCTGGGGTGCCTAACACGGGCGGGGGATGGCAGAGCATCGAAAGCTTTTGGTTGATCGGGCGGCGCTTCGGGGTGCCGCCGACACTCCGCTGCAGAAGCTCACCAAGCGCGAGTATGAAGCGGTTCGCATGTATCTCGAGCAGGGACATCGAGGCCGCGCCGCTAGCAAGCTCGGGATCTCGGAGAACACGCTCAAATCCCAACTCGCGTCAGCCCGTCGCAAATTGCAGATGCCAGATCACGTGATTGCCGGGCTGATCTTCCCCGACAGGGCTGGCCCTCACCCAAGGCGGGTCAACCCACCTCATCCAAGGCGGGTTAACCCGGAATGGGTAATGGAGGAACGAGCGCCGCCCCCTCTATCCGGATCACCGCCGGACGATGGTTCCGGCGGCGACGTTCCGCTCGAAGGTGAGCGGATATCGCCCATCCTCTTCCGGTGGAGCCGACGAAATGACTTGACCACAAAATCGCGTCTTATTGCGATCGCTCATCTCACTGTTGCGATCTTCTCGAGCTACGTCCTGGCGTTCGCGGTCTTCGACGGCATGCAGCGCGTAGCCGACCAACTGAATCCGATTAGCCATCCTCGATAACGTCGGAGCGTTGCTCCGGCGAAGGAGCACGCACATGCCGACAACACGCCATCAAGTTGCTGCTGACATCGCGACCGCCTTCTTGCCCGCAAAGGCGCAGTCCGTTCGCAGTTCCATCTCGATGCTCGAGGCGCTCGCAATCATGGTCGAGGCGAGGGCCAAGGCTCGTATGCCCGATGCAAGCTTCGGCGCGCCGATCCTAGAACAGATGCGCACCGCGGTGAATGCGGCTTTCGATGCGCAGCAGCATATTCACGAAGCTCACGCGATGCTTGCCCCGATCAGGAAGGCATGGAAGATCGCGCCCGGCACTTACGGGCCGAACGACAGCCCAGAAGACCGTCCATGAGCCGATGGGCCTCGCACTCGCCGTTGAGCATGTCGCGCAGAGCGATCTGAACGTGACGTGCGCGGCGATCGACGGCCGCTAGGTCGACGGCTTTCGCAGATGGCTGGCGGATAAGCCGGTCGTTTCGCCGGACGGCAAATTCAGGCGTGCGCGAGCTCGCCGCCGCGATCTACGCGACGCCGGGCCGGGCAGCACAGTTCCAGGCCGAGCTGCCAAAGGCTGTTGCGGGGTCGCCGCGGTATCGCGCCGGCGTCGCAAAGCTGGCGGCGATGTTCGGTTTCGCGATGGGGATCCTCGGGCGCGAGCGCTTGATCGCTTATCTGCGCGTGGCGGTCGCCACTTAGGCACGGCGGAGGAGATCTTCGACTTGCGGGTAGGGCGATGGATTCCCGAGGCGCAAGTGCTAGCTCTCGATCCGCCGGGCCGTCGCCAGACGCGCAAGTGCCGCGGCCGCATCCCCATCGCGCGGCAGTTCGCGCCGTTTCTCGATGCGATGGGCGATGTATATGACGGTCAGCACCATGCGAGCGTCGTGGGACAAGATGCACGCTCAGATCGGCTTGCTGGCCGAACGCGGGGAAGCCGGCATCAAGCTGATCCGTCGATCGATGGCGACGCTGTGCCGACGCTGAATCGGCGAGGCCAGCTGGCGTAAGCGCGAGATGATGCTCAGGCACGTCGAAGCCAGCATCAGCGACATCTACGCGCTGCCCGATCCGGCCAAATTCGGACTGGCTCTCGCGGCTGACGAAGAGATCATCGACGAGATCTTCGCGCTCGCGACCGGTGCATATTACCGCGTCGCCACCACAAGCGGCCCACCCTTGAAGCTAGTGACGGGTATCAGAAATGGCTCAAATCTGCCGTGGAGCGGGTGAAGGGAATCGAACCCTCGTCGTAAGCTTGGGAAGCTTCTGCTCTACCATTGAGCTACACCCGCGCGCGCCAAGCCATGTCAGCTATTCGCACCGGTGATACCGGTGGCCGCCGCTGACAGGTGCTGGCCGGTCGATCCGCCTCTATTCAAAGCCTCGGGCCGACGCAAGCGCTCGCGCGATGCAGGCGGGGCGGATGGCGGAAGGAAGCGTGTGTCTCAGCGCGTAGCCGACGGCGCGCTGCTCTCGCGGATGACCAGTCGCATCGGGACGCTCGGCGACGGTGGCGGCTGGTCCTCGATGAGGCTGATGAGCGTCGCAACCAGTGCGGCTCCCGCCGCGGCGCTGTCCTGCTCGACGGTGGTGAGCGGCGGCGAGACGTGGCTGGCCGACAGGATGCCGTCAAACCCGACTAGCGCGATATCGGCGGGAATCGCCTTTTCGCTCAACCGGGCGGCCCGGATCGCGCCGATCGCCAGCAGATCGGAGGCCGCGAAGATCGCATCGATCCGCGGGTGCGCGGCGAGCAACGCCAGCGTTGCCGCGCAGCCTTCTTCCTCGCGTGACGAAGCGGGCCGGTGGGGCGCTTCAATGAGATCCATCTTCGATCGTTGGAGCGCGTCGAAATAGCCTTGCCGCCGGTCGGCATAGGCCGTCTGTCGTTCCCATCCGCCGCCGAGGAACGCGATCCGCGTCCGACCGCCGTCGATCATGTGCTGAACTGCCATCGCGGCGCCGCTGCGATTGTCGCATCGCACGGTCGGCAGGGCGTCATCGGGTGCGCCCCAGCAGACGACATGCTCGCCGGCCGCCGCTGCGCCGGCATAGAATGTCCAGGCGGCATCGTTGCGAGCGCTGCCGACCACGATGATCCCGTCGGCGTCGCCGCCCTGGCGAAAGCCGGCGCGGAACGTGTCGGGTGAACTCTGAAACGATACTAGTGTATCGTAGCCGCGCTCGGCCGCCGCCGCGGCGATCGCGCCGAGCAGGACGAGGTAGAAGGGGTTGGCCGCTGCGCGCGGCTGATCGGGCATGCCGAGGATGACGACGGCGAGGACCCCCGTCTTGCCGAAGCGCAGCTTCGATCCGCGCCGGTCGAGCCGGTAGTCAAGCTGCCGCGCCGCCTCGGCGACGCGCGCCCGCGTTTCGGCGCTGACGGAAGGATCGTCGCGCAGCGCGCGTGACACGGTGGGTTGCGACACCCCGGCCGCGGCGGCGACGTCGCGCGAGGTCGTACGGCGGATCATCGCGGCGTGGCGGCGCCACTCGCCGGCTGGTCGCGCAAGAACGCGGCGTACGCGCTCGCGATGCCGTCGGGGAGGGCGATGCGCCGGTGCCAGCCCTGGTTGGTGAGCAGTGCGCTATCCATCAGCTTGCGCGGTGTGCCGTCGGGTTTGGTGGGATCGGTGACGATGCGGCCGGTGAAGCCGATGGCGTCGCATACCATCTGCGCGAGTTCGAAGATGGTGACGTCGCTGCCCGAGCCGACGTTGACGTGGCCGTCGTCGGAATAGGTGCGCATCAGGAACACGCAGGCGTCGGCAAGGTCGTCGACGTGGAGGAACTCGCGTCGCGGCGTGCCGGTGCCCCAGATCTCGATGCTGTCGGCACCGGCCAGCTTCGCCTCGTGCGCCTTGCGGATCAGCGCGGGCAGGACGTGGCTGCCTTTCAGGTCGTAATTGTCGCCGGGCCCGTAGAGGTTGGTCGGCATCGCCGAGATGAAATCACGCCCGTGCTGGCGGCGGTACGCCTGCGCGAGCTTGATCCCGGCGATCTTGGCGATCGCATACCATTCGTTGGTCGGCTCGAGCGGGCCGGTGAGCAGCGCGTCCTCGGTGATCGGCTGGGGGGCCATCTTGGGGTAGATGCACGAGGAACCGAGGAACAGCAGCTTCTCGACGCCGTGCACGTGCGCCGCCTCGATCACGTTCGCCTCGATCATGAGGTTGTCGTAGAGGAAGTCGGCCGGAAAGCTGTCGTTCGCGAGGATCCCGCCGACCTTGGCAGCCGCGAGGAACACCGCGTCGGGCTGGTTCGCCGCGAACCACGCGCGCACCGCCGCCTGGTCCTTGAGGTCGAGCTCTGCGCGCCCGGCGGTGAGCACTTCGCAGTGTTCGGACGCGAGCCGGCGCACGATCGCCGAGCCGACCATGCCGCGGTGCCCGGCGACGAACACGCGCTTGCCGGCAAGGTCATAGGGCTGCCCGATCATCTCAGGCGCCCTTGCCGATCGGCGCGGTCTTCATCACCTCGAGGTCGGCCATCACCATCTCGCGCGCTAGATCGCGCGGGCTTGTCTCGTGCACCCAGCCGAGCTTCTCCTTCGCCTTGGTCGGATCGCCGATCAGCAGGTCGACCTCGGTCGGGCGGAAGTAGCGCGGGTCGACCTCGACGAGGCACTTGCCCGTCTCGGTGCAATAGCCCTTCTCCTCGACGCCCTCGCCGTCCCACCGCAGGGTGATGCCGGCATCGGCGAACGCCCATTCGACAAAGGTGCGTACCGGCGTCGTCTCGCCCGTCGCCAGCACATAATCGTCCGCCTGGTCCTGCTGCAGCATCAGCCACATGCCGCGCACATATTCGCGCGCATGGCCCCAGTCGCGCTTGGCATCGAGGTTGCCGAGGTACAGCTTCTCCTGCCGCCCGAGCTTGATCGCCGCGACCGCGCGGGTGATCTTGCGTGTGACGAACGTCTCGCCGCGCAGCGGGCTCTCGTGGTTGAACAGGATGCCGTTCGACGCGTGCATGCCGTACGCCTCACGGTAGTTCACCACGATCCAATAAGCGTAGAGCTTCGCCGCGGCGTAGGGCGAGCGCGGATAGAAGGGCGTCGTCTCGCGCTGCGGCACCTCCTGGACGAGGCCGTAGAGCTCCGACGTCGAGGCCTGGTAGAAGCGGCAGGTCTTCTCCATGCCGAGGATGCGGATCGCCTCGAGCAGGCGCAGCGTCCCGATGCCGTCGGCGTTGGCGGTATATTCGGGCGTCTCGAAGCTCACCGCGACATGGCTCTGCGCGGCGAGGTTGTAGATCTCGTTCGGCTGCGTCTGCTGCACCAGCCGGATGAGATTGGTCGAATCGGTCAGGTCGCCGTAATGCAGGTGGAAGCGCGCGTTCTCCTCGTGCGGATCCTGGTAGATGTTCTCGATCCGACCCGTGTTGAACGACGACGAACGACGCTTCACACCGTGGACGCGATATCCCTTCAAAAGCAAAAGTTCGGACAGATATGCGCCATCCTGCCCCGTCACGCCGGTGATCAAGGCGACTTTGCAATCCTTCACGATCGACCCTCCCTTGTCCCGGCGCCTACGGCCTCGTCAGGCGGGCGACAAGGCGGGGGTATCGCGTAGCGCGATCGCGCGGGCGAAGACGGCTTCGAACATGTCGGCGGTGAGGCGGCCGGTGTTCTGATTGTAGCGCGAGCAATGATAGCTATCGATCAGGATCCGCCCGTCGGGCATGCGGTGCTCGGCGAGGTGGCCGAACTTGGCTTTGGGCAACTTGCCGCCGAGTGCCTTTACCGCCGACTGGTGCGCGATCTGGCCGAGCGCGATGAACACCCGCGCGTTCGGCAGCGCAGCCAGCGGCGATTCAAGAAAGGGGCGGCAGGTGCGAATTTCCTCGGGCGTCGGCTTGTTCTCGGGCGGAAGGCAGCGGACGGCATTGACCAGCATTGCCTGTCTCAGGACGAGGCCATCGTCGGGCCGTGCGTCGAATACTCCCTCGCTGAACCCGAACTTGGCGAGCGTGGCGTAGAGCAGCTCTCCCGCATAATCGCCGGTGAAGGGGCGGCCGGTGCGGTTGGCGCCGTGCTTGCCCGGGGCGAGACCGACGATGACGAGCCAGGCGTCGGGATCGCCGAAGGCGGGGACGGGGGCGTTCCACCAATCCGGATAGTCGGCCTGCAACGTGTGGCGAAAGGCGACGAGGCGCGGGCAGCGCGGGCAATCGCGCGGCGGCTCGGTAGCGGGAAGCGGGGAGGGTGCGAAGTTCATCGCGGTGCGATACGCCGCGCGGCATGACCCGCTCAACCTATGTCGTCGCGCTCGGCTCGAATCGGCACGGCCGGCATGGTGGGCCGGTAGCGGAAGTGGCGGCAGCGCTCGACGCTTTGCGGGCGATCGGCACGGTCACGGCGTCGCGCACGATCACCAGCGCGCCGATCGGTCCGTCGCTGCGCCGGTTCTGCAACGCGGTCGCGATCGTCCGCAGCGCCGACGAACCGCGCGACATGCTGCGCCGGCTGAAGGCGATCGAGCGCGCGTTCGGGCGGCGGCGCGGCGCGCGTTGGTCGGCGCGGGTGATCGATCTCGACATCGTCCTCTGGTCGGGCGGGGCGTTCCGCGCTGCCGAGCTGGTGATCCCGCACCGCCTGTTCCGCGACCGCGATTTCGTGCTGCGTCCGCTGCTCGATATCGCGCCCCATTGGCGCGATCCGATCACAGGCCTGAGCGTGCGTCAGCTTCACGCCCGGTTGACCCGCCGCCGCGCGCTCCCTAGGCGCGACTTCGCTGGTGCGGGTCCGTAGCTCAGTCGGTAGAGCAAGCGACTTTTAATCGAGAGGTCCCGGGTTCGAGCCCCGGCGGACCCACCAGCGTCCCCCGCTTAAATATCGGCCACCAGTCGCCCGTAGAGTTCAGGGCGCCGATCGCGGAAGAAGCCGAAGGCGGCGCGGTGGCGCTTGACCCGATCTAGATTAAGCGTCGCGGTGATGACGCCCTCTTCCTCGCGCCCGAGCTCCGCCAGCATGTCGCCGCGCTCGTCGCAGATGAAGCTGGTGCCGTAGAACGTCTGGCCGTGTTCTACGCCGACCCGGTTCGCTGCCACCACGGGCACGACGTTCGACACCGCGTGGCCGACCATCGCGCGTCGCCACAGCCGCGCGGTGTCGAGCGAGGTGTCGTGCGGCTCGCTACCGATCGCGGTCGGATAGAACAGCACCTCAGCGCCCATCAGCATCATCGCGCGGGCGGTCTCGGGATACCATTGATCCCAGCAGATGCCGACGCCGAGCTTCGCGGCATTGGCGGCAGAGGGGCCGTCCCACACCTTGAACCCGGTGTTGCCGGGACGGAAATAGAACTTCTCCTCGTAGCCGGGGCCGTCGGGGATGTGGCTCTTGCGATAAACGCCCTGGATACGGCCATCGGGGCCGATCATCGCGAGGCTGTTGTAGTGGTGCGGCCCGTCGGCCTCGAAGAAGCTCGTTGGGATATGCACCTTGAGCTCGGCCGCCAGCGCCTGCATCGCGCGCACCGCCTTGTGCTCGGCGGTCGGCTTGGCAGTGGCAAACAGCCCTTCGTCCTCAACGCGGCAGAAATATTCTCCCTCGAACAATTCGGGGGGAAGGATCACCTGCGCGTCCTTCGCCGCGGCCTCGCGCACAAGGCGGGAGACGTTCGCGATATTGGCATCGATATCGGCGGAGAAGGCGAGCTGCAGCGCAGCGACGGTGATCTCGGTCATGCGCGGCCATGTAGGCGATGCCGCTGACGCCCGCCACCTCCGGCGACGGCTATCAGAAGATCGTGTAGCCGCCGTCGACCGTGAACGTATCGCCGGTGTGGAAGCGCGACGCGTCGGAGGCGAGATAGACCGCGAGGCCGCCAAAATCCTCCGGCTCGCCCCAGCGGCGCATCGGCACGCGGCCGATTACCTTATCATTGAACTTATCGTTGCCCTGTGCGCGCGCGGTCATGTCGGTGGCGATCCAGCCGGGAAGGACGGCGTTGGCGCGGATCTCATACCGGGCGTACTCGACAGCGAGCCCGCGGATCATCGGCAGCAGCGCGCCCTTGGTCGCGGCATAGGCCTGGTTGCGCGGCGCACCGTGGATCGCCGAGGTAGACGATGTCGCGAGCAGCGAGCCGCCGCGGTCACCCTTCTCGGCGCGTGCCACCATGTGGCGGGCGGCGGCGCGCAGCGTCCAGAACACGCCGTCGAGGTTCACCGCGAGCACGCGCCGCCACAGATCGGTCGTCATCTCGTGAAACGACGGCGCACCTTCGCCCACACCGGCGTTCGCCGCGACGAAGTCCAAACGGCCGAACATTTCGGCGGCGCGATCGACCGCCGCGTCCACCGCGGCCTCGTCCGACACTTCGACACGCTCGACGTGGACGCGGCCGCCGTGCGCGGACAGACGCGCCTCGGCCGCCGCGTTCTTCGCCGGATTGTTACCCCAGACGACCACCGCCGCGCCGGCCTGCGCCAGCGCGTCCGCCATGCCGATGCCGATGCCGCCATTCCCGCCGGTGATCAGCGCGACCTTGCCGGTCAGATCGAAAGGGGCATAGGCCATGGTCAACTCTCCTGTTTGTTCTGGCGATACCCTAGCCGCGGAAAACGGCGCGATGCCAGTTGTCTGGCGCATTCACCGTGCAATCGGCGAAAGCTGGATACCTTCCGGCGGCTATGCCGCGGGTCGCGATCGATCGCGAACAATGCGAGTGTGGCGACAGAAATTGACCTAAATTAATTTTTCTTCGCGCGCCTCTAAATGGCCGTTTCGAACGTATCTCGCTTCAGCGTCGCAACCCCCCGGCGCGAGAAACAAGGAAAGCCTGATGACGAAGTTCACTCTGCGCGGCGCGATCGCGGCCGCCGCCCTGCTGGCCGCCGGCCCCGCACCCGCGGCCCCGAAGAACCCGATGGTCGGCGGCGCAGCGATGTATCCGACCAAGACGATCGTCGAGAATGCGGCGCAATCGAAGGACCATACGACGCTGGTCGCCGCGGTGCAGGCGGCGGGCCTCGCCGAAACGCTGTCCGGCCCCGGCCCGTTCACCGTGTTCGCGCCGACCAACGCCGCCTTTGCCAAGCTGCCCGCGGGCACCGTCGACACGCTGGTGAAGCCGGAAAACAAGGCGCAGCTGACGAACATCCTGACCTATCATGTCGTCTCCGGCACGATGACGTCGAAGGATCTCGCCAAGGCGATCAAGGCCGGCAACGGCAAGGCGACGCTCACCACGGTGCAGGGCGAGCCGCTGACCGCATCGATGATGGGCAAGCGCATCATGCTGACCGATGCGAAGGGCGGCATGAGCCATGTGACGATCGCGGACGTCAAGCAGTCCAACGGCGTGATTCACGTCGTCGACGGCGTGCTGATGCCGTAACCGCCTGATAATCCGGGCGGCGCGGCTTGCACCGCCCGGATATTGGCTATCGAAGGCCGTTATTTTCGGGATGCCGTTCTGCGGCCATGCGCCGGCCACGGGTTCGGTGAACATCAAAGCATCGGAGGCAGTGTTTCGGGCGCCGTGCCACCCGGCAATGGAAAATATCGGCAGAAACGTGGATCGGCGGCAGTCCGTCGCCAAACGACATCTTGTCGTGATTCACGTGGGCGACAGATTGCCAAGGCCTGCGTCGTCCTTTGCCACGGGCCGCGATCATCTGACCGAGCGTCACAGCGATCAACGCAAATGCCGGAGCGAGGCGTGACCATCTAGTTCCGTGAACCCGCGCAGAGCCATAAGTAGTTAACTGCCTGATTATGGAACGTGTTGCAGTTTAATGCTTTAGTCCTGCAGCGGCGACTGCTCGCCGGCGGTGAGGAGGCTGTTATGCGGATCGCGGTTTGGATGTCACTGGCGATGGTGGCCGCGGCGCCGGCGGCGGCGCAGACGATCGCGCCGGGTTATGGCTACCCCGGGAATTTCGGCGGCTCAGCGAACCCTAGTGCGCAGCTTTCGACGCAGGTCGATCCCAACGCTGGCGGCAGGTGGGTGGGGCCGACGCGATCGGCACGCGCGATGATCGATGCCGGTCGCTATGCGGAGGCGGCGCGAATATTGTCCAGTCCGGGCGTCGTGCAGGGCAAGGACACGCGCTTCCTGAAGGGCGTATCACTGCTCGCGCTCGGTGATGCCAATGCGGCGCGGCGCAACTTCCGACAGGCCGCGCGCGCCGACAATTATCGCGAACCGGCGTATCTCACCGGCCTCGCCGCTGCCGAGTTGAAGCTCGGCAACCAAGCGGCAGCGCGCGGGATATTGGACACGTTGCGCACACAGCAGGCACAGTGCGACGGCACATGCACGCGCGCCGCGTCGCTCGACCGGGCAGTGACGGCGCTCGGCCGCGCGCTAAACTGATCTAGTCTAGCCCGGGTAGCACGCCGGCAAGCGTGACCAGGGCGCCGGTGGCGACGAGGTCGGTCGCAGCGGCCATATCGGGTGCCATGTGACGGTCGTCGATCAAGGTTGGTACGCGACGGCGCAGCGCAGCGCGTATTGCCTCTACCGGCGCGCTCGACGTGAATGGCGCGTGGAAATCGCAGCCCTGCGCCGCGGCGAGCAGTTCGATGCCCAGGATCGCGTCGACGTTCGCGACCATCGGCATCAGCCGGCGCGCGCCGTGCGCGGCCATCGACACGTGATCCTCCTGATTGGCGGAGGTCGGAATCGAGTCGACGCTGGCAAGATAGGCGCGCTGCTTGTTCTCGCTGACGAGCGCTGCGGCGGTGACCTGCGGGATCATGAACCCCGAGTTTAGCCCGGGCTTCGGCGTGAGGAAGGCGGGGAGGCCGGACAGCGCCGGATCAACGAGCATCGCGATGCGGCGTTCGGCGAGGCTGCCGATCTCGCACAACGCAAGCGCGATCATGTCGGCGGCGAACGCAACCGGCTCGGCATGGAAGTTGCCGCCAGACAGTGCCTCGTCGCTCGCGCCGTCCACACCGGCGAAGATCAGCGGATTGTCGCTGACGCCGTTCGCCTCGGTGACGAGCGTCGCCGCCGCCTGGCGCAGCAGATCGAGCACGGCACCCATCACCTGCGGCTGGCAGCGCAGGCAATAAGGGTCCTGCACCCGTGCATCGTCGATCCGGTGACTGGCGCGGATCGCCGAGCCTTCCATCAACCGGCGCAGCGCGTCGGCGGTATCGATCTGGCCGCGGTGGCGGCGTAGCGCGTGGATCCGCGGATCGAACGGTGCGTCCGATCCCTTCGCCGCCTCGGTCGCGACGATGCCGGTGACGAGCGCCGATCGGTACAGCCGTTCGGCTTCGAAGAGCGCCGCGAGCGCGTAGGCGGTGCTGAACTGCGTGCCGTTGAGCAGTGCCAGCCCCTCCTTGGGCCCGAGCGATAGCGGGATAAGGCCAGCGTGCTCAAGCCCGCGGTCGGCAGGAACGACGGCGCCGTCGACGATCATCTCGCCGACGCCGATCATCGTCGCGGCCATATGCGCGAGCGGCGCGAGATCGCCGCTCGCACCGACCGAACCCTGCGCAGGGACGAGCGGCGTCAGCCCTTTCGCCAGAAGCGCTTCGAGCAGCGCGATCGTTTCCGGACGGACACCCGACGCGCCCTGGGCGAGGCTGGCGAGCTTCAGCGCCATCATCAGCCGCGCAACCGGAACCGGCATCGGATCGCCGACGCCGGCGGCATGGCTGAGCACGATGTTGCGCTGGAGCGTCGCCAGATCTTCGGCATGGATGCGCACGCTGGCGAGCTTACCGAAGCCGGTGTTGATCCCGTAGACGGGCGCGCCGTTCGCGACGATCCGCGCGACCGCCGCGGCACTTTCGGCGATCGCCGGGTGGCAGGCGGGATCGAGCCGCGGCGTCGCGCCGCTATAAATGGCGCGCCAGCCGGCATAGCCGACCGCGCCAGGAGAGAGGATCATGGCAAACCGCTCATGTAGAAGTTCAAGGCGTGGCGCGCGGCGTCGTCTCGACCGTCCGCGCGCCCTGCCGGATCAGACGTCGAGGTTGGCGACGCTGAGCGCATTGTCCTGGATGAACTCGCGCCGCGGCTCGACGATGTCGCCCATCAGCCGCGTGAAGATCTCGTCGGCGACATCGGCCTGATCGATCGCGACGCGCAGCATCGTGCGGTTGGTGGGGTCGAGCGTCGTCTCCCACAGCTGCTCGGCATTCATCTCACCGAGGCCCTTGTAGCGCTGGATCGACAGCCCCTTGCGACCGATGCCGAGCACCGCGTCGAGCAGCTGCGTCGGGCGCGCGACGAGTGTTTCGCCCTTGCCGATAGTGACGCCTTCCTCCTCGTCCCCGGCAGCCTCGGTAGCGGCCGACTTGAGCGGCACCAGCTTCGAGGCGTGCGCGTAAGTATCGGCCTGTTCCGATGCCACGGCGTGCAGCTTGCGCGCCTCCGCCGACGCGACGAAGGCCGCTTCGATCACGTGGTGGTCGGTGACGCCGCGCCAGACGCGTTCGAAGTGGAATCCGCCCTCGTCGGTCATCGTCGCGGACCAGCGGGCGTCGGCATCACCCTGATCGAGGCGGCGCGTGATCTCGGCAAGGCGTGCGGCTCGCGCCGTCCGGTCGATCTCGGGATCGAGCGCGCCGCCGAGCGCGAGCCCTTCGATGATCGTCGGATCGTAGCGCCGCGGGGCATAGCGCATCAGCGTGCGCATACGACGGGCGTGATCGACGAGGTGCTTCAGCGCGTCGCCCGAGCCGATACCGTCGAGCGCCGTCGCGGTGACGCCGGCATCGACGAGGTAATCCTCGAGCGCCTTCTCATCCTTGAGGTACACTTCCGAGCGGCCCCGCGTCGCCTTGTAGAGCGGCGGCTGCGCGATGTAGAGGTGCCCCTTCTCGATGATCTCGGGCATCTGGCGATAGAAGAACGTCAGCAGCAGCGTGCGGATATGCGCGCCGTCGACGTCGGCGTCGGTCATGATGACGATCTTGTGGTAGCGCAGCTTCTCGAGCTTGAAGTCGTCGCGTCCGATGCCGGTGCCCATCGCCTGGATGAGCGTGCCGATCTCCTTCGAGCCGAGCATGCGATCGAAGCGCGCGCGCTCGACGTTGAGGATCTTGCCGCGCAGCGGGAGGATCGCCTGGAAATGCCGATCGCGCCCCTGCTTCGCCGAGCCGCCCGCTGAATCGCCTTCGACAAGGAACAGCTCGGATTTCGCCGGATCCTTCTCCTGGCAGTCGGCGAGCTTGCCGGGCAGCGAGGCGATGCCCATCACCGACTTGCGGCTCGCCTCGCGCGCCTTCTTCGCTGCTTCGCGCGCGGCGGCGGCGTCGATCACCTTCTGGATGATCTGGCGCGCGTTCTGCGGGTTCTCCTCCAGCCAATCGGCCATCTTGTCGGCGAGCAGGCTCTCGAGCGGCTGGCGCACCTCGGAGCTGACGAGCTTGTCCTTAGTCTGTGACGAGAACTTCGGATCGGGCAGCTTGACCGAGACGATCGCGGTCAGCCCCTCGCGCATGTCGTCGCCCGTCAGGCTGACCTTCTCCTTCTTGAGGATGCCCGACTTCTCGGCGTAATTGTTGAGCGTGCGCGTCAGCGCCGAGCGGAAGGCAGCAAGGTGCGTCCCGCCGTCACGCTGCGGGATGTTGTTGGTGAAGCACAGGACGTTCTCGTAATAACTGTCATTCCACTCCAGCGCGACGTCGATGCCGATGTCGTCGCGGTGCCCGGAGATGGCGATCGGCTCGGGGAACAGCGCCGCCTTGGTGCGATCGAGCCACTTCACGAACGCCGCGATGCCGCCCTCGTAATAGAGTTCGACCGTCTTGGGTTCCTCGTGCCGCGCATCGGTGAGGAACAGGCGGACGCCCGAGTTGAGGAAGGCGAGTTCGCGATAGCGATGCTCGAGCTTGTCGAAATCGAACTCGGTGATCTTGAACGTGGCGGGCGAGGGCAGGAAGGTAACGCGCGTGCCCTTCATGCCCTCCGCCGTGCCGACGACCTTGAGCGGGTCGACGGCATCGCCGTGCGCGAAGCGCATGTAATGTTCCTGCCCGTCGCGCCAGATGGTAAGATCAAGCCATTCGGACAGCGCGTTGACGACCGAGACGCCGACGCCGTGCAGCCCGCCCGACACCTTGTAGGCGTTGTCGTCCGACGTATTCTCGAACTTACCGCCGGCGTGCAGCTGCGTCATGATGACTTCGGCGGCAGACACGCCCTCTTCGGGGTGGATGCCGGTCGGGATGCCGCGCCCGTTGTCGGTGACGCTGACCGATCCGTCGGCGTTGAGCGTAATGTCGATCCGGTCGCAATGACCAGCGAGCGCTTCGTCGATCGCATTGTCCGACACCTCGAACACCATGTGGTGCAGGCCCGAGCCGTCGTCGGTATCGCCGATGTACATGCCGGGACGCTTGCGGACCGCGTCTAGCCCCTTCAGCACCTTGATCGAGGAGGCGCCGTAATCGTTGGAATTCTGCTGTTCAGCCATGCTGAGCATATAGGCATTGCGGCGCCGCAACGAAAGCGAAATGGCGGCGCAACGGCGGGCGTCAGGCAGGCATTGCGGCGGCCTGAACGTGTGGTAGGGGGCGTTCGCGCAGCGAGAGGAAGAGAAGCGCCGTGATCCCCAGCGCGACCGCCGCGACGACGAGCGCGATGTCGTAGCCGCCCGTTGCATCGTGGAGCCGGCCGAAGGCGGTGATGCCGCTCGCCGTGCCGATCAGCGAGATCATGATGAGCAGGCCGTAGACCTCGCCATAGGCGCGGATGCCGAACAGGCGGGCAGTCAGAAACGGCAGCAGATCGTGCTCGGCGCCGTTCATCAGCCCGCCGAGGAACACGAGCGTGAGGAGCAGCGCGAGGCCGGGCTGCGGCAGTTGCAGCGCGACGAACGCGAGGCAGGAGATCGCCGCAAAGACCGCGGCGGTGACGCGCGGCGGGAAGCGATCGACCAGCGCGCCCATGACGAGTCGTCCGACGACTTGGCTGGCGGCGAAGCTCGTCACCAAAAGTGCTGCCTCGGCAGCGCTCAGCCCGCGATCCACGCCGAACGGCACCAGCGAGGTGACCAGCCCGACGCTCGCCACGTTGATGAGCGCGCCGCACAGTCCAAGCCGCCAGTATCGCCCGTCGCGCCGCGTCTCGCTGCCCGTCATTCCTTCGACCGGGATCGCGGCGCGCGCGTCGTCCGGATCGGGCCGGGTGGGGCCGGCGGGTACGCCGCGCAGCAGGAGCAGTACCGCGGGCAGCGCCGCCGCGCCGACGGCGGCGCACAAGGCAAGGAACCCGACGCGCCAGCCGTAGCTGGTGATGACGAGGCCAAGGACGGGCGCCAGCGCAAGCGAGGTGATCGAGATGCCCGACGTGGCGATGCCGAGCGCCATGCCCCGGTGCTTCTCGAACCTGAGCGCGATGAGCTTCCCATAGACGATCGCGCTGGTGCCGGGAACGGCGAGGGCTAGGCCGAAGACTAGCGCCTGATATTGCCACAACGGCCCAGTCATCGCCGAAAGACCAGCGTAGACGAGCGCGAGCAGCGCCATGCCGAGCACGATCATCAGCCGTACGCCCCAGCGATCGACGAGGCGGCCGAGGAACGGCACCAGCAGCCCGCCAAGCAGCCCAAGGCCGGCGGCAGTCGCAATATCGCCGCGGCTCCAGCCGAATTCGGCGATCGGCCCGACGACGAACAGGCTCGACAGGTTCTGGAACAGCCCCGGCCCGAAGCCGATGCCGATCATCGCCGCGGCCACCACCGGCCAACCGCGCGCCCACTCGCCGGCTGCTGCCGGTCGATCTAGATTGCTCTCCATCACGCGACCGTAGCGCCGCGCTTGCCGGCGTCCACCCCTTGACGGGCGGGGCGGACGCCGGTGGTGCGTCATTCGCCAGCCAGACGGTCGGCGCGCTGGCCGAGCAACGTCACCTCGACGCGGCGATTGCGTTGCATGCCCTGCGGCGTCGCGTTGCTGGCAACCGGCTGGCTCTCACCGAAGCCTTCGACCGAGAAGCGCGCGCGCGTGACGCCGAGATCGTCGAATGCGCCCCGCACTGCATCGGCACGACGCAGCGACAGCGACTTGTTGTACGCGTCGGACGCGCGCGAATCGGTATGGCCATCGATCGCCACGCGCACGCCCGGATTGGCGCGCAGATAGGCGGCGAGCGGACGCAGCCGGGCAATCGCGCCCGGGCGCAGCGTCGCGCTGTCGGTGTCGAACAGCACCTGCTCGCTCAGCGTCATCGTCGCGCCGCGTGGCGTTTGGCGAAAGCCGTAGTCGCGCATCGCGCGGCGATCCCAGGCGATCGGGCCGCGTGCCGGTTCCTCGACGGCGACCACATAGGTCGAATCGCGACGGTCCCAGTTGAAGCGCGGACGATCGGCGCCGGCAATCTGGATAAAGGTACGGTTGGCAAGCGCTGCCTCGCGACGGCCGATCACGCGATCGCCATTGAGATCGAAGTTGCGCATCACGAAAGCCCGGCCACGGACCGAGGCGCGCAGCTCGGGGATCAGCATCGGCACGCCCGGGCCGACGAGCCGCCACGCACCGCTGCCCGGGCGCCCGCCACTCCAGTCCCAGCTGCGTTGCGCTTCGGCTGGCGCGGCACCGGTCATCGCGGCAAAGCCCAGCGTGGCGAGGATAAGGGTACGCATCACATTCCTCCATCGTAGCCCCCGCTACGACGGCGTCACTGCGCGCCCGTGCTTGAACCCTGCCTGAGACCGATCGACAGCCGGCATTCAGCCGAGCGCGATGCGCGTCGCGTCCGCGCCGATCGCGTCGAACAATTGCGGCTCCGTGCCGGTCATCCACACCTGCGCGTGCCCGGCCAAGCGCGCGAACAGCGCCGCGCGGCGTGCCGGATCGAGATGTGCGGCAATCTCGTCGAGCAGCAGGATCGGCGGCTGCCCGCGCCGCGCGCCGACCAGATCGGCGTGGGCAAGGACGATGCCGAGCAGCAGCGCCTTCTGTTCCCCGGTCGAGGCCTGTGCGGCAGGAATCGCCTTGTCGCAATGCATGACAGTGAGATCGGCGCGGTGCGGGCCGGTGAGGGTGCGCCCTGCCGCCGCGTCGCGCGCGCGGCCGTCACGCAGCGCATGGAGCAGCGCCGCCTCGTCCCCCGTCCATCCATCGAGCGCGAGCGTCGCGCGCGGGAAATCGGCGGCGGCCTGGTCAGCAAGCCGCGTCGAAACGGCCGCTACGGTCTCGCGGCGCGCGGCATCGATCGCGGCGCCGTGCTGCGCCATCTGCACCTCGAGCGCCGACAGCCAACCGCGATCGGGCGCTTCGTCGGCAAGCAGCTTGTTGCGCGCGCGCATCGCCGCATCGTAGCGCGTCGCCTCGTGCGCGTGAGACGGCGCGAGCGCGAGCGTCAGGCGATCGAGGAAGCGCCGCCGTTCGCCCGCCGGCTCGACGAACAGCCGGTCCATCGCGGGCGTAAGCCACAGGATCGAGAGCCACTCGGCGAGCGCATTCGCCGCGGCGGTCGCACCGTTGATCCGCACTACGCGGCGCTCGGGCGCGGAGGCGAGCGTGCCGGTGGCGATCTGCGTCGTATCGTCGAGCGTGGCGGCGATGCCGAACCCGCCGGGCCCGTCGCGGCGCGCAACATCGCCCAGCATCGCGCGGCGCAGTCCCCGTCCGGGAGACAGCAGCGATACCGCCTCGAGTACATTCGTCTTCCCGGCGCCGTTCGGGCCGGTGAGGACGACGAAGCCGCCGCCCGGCTCGAGCGCGAGCGCCGCGTGATTGCGCGTATCGGTGAGAACGAGCCGGCGAAGCATCCGGCCGGCATGTGGCGGGCGCGCGCGCAATAGGCAATCCGCCGGCGCCGCCCGAGCAGATCAGGCGGCGCCGCGGCGATGTTAGGCGGCGAGCCGCTCGGGCTCCGCCGCCTCTTCGCGACGCGCGCTGAGGTACGAAGCCATTTCCTCGCCAAGTTCGCGCTGTGCGCGCTTGTACATCACCGGCTCGGTGAGGCCGAGGCGCTTGCGCGCGGCGCCGAGCGGCTCGTGCATCAGCTGCAGCACGTCCTCGCCGGCGAGCCACTTAGCTTGCTTGCCGCGCTTGTACCCTTCGGCGACCGCGCGCGCGAAGAGCGTGTTCTTGGTGACGCCAAAGCTCTTGAGCGCCGCCGCGCTGCCGATAAACGCCCAGCCAAGCCCGCCGACCTGCGCGTAGCTGAACGCGACCAGCGCCGCCTCGCCCAGGCTCTCGTCCGCCTTATAGCCGGTCAGCACGTGCCAGATATCGTGCATGTCGCGCGTACGGCGGCCGAACCAGGCGTAGGGATGTTCGATCTCGGCATTGTCGTTGCCGACCTTGCTGACCTCGACGAGGCCGTCGGCCGAATAGCCCGTGCTGTCGAGGAAGTCGCGATAGGCGGCGCCGACGGTGCCGGGAGCAAAGGTATCCACCCACGACCGATCGGAGAAACGCTCGGCGAGATTGGCCTGCTCCAGCGCGATGCGGCCGCCATTCTCGGTCTCGAGCAGCTTGGCATAGCCCCATTCGGTGCTGCCGGTGTTGAGCGCGCGCATGATGCGGAACACCTGCACCGTATCGTCGCCATTATTCAGCAGCTTCTTGATCGCGTCGAAGGCGGTGCGCCAGTCGCGCTTGCCCGTCGTGCCGGGGAAGGGGGGAAGCTTGGCGGCCATCGATACTGCTCCTTATTGACAGGTGTGTCAGTAATTGCGGTTGACGTTTTCGTCAAGGCTCCGTGATGCTTTCGCGCCGCTGAAGCCGGAGATATCAGGCGCCGTATGCCGATCGACCTCATCTGCCTCGATGCCGACGACACGCTGTGGCACAACATGCGTTTCTTCGCCGCGGCGGAAGAGGCGTTCGTCGCGATGCTGGCGCCGTTTGCGGAAGCGGGCATCGCACGCGACACGCTCGCAGAAGTCGAGGTGCGCAACCTGCCGCTGTACGGCTACGGCGCGAAGAGCTTCACGCTGTCGATGATCGAGACCGCGCTTGAGCTTGGCGGTGCAGCATTGCCCGCGAAGGCGGTGCGCCAGATCCTCGACGCCGGGCGGACGCTGCTGGCGCATCCGGTGGAACTGCTCGACGGGATCGAGGACACGCTCGATCGGCTCGCAGCGCTCGGGCGACTGGTACTGGTGACCAAGGGCGATCTGCTGCACCAGGAGATGAAGCTTGCCGCCTCCGGGCTCGGCGAGCGTTTCGCCGGCATCGAGATCGTCAGCGACAAGCAGCCGGCGACCTTCATGCGTCTGTTCGCGCGCCACGGCGTCGCGCCGGAGCGGGCGGTGATGGCGGGCGATTCGATGCGCTCGGACGTGCTGCCCGCGCTCGCTGCCGGGGCGTGGGCCGCCTATGTGCCGCAGGACGGCGGCTGGAGCCACGAGGCTGCGCCGCCGCCGGTCGACGCCGCGCGGTTCCGCCAGCTTACCAGCCTCGCCGAGCTGCCAGAATGGATCGCGAGGATCGACTGATCAGGCGGCGTTCTCGATGCCGAGTTCGCTGAGTTTGCGGTAGAGCGTCGAGCGCCCGATCCCCAGCCGCCGCGCCACTTCGGTCATGCGGCCGCGGTAGTGGCCGATCGCCAGACGGATAACGTCGGCCTCGATCTCTTCGAGCGCGCGCAGATTGCCGTCGGCACGGAACAGCGTGACACCGCCCGATGTCGCCATCTGCTGTAGCTGCGGCGCACGGCTGCGGCGCGCGCTGTAGGTCGCGATCTGTGGGAAATCGGCGCGGGTCAGCGCATCGCCCTCGCACAACACCGCAGCGCGGAAGAGCGCGTTCTGCAACTGGCGGACGTTGCCGGGCCATTCATAGTCGACGAGCAGCGCCAGCGCGTCGTCGGTAATGCCTAGCTCCTTGAGCCCTGGCTGCTGCGCGATCCGCGCCAGCAGGTGGCGGGCCAGCGCGGGAATATCCTGCGCGCGCTCGCGCAGCGGCGGGATCGGGACCTGCACCAGGTTGAGCCGATAGTAGAGATCCTCGCGGAAGGTCCCGGCCTCCACCTCATCGGCGAGACGTTTGTTGGTCGCCGCGATGATCCGGACGTCGACCTCGCGCGGGTGGCGCGCGCCGAGCGGGTGGATCTCGCCCGCTTGCAGCACGCGCAGCAGTCGCGCCTGTGCCTCGAGCGGCATCTCGCCTACCTCATCGAGGAAGATCGTGCCGCCATCGGCTTCGACGAACTTGCCGATCTTGCGCTCGAACGCACCAGTGAATGCGCCGGGTTCGTGGCCGAACAGCTCGCTCTCGATCTGATTCGCCGGCAGCGCGCCGCAGTTGACGGTCACCATCGGCTTCTTGGCGCGCGGGCTGGCGGCGTGCACCGCTTCCGCGACGACTTCCTTGCCGACGCCGCTCTCGCCCTCGATCAGAACCGCGACGCGTGCGCGCGCCGCCTTCGCCGCGATCGCCAACGCGGCGCGGAATTGCGGTGCCGATCCGACGATCTCGTCGAAGCCGAGCATCGCCGGAATCTTCTCGGTCAGCGGCCGCAGCTCGCCGGCCTGTGTTCCCGCGACCGCTGCGTCCAGCGCGCGCAGCATCCGTTCGGGGGCGAGCGGCTTGACGAGGAAGTCCGTAGCCCCTGCGCGCATCGCGTTCACCGCGTGGCTGACGGAGCCGTTGGCGGTGAGCACCAGGATCGGAAGCGCAGGCCGGCGCGCGCGCAGCTCCGCGATCAGGGCGGAGGCGTCGTCATCCTCGCCCCAGTGATCGAACAGGATCGCATCGAGCTGCATCCCGTCCTGCGTGCCAAGCATCGCGATCGCCGTATCGGAATCGCCAGCGAATAGCGTGCGCCAGCCGCCGCGGGCGGCAAGCGCCGCCACCAGCCGCCGCTGCGCAGGCTCGTCGTCGATCAGCATCAGCATGCGCTGGCCGTTGCGCGTCATCTGTCGTCCCGCCTCATCCGACCGGCTTTAGGACGCCGAAGTAAAAGCTCGCTTAAGCAGGGTTGAGGCGGGCAGGGCCCCCGGATAAGAGCGGGGCATACAAGTGTGGAACAAGAGGGTGACCATGGCCGATCACGGTGCGCAGTCCAACGACATCAAGGCGCATGCCGCGACCTACGAGGGCGTCATGGGGCTGATGAAGTGGGGCACGGTCGCCTGCGTCATCGTCGCTGCGTTCGTGGTCTGGCTGATCGCCTAACCGATGAAGATCGCTGTCCTCAAGGAGGGGGCGGACGGCGAACGGCGGGTGGCGGCGACACCGGAGACGGTGAAGAAGTTCACAGCGCTCGGTGCCGATCTGGCCGTCGAGACGGGCGCCGGTGCTGCGGCGTCGATCACTGATCAAGCCTATGCTGATGCCGGGGCGACGGTGGCGGATCGTGCCGCAGTCCTGGCGGGCGCGGAGATCGTTCTGGGCGTGCAGGGCCCCGAGCCTGCGTCGCTTGCCGGCATGAAGCCGGGCGCATGGCTCGTCGCCGGGCTCAATCCCTTTGGTGAGCGCGCGCGCGTCGACGGCTATGCCGCGGCGGGGATCGAGGCGCTGGCGATGGAGTTCATGCCGCGCATCACCCGCGCGCAGTCGATGGACATCCTGTCTTCGCAGTCGAACCTGTCGGGGTACAAGGCGGTGCTCGACGCGGCGGGCGAATATGGCCGCGCCTTTCCGATGATGATGACCGCCGCCGGTACGGTGTCGGCCGCCAAGGTCTTCGTGATGGGCGTCGGCGTCGCCGGTCTGCAGGCGATCGCCACCGCGCGCCGGCTCGGCGCACAGGTATCGGCGACCGACGTGCGATCCGCGACCAAGGAACAGATCCAGTCGCTCGGCGCGAAGCCGATCTTCGTCGAGAATGTGAAGGGCATCGAGGGCGAGGGCTCGGGCGGCTACGCGACCGAGATGAGCGCCGAATATCAGGCGGCGCAGGCCGAGCTGGTATCGTCGCACATCGCCAAGCAGGACATCGTCATCACCACCGCGCTGATCCCGGGACGCCCGGCGCCGCGGCTGATCAGCGACGCGCAGATCGCGACGATGCGCGCGGGCAGCGTAATCGTCGACCTCGCCGTCGAGCAGGGCGGGAACGTCGAGGGTGCGGTCGCCGGCCAAGTGATCGAGCGGCATGGCGTCAAGATCGTCGGGCATCGCAACGTGCCGTCGCGGCTCGCGGCGGACGCCTCGGCGCTGTTCGCGCGCAACCTGTTCAACTTCCTGTCCGCCTTCTGGGACAAGGAGGCTGGGCGGCCGGTGCTCGATGCGGAGATCGGCGACGCGGTGCGACTGACTCAGGGCGGTAAGGTCGTCAACGAACGGCTGCTGGGCGCCTAATGCCCGCGCTCGGCACCTTTATGAACCGGTGCAAGCAGCGTTAAGACGTTTCGAACAGGCGTGCCGCGGTCTCGACGATCGTATCGTGCGCGCCGGGTGAGGAGGGGAAGTTGAGCTTCATCGCGATCCTGTCGATCTTCGTATTGGCGTGCTTCGTCGGCTATTTCGTCGTCTGGTCGGTGACGCCGGCGCTGCACACGCCGCTGATGGCGGTGACCAACGCGATCTCCTCCGTCATCATTGTCGGCGCGCTGATCGCCGCGGCGGCGAGCGGCAGCCCGAGTGCCAAATGGCTGGGGCTACTCGGCGTCGTGCTGGCCAGCATCAACATCTTCGGCGGCTTCGCCGTCACGCAGCGTATGCTCGCGATGTACAAGAAGAAGGATCGGCCGGCGGCTGCGAAGCACTGATCGGCACACCGGCGGCGCGCGCCGCCGGACACATATGAACCGGGGGGATCGAGGGTAGTGGAACAGGTCGCGGACAATCCCTGGGCGGCGCTCGCCTACCTTGTGGCGGGGGTCTGCTTCATCCTCGCGCTGCGCGGGCTGTCGAGCCCGGCATCGAGCCAGCGCGGCAATCGCTTCGGCATGATCGGCATGACGATCGCGGTGGTGACGACGCTGCTGACGCACGTGCCGACGATGCCCGTCGTCGCGCTGGGCGAGGTCGGCGGCTACGACTACGCCGCACTGCTGCAGCGCGTCGATACGCTGGCGGTGATCGAGATCCTCGTGGCGATCGGGGTCGGCGCGGTGATTGGGATCGTCACCGCAAGGCGCATCGCGATGACGGCGATGCCGCAGCTCGTCGCCGCCTTCCATAGCCTGGTCGGGCTCGCCGCGGTGCTCGTGGCGGTCGCCGCTTATCTCAACCCGGTCGCCTTCGGCATTGCGGACGTCGTTACCCCGCTGATCGGCCAGCCGTTCGCGACGATCCATCCCGTCAGCCGGGTCGAGATGATCCTGGGCGTCGCGATCGGCGCGATAACCTTTTCCGGATCGGTAATCGCGTTCCTCAAGCTCAACGGCAACATGGGCGGCGCGCCGATCCTGCTGCCGATGCGCCACGCGATCAACCTCGGCGTCGCGCTGATGATCGCCTATTTCGCGTTCGCCTTCTGGCTGACCGAGGCGCCTGCCAATTTCTGGATCGTCGTCGCGCTGTCGTTCGCGATCGGTTTCCTGCTGATCGTGCCGATCGGCGGGGCGGACATGCCGGTCGTCGTCAGCATGCTCAACAGCTATTCGGGCTGGGCGGCGGCGGCGATGGGGTTCACGCTCCACAACAGCGCGATGATTATCACCGGCGCGCTGGTTGGATCGTCGGGCGCGATCCTCAGCTACATCATGTGCCGCGCGATGAACCGCAGCTTCATCAGCGTGATCGCGGGCGGCTTCGGGGCGGAGAGCGGCGGCGCCGGCGACGGTGCGGCGAAGGAGCAACGCCCGTGGAAGCGCGGCTCGGCGGAGGACGCCGCGTTCCTGATGACGCAGGCCGAACAGGTCATCATCGTGCCGGGCTATGGCATGGCGGTGGCGCAGGCACAGCACGTCCTGCGCGAGATGGCGGACAAGCTGAAGGAGGCCGGCGTGCGCGTGAAATACGCGATTCACCCGGTCGCCGGCCGCATGCCCGGCCACATGAACGTGCTGCTCGCGGAGGCCAACGTGCCGTACGACGAGGTGTTCGAGTTAGAGGACATCAATTCGGAATTCGCGCAGACCGACGTCGCGTTCGTGATCGGCGCGAACGACGTGACCAATCCGGCGGCGAAGACTGACAAGACGTCGCCGATCTACGGCATGCCGATCCTCGACGTCGAAAAGGCCAAGACGGTGCTGTTCGTGAAGCGATCGATGGGCGGTGTCGGCTATGCCGGCGTCGACAACGACGTCTTCTACATGGACAACACGATGATGCTGCTGGCCGACGCGAAGAAGATGGTCGAGGAAATCGTTAAGGCAATTGAGTGATGTGAATCATCCGAAGCGGAGGTTCTTATAACTCAATCACGGATACGCTGCGCCGTTCCGGAGGTTGATCGTTGCCTGACCTCAATGGGTTAGACGACATGTTCTGATCCGGTTCAGGGTGGGATATGCTGGGAACCAACTGGGACTATGACTCCAACGCGCGGGGGCGGTTCGACGCACTGATCGTCGGCAGCGACGATGCCGCCGACACCGTATCGGCCGTGATCGCGCAGGCTGGGGGGCGTGTGTTGCCGGGCGTATCGTGGGACGGCGCGCTCGAACGGCTGCAGGCTTTGTCAGCCGTACCGGTGGTTGTACTCGACGCCCGCGGCATAGCCGAGGACGCCATCGCCGCCATGCTTCCGGCGATCGATCACGAGGCCGCGGGGCGCGGGCTGCCGCTGGTGATCGGCACCGACATGGCGCGAATCGACGTCATCGCCGCTTCGCTCGTCGCTGCGCGACACGAAATCGTGTGCGATCCATCGGCGATGGACTGGATCGCGGCGATCGCGGCCTGCGGCCTGTCGGACCGCTTCAGTTTGGGTGAAACCGTACGCGAGAATGAGGCGGCGCGGCTCGCGCGGCTGAACGCCGAAGTGGCGCGGATTGCCGACGTGCTCGCCCGACTATCGACGCGCGAGGCGGCATCACAGGCGGTGCCGATCGATCGCAGCGACGATTTCGCCTCGGCGGCGGAGGATGCCGGATCGTCCAGCGAGATCCGCCAGATCGTCCGTGCGCGCCGACAGCGCGATCGGCATCTCGGGCCGGGGCTTTTCGAGGATCCCGGCTGGGACATGATGCTCGACCTGTATGCGGCGCATCTCGAGCGCGCGCAGGTTTCGGTATCCAGCCTGTGCATCGCGGCCGCGGTGGCGCCGACGACGGCGCTGCGTTGGATCGCGCGAATGACCGACGCGGGTATCTTCCGGCGGGAGCCCGACCCGTTCGATCGCCGCCGCGCCTTCATGTTCCTGACGCCGCGCGGGCTGGAGGGCATGCGTCGCTATATCGCGTCACTCCGCGCGATGGGGCTGCCACTGGTCTGACGATCGGTCTTGTGCCGCGCGCAAACCGCGCTACACCGCCGCTTCTCCCGCGAGGGGGCGCTTAGCTCAGCTGGTAGAGCGGCTCGTTTACACCGAGTAGGTCGGCGGTTCGAACCCGTCAGCGCCCACCATCGCGAATTTTGTCCGCGACGATTCATATCTTTGACGCTGCCGCGCCACGATCGCGCCACGACTAGATGCGACACAAGCTGTGATGAAGTTTGTTCCATATCGTTCGCTACTTGGCTCATTCGCGCTGAGCGCCGCGATGCTCGCCGCGACTTCCGGCACGGCGCAGGGCGGTGGCGTCCTTGGCCCGCACGCCGCTCGCTGCTCCGGCAGCGGCCCCGCGATCCTCGTCTCCGTCGTGGGGCTCAAGAGCCGCACCGGCATGATCCGCGTGCGGACCTTCGGCGGCGCGCCGTCCAAATGGTTCGACAAGAAGAGCTGGATTGATCGTGTCGAGTTACCGACCCCGGCCACAGGGCCGATCCGCATCTGCATGCCCGTGCCGGCGCCGGGCAGCTACGCCGTCGATCTGCGCCACGACGTCAATGGCAATGGCAACACCGATCGCAGCGATGGTGGCGGCGCGTCGGGCAATCCGCGCGTGACGCTGCTCGACTTCGTGTTCGGTCGCAAGCCGTCGCCCAAAGTTACCGCGGTCACCGTCGGACGCGGCGTGACGGAGATCACGATTACCGCGATGTACCTGAGCGGCGGCGCGCTTCGTCCAGCGGCGGCGCGCTGATCCCGATCGCGCCGGGCGAAACCTGTCAGGCGGGCGACAGTCGGCCCTGCAGCTCGGCGATCGTTGCTGCTTGCTTCGCCGCTGCAGCGCGGGCTTGCGAGACCGCCGCGTCCAGGGGGCCATAGTCCGCCGCGAGATCGGCCGCGCGCTCGCCCGCGATCGTCTCGAGATCGGTGACCACCTCAAGCGTCGCCGAGCGCAGCGAATCGAGCTCCGCCAAGGTCACCTGCGCATCGAGCCACGCCTCGCTGCCCGCGGGCGCGCGCCCGGCCGATGCCACTTTCTGCCGCGCGGTCGCGCTGGCCGTCTCGAACGCCTTCACGCGCGCGTTAAGCGTAGCGGTGGTCGCAGCGATCCGGGCATCGAGTGCGGGATCGGGCGCCGCGGGCGCCGGAGGCGGCGTGGCCGGCTCGGCGAAGCTCTGCTGCTCCGCCGCGCGGGGAAGCAGAGAGGGGTAGGATCGGCCCGTCGCGCTGCACCCGGCAAGCGCGACGCCGAGCATCAGGGGCAGGAGCGGGCTGCGCGGTGACATGCGTCTTTGCTTACGGAGCGAAAAAGAGTGGCGCAACGCCCTTGCGCAATCCCGAACCCGCTTATATTAGCGCGCCTCCACCGGGCGCCCGTAGCTCAGCTGGATAGAGCATCAGACTACGAATCTGAGGGTCGGACGTTCGAATCGTTCCGGGCGCGCCATTCTTCTTCGGAAGCAGTGGAGGATACAGGGGCGGCGAAAGCCGCCCCTTTTTCTTTGCCGTCGGCAAACGCCGTGCGGCAGTTCATTCGTAAACGATAACGATTGCGTCGGCGGCGGTGCGCGCGGCGGCACGTGCCTCGCCGACATCCGAAGCGCGGGCGAGCGCGACACCCATCCGGCGATAGGGTCGTGTTACGGGCTTGCCGAACAGCCGCACGTCCACCGCCTCTGCTGCCGTTGCCAGTGCCTCTGCCAGCCCGCGATAGCTGAAGCGCGCCGCGTCGCGATCGGCGAGGATCACGGCGGAGGCGGCGGGACCGACCAGTGCCACGTCGGGAATGGGCAGGCCAAGGATCGCGCGCGCGTGCAAATCGAACTCGCTCAACGTCTGCGAGATCAGCGTCACCATACCGGTGTCGTGCGGGCGGGGCGAAAGCTCGGAGAAGATGACGCGGTCGCCCGCAACGAAAAACTCGACCCCGAACAGCCCGTAGCCGCCAAGATCGTCGACGATGAGGCGCGCCATGTCCTGCGCGGCGGCGAGCGCCGCGGCGGACATCGCGGCGGGCTGCCACGATTCGCGATAGTCGCCGCGTTCCTGACGGTGGCCGATCGGCGGGCAGAAGCGCACACCGTCGCGCGTCCGCACCGTCAGGAGCGTGATCTCGTAATCGAAGTCGATGAACTGCTCGACGATGATGCGCCGCCGATCTCCGCGCATGTTTTCGACCGCGTAAGTCCAAGCGCGTTCGAGCTCGTTGGCGCTGTGGACGAGGCTCTGCCCCTTGCCCGACGAGGACATCACGGGTTTGACAACGCACGGGAAGCCCACCGTCGCCGCAGCTGCGCGCGCTTCGGCCAGGCTCTCCGCATAGTCGTAGCGCGATGTAACGAGGCCCAGATCGCGCGCGGCGACGTCGCGGATCGCATCGCGGTTCATCGTCAGCTGCGTGGCGCGCGCTGAAGGCACGACGGTGATGCCTTGCGCCTCGACTTCGGCGAGGATCTCGGTGCGGATCGCTTCCACCTCGGGGACGATATAGTCGGGGCGATGGCGCGCTATCGCGGCGCGCAGCAGGTCGGGATCGAGCATCGAGAAGATGTCGGCTTCGTCGGCCATCTGCATTGCCGGGGCGTGGGCGTAGCTGTCGCAAGCGACGACATAGGCGCCAAGGCGCTTAGCCGAGATGGTGAATTCGCGGCCGAGTTCCCCCGATCCGAGCAGCATGATCTTGGCGATATGGGTCACAGAAGGGGCCTTGTTGCGAGTGAACTACGTCGCCCGGGGGTGGCCATCGTCCGCGCGCTAGGCAAGCGCGATTGCGCAGCGGCGTCACTCGGCGGCATCATGCGCTGGCGCGCGCCTCACCTGCTGATGGCGCGGTTGATGCGATACGCTGTAGTAGGTCGTCTTCGCGCACGATCGCGATCGGGGAACCGGCGGCGCGAAGCTCGTCCGCCCGGCGGTGGGCGGGGCTGGCATGAAAGAAACGGCCGTACGGCTGGTCGTTGGCGACGACGAGCATCGTGGTCGTCGGGCCGACCGAGGCGACGACGCGGGCACCGGCCTGCGCAAGTGTCAGTGCCAAGGCGCCGTTGCGCTTCGCGCCGAGCAAGGCGATCCGCTCACCCTTCAACGGCCCATCAGCGGCCGGCCGTGGCACGGGGGAGGCGCGGGTGGCGGCGGGCTTTAGCCATGCCGCCAGATCGATCCCCGTGTGCTCGATCGCACGGACGATCACCATGCCGGCCGCGCGGGCGTCGCTGAGCGCGTCGTGGTGCTTGTGGCGGAGGCCAAGGAACTTAGCGAGCGCGCTGAGGCGGTGGCTCGGCAAATCGGGCCAGGCGCGCTGCGCGACCCGCACGCTGTCGAGCCAGGTCGCATCAATCATAGGCTTCTCGTGCACGCGGCATGCAGCGGCGAGCGCGCTCTTGTCGAATAGCGAGTGCGCAACGGTGATGCGACCGCCGAGGTGGCCGTCGACCGCGGCATGGATGCCGGCAAAGGTCGGCTGGTTCATCACGTGATCTTCGCACAGGCCGTGAATTCGCGTGTTGAAGGGCGAGAATTCGTCGCATGGATCGACGAGCGATTCGTACGCGAAGACTTCGCGACCGGCGCGATACCCGACGATACCGATCTGGCAGATACTGCTGACGCGCGCGCAGGCGGTCTCCACGTCGACGACCACGAAATCGGGCGCGGCGGGATCGGATGAGAAGGCGGGCGCGGCGGCCGGAACGATCATCAGCGGAACATATCATGGCCGGATGCCGGGCGTACAGGGGCGGTACGGTGCGCCGGGAGCGCGTTGGGCGTCGACATCGCAGCACCGGTTCAGCTTGGGCGGTTTAGCGAAATGCGACGAACCATGGCGAGGAAGGCGATCAGGTGGCTGTTCGAGTGAAGTGGTTGGCCGCGCTGTGCGGGCTGGGCGCAACGATCTCAGCGGCAGCGCAGGTCGCCCGCTTGCCCGAACCGCGCGGGGTCTATCGGCTGACGCCGGGGATCTACGTCGAGCAGGGGATCGGCTGTGCCGCGCCACCCAACGCATCGATCCGGCGCTACGACGGTCAGGGGATCAGCGGGGCCCATTCGCGCGCCTGCCGGGTCACGGTGCTGTCGCGCCGGGGCAATCGATACAGCGTGTCGCAAAGTTGCATCGATGCCGGCGCCGGGCCCGCGCCGCGATCGAGCGAGCGGCAGGTGGTGACGGTACGCGACGCGACGACCTTCACGCTGCGTCGCGGTGCGGCGGCTTCGACCTTTCGCTATTGTTCGATCGCGCAACTGCCCGTCGATCTGCGCGAGTATGCACGATGATCGGGCGGGTAGAACTGCTTGCGATGAGCACTGCACTGGCAGGATGCGCGGGTAATCTTCCCGCGCCGCATTCCTCAACCGCGACCGCGGAGACGATCATGGTTTCAGTTGGCCCATGTTTCGGCTTCTGCCCGGCCTATACCGTCAGCATGGCCGCGGACGGCGAGGTGGTGTTCAAGGGAGCACGACATACGGCGACGCTGGGCGAGCGCCGTCGGAAGATTGATGCGGCGGTCTACCGCGCCGTTGCTGCCGAGCTTGCCCGGTTTCGACCGCAAGCCAAGGAGCAGCGCGAGGTCGCGTGCCGGGTGAAGGTGAGCGATCAGGCATCGTACGACGTGACGTGGATCGGCGCAGCCGGCGCGGGGCGCGCGATCCACGCCGCCGGCGGGTGCCGGGACGGCGAGGGTGCAGCGCTGGAGGCCGTGCTGCGGACCCTGCCCGAACGGCTCGGCATCGCCGCATGGGCGCAGCAGAAGACCTATCCCGGCACCTCGCGCGGCTGACCTGCACGCTTCAATGCTGCGCGGCAGCCATCCGCGCTCGCTCGGCACCAGCCGCCGGCGCCGCAGCCGACGAGCGGCGACCCACTGCCCAGATCAGCCCCGCCATCGCCAGGATCGCGGCGTCGAGCGCGAGGTTTTCGGTCGGGCCGGGATAGCTCGCGGCGGCGTGGCTGAATGCAGTCACACCAAGCGCGCCCACCGTTACCGTCCGCAATCGCAGCGCGGTGATGAGCGCGGACCGTGCACCGGCGGCAAGCAGCAGCGCGGCGAGGAACAACCAAAAGCCCGCGACGAGCTGCGCCTGCGGGCCGACGGTCGCGCGCAGCCAATAGGTGAGGATCAGCCCCAGCGGCGTGCCCCAGACGATCACTGTCCAGCTCGCTTCGAGCCGGTCGCTGCCATGGCCGCGGCGGCGGCGCTTGCCGAGCCACAGAGTGGTGCCAGTCGCGGTGACGATGCACAGCGCCAAGCCCAGCAGGATATAGGCGATCTCGACCGGCAGGCCGGCGTAATTGCCGAAATGGAGATTGTACGCTGAAGCGGCGGCCTGCTGCCCGAGTGCGCCGTCCGACAGGCCGACCGGCCCGTGCCAGCGGCCGGCGCCGTCGAAGCGATACGTCTCGCCGTAGATCAGCCGCCGGGGATGTTCGGCGATTACCTGGACGTGCTGCCCGCGCGTGCCGGGATCGTGGACGATGACGTAGGTCGGCGACGCCTGCGGTACGCGCGTGTGCACCGCGTGAAGCGCCGCCGCGACGTTCGGCAGCGGCCCGCGCGCGGCCTCAGGCGGCGGCTCGTCACCGAACACAGGCGCGTAGACCTTCTCGAGATCGCCGCCGGTATAGCCGCGCGCGAGTGCGCTGACGCCGACGCTGCCGAGCCCGATAAACGCGCCCGTCAGCGTGACGGCGAGCGCGAAGGGCAGCGTCCATACGCCCAACCGGTTGTGCCAATCGGCGCGCGCGATCGGCGGATCGTGGCGGGTGCGCAGCAGAAAGGCGTCGCGCACGATGCGCGGGTGCGCGAGTACGCCGGTGACGACAAGCGCGGCGAGCGCGACGCCGAGCGCGCCAACGAGGATCATCCCCCATGTCGTCGGCAGGTGCAGATATTCGTGCAGCCCGATGAGGAACTCGGTCCAGCTATGCGCTTCGGGCGCGACGATGCGGCCGGCGCCGTCCACGTACCAGGCGGCATGATCAGTGGTCACGACGGCGCGGGGCAGATCGGGCGTCGGCATGCGGATGTAGAGATGCGTCGTGGGTGGCTTGCCAGCCTCACCAGCGACAACCGCCGTCATCGCGGCCTGCGCCGCAGCGGGGGAGAGCACCGCGCTCTCCGCGACACTGGGCTCCTCCCACCGCTGCCAGCGATCGTGGATGACGATGATCGAGCCGGTCAGCGCGATGATGTAGATCAGCGCACTGGCGAGCAGGCCGAGCGCGGCATGCCCCCCCAGCGCGCGTTGCACCAGCGTATGACGCTGCGGCGCGCTCATGCGGCGAGCCACAGCAGCGTGCCGGACACCGCGGTCAGCGCCGCGGGGGCGATCATCTGCACCGGACCAGGCCGGGTCATCTGCCATATCATCAGCGCGCTCCAGATCATCGGTTGCAGGAAAAGCGTGAGGACGATCGCGTCCGCTTCCCCGCTGCCTGCGCGCCGGGCAAGCGCCTGGACACCATAGGCGCACCATTGCGCGGCGACGAATGCGACCGGCACGACCAGGAGGAAGACGGCGACACGGCGGCCGAAATCGCCACCGTTGCGGGGCAGCGCGATCGCGGGCGCCTCACGCGGCGCGCGGCGCGTGCGGGCGGGGGCGGTGGCGCCGGCGTAGAGGACCAGCGCGAGTGCGACGGCGATCCCGGCGACGGTGCCGAGCGCGATGCCCCACGCGCCGTCCCCCCACGCCAGCCAGCCGAGCGCGACGCCGCCGAGCGCCCAGCCGACCACGCCGAGGCTGCGCCGGCCGCTCCATCCGGCGCGGATCAGCAGCGTCGCGGCGACGACGACGAGGAGCGGGGCGGCGATCACGTCAGAAGCCGATGCCGGGCCCGAAGCGCACGCTGATCGTGCCGAGCACCGTGCGCGGCGCGCCAAAATAGCCGCCGTCGAAGTTTACCGCGGTCAGATATTTGGCGTTGGTTACGTTGCGGACGTTGATACCTGCGGCGACATTTGGGGTAAGTTCGTAGCGGGCGAGCAGATCGAGCAGCGCGTAGCTGCCCTGGCGCGCAGTCCGCGTCGGTGTGAAGATGCGGCTCTGATACTGGCCCGAGGCGCCGAGCTTCAGCTGTGGCAGGGCGGGGGGCGAGTAGCTGACATTCAGTCGGCCGGTGTTGCGCGGCACGAACAGGCGCGCGGCGTCGCCATTCTCATCCTCAATCCGCATCAGCGTATAGCCGCCGGTCGCCTGCAGCCCGGGCGCGAGCTGCCCGCCGACCTCGATCTCGATGCCTTCCGACCGCGCATCGACGCCGCGCGAGATCGTGCGGCCGCCGACGAAGTCGATCGCCTCCGCAGTATTGTCCTGCCGCGTGCGGAACAGCGCGACGGTGGCGTTGAGCCTTCCGTCGAACCATTCGCCCTTGATACCGGCTTCGAGATTGTTGCCGCGGATCGGATCAAGGATGCGGAAGTCCGCGCCGATCGCGGTTTGCGGATTGAAGATCGTCGCGTAGCTTGCGTACAGGCTTAGGTTCGGCGTCACGTCGAACGTCGCGCCCGCGAACGGCAGAAAGCGCGTGTTGTCGAAATTGGTGTCGACGCCGTAGGAGAAGCCCTTGCTGACGGCGTGCGTGACGTTGCCGCCGAGCATCACCTTGAGCGGATCGGCGAGGTTGAGCCGAACGAGGCCATAGACCGTCTCGCGTCGCGTCTGCGTGTTCTGGCTCGATGCATAGGCGGTAGAGAATTCGGTCGGGAAGTTCGGCTTCGGGAAATTGCCGTCGAGCAGATCGGGGAAGGGCAGCAGCTGGCCGATCAGCGCATTGTCGTAGCTCGACGATTGCTTGTAATCCTGTGCGCTGCGATTGACGCCGATGTTCACGTCATGCTGGCGGCCGAACAGCGTCACCGGGCCGGTGATATAGCCTTCCATCGTCAGGTTGCGCGTCTGCGCGCGAAAGGCGCCGGGATAGGCTTTAATGCCAAGATCATCGAACGGATTCGCCGGATCGCGCAGGTCGATGCCGCCCGGTGCGCCGCGAACGGGCGCATCGTAGACGTAGAACAGCTCGTCGGCCTCGCTCGTCGCGCGGCGGACCGCGCTGAACCGCGCGATCCAGCCATTGTCGAAGCGGTGCGTGATGTCGCCGAAGATCTGCCGATCGATGATGTTCCAGTTCGACCAGTCGGGCGCGACGTTGGCCGAGCGATCATAGTCGATCCGCGTGCCATCAGTGTAGTTGAGCGGCAGTGCGCCCCACATCGCCCCGCGGCTCTGGTGATCCTGATGACCATAGCCCGCGCTGATCACGGTTTTGGGCCCAATATCGGCCTCGACGATGCCGTAGCCGACCCAGCGGCGCAGGCCGTAGCGGTCGAGATGGCTGTCGGTATCGGTGAAGGCGCCGACCGCGCGCGCGCGGACGCTGCCGTCGCTGGTCAAGGGCACGCTGACGTCGGCCTCGAGCCGGACGTTGTCGAACGAGCCGTACTGCGCCGAGGCGCGCACCTGCGTGTCGCGCGTCGGGCGCTTGCGGATGAAATTGACCACTGCCGACGGGTTGCCGGTCGACGAGAGCAGGCCGGGGGCGCCGCGCAGCACCTCGATGTGATCGTAGAAGGCGGTGTCGATCGATCCGGTCTGGATCCCAAAGGCGAAGGGCACGCCGATGCCGTCGATCTGGAACGTCTGAATGTCGAAGCCGCGCGCGGAGAAATAGACGCGATCGGTCTCGTTCGCCTGGACGTTGACGCCCGGCACCGTCGTCAGCAGCGTGTTGACATCGTTGAGCTGGAAGTCCTCGATCTGTGCGCGCGTGACGACGCTGATCGACTGCGGCGTCTCGCGCTGCGTCAGGTTGAGGCGCGTTGCGGTCGTCTCGCCGCGGATCGTGTAGTCGTCAGTTCCTTCAGTCCGCTGCCCGGTAACGACGATGTCGTCTATGCTTTGCGGCTCAATGGCATCCGCCGGTGCGGTGGTAACAGCGGCTGCTGAAGCCAACAGCGCGAAAATCGTCGTCAACGTCTCTACTCCCCCCGAAGGTCGAGGGCGGATTAGCTACGTCTCGTTGCTATTGCAAGTCGTTCGCAATCGCAGGCGGTGTCATTTGATTGCCGGGTCCGCAGGCTGGCTAAGTGACGCCTGCTAAGTTCCTGTCGTGCAATAATCTTTCACAGTTGAGCGTAGCGTTTCGAGCGACCTGAGCGTCATGCGAGCAGGTCGTCACCGCGCGCCTCCAGGCGCGCCACGAGGTCTGGAATACGTGGGTCATCCGAATCGAGCGAGAGCGCCCGCCGCCCGGCGACCAGCGCCTCTACCTCGCGTCCGGCTTGGGTAAGCGCAACTGCGTACATGCCGAGGGCGATCACGTCGTCTGGCGCCGCATCGAGCCGGCGCTTCAGATGTGACGCCGCCTCATCGAAACGCTGCCGCCCGGACGCGATCGTTGCGAGCTGACGTGAGGCTTCGGGAGAGTGCTCGGGCGACTTGAGTAACGAGACAATCGCGTGCGCAGCATCATGATTGCCCGCGCTGAGAAACTGCTGCGCATAATAAGCAATCTGCTCAGGCGTTCCCCCGGCCAGCGCCGCCGCCTGTAGCAGTCGCTGGTGGTTGGGCTCGTCGCCGCGATCACGGTAGAACAGCGCGAGCCGCGCAAGAACGTCGGGATTGGCAATGAAGGTCGTTTCAGCCTTCTGCATCAAGCGAAGATGCTCATCGTCGCGGCCCTGGCGATGCATCTGAACCATGACCGCCTCGAGCATTGCCCAATTGCCGGCGATTTGCGCGAATGCGCGCTGCCGCTGCTCTTCCGCCGCGACGTCCTCGCCAACCGATTGCAGCAGCCAGGCGAACCGAAACCCTTCCGCTGTTTCTGCGCCCGAATCGTGCAGGGCGCGCAGGCGTTTGCGTGCGGTTTCCGCGTCACCGACTGCGATTTCATAGTGCGCCAGATCCAGCGGCAGCGCATGCAGCGCAGGATCACCCGGGCCATCGCGCAGCACCTCGTAGAGCGGCGCGGCGTCGTCGATCGCACCGCCCATCACCGCGGTGCTGAACGCCATCGCCTGCTCGTACTGGCTGGTCGCCGCATCGACGACATAGGCTTCGACGACACGCGCCATGATGCGTCCCACGAATGCCTGTTCGATATGGATGAGATCGTTCATCCACACCGATGCCTGTTTGGTGAGCATCACGCTCTCGTAGGACGGGAAATAATCGACGCGATCATTGTCCTGCGTGACCGTGCCCGCCACCGCGCGCAGGATGCTCTTCGACATCATGTTGGCGATAATCACGTCGTCGGTGGTGAAGGTGGTTTCAAGCGGGACCGGCGAGGTGGTGATGAGCACTTTGGTGCGCGGATTGCGTAGCAATACACTGAGCGCCTGGCGCGTCGCCGACAGCGATCGAGTATAATCGAGCGGCTTGAATCCGAAATGTTTGGCGTCCGGGTGGCGAAGCGCACGCGGATGCATCTCGATCGACTGGTCGACACGCGTATCCCACCACGTTTCGATCAGGCCGAGTGTGACGACCGCGAGATCGCAGTCGAACGCCGTGCGCAACCACGAGTAAATCAGGCGACGCCGCGCCATCTGCTCGTCGAACGGCAGCCCGAAGCCGGGATCGGCGCGCGCGTGCAGATCGACGTAGCGATCCTCGCCGAGCTGCAGCAGCAGCGGCATCACGTCCTGCTCGGTCAGCGTATCGTCGCGATCGTAGATCGTGCGCGCCCATTCGAGCTCCTGCGCAATCGAGGTCGGCGTATATTTATTGAAAATCTCCGCGCCATAGGCGGCGGTGAGCGCGCTGTTGGATCGTGTCAGCGTGACGGCAGGAACGGCGAAGCCCAACCGATCGAGATGCGTCTCGATGTTGCGCGCGAAGCAGCTGCCCATCGTGAAGACCGTTGCCCCCTTCGCAACGGTGAAGCTGGGACGAAGGACGGGCCAGCATTCCGGCTCAAGCCGGTTCGGTTCGCCCCGTGCCGGCCAGGTCGCCGCGCTGTTCGCACCCGGACGGCGAGCCGCCTCACGGAAGGGGATCATGCCGTCAATCATTGCCGAAACGTAGCGGAGGGGGGGAGCCGTGACAATGCAACTGGGGCTCGGCCTGATACGTGGTCGACGCTGCAACCCCGGAAGCCGGAGCGCAGCGTCGGTGGTCTTCTACTCAGTCGCCCAGCGCTTCCTTCACCTTGTCGGCAGCCTTGGCGAGCAGGCCTTTCTCGGCTTCCTCCGCTTCGGCCTTGGTCTTGAACGCCGCGCCTTCCGGCTCGGCCGGCGGGGCGTAAACCGAGAATAGCTTGAGCTCGCCACTGCCCTTGTTAACGATGTTGTGCTCGGCGCCTTTGGGCACGATGACGAGGTGGTTGGCGCCGGCCGACGTCGTATGGCCGTCGATCACCACCTTCGCGTCACCCGATACGATGAACGTCGTCTGATCTGCGGGGTGCGTCTCGGCGCCGATTTCCTCGCCGGCAGGAATGCTCATCAGCACGATCTGAATCTTGCGATCGCGATAGACTTCCTTCTGCCACAGCGTGTTGCGGGTCGCGAGCTCGACCATGTCCTTGTTGAAGATCGCCATCGTTCTGCCTTTTCAGTGTATAGCCGGGACGACGCGCGCATGCGCGAAGCGTTCCGGAACGAGCGGCGGTCAGGCGAAAATTGCGTCGCGATGCGCACCGATCAGACCGCGCAGGTCGACCTCGGCCTTCAGTCGCGCGCACAGCAGCGCGGTGCCGCTCACCTTACGCTGGACGAAGAGGGTGTCGATCGGCGGCAGATGCCAGGTGCTGCGATCCTGCGCCATCACCATGGCCTCCTCGCGCAGCACCTGGACAAAGGCGCGGTCGCCGAAATCGAACGGACCTGAACGGTGGAGTTCGGCAACGATGACGTCGATCATCCGCGCAACGATCGCGCCGTGGCGATCGGCGGCGGCGTCGCCGAGGAAGCCCGCGTCGATCGCCGCGGCGCGGATCTCGGCCGCATTCTCGTCGAGTCCGGCCATCAGCAGGCGGTGGTAGCCGGCCTGCGTCCGCGGCTGAACCGGGCGCGCGGCGCCGAAATCGAGTAGGACGAGACGCCCGCTTTCCGCCTGCCAGCGATAGTTGGCGAAATTGGGATCGGTCTGCATCAGGCCCCAATCGAACAGCTCGCGCAGCACGAGAGTCACCAGCGCGGTGGCGGCGCGATCGCGCACCTCCTGCGGCGCGTCCTCCAGCGTCTCGATCGGGCTGCCGGCGACGAACTCCATCGCCAGCACGCGCGCGGTGCTGAGTTCGGGCACGGCGGCCGGGACGACATAAGCGGGATCCTCGCCGATCTGCTCGCGATACCGCTCGAGCATCTCGCGCTCGCGCAGGTAATCGGCTTCCTCGTGCAGCTGGCGCTTGGCTTCGACGAGCAGCGTCGCGATGTCGAGCTCGCGCGGCAGCAGGCCCGATACGCGCAGCAGCGTCGCGACATTGTCGACGTCTGCGTCGATGCTCTCCGCGACGCCGGGATACTGTACCTTGATTGCGATCGTGCGGCCGTCGGGCAGTTCCGCGCGATGCACCTGCCCGATCGAGGCGGCGGCGATCGGATGCGCCTGGAAGTGGCGGAAGCGCCGGCGCCAGTCGCGACCCCATTCCTGCACCAGCACGCGATCGAGCTGCGGGGGCGGCATGTGATGCGCATTGTCACGCAGCCGGGCGAGGATCGCGGTAAGCTCGGGCGGGAGCAGGTCGCCGGCATCCATCGAAATCATCTGCCCGAGCTTCATCGCCGCGCCGCGCAGATGCGCGAGTTGATCGGTGACGCGCGCGGCGTTGCCGGGCGTCAGCAGCAGATCGCCCATGCGCGGGCGCTCGCCGGCGGCAATGCGGCGCGTCCCCTCCGCGAGCATGCCGCCAGCGACCCCGCCAGCCAGCCGCCCGAGGCGCCCGAAGCGTGCCATTCGTCCGCTCGGCACGGCCCGGCCGCCACCTTGTTCCGCCATCTGCCGCGCCGTCCTTGTGCCGATAAGGCGGCGCGGCAGGCGGCCGCGCGCCGTTACCGGTTCAAAGCGCGGGTGAACGCCGCGTTCCATCGCCGGGCGACAAAGCCGGCGAGGCGAGCGATCAGCCCTTTGCCGACTTGCCGGTGAAGGCCGCGATGCGATCGCGCATGTCGGGCCCGACGCCTTCGTTCTCGAGCACTTCATATTGCAGCCCGGCGTCGAGCGCCTGCCCGTCGGTGACGTCGAGCAGCCGCTTGTTGGCAGCGTGGCTGAACGCCGAATTGGCGGCGATCCGGCCGGCGAGCGTGGCGATCTCGTCGTCGAACCGGTCGAGCGGGACGACCTGCTCGGCGAGCCCGATACGGTGCGCCTCGGCCGCATCGATCATGTCGGCGGTGAACATCAGCCGCTTGGCAGTGGCAATGCCGACCCGCCGCGGCAGCCGCTGGCTCATTCCCCAGATCGGGGTCAGCGCCCATTTGGCGTGCGTGTCGCCGAAGCGCGCATTGTCGGCCGCGACGATGAAGTCACACGCGAGCGCGACTTCGAGCGCGCCGGTGTAGCAGTGGCCGTGGACGGCGGCGATCACCGGCATCGGCAGCTTCTCCAGGAACCGCAGCGTCTCGCTATGCCAGCCGCGCGAGGGCACGTCCTCGCCGCTCGCGATATCGGCGAGGTCGTGTCCGGCGGAAAAGCATTTGCCCGCCCCCCGCAGGACGACGCAGGCGGCCGAGCGATCGTCACGAAGGTCTGCGATGTGCGCACGGAGTTCGCGAAAGACGCCGACGGTCAGGGCGTTGAGCTTGTCGGGGCGGTTGAGCGTCAGCAGCGCCCAGCCGTCTCGATCGTCGCGGATGACCAGATCGCCCATCTTCTCTCTCCATGCTTATTCGTCGTTCTCGTTCCGGTATGACCGGGCGGTGACGTAGCGTAAAGCAGCGGGCATCGACTTCGCCGCCGCGGTGCGGCACGCTGCTGCCAAACAACGACACGAAAAGGAGAGGGCAGCATGCGCGACGCCGAGCCGATCATTGAGCCGGACCTGCCGATCATCGATCCGCACCACCATTTGTGGGATTTCCAGCCGGTGCTGCCGCGGATGCCCGAGATCGCGCATCCGTTCGGGCGGATATCGCGCCAGTCGCCGCGTTACCTGTTCGACGAACTCTACGCCGATTGCCGCGGGAGCGGGCACAACGTCGTCGCCACGGTGTTCCTGCAATGCGGCGCCTTCTATCGTGCGGATGGACCGGCGGAACTGAAGCCGGTGGGCGAGGTGGAGTTCGTCAACGGCGTCGCGGCGCAGTCGGCAAGCGGAATCTACGGGCCGTTTCGCGCGTGCGCCGGGATCGTGGGGCAGGCCGATCTGATGCTGGGCGACGCCGTCGCCGCGGTGCTGGAGGCGGAGATCGCGGCGGGCAACGGGCGGTTTCGCGGTATTCGCCATATCGCCGCGTGGGACGCTGATCCGGTGGTGCTCGGCCCGCTCGGCCACGCACCCGCCGGGCTCTACGCCGACGCGACGTTCCGCGCGGGCTTTGCCCGGCTCGGGCCGCTTGGCCTAACGTTCGACGCCTGGGTGCTGGAGCCGCAGATCGGCGACGTCGCGGCGCTGGCGCGCGCCTTTCCCGATCAGCCGATCGTGCTCGACCACGTCGGCACGCCGCTCGGGCTCGGCAGCTACGACGGGCGGCAGCGCGAGCGGTTCAATGGCTGGGCGGCGGCGATCCGCGATCTTGCGCAATGCCCCAACGTGACGGTCAAGCTCGGTGGGCTGGCGATGCCGTTCTGCGCGCTGGGCAATCTCGGGCCCGACGCGCGACCGACGTCCGACCTGCTGGCCGAGCTGTTCCGGCCGTATGTCGAGACGTGCATCGAGGCGTTCGGCACCGAGCGCGCGATGTTTGAGAGCAATTTTCCGGTCGACCGCTGGGGCGCCGATTACGCGACGCTGTGGAACGCGTTCAAGCGTATCGCAGCGGGCGCGAGCGCGGCCGAGAAGCGCGAACTATTCGCCGGTTCGGCGGCGCGCTTCTACCGGCTCGATCTCGACGCGCTGACCGGGTGAGGTTTACCGGGTGCGGCGCGCGGTCATAGCCGGCGCCACCCCGCGCCGGCGTCCACGCCGCGGCCGGCATCGATCGTCTCGGCGATGATCGCCGCGGATTCGACGAGCCGCGGGCCGGGGCGATTGAAGAAATGGTGGCCGTCGGCGACGAACACCCGGCCGGCGCGCACCGCGGCCAGCCGATTCCACCCGTCGCGCGTGGTGAGCGGACCAAGATCAGCCATCGTCTGCGGGATCTGGAAACCGCACGGCATCAGCACGATGATGTCGGGATCGGCCGCGACCAGCGCGTCCCATTCGAGCCATGGCGAATGCTGGCCGGGCGTCGCGAACAGCGGCTCCCCGCCCGCGATCTGGATCAGTTCAGGCACCCAGTTTCCCGCCGCCATCAGCGGATCGATCCACTCGATCGCGGCGATCGTCGGACGATGCGCGCGCTTGGCCGCTCGCGTGCGGAGTGTGTCGAGCCGTGCCTGAAGGGTGGTGATCGATGCTTCGGCGGCTGCGGGCGCGCCGACTGCCTCACCGACGCGGCGCAGATCACCCCAGACGTCGTCAAGATTGTCGGGCGCCAGCGACAGCAGCGTCGGCGGCGTGCCGATCCACGACGACAGCGCCTCTTCGAGATCGCGCGGCGTAACCGCGCACACGGCGCACTGCGACTGCGTCAGGATCACGTCGGGGCGCAGCGATCGCAGCAGCGCGGCGTCGACCTCGTAGACCGACAGGCCCTGGCGCACGATCTCCTGCACGCGATCGTCGATCTGCAGCGACGTCAGCCCCTTTTCGAGCTTGGTCGCGGTGCAGATCGGCAGTGCCTTGATGAATGCAGGGAAGTCGCATTCGTGCGACCGCCCGACGATCTCCTGCTCCATGCCGACGGCGACGGCGATCTCGGTCGCGCTGGGCAGCAGGGAGACGACGCGCGGCTGGGCCATCACGCCGCCCGCAGCGCGAGGCCCGGGCCGAACACCCGCGGAGCGGCGCGGGTAAGCACACCGTGGAGCGCAAGCAATCCAGCGAACCACAGCACGTCGTTGGTCAACAGTTGCAGCACGATCGTCGGCGTGAACGTCTCGGTCCCGCCGACGAGCAGCGCGAAGCCGAACAGCGCGATTTCGAATGCGGCGAAGGCGGCGAGGAAGACCAGCGGGAAGGCGTAACTGAGCGGGCGGGGCGCGTCGAACAGCCGCGCCGCGAGCAGCATCGCACCCAGACTGGCGCCGAGCAGCGCGCCGCCCCACGACAGCGCGTAGCCGGTGAGGGGGTAGCCGAGCAGCCCGAAGCCGAGCAGCTGGTTTGTCGCCCAGATCGCGGTGATCGTTGCGGCGGCGCGCGTGCGGGGCATGGTGAGCGCGGCGGCGACCGCAAGCGCGACGAACGGCATCATGCAGGCAATTGCCAGCGTGCCAAGCACGGCGACGGCGGCGAGCGCGAGTTGCCAGGCGATGCCGGCATCGGGGGTACGGGAGAGGATCATGAGGCAGGCTCCACGCGTCGAGCGACCATGCCGGGGCGTCCGTGCGAACGGCCGGACGATCGCCGCAACGCGCGCGTTCGCGCCGACAGCCATCACCGGTGCGGCCCCGGCCGCATTTCCGTCGCTCAGACGAAGAGCTTCGCGCCCGGCCAGTCCCATGAGCCGGACAAGAGCGACACGCGCCGAGCGGTCTCCTGGCTTGCGGATCATCGCGCGACCTGCGCCTTCCCAGACGATCGGCTTGATGCAACCGATCGTTCCAGTGACTGCGGGATGAAGCCACCCCGCCTGCACATCGCACTCGCCGCTCACAGTTGCAGGGTCAGCCGCAGAATTACATGCCGAAACATGCGCACTGCGTTCCCGGTACCGGCACGCCTTGATGCGCCGTCGAACGGCGCCGGACCGTCCTAGCGCCGGGCGCGCGAACTGCAAGTCGCCGACCGTCCACGCGGCATCTAGGCACAGCGACGGGACCGTAACGGCGGCGTCTGCCGCACGGTCGGCGGACGGGCCAATGCGTTGCGCCTTGCGATGTTTCGCTTTTCGTACGACACAATCGCGCCCACCACTCGCTGCGCCCGGAATCGGGCGGGCAGGACCGGAGAGAAAAATGGCACGTTCGGCAGAGAAGCGCGGCAAGAACGAGACCGCGGCGGCGGAAAAGAAGGTCAAGGCAACCGGCAAGTCCGCTGGCGGCGCACGTGGCGGGATCACTGCGCCGGTCACGCCGTCCGCCGATCTGGCCGAGATCGTCGGCAAGGGCGATCTTCCGCGCAGCGAAGTCGTGAAAAAGGTGTGGGACTATATCAAGAAGCACGATCTGCAGGACGCCAAGGATCGGCGGCAGATCAACGGCGACGACAAGTTGGCGAAGATTTTCGGCAAAAAGTCGGTCAGCATGTTCGAGATGAACAAGCACCTCAGCGCGCATCTGAGCACGCCGAAGGCTTGATCGATCGCCGGGCGCGCATCGGCGCCCGGCGACGACCATCCCCGATCAGGCGGCGAGGCGCGTGTCCGTCCAGCCCAGCGCTGGGGCGACATGCGTCATGAGCGCCTCGAGCACGTGCGTGTTGTACGCCACCCCGAGTTGGTTGGGGACGGTGACGAGCAGCGTGTCGGCCTCGGCGATCGCCTCGTCGCCGCGCAGCTGCTCGATCAGCCGGTCGGGCTCGTCGGCGTAGCTGCGGCCGAAGACGGCGCGCATATTGTCGATCACGCCGATTTGGTCGCTGTCCGCGCCGCGCCCGAAATATGCCCGGTCGCGATCGTCGACCAATGCGAAAATCGACCGCGATACCGACACGCGCGGCGTTCGGCTGTGGCCGGCGTCCTTCCATGCATCGCGGTAGGCGCGGATCTGCCGCGCCTGCTGGACGTGGAACGGCTCGCCCGTCTCGTCGGCCTTCAGCGTCGAACTCTGCAGGTTCATGCCCATCCGCGCGGCCCACACGGCGGTCGCGTTTGAGGCGGAGCCCCACCAGATCCGCTCGCGCAAGCCCGGCGAATGCGGCTCAAGCCGCAGCAGCCCCGGCGGATTGGGGAACATCGGCCGCGGATTAGGGCGCGCGAAGCCCTTGCCATCCAGCAGTTCCAGAAACACTTCGGCATGGCGACGGCCCATGTCGGCATCGCTTTCGCCTTCCGCCGGTGCATAGCCGAAGTGGCGCCAGCCATCGATGACCTGCTCGGGCGAGCCGCGGCTGAGCCCCAGCTGCAGGCGTCCGCCGCTGATTAGGTCCGCGGCGCCCGCATCTTCCGCCATGTAGAACGGGTTCTCGTAGCGCATGTCGATGACGCCGGTGCCGATCTCAATCCGCTTCGTTCGCGCGCCGACCGCGGCAAGCAGCGGAAAGGGCGATGCGAGCTGCTGCGCGAAATGGTGCACGCGAAAATAAGCGCCGTCGACGCCAAGCTCCTCCGCGGAAACCGCGAGGTCGATCGATTGCAGCAGCACGTCCGCCGCCGAGCGCGTCGCGGAGTGCGGGGAGGACGACCAATGGCCGAACGACAGAAAGCCGATCTTTTTCATGACGCACATTCCCATGCGATGATTTGTTGCAGGAAAGCTTGGCGCTCGCGCGGCATGTCGCAAGGCCACGGATCGAACCGAAGGGTTTCGATTAGCGCAACGCCGACCAGCGATGCGGCGGCGGCACGGCACGAACACGGCAGCGGGGCGTTCACGTAACGCATACGTGGAGAGAGACAATGACCGACAAGCAGCCGATGCAAGCCGACGGGGCTGGAACGAGTGATGCCGCCGATCCGCAGGAGTCGCGTAAGCCCAAGGGCGAGGGTGAGAGCCAGGGCGGCGCCTATCCCAACCCGCATAGCGGCAAGAAGCCGGGCGGGTTTGACGGCGGCCAGTCCGAGCGCGCCTATCATGGCAGCGGCCGCCTGGGTGAGGAGAAGACGGCTGAGCAGCCCAACGCGGGCTCTTCCGAATAACGCCGGGCAGAAGGGAGCGCGTCCGATGAAGGAACGGGCGAACGAGCGAGCGACGCTGCTGGGTGCGGGCGCGGCGCTGGGATTGATCGGCGGCGCGCTGTTCTTGGCGCGCGGCGCCGCGCGCGATGACGCGGCGATCGTCTACCCGCCGCTCGACACGCCCAAGCCGCTCGGCGACAACATCTGGATCGTCGACAGCGGGCCGATCAGCGCGCTCGGCTTCCAATTACCGGTGCGCATGACCGTGATGCGGCTGCGCGACGGCAGCCTGATCCTCCATTCGCCCACACGGCATAGCGCGGCGCTCGGCGCTGCGCTTGATGCGATCGGAACCGTGCGCCACATCGTTGCGCCGACGATCGCGCATTGGGCCTATGTCGAGGAATGGCAGCGCGCCTATCCGTCGGCGACGTGCTGGGCGGTGCCGGGGCTGCGTGACCGGCGTGCGGTGCGCGACGCCGGGTTGCGGATCGACGCCGACCTCGGCGAGGCGGCGCCCGCGGACTGGGCGGACGAAATACGCCAAGGGCTGGTGCGCGGCGGCGCGGGCTTCGAGGAAGCGTGGTTCTTCCATGCCGCCAGCCGCACGCTGGTGCTGACCGACCTGATCGAAAACCTCGATCCCGGCAAGCTGCGCCCCGCGGCCGCGGCGGTGATGCGCGCGACGCTGGCGACGCGCGGCACCTCCGCAATTCACGCCCGCGCGGCCCTGCTGCTCAACCGCGGGGAGGCCGCGGCGGCAATCAGCGCCGCGATCGCGACCCAGCCGGAGACCGTCGTCTTCGCGCATGGCGACGTCTTCCGCGGCCGCGGCGCGGCAAGGGTGCGGCAGGCGTTCGACTGGCTTCTTTAGGCCGAAACAACCTCGAACCAGACCGGGCCGCTCGTGAAGAGCGTCGCCGCTTCCTCTTCTCGGGTGGACGGAAAAGCGATCCGGGTGCTCGGCGAATGGTCGCCGAGTGTCGCGGCGAAGCGCAGCGTTGTTCCGTCGTGGTGACGTTCGAACGCGACGATCCGGCTGTCGTCATTGATCGTCGCGGGCTCGTACGTGCCGTGTGCGAAAAGCGGCTGATAAGCCCGGCGCAGATCGAGCAGCGCGAGGATCAGCCGCAACTTCTCGGGCGGCGCAGCGATCGCTGAGGCGCGGCGATGATAATCGACCGGTGCTCGATTGTCGGGATCAACCAGGCTGAAGTCGCCGAGTTCGGTGCCCTGATATAGATCGGGAACGCCTGGCGCGACGTAGCGCAGCGCCGATGTTACCAGCATGTTGCGGCGCGCGATCGAGTCGATTTCCTTGAGGAAGGCTTTCACGGCCGCGACGAAAGCAGGCGTGGTGATAAGCGTCGCGGCCAGGCTGTTGCAGCGTTCCTCGTATTCGGCATCGGGCGCTTCCCACGACGAGCGCAGCTTGGCTTCGCGCAGCGCCTTGGTCTGCCACGCAGCGATCCGATCCGCGAAACTAGCGTCGGGCTCGCCCGCCGGCCAGGCGCCGAGCAGTGCCTGGAACAGCTGGTAGCGATCCCCGCGATCGATCCCGTCGGAGAAGGGCGCGGCGACCCTTTCCAACTGCTCGACGGCGGCACGCCACTGCGCGGGCTTCGCACTCAGCGCGGCAAGCCGGGCGCGACTGTCCTCGCCGCGCTTGTGATCGTGCGTGGCGGTGGTCAGCATCGCTTTGTGCCAGTGCGCCGCCCGGTCCATCATGATCGCGTGGAATTCGGCGACGGGCAGGCTCATGCGCGCAGCGTCGAACCCGACATCGTTGCGCGACAGCAAGCGGCCGTAGCGGTAGAACGCCGTATCCTCGAGCGCCTTGGCGGCGATCGGTGCGGAGAGCTGCTGAAAGCGGCGGACCGCCTCGGTCGCGAGGCCACGATCGCCGGGACCGGTGCCGGCGAGCCACGCGAGGATGTAACCGACGACCGTCGCTTCGCCCGGCGGAACGTGCGGTGCGACGCGGCTGCGCACGGTGGCGCGGATCCGGGCGTCGCTTGCCGGTGCGGCATCGCCGGTACCGTAGGTGCGATAGACCGGAAACACCCACAGCAAGCGTTCGATCGCGCGGCGAAGCATCTGTCGCGTAAGTCCGTCGGTGGCTGCGGCGCTATGCGCGAGGCTGGCGAACGCGTCGGTGCAGCCTTCCAGCTGGCCGCTGAACTGCCAGGCGAGCAGTTGCTGCCGCGCCAGCAGCTCCTCGGGACCGAGCTCGTCCGGGCGGCCGCTGACGTCTCGCCACAGATCGCCGAGCGGCGCGGCGCCGGCAGGATCGTGGATCAGCGCGGTGACCTGTTCCATGAAGTCGTAGCCGCTCGTCCCGTCGACGCCCCAGTCGCGCGCGAGCTGCTCTTCAGGCGCAAGGATCTTCTCAACGATGATCCACGCACTCGGGCCAAGCCGCTCGCGGAGCAGGCGGCAATAGCCCGCCGGATCGGTCAGCCCGTCGACGTGATCGATGCGCACGCCGTCGATCAGCCCCTCGTCGTGCAGCCGGAAGTACAGTGCGTGGGTACGCGCGAGCACGGCTGGATCCTCGACGCGCACGCCGGCAAGTTCGTTGATCGCGAAGAAGCGGCGCCAGTTGAGCTCATCGTTCGCTGCGCGCCACCAGGCTAGGCGATAATGCTGCCGTGCGAGTAGCGTCGTAATTGGTAGCTGCTCTGCGACGTCCTGATCCTCATCACGGATCGGGAACCGGTGTTCGTCATAGGCGGTGATCCACCAGCGCCCGGCGTGCTGCGCCACGCCGATCGCGCCTTGATCGAGCGCCTCGTCCAGCGACGTGCCGAGTATCGGCAGCATGATCGGGCACGACCAGTCGATGTCGAACACCTCGGCGAAGTCGCTCGCCTTGCCGCGGCGCAGGACGTCGCGCCACCAAGCGTTGGTATCGCCGGCGACGCCCATGTGGTTGGGCACGATATCGATGACGATCCCCATGCCGCGAGCGCCCAGCGCGGCGACCAGGCGGCGGAAGCCGTCTTCGCCGCCGAGTTCCGGGTTGATCGTCGTCGGATCGACGACGTCGTAACCGTGCGTCGAGCCCGGCGCTGCCGTAGTGACGGGCGAGGCGTAGATGTGGCTAATCCCGAGCTGGTCGAGATAGGGCACGATCGCTTCCGCATCTCCGAAAGTGAAGCCGGCGTGAAGTTGCAAGCGGTAGGTGGCGCGCGGAATCATCCGGGTCTCTCGCTGGTGAGCCGCGCGACGCGCGCAGCGACGGGAGGATCGTCGAGCAGCGCCGCGGTCGACGCCGGCATGCGGCGGCGCCAATTGGGGTGTTCGGTGACCGTGCCGGGGATGTTGGGCTGTTCGACGAGACCCAGCATATCCTCGAGCGGGACGATCGCGAGCGGTGCGGGCGCCTGTGCTACGCTGCTGAGGATCGCGTCGATCGGCGCAGCGTCATCGGCGCCCTCAACGGGCAGTTCGAGGCTGGCGCAAAGATCGATACGTTCGGCCTGCCGCGTCGCTTCGGCGTCCGGGAGCACGTCGTGTCCAAGCGTGCGGCGCCATTCGATGTCGCGGCCAGTCCACCAGCCGGCGAGCGTCGGGGTATCATGCGTCCCGGTCATTGCGACGGCATCGGCGTCCCAGCGGCGTGGCGGGACGAAATGGCCCTTGCCGTCGCGCTCGAACGGCAGGACGCGCATGCCGAGCATCCCGCGCCGGGCGAGATCCGCGCGAAAGCCGGGCGGAACCGTGCCGAGATCCTCGGCAATGACGATCGCGTTCGCCCGCTGCGCCTCGATCGCGACGATGCGCTTCAGATGCGCGCCGGGCATGGTGAGATAGGCGCCTTCCGCCGCCGTCACGCCTTCGGGAATGACCCACAGGCGATCGAGGCCGAGCGCGTGATCGATACGGATCCCGCCGGCGTGCGCGAGTGTAGCACGGATCGTCTCGATGAAGGCGGTGAAGCTGGTGCGCGCGAGCGCGAAGGGATCGAGCGCGGTGATGCCCCAGTTCTGCCCCTGCGGGCCGAGCGGATCGGGCGGCGCGCCGATCGTCAGCCCCGACAGCAACTCGTCGCGGCGAGACCAGGCGTGGCTGCCGTCCGCGATCATGCCGACGGCAAGATCGGCTATGAGGCCGATCGGCATGCCCGATAGCGCGCGCTGCTGCGCCTCGGCGAGGCCGTCGTCGGCGAGCCACTGCAGAAAAGCGTGAAAGTCGATCGCGTCGCGATGGCTGCCTGCGAAGTCGGCGACCGCCGGGCCAGCAGGATCGTGGTAGGCGCTCGGCCAGCCGCGCCAGCCGCCGCCGAAATGCGCGTGGAGCGCCTCGAACAGCGCGTGTCGATCGAGTGCCGTCGCGCGCGGCGTGCGATAGGTCTCGACCGCCGTGCGAACGTCGTCGGATCGTGTGTCGAACGCGCGGCGCAGATCGGCGAGTCGATCGGGAATGGCCCGATGCCAGTCGATCAGCGGATCGATGTGATCGACGGGCGGTGCGGCGCCGAGGCGGGGCGCGTCGGCGAACAGCGTGTTGTGGAACAGGCGCGAGGAAGGCGAATAGGGGCTGTACGCACCGCTGCCGTGGGTGAGGATCGCGTGCGTCGGGCTGATTGCGACTGCGGATGCGCCGGCACACGCGAAGGCCGATGCCGCCTCCCCGAGCGTGCCGAAATCGCCGAACGCCGTTTGCGAGCCGCCTCGAAGTGAGGGGATCTGTACGGCCACGCCCCAGCCGCGGCCGGGCGGTTGCGGACAGCGGGGGGGCGCGATCGCGAGCGTCATCGTTCGGCCGGCGATCTCAAGGCAATGGTAGCCGGTGTCGGAGATCGGCGGCATCAACGCGTTGTCGATCGTCAGCTCGCGCGTCGATCCCGCTTCGAGGCGCAAGACCGCCTTGCCTGATGCCCATGCGGGCAGTGCCATGGCATTGCCCGTCTCGGCGGAAAGGAAGGGCTGGTCGGGCGGGGCCGGATCGAGACAGGCGGCGATCGCCTCCAGGACCTCATTGTCGACGCGGTGGGCGCGGCCGTTCGCATCGGTCCAGTCGCGTTGTAGGCCGACCGCCTGCACAGTGTCGGCGGGGGCGGTCACGATTCGAGCCAGGCGGCGAAGCGCGCGCCATCGGTGTAGATCAGTTCGCCCTCGATCGCGGGCAGCGTCGGCGTGTCGGACAGGTCGATCGCGATACCTAGGAAAGTGCCGTTACCCAGGCGCCAGTGCGCGACGACCGAAGCGTCGCCGGTCGCTTCCGCGCCGATCGCGCGCACGTCGCGAAGATGCGGGACGATCCTGTCTCGGCGGATGCCGAGCAGGTTGCGATAGAGCGCGCGCCAGCTTTCCGCGTCGGCGCCGGGCAGGGGACGGGATTGCTCGAACGTCGCGAGGTCGTTCGGGTCGGGGATCGTCTCGCGCGCCTGCTCGTCGGCGAAGGCAGCAAATTTGGCGAATTCGCGGCGACGGCCTTCGCGAACGGCGTCGGCGAGATCGTCGTGGAAGTCGGTGAAGAAGAGAAACGGCGTTTCGCTGCCGTCCTCCTCGCCCATGAAGAGCAGCGGGATCTGCGGGCTCAGCAGAAGTAGCGCAGTAGCGGCGCGGAGTTTGGCGGGGTCTGTCAGCAGCTTTAGGCGCTCGCCTAAAGCCCGGTTGCCGACCTGGTCGTGGTTCTGGAGGAAGCTGACGAAGCGCGTCGGCGGCAGGTGCGCGCTTGGGGTGCCGCGGGGCTTGCCGTCGTGGTTGGGCGAGGGATCGCCCTGGTAGACGAAGCCCTGCGACAGGCAGCGGGCGAGGCGCTCTGCAGGGCGGTCGGCAAAGTCGCCGTAATAGGCGTTGGTCTCGCCGGTGAGGAGAACGTGAAGGACGTTGTGGAAGTCGTCGTTCCATTGCGCGTCGTACGCGTCGGGGCGGAGCCGGCTGGCGTCGTTCGCCTCGTTTTCGAGGACAAGGTGGGTGTGGCGATCGGGGAGGGCGGCGCGGATTTCGGCGGCCATCGTGTCGAGGAACGCGGGATTGTTGATTGCGTGGACGGCGTCGAAGCGGAGGCCGTCGAAGCGGTAGTCGCGCAGCCACATCAGAGCGTTGTCGATGAAGAAGCGGGCGACGGGGGGCTCGTCGACGGCGACCGCGCCGCCCCAAGGGGTGGCGACATCGCGGTGGAAGAAGCGGTCGGCATAAAGGCCGAGGTAGTTACCGTCGGGGCCGAAGTGATTGTACACCACGTCTAGGAAAACGCTGAGGCCGAGCTCGTGCGCGGCGTCTATGAGGGCGCGCAGCTCGTCGGGGGAGCCGTAGGCCTCGTGCACGGCGTAAGGGAGCACGCCGTCATAGCCCCAGCCGCGGTCGCCGGCGAAGGCGTTGATCGGCATGAGTTCAATCGCGGTGACGCCTAACGCGGCGAAGGCGGGAAGGCGCTGGGTAATACCGCTGAAGCCGCCGAGCGTGCCGGCGTGGAGCTCCATAATGACCATCTCGTGCCACGGGCGGCCGCGCCAGTCGGGGGCGCGCCATTGATAGTTGTCGTCGGAAACGATGCTCCAGCCGTGAACCCCGCCTTGCTGGCGGCGCGAGGCTGGATCGGGGACGGCGGTGTCGCCGATGCGGAAGCGGTAGCGGGTGCCCGGTCCGACCGGGAGGGTGATTTGCCACCAGCCGTTTTCAGTGGGGATTAGTGGGGCGGTCGTATAATTCACTGTGCCCCGGCCTGTGCCGGGATGCAGGTTGGGGGTGTCGATCTCGATTGCCACCGCATCCGCATTGGGCGCCCAGAGGTTGAAGCGGATGGTGTCGTCTTCTAGCGGCTCGGGGCCCCAGGCGTTCAGACCTCCCACGCGCTGGTCCACTTCAGGAGGACGGCGCCTTGGGGGGCGACTTCGTATTCGTTTTCGATGTCGATCTCGCCCTGATCGGGTCTGGCGCTGTCGATCAGGACGGTGCGGCGGGTGTCGGGCCTCGGGAGGTGGAAGGTGATCGGAGCCTCGCTCGCGTTGAGGAGGAGCGAGACGGCCTCTACCTCGCCGGCCTCGTTCACCGCGGCGCGGCGCATCATCAGCGCGCGGCCTTCGGGGTTCTGCCAGTCCTCTTCGCTCAGCCGCTCGCCGCGCTCGTCCCACCATTCGACGTCGTTGACGCCGTGGCCCGGGGAATCCTGACCGTAGAGGAAGGTGGGCGCGCGCAGGACGGGGTAGCGACGGCGCAGCTCGGTCAGGCGGGCGGTGAAGTCGATCTGCTGCTGGCCTTCGGGCGAGGCCGCGGCCTGCCAGTCGAGCCAGCTGATCTCGTTATCCTGGCAATAAGCGTTGTTGTTGCCACCCTGTGTGCGCCCGAACTCGTCGCCGGCGGTAAGCATCGGGGTGCCGAGTGAGGCGAGCAGCGTTGTCATCATCGACCGCATCACGCGGCCGCGGGCGTCGTTGATCGCGGGATCGTCGGTGGGGCCTTCGGCGCCCCAGTTGCGCGAATGATTGTTGTCGTGGCCATCGCGATTGTCCTCGCCATTGGCCTCGTTGTGGCGATCTTCGTACATCACCGTGTCGGCGAGGGTGAAGCCGTCGTGCGCGACAAGGAAGTTGACGCTGGCCCAGGGACGGCGCGCGCGGCGATCGAACAGGTCGCCTGAGCCCGACAGGCGCGCGGCGAGATCACCGCGCTTGCCGGCGTCGCCCTTCCAATAGCTTCGCACCGTGTCGCGATATTTGTCATTCCACTCGGCGAAACCGGGCGGGAAGTTGCCGAGCTGATAGCCGCCGGGGCCGACGTCCCACGGCTCGGCGATGAGCTTCAACTGGCTGAGCACGGGATCCTGGCGGACGACGTCGAAGAAGGCGGCGCCGGGATCGAAGCCGGTCGCCTCACGGCCGAGGGTGAGGCCGAGATCGAAGCGGAAGCCGTCGATGCCGAAGCTGGTGGCCCAATAGCGCAAGGAATCCGCGACCATCTGAATCACGCGCGCCTTGCTCATGTTGAGCGTGTTGCCGGTGCCGGTGTCGTTGATCGTGTAGCGCGGGTTGTCGGCGACGAGCCGGTAGTAGCTGGCGTTGTCGAGGCCTCGCCAGGAGAGAGTTGGGCCTTTCTCCGAGCCTTCGCAGGTGTGGTTGTAGACCACGTCCATTATGACTTCGATGCCGGCCTTGTGGAGGCGGTGGACAGCGCGGCGCAGCTCGTCCTGGTGCTCGCTCGCCATATACGCCTGTTCGGGGGCGAAGAAGCCGAGCGTGTTGTAGCCCCAGTAATTGCGCAGGCCCTTTTCCTGCAGGAAGCGATCCTGCGTGAAGGTCTGAATCGGGAGCAGCTCGATCGCGGTGACGCCGATGCGCTGGAGGTGGCGGATGACGGCAGGGTGGCCGAGCGCAGCGTAGGTGCCGCGTTCGCGCGCGGGGACTTCCTCCATCAGCTTGGTGAGGCCCTTGGTGTGCGCCTCGTAGATCACCGTTTCGGACCACGGCGTATTGGGGCGGCGATCGCGCGACCAGTCCCAATGATCGTCGACTACGACGCTCTTGGGCATGGCAGGGGCGCTGTCGCGCTTGTCGAATGAAAGGTCGTCGCGGCGGTGGCCGATACGATAGCCGTGAAGCGCGTCGGTCCATTTGATCTGGCCCTGGAGCTTGCGGGCATAAGGATCGAGGAGGAGCTTATTGGGATTGAAGCGGTGACCGGCCTCCGGCTCGTAGCGGCCGTGCGCGCGATAGCCGTAGACCAAGCCAGGCTCGACGTCGGGTAAGTAGCCGTGGAATACCTCGTCGGTGCATTCGGGCAGCCAGAAGCGCTGAAGCTCGCGCTTGCCCGCGGGATCGAACAAGCACAGCTCGATCGCATCGGCATTGGCGGAGAAGACGGCGAAGTTGACGCCTAAGCCGTCGAAAGTGGCGCCGAGCGGGTAGGGCGCGCCAGGCTGGAGCCGGTCGGCAAAGTGGCTCACGCCTGATCCATGGCAAACAGGTAGCGATGACGATCGTTCACGACGGCTTCCCCCTTGGCAGTCGAGGCGGTTAACTCGCGGCGATCGATTTCGTCGCACCGGTCGTATGCGACGACGCGACGGGGGGGGCGACAGGGGTATGATGACGAAGAGATATGACGCGATCATCGTCGGCGGTGGGCACAATGGACTCGTCTGCGCCTTTTATCTCGCGCGTGCCGGCCTGTCGGTGCGCGTGCTCGAGCGGCGGCACGTCGTAGGCGGCGCGGCGGTGACCGAGGCGTTCCACCCCGGCTTCCGCAATTCGACCGCGAGCTACACCGTCAGCCTGCTGCGCCCCAAGGTGATTGCCGACATGCGGCTGCACGAGCGCGGCTATCGCGTGGTAGAGCGGACGATCTCGAACTTCCTCCCCTTCGCCGACGATTATCTGATGCTCGGCGGCGGCGCAGGGCGCACGCAGGCGGCGTTCGCGCGGTTCAACGCCCGCGATGCCGCCGCGCTGCCGGCGTACGAGGCGGCGCTGGAGCGCGTCGCGAGCGTGATGCGCACGCTCGCGCTGAAGGCGCCGCCCAATGCCGGCGGCGGGTTGCCGGCGCTGATCGCCGCGGCGGGGCAGGGGCGCCTCATCGCCAAGCTGCCGCTCGAGACGCAGCGCGACGTGATCGACCTTTTCGCCAAATCGGCGCGCGAGTTCCTCGACGGATGGTTCGAGGACGATCGTATCAAGGCGGCGTTCGCGTTCGACGCGGTGGTAGGAAATTACGCGGGCGTGTCGACTCCCGGCAGCGCGTACGTTCTGCTGCACCACGTGTTCGGCGAGGTGAACGGCAAATACGGCGCATGGGGCCATTCGATCGGCGGCATGGGCGCGATCACGCAGGCGATGGCGGCTGCGTGCGTCGAGGAAGGCGTCGAAATCACGTGCGACGCGCCGGTCGCGCGCGTGCTGGTCGACGGCGGGCGGGCGGCGGGGGTACGGCTGGAGAGCGGTGAGGAGATCGCGGGCGGTATCGTCGCGGCGAACGTCGGGCCGGCATTGCTCTATCGCCAGATGGTGGAGCCGAGCGATCTCGACGCCGATTTCCGGCGGCGTATCGCCGGGTACAAGACGGGATCGGGCACGTTCCGCATGAACGTCGCGCTGAGCGAGTTGCCCGACTTTACCGTTCTGCCGGGCAAGGCGCTGGCTGGGCATCATACCGCGGGCATCGTGATCGCGCCGGGGATGGACTATATCGATCGCGCCTATGACGACGCGCGCGTCCACGGCTGGTCGCGCAAGCCAATCGTCGAGATCAAGATCCCTTCAACGCTGGACGACAGCCTAGCCCCGCGCGGTATGCACGTCGCGAGCCTGTTCTGCCAGCAGTTCGCGCCCGAGCTGCCGGATGGAAGTAGCTGGGACGTTCATCGCGAGGCGGTGGCGGACCTCATCATCGACACGGTCACCGACCACGCACCCAATTTCTGGGCGAGCGTGATCGCGCGGCAGATCCACTCGCCGCTCGATCTCGAGCGCAAGTTCGGGCTCGTCGGCGGCGACATCTTCCATGGGCGGATGAGCCTCGACCAATTATGGGCGGCGCGCCCGGTGCTGGGGCACGGCGACTATCGATCGCCGATCCGCGGGCTGTACATGTGCGGATCGGGCACCCATCCGGGCGGCGGCGTGACGGGCGCGCCGGGCCACAATGCCGCGCATGCGATCCTCGCCGATCGCTTACGCATCCGGCGGTGGCTGCGCCGGCGCTAGGGAGCCGGTGCGGCGGCGGGACGTTTGCCTTTGCGATTGCATCGCGTTCCGCGATCGCCACGCAAGGTGCCGCCCGATGACCGACAACAGCCGCCCGCTTCGCCTCGGGTTTCCCGTGAAGGTGATGGGCCGGCCCGATCTCAAATCGCAGGACACGCGCCGCTGGCAGAAGAACCCGCACCTCAAATGCTCGCTCGAGCTGCTCGACGCGGTGCTCGATTATCTCAGGGCCGAGAAGCTCGACATGTATCGCCTGTCGTCGGACATCGCGCCTTACGCGACGCATCCCGACATGCCGCAGTTCCACAATATGGTGACGGAAAGCGACGCCGAGCTGCGCGCCTTCGGTGTGAAGGCGAAGGAATACGACATCCGCCTGTCGTTCCACCCGTCGCAGTACGTGCTGCTCAACGCGCCCAATCCGGAGCTGACGCGCAAGAGCATCTGGGATCTGTCGAGCCAGGCGGAGATGCTCGACCGGATGGAGCTCGACGACGAGGCGGTGATGATCACCCACGTCGGCGGGGTGTACGACGATCATGCGGCGAGCCGCGCGCGCTGGATCGAGGGGTGGGAGCAGTGCCCCGAGCACGTGCGGCGGCGGCTGGTGCTGGAGAATGACGACATCCGGTTCTCCGCCGCCGACGCACTGTGGATCCACGAGCGCACCGGCGTGCGGCTGGTGTTCGATTACCAGCATTTCTGGTGCCTCAACCCCGAGCGGCTCGACATGCGCGACACGCTCGAGCGGTTCCTGGCGACGTGGCCGGCGGGGGTGCGGCCGAAAATCCACTTCTCGTCGCCGCGCACCGAATTACGCGAAGTGAAGCAGAAGATCACGCCCAAGCAGCGCGCGGCGGCGAAGGCGGGTAAAGCGCGCAAGAGCGATGAGATCCTGAAGGCACCGGTCAAGGCGGCGGCGCGGATCAAGACCGTGCTGCGCCCGCCGATCTGGACCGGCCACGCCGATTTCACCAATCCGTTCGAGTTCGCGACCTTCATGCGGATGGCGGAGGGGCTGTTCTTCGACGTGATGCTGGAGGGCAAGTCGAAGGATCTAAGCCTGCTGCGGCTGCGGCCCGACCTGCTGCGCTTCGCGCCGGACGTCGCAGCGCGCTTCGGCATCACCGCGGCGGACGCGGCGGCGCTCGCCGCGGACGAAGCGATGCTCGAGGATGGCGCGGACGCGGAGGACGAGCCCGATGTCGACGAGGGACTGCTCGCCGCTGAATGAGGCGGCTGGTGTGTCATATTTGTAAGGCACTCGATTGCCAGCACGGCGCGCGATCGCGTAGGGCGGCGCATCCATCGATCGAAAGGGTGCCCACTTGCGTCTCGCCATCGCTCTGCTTCTGTCCGTACCCGCGCTAACTCTCACCGTTCCCGTCTCCGGCGCGCAGGCACCGGCCGTCGCCAAGCCTGCCGTACCGGCGAACGCCGAAGGCGCGAAGCTGCGCAAGATCTTCGCCGACAGTGACGAGGCGTCGCTGAAGCGCAATCCGCTCAACGCGATCTTCCGCGGCGACCTGCGCTACGCCGACCGACTGAGCCCGTATCTGACGCCTGAATATGACGCGGCCGAGCGGCAGGCGCTGGTCGACAATCTCGCCGCGCTTCGCACCATCGATCGCGCCAAGCTGTCGCCCGTCGACCAGATCGCTTATGACGTGTTCAAGACTGACAATGAGCGCGAGCTGCGCGGCTATGCGCCCGCGATCAAGCGGATCGCCGACCTGCTGCCGATCAACCACTTCCAGGGATTTCAGACCTTCTATCCCGAATTCGCCTCGGGGCAGGGCGCGGCGCCGTTCAAGACGGTGGCGGACTATGACAACAACCTGAAGCGCAACGTCGAATACGGCCGTGTCGTCGATCGCATGATCGCCCGCGCGCGCGAGGGCATGGCGCAGGGCATCACCGCGCCCAAGCTGGTGGTGCGCAACGTCGTCGGGCAGCTCGATCATCTGCTTGCCGAACCGGTCGAGAAATCGCTGTTCTACGCGCCGGTGCTGAAGTTCCCCGATGCCGTGCCCGCGGCGGATCGCACGCGGCTGACCGCGGCCTATGCGGCGCAGGTGCGCGACGTGCTTGATCCGGCGCACCGCCGTTTGCGCGATTTCCTGCAGACCGAATATCTGCCGAAGGCGCGCGACACCGTGGGGCTGTCCGCGCTGCCGGGCGGGGCGGCGCTGTACGATTACGCGATCGAGGCGAGCACGACGCTGCCGCTGAAGGCGGAGGAGGTGCACCAGCTCGGCCTGTCCGAAGTCAAGCGCATCCTGGGCGAGATGGAGGCGCAGAAGACGCGCGCCGGCTTCAAGGGCACGCTGCCTGAGTTCTTCACCTATCTGCGCACCGACAAACGCTTCCAGCCCAAGACCGCAGCGGAAGTCGCCGCGGGCTATCAGGCGATCGGCAAGCGCGTCGACGCGCGGGTGCGCGAGCAGTTCGCGCTGATCCCCAAGACGCCGCTCGAGATCCGTGCGGTACCGCCGTTCAAGGAGAAGACCGACGCGGCTGGATCGTACCAGTCGGGCACACCCGACGGATCGCGGCCGGGCGTGTTCTACTACAACACCTACGACCTGCCGAACCGGTACCTGTGGGGCATGGAGACGCTGTACCTGCACGAGGCGGTGCCCGGGCACCACTTCCAGATCAGCCTGGCGCAGGAGAACGAGAGCTTGCCCGCGTTCATGCGCTTCGGCGGCAACACCGCCTTCGTCGAGGGCTGGGCGCTGTACGCCGAGTCACTCTATCCCGAGCTCGGCGTCGAGACCGATCCGTATCAGCGGATGGGCGGGCTGAGCGACGAGATGCTGCGCGCGATGCGGCTGGTGGTCGATACCGGACTTCACGCCAAGGGGTGGGGACGCGACCAGGCGATCCGCTACATGCTCGACAATTCGCCGATGCCGGAGAGCGACGCGACCGCCGAGGTCGAGCGCTACATCGCCATTCCCGGGCAAGCGCTGGCGTACAAGATCGGACAGCTGACGATCCTGCGGCTGAAGAAGCAGGCGCGCGACACGCTGGCGGCGCGCTTCGATCCGCGTGCCTTCCACGCCGCGGTGCTCGATACCGGCGCGCTGCCGATGCCGGTGCTCGAGAAGAAGCTCGCCGACTGGACCGCGGCGCAGCGCTGACGCCGGCAGCCGCCGCCCCGGCGCGTCGAGGCGCGCCGGGGCGGGCGATCAGTCTAGCGCGAGCAGTTTGTCTATCGTGACGGGCAGCGAGCGGACGCGCTTGCCCGTCGCATGATAGATGGCGTTGGCGACCGCGGCGGCGGTGCCGACGATGCCGATCTCGCCCAGCCCCTTGACGCCGAGCGGCGATACTTCCTCGTCGACTTCCTTGACGAAGATCACGTCGATGTCCGCGATGTCGGCGTGCGCGGGCACGTGATATTCGGCGAGATTGTGGTTCATCCACTTGCCGAGCGTCTTGTCGGCGAGTGTCTCCTCGTGCAGCGCCATGCCGATCCCCATGACGACGCCGCCCAGGATCTGGCTGCGCGCCGTCTTGGGATTGATGATCCGGCCCGCGGCGACGGCGTTGACGACGCGCGTTACGCGGACCTGATCGAGCTCCTCGTCGACGCGCACCTCGACGAAGACCGCGCTGTGCGTGTTGCGCGACTTGCGCATCATCGATGCCATGTCGGAGAGGCCGGGTTTCGCCGTTTCCTCGACTTCAATCGCGTCGAGGCCGGCCGCCTGCATTATCTCGGCGATGCCGACGCTACTGTGGATATCGTTCTTCAGCCCGATGCGGCCGTCCTCGAAGATCAGATCCTCGATCGAATTGGCGCCATGCAGCGGCTTGCCGTCGAGCTTGTTTGCCGCATCAAGCAGCTTCTTCGCGACCCCCTGGCAGGCGAGCTGCACCGCCGCGCCGGCCGACGCCGCGACCCACGAGCCGCCCTGCACCGGGGCAGCGGGCAGATCGCTATCGCCGAGCCGCGCGGTGATATCACCGACTGGGATGCCCAGCGTGTCGGCGGCGACCTGCGTCATCATCGTGTACGTGCCGGTGCCGATATCCGACGTGGCGCAGGAAACGACGAGCTTACCATTGGGCGTCAGCCTCGCCGACGCACTGTGCTTGGTGAATTGCGCGTCCCACATGCCGGTGGCGACGCCCCAGCCGATCAGCTCACGCCCCTCCTTCATCGAGCGCGGCTCCGGCGAGCGCTTGTCCCAACCGAAGCGCGCGGCGCCTTCGTGATACGCCTCGCGCAGCGCCTTCGACGTATAGGGCGTCTCGTTCATCGCATCGATGTCGGAATAGTTGACGAGGCGCATCTCAAGCGGATCGACGTTTGCGGCATAGGCCATCTCGTCGATCGCGATCTCGAACAGCGCCATGCCCGTCGCCGCGCCGGGCGCGCGCATGTCCGCCGACGTATAGGTGTCGCGCGGGGCGATCGCATATTCGCCGCTGGCGTTGGGGCAGGCGTAGTTCATCATGCCCCAGGTGACGATATCCTCCATGTTGTTCTCGAACCGCGAGGTGGAGGTGGTGGCCGAGTGGATCATCGCCGTCAGCTGGCCGCCGTCTTCCGCGCCAAGCTTGATATCGTAGACGCATTCGGGACGATGGCCGTGGGTGAACATCTGCTGGCGCGTCATCACGACACGTACCGAGCGTTCGAGATGGATCGCGGCCATCGTGGCCAGCTGCACCTGCCATTGCGGGCGCAGCCCCGAACCGAAGCCGCCGCCGACATAGGCGTTGACAACGCGCACATTCTTTTCGCCGAGCTTGAACGCGCTGGCGAGATAGGCCTGCGTATTCTGCGACCCTTGAACCTTGTCGTACACGGTGATCGTGCCGTCGCCGTGCCATTCGACCGTACTGGCGTGCATCTCCATCGGATTGTGATGCTCGGGCGCGAGCTGGTAGCGCCCCTCGGTGCGCTTCGACGCCGACGCATAGGCCTCGTCGGCGTCGCCGCGGTTCTTAGGCGGGTGGAAGGTGTTGCGACGATTGAGCTTCGAGGGAAGAAACCGCTCGGCGAGCGACGTCTCGAAATCGATGTTGTGCGGCTTTTCCTCGTAACTGACGCGCACGAGACCGGCGGCAAAGCGCGCGGCCTCGAACGTCTCCGCGACGACAAGCGCGACGGGCTGGCCGGCGAACTGGATCTCGTCGTCGGCGAAGGCGCGGAACGGATCGCCGGGAATGCTGAGCTCGTCACGCCAGCTGCGATCGAGCCACGCCTGCTTTGGGCGGTTCCGGTGGGTGACGATGTCGAGGACGCCGGGCACGCTGCGCGCTTCGTCCTCGTCGATCGCGGTGATCCGGCCGCGTGCGATGCGGCTGACGACTGCGACGCCGTAGAGCAGATCGGGAACGTGATATTCGGCGGCATATTTGGCGCGGCCGGTGACCTTGTCGGGGCCGTCGACACGGCTGAGCGGGGTGCCGATGCCGATCTTGGTGCCGATCGTTGCTGGTGCGTTCATGGGGCGGCTCCTCAGGCGATGCGCTTGTCGGTCTGCGATTGCGGCGTGCCCGCGGCGGCTTGGCCGAGCGCGCGGACGATTGCCTTGCGGGCGAGCGGGATTTTGAAGTCGTTGTCGCCCTGGCCGACTGCGCCCTCGGTGATCGCGCGCGCGGCGGTCGCGAACGCCTCGACGCCGGGCGCCTCGCCGATCAGCAGATCCTCCGCCGGTGCATTGCGCCACGGCTTGTGCGCAACGCCGCCTAGCGCGACGCGTACGTCAGCGATCTTGCCCTCTTCCAGCCGCATCGCCACCGCGACCGAGACAAGCGCGAAGGCGTAGGACAGCCGGTCACGCACTTTGAGGTAGGTATAATTGGTGGTGAAATGCTCGGCCGGCAGGTCGATCGCGGTGACGAGTTCGCCGGTTTTGAGCGTGTTGTCGCGCCACGGCTCGTCGCCAGGCAGCCGGTGATATTCCCCTATCGGGATGACGCGTTCGCCCGCGATCCCGGTAACGCGCACCTCGGCATCGAGCGCGGCGAGGGCCACCGCCATGTCCGAGGGGTGCGTGGCGATGCACTTGTCCGACGCGCCGAGGATCGCGTGGATCCGGTTGACGCCGCCGATCGCGCCGCAGCGCTCCTCGCGGTTGCGCTTCGTGCACGGCGTGTCGACGTCGTAAAAATAATAGCAGCGCGTGCGCTGGTTGATGTTGCCGCCGTTGGTGGCCGCGTTGCGCAGCTGCGGCGACGCACCCGCGAGGATCGCGGAGGCGAGCAGCGGATAATGCTGCTGGACGATCGGGTGGTAGGCTGTGTCATTGTTCGTCGCGAGCGCGCCGAGCCGCAGTCCGCCGCCATCGATCTCCGTGATGTCACCCAGCGGCAGGCGGTTGATGTCGACGACCTCCAGCGGCCGTGCGACGTTCTCCTTCATCAGATCGACGAGGTTGGTCCCGCCGGCAAGGAAGGCGGCGTGGCGCTCACTGCCCGCGGCGACCGCGGCGTCGATGGCGTCGGGGCGCTTGTAGTCGAAGCGGATCATCGTGCATCACCCTTGCCGAGTACGTCGAGCACTGCGTCGGCGATATTTGTGTAGGCCCCGCAGCGACAGATGTTGCCGCTCATCTGTTCGCGTACCTCCTCGCGCGTCGTGGCGCGTCCTTCCTTGATCAGCGCGACGCCCGAGCAGATCTGGCCGGGCGTGCAATAGCCGCACTGGAAGGCGTCGTGATCGATGAACGCCTGTTGCAGCGGATGAAGATCGGCGCCGTCCGCCAGCCCCTCGATCGTCGTGATGCTGCTGCCGTCGAGCGTGACCGCGAGCTTGAGGCACGCATTGATCCGGTTGCCGTCGACCAGCACGGTGCACGCGCCGCACTGGCCGTGATCGCAGCCCTTCTTGCTGCCGGTGAGATCGAGCGTGTCGCGCAGCAGATCGAGCAGCGTGACCCACGGCTCGATCGTCAGCTCGCGCTGGTCGCCATTGATCGTCAGCGTCACCGGCACCGTGCCGATCGGCGTTGCCGCGACCCTGGCCGCGGCCGCGCGCTCGAGCGTAACAGCTTCGTTCATCGGGGGAATCTCCTTCATGCCCGGGCGGCAGGCGGTTCGAAGGATCAAACCGTTGTCCGCCGGCGACGTTCCCGACGGCTGCCGCCGGAGCCAAAGAACGGGGCGCGAGTTGGAGGAAGCATCGCGTAGGCTAGAAGGATCGAGGAACATGCGGCGAATCGACCAGAGATCGGGCATGTTGCGCCGGTGACGAACCGGCGATGGCCGTCACGGCTGTGGATCGTTCGGCACGGCCAGAGCGCAGGCAATGTCGCGCGCGACGCGGCCGATCGCGATGCGCTGGACCGGATCGCCCTCACCGGCCGCGATGTCGATGTGCCGTTGAGTACATTGGGGGAGCGGCAGGCGCTCGCGCTCGGCCAGTGGTTTGCGGCGATGCCGGAAGCCGAACGGCCCGACGCGCTGCTGGTATCGCCCTATGCGCGCGCGATCCGTACTGCCGAGCTGATCCGGTCGGCCGGCGGCGTCGATGCGGACGAGCCGCTGTGCATCGACGAGCGGTTGCGCGAGAAGGAGTTCGGCATCCTCGACGGGCTGACGACGCAAGGCATCCGCAACCTGATGCCCGATCAGGCCGAGTTCCGGCGGCTGCTGGGCAAATTCTATCATCGCCCGCCGGGCGGCGAGAGCTGGTGCGACGTGATCCTGCGGCTGCGCGCGGTGATCGACACGGTGGCGCTCCACTATGCCGGGCGGCGGGTGCTGATCGTCGCGCATCAGGTCGTGGTGCTGTGCCTGCGGTACATTCTCGAGAAGCTCGACGAGAGCGAGATCCTGGCGATCGATCGCGCGGGTAACGTCGCCAATTGTTCGGTCACCGACTACGCTTTCGTCGCCGATCGCCACACCGGCGGGCTGAAGCTGCAGCGCTACAATTTCGTCATTCCCGGTGACGGCGCGGGCGTTCCGGTGACCGCCGCGCCCGATACGCCGGTTGCGGTGCACGGATGAGCCGCGTGGAATCGATTGACGCGCGCTGGCGGCAGGCGAATCCATTGCCGACGATCGGCGGTGGCAGCGACAAGGACGCACGCGGCCTGACGCTGGTGGTCGGCGGATCGGCGCTGACGCCGGGCGTGACGCGGCTGACCGCCGAGGCCGCGTTTCGTGCGGGATCGGGCAAGGTGCGCATCGGCACGCTCGCCAGCGTCGCCGCGGGCGTTGGCATCGCGCTGCCCGAAGCCGGGATGATCGCCCTTGCGGAGCAGGATGGCGAGATCGGTGAGGCGGCCACCACCGTGCTGCGCCCACATATCGAGCGATGCCGCGCGCTGGTGATCGGGTGCGGTATGCGGCGCCGGCCCGAAGTCGCCGTGCTGCTCGCCGCGTCGCTCGCGTCGCTTGGCGAGCAGGCGGTGGCGGTAGTCGACGCGGGGATGCTTGGCGTGGTCGGCGAGGCGGCGGCGGCGGTGAAGCGCCTGCGTGGTCGAGCGATTCTGACGCCGCACCCGGGCGAGCTAGCGGGGCTGCTCGGCGTGGCGAAGGACGCTGTTACCGACGATCCGGTCGGCGCAGCGGCCGACGCGAGCGCACGCTTCGGTGCAACGGTCGTGCTGAAGGCGGCGCGCACGGTGCTCGCCGCTGACGGGCACGCACAGCTCGATCATTGGAGCGATTCGCCGGGGCTAGGCACCGCGGGCTCTGGCGACGTTCTGGCGGGCATCATCGGCGGGCTCGCCGCGCGCGGTGCCGCGCCACTCGTCGCCGCCGGTTGGGGCGTGTGGTTGCATGGCCGGGCGGGCGCTGCCGCCGCGGCTCAGATTGGCCCGGTCGGTTTCATCGCGCGCGAGCTTGCCGGCTTCGTGCCCGCGATCATGGCGGCCCAATCGCAGCGATAGCAGCAGGTACGCGCGGCGCGAGCGTACCGCGCGAGCCGCACCGTCAGGCGAGTATGCGGACGGGCACGCCCTTCGCCGCCGGTGTCTTCGATTCCTCGTCGTGGTACCACAGGGGCATCAACGGGTTGGTTTCCGGATAGTAAGCACCGATGCAGCCGCGCGGCAGCAGATAGGGCGTGATGACGAGCCCGCCGACCTGGCGCGTCTCGCCATCCTCCGCATCGCTGGCGAGCGTCACCGTCTGCCCCTCCGCGAGGCCTGCGGCGGCGATGTCTTCGGGGTTCATCAGCACGACGTCGCGCGTGCCCTCGATTCCGCGCAGGCGATCGGAGAAGCCGTAGATCGTAGTATTGAACTGATCGTTCGAGCGTAAAGTCATCAACCGCCAGCGCCCCGGCGCATCGCCAATGCCCATCGCCGACAGCGTCTTGGGAACGGTGAAGTCGGCCTTGCCGCTCTGCGTCTTCCATACGCGTTCGCGCGCCGAATTGCCGCGATAAAAACCACCGGGAGTGAAGACGCGCGCGTTGAAATCGCGGAACTGCTCTGGATACGTTTCCTCGATCAGATCGCGCACGATGCCATAGTCGGCAGTCCAATCGTCCCACTTCGCCTTGGGATTGGGCGGCAGCGTCGCCTTGGCGAGCCCGCAGACGATTGCCATCTCGGATTTCAAATGCTCGCTCGCCGGCGTGATGTTGCCGAGCGAGCCGTGGATGCACGACAGCGAATCCTCCATCGTCACCGCCTGCGCGCCCGTCACCTGCATGTCCTGCTCCGACCGGCCGAGGCAGGGGAGGAGGTAGGCGACCTCGCCGTTGATCAGATGGCTGCGATTGAGCTTGGTCGCGATCTGCACGGTGAGGCGCATCCGCGTCCACGCCGCCTCCATCTTCTCCGTCTCTGGGATCGCGCGGACGAAATTGCCGCCGAGGCTGAGGAACGCCTTGACCTCGCCCGAGAGGATCTTCTCGCACGCCGCAACGGTGTTCAGCCCCTCCTCGCGCGGCGGCTCGAAGCCGAACTGCTCGGCGAACTTGTCGAGCGGAACGAGCTCGGGCTTCTCCGAGATACCGACGGTGCGCTGGCCCTGAACGTTGGAGTGGCCGCGGATCGGCGAGACGCCCGCGCCGTCGCGCCCGATATTGCCCTTGAGCAGTGCGAAATTGACGAGCGTCGCGAGGTTCTCGAACCCGTGGACGTGCTGCGTCAGCCCCATGCCGTACATGAAGATCGTGCGTGGCGCGGCGATATAGACGTCCGCCGCCTGCTCGATGTCCGCGCGCGCGAGCCCGCTCTCACGCTCGATCTCGTCCCACGACAGCGCTTCGGCGTGCTCTTTGACCGCTTCGAAGCCGGCGGTGTGCTGCGCAATGAAATCGACGTCGAGGATGTGGCGCTTCTCCTCGCGCCAGCTGCGTTCCTCCATCGCGAGGACGTGCTTCACCATGCCGGTGATCGCCGCGATATCGCCGCCGGTCTTCACCTGCAGGTACAGTGAGGAAATGTCGGTGTGCTTCGGCGTCAGCATCTCGACCGGGCTCTGCGGGTTCTTGAACCGCTCCAGCCCCGTCTCGCGGATCGGGTTGAAGGTGACGATCTTGCATCCGCGCTTCACCGCTTCCTGCAGCGGGTGGAGCAGGCGCGGCGCGTTGGTGCCGGTGTTGTGCCCGAAGAAGAAGATCGCGTCGCACAGCTCGAAATCGTCGAGGACGCAGGTGCCTACGGGCGAGCCGATCACCTTTTTCAGCCCGACCGACGTCGTTTCGTGGCACATGTTCGAACTGTCGGGCAGGTTGTTGTGCCCGTACATGCGGGCGTAGAGCGCCCATAGGTAGCTCGTCTCGAGGCTGGCGCGGCCCGAGGCGTAGAAGACGGTCGACTTCGGATCGAGCGCCTTCAGCTCCGCGCCGATCGCGGTGAACGCCTCGTCCCAGCTGCATTCGACGTAGCGATCGCTCGCCGGATCGTAGCGCATCGGATGGGTTAGCCGCCCCTCCTGTTCGAGATCATAGTCGCGCCATTGCTTGAGCTCGGTGACGGTGTGCTTGGCGAAGAATCCGGGCGTGCAGCGCTTGGTGGTATTCTCCCACAACGTTGCCTTCGCTCCGTTCTCGCAAAATTCGAACGCGTGCGGCTTGGCCGGTTTGCCCCACGCACATGATACGCACATGAACCCGCCGGGCTTGTTCTGGCGCCGCAGCGTGTCGAGCACGGCCGGACGGGGGCGTTCACGCGCGAACGTCTCCACCATGCCGCGCATCGATCCCCAGCCGCCGGCCGAGCCGGAATAGTGAACGGTTTCGCTCTCGTCGGTCACGTGCTTTCCTTCTGGCTTCCGGCCGTGATCCGCCGACATGCAGACCGCCCCGCCAGCCTAACGCTCGTGACGCGCAAATGGATCATCGTCGGATTGCTTGGTACGCTGGCGGCACTGCCGGACGACGCGGCGAGGAAAAGGACGAGCGATGGACGACGAGACGCCGCCGGCGGACAGCAAGCTGACGCGATCGAAGCAGCGCTGGGCGAGCGAGCGCAAGTTCATCACCGACGCGCCTGCGCGCGCCGGCGACGAGCGCCTGCCGCCAGGCCAGCATCTGGTGAAGGACTGGCCGATCCTCGATCTCGGGCGAAAGCCCGACGTGCCGGTCGAGCGCTGGCGTTTGACGATCAAGGGCATGGTCGCGCGGCCGGTGACGCTCGACTGGGCGGCGTTTCTCGCGCTGCCGCAGGCGCACATCGTGTCCGACATCCACTGCGTGACGACGTGGTCGCGCTACGACAACGAGTGGGTGGGCGTCACGACGCGCGACCTGATCGATCTCGTCGAGCCGCGCGACGAGGCGCGGTTCGTCATGCTGCACGGTTCGGATGGCTATACTACGAACGTGCCGCTCGCCGACTTCGCCGCGGCCGACGCGCTGATCGCGCATCGCTGGGCGGGCAAGCCGATCACGCCCGACCATGGCGGGCCGGCGCGCGCGGTGATCCCGCATCTCTATTTCTGGAAAAGCGCCAAGTGGATCAGCGGCATCGAGTTCATCGGCGCCGACCGGCCCGGCTTCTGGGAGGTCAACGGCTATCACATGCGCGGCGATCCGTGGGCCGAGGAACGCTATCGCTGATCCCCGGCCCGGATCGGATCACGCGTTCGGGGTGATGAGGTACTTCTCGCCCGTCGCACGCTTACCATAGGCGGCAATGATCGCGGGATCGATCGCCTGGTCGAGGGTGATGCGCTGCGTGTACTTGCTGGCGAAGGTGGTCTTGAGTTCGCGTGCGACGCGGTCGCGCAGCCCCGCCGCCTCGGCTGCGCCGATATCTTCGAGGAAATAGGTCAGCAGCCAGCCGCCCATCCGCCAGCGCATGCCGAAGCTGCGCGTCAGTTCGGTCGGCGCGGTCGAGAGGCCGCCGTAGACGTAGACCTGCTTCATCTGGCGCGAGCCATAGGGGCCGTCGGCCTTTTGCGAGCGCAGCGCCGCCTGCTCCATCGCCGCAAGGATCTGGCCCGCGAGCTTGCCACCGCCGACCGCGTCGAACGCGAGATACGCACCCGTCGCCGCGATCGCGTCGATCAGCTTGGCCATGAAATCGTCCGCCGTCATGTCGACGACATGCTCGGCGCCGAGATCGCGCAGGATCTGCGCCTGCGCCTCGCTGCGCACAATGTTGACCAGCGGCACGCCATCCGCGGCGCACAGCTTGACGAGCATTTGCCCCAGGTTCGACGCGGCGGCGGTGTGGACGAGGCCCGAATAGCCCTCGCGCTTCATCGTGCCGACCATGCCGAGCGCGGTGAGCGGATTGACGTAGGACGAGGCGCCTTCCTCCGCGCTGGTTCCCTCGGGCACGATCATGCACGCGGCGGCGGGCACCTTGCGATACTGCGCGTAGAAGCCGCCGCCGGCGAGCGCGACCGTCTTGCCGAGCAGGGCCTGCGCGGCATCGGACGAGCCCGCCGCGACGACGGTGCCGGCGCCTTCGTTACCGACGGGAAGGTCGATCCCCGCACGTGCTGATAGCGCGCGCTGCACCGCGGGGGCGAGCGGGGCGGCGGTGCTGCCGTCGTCCTGCCGGGTGTAGCCCGCCGGGTCGGTGAGCGCGAGCAGCACGGCGAGATCGGACGGGTTGATCGGTGTCGCCTCGACGCGAACGAGCACCTCGTCGTCGCCGGGAACGGGCAGCGGCACGTCCTGGATCGACAGGCGAGCCTCACCGTCCTTCGTCACGGTGGATACGAGGCGGCGGTGGGTGGCGGGCAGATCGGTCATGGTCGCTCCTTTGATCGGTGATGCCTTGTTCACAACCGCATGCCCCGTGTCGAGCAATGTCGACACGGGCGTGCGAAGGGCAGGCTGTGGCGGAATGCGATGGGGGCAGAGCGGGCTCAGGCGAGCATCAACCCCTTCATGTCACCAGCCTCGCGCCACGCCTTGATCGTCGCGAAGAAGGCGTTGGGCCCCTTGCCGTAGCTGGAGAAGCTCGCCGCCTTGGGGCTAAGCTGCCCCTCGCCGTTGTAATAACCCGGCGTGCAATCCTCGAGGAACTTGCGGCGATCGAGCACCGCGGATAGGATTTCCTGCGTCCACGCCTCCTCGGCTTCCTCCGTCGGCTCGACGCGCGATTTCTGCGTGGCGAGTGCGTGGCCGATGATGTGTGCGGCATGGCCCGCCTGCTCGAGCAGCGCGTGCGGGTAATTGGCGGTGAAGCCCGACTGGACGACCGAGAAGATGAACATGTTGGGAAAGCCGTTGACCGTCATCCCGTGCAGCGTCTTGCCGCCTTCGGCCCATTTCTCCTCGAGCGTCCGGCCGCCGACGCCGTGGACGTCGTAGCCCGCTCGCCGCGCGTAGCTCGTTCCGACTTCGAAGCCCGTCGCGAAGATCAGGCAGTCGAGCTTATACTCCTTGCCCGCGACGACAACGCCGTCGCGCGTGATCCGCTCGACACCCTGACCGCCGGTGTCGACCAGCGACACGTTGGGGCGATTGAACGTCGGCAGGTAATCGTCGTGGAAGCAGGGGCGCTTGCAGAACTGATTGTACCACGGCTTGAGCGCGTCAGCGGTCGCCTTATCGGTGACGACCTCGTCGACGCGCGCACGGATCGATTCCATCTTCTGGAAATCGGCGAGCTGGACGAGCTCGTCGGGGTTCTGCGCCCCGCTGCGCGCCGCCTTCATCCGCGCGATCATGCCTAGGTTGCGGATGATGTCGGTCCACCCGTCGTTGACCAGATCCTCCTCGGCCCAACCGCCCGAGACGAGCGTGTTGAAATTCTCCATCCGGTGCTGGTGCCAGCCGGGGGTGAGCGCCTGCGCCCATTGCGGATCGGTCGGCCGATCGCCGCGCACGTCGATCGAGGAAGGCGTGCGCTGGAAGACGAGCAGCTCCTTCGCCGCCGCGCCGAGATGCGGCACGCACTGCACCGCGGTCGCCCCGGTGCCGATGATGCCGACCACCTTGTCGCCGAGCCGGTCGAGCCCGCCGTTCTGATCACCGCCGGTATAGTCGTAATCCCAGCGGCTGGTGTGGAAGGTGTGGCCCTCGAACTGTTCGATTCCCGGAATGCCGGGCAGCTTCGGGCGGTGCAGCGGGCCGTTCGCCATGACGACGAAGCGCGCGCGGATCGCATCGCCGCGATTGGTCGAGATCGTCCAGCGGCGGCTGTCCTCGTCCCACCGCATGTCGGTGACTTCGGTCTGGAACAGCACGTCGCGGTACAGATCGTAGGTCTCGGCGATGCGCCGCGAATAGGCGCGGATCTCGGGACCTTGGCTGTACTTGCGCTCAGGAACGAAACCCGTCTGTTCGAGCAGCGGCAGATAGACATAGCTCTCGATATCGCACGCCGCACCGGGATAGCGGTTCCAATACCAGGTACCGCCGAACTCGCCGCCCTTCTCGATGATGCGCACGTCAGCGATGCCCGCCTCGCGCAGCTTAGCGCCGGCGAGCAGCCCGCCGAACCCGCCGCCGATCACCACGACGTCCTTTTCGTCCGCCAGCGGAGTCCGATCGATCGGTTGCTCGAGATAGGGGTCCTCAAGATAATGGGCGAACTTGCCCGTCATCTCGAGATACTGCTCGTTCGCATCGGCGCGCAGCCGCTTGTCGCGCTCGGCGAGATATTTGGCCTTGAGCGCTGCCGGATCGAAATCCAGCGTCATGTCGGGCGCGTCGTGCACCCCCTGCGACTCGAGTGTCATCCTGCCTCTCCGTTCCTATCTTTGGAACGCATTATGGCTCGGCCGCCGGCGGAGAGGTAGCGAAAGTTGCGTAGAGTAGCGCGCCCGCCGCGGTCAGCGCTCCAGCCGACCGTCGCCGATCGCGCTTGCTTCGAACGCGAACAGCGTATCGGGATCGGGCACGACGACCTCTCCCGCGACCTTGGCGGGGGCAAGCTCATGAAGCAGATGCTGAATGATCGCGCGGCGCGCGCGCTTCTTGTGGTCGGCGCGCACGCATACCCACGGCGCCTGCGGCGTGCTCGTCCGCGTCAGCATCGTGTCGCGCGCGACGGTATAATCGTCCCACTTGTCCTGCGCGACGGCATCGAGCGCGGAGATCTTGAGCGCCTTGAGCGGATCGTCGCGGCGCGACTCGAGCCGGTCGGCCTGCTCGCCCCGCGAGATGTCGAGCCACAGCTTCACGAGTTTGATGCCGTCGCCCACCAGCATCGCCTCGAACCTGGGCACGTCTTCGAGGAAGCGTTCCTGCTGCTCGGGCGTCGAGAAGCCGTTGACCACCTCGACACCGGCGCGATTGTACCAGCTACGGTTGAAGACCACGAGCTCGCCCGCCGACGGCAGATGCGCGACGTAGCGCTGGAAGTACCACTGCGTCCGCTCGTGCGCACTTGGCTTGGGAAGCGCAACGACGCGCGTTTGCCGGACCGCTAAATGGCGGGTGAGGGTGCGGATCGCGCCGTCCTTGCCCGCGGTATCGCGCCCTTCGAGTACGACGACGGCGCGCTCGCCGCTCTCGGCCGACCATTGCTGATAGCGGACGAGCGCGACCTGAAGGTCGTGATCCTCCTCGGCGTGATCCTTGCCCAACCGCTCAGACCAGCTCGATCGCGACCGCCGTCGCCTCGCCGCCGCCGATGCACAGGCTGGCGACCCCGCGCTTCTTGCCGTGCGTCTTCAGCGCGGCGACGAGCGTGGTGATGATGCGTGCGCCCGACGCGCCGATCGGGTGGCCGAGCGCGGTCGCGCCGCCGTGAACGTTGATCTTGTCGTGTGGGATGCCGAGATCGCGCATCGCGAACATCGCGACGCAGGCGAACGCCTCGTTGATTTCGAACAGGTCGACATCGTCGATCGACCAGCCGGCCTTTTTCAGCAGCTTCTCGATCGCGCCGACCGGGGCGGTAGTGAAGGCCGCGGGCTCCTGCGCGTGGGCGGCGTGTGCGACGATCCGAGCGACGGGCGTTTGCCCCTTCGCCTCGGCGATGCTGGCACGCGTCAATACCAGCGCGGCGGCACCGTCGGAGATCGACGAGCTGGTCGCAGCGGTGATGGTGCCGTCCTTGGCGAACGCAGGCTTCAGCGTCGGGATCTTGTCGGGCATGCCGCGGCCGGGCTGCTCGTCGGTATCGACCACCACGTCGCCCTTACGCGTTGCGACGGTAACAGGGACGATCTCGCCGGCAAAGGCACCCGACGCGATCGCGGACTGCGCGCGACGCAGCGATTCGATCGAGTAATCGTCCTGCGCCTGCCGCGTCAGCTGATAGTCGTTGGCGGTATCCTGCGCGAAGGTGCCCATCGCGCGGCCAGCCTCGTACGCGTCCTCGAGCCCGTCGAGGAACATATGATCGTAGGCGGTATCATGGCCGATCCGCGCGCCTGAGCGGTGCTTCTTGAGGATGTACGGCGCGTTGGTCATGCTCTCCATCCCACCGGCGACGACGATATCGACCGATCCCGCGGCGAGCGCCTCGGCCCCCATGATGACGGTCTGCATGCCAGACCCACAAACCTTGTTGACCGTCGTCGCCTGTACCGATTTGGGCAGTCCGGCTTTGATCGCCGCTTGACGCGCGGGGGCCTGGCCGAGCCCCGCGGGCAGCACGCAGCCCATGTAGATCCGTTCGATATCGCTGCCGTCGACGCCCGCCCGCTCGACCGCCGCCTTCACCGCCGTCGCGCCGAGATCGGTCGCGGAAACGTCGGCGAGCGCGCCCTGCATCCCGCCCATCGGGGTGCGCGCGTACGAAAGAATCACGACCGGATCGGTGGCCATTGTAATGCTGCTCCGCAAAAATCTAATGGCCAGAGTGTAAGACTGATCGGGCGCAATTACAAAGGTGGCGCCGCTGTGTAGGAAAGTGAATGGACAGCCTTACCGACGTGCTGAAATGGAGCGCCTCGATCAGCGGCATGATCGCCGCATTCATGGTTTCGCTCGATCTGGGGCGGCGCGTGACTGGGTGGGGCTTCGTCCTATTCGTCGGATCCTCAATCTGCTGGATCAGCGGGGCGGCTCTGACCGGTGACTGGGCGCTCGGCACGCAGAATGTCGTGCTGTTCGCGATCAACCTGTTCGGCGTATATCGCTATCTGATACGAAAGACGGGTGTCTGATCTTTTCTGGCCCGTCGTTCTCGGCTTTCTGGGTGCGATTGTCGGCAGCTTTCTCGCGACTGTCGCGCTGCGCTGGCCGGCAAACCGCTCCGCGCTGCGAGGGCGGTCCGCGTGTGACGCGTGCGGACAGGGAATTACGACGTATCATCTAATCCCTTTGGTCAGTTGCATGTTGCTTCGCGGCAGAGCAGCATGCTGCGGTGCGAAGATCTCAGGCCTGCACTGGCAGGTGGAGCTCGGATGCGCGGTGGCAGGTATGCTCGCCGGCTTCGTGACACCCGGTCCGGCGGGACTTGCGGTGGCGGCGTTCGGCTGGCTGCTCGTGCTCGTCGTCGCGCTGGACGCAACCGAGATGTGGATTCCAGACGCGCTAACCGGCGCGATCGCGATCAGCGGCGTGCTCACCGCGACGATCCTGCCGCCGCCGCTGAGTGAGCGATTGATCGGCGGCGCGGCCGGGTTCGGTGCGCTGTGGGGAATCGGCTTCGCCTATCGGCGGCTGCGCGGGCAGGAAGGACTGGGCGGTGCCGATCCTAAGTTGTACGGCGGCATCGGTCTGTGGCTCGGCTGGCGGATGCTGCCGCCGGTGCTGCTCTTCGCAGCGCTGATCGGGCTCGGGATCGTCGCGTGGCGGACGGCGACGGGGCGGTCGGTCGCGCACGACGATGCCGTGCCGTTCGGTGCGTACCTCGCACTCGCGGCTTACCCGGCGCTGCTGCTCGTGATAGGAATGGGGGCATGATCGCGCTTCTTCTCGCGCTCGCGGCTCCTGAGCCGCCCAAGCCGCCGGCGTCGATCGACGGCCTGCCGATCGCCGCGCTGCCGCGCCAGGCGCTGCCGGCAAGCGGGTGCGCGGCCTATCTGTTCAGCACGGGGACAACGCGCTCGCTGGTCGCGATGGCGACCGCGGCGGCGGGATCGCTGCAACTCGCGCTCGACGGCAAGCCGACGAGCTTCGCGCTGGCGACGCAGCGCGGCGCGGCAGGTTTCGGCTTCGGAACGACGACCGAGTATCGCGGCGGCGACGTGATTGCGACGCTCGACCTGACGATTGCGACGCGGCGCGACGTGACGCAGGGCGCGGTGATCGACGCGGGCACGTTGCGGATCGATCGGACGGGCAAGGACACGATCGTCCTGCCGGTAGCGGGGCTGATCGGCTGCGCGGCCTGAGCGGGGCGACGAACACGAGGGGAGTGGCGGCATGAAGGACGTATTGGCGGCGCAGCGCGAGAACTTCATGACGGCGCTGCCCGAGCCATTGTCGGTGCGCAAGGATCGGCTGAAACGCGCTGCCGCGATGATCCGCGACCATGCCGATCGCTTCTGCGACGCCCTGAGCGAGGATTTCGGGCATCGCAGCCGCGAGCAATCGATGATGACCGATATCGCCGGGTCGATCGGCCCGATCGATCATGCGCTGAAGAACCTCGACCGGTGGTCGCGGACGGAGAAGCGATCGGTGCAGTTCCCGCTCGGGCTGCTCGGCGCCAAAGCGTGGGTCGAGTATCAGCCGAAGGGCGTGATCGGCGTGATCGCGCCGTGGAACTTCCCGGTGAACCTCGTCATGTCGCCGCTCGCGGGCGTGTTCGCGGCGGGCAATCGCGCAATGGTGAAGACGAGCGAATATACGCCGGTGACCGCCGCATTGTTCGAGGAGATCGTCGGCCGGTACTTCGATCCGGTCGAGCTTGCCTTCGTTTCGGGCGGACCGGAGGTGGGGCAGGCGTTCGCCGCGCTGCCGTTCGACCATCTGCTGTTCACGGGTGCCACCGGGATCGGCCGCCACATCCTGCACGCGGCGGCGGACAATCTGACGCCAGTGACGTTGGAACTCGGCGGCAAATCGCCGGTGATCGTCGGTAAGGGCGCCGACGTGAAGCAGACCAGCGAGCGCATAGCGATCGGCAAGATGCTCAACGCCGGCCAGATCTGCCTCGCGCCCGATTACGTGCTGGTGCCATCGGAGCAGGAGGAGGCGGTCGTCGACGGGCTGAAGGCCGCGGCGAGCGCGATGTATCCGAAGCTGCTGGCCAACCCCGACTATACCAGCGTGGTCAACGATCGGCATTTCCAGCGCCTCCACGACTGGATTGAGGATGCGCGTGCGAAGGGCGCGCGGGTCGAGGTGGTCAATCCGGCGAACGAGGATTTCAGCAGCACCAACAGCCGCAAGATGCCGCTGCATATCGTGCGCGACGTGACCGACGACATGACGCTGATGCAGGAGGAGATCTTCGGCCCGGTGCTGCCGGTGCGGTGCTACGACGGGATCGACGGCGCAATCGCCGAGGTCAATCGGCGCGATCGGCCACTAGGCCTCTATTATTTCGGCAGCGACGAGGGCGAACGGCGCCGCGTACTCGACCGGACGATATCGGGCGGGGTGACGCTCGACGATGTCGTGTTCCACGTGTCGATGGAGGATCTGCCGTTCGGCGGCGTCGGGCCATCGGGCATGGGTGCCTATCATGGCTATGACGGCTTCCGCACGTTCAGCCATGCGAAGGCGGTGTACAAGCAGGCGCGGATCGACGTTGCCAAACTCGCCGGATTGAAGCCGCCGTACGGCGCCGCGACGCGTAAGGCGGTAGCGCGGCAGATCGGCTAGGCTGTCGATCGGCGGTCGGGCCCGGCGCGGCGTGATCCGTGCCGGCCCCGTTTCGCCGCAGGCGATCAGTGCGCCGCGGCGATTTCCTCCTTCAGGCGCAGCTTCTGCTTCTTAAGGTCCGCGATCAGCAGGTCGTCGGGATGCGGCCGGTGATTCTCGGCCGCGATGCGCTGATCGAGCACGGCATGCTTGGCTTCGAGTGCCGAAAGATGCGCGGTCTGCATAACAGATGTCTCCGTGTGCCTGTTGCGGGGGTAGGGACTACAACACGCCCGGACGTAAAAGTCCTCATCGAAATTGCGCGTCCTGCGACCGGTCGATGACGGGATGAGACGTCTTGCAGGCGGAACGACTTTTCGCCTTGCGCGGTTCGTCGTTCTGCTATTGGCGATCGTGGGCAGAACGGGTGGTTTCGCGGGGGCCTGGGGAGGGCCCGGACGGGGCTGCGGGGGAGCATCGGTGGACGACAGTCAGATCATCGCGCGGCTCGCTGCGCTGCGACTAGAGCATCGCGATCTCGATTCGGCGATCGCAGCGCTGGCCGGCGAGGCGGCGGGCGACCAGATGCAGCTCGCCCGGTTGAAGAAGCGCAAGCTGCGGCTGCGCGACGAAATTGCCGCGCTCGAGGATCATCTGATCCCGGACATCATCGCGTGAGTATCGCTTTGGGACGCGGCATGGTTACGGTGCTGCTTTGTACCCGTCGCGCCGATCGGGGAAGCGTGTAACACGATGGCCATGCCTGTGCGCCCGCTCGCTGACTCGCCGGTTCACCGCCGCCTGATCGACGCCCTGTACGTCGAGGCGATGGTGCTCGCGGACGACGCGCGCGGCTATTTCGACGAGGGCGGGCGCGTCGAGCGCGAGGCGCTGGCGCCGATGGCGCGTGTGACGTTCAGCTGCGAGTCGCTCAAGGTCACGACGCGGCTGATGCACGTCATCGCCTGGCTGCTGACGCAGCGCGCGGTATTGGCGGGTGAGCTTAGGCCGCGCGACGCGCTCGATCCCTCGCGGCGGCTGGGCGAGCAGCCGGTGTCGGAGGCGGCGTCGGTGCGCGAGCTGCCCGAACAAGCGCGCGCGATGGTCGCCGCGAGCATCGATCTCCACCGCCGCGTCGCGCGGCTCGACGCGGCGCAGGTGCTCGGCACGCCGGAAGAGAGCCCGGCGCGGCAGATGATGCAGCGGCTCGCGATGGCGTTCTGAAGCCTTGTGCCCGGCGCCGGTCGGGCGGCGAGCCCTTAGGCTTCCTCAAGCGCGGCGGTCGCCTCCAGCCAGCGCGCCTCGGCCGCCTCGATCCGCTCGGTCAGCGCCGACCGGCGCTTCATCAGATCGCTCATCGCCAGCTTGGCGAGCGCGCCGCTGGCACTGGCGGGATCAAACATCGCGCGCTCGATCGCCGAGCGATCGGCGTTGAGCGACGCGATCTCGCCCTCCATCTCCTTGGCGACCTTGCGCCACGCCTTCTCGCTCTCGCGCTTCTCGGCGGCGGCCTTGCGATCCTTGGCGGCTTCCTTGCGCGCCGCCTTGCCTTCGCCCTTCGGCTCCTTGGCGAGGACCAGCGCGACGTAATCGTCGAGGCTGCCGTCGAACTCGCGCGCCGTGCCGTCGTCGACCAGCACGAGGCGATCGGCGGTCAGCTCGACCATGTGGCGATCGTGGCTGACGATCAGCACCGCGCCCTTATAGTCGTTGAGCGCCTGGACCAGCGCCTCGCGCGCGTCGACGTCGAGGTGGTTGGTAGGCTCGTCGAGGATCAGGAGGTGCGGCGCCTCGCGCGTGATCAGCGCGAGCGCGAGCCGCGCCTTCTCTCCGCCCGACATCTTGCCGACCTTGGCGGTCGCGCGATCGCCCGAGAAGCCAAAGCGGCCGAGCTGCGCGCGCACCGCGGCGGGGGTGGCGCCCTTCATCACCCGCGTCATGTGCGCGAGCGGGGTATCGTCCGCCTCGAGTTCCTCCACCTGATATTGCGTGAAATAGCCGACGCGCATCCGGCCGGTGGCCGCCATGCCGCCTTCCATCGGCGCGAGCTGCGCCGCGATCAACCGCGCGAACGTCGTCTTGCCGTTGCCGTTGCGCCCGAGCAGCGCGATGCGATCGTCGGGATCCATCCGCAGGTTGAGCTTGCGCAGGATCGGCGTGTCGCCGTAGCCGACGCTGGCGTGATCGAGCGTGACGAGCGGCGGCCGCAGCGGCTCAGGATCGGGGAAACCGAACGACAGCGTCGGATCGTTGGCGAGCTCCGCGATCGGCTGCATCTTGGCGAGCATCTTGGCGCGGCTCTGCGCCTGCTTGGCGGTGGACGCGCGCGCCGAGTTGCGCGCGACGTAGTCCTGCAGCTTGGCGCGCTGCGCGTCCTGGTTCGCCTTGGCGGCGGCGAGCTGCGCCATCCGTTCGGCGCGCTGCCGCTCGAACGAATCATAGCCGCCGGCGTACAGCGTCGTCTTGCCGCCCTGCAGGTGCAGGATGTGATCGACGACGTTGTTGAGGAAATCACGCTCGTGGCTGACGACAACGATCGTCGCCCGGTACGCGCGCAGGAAATCCTCCAGCCACATCACCGCTTCGAGATCGAGGTGGTTCGACGGTTCGTCGAGCAGCAGCAGATCGGGCTGCGAGAACAGCAGCGCGGCGAGCGCGACGCGCATCTTCCAGCCGCCCGAGAAACTGTCGAGCGGACGGTTCTGCGCGTCCTCGTCGAACCCGAGGCCGAGCAGGATCTGCGACGCGCGAGCGGGCGCAGTATAGGCGTCGATCGCGATCAGCCGCTCGTAGATGTCGCCGAGCTTCTCCGGATCGGCCTCGGTCTCGCTCTGCTCCATCAGCCGCGCGCGTTCGGTGTCCGCGGCAAGCACGGTGTCGAACGGGGTCGCATCGCCCGCCGGCGCCTCCTGAGCGATATAGCCGATGCGTGCGCCGCGCGGCATGTCGATCGACCCGCCGTCGGGCTCGATCTGGCCGGCGATCACCTTCACCATCGTCGACTTGCCCGCGCCGTTACGGCCAATCAGCCCGACGCGACTGCCCGGCGGCAGCGAGGCCGACGCGCCGTCGAGGATCGCGCGCCCACCCAGGCGCACGGTGATGCCGTTGATCGTAAGCATGCGCGCGCCGTTAGCATCTATTGCAGCGCGGCGAAATGGAGCGCGCAGCGGCCGTCGCAGACACATTGCGTCACAAACCCGTCGCAATCAGCGCCTAGCAGCGGCGGCGGGAGATGGCGGGGGTCATCCAGCAATCGATTCGCCGAGCCGGGGCAGGAGAGCCGCGGCGCAACGGCGGCACGCGCCCCGGCCAACGTTTCTTTCTCTAGGGGGTTATACCGTGTCGCTGACGATCGCTCGCCGTGCTCTGCTTCTTTCCGCAACCGCGATGCTCGCGCTGCCGACGCTTGCGGGCGCGCAGGCATCCGGCCCTGCCGATCCGGCGCAGGCGAGCCAGGGCGGTGAGACGGCGGGCGCATCCGATGGGCTCGACGACATCGTCGTCACCGCGGAGCGCCGCGAGGCGAACCAGCAGTCGGTGCCGATCTCCTTGAGTGCGGTGCGCGGCGACACGCTGCGCGACTTTCAGTCGGGCGGCGAGGGCATCCTGGCGCTGGCCGGGCGCGTACCGGGGCTATACGCCGAGACGACGACCGGGCGCATCTTTCCGCGCTTCTACATCCGCGGCCTCGGCAACGTCGATTTCTACCTCGGCGCCTCGCAGCCGGTCTCGATCATCCAGGACGATATCGTGCTCGAGCATGTCGTGCTGAAGTCGAACCCGATCTACGACGTCGCGCAGGTCGAGGTGCTGCGCGGGCCGCAGGGCTCGCTGTTCGGACGCAACACCACCGCAGGCATCGTCAAGTTCGATACGGTGCGCCCGTCGATGGACTTCCAGACGCGCGGCTCGGTTTCGTGGGGCACGTACAACACCGTGTCGGCCGATGCCGGCGTCGGCGGGCCGATCGTGGCCGACAAGGTCGCGTTCCGCGTCTCGGGCCTGTACCAGCGGCGCGACGACTGGATCAGCAACCTCTACGCCGGCGCGAGCTTCGACGGAACGCGCGGCGGCAAGGACGTGATGGGCGGCTTCGAGGATCGCAACGCGCGGCTCCAGCTGCTCTTCACGCCGACCGAGATGCTGTCGATCAACCTGTCGGGCCACGTGCGGGACTATGACGGCACGTCGACCGTCTTCTATCGCGGGGCGCTGCCGCTGGGCAGCAACAACCCGACCAAGGCGCGCTCCGTCACCAACCAGGACGAGGCGATGAACAACCCGCAGGGCTATACGACCTACGGTGCGTCGGCCAACGTCGCGTGGGATTTCGGCGGCGTGACGCTGACGTCGATCACCGGCTACGAGACGACTGAAGGGTATAGCCGCGGCGATACCGACGGCGGCGCTGCGGTGGCGTTTCCGTTCAACGGCGTGCCCAATGGCTACGGTCAGAGCCAGGGCAACATCCGCGATCTCGACCAATGGACGCAGGAGCTGCGCCTCGCCAGCAGCGGCGACACCGCATTCAAGTGGCAGGTCGGCGGCTTCTATTTCGACAATCGCGACACGACCGAATTCTACCAGCGGCGCTTCTTCCTGACCGCGCCGTTCGTCGCGACCAATCCCAACACCAACAATCCCGACAATTGGGTGCGGCTGCGTGACGTCAACACGTCGTGGGCGGTGTTCGGGCAGGCGAGCTATGCCGTGACCGACCGGCTGACGCTGACTGCGGGCACGCGCTACACCGAGGATCGCAAGCGCACGACGCTGGTGAAGCCGGCGATGACCGGCGCGACGGTGAACTTCCCGGCCGGCGCGGCCCGCGACGTGCGGCTCGTCGGCAAGGAGCCGAGCTGGGATCTGTCGGCGCTGTACCAGGTAACGCCCGAGGTGAACGTCTATGCCCGCGTCGCGCGCGGTTTCCGCGGGCCGACGATCCAGGGCCGCTCGGCGGTGTTCGGCAGTGCCTTCACCACCGCCGATTCGGAGACGATCATGTCGTACGAGCTCGGCTTCAAGAGCGAGCCGACGCGCAACCTGCGCGTCAACGCCGCGGCGTTCCACTGGCGCGTCGACGACATCCAGCTGAACGGCAACGACGCCGACGGTAACGGCGTGCTGTTCAACGCCGACAAGGCGGATGCCTGGGGCGTCGAGGGCGAAATCGAGTGGCGGCCGATCCGCAACATCAGCTTCTCGCTCGGTGGCAACGTGCTCAAGACCAAGATCAAGGACGACCGCGTCTTCGCGCAAGTCTGCGCGCTCAACGGCCGTGTCACGTGCACCGTGCTCGACCCCACCGTGACGCGGACGATCTTCGGCGCGCCCGCGGTGCTGGCACAGGTCGACGGCAACCCGCTGCCCAACGCGCCCAAGTGGCAGCTCAATGCCGGTATCCGCTACGACATTCCGGTCGTCGATCGCGGCAACTTCTTCGTGTCGACCGACTTCAACGCGCAGGGTTACACCAATTTCGTCCTGTACCGGACGCGCGAATTCTACGCCGACGGCAATTTCGAGCTGGGGCTGAAGGCGGGCTTCACCGATCCCGACGACCGCTACGAGATCGCCGTGTTCGCACGCAACGTGACCAACGAGCGCAACCTGAAGGGCGTGATCGAGAACTACAATGCCGCGGTCTACAACGAGCCGCGCATCGTCGGCGTCTCCTTCTCTGCCAAGACGCGGTAACGAGCGGCACGGAGCGGACGGGCGGAGCAGGAAGGGGCTCGCACCGTCCGGCCCGCCGATCGGCTTTTAGGAGGCGGCGTCGACGCGGCCTTAACGCTTGGCGTGCGAATTGTGGCGGATGCACGTCGCACGATCATCGGCGATCATCCGCGAAATAGCGGCAACCGTAGGCAAGCTGGCGCTTGCCGCGGGCGTTTTCGTCGCGATCATCGCCGGTTATTTCTTCTTCATCAGCTGGCAGCACGGCCATTCGCCGCTGCCGGGGCGGATCGCGGCCGGGGGCCGCTGCACCGTGTGGCTCGTCGGCAGCTCGTCGCTGCATCGCTGGGACAGCGCCGAGCGCGATCTCGCCGGCTGGACGGTCTACAATCGCGGAATCGAGGGCGCGCGCCTGCCCGAACTCGCGCTTCGGCTCGGCAGAACGGGGGGTGAGCCCGCACCCGCGGCGATCGTGCTGTACGCCGGTGAGAATGACATCGCAGACGGGACCGATCCGGCAGCGGTGTCCAGGGGGCTCGTCGGTCTGGCGAAGGCGCTGCGCGCTCGAGCGCCGGACAGCATGCTGCTGATCGTGTCGATGAAGCCGAGCCCGACACGCTGGCTCAATCGCCCGGCGCAACTCGCCGTCGATGCCGCAATGCGCCGGTTTGCTGCCAGCCAACCGCGCACCGCGTTCGTTCCAGCCGGCGAGCAACTCCTGGTAGGTGCACGTCCCGGCAACTTCTATCACGAAGACGGGATCCACTTGGTCGAAGAAGGGTATCGGCGATGGTCAAGGCCGATCGCGACTGGTCTGCGTCAAGTACATGATAAGGATTGCAATTAATCAATACGTGAGACCTTAGCTGCTATACGGGCCGCTTAGGGGGAGCGATGAACAGCAGCGAGGGGCGGATCGTCGGGCTCGACGCGTGGCGCGCGATGCTGATGCTTGGCGGGCTGTTCGTTCACTGCTCGGTCGCGCTCGAGCACACGCACGTCTTCTACGTCGTGGAGATGGTCTCACAGGCGTTCCGCATGGGCGTCTTCTTCGCGCTTTCAGGATATCTCTCGGCTTTGACGCTGCGGCTGGTGCCAAGCGACGTCTGGCTCTCGCGGCGGTTACGGCAACTCGGCTATCCGACCATGACTGGCGTATTGTTGTTGTCGCCCGCAATGTGGTGGTTGCTGACCAGCGACCAAAGCTTTCGAGGCTCGATCCCGCTACCGTTCGAATGGTGGCATCTGTGGTTTCTATGGGGTTTGCTGCTGGCGTCGGCGCTGCTGCGGTTGCTCGACCGGAATGCCGCCATCTGGCGGTCCATCCTCGCCATCGGGGAGCGGATGGCGCCGCCCGCGCTGATGCTGGCAACGGCGGTGCTGACCGCCGTGATGTTCGCGCTCACGCCGCCAGTGATGTTCGCACTCCTGTCGCCACGGCTGGTGCAGGCCTATGCCAACGTCCAACTAATCTTCGGCTATCTGCCCACCTTCCTGTTCGGCGTTCTTGCTGCCAGATCGGAGCACATTCGGCTCGGCCTGCTACGCTCATCGCGATTGGCGGCGGCTATATTGGCGGTGATCGCCGTCTGCTATGTCTTAACGGGCGCAGGGCTGCTCGACGAGGGCGAGCCATACGTCCGCTTCATCGGCGCCGCGCTGTGCCCACCGCTGGTGTTCGCGATCGTGTTACGGACCGCGTCGACGATCCGCCGGGTACCGCGTATCGTGCAGGGGCTGACCGATGCTTCCTATACGATCTATCTGCTGCATCTGCCGCTCGCCGTGCTGATCAACACGCGGCTCTATCCGCCGACGCTGCACCCGAATTTACGCTATGCGGTGACGATCCTGCTGGCTGGCGGCCTTTCGTGGCTCGCGCATGTTCTGATCGTCAGGCGTCTCCGCGTTGCCGCGCTGCTGCTGAACGGGAGGACCGATGGGCGGGTATCCGGGGGGCGCGCAGAGGTGCCGATCGTCGACCCCTCCGCCGCCCCCGTGGGGGATGGACTAGCTGCTGCCGCCTAGTGGACGAAGCGCGCGACGACGTCGCGGTAGCTGCGGCTCACCTTCACCTGCGCGCCTGAGTCGAGCACCAGAAAACATTCGCCGTTGGTGTGCGGCTTAACCTGGCGCACCTGATCGAGATTGACGATCGTCGAGCGGTGGACGCGCTGGAAGCGCCTGGGATCGAGCCGCTTCTCGAGATCCTTCATCGTCTCGCGCAGGATCAGCGTGTTGTCCGCCGTCTTGATGCACATATAGTCGCCCGCCGCCTCGACGATCTCGATCGTGTCGACGTCGACGCGGAAGATCTGCCCGCGATCCTTGACGTTGATGAGCTTCTCGAACCTGCCGACGTTGACCGGTTCGCCGCCAACGTCGGCGATCTCTGCCGCCGCTTCGGGTGCATGCTCGGCGAGCGCCTCCTTGAGCTTCTCTGCCTCTCCGACGCTCGACTTTTCCGACATGCGCTGGCGCACGCGCTCGAGCGTGTCGGCGAGCCGCGCCTCCTCGACGGGCTTCATCAGATAATCGACCGCCTGCGCCTCGAACGCGCGCAACGCATGATCGGAATAGGCGGTGACGAAGACGAACAACGGCGGTTCGACTTCCATCAGCCCCTGGACGACCGAGAAGCCGTCGAACCCGGGCATCTGAATGTCGAGAAACACGAGATCGGGCTTGTGGGTCTTGATCGCGCTGATCGCCTCGCGCCCGTTCTGGCACTTGGCGACGATCTCGACGTCGTCGTGCGGCTGCAACCGGAGCTCGAGGCCCTGGATCGCGAGCGGCTCGTCGTCGACGAGAATAGTGCGGATGGTCATGGTAACGTCATTCTCCGATACGATGCCGCCCGGCCGTGACGATCGGCCGGACTGGTCACCTCAACGCTTCTGCCCCCTGTTCCTCTTCATTCCGTTTGAACCGGGATCTCGATCTCCACGCCAAAGCCCCCTGTCGGCATGGCGCGGATCTCGAAGCGATGATCCGTCCCGAAAGACTGAACCAGTCGCTCCCTGATATTGGCGATGCCTACGCCGGTTGAAAGGCTTGGCCGGTTCCGCGTCGGCTGCAACCCCGGCCCGGTATCCGATACGCCGATCCGCACGCGATCGCCGACGAGCCGCGCGGTGACGCAGATCTCCGCCCCATCTTCCTTCGGCGTGACGGCATATTTGATCGCATTCTCGACCAGCGGCTGGAGCAGCAGCGAGGGGAGGCGGGCTTTCTCCGCGTTCGGATCAATCTCGAACTTGGGCCGCAGCCGATCCTCGAACCGCATCTTCTCGATCTCGAGATACAGCTTCAGCGTCTCGACCTCCTGCGCGACCGTGACGTGCGCGGTGGGCTCGTTGGCGAGCGTGTAGCGCAGGAAGCTCGACAGCCGGCTCAGCATCGCATTGGCACGCTCGGTCTGCTTGAGCAGCACAAGCGTTGAGATCGAATTGAGCGTGTTGAACAGGAAGTGCGGGTTGAGCTGGTAGCGCAGCATCGCGAGCTGCGCCGATGACGCCTGCGTTTCGAGATGCTGCATCTGATCGATCTGCTCCTCGACGATCAGATAAAAATTGATCCCGAAATAGAGCGCCGACCAGCCGGCGAGCACGGTGAAGTTGAGGAACAGCGCGCCGATCAGCAGCTTCACGTCGACGCCGGGCGCCGCGAGCTTTATGAAGCTGAACGAGAAGGTGTCGAGCAGCGCGTAAACGAAGGTGGCGGCGCCGAGCGTCATCACCGTCAGGATGATCGCGGTGATCCGCGGCAACCCGCGATAATAGCCGTACAGCGTCGAGAGCAGCAGCGTGATGCAATAGCCGACGATCGTCTCAACGATGTTGGTGACGACGCCCTGTAGCGTGAAGCCGTTCGAGATCGACGATACCGTGCGCAGCACTAGGTAGCCGGTCCAACCCGCCGCCTGAAGGATCCAGAAGGCGCGTGCCTTGTCCTCAAAGAACGGGCGCACGGCGAGGTTGCTCGGCCGGATCGAGGCCGGTGCAGCAGAAGGGGCGGGGAGCGTCGTCGCCATGCCCGGCGCTATAGGCGGGGCGGGCGCGGCACGCAAAACAAAGGCCGCCGTCCCGTTGGGGGACGGCGGCCCAATAAGCGCGGAAAGTGACCGGCGCTTAGAAGGTGAAGCGCGCGCCGACGCGGATCGAGTACAGCGACTGGCGCGTGTAGATCTGGTCGCTCGGCGTCGTGGCCGGCGCGCTGTAACGATACTGCGCGCATGCCTGCGTGGTGTTGGCAGCCGCCGCCGTGCCCGGCGCCGTGCCGGTCGCGACCGCGGTCTGTAGGCACTGCACGCGCACTGCCGGGATCGTGTAAGGGAACTGATACTCGCGGACCTGGCCCCAGTTCTTGTTGATCAGGTTCGTGATGTTCTCGATATCGGCGAAGAGCTCGACCCGGCTATCGCCGATGAAGGTCGGGATTTCCTGACCGATGTGCAGATCGAAGCGCGTGAACCACTTCGAGTTGAACGCGTTGCGCGGCGCAACCTTGCCGCGATACTTGTTCAGCTTCGTCGAGTTGATGAGGTTGTCGAGATAGGTCTGCGTCGCGGCGCTGTCGTACGACACCAGCGCATCGGTGGTCGAAGTCGGCACGTAGAGCAGGTAGCGCGAGCTGTTGCCGTTGGTGCCGAACACGCCCGAGCGGCCGTTCGACAGATCCTGCATCGTGTAGCTGTACGGGCGACCGATGCGGGTTTCACCGAACAGGGTGAAGTTGGTCTTGTAGTCGCCGAAGAAGGCGTGGTCGAAGCTCAGGTTGTACTTCAGGTTGTGGCGGACCTGATCGTTCGAAATGCCGTAGGCAGCGCCATTGGCATCGAAGAACGCGCCGTTGCCGTAGTTCGACGAGGCGGTCGACGAGGTCGCCGGTGCCTGATCCTTCACGTCCTGATACGAGTAACTGACGAACGCCTTCAGGCCGAAGTCGAAGTCCTTCCCGATGCGCGCCACGCCGATGTAGCTGCGGCCGCGCTTGGTGTTGGTGAGCAGCAGGTCTTGGTTGGTGTCGCCGAGGTTGCCGGTGCCGGCTGCCGAGGTGTAGCGGATGCGGCCATCGGGGGTGCGCAGCGCGGTCGGCACGACGCGCAGGTCGGTGAAGAACACCTGATTGCGCACCTCCGACCACAGGAAGTCGGCGCCGAAGTGCCAGCCGTCACCGAAGGTGCCGCCCCAGTTCGGATCCCAATCCGCCGACAGCGTGCCGCGCCACTGCGACGGCACCTTGAAGTTCGGATCGAGCGCGTTGGTCGGCGACAGCTGGCTGACCGAGGCGTTGGTGAGGACCGCATTGGCCTGCGCCGGGATGGTCGCACCGTTGACGTTGGTAAGGATCGCCTGACCCGCCGTCGTCGCTGCCGCGCCGGTGAGGCCCGGCACGGTGTAGCCACCGCCGTTGAGCTGACGCACGTCGATCGCGTTGGTCAGGAAACCGGTGTTCGAGAAGCTGTTCGACACATAGACGTCGGGCGAGCCGCCCGAAAAGATGCCGATGCCGCCGCGCAGCGACACGTCCGATACCGGCTTGAAATCGAAGCCGACGCGCGGCTGGAACACGCCGCGGCCCGAAATGTACGAGGTGTTCGGGAAGGCATAGCGAGTAAGGAACGCCGAGTTCAGCGCCGGACGGCTGTCACCACCGAACAGATCATAGCGCGCGCCGTACGACAGCGTCAGCATGTCGCTGATCGACCACGTGTCCTGGATACCGAAGGTGTACGACTGGTAGCGGAAGCGCGCCGCACCCTCCGCCGGATCGAGGCTGGGCACTGCGTTGCCGTAGCGGAAGCGCTGTGCGTTGCCGGCCTGGAAGTCGGCGAGCGAGTCGAAGTAATAGTCGCCCGCGGTGCGCTGCACGAAGAGGTTGAAGATCTTCGTGTCGGAGAATTCGCCAAAGATGCGCAGGTCGTGGTTGTTGCGCGTCAGGCGGGCCTGCAGCAGGCCGCCGTAGGTGCGGCTGGTGAGCTCATTCGACTGGCGCGAGACGTCCGGGCCGAACGAGACGTTGCCGAAGCCCGACTGGCAGGTGCCGGCGAGATCGTTGTTTGTCGCCGTGCCGCTGCCACGATCCGAGGTCGGTGCGGTGCAAACCTGCATCTGCGCGAAGCCGCGCCCGAGGATCGGATCCTGGCCGCGCTTGTAATCCTTGTAGAAGCCGCGGACTTCGGTCGAGAAGTCGTCGGTCCAGTCGCTGTTGAGCTGGAACACGCCGGTGTGCAGGCGGTTCGAGCCGACGTAGCCGTTCGATTCGAGGCCGATGCCCGGCGTGCCGGTGGTGAAGGTGTTCTGGTTAAACTGGATCGAATCCTTGGTGTACAGATACGTCACCGAGGCGCGCTGCGTGTCCGACAAATTGGCGTCAATACGCGCAACAAGGCGGTCGTCGCGATCCTTCGCATTGTTGAGGATGCCACCCGTCTCGTAGCCGTAGCGCGACTGTGCGATCTGCTGGATCGTCGCAACGTCGGCGTCTTTGATGTTCGGAACGACGGTGCCTGCGTTGTTGCCGATCGTGCCTTCGGGGATCGGGGTGTTGGCGCGGATGCGCTCACCGGCGACCATGAAGAACAGCTTGTCCTGAATGATCGGGCCCGAGATCTGTGCGCCGTAGTTCTCGTACTTGAAATCAGGCAGCGTCACGCGGCCGGTCGGCACGCCCGGGCCAGCCTTGGTCTCCTTACCCGTCAGCCCGTCCTCGGAATAGGCGTAGAAGCCCGTGCCGTGGAAGCTGTTGGTGCCCGACTTCAGGATCGCGTTGATCGCGCCACCCTGGAAATTGCCCTCGCGCACGTCATACGGCGCGACCTTGGTCTGGAACTGGCCGATCGCGTCGAACGGCACCGGCGAGCGGCGGGTGGGCAGGCCATCGGGGTTGAGGCCGAAATTGTCGGTGACGGGCACGCCGTCGACCGAGAAGCGGTTGAAGCGCGCGTTCTGGCCGGCGAAGCTGACGGCGCGGCCGCCCGAGGGGCTGTCATCGAGGCGCGCGAACGGATCGCGGCGCATCAGATCGCGCACGTCGCGGTTGACCGAGGCGACGCTGGCAATGTCGGCGGCCGTCAGCACGTTGGCCGGACCCTGGCTGACAGTGCGCGCATTGGCGACGCGCGATGCGGTGACGACGATGTCGCCGCCAGGCGTCTCGGCGCTTTCCGCCTGGAGCTCGATCGGCAGATCATAGGCCTGCGCGACGACGGTGAAGATGTCGGTGACGGTAACCTGGGGATAGCCCGGCGCCGCGACAGTGACGGAGAAGGGGCCGCCGACGCGTAGGCCCGATGCGTTGAACGAGCCGTTGGCATCGGTCGTCGCGTTGGTCGTCGTGCCCGACGGCACGTTGACGACCGTGACCGTGGCTCCCGCAACCGGCGCGCCGCCGGCCGTCACGTTGCCGCGGATCACCGAGGTGGTTTCCTGTGCCATCGCCCCAGCCGGCGCGATGAGCGCGACCGCAGCCACGCCCAAGAACAGGTTATGTCGCATCTGATGTCTTCCCCTTGAGAGCTTCAGCTCTGAACGCCGGCATCCAAACCGTACGCTGCGCCCGTGCGCCTGCAATATTTCGCTTCGGTTACAGCCGCGAGGGGATTCACGGCGGAACCAAAATCGCTTTCGCTGCGTTGCAAAAAGGCATCAGGTCTGTCCTAGATCGACGATGCCCGCAGCCACATACGTCGTCAGGCGGAAGCTGCGACGATCGCCTGCCACCCCGCTTCGTCGATTACGCGAATGCCGAGATCGGCCGCTTTCTTCGCCTTCGATCCCGCGCCGGGACCGGCAATGACGAGATCGGTTTTCGCTGAGACCGACCCGGCGACGCGGGCGCCGAGCGATTCGGCCTGCGCTTTCGCCTCGTCGCGGCTCATCGTCTCGAGCGTACCGGTGAACACCACCGTTTTGCCCGATACCTCCGACGAGCGTGTCTCGTGCACCACGTCGGCGGGCGCGATCTCGGTCAAGAGGTCGGCAACGGCGGCGTCGTTGCGTTCCTCGGCGAAGAAGTCGATCAGCGCCAGCGCAACTTCGGGCCCGACCTGCTTGGTATCGACGATCGCCGCGAGCTCCTTGGCGGTCCGCGCGAGCAGCTTGTCGTCGCTCTCGCCGATCGCCTGCAGCATGGCGTCGCGCCCGGCGGTGCCGGCGTCGATCATTGCACGGAACGCGGCCCAGCTGGTCCAGCGCCGCGCGAGATCGCGGGCGGTGACCTCGCCGACATGGCGGATGCCAAGCGCGAACAGGAAGCGATCGAGCGGCGGCGCGCGCTTGGCATCGATCGCGGCGATGAGGTTGCGCGCCGACACGTCGGCCCAGCGTTCGCGTGCGAGCAGCGTCTCGGTGGTCAGTCGGAAGATATCCGCCGGACGCGCGATCAGCCCGTCGGCGTAGAAGTTCTCGATATTGGTGATGCCGAGACCCTCGATGTCGAGCGCGTGGCGCGAGGCGAAATGGCGCAACCGCTCGACCGCTTGCGCCGGGCAGACGAGCCCGCCCGAGCAGCGCCAATCGACCTCGCCGACCTCGCGCACCGCCTCCGATCCGCATTCGGGGCAGTGCGTCGGGAAGTGCCACGCGTCACGCGGCGTGTCGCGGGTGAGGTTCTCGACGATCTGCGGGATGACATCGCCGGCGCGCTGGAGCACGACACGGTCGCCCGGCCGCACGCCGAGCCGCTCGATCTCGTCGGCATTGTGCAGTGTCGCGTTGCGCACCACCACGCCGCCGACGGTGACGGGTTCGAGCTTCGCGACGGGGGTGAGCTTACCGGTGCGGCCGACCTGGATGTCGATCGCGTTGAGCGTCGTCTGCGCGCGCTCGGCGGGAAACTTGTGCGCGATCGCCCAGCGCGGCGCCCGCGCAACGAAGCCGAGCCGTTCCTGCCAATCGAGCCGATCGACCTTGTAGACGACGCCGTCGATATCGAACGGCAGATCGGCGCGTGCCGCCTCGATCGCGCGATAGGTGGCAAGCGCATCGTCGAGCGAGGCAGCGCGCGTGAAATCCTGTGCCACGGGAAAGCCCCAGCTGCGGATCGCCGCGACCAGCGCCGCCTGCGTATCGCCGGGAATCGCGCTCGCCTCGCCCAGGCCGTGGGCGAGGAAGCGCAGCGGCCGCCCGGCGGTGACGGCCGGGTCCTTCTGGCGCAGCGATCCCGCCGCGGCATTGCGCGGATTGGCGAACTGTCGCGCCTCCTTGCCGGTGCCCGCTGCCTCGTCAGCGAGGCGGGCGTTGAGTGCGGCGAAGTCGGCCTTCGCCATGTACACTTCACCGCGCACTTCGAACACGTCGGGCGCGTCGGCGGGCAGCGTCGCGGGAATGTCGGCGATCATGCGCACGTTGGCGGTCACGTCCTCGCCGGTCGTGCCATCGCCGCGCGTCAGCGCCTGGACCAGCTCGCGGTTCTCGTAGCGCAGCGAGCAGGACAGGCCATCGATCTTCGGCTCGGCCGTTAGCGCGACGGCTTCGTCGTCGGGGAGGCGCAGGAAGCGGCGGACGCGGGCGACGAACTCCTCCACCTCGGCATCGGAGAAGGCGTTGTCGAGGCTGGTCATCGGCCGGGCGTGCGCGACCTTGGCGAGGTGCGCGGCGGGTGCGGCACCGATGTGACGCGACGGGCTGTCGGCGCGGACGAGGTGCGGAAACGCCTGCTCGAGCGCGGCGTTGCGGCGGACGAGCGCGTCATAGTCGGCGTCCGAGATCTCGGGCGCGTCGTCGGTGTGGTAGAGGCGGTTGTGGTGCGCGATCGTGCCGGCGAGTGCTTCGAGCTCGGCGGCGGCGGCGGAATCGTCGGCAGGCAGATCGGTCGTCATGCGCGACCTCTATCCCGTTCGCCCCGGGATTGTCGAAGGGCGAACGGGAGGTTGGGACTGGGCGTTAGGGCTGCTCGCCCACCGGGGCGGGGAACTCGCCCATCTCCGGACCGCCATCGGCCTCGCGACCGTTCTGCAGGTTCGACTTGTGGATGCCGTACACGAAATACAGCACCACGCCGCCGAGCATGTACCACAGGAAGAACACCAGCACGTTCCACGGCACGGTGGTGATAAGATACGCGCACGAGGCGATGCCGAGGATCGGCAGCACCGGATAGAAGGGCACGGAGAAGCCGCGCGGCAGCTCGGGCGCCGACCGCCGCAGGTAGATCACCGACAGGCACACGATCGCGAACGCCGCCAGCGTGCCGACCGACGTCATGTCGCCCAGCACGTTGATGTCGAAGAAGCCCGCCGCGACGGCGGTGATGACGCCGACGAGCAGCGTGTTGATGTACGGCGTCTTGAACTTCGGGTGGACGGTGGCGAAGACGCGCGGCAGCAACCCGTCGCGCGCCATGGTGTAGAAGATGCGCGTCTGGCCGTACATCAGTACCAGCACGACGGAGGTGAGGCCGACGATCGCGCCGATCTTGATGATCTTGGCGAGCCAGCCCCATTGCGGGCCGAAATTGTCGACCACGACGGCGACGGGATCGGGGACGTTGAGCGCGCCGTAGGGCACGAGCAGCGTCATGATCGCGGCGACGAGCATGTAGATGACGGTGCAGACGACGAGGCTGCCGATGATGCCGAAGGGCATGTCCTTCTGCGGGTTCTTGGCTTCCTGGCCAGCGGTGGAGACCGCTTCGAAACCGATATAGGCGAAGAAGACGATCGAGGCGGCGCGCATGATGCCGTCGACCCCGAACTTGCCGTCGCCCTGGTTCGGCGGAATGAACGGCGTCCAGTTCTTCGCGACGAGCTCACCCAGGTTCGACAGCACGATCAGGCCACCGACGGCGATGAACGCGACGAGCACGCTGACCTTGATCGCGACGATGATGTTGTTGACCTTGGCCGATTCCGACACGCCGCGCACCAGCAGCAGCGCGAGCGCGATGCAGATCAGGAAGGCGGGCAGGTTGAAGATGGTGGTGACGGGTTGCCCGTCGACCAGCACCGCGACGCCGTCGAGCACCAGCGGATAGCCCGACGGCCCGGTGAACTGCGGCGGGATGACGATCCCGATGTCGGCCAGTAGGCTGACGACATAGCCGCCCCAGCCGACTGCAACGACCGATGCGGCGAGGCCGTATTCGAGCAGCAGCAGCGCGCCCATGATCCAGGCGACGAATTCGCCGAGCGTGGTGTAGCCGTAGGTGTAGGCCGAGCCCGAGACGGGCAGGGTGGACGACAGTTCGGCGTAGCACAGCCCGGCAAAGGCGCAGACGATGCCCGCGACGACGAACGACAGCAGCACCGCCGGACCGGCGTGGAGCGCGGCGGCGCTGCCCGTCCGCACGAAGATACCGGCGCCGATGATGCAGCCGACACCCAGCAGCAGCAGGTTCCACTTGCCGAGCGTACGCTTCAGCTCACTGCTGGCGGATTCGCGTTGTACCTGCGCGATCGACTTGCGCGCCATCATGCGCGAGAGGATCCCGCCTGCGGGTCGTGTTGCCATAATTCTCCCTTGGCCGCTCCCCGGCGACCTTGATGCTTTATTGCGCGAGCCTAGCGGGCAATCGCTCCGGCGCAATCCCCGAGCCGGGTTTGAGCCGTACGACGGCCGCCGATGTGCGACATTTCGGTGACGGATCGGCGCCTCAGGCGAGGATCGGCGCGATCAGCCGCGCCCGTCGTTCTGCGCCAGCATCGGCCCAAGCGGGCGGCCGGCGAGGATGTGGACGTGGAGGTGTGGCACCTCCTGGTGGCTGTGGGGACCAGTGTTGGCGAGTAGGCGATAGCCCGGTTCGACAAGCCCCGCCGTGCGCGCGACATGGCCAACCGCGCGGACGAAGCCGGCGATCTCCGCGTCGCTCGCGCGCGCAGAGAAATCGTCCCAGCTGACATAGGCACCCTTCGGAATGACGAGGATGTGCGTCGGCGACCAGGGCGCGATATCGTGGAAGGCGAGCGCGTGCTCGTCTTCATATACCGTCTTCGACGGGATCTCTCCGCGCAGGATGCGCGCGAAGATGTTCTGATCGTCGTACGGCTGCGTGGCATCGACGGGCATCGGCGGTCCTTTGATCCTTACTCGGGGCGGAAGGAGAGCGGGCGGCCGGCCTTCTCGTCATGCCCCGACTGACCCTCGCGACGTTCGAGTTCGCGGCGGATGTCGTCGAGGCCGAGACCGGCGTCGGCGAGCAGGACGAGGAGGTGGAAGATGAGGTCCGCGGCCTCGGGCACGATCTTCGCATCGTCACCCGAGCAGGCGGCGATCACCGTCTCGACGGCTTCCTCGCCGAGCTTCTGCGCGATCTTGTGCCGTCCCTGGAAGAACAGGCTGGCGGTGTAGGAGCGTACCGCGGGCGTATCCTTGCGCGCGCGGATCGTGGCTTGGAGGCGGTCCAGCGTGTCTTCGGCCATGGGGCGGGGGTGGCGGCTGGCGCGGCGAAGGTCAACCTCTGCGGCGCGCATCCCGGCGAGCGCGGTTGCGGAGCGCGCGCCGCGTCAGCCACACCGCGAGCGCGGCGGCGACGAACAGCGCCGCGTCCGACAGCTCGGGACCAGTGCGCGCCGTCGCGACGCCCGAATGGCCGTTGTCGGCATAGGCGGGCCAGGCGAGTAGGAGGGGCAGCACCAGAAGCTTCAACAAGGGGCGCGTCCTTTTCCGTAGCGACCCTCGAGATAGCCGCACGGCGTAAACGATCAGTGAGCGCGCACGGGTACGCCGGCGTTCGCCAGCGCGCGATGCGCGTCGGCGATCGTCGCCTCCCCGAAGTGGAAGATCGAGGCGGCAAGCACCGCGGAGGCGTGGCCTTCGACGATCCCGGCGACGAGATGGTCGAGGCTACCGACGCCGCCCGACGCGACGACGGGCACGCCGGTGCGATCGGCGATCGCGCGGACGAGATCGAGATCGTAGCCGTCGCGGGTGCCGTCGCGATCCATCGAGGTCAGCAGGATCTCACCCGCGCCGAGATCAGCGAGGCGGAGCGCGTGTGCGACGGCATCGATCCCGGTGGCGCGACGGCCGCCGTGGGTAAACACCTCCCACCCATCGCCGACGCGGCGCGCATCAACGCTGGCGACGCAGCACTGGCTGCCGAACCGCTCGGCGATGTCGGCGACGACTTCGGGACGCGCGACCGCGGCGGAGTTGACCGCGACCTTGTCCGCTCCGGCGAGCAGCAGCGCGCGCGCATCTTCCGCCGAGCGCACACCGCCGCCGACCGTCAGCGGCATGAAGCAAACCGCCGCGGTGCGCCGGACGACGTCCAGGATCGTGTCGCGCCCCTCGTGGCTGGCGCTGATATCGAGGAAGCAAAGCTCGTCGGCGCCGGCGGCGTCATAGGCACGCGCCTGCTCGACGGGATCGCCCGCATCGACGAGGTCGACGAAGTTCACGCCTTTGACCACGCGGCCGCCCGCAACGTCGAGGCACGGGATCACCCGCGCGCGAACGCTCACGCCGCCGCCGCCACGCTAAGCGCTGCCGCGAGGTCAAGTCGACCGTCGTATAGCGCCCGCCCGGTGATGACACCTTCGATCCCGTTACGGTTATGCAGCGCAAGTACATGGATTTCGGCGATACCTTTGACGCCACCGCTGGCGATGACCGGTATCGACACGGCGCGCGCCAGATCGACCGTTGCCTCGACGTTGCAGCCTTTGAGCAGGCCATCGCGGCCGACATCGGTGAACAGCAGCGCGGCGACGCCGGCATCCTCGAAGCGGCGGGCGAGATCGACCGCGCTGGTGGTCGAGACGTCCGCCCAGCCCTTGGTCGCGACCATGCCGTCGCGCGCGTCGACCGCGACGACGATGCCGCCGGGGAATGCCGCGGCCATGTCTCGCACGAACTGCGGGTTCTCGAGCGCCGCGGTGCCGATCACGACGCGCGCGACGCCAGCGCCGAACCACTGCTCGACGCTCTGCGGCGTGCGGATCCCGCCGCCGAGCTGGACGTGACCAGGAAAACGGCTGACGATCGCGCGCACCGCATCGCCATTGCGGCTCTCGCCGGCGAAGGCGCCGTCGAGATCGACGACGTGAAGGTGACCGGCGCCCGCCTCGGCGAACAGCATCGCCTGTGCGGCCGGATCGTCCCCGTAAACGGTGGCGCGATCCATGTCGCCTTCGGCAAGGCGCACGACTTGGCCGCCCTTCAGATCGATCGCGGGAAACACGATGAGGCTCACGGCTGCCACTCCAGGAAGCGGGCGAGAAGATCGAGGCCGTAGCGCTGGCTCTTCTCGGGGTGGAACTGGACGCCAACGATATTGTCGCGGCCGATCGCAGCGGTGACCGGGCCGGCGTGGTCGGTGCGCGCGATCACATCCCCACCTTCGCCATCGCCCTCGCCCTCGAAAGCATAGCTGTGCAGGAAATACGCCTCGCCGCGCGCGATCAGCGGATGATCGACAAGCGGGACGACGTCGTTCCAGCCCATGTGCGGCACCTTGGCGTCGCTGCCGGCAGGATCGACGCGTCGCACGCTGCCGGCGATCCAGCCGAGCCCGCGATGCTGGCCCAACTCCTCGCCGCGCTCGGCGAGCAACTGCATGCCTACGCAGATGCCAAGGAACGGCGTGCGCTCGTCGAGGACGCGGCGGCGTAGCGCGGCCTCGAGTCCATTGACCGCGCGAAGGTTGGCGGCACACGCGCCGAACGCCCCGACGCCGGGCAGCACAATGCGATCGGCCCCCGCGATCACAGCCGGGTCCGCTGTCACGACGATGTCGACGGCGCCGGCGGCACGCAGCGCATTCTCGACCGAGTGAAGATTACCCGATTGGATGTCGACCAATGCCAGCGTCATAGAACGCCCTTGGTAGAGGGGATCGCGTCCGCCTTGCGCGGATCGATCTCGACCGCCTGACGCAGCGCGCGGGCGAGCCCCTTGAACGCGCTCTCGGCGATATGGTGGTTGTTCTCGCCGTGCAGCGTCTCGACATGCAGCGTGATTCCAGCGGCTTGCGCGAAGCTGTGGAACCAGTGCTTGAACATCTCGGTATCCATTTCGCCGAGCCGCTTCTGGCTGAACTCGGTCTTCCAGACGAGCCACGGGCGGCCCGAGATGTCGAGCGCGACGCGCGTCAGCGTCTCGTCCATCGGCGACAGCGCATCGCCGTAGCGGCGAATGCCGCGCTTGTCGCCGAGCGCGCGGGCGATCGCCTCGCCGATCGCGATGCCGGTATCCTCGATCGTATGATGCTGATCGATATGCAGATCGCCCTTGGTTTCGACGTCGAGATCGATCAGCGAGTGGCGCGACAGCTGTTCGAGCATGTGATCGAAGAAGCCGACGCCGGTCGACACGCGATAAGCCCCGGTGCCGTCGAGGTTCACGGTGACGGCGATCCTGGTCTCGCTGGTATCGCGGCGGATGGTGGCGGTGCGCATCGGCGGGCACATAGCGAAGCGGGTATTTCATGCAATCTTGACCGCGCGCGGCACACCGTTACCCATGGCGCGGATGGACGATCATTCAATCGATAGCCTGATTCCGTACGACGAGATCGTGCAGGAGGCGCTGCGCGCCGTGGTCGGCCGTGTGCTCGGGTCGGTCGCCGAGGGCGGCGCGCTGCCCGGCGAGCATCATTTTTACATCACCTTTAAGACGCAGGCGTCGGGCGTCGACATTCCGCAGCGGCTGATCGAACGCTTTCCGGACGAGATGACGATAGTGCTGCAGAACCGCTACTGGGATCTGACCGTCGACGATCAGCGCTTCTCCGTTGGCCTCAGCTTCAACCAGGTGCCCTCGAAGCTCGTCATTCCCTACTCGGCGATCACAGGCTTCCACGATCCGTCGGTCAATTTCGAGCTGCGCTTCCAGGCGCAGGAGGGGCCCGGTGACGGCCCCGGGCCGCACGATTCGGCGGAGAATGACGGGACGCCGAGCCAGCCGGCCGAGGACGGCTCGAACGTCGTCAGCGTGGATTTTAAGCGCAAGAAGTAGTGCTCATTCCGATCGCGGCGCGGTCGCGAACCGTTCGCCGTCGCGGGCGTCGACCATTTACTCGGATGCGTCGCATCCCCAGCTAGTCGGCATGACCGACACGCGCACCGAAACCGACTCGATCGGCCCGATCGACGTTCCCGCCGCCGCTTATTGGGGCGCGCAGACGCAGCGTTCGATCGAGAATTTCCCGTTCCCGCCCGCCGAGCGGATGCCGATCGGCATCGTTCACGCGCTCGCGCTGGTGAAGCAGGCTGCGGCGCGGGTGAATCGTCGGCATGGGCTGGACGACGCGAAGGCGGCGGCGATCGAGGCGGCCGCGGCGGAGGTCGCGGCGGGGATGCTCGACGATCATTTCCCGCTCGTCATCTGGCAGACGGGCAGCGGCACGCAGAGCAACATGAACGTCAACGAGGTGATTGCGGGGCGCGCCAACGAGGCGCTGACGGGAACGCGCGGCGGCAAGGTACCCGTCCATCCCAACGACGACGTCAACCGCGGGCAATCATCGAACGATTCGTTTCCCACCGCGCTGCACATCGCGGCGACGCTCGCCGTCCGCCAGCGCCTGCTGCCCGCGCTCGATCGGCTGCACGCCGCGCTCGATGCGAAGGCGCAGGCGTGGAGCGACATTGTCAAGATCGGCCGCACCCATCTGCAGGATGCGACGCCGCTGACGCTGGGGCAGGAATTCTCGGGCTATGCCAACCAGCTCGATCGCTGCCGCCGACGGATCGAGCCGGCGGTGGAGCAGGGTACGCAGCGCGTGGCGCAGGGGGGCACCGCGGTCGGCACCGGGCTCAATGCACCGCCCAAGTTCGCGCGCGACTTCTGCGCCGAGCTGTCGGCGATCACCGGCGTGCCGTTCGCCGCGGCGGAGAACGCGTTCGAGGCGCTCGCTTCCAACGATCCGCTGGTCGATCTTTCGGGGACGCTCAATACGCTGGCGGTGGCGCTGACCAAGATCGCCAACGACGTGCGGCTACTCGGCTCGGGCCCGCGCTGCGGCATCGGCGAACTGGTGCTGCCGGCGAACGAGCCGGGCAGCTCGATCATGCCGGGCAAGGTCAATCCTACGCAGGTCGAGATGCTGACCATGGTGGCGGCGCAGGTGATCGGCAATCACGCCGCGATTACCGTCGGCGGGTTGCAGGGTCATCTCGAACTTAACGTGTTCAAGCCGATGATCGGCGCGGCGGTGCTGCGCTCGATCGACCTTCTGGCGGTGGCGATGAAGAGCTTTGCCGTGCGCTGCATCGATGGGCTGGAGGCAGACGAGCGGCGCATCGCCGACCTGCTTGATCGATCGCTGATGCTCGTCACCGCACTCGCGCCCGAAATCGGCTACGACAATGCCGCCAAGATTGCCAAGCACGCACATGCCGAGGGGCTGACGCTGCGCGAGGCGGGGGTAGCGCTCGGCCTCGTCGACGAACCGACGTTCGACCGCGTGGTGCGCCCCGAGGCGATGCTCGGAACCTGAACTGCTGCGACTTGTTGAGCCGACGCAACGAAAGGAACATACCCATGCTTCGCAGCATCATCGGCGGCCTCATCGGCAAGGAAATGACCGAGCGTCGCGGTCGCGGCGGCCTGAAAGGTGCGGCGATCGGCATGCTCGCGGCGCGCGCAGCAACCCGTACCGGCCCGCTGGGCCTGATCCTGGGCGGCGGCTATCTCGCCAAGAAGATGTACGATCGCCACAAGGCGTCGCAGACGGTGGCGGGCCGCACGTCGCGCTATTGAGACGCTCGCTGAGGCAACAGTTGCCTTGACGCTTCGACCATGCGCGCGGCACTAGCGCGCATGGTCGCCTCCACCCCGTCCGATCCGCACGGCATGCGCCGCCGCGGCGTGCTGTTCGTTCTGTCCTCGCCGTCCGGGGCAGGCAAATCGACGATCGCGAAGAAGTTGCTCGCCGCCGAAGACGAGTTGTCGATGTCGGTCAGCTACACGACGCGGCCGATCCGGCCGGGCGAGGTGGATGGCCGTGACTATCATTTCGTCTCGCTCGAGCGGTTCCGCGAGATGGTCGCGAATCACGAGTTCCTCGAGTGGGCGCACGTCTTCGACAATCGCTACGGCACCCCCAAGTCCGACGTATTCCACACGTTGAGCGAGGGCCGCGACATCCTGTTCGACATCGACTGGCAGGGCGCCCAGCAGCTGCACCAGCTGGCCGGCGGCGATGTCGTGCGCGTGTTCATCCTGCCGCCGTCGATGGCGGTCCTGCGCGACCGGCTGGAGAAGCGCGCGACCGACAGCATGCAGGTGATCGACGCGCGGATGGCACGCGCGGCGAACGAGGTAAGCCACTGGGACGGCTACGACTATGTACTGGTCAATGACGATCTCGACCAGTGTTTCGCGCACGTACGCACGATCCTGGCGGCGGAACGGCTCAAGCGTTCGCGGCAGACCGGCATCATCGGCTTCATCCGTAGCCTGCTGAAGTAGCGGGCCTAGCCGAGCAGCGACAGGAAGCGCACCGCGGCGTCGAAATCGCGCCGCCGCGCGGCAAGCGCCGCGCTCGCCTCCGCGTCCTCGCCCCATTGTTCGGCCTGCCAAGTCTCGTCCACCGTCACCGCGTGCCACAGCGTGTCGGGATCGATCGCGCCCTCGGAAAGCATTAGCGATCCGACCAGCGTGCCGGTGATGGTGACGATAGGTTGGAGCGCAACCAGCGCGAAGGCATCGCGGCTGACGACCGCCTCGTGCAGCCGGGCGATCGTCGCCGCAGGCTGCGGCTGGTGCATGATGCCGCCGACGCGGACGAAGTGGACGTCGTAGCGGCGCTCCGCCCAGTCGAGCAGCGGATCCCAAGCCGCCGCCTCGCGCGCGACGAGTTCGGCGGGCGATTCGGCGCGATAGGCGAGCAGATCGCTTTCGGCGTAGGCAGCGATGCCACGCGCGAAGGCGGCAGGATCGGGCGCGACTCGGTCGATCGCAGCATTGGCGAGGCCCGTGAGCGGCATCGCGCGCGGATCGATCGTGTCGGTGACGGCACGCCACTCGTCCGCGACCGCCGCGGCAAGCGCTGGGGTTGGCAGCGCGAGCGGCACGCGCCCTGGCGTGCGCACGGGGCGGTCGTCGAGGCGAACGACGCGGTCGGCATCGATCGTCACCGCTTGCCAGAAGCGCTTCATTCGATCGGGCTCCGCCAGCGATGGGCGAGCGCGCGCGGCACGATCGCCATCGTCCACAGCGCGACGACGACGATCGCGCCGCCGAGCAGCTTGCGCGACAATTCATCGCCATTCGCGAGTAGCACGACGCCGAGGACCGCGACGCTCGCGGCGATGAGGCGGACGAGCACCAGCGCGAGCCAGCGCGGTCGGGCGGGATCAGAGGTCATCACGCGCGATATGCCGTGTCCGGCTGCGGTGCGCCAGCCACGACAAAGTGATGCCGAAACGGGGCCAAATGCCCGTCAACCTCTTGGTTACGCATCGGAGATATGGTTTACGGCAGTGAATAGCGAGAGCGGCCCGGGGGGGCAGGCCTCCAGAAACCAGATGGTTCGGAGAACGGAACGGCAATGGCTGGCGCAGCGGTGTTTGTGTACGGTTTGTTGGTGAGCTTCATCTTCTCGGGCGCGTCGCGCAACGCGAAACTCCGCCGCCCGAATCCGCCAATGATGCAATATCTCGGCTACGTCCTGTGCGGGCTCACCGCCGGCGGATCGATGGCGCTGTTCGCCCATGCCGTTGGCGATACGCTGGGCGTATCGCTGCTACCGCTGGCGTTCTGACTCTGCGGCGCCGCGCCCGCGGCGCTCGCCGCGACGGCCCTTGCGCACCTGCTTGGCGTGCGCGCGCGCCTTTGCCTTCTGCACGTCACGCGTGATTGGCGGCTTGCCGTCGGGCGGTAGGCGATCGGCGGCGGCTTCCTCGAACCCAAGGCTGGCTAGGCTCTCGGCGAAATGCTGCGGCAGCGGTGCGGTGACGTCGACCACCCCGTCGTCGGGATGATCGACGCGGATGCGGCGCGCATGCAGGTGCATCTTGCGGCTGATCCCGCCGGTCAGAAACGCGGCCGCGCCGCCGTATTTGCCGTCACCGACGATCGGATGGCCGATTGCCGCCATGTGGACGCGCAGCTGGTGCGTGCGGCCGGTGAACGGCTGCAGCTCGACCCAGGCGGTACGATTGCCGGCGCGCTCGATCACGCGATAGCGGCTGCGCGAGGGTAGCCCATTCTCCTCGTCGACGTGCATCTTCTCGCCGCCGGTGCCGGGCTGCTTCGCGATCGGCAGATCGACCGTCCCGTCCTCGATCGAAGGCACGCCGACGACCAGCGCCCAATAGACCTTCTTTGCGCTGCGGCTGGAGAATGCCTTGGAGAAGAAACCCGCCGCGCGCGCGCTGCGCGCGATCAGCAGCGCGCCCGAGGTATCCTTGTCGAGCCGGTGAACGAGCTTGGGCCGCCCCTCCGCCTCGAACTGAAGCGCGTCGAGCAGACCGTCCACGTGCGCGGTCGTCTTGGTGCCGCCCTGGGTGGCGAGACCGGGCGGCTTGTTGATGACGATCGCCGCGGGATCGCGGTGAATCACCATGTCGCGCGCAAAATCGATCTCGTCGTCGCTGAGCGGCGGGCGGACGCGCTTCGGCTTCTCGTCGATGCGCGGGGCCTCTTCGGGCGGCAGGCGAAGCGTCTGTCCCGCAACGACACGGTCGCCCGGGCCGACGCGCGCGCCGTCGAGGCGCAGCTGGCCGGTGCGTGCCCATTTAGCGACGGTGGTGAAGCTCGTCTCAGGCAGGTGCCGCTTGCACCAGCGGTCGATGCGGATGCCATCGTCGTCCGAAGCGACGGTGAACTGGCGAACCGTGTCGGTCATGCGAAGCTCCGGGCGAGACCGAGCCCGGCGGCGAGCGCGGCGACCGCGCCGACCACCGAGAGGAGGACGTAGCCGAGCGCGGCGATCCATGCCCCACGCTCGATCATCAGCACCGTGTCGAGCGAGAAGGCCGAGAAGGTGGTGAAGCCGCCGAGCAGCCCAGTGCCGAGGAACAGGCGGGCCGCCTCACCCGACGGCAGGCGGGCGAGCACGCCGGCGAGCACGCCCATCAGCAGCCCGCCGAGGAGGTTGACGAACAGCGTACCCCATGGCCACGCCGGGCCGAACGCGGATAGGGCAAGCCGGCCGGCGAGATGCCGCAAAGCCGCGCCGATCGTGCCGCCCGCCATCACCAGAAACATCGAATTCATGGCGCTCGCCCTAGAGCCTCATGCGCCGGGGCGAAAGGTGTCAGGCGCCGGCGTCGGCCATAAGGTCGACGTCGCTGCCGCCGTCCTTGCGCGGCTTCACCGTCAGCAGGAAGGCGCCGCCGCTCTTGGTGCCGCCGAGGACATGCTCGCCGCCGCGCAGCGCGTGCTCGGCGCGATAGCCGCCGTCGGACGCCTTGGTAAAATACCAGTCGAGCAGGCGCTGGGGCGGCGCGGCGCTGGCGAAGCTCACGACGCGCAGCGCGCAGCCGTCGCCGTCGGCGCCCGCCGCTTCGGCAACGCGCGCATCGGGATAGAGCGGCACGCCGGCGGGGAGCCGGTTCGCCCACGCGGCCGAATAGGCGACGCTGCCCGCGCAATTTGCCGTGCCGCCGCGCGCCGCCGCCTGCGCGCCGCGGCTCAGCACCTGGCGCGCGATCGCGCACTGCTTGCATTCGCCCGGCGGCGGGGCAGAGCGCACGTCGTCCTTCTCGCCCTTCATCGCCGCGCTCGCGATCCCGTCGGGCGGCACCGCGCCGCTCTCGGGCTGCATGGGAGGGCGGACGGTGTCGGCATTCGCCTGCTGCACCAGCGCCGGATCGACCATGATCTGATCCTTGAGCGCGCTCTGCAGCACCGGATCGTTCGCGCTCGCGGCGCCGTTCACCTGCGCCAGCGCATTGTCGAGATCGGCGATCGACGCCTCTTCGTCCGGCGCCTTGCCGCAGCTTGCGACGAGTGCGAGCGCGAGCAGCGGCACCGCGCGAACCAGCCCGATCATCTTCTATCCCCCGGATTCACTTGCGAGCGTTCCATGCAACGCCAGCCGTTAAGGAAGCGTGCGCCGCCGTGCGCCGCCATCGCGACGTGGCGATATGTGTCTCACTGTTGCAATACACCGGGCGCTGACCCATGTTGGTGGCATGTTGAACATCGCTTCGATCCTGATCGGTCTCATCACGCTGGCAGCGGGGCTGATCGCCTTCGTGCCGCTGCTCGGTTGGCTCAACTGGCTGGTCATCCCGATCGGCATCGTCGGGGCAGCGGTGGGCGCGCTCTCGACATCGAACGCGGGTCGCAACCTCAACCTCGTGCTGATCGTGATCTTCACGCTGCGACTGATGCTGGGTGGCGGGATCATCTAATCGGTCGATCCCGGGCCGCGTCTTCCCGTAACGTATCGCGCGTTTCGGCCCGTCGGCAATTCGCTTACGCTACGGCAAACAGCGATTCGACAGGAGAGACAGAATGCGGCCGATCCCCGAGGTAACCGCGCGGCTCGACGGGGCGGGCGCGATCGTCACCGGCGCGGCGAGTGGCATGGGGCGGGCGACTGCGATCCTGCTCGCGCGTGCGGGCGCGGCGGTCGCAGTGACAGACGTGTCGCGAGGTGCCGCACAGGCGGTGGTCGACGAAATCGCGGGCGAGGGGCTGCGTGCACAGGCCTGGGCGCTCGACGTCGGCGATGCGGCAGCGATCGCCCGGGTCGTTGAAGAAAGCGCCGCGGCGTTCGGCGACCTGTCGGTGATCGTCAACAACGCGGGCATTTCGGCCAATCTGCCGCTCGACGGCGCTGGCTACGACGAGCAGTGGGATCGGCACATCTCGGTGCTGCTGACCGCGCACCAACGCCTGATCCGTGCCGCGCTGCCGCACCTGCGCCGTGCCGCACACCCGCGCATCGTCAACATCGCGTCGACCGAGGGGCTGGGCGCGACATCGGGGTTCAGCGCCTATTCGGCGGCGAAAGCGGGAGTGATCGGGCTAACGCGCAGCCTGGCGGTGGAGCTCGGCAAATCGGGCATCACCGTCAACTGCATCTGCCCCGGTCCGATCGAGACCGGAATGACGCAGGGCATCCCGGACGAGGCGAAGCACGTCTACGCTGCGCGCCGCACCGCGCTGCGCCGCTACGGCCTGCCCGAGGAGGTGGCGTTCATGACGGCGAGCCTGTGCGCGCCGGCTGCGGCCTTCGTCACGGGCGCGATCATTCCGGTCGACGGCGGGCTGGTCGCGCGCAACGCCTGACCGCAGCGCGAACTGCGCCGCTCGGTGTTGCGCAGCTCAGCCCTGCGTCGCGGCCTTCGCGGCCTGTTCGACGCGGTCGCGCTGCGCCAGCATCAGCGTCGAGCTCGCCTTGGCGAGGACCTTGCCGCTCTCGTCGAGAAGGCGTCCTTCGAAAAAGCAGGTGCTGCGTCCGCGCCGCTCGACCCAGCCTTCGGCAATGACGAGGCCCGGGCGTGCGGGCGCGAAATAGCTGACTTTGAGTTCGAGGGTCATCGGCGACACGTCGGGTCCGCCCATCGCGATCGCCGCGTGCGCCATCGCCGCATCGATCCAGCCGCTGACGAAGCCGCCCTGCACGACGCCGCCCGAGTGGCACATGTGCATGCCGGCGCGATATTCGAGCCGTGCGCGGCCCGCGGGGTCCATCTCGACAATGCGGACGAGCCCGAGCGTCCGGCTCAATTCGTGGATCTCCGGGTCGCCCTCGCTCACGTCCTGCTCTCCTGCCGTCTTTTTTCCGGCGCCCTTGTGTCGACCGGCGCCCGCATCGGCAAGCGCGATCGCGTGAGATTCAGGCGGCGAGCGCGAGCTGGTCGCGGCCGGCATGCTTGGCGCGGTACAATGCGACGTCGGCGGCGTGGAGCACGTCTTCGAGCGCCTCGTTGCGCAGGTAGGTGACGACGCCGCCGCTGACCGTGACGCCGATCTGCGCGTCGCCGACCTTGGTCCGTGCGTCTGCGATTGCCTGCCGCAGCCGGTCGCAGACGAGCCGCGCCTGCTCGATCGTCGCATCAGGTAGCAGCACCGCGAACTCCTCGCCCCCCAGCCGCCCGATCAGATCCTGGTCGCGCAGGCTCGATCGCGCGACGACGGCGAAACGGCGTAGCACCTCGTCACCGGCGAAATGGCCGTAGGTGTCGTTGACGCGCTTGAAATGGTCGAGGTCGAACAGAGCGACGCAGCCACCGTCGGTACCCGCCAGCAGGCGGGTCAGTTCATGCTCGATCCCTCGCCGGTTGACGAGCCCGGTAAGCGGATCGGTGAGCGCGGCCTCGGCGAGGCGCTGTTCGTGCTGGCGGCGGCGCGTCACCTCGCGGACTGCGCTGACGAGCCCGGTGACGTTGCCCTCATCGTCGATCACCGCGCGGCTCTGCGATTCGAACCAGCGGATGTCGCCAGCGGCCGTTCGCCCGCGATATTCGTTGACCGACACCGCGGTCGGATCGTCGAGCACGCTGCGCAGCGTCGCCATCGCGCGATCGGCATCGTCGGGATGGACGAGTTCGGTGAGCGGCCGGCCGATCAGCGTTTCGGCGCGCTGGCCGGCGAGCTGATGAACCGAGGACGACACGAAGCGCAGGCGCCCGTTGCGATCGACGTTGAGGATGATGTCGGTCGAGCTGTCGGTGACGAGGCGGTAGCGTGCTTCGCTATCGCGGAGCTGCCGGAACAGCTCGCTGCGACGCTGGAGCTCCGCATTCGCGGGAAGCACGGTGAGCATCGCGCAGGCGAGATAGAGCTGGAAGAACTGCATCCGCTCGCCGATCGATCCGTCCATCAGTGCGAGCGGGCCGTAGCCGCGCACCGTAAGGATCGCGCCAACGATCGCGACGATGACGATCGACGCCGCCGTCGACAGCGCGCCGCCGCGGAAGGTGGCGAGCACGATCGGCAGTAGCGGCAAGAACAACAGTGGGAAGCGCGTCTGCGAGAAGGTTGCAACGGTGACGAGCGTGACAAGACCAATCAGCGTGGCAAGTTCAATCAGCTTGGCGCGGCGCATTCGCCTGATCAGCCGCCATGCATCGCCGCGCATGATCAGCATGAAGATCGGCATAAAGGCGAGCGTGCCGAGCGCGTGTCCATTATACCATTGCAGCGTGGCGGCGACGAACGAATGATCGCTCAGCGCGCTGATCGATGCGCCCGCGACGATCGCGCCGGCGGCGGGTGCCGCAATGCCCGTCGCCAGGACGAAGATGATAAGCCACTGGTGTGATTCGAGGCCACTGTGTCGCCCGACGTAGCGATGGAGCAGCGCTGCGCCCAATGCGCTCTCGCCGACGTTCACGACACCGAGCGGCACGGCCAGCGCAGCGCCGAAGCCGAACATCGTGGTGGCGAGGACGCTGGCGATGAAACACGTGGCGAGCGGGGCCGCCCAGTTGCGCGGCATCAGCGTCGTCAGTCGCGCCGTCAGCAGGCCGTTGGCGATCCACATAAAGGCGACCCCGCCTTCGAAGCGCGTCAGCTTGATCGTCAGCGCGCAAGCGAAGAAATAGGCGATGCCCGTCGCGACTGCCGCTCCATTTCGCCGGTTGCTGCGCCTTCCCATCGCGCCCGCTTAACCCGATACAGTAAACAGCCGGTTTCGCCGTGTGAAACCTTTACGGCCCGTTCGCGGCGAGTTCCGCCAGCCACACGTCGGCCGAACCGTCCGACGGCGCGCGCCAGTCGCCGCGCGGCGACACCGCGCCCCCGGCGGAGACCTTGGGGCTGTTGGGCAAAGCAGACCGCTTGAACTGGCTGATCTGAAAGAAGCGCCACAGGAACTTTTCGAGCCGCGCCCTGATCGTGTCGCGATCATAGGCCGTACGCGCGGCTTCGGGATAGCCGATCGGCCAGCGACCGGCGTCGATGTCGCGCCAGGCATGCCAGGCGAGGAACAGGATCTTCGACGGCGCGAGGCCATGGCGCAACACGTAATGCGCAAAGAAGTCGTTCAGCGCATAGGGGCCGATCTTCGCCTCGGTGCTCTGGATGGCGCCGCTCGCGTCCGCCGGGACGAGTTCGGGGGAGATCTCGGTCGATAGGATGGCATCGAGCACGGCGTCGGTCTCGGGATCGTACTGGTCGGTGGCGATGCACCAGCGGATGAGGAATTGGATCAGCGTCTTGGGCACGCCGGCGTTGACGCCATAGTGGCTCATATGATCGCCGACGCCATAGGTGCACCAGCCGAGCGCGAGCTCGCTGAGATCGCCGGTGCCGACGACGAGGCCGTTGCGCTGGTTGGCGATGCGGAACAGATAGTCGGTGCGCAGACCTGCCTGCACGTTTTCGAAGGTGACGTCGTACACCGGTTCGCCGCTCGCGAACGGATGCTTCATGCCCTCCAGCATCATTCGCGCGGCGGGCCGGATATCGATTTCCTCAGCGGTGATGCCGAGTGCGCGCATCAGTTTCCAGGCATTGCTTTTGGTATCTTCGCTCGTCGCGAAGCCGGGCAGCGTGATGCCGAGAATGTCCGAGCGCGGGCGGCCCAGCCGGTCGAGCGCCTTCGCCGCGACGATCAGCGCGTGCGTCGAATCGAGCCCGCCCGACACGCCAATCACCAGCCGCTCGACACCCGTTGCGGCGAGGCGTTTGAGCAGCCCTTCGACCTGGATATTGAATGCCTCGTAGCAATCCTCGTCGAGCCGGGCGGGCGTATCGGGCACGAACGGGAAGCGACGGATCGCGCGCTTTAGCCCGACGTCAGCGTAATCGGGCTGATGGTCGAACACGATGCGGCGGAAACGCGTCTCCGGGTGGCCGGCGAACGTCGCCGCATCGCCGAAGGTGCCGTTGCGCATCCGCTCCTGCGCCAGCCGCTCGCAATCCACGTCGGCGATGACGAGCTCGGGATCGAGCCCGAAGCGCGACGATTCGGCGAGCAGCTCGCCGAGCTCGTGGATCGAGCCCTGTCCGTCCCAGGCAAGATCGGTCGTGCTCTCGCCCGGTCCGGCGGCGGCGTAGACATAGGCGCAGACGGCGCGCGCGGACTGCGCCGCTGAGAGCATCATGCGCTCACGCGACTTGCCGATGACGACATTCGACGCCGACAGGTTGCAGCAGACGAGCGCGCCCGCGAGCGCGCCGGCGGTCGATGGCGGGGTGGGGGACCAGTAATCCTCGCAGATTTCGGCGTGGAAGACGAAGTGCGGCAGATCGCGCGCAGCGAAGATCTGGTCGACGCCGAACGGCACCGTCTGCCCGGCGATCTCGATCGACAGGCCGGCAAGCCCCGCGCCGCTCGCGAACCAGCGCTTTTCGTAATATTCGCGATAGTTGGGCAGGAACGTCTTGGGCACGACGCCGAGGATCCGGCCGCGCGCGATCACCACCGCGCAATTGTACAGCCGCCCCGCGCGCGGCAGCGCCGCGCCGACGAGAAGCACGGGGCGCAAGCCCTCGCTCGCCTCGGCGATCTTCGTCAGCGCGTCGGCGGTCGCCTGCTGCTGCGCGGTCTGCAGGTGAAGATCGTCGATCGCGTAGGACGTGACGTTGAGTTCGGGGAAGACGACTAAGTCGACCGCCTCGGCGTCCGCGCGACGCGCCAGCGCGATCGTCTGTTCGGCATTGGCGGCGGTATCGCCGACGCTGGCGATCGGGGTCGCCGCCGCGACGCGCAGCATGCGGTGATGGTGGATCGAGCCGAAACGAGCGTTCATGGCGTGCGTGTTACCCCCTGTTTCACCCTCGGGCCAACGATCCGGTCTTGCGTCGCCCTCTGGCTGGTTTACGCAACGACGATGGTTGATCCGCAACCCGATAACGGACGGCTGGCCGCTTTGTTCGCCGGGGGTGGCGACATGGCCGCGCGGATCATGGCGCATGATTGGTCCACCTCGCCGCTCGGCCCGCCCGAAGGCTGGTCCGACGCGCTGCTGAGCGCGGTAAGCCTGCTGCTTCCGGCGAGCGCGGAGATCGTGCTGTTCTGGGGCGACGAGCAGGTCGCGCTCTACAACGATGCCTATGCGCCGACGATCGGCACCAAGCATCCCGGCGCGCTCGGCCGGCCGGCGCGCGAATCGTGGACTGAATTGTGGGACGATCTCGAACCGCTGCTGCGCCACGTTCGTGAGACGGGCGAGACGTACAGCGCAAAGGATCGGCCGTTCTACATCGAGCGCGCGGGCTACGGTGAGGAGGTGTACTTCGATATCTCCTATTCGCCGGTGCGAACGGCGGACGGCACGGTTGGCGGCGTGCTGTGCATCGTCGCTGAAACGACGACACGCGTGCGCGCTGCACGCCAGATGGCGGAGGAGCGCGCGCGGCTCGCCGAGATGTTCGATCAGGCGCCGAGTTTCATGGCCGTGCTGCGCCAGCCGGGGCATGTCTTCGAACTGGTCAACGCCTCGGTCCAGCAGCTGGTCGGCGGCCGCGACCTGATCGGGCTTACCGTTCCGGAGGCGCTGCCCGAGCTTGTCTCGCAGAATTTCGTCGCGCTGCTCGACAACGTGGTAGCCAGCGGTGAAGCCTATCGCGGGGATAATGTTCCCGTGCGGCTGTGGCGCGGCGAACATGCTCCCGACGAGCAGCGGTTCGTCGACTTCATCTACCAGCCGGTGCGCGACCTGAACGGGACCATAACCGGCGTCTTCGTCGAGGGCACCGACGTCACCGATCGCAAGCGCCAAGCCGACGAGCTACGCGAAAGCGAGGAGCGATTTCGCACGCTCGCCGACAGCCTGCCCGCGCTGGTGTGGATCAACGATGCCGAGGGGCGCTTCCTGTTCGCCAGCCGCGGATTTGAGACGCTGCTGGGGCTGACGCCCGAGACGATGCTGGCCGAAGGATGGCGCCGCGTGGTGCATCGCGACGACATGGCCGCCTTCGTCGAATTTGGCCGGCGTCGGCTCTCCGAGCCGCGTAGCTTCTCCCGCGACATCCGCCTGTGTGACGCTGACGGCAACGTCCGCTGGTTCCACGTCGAGGGTCGGCCGCGGCGCTGGGGGGCGCAGTTCGAGGGGTTCGTGGGTTGCGGCGTCGACGTGACCGACGCGCATATCGCTGGCGAGGCGCTCGAACGCCGCGTCGCCGAGCGGACCGCGGAGCTGACCGAGCAGATCAGCGAGCGTGAGCGGGTGGAAGCGACGCTGGCCCAGATGCAGCGCCTCGAGGCGGTCGGGCAGCTGACGTCGGGGGTGGCGCACGACTTCAACAACCTGCTCACCGTGGTGCTCGGCAATCTCGCACTGATCGAGCGGACGATCGACCGCGCGGGGATCGATGGCAAGACGCGCCAACGGCTTGAACACGTCCGCGCGGCGGCTGAGCGGGGTGCGCGGCTGACGGGGCAGCTCTTGGCCTTCTCGCGGAGACAGCGGCTGGAGGCGCGTGCGGTCTCGCTCAACGAGATCGTCGCCAACATGCGCGACCTTTTGCAAAGCACATTGGGCGGCGCGGTCGCGGTGGAGACCGAGCTCGGCCAGGACGTGTGGCCCGCGCTGGTCGATCCGACACAGATCGAGCTCATCATCCTCAACCTCGCGATCAACGCGCGCGACGCGATGGAGGGCGGCGGCACGCTGCGCGTCGCGACCCGCAACGTAATGCTTGGCGATCCCGAGCGATCGGAGGAACCATCGGCCGGCGACTATGTCGCGGTGTCGGTGATCGACACCGGCAGCGGGATGACCGAGGAGATCCGCAACAAGGTTTTCGAGCCGTTTTTCACCACTAAGGAAGTGGGCAAGGGTTCGGGACTCGGGCTGGCGCAGGTCTACGGCTTCGCTAAGCAATCGGGCGGCGGCGTGCGGATCGATACCGCGCCGGGGGCGGGGACAACCGTCAGCGTGTATCTACCGCGCGCCGAGGCGCTGGAGGATGCGCGCGACCAGGCACCCGCGGCAACGCCGCGCGGCGGATCGATCGCGGGCCGCACGATCCTCGTCCTCGACGATGACGACGGCGTGCGCAACGTCACTGCGGACGAGTTGCGCGAGGCGGGGTGCCGCGTGATCGAGGCGGCGGACGGGGCTGCGGCGCTCGAGGCGCTCGCGGCCGAGGACGTCGCGGCGGTCGTCGCCGACTTCGCAATGCCGGGGATGAACGGGGCGCAGTTCGCCGAGGAGGCGCGCCGCCGCTATCCTGCGCTGCCGGTACTCTTCGTCACGGGCTACGCCGATCTCGCCGCGCTGGCGCACGTGCCGGAGGATCAGGTGCTGCAGAAACCGTATCCGAGTGGCGCCGTCAGCGATCGGTTGCGCGCGATCCTCGATACCGGGAACTGATCAGCGGCGCGGCTGACGGGGCCGCGCCGCCGGACGCCTTCAGGCCGCCAGCGCGGTGGCGGGCGCGGTGCCGCGGATCAGATCGGCCGCCTTCTCCGCAATCATGATCGTCGGCGCGTTGGTGTTCGACCCGACCAGCGTCGGCATCACCGAGGCGTCGACGACGCGTAGGCCGCCGATCCCGCGCACGCGCAGCCGCTCGTCGACCACCGCCATCGTGTCGCCGTCGGCGCCCATCTTGCACGTGCCGACGGGGTGGTAGATCGTCTCGGCATTGGCGCGAACCCACGCGTCGATCTCGGCATCGCTCTGCACCGATCGGCCCGGTGCGATCTCGTCACTGCGATACGGATCGAGCGCCGCCTGGTAGGCGACTTCGCGGCCGATGTGGACACAGTCGCGCATCACGCGTCGGTCGACTTCGCTCGCGAGGTAATTGGCGTAGATCAGCGGATCGGCGGTGGGATCGGCGGAGCCGAGCGCGATACGGCCGCGGCTCTCCGGACGCAGCTGACACAGATGGAGCGAGAAGCCGTCGGCGGCAACGCGCGTCTTGCCGTGATCCTTCATGATCGCGAGCACGCCGTGGATCTGTACGTCAGGACGCGACAGCCCCTCGCGCGAGCTGATGAACGCGCCCGATTCGAGGAACTGCTGCCGCCCGAGTCCGGTGCCGCGCGTCAGATATTCGATCCCGACACGCAGCTGACGCAGGCCCTTGGTTGAGGAGAAGGCCGTCATCAGCCCGCGGCTGTGCCAGCTCATGATGATGTCGAGGTGATCCTGCAGGTTCTCGCCGACGCCCGGCAGGTCGTGGACCGGCTGGACGCCAACCTCCTTCAGCGCCGCGGCGGCGCCGATGCCCGAGAGCTGGAGGATGTGCGGGCTCTGCACCGCGCCCGCGCACAGCAGCGCCTCGCCGTCCACCTCGACGCGCTCGATCCGCTTGTTGCGGATATAGTCCACCGCCGCGGCGCGTCCGCCGCTCACCACGATTCGCATTGTGCGCGCATCGGTGATGACGGTGAGGTTCGCGCGATGCTCGACCGGGCGCAGATACGCTGCCGCGGTCGACCAGCGCTGGCCGTTGGCAATCGTCAGGTCGTAGCGGCCGAAGCCTTCCTGGCTGGCACCGTTGAAATTCTCCGTCACCGGATAGCCCGCCTGCCGCCCGGCCTCGATCAACGCATCGTGGAACGGGCTGTCGCTCTCCCCGCCGGAGATCGTTAGTGGCCCCTCGGCGCCGTGCAGCGGATCGGCGCGGTGATGGCCTTCGAGCTTGCGGAAATAGGGCAGCACGTCGTCCCACGACCAGCCGCTGAGCCCCAGCTGCCGCCACTCGTCGAAATCCTGCGGATGCCCACGGGTGTAAACCATGCCGTTGATCGACGAGGAGCCGCCGAGCCCGCGCCCGCGCGGCCACCACAGTCGACGATTGTCGAGGTGCGGTTCTGGCTCGGTCCAGAAGCCCCAATTGTGCTTGCCCTTGGCCTTGATCAGGCTGCCGACGCCGGCGGGCATGCGCACCAGCATCTCCTTGTTGGCGCCGCCCGCCTCGAGCAGGCAGACGGTGACCGCGGGATCCTCGCTGAGGCGCGCGGCGAGCGTGCACCCTGCCGAACCCCCGCCGATGATGACGTAATCGAACCCGGCCATGCTGCTCTCCAATATATGCCGTCGCCGTGTCTTCCGGCGCTTTTGAGAAGATATTGCTGCGTCGCTGCGCCTTCGGCAAGCGGCGCTTGCCTCGCGCGTCAGGGAACGAGGACGATCTTGCCCACCATGTCGCTGCGCGCCATCGCGTCGAACGCGGATCGCCAGTCCTCCAGCGCATATTCGGCGTGGACTCGCGACCTGATCCTGCCCTCTGCCGCCAGATCCCAGATCGCCTGCTGGTTCTCGCGCCCCTTGTCGGGGAACTGCCGCCCATACTCGCCCGCGCGAACGCCGATAACCGAGAAGCCTTTGATCAGCGGCATGTTGGTGGAGACGGTGGCGATCCGGCCGGAGGTGAAGCCGACGACGCACAGCCGCCCGCCGAACGTGATCGCACGGACCGATTCGTCGAACACGTCGCCGCCGACGGGATCGTAGATGACGTCCGCGCCGCCTCCGGTGATCTCCTTCACGCGATCGCGGAAGCCGGAGGCTGGCAGGCAGCCGTCGACGCCATATTCGGCCTCGATCACCTTGAGCTTCTCGGGCGAACGCGAGGTGGCGATCACGCGCGCGCCGAGCCCCTTGGCGAGATCGACCGCGGCGAGCCCGACGCCGCCGGTCGCGCCGTGCACCAGCACCCACTCGCCCGACGTGACCTTGGCGAGCCGTACCAACGCCACATAGGCGGTGAGATAGGCCGCGCCGACCCCGGCCGCCTCGCCGAACGAAAGATGCGCGGGCTTGCGCCGCACGGCGCTCGCATCGACGCTGACGCGCTCCGCAAAACCGCCCAATCGCGTGCCAGCGACCACCGGCTCGCCGGGGTGGAAGCCGTCACCTTCGATCACCTCGCCGGCGATCTCCATGCCTGGCGAAAAGGGCAGCGGCGGCTTCAGCTGATACTCGCCCTTCGTCATCAGCAGGTCGGGAAAGTTGAGCGCCGCGGCCTTGACCGCGATCAGCACCTTGCCGGGCGCCGCGACCGGCTCGGGAACGTCGACGAGCGCGGTGCCGGAGAAATCGGGCGAGAGAGTGGAGACGACGAGCGCTTTCATGCGACAATCGCCCTCACTTGCACGTCGGACGCGCGACCATGATGTCGAGCAGCGCGTCGAACAGATTGACCATGTCGAGGTGCGGCGCGTGCACCTTGCTCAGCCCCAGCGTGATGAGGCCGTAGGCGCGCACTTCCGCCTCCTCGCGCGAGAAGCCCGTCGCCATCAGGCTACGCGCGAGGAAATCGAGCATCAGCGCGTCGTGGCGCTGCACCGCATCGCGTGCCCGCGTGTCGCTCTCAGCCCAAGCACGCATCGCCACCGCAATCCGCGACGATCCGCGCCGCCGCACCGTCTGCCCGAGCAGCCGGATGCGCCCGATCGGATCGGGCGTCGCGCGTTCCAGCGCGGCGATGAGGTCGCTCACCTGATCCTCGGCGAAATAGGCGGCGAGCTTGCCTTGGTAATCGTCGAAATCGCGGAAGTGATGGTAGAAGCTGCCGGTCGAGACCTTGAGCTCCTCGGCGAGCGGGCGGAGCTTGAGCGCGCGCAACCCACCGCGACGCAGCAGCGACTGGCCGGCCTCCAGCCAGACGCGCGGTGTCAGGTCCGGACTTCGCGTTTGGGGCACTGTCCGTACCGAAACTACAGGCTCCACGCTTGACATCCCCTCTACCATAACGAAGGTTATGCCGGAAATCCGCGCCGGTAAAGCTATCGTTCGCGGCAGGCATCTTCGGAGGGGTTATTCAGCAATGGCCGACGCTTACATCATCGACGCCGTCCGCACGCCGCGCGGGATTGGCAAGCAGGGCAAGGGCGCGCTGGCGCACATGCATCCGCAGCATCTCGCCGCGACGGTGCTGAAGGCGCTGAAGGAGCGCAACAACATCAAGACCGAGGAGGTCGACGACATCATCTGGTCGACCAGCTCGCAGCGCGGTAAGCAGGGCGGCGACATGGGCCGCATGGCGGCGCTCGACGCGGGCTACGACGTCAAGGCGTCGGGCACCACGCTCGACCGGTTCTGCGGCGGCGGCATCACCGCGGTGAACTTCGCCGCGGCGCAGATCATGAGCGGCATGGAAGATTGCGTGATCGCCGGCGGTACCGAGATGATGAGCCTCACCGCCGCGATGGGCCAGGAAGACATGGAGAGCGGCAAGCCGCCGCTCGGCATGGGATCGGGCAACGAGCGCCTCAACCTCAGCCACCCGCAGTCGCACCAAGGCATCTGCGGCGACGCAATCGCGAGCAAGGAAGGCTTCACGCGCGAGGAGCTCGACCGCGCCGGGCTCGAGAGCCAGCAGAAGGCCGCCGTCGCGATCCAGGAAGGGCGGTTCAAGAAGTCGATCGTCCCCGTCGTCGACGACGACGGCTCCGTCGTCCTCGACCATGATGAATTCCCGCGGCCGCAAACAACCGCCGAGGGCCTCGCCGCGCTGAAACCGTCGTTCGCGGCGATGGCGGACATGCCGTACAACAAGGCCGGCGACACGTTCCGCAAGCAGATCAACCGCAAGTACCCCGATCTCGACATCCAGCACTTCCATCATGCCGGCAATTCGTCGGGCGTGGTCGATGGCGCCGCGGCGGTGCTGCTCGCGTCGAAGGAATATGCCGAGAAGCAGGGCTGGAAGCCGCGCGCGCGCATCGTCGCGATGGCGAACGTCGGCGACGATCCCACGCTGATGCTCAACGCGCCGGTGCCGGCCGCCAAGAAGGTGCTGGAGAAGGCCGGCCTGACGGTGGAGGACATCGATCTGTTCGAGATCAACGAGGCGTTCGCCGTCGTGTCGGAGAAGTTCATTCGTGACCTGAACCTGCCGCGCGAGAAGGTTAACGTGAACGGCGGCTCGATCGCGCTCGGCCACCCGATCGGCGCGACCGGTTCGATCCTGATCGGCACCATCGTCGACGAGCTCGAGCGCCAAGAAAAGCGCTACGGCCTCGTCACGATGTGCGCCGCGGGCGGCATGGCACCGGCGATCATCGTCGAGCGCATCGCCGCCTGACCGACGCCACGAAGACCAAAAGACCGCGAGCGGGCCGCAAGCGCCCGCCGCGGCGGAGAGACCGATGACGCACCCGTACAAGCACGCCGCCACCATGCCCGACAAACCTGCCTATATCATGGCCGGATCGGGTGAGACGGTGACCTACGCCCAGCTCGACGCGCGCGCGAACCAGGGCGCGCATCTCATCCGCGCGCTCGGGCTGAAGCGCGGCGACGCGATGGCGATGATGCTCGATAATTCGGCGCGCTACTTCGAAATCGCTTGGGCGGCGGAGCGCGCGGGCGTCTATCTCACCTGCATCTCGTCCAAGCTGATGCCCGCGGAGGCGGAATATATCATCCGCGACGGTGAGTGCCGCGTGTTCGTCGCCGGCAAGGGCACCGCGGCATGCGCCGAGGCGCTGCTGCCGCTGATCGGCGATCTTTCGCGGTTCATGGCCGACGGTGTGATCGAGGGATACGACAGCTGGGAAGAGGCGGTTGCGGCCCAGCCCGTGACGCCGATCGCCGACCCGTCGCCGGGGCAGATCATGCTCTATTCGTCTGGCACGACGGGCAAGCCCAAGGGCGTGCGCTTCGCGCTGCCGGAGGAGCCCTATGGCGAGAACGTCTCGCCGCTGGTGATGATCGGGCAGGGGCTCTACGGCTTCAACGCGGACATGGTGTATCTGTCGCCAGCGCCGCTCTACCACGCCGCGCCGCTGCGCTGGTCGATGGCGGTGCAGCAGCTCGGCGGCACGGTGGTGGTGATGGAGCGGTTCGACGCCGAGAAGGCGCTCGAGTTCATCGAGAAGTACAAGGTGACGCACGCGCAATGGGTGCCGACGCACTTCATCCGCATGCTCAAGCTGCCCGAAGAGGTGCGCCGCAAGTACGACGTGTCCTCGCTCCAGGCGGTGTGGCATGCCGCCGCGCCGTGCCCAATCCCGGTCAAGGAGCAGATGATCGACTGGTGGGGGCCAATCATCGGCGAATATTATGCCGGCACTGAAGGCAACGGCTTCCACAACATCCTTTCGCCGGAGTGGCTGACGCACAAGGGCTCGGTCGGGCGCAACCTGACGACGATCACGCACATCTGCGACGAGGACGGCAACGAGGTGCCGCCGCGCACCGAGGGCGCGATCTTCTTCGAGGCGCCGGTGACCGATCTCAACCCGACCGGTGCGGCACCGTTCAGCTATCATAACGATCCTGAGAAAACGAGGGAGAGCACCAGCGCCAAGGGCTGGACGACGCTGGGCGACGTGGGCTGGATGGACGAGGAGGGATATCTCTACCTCACCGATCGCAAGAGCTTTATGATCATCTCGGGCGGGGTGAACATCTATCCCGCCGAGATTGAGAATCTGCTGATCACGCATCCCAAGGTCGCCGACGTCGCGGTGATCGGCGCGCCGCACGACGAGATGGGCGAGGAAGTCGTCGCGGTCGTCCAGCCCAAGGATCCGCTCGAGGATCGCGAGGCGCTCGCGGCGGAACTGTCGCAATACGCGCGCGCCAACCTCAGCCACGTCAAGTCGCCGCGCCGCTGGGACTTCCGCGAGGAGCTGCCGCGTCACGACACCGGCAAGCTCTACAAGCGGCTGCTGCGCGACGAATATTGGGGCAAGAACAAGCCGGCAGAACAGGCCGCCTAACCGCGCCCATCGCTCCGGCGAACGGGTCGGAGCGACGGGCCGGGACGGCGATCGGTGAGAGGATGCGGCGGACCTGCCGGGAAGAGCCGGGCATGACGCGCGAGTTTGGGAGGCGAGGATGAGCTTCAACTTCGGCGACATGATCGAGGCGGTCGAGGCCGCGATCCCCGGTGACCGCGTCGCGCTGGCGCATGGCGAGCAGGTGATCGACTGGGCGACGCTACGCCACCGCTCGAACAACCTAGCGCGCGCGCTGATCGCGCGCGGGCTGCAGCCGGGCGACCGCTTCGCCTTCTATGCCTACAATTCGGCCGATTATCTCGTCGCGCTGATGGCATGCTGGAAGGCGCGCGGCACGCACGTCAACGTCAACTACCGCTACGTCGCCGACGAGCTCGCCTATATCCTGGCGGACAGCGACGCGACCGTACTGGTCTACGACGCCCGGTTGCGCGACTGCGTCGCCGACGTCGTCGATCGCTCACCGCTGGTGCGCAGCTGGGTGGAGATCGGCGGCGAGGATGCGGCGCCCGCCTTCGCCGAACGATTCGACGATCTCGTCGAAGGGGACGGTGCGCCGGTCGCGATCCCGCGCGATCCCGCCGACCGGTTCTTCATCTATACCGGCGGCACGACTGGCATGCCCAAGGGCGTGGTGTGGACGCACGGCGAGTTGAACGCGATCGGTCTCGCCGTCGCCGCGACGCAGGGGCTGCCGGTGCCGACCAGCGTCGAGGAAGCCGCCACCTTCGCCGCCGCCAATCCCGAGTACCCGCGCGTCGTATGCGGCCCGCCGCTGATGCACGGTACCGGGCTGCTATCGTCTTACGGCGCGTTGCTCGCCGGCGGCTTCGTCGCGACGCTGCCGAGCCGCAGCTTCCGCGCCGAGGAAGCGCTCGATGCGATCGACCGCTGGAAGGCCAATCGCCTGATCGTCGTCGGCGACGCCTTTGCGCGCCCGGTGCTCGAGGCGCTCGACGCGCAGCCGGGCCGCTGGGACGTGTCTTCGATGCGCCTCATCTCGTCGTCGGGGGTGATGTGGACGCAGGGCGTGAAGGACGGGCTGATCCGCCATATGCCCGACGCAGTGTGCCAGGACAATTTCAGCTCGTCTGAGGCGATCGGCATGGGCGCCTCGCTCACCTCGAAGGACGGCACCGTCGAAACCGCCAAGTTCATGGCCAATACGCGCTGCCGCGTGCTCGACGACGACGACAAGGATGTGGTCCCCGGCTCGGGCGTGACGGGCAAGGTGGTACTCGCGCCGCCCAACCCGGTCGAATATCACAAGGATCCGGAGAAGAGCGCGCGGACGTTCCGCGTGATCGACGGCGTGCGCTACACCGTGTCAGGCGATTTCGCGCAGGTGGCGGCAGACGGCACACTGATCCTGCTCGGGCGCGGTTCGGCGTGCATCAACTCCGCCGGCGAGAAGATCTTCCCCGAGGAGGTCGAGGAGGCGCTGAAACTCTGTCCGAAGATTGACGACGCGCTCGTGTTCGCGATGCCCGATCCCAAATGGGGGCAGGCGGTCGCGGCGGTGGTGCAGGCCGCGGGTGGGTTCGATGAGGGCGTGACCCGCGATACGCTGCGCCAGAAGCTCGCCGGCTACAAGCTGCCCAAGCTGATCGTCGCGACCGACGAGTCACTGCGGGCGCCGAACGGCAAGGCCGATTACGGCAAGGCGAAGGCGCTTGCGGGCGTCGGCTGAGTACGGCCGCGGAAACCTTTCGCAACGCTGACATATCGGTTCAGCCCGCAGTCGCCACGCCTCGTCCATAAGCGTTCCATCGGCAGGGTCGGCAATGTGCGCCGGCGATGGGGTGTAGGCGAGATGGACAGGAAGTTCGTAGCGGCGTTGCTGGCTGCAGTTGCGATTGTCCCGGCGATGGCGGCGGCGCAGGAACGCGGTGGCGATCGTGGGGCTTGGCGCGCCGAACGCACGCAGCAGCGCGAGGCGATGCGCCAGCAGGGCGGTGATCGCGCCGGCGGTTGGCAGCGGCCTGCGCATGGCACCGGCGGGCAGCAGCGCCAGGCGCCGACCGACGGCGCGTGGCAGCAACGGCGCGAGCAGCGCGCGGCGCGGCCCGATCGCGCGCGGCCTTATTTCCCACGGCCGGATAATCCGCGTGCCGAGGCGTTCCGCGACTTCCGGCAGCAGCGTGACGCTGACCGGCGTGATTTCCAGTCGGAGCGCCAGCGCGATCGGCAGGCGCTGCTCGGCGGGCAGGTAACGCGCGATCAGTATCGTGCGGATCGCAGCCGCGACGTCGACGCCTATCGCCGCGACCGGCAGGACGATCGCCAGCGGCTCGATCTTGGTCGCGACGCGCAGTTCCGCGACCAGACCCGGCTACGCGAGCAGGCGCAGCGCGGCTGGGACCGCAGCCGTGCGGACTGGGCTGATCAGGACCGGTGGCGCAGCGACGGGCGCAACTGGAACCGCGGCGATGTAAACCGCGGCACCTGGGGCGACCAACGGCGCGCCTATGGGCGCAACGACCGGTTCGACCGCGGTGGTTGGAACCGCGACTGGCGGCGCGATACGCGGTATGACTGGAACGGCTGGCGCGCGCGCAACCGCAACGCCTTCCACCTGCCGCGCTATTACGCGCCTTACGGTTGGAATGCGGGCTATCGCAGCTTCGGCGTCGGATCGATCCTGTCGCAGGTGCTGTTCGCGCAGAACTATTGGATCAACGATCCGTGGGCGTACCGCCTGCCGGATGCGGACGGGCCGTACCGCTGGGTGCGCTATTACAATGACGCGCTGCTTGTCGATGTCTACTCGGGCGAGGTCGTCGACGTGATCAACAACATCTTCTGGTAGAAGTTCGTCGCGGGGGCGGCAGCCGGCGGGAAACCGGCTGCCGCCCCATCTTGTTTCAGGCGTCGAGGCTGGTGCCGAGCGACGCGTTGACGACGCCGCCATCGACCACCAGCGTGTCGCCAACGACATAATCGCTCGCCCGGCTGGCGAGGAAGATCGCCGCGCCCGCCATGTCGGCCTCGTTGCCGATCCGCCGCATCGGAATGCCCTTCGCCACCGCGTCGCCGTGATCGCGGGCGGCGCGGTTCATCTCGCTCGCAAACGCGCCGGGCGCGAGGCTGGTGACGATGATCCCGTCCTTGATCAGCCGCGCTGCCATCCGCTTGGTGAGATAGATCAGCGCCGCCTTCGACGCATGGTAGCTGTACGTGTCCCACGGGTTGAGCCGCAGGCCGTCGATCGAGGTTATGTTGATCACCTTGGACGGCTTGTCGTGGCTTGCCTCCGCCTTCAGCGGCCCGTGCAGCGCCTGCGTCAGGAAGAACGGCGACTTGACGTTGAGGTCCATCACCTTGTCCCAGCCGCTTTCGGGAAATTCCTCGAACGGGACGCCCCACGCCGCGCCGGCATTGTTGACGAGGATGTCGAGCCGCTGTTCGCGCTCGGCGAACGCCGCCGCCAGCGCCTTGCAGCCCTCGACGGTCGACACGTCCTGCGGCAGCGCGATGCACTTGGGGCCGAGCTCGGCAACGGTCTCCTCGCACGCCGCCGCCTTGCGCGACGAGATGTAAACGGTGGCGCCCTGCTCGATGAAGCCTTTGGCGATGATCTTGCCGATCCCGCGGCTGCCGCCCGTCACCAGCGCGATCTTGCCCTCAAGGCTAAACAGATTGGCGAAGCTCATCGTCGTCTCTCCCGGATAATCGTGCATCGCCTATCGCCCGGTCGCAGGCGCGACAACACCCTACCGAAAATTCGAACCGGTTATGATTGACGAAGGCGCCGGCCATACTATGCTGCCGAAAACAGCTAAAAGTTAGGACAAGAGGATGCGCTTTTCGGGTAAGCGTGCCGTCGTCACGGGCGGCGCTTCGGGGATCGGGCGCGCAACTGCGCTGCGGCTGGCCGAGGAGGGCGCCGAGGTGTGGATCGGCGATATCGACGAGGCGGCAGGGCGCGAAATCGCCGAGACGTCGAACGGCAAGATCCACTTTCAGCGCTGCGACGTGACCAATGCCGACGATATTCGTTCGCTGATCGAGGCGCCAGATGCGGCGGGCGGACTCGACGTGCTGTTCAACAATGCGGGCGCAGGCGGTGCGCCCGAGAAGATCGACGAGATCGCGCCCGACGATTGGGACCGTACGCAGAACTTGCTGTTGCGCTCGGTCGCGCTCGGCATCCGTTACGCCGCGCCGATCATGGCGAAGCGCGGCAAGGGCGCAATCGTCAACACGTCGTCGGTCTCGGCACTCGGCACCGGCTATGCCCCGATCGCCTATTCCACCGCCAAGGCCGGTGTTCTCCATCTGTCGAAGCTTGCCGCCGCCGACCTCGCCAAGAGCAATGTCCGCGTCAACGCGGTGATTCCCGGTTTCATCACCACCAACATCTTCACTCGCCACCTCGACGTCGCGGAAGACAAGCGCGCCGCCGCCAACGAAGTGATCGCGCAGGTTGCCGCCAAGGCGCAGCCCGTCGCGCGCGCCGGCCGGCCCGAGGATATCGCCGCCGCCGTCACCTTCCTGCTCAGCGACGACGCAGGCTTCATTACCGGCACCCACCTTGTCGTCGACGGCGGTATCACGATCGGAACACGGCAGAGCTGGGATCCAGAGCAGCCCGGGCTCTTCGCCGCATTGGAGGCGTTTTAGTGAACGCGTCGATCGCGAGCGGCGCGGCGGCGGATCTGGGCACTACTACGGCAACGGGTGCGCCGCCGCCCGCACGGCGCCTGCGCACGGGCACGATGGCGAGCTACGGCTTCGGCGCGGCGGCCTATGGCGTCAAGGACTCGGGGTTCGGCACGTTCCTGCTGCTCTTCTACAACCAGGTGATCGGCGTGCCGGCGGCGACGGTCGGCTTCGTCATCATGCTCGCGCTGGTCATCGACGCCTTCGTCGACCCGACGGTCGGCTTCCTGTCCGATCGCACGCGGACGCGCTGGGGCCGGCGGCATCCATGGCTCTACGGCGCGGCATTGCCGATCATGCTCGGTTGGGTGCTCTTGTGGAACCCGCCGCAATCGTCGCAGACTGCAATCCTCGGTTGGCTATTCGTTGCCGCCGTTCTCGTCCGCAGCGCGGTGAGCGCGTATGAAGTGCCGAGCCAGGCGATGGCCGCCGAGCTGAGCACCGATTACGACGAGCGGACGCGGATCATGGCGTATCGCTACCTGTTCGGCTGGGCCGGGGGGTTGATCATGCTGATCGGCGCCTATTGGATCTTCTTGTCGCCCACGCCCGAATTCCCCAACGGGTTGCTCAATCGCGAGGGCTACAAGGGATTCGCCATCGCGGGCGCATTGTTCATGGGCTTTGCGATCCTGACGTCGGCGATGGGCACGCATCGCGAGATCCCCAACCTGCCCAATCCGGCGATCGAGAAACAGTCGCTGGCGAAGAACTTCAAGGAGCTCGTCGAGACGCTGAAGAACCGCGCTTTCGTGATCCTGATGGTCGCCGGGCTGTTCGTCTATACCAACCAGGGGATCACCTACGCGATCTCCAACTATCTCTACACCTACGTCTGGCGCTTCACGACGGTGACTATCCTCGGGCTGACGCTGCCGACGTTCGTGCCGCTCAGCTTCGTGCTGTTCGGTGGCGTGCTGGTCGCGTTCGTGCTCGCGCCCAAGCTCGGGCAGGTGACGAGCAAGCCCAAGGCGGCGTCGACGGCGGCGATCATCGCGATTGTCATCGGCACGGCGCCCTATTGGTTGCGACTTGCCGGTCTTTTTCCGAAGGTCGGCGATGCCGCAATGCTGCCGCTGCTGTTCGGCTTCCTCGCCGCCGGCACCGCGGCCGGCGTTACGGCGCACATCCTCGGCGCATCGATGATGGCCGACGTGGTGGAGGATTCGGAGCAGCGCACCGGTCGCCGCTCCGAAGGGGTGTTCTTCGCCGGCGGCTTCTTCATCCAGAAGTGCACCAGCGGCGTCGGGATCTTCGTGACCGGCTTGATCCTGGCGATCGCCGGCTTCCCGGAGAAGGCCGTGCCGGGGCAGGTGCCCGTCGAAGTGGTCGACCGCCTGACGATCATCTACATCATCACCGCTACCAGCCTCGCGCTGATCGCGGCCCTGACCTATCGCGCCTTCCCGTTCGGACGCGCGGAACACAGCGCCCGGCTTGAGGCGCTACGCATGCAGGCGCTGGATTCGGAGCGGATCGACCCGGTTCCCTGACCCGAAAAACGGCCGCGCCGGCAGTTCGTCGGCGCGGCAACACCGTTCATCGGCTTTGGTTCCCGCCGCTATTTCCTTTGTTTCCAACCCCCCGTAGCCGGACTGCAACAGACATCCGTTGACCGGGGGGTCGCAGTGACTTTCAAGAATTTTGCAGCGCGTTTCGCGCTGGTGGCAGCGTGCGGCCTGACGACGGCGACCGCGGCCAACGCCCAGTTCTGGCAGTGTGCACCCTATGCACGCGAGATTTCGGGCATTCAGATCCGCGGCAATGCCAACACCTGGTGGGGCCAGGCCGCCGGCCGCTACGCCCGCGGCGAGACGCCCAAGGTCGGCGCGGTGCTCTCCTTTCAGCCGACCCGCCGCATGCGCGTCGGCCACGTCGCGATGGTCAGCCGTATCGTCAGCGACCGCGAAGTCTTGCTGACGCACGCCAATTGGTCGCGCCGCGGCGGGATCGAGCGCGACGTGCGTGCGATCGACGTGTCGGCGGCGGGCGACTGGAGCATGGTCAAGGTGTGGTATGCGCCGCAGGGTGGGCTCGGCACGTCGAGCTATCCCACCAACGGCTTCATCTACAGCGATCATGCGCCGCTGCTCGCGCCGAACGAAGCACCGGTGATCGCGCGGGGCAGCGACGACGAGACGCGTCTCGCGAACCTCTCGATTGCGACCGCCGCCGCCGTGCCGATGAAGGGCGCGGTTGCGATCTCCCAGTAAGCCGAGCAGCGCGCGGCGTCAGGTCGCGCGGAAGCTCAGCGCGACGCCGTTCATGCAGTAGCGCTTACCCGTCGGCGGGGGCCCGTCGTCGAACACGTGGCCCAAATGCCCGCCGCAGCGGCTGCAATGCACTTCGGTGCGCGTCATGCCGAGCGTGGTGTCGGTCGTTGTCCCCACGGCGCGCTGCAGCGGTGCCCAAAAGCTCGGCCAGCCGGTGCCGCTCTCGAACTTCGTCTTGGACGCGAACAGCGGCTGGCCGCATCCGGCGCACGCGAAGGTACCGGCGCGCTTCTCCTTGTTGAGCGGGCTGGTGAAGGGCCGTTCGGTATCCTCCTCCCGCAGCACACGATACGCCGCAGGCGACAGTTTCGCACGCCACTGCTTGTCGGATAGGCGATAGGGGAAATTGCCGGCGGCGGCATCGGCCGGCGCGGCGCGGCAGGCGGTCAAGATGGCGGCGACGCCGCCGGCTCCGATAGCGGCAAGCGTCGAGCGGCGATCGTACAGGCTGGTCATGCCGAGGATATAGGAAGCCTCGCGACCGACGCAGCAGGCCGGCAGCGAAAATCTGCGCGATGGGCTCGCGACTCGCTGGCGCGGCGCGGTGATGCTACCGCAGGCACCATGCTCGATCCTGCTGCCTCCTCCGCCCTCGTCGCCGCGCTGGCTGCGGATGCGCACGGTGCCGCCACCGTCCTCGCACAGTCGCCGAGCGACCAGCGCCGCGCGGCCCTGACCGCCGCGGCGGACGCGCTGCGTGAGGCAGCGGATACGATCCTGGCTGCCAATGCGATCGACATGGCGCGCGCGCGCGACAACGGCCTTTCCGCCGCGATGCTTGATCGCCTCGCGCTCGACGCCGGGCGGATCGAAACCATTGCGCAGGGCGTCGCGACGGTGGCGACGCTTGCCGATCCGGTCGGCGCCGAGATCGAGCGGACGACGCGGCCCAACGGCCTGGTCCTGGCGCGCGTTCGGGTGCCGATCGGCGTCATCGGCATCATCTACGAGAGCCGGCCCAACGTCACCGCCGATGCCGCGGCGCTGTGCGTGATGTCGGGCAATGCAGTGATCCTGCGCGGCGGATCGGAGGCGCAGGAAAGCAACGCCGCGATCCACGCGGCGTTCGTCGCGGGCCTCAGCGCTGCCGGGCTCCCGGCCGAGGCGGTGCAGCGCGTCGCGACCACCGATCGCGCCGCGGTGGGCGCGATGCTGCAGGCGTCGGGCGCGATCGACCTCATCGTGCCGCGCGGCGGTAAGAGCCTAGTCGCGCGCGTGCAGGCAGAAGCGCGCGTGCCGGTTCTCGCGCATCTCGACGGCATCAATCACGTCTTCGTTCATGCCTCCGCCGATCGGGCGATGGCGCGCCGCGTGATCGTCGACGCCAAGATGCGCCGCACCGGCGTATGCGGGGCGATGGAAACGTTGCTGGTCGACGCGGCGTATCCCGATCCTGCGGGGCTGGTGGCGGCGCTCGTCGAGGCAGGGTGCGCCGTACGCGGCGACGCGCGGGTCGTCGCGCTGACGGGTGTTGCACGCGCCCACGACGAGGATTGGGATACCGAGTATCTGGACGCGATCTGCTCGGTGGCGATGGTCGACGGGGTGGAGGGCGCGCTGGCGCATATCGCGCGGCATGGATCGCACCATACCGATGCGATCGTCGCGGCGGATGCCGAAGTGGCTGAGCGCTTTCTGGCGGCGGTCGACTCGGCGATCGTGCTGTGGAACGCCTCGACCCAGTTTGCGGACGGCGGCGAATTCGGGCTGGGGGCGGAAATTGGCATTGCCACCGGGCGTCTGCACGCGCGCGGCCCCGTCGCGCTCGAAGGATTGACGACCTACAAATGGGTCGGCCGGGGTAGCGGGCAAGTACGCGGCTGAAGCCGAACGCTCACGCCGCCGCTCGATCCGGCGTAGTCCAGTCGATGCTTACCTCGGCTTCGTCACGGCAGGCGGCGACCACACCGCGAAGCTGCGCCGCGACGTCGGCCGCCAGATCGTCGAACGAGGCGGGAGAGCGCGGCGGCAGCGGGGTGCGCGGGAAAAGGATCGCCCATTGCGTGTCGAAATGGCGCGCGGCGAAGGCGTCGTTGCTCTCGGCGTATTGCTCGCGGACGTAGGCCAGCAGCGTCGGGTGAAAGCCGTTGAACGGGGCATCGGGAATGTCAGCCATGTGCCGGTCGACGATCTTCCGCAGCGCGTGGCGCTGGGCGGGTACCATCGTGCGGCCCTCGCTCTCGAGCCAGGCGCGCAATGCTTCGGCGACGAGCAGCTGCTTCCACCCCGCCGAGCGGTTCGCGCGATGCTCCGCCGTATCGGCAAAGATCGGCGCGAGCGGTGCAAGCTCGGGCAGGCGGGCGAGCGCGCGGACGATGCCTTCGTCCTGCACCGCGCGCGTATAGGCGAGCGGGGTGAAGCCAAGCCGGAGCTCCTCGAACGAAGCCTGCTGCTGCGGCCAGTCGAGCCGCCCGTTGGCAACGATCTTGGCGACGTAATCCTCGAACGGATCGCGCGCGTGGAATTGCGCGCGCATCTGCGCATAGGCCGAATTGAGCAGCGCCACCTGATCCCGCACCGCGAGCAGCACCGTCACCGGATTGCCGTTCGCGGTGAGCGCCTCAGCGATCTCACGTCGACGCGGGGTGAGCAACGGCGCGGTGACCGACTCACTCGAGATGATCACGTGATCGCCTCGATGGGCGGCCACCTCGGCGTGAAAGCGCCGCGCGATCGTGTCATTCTGCGCCGGGGTAAGCCGCCCGGCGAGCCCCGTCAGAAGCGTGCTCGCATTACCGGTGGCGTTCACGCCTGAGGTCGGAAGGAGGTAACCCGCCTCGAGCAGCGCCGCGCGGTGGGTCGCGAGCGATTCTTGGAACGCCGTGGTGCCCGTTTTCGCAAAGCCGGCGTGGAGCAGGATGCGCGCCGGCGGGCCCTGGCGTGCAGGCGTCGCGGTGGCGTTGGCCGGCACCGCGACATTTTCCGACGCCGTGTCATCGCTGGTCGATGCGGCGGCGAGCCGTGCCATGCGCCTCACAGCCTTCGGATCGTTCAGCACGCGGTCGACTGCCGCCAATACGGCGCGCCGCTGCCCCGGCCGCAGATCGTCGATGCTGAACGGCGAACGGGGCTTGAGCGGCGCGGGCGGTAGAACATCGTGCCATGGGCGGCCGAAATGGCGCTCGGCAAAGCGCGCGTTGCTTTCCTCGAACATTGCCGAATAGGCTGCGGCGGATTGCGGCGTATGGCCGTTGAAACCTTGCCCGGCGAGCGCGGCTGAATGGCGGATGACGATTGGAACGAGGACGTTGCGCAGCGGCCAATCGACGCTCGCGTTTGGGCCTGCGACGGCAAGGCGCACTTCGTCCGCGACAATCAATTGCAAGGCGCTGAGGCTGGGATTGGCTTCTAGCCGATCCGCGGTGTCGATGTTGGCGAGTGCCGAGAGACATGGCAGCCGCGTCAGTGCGTGAACCACGCCGTCGCGGCGGAAGGCGGCGTCGCAGGGGATCGCCTGAAGAGCGAAACCGGCGCGTGTGTAGCGATCGTCGAGAAAATCCCAGTTGCCGCTATGCACTCCGTGCGGCCCCGGCATGAAGAAGCGATCGAATGGGGGGACGGCAGTTAGCGTCTCGCGCATCTGCGCGTAGCACGAGTTGCGCCATGACAATTGGTCGCGCACCGCGACGATCGCGATCAAATCGCTGCCACCGCGCTCCTCTATTGAGGCACGCAGCGTCGGCAGGAGGGGGAAGAAGCGCACCGTCGACATTGTCTCGGCGGAGATCAGCACCGTGTGATCCGGCACGGGGCGCCGCTCTTGATCGAATTGCCGCAGGAGCTGCCCGCGTCGATCGTCGTCGATCTCGCCGCCAGCGAGCGCGAGCGACAGCGCGTGGTGGTTGCCGTCGGCCGTCGCGCCGGTTTCGGGGTACAGGAAGCCCGCGTCGAGCAGTGCCGCGCGGTTGCGCGTCGCCCACTGCTGGAAGGCCGAGGTTCCCGTCTTATGGGTGCCGATGTGCAGGATGAAGCGAGGCATGAGGCGATCCGGCGGGGCGCCGTGCCCCATCGGCAGCGATAGCTAGCGCTCGATGTACTGTCCACGCCGCCGCCTTTGCGTACGACGAACGGCGGTTGGAACGGTCAGGTTGCCGCGGCGCGCGGCGCGGGCCGGCCGATGAAGCGCTGGAAGAAGCGCGGGACGGCGCCGTTGCGCATCATCCAGTCGCTGTACGCGCGGTAGTGCGCGTCCTCGGACAAATGCCGTTCCTCCGTGCGGGCGCGCCAGTAATAGACGCCGCTAACGACGCAGAGCAGCACCGTCGCGCGCACCATGTCGACCAGCGATCCGGTCGACAGGATGGGGATGGTCGAGAGCCACCAGAACAGGTTCTTCGACAGATATGCCGGGTGGCGCGACCAGGCGTAGGGGCCGTGCGTGATGACGCCGCGATGCGTGAGGTTCGAAAAGCGCAGCCCGAACGCGACCGTCGCCCAGGCGTAGATGGCGGTGAGGCCGACAAGCACCGCGCCGACGACCGCCAGCGCGAGCGGGTGACCGGCAAACCAGTAAGTCCAATCGGCGGTGCCGGGATGATAGTCGAGCGGCCCGCCCTCGTTCATCAGGATGAACGGCGGATAGCAGATCAGCGCCGCCATCCAGCCCGCGGCATAGGGGTTCGCACTGCGGATATGCGCGTCGAGCGGGCGCATCGTCAGCATGTAGCCGACGGTGGCGAAGGCGACGTCGATGACGAACATCAGCGTGATGAGCCAGTTCGTCAGGCGCACCGGATCGGCGAGGATGCCGAACGTGGGCGTGCGGATGAACTCGGCGAAGCCCGGCGGCACGATCGCGAGCATGAAGGCGAGGAAGAACGCCTTGACGCCCCACGCACGCAGATGGCCGGCGATCGCCGCGCCGTCGATCGGCGCGGTATGCGTCACCCACGCACCGAGCGCCCAGGCGCCGTCGCGCGGCTCCACCAGGCGTCGATCGAGCCACAGTACGTACGGGATCGACGCGGCGACGAGCCACGGCGCGGCGGTGGTGAAGCACCACATCGCGAACAGGTAATTGCCGTCCCAGTAGAAACGGCCGGTGGCGTAGATCAGCGCGATCCCCGCCCAGGTGGTCCACAGCCCGACGAGCTTGACGAGGCTGACGTCGAGCGTCGCGCGCCACGGCTGCGGGTGTTCCCAATCGAGGCCGGTCGACGGATGGCGGTGGACTTTGTCGACCAGCAGAGACCACAGCACCATCGGCAGGGCGCAGGCGACGAGGTTCATCAGCCCCGCATATGGCCCGTCCATGCCATAGGCGCGCGCCACGCCGATCCAGACCAGCAGGCCCGCGAGCCCCGCGAGACCGACGCCGCGCGATACCGCCGATGCGGGCCGGGGATCGGCGTGGACGGCGGCGGCGAGCGCGGCATCGTGATACATGCGGCGCGGCATAAAGCGGCAATCGTATTGATCGCGTAAAGAGCCGGCGTACGACAAAGCCGCTCGCCCGCGGCGCCCGCGGCCACTACATGCCGCGCCATGTACCAGTTCGACATTGCCGCCGCCGACGACACCGCGTCATTGTATCGCGACATCCTGAGCGCGCTGGACGCGCTGACCGCCGACGAGCCCGACGGCGTCGCCAACATGGCCAACGCCGCGGCGCTGCTGTGGCAGTATCTGCCCGATCTCAACTGGGCGGGCTTCTATCGCCTGATCGGCGACGAGCTCGTCCTCGGGCCGTTCCAGGGCAAACCGGCGTGCATTCGCATCGCGATGGGCAAGGGCGTGTGCGGCACGGCGGCACAGGCGTGCGCGACGCAGCTGGTAGCGGACGTCCACGCCTTTCCCGGTCACATCGCGTGCGATGCGGCGAGCGCGTCGGAACTCGTCGTGCCGATCGTTTCGGGCGACCGGCTAGTCGGCGTGCTCGACCTCGACAGTCCATTGCCCGGCCGTTTCACCCCGGCCGACGCGGCGGGCTGCGAGGCGGTGGCGGCGCTGCTCGCCGGGCGGATCGGCTAGCGCCGCGGCGGCCGGTGCTGCTCCATATCGGGACAGCGCCCGTGCTGGCGGCTCCCCAGGCGCGATGGTAAGCAACTCGTTAAGACGAACGGGCGTTGCGCGCCTGATAGATTCAGTCGGGGAGTTGAAACGATGCGAACCCTGTTGGCGGCGACGGCGCTGCTCTCGATGGCTTCCGCGACCGCAGCCGATGCCGGCCAGCGCGTCGTCGTGCGCGGCGGCGGCACGCACGTCGGCAATACGCATGTCGGCGGCAATATGGGCGGCTGGTCGCGGCCCGGCGGCGGCATCAATCGCCCGACGCCAGGTGGCTGGAACAAGCCCGGCGGCAATTGGGGCAAGCCCGGTGGAAACTGGGGCAAGCCGGGCGGCTGGAACCGGCCGGGCGGCGGCAACTGGAACAAGCCGGGCTACGTCCACAATCGCCCGCGCTGGGGCGGCCACGTCCAGGGCCGCTGGTGGGGCGGTTATCGCGCGCCGGGCGGCTGGGGTGCGTATCAGCGCCCGGTCCGCGGCTGGGTGCTGCCGAGCTACTGGGTGCAGCCGAACTGGTACATTAACGACTGGTCGGGCTACGGCCTGCCGCAGCCGCCGGCGAACTACACCTGGTCGCGCTATTATGACGACGCGGTGCTGATCGACGGGCGCGGATCGGTCTACGACACGATCGGCGGGGTCGACTGGGACCGGTTCGACGCCGACGGCACCGACTATACCTATTACGACGACGCCGCGGGCTACGACGGCTACGCCTATCAGAACGGTGGCTATGCCTATGGTGCGCAGGGCGGCTATGCGCCGGGAGCGCCGTACGCCTATCCGCAGCGCGACACCGGGCTCGGCGGCGCGGCGGTCGGCGCGGTTGTCGGCGGCGTCGCGGGCGCGGCGATCGCCGGCCGCGGGAACCGACTGGGCGGCGCGCTGATCGGCGGCGGCGTGGGAGCGATCACCGGCTATGCCGTCGATCGCGCCGAGGATCGCGGCCGCGTGCCGCCGGCGCCCGGCTACGGCGCGCCCTATCCGCAACCCGGATACGGCTATCCGCCCGCGATCGGCACGCGCGCCGCGCCGCTGCCGCCACCCCCGGTAATCCACCACGGCCCGGCGCCGGTCGTCACCAACGGCGGCACCACCGTCGTCACCACCACTGGCGGCGCGGGCTATGCGGCTGGCGGCGGTTATTATGCCAACGGTTATTACTATCCCGGCTCAAGCGTCACGACGATCTCGGTCCAGAGCCAGCCGGTGGTGACGACGACGACCACCGAAATCTGGGAGGATTCGGTCACATACTCGCGGGCGAAGGCGCACAAGCGCACGTGGCGCCCCAAGCCGAAGTGCGTGTGCCGCTGATCTGACTTTGCCCGGCGGCATGGCGGCATGCGCCGATCTCTGCCGTCATTCATAACGAGAAGGGTGCGTTGCCTTGAGAGCGACGCACCCTTTTGTTTTCGCGCTGAAGATAGTCTCCAGCGCCCGGTGGCGCCGGACTGTCCGCGTGTCAGCGTCGCGGAGCGCGTCCGGCAAAGGTGACGACGCTTTCCGCGCCGTTCGCGCCGAGGGCACTGACGCCGAAGAAGTGATCGTCGACCGACACCTCCTTCAGCACCACCGGCGTCGCGGCGGTGACGATCTTCTCGTCGGTCCAAGCCGGCTTGTCGTTGCGCCGCCAGCGCAGGCGATAGCGCGCGGCGCCGGTCGACGCCTGCCAAGATACCGTCGTGTCGCGCGTCAGCTCACCTGATACGGACACCGTCGCAGGGGCGGCGGGGGCGGCGGCGAGCTGCGCCAGCGCCGCAACGTTGATTGCCGTCACGCGGGCGAGATAGCCGAAGTCCATCCCCTCGATCGTGTCACCGTAGACACGGCCGTTCTCGGTGCGCAAATTCTGGTGCTGGCGATCCCAATTCTCCGCGCCGACGGTGAATCGCACCGCGGGATAACCCTCGCGCAGGAACGGTTCGTGATCGCCGCCGCGCCCGAAGCGATCCGGCCGCCGGTCGACGAACACGTCGAGGCGGCCGGGCAGCGTCTCGGCAATCCCATCGATCGCCTTGGCGAGCGCGCGGCTCGGCCCGTCATCCTCGCCGCCGATCGCGCGGCGTTCGATCGCCTCGGCCAGCGTCTCGCCAACGCGGATGCCTTCGGAGAAGATGCGGACACGATCGGCGACGCGCAGCCCGTCCTGGCCGATCGTGTTGCCGACGATGTCGTTGTTGAGCATCGCGTCGATCTGCCAGCCGCGCGCCTTGGCGGTCTCCGCGAGCAGCGTCGCGCCGAGCAGACCCTGCTCCTCGCCCGAGAAGGCGACGTAGACAATCGTCGCCGCGAACTTCTCCTTCGACAGGATTCGCGCAGCCTCCAGCACCAGCGCGACGCCGCTCGCATCGTCGTTGGCGCCCGGCGCGTCGGACGTCGCGTCCATCACGTCGCTGACGCGGCTGTCGATATGGCCGCCGACGATAATGTAGCGATTGGGGTCGGTGCCGCGCTGGATGCCGAGCACGTCCTCGATCATCACGCCGGCCGGGGCGCGTGCGTTGACGAAGCGGCGCTGCAGCCGCTCGACCGCGATGCAACCGCTGCATGTCGCGCCGATCTTAGCGAACTCGCTCGCCACCCAATTGCGTGCCGCGCCGATGCCGCGGGCGGGATCAGTCGCCGACGACAACGAATGGCGCGTGCCGAACGAGACGAGCCGCTCAACCGAGCTGCGCAGGCGCTCCTGCGACGGCGCCTCGCGCGCGACCGCGGGTGCCGCACCGGCCAGCATCGCGGCAGCGGGAAGGATGGGTAGCAGGACTGCGCGCAGCCGGGTCGAACGAGGGTGAGAAGGCATGGGCGCGGCATGCCGGCAAAGGCCGTCGGCGACAAGGCGCGATCGGTTATCTCCCGGTGCTTTGACGCGGTCGACGCGCAAGCGTAACGATGGGTGAAAATACGGTCGCGAGTCCAAGGCGTTTTCCTCTTGAGGCAGGATTTGCACGATGACCAGATTTGCACCCGCGCTCCTCGTCGGCGCGCTGTTTTTCGCCACCCCCGTGCTTGCGCAGAGCCCGTTCGACGGCACGTGGAAGGGCGATCCGAAATCGGCCGCGCTCAACGTCAAGCCCGATAGCTGGACGATCAGGAACGGCAGCTACACCTGCACGACGTGCCTTCCCCCGTTCACCGTGCCGGCCGACGGCAAGTTCCACAAGGTTGCCGACAAGCCGTATTGGGACGAGATCGCGGTCGCGACGCCCGATGCCAGCACCGCAACGTTCCAGTTCCGTAAGGCAGGCAAGGTGATTGGCGAGAGCCGCCGCATTGTCTCGGCGGACGGCAAGACGCTGACGTCGATGATGAGCAACACCAACAATGGCGCCGGCACCAGGATTGAGCAGAAGATGGTGCAGACGCGCGTGGGAACGCCGATCGCAGGGGCGCATCGCGTGTCGGGCCAGTGGAAGACCGACACGTCGGCGACCGAGGTGACCGACAATGCGCGCACGCTGACGCTGAAGGTCGATCAGGAACGGGTGAAGCTAACCTCGCCGCTGGGTGAGACGCTCGACGCCAAGTTCGGCGGCGATTACGCGCCCAACGTCGGCGATCCGGGCAAGACGATGACCAAGGCGGTGCTGCTCGCGCCCAACAAGATGATGTTAACCGACATGCAGAACGGCAAGGTGGTGCAGGAGACGACCTATACCGTCGCGCGGGATGGCCGGACGATCGAAGCGGCGTGGCGTGATCCGCGCGACAATTCGAGCGGTACGTTCAAGGCGTACAAGCAGTAATGGTAGCGACGGGTCGGGCAGCGCAGGCTGCCCGGCACGTCGACACCACGCCCGGGCTGCTCAGTATCAGCTCAGCCGGTCGATCGCGTCGCGATCGAGGCTGCCGGGGATGATCATCAGCGGGACCGGGAGCGCGCCGACCTCGCCCGCGAAATGCGCGACGAGGGGCCCCGGCGGGCCGTCCGCCGCGGCGCCGAGTACCAGTGCCGCAATCTCGCGGTTGGCGGCGATCAGCTCGCGAATGATCTTGGGTCCGTCGCCTTGCCGCACGGTTATCGCAGGTCGCAGACCCGATTCCTCGATCAGCGTGCCGGCCGCGCGCGCGACCAGGCTTTCCGCCGCGAGACGCGCGTCCTCCTCGATCGTCGCCTGCACGCCGCCGAACGCGATGAACTCCTGCGGCTCGACCAGCGCCAGGATCTCGACCGCGCCGCCCGTCTTCACCGCGCGTCGCGCGGCGAAGCGCAGCGCGATCTCCGCCTCGGGCGTATCGTCGATCACGGTGAGATAGATGCGCATGTGTGCCAGCCCCTTGTCGCGGCGGCTTATCCGCCTGCGGGGTTGACCGCGCAAGGGCTCGGCGCGAGAGACGAATGCCCTCCCCGGGAACAGTTCGAGGACCTTCATGCCGATCGAGATCAAGATGCCTGCGCTCTCTCCGACGATGGAGGAGGGGACGCTGGCGAAATGGGTGGTGAAGGAGGGGGACACGGTCAAAGCCGGTGACCTGATGGCCGAGATCGAGACCGACAAAGCGACGATGGAGTTCGAGGCGGTCGACGAAGGCGTTGTCGCCAAGCTCGTCGTCGCAGAGGGAACCGACGGTGTGAAGGTCGGCGAGGTCATCATGCTGCTCGACGCCGATGGGGAGGAAAGCGCCGCGGATAGCGAGAAGCCCGCGCCCGCGCCCGCATCCAAGCCCGCCGCCGCGAAGCAGGAAGCGGAGACACGTGCGGCGGACGAACCGGCGGCCAAGAAGCAGGTCGATGCTCCGGTCGATCGCGAGACAGGCGAGCCCGTATCCGCCGACAATCCCGAGACGAAGGCGACGGCGCCGCGCGCGGCGGCACAGGCGGCGGACGCAGGCGAAGGCGGCACGCGCGTCAAGGCTAGCCCGCTGGCGCGCCGCATTGCCGCCGACAACGGGGTCGATCTCACCGCGCTCAGCGGCTCGGGGCCCAACGGCCGGATCGTCAAGGCCGACGTCGACGGCGCGACGGGCGGCGCAGCGCCGGAAGCTGCCGCGGCGACACCGTCCTCGGCGGCCGCGACGAAAGCCGCCGCCCCGGGCACGCCGCAGCGCGCGCCGGCCGCGGTCGCGATCCCCGATATCCCGCACGAGACGACCAAGCTCAGCAATATGCGCAAGACGATCGCGCGCCGCCTGACCGAATCGAAGCAGCAGGTGCCGCACATCTACCTCACGGTGGACGTACGGCTCGACAAGCTGCTCGCGCTGCGTACCGAGCTGAACGAAAGCCTCTCAGCGCGCGGCGTGAAGCTGTCGGTCAACGATCTGATGATCAAGGCGCTCGCCGCGGCGCTCATTCAAGTGCCCAAGTGCAACGTCATGTACACGCCGAACGAGCTCGTCACGTTCAAGCGCGCGGACATCTCGGTCGCGGTGTCGACGCCCGAAGGGCTCATCACGCCCGTCATCACCGAAGCTGATAGCGCGTCGCTCTCGTCGATCTCGACGCGGATGAAGGACCTTGCCGCCCGCGCGCGCGACAAGAAGCTCAAGCCCGAGGAATTTCAGGGCGGCACCGCCTCGCTCAGCAACATGGGCATGTACGGGATCAAGCAGTTCGAGGCGGTGATCAACCCGCCGCAGGGCATGATCCTTGCGATAGGCGCTGGTGAGAAGCGGCCGTATGTCGTTGAAAACGAACTGGCGGTCGCGACGGTGATGAGCGCGACGGGTAGCTTCGACCATCGTGCGATCGACGGCGCGGACGGTGCCGAACTGATGCAGGCGTTCAAGCAATTGTGCGAGAACCCGCTGGGCATGCTTGCCTGACATGAACCGCGCGGTGGCGATCGAGCTCGTCCATCTCGCGGCGGGCCTGCTACTGACGCTGGCGATCTTTCGTGCCGGCGTGTGGGCCTATCCGCAGGGCGCGGATTCGCTTGAGCCGGTCGGCTGGGTCACGATGCTCGCGATCGTGGCGATGAGCGTGCCCGAGATCGCCAAGGCTGCGCGCAAATCAAGGAATCGATGACAAGTGGCTGAAAACTATGATCTCGTCGTTCTCGGATCGGGGCCGGGCGGCTATGTCGCGGCGATCCGCGCCGCGCAGCTTGGGCTAAAGACGGCGATCGTCGAGCGCGAGCTGCTCGGCGGCATCTGTCTCAATTGGGGGTGCATCCCGACCAAGGCGCTGCTGCGCTCGGCCGAAGTCTATCACTACATGAGCCACGCCAAGGATTTCGGGCTCAAGGTTGAGAGTTTCGCTGCCGATCTCGACGCGGTGGTCAAGCGGTCACGCGGCGTCGCCAAGCAGCTCAATCAGGGCGTCGGGCACCTGATGAAGAAGCACAAGATCGCGGTGCACATGGGCGAGGGCAGGCTGACCGGTAAGGGCAAGCTGAGCGTCACCGACAAGGACGGGAAGGCGAGCGAGCTTCAGTACAACAACATCATCGTCGCCACCGGTGCGCGGGCGCGCGATCTGCCGTTCGCCAAGGCTGACGGCAAGCGCATCTGGACGTATCGCCATGCGATGACCCCGCCTGAGATGCCGACCAAGCTGCTGGTGATCGGATCGGGCGCGATCGGGATCGAATTCGCGAGCTTCTACAACGACATGGGGGCCGAAGTTACCGTTGTCGAGATGCTCGATCGGCTGGTGCCGGTGGAGGATGTGGACGTTTCCGCCCACCTCGAGAAGGCGCTGAAGAAACAGGGCATGACGATCATGACCTCGGCCGGTGTCGGAGCGCTCGACGTCGGCGCGAAGGGCGTGACCGCGATGCTGAAGGACAAGGCCGGCAAGGAGACCAAGGCCGAATTCAGCCACGTCATCGTCGCGGTTGGGATCGTCCCGAATACGGCGGAGATCGGGCTCGAAGAGCTCGGCGTCGCGATGGACGAGCGCGGGTTCGTCAAGGCCGATGCCGCCTGCCGGACCAACGTGGAGGGCGTATGGGCGATCGGCGACATAACGGCGCCGCCGTGGCTCGCGCACAAGGCGATGCACGAGGGCGTGATCGCTGCCGAGGCGATCGCGGGCGGGCATCCGCACGCGATGGACCCGCGCAACATTCCCGGCTGCACCTATTGCCGCCCGCAGATCGCCAGCGTCGGCCTGACCGAGGCGAAGGCGAAGGAAGCCGGCTACGAGGTGAAGGTTGGCAACTTCCCCTTCATCGGCAACGGCAAGGCGATCGCGCTCGGCGAGCCCGAGGGCTTCGTCAAGACGGTGTTCGACGCTGCGACAGGCGAGCTGCTCGGCGCGCACATGATCGGCGCCGAGGTGACCGAGCTTATCCAGGGCTATACGATCGGCAAGACGCTTGAGACGACCGAGGCCGAGCTGATGGGCACCGTCTTCCCGCATCCAACGATCAGCGAGACGATGCACGAGGCGGTGCTATCTGCCTACGGCCGGCCGCTGCATATCTGAGCGCAGACGCCGATCGATCCAGTATCGGCATCGGCGCCGGATCAAGTCCTCATTGACGCCCGCAGCCGTGGCGCAACGCCATATCAGGAGATTGCGATGACCGATCACGCCACCGGCACCCACGTCTTCACCCCCGATCCGCGCAACGACGATGTGCTGATCGACGTCAATGGCGAGCTGTTTCGCCGCCCTGAGGCGAAGGTGTCAGTGTTCGACTCGGGCTTCATGCTCGGCGACGGCGTGTGGGAGGGGCTGCGCGTCTACGGCGGCAAGATAGCCTTCCTCGACCGCCATCTCGACCGGCTGTGGCAGGGGGCCAAGGCGATCATGCTCGACATCGGCATCACCCGCGCGGAGCTTGTCGCGCGGCTGCGGCGGGTGCTCGACGCCAACGACATGGGCGGCGATGGGGTGCACATCCGCCTGATGGTGACGCGCGGCATCCGCTCCACCCCCTATCAAGACCCGCGGGTGGTGATCTCGCCGGCAACCATCGTGCTGATCCCGGAGTGGAAGAGCCCGGCGGCGGGCACCGCAACGCGGATGCTCAACCTGTTCACGGTGCACGTCCGCCGCGGCTACCCCGACGTGCAGGATCCCAAGCTCAATTCACATTCCAAGCTGAACTGCATCACCGCGTGCATTCAGGCGGCGCAGGCGGGGGCGGACGAGGCGCTGATGCTGGACCCACACGGCTTCGTCGCGACGTGCAATTCGACGCATTTCTTCATCGTTCGCAACGGCGAGGTCTGGACGTCGACCGGCGACTATTGCCTCGACGGGATCACGCGCCGGATCGTCGTCGAGACGGCGCGCGCGGCGGGCATTCCGACCTACGAGCGCAATTTCTCGCTGACCGACGTCTACGGCGCGGACGAGGCGTTCACGACGGGGACATTCGCCGGGCTCGCTCCGATCGGCATGATCGACGGGCGAGTGATCGGCACCGAGCGCGGCCCGATGGTCGAGCGGCTGCAGGGACTGTATCGCGAGGCGGTGGAGCGCGAACTGGGATGAGCAAGCCTTCCGACGGCGCTGCGCCGCGCCGCATTGCGATGTGGTCCGGCCCACGCAACATCTCGACCGCGATGATGCGCAGCTTCTCGTCGCGCGCCGACTGCGCGGTGAGCGACGAGCCGTTCTACGGCTGTTTCCTGCGTGAGAGCGGCGCCGATCATCCGATGCGCGACGCGGTGATCGCGAGCATGGATTGCGACTGGCGCTCGGTCGCCGATACGCTGGCCGGGCCGGCACCCGGCAACGCTATGGTGTGGTACCAGAAGCACATGCCGCACCACATGGTCGGGCCGATCGCGCCCGACGATCTGCGCGGGGCCGTGCACGCGTTCCTAATCCGCGATCCGGCGCGCATGGCTGCGTCCTACGCCGCGAAGCGCGAGAGCGTGACGCCGGCGGATCTCGGCGTCGCCGCACAGCGCGCGTTCTTCGATCGCGAGGCCGACCGGATTGGCAGCGCGCCGCCGGTGATCGACTCGGCTGACGTGCTCAACGATCCTGCCGGTACGCTACGCCGCCTGTGCGACGCGCTAGGGATCGACTGGGACGAGGCGATGCTCGCGTGGCCGGCGGGGCGGCATCCCGACGATGGCGTCTGGGCAGCGCACTGGTATGGCCGCGTCGAGGCGTCGACCGGGTTCGGCAGCGCCGAGCAGGAGACCGTCAGCTTGCCCGACGCGCTGGCGCGCGTCGCCGACGCCTGCCGCGACGATTACGAGGCGCTGAGCCGGTGGAGATTGCGCGCGGCCTGAGGGTAGTGCGGCCGTCAAACATGCATACGTATTGCCGCCATGGACCAGAGCGTATCTCGCCGACGCTGTAATTTCTTGCGACGTCCTACCGCGCCACCTGAACCTGCGACGAGATGATCGGTTGATGTCGCAAGGAGACACACCAATGGCCGACAGCGGCGACAAGGACCAGATCTACGAGGACTTCAAGGGCGCAGTGAACATGGCGCCAGCAACGCTCGAGAAGTTCCTCGACAGCGATGATTCGAAGCGTGTCGGCTGGAAAGGCGAGGATGGTAAGTCGGGCGGCGAAAGCGTCGGTCATGCGTCGGGCCGCCGCATCGTGGAGATCAAGCGCAAGAAGAAGGCGGATCTCACCGACGACGATTATGCGCATATGAAGAAGGTCGTCAGCTACGTTCACCGGCATCTCGCGCAGGGCGGGCCGTCGAAGGACAAGGAGCATAGCGACTGGCGCTACTCGCTGATGAATTGGGGGCACGATCCGCTGAAAGAATAGCAATTCGGTGCCTTCAGGGTTAACGCGCGGCCTGATCGTTACGATAGCGGAAGGTGCGGCGGTGATAGGACAGGCGGCGGGTTTGGTGGCATTGGCGCTGGCGGCCGGTGGTGCGGCGGCGGCGCAGCAATATGGCGCCGGTCCCGATTTCGGGCCGAACCTCGAACGGTTCACCTATCCGTGGCCCGTCCAGACGATGACGTTCGATGCCATCGGCCAACCAGCAAAGATGAGCTTCATGGATATCGCCGCGCCGCGCCCCAACGGGCGCACCGTGGTGCTGATGCATGGCAAGAATTTCTGCGGCGCGACGTGGGAGTCGAGTACGCGTGCGCTGGCGCAGGCAGGTTATCGCGTGATCGTCCCCGATCAGATTGGCTTCTGCAAATCGTCCAAGCCGCGTGCCGCGCAATATAGTTTCGAGATGCTGGCGAACAACACGCGGCGACTGCTCGCCTCGCGCGGCGTTACGCGTGCGACAATGGTCGGCCACTCGATGGGCGGCATGCTCGCGATGCGCTACGCGATCATGTTCCCGGAGGCGGTTGACCGGCTCGTGCTCGTCAATCCACTCGGGCTCGTCGATCGATCGGAGGAGGGCCTGCCGTATCTGGACGTCGATACGTTGTGGGCGGGGGAGAAGAAGACGAATTACGCGTCGATCAAGGCGTATCAGCAGGAAAATTACTACCACGGCACGTGGAAGCCGTCGTACGATCGTTGGGTGTGGATGGCGGCCGGCATGTACGCCGGGCAGGGACGCGACACCGTTGCGCTCGCGCAGGCCAAGACGAGCGAGATGATCAAGACGCAGCCTGTCGCGCACGAGCTGTACCGGCTGAAGGCGCCAACGACGGTGATCGTGGGGACGCTCGACAAGACGGCGTTCGGGCGCCAGCAGGTTCCCGCGTCGCTGCGCCAGTTCCTTCGCGCCATCCCGCTGGTCGCGCCCGACGCGGTGCGCAAGATGCCCAAGGGGACGCTGGTCCGGCTCGACGGGCTGGGTCACTCACCGCAGATCGAGGATCCCGCGCGCTTCGAACAGACGTTGCTAACGACGATCCGCTGAGCCGCGCTACGCGGGGAGGCGGGCAGCATACCAATTGTCGTTCGCGGGTGCGTCGCGCAGCGGCCGGGCGAGAGCGATCGCAGCGGACAGAACGCAGATCGCGCCGAGTGCGGCGAGCGCAGGTTGATCTAGGGCGGTGCTGGCCCCCGATAGCGCCGACCCCGCCAGCAACACCGCCGCCGTCGCGGTGCTTCGCCGGTCTGGCCACGCGGCCGCGATCGCTAGGGCAACGAGGCCCGCAAGGAGGAAGGCGCTGCGGGGGGTGCCAGGCAGCAGCTCGGCGACGATCAGTGGAGACAGCGCGGCGCACTCGGTGAGCGACCGCGTGGAGAGCGCGGCGACGGTGGTGCGCGCTATATAAGCGGACGCCAAACCGATGGCCGCCACCATCGCCATCGCGGTAAGCGGGACGGCCGCTTGTGGCGGTAGCAGATCGACGATCGCGGAAAGGTTGGGAGTCGGTAGCGCTCTGATCGGATGCCCTGACGGGTCTGCCGACGGCGCAACTGTAATCGATCGTGCCGCAAGCCAGATCACCACGGAGATCGGCCATTCGCGGATCGGCACGCGTTGGCGAATCAGCAGCGCCAGGACGAAGGGAGCGATCACCAGCGCATCGGGCTTCACCACGACGGCTAGACCGAGCCAAACGAGCATCGCCCGGTGCCGACGATCGACGCCTGCCGCGAGCGCCATCAAGCCCATCGCCACGGACACGACATCGGCGCCATCCAGCCAGCCGGCCGCCGTGAGATAGGCCGCCAGCATGCCTGGGATGGACAGGAACAGCGCGCTCGGCGCGGCGCGATGGGCCGGCGGGACGGTGCGTTCGCGAGCGGTGAGGACGCGCGTCAGGTGCACGAACGCCGCCAAGATGGACACGACCGCTGCGATCGATAAAATCGCCGCCCCGGTATGGCGGCCGTATTCAGCCGCGTTCGTCTGCACCAGCAGCCAGGCCGCTAACACAAGGGCAGCCGGGAAGCTCGGGGCGAGAGGCGGTCGCGTGGCCATAGGGTACGCAATGCGGCCGTTGTGCTTGCCGTGCCGTTAAGAGGCGGCGGCATTGACCAGTGGGGAGTCGAGGCGTATAGGCGCGCCGGTTCGCACCCGGTCCGCCCGGTCGCGGGCAAGCTTGAACATTGCTGGATGCTAGAAGGACCGGGAGGTCGCGCGCGATCGCTCCTTGGTCCTTTTCGTATTCCAAGTGCTGTTATGGCTCCAGCAAAGTAACCTAATGAAAGGTGAAGGCTTCAATGCCGACGATTAACCAGCTGGTCCGCAAGGGCCGCGATCCGCAGAAGGCCAAGTCGAAGGTCCCTGCGATGGAGCAGAACCCGCAGAAGCGCGGCGTGTGCACCCGTGTCTACACCACGACTCCGAAGAAGCCGAACTCGGCGCTGCGCAAGGTGGCCAAGGTCCGCCTGACCAATCAGCGCGAAGTCATCAGCTACATCCCGGGCGAGGGCCACAACCTGCAGGAGCACTCGGTGGTGCTGATCCGCGGTGGCCGTGTGCGCGACCTTCCGGGCGTGCGCTACCACGTGCTGCGCGGCGTGCTCGACACGCAGGGCGTCAAGGATCGCAGGCAGTCCCGCTCCAAGTACGGCGCGAAGCGTCCGAAGTAAGCCGGTCCGCCGATCCGCGAAAATGCTCGGATCGGCTGCTGACCACCAAGGGCTGAAGTTTAGAAGGAAGATACCAGATGGCTCGTCGTCGTCGTCCCGAAAAGCGGGAAATCCTGCCTGATCCCGTCTACGGGGATGAGGTTCTGTCGAAGTTCATGAACTCGGTGATGCTGGACGGCAAGAAGTCCGTCGCCGAGGGCATCGTCTATTCCGCGCTGACCACGGTCGAGGCGCGTGCCAAGCGCGAGCCGTTGGGCGTGTTCCACGATGCGCTGAACAACATCAAGCCGGGCATCGAGGTCCGCAGCCGCCGCGTCGGTGGTGCGACCTACCAGGTGCCGGTTGAGGTGCGTCCCGAGCGCGCGCAGGCGCTGGCGATCCGCTGGCTGATCACCGCCGCACGCGGCCGCAGCGAGAACACGATGGACGCGCGTCTGTCGGGTGAGCTGCTCGACGCATCGAACAACCGCGGCAATGCGGTGAAGAAGCGCGAGGATACGCACCGCATGGCCGAAGCGAACCGCGCCTTCAGCCACTATCGCTGGTAGTGACACCCGCTTCCGTCTTGGAAGCGTCACGCAGGTAAACTATATCGTGGGGAGCCGGCCGTGGGCCTGCTCCCCACATCGCTAAGGAAGCCCGATCATGGCCCGCAGCCATTCGCTCGACAAGTATCGCAACATCGGCATCATGGCGCACATCGACGCCGGCAAGACGACGACGACCGAGCGCATCCTCTATTACACCGGCAAGTCGTACAAGATCGGCGAGGTGCATGAAGGCACCGCGACGATGGACTGGATGGAGCAGGAGCAGGAGCGCGGGATCACGATCACCTCGGCTGCCACCACGTGCAAGTGGAAGGCGGAAGAGGGCAAGGGCCCCGAGCATCTGATCAACATCATCGACACGCCGGGCCACGTGGACTTCACGATCGAAGTCGAGCGTTCGCTGCGCGTGCTCGACGGCGCGGTTGCGTGCTTCGACGGCGTTGCCGGCGTCGAGCCGCAGTCGGAGACGGTGTGGCGTCAGGCCGACAAGTACGGCGTGCCCCGGATGTGCTTCGTCAACAAGCTCGACCGTACCGGCGCGGACTTCTACTTCTGCGTGCAGTCGATCATCGATCGCCTCGGCGCGAAGCCGGCGGTGCTGTACCTCCCGATCGGCATGGAAGGCGGCTTCAAGGGCCTCGTCGACTTGGTCGAGAACCGCGCGATCATCTGGCTCGAGGAGTCGCTGGGCGCGAAGTTCGAATATCAGCCGATCCCGGACGACATGGTCGAGAAGGCCGCGAAGTACCGCAGTGAGCTGATCGAACTTGCCGTCGAGCAGGACGACGACGCCATGGAGGCGTATCTCGAGGGCAACGAGCCCGACGCGGCGACGCTCAAGAAGCTGATCCGCAAGGGGACGCTGAACATGGCGTTCGTACCGGTGGTGTGCGGCTCGGCGTTCAAGAACAAGGGCGTCCAGCCGCTGCTCGACGCGGTCGTCGACTTCCTGCCGAGCCCGCTCGACGTGCCGGCGATCAAGGGCGTTAAGCTTGACGGCGAAACGCCGGACGAGCGCCCATCGTCGGACGACGCGCCGTTTGCCGCGCTCGCGTTCAAGATCATGAACGACCCGTTCGTCGGCTCGCTCACCTTTGCCCGCATCTACTCGGGCGTCCTGACCAAGGGCGGGTACCTGAACTCGGTGAAGGACAAGAAGGAGAAGATCGGCCGTATGCTCCTGATGCACGCGAACTCGCGTGAGGACATCGAGGAAGCACGCGCCGGCGACATCGTCGCGATCGCGGGCCTCAAGGAGACCACGACGGGCGACACTTTGTGCGACCCGGCGCATCCGATCATTCTCGAGCGGATGGAATTCCCCGAGCCCGTGATCGAGCTCAGCGTGGAGCCGAAGACCAAGGCCGACCAGGAGAAGATGGGCGTCGCGCTCAATCGCCTGGCCGCCGAGGATCCCTCGTTCCGCGTATCGACCGACCACGAGTCGGGCCAGACGATCATCAAGGGGATGGGCGAGCTCCACCTCGAGATTCTCGTCGATCGTATGAAGCGCGAGTTCAAGGTCGAGGCAAACGTCGGCGCGCCGCAGGTGGCCTATCGCGAGTACCTCAAGAAGCCTGTCGACATCGACTACACGCACAAGAAGCAGTCGGGCGGCACCGGCCAGTTCGGCCGCGTTAAGGTGAAGCTGACGCCGGGCGAGCGCGGTGCTGGCATCGTCTTCAAGGACGAGATCAAGGGCGGTAACATTCCGAAGGAATATATCCCCGCGATTGAAAAGGGCTTTCGCGAGACGGCAGCCACGGGCTCGCTGGTCGGCTTCCCGATCATCGATTTCGACATCGTCCTGTACGACGGCGCGTACCACGACGTCGACTCGTCGGCGCTGGCGTTCGAAATCACCGCCCGCGGCGCGATGCGCGAAGCGGCGCAGAAGGCCGGCATCACGCTGCTCGAGCCGGTGATGAAGGTCGAGGTGGTGACGCCGGAAGATTACCTCGGCGACGTGATCGGCGACATGAACTCGCGTCGTGGCCAGATCCAGGGCACCGACACACGCGGCAACGCGCAGGCGGTGACGGCGATGGTGCCGCTAGCGAACATGTTCGGCTACGTGAACTCGCTGCGCTCGTTCACGCAGGGCCGCGCGAGCTACTCGATGCAGTTCTCGCACTATGATGAAGTGCCGCAGAACGTCGCGGACGAGGTTAAGGCGAAGCTGGCCTGAGGCGGGCAGGGGCTAAGCACTGCTTAGTCCCACCTCGCCGACAGGCCGGCCGGCGGGTGGGCAACGCCGACCCGTCCGACGACGCGGGGCTCGCCCCCGCGTCGGGCCGAGCCCCAACGCAGGGTTTGCGAAACCGTAATTCAGCCGCTATGGGCCCGCCGTCACGGTGAGTCCTCGTGCGGCTCCAGTGGAAATCCAGAAGGTAGGGATACAATGGCTAAGGCTAAGTTTGAGCGGACCAAGCCGCACCTGAACATCGGCACCATCGGTCACGTCGACCATGGCAAAACCTCGCTGACCGCAGCGATCACCAAGGTTCTCGCTGAGAACGTCGCCGGCAACGCCGCCGTCGACTTCGCGAACATCGACAAGGCGCCGGAAGAGCGCGAGCGCGGCATCACGATCTCGACCGCGCACGTCGAGTACGAGACCGCCAACCGCCACTATGCGCACGTCGACTGCCCCGGCCACGCCGACTACGTGAAAAACATGATCACGGGCGCGGCGCAGATGGACGGCGCGATCCTGGTCGTGTCGGCAACCGACGGCCCGATGCCGCAGACCCGCGAGCACATCCTGCTCGCGCGTCAGGTCGGCGTGCCGGCGATGGTCGTGTTCATGAACAAGGTCGACCTGGTCGACGACGAGGAAATCCTCGAGCTGGTCGAGCTGGAAGTTCGCGAGCTGCTGTCGTCGTACGAGTTCCCGGGCGATGACATTCCGATCATCAAGGGTTCGGCGACCTGCGCACTGTCGGGTTCGAACCAGAAGCTCGGCCAGGACGCTGTCATGGAGCTGATGCAGGCGGTCGACGACTACATCCCGCAGCCCGAGCGTCCGCTCGACAAGCCGTTCATGATGCCGATCGAGGACGTGTTTTCGATCTCGGGTCGCGGCACGGTCGTCACGGGTCGCGTCGAGACGGGCATCGTCAAGGTCGGCGAGGAAGTCGAGATCGTCGGTATCCACCCGACCGTCCGCAAGACCACCGTCACGGGCGTTGAGATGTTCCGCAAGCTGCTCGACCAGGGCCAGGCCGGCGACAACGTCGGTGCGCTGATCCGCGGCGTGGCGCGCGATGAAGTCGAGCGTGGCCAGGTGCTCTGCAAGCCGGGCTCGATCAAGCCGCACACCGAGTTCTCGTCGGAAGTGTACGTGCTGTCGAAGGAAGAGGGTGGCCGTCACACGCCGTTCTTCGCCAACTATCGTCCGCAGTTCTACTTCCGCACGACCGACGTGACCGGCACCGTCGAGCTGCCTGAGGGCACCGAGATGGTCATGCCCGGCGACAACGTCGCGCTCGGCATCAAGCTGATCGCGCCGATCGCGATGGACGTCGGCCAGCGCTTCACGATCCGCGAGGGCGGCCGTACCGTCGGCGCCGGCGTCGTGAGCTCGATCGCCAAGTAAGATCTGATCTCAGATCTGCGGTTCGCCGCAAAAGCTGCCGCCCGGCGCGCCATCGCGTGCGCCGGGCGGTTGCCTTTTTATGAAGGCGCGGTTACAGCCCACGCCTCGCACAGTTTCTGAACAGCAAGAGCCGCGTTCACGTGGCCCGCTCTTTCGCATCGGTAGGGATTATGGACAGCAACATCCGCATTCGCCTGAAGGCGTTCGATCATCGCGTGCTCGACCAGGCGACCGGCGACATCGCCGACACCGCCCGACGTACCGGTGCCCTTATCCGCGGTCCGATCCCGCTTCCGACGCGTATCGAGAAGTTCACGGTCAACCGTGGCCCCCACGTCGACAAGAAGAGCCGCGAGCAGTTCGAAGTGCGCACCTACAAGCGCATGCTCGACATCGTGCAGCCGACCCCACAGACCGTCGACGCGCTGATGAAGCTCGACCTCGCGGCGGGCGTTGACGTCGAGATCAAGCTCGCCTAAGAGCGCGCAACCCCGCGGTCGACGTTACGTCCCGCGGGTTTGTCGTTCCCGCAGGTGAGGGAACGGTTAGGCACCCGACGAGGGCACCTAGAGCAAGAGATACCGCCAGCTGCATGCAGCTGGGACAGCGTCTCCCGTCCGCCTCTCTCGAGAGGCAACAGCCCGGGACGGGGGCGCGCTTCGCATTTTCGGGCTGATGGTGGTGGAGGAAGCGTTGCTTCGTTCGCCGCCGCGTTGGCGCTTCCCCCGGGCGGCGTCGCAAGCACCCCCGGGATGGGCCCGTGGGTGCCTCTGTTGAGGAGCAACGGATCATGCGTACCGGCGTGATCGCGAAGAAGATGGGCATGACCCGCCTGTTCCAGGATGATGGCCGCCACGTGCCGGTCACCGTTCTGCAGCTGGACGGGCTTCAGGTCGTCTCTCGCCGCGAAACAGATACCGACGGCTATACCGCCGTCCAGCTTGGCGCAGGCGTCGCCAAGGCCAAGAACGTCAACAAGCCGCAGCGCGGCCACTTCGGCAAGGCCGAGGTCGAGCCGAAGGCAGTGGTGCACGAATTCCGCGTGACCGAGGACAACCTCCTCGACGTCGGCGCGGAGATTTCGGCCGATCATTTCGTCGCCGGCCAGTTCGTCGACATCCAGGGTCGCACGCAGGGCAAGGGCTTTGCCGGCGGCATGAAGCGCTGGGGCTTCGGCGGTCTGCGCGCGACGCACGGCGTGTCGGTGTCGCACCGCTCGCTCGGTTCGACCGGTCAGCGCCAGGATCCTGGTCGCGTCTTCAAGAACAAGAAGATGGCCGGCCACATGGGCGACAAGAACCGCTCGCAGCAGAACCTCGAGATTGTCGGCACCGATGTCGAGCGTGGCCTGATCTTCGTCAAGGGCTCGGTGCCCGGATCGAAGGGCGGCTGGCTGTTCGTCAAGGACGCCGTGAAGATGAAGCCGCATGGCGACGCGCCGCGTCCGGCCGGCCTCAAGGCTGCCAATAGCAACACCGCAGAGGCCGCTCCCGCGACCGACGCGACCGACGGCCAGGAGGGCTGAACGTGAAGGTCAAGGTTTCCTCCTTCGCCGGGAACGAAGCGGCGGACGTCGAGCTGTCGGACGAGGTCTTCGGCCTCGAGCCGCGCGCCGACATCCTGCACCGCGTCGTCACCTGGCAGCTCGAGAAGCGCCGCGGCACCGCCCGCGGGACGCGCGAGCGCGCCGACGTCGCCCGCTCGGGCAAGAAGCTGGGTCGCCAGAAGGGCGGCGGTGTCGCCCGTCACGGCGATCGCCGCGCTCCCGTCTTCATCGGCGGTGGTAAGGCTCACGGCGCCCGCGTTCGTGACTTCAATCCGTCGCTGAACAAGAAGATTCGCGCGCTGGGCCTCAAGATGGCGCTGTCGAGCCACGCCAAGGCGGGTTCGCTGATCGTCCTCGACGGTTTCCAGGTCACCAAGACCAAGGAACTGAAGGGGCATTTCGCGACGCTTGGCACCGGCAAGCGCACGCTCGTCATCGATGGCGAGACGGGCGAGGGCTTCCGCGCCGGCAGCAACCTGCCGGGTGTCGACATGCTCCCCGCAGTCGGCGCGAACGTCTATGACATCATCCGGGCCGATACGCTGGTGCTGACCCGCGCGGCGGTCGAGAAGCTGGAGGCGCGCTTCAATGGCTAAGCAGCAGAAGGCGATCGACAACCGTCACTACGACGTGATCGTTGCGCCGCACATCACCGAGAAGTCGACCCTCCTCTCCGAGCAGAACGCCGTGGTGTTCAAGGTCGCGCAGAGCGCGTCCAAGCCGGAGATCAAGGCGGCGGTGGAAGCGATCTTCGACGTCAGCGTCGTCGGCGTGAACACCATCGTCCAGAAGGGCAAGACGAAGCGCTGGAAGGGCAAGCCCTATTTCCGGTCGGACATGAAGAAGGCGATCGTCACGCTCAAGGACGGGCAGTCGATCGACGTCACCGAGGGGGCCAAGTAAGATGGCACTCAAGCAATATAACCCGACCAGCCCCGCGATGCGCGGGCTGGTCCTCATCGACCGTTCCGGCCTGCACAAGGGCGGCCCCGTCAAGGCGCTGACCGAAGGCAAGCGCAAGAGCGGCGGCCGCAACAACAAGGGCCACGTTACGTCGCGCGGCATCGCGGGCGGCCACAAGCAGCGCTATCGTTACGTCGATTTCAAGCGCCGCAAGTGGGATGTCATCGGCACCGTCGAGCGGCTGGAATACGATCCCAACCGCACCGCGTTCATCGCGCTCATCAAGTACCCGGACGAAGAGCTGGCGTACATCATCGCGCCGCAGCGTCTCTCGGTCGGCGACAAGGTCGTCGCGGGCAAGAAGACCGACGTGAAGCCGGGCAACGCGATGGAGCTGGGCCAGATGCCGGTCGGCACGATCGTCCACAACGTGGAGATGAAGCCGGGCAAGGGCGGGCAGATCGCGCGCTCGGCGGGCACCTACGTTCAGGTCGTCGGCCGTGATCGCGGGATGGTGATCGTTCGCCTCAACTCGGGCGAGCAGCGCTACATCCGCAGCGATTGCATGGCGACGGTTGGTGCGGTGTCGAACCCTGACAACCAGAACCAGAACTTCGGCAAGGCCGGTCGTTCGCGCTGGATGGGCAAGCGTCCGCTGACCCGCGGCGTCGCGAAGAACCCGGTCGACCACCCGCACGGCGGTGGTGAAGGCCGTACCTCGGGCGGCCGTCACCCGGTTACCCCATGGGGCAAGCCGACGAAGGGTGCGCGCACCCGCCATAACAAGGCGACGGACAAGATGATCATCCGCAGCCGTCACGCGAGGAAGAAGTAATGGCTCGCTCCGTCTGGAAGGGTCCGTTCGTGGACCTTCACCTGCTGAAGAAGGCAGAGGTGGCGCAGGATCAGAATGGCCGTTCGGGTCCGATCAAGACCTGGTCGCGTCGTTCGACCATCCTGCCGCAGTTCGTCGGTCTGACGTTCAACGTCTACAACGGCCGCAAGTTCGTGCCGGTGTCGGTGAACGAAGAGATGGTCGGCATGAAGCTGGGCGAGTTCGCGCCGACGCGCTACTTCCCCGGCCACGCCGCTGACAAGAAGGGCAAGCGCTGATGAGCAAGCCTAAGTCCCCCCGCAAGGTCGGCGAGAAGGAAGCGCTGTCGGTCGGCACGCAGATCCGTGGTTCGGCGCAGAAGCTGGGCCTCGTCGCGGCGCTGATCCGCGGTAAGAAGGCCGGCGATGCGATGAACATCCTGACCTTCTCGACCAAGGGTATGGCGGTCGACGCACGCAAGGTGCTCGCGTCCGCGATCGCCAACGCCGAGAACAACCACAACCTCGACGTTGACTCGCTGGTCGTCGCCGAGGCGTCGGTCGGCAAGTCGATCACCATGAAGCGGTTCGCCACGCGCGGCCGCGGCAAGTCCACCCGTATCCTGAAGCCGTTCTCGCGGCTGCGGATCGTCGTGCGCGAGCAGGAAGAAGCCTAATGGGTCATAAGAGCAACCCGATCGGTCTGCGCCTGCAGATCAACCGCACTTGGGACAGCCGCTGGTACGCCGACGGCGCGGACTATGGTCGCCTGCTGCTGGAGGATCTCAAGATCCGCCAGTACATCGTGAAGACGCTGCCGCAGGCGGCGATCTCCAAGGTGGTGATCGAGCGTCCGGCCAAGCTGTGCCGCATCTCGATCTACGCCGCGCGTCCTGGTGTCATCATCGGCAAGAAGGGCTCGGACATCGAGAAGCTGCGCAAGACGCTCGGCTCGATGACCTCGTCGGACGTGTCGCTGAACATCGTCGAGATCCGCAAGCCGGAAGTCGACGCTAAGCTCGTCGCACAGGGTATCGCTGATCAGCTGGAGCGCCGTATCGCGTTCCGCCGTGCGATGAAGCGCGCGGTGCAGTCGGCGATGCGCCTGGGTGCCGACGGCATCCGCGTCGCTTGCGGTGGTCGTCTTGGCGGCGCCGAGATCGCGCGCGCCGAGAGCTATCGCGAGGGCCGCGTTCCGCTGCACACGCTGCGCGCGAACATGGACTATGCCGAGGCGCAGGCCCACACCGCTTATGGCGTGTGCGGCGTGAAGGTCTGGATCTTCAAGGGCGAGATTCTCGGCCACGATCCGATGGCCACCGACCGGCTGATGATGGAGGCTCAGACCTCCGGCGTGCGCCCCGCGCGCGACGACCGCCGCTAAGGAGTAGAAGAAGTGCTGCAACCAAAGCGCACCAAGTTCCGCAAGGCGTTCAAGGGCCGCATCAGCGGCGACGCCAAGGGCGGCACCGCGCTCAACTTCGGCGCCTATGGCCTGAAGGCGATGGAGCCGGAGCGGATCACCGCACGCCAGATCGAGGCGGCACGCCGCGCGATCACGCGTCACATCAAGCGCCAGGGGCGGTTGTGGATTCGCGTGTTCCCGGACGTTCCCGTCTCGGGCAAGCCGGCCGAAGTCCGCATGGGCTCGGGCAAGGGCTCGCCTGAATTCTGGGCGGCGCGCGTCAAGCCGGGCCGCATCCTATTCGAGCTCGACGGCGTTCCGGGGCCGCTCGCTGCGGAGGCTTTCGAGCGCGCGGCGATGAAGCTCCCCATCAAGACCAAGGTCGTGGCGCGTCTCGGCGACACTACGCACCTCGGAGGCGAGTGATCATGGCGAAGAAGACCGATTTCAACGGCCAGTCGGACGATCAGCTGTCCGAACAGCTGGGCAACCTGAAGCGCGAGCAGTTCAACCTGCGCTTCCAGGCGGCGACCAACCAGCTCGAGAAGCCGAGCCGCGTGCGTGAGGTCCGCAAGGACATCGCCCGCATCAAGACCCTCCAGTCGCAGCGCACCGCTGCGACCGGCAAGTAAAGGACCCTAGCACATGCCGAAGCGCGTGCTGACCGGGCTGATCGTCTCCGACAAGGGCGACAAGACGGTGGTGGTGAACGTCGAGCGCAAGGTGAAGCACCCGCTCTACGGCAAGATCATCCGCCGTTCGAAGAAGTACCATGCTCACGACGAGGGCAACGAGTACAAGCAGGGCGAGACCGTGCGGATCGAAGAGACCGCGCCGATCTCCAAGCTGAAGACCTGGAAGGTGATCGATCGGGTGAACACCCACGCGACGCCTGAGCGGGTTGAGATCGACGAGCCGGCGTCGGCGTAAGCCAGGCGTCGGATCGAGCAACAGGGCGCGTCCGTCAGTATCGTCCAGGGTCCGGATCATGCCGGAGACCGGGCGAGGGGCGGGGGCGATCGAGAGCAGGAGAAGGCGGCGCCCCGCGGGGCATTGCTTTTTTCCCGCGGGGCGGCTACCGGGCCGCTCCCCCTGGACGCGGATCGCCGCGGCCGGGGTCATTTTTTTCAAGGCGGGGTTGGGTCGGTATCCACCCCATTAGCGAGAAGGAAGCGGATCAGTGATCCAGATGCAGTCCAATCTCGACGTCGCTGACAACAGCGGCGCGAAGCGGGTGCAGTGCATCAAGGTGCTTGGCGGGTCCAAGCGCCGCACCGCCGGCGTCGGCGACATCATCGTCGTGTCGATCAAGGAAGCGCAGCCGCGCGGCAAGGTGAAGAAGGGTGACGTGCACCGCGCCGTCATCGTGCGCACCGCCAAGGATATTCATCGTGCGGACGGCTCGACCATCCGTTTCGATTCGAATGCCGCGGTGCTGGTCAACAAGAACGAGGAGCCGATCGGCACCCGTATCTTCGGCCCGGTCGTGCGCGAGCTGCGCGGCAAGAAGCACATGAAGATCATCTCGCTGGCTCCGGAGGTCCTGTAATGGCCGCTGCCAAGATCAAGAAGGGTGACCAGGTGATCGTCCTGTCCGGCAAGGACAAGGGCAAGACGGGCACCGTCACTGCCGCCATGCCGAAGGACGGCAAGGTCATCGTCGGCGGCGTCAATGTCGCGACGCGTCACACCAAGCCGACGCAGAACGATCCGCAGGGCGGGCTGAAGCGCTTCGAGGCGCCGCTGCACGTCTCCAAGGTCGCGCACGTGACCGCCGACGGCAAGCCGACGCGCGTTCGTTTCGAGACGCAGGACGGCAAGAAGGTCCGCGTCGCCGTCAAGACGGGGGAGAAGATCAATGGCTGATTACAAGCCCCGCATGAAGGCGATCTACGACGATCGCATCGTCAAGGCGATGACCGACAAGTTCGGTTACAAGAACGTCCTTGAGATTCCGCGGATCGAGAAGATCGTGCTCAACATGGGCGTCGGCGAGGCGACCCAGGACAAGAAGCGCGTCGAGCAGGCCGCGTCGGAAATGGAGCTGATCGCTGGTCAGAAGCCGGTGATCACCAAGGCGAAGAAGTCGATCGCGCAGTTCAAGCTGCGTGAAGGCATGCCGATCGGCGTGAAGGTGACGCTTCGCCGCGAGCGGATGTACGAGTTCCTCGACCGCTTCATCACGATCGCGCTCCCGCGCGTGCGCGACTTCCGCGGGCTGAACCCGAAGAGCTTCGACGGACGCGGCAATTATGCCTGCGGCCTCAAGGAGCAGCTGGTGTTCCCGGAAATCAACTATGACCGCATCGACAAGGTGCGTGGCATGGACGTGATCGTCACGACGAGCGCGAAGACGGATGACGAAGCGCGCGAGCTGCTGCGTCTCTTCGGCTTCCCGTTCCCGCGCGACGAGGACGCAGAAGAGAAGCAGGCGGCGTGAGCCCCGTGGCAACGAACTGAACGAGAGAGCTTAAGTCCATGGCGAAACTGAGTTCCGTGAACAAGAACGAGCGTCGTAAGAAGCTCGTGAAGCAATATGCCCCCAAGTGGGCGAAGCTGAAGGCGGCGGCGAACGACCAGTCGCTCGACGAGACCGAGCGTCTCATCGCGCGCCTGAAGATGGCCGAGCTGCCGCGCAATTCGAACCCGACGCGGGTCCGCAATCGCTGCGAGATCACCGGTCGGCCGCGCGCTTATTACCGCAAGTTCCGTCTTGCCCGCGTCATGCTGCGCGATCTGGCCAACAAGGGCCTGATCCCCGGTCTGACGAAGTCGAGCTGGTAAGGACACCAAGATGGCAGTGACCGATCCCCTGGGTGACCTGCTCACCCGCATCCGCAACGGGCAGCGGGCGAAGAAGGACTCCGTCCTCTCACCGGCGTCCAAGCTGCGCGTTCGCGTGCTCGACGTGCTTCAGCGCGAGGGCTACATCCGCGGCTACAGCGAAGAAGAGATGGGCCCCGTCAAGGGCGTCCGCATCGAGCTCAAGTATTTCGAGGGCCAGCCGGCGATCAAGCACGTCGCGCGCGTCTCGAAACCGGGTCGCCGGATCTACAGCGGGTCGAACGACCTGCCGCGGATCATGAACGGCTTGGGCATCACCATCGTCTCGACGCCGCGCGGCGTGCTCTCGGATGCCGAGGCACGCGAGCAGAACGTCGGCGGCGAAGTGCTCGCGGAGGTGTTCTGATGAGCCGCATCGGTAAGAAGGCCGTTGCCGTCCCCGCGGGCGTGACCGCGTCGGTCAACGGCAACCAGCTGTCGGTCAAGGGCCCCAAGGGCACGCTAGCCATGCAGATGTCCGACCTGATCACCTACGACGTGCAGTCGGATGGGATTGCGGTGCAGCCGGCGAATGACACCAAGAAGGCGCGCGCCTTCTGGGGCATGCAGCGCACCATGGTGCAGAACCTGGTCACCGGCGTGACCGAGGGCTTCACCAAGAAGCTGTTGATCACGGGCGTCGGCTATCGCGCCGCGGCGCAGGGTCGCAACCTGAAGCTGCAGCTCGGCTACAGCCATGACGTCAACATCGATGTGCCGGAAGGCATCGAGGTGAAGACGCCGGATGCGACCACCGTCGAGATCAGCGGTGCCGACAAGCAGAAGGTCGGCCAGCTGGCCGCCGAGATCCGCCGCTGGCGCAAGCCCGAGCCGTACAAGGGCAAGGGCATCAAGTACGACGGCGAGTTCATCTTCCGTAAGGAAGGAAAGAAGAAGTGACCAAGGGCCTTTCGCTTTTCGAGAAGCGGCGTCGCCGCAACCGCACAGCGCTTCGCGCGCGCAGCGGCACGCGTCCTCGCCTGTCGATCCACCGTTCGGGCAAGCACATCTATGCCCAGGTGATCGACGACGCGCAGGGTCGCACCGTCGCGGCGGCGTCGACGCTTCAGGGCCACGAGGGCTCGACCGCGAACATCGACGCGGCGACGGCGGTCGGCACGCGCATCGCGGAGGCTGCGAAGGCGGCCGGCGTGACGCAGGTCGTGTTCGATCGTGGCGGCTTCCTCTTTCACGGCCGGGTGAAGGCGCTGGCGGAAGCCGCGCGCGCAGCCGGACTGGAGTTCTAAGACATGGCTGACGAGAACAACACGCCTGACACGCCGCAGCAGGACGCCCCTGCCACCGCGCAGGCCGAAGCGCCCCAGCAGGGCGGCGGTTACCAGGGTGGCGGCGGTGGCGGCTATCAGGGCGGCGGTCGCGGGCGCGGTGGCCCGGGCGGCGGCGGCAGTCGCGGCCGCGGTGGCCCCGGCGGCAATCGCGGTGGTCCCGGTGGGCGCCGTGACGGACGTCGCGACGATCGCAACCGCGACGATGGTGGTGAGGAGCTGATCGAAAAGCTCGTCCACATCAACCGCGTGTCGAAGACGGTGAAGGGCGGCAAGCGCTTCGGCTTCGCGGCGCTGGTCGTCGTGGGTGACGGCAAGGGTCGCGTCGGCTTCGGCCACGGCAAGGCGCGCGAAGTTCCCGAGGCGATCTCCAAGGCGACCGCGGCGGCCAAGAAGGCCATGGTCCGCGTGCCGCTGAAGGAAGGCCGCACGCTGCATCACGACGTCAACGGTCACTTCGGTGCCGGCCGCGTCACGGTGCGTTCGGCGCCCCAGGGTACCGGCATCATCGCCGGCGGTCCGATGCGCGCGATCTTCGAATCGCTCGGTGTTGCCGACGTGGTGACCAAGTCGGTCGGTACGTCAAACCCCTACAACATGATCCGCGCCACGTTCGAGGCGCTGAACAACCAGACTTCGCCGAAGTCGGTCGCTCAGCGTCGTGGCAAGAAGATCGCCGATCTGCTCGGCCGCGGTGGTTCGCAGACCGCCGAGGCGGACGCTGCGGCCGTCACGGAGTAAGCCGGCATGGCAACGATCAAGGTAAAGCAGACCGGGTCGCCGATCCGTCGCACCAAGGACCAGCGCGCGACGCTCGTCGGGCTTGGCCTCAACAAGATGCACCGTGTCTCGGAGCTCGAGGATACGCCCGAGGTCCGCGGCATGATCCGCAAGGTGCATCACATGGTGGAAGTCCAGGACTAAACCGTCCTGACGATCACCTAGTGACAAATACGGGGGAGGGGGCTAACGGGCCCCCTTCCTTTTTATCAGCGCGACAAAAGCGAAAGCGAGTGCACACATGAAACTGAACGAACTGCGCGACAACGAGGGCGCGCGCCACCGCCGGATGCGCGTGGGCCGTGGTATCGGCTCGGGCAAGGGCAAGACCGGTGGTCGCGGCCAGAAGGGCCAGAAGAGCCGTGAAGGCGTTTCAATCGCAGGCTTCGAGGGCGGCCAGATGCCGCTTCACATGCGTCTGCCGAAGCGCGGCTTCAACAACATCTTCGCCAAGGACTATGCCGTGGTGAACACGGGCGAGCTCCAGAAGGCGATCGACAGCGGCAAGCTGACCGGCACTGATCTCGACCACTCGGCGCTCAAGGCCGCTGGGTTGGCCCGCGGCGGCAAGGACGGCGTCCGTCTGCTCGGCAAGGGCGAGATCAGCGCGAAGCTGAACCTTACGGTTGCTGGCGTATCCGCCGGTGCGCGCGAGGCGATCGAGAAGGCTGGCGGCACCGTCACCGTGATCGACGTCGTCGCCGCGGCCGACAAGGCGAAGGCGAAGAAGGGCAAGGCGCGCGAAGAGCGTCTCGCCAACAAGGCCGCCAAGCAGGGCAAGTAAGCCAGGCTGCCACCCCGGCCTCGCGCCGGGGTCCAGTCGCGCGCCGCTCGTGATTGGGCTTCCGGCTTAGTGCCGGGGCGGAATATGCTCGCTGGGTTAGACAAGCTATCGAGCGCGACTATATGAGCGGCGGGGCGGGGCAGCAGACCTCCTCCGCCGTTTTCGTTTCCGAAGGCACCGACGTACGATGGCATCCGCAGCCGACCAGATGGCGCAAAGCATCAGCCTCGCGAAGTTCGCGCAGGCGACCGATCTCAAGAAGAGGCTGTGGTTCACGATCGGCGCGCTGATCGTCTTCCGCCTGCTGAGCTACGTGCCGCTTCCCGGCATCGATCCGACGGGGCTGGCGGCACTCGCCAAGCAGACTCAGGGCGGTGTGCTTGACTTCTTCAACACCTTCTCGGGCGGCGCATTGCAGCGCGCCTCGCTGATCGCGCTCGGCGTGATGCCGTACATCACCGCCTCGATCGTGGTGCAGCTCGCAACGTCGCTGTCGCCGCAGCTCGCGGCGATCAAGAAGGAAGGCGAGAGTGGGCGCAAGAAGCTCAACCAATACACGCGCTATGGCACGGTGCTGCTAACAGCGATCCAGGGCTATGTCATCGCCACCGGGCTCGAAGCCGGTGGTGCGGTGGTCGAGCCGGGGACGCTGTTCCGCATCGCTGCGGTGATCTCACTGATCGGCGGGACGATGTTCCTGATGTGGATCGGCGAGCAGATCACCAGCCGCGGCATCGGCAACGGCATCTCGCTGATCATCATGGCCGGTATCGTCGCGCATCTGCCGACCACGATCGTCAACCTGCTCGAGGGCGGGCGCACCGGTTCGATGAACCCCGCGATCCTCATCGCGATCATCTTGGCGGTCGCCGGCTTGGTGCTGTTCATCTGCTTCATGGAGCGCGCACAGCGTCGCATCCTGATCCAGTACCCGAAGCGCCAGACGCAGCGCGGCATGCAGGCGGATCGCAGCCACTTGCCGCTCAAGATCAATACCGCGGGCGTGATACCGCCGATCTTCGCCTCGTCGCTGCTGCTGCTGCCGCTGACCATCACCCAGTTCGCGGGCAACCGCGTCTCGGGCGAGAGCTGGTGGGGCGATGCGATCATCAGCCTCAACCAGTATCTCCAGCACGGCAGCCCGCTGTACATGCTGTTGTACGGCGCCGGCATCGTGTTCTTCTCGTTCTTCTACACCGCGGTGGTGTTCAATCCCGAGGAGACGGCGGAGAATCTGAAGCGCTACGGCGGCTTCGTCCCCGGGATACGCCCGGGCAAGAATACCGAGCAGTATTTCGATTACGTGCTGACGCGCATCACCGTGATCGGTGCGGCGTATCTCGCCTTCATCTGTCTGGTGCCGGAGTATCTTGTCTCGGCGCTGTCGATTCCCTTCTACCTCGGCGGTACCAGCCTGCTGATCGTGGTGAACGTGACGATGGACACGGTGACGCAGATCCAATCGCACCTGCTGGCGCATCAATATGGCGACCTGATCAAGAAGGCGAAGCTGAAGGGCGGCCGCCTGCGCTAAGCGGCGTCGGCGCGGACACAAACGGGGAGGCGTGTCGTGAACATCATTCTTCTGGGCCCGCCAGGTGCGGGCAAGGGAACGCAGTCCGAGCGCCTCGTTGCGGAGCGCGGCATGGTCCAGCTGTCGACGGGCGACATGTTGCGCGCCGCGGTCAAGGCAGGAACGCCGGTTGGCGTTCAGGCGAAGGCGGTGATGGACGCGGGCGAGCTCGTGTCCGACGCTATCGTGTCGGCACTGATCGGTGAGAATCTTGACCAGCTGAGCGAGGGGCAGGGCGCGATCTTCGACGGCTATCCGCGCACCGCCGCTCAGGCCGAGGCGCTGGATCTGCTGCTCGACGAGCGTGGCCGCAGCCTCGATCACGTCATCGAGCTCGAGGTGAACGAGGATGCGCTCGTGGAGCGGATCGTCGGTCGCTTCACCTGCGGCAATTGCGGCGCTGGCTACCATGATCGGTTCAAGCAGCCGAAGGTCGCCGATACCTGCGACGTATGTGGCGCGCACGAGTTCAAGCGGCGGCCTGACGACAACGAGCAGACCGTGCGCACGCGCATGGCCGAGTATCGCGCGAAGACGGCGCCGATCCTGCCGCTGTACGAGGCGCGCGGCCTCGTCCGCCGCGTCGACGGGATGGCGGACATCACCGTCGTCACCAAGGCGATCGAGGCGATTCTCGACAACTGAGGTCGACCGTCGTGCTGCGATGGCGGCCTGTCCTGAGCTGCTGCACGCGCGGAACCGTTCGCTTGACACTGCGTTTGCCGCGCCCTAATTGATCGATCTTCCAACACCCCGGCAACCGGCAGCGCTTCTTGCGCTAGCCGTTTTCTTGCGTGGCGGAAGGTCCTGCGAAGAGATGGGGTGCGTGATCCATGCCGCGCCCCGTGGAGCACGAGGAGATAGAAGTTCATGGCACGTATCGCGGGTGTCAACATCCCGACCAACAAGCGCGTTCTGATCGCGCTGCAGTATATTCACGGTATCGGCCCGACCAAGGCCAAGGAAATCACGGACAAGCTCGAGATTTCGGCCGAGCGCCGTGTTCAGGACCTGACCGATCAGGAAGTCCTGCAGATCCGCGAAGCGATCGACGCCGGCTACACCGTTGAGGGTGATCTTCGTCGCCAGACCGCGATGAACATCAAGCGTCTGATGGACCTCGCCTGCTACCGCGGCTTGCGCCACCGCAAGGGCCTGCCGGTTCGCGGTCAGCGCACGCACACCAATGCGCGCACGCGCAAGGGCAAGGCGAAGCCGATCGCAGGCAAGAAGAAGTAAGCGCGACGCTTCTTCTTCGGTCGAGGGGCTGGTTGCAGGCATTGCGCCTCCCGGCCTCGGCTTGAAACAAAGGTCAGGATTACCAAATGGCACAGGCACCGCAGCGTATTCGCCGTCGCGAGCGCAAGAACATCACCGCCGGCGTGGCGCACGTCAACGCCAGCTTCAACAACACCATGATCACCATCACCGACGCGCAGGGCAATGCGATCAGCTGGTCTTCGGCCGGCATGATGGGTTTCAAGGGTTCGCGTAAGTCGACCCCGTATGCCGCCCAGGTTGCTGCCGAGGATGCGGGCAAGAAGGCCGCCGAGCACGGCGTCCGTACGCTCGAGGTCGAGGTGAAGGGCCCGGGTTCGGGTCGTGAGTCGGCGCTGCGCGCGCTGCAGGCGGTCGGCTTTCAGATCACGTCGATCCGTGACGTGACCTCGATTCCGCACAACGGTGTGCGTCCGTCGAAGCGCCGTCGCGTCTGATGATTTTCGGCGCCCGGCTGACGAGCCGGCGCGCCTCTTTCTTCCCGGCCGGACGCGCCCCCGTCTGGCCCAACATCAGGGGACACAAGCCTTGTCCGTCAACGCAAAGAACTGGCAGGAACTGAAGAAGCCCAACGCGCTCGAGAAGAAGGGCGGCGATGGCAAGCGCAAGTCGACCTTCGTCGCCGAGCCGCTCGAGCGGGGTTTCGGCCTGACGCTCGGCAACGCGCTGCGTCGCGTGCTGCTGTCGAGCCTCCAGGGCGCAGCCGTCACGTCGATCAAGATCGAGAACGTGCTGCATGAATTCTCAAGCCTCGCCGGCGTGCGCGAGGACGTGACCGACATCGTCCTCAACGTGAAGCAGATCGCGCTCAAGATGCAGGGCGAAGGCCCCAAGCGTCTGCAGCTGTCGGCGACCGGACCGGCCGAGGTGAAGGCCGGCGACATCGCGGTGTCGGGTGACATCGAAGTGATGAACCCCGAGCTGATCATCTGCCACCTCGACGAAGGCGCGACGCTCAACATGGAGCTGACCGCCGACGCGGGGAAGGGCTACGTTCCCGCCACCGTCAACCGCCCGGCGGATGCGCCGATCGGCCTTATTCCGGTAGACGCGCTCTACTCGCCGGTGCGCCAGGTCAGCTACAAGGTCGATCCGACTCGCGTCGGGCAGGACCTCGATTACGACAAGCTGACGCTGACGGTCGAAACCGACGGCACGGTGACGCCGGAGGACGCGCTCGGGTACGCCGGTCGCATCCTTCAGGATCAGCTCGCGCTGTTCGTCCACTTCGACGATTCGATCGTGCAGCGCTCGGCGCCGATCGGCATGGCCGCGCCGGCTCCGACGGGCGGCGAAGTCGCCAGCGACACGCAGCAGATCAATCGTTACCTCCTCAAGAAGGTCGACGAGCTCGAACTGTCGGTTCGCTCGGCCAACTGCCTCAAGAACGACAATATCATCTACATCGGTGATCTTGTCGGCAAGACCGAGGCGGAAATGCTGCGCACGCCGAACTTCGGCCGCAAGTCCCTGAACGAGATCAAGGAAGTGCTGTCGTCGATGGGCTTGCGTCTCGGCATGGAAATCCCGGGCTGGCCGCCTGAGAACATCGAAGAGATGGCCAAGAAGCTCGAGCAGGAAATCATGGGCTGAGCCCGGCGTCCGGGATTAGCGATGCTAATCCCGGACGCCGGGATCGGCAGCGGCGCCGAAGGCGCCGTCTGACGACACGGCTTTGCCGCGGCGCGATCTGAATGGAAGTTATCGGGAGTCCGGCACAACGCGGGGCTGACGTAACCAGGGTGGCCCACACGTCCCACCTGTCCCGGGGTACCTGGGGGTGTCCATCAAAGTATCACTTTGATGGGGCCCTGCGCGGCCCCCGAACGAACAAGAAGGACATACCATGCGTCACCGTGTAGGCGGCCGTAAGCTTCAGCGGACCTCGGCCCACCGCACCGCGCTGTTCCGCAACATGTCGGCAGCGCTGATCAAGCACGAGCAGATCACCACCACGCTCGCCAAGGCGAAGGAGCTTCGCCCGTACATCGAGAAGCTGATCACGCTGGGCAAAAAGGGCGGCCTGTCGAATCGCCGTCTGGCCCACGCCCGGTTGCTCGACGACGCGCAGCTGGTGAAGCTGTTCGACGTGCTGGCGCCGCGCTACGCCGATCGCAACGGTGGCTACACCCGCGTGATCAAGGCGGGTGTCCGCGCGTCGGACGCGTCGCCGATGGCGATCATCGAATTCGTCGACCGCGACGTGTCCGCCAAGGGGCAGGATTCGGGCCCGGTGATGAACGACGAGGATTTCGACGAGGCGGCATGATCCTGCCCGCCCCCGCGGTTTGCCGCGGGTCAGTCGATTGCAAGAGGCCGCGTTCCCCGCCCGGGAGCGCGGCCTCTTCATTTGTGCGGTTACCGCCGCTACACGCCCGCCATGGAGCACCCCGACAGCATTCTCATCGTCGATTTTGGCAGCCAGGTAACGCAGCTGATCGCGCGCCGCGTGCGCGAGGCGGGCGTGTACAGCGAGATCGCGCCGTTCCAATCAGCCGAGGAGGCGTTCACGCGCATCAGGCCGCGCGGCGTGATCCTTTCCGGCGGTCCGGCATCGGTGGTCGACGAGGGCAGCCCGCGCGCGCCGCAGGCGGTGTTCGACAGCGGGGTTCCCCTGCTCGGCATCTGTTACGGCCAGCAGGTGATGAACACGCAGCTCGGCGGGCGTGTCGAGAAGGGCTTCTCGGGGGAGTTCGGCGAAGCCTTCGTCGAGGTCGCGAGCGGGTGCGGATTGTTTGACGGCCTGTGGCAGGAGGGCGAGCGCCATCAGGTGTGGATGAGCCACGGCGATCATGTCGCCGAGCTGGCGCCGGGCTTTGTGCCGGTCGCGACGTCGCCGGGGGCGCCGTTCGCCATCACTGCGGATGAGCAGCGACGCTATTACGGGATGCAGTTTCATCCCGAAGTTGTGCACACGCCCGATGGGGCGCGGCTGATCAAGAATTTTGCTCGTCATGTCTGTGGCCTTGCCGGCGACTGGACGATGGCCGAGTTCCGCGAAACCAAGATCGCGGAGATCCGGGCACAGGTCGGTAGCGGACGGGTCATCTGCGGGCTTTCCGGGGGCGTCGATTCGGCGGTCGCGGCGGTGCTGATCCATGAGGCGATCGGCGACCAGCTGACCTGCGTGTTCGTCGATCACGGGCTGATGCGTAGCGGCGAGGCCGATCAGGTCGTCAGCCTGTTCCGCGGCCATTACAACATCCCGCTGGTGCACGTGAACGCCGAACCGCTGTTCATGAACGGCCTGGCCGGCGTCACAGATCCCGAGGCGAAGCGCAAGTTCATCGGCAAGACCTTCATCGATGTTTTTGACAACGAAGCCAAGAAGATCGGCGGCGCCGATTTCCTGGCGCAGGGCACGCTCTATCCCGACGTGATCGAGAGCGTCAGCTTCACCGGTGGCCCATCGGTGACGATCAAGAGCCACCACAATGTCGGCGGTCTGCCCGAGCGAATGGACATGAAGCTCGTCGAGCCGCTGCGCGAGCTGTTCAAGGACGAGGTGCGGGCGCTAGGGCGCGAGCTTGGCCTTCCCGAGATTTTCGTCGGCCGTCATCCATTTCCCGGCCCTGGCCTCGCGATCCGTATTCCCGGCGAAGTCACACGCGAGCGCTGCGACATCCTGCGCAAGGCGGACGCGATCTATCTGGAGGAAATCCGCAACGCCGGGCTGTACGACGCGATCTGGCAGGCCTTCGCGGTGCTGCTGCCGGTGCGTTCGGTGGGGGTAATGGGCGATGGCCGGACCTACGACAGCGTCCTCGCGCTGCGCGCGGTGACGTCGACCGACGGCATGACGGCGCAGGCGTTCGAGTTTCCGGGCGGGTTCCTCGCGCGGGTCACCACGCGAATCATCAACGAGGTACGCGGCATCAATCGCGTGACGTACGATTACACCTCCAAGCCGCCCGGCACGATCGAGTGGGAGTGATGAAGACGAGCGAGAAGTGGCTGGCCCGCGGTAGGGGAGCCGCCGCAGCCGTCCTGCTGGCATCGGTGCTGAGCGCCCCCGCGACCGCGCAGCTCGATCCGCCCGCGTGGACCAGAGCGATCGCGCCGTTCAACCTGCTCGGGCCGATCGACTATGTTGGGACCGAGGGGCTCGCCGCGTACCTCATCCGCACACCAGCGGGCGCGATCCTGATCGATGCGCCGATGGCGGAAAATGCGGGCGCAGTGGAGCGGGCGATCGCGGCGCGCGGGGTGAAGCTAGCCAACGTGAAGCTGATCCTGCTCAGCCACGCGCATTTCGATCATGCCGGCGGCCTCGCGGCGCTGAAGCGGGCGACGGGCGCGCGGCTGATCGTTGGCGCTGGCGATGCCGATGCGGTGTCGACCGGCGTGCCACCGGGCGAGACGAGCTATGGCGTGATCCGCTTTCCGCGCGCGACGGTCGATCGGGCGATTCGAGATGGCGAGCGCGTGTCGCTCGGCGGGGTTACGCTGACGGCGGTCGCGACACCCGGACACACGCCCGGCTGCACCAGTTGGACGATGCGCCTGCAGCACCGCGGCAAGCCGCTCGAGGTCCTATTCGCGTGCAGCGTCACGGTGGCGGGCAACAAGCTCGTCGGTAACAGGCGCTATCGCGGGATCGCCACCGATTTCGTGCGCAGCTTCGATCGTCTCGGCGCGCTCAAGCCCGATGTGGTGCTACCCTTCCACCCGGAAACGGTCGATCTGATCGGGCGGGCGAAGCGCGGGGCGCTGGTTGATCGCACCATCCTGCCGAAATTGCTCGCGGACGCGCGCACCGCTTTCGCGGCGGACCTCGCCAAGCAGCGGCGGTGATCGTCGAGGCCTGCCTTGCGGATGCGGCGGCGGTGATCGCCCTTTGGACACGCTGTGGACTGACGCGCCCTTGGAACGCGCCGGACGACGACTTTCGCCGCGCGATCGGTGGCATATCCTCGACGATATTATTGTCGCGCGACGAGGACCGCGTCATCGGTAGCGTAATGGTGGGTGACGACGGGCATCGCGGATGGGTATATTACCTCGCGGTCGATCCTGCGGCCCGCCGCGCGGGGCTGGGTCGACGGCTGATGGCGGCCGCCTAGGCGTGGTTGCGCGCGCGCGGTGTCGCGAAGCTGCAACTGATGGTGCGCGACGGAAACGACACGGCGCGGCTGTTCTACGCCAGTCTTGGAATGGAGCCGCAGCCGGTTGCGGTGTTCGGCCGTTTTCTCGATTGATCGCCGATGCAAACGACGATCTACGGCATTGCGAATTGCGATACGATGAAGAAGGCGCGGGCTTGGCTCGGCGCGCGCGCGATCGATCATGCCTTCCACGACTATAAGAGGCTAGGGGTGGACCCGGCGGTTCTGGCCGCCGCGGTCGAGCGGTTCGGCTGGGAAAAGGTGCTCAATCGCCAGGGCACGACGTATCGCAAGCTGCCGGAGGAAGATCGGACTGGGCTCGATGCGCCCCGCGCGCTGGCGCTGATGGCGGCGCATCCGTCGACGATCAAACGCCCGCTGCTTGCCCACAACGAACACATCGAACTCGGCTTCGACCCACAGCGGTACGAGACGCTTTTCGCGCGCTAGTCGTGCGGGCGCGATTGCGGACGGCGCCTGTTCCAAGTTCGTGCGCGGTGTTTCAGTTGTCGTCGCCGGTGCTCCGCTACAATTCACGCAGTGCAGATTGTTGCATTTGCGAATCGACAGGCGCATCCTTTCCTCTCAGGGCGGCGGAAGGGGAGAGGGCGATGGCTGCGGGGCTCGGGCGACCAGCACGGTGGTTCTGGATCGTGACGGTCGTGCTGCTGCTGTGGCAGGCGATCGGCGTCTATTCCTTCTACGAGCATGTCGCTCATGGGCCGGCTGCGATGGGCGCCGTGCCGAGCGACTATGATCGCAGCCTCTACGCGTCGCTGCCCGGCTGGTACGTGTGGATCTACGGCATCGCGACGTGGGGCGCCTTGGCGAGCGGCGTCGCGCTCGCGCTGCGGCGACGGTATGCGGTGCCGCTCGCCGGGATATCACTCGCCGCCACGATCCTGATGTTCGGGTGGATGTTCGCCGCAACCGATTTGATCGCGGTGAAGGGCGTGTGGACGACCTATTTCCCGGCGCTCATCATCATCGTTGGGATCGTCACCTTGTGGTTCGCGCGAAGGGTGCAGGCGCGCGGCTGGATCGTGTGATCGGGACAGGCTAAGCGCCGCCCCATGTCCACGACCTTCACGATCGACAGCTCGACCAGCCGGGCGACGCCGGTATCCGCGCCGATGAAGCGGCTGACGGTGCCGGCGGTGCGCCAGCGCAAGGGCAAGGACCCGCTGGTGATGCTGACGGCCTATACCGTGCGGACCGCGCAGATCCTCGATCCGCACTGCGATCTGCTGCTTGTCGGCGACAGCTTGGGTCAGGTGATCTACGGTCTGCCGTCGACGGTGCCGGTCACGCTCGAGATGATGGCGGCGCACGGCGCGGCGGTGGTGCGCGGCAGCTATCACGCCGTCGTCGTCGTCGACATGCCGTTCGGCAGCTACGAGGCGAGCCCCGAGAAGGCATTCGAGAGCGCGGCGTGGCTGCTCAAGCAGACCGGTGCGGCGGCGGTGAAGCTGGAGGGCGGAACGGCGATGGCCTCGACGGTCGCGTTCCTCTCCGAGCGCGGCATCCCCGTGATGGGCCACGTCGGGCTGACGCCGCAGGCCGTGAATGCGCTCGGGGGCTACGGCGCGCGCGGGCGATCGGAGGCGGAAGCGCGCAAGATCGTCGGCGATGCGCAGGCCGTGGCGGAGGCGGGCGCGTTCGCCGTGGTGATCGAGGGTGTGGTGGAGCCGATCGCGATCGAGATCACGAAGACGATCGCGGTGCCGACGATCGGCATCGGCGCATCCGCCGAGTGCGACGGCCAGGTGCTGGTGGCAGAAGATATGCTCGGGCTGTTCGAGCGCACCCCGCGCTTCGTCAAGCGCTACGGCGACATGGCCGGCTTTATCGGTGAGCGGGCGGCCGCCTATGCCGACGAGGTACGCGCGCGCGTGTTCCCCGGCTCCGAGCAGACCTACGCGCCCAAAGCGTGATCCGCTTCCGTTTTCCGGAGGGCGCGACTAAGGTCCGCCGCCTTCCCCCGCCAGATTGGAGCATGTCGTGGCGCTAACGCCGCAGAATAACGAAGCATTCCTGCGCGAAGTCGACGAGGAACTGCGCAAGGATCAGGCGGCGGCGCTGTGGCGGCGCTGGGGACGTGCGATCGCGATTGCGATCGTCGCTGGGCTGGCCTTGTTGGCGGGCTATCTGTTCTGGCAGCATCAGCGGCGCGAGGCCGCCGGGCGCGAGGGTGAGCAGATGCAGCTGGTGTGGGACGATCTGTCCGCCGAGCGCACGGCAAAGGCGACACCCGCGCTGACGCGGCTCGCCGCGTCGAAGCGCGACGGCTATCGCGCGGTGGCGCTGTTCACGCAGGCCGATCTGCTGCTGCGCAACGACGATCTGAAGGGCGCGGCGGCCAAGTTCGGCGCGATCGCCGCTGACGACTCGCTCGATGCGTCGTTTCGCGAACTCGCCACCGTGCGGCAGACCAACGCCGAGTTCGACACGCTGCCGCCAGAGCAGGTGATCGCCCGACTGCGCGCGATCGCGGTTCCCGAGAACGCCTATTTCGGTAGCGCGGGTGAACTCGTCGCGCTTGCCTATCTGAAGCAGGGCAAGCGCGATCTGGCGGGCAAGCTGTTCGGGCAGATCGCACAATCCGACCGCGTGCCGCCGTCGCTCCGTCAACGCGCGGTTCAGATGGCGGGCGTACTGGGCGTCGATGCGGTTCCGGCAGAAGCCGGCACGCTAGGAAACAAGGCGACACAATGAAGAAGTCGATTGCCGCGCCGTTCGCGATTGCGGCGCTGATGGGCCTCAGCGCCTGCGGCGTGTTCAAGGGCGGCGGGAAGAAGACGCCGACCGTCGGCAACCGCGTGCCGATCCTGGTGTCGGAGAATGCCGCCGAAGTTGATCCGTCGCTCGCCGGGGTGCAGGTCCTGCTGCCGCCCGCCGAGGTGAACGCGGCGTGGACACAGCCCGGTGGCAACGCGTCGAAGACGATGGGGCATCTGGCGCTCGGGGGTTCGCCGGCGCGGCTGTGGACCGCCGCGATCGACGGCGGCTCGAACCGCCAGCGTCTCGGCGCCGCGCCCGTGATCGGCGATGGCAAGCTGTTCGTTGTCGACGTCGACGCCACTGTTCATGCCTTTACTGCCGACACCGGCGCGCCACTTTGGAAGGCCGCGGTGTTCGAGGGCGACGAGAACAAGCCGGCGCGCTTCGGCGGCGGGGTGAGTTTCGATGACGGGCGCGTCTATGCGACCGACGGGATTGGCGATGTCGTGGCGATGAACGCCGCCGACGGCGCGGTCGTCTGGCGCTCGAAGCCGGGCGGGCCGTTGCGCGGTGCGCCGACCATCGCGAATGGCCAAATATACGTTCTCAGCCAGGACAATCAGCTGTTCGCGCTCAACCAGGCTGACGGAAAGGTCGTATGGACCGGGTCGGCAAGTGTCGAGACGCAGGGCGTGTTCGGCGTGGCGGCACCGGCGGTGGCAGCGGGTACGATCGTTGCCGGTTTCTCCTCGGGCGAGCTTAATGCCTATCGCTACGAGAATGGCCGCACGTTGTGGCAGGACGCGCTGTCGCGCACCAGCATCTCGACTTCGGTATCTAGCCTTGCCGATATCGATGCGGATCCGGTGATCGCCGATGGCCGCGCTTATGCGGTGGGGCAGGGCGGACGCATGGTCGCGGTCGAGATCGCGACCGGACAGCGTTTGTGGGAGCAGAATTTCGCGAGCATCACGACGCCGTGGATCGCGGGCGAGTGGCTGTTCGTCGTCACCGATCAGGCGCAACTCGTCTGCCTGTCGCGCGCGAACGGCAAGGTGCGCTGGATGAGCCAGCTCCGCGCCTATCGCAATGAAGAGAAGAAGAAGGCGGCCTATACCTGGTTCGGCCCGGTGCTGGCCGGCGACCGGCTGTGGCTGACCAATTCGCGCGGCGAGCTGGTCGGGGTGTCGCCTGCCGATGGCAGCGTGCAGGTGACGATCCCGGCGGCGGATGCGTTCACGCTGCCGCCGGTGGTGGCCAACCAGACACTGTACGTCCTCGATCAGAAGGGGCGGGTGTCCGCCTACAGGTGACGCGGCGAGTGCGAGCGGGTAGGGGCGCGTGATGGCACGTCTCCCCTCCGTAGCGATCGTCGGCCGACCCAATGTCGGCAAATCCACTTTGTTCAACCGCCTCGTCGGCAAGCGGCTGGCGCTGGTCGACGATCGCCCCGGCGTGACGCGCGACCGGCGCGAAGGCGACGCGCATCTGATCGGTCTCGACTTCCGCGTCGTCGATACGGCGGGGTACGAAGATCACGACGCGGCGTCGCTGCCCGGCCGGATGCGGCTGCAGACCGAGGCCGCGGTGGCGAATGCCGACGTCGCCCTATTGATGGTCGATGCGCGTGCCGGCATCGTTCCGCTCGACGAGGAGATTGCGCGCTGGCTGCGCGGATCGACGACGCCGATCGTGCTGGTTGCCAACAAGGCCGAAGGCCGCGCGGGGGAGCAGGGTATCCTGGAGGCGCTGTCGCTCGGCTTCGGCGATCCGGTGCAACTCTCCGCTGAGCATGGCGAGGGCGTCGCCGATCTGTTCGAAGCGTTGCTGCCGCATCTCGAACAGGCGACGGAAGCGGACGACGCCGATGACGAGGATGATGCGCAGGCGCCGCTGAAGCTCGCGATTGTTGGCCGTCCCAACGCCGGCAAGTCGACGCTGGTGAACCGGATGCTTGGCGAGGATCGCATGATCACCGGGCCCGAAGCGGGCATCACGCGCGATTCGATTGCGATTGACTGGGCTTGGCAGGGACGGCCGGTGCGGCTGATCGATACCGCGGGCATGCGCAAACGCGCCAAGGTGCAGGACAAGTTGGAGAAGCTGTCGGTTGCTGATGCGCTCCATGCGGTCGACTTTGCCGAGGTGGTTGTCCTGCTGCTCGACGCGACGCTCGGGCTCGAATCGCAGGATCTGCGCATCGCCGATCGCGTGCTCGAGGAAGGGCGCGCGCTGATCGTCGCACTCAACAAATGGGATGTCGCCGATGAGCCGTCCGCATTGTTCAACGGCGTCAAGGCGGCGCTGGGCGACGGGCTGAGCCAGGTGAAAGGCGTCCCGCTGATTACCGTATCGGCGATGACGGGCAAGGGCATCGACCAGCTGCTGGCGGCGGCGTTCGAGACGCGCGAGGCATGGTCGCGCCGCGTGCCGACCGGCGAGCTCAACCGCTGGTTCGAGCGCGCGATCGACGCCAACCCGCCGCCCGCCCCGGGCGGCAAGCGGATCAAGATGCGCTACGTCACGCAGGTGAAGACGCGCCCGCCGAGCTTCGTTGTCTTCGGCACGCGCGTCGACCAGCTTCCCGCGAGCTACGAGCGATATCTCGTCAACTCGATGCGACGGGATCTGGGCTTCGGCGCGGTGCCCGTGCGGCTGACGATGCGCGCGCCGAAAAATCCGTTCGGCACCTGACGCTTACTTCCTGTTTACGCCCGCAACGTAGAACAAGGCCACCGTCCGCCGGCCATATCCGGCCTGATCGAGGATATGATCTGTGTCGTTCGAAGGCAGCACTTTGGTCGATTGGGCCGCCTTTTCGAAGGCCCGCGCCGAGCTGGGCGCCGGCTTCGTCCGCATCCTCGGCTACTTTCGTGAGGACGGGGTCAAGTCGGTCGCCGCGATCGAGGCCGCGATGCGCGCACAGAATGCCACCGCGATCGTCATCCCGGCGCACACGCTCAAAGGGGAAGCGCGGCAGTTCGGCGCGCTTCCGCTCGCCGATCTCGCCGAGCGGATCGAAGCACTGGCGCGCGATTGCGTCGAAACGCGCGACACGCCCGAGGCCGCGCTCGAGGATGTGGTGAAGCTGGGTCCGCTGTTCGCGCAGACGCTCGCGCTGCTCGAGCGCGAGGCGAATCCGCTGGCCGAACGCCGCGGCGTGGCGGGATTTGGACGACGCCAGGTCTGACGAAGCCCTCGGGCACGTCCAGTAGCCGGGCCGCGTCGCCGCTGCCCGGCTAGCCGCGTCAGCCGTGCGGCTGATCCGCTTCCGAATTGAGCTGGATGTAATTGGGCAGGCCCATACGCTCGATCATCTCGAACTGCCGCTCGAGCGTGTCGACGTGCTCCTCCTCGCTGATTAGGATGCGCATGAAGAGATCGCGGCTGACGAAATCGCGAACCTCCTCGCAATAAGCGACGGCGGCCTTGAGCTCGGCGACGGCCTCGATCTCCATCGCGAGATCGGCCTTCAGCACCTCTTCGACCGTCTCGCCGATCCGCAGGCGACCGAGCAGCTGGAAATTGGGCAAACCGTCGAGGAACAGGATGCGCTCCGCCAACCAGTCGGCGTGCTTCATCTCGTCGATCGATTCGTGCCGCTCGTACTCGGCGAGCTTCTTGACGCCCCAGTGATCGAGTAGGCGATAGTGCAACCAATATTGGTTGATCGCCGTCAGTTCGTTCTTGAGCGTCTCATTGAGATACTCGATGACGCGCGCGTCGCCCTTCATGTCACGATCTCCATAGTCGCGACCGTGTATCGCGTTCGTTCGCGGACGGGCAACCTAAAAGTCGCGGAAATCCGCCAAAATCGCTTGTTGCGACTGTTAGGCAGCCGCACGTTCCTGGTCGATGATCGCGCGGGCGAACGGCACGCACTGGCCGCATTTCGCCTGCCGTCCGAGCGCCCTGTACGCCTGGCAAGCGGTGGTCGAACCCGACCGTGCCGCCTCGCGAACTTGGCACTCCCGAATGGCATTGCAAACGCAGACGACCATCGAACTCTCCCTCGCGGAGGGGAAGTACCGCTAATGCGACAAGATCGCAAGAGTATTGCGTCTGATTCGCATCTAGGCGGTTCGGCGGAGGCTCTGGAGCTCCATGCGGCTGGCGCTGCGCCATAGCCATTCGAGCGGGCCGTAGCGGAAGCGTGCCAGCCACCACGGCGACCAAACGAGGAGCAGCGCCCAGATTGCGAGTACGATGGGATACAGCTGCCACCGTGTGAGCATGCCGAACCATCCGAGCCCGCATCCGTAGAAGATCCACGTGCAGATGATGCTGGTCGCAAGATAGCTGGTGAACGCCATGCGGCCCGTCGCTGCCAAGTGGCCGACGAGACGCGCGGCGACGCCGTGCTTAACGGCGAGGATGACGATGCTGGCATGCGCCAGGGCCACCCACGGGCGCAGCAGGGCGAGCTGGAGCGGCTCGGCGAGCGCGAGCGTGATCGGATCGAATCCGCGCCGGTCGATCCACCATGCGAGCACGGCTGTGAGCGGCAGCGCGGCGCCGTAGCCGATCGCCAGCATCAGCCGGTAGGATCGCGGGCGCCACCGGCCGGCGAAGAAGCCGCTGCGGAACAGCGCCATGCCGAGAAGCATCATCGCCAGCGTATCGGCAAGGGTGGCGGGGATCATCTCGCGCTGCGCCTGCCACGTTGCGGCGGCGCGCGCGGGAAGGATCTGCGCCCAGCCGCCGCGATAGGTCGCGAGTTCGGCCGGTATAGAGGCACGCAGATTCGCGAAATCGGCGATGTATTGCGCCCAATCGGCCTGCAGCGTGGCAGACGCACCGATCTGCGTCGCGCGTGCTTCGAACGCGCGCGCCGCATCGTGGTCGATGAACGCGGTGGCGACCTCGCCAAGCATCAGGAGCGCCGCGACCGCGAGCAGCGTCGACATGCGCGCTTCGCGGAAGGCGAACGCCAGCACGCCGCACAGTGCATAGAGTACGAGGATGTCGCCCGACCAGATCAGATAGCCGTGCACCATGCCGATGAGGAACAGGACGGTCATCCGCGCCATGTGCACGCGAAACGGCGATTCGCCGGCCGCCTGCGCGCGTTCGGCGACGAGCAGCGTCGAGGCGCCGAATAGCATCGAGAACAGCCCGCGCATCTTGCCGTCTGCAACGACGAAGGTGAGCGCCCATGCCCACCAGTCCGCCCCGCTCGCCCCGCCGTAGAAGGTCGGATCGACATAGGCGTAGCGCGGCATTGCGAAGTCGACGATGTTAAGCAGGAGGATGCCGAGAACGGCCATCCCCCGCACGGCATCGAGCGCCACGATCCGCGTCGAACCCGCTAAGGTCATGATCCTGGCGTCCCCGGCAGCCGATCGTCGGCGAGGTGGCGCGCGATCAGCTTGCCAGTTCGACCTCGCCCGACATCAGGCGCGGGAAGAAACCCTCGTGCGCGGCGCGCAGTGCGTCGAGCGTGACGACGTCGTCGCGGTTCGGGCGCTCGAAGATTAACCGCTTACCGCCGGTGCGGCCCATCGGCTCCGCTTCGACGCCGGCATCCAGCGCGGCGAGGAGAAAGTCGGACAGCGCGTGATCGTTGACGGTGACGATGTACACGCCCTGATCCTCGGCGAAGAAGGAATGCGCGCAGTCATAAGGCTGCTTGCGGTCGATCATCGCGCCGATGTTGCCGGCAAGCGCCATCTCCGCAATCGTGACGGCAATGCCGCCGTCGGAGACGTCATGGACGGCGGAGAGTTGGCCCTTGTCGATCGCGGCGCGGATGAGGTCACCGGTCGCCTTCTCCATGGCGAGATCGACGCGCGGCGGCGGGCCTTCCTCGCGGCCGTGGACTTCGCGCAGCCAGAGCGTCTGACCGAGATCGCCGCGGCGCGTGCCGACCGCGAGGATGACGTCGCCAGTGCCCTTGAAGGCGATGGTGGCTGACCTGGTCCAGTCGGACATCAGCCCGACGCCGCCGATCGCGGGGGTGGGGAGGATCGCGCTACCGCCGCCGGTCGCCTTCGATTCATTGTAGAGCGACACGTTGCCGGAGACGATCGGATAGTCGAGCGCGCGGCACGCCTGAGCCATGCCATCGAGACAGCCGACGATCTGGCCCATGATTTCGAGGCGTTGCGGGTTGGCGAAGTTGAGACAGTTGGTGATCGCGAGTGGCTTCGCGCCGACCGCGGTCAGGTTGCGCCATGTTTCGGCGACGGCCTGTTTCCCGCCCTCGACAGGGTCGGCGTAGCAATAGCGCGGGGTGCAATCGGTGGTGATCGCCAGCGCCTTGTCAGTGCCGTGGACGCGCACCACCGCGGCGTCGCCGCCCGGGCGCTGGACGGTGTCGGCGCCAACCATGTGGTCGTACTGCTCCCAGATCCAGCGGCGGCTGGCGATGTCGGGCGAGCCCATCAGGATGAGGAGATCGGCGGCGATGTCCTTGCACTCGGGGACGTTTACCAGCGCCTTGGCGGGCGGGGTGGGGACGTGTGGGCGATCGTAGAGCGGGGCCTCGTCGGCGAGCGGGGCGAGCGGGATGTCGCAGACCGTGTCGCCCTGCCACTTCAGCACCATGCGGCCGGTGTCGGTGACGTGGCCGATGACGGCGAAGTCGAGCTCCCACTTGCGGAAGATCGCCTCGGCGAAATCCTCGCGGCCGGGCTTCAGCACCATCAGCATGCGCTCCTGCGATTCGGAGAGCATCATCTCGTAGGGCGTCATGCCCTCTTCGCGCTGCGGCACGTCATCCATGATCAGCTCGATGCCGACGCCGCCCTTGCTTGCCATCTCGACGCTGGAGGAGGTGAGGCCGGCGGCGCCCATGTCCTGAATCGCGACGATCGCGTCGGACGCCATCAGCTCGAGGCAGGCTTCGATCAGCAGCTTTTCGGTGAAGGGATCTCCGACCTGGACGGTGGGGCGCTTTTCCTCGGCATCCTCGCCAAAATCGGCCGAGGCCATGGTGGCGCCGTGAATGCCGTCGCGGCCGGTCTTACTGCCGACATAGACGATAGGATTGCCGATGCCGCTGGCGGCCGAATAAAAGATCTTGTCGGTATCGGCGACGCCGACCGTCATCGCGTTGACGAGGATGTTGCCGTCATAGGCGGGGTGGAAGTTTACCTCGCCGCCGACGGTCGGCACGCCGACGCAATTGCCGTAGCCGCCGATGCCGTGGACCACGCCCGAGATGAGGTGACGCATCTTGGGATGATCGGGGCGGCCGAAGCGGAGCGCGTTCATGTTCGCCACAGGGCGAGCGCCCATCGTGAACACGTCGCGCAGGATGCCACCGACGCCCGTCGCCGCGCCCTGATACGGCTCGATGTAGGAGGGGTGGTTATGCGACTCCATCTTGAAGATGGCCGCCTGACCATCGCCGATGTCGATCACACCGGCGTTCTCGCCGGGGCCGCAGATCACCCATGGCGCCTCGGTCGGGAGCTTCTTCAGATGGATGCGGCTCGACTTGTAGCTGCAATGCTCGGACCACATGACCGAGAAGATGCCTAGCTCGACGAGGTTCGGCTCTCGGCCGAGCGCGTGGAGGACGCGGTCGTATTCCTCGGGGGACAGGCCGTGTTCGGCGACGACGTCGGGCGTGATCTGGGGGGCGGTGGCGGCAGTCATGCGCGCGCGATAGCGATGCGGAGACCGGGTGTCACCAATCCGCGCCCGCCACGACGCAAGGAACCGACGCTTGTCGGCGGCGCTACTTGCTCCGGCGATGCCGGCGCGTCTTGAGCCGGGTCAGCAGGCCCGGTCGCTTGCTCGGCGCCTCGAACATATCCTCCGGGCCTTCGGGATCGAGGATCTCGTTGTCGGCGAGCCATTCTTCGACGCTTGAAAGATCGGGCACCTCGTAGGGGATCAGCGTCTTGCCCGAGCCGCGCAGATGTTCGATCGCGCCGATCAGGCCATACCGCGCGATCGCGTTCGTCACCGTCGCGATATCGGTGCCGAGATGCTCCGCGATCAGATCGTCACGGATCGCGGTGATACGGTCGCTGTCATGCTCGATCGTCACGTCGCACTCGGTGTCGAGCCGCAGCGAGCGATTGTTGAAATTCGACGATCCGACGCGAATCAGATCGTCGTCGATCACCAGCACCTTGGCGTGGACATAGATCGGCGTGCCGCCCATCGTGACCGGGTGGTACATGCGCAGACGGCCATGAACGTCGCGCCGCCGCAGTGCCTCGATCAGGCGGGCGCGCGCGGTGTCCATCGCGATCGGTTCCAGCCAGCCCTGCGCACTGACCGGATTGACGATCACGATCTCGGGGCCGTCGGGCTCGTCGAGCCGCCGCGCGATCGCCTCGGCCACCCGGCGGGAAGCGAAATACTGGCTCTCGGCGTAGATGTGGCGCTTCGCGCGTGCGATCAGTGCGAGATAGAGGTTCTCGATCTCGCGCACCGCTTCCTGCGTGCCGTGCTCGGGCTGCGAGCGCGAGATGGCGACGTCGACGTCATCGAAATCGACCGTCAGGCTCGTGGGCCAGCAATCCTGCGTTGGTGGCGGCGGCGGGACGGGCGCGCCGCCGGCCACTTCCCATCGTGCGCGGCATAGCTCGCCGAGCGCCTTCGCCACCGGGCCCATCAGCGCGGTGGTCGCGTCATGCCACGGCTTGTTGGGCCGGCCGCTGGGGGAGGTACGATGCGGATCGTCGTCGCGGTGCTCGCGCGTGTCCCAGCGCTCGTCGGTCATGTCGATCCCGCCGCAAAAGGCGAGGCAATCGTCGATCACGACGATCTTCTGGTGTTGCGACGCGCCGATCGGGTGGTACGAATCGAGTTTCAGGTGGATCCGCTTGCGGGCGAAGCGCCACTTGGTCAGCGTCCACAGCGTCTTGCCGCGGAACAACGTTTTGAACGCGCCCTTGTCCCAGCGGAGGATGTAGACGTTTAGCTCGGGGCGGCGGCGGACCAGCCAGCCGATGAACTCGCCAACGGTGGTCGGCACGCCGGGCGGCTCGTTCGCCCAGGCGAGATTGATCCGCGCGTCGAAATCCCACCCGACGAGCAGAATCTGGTGCCGCGCCCCAAGCATCGCCTCGCGCGCGACGCGGAAATAATGGTCGGCATCGATGATGACCGAGGCGTGCGTCGCATGCTCGATCCGCCAGCGCGCGTTGTCGGGGATGCTCACAGAATGTCGCGGATGCGGCTGGCGGGGCGGGCGAGAACGACGCCCTTGTCGGTCGCCACCAACGGCCGTTCGATCATGCGGGGATCGGCTGCCATGGCATCGAGCGCCGCATCGTCGTCATCGACCGGGGGCGCGTCCTTGCGCATCGCCGCGCCGGGCGCGATCCCGGCGCGAGCGTAGAGGGCGGCAAGCTCGGCCCTGGTCGGCGGATGCTGCAGATAATCGACGATCGTCACGTCGGCACCCGCCTCGTGCAACAGCGCCAGAGCCTCTCGCGACTTGGAGCAGCGCGGGTTGTGCCAGATCGTTGCCTTCATGTGCCGCCCCTATAGCGTCCGTACGCGCGGACCAACCCTTGGCAGCCGACTTCGGCCGGTCCACGCCGCAAGGGCGGTCAGCACGGCGAAGGCAGCAAGTGCGGTCAGTGATTCGGAGGCGGGCACCGGATCGATGATTTCGGCTGGTTGCGGCGTCGTCCAATTGATCGCCTGGACGAGCAGTAGCGCCGCGAAGAGCAGCGCGGGTGCGATCCACGCTCTGCTCGAACGCGGGACGGTGCGCAGGAGGTAGTAGCCGAACGCACCCGAAGTCATCGCCAGTTCGAGCGGCATCTCGATGGCCGGGTAGTTCCACAGCGCGAAGCCGTAGCGGGCGGCCCCGCCGGCAAGCGTCAGATCGGGCGGGTGGACGAGCAGGTCGAGGAACCAGTGCGACACTACGACGACGCCGCCGAGCGCGGCGGCGAGCGCGTCGCGTCGGACGAGATACGTCACGGCCGCCCATGCCAGCGCGAAGCACCCACTGCCGATCAGGCTGTGGGTGTACGGCATGTGGTAGAGGTCCATCGCGTTCATTGCCGTCGTTCCCGGCACCGCGCGCATCCGCTCGACACCGGCGAGGACGAAACCGAAGAATGCGACGTCGACGAGCTGCGCGGCGAGGAACAGGCTTCCTAACCGCTGCGCGCGCGGATGTGCCGCTACGATCAGCGCCGGCGCATAATGCCCGATGAACATGCGGTCGCTCCGTCAGGGTCGGCCGACGCTAACCGCCCGCGCAAGCGGTGGCTAGTCGTCGGTCACGCCTGCTTCGCGAGCCACTCCTCGAGCCACTTGATCGTATAGTCGCCCTGCTGGAACTCGGGATCCTCGAGCAGTGCCTGGTGCAGGGGGATCGTCGTCTTGACGCCATCGACGACGAATTCCTCCAGCGCGCGGCGCAGACGGCGCAGCGCGCCCTGGCGCGTCGTGCCGTAGACGATCAGCTTGGCTATCATGCTGTCATAGTAAGGCGGCACGCGATAGCCGGCGTAGAGCCCCGAATCGACGCGCACGTGCATGCCACCGGGGGCGTGATACAGTTTCACCAGGCCCGGTGACGGCGCGAAGGTCTTGGGATCCTCGGCGTTGATGCGGCACTCGATCGCGTGGCCGCGGAAGACGACATCCTCCTGCCGCAGCGTCAGCGGATGCCCCTCGGCGACGCGGATCTGCTCGCGCACGAGATCGAGCCCGGTGATCGCCTCGGTCACCGGATGCTCCACCTGCAGGCGGGTGTTCATCTCGATGAAGTAGAATTCGCCGTCTTCCCACAGGAACTCGATCGTGCCAGCGCCGCGATAGCCCATGTCGGCCATCGCTTTGGCGACGATGCCGCCCATCCGGTCGCGCTCCTCGGGCGTGATGATCGGGGAGGGGGCTTCTTCGACAACCTTCTGGTGGCGGCGCTGGAGCGAACAGTCACGCTCGCCGAGGTGGATCGCATTGCCGCTGCCGTCGCCGAACACCTGAAATTCGATGTGGCGCGGGTTGCCGAGATATTTCTCCATGTAGACGGTGGCGTCGCCGAACGCGGCCTTCGCCTCGCTGCCGGCCTGCGCCATCAGCGTGTCCATCTCGTCCTCCGACGGCACGACCTTCATGCCGCGCCCGCCGCCGCCCGACGCGGCCTTGATCAGCACGGGATAGCCGATGTCGCGTGCGAGGCGCTTCGCCTCCGCCGAATCGGTCAGCGCGCCGTCCGATCCGGGGACGAGCGGCAGGCCAAGCGCGCCGGCGGTGCGCTTCGCCTCCACCTTGTCGCCCATGGTGCGGATATGTTCGGGCTTCGGTCCGACGAAGATCAGCCCGTGCGCCTCGACGATCTCGGCGAACTTGGCGTTCTCGCTGAGAAAACCGTAGCCGGGGTGGATCGCGTCGGCACCGGATATTTCCGCCGCCGAGATGATGTTGGCGATGTTCAGGTAGCTGTCGGCGGCGGACGGTGGGCCGATGCAGATCGCCTGATCGGCGAGGCGCACGTGCATCGCATCGGCATCCGCGGTGGAGTGCACCGCGACGGTTTTGATGCCCATCTCATGGCAGGCGCGGTGGATGCGCAGCGCGATCTCGCCGCGATTGGCGATCAGCAGCTTCTTGATTTCGGGCATCGACTTACTCGACGACGACGAGCGGCTGGTCAAATTCCACCGGCTGGCCGTTCTCGACGAGCACGGCCTTCACCGTTCCGGCATTCGGCGCGGTGATCGGGTTCATCACCTTCATCGCCTCGACGATCAGCAGCGTGTCGCCGGCCTGGACCTGGCGCCCGACGCTGACGAACGGCGGCGCACTCGGCTCGGCGGCGAGATAGGCGGTGCCGACCATCGGCGAGCGGACGGCATTGGCATTGGACGGCGTCGCGGCCGGCTCGGTGGTGGGCAGCGCGGCGACCGCGGTGGGGCTCGCTGCGGGCGGGGGCGGGGCCGCGTAATGCACCGGTGCGGCGGCCGTTACGCTCGCCGCCTTGCGCGCGACACGGATGCGGCGATCGCCGTCCTCGACCTCGATCTCGGTGAGCTGCGTCGTGTCGAGCAGCTCGGCAAGCTGGCGAACGAGATCGACGTCGACCTTCATCGCCCCATTTTCCTTTTCGGCCATTCCCGACCCTTTCCCCTGAATAGGGCGCGCGCTCTGTCAGAACCGCGCGGCGGCTTCAAGCGCGAGCAGATACGATAGCGCGCCGAAGCCCGCAATCGTTCCGCGTGCGGCACGGCCGACGTAGGAGACGTGGCGGAAGTCCTCGCGGGTGTGCGGGTTCGACAAATGTACCTCGATCACTGGCGTGCGGATCGCCTTGATCGCGTCGTGCACGGCGATCGACGTGTGAGTGAACGCGCCGGCGTTCAGCAGCACCGCCTTCGCATCGTGGGCCTGCGCCTCGTGCAGCCAATCGACGAGATGGCCTTCATGGTTCGACTGCCGGATGTCGACCTCCAGCTCCAACTCCCGCGCGCGATCCTCGAGTTGGCCGGCGATATCGTCCAGCGTGTCGTGGCCGTATATTTCCGGCTCGCGCGTGCCGAGCAGGTTGAGATTGGGGCCGTTCAAAACGTAGACGATGGCCAAGCGGGGGGCTCCTTGCTTGAACGCCGTCTGCGCCAAGCCTAGGTGGAAGGCAATCTGCATACCTGCCTTCCAAAGGATGACATGCCCCATACCGACGGAACCGTATCGATCACCGTGAACGGCGCGCATCGCCGTGTCGCCGCCGGGATGACGCTGGCGCAGCTCGCCGCCGAACTCGGGCTGGTACCGGAAAAGGTCGCGGTCGAGCGCAACATGGAAGTGGTACCGCGCTCGACGCTGGGCGAGATTCGGGTCGAGGACGGCGACGACCTGGAGATCGTGCATTTCGTTGGCGGCGGGGATCACGCCGCCGCGATCGACGCCGATGGCTGGAGCGTCGCGGGGCACACGTTCCGATCGCGGCTTATCGTCGGGACAGGCAAGTACAAGGATTTCGCGCAGAATGCGGCGGCGCTGGAGGCGTCGGGAGCCGAGATCGTCACCGTCGCGGTTCGCCGCGTCAACGTCAGCGATCGCAACGCGCCGATGCTGACCGATTATATCGATCCCAAGCGCTTCACCTATTTACCCAACACCGCCGGCTGTTTCACCGCGGAGGACGCGATCCGCACGCTGCGGCTCGCGCGCGAGGCGGGCGGCTGGGATCTGGTGAAGCTAGAAGTGCTCGGCGAGGCGCGCACGCTGTACCCGGACATGCGCGAGACGCTGAAAGCGACCGAGGTGCTGGTGCGCGAAGGCTTCAAGCCGATGGTCTATTGCGTCGACGATCCGATCGCGGCGAAGCAGCTCGAAGAGGCGGGCGCAGTCGCGATCATGCCATTGGGCGCGCCGATCGGCTCGGGACTGGGCATTCAGAACCGCGTGACGATCCGGCTGATCGTCGAGGGCGCGAAGGTGCCGGTGCTGGTCGACGCCGGCGTGGGCACCGCGTCCGACGCGGCGGTAGCGATGGAACTGGGCTGCGACGGCGTGCTGATGAACACCGCGATCGCCGAGGCGAAGGACCCGGTCATGATGGCCGCCGCGATGAAGGCGGCGGTAGAGGCCGGGCGATTGTCGTATCGTGCCGGCCGCATGGCGATCCGCCGCTACGCCGACCCGTCCTCGCCGCTCGCCGGGCTGATCTAGGGGCCGTTCGTCAGCCGCGCTCGGCGCGCGGCTTCCACGTGACGACGCGATAGACGTAGGCGACGACGATCAGCGCGCTGGTGGCGATCGCCACCGGCCCGACGTAGCGATCGAGCTGTTCGAAGCGCGAGCCCAGGAACAGCCCGGCGCCGGCGAGCACCGTGTTCCAGATCGCGCTGCCGACGAAGGTGAAGGCGAGGAACTTCACCAGCGGCATCTTCGCCATGCCTGCCGGCAGCGAGATGATCGTGCGGAACGTGGGCATGAAGCGGAACACGAAGATTACCCAGTGACCGTGCTTGTGGAAGAAATGGTCGAGCCGCTCGACGTCTTCCCATTCCATCGTCAGCCATCGCCCGTGCTTCTCGACGAAAGGGCGGAAGCGCGCGACGCCCATGCGCCGCCCGATCTCGTACCAGAACATGTTGCCGATCGTCGTGCCCGCGGTGCCCCAGGCGACGAGCGGGAAGAGTGCCATCTGATCGCGCGCCACCGCGATGCCGCCGAGGCCCATGATCACCTCCGACGGGATCGGCGGGATGATATTCTCGAGCGCCATCAGCAGGAAGATGCCGAAATAGCCGCCCCAGGCGATCCAATCGATGATGAACTCGGTCATTCTCGCGCCAACGGCGGGATCAGGCCGAGCGTTCCGCCACGCGGCGTTCGATCGCGTCCCAGATCAATCCCGCGACATCGGTTCCGTCGAATCGTTCGATCGCGACGATCCCGGTGGGGGAGGTGACGTTGATCTCGGTGAGCCACTCGCCGCCGATCACGTCGATGCCGACGAAGATAAGCCCGCGCTTCTTCAGTTCGGGGCCGAGCGCGGCGCAGATCTCGCGCTCGCGCGGCGTAAGCTCGGTCTTCTCGGCCGATCCGCCGACCGCGAGATTGCTACGGATCTCGCCTTCGCCGGGCAGGCGGTTGATCGCGCCCGCGACCTCGCCGTCGACGAGCACGATGCGCTTGTCGCCTCTGGCGACATCGGGAAGGAACGCCTGCACCATGTGCGGCTCGCGCCACGTCTGGTTGAACACTTCCATCAGCGCCGAAAGGTTCTCGCCCTCCGGTCCCACGCGGAAGATCGCCTTGCCGCCGTTGCCGTGCAACGGCTTCACCACGATCGCGCCGTGTCGTTTCAGGAAGGCGCGTGCCGCGTCGAGCGAGCGGGTGACGAGCGTCGGCGGCATGAAGCGCGCATAATCGAGCACGAAGACCTTCTCGGGCGCGTTGCGCACGCTGGCTGGATCGTTGACCACCAACGTCCGGTCGGTGACTCGCTCGAGGAGGTGCGTCGCGGTGATATAGCCAAGATCGAAGGGCGGATCCTGGCGCATCAGCACGACGTCCGCGTCCGCGCCGAGATCGAGGTCGATCGGATCACCGGCGGCATAATGATCACCGACGACGCGCTGCACCGTCACGGGCCGCGCCTTGGTCCACAGCCGACCGTCGGACCAGTTGAGATCCTCTGCCGCATAGTGGAACAGGCGGTGGCCGCGCTGCTGCGCCGACAGCATCAGCGCGAAACTGGAATCGCCCGCGATGTTGATTGATTCAATCGGGTCCATCTGGACAGCGACGGTCAAGGGCAAGGCGTATCCTCCGCGACAGGCTTCGCGATGCGGCCTAGGCGCGGGGCGGGGGAATGTCACCCGCGGGAATATCGGGCTGCGCACTGGCGGCGGCGCTCACCCGATCCAGGCGTTCTCGATATGCCGTGGCCGCGTGCCGGGCGCGAGCAGGATCACGTCGACTCGTATGTCCTCGCCTGCCGCCGCATAGCGCGGCATCAGGATCTCCGCGGCGGCAGCGACCCGGGCGAGCCGCCGCGCGTCGATCGCGAAATCGAGCTCGGCGGCGGTGGCGCGCGTCTTCACCTCGACGAAGGCGACGAGCGAACCGCGCCGGGCGACGAGATCAACTTCGCCCGCCGCGGTGCGCACGCGTTGGTCGAGGATCGTCCACCCCTTCAGCCGCAGCCACCATGCAGCGAGGCGCTCGCCGCGACGACCCGCCGCCTCGGCGGTGCGGCGGTCGGCGGTCGTGCGGGTCAGGCGCGGCATCGCGGCAACCTGACGACCATTGCGCGGTCGAGCAAGCGAGCTGGCGCTGGAAGCGATCTCACCCTGGCGTAATCGGCCTTGCCGCTCAGTCCCCCTGCTTCTTCAGCGCGAGTGCCCTTGCATACAGCGCCTTGCGATCGAGCCCGAGCCGCTTGGCAACTTCGCCGGCGGCTTTTGCGGCGGGCAAGCGGGTCAGCGCCTCCGTCAAGGCGGCGTCGCCGTCCTCGGCGGAGGCCGGCGCAGGCTCGCCGGGTGGGCCAACGACGATCACGATCTCGCCCTTGGGCGGCGCATCGGCGTAGCGCGCGGCGAGCGTCGGGAGCGTGCCGGTGACCGCCTCCTCGAATCGCTTCGAAATTTCGCGTGTGACGGCGGCGTCGCGTGCGCCGAGCGCGTCGGCGAGCGCGGCGAGCGTTGCGCCGAGCCGTGGCCCACTCTCGTACAGAACGAGTGTCGCGCGGATCGCGCCGATTTCGGCGATCGCGTCTGCACGCGCCTTCGCCTTGCTTGGCAGGAAGCCCGCGAAAAGGAAGCGATCGGTCGGCAGGCCCGCCAGCGTCAGCGCGGCGATCGCGGCGCATGGGCCGGGAATCGTCACCACCAGGTGCCCTGCAGCATGTGCGTCGCGAACGAGTTTGTAGCCCGGATCGGAGATGAGCGGCGTTCCCGCATCGGAGACGAGCGCCACCGCCTCGGTCGCCATCCGTGCGATCAGCTGCGGGCGGACCGCGTCGGCATTGTGATCATGATACGGCGTCATCGGACGCTTCGTGCCGATGTGACGCAGTAACCCCGCTGTAACACGCGTGTCTTCTGCGGCGATTACGGCGGCGCGCGAAAGGATGTCCGCAGCGCGCGGCGACAGGTCACCGAGATTGCCGATCGGGGTGGCGACGATGTAAAGGCCGGGGTTCAGGGTTTCCACAAGGGGTGTCATGGCAGAGGCTGCAACCGTATCGCAACGGGCGAAGGTGATCGCGCGTGGCTTCGTGCCCGTCAGCGCCTTGCTGATCTCGGCCTGCTCGACCGTCGTGCCGCGCGGCCCGGCGCCGCCACCGCGCCCGTCTCAGGCGCCGCCGCCGGTGGCGCGGCCCGATACCGGCGTTGAGGCAGGCATCCCGCGCGATACGGCGCGCAACCGCATCGCGCTGCTTGTGCCGCTGTCCGGCGCCAACGCAGGCGTCGGCAAGAGCCTCGCCAATGCGACTCAGCTCGCGTTGCTCGACACGCGATCGGAACAGATCCGCATCACCAATTACGATACCGCGCTCGGCGCGACTGCGGCTGCGCAGCGCGCGGTCGCAGACGGCGCACAGCTGATTCTCGGGCCGTTGCTCGCCGATGACGTTCGCGCGGTGGCGCCGATCGCGCGTCGGGCGAGCGTGCCGGTGATCTCCTTCTCCAACGACGTCGGTGTCGCGGGCGATGGCGTCTACCTGCTCGGCTATACGCCGTCGCAGTCGATCGAGCGCGTCGTCGCGTATGCGCGCAGCCGCGGCGTCACCAATTTCGGCGGGCTGGTGCCCAATGCGCTCTACGGCTCGCGCGCCTCGACGGTGTTCCTGCGGGCGGTCGAATCGGCTGGTGGCCGCGTCGTCGCGTTGCAGACCTACGATCGCGCGCCCAACAGCATCGGCGCGGCCGTCACCCGAATGGCGAAGGATGCGCCGTTCGACGGCGTGCTGATCGCCGATTCGGCCGCCACGGCGGCGACGGCGGTGCCGCTGTTGCGCCGTGCCAGCCCGAACACGCGGGTGATCGGCACCGAATTGTGGAACAGCGACAGCGGCGTCGCCGCGCGTCCGGCGCTGAACGGCGCGTGGTTCGCCAGCGTCTCCAACACGCTCTACCGCCAATATGCGGTCAAGTATCGCGCACGCTTCGGCGCTGCGCCCTATCGCCTGTCGAGCCTCGGCTACGACGCCGTGCTGCTCGCCGCGCGCATCTCGCGCGACTGGCGCGTCGGCGCGCGGTTCCCGGAGGCGCGGCTGCGCTCGGGCGAGGGCTATGCAGGGATCGACGGCGCGTTCCGTTTCGGCCGCGACGGCGTCGCCGAACGCGCGCTCGACGTTCAGGAAATTCGCGGCGGCAGCAGTGTCGTCGTCTCGCCGGCCCCGGCTAGTTTCGGGCGCTAACGGCCAATCATAAGGATCATCGATGTTTGCCTGGTTCCAGCGCCTCCTTCCGAAGCGCGGCAATTTCTTCGAGCTGTTCGACGCCCATGCCGCGGTGACGCTGCAGGCGGCGGAGACGACGACGCGCATCTTCGCGGGAGAGGCCGACGCCGAGACGCTGATCGCGCGGCTGAAGGACCTCGAGCACCAGGCGGACGACATCACGCGCACCGTGCTGCAGACGGTGCGCGTCACGTTTCTGACGCCGTTCGATCGCAGTGCGATCAGCGGGCTGATCAATCGCATGGATGATGCGATCGACGCGATGTTCGCCGCGGTCACGGCGGTGCGCATCTACGGCGTGCAGAGCTTCGCCCCTGACATGCATGAAATGGCGCGGCTGATGCTGGAAGCCGCGGGCGTCAGTGCGGAGGCGATGCGGCTGCTTCCCGATATCGCGCGCAACGGCCCGCGGCTCCACGACTTGACCGAGCGTCTCGTCAACCTGGAAGGTGCGGTCGACCAGCTGCACGAACAGGGGCTTCGCCGATTGTTCGAGAAGCATCAGGAAGCGGGCGGCGATCCGATGCGGTTCGTCGTCGATCGCGAGATCTACAAGCATCTCGAGAAGATCTCGGATGCCTTCGAGGATGTCGCGAACGAGATCGATGGCATTGTCATCGATCACGCCTGAGCCCGCGTCACCATGCACGAACTCGCCTTACCGCTGCTGATCGGCCTGATCGCGGTCGCCCTGGCCTTCGACTTCCTCAACGGACTGCACGACGCCGCCAATTCGATCGCAACCGTCGTCGCGACGCGGCTATTGTCCCCCGTCCAGGCGGTGCTTTTCGCCGCCTTCTTCAATTTCGCCGCCTATTTCCTCACGCTCGCGGTCCCCAGCCTGCATGCGGTGGCCGAGACGATCGGCAAGGGGCTGATCAGCCAGGACGCCGTGACGCCGGCTGTCATCTTCGGCGCGCTGGGAGGGGCGATGTTCTGGAACGTGGTGACGTGGCAGAAGGGCATTCCGTCCTCGTCGAGCCACGCGCTCGTCGGTGGCCTCGTCGGCGCCGGGATCACGCATGCGGGCGTCAACAGCGTGCAGATCGGCGGGCTGACCAAGACGCTGCTCGCGATCGTCGTGTCGCCGACGCTCGGCATGATCCTCGCCATGATGGTGATGCTGGCGAGCAGCTGGGCTCTGCGCCGTGCGACCGTGCGGCAGGCCGACCGGCGCTTTCGCGTGCTGCACTTGATCTCGTCGGCGGCCTATTCGCTCAGCCACGGGTTGAACGACGCGCAGAAGACGATGGGGATCATCACCGTGCTGCTCTACTCGACCGGCTATTTGAGCGGCGAGTTCGAGGTGCCGCACTGGGTGGCGATCAGCTGCTACGTCGCCATCTCGCTTGGCACGCTGTCGGGCGGGTGGAAGATCATCGAGACGATGGGCTCGCGGATCACCAAATTGTCGCAACACCAGGGATTCAGCGCGTCGACCGGCGGGTCGATCGTCCTGTTCACCGCCTCGGCGCTGGGTATTCCTGTCTCGACGACGCACACGATCACCGGCGCGATTATCGGTGCCGGCGTTGCACGGCGCACCTCTGCGGTCCGCTGGGGAACGGCGAGCAACGTGGTGGTTGCGTGGATCATCACCATCCCCGCCTCCGCAATCGTCGGGGCAGGTTTCTACGCGCTCACATTGCTGTTCTGATCGCCGGGGCGGTTCCGGTCGCGGCCAGCCTCACGCCGCATCGTCGATCGGAACGCCCGGCGCCATCTTCGCGGTGCGGATCGTCAGCGACGATTTGACGCTTGCGACGTTCGGCGCCGCGGTGAGATGCGTCGTCAGGATGCGTTGGAACGTTTCAAGATCGGGGGCGACGATCTTAAGGATGAAGTCGATCTCGCCATTGAGCATGTGGCATTCGCGGACTTCGGGGATGCCGGCCACATGGCGTTCGAACAGCGCGAGATCGTGTTCCGCCTGGCTGCGCAGGCTGACCATCGCGAACACGGTGATGGGAAAACCAAGCAAAGCCGGGTCGCACACTGCGTGGTAGCCGCGGATGACGCCCGCCTGCTCGAGCGAGCGCACGCGGCGAAGGCACGGCGGCGCCGTCAAACCAACACGCTCGGCGAGGTCGACGTTGGTCATGCGGCCGTCATCTTGCAGTAGCGCCAGTATCTGGCGATCGATCTTGTCCAGCGCCATCAATCGATCCGACGCATCATCGTAACCACTAACATGCGCAGGACCATAGGATAATTGCGCGCAAACGCAATTGTCCCACAATGCGACGTGCGCGAATTGCGCTGTTTCCGGCCTGCCTCCGCCGCGTTATGGGAACGCAGGGCGCGAATGGATCGTGGGCCCGACGAGGGCGCGGCGTGCGGTTCGACGACAGTCTCAATACCGTCCTCGCCGCCGATGCCTCCACCGCATTCGGGGCACAGGCGACGTTCCGCCAATTGGTCGACCTGATCGCGCGCGGTCGCGCCGCTGCCGATGCTGAAACGCTGGATCGCCTGCGGACGTTGCGCCCGCAGGTTCCCCCCGCGGTCCGTGCCGCCGTCGCACGGGGACTTGCACTGGCACGGCCGCCGGTTGGTCTCGTCGCGCTGCTTGCCGAGGACGAACCAGCGATTGCGACGGCGGCGCTGCGCGCGGCGCGGCTGCCGGCCGCCGACTGGATCGCGCTGCTGCCGACACTCGGGCCGGTCGGCCGCGCGACGCTGCGCAACCGAGGCGATCTCGATCCGGTGGTGGCGCGCGGGCTGGAAAGCTTCGGCTCGACGGACTTCACGATCGGCTTCGATGCACCACCGGCCGCAGACACCGCGCCCGACGCGCCGCCGTCGCCGCCGATCGATTGCCCGGTGCCGCCCCCGGTCGGTACCGGTCCGTTTAAGCCGGTCGGGATGCTGACCGACGCGCTCCCGGTCGTCGCGCTCGCCCGCCGCGCCGCACGCGCCGAGCCCGTGCCGGAGCCGGCCGGGTTCGAGATCGCCGATCTGGTCGATCGCATCGCGACTTTCCAGCGCGCGCGCGGAACGCCGACGCCGGTCGCGACGCCGGAGCGGATCGACACCTTCCGCTTCGAGACCGACGCCGCCGGCCTCGTGTCATGGACCGACGCGGCCCCGCGCGGCGCGGTGATCGGCCTGTCGATCGCGCGCGCCGATGGGGAGGGCGCGGCACCGGTCGACGGGGTCGTTATCGGTGCGTTCCGCCGCCGTACCGCCTTCACCGACGCGCGGCTGACGCTGCCCGGCGCGTCGGCGATTGCCGGCGACTGGCGGATTTCGGCGGTTCCGATGTTCGATCCCATCGGCGGACGTTTCCTGGGCTATCGCGGCGGCGGGCGGCGACCGCGTGTCGACGAGAGCGCGGTACGGCCATCCGGGAGCGGGCAATCGGAAGGGTTGCGACGGCTGGTGCACGAACTACGCACGCCGACCAATGCAATCGCGGGGTTTTCCGAGCTGATCGAGGCGCAGTTGCTCGGGCCGGTGGCGCCCGCGTACCGCGAGCGCGCGGCGGCGATCCGCGCGCAGGCCGCCGATCTCGTTGCCGCGATTGAGGACCTCGACCTTGCCGCACGAATCGATGGGCATGCGCTGGAGCTGCGGCCCGGCGTCGTTTCCGTGTCCGGCCTGCTGTCGCGCGCGGTGGGTGAGCTTTCGACACTTGCCGAGGTTCGCGGCTGCGGCATTGCGCTCGGAGTGGTCGACCCGCAGCTTTCTTTTGCCTGCGACGACCGCGCGACCGAACGTCTGTTCGCTCGCCTGCTCGCCACGATCGTCTCCGCCGCGCAAGGGCAGGAGACGGTAGCACTGTCAGCCGATCGTGCCGGCGACCGCATCGCCGTCACGATCAGCCGGCCACGCGCGTTGGCGGCGTTGCCTGAGGATGCGCTGCTTCGCCTCGACGCCGAGCTGGAGAACGACCTTCCCGGCAAGCCGCTGCTCGGCACCGGTTTCGCGCTTCGCCTAGTTCGTAATCTGGCGGCGGAGCTCGGAGGCACGCTGTCGTTCCCCGACGGGCACGTGCGCGTGGCGTTGCCGGCGGCGTCGGCTGACGCGGTGGGGCAGGCGTCGACGAACTGACGGTGGCGGCGGGCTCTCATGGCTGGTGCGTGCCACCCCCCGCGCCGGACCAGTTGATCCGCTGGCCTGAAGAGAGCGGCGCCCGGTTCATCGTCTTCGTCGACACGGAAGAGGAATTTGACTGGTCTGCGCCGTTCGCACGCGCCGCCAGATCGGTGACGGCGATCGCGGCGCTGCCCGCTATGCACCAGCGCTTCGCCGAACGCGGTGTCTTTCCCTGCTACCTCTGCGACTATCCCGTCGTCGTCGACCAAGCGTCCGCTGCGATCCTCAAGGCAATGGTCGCCGATGGTTCGGGATCGATCGGGGCGCAGCTGCACGCTTGGGTCAATCCGCCGCACGACGAGCTCGTATCGGTGCACAGCTCCTATGCCGGCAACCTTCCGGTAACCCTCGAGGCGGCGAAAATCGATGCGCTGACATCTGCAATTTCGGCGACGTTCGGTCGGGCGCCGGTGGCGTTTCGATCGGGTCGCTATGGACTGGGCCGCGACACGCTGCGGCTGCTGTACGAGCGCGGCTACCGGCTCGACACGACGATGCGAGCGCGGCACGATTATCGTCCGGCAGGCGGCGCGGATTTCTCGCGGATTGGGCCGGATGCCTTCCGTGCCGGTCCGGGGGGCGCCATCATCGAGGTGCCGCTGACGACGGTCTATACCGGCGCGCTACGTCGGGCAGGGGGCCCCCTCCATCGGTTGGTTGGTGCGATCCCGCACGGGCGTGGCGTACTCGCTCGAACGGGGTTGCTGTCACGTGTGCCGCTATCGCCGGAAGGCGTATCTATCACCGAGGCGTGCGAGGCCGTGCGCACCGCGATGGGCGAGGGAACTCGCCTTCTTAACCTCGCGTTCCACTCGCCCAGTCTCGCTCCCGGCAACACGCCATACGTCCGCGATGCGCACGATCTTGCGCGCTTTCACCGCTGGTGGGACGTGATGCTCGACCTGCTCGACGAACTAGGCGTCGCGCCTACGACCCCAGACGCCCTGATCGCCGAAGTCGATCAAACAATCGCGCGATAGGCTGGGGAAACAAAGTGGTCGGGGAGACAGGATTCGAACCTGCGACATCCTGCTCCCAAAGCAGGCGCGCTACCAGACTGCGCCACTCCCCGACGCCGGCGTGCGGTAGGCGGTCGCGCACTACCTTGCAAGCGATACGCGGTGGGCCCGGCAGGACTTGAACCCGCAACCTAGCCGTTATGAGCGGCCAGCTCTAACCAATTGAGCTACAGGCCCCCGCGTGCGCGGTGCCTAAAGGCTGTGTCGATCGGTCGCAATGGCAACGGTACCCGGTAGGCAAAAGAAAAGGGCGCTCCCTACCTGGGAACGCCCTGTTCTTTGCATCAAGCCACGAGCCCGAAGGCCCGAAAGGCTTACTGCATGTTGTCGGCCTTCTCCTCGGCGACGTCACGGACGTTGTCCGCTGCGTCTTCGAGGTTGTCGGCGGCGTTCTCAAGACCAGCAGCGGCCATGCCGTTGCTCGAGTTGTCAGCCATGTCCTCGAGGTTGTCCGCCATCATTTCCATGTTGTCGGCCATCATGTCCGCGTTGTTCTCGACAGCGGCCGCCTCCGGCGACTTCGAGCAAGCAGCCACGGACATCAGGCCGGCGGCGGCAGCGATCAGAACGATCTTCTTCATTCGAATGCTCCCAAGCATATATTCGTTTCGCAGCCGACCCTGTGCCGTCGCGAGCCCCGGCAAATACCGCAGCATTTTGGTGGGTCAATCGGGAAATTCATCTGCCAGCAAGGTTCGCGACGAACCGAACTAGCGCGCCGGACGCACCACTGGGCCGATTTCCTCGGGCGCATCGGCGACGATCGCGAGCATCGTTGTCCACGCAGCAACGTTCTGCCGCAGCTTGTCCGGATCGACGCGATCAAGCGTGTCGTCGGGGGTATGATGCGTATCGAAATAGTCGAGCCCCGACTGGTTGAGATCGACGCCAGCAACGCCCAGCGCGATCACCGGGGCAATGTCCGACCCGTCGCCCGCGCGTCCCGTCCCGCGCACGATCCCAAGCGGCGCGAGCGCGGAGGCGAGGCGATCGCTGACCGCGCCCGCGGTCTCGGGCAGCGTCGTTTCAAACCTCCAGACGCGATCGGCGCCGAAGTCGCTCTCGGCGGCGAGGGCGTGCCGCTCGCTCCCGTGCTTCGCCGCATAGTCGCGTCCGCCGAAACCACCGACTTCCTCCGCGCCGAACCATACCACGCGGATCGTGCGACGTGGACGCTTGCCACTGTCTAGGATGCGTTTCGCAGCGGCGGCGGTAATCGCGACCCCACTCGCGTCGTCGATCGCACCGGTGGCGAGATCCCAGCTGTCGAGATGGCCGCCGACGAGGACGATGCCGGCATTCGGATCGGTGCCCGGTACCTCGGCGATGACATTGCCCGATTCCTGCTCGCCTACCTGGCGCGGCGTCAACACGAGCTTCATGCGGATCGGCTGCCCGCGGCGCGCCATCGCTTCGAGCAACTTGGCGTCGGGAACGGAGAGCGCCGCCGCGGGGATCGCAGCGGTACCGTCGGGGAAGTTCGTCGTGCCGGTGTGCGGCAGGCGATGCGTGTCGGTGCCGATCGAGCGGATGACGATCGCGGCGGCGCCCTTGCGGGCCGCCAGCGCCGGACCTGCGAAGCGCGCCACGCCTTCCTGGCCGTAGCTCGAGCCGTCCTGCGTCTTCATCATCGCATTGCCGACATAGGCGATCTTGCCTTTCAGGCTGCCGTCGGGTGCCGCGGCGAGATCGCCGTAGGTGGGGAAGATCACGACGTCGGCGTCGATTCCCTTGGCGGGGGTTGCGCCCGAATTGCCGAGCGCGGCGAGATGCAGCTTCTGCGGGAAGGGCGCGACGATCTCGCCGCGTTCCTCGCCGCGGACCCATACCGGCATTCGATACGTCTCGATCCGCACGTTGCTGAAACCAAGCGCCTTCAGCTTCGCTTCGCTCCAGCGCCGCGCGCGCGCTTCCGCCTCGGTGCCGGCAAGCCGCTGGCCGACCTCGGTCGTCATGCCCTCGACGATGTCATAGGCGACGGTATCCCCGAGCGCCGCATCGCGCAGCGCTGCGACCTGCGGATCGACCGGCGCGGGCGGGGGCGGGGCGGCGCGCTGCGCGAGCGCCGGGGCGGCGGTGGCGAGAAGGAGTGCGGCGAGCGGGAGGCGCGTGATCATTGCCATCGCCTAGGTCGCTGGCGGCGGTTTGCCAACGGCCGAGCGCGCCATTACATATGGCGCGACATTTTCCCTTATCTTCATTCCGGAGCACAGGCGACCGATGGCCGTCCAGTATACCTACGTCATGAAGGGTCTGACCAAGACCTTTCCGGGTGCCAACAAGCCGGTGCTCAACAACATCCACCTGCAGTTCATTCCGGGCGCGAAGATCGCGATCATCGGCCCGAACGGGTCGGGCAAGTCGACGCTGATGAAGATCATGGGCGGGATCGACACCGACTTCACCGGCGAGGCGTGGGCGGCCGAGGGGGTCAAGGTCGGCTATCTGCCGCAGGAGCCGCAGCTCGACCCCGACAAGACGGTGATCGAGAACGTGCGCCTGGGTGCTGGCCCGATCGCGGCGATGGTCGATCGCTTCAACGCGATCTCGGCCGAGATGGGCGATCCCAAGGACGATACCGACTTCGACGCGCTGATGGAGGAGATGGGCGACCTCCAAGCGAAGATCGACGCCGCTGACGGCTGGAGCCTCGACTCGCAGCTCGAGCAGGCGATGGAGGCCATGCGCTGCCCGCCGTCGGACTCACCGGTGACCAACCTGTCGGGCGGCGAGCGGCGCCGCGTCGCGCTGGTACGGCTGCTGCTCGAGAAGCCCGACATCCTGCTGCTCGATGAGCCGACCAACCACCTCGATGCCGAGAGCGTCAGCTGGCTGGAGAATTTCCTCAAGGAATATACCGGCAACGTCATTCTCGTCACCCACGACCGCTACTTCCTGGACAACGTCGTCAACTGGGTGCTCGAGCTCGATCGCGGGCGTTATTACACCTACGAATCGAACTATTCGGGCTATCTCGAGAAGAAGGCCAAGCGGCTCGAGCAGGAGGAGCGTGAGGAGGCCGGCAAGCAGAAGGCGATCGCCGACGAGCTCGCCTGGATGCGGCAGACCCCCAAGGCACGTCAGACCAAGAGCAAGGCGCGTATCCGCGCATTCGACGAGCTGATGGAGAAGCAGGAGAGCCGTGTCGCCAGCAAGGCCGCGATCCTGATCCAGCTTCCCGAGCGGCTCGGCGGCAAGGTGATCGAGGCCAAGGGTCTGACCAAATCCTATGGCGACAAGCTGTTGTTCGAGAACCTCGACTTCACGCTGCCGCCGGGCGGCATCGTCGGCGTGATCGGGCCGAACGGCGCGGGCAAGTCGACGCTGTTCAAGCTCATCACTGGGCAGGACAAGCCCGATGCCGGCACGATCGAGGTCGGCTCGACCGTGAAGCTGGGCTACGTCGACCAGAGCCGCGACGATCTCGATCCGAACAAGAACGTCTGGCAGGAAATCTCCGACGAGCTCGAGGTCTTCCGCTTCGGCAAGCAGGAGATGGGCACGCGCGCCTATGTCGGCGCGTTTAATTTCCGCGGGCCGGATCAGCAGAAGAAGGTCGGCCAGCTGTCCGGCGGTGAGCGCAACCGCGTGCATATGGCCAAGATGCTGAAGGAGGGCGGCAACGTCCTGCTGCTCGACGAGCCGACCAACGACCTCGACGTCGAGACGTTGCGCGCGCTCGAAGAGGCACTGGAGACGTTCGCCGGTTGCGCCGTGGTCATCAGCCACGATCGCTTCTTCCTCGATCGCCTCTGCACGCACATCCTGGCGTTCGAGGGCGACAGCCACGTCGAGTGGTTCGAAGGAAATTTCGAGGCGTATGAGGAGGACAAGCGGCGTCGTCTGGGCGATGCGGCGGATCGCCCGACGCGGCTGGCATACAAGAAGCTGACGCGCTGAGGCAAAGACGAGCCGCGCCGCGCGGCGTCGCGGCGCGGCGCGTGCCAACCTGGTAGGGAGAGAGTGCCGATGACGGTTTCCGATCGCCTCCCAGCCTTCGCTTCGCCGTCGCGCGGTTTGGCCTTGTGGCTGGCCGCGTTCGTGCTGCTCCTCGCGGCGCTGCTGCCCGTCGCTGCGCGCGCGCAAGCGCGTGCACCGCTGGTCCTCGCCGCAGCGAGCATGCAGGAGGCGCTCAGCGATGCCGCAGACACCTGGGCGAGGCGCGGGCACGCGCGGCCGACGCTGTCGTTCGCCGCATCGTCCGCGCTTGCGCGCCAGGCGGCGGCGGGGGCGCCGGCGGATATCTTCGTGTCGGCCGACGCCGAGTGGATGGATGATCTCGCAAAGCGCGGACTTGTCGTGCCCGGAACTCGCGCGGTGCTCGCAGGCAATCGCCTCGTCGTCGTCGCGCCGAAAGGTAGTACCCGGGTCGGGCAGCAGCGCGGCGCGGCGCTCGGTCGGATTCTCGGCGCCGCCCCGCTGGCGATGGCCGATGCCGATGCAGTACCTGCCGGGCGCTACGGCCGGGCCGCCCTGCAGCGGCTCGGCGCGTGGCAAGCGGTCCGATCGAAGGTGGTGGGTGCCGAGAGCGTGCGTGCGGCGCTCGCGCTGGTCCAGCGCGGTGCGGCGCCCTACGGCATCGTCTACGCGACCGACGTGCAGGTCGCCCCTGGCCTGATGGTCGCCGGCGTCTTTCCCGCGCGCAGCCACCCGCCGATCATCTATCCGATCGCGCGATTGCGCGGCGGCCGCAGCGCGGACGCAGAGGGTTTTCGCCGCTTCCTGCTGTCGCCGGACGGCAAGGCGATCCTGCGCCGACACGGCTTCGCCGCGCGTTGACGGCGCGCCGCGCGTGACGGGGGATTTCGCGTGACCGGGGATCTCGCGTCGGTCGTCTGGCTGTCGCTGCTCGTCGGCGGCGTCGCGACGGCGGTGACGCTGCCGATCGCCTTCTGGCTGGCCTGGCTGCTCGCGCGCGGGCGCTTCGCGGGCAAGGCGCTGCTCGACGCCTTGATCCACTTGCCGCTCGTCGTGCCGCCGGTGGTGACTGGGTGGCTGCTGCTGCTCGCCTTCGCGCCGGGCGGGCCGATCGGTGCGGTGCTCGCGCGGCTGTTCGGCGTCAGTGTGCTGTTCCGCTGGACCGGGGCGGCGATCGCCGCCGGTGTCATGGCCTTGCCACTGATGGTGCGCGCGATGCGGCTGTCGCTCGACGCGGTCGACCGGCGCCTCGAACAGGCGGCGCGAACGCTTGGTGCGGGGTGGTGGCGCACCTTCGCGACGATCACGCTGCCCTTGTCGCTGCCGGGCGTGCTTGCCGCCGCCGTGCTCGGCTTCGCGCGATCGCTGGGCGAGTTCGGCGCCACTATTACCTTCGTGTCGAACGTGCCGGGCGAGACGCAGACGCTGCCGCTGGCGATCTACGCGGCGCTGCAGCGCCCGGGGGGCGAGGACGCGGTGTGGCGGCTCGCCAGCGTGTCGGTAGCGATCAGCCTCGTCGCGTTGCTGTTGTCGGAATGGCTGGCGCGGCGGCAGGGACGGGGGCTGCATGTCCTTTGACGTCGATGTCTGCACGCGCCGCGCCGGGCGCGTCATCGGCGCGACGTTCCGGGTGCCGCGCGGCGCGAGCGCGCTCGTCGGACCGTCGGGCGCGGGTAAGACCAGCGTCCTGATGATTATCGCCGGCTTGCTGAAGCCTGACTGCGGGCACGTCCGCGTCGCCGAGCGCACGTTGTTCGATGCGACGCAAGGCATCGATCTCAAGCCCGAAGACCGGCGCGCAGGCGTCGTCTTCCAGGAGCCGCGGCTCTTCCCGCATCTCTCGGTGCGCCGCAACTTGCTCTACGGTGCGCCCGATGCCGGACGGCTCATCGAGGTGGCGAAAACGCTTGACATTACGACGCTTCTCGATCGTTGGCCGCGCACCTTGTCGGGGGGCGAGGCGCGGCGCGTAGCGATCGGGCGAGCGCTGCTGCGCGATCCCGATTTCCTGCTGCTCGACGAACCGCTGTCGTCGCTCGATCCGATTCGGCGCGAAGAGGCGATGCAGGCGATCGAGCGCGTGCGCGACGAGTTGCGACTGCCGATGCTGATCGTGACGCACGACGCTGCCGAGGCCGAGCGCCTGTGCGAGCGCGTCATCCCGATTTGACGGGCTGCGGGTGATGCGGCGTCATGATCAGCGTCCGCTCCTCGACACGCCATGATTTGAGGCGCGACAGGAAGTTCATGCCGAGCACGTCGGTGTTGCCGAACGCAGGCGAGACGACCACCGGCAGATCGCGCGCGACGACGTTTCCCAGCCGCAGCTCCGCAATGTCGGCGGTCTGCGCGCGGATCGTGCCGTTGGCCGTGCGCAGCAGCATCGGAAAGCCCGCCTCACGCACGTCGAGCCCGGCCGCCTGCGCGGTGGCGAGCGACAGCGCGGTGACGGTGGCACCGCTGTCGATCAGCATCCGCCGATCGACGCCGCCGAAGCGCACGTTGGCCCAGAAATGCCCGTCGGGGCTCATGCGGATCCGCGTTTCCTCGCCCGCCACCTGCTGGCTCGACAAATCGAGCATCCTGGCGACGCTGCCGAGATAGGGATCGAACCGCTCGCGCTGGACGATCACCATCGCCAGCGCGCCGAGCAGCACGAGCCATGTCAGCGCGCCGAAGATGCGCCCCACGATCGGGATGCGACGCAGCAGGCTGGCGACGAGGACGACGCCGAACAGCGCCCCGATCAAGGCAAGGTGCGGGGTGACGTCTGCGAAAGTCGGCATGCGCACGATATAGGCATCCGGTGCTTGCGCTGCGATGAGCGGGGTGGGCGCAAACGAAAAAGGGCGGCCCCGAAGGACCGCCCTTTTGTTCGCCTGGACAATCCCGGGCGCATGGCCCGGGACCCGACCTCAGCGCTTCGAGAACTGGAAGCTGCGGCGTGCCTTGGCGCGGCCGTACTTCTTGCGCTCGACGGTACGGCTGTCGCGGGTGAGGAAGCCCGCCGCCTTCACCAGCGCACGCAGGATCGGCTCGTACTTGGTGATCGCCTGGCTGATGCCGTGCTTCACCGCGCCGGCCTGACCCGACAGGCCGCCGCCCTTGACGGTGCAGATCACGTCATACTGGCCTTCGCGCTCGGTGATGCCGAACACCTGGTTGATGACGAGACGCAGCGTCGGACGCGCGAAATAGGTTTCCTGATCGCGGCCGTTGATCGTGATCTTGCCCGAACCCGGCTTGAGCCAAACGCGAGCAACGGCGTCCTTGCGGCGACCGGTGGCGTAGGCGCGACCGTACTTGTCGAGCTCCTGCTGGCGCAGCGGCGTGGTCGGCTGCGTCGGCGCGTCGACCTGTCCGGCCAGATAGGCATCTGCCGACGAATCGCCCGACAAGGCGGCGGGCGAAGCGGGCTGCGACGACTGCTGCGTCAGCGCGGCGAGATCGGAAAGCGACTGGCGATTGTCGGACATTATGCGCCCACCTTGTTCTTGCGGTTCATGCCGGCGATGTCGAGAACCTCGGGGTTCTGCGCCTCGTGCGGATGCTCGGTGCCCTTGAAGATGCGCAGGTTGCGCATTTGCTGGCGACCCAGCGGTCCACGCGGAATCATCCGCTCGACGGCCTTCTCGAGCACGCGCTCCGGGAAGCGACCCTCGAGCACCTTGGCGGCGGTGACGCCCTTGATCCCGCCGGCATAGCCGGTGTGCTTGTAATAGACCTTGTCGGCCAGCTTGTTGCCGGTAAACTTCACCTTGTCGGCGTTGATCACGATGACGTTGTCACCGCAGTCGACGTGGGGGGTGAACGACGTCTTGTGCTTGCCGCGCAGGACGTTGGCGATCACCACCGCAGCGCGGCCGACCACCAGATCGGTGGCATCGACGATGTGCCACTTCTTCTCCACCTCGGCGGGCTTGGCCGCCTTGGTGGTCTTCATCAGCGCCTTCATGGGAGCTTTGACCTTTTCATTGAACCAAGACGCCGCCCCGGAACCGGCGCGGCGCGTTGCGCTCTCCCTTGTAGAGAAGCGCCCGGAAAGTCAACAAAACCGCCACCCGCATGACGGGTATTATGATACCAGATGCGTCGACGCCGTCGAATTGGGCGCGCCATGCCGGTGCCCGAGCGCGTGCGCGGCGGCGACTGCGGCGATCAGCAGGATCGCGGCGTTCACCTGATGGGCGACGGCGACGACGATCTCGACGCCGCTTAGCAGGGTGGCGATCCCCAAAACGATCTGCAGCCCGACGAGCAGGATCACCGCGCCCCAGGCATTGACCGCGCCGCGGCGCCGCGCCGCCATGGCGAGCCACACGAACGCGCCGGCAGCGGCGAAGGCGAACCAGCGGTGGACGAACTGAACCACGACGGGATTGTCGACGACGTTGCGCCATGCCGGCGCGAGCATCGGTGCATCGGCGGGGAAGAAGGCGTTGCCCATCAGCGGCCAGCTGCTGAACGCATAGCCAGCATCGAGCCCCGCCGTGAACGCGCCGAGCACGATCTGAAGCGCAAGCATCGCCAGCGCGAAGCCGCCAAGCCAGTGAAGCCGTGCAGGCCGCGCGAGCGGGTTCGCGGCGAGGTTGCGCAGGTCAAGCGCGGTCCAGACGATGCCGCCGAGGATCAGCAACGCGGCCGATAGATGCGTCGCAAGTCGGATGTGGCTGACGTCGGTGCGCTCCGACAGACCGGAGGCGACCATCCACCAACCAATCGCGCCCTGCATCCCGCCGAGCATCAGAAGCACCGTCAGGCGCCAACCGAAACCGCGTGGGATCTGCCGACGCACCGCGAACCACAGGAGCGGCAGCGCGAACGCAAGGCCGATGACGCGGCCGAGCAGCCGATGAACATATTCCCAGAAGAAGATGCTCTTGAACCCGGCGAGCGTCATGCCCTGGTTGATTTGCTGATATTCGGGGATGCGCTGGTAGTTGGCAAATTCCGCCTGCCATTGCGCGTCGTTGAGGGGCGGGATGATGCCGCTGATCGGCTTCCATTGCGTGATCGACAGACCTGATTCGGTCAGTCGCGTGATGCCGCCGACCGCGACCATCGCGACGATCAGCGCGGCGACGATGTAGAGCCAGCGTGCAAGCGACCGCGGCCGGGCGGATACGCGGAAATCGGGGCTTGGCTGCAGCATGCGCCCATGTACGATCGCTGCCGCGCAGCGGCAATGGCGCGGCGACGATTCAGCATGATGTGATATTGTAACGTCGCCATAGCCGCGCTACATGGGTGGCGAATGACGACCACGCTTCGCCTCGACCGTTCGACCGGACTTGATCGGCTGGCGATCATCGTATCCGGGCTGTGCGTCGTCCACTGCATCGCCAGCGCGGTATTGGTCGCCATGCTATCCGCGGTCGGCGGGATGCTGGTGGATCCGATCTTCCATGAGATCGGGCTGACAGTCGCGATCGCGCTCGGCGTCATCGGGCTTGGGCGCGGCGCGTTGCAGCACGGTTATATGCTGCCGCTCGGGGTCGGCTCGCTAGGGCTGGGAATGATGGCCGGTGCCATGACGCTGCCGCACAATGCCGGGCTGATGGAGCACGGTGAGGCGCTTTGGACGATCATCGGGGTTGGCGTGCTCGCGTTCGGCCACGATCTCAACCGCCGTGCCGACGCCTGATCCCTAGTGGCGGTCGCGTAGCGCGCCCGCAAGCGATGCCGTCGCGCTGCCCCGTTTCGCCGGCTGCGGCTGATCGGGCGACGGTGACCAGCCGGTAAGAAAGACAATCTCGAACGTCTCGCTCGTTCGCCCATCGGCATCGGCCGCCCCGGCGAACGCGGCGGCAGCGCGCGCCAGCGCCGCGCGGCCGAGCAGATGGCGATTTGCAAGGACGTTGGTCGCCGCCATGCCACGAAGGTCACCAAGTAGCCGTCCAATCGACGCATAGCGCACACGCAGACTCTCGGTATCCGCGACGGGCAGCGCGAAGCCGGCGCGCATCAGCAGGTCTCCGGCCGAGCGAACGTCGATCTGCGGGTGGAGCCGCGCCACCGGACGCTCTGCCTCGGCGACGCGCAACGCGGCGCGCAGCGCGCTCAGCGAGCCGGCGCCAAGCATCGCGCCGAGGAACAGCCCGTCCGGCTTCAGTACGCGACGCGTCAGTGCGAGCGCGCCGGGCACATCGTTGAGCTGATCAAGTACGCCGGCGGAAATCACGAGATCGAACGACGCATCGGCGAAGGGCAGCCGATCCTCGTCCGCCTGCACGCCGCCGCTGATCCGCGCAAAGGCGTGGCCAGCGTCTAGCCGAGTCACGCGGGCGCCTGGTGGCGGGACGAAGGCGCCGTCAAAACTGCCGAGATCGAGGACGTCGGTGAACGCGCGCTTCACCGACGCCAGTCGCTCGGCGATGCCGTCGAGCATGGCGGCGCGCAGGAAATCGTGCGCCGCATAGTTAGTTGCCGCGCGGTCGCGGCGGTGCCGACGTGCGGCGCGGTCGAAGATCTCTGGGGCGGCCATGGCGGCGGCTTGTGCGCTTCCGCGCGGCGCGCGACAAGCGTCGCCGATGGCCTGGAACATCGCCGAACCGCTGCTGTCGCTCGCGCTGCCGCCGCGCTGCCCGGGCTGCGGCGCGGTGACCGACCGGCCGCACCGGGTCTGCAGCGCGTGCTGGCCATCGCTCCAGTTCCTCACGCCGCCGTGGTGCGCCGCGTGCCATACACCCTTCGCTTTCGATCGTGGGGCGGACGCGCGATGCGGCGACTGCCTCACCGCGCCGCCGCGACACGCCGGCCTCGACGCGGCGGTCGCCTACGGCCCGGTCGCCTGGACAGTCGCGCTACGGCTGAAATATGCCGGGCGGGCGGCGTTCGCCGAGACCGCCGCGCGTCTGATGCTGCGACACCTTCCCGTGGGTGCCGAGCTGATCGTCCCGGTGCCGCTGCATCGCTGGCGCTTATGGTCGCGCGGCTACAATCAGGCGGCGCTGATCGCGATCGCGCTGTCCCGTCTGTCGGGCGTCGCGGCCGACAATGGCGCGCTGGTGCGCCGTTACGCGACGCCGGTGCTTCGTGGGCTGGGCAGGGCGGGGCGTCGCCGCGCGGTATCGGGCGCGTTCGCGATCGCTCAGGGCGCCACGCTGCGGGGGCGCAGGATCGTGCTGGTCGACGATGTCCACACCAGCGGCGCGACGAGCGATGCCTGCGTCCGCGCGCTGCTGGCGGCGGGGGCGGCGCGGGTGCACGTTCTGTGCTGGGCGCGCGTGCTCGATCCGACCGCCGCGGATTGACAATCGGCGGCCGCGTCCACAACTCGGAGCGCATGGCGCAGGTCGAAATCTATACCAAGGCGTGGTGCCCCTATTGCACCCGCGCGATGCAGCTCCTGTCGGCGAAGGGCGTTGAGCCGGCCGAGTACGACATCACGATGGGCGGGCCGAAGCGCGCCGAGATGATCGATCGTGCCGGCGGACGCACCACGGTGCCGCAGATTTTCATCGACGGAAAGCATATTGGCGGATCGGACGATCTAGCCGCGCTGGAGCGCGCCGGCGGGCTCGACCCGCTTCTCGCGGCGACGTGACGCCAAGCCCCGCTGCGACAGGCGCATCGATGGCGCACACGGCGACCGCGGCGATCCTGCAGATGACAAGCGGGATCGATCCGGCAGCGAATGCCGATGTGATCGTGCGCGCGATCGACGAAGCGGCGCAGGGCGGGGCGGCGATGCTGTTCACGCCGGAGATGTCGGGGCTGCTCGATCGCGACCGGGCGCGGTCGGCGCAGTCGATCGTTGCGGAAGATGACGACCATGTGCTCGCGGCGGTTCGTAATGCGGCGGCACGTACGGGAATGTGGGTTCATATCGGCAGCATGGCAGTCCGGCGAGCGGACGGTCGGCTGGCGAACCGTGGCTTTGTGATCGACGATAGCGGCGCGATCCGGGCGCGCTACGACAAGATTCACCTGTTCGACGTCGATCTGCCGACCGGCGAGAGCTGGCGCGAGTCGTCGGCGTATGCGGCCGGCGAGGCGGCGGTCGTGGTCGATACGCCGCTCGGCCGGCTCGGGCTGACGATCTGCTACGATCTTCGCTTCCCCGACCTGTTCCGGTCGCTCAGCGACGCCGGCGCGACGATCCTAACGGTGCCGGCCGCCTTTACCCGACCGACTGGCGCCGCGCACTGGCACATCCTGCTGCGAGCGCGAGCGATCGAGGCGGCGTGTTTCGTGATCGCGGCGGCACAGACAGGCGAGCACGCCGATGGCCGTGCAACCTTCGGCCATTCCCTAGCGGTCGATCCTTGGGGCGAGGTCATCGCGGATCTCGGCGAAAGCGCCGGCGTGACGCTCGTCGCGATCGATCGCGAGCGGATTGCCGAGGTTCGCGCTCGCATTCCGGTGCTCGAACATCGCCGGGCAATCCCGCCCGTGACGCTGGCGGTAGGCGGGCCGCGGTGATCGTGTTCGATCTGCGGTGCGCTGGGGAGCACGTGTTCGAGGCGTGGTTCGCGTCGTCAACGGCGTATGACGATCAGCGCGCACGCAAGCTGATCGCCTGCCCGGTGTGCGGCGACACGACGATCGAGAAGGCGGTGATGGCGCCCAACGTATCGGCAAAGGCGAACGCGCGTACGCCCGCCCCGCCGGTGGACGTCAAGGTCGCGCTCCGGGCGCTGGCGGCCGCGCAGCGCAAGGTGCTCGAAGGATCGCGCTGGGTGGGCAAGGATTTCGCGGCGCAGGCGCGCGCGATGCACGACGGCGCGCAGCCGCACGAGACGATCCACGGGCAGGCGACGATCACCGAAGCCAAGGCGCTGGTCGATGACGGCGTTGCGGTTGCGGCTTTACCGCTGCCGATCGTGCCACCGGAACAGTCGAACTAGCCATCTGTTCGTCAAGGATGCCCGGTGTGATCCGGGCATGGACGATTTGTCCAAGCGACGACGATCGTCACGGCGCTAAGCCGGTGTTTTCTGGTCGAGGAATGTGGACGTGGATCAAGACAAAGCGGCCGAAGTGCCCGATCCCGCAGCCGCACAGGGCAAGTTCGGCTGGATCCTTCGTACCGGATGGAAGGGGTGTTGCCCGCGATGCGGCAATGGCCCGATGTTCAAGTCGTGGCTGGGCATCGTTGATCGCTGCCCTACGTGCGGACTGGATTACCGTTTCGCCTCACCCGACGACGGGCCGGCCTTCTTCTCGCTCTGCCTAATCGCGCTGCCGCTGATCTTTTTCGTCGTATGGTTGCAGGTGCGCTTCGAGCCGCCGGCGTGGGTGCACCTCGTCACCTCGGTACCGGTAATGGTGCTAGGCTGTTTGCTCCCGCTGCGGCCGATCAAGGGCTGGCTGGTCGCGTCGCAATACGTCAATCGCGCGCAGGAAGCGGGGACGCAGAAGCTGTGGAAGTCGCTCGACGGATCGTTCGAGGATTGAGCCCCAATCGCTGGGCGCATCGCGATTGACCGGCTGGACGGGCGGCCGTAGCTAGGCTGGCAGTGCCCCCGTAGCTCAGCAGGATAGAGCGACGGTTTCCTAAACCGCAGGTCGTGCGTTCGAATCGCGCCGGGGGCACCATCCGTCTTGAATAGCGGCGGGTGGGACGCTGCAAGCGCAGCGCCCCGAAATCGTCAGGCCTTGACGTGCGCCGAGATGTACTTGTTCATCTCGAACATCGTCACCTTGTCCTTGCCGAAGACCTTCTTCAGCGCCTCGTCGGCCAGAATCTCGCGCTTGTTCTCGGGGTTCTGCAAGTTGTTCGACTTGATGTAAGCCCAAACCTTGCTGATCACCTCGCTGCGCGGCAGCTTGTCGTTGCCGACGACGGCACCCAGTTCGGGCGAGGGCTGTACCGGGGCGTGGATGCCGCCGGTCTTCTTGGCCTCTTCGCCGGTCTTGGTCTTGGTAGCCATTACTTTCCTTCCTGTTGCGCCGGTCATTCGGCATCTCGCGGAATCACGCTGTACAGAGCGCGCCGGGTCTTCTGCGCTGCCCCGACGCGCTTGTCACGCGTTACGGGCAGTCGCGTGGGTGGCCGCGTAGCGAAAGGCAGGCGAGAATGGATACGGTTAGCGAGAGCAAGGCGTTCGGCGGCATCCAAGGCGTGTATCGTCACGCGTCGGAGGCGACCGGTACCGACATGACCTTCTCGGTCTACGTGCCGCCGCATCAAGATGGCACACGATTGCCTGTGCTGTGGTTCCTGTCGGGACTCACCTGCACGCACGCCAACGTGACCGACAAGGGAGAGTATCGCGGCGCCTGCGCCGAGCACGGCATCATCTTCGTCGCGCCCGATACCAGCCCACGCGGCGACGGCGTGGCCGACGATCCGGCGTGGGATCTGGGGCAGGGCGCGGGCTTCTACGTCGATGCGACCGAGGCGCCGTGGGCGAGCAATTACCGCATGCGGCGCTACATCGAGGACGAACTGCCCGCGCTGATTGCGACTGAATTCCCCGTCGCCGACCTGACCCGGCAGTCGATCTGCGGGCATTCGATGGGCGGACATGGCGCTTTGACGATCGCGCTTCGCAATCCGGAGCGGTTCCGCAGCGTCTCCGCCTTCGCGCCGATCGCCTCGCCGCTGCACTGCCCGTGGGGCGAAAAGGCGCTGACGGCCTATCTGGGCGCCGATCGCGGTGCGTGGCAGGCGTATGACGCCTGCGCGCTGATCGCGGATGGGGCGCGGCTGGAGGCGATACTGGTCGATCAGGGGGATGCGGACGCGTTCCTCGACGAACAACTGAAGCCTGATCTACTCGCGCGTGCGTGCGCGGAGGCGGGAATCGACCTGACGTTGCGGATGCAGCCCGGGTACGATCACAGCTACCACTTCATCTCGACCTTCATGGCCGACCATGTCGCCTGGGCAGCAGAGCGGCTGAAATGAGTAGGGCGGGTCGTTGCCGACCCGCCCTTTAAGGAAGCGTCAGCACCGGCCCGTCGAAACGGGCCGGCGGCGCGCGATCAGAACTTGAAGCCGGCGGCGATGCCGTAGCGGCGCGGTTCCAGCGTGAAGATGTTGGTGAACAGGCCCGACGACTGGTCGGTGAGGTACAGACCGGTCGTCGCATTATTATCGAACACGTTCGATACGAACCCACGCAGGTACCACTTCTCCTCGGCGCCGTTCAGCTGCACCTGGGCGTTGACCTGCTCGTATCCCTCGATCCGGTTGACCCGGCCGTTGAAGATGTTGCCGTAGCTCTCGCCGGTGTAGGTGACGTCGACGCGCGGCACGAAGCTCATGCCGTTGTCGAAGTCGAACGTCTTCTGCACGCCGGCGGAGAACTTGGCGATCGGCGCCTGCGGCAGCGAGTTGCCCTTGATGCTCACCCCGACGCCGTCGACCACCTGGATGAGACCGCCCGGATTGAACGCACCGTTCGACGCCAGCGTCGTCAGCGTGCTGCACTGGCTGAACGCGCCGCTGCGCGCGCCGACGTTGGCATCCGCCGGGAACGCCTGCGGTCCGCGCAGCCCGTTGGCGGTGGTAAGGCCGCGTGAGGCGTTGATCTGGTTATTCGCCGCGGTGACGAAGGCTTCGGCGGCTGCGGCGTTCGGCCCGCGGACGACGCAGTTGAACGCCGCGCCGATGTCCTTGATGATTACCGTGTTGGGATCACCGCCCGACGGATCGCGCTGGTTGATGAACGGGCTTTCTTCCTGCACGCTGGTGTTCAGGTAGCTCGCGCCGAAATTGACGACCCAGCCCGGCCCCGGCCGAACGACCGCTTCCGCCTCGACGCCCCAGATGTTGGCATCGATATTGTCGTTGATTGACGAGCGCGCGACGATGCGGCTCAGCTGAAGGTTCTTGTACTTATAGTAGAAGCCAGTGAGGTTCAGCGTCAGCTTGCCGTTGGCGAAGGTGTTCTTCGATCCGATCTCGAACGCATCGATGCTTTCCGGCTGGAACGCATCGGGGATCGTCAGGCCGGCGACCTGAACCGCCGGATTGAAACCGCCCGACTTGTAGCCGCGCGAGTAGGATGCATAGAGCAGGTTGTCGTCGGTGATCTTGTAATCGAGCACCGCGCGCCCGGTGAAGGCGTCAAACGTGCGGTTACGGAACTGCTCGGACTGGACGCCGGGCGTCACCGGATCGGCATCGTACAAACCGAAATACGGCGAATCATAGGCGGTGCCGGTCTGGTTGTACGGTACCAGGAAGCTGGCGAGCGTGCTGCGCGCGCGCACCGTCTTCTCGTCGTTGTTATAGCGGATGCCGAGCGTCAGCTTGAGGCGATCGTTGAAGTCGAAATAGGCTTCGCCGAAGATGCCGTAGGACTTAAGCTTGAACTCGGGCGTGCCGTTGCGAAAGAACGGCGTGCCGAGGAAGCTCGGCGGAATGCCCGCCGCGGCGCCGCCGAGGCTCTGCAAGCTGCCGAGCACGCCGGTGACATAGTCGATCGGGAAGGCGTTCACGTAATAGTCGCCGTCGCGCAGCTTGTTCTGCACGTAGATGCCGCCGATCAGGAAGTTGAACATCCCGTCGAAGTCGGACGACACGATGCCTTCGGCCGACCACGCCTTGGTGCGCTGGTTCGACCGGTCATAGGCGAGCGGGGTGGCGGCGCAGCGCTTGAACCCGCCGTACGAGCCGAGCCCGGTCTCTTCGGGCAGCGAGGTGCAGACACCGCCGTTGACGCCGTTGGGGATCAGCGCGTTCGCGATCGGGCGGAAATAGGGTGCGAGCGCCGGATTGGCGGCGAACGCCGACAGCGCGGTGAGGCCAGGGATGATCCCGGTCGAATTGCCGACGCCGAGCGAATAGTCCTGCGACGATTCGACCTTGGTCTCGTGGTAGAAGCCGGTGATCTGCGCCTTGATTGGGCCGAAATTATGCTCGAGCCGGCCCTGAATCTGCAGTTCGTCGGTGAAGTACGTCGGATCGGTCGCCGACGCGATCACGCGCGGATCGGGCGAGTCGAGATAGCCGGCGTAGGAATCCGGCCCGTAGAGGCTGTTGAGGCCGAGCGCGGCGAAGGTCGGGCCGCCGGAGATCGCAAGGAACTCGCGGCTGCCGAGCGTGCCGGTGAAGCTCGAGTTGGTGTTGCTACGCGAGGGATCGCGGCGGCCATTGAGACAGCCGAGCGTGCCGGTCGGATCGCGCTGGCAGACCTGCTTCTGGATGCGCAGGCGGTTGTCGTCCTCGCGGAAGTAATAGCCCATCAGGTCAAATGTCGTATCGACCGAAGGCTCCCAGCGGAACGAGCCGCGGATCGCGTACATGTCGCGGCCGTCGATCCGCGTGTTGAGGAAGGTGTTCTTCGTGTAGCCATCGCGGTTGAGGTAGAAGCCCGCGACGCGAACCGCCATCGTATCACCCAGCGGAACGTTGATCACGCCCTTGGCGCGGATCGAATCGTAATTGCCGTATTCAAGCTCGCCCGAGGCCGAGAAGGCGTCGGTGCGCGGCTTCGCCGAGATGAAGTTGATGACGCCCGAGGTCGCGTTGCGGCCAAACAGCGTGCCTTGGGGGCCGCGCAGCACCTCAACGCGCTCGAGATCGAAATACTCGGTCTCGAAGATGCGGGTGGCAAGCAGCGGGGTGCCGTTGATATGGATTGCGGTCGCGGCGTCGCACGAGATGCCGACGCACAGATCGCCGATACCGCGGATGGTGAAGCTGGAGCCGGTGAAATTGCCCTTCGAGAAGGTGACGTTCGGCAGCGTCAGCTGAAGGTCTGACGCGTTATCGATCTGTTGTGCCTGCAGCGTTTCGGCGGAAAAGGCGCTGACCGCGATCGGCACTTCCTGCAGCGTTTGCGACTGGCGCTGCGCCGTGACGACGATGTCCGAGCCATAGCCCGAATTGCCCTGTGCCGCGTCACCCGCGCCGTCCGGCGTCGCCATGTTGGGCGCGTTCGTAGGTGTGGTATTCTCCGGGGCAGGCGTGCTCTGTGCCATCGCGGCGGCGGGCAGCATGGCCACCAAGGCCATGGCTGTAGCGGCAAAAAGCTCAATCCTGCGCATCGGCATCCTCTCCTGATGTCCGCGTCGGCTTGGTGCCGATCTGCGGATGTTCAATGGTTCGGTATGGACCGTAGCGCCCGAAAATTTCACTCGTCAATTGAATTTGCGTTATGATCGTGCGCGGCACGTCACCCCTGTGTCTCAAATGAAACAGTAGCAATAACGAACCGGCATCGTATGGCGCGTGGGATCGGAAGGCACTCGGAAGGGGTTTGAGAGGGCATGAAGGTGCACGGTACGCCGGAGGATGGCGATCTTATCGGAAGCGACGGCAAGATTGTGGTGCCACCGCACGTCGAGGATGCGATCCGCACATTGCTGCGCTGGGCCGGTGACGATCCCGCACGCGAAGGGCTGATTGACACGCCGCGCCGCGTCGCGCGCGCTTGGAAGGAATATTGCGTGGGCTATGCCGACGATCCCGCGCACCACTTGTCTCGCGTATTCGAGGAAGTGGGTGGATATGATGAGATCGTGCTGCTGCGCGATATTCCGTTCCAGTCGCACTGCGAGCACCACATGGCGCCGATCATCGGCCGCGCGCACATCGCCTATCTGCCGCGCAACCACGTGGTCGGCATCTCGAAGCTTGCGCGCGTGCTGCACGCCTATGCGCGGCGGCTGCAGGTGCAAGAGCGGCTGACCGCGGAGGTCGCCGACTGCATCTGGAGCGGGCTGAAGCCGCAGGGCGTGGCGGTGGTGATCGAGGCGAGCCACGCGTGCATGACCGCACGCGGCGTGCGCACGCCGGGCGTATCGATGGTGACCAGCCGGATGATGGGCGTGTTCCGCGACGACGAGCGCAGCCGCAAGGAAGTACTGGCGTTGATGGGCATGCAGGGCCGCGCGTGACGCGCAGCGTGCTGGTGACGGGCGGGGCGAAGCGGTTGGGCGCCGCGATCGGCCGCGCCTGCGCCGCTGCGGGTTGGCGTGTCGTGATCCACTACGGCAGCTCGAAGGACGCGGCGGAGGCGCTGGCGGCCGAGATCGGGGGGGTGACGGTGAAGGGCGATCTGGCAAACGTCGGTGATCTGTTCGACCGCGCCGTCGCGGCGAACGGCGGGCCTGTCCACGCCCTGGTCAACAGCGCGTCGCGCTTCGAGGAAGATCGCCCCGAGGCGATCGATGCCGATCTCGCCGCGCGGCTCTACGCGATCAACTGCACCGCGCCCGCGCTGCTCGCCGCCGCGCTGGCGGCGCAGCCGACGCTCGCCAGCGGCGCGATCGTCAACCTGCTCGACCAGAAGCTCGCCAATCCGAACTCCGATTTCTTCTCCTACAGCCTGACCAAGTACGCGCTCGCCGGCGCGACCGAGATGATGGCGATGGCCTTTGCGCCGCGCGTCCGCGTTAACGCGGTGGCGCCCGGATTGACGCTGCCGAGCGGTGACCAGAGCACGGAGGAATTCGATCGCGTGGCACGCGCCAATCTGCTCGAGCGCCCGGTCGGCGCGGCGAACGTCGCGGCGGCGGTCACGTATCTGCTCGATGCGCCGAGCGTTACCGGGCAGACGATCTACGTCGACGCCGGGCAGCGCTTCCTGAAGCGCGACGGTGACGTGATGTTCGACGGGCGCGATCGTTCCGGAACAGACGGGACGGCGAATGGCTGACTATACGATCATCCTCGATCGCTTCGACCTGGCGATGCGACTGGGCATTCATCCGCACGAGGAAGCGCCGCAGCGCATCCGCATCGCGGTCGAGATGACGGTCAGCTACGCGGCGCCGCCGAGCGCCGATGCGATCGACGAGGTGCTCGACTACGATTTCGTGCGCGACGGTATTCACGCGCTGGCGGCGGGGCGCGCCTTCGCATTGCAGGAGACGCTGGTCGAAGCGATCGCCGCGCTGTGCCTGGGCGATCGGCGCGTGCAACAGGTACGCGTGCGATCGATGAAGCTGGACGTCTACCCCGATGCGCGAGTCGGCTGCGAGATCGTCCGCCGCCGCTAGGCGCCATCGCGGCGCGCGAGCCTGCGCCATGTCGTTCCCACTAGTGAAACGAGGAGCGACCAGAACAGCCAGTCGATTCCAAACGCTGCGGGATCGACCGCGTCCTCGATCAGCGACAATCTGCCCGTCACCGACACGCCCGGCCGGTCGATGAGGAAGGTGAGCGGCCAGCCGCCGCCGAAGCTTGCCTCGCTGGCGAAGACAAGATCGCGGTGAACGGCGACCGAGCAGCAGGTTAGGACGAGGCCGGCTAACGCGCGCAGTGCGATGTAGCGGGCGGTGCGCGATCGCCTGAGATCCGCCGGGTTTGCTCCGTTACTCCGCTCCACGCCGCGCGCGCCCGCGCCGTCAGACGCGATTGGCCGCGCTGAGCACTGCACGGACGCTGGCGGTGGCGATGTCCGTATCAATGCCAACGCCCCATATCGTGCGGCCGTCCGCGCTGCGGCATTCGAGATAGGCAACCGCCTGCGCACCGGCGCCGTGGCCAATCGCATGTTCGGTATAGTCGACGACGTCGAGGCTCGGGCCGGTCGATTCAGCGAGGGCGGCGATCACGCCCGAGATGAGGCCGTTGCCGCGCCCTGATAGGGAGCGCTCTTCGCCGTCGATCGCGATACGCCCGACGAATAGGCGATCCCCGACACTGCCCGTCTCATCATAGTCACGCAGCACGAAGCGATCCGTCGCCGTCGGCAGATAGGCGCGCTCGAACGCGCCCCAGATATCGCCGGCGTTGAGCTCGCGGCTCGTCTCGTCCGCCAGCGCCTGGACGTGGCGGCTGAAATCGGCCTGCAACCGCTTGGGTAGCTTCAGCCCCTTGTCCTGCTCGATCACCCAGGCGACGCCGCCCTTGCCCGACTGCGAGTTGACGCGGATCACTGCCTCGTAGCTGCGGCCGAGATCGGCTGGATCGATTGGCAGGTACGGCACCTCCCACAGATCGTCGTTGCGCGCCTCCTGCGCCGCGAACCCCTTCTTAATCGCGTCCTGGTGACTGCCGGAGAAAGCGGTGAAGACGAGGTCGCCGGCATAGGGCGTGCGGGGATGGACGGTGATGTTGGTGGCATATTCCACCGTCTTCACGATGCCGTCGATATCCGACAGGTCGAGCCCGGGATCGACGCCCTGCGTGTACATGTTGAGCGCAACGGTCACGAGATCGCAATTGCCGGTACGCTCGCCATTGCCGAGCAGACAGCCCTCGACCCGATCGGCGCCGGCCATCAGCCCGAGTTCGGCGGCAGCGACGCCGGTGCCGCGATCGTTGTGCGTGTGCAGACTGATGACGACTGCGTCACGGTTCGGGATGTGGCGGCCGAAATATTCGATCTGATCGGCATAGACGTTGGGCGTCGCGCATTCGACCGTGGCGGGCAGATTGAGAATGATCGGATCGGCCGGCGTCGGGCGCAGCACGTCCATGATCGCGGCACAGACCTCCAGGCTGAAATCGACCTCGGCGGTGGAGAAGGTCTCCGGGCTGTATTCGAATTGCCAGCGGGTATCGGGCTGCTTCGCCGCTTCGTCGCGCAACACCTTCGCGCCCTCGATCGCTATCGTCTTCACCTCGGCGCGGCTCATGCCGAAAACGATCCGGCGCCATGCCGGGCTGACGGCGTTGTAGAGGTGGACGATCGCGGTTCGCGCGCCGGCGAGGCTGCGGAAGCTCGTCTCGATCAGATCGCGTCGCGACTGTGTCAGCACCTGGATCGATACGTCGTCGGGAATGCGGTTCTCGCGGATCAGGCCGGAGATGAAATCGAACTCGGTCGCCCCGGCGGAGGGAAAGCCGACTTCGATCTCCTTGAGGCCGATTCTGACGAGAAGGTCGAAAAATCTCGTCTTCTTCTCGGCGTCCATCGGGTCGATCAACGCCTGGTTACCGTCGCGCAGATCGGTGGAAAGCCAGCGCGGGGCACGGGTGATCGCCTTCGACGGCCAGGTGCGGTCCGGCATGTCGATAGTGGGGAAGGGGCGGTATTTGGTCGATGGATCGCGCAGCATGGGTGTCTCGCATCGCGGGAGGGGCGTGTCGGAGGCGTGGCCCTTAGGCGGATCGCGTGCCGCCCTTTGGGCGCACAGCGGTGGTCGCGCCTAAGGGCGCGTAAGTCGAAGAAGGAGGCCGTGGCGGCAGATCATCGGAACCGGGGCGTGGCGCAGTTTCGCCGCGATGTCCAGCGCCACTGAAATTTCATGCTTTCGTAACAGCTTGGCCGTTAGCGCAAAGCCTTCGTCGAGCAAGCAACCCGAAAGGAACCCCGTGCGACAGATCCTCTACATCAGCACGGCGGCGCCATCGGCCGATATCGACGTTACCGCGATCCTCGCGCAATCGATGCGCAACAATCGGCGCGAGGGCGTAACCGGCCTGCTGTGGACCGACGAGCGGCGGTTCCTCCAGGTGCTGGAGGGGCAGGACGCCGCGGTCCAGGGGGTGCTCGACCGCATCCGCCGCGATCCCCGCCACCGCGCGATCGTCGTGCTGCACGACCGCACCGTCGAGGCACGCGAATTCGGTGCGTGGGAGATGGCGCGGCGTGGGCCGAGTGACAGCGCGGATGCATTCGACGCGCGCATGACGCAGCATCTCGCCGCCGCCTCGTCGACGGTACGCGGCACATTCGAAGGGCTGATCGCCGCTCGACGCGCCGCGTAACCGCCGGCCGCTTTACTTCTGGAAAGCGGCGGTGATCTTCAGCTTCACCTCGTCCGACACCATCGGGATGCCGTAGCCGACGTTGAACTCGCTGCGGCGAATCGACGTGGTGGCGGTGAAGCCGACATTCTCCTTGCCGCCCATTTGCGCCGGCATCTTGCCCGCGCCGTAGAAGGCGGCGTCGAGCGTCACCGGGCGGGTGACGCCGTTGAGCGTGAGGTTGCCGGCGATCTTCGCGGTCTGGCCCGAAGGCGTGACGCGCGTCGATACGAAGCGCGCAGGCGCGGGAGCGGCGCCGAAGAAGTCCGCGGACTTGCCGGCGTCGGCGGGCTTCAGCAGATGCTTGGTGAGGCCAGCGCTCGCGGTGGTGACTTCGACGACGGGAATCGACACATCGACCTTGGCGGCGGCGAGGTTCTTGGGATCGAGCGTCAGCGTGCCTGTGATGTTGCCGAACAGCCCGAAATACGGCGTGAAGCCGAGGTGATCGACGGTCCATTCGACCAGCGTGTGGCCGGCGTCGGCGGTGTAGGTGCCGCCGCTGATGGCGGCGGGGTTCTTGCTGCCGGGCGCCTGCATCGGCGGCTGCTGCGCGACGACCGCGGCGGTCAGCAGGGTGGAGAGCAGAAGGACGGGGGCGAAGCGCATCGAGAGGTCTCCCAGGATATCGTTGCGCGAGCAGACCATAGCTGCGTGACAAAGGAAAGCGCGGCGACGTGAAACGCCGCGTTTCGATCAACCGGTGACGCCGACCTGCAGATCGAAACGGATCCGCACCCATGCACCGACCAGCGGGCGGCCGTTGACGCGGGGTGGCCGTACGAGGAACTGCCACGCCGCCTGGCGCAGGCCGCGCGCAATACCCGATCCCGGCGTTTCGCCCATCTCGCGACAGTCCTCGACGCGGTTGCGCTCGATCGTGCGGCACATGACCATCCCCCAGCCGGACTCGCGCCGCGGGGGAAGGTAGGTGACGAGCTCGGCGCGGGTCGGCTCGCGCACCCACTCGGCATTGTAGAGCCGCTCGCCGTTGGGCCCGGCACCGCCGCCGCCGCCATCGGGCGCGCCGCCGCCGCTGTCGGCGAGCGCCGTCGCGCCCCCCGCGTCATCGGCAGCGCGCGGGATGCGGCCGATGTTCGACGCCGCGAAATCAGCGCGCGACAGGTTGATGACGCCGGGCAGCACGATCGGCGGCGGGGGCAGTGTGGGCGGTGGCGGGGCGGCGCGGGGCGGCGTGACGCGGCGTTCGGCGCGCTTTTCCTGCCGCTGCGTCGTGCGCTGCGCCGGCGCGGCCTTCCGGCCGGGCGGCGCAACATCAAAGGTGCTGAGCAGCCGGCCGCCCCCGGGGGGTGGCAGGCGTAGGCCACCCATCCGCACCAGCACCAGAACAAGCAGGGCGACCAGCGCCAGCGCGATCGACAGCGAGGCGGCGCGGCTGCGCCACGTAGGCCGGGCAAGATACGTCGAGTGGGTGAGGGACGCCGGCCGCATCGCCCCGCCGCCTAGTCGCAACCGGCAGCGGGGACAATGCGGGGGCGATAAGTTCCCCGGAGGAAAGATCAGTTCTTGGCCTTGTCGACCAGCTTGTTGGCACCGATCCACGGCATCATTGCGCGCAGTTCGGCCCCGGTCTTCTCGATCGGATGCGCTTCCGCGGCCTTGCGCGCGGCCTTGAGTTCCGGCTGACCGGCGCGGTTGTCGAGCACGAAATTCTTGACGAAGCGCCCCGACTGGATGTCGGCAAGGACGCGCTTCATCTCCTTCTTCGTCTCGTCGGTGATGATCCGCGGGCCGGTGGTGATGTCGCCATATTCGGCCGTGTTGCTGATCGAATAGCGCATGTTCGCGATGCCGCCCTCGTACAGCAGGTCGACGATCAGCTTGGTTTCGTGGAGGCACTCGAAATACGCCATCTCGGGGGCGTAGCCGGCCTCGACCAGCGTCTCGAACCCGGCCTGGATGAGGTGAGTGATGCCGCCGCACAGCACCGCCTGTTCGCCGAACAGGTCGGTCTCGCACTCTTCCTTGAAGTTGGTTTCGATGATGCCCGACCGACCGCCGCCGACGCCGCTGGCATAGGCGAGCGCGATATCGTGCGCGTTGCCGCTCGCGTCCTGGTGAATCGCGATGAGGCAGGGAACGCCGCCGCCCTTGGTATACTCGCTGCGCACGGTGTGGCCGGGACCCTTGGGCGCGATCATGATGACGTCGATGTCGGCGGGTGCCTCGATCAGCCCGAAGTGGACGTTGAGGCCGTGCGCGAAGGCGAGCGCGCTGCCGGGCTTCATGTTGCCCTTCAGGTCATTCTCCCAGATCGCGGCCTGATGCTCGTCGGGGGCGAGGATCATCAGGATGTCCGCCCAGCCGGCCGCTTCCTTGTTGCTCAATACGTTGAAGCCCGCGTCTTCCGCCTTCTTCGCGGTCGCCGAGCCCTCACGAAGCGCGATCGCGACTTCCTTGACGCCGCTGTCGCGCAGATTCTGCGCATGCGCGTGGCCCTGGCTGCCGTAGCCGACGATGGCGATCTTCTTCGTCGCCAGCAGGTTCAGGTCGGCATCGCGATCGTAGTAGACACGCATTGTTGTACCCCTTCGTCAGTCTCCCGGCGGCGAAGCTTTGCCCGCAACCGTCAGTGATTATCGATCCCCGCCCCGGCGGGGAGGACGGAAAAACGCTAGGCGGCGTCCTTGCCGCGCGCGATCGCGACGATGCCGGTACGGGCGACCTCGATCAGTCCGACCTCGCCCATCAGTTCGACGAACTTGTCGATCTTCTCGATCCCGCCGGTCACCTCGAACACGAACGACGAGGTGGTCGCATCGACGACGCGCGCGCGATAGACCTCGGCGAGGCGAAGCGCCTCGATGCGGTGATCGCCGGTCCCTTGCACCTTGACCAGCGCGAGCTCGCGTTCGACGTGCGCGCCCTCGGCGGTGAGATCGCGGACCTTGTGGACCGGCACCAGCCGATCAAGCTGCGCGACAATCTGCTCGAGCATCGGCGCGCTCGCCGACGTCACGATCGTGATCCGGCTGACCGACTTGTCGGCGGTGATCTCGCTGACCGTCAGGCTTTCGATATTATAGCCGCGCGCGGTGAACAGGCCGGCGATCCGCGCGAGGATGCCGGGTTCGTTGTCGACGATGACGGCGAGCGTGTGGCGCTCGGCTTTCTCGGATTTGATATGCACTGTCGAAGTCCTTCTCCCCCGCGCAGGTTACGCGGGGGCGGGGCAGATTTGAGGCGGAGCCGGCGGGCGGCGGGATCAGACGAGCGCCTTGGCCTCGTCGTCCATCGTGCCCGACACCTCGTTCGCCTGCAGGATCATGTCGGTATGCGCCGCGCCGCTCGGGATCATCGGGAAGCAGTTGGCGAGCTTCGCCACCATGCAGTCGACCATTACCGGCCCGTCATGCGCGAGCATCTCGGCGATCCCCGCCTCGAGCGCGTCGGGATGCTCGATGCGGATGCCCTTCCAGCCATAGGCTTCGGACAGCTTGACGAAATCGGGCAACGAATCGGAGTAGCTCTCGGCATAGCGACTCTCGTAGGTTAGCTCCTGCCACTGGCGGACCATCCCCATATATTCATTATTCAGGATGAACACCTTGACCGGAAGGCGATATTGCGTTGCCGTCGCGAGCTCCTGGATGTTCATCTGGATCGAGGCCTCACCCGCGATGTCGATGACCAGCGCATTGGGATTGCCGAGTTGCGCGCCGATCGCGGCGGGCAGGCCGTAGCCCATCGTGCCGAGCCCGCCGCTCGTCAGCCACTTGTTGGGCTTCTCGAACCCGAAATGCTGCGCCGCCCACATCTGGTGCTGGCCGACCTCTGTGGTGATGATCGGATCGCGCGCGTGGGTCGCCTCCCACAGCGCGCGGATCGCGCGCTGTGGCATGATGACCTCGTTGTCGTTGGGGAAGTTGAGGCACTGGACCGCGCGCCACCCCTCGATCCGCCGCCACCATTCGCCGGTATCGGGCTTGGGATGCTGGCGCGCCTTCCAGATGCGGACCATGTCCTCCATCGCGTGGCCAGCGTCGGCGACGACGCCAAGATCGATGCGCACCGTCTTGTTGATGCTCGAGCGATCGACGTCGATATGCACCTTGCGGCTGTTGGGCGAGAAGGAATCGAGGCGTCCCGTCACGCGATCGTCGAACCGCGCCCCGATCGCGACGATCAGATCAGCCTGGTTCATCGCCATATTGGCTTCGTAGGTTCCATGCATGCCGAGCATGCCGAGGAACTGCGGCGAGCTTGCCGGGAAGCAGCCGAGTCCCATCAGCGTCGAGGTGACCGGCGCGCCCGTGATTCGGGCGAGTTCGCGCAGCAGCTGCGACGCGCCCGGTCCCGAATTGATGATCCCGCCGCCGGTGTAGAGGATCGGACGCTCCGCCGCGGCGAGCATGTCGACGACCTGCTCGATCTCGCTACGGTCGGCCTTCACCGCGGGGCGATAGGTCTTGTGCTGGATCGGGCCGGGCTTGCTGTATTTGGCGGTGGCGACCTGCACGTCCTTCGGCACGTCGACGACAACCGGGCCGGGGCGGCCGGAGGTCGCGATATGGAACGCCTCGTGAATCACGCTGCCGAGCAGCGCTGGATCCTTCACCAGGTAATTGTGCTTGGTGCAGTGGCGCGTGATGCCGACCGTGTCGGCTTCCTGGAACGCGTCCGAACCGATCAGCGTCGTCGGCACCTGGCCGGTGATGACGACCATCGGGATCGAATCGAGCAGTGCATCGGTGATGCCGGTGACGGCGTTGGTCGCGCCGGGACCCGAGGTGACGAGAACAACGCCGGGCCTGCCGGTCGAGCGTGCATAGCCCTCCGCCGCGTGGGTCGCCGCCTGTTCGTGGCGCACCAGGATGTGGCGAATGCGCTTGGATCGGAAGAGTGCGTCGTAGATCGGTAGAACCGCACCCCCGGGATAGCCGAAGATGACCTCCACGCCGAGATCGCACAGCGCCTCGACCAGGATGTCGGCTCCGCTCTTCTCAGTCACAATTCAATTCCTTCGCCAGATGCAGGCTCATTAGCCGCGTCGAGTGGCGGCGCGCTAGGCCATATAAAATTACGTGTCAACAGATAATATTGAAATATAATTCCAATGACGCGCCGTTTGGCTGTACAACGCGGGGCCACCACGAGGGCGGCTGATGGCGAAACCAGGTATATTGGCGCTTGGCATATTGGCGCGTCGCCGCCTGCGCATCGGCGATCGCCGTGGCGCGATCGATTGTTCCGGCGAGCATGGCCGCGATCTGGGCAACGCCGATCGCGCGCCGTGCGGGCGCCTCTGCGGGCACGTCCGGGCGCGCGACCAGTGCCGCGACCTCCTCTATGGCGCCCTCGTCGAACATCATGGCCAAGCGTCGATCGATCCGCGCGAATAGCTCGGCGCGATCCGGCAGGACGATGAGCGGCAGCAAGTGGACGTTTCCTGCGATACCGCCGACGCGTTCCGCCTGCCAATCGGCGAGTGGCCGGCCGGTGGAGCGTACGACCTCAAGCGCGCGAGCGACGCGCGTGGTATCGGCGGGGGCGAGACGTGCGGCGGCGGCGGGATCGGCGATGCGCAGCGCGGCGTGCGCCTCCCCGACGGGCAGCGCGCGCACCGCTTCCCGGATGGCGGGATCGATCGCCGGCACCGGCGCGATGCCGTCAAGCAGTGTGCGCAGGTAAAGGCCTGTGCCGCCGACAAGGATTGGGAGCCTGCGCTCGGCCGTTACAGCGGCGATCGTCTGGCGTGCCTCCACAGCCCAGGCCGCCACCGACCACTCCGCCGCCGCGTCGACATGGCCGTAGAGCCGGTGCTCGGCGCGCGCCTCGTCGTCCAGGGTGGGGCGGGCGGTGATGACGCGCAGATCGCGGTACACCTGGCTCGCGTCGGCGTTGATGACGACGCCGCCGGTCCGCTCGGCCAGCGCGAGCGCCAGCGCCGACTTGCCGCTCGCGGTGGGCCCTGCGATGAGCGCCAGCTTCGGAAGGGGATCGTCCTTGTTCACTGCGACGCTGATAGCAGCCGGGCGGCTGACGCCACAGACCCTGTCGGAGGCGCAGGATCGGCTTGCCGACGCCGGCTGCGTGCCGACCAATGCCGGTTGGATCGATGAGGGCGATGCGGCCGACATCGTGTTCGCCAGTGCCCCGGCGGCGGCGCGGTCGGCGCTGGAGAGCGTCTTCGATCGCGTCGACGTGGTCGTCCAGCCGCTGGCGGGGCGGGCGAAGCGGCTGCTCGTCGCCGACATGGATTCGACGATGATCACCGTCGAGTGCATCGACGAGCTGGCAGATTATGCCGGCATCAAGCCGCAGATTGCCGCGATCACCGAGGCGGCGATGCGCGGCGAGCTCGATTTCGCCGCCGCGCTGGATGCGCGCGTCGCGCTACTCGCCGGGCTCGATGCTGCGGCGATCGAGCAATGCCGCCGCGAGCGCGTGCGGCTGATGCCGGGGGCGCGGGCGCTGGTGCGCACGATGCGGGCGCATGGCGCCCGGACGGTGCTGGTGTCGGGCGGCTTCACCGCATTCGCCGACGCGGTGGGCGCCGAGATCGGCTTCGATCGCGTGATCGCAAACACGCTGACGATTGCGGACGACCGGCTTACCGGCACTGTCGGCAAGCCGATCGTCGATTCGAGTACCAAGGAAGCGACGCTGCGCGCCGAGCGGGCGGACCTCGGGCTATCGGATGCGGCGACGCTCGCGGTGGGTGACGGCGCCAACGATTTGGCGATGATTGGTGTCGCCGGATTGGGCGTCGCCTATCACGCGAAGCCGGTGGTGGCCGCGGCGGCCGCGGCGCGGATCGACCACGGCGATCTTACCGCACTGCTCTGGGCGCAAGGGATCGGCCGCCGCGACTGGGCGGTCGACTAAACCCGCGGCGTCAGGGCGCGACGACGACGCAGCTGACACCTGACTTGCGGCATGCGGCCTGCGCCGCCGCCTTGGAGGCGAAGCCGGTCGCCTGCAGCCGCGTGACGCCGCCTGCCTTGGCGTAGCTCGGGCTGCCACCGGTGCGTCCGCCGACCTGCGACCACAGGCTGCGGGCATTGCCCTCGTCACGGAACGCGCCGAGCTGGATCCGCCACGCGCCACCCGCCGCGGGCCGCGGCGTGGCAGGCGCGCGCGTCGCGGGGGCGGGCTTGGCCGCCGCGACCTTGGCCGGCGTTGTAGTAGGTGCGGGCCGGGGCGGGGTCGGCGCACGATCATCCGCCGCAGGGCGACCGGGTACGCCGTAGCCGGCGCCCGGCCGGCTCGCCGTCCTGTTTGGCACTGGCGCCGACGTGCCGACCGAACGGCCGGTGGGTGGCGGCGGCATCGCGGCGGCGAGCGCACGCGCATCGGTCTCGTACTTGCGCGCGAGCGTCAGCCCCTGCTGGCGCTGCGCCTCCGGGATATATTGGTCCATCTGCGCCAGCGTCTGCGACGCCTGCGGCAAGCCCTGCTGCGAGGAACGGGTGACGAGTGCGTACGCGCGGACCCAATCCTTCGTCACGCCATCGCCATTGAACAGCATCGTGCCGAGCACGAGCTGCGTGCGCTTCTCGTCGCGCGCGGCGGACTTTTCGAGCCACGGCAGCGCCTCGCTCTTCTTGCCGTCCTGGAACAGCGCGAGCCCGTAATTGTCGATCGCCTGCATGTGGCCCTGCGCGGCGGCCTTGCGGAACCACTCGATCGCGACGGGCAGGTCGACGGGAACGCCGCGGCCGAGCTTGTACGCCTGGCCGAGGTTGAACTGCGCGTCGGCATCCCCCCCCGCGGCGAGCGGCCGCCACGTATCGACCGCCGTGCGATAGTCGCCGCGGCTCCACGCATCGACGCCCTGCTTGACGTCGGCCGCCGCCGGTGCCGCCATGACAAGGCCGGCGAGGCAGATCAGATACGTCTTGTTCATTCGTTGCACCCCATCATGCGCCCCGGTCCGGCCAGCTACATGCCCGAGATAGTGCTGGCCGACTAGGGCCGGATAGCCGGCCGGTGATCGGCCCGCCAAGCGCCGCATTTACGCTTCCTTAGCCACCTTCATGCCAGGGCTGTTGGTGAACAGGAATAAGGTGTCACACGGCAGATGCGCGTTCTCGCATTCACATCGCAGAAGGGAGGCTCCGTCACGTCGGCGCATCCGGCGGTGCCCGCGCAGCGCCTTCTGCGGCGCACCGCGCGATTCACAGACGGGGCAGGCGCGCGGGGCGCCTCGCCGCCCTCCACTACACCTTTCGATCGATCGGGGAATTGATCATGAAGATGAACACGCTTGCCGGGCTCAGCCTGTCCGCGCTGATGCTGGGCGGAACGATGGTCGGCTGTGCCAACGGTGGCCTCGCCTCGGCCAGTAGCCGAAGCGATAGCGCGCTCGCGAAGAACGCCGCCGGCAACGCCTCGAAGGCCGCAAAGGCGATGGCTAGCGGGAAGGCCGCGAAGGCGATCGGTTTTGCGGAAGCCGCAGTCGCCGGCATGCCGCAGAACGCGGACTATCGCGCGCTGCTTGGCGCGGCCTATCTCAAGGCGGGGCGGTTTACCTCGGCGCACGCTGCCTATGCCGATGTGCTCGCGCTGTCGCCGGGCAACGGCAAGGCGGCACTCAACATGGCGCTGGCGATGATCGCCGAAGGGCAGTGGGACGAGGCGCGCAGGACGCTCGACGATCATGCCGCGTCGATCCCGGCGCGCGACCGCGGGCTGGCGATCGCGCTGGCCGGCGATCCGGCGGGCGGCGTCGAGCTGCTCACCGCGGCGGCGCGCACGCCCGACGCCGATGCCAAGACGCGACAGAATCTGGCGCTGGTGCTGGCGCTGGCCGGTCAGTGGCAGGAAGCGCGCAGCGTAGCAGGGATCGACATGGCGCCGGCCGCGGTCGACGCGCGGATCGTCGAGTGGGCATCGTTCGCGCGGCCAGTGGGCGCGGCGGACCAGGTTTCGGCGCTGCTCGGCGTCGTGCCGGTCAAGGATCCCGGCCAGCCGGTCGCGCTGGCGCTCAACGCCGCGGTCCCGGTAGCGGCGGTCGCAGTGGCGGAGCCGGTTACGCCGGTGCCCGCCGATGCAGCACCCGTGTCCGAAACGCCCGTCGAAGTCGCTGCGGTCGCTGCCGCACCGGCCAGCGCCGGCGGCGTGAGCTTCGCCGCCCGCCGAGAGGTGGTGCAGCCGCTGCCGGCTGGCGCGACGGCGGTTGCCGCTGCGCGACCGGTCGCAGGCGCAAAGGGCAAGTCGGCACCGGTGCAGGTCGCCGCGGCCGATCTCACTCGTACGCCGGCCACGGCCTCGCGCGTTCCGGCCAAGGGCAATTGGTTCGTCCAGCTCGGCGCCTATGAGTCGGCTGGCGTCGCGAAGGATGCGTGGAACCGTGCGACGCGCCGCTACCCCGCGTTCGCGGAGCAGACGCCCGCAGGCGTGACGTTCAAATCCTTCTACCGCCTGTCGGTCGGCGGCTTTGCCAAGGGTGACGCCAACGCGCTGTGCCGCGGCTATCGCGCGACGGGGGGCACGTGCTTCGTGCGCACCGCGGCGGGGGATCAGGTCGCCCGCTGGGCGGCGCCGGCCAAGGTGCAGATGGCGTCGCGCTGATTGTTCGGTGACGCGCCGACTGGCGCGTCACCTGATACCGGCGATCAGACGAGTTCGCGACCGCCCTTGAAAAGCCGCAGGACGCGACCCTGCACCGGCAGCCCGTCGAACGGCGTGTTGCCGGCGAGGCCGGGCAGCGTATCCGCATCGATCTGCCACGGCGAATCGGGATCAACCAGCATCAGGTCCGCCTCGTGTCCCGGCGCAAGCGTGCCGGCATCGAGCCCGAGCACGGCGGCGGGGTTGCGCGACAGGAGCGTGGCGAGCCGAGCGAGCGAGATCCGCTCGTCCCGAACGAGGCCGAGCGCGAGCGGCAGCAGCGTTGTCGCGCCAGCGGCGCCAGCGCCGGCATCGGCGAACGGCAGGCGCTTCTCCTCCGGACCGCGCGGATCGTGGCCGGAACATAGCACATCAATCGTGCCGTCGGCGAGCGCGGCGAGCGCAGCGTGGCGATCCGCGTCGCTGCGCAGCGGCGGCGAGAGATGCGCGAACGAGCGGAAATCGCTCATCGCATTGTCCGACAGCAGGAGATGCGCTGGCGTAATCCCGCAGGTGACGCGGACGCCGCGGCGTTTCGCGGCACGAACGAGATCGAACCCCGCGGCGGTGGTGACCTGGCGCAGATGGAGCCGCGCGTCGGCCTCTTCGGCAAGCATCAGGTCACGCGCGATCGCCAGTGGTTCGGCGAGCGCGGAGGCGGCAGGGAGGCCAAGCCGCGTCGCCGTCTCGCCTGCGGTGGCGACGGCGTCGCCGACCAGGCCGGCATCTTCGGCGTGGGCGATGACGGCGAGGCCCAAATCGCGGGCGTAGGCGAGCACGCGCGCCATCACGCCGGTGTCGGCGATCCAGCGCCGTCCGGTGCCCACCGCGCGCGCACCGGCCGAGGCGCAGATCGCCATTTCGGCAAGATCGGTGCCCGCAAGGCCGCGCGTCGCCGCCGCGATCGGGTGAATCCACAGATCGGGCCGACCGATAAGCGCCGATCGCTGTACGATGCCGGGTTCGTCGAGCACGGGGCTCTGATCGGGCATCAGCCCGACGCGCACGATCCCGCCGGCGCGAAAGGCGGCGCGATCGATCGCGGCGACGCCGAGGTCGACGATCGCCGGCAGCAGCAGCTTGCCGTGGCATTCGACGATCGTGGCATCCGGCGCCTGATTGACGATGCGCCCGCCCGCGACGAACAGGTCGCCCTCGCGCTCGCCCACGATCGGGCAGACGATGCGCGCGTTGCGGAAGTGCAGCGCGCCGTTCATGCCCAACCCTCCACGCCGCGCGCCCGGCGGGTGAGCACGTCTAGGCACGCCATGCGCACGGCTACGCCCATCTCGACCTGCTCGGTGATCGCCGAGCGGGCGTGATCGGCGACGGCCGAATCGATCTCCACGCCGCGGTTCATCGGGCCGGGGTGCATGACGAGCGCGTCTGGCTTGGCGCGCGCGAGGCGTTCGAGCGTGAGGCCGTAGCGCAACCGGTACTCGCGGCTGGACGGCACGTAGCCGCCGGCCATCCGCTCGGTCTGCAGGCGCAGCATCATGACGACGTCGGCCCCGTCGAGCGCGGCGTCGAAATCGGTGAACGGCGTCACCCCCATCCGCTCGATCGCGGCGGGCATCAGCGTCGACGGCGCACAGACGCGCACCTCGGCGGCGAGCGCGGTGAGCGCGAGGATGTTGGAGCGCGCGACTCGGCTGTGCAGCAGGTCGCCGCATATCACGACGCGTTGGTTGTGGATCGTGCCGCGGCGACGGCGGATCGTCAGCGCGTCGAGCAGCGCTTGCGTGGGATGTTCGTGGCGGCCGTCGCCGGCGTTGAGGACGGGGCAGTCGACCTTGTCGGCAATCAGCCGGACCGCGCCCGACGACATGTGGCGGATGACGATGACGTCGGCGCGCATCGCGTTGAGCGTCATCGCCGTGTCGATCAGCGTCTCGCCCTTCTTCACGCTCGACTGCGCGGCGTGCATGTTGACGACGTCGGCGCCGAGCCGCTTGCCGGCGATCTCGAAGCTCAGCAGCGTGCGCGTCGAATTTTCGAAGAAGGCGTTGATCTGGGTAAGGCCGGCGAGGCGCTTGTCGGGCGCGGCGCGATCGCGGTTGGCGGCGATCCAGCCTTCGGCCTCGTCGAGCAGGAAGGTGATCTCGTGCGGCTGAAGCCCCTCGATCCCGGTAAGGTGACGATGCGGGAAAACGGCGCCGCCGGGGATGAGCGAGGCGGGGCGGTGATCCGATCGGGGCATCGAGGGGGCGGGATAGTGGCGGGGCGGGGGGGTGGCAAGCCTGCGAAATGGCGTCGGCGTTGCCTTTATCCCTGCACCAGCGCGTCGATCGCGGCTTGAAGGATATGCGCGGCGGCAAGGCTGTCGATCCGTTCGGCGCGCTTCGCCCGGCTCATGTCCTGTTCGATCATCACGCGCTCGACCGCGACGGTCGACCAGCGCTCGTCCCACAGCAGGATCGGGCCGAGATCGGCGATGTTGCGCGCGAACGCACGTGTTGACTGGCTGCGCGGGCTCTCGCTGCCGTCGAGGTTGAGCGGCAGGCCTAGCACGATGCCGGCAACGTGCTGCGCGGCGATCACGGCGGCGAGCTCCGCCTTGTCCTGCGTGAACTTGCGGCGCCGGATCAGCGCGGCGGGGCTTGCGAAGGTCCAGCCGGCGTCGCAAAGCGCGGTGCCGATCGTCTTGGTGCCGAGATCTAGCCCGAGGAGGCGGCCGCCGTTCGGCAGCGCGGCGCGGAAGTCGGCGGCGGCAAGGGTGATCATCGCGCGGCGGCGCGGCGTGCTACGTCCGCGCGGACGTTGGCCCAGAACAGGCTGTAGTCGTAGACGTGATAGTTGTTGCCGGGCAGCACGTAGGGGCCGACGTCGGGCGCCTCGCCGATCAGCAGAAAGCCGCGATCGCCGCAACGCGCTGGCACGCGCCCGGCGGTGATCTGCGCGGTGGCGAGATCGGCGGCGGGAAAGAGCGTGCCGGCATTGGCACTGGCGGGCGCGACGGCATTGGCGGTGCCGGTCAACGGATTGGTGCAGACGAACGGCGTGCCGCGACGTGGTTGGCCGTCGAAGCCGCGCGTGCGATCGTAGGTGTCGGTGATCAGCGTCGTATCGGCGGGCTCGGCAAAGCTTTCCCACGACAGGATGCAGCCGCGCTGCGCCGCCTGCGTGCATTCCGGAAAGCCCATCGCGGCGAGATCGGTGGTGCGGCTGACCGGCCAGCCGACGACATAGGCGGCTACGATACGGCGAGCGAGCGGCGTACCCGCCACCCTGTCCTTGAGCAGATGGGTGAGGTGCAGCGCGCCCTGGCTATGCCCGGCGAGCACGATCGGGCGATCGGGGCTGATTTGGCGCAGGAACGCGGCAAACGCGACCTGGATATCGCCGTAAGCGAGGTTGAGCGCGCGCTGCGCATCGGCGGCATCGGTGAGGAAGGAGCCGAACGTCGCCTGACGATAGCGCGGCGCCCAGATCTCGCCGACCTCGTTGAAGGCGCTCGCCTGGCCGCGCAGGAACAGCGCGGCGCGATCGTTCGCTTCCTTGTCGCCGAGCGGCGCGTTCCAGTGATCGTCGCTAAGATAGGAGGTAGGGTGAATGAAGAACACCGCCGCCCCGCCGGCATCCTTGCGCGGCGCGTAGCCGGCCGGCGTCCACCGCGACGGATCGTTGGCGATCCCTGGGCGCGACAGCCACATGTCGGGGCGGTCGTAACGGCGCTCGGCGACCTGGGCCTGTTCCTCGAACGGGCGACCGGGAACGAAGGTCCAGCGGATGATGTCGTTGCCCCAGATGCGATAGGCGAGCGCCCCCACGATCACGAGCGCGATCAGGAAGGCGACGACGTAGAGGAACTTGCGGGCCATGATCGCTGCGCCTGCCCGAGCCGCGCGGCGTACGCAACAGTGCGGCATTGCGTTGCGCAGCGCAGCAATGGTAGCGCGCCGGCCATGTCCGTAGATACCGCCACCGTGAAGAAGGTCGCGAGCCTCGCCCGCATCGCGATCGACGACGAGAGCGCCGAACGCCTCGTACCCGAGCTCAACAACATCCTCGGCTGGATCGAGCAGCTGGGCGAAGTCGACACCAGCAGCGTCGCGCCGATGACGGCGGTCATCGCCAACAAGCAACGGCTGCGCGACGATGTGGTCAACGCCGATGCGCTGACCGGCGGCGGCATCCGCGAGGCGGTGCTGGCGAACGCGCCGCAGGCCGAGCACGGCTTCTTCACCGTGCCAAAGGTGATCGAGTGACGCGGGTGAGGCCGCGCCGGCCATTCTCCTCTATCGAGTTTCGATCATGACCGACCTTACCGACCTTGGCATTCGCGAGATCCGCGACGGCGTGCGCGACGGAAGCTTCTCGGCGCGCGAGGTGGCGATCGCCTTCAACGCTGCGGTGGCGGCGGCGAAGCCGCTCAACGCGTTTCTGGTTGAGACGCCCGACCATGCGCTGGCGGCAGCGGACGCTGCGGATGCCGCGCGGGCGAAGGGCGAGACGATGGGGCCGCTGGCCGGCGTGCCGATCGGCATGAAAGATCTGTTCTGCACCAAGGGCGTGCCGTCGACCGCGGCGAGCCACATCCTCGAAGGCTTTACGCCGCAATATGAATCGACCGTGTCGCAGCGCCTGTGGGACGCGGGTGCAGGCATGCTCGGCAAGCTCAACATGGACCAGTTCGCGATGGGTTCGTCCAACGAAACGAGCGCGTTCGGCAACGTCATTTCGCCGTGGCGGCGCAACGACGGCGGCAATGCGGCGCTGGCGCCGGGCGGGTCGTCCGGCGGATCGTCGTCGGCAGTCGCGGCGCGGCTGTGCCCCGGTGCGACCGGCACCGACACCGGCGGTTCGATCCGCCAGCCCGCCGCGTTCACCGGCATCTCGGGGATCAAGCCGACCTATGGCCGCTGCTCGCGCTGGGGCGTGATCGCCTTCGCCTCGAGCCTCGACCAGGCAGGGCCGATGGCGCGCGACGTGCGCGACTGCGCGATCATGCTGGAGGCGATGAGCGGCTTCGACGCGAAGGATTCGACCTCGCTCGACGTCGCGGTGCCGAAGTGGGAGCAGGGGTTGAACGCGAGCCTCGCCGGCAAGCGCGTTGGCATCCCGCGCGAATATCGCGTCGACAACATGCCCGAGGAAATCGAGGCGCTGTGGCAGCAGGGCATCGCGTGGGTGAAGGACGCCGGCGCCGAGGTGGTCGAGGTATCGCTGCCGCACACCAAATACGCGCTGCCGGCCTATTACATCATCGCGCCGGCCGAAGCCTCGTCGAACCTCGCGCGCTACGACGGCGTGCGCTACGGCCAGCGCGACCTGCCCGATGGCGCGAACCTTCAGGCGATGTACGCCGCGACGCGAGCCGCCGGCTTTGGCGAGGAAGTGAAGCGGCGCATCCTGATTGGCACCTACGTGCTGTCGGCGGGCTTCTACGACGCCTATTTCACGCAGGCATCGAAGGTGCGCACACTGATTGCGCAGGATTTCGATCGGGCATGGGAGACGTGCGACGTGCTGCTGACGCCGACCGCGCCGTCGGCCGCCTTCGCGCTCGGCGAGAAGAGCGCCGATCCGCTCGCGATGTATCTCAACGACGTGTTCACCGTGCCGTCGAGCCTCGCCGGGCTGCCGGCGATGAGCGTGCCGGGCGGGCTCGACAAGCACGGCCTGCCGCTCGGCTTGCAGGTGATCGGCAAGGCGCTCGACGAGCAGGGCGTGCTCAACGCCGCGCTGGCGATCGAGGAGCGCGCCGGCTTCGTCGCCCGGCCGCAGGCGTGGTGGTGACCACGTGATGATGACGTTCGTATTCGGGAATGAGGCCAATGGCTGACGCAAGCGCACCGTATCGCATCAAGGGCGACACCGGCGAATGGGAGGTCGTGATCGGCCTCGAGGTGCACGCGCAGGTGACGTCGAACGCCAAGCTGTTCTCGGGCGCGGCGACGGCGTTCGGTGCGGAGCCCAATTCGCAGGTGAGCCTGATCGACGCGGCGATGCCCGGCATGCTGCCCGTGCCGAACCGCGAGTGCATCCGCCAGGCGGTGCGCACCGGCATGGCGATCGACGCGCAGATCAACAAATGGTCGCGGTTCGATCGCAAGAATTATTTCTACGCCGATCTGCCGCAGGGCTACCAGATCTCGCAGCTCTACCATCCGCTGGTCGGTGAGGGGACGGTGGAAATCGAGGACGGCGACACCGTCAAGACGATCGGCGTCGAGCGCATCCACGTCGAGCAGGACGCGGGCAAGCTGATGCACGATCAGCATCCGCGCCTGTCCTACGTCGATCTCAATCGATCGGGCGTGGCGCTGATGGAGATCGTGTCGAAGCCCGACATGCGATCCCCCGCCGAAGCAGGCGCTTACCTGACGAAGCTACGCGCGATCCTGCGGTACGTCGGCTCGTGCGACGGCAACATGGATCAGGGATCGATGCGCGCCGACGTGAACGTCAGCGTGCGCAAGCCGGGCGATGAGTTCGGGACGCGGACCGAGACCAAGAATGTCAATTCAGTTCGCTTCGTGATGGCGGCGATCGAATATGAGGCGAAGCGTCAGGTCGCCGCGATCGAGGCCGGCGAGCGGATCGTGCAGGAGACGCGGCTGTTCAATCCCGACAGCGGGACGACCCGGTCGATGCGCTCGAAGGAAGACGCGCACGACTATCGCTACTTCCCCGATCCCGATCTTCTTCCGCTCGAACTCGACGATGCGTTTCTCGACGAGTGCCGCGCGTCGTTGCCCGAACTGCCCGACGCCAAGCGCAAGCGCTACGAGGGACTCGGCATCACGCCGTACAATGCCGACGTGCTGACCGCCGAGGTGGAGACGGCGCGCTGGTTCGACGCGCTGCTCGAGGCGGGCGCGGCGCCTGCGGCGGCGTCGAACTGGGTGACGGGCGAGTTGTTCGGCGCGCTCAACCGCATCGGCATGGACATTACCCAGTCCCCGGTGACGCCGGGGCAGGCGGCCGAGCTGCTCGCACTGGTGGCCGACGGTACGCTGTCGGGCAGCCTCGCTAAGCAGGTGTTCGAGGTGATGCTCGAGACGGGCGACGCGCCGGGCAAGATCGTCGAGGAGCGCGGGCTGAAGCAGACCAGCGACATCGGCGCGATCGAAGGGGTGATCGCCGAAGTGCTGGCGAAGAACCCGAACCAGCTCGAACAGTATCGCGGCGGTAAGGAGGCGCTGTTCGGCTTCTTCGTCGGTCAGACAATGAAGGCGATGGGCGGGAAGGCCAATCCCGGCGTCGTCAACGCGCTGTTGAAGAAGGCGCTAGGGTAAGGCGCAAGCGTCGCGGGCGCATTGCGCGCCGGACGCGGGAACGTAGCGCCAGCGGAGGAATGGCTGCTGGCTAGCACAGTTTGCGAATCAGCCTCGCTCATCGGCGCTACCGGCGGAGCGACCGGAACGTCGCGCGGACCTCTTCGACGAACAGATCGGGCTGCTCGAACGCCGCGAAATGACCGCCGCGCGGCAGTTCGTTCCAGTGGATGATGTCGGTATATTGCCGCTCGGCCCAGCGGCGCGAGGCCTTGAAGATCTCCTTCGGGAAGATGCTGTGGCCGGTCGGCACCTTGACCTCGCCCGCGCCGAACGATCCGAAGCTCTCCCAGTAGAGCCGCGCCGATGAGGCGCCGGTGCCGGTGAGCCAGTAGAGCATGATGTCGTCGAGCATCTCGTCGCGGGTCAGCGCGGTCTCGGGCGTGCCGTCGCAATCGGCCCACTCGCGAAACTTCTCGTAGATCCACATCGCCTGGCCGACGGGCGAATCGACGAGCCCGTAGCCGAGCGTCTGCGGCCGCGTTGCCTGCTGCTGCGAATAGCCGTTGCCGTCCTTCATGTAGCGCTGGAGGCGCTCGAGCGAGTCTTTCTCCTCAGCGGTGAGGTCCGCCATGTCCTCCGGCGTGGGGCGAACGACGAGCATGTTGAGATGGATGCCGGCTACCGCTGGATCGCCGCACGCGCCGATCGCGGTGGTGACGGCGGATCCCCAGTCGCCGCCCTGCGCGACGAAGCGATCGTAGCCCAGCCGCTTCATCAGCGCGATCCACGCCTTGGCGATGCGCGGCACCGGCCAGCCCTCGGTCGGGCGCTCGGAGAAGCCGTAGCCGGGCAGCGACGGGCAGACGACGTGGAACGCGTCCTCGGCGCGGCCGCCATGCGCGACCGGATCCGTCAGCGGACCAATGACTTTCATGAACTCGATCACCGAACCCGGCCAACCGTGCGTGATGACGATCGGGAGCGCGTTCGGCTCCGGCGACCGGCGATGGAGGAAGTGCAGCCTGAGCCCGTCGATCACCGTCGTGAACTGGCCGACGGCGTTGAGCGCAGCCTCGCAGCGGCGCCAGTCATATTTGTGCTGCCAGTAATCGACCAATGCACGGGCGGCGTCGAGCGGCACGCCTTGCTGCCAGCCGTCGACCGTCTCGCGTTCGGGCCAGCGCGTAAGCGCGAGCCGGGCGGCAAGATCGTCGAGCGCCGCTTGCGGCACATCGAGAACGAACGCGTCGATCGCGTCGGTCATCCGGTTCAGCTCCTGCGCAGGATCGCGAGCGCCTGCTCGGCGAGCATCGGCGTGCCGTTGATCGCTTCGCCGGCGTTCGGCGTCACCCCGGCGAGCGCGCGGGCGTAGACCCCCTGGCTGATCGAGGCGAGGCGGAAGACGGCGAAAGCGAGATAGAAGTTCCAGTCCTCGATCGCGTCGCCGCGTCCGGTGCGGCAGCAATAGGCCGCGACATAGTCCGCTTCAGTCGGGATGCCGCTGGTGGCGAAATCCACGCCCTGCAACGTGCCCCAGGTGGGCGACGTCGAATGCCACATGAAGCAATTGTAGCCGAGATCGGCGAGCGGATGACCGATCGTCGACAGCTCCCAATCGAGTACCGCGATCAGCCGCGGTTCGGTCGGGTGGAACATGACGTTCTCGAGCCGATAGTCACCGTGTGCGATCGAGACCGCCTCGTCACGCGGCACGCGGCCGGGTAGCTCGGCGATCAGCGCCTCCATTGCCGGGATCGGCTGCGTCTCGGCACCGCGATACTGCTTGATCCAGCGGGCGATCTGGCGGTCAAAATAGCCGGTCGGGCGGCCGTAATCCTCCAGCCCGACGGCGCGATGATCGACCTGGTGTAGCGATGCGAGCGTCTGATTGAGTTGATCGTAGACCCCGCTGCGCTCGGCTGGCGTCAAGTCGGGGAGCGTCGCGTCGCGGAAGATGCGCCCTTCGAGATAATCCATCACGTAGAAGGGCGTGCCGATGATCGCCGGGTCATCGCACAGCGCACGCATATTGGGGACGGGGACGGGCGTGTCGCGCAACGCCGCCATCACGCGATATTCGCGATCGACCTGATGCGCGCTGGCGAGGAGCTGGCCGGGCGGCTTCTTGCGCAGGACATAGTCGCCCGCGTCCGTCGACAGCATGAATGTGGGGTTCGACGCGCCACCGACGAACTGGCGGACCTGCATCCCGCGGCCGAACCCGTCGACGTTGCGATCGAGCCACTCGGCGAGCTTCGCCTCGTCGAGGCGATGCCGTTCGCCGACCTCGCTCAGCCTCGCGCCCGACGAGCCGCTCATGCCGTGATTGCCCGACGTATGACCATGAACGCTCTCCCGACCGCCGCCGATTAATGCAGGCGGCTTAATTTCACCTAGCGCGAACCGGGCGGGAAAATGAAGCGGGAAAAGCGCGTCAGTGAAAGGTGGCAAGGATTTCAGCGAGGAGCCGGAAATCCCGCTCGCGTGGGCTGGCACGGCGCCACGCCAGCGCGACGGTGCGCTTCGGGTTCTCGCCGCCGAGCGGGCGCGCGGCGATGCCGGTATGATCGAGGATGCCCGCGCTGATCGCGAGTTCGGGCAGCATCGTCATGCCAAGCTTGTTGTCGACCATCTGGACGATGGTGTGGAGCGACGTGCCCATCATCGTCGCCTCGGCACGCAATTCGGGGCGGTTGCACGCGGCGAGCGCGTGATCCTTGAGGCAGTGCCCGTCCTCGAGCAGCAGCAGTCGCGTCTCGTCGATATCGGCGGGGGAAATCGGCGCCGCGCCTTCGGGCAACTCGCCCTCCGGAAAAGCGAGGAACAGGCGGTCGTCGAACAGCGGCGCGGCGGTCACTTCGCCGCACGCATAGGGCAGGGCGAGAAGGACGCAGTCGGCACGCCCGCTCTGCAGCGAATCGCACGCCGCGGCGCTCGTTTCCTCGCGCAGGAACAGCCGCAGGTCCGGAAAGTCGGCGCGCAGTCGCGGGAGCACCCGCGGCAGCAGGAACGGTGCGATGGTGGGGATGACGCTCATCCGCAGCTCGCCCGACAGCGGGCGTCCGGCGGCGCGTGCCATGTCGCCGAATTCCTCCGCCTCGCGCACGACGCGGCGTGCCTTGGCGACCATGGCCTCGCCGAGCGGGGTGAAGCGGACGACACGCCGCGTGCGCTCGACGAGCGTGACGCCGATCAGCGTTTCGAGCTCACGGATGCCCGCCGATAGCGTCGACTGGGTAACAAACACGCTTTCCGCCGCGCGGCCGAAGTGGCCCTGATCCTTCAGGGCGATGAGATATTGCAGCTGCTTGAGCGTTGGCAGGTAGGTCGCGGCCATCAATCGTCCCGATCGATCATGCGTCGCCGCTTAACTTGCCCGATCGATTGCGAACAGCACTATTCGGCCGTCACAGGACGGCGTTGACGAAGCCGTAGATGCTGGTGATCATCAGTACGACGCCGACGAGGATCAGCATGGTGCGCGTGGGGATCCGCTTGGCGGCGATCGCGCCGAACGGCGCGGCACAGACGCCGCCGATCAGCAGCCCGACGGTGGCCATTGCGAAATCAGCGATCCCAAGATGGTAGATGAAGGTCGCCGAGACGGTGATCGTGAGGAAGAATTCGACCGAATTGACGGTGCCGACCACGCGGCGCGGCTCGACGCCTTGGACGAGCAGGTTCGACGTGACGACCGGGCCCCAGCCGCCGCCGCCCGCGGCATCGAGGAAGCCGCCGATCAGGCCGAGCGGCTCGACCACCTTGGGCTTCTGCGTCTTGGGCGGAAAAAACAGTCCACGGACGAGGAGGTAGATGCCGATCGCGACGAGATAGGCGAGGACGAACGGCTTCACCGTGTCGCCGTCGACGTTGGTGATGAGATACGCGCCGCCGATACCGCCGATCATGCCGGGGATCAGCAGCCGCAGGAACAGCGAACGGTCGACGTTACCGTGAAGGACGTGGCTGATGCCGGAGACGGCGGTGGTGAATGCCTCGACGATATGGACGTTCGCCGACGCGCGTGCGGGGGGCAGGCCGATCACCGCAACGAGCAACGTGTTGCAAATCACGCCGAACGCCATGCCGAGCGCCCCGTCGACGATCTGCGCGCCGAACCCGACGAGGATAAATGGCACCAGCCCTTCGAGGGTGACCAACGACAAGTCCAAGCCCGTTTCCCCCACGGCGGTTGAGAAAACGCCGCGTGGCGTAACCGTCGATATCCTACAAGAACGATGTGCTTTGCCGCAAGAAGCGATAACTTCATCGCCGCTGGAAATCGTTCCGCCCCCAACCTAGATCGACGCGAACGACAAGGGGGCGCTGATGGCGCGACTGGCCGATTACCTCGATTCGATCCGCGCGCGTGATCCCGCGCCGCATTCCCGGCTCGAGGTGCTAACCTATCCGGGCGTTTGGGCGCTTGGCTGGCATCGCGTGGCGCACTGGCTGTACCGCCGCCGGCTGTTCCTTCTCGCGCGGATGATCAATCACCTGTCGCGTTTCCTGACCGCGATCGACATCCATCCCGGCGCGACGATCGGACGTAATTTCTTCATCGACCACGGCTTCGTCGTGATCGGTGAGACGGCGGAGATCGGCGACGACGTGACCATCTACCAGTGTGTGACGCTGGGCGGGACAAGCCCCGACAACGGCATCGCGGGCAAGCGGCATCCGACGCTGCTCGACGGTGCGATCATCGGATCGGGCGCGCAGGTGCTGGGGCCGATTACCGTCGGGCGACGCGCACGCGTCGGCGCCAATGCGGTGGTGACGCGTGACGTCCCCGAGGGCGCGGTGATGGTGGGCATCCCGGCGCGGCCGACGACGGTGGAGGGCGGCAAGGCGCCCGAGCGTCCGTTCATGGCCTATGGCACGCCGTGCAGCGAGCTGTTCGATCCGGCGACGCAGAAGGTGGAGATCCTGCGCTGCGAGCTCGAATTGATGAAGGCTCGGCTCGACGCGCTGGTTGGCGACGGGGCGGCGGGGGAACAGACCCCGCCCGTGGCGCGTAACCGAGCCTGATGGGCGTCGTCACTCCCTTTCCCAACGCCGGGCGACCGGGGCAGGTCGCGTTCGAGCGGCCCGAACTGAACCGTATCCTCGATCTCTATGGCCGGATGGTCGCGGCGGGGCACTGGCGCGACTATGCGATCGATCTGGGTCGCGACGTAGCGGTCTTCGCGGCGTTTCGGCGCGCGACCGAGCGACCCGAGTTCCGTGTCGAGAAGAACCCGGCGTTGCGCAACCGACAGGGGATGTGGGCGCTGATCGGTGAAGCGGGGCAAGTGGTGAAGCGCGGGCACGAGCTGGGCCCCGTGCTTGCGCCGATCGAACGCCGGCTGATGAAGCTGGTCGAGAATTGATGCCGATCGCCGCACTCGCGGCCGAGCTGTGCGCCACGCCGGCGGGGATGGCGATACGTTGCCGCTATGACGAACCGTGGCGGCGCTATCACGGCTGGTCGCATCCGCTGGCGATGATCGCCTCGCTCGCGGCGGCCGAAGCGGACGGCGTAGCGATCGCCGACCCCGTTGCCGCGATTGGCTTCATCCTGTGGCATGATTCCGTGTATGATCCGCAGGCGGCGGCAGGCCGTAACGAGCAACTGAGCGCAGCACTATGCGCAGCTGAGTTTCCGGGCCTCGCGAACGAGCGCAGCGTCGCCCGCGCGTGCGCCGCGATCGTGGCGACGATCGATCATCGCGTTCCAGATGGCGACGACAGCCCCGATGCGGCGCTGCTGCTCGACATCGATCTGGCAATCCTTGGTTTCGAGGCGGATACGTTCGATTGCTACGACGCCGGGATTGCGGCGGAATATGCGCATGTCGTGCCCGACGCATACCGAACCGGGCGTAGCGGCGTGCTGCGGCGCTTCTTGGAGCGCGAGCGCTTATTCATCACGCAATGGGCTTACGACCGGTGGGAAGCACGGGCGCGGGACAATCTGGCGCGCTGCATCGCCGCGCTCGAGACGTAACGCAGCGCCTTAGGGCGGGCCGCATCGATCCGTCGCGGACCGATAATGCCCAAGGGTACGCCGGGTGAGGAGTGAGCAACCGTCGCTGATCACCCGGCGAATTACCGCAACATACTCTTCGAACGGCCGATCAGCCGCCCTGCAGCTTCTTTCCGATCATCTGCGACTGGCCTGCGCCCGAATCAGGGACGATCTCGCCGTTGCGATCGGTGATCTCGGCCCAGTGCTTGGCGATGCCCTCGGGCGACAGATCGTCACCCTGCAGCGCGACGCCCGGCGTCAGCGTGACATAGGCGGCCTGGAAGACGCCCGCACCGGCCCCGACGATCTGATTGGTCGGCGCGTCCTCGCTGACGAGGTAGAGCGCAGCGGGGACGACCTTGTCGGGCGAGAAGGCCTGGAACAGCTGCTCGGGGAACAGATCCTCGGTCATGCGCGTGCCCGCGACGGGGGCAAGCGTGTTGACCTTGATGTTGTTCTTCGCACCTTCGAGGTAGAGCGACTTGGTGAAGCCGGCGAGGCCAAGCTTGGCGGCGCCGTAGTTGGTCTGGCCGAAATTGCCGTAGAGGCCGGTCGACGAGGCGGTCATCAGGATGCGGCCGTAATTCTGCTCGCGCATCGTGTCCCACACCGCCTTGGTCGCGTTGGCAGAGCCGAGAAGGTGGACCTGCACGACGAAAGCGAAGTCGGCCGGGTCCATCTTGGTGAACGACTTGTCGCGAAGCACGCCGGCATTGTTGATGAGGACGTGGACGCCGCCCCAGGCTTCCTTCGCCTTGGCGACCATCTCGACCATCTGCTCGTACTCGGTGACGCTGGCGCCATTGGCCATCGCCTCGCCGCCCGCGGCCTTGATTTCCTCGACCACCTTGTGCGCCGCGTCGGAAGCGCCAGTGCCGGTACGATCGCCGCCGAGATCGTTGACGACGACTTTGGCACCGCGCCGCGCGAGCTCGAGCGCATATTCGCGGCCGAGGCCGCCGCCGGCGCCCGTTACGATGGCTACCTTGTCGTCGAAACGGATGGACATGGAAAAGGCGCTCCCCTCATGTGAACTGGAGCGCCTTCCCATACTGGTCATTCGAACGGGTGCAACCACCCGTCGATCAGCGTGCCTGCAGCGGGCTTACTTGCCGCCGCGCTGCATGCAATTGTCGTACTGACCCTTCTTGCAGATCGGATAGCTCTTCATCGGGGCCGGCGGCGGATAGGCGGTGTTCGGATCCGCCGCGGGCTGGAAGCGCACGGTGGCGCCCGGTGCCGGCGTGCCCTGGATCGGCGGGGCGCTGGGCTGATAGCCGCCGGCGGGATCCGCAGCGTTCGGGTCGCCCATCGGTGCGGTCGATGCCATGCCGTTGTTCATGCCGGTGCTACCGGTGGTCGACATCGTGTCGGTGCCAGTTGGCGCGGGCGGAGCTTGCATCGCGGGATCGGCCGGAGTCGCCGCCGGATCGGCCGGCATCGCAGCCGGATCGGCGGGCGGCGTGGCGGCGGTATCGGGCGTTGCCGCCGGGGCCGTCTGGTCGGCCGGCGCGGCCGGCTGCATCTGTGCGGACACGGGCACAGCGATGATCGCGGCTGCTGCCAAGAAGAGGGACTTCATGCGGATTTCTCCCGTCTGGATACGCTTGAATGCGTAGAAACGCAGCCGGGGAACGCGCTAGCAGCGCGAAGTATCCTTCGTTTCGCTAGCGATTCGACGACAGAGCACTTGAAGCAGCTGAAATCACTTCCCTGATCAATGCCCCGCGTCGAGCGCGTAGCCGGCGGAACGCACCGTGCGGATGATGTCCGGCCGCCCGCCCTCGTTGATCGCCTTGCGCAGGCGACGGATGTGAACGTCAACCGTCCGGCTCTCGATATCGCTGTCATGCCCCCATACGCTGTCGAGCAGCCGCTCGCGCGAGAAGACGTGTCCGGGATGTTCGAGGAAGTGCTTGAGCAGGCGAAATTCGGTGGGGCCGAGCGGGATCACCTCGCCGCTGCGCCGCACCTTGTGGCCGACGGTATCCATCTCGAGATCGGCGTAGCTGAGCGCTTCACCCGCGAGCCCCGGGCGGACGCGGCGCAGCACCGCGCTGACGCGGGCAACGAGCTCGCGCGGGCTGAACGGCTTGGTGACGTAATCGTCGGCGCCCGTCTCGAGCCCGCGGATGCGATCCTCCTCCTCGCCGCGCGCGGTGAGCATGATGATCGGGACGTTGGCGGTTTCCGGGGTGCGGCGCAGGCGGCGGCAGACCTCGATCCCCGAAATGCCTTCCACCATCCAGTCGAGAAGGACGATATCGGGCACTTTCTCGCGCGCGAGGAGCAGAGCTTCCTCCCCGTCGATCGTATGCGCGACGTCGAAATCCTCGCGCGAGAAATGCCAGACGAGCAGCTCGGCGAGCGATGCGTCGTCCTCAACCAGCAACATGCGGGCGCGTGCCATCATTCCCCCTTTTCGCGATCGGCCATCTGCGTGCCGGTCGCTGCGAAATAGACCATCTCGGCGACGTTGGTCGCGTGATCGCCGATGCGTTCGAGATTCTTGGCGACGAACAGGAGGTGCGCGACCTCGCTGATCGTTTTCGGATTTTCGACCATGTAGGTGACGAGCGTGCGGAAGATCGCGTCGTAGAAATCGTCGAGCGCGACGTCGCGCTCGCAGATCTCGACCGCGGCGTCGGCGTTGCGCTGTGCGAAGGCGTCGAGCACGTCGTGCACCATTTCGGCGGCCATCCGGCCCATCGCCTGGATGACCGAAATCGGCTCGATGCGGTGCTCGCCCTCGATCAGAGGCACGCGCTTGGCGATGTTCTTGGCATAGTCGCCGATCCGCTCGACCACCGCGGCGATCTTTAGCGCGGCGACGACTTCGCGCAGATCGTTCGCCATCGGCGCGCGCAGCGCGATAATGCGGACGACGAGCCGCTCGACCTCTGCCTCGATCGCGTCGATCTTACGATCCGCGGTGCGCACCTCGAGCGCGAGGTCGAGGTCGCCGCGCTGGAGCGCGCGCATCGCCCCCTCGATCGCGTGTTCGGCGAGGCCGCCCATCTGGCTGATTAGCCCGCGCAGCCGCCCGATATCCTCGTCGAACGCCTTGACGGTATGTTGCTGTCCTGCGGCCATCGTCTGCCCTCTCAGCCGTACCGGCCAGTGATGTAATCGGTGGTGCGCCGCTCGCGCGGGTTGGTGAAGATGTCGTTGGTGTCGCCGTATTCGACCAGCTCGCCGAGGTGGAAGAAGGCGGTCTTCTGGCTGACGCGCGCCGCCTGCTGCATGTTGTGCGTGACGATAACGATCGCGTAACGCCCGCGCAGATCGTGGATCAACTCCTCGATCCGCGCGGTGGCGATCGGATCGAGCGCGCTGCACGGCTCGTCCATCAGGATCACTTCGGGATCGACCGCGATCGCGCGCGCGATGCACAGCCGCTGCTGCTGGCCGCCCGACAGGGCGGTGCCGCTGTCCGACAGGCGGTCCTTCACCTCGCCCCATAAACCTGCACGGGTGAGCGATTGTTCGACGATCCGATCGAGATCGCCCTTGCCGCTCGCCAGACCGTGGATGCGGGGACCGTACGCGACGTTCTCATAGATCGACTTGGGGAAGGGATTGGGCTTCTGGAACACCATGCCGACGCGCGCGCGCAGCTGCACCACGTCCATCTCGCGCGCGTAGATATCCTCGCCATCGAGGCGGATGTCGCCGGTGACGCGCGCGGAGGCGACGGTGTCGTTCATCCGGTTGAGCGTGCGCAGAAAAGTGGATTTGCCGCAGCCCGACGGGCCGATGAAGGCTGTGACGTCCTCCTGATCGACGTCGATCGAGACGTCGTTGATCGCCTGTTTGTCGCCGTAGAAAACGTTGACGTTGTGGGCCGTGATCTTGTGCGTCACCAGCGGGTCTCGAAGCGGTTGCGCAGATAGATGGCGAGGCCATTCATCGCGAGCAGGAAGACGAGGAGGACGATGATCGCGGCGGACGTCTTCTCGACGAACCCGCGCTGCACCTCGTCCGACCAGAGAAAGATCTGAACGGGCAGCACCGTCGCGGGATCACCGAGCCCGGTGGGCGGGGCGGCGATGAAGGCGCGCATGCCGATCATCAGCAACGGCGCGGTTTCACCGAGCGCGCGCGCCATGCCGATGATCGTGCCGGTGAGGATGCCCGGCAGCGCGAGCGGCAGAACGTGGTGGAAGACGACCTGCACCGGGCTGGCGCCGATGCCGAGCGCGGCGTCGCGGATCGAGGGCGGCACCGCCTTGATCGCGTTGCGCCCGGCGATGACGATGACGGGCATCGTCATCAGCGCGAGAGTGAGCCCGCCGACGATCGGCGCCGAGCGGGGCAGGCCGAGCGTACCGAGGAACACGGCGAGGCCGAGCAGCCCGAAGATGATCGAGGGCACCGCGGCGAGATTGTTGATCGATACTTCGATGAGATCTGTCCAGCGGTTCCGTGGCGCATACTCCTCGAGGTAGAGCGCGGAAAGGACGCCGATCGGAAAGGCGAGGATCAGCGTGACCGCCATCGTCAGCAGCGATCCTTTCAGCGCGCCCCAGATGCCGACCCGCGTCGGATCGGTCGAATCCGCCCCGTCGAAGAAGCCGATGTTAAGGCCGCGCGACAGTGAGCCGCGCAGGACGGCGACGGTTTGTTCGGCGGTCGCGCTGCCGGCGCCCTTGTACGCCATGTCGATGTCGCTCGCGACGGGCACGTCGAGCGTCGCCGTCCGGCGCAGCAGCGAGGGATCGGCCTTGATCGCGTCCCTTACGCGCAGCCACGCGCCGTCCGACAGCAGCGCCGCGCCGCCGTTCGCCCCGAAGGCCGCACCCGCTGCGCTGTCGACGACGCCTTCCAGTCCTGCTCCAGCGAGCGCGAGATCGGCACGCGCGCCGCGCAGCTGCTCGGGCGTGACGGCGAGCTTCGCGCGCCCGAAATCGATCGGCAGCGCGAGGCGCGTCTCGGTGAAACCCGAGGCGCCCTGCGCGATCATGGTGACGATGAGAAAGGCGAGGAACCCGGCGGACAGCAGGATCGCGCCCAGCCCGAGCGCGCGGAAGCGACGCTCGGCGGCGTAGCGCCGTGCGATGCGGCGGCGCATCGCATCGGTCCGCCAATCGGTCGGCGCGCGCTCAGTCATAGGCTTCACGATAGCGTTTGACGACGACGAGCGCGACGATGTTGAGCAGCAGCGTCACTACGAAGAGCGTCAGCCCGAGGGCGAAGGCGGCGAGCGTCTTGGCGCTGTCGAACTCCGCCTCGCCGGTGAGCAGGTCGACGATCTGCTTGGTGACGGTTGTGGTGCTGGCGAAGGGGTTGAGCGTCAGCGCGGCGACGCCCGACGCGGCCATGACGACGATCATCGTCTCGCCGATCGCCCGGCTGACAGCGAGGAGCACGCCGCCGACGATGCCGGGCAGCGCCGCAGGGACGAGCACCCGTCGGATCGTCTCGGACGGGGTCGCGCCCATCGCGAGGCTGCCGTCGCGCATCGAGCTTGGCACGGCAGCGAGCGAATCGTCAGCCATCGACGAGACGAAGGGGATAATCATCACGCCCATGACGAGCCCGGCGGCGAGCGCGCTCTCGCTGCTCGCCCAGCTGATCCCGATCGCGACGGCAAAGTCGCGCACGGCGGGCGCGACGGTGAGCGCAGCGAAATAGCCATAGACGACGGTCGGCACGCCGGCGAGGATCTCGAGCAGCGGCTTCATCCATCGCCGCGTCGATGCCTTGGCATATTGCGTAAGATAGATCGCGCTCATCAGCCCGAACGGAATCGCGACGATCATCGCGATCACCGCGCCGATGAAGAACGTCCCCCAGAACAGCGGCACGGCGCCGAGGCTCGCGCCGGGATCGCGCGCGTCGATCACTTGCGGCGACCAGTGCGTGCCGAACAGGAAGTCGGTGATCGGCACGATCGCGAAGAAACGCGCACTCTCGAACAGCAGGCTGGCGACGATGCCGACGGTGGTCAGGATCGCGATCAGCGATGCGGCGAGCAGCGCGAGCATGACGATCCGTTCGACCTTGGTACGCGCGGCGAAATCGGGTCGGACGCGGATGATCGCGAAGGCGAACCCGGCAAAGGCGAGAAGTGCGGCGAGCCCGGTCGCGATCCAGTCGTAGCGGCGCTGCGCCGTCGCATAGGCAGGTGCAAGCACCTCCGACAGATCGTGGAAAGCGCCGAAGGCATCGCCGCGCGACAGGTTGCGCGCTTCGGACAGGATGGCGGCGCGCACGAAGCCGGGCGGGGGGAGGGCGGCAGCGGCCGGGGTGGCGATCACCGCATCGGTGACGAGCGCCGGCGCGACGAACCACCAGATCGTAAGAAAAACGAGCGGCGGCAGGATCGTCCACAGCGCGACGTACCAGCCATGGTGCGCCGGCAACGCGCTGAACCGGCCGACCGAGCCGCTGCGGAACACCGCGGCGCGCGCGCGGGCGACGAACCACGCGATCAGCCCGAGCGCGGCGACGACGAGGGTGAGGACGCCGATGCTCATGGCAATTCGGCCGGATCGAGCGGCGTTTCGCTGCGCACTATCGCCCCGGCGCGTGCCTGAACGTAGGCGGGCGCCGCGATCAGGCCACGGCGCGCCAGAGGCCCGTCCGCGCCCCACAGCCGGGCATAGTGGCGAATGAACTGCCGCAGGCCCGGTACGGCATCGAGATGCGCCTTCTTGACGTAGAGGTAGAGCGGGCGGGCGCCGGGATAGCTGCCGTCGGCGATCGATGCCTCCGTCGGCGCGATACCGGCGATCGGCACGGCGTTCACCGCGCCGGCATTCTCCTCAAGATAGGAATAGCCAAAGACCCCGATCGCATTGGGATTGGCGGTCAGCTTCTGCACGATGAGATTGTCGTTCTCGCCGGCGTCGACATAGGCGCCGTCCTCACGCACGCGCTGGCAGCGGGCCTTGAACGCCTCCTCGTCGCGCGCCTTCAGTGCCTTCGCCTGCGGGTCGACTGCCTCGCATCCCTTCGCGAGGATCAGTTCGGCAAGCGCGTCGCGCGTTCCGCTCGTCGCCGGCGGGCCGTAGACCTGGATCGGGATCGTCGGCAGCGATAGATTGACATCACGCCACGTCCGCGCGGTGTTCGGTCGCCCGCTCGGCGTCGCCGCCAGCGCGCGATAGAGATCGGCTGGCGTCAGCGCCATGCGCGGTCCGTTCTTCGCCTCGGCGAAGGCGACGCCGTCGATCCCGATCTGGATCTCGAGAAGCTCGCGCGCGCCGTTCCGCGCGCAGGCGTCATACTCGCTGCGCTTCATCCGGCGCGACGCATTCTCGATATCGGGATGGGCCGCGCCGATGCCCGCGCAGAACAGCTTCATGCCGGCGCCGGTACCGGTCGATTCGATCACCGGCGGCCGGGCGTCGGAATTGTTGGCGAGATATTGTTCGGCGACGATCGTCGTGAACGGATAGACCGTCGACGATCCGACCGCGGTGATCTGCGCGCGCGCGCCCGCGCCGCCGCTCGCCTGATCGTGGCACGCCGTGACAAGCGCTAGCAGCACGATCGGCATGACGGCACGAATCATTGGCATCCCGGTATCCGCCGCACCAAGGCGACGCTGCGCCTGTGTGACACCAGCGTTACCGGTTGATGACACCCGTGGCGGCGGGTGCGCGCGCCGCCGCAGAGGGCGTGCGCAGGGTGACCGTGACGTGCGTGCCCTCGTTCGGGCGGCTGGTGATCTCGAACCGCCCGCGGTGCCGCTCGACGATGTGCTTGACGATCGCGAGGCCGAGGCCTGTGCCGCCGACCGAGCGGCTACGACCGGGATCGACACGGTAGAAACGCTCCGTCAGCCGCGGAATATGCTCGGGCGCGATGCCTTCGCCCTGATCGGCGACGACGAGGCGGACGACGTCGCCGCCATGCGTCAGCGAGACGCGGATCGGTGTGCCCGCGCGCCCGTATTTCATCGCGTTGCCGATGAGGTTGTGAAGCAATTGGGAGAGTTGAACGCGGTCGCCGAGTACCGGGATCGGGGCGGGTTCATGCTCGAGGATGATGTCGCGGCCGCGCCCGTCGTGTCCGTCCGCCAGCGCGTCGCGCGTCTCGTCCACCAGCGCGCCAAGGTCGACCGCCTCCGACGGCGCGCGAAACTTCTCCGCTTCGATCCGCGACAGGCTCATCAGATCGTCGACCAATCGCTCCATCCGACGCGCCTCGTCGAACACGATCTTGAGGAAGCGCGCGCGGATCGCAGGATCCTCGCCCGCCGCGTCGGACAGCGTCTCCACGTAGCCGAGGATCGAGGCGAGCGGCGTGCGTAGTTCGTGACTCGCGTTGGCGACGAAATCGACGCGCATCCGCTCCGCGGCGTGGCTGCCGCTGCGATCGACGAGATGGACCAGCCGGCGCCCCGCGTCGAGCGGCGCGACGCGCATCTCCCAGCGCTGGTCGGCGGTGCCCAAACCGACGAGTTCGACTGCTCCTTCGCCATCGCTGCCGGCAAGTGCCGCCGTGGCCGCCGGATGGCGGATCACGGTGCGCGTGTCCTCGCCCACGATATGCGTGCCGAGCAGGGTGAGCGCGGCGCTGTTCGCGGCGGTGACGCGCGATCCGGCGAGGACGAGCAGCGGATCGGCGACTGCGTCGAGGATCGGCGCAGGTTGCTCGTGGCTTGGGGCGGGCACGAGGGCGTCCGGCTCGATGTCGGGCCGGCGCCCAGCGGTCGTGGCGAGCACCGCCGCCGCGCCGCCGACCACGACGAGTGCGACCGCGTCGAGCCCCGCACCGATCAACGCCACGGCGAGCGCCGTCGCCAGAACGATGCTCATCGCCGTCCAGCCACGCGGAGAGATGATCTCGCCCATGTCGCTCGTGTTCCTTGCCCGGCCCGCCTGTTCCCGGCGGCGGCTATGGCACGGCCGCGCAGGCAGCGACAGCCGCGCGCGCGACGATGGTTAACGTCCCGCATCGGAACGCCGCCGCGGGACTTCTTGTGCGCGCATTAGGATTATGGAAGGGCGCGATGGTGGATAAGCGTCCGATGAGCGAACCCGAGAGCCAAGACGATCCCGTCGCGCCGCAGCGCCGGCGCGTGCTGCGGCTTGGCGCGGTCGGCGCGGTCGCGGTCGTTTCGATCCGCCCGGCGATGGCGCAGGCGTATGGATCGATCCTGACGTGCGAAATCCCGGTGCCCGATCCCGGCCGGACCGGCGGGTATATCAACAAGGACGGCAAGGTGGTGCCCGCGGGGACACAGGGCGCGTTCGCGCCGCCGGGTCGGCCGCTGAAGGGCGAGGACGTCCGTCGCGCTCTTGCGACCGGGGGTACGCTTCCCGGCGTCGATTACGAGCGCAGCCGCGCCTATCTCAAATACGTTCAGAGCCTGCGCAGCGGATCGGCGGGGTTCACCTGCTTCGCCTCGCTGCAGATGCCTCGCAAGTAGGATGAACGGCGCGACGCGCTATCGCGCGCCGCCAGCGGACGGATTGGCGATCGTCGCGCTCGACGACCTGGCGGCGGTGTTCCACCGCGCGTCGGGGATCACCCATCTCGTCGCGCCGACGACGCTCGACCTGCTCGACGCGCTCGGCGGGCGGTGGCTGACGCTGGAGGCGGTGGAAGAGACGTTCGAAATCGTCGAGGGCGACCGCGCCGCGCTTCTGGAAACGCTCGACGCGCTCGCCGTCGCGGGATTGATCGAGCGGGCATGAGACATCGTTTCGCGGTTCGCGTCGGCCCGATCGGCTTTCGCGTGGGGTCCGAGTGGCACGCGCCGATTGCGGCGTTGCAAGCGCTCTATCACGACTACCCACGCCTCAACGGTGTGCCCGATTTCACCGTGAGGCTCGAAGCTTCAAGACCGTGGCGACGCTGGGTCCGACCGTCGGTAACGATCGCTGGCGACTATGCGATACCCGACGCCGCGCCGCTGCCGTTGCGACATGGTCTGCTTGCCGCTGAAATGGGGATGAACCTGCAAATGGCGCTGGGCCAGCGGCGGTTCCTGCTGCTCCATGCCGCAGCGGTCGCGCGCGACGGGCGGGCCGTGATCATGACGGGCGAGTCGGGCGCGGGAAAGTCGACGCTCGCCGTGCTGCTGCAGTTGCGCGGCTGGCGGCTGCTTGCCGACGAGTTCGTGCTGATCGATCCCGCGACTGGGCTTGTGCATCCCTTTCCCCGACCCGTAAGTTTGAAGAATGCGGCGATCGGTGTGGCGCGCGCGGCGTTGCCCGATGCGACGTTCGGGCCGCTGCTGACGGGTACGCCGAAGGGTGACATCCGACATCTGATTCCGCAGCCGGAAGCTCTCGCGGGCATGACCGAGGCAGTGATGCCGACGCTGCTGCTGTTCCCACAATTCGGCCGCGCGGCGGAAACGCGCGCGGTGGGAGCGGGCGAGGCGTTCGTTCGGCTGACGCAGGCGTCGACCAACTACGTGGGGCTCGGCGAACGGGGGTTCGACGCGCTGACGCGCTTGGTGCGCGATGTGACGCGCGCGGCGATCGATTATCCCGATACGGCATCGGCGGCGGCGATGATCGAGGATTTGTGGTGATCGCGGCGGCGAGGCTCGTCGCGCTCCTCGTCGATCCCGCCCAAGCCGGGACGGTCGGGCCGGGTGCATGGACCGAGATCCTTGCAGCAGCGCGCGCCGAGCAACTGATCGGCACGCTCGCGATACGACTGGCGGGTATGGATTTGCCGCCAAGCGTCCTGTCGGTTCTCGACGGCGCGCGCGCTACCGCGCTCGAAGGCAGGCGACAGGCGCTGTGGGAGGCGGAGATGGCGCGCCGTGCGCTCGCGGGTGTCGTCGCGCCGCTGATCCTGCTGAAGGGAACGGCGTTTGCCGCTGCTGGTCTCGACGCGGGGCAGGGGAGATCGATCGGCGATCTCGACATTCTGGTGCCGCGGCCAGCGCTGGACGCCGCGGAGCAGGCGTTGCTCACCGGCGGATGGATGTGGGTCAAGCCCGATCCGTACGACGACGCCTATTACCGACGCTGGATGCACGAATTGCCCCCGATGATCCATCCCGAGCGCGACCGGATGATCGACGTGCATCATACCATTTTGCCGCCAACCGCGCGGCTGTCACCGGACGCCGATAAGCTGATCGCCGCGGCCGTACCGCTCGGTAACGGTCTCGCCATGCTCTCGGCCGAGGATATGGTGATCCACGCGGCGATCCATCTCCTTGCCGATGGAGACCTCAGCGGTGGCCTGCGCAACCTGTGGGACATCGACCGGCTGCTGCGCGAGTTCCGCGACGGCGACGAGACGTTCTGGCTGAAGCTGGCGGCGCGCGCGGCGGAACATGATGCGGAGGCCGTCGTCGCGCGCGCGCTGCGATTAAGCCACGCCTTGTTCCGTACGCCGGTGCCCGCGGCATGGCGACGTGCGACAGCCACCGACCGGCTGTTCATCCGCCGCCTGCTCGCCCGCGACGGCTGGGGCAGGGGGACGCGCCCGGCGACGCGGCTGGCGTTCTACGTCCGGTCGCACTGGATGCGCATGCCGCTGGCGCTGCTCGCACGGCATCTGTGGATCAAGTGGCGACGCGGCGCCGCCGACGGCTGAGCGCGACGACCACCAGGACACCGGCGATGATCGCGGTATCGGCGACCCAGTCCATGATGTCGCAATCGCGGTGAAGCGCCGGTATCGACTGGACGACTTCGATCATCGCGCCAAGGAACGACAGGCGCTCGCCGATCCGCAGCAGCGGGGTGGCGGGATAGGCCATGACGGCCAGGATCGTCAGCGTGCCGAACGCCAGCATGTGTTGATATTTGTCGCCGTCGATCGGCACGTGCGGTGGATGGGGGAGGACCGCCATCGTCACGGCAAAAAGCGTCGCGCCGAGCAGCAGCAGCTGCCAACCTCCGCGATGCATCGCCCTCATGCCAATCGCTCGAGCGTCGGCACCAGATCGTCGAAGTGGTCGATGATCGCCTCCGCACCGAGCTCCTCGACGGGCTGCATCAGGAAGCCGAAGCGGCAGGCGATGGCGGGAACGCCGGCGGCATGCGCCGCCGATATGTCGTAGATCGAATCGCCGATGAACACCGCTTGCCCACCGCCCGACCGCTCGATCATCGCTTTAATAGGGATAGGCGATGGCTTGGCGTTCCCCGGACCCATGGTGTCGCCGCCGATGACGCACGCGAGGCGATCGATGAGACCGACGCCGCGCAGGACCTCCAGCGCGAAGCCTTCCAGCTTGTTGGTCACGACTGCTACCTTCGCGCCGCGCGCCGCGATAGCGTCAAGCGCGGCGACTGCGCCGGGATAGGGCGCGGTGAGCACGCAGATGTTCGCCTGGTAATGATCGAGCAGGATGCGGTGCAACCGATCGAGCAGCGCGTCGTCGCCGCCCCCCGTCGCTGCCAGCCCTTGCGCCAGCATGTGCCGCGCCCCGCCACCGATCATCGGCTTGATCGCGGCGACTGATAGCGGCGGGCGGCCGTCCTGCGCCAGCGCGTGATTGACCGCGGCAGCAAGATCGCCGCTGGTGTCGAGAAGCGTGCCGTCGAGGTCGAAGCCGACGATGTCAAAGGGTATGCGGTCCATTGCGCGGAAGCGGTGCCGACAAGCTATGGAAATGGCAAGCATCTGGTGGCACAGGCGCGCGGATGAACCGCCCGCTTGCTGCCATCGTCCTTGCCGCGGGCAAGGGCACGCGCATGAAATCCGACCTGCACAAGGTGCTGCATCCGCTCGCCGGCCGGCCGATGCTGCTGCATCTGCTCGACAGCGTCGCTGCACTCGAGCCGGAGCGGACCGTGGTGGTGGTCGGCGCCGGCCGAGAGCAGGTGGAGCGCGCCGTCGCGGCGCTCGGCGTACATGTCGCGCACCAAGCCGAGCAGCTCGGCACCGGCCATGCGGTGCGACAGGCGGAGGCGGCGCTCGAGGGGTTCATCGGCGATGTGCTGATTCTCTACGGCGACGTACCGTTGGTGACGGCGGCGACGATGCGGCGGATGATCGACCGGTTGCACGCGGCGGACGCGCCGGCGGCGGTGGTGCTCGGCTTCCGCCCTGCCGAAGCCGGGGCCTATGGCCGCGTGATCGCGGAGGGTGACGGGCGGATCGACCGCATGGTCGAGTTCAAGGACGCGACTGACGAGGAGCGCGCGGAAACGCTGTGCAACTCCGGCCTGATGGCGGTGCGCGGCGAGCAGCTGTTCGCGCTGCTCGCGCGGATCGGCAACGCCAATGCCGCGGGTGAATATTACCTTCCCGATATCGTCATGCTCGCGGGCGCGGACGGAAACGCGTCGGCGGTGATTGAGACGGCGGCGGACGAGGTAGCTGGAGTTAACAGCCGTGGTGAACTCGCGGCGGTCGAGGGCGAGTGGCAGAAGCGCCGACGCACCGCCGCGATGGCTGACGGCGTTAGCCTGATCGCACCGGACACCGTCTGGTTCAGCCACGACACCACGATCGGCCGCGACGTCGTGATCGAGCCGAATGTCGTCTTCGGACCGGGCGTCGCCGTGGACGACGGCGCGACGATCCATGCGTTCAGCCATCTGGAAGGCGCGCGTGTCGGCGCAGGCGCTTCGGTCGGCCCGTTCGCGCGGCTGCGGCCCGGTGCAGTGATGGAGCGTGGCGCACGCGTCGGCAACTTCGTCGAAATGAAGAAATCGGTGCTGGGCGCGGGCGCGAAGGCCAATCACCTGACGTATCTCGGCGATGCTGAGATCGGCGCCGGGGCGAACATCGGTGCTGGCACGATCACCTGCAATTACGACGGATTCCTCAAGTACCGGACGGTCATCGGGGCGGGCGCCTTCATCGGCTCGAACTCCGCGCTGGTCGCGCCCGTGACGATCGGCGACGGCGCGATCGTCGCCGCCGGATCGACGATCACCGGCGATGTCGAGCCGGATGCACTGGCGCTCGTCCGGCCGCCGCAGACGACGAAGAAGAATTGGGCATCGCGCTTTCGCGAAGCGATGCGCACGCGAAAGGAAGCTCGCTAAATGTGTGGGATCGTTGGCGTACTGGGGCAGGGGCCGGTTGCCGATCGGCTGCTCGACGGACTCAAGCGGCTGGAATATCGCGGCTATGATTCCGCCGGGATCTGTACCATCAACGATGGCGCGTTCGATCGGCGCCGCGCGCCGGGCAAGTTGAAGAACTTGGCGCAGCGGCTCGCCGAGGATCCGCTGCCGGGCGACAGCGGGATCGCGCATACGCGCTGGGCGACGCACGGCGCGCCAACGGTCGACAACGCGCATCCGCATATCGTTGGCGACGTCGTGATCGTGCACAACGGCATCATCGAGAACTTCAAGCCGCTGCGCGACGAGCTGATCGCCGAGGGCCGCGAGTTTCGCAGCCAGACCGATACCGAAGTGGTGGCGCACCTGATCGCGCGCGAGGTGGAAGGCGGGGCCGAACCGCGCGCTGCTCTCGCCGCTGTGCTGCCGCGCCTCCACGGCGCATTCGCGCTCGGCGTGATGGTTCGTACGCATCCCGATCTGCTGCTCGGCGCGCGGCTCGGTGCGCCGCTGACCGTGGGATTTGGCGAGGGCGAGAACTTCCTCGGGTCGGACGCGCTCGCGCTCGCGCCGTTGACGCAGCGGATCGCGTATCTTGAGGAAGGCGATTGGGTCGCCATCACGCGCGATGCCGTCGAGATTTACGATCGCGACAATCAGCGTGTCGAGCGGCCGATCGTCAACTCCGGCGCCTCGGGGCAGATGATCGACAAGGGCAATCATCGCCACTTCATGCAGAAGGAGATCTACGAGCAGCCCGTCGTCGTCGCGCAGACGCTGCGCTCGTACCTTCGGCCGCTTGAGGCGAAGGTCGCGCTGCCCGACATGGAGTTCGACCTTTCCACCGTCGAGCGCGTGGTCATCGTCGCCTGCGGGACCGCCAGTTACGTCGGGATGATCGGGAAGTACTGGATCGAGCAGCTCGCGCGCATCCCTGTCGAGGTCGATGTCGCGAGCGAGTATCGCTACCGCGATCCGGTGCTGCTGCCCAATACCCTGGGGCTGGTGATCTCGCAGTCGGGCGAGACCGCCGATACGCTGGCTGCGCTCCGCCATATGAAGGCGGGCGGCGTTACCACGGGCGGGATCATCAACGTGCCGACCAGTTCGATGGCGCGCGAGGTTGACCTGCTGCTGCCGACGCACGCCGGGCCTGAGATCGGCGTTGCATCGACCAAGGCCTTCACCTGCCAGTTGGCGGTGATGGCGGCGCTGGCGACCAATCTGGCGCGCGCCAAGGGCCGGCTCGCCAACGAGGCCGACGTCGTCGAGCATCTTCAGCAGGTGCCGGAAGCGATGAGCCTCGCGCTGTCGCACGATCAGGACATCGAGCAGATGGCGCCCAAGATCGCAGCGGCGCGCGACGTGCTCTACCTTGGCCGTGGCCCCGAGTTTCCGCTGGCGCTGGAAGGCGCGCTGAAACTCAAGGAAATTAGCTACATCCACGCCGAAGGTTACGCGTCGGGTGAGATGAAGCACGGCCCGATCGCGCTGATCGACGATCAGGTGCCGCTTATCGTGATCGCGCCGTCGGGGCCGCTGTTCGACAAGACGGTGAGCAACATGCAGGAAGCGCAGGCGCGCGGCGCGCAAGTGGTGCTGATCTCCGACGCCGAGGGTATCGCGCAGGCGGGCGAGAACACCATCGCCACGATCGAGATGCCCAAGGTGCACCCACTGATCGCGCCGCTGGTCTATGCCGTACCGGTGCAGCTTCTCGCCTATCACGTCGCCGTGGCGAAAGGTACCGACGTCGATCAGCCGCGCAATCTGGCGAAGTCGGTCACCGTCGAGTGACACCGAGCGTCTCCCCGAAAAGGGGGGCGCCGGTTTCTAGTCGAAGCCGCGTTCGAGGAAACGCTCAGCGAGCGTGCAGTGCATGGCGATGCCCGTCGCCATGACGTCTTCGTCGATCGTCATGCGCGTATTGTGCAACGGCGGGTTGGTCCGCGGATCGGAGCCAGCGGCCGCCATACCGACGAATGCCATCGCCCCAGGGATGTCGCGAAGGACGTAAGAGAAATCCTCGCCGCCCATCATCGGGGCCGGCATCTGCGACCAGCCGCGCTCGCCCGAGAGCGTGCTCGCCACGTCGCGCATCATGGCGGTGGCGCGCGGATCGCAGAAGGTGACGGGGTAGCCCGCGTCGATCGACACGTCCGCCGTACAGCCGTGAGCGGCAGCGATGCCGCGCGCGATCTCGCCAAAGGCTGCCCGCGCACTTTCCCGCGTATGTTCAGACAAGGTGCGAAGGGTGCCCATCAAGGTCACATCGTCGGGGATGATGTTGTGGCTGCTCCCGGCGTGGATCTGGGTAATCGTGAGCACGGCAGGATCGGCGACCGGAACACGGCGTGCGACGTAGCTCTGCAATGAGCCGACGATCTCGCACGCGACCGGCACGGGATCGATCGCGTCATGCGGCATCGCGGCGTGGCCGCCCTTGCCGCGGATCGTCGCGTGTAGCGTGTCGGTGGAGGCGAGCAGCGGTCCTTCGCGGCCAACGAAGACACCAGCGGGCGCGTTGGGCGAGATGTGCAACGCGAAGGCCGCTTCGGGACGGGCGATGTCGAGCAAGCCGTCCTCGATCATGTGCCGTGCGCCGTGATGGCCCTCCTCCCCCGGCTGGAACATGAAGACGACCGTACCAGGTAGCTGGTCTTTACGTGCGCACAGTGCACGGGCGGCGCCGGCGAGCATCGCCGAATGCGCGTCATGCCCGCAGGCGTGCATCGCGCCGGGGATGGTGGACGCGAAATCGAGCCCGGTTTCCTCGGTCATCGGCAGCGCATCCATGTCACCGCGCAGCAGCACCGTGCGCATGTTGCTGCCCGATGCTCCGGCGCGTCCGCCGCGCAGGATTGCGACGAAGCCCGTCGTTGAGGTGCTGTCGTGGATTTCGAGCGGCAACCCCGCGAGCGCCGCCTTCAGTTTCGCCGACGTCTTCGGGCAGTCGTTGCCGATCTCGGGCTCGGCGTGGATCGCGCGGCGCAGGGCGACGGCGTCGGCTAGCTCCGCTGCGCCGGCAGCGCTCCAGTCGATGCGGGTGAGGGGGGCGTTCATGCGCTATCCTTTCGCTGAGCCGCTACCCTAAGCCGCGTCACTGCCGGGTGCAAACCTGCCGCTACCAGGTAACGGCGATCTTCCCGAAGTGCCCCGCGCCTTCCAGATAGCGGAACGCCTCGGCAAGATCGGCAAGCGCGAAGGTACGATCGATGATAGGGTGAATCGCTGCTGCCTCGAGGGCGCGAACGAAATCTTCCTGTTCGTCTCGGCTGCCGACGACAAGTCCCTGCAATCGCGCCTGTTTCACCATCAGCGCAGCAGTCGGTACCTCGCCCGCCGCGCCGGTGAGAACGCCGATCAGTGCGATATGGCCGCCGATGCGGACCGCCTCGATCGACTGCGCGAGCGTACCCGGCCCACCGACCTCGACGACGATGTCGACGCCCCGTCCGCCGGTAAGATCGTGGACGGTGCGGCCCCACTTCGGCTGCTTCTTGTAGTTCACCGTATGTGTCGCGCCGAGCGCCTTGGCCCGTGCGAGCTTCTCGTCGGAGGACGACGTGACGATGACCTCGCAGCCCATCGCGCGGGCGATCTGGAGCGCGTAGATCGACACCCCGCCGGTGCCGAGGACGAGCACCGTGTCGCCCGCCTTGAGCCCGCCATCGACCACCAGCGCGCGCCACGCGGTAAGGCCGGCAGTGGTGATTGTCGCGGCTTCCGCGTGGCTCCAGCCCGCCGGCGCCTTGGTGAAGGCAGTGGCGGGAAGGACGGCGTGTTCGCGCGCGAAACCGTCAATCCCATCGCCGGGAACACCGCGAAAGTCGCCAACGAGCGGCGGGCCGCTCTGCCACTCCGGGAAGAAGCAGGAAACGACCGCGTCGCCCACGGTGAAGTCTCTCACGCCCTCTCCGACGGCTTCGACGATGCCCGCACCGTCGGCGAGCGGAATGCGGCCGTCAGCAGTCTGCGACATCCCTGCGCAGACGAGATAATCGTGGAAATTTAGAGAGCTGGCGTGGAGCGCTACGCGGACTTCTCCACGCCTGGGCTGGCCGGGATCGGGCAGGTCGGAGAGGGTGAGCTTGTCGAGGCCGCCGGGGGCGGCGAGGGTGATGGCTTTCACTTGGCTGGCTCCGACGATGATAGGGTAGCGCGGCGCGCGGATTTTACCGGGACGGTCGGCTCGAGCATCTGGCCCTTCATGATGCCTTCGCCCTTCGTCGGCGAGGTAGGCATGTCCATGATGCGGCGGACGACGTCCATTCCCTCGACGACGTGGCCGAAGACGGCATAGCCAGGATCGGTCGCGGTGGCGTCCATGCCGGGCGTGTTGCCAACGATGATGAAGAAATCCCCGCGCGCGGTGCCGGGCGACGCCATCGCCATCGAAATCGCGCCATCCGAATGGGTTAGGCCGGTCTTGGTGGTCGGTTCGTGAGCAATTGGGGGCAGCGTGCGCTTGGGGTCGTTCTGCGTGCCGAACTGGATGAAGCCGTAGCCGGGCTGCACCTTGACCGTACGGTAGAAGACGGTGCCGTCGAGCCGCTTCCCATCAACATATTTGAGGAAGTTCGCGGCGGTGATCGGAGCCTTTTCCTGCTCGAGCGCGAGCACGATCGGGCCGGCGGCGGTGGCGATGGTGACGCGGGAGAGGGGTTTGGGAGGGGTTGGTGTAGGCTGCGGGGGTGTTTGCGTGGCAGGTAGCGCGCCCGATGCCGTTGGCGGTGGTACGTCGGTCGCGGTCTGCGCGACGAGCGGTGTCGCGAGCATTACGAGCCCGACGGCGAGGACGAATGACGCGCGCGTCATGCGAGCTTCGCCGCGAGCAGCGCGATCGTCTCGCCGGGGCTACCCGACAACTGGATCGCATAGGTGCCGGGGGCAAGCTTGAAGTCGATCATCTTCTGAACGCCGCTGCAGCGCGGGCCGTGCGCATGGGCGACGGACGAGACCGCCTTGCCCCCCTGCACCAGATCGACCCATGCTTTGCCGCCAAGCGCGATGCGATAGGTGCCGGGTGCGGTGATCGCGAGCGACAGCGTGCCGCCGTTGCCGTCCGCCGCCTTCGCGGCAGGGGCGAGCGCGAGGTGGCGCGCCGGATGGAGCGAGACGAGTGCGGCCTGGCCGATCGACACCGTCGCGCCCTCGCCGGGCTTCGTGCCCGCGCTGACCGGCTGCTGCTGCGACCAACCGGCGAGTTCGGCCGGTAGCGCGACGCGAACGGTCGCGCAGGCCGGGTCGGTGGGCGCGGCTTGCGCCGAGGCGGACGCCGGCAGCCCCACGAGGGCGAGCAGGGTTAGATATCGGGCGGGTACGCGGGGCATCGATCGGTCCTTCAAGGTTGCCGACAACCTACCCTGCTTCACCGGCGGCGGGAAGCGCGCAGCCTTCCCCGGCGGCAACTTGCGCGCATCGGGTGGCTGTGTTCTTTGCCGGGTGACGTACGGGCGTGTCGGAAGCCCGGGGCGAGCGGCAGCAGGAGAGTGTGACATGGCGACCAACGCGAGCGAACCGCGCGAGGCCCGCACCCCGATCCCAACGCCGCCAGGACTGCCCGTGGTCGGCCACCTCCACCAGATCGCGCGCGCCGGGCTGATCGGGCATCTGCTGCGCGTCAGCCGCGATTTTCCGGAAGGCATTTTCAAGCTGCGCTTCGGCAGCCGCGTGTCGTTGTTCGTCACCAACCCCGATCTCGTCGCCGAGCTTTCCGACGAGACGCGGTTTCGCAAGATGCCGGGGCCAGGCCTGCGCGTCGTGCGCAAGTTCGCCGGGGACGGTCTGTTCACCGCGTTCAGCGAGGAGCCGAACTGGGGCAAGGCGCACCGCATCCTGCTGCCCGCGTTCAGTCAGCGCGCGATGCGTGGCTATTTCGACATGATCGTCGAGGTGTGCGACCAGCTCGTCGCCAAGTGGGAGCGCGCGGCGGGAACCGACGTGCTCGTCGCCGACGACATGACGCGGCTGACGCTCGATTCGATCGCGATTGCGGGGTTCGGCCACCGCTTCAACTCGTTCGAGCGCGACGAGCTCGACAGTTTCCTGCTCGCGCTCGGCCGCGCGCTGAGCGAGGCCCTGTCAACGATCACGCGGCTGCCGATCCAGAACCGCTTCGCCAAGAAAGCCAAGGCACAGTATGAGGCCGATATCGAGGAGATGAACGCGCTGGTCGACGGCATCATCGCCGACCGTCGCGTGCACCCGACCGACGGCAAGGATTTGCTGAACCTGATGCTGACCGCCGTCGACCCCGAGACGGGCGAGGGGCTCGACGACGTCAACATCCGCTATCAGGTGCTGACCTTCCTGATTGCCGGCCACGAGACGACGAGCGGAATGTTGACGTTTGCGTTCAGTTACTTGCTGCGCAATCCTGCGATCCTGGCGCAGGCGTACGCCGAGGTCGATCGCGTGATGCCGGGCGATGTGCGACCGGACTATACGCATGTTGCCAAGCTCGAGGTGATCGAGCGTATCCTGAAGGAGGCGCTGCGGCTGTGGCCGACCGCGCCGGCGTTCAGCGTCGCTCCGTTCGAAGACGCAATGATCGGCGGCAAGTGGCTGATGCGCAAGGATCGCCCGGTCAACGTGTTCGCGCCCGGGCTGCATCGCTTCCCCGCCGCCTGGCCCGACCCGGAGAGCTTCGACATCGATCGCTGGCTGCCCGAGAACGAGGCGGCGCGGCATCCGCACGCCTACAAGCCGTTCGGCAACGGCGAGCGTGCGTGCATCGGCCGCCAGTTCGCGATGGTGGAGGCGAAGATCGCGATGGCGATGCTGCTGCGGCGCTTCGCGATCGGCGATCCGCATTCGTACAAGCTGGCGATCAAGGAAACGCTGTCGATCAAGCCCGATGATTTCTGGATGCGCATCCGGCTGCGCCAGCCGCACGAGCGGCTTCAGCTCGCAAGTGTAACGCCTGAGCCGGCGAACGACGTGGCGGTCGGATCTGTAGCGGGCACTGGGCAGCAGTTCGCCGTGCTCTACGGATCGTCGCTGGGCACCGCGCGGGACATCGCCGAGGAGATTGCGGAACGTGCCCGGCTCGACGGGTTCGACGTGGTCGTTCGGTCGCTAGACGAAAGCTTCAAGGGCGGCGCGGCACCGCAGGACAAGGTGATCGTGATCGTCACTGCGACCTACAACGGCCGCGCGCCCGACAGCGCGGTCGAGGTGGAGCGCGCTCTCGACGCCGGGCTGTTCGAGGATGCCGACTGGAGCGGCGCGCGCGTCGCGGTGCTTGGCGTCGGCAACAGCCAATGGCCCAATTATCAAGTGTTTCCGAAGCGTATCGCAGCCGCCGTCGAGAAGGCTGGCGCGACCGTCCTCGTGCCACGCGCGGAGGCGGACGGGCAGGGCGATTTCGATGGCGCGGTGAGCGACTTCGTCCGCGGCGTGTGGCAGGCGTTGGGCAGCGAGAGCGGGCCGAGCGAGGCCAAGGCGTCGCTTTCGTTGACGCTGGTCGATGCCGCGGACACGCGCGCGCAGGCGCTGCCCGAGCACGCGCAGCGGCTGGAGATCGTGAGCAACGACGAGCTGGTTCGGCCGGCGGATGGGCTGTGGGATTTCGCGAAGGAACCGCCGCGCCCGTCGACGCGGCTGATCCGCATCCGCCTGCCCGAAGGACAGGTGTATCACACCGGTGACCATATCGCGGTCTATGCGCGCAACCGGCCCGAGCTGGTAGCGCGCGCGATCGACCGGCTGGGGCTGGACGGCGCGCGGCAGGTGCGGCTTGCCAAGAGCGATGGGGGGCAGGGTGGGCGGTTTAAGCATCTGCCGCTCGGCCAGACGGTGACGGTCGCGCAGCTGTTGACCGATTTCGTCGAGCTTTCCGATCCGCTGCCGAAGCGTGCGCTCGGCATCGTGGCTGCGCAGACGCCGTGCCCGGATACCAAGCGCGAGCTCGCGGCGCTCGATGCTGATTACGAAGATGCGGTGGCGGCGAAGCGATTGACGCTGGTCGATTTGCTGGACGCGCATCCGGCGGCGGAATTGTCGTTCGAGAACTTGGTCGAGCTGTCGGCGCCGGTCGCGCCGCGCTTCTACTCGATCGCCTCGTCGCCGCTGGTGGCGCCCGATGTCGCGGACCTGATCGTCGGCACGATGGCGGCGCCGGCCTGGTCGGGACTGGGCGAGCATCGCGGCTTCGCTTCGGGCTATATGGGCAGCGTCGCGGCGGGGGATCATGTGTTCGGCTACGTTCGTCGGCCGAACCCGCCGTTCGCGCCGCCGGCAGACGTGTTGGTGCCGATGATCCTGATCGGCCCGGGGACTGGCTTTGCACCGCTGCGCGGCTTTCTGCAAGAGCGCGCGCAGCAGAAGGCGGCGGGTGAGGACGTGGCGACGAGCCTGCTGTTCTTCGGCTGCCGCCACCCAGAGCATGACTGGTTCTGCCGCGACGAGATGGAGGGTTGGGCCGCGGACGGGGTGATCGATCTTTACACCGCGTTCTCGGCGTCGCCCGCAAGCCCCTGGAAATTCGTGCAGGATGCGCTGTGGGCCGAGCAGGAGAAAGTGTGGGCGGCGCTCCAGGCGGGCGCGTCGATCTATCTGTGCGGGGACGGCAAATTTATGGCCCCGGCGGTGCGTGATACGCTGATCCGGATCCAGATGCAGCAGGTGGGCGACGAGCATGCGCAGGGTTCGGAATGGCTTGAAAGCTTGATCGCCGAGGGCCGGTTCCATCAGGACGTGTTCGGTTTTGGCAAGTAACGCGGCAACGGTTCGTTAGCCGATGTCTGCCACGGACGTGGTCATGAAGCCGACCGAACCCTTGGCCCTGCACCACAGCTGGGCCGCGTGCGACGCGGAGACGCATTTCGCGCACGGCCTTTTCGGGACGATGATCGGCGCGGTCGGGCCGGCCGAACGATGGTCCTGCGATCTGGCGACGGGTGCGCTGACGTGGAGCGATGGGGTATTCGATCTGTTTGGCTTCGGCCGTGACCATGCGATCCCACGGGGCGATGCCGTGCGCCGTTACGCCGAGAGCTCGCGAGCGGTGATGGAGCGGCTGCGCGCCCATGCGATTCGCCATCGCCGCGGCTTCACCGTTGATATCGAGATCTGCCCCGACGGCGCGACAATGCGTTGGGTTAGGTTGACGGCCGCGCCGGGCCTGCGGGACGGCCGGACCGTTTCGCTTAGCGGAACTAAGCAGGACGTCTCCGCCCTGTATAGTTGACGGCTCGGCCTCATCGACAAGCTTGAACTTACGGGGCTTGCTCTTCGCGCTGAGCCCGCGCAGCATCGCCGCAATGCCAAAAGAGCGTTGAAGGAGAGGCTGTTGCTGCAATTGTCCGCGCAAGATGCGTCATTCGTCTATCTCGAAACGCCCCACACACCGATGCATATCGGATCGGTGGCGATCTACGATCCGTCGACCGCGCCCGGCGGGTTCGTTCGGTTCAAAGACATATTGGCGTTCATCGAGGCGCGGCTGCGCGGGGCGCGATCGTTCCGCCAACGGCTGGTGCGCGTGCCGTTCGACCTCGACCACCCCTATTGGATCGAGGATCCCGAGTTCGACATCGAATATCACGTCCGCCACATCGCGCTGCCCAAGCCGGGGGATTGGCGGCAATTATGCATCCAGGCGGCGCGGCTCCACTCGCGCCCGATGGATTTGACCAAGCCGTTGTGGGAATTCACGATCGTCGAAGGCCTCGACAATATCGAGGGGCTGCCGCCGGGCTGCTTCGCGATCGTCAGCAAGGTGCACCATGCGGCGATCGACGGGATGAGCGGCGTCGAGATGTCGGCCGCGGTGCACTCGATCTCGCCCGACGTGACACCGCCCGAGGGCGAGGATCCGTGGAAGGCGGAGAATATGCCGCAGGTCGCCGACCTGCTGGCGCGCAGTTACCTCAACAACCTCGTCCAGCCGATGCGGGTGATGGAGACGATCGGCCGGTCATTGCCGGGCATGGGGAAGCTCGCCGCGCAGGTGGGCAAGGGCGATGTTTCGGTGCGCAACGCGCGGCCCGCGCCGCGCACGCCGTTCAATGGCAAGGTCGGCGCGCACCGCGTGTGGGATGCGGCGCCGTTCCCGCTGAAGGACATCCGCGCGATCAAGGACGCCGTTCCGGGCGCGACGGTGAACGACGTTGTGCTGTCGATCGTCGGCGGGGCGCTACGCAGCTATCTGATCGGGCGTGGCGAGCTGCCCAAGGATACGATGACGGCGATGGCGCCGATCTCGGTCCGCGGCGAGGGTGAGAAGGCGGCGATGGGCAACCTCGTCTCAGCGATGGTCGTCGGCCTGGGGACGCAGATCGAGGACCCGCTTGAGCGGCTGCGCTTCGTGCATGATGAGGCGAAGAATTCCAAGGCGATGACCAATGCGGTGGGGGCGAAGAACCTCGCCGATTATTCGCAGCTGATGCCGAGCGCGCTCGCCGGCCTGGGCGCGCGGCTCTACACGCGCGTGGGTGCGGCGAACGCACATGCGCCGGCGTTCAACTGCGTCGTCACCAACGTGCCGGGGAGCCGCGTGCCGCTGTATTTCTGCGGCGCGAAGATGGTCGGCATGTACGGCACCGGGCCGGTGTTCGACGGCATGGGGATCATCCATCCGGTCTATAGCTACGGCGATACGATCGCGATCAGCTTCACTGCGGATCGCGACATGCTGCCCGATCCTGCGACTTATGTCGCGGCGCTGCGTTCGACGTTCGACGCGCTGCGCGCCGCGGCGGCACGGCCGGTGCCGGTGCCGGCCGTGCAGATCATCGATAAGCCGCTCGGTATGAAGAAGGCGGCGAACCGCAAAGGAGCGAAGTGATGGCTGACGAAAAGGATATGCAGACGACGGGTGCGCAGGGCTCGGCGGCGGATACGTCGAGTGCGAGCGCTGATGCGAGTGCGGGTGCGGGCGCTGCGACGGGCGCCGCCGATCGGATGAAGGCGGGCGCGCAGAAGGCGCGTGAAACGTTCGAGGAGAAGGTCGCCGATCCGGCGCGGCGCGCCGGCGCCGCGATGAAGGCAACGGGCGAGAAAGTGGCCGAGGGCAACAAGACGATCGGTCTCGCGATGATCGACCAAGCGGAGCAGAATGCGCGCGAGGCGTTCGCGGCAATGCGTGCGGCCGCGGGCGCGAACGACCTGTCGCAGGTGATGAAGATTCAGGGCGATTACCTCCGCGATCAGAATCAGCGCAACATGACGCAGGCGCGCGAGATCGGCGAACTCATCATGCGTTTCGGCCGAGAGGCGGTCGCGCCGCTGCGCGGGGCGTCCGAGCGGTAAGGCACACGGCGGGGCGGCGCCGCTCGTCGGTGCCGCCCGGTGAGCAGCAATGCGTTAGCTTCAAGGCAGCACGTCCGGCCGCGTACGAGCTCGGGGCTCGAAGGGGCGGTACGCGCAAACCATTCTAACCTTTGCGCTTTTTAATACGTGGTAACGAAATCTTTACAACCTCGGCCGACCTTGGCCTCTCACGGTGGCAGGCGGGGATCGGCGAGTGCCGAAGGATAGCGGAAGTCTTCAGGCGGCTTATCACCGCGACCGTGCGGCTGCGGAGCGCGAGGCGGCGCGGCGGTCGATCGACCTTCGAGCGCGCGACGTTCACTTGGCGCTGGCGCGCGGGCACGAGCGCGCGATGCTGGTCGCGCGTCGCATCACGCCCGGCAACGATCGCGCTGCGATGTTTGCAACGGTAGGTGCGAACCTGCGGGCGGCGATGGGTTTGCCGGAGGTGGTGACCGCAGCGTCGATCGCGCCGGGCTGCGAACCGCGGAAATAGCCGCATCAGTCCGCGCGGCAACCGGGGTAGCTGTACAGGCGAGCGCGGCGGTCAGTCTCGCGATAGAAGAGCCGTATCCCGCGTCGATCGGCTTGCCGGAGGCGGCGGTCGCGTGCTTCCCCGCTGGGCAGCGGTTTGAAGTAATAGCCGCATCCGGCGGCGACGCTCGCGCACCGCCGGACGCGGATGGGATCAGGCGCGCGTCGGGATCTTCTCGAACGGCACGTCCTTGTCGACGCGGACATCGCCCGGCAGCCCGAGCACGCGTTCGGCAATGATGTTGCGCAGGATCTCGTCGGTGCCCCCTTCGATCCGCGTCGCGGGCGAGCGCATCAGCGTCGCCTGGAAACGCGCGGCGTGCGCCGCCCGCGCGGGATCGGTGAGGACACCCGCCTCGCCCTGCAGATCCATCGCGAAGGTCGCGATATCCTGGCTGGTGGCGCCGGCGACGAGCTTGCCGATCGAATTCTCCGGACCCGGCTCCTGACCCTTCGACAGCGCGGTGAGCGCGCGCATCGAGGTATATTTGAGCCCGCTCGCCTTGGTCGCCCAATCCGCAACGCGCGAGCGGATCGACGGGTCGTCGATCAGCCGGCCGCCCTCGCTGCCCGGCGCGCGGACGGCATAGTCGAGCAGCGTCTCGAACCCGGTCGACATGCCGGCACCGATCGACAGCCGCTCGTTCATCAGCGTTGTCAGCGATACCGTCCAGCCCTGGCCGACGCCGCCGAGGCGCTGGCTGTCGGGCACGCGCAGATCGGTGAAGAAGACCTCGTTGAAGCCCGACTGGCCGTGCGCCTGGAGGATCGGACGCACCTCGATCCCGGGCGAGCGCATGTCGACCCAGAACATCGTCAGCCCCTTGTGTTTGGCGACGGTGGGATCAGTGCGGGTGAGGAGGATGCCGTACTGCGAGATGTGCGCGCCCGACGTCCAGATCTTGGAGCCGTTGATGACCCACTCGTCGCCGTCCTTCACCGCGCGCGTGCGAAGGCCCGCGAGATCGGACCCGGCGGCGGGCTCGGAAAACATCTGGCACCAGATGTCCTGCCCCGCGGCAAGCGGCGGGAGCAGCGCCTGCTTGTCGTCCTCATTCCCCCACGCCATCACCGTCGGGCCGCACATCCCCTGACCGATGATGAAGGTGAAGGAGAGGGTGGCGTAGACGCCTTCCTCCTGGTTCCAGATCACGCGCTGCATCGGCGTGGCGCCGCGGCCGCCATATTCCTTGGGCCAGTGAAGACAGGCCCAGCCGGCGTCGTACTTCTTCTGCTGCCACGCCTTGCTCTCGGCAAGCATGTCGAAATCGGCGATGTCGCCGGCGGTGCCGTGGCCCGACCCCGACAGGATCGGGTGGAGGTGCTTGGGCGCGTTGGCATCGATCCAGGCGCGCGCCTCGGCGCGGAAGGCGGCTTCTTCGGGGGTGTCGTCGAAGTTCATCGGTCTGGCCTCCTTCAGGCGGCGATTGGCATGTTGGCGTCGGCGAGGCGCGTGACGAGCTTCTCTTCCCAATCGGGCAGGCTGCCGATCGCGAGCGCGAGCTGGTTCGCGCGGCGGTAGAAGAGGTGGCAATCCATCTGCCACGTGAAGCCCATGCCGCCGTGCACCTGGATGTTGTTCTTCGCGCAGTGGCGGAAGGCGTTGGTGGCCGAGACGCGCGCGGTGGCGGCGGCACGCGGCAGCTCGGCGGCGCCGGTGGAGAGCGCCCAGGCGCCGTAATAAGCGTTCGAGCGCGCGAGTGTCGCCGAGACGTACATGTCGGCGAGCATGTGCTTGATCGCCTGGAAGCTGCCGATCTGGCGGCCGAACGCCATGCGTTCGAGCGCATAGTCGCGGCCCATTTCGAGCGCGCGGTCGGCGCCGCCGATCTGCTCGAAGGCGAGCAGCACGGCTGCGCGGTCGAGCAGGATCTGGAGGTTCGCCCAGCCTTCGCCGCGCTCGCCAAGCCGCTCCGCCGCGGCACTGTTGAAGGTGAGTTCGGCCTGGCCGCGCGTAGGATCGACGGTGTCGAGCGCGCGGCGCTGAACCTTGTCCTGCGACAGGTCGACGAGGACGAGGCTGAGTCCGTCGCCTTCCTTCGCAAGGACGACCGCTACGTCGGCGATGTCCCCGTCGAGCACGGGGGCCTTGGTGCCGCTGAGCGTGTTGTTGGCAAAGGCGAGGCGGACGCTCTTCTCGGTCAGCCGCTCGCCCTCCGCGCTGGCGAGGCAGCCGATCGTCGCGCCGGCGGCCATCTTGGGCAGCCACGCAGCCTGCTGCTCGGGCGTGCCGAACGACTTGATCGCTTCGGCCGCGAGGTAGATCGACGACAGGATCGGCAGCGGGGCGAGCGCGCGGCCGAACTCTTCGGCTACCGCGCACAACTCAAGATAGCCGAGGCCGAGCCCGCCGTGCTCCTCGGGAATGGCGATGCCGAGGAAGCCCATCTCAGCCACCCCCTGCCACAGCTTGCGATCGAAGCCGCCGCCTTCGAGCGCCTTGCGGACGCGATCGGCGGGGCATTCGGTGGCGAGGAAGCGGCGTGCCTCCTGGCGGAATTCATTCTGTTGCTCGCTGAAATCGAACTGCATCGATCCCCTCCCTCAATCCTGCGGTAGCTGGTGGACGTAGACTTCGTTGTGCGCGATCCGATCGCCGTCGAGCAGCACCATGTCGAACCCGCGCAGCCGCCCGCCGCCATCCGCGACGTCGCAATACCAGCGGCCGCAGAAGCCGCCAGGAATCGGCCACGTCTCGTCGGGCGTGTAGGTCATCGGCGGCGTCGCGGCGAACAGCCCGGTCAGATAGGTGCGCAGCGCATCATGGCCGGTGATGCCGGCGGCGGTCTGCGGATCGAAGTAGCGGCAATCGGGTGCGTAGAAGCCGAGCAGCGCGGGCACGTCCTTCGCCGTCCACGCCGCGAGCCAATCGGCGTTGTAGCGGGCGATATCGACGGTCACGCCGCCACCATCGGGGCGCCGACGACACGCGCGACGTGCGCGGGCTCGAAGATCTCGGGCGGCACGGCCTCCGGTCCCGCCATCGTCGCGACGCCGTGGAGGCCGAGCGTCGGATCGAGCGCCGACTGTTCGTGGTAGCGGCGGCGACGCGCGCGGGCGGGTTCGCCAAATTCCATGTCGAGCGTTGCCTGAATCTCGGCCGCGATCTTGAGCCGGCGCATCCGCTCGGCGCGCTCGGCGGCGTAGCTGCGAAAGTCGGGCTCGGCGCCGGCGGGCGTTTCCTTGAGGATGTCGCTGACGCTGCGCACGTCGCGGTAGGTGATCGACAGGCCGAGACCGAGGATCGGATCGTTCCACCCCCCGGCGTCGCCAACGAGCACGGCGCCGGGTGCATAGGGGCGATCGGCGGCGCTCGAATTGTTGTAATAGGCGAACAGCGGGCTCGCCGGGGTGCCGCCGGCAATCGCCGCATTGTGTGGCGCCGATTTCATGCGGAACGCCTCGAGGAAGCGGGCAGGGCCCTCGCTGCCGGCAAACCGCTTCGTTTCCGAGAGGTGCCAGCCGCCGTAGACGCGCATCCGCCCGCCGCCCTGCGGGAAGGCGAGGAAGGCGAAATCGTCCTCCGTCCCGATCGCCTGGCGCGTCTGATCCCAGGCGTCGACGCCGTCGACCAGCAGCCCGGCGAACCAGTGATGCGGCTTATCCTGATGCAGCGTCAGCCCGGCGGCGCGGCGCACGGCCGATTGGCGCCCCTCGGCACCGACGACGAGCGGGGCGTGGGCGACGTGCTCGGCGCCGTCGTAAAAATAGGTGACGCTGGGCGCCGAGCCGCACGCGATCGCCTTCACCTCGACGCCGCGCAGCGCGGTTGCGCCGGCCGCCGCGGCGGTGTCGAACAGCGTCTGGCAGTGGACCGGGTGGCGGATGCACAAGGGGCCGGGGACGTCGGGCGCGAAAATGCCGAGCGGCAACGCGCTAGCCTCCGCCGCGGCGGGATCGCGCGTCTCGTCATAGGTGACGTGGCTGGTAAGGTGGTGCCCACCGGCGGCGACGAGCGTATCGTAGAGGCCGAGCCGCTTCGTCTCGGTGACGCCCCACGGCGCGATCCACTCGCCGCGCACCTTGTCCTCGTAGACCGTGGTCTTCTCGAGCAGCAGAACCGATCGTCCGGCGCGGGCCATGACGGCCGCGAGCGCCGATCCGCCGATGCCACCGCCGACGATGATGAGGTCGTACGTCATGCCCGCTCTCCTGCCGTCCCCGCCCGGTTCGAGCAGTGGATCGGCGACTAAGTCGATCGACCTAATCGTCCGACACGTACGGGCGCGGTGGGCGCAAAGTCAAGGCGGCTGGTACGCCGGTCAGCCGCCAAGCTTGGAGAGGACGAAGGCCGCGAGGAAGCCGATCACGGCGATGAAGCCGGAATATTCGTGTGTTTCCTCCGTCGCTTCGGGGATCATCGTGTCGACAAGCATCGCGAGGATCGCACCGGCGGCGACCGCAGTGACGGCGGCGATCGTGTCCTTGCCCGCGTCGGCGAGGAGCAGGTTACCGAGGAGCGCGGCGATGCCCGAGGCAACCGCGATCGCGCCCCATACGCCGAAGACGTAGGTGGCGCTGCGGCCCGCCTTCTTCATGCCGGCGGCGCTCGACAGCCCTTCGGGCAGATTGGACAGGAACACCGCAGCAACGGTGACGGTGCTGACCCCGCTGCCATCGAGCAGGCTGACGCCGATGACAATCGATTCAGGAATGCCATCGAGCAGCGCGCCGATCGCGATCGCGAGCCCGCTGCTGTCGGAGCCGTCCTGGCTCTCGGCCGCGTTCGAGCCCGAGCGCTTGCGGTGCCGCGCACCGGCGCGCGAGACGAGGACGTTGGCGAGCGTGTAAACCGCGGCGCCACCGACGAAGCCAAGCGCGGTGCTGTCGAACCCGCCGGCGGCATAGGCTTCGTCCATCAGGTCGAACGCGACCGCCGAGATCAGAACGCCCGAGCCGATCGCCATGACGGCTGCAATCAGCCGCTGCGGCAGGCTGGCAAACCAGGCGATCGCCGCGCCGATCAGCAGCGCCGACCCGCCGACGAGGCCCCACAGCCCGGCCTGCAGCGCAAGCATCAGCGCTCGTCCACGTCTGCGCGGTCGCGACCTATCCACGCGACCAGCGTAGCGGCGCCGAGCAGGGCGGTGCCGATCAGCGCGCGATCGCGGGTGCGGATCAGCGCAAGGCCGAGCGTGGCGGTCGACGACAGGACCACACCGATGTTGGCCGCGCCCGCGCCGTGCGCAAGGCGGGCGGTGCCGCGCGCGGCGGCGAAATGCTGACCGGGCGAGGCGGCGTCGGCGGCCGGGGCCTCCGCGTCCTTGGTAGGGGCGGTGCCACCGGCGACGTGATCGGCGACCCAAGCGCCGCGGGTGCCGAGCGCGGTGGGTGCGCCGCGCGTGGTGTCGCGCGCGGTCTGGTGCTCGAGCTCGGAATTGAGTTCGGCGCCGAACAGCAGGATGTAGCTCGACAGATAAAGCCAGGTGAGCATCACCACGACCGCACCAAGCGAGCCGTAGGTCGCGTTGTAGTTGCCGAAATTGGCGACGTAGAGGCCGAACCCGAGGCTCAGTGCGAGCCACAGCAGCGCGGCGAGGAGCGAACCGGGCGTGAGCCACACCCAGCGCGCGCGATCGCGCGCGGGCCCGTAGCGGTAGAGCGTTGCCGCACCCGCCGAGCCGCCAAGCAGCAGTAGGGCGTAGGAGAGGACCTTGCCGAGCGCGAGCAACGCCGCCGGCGCCCAGGGCAGCAATGTGTCGAGGTGACCCAGCGCGGCGATCGCGACGCCGGCGAGGATCGCGACGACCACCGCGCCGACGGTGATGCCGATCGCGGTGAGGTTCGTCGCGATGAAGCCGCGCGTCTCCTTCTCCTCGTACGCGATGTTGAGCGCCGACATGACGGCGCCCGCACCGTTGCGCGCGCCGAACAGCGCGGTGGCGAGCGCGAGGAGAAGGCCGAAGCCCTTTTTCCCGTCCGACGTTTGAACGACGTTGAGCAACTGCTCGCCGACGAGCCGCGCGGCGTCGGCGGGCATCACCTGTGCGAGCGCCTGGACGTTGTCGATCACCGTCTGGCGATCGGCGACGAGGCCGTAGAGCATTACGACTGCGCCGAGTAGCGGAACGATCGCGAGGAAGCCGTAGAAAGCGACGCCGGCGGCGATCAGCCCGATATTGTCGTCGCTGCCCTCGCGCCACGCGCGCACCAGCACCTGCTTCCACGCTGGCCACGGCATCTGCCACGGGGTCGCGGCGTCACGCCCCGCGCCGATCGGCGCGTTTGAACCATCGGCAGCCTTGGTCAATCGCTCTTTCCCCTTGTCCTGCGCAAACAACTCGCCGACGGGGCGCCCGTTGCGAGACTTGACGTGGATCAGCGCGGATCGGCCGCCTGCGCGGTCGTCTCCCCGCGCGCGCTATGCATTGCGGCGACGAAGGTCGGATCGGCGCGCAGCCGCCGCATGACATGGACGATGCCGCGCCGATCGACCGGTACGGCCCCGCGATCGAGCGCCGCGCGGCGCTGTGCCTGCGGCAGGTCGTAGTGCGGAAAGCTGCGCGGCTGGAACCAGCGCCGCTCCATCCCGATCGCGTCTGCCATCGCGTGCAGCTCGTCGAGCGTATCGGCGATCATATGGCACATCAGGTGGCCGCGAAACGGATTGCGCGCATCGTCGACGTAAACGGCCATCGCCTATTCCCTGTTGGCGCGCCCGGCAGGAATCGAACCTGCGGCCCCAAGCTTAGAAGTTTCGTGGCCCTCATTGCAGGGCTTTTCATCCCGACGCAATAGCGCTCGGTTTTCTGCCGATCTTCTCTTTCTGTTCTCGGTGGCCCTTGCATTGCGTTGCACCCGTTTTCATGTGATGTGATTACGCAGCGATTACGTGAAGGCTCAAGATGGCCCGGCTCAAGATCACAAAGCGCAGCGTCGATGATGCTCCGATCCCCGCTGCCGGGGACGCATACTTCTGGGACACAGAGCTTCGTGGGTTCGGTCTGCGCGTCACGCCTAAGGGGGTGCGGTCCTACGTCGTCCAGTATCGCCTTCCGAGCCGGCCAGCGCGGCGCATGACGATCGGCGTTCATGGTTCGCCGTGGACACCGGAAAAGGCACGAAAGCGGGCTGAGCAGATCCTGTTCGATGTGAAGCGCGGTGACGATCCGGTGCAGGCTGCGAAAAAGCGAGCGCGCGAGGCGGTCGATCTAGAGTTTTCCCGGTACGTCGAAGCTTTCACTGATGGCTATCTCAAGCACGAATGGAAGGATTCGTGGGCGGACGCCAAGCGCCGGCTCGAGCAGCATGTTGTGCCGCATCTGAAAGGCCGCCCGCTGCCAGAGATTGAGAAACACGAAGTGTCGAAGGTCATCCTTCGCTTGAAGGATCGCCCCGCGCTCGCCCGCAACACCCATGCCGTGCTACGGAAGCTATTCGCGTGGGCTGTCGATCAGGGTGATTTAGGGGCGAGCCCGATCCCGGCCGCGCCTTCTGTGGTGCAGGCGCGAAAGCGGGTGCTGACACCTGAAGAGGTGGTCGCGGCGTGGCAGGCGAGCTTCAAGTTGGATCGGCCAATGGGCCAATTTATTCGGCTGCTCTTTGCCACGCTCCAGCGACGTAGCGAGGTTGCGGCGGCGCCTTGGACCGAATTTGGCGAGCTACCTAAGCTTTGGCGGTTGGAGGGCGAGCGCGCGAAGAACGACAACGACCATCTGGTGCCGCTCAGCCCGCTAGCTGTCGAGGTGCTGGCAGAAATGGCAGCGGGTCCGTCGCCGGTGGTGGGCAAGGCTAAGCCGTGGCCGCGAAAGGGGTTCGTATTCACCACGACAGGGACGACGCCCATAAGCGGCTTCTCCAAGGTCAAGGCGAAGCTCGACCGCGAAATGCTTCCTATCCTCCAGGCGCTCTCCGACAAGCGCGCCGACGCGCTGGGGCATGAGCGCGAATTGGTCTTTATGCCGCCTTGGCGTCTGCACGACATAAGGCGCACCGGCACGACGCAGATGCAGGCATTGGGCGTGCCGATCGAGGTGACGGAGAGGGTCATCAACCATACTAGCGGCGAGACGGCCGGCATCCGCGGCGTCTACAATCTGCACGCGTACAATGATGAGAAGCGGAAGGCGCTCGACGCATGGGGAGGGTATCTCCAGCGCTTGGTTGCTGAAGCTGAACAGGGATCGAAGGTCGTTGCGTTGCCCACTCGGGCAGCGTGACGGGGCGCGGCTAGGTTAGCTCCCGAAAAGCCGGTTTCCGCACCGGCCTGCCGCGCCAGTCTTTTTGCGGATCGCCAGCGGAGGCGAGGATGAAGGCTCAAGTGGAGGCGAGCGCGCCTGCCAGCCCGTTCATTGGGCTATGGGAGGCTGTTGCTTGGGTTTGTACGCGTGATCAGGCTATAGCGGCAGCGGCCGCAGCTGAAGAAAGCCGAGAAGCCAAGTTTGCGCGCTGGATAACTCTTGCTGAGTATGCAGAGCGCTCGGTCGGAAGCCCTGAAGCCGCCCTCGCTGATCTTTGCGCGCTAGCTGCGACCGAGGAGATTACGGCTAAAGGGCGCTATGGCGCCGGCTACGTTGACGTGCCGGCAAATGCCTGGATCGACGCTGAGATAGCGTTCAATGCTCCGGACGCGTTTCGGCCTGTTGATGGTATGGACACGGTGCTCGGGTCCTTGTGGACGCATGTTCGCTTCTGGCGAAACGACATCTATCGGCTTTGGCCTCCGCTGCTGCGCGAGGTTGCTTCCACAAATCTGGCGCCGCCGGGAAAGCCGGACGCGAAGAAGTCCGCTGAATTGGCCGCATTCTTTGACGGACAAGGCATCGCCCGGCGGGCTTTGAGGGCTGAAATGATCGCCGAGAGGTGGGACAGCAACGACGGCCCCGCGCCTACACTGGAATACATAAAGGTCTTGATGAAAGGGGGTAAGAGGGGCCGCCCACCAGCGAAGGTTTGAACCGAGTAATTGCAGCGCGAACGAATTGAAACGTCATTTTGCGCCGTATGGTCACTGCATTTCTTTTGCTCTCAATGGGTATCCGCGCGCTGCAATGGTGCGGCGCATAAAAGCGGAGCCACCAGATGGCAGACGACGACGATAGGCTGCTGACTTCCGAGCAACTTGCTGACCTTCGCCAGTGTTCGCGTAGCAAGGTGGAGAAGGAGCGGCTGGCGGGCGAGGGCCCCCCTTTCATCCGTGACGGCTTCTCCGTGCGTTATCGCCTAGGGGACTATCGGGCTTGGATCGCTTCGCAGCGGCGGTTCCAATCCACCTCTGAATTGGCGGTGGGGTGATCCGCAATGGCAGCAGCAAAGGCGAAGCTTCGGCCTAAAAACGAAGCGCCCCGCCGGTCCGGCAAGACCATGCGGGGCACCCCGGTATTTTCTATCAACAGCGACATTGCAGATAGCCTGACCAACTCTCGCCTGCAAGTTCTCGCGTCCCGTTACGGGCTCCGCGGGCGCCTCGCCCTAACCATCAGCGCCGCGTTCTGGGGCGAGATCGGGGCGGACCATGCCTGAGCCCTTCAACACACACCGCGTTGCGGCCCTAGCGCTCCTCAACGGGCCTGGCCCGCTTACTCGCAAGGCGGGATCGTTCCTCGGGCAGTGCGTAGCGGATCCGACGCCGCTGACTGGCAAGCAGCGCGACTGGATCGGCACGCTGCTGGAGCGTGCTAGCCTTCCCCCTCTCGCCGATGGAGGCGACGCATGAATTTCGAGACCTACCCCGATCGCCCCGGTTTCAAGGGGGACAGCGAAACCGGACGTGAGGCTGCGGACGCAATGAAGGAATGCTCCGGGCGATACCGGCGCATGGCCCTTGATCTCGTCAAGCAGCGGCAAGCACAGGGTATACTTCCTGAAGAAGCCGCAGATCTCACCGGCGTGCCGCGCACGACGCTCCAGCCCCGTTTCAGCGAGCTGAGAGCGCAAGGGCTCATCGTGGATAGCGGGATGCGCCGCCGCAATCCGTCGAGCGGCAAAAAGGCCGTGGTGTGGGTGCTGCCGCAGTACGCCCCCCGGCAGGATGCCGGCAGCGAAGCATGATCGTGCCTCACGCACACCCCGGCACGATCTGACGTGAGTTGCGCGGCAATGTATTTCCTACATGCTCAAGAGGTGCGCAAGAATGGCCATGGCTCTTTCTAAGCGCTGCCGCGCAACCGCGACTATCATCCGCCTGGCGTCCTATCGCCTCGTCATCGTGACGGGCGAAGGGCGCGAGGTTTACCTTGCAACGAACGGCATGGGACGAACCGGCGCGCGCATCGCGCACCGCCAGTTGTTCGACTGTGCCGTGCAGGCCGCGACGTACGCGCACCAGCTTGCCGATCGGTTTGGCTGTGCCGTTGAGCAGATCGGCGGCGGGGACTTCAAACATGGGTAAGGACACGCACCATCGGGGGGATGCACCGCGGCGGACGCGCTTCGCCCGGCTCGATCACGACATTCTGCAATCGGCTGCCTACCGGGCGCTATCCTGCACGGCGCGCGCGCTGCTGGTCGAGTTTGCCATGCTCTACAACACCCGCAACAACGGCGAGCTATACCTGTCTGTACGGGATGCAGCGGCACGCCTTGGCCTGTCCGATATGACCGCGGCGTCAGCGGCCATGGCCGAGTTGATGGATCTCGGCTTCATCGACGTGACGGCAGATGGCATCTTCGCGAGCAGCGGTAACGGGCAGTCGAAGGCCCGATGCTTTCGGATTACCTGGGAGCAGGCGCCCGGTTCGTCAGCGACGTTCGATTATCGAACCGCCGTCGTGCGCGGAAACAAGCCCGCGAAGCGCGCCATGATCGGGCGACAGGCTCTTGCGCGGTACGCCACGCAAAAAAACAGAGGTGAGGATTCCAATACGCTCCCCCCCGTTAGCGTGTCGGATTCCAATACGCTCCCCCGCAATTGCGCGGTTGAGCCCCCCCCCATCGTTCGGGATTCCAATACGCCGATCGCGCAAAAACGGCTGATTGCTGTCGATGGGCATCGTTCGGGATTCCAACACACATATAGCTATACCACTAGCCCTGCGCCTTCTGAGCGATCTGGCACCCCCTCTGAATACCCCTCAAGTGCGGGCGGCGCGCAATCGGCTGTCGCGCTGAACCATCTCCGCGGACGGTTGAAGAAGCACCTGAAGGCGGCCGGGTATGGAGGTGCTAAGGCGCTGTCGAAGGCGACGGGCATCCCGGAAAGCGTCGTCTCGAGGTTCCGCGGCGGATCGTCGTTGTCCGAGAAGTACGATGTAAGCCTGCGGCTATTCTTTCGCATGATGGATGAACGGGACGCTGCCTGATGTCTGACACCAGAACGTCGGACGGCTCCGACCAACGATTATCGAGTGAGGACACAGTGACCGCTGAACGGCAACCAATTTCACTCAACCTCAACGGCATCCCAGGCAAGAGCGACGGCTATTCGCTGGCACGGTCCGAGATTGTACCAGACACGCGCCATGCGGTTGCGGGCGTGAATGCGTCCTCCGATCTCTTTGGTGGTACGCGAGGCGCATTAGGTGATGCGGTCGAAGTGATGCGAGACGCCTGCGATGCAGTAGCGGGCGGTGATCTCTCCCTGCTGAGCCGCACGCTCGCTGCCGAGGCGCTGACGCTGGACGCAACCTTCACCCAGATGATGCGCCGGGCAGCTCTGAACATGGCGCAATACCCCGACGCTGCTGATCGCTACATGCGGTTGGCGATGAAGGCTCAGGGGCAGGTTCGTGCGACGGTTGAGACGCTGGCTCGCATGCACCAGCCTCGTGAACAGACAGTTCGGCATATCCACGTAGGCCCGGAGGGTCAGGCGGTCTTTATCGAGAACATGCACGGGGGCTTCGGCAATGGACGATTCGACGGTCAACCCCATGCAACCGGAGCCGGAGAGCCTTCGTCTCGCGCCGCGCTGCCTAGCTCGAACCCGCTCGGGTCAGCCGTGCCAATCGCCTGCGATCAAGGGACGCAGCCGGTGCCGCATGCACGGCGGGCGAGGAAGCGGCGCGCCGGTAGGTAATCGTAACGCTTGGAAGCACGGGGCGCGGTCCGCTGCGGTACGTGATCTGGCGGGATGGTTGGCTGGTCGGTCTCGGCTTGGCTGATAATACAGCCGAGAAACAGCCGAGCAGCGCCACCGCTGCGTTCCCGTTCTCCTCCCGTATTATCGGGAAATGACCGACGCTTTTTTAAGCGCGGAAAAGCGGTAGCGGCACACGACGAGGCGCTGAGCCGCCCCTGTTAATACAGGGCGGAAACAGGGAGCGCGGCACGGAAGTCGGGGCTGATAATACAGCGCAAAAACAGCGGGCTTGGCCACGCATGCACTCGTTGAGGGCTACTCGCTCGCCTGCCGGCTGCAGCGGATCGCCGCCCTATTTCCGTTGCCATAGAGCAGGAGTTCAAGCAGCACCCGAAGTGCCGGCGCGGAAAGGAACAGCGGGACCGCGACGACGAAGATGCACAGCAGAAACAGCAGCATAAATCCCCCGTAGGCTAGGCTGCTCCAAGCGATTTGCCCGCGTGGCAGTTCCATGTGGAACTTCAATACTAACGCGGGATAACACGATCACGGGTTGGCCGCGTCTGTCGACAGCGCCGGCGTACCTTCGATCAGATCAAGCGCACCGAGCAGCTGGTCAAAATCGCGCACCGGCTTCGTCGGGAAAGAACGGGCCAAGGTAGTGCCCACCGCTTCTAATTCGCTTGCGGTCGGGCGCCGGCGGCGCTGCGCATCAGGAAAGGTCATCGGGCGGCTCAATCAATCTAGGAGGTTCTAGCCCCGAACTAGCCGAATCTTGGCCAACGCCCCGCTCAACACGGCTAGATGGGGCGGGGAGAAGACGCAAAGGCTTGGGAGCCGCGTAATATACGCGCTCCTCGCGAAGTCGGTCCCGGTGTTGAATTTAGATCAGTGCGTTTCTTCGGCTGCGACGGCCTGCCTAGCCTCGCGACTTTTCGCCGTCCGCTCTGCCTGGACTGCCATGGCGTCCCATTTCTGCGCGGCTAGTTCGTAGCGATCGCGGACATTCACTAGCGGGCTGTCGCCATGCGAAGTGCGGAGGGCTGCTGCGCGGGCGCGGCATTCGAAAGCAGTATCGGACATCGTTCATCCCCTTTCGGGATAAACGTGCCCAGCCCACCGTCGGGCCCGAGTTAAATCGCTGGGTCGCGCGGCTCAGCGCCTGAGCGACTTTAGGTCGCCTTCATATTGGTGCTGACGTTGGTGAATGTCTTCTTCAGCTGATTGCCAAGGTTCCCCATAGAGGCAATAGCGGCAACAGCGATTAGAGCGGCGATGAGGCCATATTCGATGGCAGTAGCGCCTCGCACATTGCGCGCCAGCTTGATGAACGTCCGTATCATACCATTCTCCAGTCAGGCGACTGGGGTAGGGCCACGGAGTTAACGCGGCGTTCGCTGGTCATACCGAAAAGTGGGCAGTCCGCGGACCATCGGCTTCAGACGAGTGTCTTGAAGGCGCTGGAAAGCATAGTTTGCTCTTGTGCATACGACGATTGAGAAAGAGCGTCATTAAGAGGCTCAGCCCCCAAACTTGAATGGCGGCGAACAACAGCCATGCGTACGGTAGTTCTGAAACGTTTATGCCGGTTCTACTTACAGCCCACAGAGCCGTAGGAACCGATAGTGCTATAAAGGATGCGAGTCGGCTCAGTATAGTCACCCCTTTGATTCCCATCCTCGTGCCTCCTGTGATGATCGTACCGCATCACAGTTAAAAAACATTTGGGCCGCTTGAGGCTGTCGCGACCATTCCCGATTCTCGGGGCGGCTCAGTTGTAGCGCTATCGCTACACGTAGTTGGCTCGCAGCGGCTGAATCGCGGCGCCCCCTCCCAGCGGGGTCGGCTGAACCGACAGCAGCAGCAGTAAGCTCCCGTTCGGCTTGATGGCGCTGGAAGGTCTATGCTGAACATAGGGACGACTGCGGGAACTTGCCCTGAGGCAAAGGCGAAAGTGGTTGCGTCGCAGCGTGTGACGTAACCTTGTGCTGGTTAATGCCCGTCACGTTTGGCGCAGTCGCTCACGCCTATTCCTTGAGCAGTTCGCCCGCGCGACATCTCACCTCGCGAGCGCATCCTGAACCCCGCCAAGGGTGAACGCACGCCCCCGCGGTTAGCGGAGTTTCCCTCGCTATCGCGTACGTGCGCGTCATAGCGTGCCTAAGGTGACGTTATCGTCACGCGCGGTAATCTCGCACATCCTGTCATGAACGTGCACTGTGCTGGTGTTTCCCGACGTGAAGCGGCAGGGGGTCAGCATGACTAGTATCCTGGTTCCTTCACCCGACCTTTTCCTTCGCGAAGACGCGATACGGGGTGGAATGGACCTGCTTTTCTTCGCCAACACCCGCCACTTGAAGCGCGCAGACGAGAAGCTCGCTGAGTTGGGCCTCGGTCGCGCACATCATCGCGTCCTGTACTTTGTGCAGCGCAAGCCGGGTTCTCCTATCTCAGGCCTACAATCAATCCTGGCGATCACGAAGCAGTCGTTGAAACGCGTCACTCACGACCTGATCGAACGCGGGCTCATCGAATTGCAGCAAGGTCGTGTTGATCGCCGCCAACGTCTTGTGCACCTAACCGACAGCGGCGCGGCTTTAGAGCGTCAGCTTTTTGCCGAGCTGCATGACAACATGGCGCAGGCATATGCCGCTTCCGGCGGCGATGCTGTCAGAGGCTTTTGGACGGTCCTGCAGCACCTGATCGGCGACGAGGGCCGCCAGCAGTTTTCGAAGGTCCAGAGCTGTAAGTGAGGCTGAACACCACAGGCAGAACAACAACGACTTTGCCGGTTGGTCTCGTCATCGAGCCGGCGTAGGCGTACGACCCTTTGATGGAGAAGAGGGGCGCTCACTTGAGCCGAAAGCGTCGTCGTAGATGGTCGCAGGTTAAGAAGATCTTGCCGTATACCGCCGGCGGGCTGCTCGGCAGCATACTGATCGGGGCGCTTATCGCTGAATACCTTATCGGCCAGATCAGCCCAGTTGCTCAAACGAGCGATCGAGTAGCGACGTTGCGCAACAGTTATGATTCTTCCGGCTCTATCGTCCCGCAGCTGCACGATGTGGACGTGGCAAGGGCAACTTGGGCAGGACCAGTCTATGGTGCGAGCAACGAGGTTGAGCAGCTTTCTACCGCAGATTCGAAAGATGGTTGGCTCGACGATATGGAGAAGCTCGAAGCTCGTTGGGCGCGAGAGGATCGAGAACGCGACGCAGCACTGGCGCGGGCGTCCGCAGAGATGAGCCGGAAGATCGAGGCCGATGCCTTACGCGCGGTGGAAAGCGCGCCAACACCGACGACCCCGCCTTTCGTGGCAGAACCGCCCGAAAGCCCTGCTGACCCGCTGGTTTCCGATCCGCCGCCAACCTATGGCCAGGATCTGGAGGTGCGGCGCTATTAAACTGGGCAATAGCCCTCCCCGCGTCGCCTTTCCTACCGCTGATGCGGGCAGCGGTTAGCCGCCTGCCTCCTCCATAAAGGCCCGCACGCGCCGTTCGGTAGCGCGGCGAACATCACGCCCACATCATACGTCCTCAACGAAGTTGTAGTCGCCCAGCGCGTGATAGCCGAACATCGATTCAGCCATGACCGAGCGGCAGCGCGAACGCTCCACCATGCTCATCACAGCGGCGGTGCTGAACAACCTCGCGTCGAAAACTTGGCTGACGGGTATAAGTGGGGCGGCGGAGGCGCTGGCCGACCCGGAACGCAATTGGGATAGCTTCATCGCGCAGACCGCGGCGGGGATCGCGACGCCTGCCATTTTGGCCCAGATCGCTCGCACGTCCGACCCCATCCTGCGCGAAGCTCGCACGCCGTTGGATCGTATCCGCTCGCGCGTGCCGGGTATGTCGCAGAGCCTATATCCGCGCCGTGACGTGTTCGGGCGCCCGATCGTCTCCGGTGGCGGCCTTGGGCCGGATATCCTTTCGCCAGTCTGGACCGGCGCCGATCGCAACGATCCGACGCTGCGCGGCCTCATTGATGCCGACGCTACGATCAGCCCTCCGCAGCGGTCCTACAAGGCGGGCGGCAGGCGCGTGGATTGGACGCCGGCCGAGTACGACACCCTGCAGCGCGTGACGGGCGAGACGGCAAAGCCGCAACTTGATGCGTTGGTGCGGGGCGCCAACTGGAACGCAATGTCACCGATCGACCGGGACAAGCGCGTGCTTCAGATCATGAGGGTGGCGAGGAAGGCCGGGAAGAGTGCGGCGCTTGGGCGGCAGTCGGCGCCGGCCGCTGATCCACGGGCGGAGTTTAAGCGGTAGCTTCTCCACAAGGATCGTTCCGAAGATTACGTAGCGATTACGTGACCGAAAGAGCGGTGTCCGCTACAGCCTAGCGAATACCGCTAAGGCGTTGAAAACGATTGGCGCGCCCGGCAGGAATCGAACCTGCGGCCCCAAGCTTAGAAGGCTCGTGCTCTATCCAACTGAGCTACGGGCGCGCGCGGGACGGGCGTTAGCGCGGATTGCGGGCGGGCGAAACCGTCGGCATGATCGCGGTTATGAGCGAGGGGAAAACGGTGGGCCGCGTGTCGGCCGATGCGCTGCGCGGGCGGGCGCTGCGCTTCTACGATTTCGTGATGGCGGCGTTCGTCGCGATCCTGCTGCTGTCGAACGTGCTCGGCGCCGGCAAGGTGGCGCAAATCTGGCTGCCCGGCGTCGGCTATTGGCCGTTCGGGGCGGGCATCCTGTTCTTTCCCGTCGGCTATGTGATCGGCGACGTGCTGACCGAGGTCTACGGCTATGCGCGGGCGCGGCGGGTGATCTGGGCGGGGTTCGCAGCGACGGTATTCATGGCGCTGATGGCCTGGGTGGTCGTCGCGCTGCCGCCGGCGCCCGACTGGACCAACCAGGCGGCATATGAATCGGTATTTAGTCAGGTGCCACGGATCGTCTTTGCTAGCATGTGCGCCTTCTGGGCGGGCGAGTTCGTCAATTCATACGTCCTAGCGCGGATGAAACTCGCGACCGGCGGGCGGCACCTGTGGATGCGCACGATCGGCTCGACGATCGCGGGGCAGGGGATCGACAGCCTGATCTTCTATCCGCTCGCCTTCCTCGGCGCGCAGGGTTGGACGACCGAATTGGTTGTGACCGTGCTTTTCACGCAGTGGGCGCTGAAGGTCGCGTGGGAGGTAGTGCTGACGCCGCTGACCTATCTGGTCATCGGCTGGCTGAAGCGCGCCGAGGGGATCGACGTGTTCGACGACGCGACCGACTTCACCCCGTTCGGCGCCAAGGTCTGAGCGTCAGCGCGCGGTTTTCTCGAGCACGGCGCAGAATTCGAAGCGAGGTCGCGGCGTTTGATAGACGCGCACCGGGAGCAGATCGGCAAGCCCGAGATGATAGACCACGCCGATTGTCTGCCGGAATGTCTCAGGCGTCCAATACCACGCGTGGACATCGAGATAGCCGCCGGCCGCCGCCTCATATTCCTCCAAAGCCAGCCGCACGCGGCGTGCCTGTTCGTCGGGTGGGAAGGGGCCGTGTTGCCCGTTCCAGTGCATCTCGCTGTCGTTGTGCGTCACCATGGCGCGATGCTCGATCACGCTCTGTAGTGTGTGAACGGTGCGCTTCTGCTCGTGCGCGTACAGGACGTTCGCGATGGTGCTTTCCGGGATCAGCGCGTCGAAGCAGTAACGCTTATCCGGGATGATCAGATAATAGCGGCCGTTCGGTGTCAGGAGATCGGCCACGTCCTTGAGATGCTGTACGAGATCGGGCTGATGCTCAACAGAATGGCTGCTGACGACGGCGTCGAACCGCTCCGCAATCTCGCCGAGATTGCCGGTATAATGGATCTCGTCGGGGCAATCAGTCGTGTCGAGGCCGACTTCCTCCGCACGCGCGCGCAACGCTGCGGCATCCATGATATCGAGATAGCGAACGTTGTCGCCGCGAACCAGCGGGCGGCAGAACGGCCCGATTTCGAGCATTGGGCCGGTCACTTGCGCCAGAACATCGCTCAGGAACGCGTCGCGCAAGGCGACAGGCGAGGCGACACGGCCTTCCTTTGCCCCCCAATCGAGAAAGTGCTGTCTGGCAGCTTCGTCGCTTAAAGCAGCCAGATCGGGATATTGCCCGCGATAATAATCGGGATCGAACTCGGGCGGCAGGTCGGGACCGGCCGCTTCCGTCAACCGACGAACTCCAGCAGCCCTTCGAACAAGCGGCGGCCGTCGATGCCGCCGTGGGCGGGCTCGATGCGGCGTTCGGGGTGGGGCATCATCCCCAGAACGTTACCCGCGTCGTTGAGGATGCCGGCGATGCGGCGCGCCGAGCCGTTGGTCTCGCCGGCATAGCGGAAGGCGACGCGGCCATCCCCTTCGATCCGGTCGAGCGTTTCGGTGTCGGCAACGTAATTGCCGTCGTGATGCGCGACGGGGACGAGGATCGTCTCGCCCGCGCTATAACGCGACGTGAAGCGACTGTCGGCATTCTCCACGGTCAGCGGCACGTCGCGGCAGACGAAGTTGAGGCCGGCGTTGCGCATCAGCGCGCCGGGCAGCAGCCCCGCCTCGGTCAGCACCTGGAAGCCGTTGCAGATGCCGAGGATCGGCAGGCCGCGGGCGGATGCGTCCGCCACGGCACGCATGATCGGCGAGCGTGCCGCCATCGCGCCCGAGCGCAGGTAATCGCCATAGGAGAAACCGCCCGGCAGCGCGACGAGGCCAACGCCGTCCGGCAGCGACGTCTCGCCGTGCCAGACCATGTCGGGCTTGCGGCCCGTGACGCTTTCCAGCGCGACGGCGATGTCGCGATCGCAGTTCGATCCCGGGAAGACGACGACCGCCGTCTTCATGCGTGCTCGATCCGGTAGTTCTCGATCACCGTATTCGCGAGCAGCTGGCGGCACATCGCGTCGACCTGCGCGTCGTCGGTGCCGTCTGCCACGTCGAGCTCGATCAGCTTGCCGACGCGCGCGCCGGCAATGCCGGTGAAGCCGAGCCCGGCGAGCGCGTGCTCGATCGCCTTGCCCTGGGGATCGAGAACGCCGGGCTTGAGCGTGACGTGGATGCGCAATTTCATGGCCGACCCGCTATAAGATGCCTCGTCCGATCGCAACCGTTGCCGGACGATGCATGCGCCCGGCCGCGCGACTTACTTGCCGCGCCGCTCACGATGTTCGGCCATGTCGAGCACCGCCGTCTCGCCGCCGTCGGGCAGCAGGCCGAGGCGGCGTGCCACCTCCTGATACGCCTCCACCTCGCCGCCGAGATCGCGGCGGAAGCGATCCTTGTCGAGCTTCTCGTTGCTCGTCATGTCCCACAGGCGGCAGCAATCGGGGCTGATCTCGTCCGCGAGGATGATGCGGCCATAGTCATTGTCCCAGATGCGGCCGAACTCGAGCTTGAAGTCGACGAGGCGGATGCCGACGCCCGCGAACAGGCCGCACAGGAAATCGTTCACGCGGATCGCGAGGTCGGCGATGTCGTGCATCTCCTCCTGGCTGGCCCAACCAAAGGCGGCGATATGCTCGTCCGAGATCATCGGATCGCCGAGCTCGTCGGACTTGTAGGCATATTCGATGATCGTGCGGGGCAGCTGCGTGCCCTCCTCGATCCCGAGCCGCTTCGACAGCGTGCCGGCGGCGACGTTGCGCACCATCACCTCGATCGGAACGATCTCGACCTGGCGGATTAGCTGCTCGCGCATGTTGAGGCGGCGGATGAAGTGGGTCGGCACGCCGATCGTGCCGAGCAGCGTGAAGATGTGCTCGCTGATACGATTGTTGAGCACGCCCTTGCCGTTGATTGTGCCCTTCTTCTGCGCGTTGAAGGCGGTGGCGTCGTCCTTGAAATATTGGATCAGCGTGCCGGGCTCCGGACCCTCGTAGAGGATCTTCGCCTTGCCTTCGTAGATCTGCCGCCTGCGCGCCATCCGCGTGCCCTTCCCGTCAAACGAAGCGCCCCGGCATGCGCGAGCCTATGCCGCGCGGCCGGGGCCGATAGTCGCCGCGGGCTATATGCGACGGGGGGGCGCCGCGCAATCAGCGCGCGGCGGGACGGCCGAGGAGCGCGAGGATGCGGCGCCTCGTATCCTGCCACGCCGTGCTGTCCGGCGTGACGAGCTCGACATGGCCGGTGGCGGGAATCGTCACCAGTTCGACGCGGTCCCCCGCCGCTGTCGCGCGTGCGGTGTAGTCAATCGCCATGCGATAAGGGATGATCCTGTCCTCGCGCCCATTGACCAGCGTCTGCGGGACGCCGAGCGGGAGGAGGCGGGGGACTGAGGTGTCGGCATAGGGGTCTGCCCGGTCGGTGCCGACGAGCTTCGCGACGACATCAGTACCGCAGCCGTTGTCGGGGCTGGCGGCGGTGGCTTCGAGATCGGGCAAGCCGCCGAGGCTGACGACATGCGCGATTTTGAGCGGGTCGGCGGCGACGAGCGGGCTTTTGGCGGGGAGTTTCGCGCGGGCGGCGAGCCACAATGCGAGATGCCCGCCCGCGGAATGGCCGACGGCGACAACGCGGGTGAGATTGAGGTCGTACTCTTTCGCGGCGGTCGCCAGACGGTCGGCGGCAGCGGCAGCATCGGCGAAGGTGCCGGGATAGCCGCCGCCGGCGCGATCGACGCCGCGATAGTCGATGTTCCACACCGCGATGCCGGCGTCGCGCAAATCGCCGGCGATCCAATCCATCAGCGAGCGATCGGCGATCTTCGTCTGCCAGCAGCCGCCGTGAACCATCAGCACCACGGGGTGCGGCCCCTTGCCAGTCGGACGCCACAGGTCGATCTTCTGCATCTGATCGCTGCCGTAGGCGATCGTCGCGTCGGCCTTCGGACGCGGGCGCGCGGTGAGGTCGGGCCACGTGAGCGGCTTGAAGGGAGCGGCGGAGGTCGGGGCGGGGGGCATCGGCGCGGGCGAGCATGACGCGGCAGCCAGCGCAGTGGCAAGCAGGATCGCGGTGCGGCGAGGCTTGGCGGCGATAGGGGGGGCGTCGGGCGATCGGGGCACGGCGTGGCTTTCGGCTGGCTGAGGGGGGACGGCTGGCGATGGGTTGTCGCGCGCATGTGGCACGGGCGGCGCGCGCGGGCCAGATGGCGGAACGGTTGTGGAACAAGCCGCGCTGCTGCTAGGCCGGAGCCATGCCGACCGACGCGACGATCCTGCCGCCCGACAATCCGCCAGTCGGAATATTCGATGCGCCGTTCGATTCGGCGCTGTCCGAGCGCTATCTCGTCTACGCGCTGTCGACGATCACCGCGCGGTCGCTGCCCGACGTACGCGACGGCCTGAAGCCCGTGCACCGGCGCCTGCTGTGGGCGATGCGTCTGCTGCGGCTCGATCCGACGCAAGGATACAAGAAATGCGCGCGCGTGGTCGGCGACGTGATCGGCAAATACCATCCGCACGGCGACCAATCGGTCTACGATGCGATGGTGCGGCTCGCGCAGGATTTCGCGCTGCGCTATCCGCTGGTCGACGGACAGGGCAATTTCGGCAACATCGACGGCGATAACGCCGCCGCCTATCGCTACACCGAGGCGCGGCTGACGCAGGTCGCGGTTGACCTGATGGATGGGCTCGACGAGGACGCCGTCGGCTTCCGCCCGACCTACAACGGCGAGGAGCAGGAGCCCGAGCTGTTCCCCGGCCTGTTCCCCAATCTGCTGGCGAACGGTGCGAGCGGGATCGCGGTGGGGATGGCGACGAGCATTCCGCCGCACAATGCCGCCGAGCTGATCGATGCCGCGATCGCACTGATCGACGATCCCGCGGCCGATCCGCTGGCGTTCGTGGCCGGGCCGGATTTCCCGACCGGCGGGATCATCGTCGACCCGCCCGCGATCATCCGCGAAGCCTATGCCACAGGGCGCGGATCTTTCCGCGTGCGCTGCCGCTGGCAGGTCGAGAAGGAGAAAGGCGGCGGCTGGCAGATTGTCGTCGACGAGATCCCGTACGGCATTGCGAAGGGCAAGCTGATCGAGCAGATCGCCGGGCTGGTGAACGACCGGAAGTTCCCGATCCTGGCCGACGTGCGCGACGAATCGGATGCGGCGATCCGGCTGGTGCTCGAGCCTCGCAGCCGCACGGTTGATCCGCAGCTGCTGATGGATGGGCTGTTCCGTCTGTCGGACCTTGAGACGCGCGTGCCGCTCAACCTGAACGTGCTCGACGCGCGGCGCACGCCGCGGGTGATGAGCCTTGCCGAGGCGTTGCAGGCGTGGACCGAGCATCAGTTCGTCGTCCTGCGGCGGCGCACCGAGCATCGACTGGCGAAGATCGCCGACCGGCTGGAGCTGGTGGCGGGCTATATCACCGCGTTCCTCAACCTCGACCGGGTGATCGAGATCATCCGCAACGAGGACGAGCCCAAGCCGGTGATGATCGCCGAATTCACGCTGACCGATCGGCAGGCCGAGGCGATCCTCAACATGCGGCTGCGCAGCCTGCGCAAGCTGGAAGAGATAGCGCTGCGGCGCGAGCAGACGAGCCTGGAGAAGGAGCAGGCGAGCCTGCAGCTGTTGCTGGGATCGGAGCAGCGCCAGCGCACGCGGCTGAAGAGGGATCTTGCCGCGGTGCGCGACCGCTACGGCCCCGAGACGGCGCTGGGCAAACGGCGCACGACGATCGAGGAGGCGGCGCCCGCGCGCGAGATCCCGCTGGAGGCGATGATCGAGCGCGAGCCGATCACCGTCATCCTGTCCCAGCGCGGCTGGATCCGCGCGATGCGCGGGCACGTCGATCCCGCCGCCGCCGAGACGCTCAAGTTCAAGGAAGGCGACGGCCCGGCGTTCGCCTTCCACGCGCAGACCACCGACAAGCTGCTGCTCGCGGCGGAAAACGGGCGCTTCTACACGCTGGCGGCGGACAAGCTGCCGGGCGGGCGCGGGTTCGGCGAGCCGGTGCGCGCGAGCATCGACCTCGACGGCGGGGTCGGCATCACGCGGCTGCTGCGCGCCGAACGCGACGGGCGGCTGCTGGTGGCGGCGAGCGACGGTCGCGGCTTCGTCGTGCCGGTGGCGGATGTCGTCGCCGAGACGCGCAAGGGCAAGACGGTGCTGACGCCGCGCCCCGGCGCGAAGCTGACGATCGTGCGGCCGATCGCAGTGACGGACGATTACGTTGCCGCGATCGGCGACAACCGCAAGATGCTGGTCTTCCCGCTAGGCGAACTGCCGCAGATGAGCCGCGGGCAGGGCGCGCAGCTGCAGCGCTATCGCGACGGGGGCTTAAGCGACGCGATCACCTTCCGTTTCGCGGACGGGCTGAGCTGGCCGATGGGCGGTGACACGGGGCGCACGCGGACGGAGACCGACCTTACCGCATGGCGTACCGCACGCGGCGCGGCGGGGCGGATGCCGCCGACGGGCTTCCCGCGCGACAATCGCTTCGCCTAAGTACCTCGACCGATTAGGCGAACCTTAACCGCCGACGCCCTAGCACCGGGCTAATGCGCTTATCCGTCGCCCCACGGCTGCCATTCGACGAGCCGACACTGCCGCCCGGAAACACGGCGGCGGAGGGTGCGCTTGAGCTATTGCCGATCGCGGCGGTCGTCGTGAGCGTCACCGACGCGGGACTGCGCTTCGACCTGCCCAACGCGACGTTTCGCCGGTTGGGGCTGGGAAGCACGGCGGACACGTCGATCCTGGCGCGCGATTTGGGTGCACGCATCGTCGCGTTCATTGCAGGGCAGGCGCTGCGGCTGCAACTGCCGTGGGCGGTCGGCGACGCCGTCGAGCAGCGCCATTTCGAAGTGACTCTGGCGCGCGTCGCCACCGCCGCCGGCCCGCGCTGCTTGGTAACGCTGATCGACCAGACGGGCGAGATGCGCACCGAAGTCAATCTCCGTCGCGAGATGACGACCGACAGCCTGACGGGGCTGCCGAACCGTGCCGGCTTCGGTGATCGCCTCGAGCAGATGATCGAGGCGGGAACCATCGATTACGCGGTGCTCGTCGTCGACCTGGACCGCTTCGGGCGCGTCAACTCGTGCCTCGGCAGTATGGCCGGGGACGAGTTGTTGATCACCGTCGCGCGGCGAATCAAGGGCGCACTGCGCGCGTGCGATGGGCTAGGACGGATTGGCGGCGACGAATTCGGCATTCTCCTGGCGCTCGATCAGGACCGATCGGAGGCCGACAGTGTCGCTCGCCGCGTTCGTCAAGTGCTCGCTACGCCGTTCCGTCTGAGCGAGTTCGAGATCCGGGTATCGTGTTCGATCGGCGTCGCCTTTGGCGCGGAAGCGATCGGCGATGCCGAGGACGTTATCCGTCACGCGCAATTCGCGGTGCGCCGCTCCAAGGAAACGGGGCAGGCCGAAGCCTATCAGACCGACGCACTCGACCGTGCGCGCGAACAGTTCGCGATGGAGACGGCGCTGCGCCGCGCGATCGAGGCGGGGCAGCTCCGCCTTCACTACCAGCCGATCCGCGACCTATCGACCGGACGGATCACGACGTTCGAGGCGCTCGCGCGGTGGGTGGACGAGGACGGCAACGACGTGCCGCCGGCGCAGTTCATTCCGGTCGCCGAGGAATCGGGGCTGATCGTGCCGCTCGGCCGTTGGGCGATCGACGAGGCGCTGCGCACGCTGGCGGCGTGGGATGCGCAAGCCGGCGGCGACTGCGGCGTGGGGGTAGCGGTGAACCTGTCGCCGATCCAGCTGCAGCGCGATGGCGTGGCGCCGCTGGTGACGGAAGCGCTCGCGCGCCACGGCCTGGCGGGCGAACGGCTCAAGCTCGAACTGACCGAAAGTGCGCTGATCGCCGATCCGGACGGCAACGCCGAGGTCCTGCGTGCGCTGAAGGCGACCGGCGCGACCATCGCGATGGACGATTTCGGCACGGGCTATTCCAACCTCGCCTATCTCCAGAAGCTACCGATCGACATCCTCAAGATCGACCGCAGCTTCGTCACCGGCATGCTCGCCGATCGCGATAAGATTGCGATCGTGCGCGCGGTGCTCGGGCTCGCCAGTGCGCTTGGCATGGAGACGGTGGCCGAAGGGATAGAGACGCAGGAGCTGGGGCAGACGCTGGCTGCGCTCGGCTGCACCTATGGCCAAGGTTATGCCTATGCCCGTCCGCTGGCGGCTGACGACGCCTATGCGTTGCTGGCGGCGCGTACCAACTGAGTCGTGACGGCATCGGCGATCGCGCCCACGCGATCGGCGTCTGGAAAACCCTCTGCGATCCACTGTGACTCGACGTCGCGCAGCACGCGCGCGACGTCCGGGCCCCGCGCGACCCCGCGCGCGACGATCTCGCCGCCGCCGATCGGCAGGCGCGGGGGCGTCCATTCGGCGATGTCGTCGAGTGAGGCGTCGGCGACGAGCAGCCGATCGATCGCCTGCGTGGTGCCGTGGCGGTAGGCAAGGGCGCGCGCGCCCTCGTCGCCCGCACCGGCCGACGCCGCGACGAGCCGCTTGCGATCGGCGTTCGACAGCCGAAGTCGCGCGCCGACTGCCTCGGCATCGGCGGGCGGGATCAGCGTCGCTAGGCGGCGGATCGGATCGGGTGCGACGCCTGCGGCTTGCTCGCGCGCGGCCAGGGCGGCCAGCGCGGCGGCGTCGGTGATCTCGGGCAGAACAGGGCGGAAAATACCGCGCTCGATCATCAGCGCGACGACGGGCACGGCATTGCGCGCGACGAGCAGCTTGAGCAGTTCTGCCGCCACTCGCTCGCGTGACAGCGCCATCAGGTCGTTCGCGCGATCGGTACAGGCATCGAGCCCCGGCTGATCGAGCACGTCGCCAAAACGCGCGTGGAAGCGGAAGAAGCGCAGGATGCGCAGGTGATCCTCCGTAATCCGGCGATAGGGATTGCCGATGAAGCGCACGCGCCGCTCCGCAAGATCGTCGAGCCCGCCGAAATAGTCGAACACCGCGCCGGTGAGTGGATCGGCGTAGAGTGCGTTGATCGTGAAATCGCGCCGCGCAGCATCGGCTCGCCAATCGTCGGTAAAGGCGACCGTCGCGTGCCGGCCGTCGGTCTCGACGTCCTGACGCAGCGTCGTCACCTCGACGACGGTGCCGGCGGATATGGCGGTGACGGTGCCGTGCGCGATCCCGGTGGGGATAGCGCGGATGCCTGTCCTCGTTAGCCGATCGACGACGTCCGCGGGCGCGTGGCGCGTCGCAATGTCGATATCGGCGACGTCGAGGCCGAGCAGCGTGTCGCGCACGGCGCCGCCGACGTAGCGCGCATCACCGTCGCCCGCCCCGAGCGCATCCGCGAGCACGTCGAGCCCCGGGCGGTGGCGCCACGCGGCGCGCGGCAGGATCACCCCTGCCATCGCAGCCGCCGCGCGAGGTTGACGATCATCGCCGCGGTCGCACCCCAGATGCGGCGATCCTGCCACGTGATCTCGTAATAGCGTCGCTCACGGCCCTGCCAGTCGACCGTGGCCTCGACGTGATTGGCGGCGTCGAGCAGGAAATCGAGCGGCACCTCGAACACGCTGGCGACTTCCGCCTCCGACGGCACGAGCGGAAGATCGGGCGGAACGACGCCGATGACCGGAATGACGGTGTAGCCGGTGACCGTGCGATAGCGGTCTGCCTCGCCCACCACCGTGACCGCCGACGGGGGCAGCGCGATCTCCTCGTCCGCCTCGCGCAGCGCCGCCGTCACCGCATCCTCGCCGGGATCGAGGCGCCCGCCGGGAAAGGCGATCTGCCCCGCGTGACGGCGCAGCGTCTCGGTGCGCTGCGTCAGGATCACGCCGGGACGCGGGCGATCGGTAACGGGAACCAGCACCGCGGCTGGCGTCAACGTATCCTCGGGTGCGCCGGCGAGATCGACATGGTCGCCGGCGAGCAGGATCGTCTGCTGCCCCATGCCATCGGTGAGTGCGCGGCCGAGCCGATCAACGAGCGATGTCACGGCGCGATGGGGAAGAACGCGCCCGCGCTCCACACGCCCGGCGTCTCGCCATCGTCGCCGGCGAGCGCGCGTTCGGCGAGCTCGTAATAAACCGGGCGCGCGATCAGCGCCTCCAGCCCGCCACGGACGTGAACATAGGGATGCGGCCCATCGTCGTGCGCGACGAAGCGCAGCGGGTGATCGGCCGAGGCGGTGACGACGTCGCCGGTGTTGAGGCGGAAGGCGAGCGTCGAATCGCGGCCCTCGCCCTCGGCCTTCAGCTCGACCGCGACGAACGGCGCGTCCTCCACTTCGATGTCCAGCTTCTCGACTGGGGTGACGAGGACGTAGCCGCCGTCGGGCTCGCGGCGCAGGATGCGGCTGAACGCGCGCACCATCGCGGCGCGGCCGATCGGGCTGCCTTGGTGGTACCATGTGCCGTCGCGCGCGATGCGCATGTCGCTGTTGCCGCAATGGTCCGGATGCCAGCGATCGACCGGGGGCAGGCGGTCGCTGTCCGCCAGCCGCGCGATATCCGCGACGGTCAGCGTATCGAAATCGGGTTGCGAGGTCATCGGCATCGCGCCGAGGTAGGGCGCGCGGGCGTGCGGGTAAAGGCTGGCGGCGATCAGGCGGCGGTGCGGACGTGTGGCCCGATCGCGCCTGCACCATCGGGTACGCCGGTGCCGTGCGCGAGCAGGCGGTGACGCGCGAACGGGCCCGGAAGGCGCCACGCGCCTGTGCGTGCGGCGGTGAAGCCGAAGAAGCGGCCGTAATATTCGGGATCGCCGATCAGCATCAGCGGCGAATCGCCCATCCGCTCGATCGCCGCGGCGACGAGCAGGCGGCCGATCCCGTCGCGCTGCCGCTCGGGCACGACGGCGACGGGGCCTACGAGCGTGAGCGGCACGCGCCGCCCGTCGTCGCCGGTAAAGACGATCGGCCACAGTTGAATCGTGCCGACCAGCGTATCGCCGTCAATCGCGGCGAGGCTGGGGCCGGGCAGCGCGTCGACACCGGCGCGCAGGCGATAAGCGGTACGCGCGTGGCGATCACGGCCGAACGCGCGATCGAGCAAATGCTCCACCGCGGCGGGATCCACCGTCTCCAGCGCGACCAGCTCGACCATTCCTCGCTCCAACCGCGGCCGCGCAAACCCGGCCGAAAGGCGCCGCGCTCTAGCCGCTGTCGATCTGAACGCAAGCGGAATGGCGCTGCCCGCGATCAGCCGCTAAGCGCGCCGGCGTGGAAGACACGCTCGAACTCGAAGTGCACGATCTGGAAGTGCCGGTGCTGACCGGCGTCTATTCGGAGGAGACGCACCTGCCGCAGCCGCTGCGGATATCGCTGACCGTGCTGCTCGACGCGCCGGCGCACTACGCCCCCGATACCCCGCTGTCGGGATCGAAGAACTACCTTGATCTCAAGCATGCGGCGACGGCGGCACTGCCCCCCGGCGTGCACTTCACGCTTATCGAGGGCGTTGCCGATCACATCGCCGAGACGTTGTTCCTGCAGGACAAGCGCGTGCAGCGGGTGAAGGTGAAGATCGTCAAGCTGGCAATCGCCGAGGCGGGCGAATCGATCGGCATCACACTGGTGCGCCACCGCCGCTGAGGCGTGGGATCAGCCGCCGGCGTGATCGCGGCGGCACGGCCCGAGCTGATCGATGACGAAACGGTAATCGTCCTGCGCGATCCGTGCATCCTCCAAACCGAGCGCCTGCGTGCTACGCGCTGGTAGCGCAGGCGGCAGCGCGCAGGCGAGCCGGTACCAGAGAAGCGAATCGCGCGGCGGCGGGCCGGCTGCATCGTCGACGATCTCCGACAGCGCGACCGCCCAGCGCGGCTGCTCGCCCGGACGACGCAGGATGCTTAGCGAAACCGGGCGATTGTCGCGCGTGGTCAGGAACACCTGCGTCTCGCCCTCGCCGGGTAGCGAGCCGGGGACGTGGAAGGCGTTGCCGACGCCGGTGACGACGGGTGGCGCATCACCCGCGACGAGCTCGCCGGCGATGCGCCGTGTCACCGCGTCGAGTTCTGGCGTCCAGCCGCGCTGCGCATCGGGGGTAACGAGCTGGACCTGGCCGGGGCTGCCGGCAACCGCGCGCGCGAATAGGAGGACGTGCGCCTTCTTGAACTTGGGTTGCCGTCCATCGGCGCCGAGCGGCGCATCGAGCACGTAGCCGACGCGCGGCGCCACGGCGCTCGTCCCGCGGATCAGCGCGGTGACGTCCGCCTCGACATAGTAGCGCGTGACGCCCGGCGGGGCGTTCGCCGCCTCCGCGCCCTTGATCCGGACGGTGGAGGCGATGACGGCGTCGATCACCAGATCGCTCGCGATCACCAAGTCGGCAACGTCGGCGTAGGCGGGCGCGGCTGCGACGCGCGCCGGCGGGGCGGGCTGTGCGCAGGCGGGGAGAGCGCCTGCGAGGAGCAGCGCGACGGAACAGATTGCTTTGCAGGCCATGCGTTTCGGTTAATCGATCACCCTGCCGCGATACAGAAATAAATCCGCGATAGGGCGATTGTACGTTTGTTGCGTCCGACAAAGCGTTTGCGTGTCGTTAAACGCCAAGTTAGGACTCGCGGACTGCAAGGGTGTCGTTTAGCCCTTGCGGACGGACCGGCACGCCCATTCCGCTTAGCGGGAGCCGTGGCAGGCCGCCCGGCCCCTTCGGGCCATAGGGATTAGGGAGTGCTTTTGCTGAATGGCCTACTCTGACCAGAAGATGAGCGGGAGCAAGGTCGTCGCGATTGTCATCGTGGCGCTCATCCATGCTGCTCTCGGCTACGCCTTCGTCACCGGCCTCGCGTTCCAGTACGTGAAAAAGGTTTCGGAGAAATTGAACACGTTCGACGTGGAGGAACCACCACCCCCGCCGCCGGACGAACCGCCGCCCCCGCCGCCGGACGTTCCGATGACGCCGCCGCCCGTCGTGGCGCCGCCGCCGATCGTGTCGACGCCGTCGCAGGCGCCGGTGATCCAGTCGGTTCCGACGCCGCCGCCGGTGTACATCCCGACCCCGGTCGCTCCTCCGGCCCCGCCGCCTCCCGCTCCGCCCGCACCGCCGGTCGTCAGCAAGGCAGCAGGCGCGAAGGGTGATCCGGCGCAGTGGATCACCAACGACGACTATCCGCCGAGCTCGATCCGGGCCGAGGAAGAAGGCACCACCGCGATCAAGTGGACGATCAACACCCAGGGTCGTGTCGAGAATTGCGTCGTTACCGCATCGAGCGGTTCCAACGCGCTCGATCAGGCCGCCTGCCGCGCGCTGACGCGCCGTGGCCGGTACGCGCCGGCAACGGACGCCACGGGCAACCCGATCGCCACGACGCAGACCCGCCGCGTGGTGTGGCGTCTGCCGAGGGAATGACGATCTTCCACTAACGATTTGCGCTTTTCAGAGGGATACCATTCGAATGATCACCACCATCCTCGCCGCTGCCGCGGCGCCGGCAGCCCCGGCGGAAAACCCCTACGGCCTGGGTGCCGCGCTGGAGCAGGGCGGCATCATCGCCCAGTCCGTGTTCGGCATCCTGGTGCTGTTCTCGGTCGTTTCGTTCTACATCATGTTCACCAAGCTGTTTGAGCAGCAGAAGATCATCAACCAGTACAAGCGCATGCGCTCGTCATTCTGGAGCTCGAACTCGCTGCGCGAGGGCTCGGCAAAGCTCGAGAAGAACTCGGCGTACAAGCAGATCGTCGACGACGGTCTCGCCGCGCAGGAGCAGCACAGCAAGCTGACCGATCCGGTCGAGGCGCATGACTGGCTGCATGGTTCGCTGAACCGTTCGGAAGCCGCGATCAACTCGAAGCTGGGCGGCGGTCTCGCCTTCCTCGCAACGGTGGGCGCGACCGCACCGTTCATCGGCCTGTTCGGCACGGTGGTCGGCATCTACCGCGCGCTGGTGAAGATCGGTGCGGCCGGTCAGGCGTCGATCGACGCGGTCGCCGGCCCGGTCGGTGAGGCGCTCATCATGACCGCGCTCGGCCTCGTTGTCGCGGTTCCCGCCGTGCTCGCGTACAACTGGCTGCAGCGCCGCAACAAGGCGATTGCGGAGGACCTGTCGTCCTTCTCGAACGACGTGCTCGGCTACCTCGCCTCGGGCGGCGCGGTTCGCCCGTCGTTCGCTGGTGCAGCGACCAAGCCGGCGCCGGCCGTCGCCAACAAGGCCGTGCCGAACACGACCACGGCCGGCCAGGTCGGCGGCGTGCAGACCCGCGGCTGAATGACATCGGGGCTGCCCACCGGCGGCCCCGATCCCGCCCCTCCGCTGTTCGGACGGGCGCAAAAGGATAGGATCAATCGCGCATGGCGATGAATGTCGGTGGAGATTCCACAGAGAAACCGTTGTCGGACATCAATGCGACGCCGCTCGTCGACGTCATGCTGGTGTTGCTGATCATCTTCCTGATCGCGGTTCCCGTCGTGATCCAGACGGTGGACGTGAAGCTGCCGCAGGTCCGCTTCGATCCGACGACGACCAAGCCCGAGAACGTCTCGCTCTCGGTCACCACCAAGCCCGACGGCGGCTGCGCGGTATATTGGGGCATGTCCCCGGTGACGCAGCAGGAACTGCTCGACCGCGCGGTGGCCAAGCTGAAGCTCGAGATCGAGAAGCAGGGCGGGGTCAACAACCCCGATCTCGAACTGCCCGAGGCGCATATCCGCGGCGACGTGAACGTGCCCTGGAAGTGCGTGGCGGGTGCGATCTACAACATGCAGATGGCGGGTTTCGCCAAGGTCGGCTTCATTTCCGAGCCGCCGGCGGGCACCACGGTCGAGCGTCTGTAAGCAGAGCCACCAGGAGTATTTGACATGGCAATGAGTGGCGGCAGCGATGACGGCGAGCCGATGATGGATCTGAACATGACGCCGTTGATCGACGTCCTGCTCGTGCTCATCATCATGTTCATCATCACGATTCCGATCCAGACCCACGCGGTGAAGGTGGACCTTCCGCAGAACGCGGCGAACAATACGCCCCCGCCGGTCGATCCGCAGAAGAACAAGATCACGATCTCGACCGACGGCACCGTCGCGTGGAACGGCGCTCCGGTGGACGAGGTTCGCCTGCGCCAGTATCTCGACGTCGCGGCGGCGATGAACCCGGAGCCCGAGCTGCACTTCCAGCCCGACCCACAGGTTCGCTACGACTCGGTGGACCGGACGCTCGCGGTGATCAAGCGGTCGAACATCACCAAGCTCGGCTTCATCGGGAACGAGCAGTTCTACAAGGAATTTTGATCTCCCTCGGGTGATCGGATTTACGATCGCGCTGTCGAAGCGACGATCAGGGGGCGGCCTTCGAGCCGCCCTTTTTTTCATCCGCAACGGAAAGCGGGGAAGCCAAGTCGTAGCGGGCTTTCAACGACAGGTGAAAGCAAGCTGTCACCGCCTTCGACGGTCCGGGAACGCTCAGCCTTACGGCGAGTGAGCGCGCTGCCGCCACGGCCAGTTCGGATCGACCGAACGAGTGGAGTGGGCGAACGGACGATCTTGAGAGCGGATGAACGCGATCATCTCGAAGCCTGGCTAGACAATCGATGCCGGTGCAACCGTCGCTCAACCTGTTCCGTCATCGACTCGCAGAGCTCGACTGTGGCTGAAGGCGCGTCGTAAGCCCGCTGCGTTAATACCGACCGCGTGAGTGGGGGCACACGGCGGAATGGATCATCTGCGCTGCGTCATGCCGTTCGGCTACTCTGTGCCTGCGTCACATATAAAGATATCTTTATATTTGTATCAGTCGCCGCGTGTCGCTATGTGCGCGCCATGCCGGCCGGTGAGACGTGCCTTGGTCGGCGTCACAATCCCTGGAGACCCGTTGTGGCCACCGTGCTCGATCGCCCCACCAATGCCGACTATGTCATCAAGGACATCGGCCTCGCCGATTTCGGCCGCGCCGAGATCAACATCGCCGAGACCGAGATGCCCGGCCTAATGGCGCTGCGTGAGGAATATGGCGCGTCGCAGCCGCTCAAGGGCGCGCGCATCACCGGCTCGCTGCACATGACGATCCAAACCGCGGTGCTGATCGAGACGCTGACCGCGCTAGGCGCCGACGTGCGCTGGGCGACGTGCAACATCTTCTCGACGCAGGACCATGCCGCCGCCGCGATCGCCGCTGCCGGTATTCCCGTGTTCGCGGTAAAAGGCGAGAGCCTGGCCGAATATTGGGACTATGTCGGCTCGATCTTCAACTGGGGCGCCGATGGCGACGGCACCACTGCCAACATCATCCTCGACGACGGCGGCGATGCGACGATGTTCGCACTGTGGGGCGCGAAGCTCGAGGCGGGCGCGACGCTCGGCGAGCCGGAGAACGCCGAAGAGGTCGAGTTCCAGCGCGCGCTCAAGGCGTTCATCGCCAAGTACCCGGGCTACCTCACCGAGACGGTCAAGAACCTGAAGGGCGTCAGCGAAGAGACGACGACCGGCGTCCACCGGCTGTACGAGATCGCGAAGAAGGGCGAGCTGCCGTTCCCGGCGATCAATGTCAACGACTCGGTGACCAAGTCGAAGTTCGATAACCTCTACGGTTGCAAGGAGTCGCTGGTCGACGCGATCCGCCGCGCAACCGACGTGATGCTCGCCGGCAAGGTCGCCTGCGTCGCCGGCTTCGGTGACGTCGGGAAGGGCTCGGCGCAGTCGCTGCGCAACGGTGGCGCGCGCGTGATGGTGACCGAGATCGATCCGATCTGCGCGTTGCAGGCGGCGATGGAGGGCTTCGAGGTCGTGACGATGGACGAGGCGGTGAAGCGCGCGGACATCTTCGTGACGGCGACGGGCAATGCCGACGTGATCACCGCCGATCACATGAAGGCGATGAAGCCCATGTCGATCGTGTGCAATATCGGCCACTTCGACAGCGAGATCCAGATCGCCGCGCTCGACAATTACGACTGGACCGAAGTGAAGCCGGGCACCGATCTGGTGAAGTTCCCGGACGGCAAGCAGATCATCATTCTCGCCAAGGGGCGTCTGGTGAACCTGGGTTGCGCGACCGGTCACCCGTCGTTCGTGATGTCAGCGTCGTTCACCAACCAGACGCTGGCGCAGATCGAGCTGTGGACCAAGGGCGAGAACTACAAGAACGAAGTGTACGTCCTGCCCAAGCATCTCGACGAGAAGGTTGCGGCGCTGCACCTCGAGAAGCTGGGCGTGCAGCTGTCGAAGCTGACGCCGAAGCAGGCGGGTTACATCGGCGTGCCGGTCGAGGGGCCGTTCAAGCCGGATCATTACCGCTACTGATCGACGCCTGTTTGAAGGCCGTTTGATCGAACGAGGCGGCGGTCGCTCCGGTAACGGAGCGGCCGCCGCCGTCGTTTCGCAGCCGTGTTGCGAAATTGTGACAGCTGACAGCGCTTGCGGCGAACCGAGGTAGGTCAGGCTTGCATCCCTAGTTTAAAGACGTGAACGAGCGATCCGAAAAGCAAGAGCGTCGCAGACGCCATGCATAAAGGGTCCGTAGATGAACAGCTTACGCCTTTCGCTTCTCGCCACCACGCTGCTTGCCGGCGCGGCCGCGCTGCCCGCCGCCGCGCAGGTCGAGCCGACCGTGCAATCGAACAAGCCTGAGGTGCCGACCGCCGGCAATGCGTCCACCGTTACCGACGATGCGGCGGACAGCGGCGAGATCGTCGTTACCGGCTCGCGCATTCGGCGGCCCGAAGTCGATGCGCCGTCGCCTGTCACATCCTTCTCGGCGGTGACGCTGCAGCAGTCGGGCCGCGTCAATGTCACCGACTTTCTGTCGCAGAACCCGGCGCTGCTGAGCTCCGCGACGAGTGGCACGCAGTCCGGGTCGACGAGCACGTTGGGCGGCACGGGCACCAACCTCCTCAACCTGCGCAATCTCGGCACCGACCGCACGCTGGTGCTGGTCGACGGACGGCGCCACGTCGCGGGGCTGCCCGGCTCGGCGGCGGTCGACATCAACACCATCCCGGTCGATCTGATCGAGCGGATCGACGTGACGACCGGCGGTGCCTCGGCGGTCTATGGCGCCGATGGCGTGTCGGGTGTCGTCAACTTCGTGCTGAAGCGTGATTTCGAAGGGCTGCTGGCGCGAGCGCAGACGGGCATTTCGGAGAAGGGCGACGCGGGGAACCGGTTCCTGTCGCTGACGGCGGGCAAGAACTTCGCGAGCGGGCGCGGTAATGTCGCGCTGTCGTACGAGTTTCGCGACGACGATCGCCTCAGCAGCTTCCGGCGCTCGCGCACCGGTGATCCGAACTTCGCGTTCGGGCTGGTGCGCGATCCGAACGATTTCCCTGACGATCCCAACGCGCCTGACTTCACGCTGCGCAACAATCTGCGCTACGCCGACAGTTCGCGCGACGGCGCGGTGAACATCCGCCAGGTGGTCGATCCCGAGACGGGCGAGCTTGGATTCACGGGCACGCCCGACTTCACCGGATCGGGCAAGGTCTACGATCGCGGGCTGCTGCTGCCGGGGTCGGGCGGGCTGACGCAGGGCGGCGATTCGACGCCGACCGCTGGTTATCAGGGCGATCTCCAGCCGAAGAATCGCATCCATAACGTGAACCTGCTAACGAGCTTCGAGGTGTCGCCGGCGCTGCGGCTGTTCGCCCAGGGCAAGTACACCAACACCAAGAGCTTCAGCGTCGCGCAGCCGAGCTTCGACTTCTTTACCTATCTCGCGCCGGACAACGCCTATCTGATCGACCGCTTCGGCGGGGCGGCGACGGCGGGGGCGCTGGTCTCGCGCGACAATTTCGATTTCGGCGTGCGCGGCGAATCGAACAAGCGCGAGACGTACCGCGCGGTCGTCGGCGCCGACGGGCGGATCGGCGATCACGCGCGCTACGAGGCGTCGTACGTCTACGGCCGCACCGATAGCCGGTTCCTGAGCACGAACTACCGGATCGCCGACCGCTATTTCGCGGCGCTCGATGCGGTGCGCGATCCGGCGACGGGGCAGATCGTCTGCCGCTCGACGCTCAATCCGGCAGCGAACATCGATCCGAACAACTTCGATGCACCGGCAACCACCTTCACCCCGGGCGCCGCGGGCGGATGCCAGCCGCTTAATATCCTCGGCGAGGGCATGGCGAGTGCGGCGTCGCTTGCGTTCATCAACGCCGATCTGATCAACACCTATCGCGTGCAGCAGCACGTCGCGTCAGCGTCGATCTCGGGCGACTTCGGGCGGTTCTTCGAGCTGCCGGGTGGTCCGATCGGCTTCGCGGTGGGCGGGGAATACCGCAAGGAGAGCAGCCGGTTCGTCTCCGACCCACTGGCACAGGCCGGCGCACTCGCCGACCTCGCGCAGATCCTACCCGAGCGCGGCAGCTTCAACGTGAAGGAAGCGTTCGGAGAACTTCGCGTGCCGCTGCTGCGCGACCTGCCGTTCGCCGAGACGCTGGAATTCAACGCCGCGATCCGCTTCTCCGACTATTCGACGATCGGCAGCACGACGACGTGGCAGGTCAGCGGAATCTATGCGCCGGTGCGCGACGTCCGCTTCCGTGGCGGTTATTCGGAGGCGGTCCGCGCCCCCAACGTGACCGAGCTGTTCGCGCCGCAGAATGGCGCCTTCTCGTTCATCGACGATCCGTGCGATCCCGAGAACCTGCCTGAGGGTACACAGTATCGCGTGGCGAACTGCCGCGCGGCGCTGACTGCGGCGGGCCTTAGCGCGGCACAGATTGCGTCGTTCAGCCCGACGAGCGACCCGCAGGCGACGGCTAGCCTGCCGGGGCGCAGCGGCGGCAATAACGACTTGGGTCAGGAAACGGCGAAGACGTGGACCGCGGGCGTGGTGCTGCAGCCGCGCTTCATTCCCGGGCTGCAAATCACGGCGGACTGGTTCAACATCAAGCTGCGCGACGCGATCAACACGCCAACCGCGCAGCAGCTCGTCGAGCTGTGCGTCGATCAGCCGACGCTCGAGAACGTCTATTGCTCGAATATCTCGCGGGCGGCAGGCACGGGCTACGTCAGCGACTATTTCGTCGGTCCGCAGAACGTAGCGGCGTTCCGCACGCAGGGGCTGGACGTGACCGCCAACTACCGGCTGGATGCCGGCCAGGTCGGACTGTTCAACTTCAAGCTCGTCGGCAACTATCTCGATCGGCTCGACTTCGTGCCGACGCCGGGCGCCGATCGCGAGAACGAGCTGCTGTCCGCCGACAATCGCTTCGCGCCGCGCTACAGCGGGACGTTCGATCTGACGTGGACGAAGGGCCCGGTGACGCTGAACTACGGGCTCAACTATTTCAGTAAGCTGCGGCGGTTCACCGAGGATCAGGTGCGCGCCAATCCCGATATCGCGGAGGCCAAGTACCTCTTCTACCGCGAGCGGTGGGAGCATGACTTGCAGGCGTCGATCGCGGCGGGCGAGAAGTTCAACTTCTACCTCGGCGTCAACAACCTGACCGACGAGGTGGGCGACGTCGCGAGTGTGCGTATCCCTTACGCGCCGATCGGACGGTACTTCTATGCCGGGGCACGGATCGCACTCGACTCGATCTTCTGATCGGACGAGACGAGACGGATAGGGGCCGGAACAGCGATGTTCCGGCCCCTTTTTCGTTGTCGGTTACGCGCCGGCGGCCTGCTTCATGACGCGGGCGCCTTCCGCCTCGACGATGACGGCCTTCAACGCGGCGAGGTAACCGGCGACGTCGCCGGCGCTCGACGGCACCGCCTGGCGCAGCGTGATGAAGCCGTGGACGTTGCCGACCGCCTCGCGATACGTCACCGGCACGCCGGCGAGGACGAGCGCTGCAGCATAGGCGCGGCCTTGATCGCGGATCGGATCGAGGCTGGCGGTGATGATCACCGCGGGGGGCAGGCCGACGAGGCTGCCGACCATCGGCGAGCCGCGGAAGTGCGTGTAATCGGCCTGATAATGGTCGGCGAACCACGTCATCGTGTCTCGCGTCAGCAGAAAGCCCTCGGCGAAGTCGTCGAACGAAGGATATTCCTTGTTCATGTCGGCGGCCGGATAGATCGGCGCCTGGACGATCACCGGCACGTCGGCAGGCGTATCGCGCAGCGCCATCGTGGTGGTGATCGTCAACGTGCCGCCGGCACTGTCGCCCGACAGGATGAGGCCGGTGGCACGGCGGCCGAGCTCGGCCGGGTTCGACGCGACCCAGCGCGCGGCGGCCTCGCAATCTTCCGGTGCAGCCGGCCATTTGGCCTCGGGCGCGAGGCGGTAGTCGACCGATACGACGGGCAGATCGAGCTGCCGCGCCATCTCCGCGGTGAAGCTCGCGTGCGTATCGATGTTACCGATGACGAAACCGCCGCCATGGAAGAAGACGACGACGGGGCCGGGCTCGCGGCTCTCGCGGGGATCGAACAGGCGCGCCGGGATATCGCCCGCGGGGCCAGGGATGGTGAAATCCTTGACCGTGCCGAGGGTGCCGATCGGGGGATCCGCAATGTCCTTCATCGCGAGGTACATCGCACGCGCCGCCTCTGCGGTGCCCTCGTGCGTTTTGGGGCCGGGGACGCTGTTGAGATAATCGAGGAAGCCGCGCACGTCGGGGCGGACATAGGGATCGGCGGCGGCGGCGGGCGTCTGCTTCTGGTCGTCGTGGATCAGCGTATCGGTCATGCGGTTCTCCTAACGTTCGCTTTTGCTACCTATCTTGGCGCAGATGATCCATGTCGTCCATCACCCCGATTACGTCACCGAGGCGCCGGCGCGTTCGACCTATCGCTGGGGCAAGAACGGGGCGATCCGCGATTTGCTGCGCGAAGAGGGCGAGCGGATCGCGTGGCACGTGCCCGAGCCTGCGCCGCGCGCGTGGCTGGAGGCGGCGCATGATGCCGATTATGTCGCGGAGGTGATCGAGGCGCGCGTGCCGGCCGAGAAGGCGCGGCGGATCGGCTTTCCCGTCGCGCCGGTCGTGGCGCGCCGCGCGCAGGTGGTGCCCGGCGGCACGTATCGCGCGGCGCAGCTTGCGCTGCGGCACGGGTTCGCCGCGAATACGGCGGGGGGCAGCCACCACGCGCTCGCCGATACGGGGGCGGGCTATTGCGTGTTCAACGATCTTGCGGTGGCGGCGATTAGGCTGGCGCAGGAGGGGCGGCGGGTGTTGATCGTCGATGTCGACGTTCACCAGGGCGACGGCACAGCCGCGCTGACCGCAGGCTTTCCCGACATTGCGACCTATTCGATCCATGCGGCGAAGAACTTTCCGGCGCGCAAGGCACGATCGACGCTCGACGTGGCGCTGGCGGATGGGATCGGCGACGATGACTATTGCGCGGCGTTACGCGACAGTCTGACGCCCATGATTGCCGAGTTCGATCCCGACCTCATCCTCTATCAGGGCGGGGTCGATCCCTATGCCGGCGATCGGCTCGGGCGGCTGGCGCTGAGCGACGGTGGCCTTGCGCAGCGCGACGGCATTGTGGTCGAGCTTGCGCTCGAGCGCGGGGTGCCGATCGCGAGCACCGTCGGCGGCGGCTATGGCGATGATGTGGTGGCGATCGCGCAACGCCACGTCGACGTCATCCTGCGGATCGGCGAAGCGTACGAAAAAGCGTGGGTTGCACCGGGGCACGATCATTCTACGTTGGAGGCGCAGGCGCCGCCGGCATAGAGAGCGCCTCGTCTAGGGAATTGCAGGAAGACATATGGCGACTGCCGCGCATGAAGTGACGCCGATCGACGCGTCCGCCAATCCGCCCGCTGAATCGATGGTCGTCCGCTTCGCCGGGGACTCGGGCGACGGTATGCAGCTGACCGGCGGGCAGTTCACGCTGTCGACCGCGCTCGCCGGCAACGACCTTGCGACCTTCCCCGATTTCCCGGCCGAGATTCGTGCGCCGCTCGGCACGCTCTTCGGCGTCAGCGCGTTCCAGATCAACTTCGGCTCGACGCAGATCGAGACCGCTGGCGACGATCTCGACGTCCTCGTCGCGATGAACCCGGCGGCGCTCAAGACCAACGTCCAGGCGCTGCGCCCGGGCGGGTTGGTGATCGCCGACGAGGGCGAGTTCAACGAGCGTAACCTCGCGAAGGCGAAGTATGACGCCAACCCGCTCGACGACGGCAGCCTCGCCAAGTGGCAGGTCATCCGGCTCAACATCTCGCAGCTGACCGTCGACGCGGTGAAGCCCTTCGGCCTTGGCAACAAGGACGCGCTGCGCTGCAAGAACATGTGGACGCTCGGACTTGCGCTTTGGATGTTCGACCGCGATCGCCAGCCGCTGATCGATTGGCTGAAGAACAAGTTCGCCAAGGCGCCGACGCTCGCCGAAGCCAATATCGCCGCGCTCAATGCCGGGCATGCCTATGGCGAGACGGCCGAGCTCGCCGGGCCGATGAAACAGCACGCGCTGCCCGCCGCGCCGGCTGAGCCTGGCCTATACCGCACGGTGACCGGGGCGGACGCGATCAGCCTTGGCCTCGTCGCCGGCACGCAGCTGGCCGACCTGCCGATGTTCTTCGGCGGCTATCCGATCACGCCGGCGTCGGCGATCCTTCACGCACTGTCGCGGCTCAAGGAATATGGCGTCACGACCTTCCAGGCGGAGGACGAGATCGCTGCGATCGCCTCGGCGATCGGCGCGAGCTACGCCGGGCAGCTCGGCGTCACCTCGTCGTCGGGGCCGGGCATCGCGCTCAAGACCGAGGCGATCGGGCTGGCGATCATGACCGAGTTGCCGCTCGTCATCGTCAACGCGCAGCGCGGCGGGCCGTCGACCGGGCTGCCGACCAAGACCGAGCAGTCGGACCTCTACCAGGCGGTGTATGGCCGCAACGGCGACGCGCCGGTGCCGGTCATCGCTGCACGTTCGGCCTCGGATTGCTTCGAGGTCGCGATCGAAGCGGTGCGCATCGCGACGACGTACATGACGCCCGTGATGCTGCTGACCGACGGCTATATCCAGAACGCGGCCGAGCCGTGGAAGGTGCCCGACGTCGATACGCTCGAGCCATTCCCGAAGAAGTATCTCGAGGAGGTGCCGGCGGACGGGTTCAAGCCGTTCGGCCGCGACGCGGTCGGCGCGCGGCCGTGGGTGAAGCCGGGCACGCCGGGGCTGCTGCACCGCATCGGCGGGATCGAGAAGGCGGTCGGCACGGGCAACATCGACTATTCGCCCGCCAACCATCAGGCGATGACCGAGGCGCGCCGCGCGAAGATCGCCAACATCGCGGTGCCCGACCAGCAGGTTGAGGCGGGCGAGGCGGGCGGCAAGCTTGCCGTTGTCGGCTGGGGTTCGACCTTCGGGCCGATCCACCAGGCGGTGCGGCGGATGCGGCGGCGCGGCTATGACGTGAGTCACATCCACCTGCGGCACATCTGGCCGATGCCGGCGAATCTCGGCGCGCTGCTCAAGAGCTACGAGCATGTGCTGGTGCCCGAGATGAACACCGGGCAGCTCAAGACGGTGCTGCGCGACCAGTTCCTGGTTGATGCCAAGCCGCTCAACAAGGTGTCCGGCCAGCCGTTCCGCATCGTCGAGATCGAGGAAGCGATCGCGACTTATTTCGACGGAATCGAGGGCAATGAGGGCGGCGATGTGCCGGTCGATACGACGCAGCTGCCTGGATCGGAGCAGGGGCACGACGATGGCTCGCTGCGCGAGGCGACGTCGCCGCAATCGGCGTGATTGCCGTCTGTCCGTGCTCTCGTTCCCCCATTTCAATTTTCTCGCAGTGAAGGCCGCATCATGAACGACATGACGCCCGTCAAGAAGTCGCTCCCGAAGGATTGGGAGACCGATCAGGAAGTCCGCTGGTGCCCGGGTTGCGGCGATTACGCGATCCTGAAGGCGGTTCAGCGCACGATGCCGGAGATCGGGGCGCGCCCCGAGAACACCGTGTTCGTCAGCGGCATCGGCTGCTCGTCGCGTTTCCCTTATTACATGGAGACCTACGGTTTCCACACGATCCACGGCCGCGCGCCGGCGGTGGCGACGGGCGTCAAGCTCGCCAATCCCGAGCTCGACGTGTGGATCATTACCGGTGACGGCGACGCGCTGTCGATCGGCGGCAACCACACGATGCACCTCATCCGCCGCAACCTCGATTGCCAGGTGCTGCTGTTCAACAACGAGATCTACGGCCTGACCAAGGGGCAATATTCGCCGACCAGCCGTGTCGGCACGCAATCGCCCTCGACGCCGTTCGGCTCGGTCGATCGCCCAGCCAACCCCTGCGCCTTCGCGCTCGGCGCCGGCGCGCGGTTCGTCGCGCGCGGGATCGACGTGCACAAGAACCTGCCGACCGTGCTCAAGGCGGCCTATGCGCATAAGGGCACCGGCTTCGTCGAGATCTTTCAGAACTGCATCGTCTACAACGACGACGTGTTCGCGCCGTTCGCCGCCAAGCCCAATGCGATCCCCAATCAATTGTGGGTCGAGCACGGCAAGCCGCTGCTGTTCGACGGCGGCAAGAAGGGTCTCGCGCTCGATACCGAGCGGCTGGTGCTCAAGGTGGTCGACGTTGCGGACAACGATTGGCAGGCGGCCAGCGTGATCGTGCACGACCAGACCAATCGCGGGCTCGCGCACATGCTGGTCGAGATGCCGTTCGGTGCCTTCCCGATGGCGCTCGGCGTGATCTTCGACGATCCCGCGCCAACGTTCGAGAGCGCGGTAGTGGAGCAGAACCGCCGCGTGAGCGAGGGTAAGAAGCCCGATCTGCAGAAGCTGCTCGCCAAGGGGCAGACGTGGATGGTCGACAAGCAGCCGCACGTAATCTGAATCAGGAACATCGGTCGGCACGCGGCGTAATGTTGCGATGCCGACCTTGCTTTGGTTCCGCCAGGATCTCCGCCTCCACGATCAACCCGCGCTGCTTGCTGCGGTCGAGGCGGGCGAGGTGGTGCCCGTCTACGTCCTCGACGACGAGGCGCCGGGCGAGTGGCGGATCGGTGGCGCACAGCGCTGGTGGCTGCACCATAGCCTGAAGGCACTTGACAAAGCGCTGCGGGACAAGGGCAGCCGCCTGATCCTGCGCCGCGGCGCCAGCGGTGACGTCCTGTCCGCGTTGTGCGACGAGGTTGGCGCCGAGCGGATTCACGCGCTGCGCCATTACGAACCATGGTGGCGGAAGATCGAGGACGCACTGGGCGAGAGGCTGTGCCTGCACGACGGCAATCACCTGAAGCCGATCGAGGACGTCACCACAGGCAGCGGCAAGCCGTTCAAGATCTTCTCGTCGTTCTGGAAGGCGCTGTCGGCGATGGCACCGCCAGATGAGCCGCAGGACGCGCCGCGATCGATCAAGGCGCCGGCGAAATGGCCCAAAAGCGACGAGCTGGCCGAGTGGAAGCTGCTGCCGACCAAGCCCGATTGGTCGGCAGGGTTCATCGAATGGTCCCCGGGCGAGGACGGTGCGCGCAAGGCGCTGGACGCCTTCGTCGAGGCGGTCGACGACTACGATACTGCGCGCAACCTACCGTCGGTGGAGGGAACGTCGCGCCTGTCGCCGCACTTGCACCATGGCGAGATATCGGTGCGCGCGGCGTGGTACGCGCTGCACGGGCGGAGCGCCGGGGTACAATCGTTCCGCCGCGAGTTAGCCTGGCGGGATTTCACGTCGGGCGTGATCCTCGCCATGCCCGACTATGCCGACGCCAACGGGCGGCCCAAGTTCGACAAGCTCAAGTGGCGTCGTTCCAAGCATGACCTGACCGCGTGGCAGAAAGGGCAGACGGGCTATCCGATCGTCGATGCCGGCATGCGGCAGCTGTGGGCCACCGGCTGGATGCACAATCGCGTCCGCATGATCGCCGCGAGCTTTCTCATCAAGCACCTGCTGATCGACTGGCGCGAGGGCGAGCGCTGGTACTGGGATACGCTGGTCGACGCGGATTACGGCAACAACGCGGTCAACTGGCAGTGGGTCGCGGGGACGGGAATCGATTCGAATATGTTTTCGCGCATCATGGCGCCGCTGTCGCAGTCCGAGAAATTCGACGCTGGCGACTATATCCGCCGCTGGGTGCCCGAGCTGAAGGACGTGCCCGACGCGGGGATCCACGATCCGGAAGAGGCGGGATGCCGGCCCGACGCCTATCCGGCGAAGATCATCGGCCACCGCGAGGCGCGCGAGCGGGCGCTGGCAGCGGCGCGCGACGCACGCTGACCACTTTTCGCGACGGGCGCGAGCGTGCATGAGCGCGCGCGATGCATGCCATGGTGGATCAGCCTAGCCGTACCAACCGATGGGCGCGCCGTGTCGCGCCGATCTTCCACCGGATCCTCGATCGGATCGACGCCGGGCTTGAGCGGGGCGCAATCGACGCGCTCTTGCCCGACGGGACGCGACGGTTGCTCGGCGGGCGGAACGAGGGGCCGGTTGCGATCGTCACACTGGTGCGCTGGCGGGCGCTGCGGCGGCTGATCACCGGCGGCTCGATCGGCTGGTACGAAGCGTGGATGGCGGGGGACTGGACCAGTCCCGATCTGGTGCCGATCTTCGACTTGTTCATGCGCAACCGCGCGACGCTGGGTAATGTCGCACGCGCGAAGCGCGGCGCGCGGCTCTTTGCAAGAGTGCTGCACGGCCTGCGCCGCAACGATCGCGGCAATGCGCGGCGCAACATCGCGGCGCACTATGATCTCGGCAACGATTTCTACGAGGCGTGGCTCGATCCCTCGCTGACCTATTCGAGCGCGCTGCTCGGATCCGGGGACACGTTGGCGGCGGGGCAGACGCGCAAGCTCGCCGCGATGCTGGACCGGGCCGCGGTGCCCGCCGGCGGATCTCTGCTCGAAATCGGCTGCGGTTGGGGATCGCTCGCCGAGGCGGCGGCAAGGCGCGGTATCAAGGTGCGCGCGATCACGCTCGCCGCCGAGCAGCAGCGCTTCGTTGCCGAGCGGACGCGGGGTTTGCCCGTGGCGGTGTCGATCACCGATTATCGCGACGTCCGCGGGACCTACGACGCGATCGTCTCGATCGAGATGGTCGAGGCAGTGGGCGCGGAATATTGGTCGGACTATCTCGCGGCGATTGCGCGGCTGCTGAAGCCGGGCGGCCGCGCCGCGATCCAGTTCATCAAGATCGCCGACGATATCTGGCCGGCCTATTCGAGCAACGTCGACTTCATTCAGGCGTGTGTCTTCCCCGGCGGAATGCTGATCCACGAACCGCGCTTCACCGCCCTGGCGAAGCAGCATGGCCTGTCGTGGGCGGACCGTACGGCGTTCGGGCTCGATTATGCCGAGACGCTGCGGCTGTGGCGCGAGCGGTTCGACGCGGCAATCGCTGACGGGCGCCTGCCGGCGCGCTTCGACGCTCGCTTCGCGGCGCTATGGCGCTATTACCTGATGTATTGCGAGGGCGGGTTCCGCGGGGGCGGGATCGACGTCGTCCAGATAACCTTGGTGAAGGAGGGGGCATGAAGGCGATCGGGATTGCGGCGCTGGTCGCGGCGCTGCTCGGCGGGTGTGCGCAGCAGCGGCAGGTTTCGCAAGCGGGCACGCCAAGCGCGGTGGCCGCGGGGGTGCCGATCACCGACGACAATCGCGACAAGCTGAAGCAGATAGGAGCGGAGATCCTGTTCTGGTCGCAGGAGCAGCGCGACAGCAATTTTCCGGCGATGGAAAAGATGTTTCCCGGCCACGTAGTGAAGGCGAGCCGCAAGCCGTCGCCGCTGCCGGTGGGCCTGCCGCTGCCGGTGCCGGCAGCGGACGTCGACGCCTATATCGCCGCCAACAACGTCGCCGGGCTGATCGTGGTGCAGAACGGATCGGTGCGGCTGGAGCGCTACGCCCGCGGGCTGACGCGCGAGGGACGCTGGACGAGCTTCTCGGTCGCCAAGTCGTTCACCTCGACGTTGGTCGGCGCAGCGATCCGTGACGGCTATATCAAGTCGGTCGAGGAGCCGGTGACGCGCTACATTCCGGACCTGGCCGGCAGCGCCTATGACGGGGTGACGATCGCGCAGCTGCTGACGATGACGTCTGGTGTGCGCTGGAACGAGGATTACACCGATCCGCAGTCGGACGTGGCGCGGATGTTCTCGATCCCCGTGCCGGCCGGGATGGACCCGACGGTCGCCTATATGCGCACGCTGCCGCGCGAGACAGCGCCGGGCGCGAAGTGGGTGTACAAGACCGGCGAGACCAACCTGATCGGCGTGCTGGTAGGCAATGCGGTGAAGAAGCCGCTCGCAACATACCTCAGCGAGACGGTGTGGCAGCGCTTCGGGATGGAGCGCGACGCTTTCTGGATGGTCGATGCGACGGGCCGCGAAGTGGCGGGCTGCTGCCTGTCGGTGTCGCTGCGCGACTATGCGCGGATGGGGCAGGTGGCGCTGCAGGGCGGTGCGGGGATCGCCGCGCCGGGCTGGTTCGCTGACGCAACGAAGTCACACGCGTCAATCGGGCGGCCGGGCTTCGGCTATGGCTACCAGTGGTGGACCTATCCCGAAGGCCGGTTCGGCGGACAGGGCATCTTCGGGCAAAGCATCACGATCGATCCCGCGACCAAGACGGTGGTGGCGATGGTCTCAGCGTGGCCAAAGGCGACCGATCCGGCGCTGTCGCGCGCGCGGCTGGCGTTCCTGGAGAAGCTGTTCGTAGCCGCGAAGGGGCGCTGATCGCGCGCCCCGATCGCTGACCGATCAGGCCTCGACGCGCTCGAAATGGCCGGTGTCGAAGCCGGCGGTCGCGAGCGCGACGATGCGCGCTGCGACCGTCTCGGGTGGCTTGACCGAAGCGGGATCTTCGCCCGGATAGGCGCGCGCGCGCATCGCGGTGCGCGTCGCGCCGGGATCGACGATCGCGGTGCGGATGCGACTGATCTCTGCCACTTCGTCGCCATAAGCGCCGAGCATCGTCTCGAATGCCGCCTTAGACGCACCGTACGCGCCCCAATAGGCACGAGGCTTGCGCCCGACCGACGACGTCACGCCGATGATTTTGCCCGCCGCGGCGCGGCGCAACATCGGATCGAACGCCTGGATCAGCGCGACCTGCGCCGACACGTTGAGCGTCAGCACGGCGGCAAGCTCTTTCGCATCGATCGCCGGCACCGCGGCGAGCGAGCCCAGCGTCCCAGCGTTGAGCACCAGAAGGTCGAGCGCCTGCCAGCGCTGGCCGATCGCCGTCCCAAGCCGCGCGATGGCGTCATTCTCGGTCAGGTCGAGCGGGGCGATCGTGGCCGAGCCGCCGGCATCGAAGATCGCCTGCTCGACATCCTCCAGCGCCTTGGCCGAGCGTGCAGTGACGATGACGTGCGCGCCCTGTGCCGCGAGCGCGCGCGCGGTGGCGGCGCCGATCCCGCGGCTGGCCCCGGTGACGAGGGCGAGCTGATTGTCGAGCGGCTTGGTCACGATCGGCATCCCGGCAGGCTATCGGGACATCGCATCCCGCGGTGATGACGGCGCGCGAGAGGCGCGGCCGCCAGATGGTGGCAGTCAGATGGTGGCAGTCAGGCGACGCGCTCTTCGAGCATCGCGAACTGGTCGACCTCGGCGCTATCGTCGTGGTCGGTCAGCGAGGTCGGGTAATCGCCGGTGAAGCATGCGTCGCAATACCCCGGCCGGACGGGCGCGCGCCCCTCTTTGCCGAGTGCCTTGTAGAGCCCATCAATGCTGACGAAGGCAAGGCTGTCGGCGTGGATGAAATCGGTCATCGAGCCTAGATCGTGGGTTGCGGCGAGCAGCTTGGCGCGCTCGGGCGTGTCGACGCCGTAGAAGCAGCTGTGCTTGGTGGGCGGGCTGGCGATGCGCATGTGCACCTCCGCCGCGCCGGCCTCGCGCATCATCTGCACGATCTTGAGGCTGGTGGTGCCGCGCACGATCGAATCGTCGATCAGCACGACGCGCTTGCCCTGAATCAGCGCGCGATTAGCGTTGTGCTTGAGCTTGACGCCGAGGTGGCGGACCTTGTCGCCCGGCTGGATGAAGGTGCGACCGACATAGTGCGAGCGAATGATGCCGAGCTCGAACGGAATGCCGCTCTGCTGCGCGTAACCGATCGCCGCAGGAACGCCCGAGTCGGGTACCGGGATAATCACATCTGCGTCGATCGGCGATTCGATCGCGAGCTGCGCGCCGATCGCCTTGCGCACCGAATAGACCGACTGATCGTGGACGATCGAATCAGGGCGCGAGAAATAGACCCACTCGAAGATGCACGGCCGCGGCGCGACCGGGCCGAACGGGCGGATCGAGCGGATGTCGGTGCCCTGGACGATGACGAGCTCGCCCGGTTGCACCTCGCGCACGAACTCCGCGCCGACAACGTCGAGCGCGACCGTCTCGCTGGCGAAGATCACAGCATCGCCGAGCTTGCCCATCACCAGCGGGCGGATACCGAGCGGATCGCGGCAGGCGATCATGCCTTCGGGTGTCATGACGATCAGCGCGTAGGCGCCCTCGACCTGCTTCAGCGCGTCGATGAAGCGATCGAGCAGCGTGCGGTAGTTCGACGTCGCGACGAGGTGGATGATCGTCTCGGTATCGCTGGTCGACTGGAAGATCGAGCCGCGGCGGATGAGCTCGCGGCGCACCTTCATCGCGTTCGAGATGTTGCCGTTGTGCGCCACCGCGAAGCCGCCGCTCGCCAGCTCGGCATAGAGCGGCTGGACGTTGCGCAGCGCCGTCTCGCCCGTGGTGGAATAGCGCACGTGGCCGCACGCGACCTCGCCCGGCAGCGCGCCGATCACGGCCTCGCTGTCGAAATTGCCGGCGACGTGGCCCATCGCCTTGCGCGTATGGAAGTTCGCGCCGTCGAAGCTGGTGATGCCGGCGGCTTCCTGCCCGCGATGCTGCAGGGCATGGAGGCCGAGCGCGACAAGCGCAGCGGCACCGGCCGAGCCGGAAACTCCGAAGATGCCGCACTCTTCGTGCAGATGGTCGTCGTCGAACGGATTGGTGATCAGCATAGCGTGGGGGCTCGCATCGTGCGCCGCCGATATAGCGGCTGTCGCGCGTTTGTCATCGGTTTGGAGCGAAGCGTCGGGCGAATGGTTGTCTGGCGGTGACAGGAGGCGCGACAATGGCGAAGGATCACGGCCCGCAGATCAAGGACGACAAGCTGTACGAAGACCTGCGCCGGCAGGGCGAATCGAAGGAAAAGGCGGCGCGCATCGCAAATGCCAAGGCGGCGGGCACGCTCGATCATCGCGGCGAGCGGCTGGAGGATCGCACCAAGGACGATTTGTATGAGGAAGCGCAGGAGATCGGGATCGCCGGGCGGTCGCGGATGAGCAAGGCCGAGCTGGTGGACGCGATCCGCAACCACAAGTAGCGCGATCGCACGCCTCTGGCGCGCGGCCATGCGGCGGCGCTAAGGCAGCGGCATGAGCGATGCACGAGAAACCGGCCTAGACCTGGACCCGCGGTTCGACGCGGCCGGTCTCGTGATGGCCGTGGTGACCGATGCGGCGACGGGCGAGCTCCTGATGGTCGCGCACATGAACGCCGAAGCATTGGCGGCGACACGGGCGACGCGAAAGGCGACGTTCTGGTCGCGCAGCCGCCGGACGTTGTGGGTGAAGGGTGAGACTAGCGGCAACATGCTGCATGTCGTCGATCTGCGTGTCGACTGCGACCAGGATGCCATCTGGGTGATTGCGCGGCCGGACGGGCCCGCGTGCCACACCGGTGCGCGCAGCTGCTTCTACCGGCGGATCGGCAACGACGGGCTGGAGCGGCTCGATTGAGCGCACGCCTTGCTGCCGTACTGCTGGTGCTAGCGCTGGGCGGATGCGAGCAGAGTGCGCGTGACACTGTGACGCGCAGTGAGGCCGGTGCGGCGCTCGAAGCGCGCGCGATTAACAGCGGGATCATCCCAAATCCCGCGGCGCTCGATCCCATCGGCGCCTACGCCACCGAGACCGATCGCATGTGCGTCGTGCCCCAGCTAGGCGGCTACCGCGTCGGCGTCAGCGTCGACTATGGCGACGGGCAGAATTGCATCGCCCGCGGCACGGCGACGGGGCGCGAGACGATCGGGGTGGACCTTGGCGACGATTGCCGCTTCGACGCGCGCTACGATGGCGTGCGGATCGTCTTTCCGGCTGCCGTACCCGCAGCCTGCGCGCGGCGCTGTACAGGACGGACGACGCTGACGGCGCTATCGGCCGAGCGGCTGAGCGGCACGGTTGCGGAAGCGCGAAGCATGATCGGGGTCGACAGCAAACGCCTGTGCGATTGACGTTCACGTAAACGGAAGTTAAGCCGTTAACATGTCGGTTGCTGCAGCCTTCGACTCGATCCCACCGCGCGAGGATCGAACTCATTTCACGATCACCGATCTATCGGCGGAGTTTGACGTGACGCCGCGCGCGCTGCGCTTCTACGAGGACGAAGGGCTGATCGCACCCTGCCGACGCGGGACAAGCCGGATCTACTCGCATCGCGATCGCGCCCGGCTCGCCTGGATCCTGCGCGGCAAGCGCGTGGGCTTCAGCCTGGGCGAAATCCGCGAAATGATCGACCTCTACGACATCGGCGACGGGCGCAACACGCAGCGCGCCGTCACCGTCGCACGGTGCCGCGCGCGGATCGACGCGCTCGAGGCGCAGAAGCGCGACATCGACGCCGCGATCGCCGAACTCGACCAATTCGTCAGCTTACTCGATCAAGCCAAGGACTGAACATGCCGCAATATACGCCCCCGGTGCGCGACACGCGCTTCGTGCTCGAACACGTCGTCGGCCTCGCCGGCCACGCCAACGTCCCCGGCTTCGCCGCTGCGACCCCGGATACAGTCGACGCGGTGCTGGAAGAGGGCGGTCGGTTCGTCGCCGAGGTGCTGTTCCCGATCAACCAGTCGGGCGATCAGGAAGGCTGCACGCGGCACGCCGACGGGTCGGTGACGACGCCCACGGGCTTCAAGGAGGCGTACCGGCAGTTCGTCGAAGCGGGCTGGGGTACGCTGGCCGCCCCCGAACAATGGGGCGGGCAGGGGATGCCGCACGTCGTGTCGACGGCGTTCCAGGAATATATGATCTCCGCCAACATGGCCTTCGCGATGTACCCGGGGCTGGCGCACGGCGCGATCGCAGCACTGATCGCGAAGGGTTCGCCCGAGCAGCAGGCGATGTACCTGCCCAAGATGGTGTCGGGCGAGTGGGGCGGCACGATGAACCTGACCGAGCCGCAGTGCGGCACCGATCTCGGGCTCATCCGCACCCGCGCCGAGCCGCAGGGCGACGGATCGTACAAGATCACCGGTACCAAAATCTTCATCTCGGCGGGCGAGCACGACCTGACCGACAACATCATCCACCTCGTCCTCGCGAAGACGCCGGGCGCGCCGGAGAGCTCGAAGGGGATCAGCCTGTTCGTGGTGCCCAAGGTGCTGGTGAACGAGGACGGCTCGCTGGGCGCGCGAAACGCGGTTACCTGTGGCTCGATCGAGCACAAGATGGGCATCCACGGCAATGCGACGTGCGTCCTCAATTATGACGGTGCGACCGGGTGGCTGGTCGGCGAGGAGATGAAGGGCCTGGCCGCGATGTTCATCATGATGAACGCGGCGCGGCTCGGCGTCGGCCTGCAGGGGCTGGGCGTCGCCGAGACAGCGTATCAGAATGCGGTGCAATATGCCGACGATCGCCGCCAGGGCCGCGCGCTCACCGGCGCCGCCGAGCCCAACGAGAAGGCGGATACGCTCTTCGTCCACCCCGATGTGCGGCGCATGCTCATGAACGCCAAGGCGTGGACCGAGGGCTTGCGCGCGCTATGCCTGTGGGGCGCGCTGCAGGTCGATCTCGAGCATTCGGCACCCGATGAGGCGGCGCGGCAGGAGGCGGCGGATCTGATCGGGCTGCTGACGCCCGTCATCAAGGGCGTCGGCACCGATAAGGGCTATCAGATCGCGACCGACGCGCAGCAGGTCTACGGCGGGCACGGCTACATCCAGGAATGGGGGATGGAGCAATATGTGCGCGATGCGCGGATCGCGATGATCTACGAGGGGACGAACGGCGTCCAGGCGATGGACCTCGTCGGGCGCAAGCTGGCGATGGGCGGCGGCCGCGCGATCCAGCTATTCTTCAAGGTCGTGGCGGAGGAGTGCGCGGCGGCGAAGGGCGGTGCCGCGGCCGATTTCGCAACGCGGCTCGAGAAGGCGCTCGGCGATCTGCAGGCGGCGACGATGTGGTTCATGGGCAATCTGTCGAACCCGAACAACGTCGGCGCTGGCGCGGTGCCGTACATGCATCTCCTCGGCGTCGTCGCGGTCGGCTTGATGTGGCTGCGCATGGCCGTCGCGGCGGCTGCGCTGAAGGATGCAGGGGAGGGTGACGCGGCGTTCCTCGACGCGAAGCTCGTCACCGCGCGGTTCTTCGCCGAGCGGGTGCTGCCGGAGGCCGGATCGTACCGCCGCCAGATCGAAGGCGGGGCTGACGCGGTGATGGCGCTGCCGGTGGCGATGTTCCGCGCCGCCTGACGGTTGTGCGCGCTGCTCCGCCGGCGGACCGGCGGGGCAGCGTCGCGCGGCTATTCCGGGCTGGCGGTGTTGCCGACGGGCGGCTCCGCCACCGTCGTCTTGCGGCGCACGCCTTCTAGCTCGGTGGGCCCCACGGCGGGTTCGGCGACTGGCACCGCGCGGATCGCGAAGCGCTTCATGCACGGGGTGCGCTGCTTGAACTCGGTGCAGTTCCACAGCGTGCGTTCGAGCCCGCTCGCACGATCGCGAATATAGCTGAACGACATGGCGTTCATCTGGTCGGGGGTCAGCGGCATGGTGAAGGCCATCGCATCGGGCTCGGTCCAGCCCATGAACTTGCAGCGCACCCGCTCGCCGCACGATGCCTGCGCCATGCCGGCGAACGTAGCTGCCTGCGCGGGATTGAGCATCGTCAGGAAGGTATTGGGATCGCTGGCGAGCGGCATCGGCGTGCGGCCGAAGAACGGCGTCGCCTCGACGATCGCGGCATCAGCGTCGGCGAGCACCGCGCCGGTGCGATGCGCCTCCGATAGCGCGGCAAGCTTGGCGACCGATCCCTCGCCGGGCAGTTGATTGCGGTTGAACGCGCCGCCGGTGCCCCACCAGCCCGTCCAGCGGAAGAACAGATGCGTATCGACCGCCGCAATCTTGTCGAGACTGGAGCTCCAGTACGGCACGACCCAGTCGGTATGATAATGCGTTGCCCAGCCGACCGGCTTGTAGACGTCGCCGCGCAGCGCCTTGGTCGCGATCTCGCGCGCGCGGGCCCAGGCGGGGGCGGAGGGCGTGCGCATCAGCGCGCCGTCGCAGGTGAAGGTGAACTGGCAGCCGGTGCTGCGCTCCGATCCCTGAAAGACGACGCCGCAGACGGTCTTCGGAAAGGCGGGATGGCGCAGTCGGTTGAGGACGACCTGCGCGACGGCGCGCTCGCCCGTCGCGTCGTCACCCGCCTCGTAATAAACCGCCGCGGCTAGGCAGTCGGTTGCCCGGGTAAAATCGTCAGCGGTGCCGACGAAGCGGAACGGGCGCGCCGGCGGGACGGGGCCTGACACGAACGGCACCGCGGCATTGATCGAACGCGCATCATCAGGCGCGATTGCAGCATATTCGACCGGCTCGACCGGTGGGAGTTGCTTGGCGGAAATCACCTGCCGCTTGGGCAGCGCGGCGGCGATTTTCGCCGGCGGTGGGACGGCGGGGACGAGCCGGACGACGGCGAGCGGAAGCAGCACGGCGACGAGCGTGATGATGGCGAGGACGAGGTGAAGCGGACGCAAGGAAGACACGGCGCGGGCGCTTAGCGCAAAAGCGCGCGGCGGCGAATAGCTGCCGGCGCGCCATCCGCGCCCAGCCGGCTATCTAAGCGGGACACGGATGTGACGGTCAGGCGTCAGGCCTCGGGCAGGAAGTCGGGCACCGAGAGGTAGCGTTCGCCCGTGTCGTAGTTGAAGCCGAGCACTCGAACGTCGTCGGGCAGATCGGGCAGCTTCTGAAGGATTGCGGCGAGCGTCGCGCCCGATGAAATGCCGACGAGCATGCCTTCCTGCGTCGCGGCGCGGCGCGCCATGTCCTTCGCGACGGCGGCATCGACCTCGATCACGCCGTCGAGTGCCTGGGTATGCAGATTGGCCGGGATGAAGCCCGCGCCGATGCCCTGGATCGGGTGCGGGCCGGGCTGGCCGCCGCCGATGACGGGCGAGGCGGCGGGCTCGACGGCGAAAACCTTGAGGTTCGGCCACTCCTTCTTCAGCGTCTCGGCGACGCCGGTGATGTGGCCGCCGGTGCCGACGCCGGTGATCAGCACGTCGATCGGCGCATCGCGGAAGTCGTTCAGGATTTCCTGCGACGTCGTCCGCACGTGCACGTCGATATTCGCCGCGTTCTCGAATTGCTGCGGCATCCAGGCGTTGGGCGTGCTCGACACGAGCTCGAGCGCGCGCTCGATCGCGCCCTTCATCCCCTTCTCGCGCGGGGTTAGATCGAAGGTCGCGCCGTAGGCCAGCATCAGCCGGCGCCGCTCGAGCGACATGCTCTCGGGCATGACGAGGACAAGCTTGTAGCCCTTCACCGCAGCGACCATCGCGAGGCCGATGCCGGTGTTGCCGCTGGTCGGCTCGATGATGGTGCCGCCCGGCTTGAGGTCGCCCGACGCTTCGGCCGCCTCGATCATCGCGAGCGCAATCCGGTCCTTGATCGACCCGCCGGGGTTCGACCGCTCTGACTTGATCCACACTTCCGATCCCGGGAACAGGCGCTGGACGCGGACGTGCGGCGTATTGCCGATCGTGTCGAGGATCGTGTTCGCCTTCATGGCTGGCTCACTCCGTGCTGTGTTTCGGGCGGGATGACCGACAGGGGTTGTTCTGGGGGATCAAAGGTCCGCGCGTTCTTGAGTTCCGGGAAGAGTCGCGCCCACAGCAATGTGACGGCGATCGCGCCGACGCCGCCGACGACAACTGCGGCGACCGGGCCGAGTAGCGAAGCCATCAGCCCGCTCTCCGCCTCGCCGAGCTCGTTCGATGCCGAAATGGTGAGTTGGCTGACCGCGCTGACGCGGCCGCGCATGTCGTCGGGCGTGTGCAGTTGGATCAGCGAGCCGCGGACGTACATCGACACCATGTCCGCCCCGCCCGCGACGATCAGCGCCGCGAGACTTAGCGCGAAGATCTTGGAAATGCCGAAGACGAGGATCGCGAGGCCGAAGACGACGACCGAGATGAGCATCTTGCGGCCGACATCGGTCTTCATCGGGTGGAAGGAGAGATAGACGCCGGTGAGCGAGGCGCCGATCCCCATGCCGGCGGCGAGGAAGCCGAGGCCGGTCGCGCCGACGTGGAGGATATCGCGCGCGTAGATCGGCAGTAGCGCGGTCGCGCCGGCGAGCAGCACCGCGAACAGATCGAGCGTGATCGCCGCCTGCACCAGCCGGTTGCGCTTCACATAGGCGAAGCCGTCGACGATCCGCGCGAGCGGGCGGCGATCCTTTTGCGCGGCGGGTTGCGGCACGCGCTTGATGGTGAGGAGGAGCAGCAGCGCGACGAGGAACATCGCCGACATGCCGGCATAGGCGACGATCGGCCCGATCGCGAACAGCAACCCGCCGACGCTCGGCCCGGCGATGAAGCCGACCTGCATCGCGATCGATCCCAGCGCGATCGCCGTCGGCAGGCTTTCACGCGGGACGAGATTGGGCGCGAGCGCCGAATAGGCGGGGCCGGCGAAGGCGCGCGCCACGCCGACGAATACTGCCGCGCCGAAGAGGACGGGGAGGCCGAGCCACCCCTCCCACGTCGCGAAGCCGAGCATGCCGGTGGTGAGCGCGAGCAAAGTCGTGGTGCCGCGCACGATCCAGCGGCGATCGATCGAATCCGCGATCAGCCCGACGATCGGCGTCAGGACGAACAGCGGCACGAATTGCGCGAGGCCGATCATGCCGAGCAGGAACGCCGCGTCGCGGATGTCCATCGTCTCGCGCGCGATGCTGTACACCTGCCAGCCGAGCACGATGGCGAGCGCCGACTGGGCGATCGTACTGGCGAGCCGCGCCAGCCAGTAGCTTCGATAATTGGCGATCCGAAGCGGGTGCACGGTGGACATCGCGGCCGGGCTTAGAGCGCAGACCGGCAGGGCACAAGAATGCCGCGCGCGGGCGTGGGTCCTGGCGGGCAATTGCGCGTTTCGCGGGTTCGCGCCTATACGCGCCGCATCTCCCCCCTCAGGAACCTGCGAGGTCCAACCCCGTGGCAAAAACGCCAAGCGCGAAAAGCGCCGAACCAGCCATCCCCAATCGCGAGCGGCCGAACGAGCCGCAGCCTTACAAGGCATCGCGGGACGAGCTGATGCAATTCTACAAGGACATGCTGCTGATCCGCCGCTTCGAAGAGAAGGCGGGGCAGCTCTACGGCCTCGGCCTGATCGGCGGCTTCTGCCACCTGTACATCGGACAGGAGGCGGTCGCGGTCGGGCTGCAATCGGCCTTGTCGGACAAGGACAGCGTGATCACTGGCTATCGCGATCACGGTCACATGCTGCTGTGCGGGATCCCGCCCAAGGACGTGATGGCCGAGTTGACCGGGCGCCAGGCCGGCATCTCGAAGGGCAAGGGTGGCTCGATGCACATGTTCAGCGTCGAGCATAAATTCTACGGCGGCCACGGCATCGTGGGCGCGCAGGTGTCACTCGGCACCGGGCTCGGTTTCGCGCATAAGTATCGCGGCGACGGCGGCGTGTGCCTCGCCTATTTCGGCGACGGCGCCGCGAACCAGGGCCAGGTGTACGAGAGCTTCAACATGGCGGAGCTGTGGAAGCTGCCGGTCATCTTCGTCATCGAGAACAATCAGTATGCGATGGGCACCAGCGTGAACCGCGCGTCGGCCGAGGACCAGCTGTACCGGCGCGGCGAGAGCTTCCGCATCCCCGGCATCCAGGTCGACGGGATGGACGTGCTGGCGGCGCGCGGTGCGGCCGAGGAGGCGCTCGCCTGGGTGCGCGCGGGCAAGGGGCCGATCATTCTCGAGATGAAGACCTATCGCTATCGCGGCCACTCGATGTCTGACCCCGCCAAGTACCGTAGCCGCGAGGAAGTGCAGTCGGTGCGCGACAAGTCCGATCCGATCGAGCACGTCAAGAAGCTGCTTGAGGCCGAAGGGGTGAAGGAGGACGAGCTCAAGAAGCTCGAAGCGGAGATCCGCAAGACCGTGGGCGAGGCGGCCGACTTCGCCGAAAGCACCCCCGAACCCGAACCGCAGGAGTTGTATACCGACGTGCTGGTGGAGACGTACTGAGATGGCGATCGACATCAAGATGCCGGCGCTGTCGCCGACGATGGAAGAGGGCACGCTCGCCAAGTGGCTCGTCAAAGAAGGCGACACGGTGAAGTCGGGCGACATCATGGCCGAGATCGAGACCGACAAGGCGACGATGGAGTTCGAGGCGGTCGACGAGGGCGTCGTCGGCAAGATTCTGGTCGCCGAAGGCACCGACAACGTGAAGGTCGGCACGGTTATCATGCAGCTGACCGGCGAGGGCGAGGATGCGGGCAACGCCGACACCGCGCCTCAGGAGACCAAGGACGACGCGCCCGACGCGAAGGCCAAAGCCGACGCAAAGAAGGACGACAAGGTCGAAGACTCCGCGCACCCCGCGCAGGAGAAGGTCGAGACCGGCGCGCGGCAGATGTTCGAGGCGGCGAAGCACGATGCCGAGGTCGCCGATCCGGCGATCCCGGAAGGCACCGAGATGGTCAAGATGACCGTCCGCGAAGCGCTGCGCGACGCGATGGCCGAGGAGATGCGCGCCGACGACCGCGTGTTCGTGATGGGCGAGGAAGTCGCGCAATATCAAGGCGCGTACAAGGTGACCCAGGGCCTGCTCGATGAGTTCGGCGAGCAGCGCGTGATCGACACGCCGATCACCGAATATGGCTTCGCCGGCGTCGGCACGGGCGCGGCGATGGGCGGGCTCCGGCCGATCGTCGAGTTCATGACGTTCAACTTCGCGATGCAGGCGATCGATCATATCGTCAATTCGGCCGCCAAGACGAACTACATGTCGGGCGGGCAGATGCGCTGCCCGATGGTGTTCCGCGGCCCCAATGGTGCGGCGAGCCGCGTCGGCGCGCAGCATTCGCAGAACTATGGCCCGTGGTATGCCAGCGTCCCTGGCCTGATCGTGATCGCGCCGTATGACGCTGCGGATGCCAAGGGGCTGCTCAAGGCGGCGATCCGCACCGAGGACCCGGTCGTGTTCCTCGAGAACGAGCTGCTCTACGGCCGGTCGTTCGACGTGCCCAAGCTGGACGACTGGGTGCTGCCGATCGGCAAGGCGCGGGTGATGCGCGAGGGCCGCGACGTGACGATCGTCAGCTACTCGATCGGCGTGGGGTTGGCGCTCGAGGCGGCGGACAAGCTTGCGGAAGAGGGCGTCGAGGTGGAAGTGATCGACCTGCGCACGCTGCGCCCGCTCGACAAGCAGACGGTGCTGAAAAGCCTCGCCAAGACCAATCGCCTCGTCGTCGCCGAGGAAGGCTGGCCGACATGCTCGATCGCCAGTGAGATCGTGGCGATCTGCATGGAGGAAGGGTTCGACGATCTCGACGCCCCGGTGATCCGCGTCTGCAACGAGGACGTGCCGCTGCCCTATGCGGCGAACCTTGAGAAGCTGGCGCTGATCTCGTCCGACCGCATCGTCGAGGCGGTGAAGAAGGTGACGTACCGGGGGTGAGCCAAGACCGGTGTCTGTACCTGCTACGCCGCGTAGCTGGTGCAGACGCTGGCGGTGGCGCCGGTCGCGGCTTTAAGCGTCTCCGCGTTGCGTTCGCGCACGGTGAATGACGCTTCCGAGCGCATGATCGGCGTGCCGAGCAGCGTGGACGACACCACCGGCTTGTAGCGATAGGTCACCTCGGCGAAGATCATCGCCGAATTGGCGCTCGCCGCGATCTGGCGGCCGACGGCGCCCATCGCCTGTAGCGTGCCGTCGGTCGCGCCCTTGCCCTCGGCACCGTATTTGGGCTGAGATTCGGGCGTGTTGAGCGCGCCGGTGCAACGCTGCCACAGGATCTTCTGGCCGGCGTTGGTGCCCGTCTGACCGTTCGGCATTACGTCGCTGAGAATGATGCGCCCACGACTGGCGAAATCCATGCGCTCGCCGACGATCTTGCCGCCGATCAGCACCTCGTTGACGTCGGCCTCGTTGATCGAATCGCGCACGCGCGCGGCATTGTCCGCGGCGGTGGCGGCGATCTGATGCACGCGCAGCGAGGCGAGGCCGTAGTTCGCGATCTCAAGCCCGTAGAGCAGCAGCGTCAGCACCAGCGGCAGCGTGAAGGCGAATTCGAGCAGCGCGAGGCCGCGGCGATCGGTGCGCAGGCGGCGTAGCGTGGACGCCGCGGTCATGAGCGTCGCGTTCACGGGCAGCGCACCGTCGGCATTGCGCGCGACGTGAACGGCTGATTGCGCAGCACGGTGGAGGCGGTGATGTATTGCTTCGTGCCCCAGCCCATCAGCGCGTTCACCGGCATGATGTTCGGATATTCGACCTCGACCGTATAGCGCACGATATCGTCCGCCGTGCCCAGCCCGGTGTTCATATTGACGTCGTACGTGCCGTTGTTGTTGGCATCCTCGTAACAATCGTCAGCCGCGTCGTAGCTGTTGTTGTTGTTCTTATCGAAGGTGATCTTCTCCGGTTTGCCGACGTTGGTGAAGTTGTAGAAATTTTCCTTCTTGATGCTTTTCACGTTCATCGCATTCGACAGCATCGCGACGCGATCCTTGATGATCTGATCGATCTGCGCGGCGGTGCGATCGCCGATTGTTGCGCGGCGCGACGCTTCGAGCAGCGCGCCCTGCACGATCGCGCCGAGATACACGCGGTAGCCGAGCTCGAAACCCGCCGCGAGAAGCGAGCAGATCACGGGGATGATCAGCGCGAATTCGAGGATCGTGGCGCCGCGTTCGTCGGCACGGAGACGCCGCAGCATCATTGGCTGAGCCTCAGCGAACCGATCTTGGAACCGATTTCCTGGAATTTGGCGATGAGCGCAGCGTTCGTCGAAAGTCCGGCGGCCTGCTCGGGCTTCGACGCGCAGTTCTGCATATCCGTCGTAAGGTTCGTCGCAAAAGCAATTACCCACACGTCGATGCCCTTTGCCTTCGCCGCGTTGCACGCCATGCGAAAGCGCTGAAGATGGCGTGCGGTGAGGGCGTTATTGTCTGCGCTCGGTGAACCCATCACGCGGCCGTCGAGATACTCCATGCCGTAGGCGGAGTAGGCGGTCGACGTCGGGGCCATGTCACCGTCGGTCATGAAGATCATGTACTTCTTGACCGAGAAACCGCGGATCTTGGTCGGGTTGTCGGGATCGTTGACGTCGTTCGTTTCGGGAGTCGACGGCTTGAACAGGCCGGTCGGCGAGATGAAGCGCGCGCCCCACGTCATGCCGAGATCGTGATAGGTGCCGCCTCGGGCGACAAGCCCGCTGACATAGGCTGCAAAGCCCGCGCGGTTGTTATAGTAATTTTGCAGGCGGCGCGCCTCGGTGGGGCAATAGGTCGCCGGCTGCCGAGGAAGATAATACGGCCATCCCCAAGTCCAGTCCGGGTTGTAGGTGATATCGTTCCACATCGGGCGCCAGCGCGTGTCATCGTTGTAGGGCAGGAGATCGACGTCCAGATCATAGGCATCGGCAGGTGCCGTCGTGGAGGTGCCGCCGTTTATGAGCGTACTGTTTGTTTTGCGTTCCTCGATGCAGCCGTTCCAGACCGACTTGAATTCATAGGGTTTGTCGTCATACGGATCGTTGGTGCCCGTGATCTGCCAGATCGGGGCGGGCGTCTGCGTATTCGTCGCCTTGAGGTTGCTGGCCAGATAGGGCCGCACGTCGACCGTTTGCCGCTCGTACGTGTAGCCGTCCGAATTGCTTTGACTTTGCACGATCACCCTGCAGCGGTTCGACGTCAGCCACCAACCGCCCATCACGCCGGTATAAGTCGGATTCGCCTGACTGGCCTGCGCGTCGAAGGTGTAGGCGGAGTTGCAGGCGGATTTGCCGTTGAAATAAGGCGTTGCGTCAACCCAGTCGGGGGTGCGGGATTGATATTGCCAGCTTTGAACTAACCAGTCAGGGTTCTTTTCGTACAAGATACGTCCGACGTTAACCGTGCTGTTATAGTTGACGAAGCCGTACCGCAGGCGAAGGTTGTTGTCGTAAAGCTGGTTCTGCGCCGGTTCAAGCGTGTCGTACAGGCTGAGCGCGGCGCTGCGCAGCGCACCGATCTTTGAGCCGGTCTGCTCTGTACCTCCACAATCACCAGCCCCTCCCGGCGCGCAGTTCATCGAACCCGAAAGATCGAAGACGAGCATGATATCGGTATTGACGAAATCCTGCGTCGCCGAACACGTCGTCGTAATGGGCAGCGTGTCGAAGCCGAAGATCTTCATCAAGGTCGTCGGGATCGTTGTCTCGCTGGCGATGCGCAGCGTGCCCGGCGCCGGAATCGACATGGCTAGCGTGTAGGCCGCCGATTGAAACTGGCCCTGCGGGAAATTGAACGTGAAATACTTGGTCGCCTCGTCACGGACGTTCTGCGTGACGGTGAGGCCGCTGAGCAGGCGGCGGCCGGCCAGCGATCCCGCGTCGCAGGCCTGGCGGAAGCGGTTCTGCGCCATGTAGGCGCGCGTCATGTCGATACCCGAGCCGATCATCGCAATCAGCGGGATCATCGCGGCAGCCATGATCGCCAGCGTGTTGCCGCGGCGGTCGCGGCGGAGGCGTCCGAGGAATGTCGCCATCTTGTTGTCGCGCGCGCGCATCGTCACTCGTATCGATCTGAAGGGCTTCACGTGGCGCGATGCACGAGGAACGGCTAAACCTGCCTCAAGCGACATGGTTAACGACGCGGAAACCTTCGGGATCGATCCCGCGGACGGGCATCTCGAGCGGGCGCTCGCGCTATCCTATGCGCCCAAGAGAGCGCGAGCGGGCGTGGCGGCGGTGTTCGCGCTCGATGCGACGCTGGCGCGGCTGGCGCTGGGCACGCGCGACGCGATGGTGGCGCAGCTACGGCTGACGTGGTGGTACGAGGCGCTTGGCGATCTGACGAAGGGCGTTATGCCAGCGCAGCCGATCCTGCGGACCCTGCGCGACGAGGGAGCGGACGCGGCGGCGCTGACGAAGGTGGCCGAAGGCTGGGAGCTGTTGCTCCCCGCCGAGATCGGTGACGCCGATCTGGAAGCGTTCGCGGCGGCGCGGGCAAGCGTCTTCACCGAGGCGGCGCGGCTCGCGGGTGCGCACGACGATGTTGCGTCGGCCGGTCGCGGCTGGGCGCTGGCCGAGCTCGCGATGCGCAGTGCTGAGCGAGCGCGCGTGGCCGCGGCGACGCGGCTGGCGATGCCGTCGTTGCAGGTGGCGGCGGCGCAGCGGTGGAGCGGGGCGGGGCGCTTCCTCGGGGCGTTAATCCATGTCGCGCGGGCAGATCTCGCAGGCGTCGCGCCGCCGGGCGCGCCGCGCCGTGTCGCGCGGCTCGCCTGGCACCGGCTGACCGGGCGCTAGGCTTGCGGTCCCCACGGGGCGCGCTAGCATCGGCCGACGAGGGGGCGGGGCGATGTGGCGATATCTGGCGGGAGGTATGGCGGCGCTGCTGATGGTGGCGGCGGGCTGGCTGCTATTCTCGAGCCGCGCCACGAGCGACCCCGTCCTGCCGCCCCCGCCGCCTGCCGCCGTTCGCGGGGGCACGCAGAGTGTCGAGGCCGCGCCAGAGGCGCCGGTGCCCGAAGCGACCGAGCGAACGAGAGAGGAGAAGCGTTTCGACCGCTATGACAAGGATCGCGACAGCCGGATCACGCGCGACGAATATCTTGCCTCGCGGCGTAAGGCGTTCGCGAAGCTCGACGCCAACGGCGACGGCCGGCTGTCGTTCGACGAGTGGGCGGCGAAGACGACGGCCAAATTCGCCGCTGCCGATCGCGACAGGTCGGGCGCCATGGACCGCGCCGAATTCGCCACCACCGCGGTGAAGCGCAAGACGAAGCCGAAGTGCGTTTGCCCCGCCGTCGCGTCCGACGACGATAACTAGGCTCAGGACTCGTTGATCACAGCCAGAAGATGACGGTTGCAGCGAGGGCGACGGCGGA
>NZ_BDJB01000007.1 GCF_002117915.1 Sphingomonas sp. TZW2008 | reverse complement strand
CCACGCTCTCCTTACGGAGCCTGAATCAGATCACGCATCCCACATCAATGGGTCCTGACCCTAAGGCCAAGGCTCATCGATGTGACGGGTGGGATCTGATCCAGGCCCCATGAGGACACTAGCAGCCGAAGTCGCGGCGTATTGATAGTTGTTCGAGAAAGGTAATTCCACGATCGGTGACGAGGCGCGCATAATCGGAGTGGGGGTCACGCCGCCGTAGCAGCCGCCCGCCATCCCTGCTCAAAAGCCGCCCCAGCCAGGACCCACGTGAGTTCCCAAGCCAAAGCCCCTTCGCCTCAGCCGCCGCCGCTGCCCTTGTCGAAGTGCCATAAAGAAGGTGGTGCCGCTTACAGGACTCGAACCTGTGACCCCCGCATTACGAATGCGATGCTCTACCAGCTGAGCTAAAGCGGCGCCGCGCGCCCCGAAGGGGCACGTCGATGATTGCCGCGTAGCAGGCGCGTTCGATCGGTGCAAGCCGGTGTTCGGGCGTCCGCGCTTTACCTGCCCTTTACCCTGTTGGCCGCAAAGCCGGGCGCAAGAGGCACTTTGCCCAGGGGATTGACGCACATGGACATCCGCGGCTTCGACGAGGCGCGCCCGAGCGACGGGAACGATCCCACCGAAGGCGGCGTGGGCGAGCCGATGATCGCCATCGGCACCGACGAGCGACGCATGCACGTGCGCGCCTATAATCACTGGGTCAGCCTGCTTGATGGCCGCGCCTATCCCTCGATCACCGATCTCGATCCCGCGCAGAACACGGATTTCGGGCCCAACAGCGTGCTGCTCGATTTCACCGGCGGCGTCGGCGATCCTGCGATCCGCTTTCTCGGCCAGGCGCTGCGCGACGAATGCGATCTCGATTCGGGGATCACGCGCATCTCGGACGTGCCCGAGCGCTCGCTGCTGTCACGGCTGACCGATCACTATCTTCAGATCATCGCCAATCGTGCGCCGATCGGCTTCGAGGCGGAGTTCGTCGGCACGCGCGGGCACAACACGCTCTATCGCGGCATCCTAATGCCCTTCTCGTCCGACGGGTCGACGATCGATTTCGTCTACGGCGTCATCAACTGGAAAGAACTGGTCGGCAGTGCGGAGCAGCAGCGGCTCTTTGCCGAGCTCGCCGGGGCGATGCGCAGCGCACCCGCGCCGAGCGCACACGGCGCCGTGTGGGCGGATGGGCCGAGCGCGGGCTTCGGCAACGCCGCGATCGCGCCGCCCGCCGCTCGCCCGCCGGAACATGCGACGCTCGCCACGCTGCCGCTCGACGTGCGCGGCTTCCCCGGCGATCTCGTGGTGCTGCTCGCGCGCGTGTCGCCCACCGGCGGGCTCGACGTGTTCGGCACCGTCACCGACGATCCCGATCTGTCCGCGCGCGCGCTCGCCGCGATCGGCTGATCGCCGCCGCGGTTTCGTCTCAATCGATACGAAACCGCCACCCCGGGGTTGAGCCCCGCCGCGCCCGGGCGCATAGGCGCGCGCATGGCGAAAGCATCGATGAAGGCGCTCACCCAGGCGCTGGCGGACCGGCTCACCCACGGCGCATTGCCCGGCGAGCTGGACGGGTTCGGCCCCGCGGAACAGGCCGAGGCGGCCGCGTTCCTCGCCGCCACGGCGGAGCGCCGCGCGCCCGGCACAGTGGCGATCGCGCTCGATACGCTGCCGGGTGACGGCACCGCGCGCCGCATGCGCCTCGCCATCGTCAACGACGACATGCCGTTCCTCGTCGATTCGATCGCCGGCGCGATCGGCGCGCACGACATCGCGATCGATCGCATCATCCACCCCGTCGTGCCCGTCAGCCGCGATGCGGACGGCGTGCTGGGCGGCGTTGGCGACAGCGGCACGCGCGAATCGATGATCTACATCGAGACCGAGCGCGCCGACGCGCGCGAGCGGCGCGAGCTGATCGACGATCTCACCGCCGGCCTCGCCGACGTGCGCGCCGCGGTGGCGGACTGGCGTGCGATGCAGGCGACGCTCGCCGCCGACGCCGGCATGCTCGAGGAGACGGGCGGCGATCACGAGGGCGCGGCGCTGATGCGCTGGTTCCTCGATCGCCATTTCACGCTGCTCGGCCACGAACGCTGGCTGGCGGATGGCACCAGCGACCGCGCGCCGCTCGGCATCGCGCGCCACCCGCATGAACCGGCGCTGCTGGCCGAGCGCTCGCGTCGCCTCGCGCTTGACTATTTCGCCGCCGGCAAGCCCGCGCCGCTGCTGCTGAAATCGAGCCTGATCTCGCCCGTCCATCGCCGCGCGCCGATCGATCTCGTCGTCGTGCCGCTGCGCGACGGCGGGCGGATCACCGGCCTGTCGATCCACGCCGGGCTGTGGACCTCCGCCGCGCTCAACGCGCCGCCGCGCAGCGTGCCGGTGCTGCGCCAGCGGCTGGCCGAGCTCGAGAAGAAGCTCGGCTTCGATCCTGCTGGGCACGCCGGCAAGGCGCTGACGCACGCGATGGCCGCGCTGCCGCACGATCTCGTCACCGCGGTCGATGCCGAGGCGGTCGAGTCGCTGGCGCTCACCGCGATGAGCCTCGCCGATCGCCCGCGGCCCAAGCTCGTGCTGCTGCGCTCGGCGCTCGGCCGCCACCTCTTCGCCTTCGCGTGGTTGCCGCGCGACGATCTCACCACCGCGCGCCGCGTTGCGATCGGCGAGATGCTGGCGGAGGCGGCGAACGGCACGATCCTCAACTGGTCGATCTCGCTCGAGGACGGCACGGTGGCGATGCTGCGCTACACGATTGATCTGCGCCAGGGCGGCGCGATGCCCGATGCCGCCGCGCTCGACGCGCGGCTCGTCAAGATGGTGCGCGGCTGGGAACGCGACGTCGAGGCCGCGCTTGCCGAGCGGCTGGCGCCGGCCCGAGCCGCGCGCCTCGCGTTGCGCTGGGCGGCTTCCTTCCCCGCCAATTATCGCAACGTGAGCACGCCCGAGGAAGCGGCAGAGGACATTCTGCGGGTGTCCGAGCTCGCCGACGCGGCCGATCGCGCGGTGCTAATCTATCCCACCGCAGGGGGCGAGGAGCAACGGCTCAAGATCTACAAGTCGCACGGCGCGCTGGCGCTGTCCGAGGCGGTCCCGGTGCTCGAGAACTTCGGCTATCGCGTGATCGGCGAGCTGCCGACGCGGCTGCGCGAGGACAGCGACAGCTTCGTCCACGACTTCATCGTCGAGACGCGCGCCGATGTCGCCGCGATCGATCGCACCGTGCTAGAGGATGCGATCGCCGACGTGCTGCGCGGCACCGCGGAGAACGATGCCTTCAACCGGCTGATGCTCGTCGCCGGGCTCACGCCGGCCGCGGTGCTGCTCTACCGCGCGTGGTTCCGCTATCTGCGCCAGGCCGGGCTCGCCTACGGTCTCTCCACCGTCGCCGACGCGCTGGGTCGCGCGCCCGCGCTCGCCAAGGCGCTGATCGACCGCTTCACGCTGGCGCACGATCCCGCCGCAACGGGAGACGTTGCCGCGATCGATGCCGAGATCACCGCCGGGCTCGACGCGATCGTCGCGATCGACGACGATCGCATCCTGCGTGCGTTCAAGGCGGTGATCGCGGCCACGCTGCGCACGAACGCCTTCGCCCCCGCTGCGGCTGAGGCGCTGGCGTTCAAGCTCGACAGCGCGCGCATCCCCGGCCTCCCCGCCCCGCTGCCGTGGCGCGAGATCTGGGTCTATTCGCCGCGCGTCGAGGGCATCCACCTGCGCGCCGGCCCGGTCGCGCGCGGCGGCCTGCGCTGGTCCGACCGGCGCGACGATTTCCGCACCGAAATCCTCGGGCTGATGAAGGCGCAGCGCGTCAAGAACGCCGTCATCGTGCCGACCGGTGCGAAGGGAGGCTTCTATCCCAAGCAGCTGCCCAACCCTGCCACCGATCGCGACGCCTGGCTGGCGGAGGGCACGGAAAGCTACCGCATCTTCATCCGCACGCTTTTGTCGATCACCGACAACATCGTCGCCGGCAAGGTCGTCCACCCCGCGGGCGTGCGCGTTCACGACGGCGAGGACCCCTATTTCGTCGTCGCCGCGGACAAGGGCACCGCGACGTTCAGCGACGTCGCCAATGCGATCGCGCTCGATCGCGGCTTCTGGCTCGGCGACGCCTTCGCCAGCGGCGGATCGCAGGGCTACGATCACAAGGCGATGGGCATAACCGCGAAGGGCGCGTGGGTCTCCGTCCAGCGCCACTTCGCGGAGCGCGGCGTCGACGTGCAGAAGGACGTGATCCGCGTCGTCGGGTGCGGTGACATGTCGGGCGACGTGTTCGGCAACGGCATGCTCCTGTCGCAGACGCTCAAGATCGTCGCGGCGTTCGATCACCGCCACATCTTCCTCGATCCCGATCCCGATCCGGCGGCGAGCTGGGCCGAGCGCGCGCGGCTGTTCAGCCTGCCGCGGTCGAGCTGGGAGGATTACGACGCCGCGCTGATCTCGGCCGGCGGCGGGGTCTTCCCGCGCGCCGCCAAGTCGATTCGCCTGTCGCCGCAGATCAAGGCGGCGCTCGACATCTCGGCTGACGAGATCGAGCCGACCGCGCTCATTTCGGCGATCCTCAAGGCGCCAGTCGATCTCATCTGGTTCGGCGGCATCGGCACCTATGTAAAGGCGGCGGGCGAGAACAACGCCGCGGTCGGCGATCCCGCCAACGATCGTCTGCGCGTCGATGCGGAGGAGCTGCGCGCGACCGCAATCGGCGAGGGCGCGAACCTCGGCGTCACGCAGGCTGCACGCATCGCGTTTTCTGTTAAGGGCGGGCGGATCAACACCGACTTCATCGACAATTCGGCCGGCGTCGATTGCTCGGACAATGAGGTCAACATCAAGATCGCGCTCAACCGCGAGATGGCCGAGGGTCGCCTCTCGTTCGACGATCGTAACGCGCTGCTAGGCGCGATGACCGACGACGTCGCGCATCTCGTGCTGGAGGACAATCGCCTGCAGACACTCGCGCTGTCGATCGCCGAGCGTGGCGGCGCGCGCGGCGTGCCGAGCTACGTTCGCGCGATCGAGATCTTCGAGGCATCGGGCCGGCTCGATCGGCGTGTCGAAGGGCTGGCGGCGAACGAGGATTTGCTGCGCCGCTCGGCGGAAGGCCGCGGGCTGACGCGCCCCGAACTGGCGGTGCTGCTGTCGACCGCCAAGCTCGCGCTGCAGGACGCGATCGAGCAGGCCGGGCTCGGTGCCGACAAGCTGCTCGAGCCCGATCTCCACGCCGCCTTCCCGCCGGCCATGCGCGAGCGGTTCGCCAAGGCGATCGACAGGCACCAGCTGCGCAGCGAGATCGTCGCGACCAAGCTCGCCAACCGCATCGTGAACCGTATCGGCCTGCTCAACCCGTTCGAGCTCGCCGAGGAGGAAGGCGCCGCGCTGGGCGACGTCGCGGCGATGTTCGTCGTCGTCGAGCGGCTGTTCGCGCTCGACGCGCTGTGGCGCGATATCGAGACGACCGCGATGCCCGAGGCGGGCCGCCTCGCGCTGTTCGAAGGCGTCGCACGTGCCGTCCGCGGGCAGGTTGCCGATCTCCTGCGCGTCGTCGCGCCCGGCACGATGCCGGGCGAGGTGCTCGCGCGCATCGGCAAGGGCGTCGCCAAGCTCGAGACGCAGGCAAGCGACCTGCTGCTCGCCGAGGCGCGCACGGAAAGCGCGCGCATCGCCGCGTCGCTCGCCCGCGCCGGCGCGCCCGACGCGCTCGCCGCACGCGTGGTGCGCCTGTCGGAACTGGACGGTGCGATCGGCCTCGTCGATCTCAGCGGCAAGTCGAAGACCGACGAGACCGCGCTCACCCGCGCCTATACCCGGCTCGGCGAGGCGCTCGGGCTCGATTGGGCGCAGGCCGCCGCGACGCGGCTCGCCCCGTCCGATCCATGGGAGCGGCTGCTCGTCGCCGGACTGGTGCGCGATTTCGAGCAGATGCGGCTCGACTTTCTCGCGCGGGAGGGCAAGCGCGATCCCGATCGTGCGGTCGAGGCTTGGCTCGCCGAGAACCCCGCGCGCGTCGCGCAATTCGCCGCCGTCGTCACCCGCGCGCGCCAGTCCGCCACCCCCAACGCCGCGATGCTGGCGCAGGTCGCCAGCCAAGCGCGCATGCTGCTCGGTCGCTGAGGCAGGACGTCATCGCGGGCAGGCCCGCGATGACGGACCGATCACCTACGCCGGTCCGCGACGCCGCGCCTGCGGTCCGATCCAATCCGCTCGAAGCGCCCGTCCTTGGAGAAAGGGCTCAGGCGGGGATGGTTCAAGGTCAATTGATCAGCCCGGCGTCCCGCCCCGCGCCCCGGTCGTGCTGAGGAGGTACTGAGCAGCGCGAAGTACCGTCTCGAAGCACAGCCGCTTACGCCACCGACCAATTGCAACATCAGCCCGCCAGCCGGCGCGCCCGCGGCAGCGATCAGTCCGTGTCCGGCCCCAGCGTCGGATCGAGGTCACGCGGGCGGACGAAGCGCACCAGCGTCCCGGCCCCCGCGGCGATCCCCGCCCAATCGTCGACCGCGAACTCCAGCGCCGCGACCGTCGCCGTCGGATATTTCGCCTCGGCCGCGCGCACCAGCGCGGAATCGCCGCCGCCCAGCAGCAGCAGCACGAAATCCTCCAGCCCCGGATTGTGCCCGATCATCAGCAGCCGCGCGGCGTCCGCGGGTGTCTCGCGCGCGACGTCCATCAGCGTCTGCGCGGAAGCGAGGTACAGCCTTTTGTCCCACGCCGGCGCGATCGCGCTGCCATAGCCGCGCGCGACGTCGTCGATCGTCTCCACCACACGCTGCGCCGGCGAAGCGACGATGTGGTCGAACGCCAGCTTTTCGTCGCGCAGATGCCGCCCGATCGCCTGTGCCGCCTTGCGCCCCTTGGCGTTGAGCGGCCGATCGAAGTCGCGCGCGACGGTATCGTCCCAGCCCGATTTGGCGTGGCGCAGCAGCGTCAGCGTCTTCAAACCTGATCTCCGTTAAGGCGTGCGGGCGGGAGCCGCCTCATGCCCCAACGCCGCGTCCGAGGAAAGCCGCGAAGCGACGCGCGCGATCGCCTCGTCGAGCGGCACGCGCGCGATCGGCACGCCGGCCGGAAACGCGTCGAGCAGTCGCGAGGGCGTCGCAGCGGACAGCAGCACGAACACGCCCCGATCGTCGGCGGAGCGGATCAGCCGCCCGAACGCCTGCGCCAGCCGCGCGCGCACGATCCGATCGTCGTACGCGCTGCCGCCCGCGCCGTCGGTGTTTGCCAGACGGCGCGCGGCGTGCAGCACGCTCGGTTTGGGCCACGGCACGCCCTCCATCACGACGAGCCGCAGCGAGTGGCCGGGTACGTCCACCCCGTCGCGCAGCGCGTCGGTGCCGAGCAGCGAGGCGTGCGGATCGTCGCGAAAGATGTCGACCAGCGTCCCCGTGTCGATCGGATCGACGTGCTGCGCCATCAGCGGCAGGCCGGCGCGCGCCAGCCGGTCGGCGATCCGCGCGTGCACCCCGCGCAGCCGGCGGATCGCGGTGAACAGCCCCAGTGTGCCGCCGCCCGCCGCCTCGATCAGCCGCGCATAAGCGTTGCTCAGCGCGGGCACGTCGCCGCGCTTCACGTCGGTGACGACGAGTACCTCGGCGCGCGCGGCATAATCGAACGGGCTCTCCGCCGCGAAGCGGGTCGGCGGCAGCGCGAGGTGATGCGCCCCCACCCGAGCCTCCGCGGTCTCCCACGTGCCCCCCGCGGTCAGCGTGGCGGAGGTGACGAGCGCACCGTGCGCCGGCTTCAGCACGATCTCGGCGAACGGCCGCGTCGGATCGAGCCAGCGGCGGTGCAGCCCGATGTCATATTCACGCCCCTCGACGCGCTCCACCGCCAGCCAGTCGACGAAGTCCGCGCTCGCCGGCCCGCCGACGCGCGCGATCAGCGCCAGCCACGCCGCCACCGTCTCGGCGCGCCAGCCGAGCGAGGCGATCGCCCCCTCCACGCGCGCGCGCGCCGGCCCGTCGAGCCAGTCGGGCGCGTCGGTCAGCACCGCCTCCAGCCGCTTGCCCAACGCGACGAGCGGGCGATACAGCGCGTCGAGCGCCTCCGCTGCGGGCGCCGCCGCCTCGATCAGTTCGGCGCTCGGCTCGGCTAGCTCGGTCTCCAGCCCATAGCCCGCGTCCTCCGCCCCTTCAGCGCGCGCGTAGGTCAGGCCGCGCACGCTCGCCAGCAGCGTCTCGATCGGTCCGAACGGCTGCCCCTCGGCGATGCGCTGCAGCCAGCCTTCGGCGGCAAGCCCCCCCGCCGCCTTTACCGCGTCGCCGATCGCCTGCGCCCCGCCCTCGTCGTAGCTCGCGACGTCGGACAGCCGCGCCGCCAGCCCGCGCCGCCGCCCGCGGCTCCCCGCCTCCGGCCCGATCACCCAGCGGCGGAGCTCGATTGTTTCCTGCCCGGTCAGCGCGGTGGCGAACATCGCGTCCGCCGCATCGAACAGGTGATGCCCCTCGTCGAACACGTAGCGCGTCGGCCGAGTCGCCGTCTCGCGCCCGCGCGCGGCGTTGACCATTACCAGTGCGTGGTTGGCGATGACGATGTCCGCCTCGGCGGAGGCGCGCGCGGCGCGCTCGATGAAGCATTTGCGGTAATGCGGGCAGCCGGCATAGACGCACTCGCCGCGCCGGTCGGTCAGCGCCGCCGATCCGTTGCGGCGGAACAGCGTGACGAGCCATCCCGGCAGGTCGCCGCCCACCATGTCGCCGTCCGCGCTATACGCCGCCCAGCGCGCGACGAGATGCGCTAGGATCGCAGCGCGGCCCGCGAACCCGCCTTGCAGCGCGTCCTCGAGGTTGAGCAGGCACAGATAATTCTCGCGCCCCTTGCGCGTCACCACCTTCTGCCGCCGCACCGCCTCGTCGGGGTACACGCGCCGCGCCTCGTGCCCCAATTGCCGCTGCAGCGCCTTGGTATAGGTCGATACCCACACCGCACCGCCGGCGGTGTGCGACCACAGGCTGGCGGGCGCGAGATAGCCCAGCGTCTTGCCGATCCCCGTCCCGCCCTGCGCCAGCACCACATTGGGCGCCTCGCGCACCGCGCGCGGCGCGAACGCCCCCGTCGCCGCGGCGGCATAGGCGCGCTGCCCCGGCCGCGTCTCCGCCGTGTCACCGATCAGCGTCGCGAGCACGCGCTGCGTCGCCTCGGGATCGACCGGTACCGTGCGTGGCGCAGGGCGCGGCGCCGCCTCCTCCCATTCGGGCAATTTGGCGAACAGCCAGCGCTCGTTCTGCGCCGGCTTCTTTATGCGATCGACGAGCAGCGGCGCCCACGCCCAGCGCAGCCGGAACAAGGATTGCGCCGCCGTCCACGCCCCCTCCCGCTCGGGCCAGTCGCCGTGCGGGATCGCCAGCAGCCGCGCCGCGGCGGCGAGCAGGAACGGCGCGATGCCCGCGTCGTCGGCGGGCATGTCGAGCCCGGTAACTGCGGCGAGCCCCTTCGGCGTCGGCACCGCGAAGCGCGCAGGCCTCAGGAACGCGAACAGCTCGAGCAGGTCGAGCCCCGACAGTTCGGCATAGCCCAGCCGCTGCCCGATCAGCGGCGCGTTCAGCAAGATCATCGGCGTGTCGGCGGCGGCGCGGATTGCCTCGCCACGCGACACCTGCCGCGTCTCACCGCCCTGCGCGATCCAGATGCCGGTGTGGCTCGCGTGAAGCGCGGGGTATGGCAGCGCGGGAAACGGCTCGGGCGACACGCGCGCCTCTTAGAACAAAGCGACAACCATCGCCAGCCGCCGCACGCCCCCGCCGCCGGGGCAAGGATGCGGAAACTCGCACGCTAGGCTGGATTCCCCGGCCTCGCTGTGCTTAGGGCACCATAAATTTCGTTCCGTAACTTTCGTCATCACGAGGTGCGACGCTCCATGAACATTCACGAATATCAGGCCAAGGAACTGCTGGCCAAGTACGGCGCGCCGATCGCCGCGGGTCACGCCGCCTTCACCGTCGAGGAGGCCGTCGAGGCCGCCAAGCAGCTCCCCGGGCCGCTCTACGTGGTGAAGTCGCAGATCCATGCCGGCGGCCGCGGCAAGGGCAAGTTCAAGGAGCTGGCGCCCGAGGCAAAGGGCGGCGTGCGCCTCGCCTTCAACCTCGACGAGGTCCGCGCGCACGCCACCGACATGCTCGGCAACACGCTGGTGACGATCCAGACGGGCGACGCCGGCAAGCAGGTCAACCGCCTGTACGTCACCGACGGTGCCGACATCGCGAAGGAATTCTACCTCGCGCTGCTCGTCGATCGCGCCACCGGCCGCGTCGCCTTCGTCGTTTCGACCGAGGGCGGCATGGACATCGAGGAAGTCGCGCATTCGACGCCCGAGAAGATCCACACGTTCAGCGTCGATCCGGCGAGCGGGTTCCAGCCGCACCACGGCCGCACCGTCGCCAACGCACTCGGTCTGTCAGGCGATCAGGGCAAGCAGGCCGCCAAGGTCGCGCAGTCGCTTTACGACGCCTTTCTCGGCACCGACGCCGCGCAGATCGAGGTCAACCCGCTCGCGCTGACCGAGCAAGGCAATCTGCTGGTGCTCGATGCCAAGGTCGGCTTCGACGGCAACGCGCTGTTCCGCCACAAGGACCTGATGGAGCTGCGCGACGAATCCGAGGAGGATCCCGCCGAGCTCGAGGCGTCGAAGTACGACCTCGCTTACATCAAGCTCGACGGCGACATCGGCTGCATGGTCAACGGCGCGGGCCTCGCCATGGCGACGATGGACATCATCAAGCTCAACGGCATGTTCCCGGCCAACTTCCTCGACGTCGGCGGCGGCGCTTCGAAGGAGAAGGTGACGGCGGCGTTCAAGATCATCCTCGCCGATCCGAACGTGAAGGGCATCCTCGTCAACATCTTTGGCGGGATCATGAAGTGCGACATCATCGCCGACGGCATCGTCGCCGCGGCGAAGGAAGTGAACCTTTCGGTGCCGCTGGTGGTTCGCCTCGAAGGCACGAACGTCGAGAAGGGCAAGGAAATCCTCGCCAACTCTGGTCTCGCCATCGTTCCCGCGAACGATCTGGGCGATGCCGCGCAGAAGATCGTCGCCGAGGTGAAGAAGGCGGCCTGACGCTCCTCCCCGGGGAAATCCCACGGAAGCGTTGCCGACTGATTTGGAGAGTAAGCGAATGAAGGTGCTGGTGCCGGTCAAGCGCGTGCTTGATTACAACGTGAAGCCCCGCGTGAAGGCGGACGGGACGGGGGTCGATCTGGCCAACGTCAAGATGAGCATGAACCCGTTCGACGAGATCGCGGTCGAGGAAGCCATCCGCCTCAAGGAAAAGGGCGTGGTGACAGAAATCGTCGCAGTGTCGATCGGCGAGGCGAAGGCGCAGGAAACGCTGCGTACCGCGCTCGCGATGGGTGCGGATCGCGCGATCCTCGTCACCGCGGACGACCGCGTCGAGCCGCTCGGCGTCGCCAAGATCCTGAAGGCGATCGCCGACGAGGAACAGCCGCAGCTTGTCATCCTGGGCAAGCAGGCGATCGACGACGACAACAACCAGACCGGCCAGATGCTCGCTGGCCTGCTCGGCTGGGGCCAGGGCACGTTCGCGTCGAAGGTCGAGGTATCGGGCGATACCGTGACGGTCACGCGCGAGGTCGACGGCGGTCTCGAGACCGACAGCTACAAGCTGCCGGCGATCGTCACCACCGATCTTCGCCTCAACGAGCCGCGCTACGCCTCGCTGCCCAACATCATGAAGGCGAAGTCGAAGCCGCTCGCGCAGAAGACCGCCGCCGATTACGGCGTCGATGTCAGCCCGCGCGTGAAGACGCTCAAGGTGGTCGAGCCCGGCAAACGCCAGGCCGGCGCCAAGGTCGCCGACGTCGACGAGCTGGTGATGAAGCTCAAGGCGATGGGCATCGCCAAGTAAAATCCATCCGTTCGCCCTGAGGAGGCGCTGAGCCGCAGGCGAAGTGCCGTCTCGAAGGGCATGTGCTTCGAGACGAGGCTTCGACAGGCTCAGCCGCTCCTCAGCACGAACGGTGGGAGATACGGGTTCGGAAGGAAGAGAAGCTATGAAGACTCTGGTTTGGGTCGAGCATGACGGATCGGCCGTCAAGGATGCGACGCTCGCCGCGGTGACCGCCGCGTCGAAGCTCGGCGAAGTGCACCTCCTCGTCGCCGGCAAGGGCGTCGACGGCGTCGCGCAGGCGGCCGCTAAGATCGCCGGCGTCGGCAAGGTCCACGTCGCCGACGACGATGCCTTCGCGCACGCGCTGGCGGAGAACGTCGCGCCGCTGATCGTCGATCTGATGGGGCATCACGACGCGTTCGTCGCGCCATCGACCACCTCGGCCAAAAACATCGCGCCGCGCGTCGCCGCGCTGCTCGACGTGATGCAGATCTCCGACATCCTGTCGGTCGAGGGTGAGGATACGTTCACCCGCCCGATCTACGCCGGCAACGCGATCGCGACGGTGCAGACGTCGGACGCGAAGAAGGTCATCACCGTGCGCACCACCGCCTTCGACAAGGCGGCGGCGGAAGGCGGCTCGGGCACGGTCGAGGCGGTGTCGTCGACCGGCGACAAGGGCCTGTCGACCTTCCAGAGCCAGGAAATCGCCAAGAGCGCGCGTCCCGAGCTCGCCAGCGCCAAGATCATCGTCTCGGGCGGCCGCGCGCTGCAGAACGGTGAGAACTTCCGTTCGCTGATCGAGCCGCTCGCGGACAAGCTGGGTGCCGGCGTCGGCGCGAGCCGCGCAGCAGTCGACGCGGGCTTCGTTCCCAACGACTATCAGGTCGGCCAGACGGGCAAGATCGTCGCGCCTGAAGTCTATGTCGCGGTCGGCATCTCCGGCGCGATCCAGCACCTCGCGGGGATGAAGGATTCAAAGACGATCATCGCGATCAACAAGGACGAGGACGCGCCGATCTTCCAGGTCGCGGACATCGGTCTCGTCGGCGATCTCTTCAAGGTCGTTCCGGAACTGACCGAGAAGCTCTGATAGGTCCCGGCGCCCGGCGCGCCGGCCCGGACCAACGAACGACGGCGGCGCCCACCCGGACGCCGCCGTTGTCGTATCTACGCTGGAGAAAGGGCGTCACGCTGCCGCAATCGCGCTTCAGCAGCGCGTCGTACCCCTCACGCACCGCACACCAAGCCTACACCTGAGGCCAACCAAACGACCGCTTGGGCCGCTAATTGCACCGCGCTTAACGCAAACGAACGGCGCATCGCGCGAACATGATCGCACGACGCGCCGCCGCGATCACGCCGGGATACGGTGCATCGCACACAGCTTGTTGCCGTCCGGATCGCGCAGATAGGCGAGATACAGGTTGGCGAAGCCGCCCTCGCGCACGCCCGGCGCGTCCTCGATCGCGGTGCCACCATTGTCGACCCCCGCCTGGTGCCAGGCGTTCGCCTGCTCGGGATTGTCCATCGCGAACCCGATCGTGCCGCCATTGGCGTGCGTCGCCGGCTCGCCGTCGATCGGCTTGGTGACGAGGAACAGGCCGCCGTTGTGCATGTAGATCAGGCGACCCTTGTCGTCCTCGATCGCCGGCTTGCCGCCGACCGACGCGAATAGCGCGTCGTAGAACTTCTTCGATCGGCCGATGTCGTTCGATCCGACCATCATGTGACTGAACATGCATCCTCTCCCTTTACTTATACCGTTATCGTGCCGGATCTTTGCCGGCACGCGCAAGTCAGTAAACCACCACGCTCCTGATGCTCTCGCCGGCGTGCATCAGATCGAACCCCTTGTTGATCTCGTCGAGGCTCAACCGGTGCGTGATCATCGGGTCGATCTCGATCAGCCCGTTCATGTACCAGTCGACGATCTTGGGCACGTCGGTCCGGCCGCGCGCGCCGCCGAACGCCGTCCCCTTCCACACCCGTCCGGTGACGAGCTGGAAGGGCCGCGTCGCGATCTCCTTGCCGGCTTCGGCGACGCCGATGACGATCGATTCGCCCCAGCCGCGGTGCGCGCTCTCGAGCGCCTGCCGCATCACCACCGTGTTGCCCGTACAGTCGAACGTATAGTCGCCGCCGCCGTCGGTCATCGCGACGAGATGCTGCACGACGTCGCCGACCGTCTTCCCGTTGACGAAGTCGGTCATCCCGAAGCGCCGGCCCCATTCCTCGCGATCGGGATTTATATCCACACCGATGATGCGCGCGGCGCCGGCGAATTTCGCGCCCTGGATCACGTTGAGCCCGATCCCGCCGAGCCCGAAGACGATCACCGTCGCCCCCGGCTCGACCTTGGCGGTGTTGACCACCGCGCCCACCCCCGTCGTCACGCCGCAGCCGATGTAGCAGCTGGTATCGAAGGGCGCGTCAGGCCGGATCTTCGCCACGGCGATTTCGGGCAGGACGGTGAAGTTCGAGAAGGTGGAACAGCCCATATAGTGAAAGATCGGCTGCCCCTTGTAGCTGAAGCGGCTCGTGCCGTCCGGCATCAGCCCCTTGCCCTGCGTCGCGCGGATCGCGGTGCACAGGTTGGTCTTCTGGCTGAGGCACGACTTACACTGGCGGCATTCCGGCGTGTACAGCGGGATCACATGATCGTCGGGAGCGACGCTCGTCACCCCCGGCCCCACCGCGCGTACGATGCCGCACCCCTCGTGACCGAGCACGCTCGGAAACAGCCCCTCGCTGTCGAGCCCGTCGAGCGTATAGGCATCGGTGTGGCAGATGCCCGTCGCCATGATTTCGACCAGCACCTCGCCCGCCTTTGGTCCTTCGAGGTCGAGCTCGACGATTTCCAGCGGCTTCTTGGCTTCGAACGCGACGGCGGCGCGGGTCTTCATGGCAATTCCCTCAAGGCAAGATCAGGCTAGTGCCGCGCGCAGCGTGGCGCGCGTGCCGCGGTGGGCGGGGTCGTACTCGATGCTCGTCTGCAGGCTCTGCGCCATGGCGCGGATCAGCTTGGTGCCGACGCCGGTCCCCCCAGGCGCCACCGCGCCGCTCAGCCCGACGCCATCGTCCTCGACGGCGAGCAGGAAGACGGCGTCGCCGTCGCGATGCAGCGCGATGCGGATCTCGCCACTACCCGCGGGATAGGCGTATTTGCAGGCATTGCTGACGAGTTCGGTGACGATGACGCCGAGTGATACCGCGCGATCGGTCGGCAACTGGATCGGATCGGCGACGAGCCGCAGCAGGCGCGGCCGCTCCACACTCGACCACGTCTCGGCGAGCTCATCGACCAGTGCGCCGAGATATTCGCGCATGTCGACCTGCTCGACGTCGCCGCCGGTGTACAGCCGGCGATGCACCTGCGCGATCGCGCTGATGCGGTGCTGGGTATCCTCAAGCGCGGCGCGCGCGGCGGGATCGCTCAGCGCGCCGGCCTGCAACCGCACCATCGCCGAGACGAGCTGCAGCGAGTTGGCGACACGGTGATTGACCTCGGCGAGCAGCGCCTCGAGCCGCGCGTTGGAGACACGCAGCTCCTCTTCCGCGGCGAGCTTCTGCCGCTCGAGCTGCGCGCGCGCCGCGACCCCCCGGAACGACGCATCGAGCAGGTCGAAGAAATCGTCGCCGACCGATTTGACGACATATTCCGACGCGCCGGCACGCAGCGCCGCCACTGCGACGCGCTGCTCCTCCGATCCGGTAACGTAGACGACGCTCGGCGGATCGGGCAGCGCGCGCAGCCGCGCGAGCGTCTCGAGCCCGTCGATGCCCGGCATGTAATGATCGACCGCGACGAGCGCGAACTTCTGCTCGGCCGCTATCCTGACGCCCGCCTCACCGCCGTCGGCGGTCGTCACGTTCCACCCGCGCCGCGCGAGCGCACGCGAGGCGAGCCGGCGAATCCCCTCGTCGTCGTCGATGTAGAGGATGCGGTCCATCACTCCTCGATGTCGGGGACCTGGATCACCGACAGGAATAGTCCGAGCTGGCGGATCGCCTGCGCGAAGCTCTCGTAGTTCACCGGTTTGGTGATGTAGACGTTGGCGCCCAGATCATAGCAGCGCTGGATCTCGCGGCTGTCGTCGGTGGTGGTCAGAACGACGACCGGGGTGCGCTTCACCGGGCCGTCGGACTGCTTGATTCGGGCGAGGATGTCGGTGCCGCTCATGTCAGGCAGGTTGAGATCGAGCAGCACGAGCGCGGGGCCGTTCAGCGCCGGGCCGTCGGGCGCGTTGAACAGATAGTCGAGCGCGGTCGTGCCATCCAGGAAATGCTTAATGTCGTTGAGGATGCCTGCGCGCCGGATGTTCTTCTCGATCAGCCGGGCGTGGCCCTCGTCGTCCTCGATCATCACAATGCTGACGGATTGATGCGCGTTCATGGCTTTTCCTGCAAATTCAACGTCGATGGCAGCGATAGGCGGAAGGTCGCGCCCTCGCCAAGCGCGGATCGCAGCGTGATCGTGCCGCCGAGGCGATAGGTCAGCGCGCGGACGTGCGCGAGCCCGATCCCCTCGCCCGGCTGATCCTGCACGCCCGACCGGCGGAAGAGATCGAACACCCGCTCGTGATCGCGCGGGTCGATGCCGCGGCCGTTGTCGGTCACCGACAGCCACACGCGGTCGCCCGCCTGCGCACCGCTCACGCGGATCGCGACCGGGCGCTTGGGATCGCGATATTTCACCGCATTCTCGATCAGGTTCGACAGCACCTGCTCGATCGCGACGCGGTCGCTGACGAGATGCGGCAGCGTACCATCGACGGTGATCGTGCCATCGGTCTCGTCGAGCCGGTGCGCCATCGAATCTCGGATCGACGACACCATCTGTTCCAGATCGAGCGGCTCGGGCGCGAGTACCCGGCGCCCCTGCCGCGACAGCGCCAGGATCGCGTTGATCAGCCGATCCATCTTCTGCGTCGACGTGCGGATGAAACCGATCGCCTCGGGCAAGTCCTCGCGCGCGGCGAGCTTCGCGTCCTCGGTGAGGATCGCCGGCGCCTCCGCCTCGGCCTCATCGACCAGCGCGCGCAGCGTCGCGCTCGACGCCTCGAGCTCGGCAGTGAAGCCCATCACGTTGACGAGCGGCGAGCGCAGATCGTGGCTGACGATATAGGCGAATCGCTGAATTTCGTCGTTGGCGCGCGTCAGATCCGCCGTCCGATCGACGACGATCGCCTCGAGACTCTCGTTTAGCTGCCGCAACTGCTCGCGCGACTGGGTGACGTCCTGCGTGAAGCGCAGCACGACGAGCAGCGAGGCGAGCGCGACGACGAGCAGCAGAACGCCCGCGACGATCAATACGGTGTAGAACAGCGCGATGCTGCGCTGCTGCTCGGCGTCGCGCACTGCAAGCAGTCGGCGTTCCTCGCGCGACATCGCGTTGAACGTCCCGCGGATCTCACGCAGGCGCGCGGCGCTCAGCTCCGCCCGGAACTCTGTGATCGCCTGCGCGACGCGGCCCTCGCCGATCAACAGGATCGATCGCTCACGCAGCGCCGCAAGCGCTGCCATCCGCGCTTCGAGCAGGCGCAGGTTGCCGATCTGACGCGGATTGTCATACGTCAGCCGGCGCAGTTTCTGCGCCGCGCGCGGCAGCTCCGCCGCCGCTTCACGATAGGCCGTAAGGAATCCCGCGGTTTGCGGCGCCAGAAGATAGCCGCGGCGCGTTGTCTCGCCCTGTTCGATCAGCCGGCGAATGTCGGCAATCGCCAGCTCGACCTGATAGGTATGCGCCACTGCACGGCTGTGCTGGGCGAGCTGCCCCGTCACCCATGCCGCCGCGATCCCGGCGGCGAGCAGCGCGACGAACCCCGCCGCCATGAACGCGACAAGAACCCGGCCGATGCGGCCTTCAGTAACGGTTAGTCGTTGCCCGCGTTCGCCAGCCATGGCGGTCGCGTCTAGGCGACCGATCGGGGGAAGGCCAGCATTGTGCCGACAACCTGGGTCGGTCGCCGCCGCGAAATCACATCAGAGCAGCAGATCCTGTGCCGTCATCCGCCCAACGTGGCCGCCGCCGCGCCGCCGCGCCATCTCAGTCTCAGCGGTAAAGCGGACGTCGGGATCGCGATCGGTCAGGAATTTGACGAGGCTCTCCTCCTCGATCTCGGTCCAGGGCTTGCCGCGATCGGCGCCGAACCGCACGCGCGGCAGCAGTGCCGGGATGTTCGACCATTCGATCAGCTGCGCCACGCTCGCCTCGTTGAGCATGTCGCGCAAATGATGCGCGGTAACATAGGCATCGGGAAAGGCGCGATGCGCCGGTAGGCCGCGTTCGTGATCGAGGCCGTGCGGCTTGCGCCAGTACCGCAGCACCTGGTTCGAGAAGCTAGGGCTGTCGGGCCACAGGCGCAGCGCACACTTCCACGTACAGATCCAGTCGGCGCCGTGCGTCATCGCGGGCGTGCAGAATTGCTGCTCGAAATCGGCCCGGTGCGCGGCCAGCGCGACGCGCCGCGGATAGGGATCAAGCACTGCGCGCGCGACGTCGTGCCACCATGGCGCATCGGCGACGTCCTCGTCGCGGATGTGGTGGATCGCCTGCGTGATCGGCGGCATCGCGCGCCCCGGATTGACCAGCCGGTTGCCGCCCTCGCCGTACAATTCCCAGCGTCCGTCGGTGCCGAGCGCCACGTCCTGCCACCCGATCTCGCATACGCCGTGCGCCGGGGGGGCGTTCCCCGTCGTCTCGAGGTCGATCACGCGGATGATGCTGGGTTGCTGACGCATGGCCGCTATGTGGGGATCGCAACGCACGCTGTCATCGGTCGCGTGGTCAGGAGGTAGCTAGGACGCGGGGCGCGTGCGCTCCACCCCGCTCGCCAGCAACTGCGCATCGATCGCCGCAACGAGCCGGTCGAGCGCCGCCGCGTCGCGCGCCTCGGCCCGCGCGGTCAGCATCGCCTGCGTATTGGACGCGCGCAACAGCCACCATCCGTCTCGCGTCGTGACCCGCGCCCCGTCGGTGCGATCGACGGTAGCACCCTCGGCTGCGAGCCGCGTGAGGACTTCGTCGACGACCGCGTCCGCCCGCGCGGGATCGACGGCGAAGCGCAATTCGGGCGTCGCCACCACAGCGGGCATGGCGTCGCGCAATTCGGCGAGGCTGCGCCCGCTATCCCCGATCGCGCGGATCAGCGCGATCGCGGCGAACAGCGCATCGTCGTGGCCGCCGAGTTCGGCGAAGAACAGATGTCCGCTCATCTCGCCCGCGATCGGCGCGCCGACCTCGTGCATCATCGTCTTGATGTTGCTGTGGCCGCTCTTCCACATCACCGGCCTTCCGCCCAACTCCGCGATGCGCTCGAACAGCGTCGCACTCGCCTTCACGTCGGCGACGATCGCCGCGCCGGGATGCGCGCGCAGCGCCGGCTCGGCGAGGATCGCGAGCAACTGGTCACCGGCGACGATCCGCCCCTGCGCGTCGATCGCGCCGATCCGGTCGCCATCTCCGTCGAAGGCGACGCCGAGATCGAGTTTCCGCGCTGCGACGAGCCGGCGCAGGTCGGCGAGGTTCGCCGCCTCGGTCGGATCGGGATGGTGGTTGGGAAAGCTGCCGTCGACGGCGGTGAACAGCAGATGGTGCTCGCCCGGCAGCAGCCGCACCAGCCGCTCGATCGCCGGCCCGGCCGCGCCGTTACCGGCATCCCAGCCGATACGAAGCGACGGGACCGCGGCACCGGACACGAGCGAGGCGACGTAGCCGTCGAGGACGTCGACTTCCCCAACCGAACCTGCCCCATGTTCGACGTCGCCCGACGCGGAGAGCTGCGCCAGCGCCTTGATGTCCGCACCGAAGAACGGCCGGTGGCGCAGCACCATCTTGAACCCGTTATCGTCCGCGGGATTGTGGCTGCCGGTCACCTGGATGCCGGCATCGACGTCGAGCAGGCGTTCGGCATGGTAAAGCATCGGCGACGGCCCGAGCCCGATCCGCACCACGTCGACACCCGCGGTACGCAGCCCGGCCACCAGTTCCGCCTCGAGCGCCGGCGAGGACACGCGCCCGTCACGCCCGACCACCACGCGCGCACCCCCCTGTCGCCGCACGATCGTGCCGAACGCAAGGCCGAGTGCGTGCGCATCGTCGGGTGAAAGATTGCGACCGACGGTGCCGCGAATGTCGTACTCACGCAGGATCGAGGGATCGAAGAGGTGCCGCATCGGGCATGCTTAGGGCGCCGATTGGATGCCGTCATCCCCGCCGTCCCGACCTTCGCCGTGCGGTACGTCCGCGCGCCGGGCAGTCGAGACGGCGCTTGATCCCCGGCAGCGTCGCGGGGACACTGTCGGCGTGGATGCCTTCTCCTATCTCTCCGTGCTGCTGTCGATCATTCTCGGACTGGCGATCACGCAGGTGCTGCAGGGCGTGCGCGGCCTGCTCCTCTCGCGACGCCACGTGCGGCTCTACCCACCGGTGCTGCTATGGGCGGGGACGATCCTGCTGATGGCGGTGCAGATGTGGTGGGCGAGCTTCGGTCTCGCGGATCACGCCGAGTGGACCTTCGCCGAATTTGGCATCGTGCTGGTTCAGACGGTTCTGCTCTACATGCTCGCCGCGCTCGTCCTGCCCGATTTCGCGCTCCACGAGCCGGCCGACTTGCGGGAGCATTACTATCGCGAGACGCGACCATTCTTCGCCATCCTCGTCGCGATGCTGCTCGTCAGCGGGTTCAAGGATCTTATCATCGACGGCTATATGCCGTCGGGTGTCAACCTGTTGTTCCACGCCGCCTTCGCTGCGATCGCACTGGCCTGTTCGATCAGTCGTCGTGCCCGGCTGCACGAGATCAGCGCCGTCGCCATCGCCGCCATGGTCGTCGTCTACATCGCACTGCTGTTCGCGCGGCTCGGCTAGCCCCGGCGCAGCAGCAGATCGCGCGCGGCGTTGAGCGCGCGGGCGCGTTCGGGCGATCCGCCACGATCGGGGTGCGCCTCGCTCATCAGCCGGCGGTGCGCATCGCGTATCCCGCGCTCGTCGGCAGAGGCATCGAGCCCGAGCAGGCGGCGCGCGGCGATCGCGTCAGCCGGATCGATGGTGGGGACGGGTCGCGTCGCTCGCTTGCCGCTGCCGAGCGCGTCCTTCCACAGCTTCCACCCGGCGTAAGCGACGAGCATCGCGATCAGCAGCTTCCAGATCATGCGACTTGCGGCACCGCCGGCTCGGGCAGCGCGAGCCCGGCCATCATCTCGCGCAGCTCCTGGCGCGCGGCGACATGGCCCAGCCCCATCGCACCGAATTCCTTGGCATCGAGCATCGTCATGCCCGACGGGAACAGCTCGCGATAGATCACGCGCTCGCCAAGCCCAGGGATGATGCGGAAGCCGACACGCTTGGCGAGCTGGTCGAGCGCTTCGGATACGCGGCGCATGTTGCGCGCCTCGATATGCTGCAGGCGGTTGCGCAGCACGACCCAGTCGATCGTCGAGCCGTCCGCCTTCGCCCGTGCCTTGCGCGCATCCCAGATCAGTTCCGAATAGAAGCTCGGCCGGGTCACCTTGAAGGTTTCGGGATGAACCTGGCCGATCAGGTCGAAATCGACGAAACTGTCGTTCATCGGCGTCACTAGCGTGTCCGCGCGCACCGCCGCCATCCGCGCATAGGGATCGTCGCGCCCCGGCGTGTCGATCACCAGGAAGTCGCTACCCTCGACCATGGCCTCGAACGCCGGCTCGAAATCGTCGTGCGCCGTACGATGGCGCGGAATGACGAGCGGCGCGCCGGTGCGGCGTACCGTTTCGGCACGGTTGTCGAGGTACCGACCCATCGTGCGCTGGCGATGATCGAGGTCGAGGCAGGCGACGCGCGCACCGCGCACCGCCAGCGCAATCGCGACATGCACGGCCGTCGTCGACTTGCCCGTCCCGCCCTTTTCGTTGGCGAAGACGATGACGTGAGTATTGTCGGAACCACTCGGCAAGTCGTCGCATCCCTTGTTGATCGCGCGGATACTCCCCCATAGATGCCCGTTGATCCCGTTACGAGTGGAGTTTCGACGCGCGTGCAGACTGTCCGTGACCTGAACGACCTGCGCGCTGCCGTTGCCGCCTTTCGCGCCGATGGTGCGCGCGTCGCGCTGGTGCCGACGATGGGCGCGCTTCACGCCGGGCACATCGCGCTGATCGATGCGGCGAAGCGGGCTGGGACGCGCGTCGTCGCGTCGATCTTCGTCAATCCAAAGCAGTTCGGCCCCAACGAGGATCTGGCGCGCTATCCACGGCGCGAGGCGGCCGACGCGCGCCTGCTGGTCGACGCGGGATGCGACCTGTTGTGGCTGCCGCCGGTGGAGGTCATGTACCCGGACGGTTTCGCGACCAATGTGTCCGTGTCCGGCGTGACCGAGGGGCTCGATGGCGCGGCGCGGCCCGGGCATTTCGATGGCGTGGCGACCGTCGTCGCGAAGCTGTTCAATCAGGTGACGCCCGACGCCGCCTACTTCGGCAAGAAGGATTTCCAGCAGCTCGCCGTCGTCCGCCGGATGGTCAGCGATCTCGATTTCGCGATCGAGATCGTGGGCGTGCCGACGCAGCGCGACGACGACGGCCTCGCGCTGTCGTCGCGCAACATATACCTCGACGAGGAACAGCGTTTGAAGGCAGTGACGCTGCCGCGTGCGCTGGGTGTCGCAGGGCGCGCGATTGCCCGCGGCGATGATCCGGCGGCGGCGCTGGCCGAAGCGCAGGCGAGCCTCGTCGCCGCGGGCTTCGTCGTTGATTATGTCGCACTGGTCGACGCGGCGACGCTGGCAGAGCCCGCGCACGCCGATCGCCCGCGCCGCCTGCTTGCCGCCGCGCGCATGGGACAGACCCGGCTGATCGACAATATCGCCGTCGACCCCACGTTAACCCGTTAACCATTTATAGAGACGAATCGCGCCAAGGTCAGCCCATGGGGACCTGAACTGGGGCAATGACATGGGCAACAGCCTGAAAAGCGCACGATTTCTGATCGAGACACGACTGGCCGACGCGATGCGCGGCGACGATCGCGCCTGCTACGACCTGGGCGTCGCATATTCGACCGGCACCGGCGGCGCCGATTACGATCTCATCCAGGCGCACAAGTGGTTCAATCTCGCGGCGGTCGCCGGCAACGAAGAGGCGCAGGTCGCCCGCGCCGAGATCGCCGACGACATGACCGCGCGCGAGATCGCCACTGCGCAGCGCGCCGCACGCGACTGGATCGCCGCGAGCCAGCGCCGCGCGGCCTGACGCTTCCACGGCCGCGCCCAGCCGGCGCGAATTACGCCGCGGCGCTCTTCTTCGCGGCCGCCTTCTTCGGCGCAGCTTTCTTGGATGCCGCCTTCTTGGCCGGCGCATCCTTGCTTGCCGCCGCTTCCTTCTTGGCAGCAGGCTTTTTCGCCGGGGCTTTCTTCTTCGGCTTGCCCTTTGACGGCATCGCGGCGCGTGCGTCGATCAGCTGCGCGGCTTCCTCGAGCGTCAGCGCGTCGGGGGCGATCGTCTTGGGCAGCGTCGCATTCGTCTCACCATCGGTGACATAGGGGCCGTAGCGCCCTTCCATCAGCTTGATCTCCGCTTCGGTCCGCGGATGCTTGCCGAGCACCTTGAGCGGCTCGCGTGATCCGCGCTGCGGCCGCCCGCCGCCCGCCGCCGCCTCGGCGAGCTTGACCACCGCGGCATTCATGCCGGTTTCGAACACCTCCATCGTCGCGCCGAGCCGCGCATATTTGCCGTCGTGCTGGAGATACGGGCCGTAGCGGCCGATCGAGGCAACGATGTCCTTGCCCGTTTCGGGGTGCTGGCCGATCGTCCGCGGCAGGCTCAGCAGCTTGAGCGCCATTTCGAGGTCGAGTTCCCCGATATCCTTAGGGATCGAGGCGCGCTTTGCCTCCTTGCCCTCGCCGAGCTGGATATACGGGCCGAACCGCCCGGACTTGCGCTCGACCGGCAGGCCGGTGACCGGATCGTGGCCGAGCTGCTCGGGCTCGCCGCTGTCGCCGCCCTCGGCGCCCGCCTGCGCGAAACGGCGGGTGTATTTGCACTCGGGATAGTTGGAGCAGGCGATGAACGCGCCGAAGCGGCCGCCGCGCAGCGCGAGCCGCCCGTCGCCACAATTGGGGCACAGCCGCGCGTCGCCGCCGTCCGCCTTCTGCGGGAAGAGATAGTCCTCGAGAAACGCGTCGAGCTGCTCGGTGACCTCGCTCGGCTTGAACTCCATCACCTCCGCGGTGCGCGGCTTGAAATCGCGCCAGAAGCTCTCGAGCACCGCCTGCCACTCCGCGCGCCCGCCCGACACGTCGTCGAGTTCCTCCTCGAGCTCGGCAGTGTAATCATAGCCAACGTAGCGTTCGAAGAAGCGCTCGAGGAACGCCGTCACGAGCCGCCCGCTCTCCTCGGCGAAGAAGCGGTTCTTCTCGACGCGCACATAGGCGCGGTCCTTCAGCGTCTTGATGATCGAGGCGTAGGTCGAAGGCCGGCCGATGCCGAGCTCCTCCATCCGCTTGACCAGCGAGGCCTCGGAGAAGCGCGGCGGCGGCTGGGTGAAATGCTGCTCGGCGTCGACCGATTTCTTGGCCGGCGAATCACCGTCACGCATCCGCGGCAGGCGCTTCGCGTCCTCGTCGGCGCTGTCGTCCTGCCCCTCTTCATAGAGCGCGAGATAGCCGGCAAAGAGCACGACTTGGCCGGTCGCGCGAAGTACGTTGCGGCCGGTGCCGTCCGCCATGTCGACGGTGGTGCGCTCCATCCGCGCCGACGCCATCTGGCTGGCGAGCGCACGCTTCCAGACGAGATCGTAGAGGCGGGCATGGTCGCCTGAGCCAACGCGATCGCGGCCGAAATCAGTCGGGCGGATCGCCTCGTGCGCTTCCTGCGCGTTCTTCGCCTTGGTCTGATATTGCCGCGGCTTGTCGGGCACGTAGCTCGCGTCATAGCGGTTGGCGATCGCGCCGCGCGCGGCATCGATCGCGCTGCCGTCCATCTGCACGCCGTCGGTCCGCATGTACGTGATCGCGCCGTCCTCGTAGAGCTGCTGCGCGATCCGCATCGTGTGATCGGCGGAGAAACCGAGCTTGCGCGCCGCCTCCTGCTGCAGCGTCGAGGTGGTGAAGGGCGGCGGCGGATTACGCGTCGCCGGCTTCGTCTCGACGCGCTCGACCGCGAAGCGCCCGGCCTCGACCGCAGCCTTGGCCTTCAGCGCATCGCCTTCGTTGCCGATCGACAGGCGATCGAGCTTGGTGCCGTCCCATTGCACGAGGCGCGCGGTGAAGGGCGTGCCGTCCTGCTCCATGGCGGCAGTGACTGACCAATATTCCTGCGCGCGAAACGCCTCGATCTCGCGCTCGCGGTCGACGATCAGGCGAAGCGCGACCGATTGGACGCGGCCGGCGGACTTAGCACCGGGCAGCTTGCGCCACAGCACGGGCGAGAGCGTGAAGCCGACGAGATAGTCGAGCGCGCGGCGGGCACGGTACGCGTCGATCAGGTCGGTATCGAGCTCGCGCGGATTCGCCATCGCGGTCGTCACCGCCGCCTTGGTGATGGCGTTGAAGGTGACGCGCTGGACGTCCTTGGGCAGCGCCTTTCGCTTCGCCAGCACTTCCTGGACGTGCCAGCTGATCGCCTCGCCCTCGCGATCGGGGTCGGTCGCGAGAATCAGCCGGTCGGCGCCCTTCGCCAGATCGGCGATCGCCTTCAGCTGCTTCGCCTTGTCGGCGTAATTCTCCCATTCCATCGCGAAGCCGGCGTCGGGGTCGACCGAGCCGTCCTTGGGCGGCAGATCGCGGACATGGCCGTAGCTCGCGAGAACGCGATAATCGGAGCCGAGGTATTTTTCGATGGTCTTCGCCTTGGCGGGCGATTCGACGATGACGAGTTGCATTGGCGCCTTGCTAAAGATCTTCACACGTACGCGCGAGGGTGACGGCGGCGGCGGCGCATCGTCAAGCAGCCCTCGCGCTGCGATCGGCGCTCAGCTTCTGGGCGTCGCCCGCCACGCTAGAAGAAAGCCGAGCCCGAGCAACAGGTCGAGCCCGCCGAACAGAACGACCGCGAGCGGCGCCACACCCTTGGCATAAAGCACGAACGCCGGCACGCCGAACGCCAGCTTCTCGGCAACGCCCGCCAGCATCAGCGCGCGGTAGCGGACGGGATCGCTAGCGATGATCCAGAAAACGATCTGGAACGCGCTCGCCGTGCCGATGAAACCGTATGCGACGAGCTCGGCTCCCGCAGGCTGCGGCAGCAGATATTGCGGCAGCAGCGCAAGAAGGCCGTAGATCGCCGCGACGCGAAACCACAGCGACACCCAGCGCGGCGCGGTCACGCGACGATGCTCGCGCGGCCGCCGGCATGCCGCTCGAGCCGACCGGCGAGTTCGAGCTCCAGCAGCACCATCTGGACGACGGCGGGCGCGATGCCCGACTGGCGGATCAGCTCGTCCACCGCGACCGGCACCGGCCCCAGCAGGTCGGCAATGCTGCGCCGTGCGGCATCATCGGCATCGGCGGGCGGCTGTGGCTCGAAGGTCCACACGGGGGAACGGACGAGGCGCGGATCGAACGGACGGATCTGCTCCAGCACGTCGGCCGCATTCTGCACCAGCGTCGCGCCCTCGCGGATCAGCAGATTGCATCCCTGCGCGCGCGGATCGAGCGGACTGCCGGGCACCGCCATCACCTCGCGCCCGGCCTCGTTCGCAAGCCGTGCCGTGATGAGCGAGCCCGATTTGGGTGCGGCCTCGACCACCACCGTGCCGTGCGCAAGCCCGGCGATGATGCGGTTGCGATAGGGAAAGTGCCGGGCGCGCGGCTCGGTGCCCGGTGGCATCTCGGCGAGCAGCAGCGCGTCGGTCGCGATCCGCTCCTGAAGCGCGGCGTTCTCCGGCGGGTAGGCGATGTCGATCCCGCCGGCGATGACTGCGATCGTCGCGGCGCCCGCCCCCATATGCGCCGCGGTATCGATCCCGCGCGCCAGCCCCGACACGACGATCGCGCCCTCCGCGGCGAGATCGTGCGCCAAACCGCGCGCGAAGCGGCATGCGGCGGCGGAGGCGTTGCGCGCGCCGACGATCGCGACGATTCGCGCATCGGCCGCAGGCAACGCGCCGCGCATGGTGATTACCGGCGGTGCATCGTCGAGTTCGGCGAGCAGCCGCGGATAATCGGGCGAATCGATGAACAGGTGGCGTCCGCCGAGCGCGGCGATTCGCTCCACCTCGTGCGCGACCGTGCGGAGATCGGGCGGGTCGCCGCTGCGGCCGCCACCGCGCCGTGCGAGATCGGGCAGCGCACGGAGTGCGGCGGCCGCCGTGCCGAAGCGGCGGATCAGCTGGCGATAGGTGACCGGCCCGACACCGGGCGTGCGGATCAGCCGCAGACGATCCGCCGCATCGGGCAGCGCCGGATCGGCGTCAGCCACTCTTCCTGCCGATCCTGGGCTCCGCGCCCTCGATCAGTCGCCCGATATTTTCGCGATGCTTCCAGATGACGATCAGCGCGAGCGCGAGCAGCAAGGGGACGAAATCAAACTGGCTAAACACCGCCGCGGCCAGCGGCGCGCTGCCCGCCGCGGCCATCCCGGCGACCGACGATATGCGGAGCAGTGCGAGCAGGCCGAGCCAGACGATCGCATAGACGAGCCCGATCGGCCAGTAGAGCGCGAGCACGATCCCCATCAGCGTCGCGACGCCCTTGCCGCCGCGAAATGCCAGCCAGACGGGATAGCAGTGACCGACGAAGGCGCCCGCCGCCGCCAGCTGCTCGTTGCCCGGCAGCAGCGCCGCCACGAGCGCCACCGCGGCCCAGCCCTTGACCATGTCGAGCAGCAGCGTCGCCGCCGCGAGCCCCTTGCGCCCCGTGCGCAACACGTTCGTCGCGCCGATGTTGCCCGAGCCGATCTGTCGAAGGTCACCCGCTCCGCCGAACCGCGTCAGCAGAACGCCGAAGGGAATCGAGCCCAGCAGATAGCCGAGCAGCAGCGCCGCGGCCGGCGGCATCCAGACGATCCCGGTTTCCAGGTGCAATCCCTCCGTTGATCGTGACGATAGCCGAACGACCGGCGCGGCGCTACTCACCTGCATCAAGCGTACGGAAGCGTGCGCGCTTCCCCGCTGCGTCGCAGCGCGGTACGCGGCAGCGATGAGCGACGCGCGGCCGATCCTGTTTTTCGATTCGGGGGTTGGAGGGTTGTCGATCGTCGACCCTGCGCGCGCGGCGCTGCCCGACGCACCGTTCGTCTACGTCGCCGACTCGGCCGGTTTCCCCTATGGCATCAGGGACGAGGCGGAGATCGCCGCGCGCGTGCCGGCGCTGCTCGGCCGGCTGGCCGAGCGCTACGCGCCGCGGTTGATCGTGATCGCCTGCAACACCGCATCGACGATCGCGCTCGCCGCCGTGCGCAGCGCGCTCGACGTGCCGATCGTCGGCACCGTGCCTGCGATCAAGCCCGCCGCTGCGCGCAGCCGGACGCGGACGATCGCGGTGCTCGGCACCGCTGCGACGGTGCGTCAGCGCTACGTCGACGATCTCGCCGCGCGCTTCGCCGCCGACTGCCGCGTCATCCGCCACGGCAGCGCGGCGCTGGTGACGTTGGCGGAAGCCAAGCTCGCCGGCGAGGTGGTAGATCCGGATGCCATACGCGCCGCGATCCGGCCGATGTTGGAGGCGGACTGTGGTGATCCCATCGACGCGGTCGTGCTTGCCTGCACGCACTTCCCGCTGCTGCGCGACGAGTTGCAGCGCGCGATCGCGCGGCCGATCGACTTCGTCGACGGCGGAGACGGTATCGCCCGCCGCATCGCCTTTCTCACGCAAGGACAGTCGTTCACTCGAGAGCGGCCCGACCGCGCAGTATTCACCGGCGCGATCAGTGAGGGGCTCGAGGCCGCATTTTCAAATCGCGGGTTCGCGACGGTCGAGCAGCTCTGATTTCGCTACTGGGATAAGGCGCGTTAACTTTGCCATCATGGGTCGGCGTCTGTTGCACCGACTCCACTCCCCATCCCTGAACGACGCCGCAGATCACCGCGATCGCTGGAATCCGCTGGAAACTGCGGCTTCAGGCGCGTAAGTCGCGCTCCATGTCTATCGACGCTCTCGCCGGGAAGCCGGTCGATTACACGCGCGCCTTCTCGCAGGCGATCGATCGCCTGCACGCCGAGGGCCGCTATCGCGTGTTCATCGATATCCTGCGCAACAAAGGCGCTTATCCCAGCGCGCGCTGCTTCGCTGGCCATAACGGGCCGAAGCCGATCACCGTCTGGTGCTCGAACGATTACCTCGCGATGGGGCAGCACCCCAAGGTGATCGCGGCGATGGAAGAGGCGCTGCACGATGTCGGCGCCGGCTCGGGCGGCACGCGCAACATCGGTGGCAACACGCACTATCACGTCGATCTGGAGGCCGAGCTCGCCGACCTGCATGGCAAGGAAGGCGCGCTGCTGTTCACGAGCGGCTATGTCTCGAACGAGGCGACGCTGGCGACGCTCGCCAAGGTGCTGCCCGGCTGCATCATCTACTCGGACGAGCTCAACCACGCGTCGATGATCGCCGGCATCCGCAATGCGGGCTGCGAGAAGCGCGTGTTCCGCCACAACGATCTCGCGCATCTCGAGGAGTTGCTCGCCGCCGACGATCCCGCCCTGCCCAAGATGATCGCGTTCGAGAGCGTCTATTCGATGGAGGGTGACGTCGCCCCGATCGCGGCGATCTGCGACCTTGCCGACAAGTACAATGCGCTGACCTACCTCGACGAGGTTCACGCCGTCGGCATGTACGGCGCACGCGGCGGCGGCATTTCGGAACGTGACGACGTCGCGCACCGGCTGACGATCATCGAAGGCACGCTGGGCAAGGCGTTCGGCGTGATGGGCGGCTATATCGCCGCGGACCGGACGATCATCGACGTCATCCGCTCCTACGCGCCGGGCTTCATCTTCACCACGTCGCTTTCGCCCGTGCTCGTCGCCGGCGTGCTGGCGAGCGTGCGACACCTCAAGGCATCGTCGGTCGAGCGCGAGGGGCAGCAGGCCGCCGCAGCGCGGCTGAAGGCGATGATGACCGAGGCGGGGCTGCCGGTGATGATCGGCGATACGCACATCGTGCCGGTGATGGTCGGCGATCCGGTTAAGGCGAAGAAGATCAGCGACGTGCTGCTCGCCGAATACGGCATCTACGTCCAGCCGATCAATTACCCGACCGTCCCGCGCGGTACCGAGCGGCTGCGCTTCACGCCCGGCCCGGCACACAGCGAAGCAATGATGCAGGAATTGACCGACGCGCTGACCGAGATCTGGGATCGACTGGAGCTGCGCAAGGCGGCTTGATCCGCCTTTCCTTGCATACTGCCCCACCACTCCCTTCGTCCTGAGGATAGGCTGAGCTAGCGAAGCCTCGTCTCGAAGGACCTGTGTCTTGAACCTAGCTTCGAGACAACACTTCGCCATCGACTCAGCACCTCCTCAGCACGAACGGGTGAGGAGCGGAACCAACTTACGTGAGGATTGACATCATGCAGGCAGTCGGCGTCGTCGGGGCGGGCCAGATGGGCGCGGGGATCGCGCAGGTTTCGGCACAGGCCGGCTATCGCGTGCTGCTGACCGATGTCGACAAGGCGCGTGCCGAGGCGGGCAAGGCCGGGATCGCGCGGCTGCTCGACCGCGCGGTCGACAAGGGCAAGCTCGAGCCGCAGGCGCGCGACCAGACGCTCGCGCGGATCGAGCCGATCGAGGGCGTCGAGGGCATGTCGTCGTGCGGCCTCGTGATCGAGGCCGCGACCGAGCGCGAGGAGGTGAAGCGCACGATCTTCGCGCGCGTCGGCACCGTGCTCGGCCATCAAGCGGTGCTCGCGTCGAACACCTCGTCGATCCCGATCACCCGGCTCGCGCAGGCGGCGCCTGATCCGGCGCGCTTCATCGGCGTCCACTTCTTCAATCCCGTCCCCGTGATGGGGCTGATCGAGGTGATCCGCGGCCTCGCGACGTCGGACGAGACCGTGGCGACGATCGAGACCTATGCCGCGGCGCTCGGCAAGCAGGTGGTCCGCGCCAACGACGCGCCGGGCTTCATCGTCAACCGCGTGCTGATGCCGATGATCAACGAGGCGTGTTTCGCGCTTGGCGAGGGCGTCGCCACGATCCGCGACATCGATCTGGCGTGCCAATTGGGGCTCAACCATCCGATGGGGCCGCTGACGCTGGCCGATTTCATCGGGCTCGACACCTGCCTCGAGATCACGCGCGTGCTGTTCGAGACGACGGGCGATCCGAAGTTCCGCCCGGCACCGCTGCTCGTGAAGTACGTTGAGGCCGGCTGGTACGGCCGCAAGACTAAGCGCGGCTTCTACGACTATTTGGGTGCGGAGCCGGTGCCGACGCGCTGAGGGGCGCGGCGTAGCTGCGCGGTCAGCGACTGCGCGGCGCGGACATAGGCCGGTCCGCCACACACCGTCCATGCCTCGGGCACGCGCAGCCGCGTGATCGGCGCGATCAGCGGGTGGCGGAGCATCGCCGCGCCGCGATCGGTCGCGACGTCGGTCGCCGTCTCGACGATCAGATAGTCGGGCCGCGCCAGCGCGATCCGCTCGAGCCCGATCCGCGCGAGCGGGGGCGTGCCGAGCCGCGTCGCGAGGTTGGTGAGGCCGACGCGCCGCATCAGATCGTCGACCAGCGTCCCTGTGCCCGTCAGATAGCCGCGACGCTGATAGTAAGCCGCGACGCGGCCCTTCCCCGTATCGTCAGGCAGCGCCGCCAGATCGTGGCGCATCCGCGCGATCAGTGCTTCGCCACGCGCCGGCTGGCCGATCGCGGCCGCGATCTGGCGGACCTGCGCGACGATCTCCTGCGCGGTATCCGCCGTATCGAGCTCGATCAACCGCGTCCGGCCGCGCGTCAAACGGTCGAGCGCGGCGCGACGGAAACCCGGTGCGGCGATGATGAGATCAGGCCGCAGCGCGAGGATGTCCTCGGCCGTCCCGGCGGACACGGGCCAGGACGCTGCCTGAACGGCGACGGCGGACATGTTCGGGTCACGCGACAGGCGCGTCAGCGCCGCCACCTGCGATCGATCGGCCAGCGCGACCAGATACTGATCGGCGCACATGTTGAGCGACACGATGCGCTGTGGCCGAAAGGGCGGACTTTGGGAGGGCTTTGGGCGGGCTTGGGGTGCGCGAACGGGGGCTGCGCCGAGGCTCAGCGCAGCAAGCAGGAGGGCGAGCACGTGGCGCATGCATCGCCTTTGCCTCAGCCCGCGCGCATCGGCTAGGGAGCGGGCGAACTGCCCGGGGTCGCCGCTTGCCATCCACCCGTCGCTGGCTCTGGCCGGCGCTGATCCTTTTGCTGGTGATCGCGGCGACGGCCTCGGTCGGGATCGGCAGCGCCGCGATCCCGCTGCCGCGCGTGCTGCGTGCGCTGGCGGGCGGCGGCGATCCGGTCGAGCGTGCGATCCTGATCGAGCTGCGGCTGCCGCGCACGCTGCTGGCGCTGCTCGTCGGCGCGATGCTCGGCATCGCCGGGGCGGCGCTGCAAGGCTATCTGCGCAACCCGCTTGCCGAGCCGTTGGTGCTCGGCGCGTCGAACGGCGCCGCATTGGGCGCGGTCGTTGCGCTCTATTTCGGGCTGGCGGCGTGGCACGAAGCGATGGTGCCGCTGCTCGCGATCGGGGGGGCGCTCGCAAGCTTGGCGCTGCTGTTCGTGCTGGCAGGGCGTGCGGAGAGCGCGCTGACGCTGATCCTCGCAGGGATCGCAGTCGGCACGCTGGCGGGCGCGGGGATCAGTCTCGCGCTCAACCTGTCGCCCAATCCGTTCGCGGCGATGGAGATCGCGACATGGCTGCTCGGCAGCCTCGAGGACCGGTCGTTCCACCACGTCGCGCTCGCGCTGCCGTGCATCGCGGCGGGAATCGTGCTGCTCGCGTGGGACGGCCGCGCGCTCGACGCGCTGACGCTGGGTGAGGATAGTGCGGCGACCTTGGGGATCGACCTCGCGCGGGTGCGGATCCGCATGCTGCTGGGCGTCGCGCTGGGTGTCGGCGGCGCGGTGGCGGTGTCTGGCGCGATCGGCTTCGTCGGGTTGATCGTGCCGCATCTCGTACGCCCGTGGACCGACCGCAGCCCGTCGGCGGTATTGTGGCCGAGTGCGGCGGGCGGCGCCGCGCTGCTGTGTCTCGCCGACGTCGCGGTGCGCGTGATCCCGAGCAGCAACGAATTGCGGCTCGGCGTCGTCACCGCGTTCCTCGGCGTCCCCGTGTTCCTCGTCCACCTGATGCGCGAGCGACGGCTGTGGTGACGGTGACGCTGGATGGCGTCGGTGTGCGGCTTGCCGGGCGGCAAGTGGTAGAGGACGTTTCGTTCACCGCGGACGGCGCGGCGTTCGTCGGCGTGCTCGGCCCCAATGGCGCGGGCAAATCGTCGCTGATCCGCGCGCTGCTCGGCCTGCTGCCGGCAAGCGGGCGGATCGCGATCGACGGCCAGCCGGTCGCCAACATTGCCGCGGCGACGCGTGGCCGGCGGCTCGCCTATCTGCCGCAGGGCCAGGCGCTGCACTGGCCGATCAGCATCGCGCGGCTCGTCGCCCTCGGCCGCCTGCCGCACCTCGCCCCCTTCTCGCGGCTCGGCGACGACGATCGCGCCGCGATCGCGCGCGCGATGGACGTCGCCGAGGTAACGTCACTCGCACATCGCGTCGCGACCGAACTATCGGGCGGCGAGCGCGCGCGCGTGATGCTCGCCCGCGCGCTTGCGGTGGAAGCGCCGGTGCTGATCGCCGACGAGCCGCTCGCCAGCCTCGATCCCGCACACCAGCTGCACGGCATGGAGATATTGCAGGCGCAGGTGCGCGCCGGCGTGCTGGTGATCGCGGTGCTGCACGATCTGGGTTTCGCCGCGCGCTTCTGCGACCGCGTGCTGGTGATGAAGGCTGGCCGTCTGGTCGCGGACGGGGCGCCGGGCGCGGTGCTGACGCCGCCGCTGCTCGCCGACGTCTACGGCATCAGCGCGCTGTTTCACGACGGCCAGCCGATCGCGCCGCTGGCGCGCACCGGCGCGTGACTTGCCTTTCTTCGCATCTGCGGTAGAGGCGCCGGCGGCCCGGTGATCCGGGCCACGTTCGCGCTGGTGCCCCGAGAGGGGCCATCGAGGGAATGCGGTGCGGGAGGGATCCTCCCCAAGCCGCGGCTGTCCCTGCAACTGTAAGCGGCGAGCGCGGCGCACAGGCGCCCGGCACTGTTGCCGGGAGCAGCCACTGGGGAAACCTGGGAAGGCGTGCGGCGCGCGACGACCCGCGAGCCAGGAAACCTGCCGGCGCGGGTCGCTCGATGCTCGGGTCCAGGGGATGGTCGGGGCACGGAACATCCGTTCGAGCGACGACGGTGCGCGGCGGGGCGACCTGCCGATCACCGACAGCCGCGCGGCTTCGGGGCCGCACGTGGCGCGTCGAGCGGGCACCGCGTCCGTCATCTCCGCGCGTCACCGGTCCGTCGCGCATGCGGCGGACGGCCCCGCCGCGTGTCCGAACGTTCGGCGCGGGGGGAATAAAAGAATGAAGAGCCATGTTTCGCTGCTGGCGCTCGCACTCGCGAGCGTCGCCACACCGTCGCTCGCGCAGAGCGACCCGACGATCCCGACGCGCGATGCCGAGGGCCGCGACATCGTCGTCACCGGATCGCGATCGGGCGACGCCAACCGTGTGTCCGACCTGCCGGCGTCGGTATCGGTCATCGCCGACGAGGATCTGCGGCTGCGCCAGACGCGCATCGTCTCCGACGTGCTGCGCGACGTGCCCGGCGTGTCGGTAAGCCGCACCGGCGCGATCGGCGGGCTGACGCAGGTGCGCATCCGCGGCAGCGAGAGCAACCACGTGCTGGTGCTGATCGACGGGATCGAAGTCGCCGACCCGTATCAGGGCGAGTATGATTTCGGCACGCTGATCGCCGACGAGGCCGCGCGGATCGAGGTGCTGCGCGGGCAGCAATCGTCGCTCTACGGCTCCGATGCGATCGGCGGCGTGATCCAGGTGATCACGCTGACCGGCCGCGAGGCGCCGGGGCTGTCGCTGCGCGCGGAGGGCGGATCGTTCGGCACCGCGGCGGGCGGCGCACGCTTCGCCGGCGTTTCCGACACGATCGACTATGCGCTGTCGGCGACCGCCTATCGCACCGACGGCACGCCGACCGCGCGCGGCGGCGAGCGCGACATCGGATCGACCAGCGTCGGCGCGACCGCCAAGCTGACGTGGACACCGTCCGACGTGTTCAAGCTGACCGGCGTCGGCCGCTACAGCTACACCGACGCGCGCAGCAACAATTCGGAGAACGATACTTCGAGCCCGCTGTTCGGCTACACCGTCGACAGCCCGGGCGTGAAGACGCGCAACGAGGCGTTCTATGGATTGGCGCGCGGCGAATTGTCGCTGGCGGATGGCCGCTGGGTGAGCGCGCTGACCGGGCAGATCGCCGACACGACGCGCAAGGGCTTCACCGCCGCCGGCTTCGATTACGGCGACGAGGGCACGCGCTACAAGGGATCGTTCGAGACGAGCTATCGCTTCGGCAGCGACCGCGTGATCAACCGCGTGACCGGCGCGGTCGATTTCGAGCGCGAGGAATTCCGCAACACCACGCCCTCGCCCTTCGCCTTCCAGGGGCGGCGCGCGACGGAAAATTGGGGCTTCGTCGGGCAGTACGAATTGACCGTCGACGATGCCTTTTCGGCCGGCGCGAGCGTGCGGCACGACGCCAACGATCGCTTCGACGACGTGACGACGTGGCGCGCACAGGCGGGCTATCGCCTGCCGTTCGGGCTGCGCGTGCGCGGCGCGTACGGCACGGGCATCAAGAACCCCGGCTATTTCGAGCTCTTCGGCTATTCGGACGGGCGCTACATCGGCAATCCGAACCTGAAGCCCGAGAAGTCGAAGGGCTGGGAAGCGGGCGTCGATCAGGAGGTCGCCGGCACGACGGCGACGATCGGCGCGACCTATTTCGACAACAGGCTGACCAACGAGATCTACACCACCTATCCCGCGCCCGCGTTCGTCGCGACGCCGGCGAACCGCACGACGCTGTCGAAGCAGCACGGCGTGGAGGTGTTCGTATCCGCCCGGCCGATCCCGCAGATCAAGTTCGACCTCGCCTATACCTATCTCGATGCCGAGGAGAACGGGGTGACCGAGCTGCGCCGGCCGCGCCATATCGGCAGCCTCAACACGAGCGTGTTCAGCGCCGACCAGCGCTTCTCCGGCACGCTGACGCTGCGCTACAACGGGCGGCAGTTCGACAATGCGTTCATCGATCCGAGCTTCGTGCCGGTGCGCGTGAGCCTGCAGGAATATGTGCTGATGAACCTCAGCGCAGAATACCGGCTCACCGATCGCTTCTCGCTGTTCGGACGCGCGGAGAACCTGCTCGACGAACGGTACGAGGAGATCTTCAGCTTCGTCGGCCAGGGGCGCAGCGTGATCGGCGGGGTGCGCGCGAAGTTCTGATCGTTCGGGCGCCCGCCCTTCCGATGCGGGGGGCGGGCGTCCGCTACAGCGTGCGCAGCGCGCGGGCGGGGCGCAGCGCCATCAGCGGCAGCGATCCGGCGAGCCCGATGCCGAGCGTGAGCAGCGCGCCGCCCGCCAGCGTGGCGAGCACCTGCACCCAATCGGGCGCCCAGCCGAAATCGAACACCTGGACGATGACGAACCACGCCGCCGTCAGCCCGAGCGCGAGCGCCACTGCGGCGAGGATCGCGGCGAGCAGCCCGTATTCGAGCGCCTGCGTGCCGAGCACCTGCCAGCGCGTCGCCCCCAGCGTCTTCAGGATGACGCTGTCATAGGCGCGGGACTGGCGCGACGCGGCGATCGCGCCGACGAGCACCGCGATGCCGGCCAGGATCGCGATCGAGGCGGCGGCTACGATCGCCTGCGCCATCTGATCGAGGATGCCGCCGATCTGCCCGATGACGTCGCTGACCGCGATCACCGACGCGGCGGGAAAGGCGCCGAGCAGCGCGCGCGTGACGGCCCCGTCGCGCGCCTTGTCCATCGTGATCGTCGCGGTGACGCTGTGCGGCGCGGCGGCGAGCGTGTTGGGCGAAAACACCATGATGTAGTTGAAGCCCATCGTGTCCCAGTTGATCTTGCGCAGCGAGGCGATGCGCGCGGGGATCTCGCGGCCGAGCACGCTGACCGTCAGCGTATCGCCGACGCCGATGTTCAGCACCTTGGCCGCCTCCGCATCGAGCGAGACGAGCGGTGGGCCGGCATAGTCCTTCGGCCACCATCGGCCGGCGACGAGGTCGCTGCCCTGCGGCAGCGCGTCGCTGTACGTCGCGCCGCGCTCGCGGCCGAGGAACCACGCGCCATCGGGCAGCTGCTTCAGGTCCGCGACGCGCTGGTCGCCATAGGCGACGATCGTCGCGCGTAGCGCGGGGACGACGTTGAGCGCGGCGCCGGGCGCGGTCTGCGCGACGAGCGAGCGGAAGCGCGCGGCGTCGGCAACGGGCACGTCGAGGACGAATAGATTGGGGGCCTTCTTGGGCACCGAGCGCGCGATCTCGGCGGAAAGGCTCGACTGGATCGCGGCAAGCGTGACGAACAGCGTCAGCGCGAGGCCGAGCGCGACGACGAGCGCGCCGGTCTGCGCACCGGGGCGGTGGAGATTGCCGAGCGCGAGGCGCAGCAGCGGGCGACGCGGGCGCGGCAGCGCGCGGGCGATCCGCGCCACGCCCCAGCCGAGCGCGAGCAGCAGCACAAGCACGCCCGCAACGGCGCCGAGCACCGCGGCGGAGAACAAGGGCTCGCGCGCGGTGCCGAGCGCGACCGCGACGAGCGCGGCGGCGGCGAGTGCGACGCGCGCGAATGTACGCCGGTCGACGCCGCGGCGCGGATCGACGCCCGAGCGGAAGATCGCCGCCGCTGGCTGCGTGCGCGCGCGGGCGAGCGGCGGCAGCGTGAAGGCATAGGCGATGATGAGGCCGTAGAGCGCGCTGGTGGCGAGCGGCACCGGGTGAAGCGCGAAGCCGGGGCGGACCGGCAGCACGTCGCCGAGCAGCGCGACGATCGCCGGCGGGATCAGCGCGCCGACGACGAGCCCACTGGCGATCGCGAGCGCGGCGACCGCGCCGATCTGCAGCAGGTAGATGCGTGCGATGTCCTGGCTTCGCGCGCCGAGCACCTTGAGCGTCGCGATCGATCCGCGCTTGAGCGCGAGGTACGACGACACGCCGTTGCTGACGCCGATCCCGGCGATGACCAGCGCCGCGAGCCCGATCAGCGACAGGAACTGGCCCATACGTTCGAAGAAGCGGTTCGCGCCGGGCGCGGCGCGGCCGTGATCCTTGAACGACCAGCCATCCGCCGCGTGCGCCTTCTCCAGCCGGTCACGCAAGGCGGGTGCGTCGGTGCCGGGCGGGGTGCGCAGACGGTACTTGCTGTCGTAGAGGCTGCCGGGCTGGATCAGCCCGGTGCGCGCAAGCCCGTCGAGCGAGACGATCGCGACGGGGCCGAGCGTGAACCCCTCGCCGACGCGATCTGGCTCGTCGGCGATGACTCCAGCGACAGTGAAATCGGCGCTGCCGTAGCGCAGCCGCGCCCCGCGGCCGATCGCCAGCCGATCGGCGAGCGCCTGGCCGATGACGACGCGATCGGGGGCGAGCGGCGCGTAGCGGCCTTCGGCGAGGCGCAGCGTGCCGTAGAGCGGATAGGCGCGGTCGACGCCCTTCAGCTCGGTGAGCACCGCCGGCGGCGCGTCGCTCCGCGCCGGGCCGAGCGCGCGTGCCATCGCGCGCAGGCGGATCGTCTCACTGACGCTGCCGAGCCGCCGCAGCATCGCGAGATCGGCCGGCGCGATCTGCCGCTGCATCATCGCGATCTCGATATCACCGCCGAGCAGCGTACGGCCGCGTGCGGCAAGCTCCTGCGTGATCGCGGCGGTGAGGCTGCCGATCGCCGCGAGCGTCGCGACGCCGAGGAACAGGCAGACGAATAGGAGGCGGAGCCCGCGGAAGCCGGCGTGGAGATCGCGCCGCGCGATCCGCCAGGTCGCGCCCCAGCCGAGCGCGCCAGCATCGTCGCTCACGCGCGGCGCTCCCCGACGATGCGGCCGTCGCGCATCTCGATCACGCGCGCGCAGCGGTCGGCGAGCGCGGGATCGTGGGTGATGATGAGCAGCGTCGCACCCGCCGCGCGCTGGCGCGCGAACAGCAGGTCGATCACCGCGGCGCCGGTGGCCGCGTCGAGATTGCCGGTCGGCTCGTCGGCGAAGAGGATCGCGGGCTGCGGCGCGACGGCGCGCGCGATCGCGACGCGCTGCTGCTCGCCGCCCGATAGCTGGGCTGGATAATGATCGAGCCGGTGGCCGAGGCCGACCGCAGCGAGTTCGTTGGCGGCGATGGTAAAGGCATCGGCGTGGCCGCCAAGTTCGAGCGGAACGGCGACATTCTCGAGCGCGGTCATCGTCGGCAGCAGGTGGAAGGCCTGGAGCACGATGCCGATCCGCCCGCGCCGCGCCTTGGCCAGCCCGTCCTCGTCGAGGCGGCCGAAATCGACGCCGCCGACGCTGACGCTGCCGCCGCTCGCGCGTTCGAGCCCAGACAGCACCGCCATCAGCGACGACTTGCCCGATCCCGAGGCGCCGAGGATCGCGAGGCTCTCCCCCGCCGCGATATCGAGATCGACGCCCTTCAGCACCTCCACCGGGGCGGCGCGGCTGCCGAGCGTGAGCGTGACATCGCGCGCGCGGACCGCGATAGCAGCGTCCTGGTTAGGCATAGGTGAGGGACGCTCCCGACATGATGGCGATGCGACATTTGGTGGCGGCGCTGGCGCTTGTCCACCTGAGCGCGGCGTGCAGCCCGGCGCGTGACGACGCGACAGGCATCGACAATGCGGCGGCGCCCGCCGCCGCGCCGGCGAACGTGGCCGAAGCGGCGGCGCCGCAAGGCGATCGGCGGCTGATCGTGGCGTTCGGCGACAGTCTGTATGCGGGCTACAATCTGCCGGCAGGTGACGGCTTCGCACCGGTGCTTGAGCGCGCGCTGACCGCGCAAGGGGTGCCGGCGCAGGTGGTGAACGCCGGCGTGTCGGGCGATACGAGCGCGGGCGGGCGCAGCCGGCTTGCCTTCGTGCTCGACGGACTGCCGCGAAAGCCCGATCTCGTCGTGCTGGGGCTGGGCGCGAACGACATGCTGCGCGGGCTCGATCCGGCGGCGACACGGGCCAACCTCGACGCGATGCTGGCGACGCTGAAGACGCGCGGCATTCCCGCGATGCTGACGGGCATGGTCGCCGCGCCGAACATGGGCGCGGACTATGCCGGCGCGTTCAACGCCATCTATCCCGATCTGGCGAAGAAATACGGCGTGCCGCTCTACCCGTTCTTCCTCGACGGCGTGATCACCGATCGCGGCCTGCTACTGGGCGACGGCATCCATCCCAATGCCGCCGGCGTGAAGCGCGTGGTCGCGAAGGTGGCGCCGATCGTGGCGGACGCACTGCCGCCCGCTGCCGGGCAATGAAAAAGGGGCCCCGGCAGCGTGCCGGGGCCCCTTTCGAGATTAGCCGATCTTCGAAATCAGAAGTGGCCGATGACGCCGATCATCGGACGGACCGATTCGAACTCGCCGGTGGTCGACACTTCGGCGCGCAGCCGGATGCCTTCCTTCTTGGTCAGCCCGTCCAGCCCGATCGCCGCCGGGCCGAACTCGCCGCCGATGCCGTAGGAGACACGGCCGAAATCGGGGCTGTTGTTGCCGTAGCGGTCGAAGTTGACCCAGCGATAGCCAGCCTTGACGTAGACGAGGCCCGATTCACCGGCGCGCGCGCCGACGCGGCCGTGCACGCCATATTCCCAGTCGATATCGCCGGTGAAGCCCTTGGCCGCATTGCCCTCGACACCGACGAAGAACCCGCCGAGCGGCACGTTGACGCCGGCCACGCCCTCGACCAGCCCGCCCTTGAGGCGATCACCGCGCGGGCTGGCCGGAATGCCGCCGCCCGGGTTGCTCTCGAACCCTTCGTAGCCGCCCATCACGCCGACGTACGGGTCGATGCCGAACGCGCGCGAGCCATCGGTGGTGGTATCCTGCGCTGCAGCGACGGCGGGAACGAGGAAAGCGGCAGCAGTCGCCGCCATGATCAACTTCTTCATGAAAATTACCTTTGAAGCGAGCCGCATACGTCATGCGCGGCTCGCGTGTAGAAACCGCCGGCGACGGGCATGTTTCCGCATGCGGCGCAAAAGCGGCGGCGTGTTGCAGCGCGGTAACAGTAGTTTGGTAGCTTTGCGCTAGGCTGGCGACGACGCGCCTACCTGAGCAAGCGGCGTGCGGCGAGCGCGAGCGCAACGATCGTCGGGTAGAAGGTAAAGCCGAAGCCGAATGCGCGCCGCGCGGCACCGCGGGCGTATCCCAGCGCGAAGCAGCCACGACCGAGGCAGAACAGCGCGGCGAAAACCGGGACGAGCGCGATCTCCCGCTCCCGGACGACGCTGGCTAGTGCGAGGTGCGCGAAGACGGCGAGCGTCACCTGTTCATGCGTGTTGGCGAGGAGTGCGCGGCCGATTGCCACCGGCGGCGTAGCAGGGGCAAACGCCGCCCCGTCGACATCCGCGGCGGAGAAGAAGCGCCGTGCCGCCACTGCGGCGATCGCGAACAGCAACGTCGCGACGACGGGAATGTCGCACCTCAGCGCAAAGGCGAGGCGGTCTGCGGTGGTCGGCATCGCGGGCAACAGGCCGCCGCCCCAGCGAAGCGCCACGATCGCTGCGACGATCGTCACCCCCGCCGCCGCCGCCATGCCGGTGGCGACGCCGCGCTGCTGCGACGCGAACGGCGGGGCGCTCACCCCGGCAGGCCGATGATCGCGATCTGACGGCCGTAGCTCGGCTCGCCGCGGTGCGTCGCGCGGCGGTAGCTGAAGAAGCGCTGCTCGTCGGCATAGGTATCGAGCCCCAGCGCCTCGATCCGGCGGACCCCGGCGGCGGCGAGTCGGTGCGCGACATAGGCTTCGAGATCGAACTGCGCGTGACCGGGGCGGGCATCGACGAAGAAGCGCTCGTTCGCGGGATCGACCGCCTCGAACCGCTGGCGGAACGCGTCGTCCACTTCGTAGCTCGCACGCGCGATGCACGGGCCGATCGCGACGACGATCGCCTCGCGCCGCGCCCCCAGCGCCTCCATCGCCGCGATCGTCGCGTCGGTGACGCCGGCGAGCGCGCCCTTCCATCCGGCGTGCGCGGCACCGACGACTCCCGCGGCGGGATCGGCGAGCAAGACTGGCGCGCAATCGGCGGTGAGGATGCCGAGCGCGAGTCCCGGCCTCGCGGTAACCAGCGCGTCGGCGCGTGGCCGCTCGGCGGGAAGCGCATCCAGCGTCACGCAGTCGGCGGAATGGATCTGGTAGCAGGTGGCAAGCGCGGCGCCGGGCAGTACGGCGGCTAGCGCGCGGGCGCGGTTCTCCGCCACCGCAGCGGGATCGTCCTCCGACCCCAGGCCGACGTTGAGCCCGCCGTGGATCCCGGCGGAGACGCCGCCCCGCCGGCCGAGGAAACCGTGCGCGATCCCGTCGAGCGCGCGGGCGCGGATCGGCGCGACCTGATCGGCGGTACCCGTCACAGATCAAGCCGCATGATAAGATCGCGGTCGATCTGGCTGCCCGTCTGGAAGGCATAGTCGCCGACGTGGACGAAGCCGTGCTTAGCATAGAAGGCCCGCGCGCGATCGTTGCCTTCCCAGACGGTGAGGAGGATCGCGGGCGTGCCGCGGCGGCGCGCGAGCCCCTTCGCCCAATCGAGCAGCGCGGGCGCGACGCCGCTGCCGTGCGCCGCGGGATCGACGTAGAGCTGGTGCAGGTGGATCGTCCCCGCGGTCGGCACCTCGCCGTCGAAGAAGGTGGGGCCCAGCTTGCAATAGCCGACGACGACGCCGTCCTTCAGCGCGACCTGAAAGTCGTAGGCGGGATCGGCGAGGTGGCGGCGCAGCGTGCCGGCCGGGCCGTAAGCGTTGGCGACATAGGCATCGATATCCGCCGGCGGGGCGGAATGCGCGAAGGTCGCGAGCCAGACGCGGCGCGCCATTTCGTCGATCGCCGCCCCATCGGTGGCGACGGCGTTGCGATAATCGATCATGCGAAACCTGCCGGCCGCGGCCATTGGGGGTGATGGATGGCAAGCACCTTGAACAACGTGCCCATCGCGTCGACCAGCCGATCGCGATCGGCGGTAACCTTGGGCCCGAGCGCGGCGGCGCGCGCATCGATGCCGAGCGCGCGGAGGAATTCGCCCTGCCCGTCCGGCCCGGCGATGCGCGCGCCGCTGGCGAGGCCGACCGCGCCCAGCGTTGCGAAATCGACGTGCGCGGTGAGATCGCGATCGCCCGGCGCCTCGAACGGATTGGCGAAGGCGTGGCCGCGCACTGCCTGCAGCGTGTCGCCGATCGCCGGGCCTTCGTAGCCATAGTCGATCACCAGCGCCGCGCCGCCCTGCGCGACGATCCGCGCGGCGAGGACGCGCATGATCCCGACGCTGGCGGGCGACGTCTCGATGATCGACCCGGCCGGCGCATCGACGAGGTGCGGCGGGATGATCGCGTCGGGCACCTGCTTGCCGGGGATCGGCAGGAACAGCGTATCCTGGCAGGCGACGAAGCGCTCGTGCCAGCTGCCCGCGCGGCGGACGAGCTGGCGGATCGGCAGCGCATCGAAGAATTCGTTGGCGACGACGATCAGCGGGCGATTGGTGGGGAGATCCTCGACATCGTCGTGCCACGTCGCGCCGGCGACCCGCTTCGCCTGCTCGGCGCGGAGCACCGGGCTCGTCTCGACGAAGTGAACGGGCGGCGCGAACCCCGCCTTTGCCGCGGCGCGCATCGCATCGGCGGTGAGCGTACCGCGCCCCGGGCCGAGCTCGACCCAGCGCACGTCGGGGCGGCCGGCGCGATCCCACAGGTCCGCCGCCCACAACCCGATCAACTCGCCGAACATCTGGCTGATCTCGGGCGCGGTGGTGAAATCGCCCGCCGCGCCGAGCGGATTGCGCGTCGCGTAATAATGCGCGTTGGCGGCCGCCATATACTGGCTGACCGGGATCGGCCCGCCGAGCGCGATCGCGCGGGCGAGCCGTTCGGGCAGCGGGCCGTCGGCGCCGGGTGCGCGATCGGCTGATGGAGCGGCCGTCATCGCAGAGCCCGGCGCGTCAGGCGACGCTCTCGCCGCCGGCGATCGGCTCGACCCGCTGGCGGCGGCCCGGCGCGGTGGCAACGAGATAGAGCCCGCCGGCGATCATCGGCAGGCAGAGCAGCTGCCCCATGTGGATCGTCGTGGCGAAGAAGGTGCCGGCGAACTGCGAATCGGGTTCGCGAAAGAATTCGACGACGAAGCGCGCGACGCCGTAGCCGACGAGGAACAGCCCGACGAGCTTGCCCGGCTGGTAACGCGCCTTGGTGCGCCAGAAGAAGAACCACAGGATCGCGAAGAGGACGATGCCCTCGAGCCCCGCCTCGTACAGCTGGCTGGGATGCCGCGCCGGTTCGGGCACGCCGATCGGCACCGTGCGGTCGAACACGATGCCCCAGGGCGCTTGCGTCGGCTTGCCCCACAATTCGCCGTTCACGAAGTTGGCGAGCCGCCCGAAGAACAACCCGAACGGCACCACGCAGGCGACGTAATCGTGGATGCGCAGCCAGTTCAGCCCGTTCTTGCGCGCGAACAGGATGATCGCGAGGCTGGTGCCGATCACCCCGCCGTGGAAGCTCATCCCCCCGTCCCACAGACGCAAGATGCGCAGGGGATGAAGGAACATCTCGGGCGCGTAGAAGACGACGTAGCCGATCCGCCCGCCCAGGATAATGCCGAGCGTGGCGTAGAAGACGAGATCGTCGGCGTGGCGCCGCGCCATCGGTGCGCCGGGCTGGTCGAGCAGCTTCAGCAGATACCACCAGCCGATGACGATGCCGGCGATATAGGCGAGGCTGTACCAGCGCAGCGTGAAGAAGCCGATCGAGAACACATCGGGATGCAGACCGAGCTCCGCAAAGCGGATGTGGCCGGTGGCCGCCGCGGCAGCAATCATTTGAGGCAGGATCAAGGCTTTCCCCTATCGCGTCGCGCCTGCATAAAGGGGCGGGGCAGCAAGACCAATAGCCATGCGGAGAGCGTTGCATGAAGACCGAACTCGACCACAAGATGGATGCCGTCATGGCGGCGATGACCGCAGAGGGCGGCCCGCTTGCGCTCGGTTCGATCGCGCGCTTCGGCCGCGAGCTGCCGATCATCGCGGGTGCCCCGCCGACGCTGCCGGCCTATTTCGATCATTATTGCCAGCAGCACGCCGGCACCGAATTCCTCGTCGCGGGCGATGAGCGGCTGACCTACGCCGACGTGTACGAGCGCGCGCGCGCCGTCGCCGCGGCGCTGGCGAGCGGCTTCGGCGTCGGCAAGGGCGACCGCGTCGGCATCGCGGCGCGCAATTCGCCGTCGTGGATCGTCCTCTACATGGGCATTCTGATGGCGGGCGGCGTCGCGACACTGCTCAACGGCTGGTGGCAATCGGAGGAATTGCAGGCGAGCATCGAGGATGTCGGCTGCGGGCTCGTTTTCGCCGATCCGCCGCGCTGCAAGCGGCTCGCCGCGATCGACCAGCTGACCGCCACCGTGGTCGAGTTCGACGACCTGCAGCCGGTCGACACCGCGCTGAAGCCGATCCTGGCGAAGGGCGCGGGCGAGGCCGAGCTGCCGCAGGTGGGGCCGGACGACCACGCGACGATCCTGTTCACTTCGGGCTCGACCGGCCAGTCGAAGGGCGCGCTGTCGACGCATCGCCAGGTGACGCAGGGGGTATTCAACTACCTCGGCTCGGCGATGATGATGCTCGCGATCGCGGCGCAGGACGGTCAGGAAGCCGGCGCGCTGCAGCCGTCGACGCTGCTCAACGTACCGCTGTTCCACGTCACTGCCGAAGTGCCGGTGATGCTGCAGTCGTTCGCTATCGGGCGCAAGCTGGTGCTGATGCCCAAGTGGGACGCGGAGGAGGCGATGCGCCTCATTCAGCAGGAGAAGATCACCTATTTCGTCGGCGTGCCGCTGATGAGCTTCGAGATGCTGACGCATCCCAATCGCCACAAATACGACCTGTCGAGCGTCGCCGACATCGCCGCGGGCGGCGCGCCGCGCCCGGTGGAGCACGTCAAGCGGATCGACGAGGAAATGGAGGGCGCGCCGCTGATCGGCTACGGGCTGACCGAGACGAACGGCGTCGGCACGGGCAACTGGCGGTCGAACTACCTCGCCAAGCCCAATTCGGCCGGGCGACCGTCGATGCCGCTGGTCGACCTCGCTATCCTCGACGACGCCGGCAATCCGGTGGCGCAGGGCGAGCGCGGCGAAGTGGCGATCCGATCGGCGGCGAACTTCGAAGAATATTGGGGCAAGCCCGAGGCGACCGCGAGCGCCTATACCGCCGACGGCTATTTCCGCACCGGCGACATCGGCTATCTCGACGAGGACGGCTATCTGTTCATCGTCGACCGCAAGAAGGACATCATCATCCGCGGCGGCGAGAACATCAGCTGCCAGGAGGTCGAGGCGGCGCTGTACGAGCACCCTGATGTAGCGGAAGCCGCGGTGTTCGGGCTGCCGGACGAGAAATACGGCGAGGTTCCGGGCGCGGTGGTGCATTTGTCGAGCCGCGGTGCGGTGACCGCGGAGGACCTTACCGCCTTCCTCCACCAGCATATCGCGGCCTTCAAGGTGCCGGCCAAGATCTGGCTGTCCGACGATGCGCTGCCGCGGCTGGGCACCGAGAAGATCGACAAGGTGGGGCTGCGCACCCGCTATCGCGCGCTGGCGAATACCGAGGCGGCGTGACGGCCCTAGCGCCGGTGGCTGCGGCTGCGGGCGCGCGCACCTCCCCGTCGCCCCGCGCGCGCAACGCCGATGACGGCGCGGCGATCGCGGGCTAAGCCCGCGCGGATGATCTCGCGGCGTTCCTTGCTGGTGACCGGTGGCGCGGGGGTGGGCCTCGCGCTCGCCTGGGCGGTGTGGCCGCGCGACTATGCGGTCGATCTGGCGCCGACGGCGGGCGAGACGCAATTCGGCGCGTGGCTCAAGATCGCCGAGAGCGGGCAGATCACCGTCGCGGTGCCGCAGGCGGAGCACGGCCAGGGCGTTTGGACGGTGCTGCCGCAGATCCTGGCCGACGAGCTGGGCGCCGACTGGCGCACGATTGGCGTGGAGGCGGCGCTGCCGAGCCCGCTCTACGCCAACCCGCTCGCCGCCGACGCGCTGTTCGGCACGGGGGGCGTGCCTGAGGCAGTGCGGCGCGAGCATTGGGTGCGATCGGCGCTGGTGCTGACCGGCGGATCGACATCGGTGCGCTCGTTCGAGCAGCCGCTGCGCGAGGCGGGCGCGGCGGCGCGTGTGCTGCTGTGCCGCGCGGCGGCGGCGCGCTGGGGGATCGAGTGGGAGGCGTGCGAGACGCGCGACGGCTTCGTCGTCGCCGGCAATCGGCGGCTGCGCTTTGGCGAGCTCGCCGCAGCGGCGGCGCGCGAGACGCTGCCCGACGATCTGCCGCTGCGCATCGGCGACGCGGGCCGACTGACGGGGCAGCCGCTGCCGCGGCTTGACGCGCCGGCAAAGGTCGACGGATCGGCCAATTTCGCCGCCGACGTGCGGCTGCCCGACATGGTCTTCGCCAGCATCTGCCAGGGGCCGGCGGGGGGCGAGAGCCGGCTGGTGCGCGTCGATCGCGCGGCGGCGGACCGGGTGAGCGGCGTCGTCGCGGTGGTGGAGAATGCACGCTGGGTCGCGGCGGCGGCGAACAATTGGTGGGCGGCGAACCGCGCAATCGCCGCGCTTGCGCCGCGCTTCGAGACGCGCGGTGCGCTGGCGGACGACGCAGCGATCGCACGCGCGCTCGATGCGGCGCTGGCGGGCGAGGGGCGGCGGCTAGCGGCGATCGGCGACGTGTCTGACGTGCTGCAAGGCGACGTGGTGCGCGCCGACTATGCGATCGGCGTTGGCGTCCACGCCGCGATCGAGACGCCGACCGCGACGGCGTGGTGGCACGCCGACCGGCTTGAACTGTGGGTGCCGACGCAGGCGCCGACAGCGGCGCGCGCGGCGGCGGCGCGTGCGATCGGCGTGGGCGAAAGCGCGGTGACGATCCACCCGATGCTGATCGGCGGATCGTTCGGCCAGGCGCTGGAGCATGACGCGATCGCACAGGCGGCGATGCTGGCGGTGACGCTGAAGCGCCCGGTGCAGCTTACGTGGTCGCGCCGCGAGGCGATCATGCACGATCGGTTCGGGGCGCCGGCCAAGGCGCGCATGGCGGCGCGGATGGCGAGCGACGGGCGTATCCTCGAATGGCAGGCGCGGATCGCGACGCCGGCGACCGGCGCGGCGCTGGCGGCGCGGCTTGCGCCGGGCGATCCGCTGCTGCGCGCCGACGCGCTGCTCCCCGCACGGGCGGACGGCTACGCGATGTCGGGCGCGCTGCCGCCGTATCGGCTGCCCGCGCTGTCGGTCGATCATCACGTCGCCGATCTGCCGATCCCGGTCGGCCATCTGCGCGGCCAAGCGAACCGCGCTAACGCCTTCTTCACCGAATGCTTCCTCGACGAGCTGGCGCATCGCGCTGGCGCGGAACCGATGTCGTACCGGATCGGCATGCTGGGGCACGACGCGCGGCTCGCGCGCTGCCTGACCACGGCGGCGTCGCTCGGCGGGTGGGACGGCGGGCGGCCGGGCAGCGGCCAGGGGCTGGCGTGCCACGCAATGGCCGGCAGCAGCATCGCGATTCTCGCCGAAGCGCAGTTCGACGGGGCGGGGCGGCCGCGCGTCGACCGCATCGTTGCCGCGGTCGATGCCGGGCGGGTGATAAATTCCGACGTGGTGCGCCAGCAGATCGAGGGCGGCATCGTGCTCGGCCTGGCGCTCGCCACCGGCGCGGGGCCGGGGTTCGCGGGCGGGATCGCGCGCGCGCGGCGGATCGGCGACCTCGCGCTGCCGCGCCTTGCCGATACGCCCGAGATCACCGTCGAGCTGCTGCCGAGCGACGCTGAGCCCGGCGGGATCAGCGATCTCGGCGTACCGGCCGTCGCCCCGGCGATCGCCAACGCGCTGACCGCGGCGACCGGCAACCGGCTGCGCACCCTGCCGTTTGGAGCATCATGACCCTACCCCCCGATCACCCACCCATTCCCCCGCGCCGGATCGGCGTGCTGCTGATCAACCTCGGCACGCCCGACGCGCCCGATGCGCGATCGGTGCGGCGCTATCTCGCCGAATTCCTGTCCGACCGGCGCGTCGTCGAGATCCCGCAGATCGTGTGGCAGCCGATCCTGCGCGGCGCGGTGCTGACGACGCGACCGAAAAAATCGGCGCACGCCTATGGCCAAGTGTGGCGCGAGGATGGATCGCCGCTCGCTGCGATCACGCGCGCGCAGGCGACAGCGCTCCGCGATGCCTTCGGGCCAGAGGTGATGGTCGACCACGCGATGCGCTACGGACGGCCGGCGATCGCCGACCGGCTGCAGGCGATGAAGGATGCGGGGTGCGAGCGCATCCTGCTGGCGCCGCTCTACCCGCAATATTGCGCGGCGACGACTGCGACCGCGAACGACAAGGCGTTCGCGCATCTCGCGACGCAGCGCTGGCAGCCCGCGATCCGCACGCTGCCGCCGTATCACGATGATCCGGCCTATATCGCGGCGCTGAAGGCGTCGATCGAGGATGGACTGGCGGCACTCGATTACACGCCCGACCTACTGATTGCGAGCTTCCACGGCATGCCCAAGCGCACGCTTCAGCTGGGCGATCCGTACCATTGCCACTGCCAGAAGACCGCGCGGCTGCTCGCCGAGGCGATGGGGCGAGAGGTGCGCATCACCTTTCAATCGCGCTTCGGCCCGGCGAAGTGGCTCGAACCCGCGACCGACACGACGCTCGCTGCTTTGCCCGGCGAAGGCGTGCGGAAGGTGGCAATCGTCGCGCCGGGCTTTTCCGCCGACTGCCTGGAAACGCTGGAAGAACTGGCGATCCGCGGGCGCGAGACATTCGAGGAGGCGGGGGGCACGCACTTCGCCTACCTGCCGTGCCTCAACGACAGCGCCGTCGGCATCGATTTGTTACGCACGCTGCTGGCGCGGGAGCTTGAAGGCTGGGTGGCGGCTAAGTAGCGTCGCGGCTGACTGCGGATTAGGGAGAGGCTGAATGGCACGGGTCGCGATCGTCACGGGCGGAACGCGCGGGATCGGCGAGGCAATCAGCCTGGCGCTCGAGGACATGGGCATGACGGTGGCGGCGAATTACGCCGGCAACGACGAGAAGGCCGCCGCCTTCACCGAGCGAACGGGGATCAGGGCGTATAAATGGGACGTCGCCGATCACGAGGCGTGCCAGGCGGGCGTCGCGCGCGTCGCGGAGGAACTCGGCCCTGTCGACGTGCTGGTCAACAACGCCGGCATCACGCGCGACGGCACGATCCTGAAAATGACGTACCAGATGTGGAAGGAGGTCATGGACACCAACCTTGGCGGGTGTTTCAACATGGCCAAGGCGGTGTTCCCGGGCATGCGCGAGCGCGGCTGGGGCCGGATCGTCAACATCGGCTCGATCAATGGCCAGGCGGGCCAGTACGGGCAGGTCAACTATGCCGCCGCGAAGAGCGGCATCCACGGCTTCACCAAGGCGCTGTCGCAGGAGGGCGCGCGCGCCGGCGTGACGGTGAACGCGATCGCGCCGGGCTATATCGATACCGACATGGTCGCGGCGGTGCCCGCCGACGTGCTCGACAAGATCGTCGCCAAGATCCCGGTCGGGCGGCTCGGCCAGGCGCACGAGATCGCGCGCGGCGTCGCGTTCCTGTGTTCGGAAGAGGGCGGGTTCGTCACCGGATCCACGCTGAGCATCAACGGCGGCCAGCATATGTACTGACGGGCGCAGGCCCGCGCGGCGGGCCGATGCGCGGCGCGTAGCGCTCGGGCTGCGCCCGGCACGGCCGGCGGGTCGGCAGCGCCGAACCCGTCCGACGACGCGGCTTCGCCGCGGCGTGCCTAGCGACCGACCCCTCGACCGCGCCTCAGCGCGGTGCGGCCGCCGCGTGCGCGACGATCGCCGCCTCAACCGCCGCCATCCCCGATGCGCTCGCCGTGGCGACGTCGAGCGGGCGGCCGCCGAGTGCCGCGTCAGGTTCGTTGAGGAAGGCACGCGAGGCATCGCGGCCCATCTTCTCGAACGCGAGGCGCACGGCGCGGCCCTGACGATCGGCCTCCTCGACTGACAGCTTGGATTTGGTAGCGGCGGTGCGGAACTGGCGCCGCTTCACCACCGGTGCCGGTGCCGGCGTGTCGCCCGCATCTTCGCCGACGACCAGAGTTTCCGGCGCGGTGCTCATGCCGCGCGGCCGGCGAGCGGGCTGGTGGCGCCGCTGCGGGACTGGAGCGCCGCGATCCGCGTCGCGTAACCGCGCGTGAGCCCGGCGTGCGCGTGGCGCGCCTCCGGCGAGGCGGCGGCGCGCACCCGCATCAGCGAGATCTGGTGGCGGGCGAGTAGGTGATTGAGATCCATGGAACACTCCGGCGCGTAAGCGGGAGCACGTGCGTCTCTCAGCCGCCAGCGCCTACGGGCGGTGATACTGGCGATTGTTACTATATAGGAACGATTGCGCCCGGTTCCAAGGCGCGTCGCTTTGCCGTACCGCTGGCGGGATGAGCACGCGCTTCGACACGCTTCCCAATCGCCGGGCGATCGTCGATCGCCGCGCGCTCGCCGAGGCGATCGCCGCGCTCGAGATCGACGACCCCGCGCTGCTGCGCCGTACCGCCACCGCGATGCTCAAGGACGCGCTCGACGCCGGGCGCGCGGAGATCGCGCGAAGGCTCGCCGACCGCCCATCGCGCGGGCTGGAGGCGGCGAATGCGCAAGCGTTCCTGATCGACCAGCTGCTGCGCATCCTGCTCGATCTCATCACCCAGCGGCTGTACCCGCCGACCAATCGTACCGCAGGTGAACGCCTGTCGCTGATCGCGGTCGGCGGCTACGGCCGCGGCGAGATGGCGCCGTTCTCCGACGTCGACATCGGTTTCCTGACGCCGTGGAAGCAGACGCCATGGGCCGAGCAGGTGATCGAATCGATGCTCTACGCGCTGTGGGACCTTGGGCTGAAGGTCGGCCATTCGTCGCGCTCGCTCGACGAGATGGTGCGCCAGGCGAAGGGTGACGTGACGATCCGTACCGCGCTGCTCGAAGGGCGGTTCGTGTGGGGCGACACCGCGCTGCACGACGAGGCGATCGCGCGCTTCAAGGCGGAGGTGACGTTCGGCACCGAGCGCCAATTCATCGCCGACAAGCTCGCCGAGCGAAACGTGCGCCACGTGAAGATGGGCGACACGCGCTACGTCGTCGAGCCCAATGTGAAGGAGGGCAAGGGCGCGCTGCGCGACCTCCACGCGCTGTTCTGGATCGGCAAGTACGTCTACGACGTCGATCGCGCCGCGCAGCTCGTCGACGTGGGGCTGTTCACCCCTGCGGAATACCGCCTGTTCAACCGTGCCGACAATTTCCTGTGGGCGGTGCGCTGCCACCTCCACCTCGCCGCGGGGCGTGCCGAGGACCGGCTGACTTTCGACATGCAGCGCGAGATCGCGGAGCGGATGCGCTTCTCCGACCGGCCGGGCAAGGCGGCGGTCGAGCGGTTCATGCAATATTACTTTCTGCACGCCAAATCGGTCGGCGCGCTGACGGGCGTGTTCCTGGCGCACCTCGACGAGAAGTTCGCCGCGCGCGGGCGCCGCTTTGGCCTGCCGCAGCTGCGCCGGCGCCCGCGTAAACTGGCGGGGTTCGTGCTCGATCGCGGGCGGCTCGCGCTGCCGCACGACGGCTTCTTCGCCGAGGATCCGGTGCGGCTGATCGAGATCTTCCAGCTCGCCGATCTGCACGGGGTGGAAATCCATCCGCTTGCCGCGCGCGCCGCGACGCGCGACGCCAAGCTGGTCGACGACGTGCGCACCGATCCGCGCGCCAACGCGCTGTTCCTCGACGTGCTGACGAGCCCGCGCGATCCCGAACTTGTGCTGCGCTGGATGAACGAGACGGGTGTGTTCGGGCGCTTCGTGCCCGATTTCGGCCGCGTCGTCGCGCAGATGCAGTTCGACATGTACCACCATTACACCGTCGACGAGCACACGATCCGCGCGATCGGGCTGCTCGCGCGGATCGAGAGCGGCGCGCTGGCCGCCGACCACCCGCTCGCCACCGCGATCTTCGACCAGATCCTGTCGCGGCGCGTGCTGTACGTCGCGGTGCTGCTGCACGACATCGCCAAGGGGCGCGGCGGCGACCATTCGATCCTGGGCGCGGCGGTTGCCGAGCGGCTGTGCCCGCGCTTCGGGCTGAGCCGCGCGGAGACCGAAACGGTGGCGTGGCTGGTGCGGCATCACCTGCTGATGTCGGCGACGGCGTTCAAGCGCGACCTGTCGGACTTCAAGACGATCCTCGATTTCACCGCCGTGGTGCAATCGGCGGAGCGGCTGCGGCTGCTGCTGATCCTGACGATCGTCGATATCCGTGCGGTCGGCCCCGGCACCTGGAACGGGTGGAAACGCCAGCTGCTCGGCGATCTGTTCGAGGCGGCGGAGGAGGTGCTGCGGCTCGGCCACAAGCAAAAGGGCCGCGGCGAGCGGATTGAGGCGAAGCAGACGAATCTCGCGGCGGCGATGGCGTGGGATGCCGACGCGCTGGCGCGCTACGTCCGTCGCTTTCCCGAGGCCTATTGGATCGCCGAGCCCGAGGACGTGCTGCTCCACAACGCCCGCTTCGTCGCCAAGATGGGCGAGGCGCGGCTGGCGATCGACGCGCAGGTCTATGCGCAGCGCGGCGCGACGCTCGTCACCGTCTATGCCGCCGATCATCCCGGCATCTTCTATCGCATCGCCGGCGCGATCCACGTCGCCGGCGGCAACATCATTGACGCGCGTATCCACACGACGCGCGACGGCATGGCGCTGGATAATTTCCTGGTGCAGGACCCCTATGGCCGGCCGTTTGCCGAGGACGACCAGCTCGCGCGGCTGCGCACCGCGATCGAGGATGCGCTGGCAAACCGCGGCAAGCTGATCGACCGGCTGAAGGCGAAGCCGCTGCCGCGCACCCGCGCCGATGCCTTCGCGATCGAACCCAACGTGCTGATCGACAACAAGGCGTCGAACCGCTTCACCGTCGTCGAGGTGACGGCGCGCGACCGGCCGGCGCTGCTCAACCAGCTGGCGCACGCGCTGTTCCAGTCGAAGGTGACGATCCACTCGGCGCACGTCGCGACCTATGGCGAGCGCGCGGTCGACACTTTCTACCTGACCGATCTGACGGGCGACAAGATCGCCAGCGGGCCGCGGCTCAAGACGCTGGAGAAGCGGCTGCTCGACGCCGCCGCGGGTCGCGCGATGGAGCTTGCCGCCTAGCCACCGACCGCGCACCATCCTGTTCGATCAAGCGGGAGGTGCGCGATGCCGGTGCTGGGAATAGGTGGCTTGTTCTTTCGCGCGCGCGATCCCGATGCGCTGAGCGCCTGGTACCGCACGCATCTCGGCGTCGGCGCGGGCTGCAACGCGAGCGGGGACGGCGCAGCGAGCGAATGGTTCTGGCAGACGCAGGGCGGGCCGACGGTGTTCGCGCCGTTCCGCGCCGACAGCGATTATTTCGCCGCCGACAAGGCGTGGATGCTCAACCTGCGCGTTAGCGACCTTGCCGGGCTGGTCGCAACGCTCGCGGCATCCGGCATCGCCGCCGAGACGCGGACGGAATGGGATTCGCCGGAGACGGGCCGCTTTGCGCGCATCCACGATCCCGAGGGCAATGCGATCGAGCTGTGGGAACCGCCGGCCTGACGGCCAAGAAAAAGGCGGCACCTGGATCGACCAGATGCCGCCTTTCCTAAGCGATCGGGGAGAGGGTGTCCCCCCCCCGCCCGCTTCCGATCAGAAGCGCTTGCGCAGCGTGACGCCATAGGTGCGCGGCTCGGCGAGGAACGATGAGAAGATCTGGTTCCCGGTACCGCCGAAGCGCTGGACCTGCGCGATGCTGCCCGCGCCCTGGAACGGGGCGTTGAACGCGACCTGCTGGTAATCCTGGTCGAACAGGTTCTGCACGAAGCCCTCGATCGCCCAGTTGGCGTCGGGCCCGCGCAGGCCGACGCGCGCATTGGCGACGAAGAAGCTGTCCTGCGCCTTCTCCAGGAACAGATCCGAGCCGGTGTTGTAATCGCTCGACAGACGACCATCGAGGTAGAACAGCGCCGACATCCCGCTGCTGCCGATATCCGGCGTCCAGCTGACCGAGCTCGTCACGACGTTGCGCGGCGCGTTCGACATCTGGCTGCCGGCGAGCAGGAACAGCGCCGGATCGAGCGGCTCGCCCGAGGCCGAGCCGACGAGGTTGCGGCGGAACTTGGTGTCGGCCAGCGTGTAGCCGAGGTTCACCGCGAAGTTACGCGCCGGGTAGATGCCAATCTCGAGCTCGACGCCCTGGCTGCGCACGCCGGTGCCGACCTTGCCGGCGCAAGCGCCGGTCGTCGCCGATGCGTCCTGATCGGCGCCGTTCAGGCTATCCGAGCACGAGCCGATGTTCTGGACGACGAAGTTGGTGCCGTTGAACGTGTTGAGCTGGAAGTTTTCGAAATCCGAGCGGAACACGGTGACGTTGGCAGTGAACTGACGCGTCGAATATTTGACGCCCGCTTCGTAGCTGTTGACCAGCTCCGGATCGAAGCGGAGGCGCGCTGCGCCCGCGTTCGTGGGCGGGGCGAAAGCGTTGGGCGCCAGTTCCGACCGATCGAGGTTGTAGCCGCCCGCCTTATAGCCGCGCGAGTAGCTCGCGTAGAGCATCAGATCGCGCGTCGGCTTCCACGAGATGACGCCGGTGCCGGTGAATTCGTCCTCCGAGAAATCATCACGCAGATCGAGCCCGTTGAGCGCGACCGTCGAGTTGCCGGTGCAGCCCAGCGTGATGATACCACCGGCGAGCTGCGCGAGTGCGGCGTTGCCGAGCAGCGGCGCGAGGCTCTGCTGGAGCTGCGGGCAGACGGTGTTGGTGTTGTCGAACGCGGCGCGGAAGTTCTTCGCCTCGTGCGTCCAGCGCAGGCCGGCAGTGATCGACAGCGTATCCGTCAGCTTGAAGATGTTGTGCGTGAAGAACGCGTAGTTCTCGCTGTTCTGCTTGTAGGTCGCGTTGCGATCGCCGAGGTTGTTGAGCGTCGACAGACGATCGAGCCCCGCGCCGAGCAGGCCGGCGTTCGTCGAAGCGGTGGCGAGCGGCGTGCCGGCAGCGACCTGCGCCTGGATCAAGCCTCCGAGCACGGCTGCACGGCCCGTAACGCCCGGTGCGACGAAGCCAGTGCCGAGGCAGCCCGGTGCGGCTGGATTGCGCAGCGCCGCAAGCGGATTGACGGTCGCGACGATGCGGCACGACGCGAAGGCGCCGTACTGCGAGCCGAACTGGAGGTTGTCGCCGATCGTCAGGTCTTCGTTCGAGTAGAAGCCGCCGACGAGCCAGTCGAGGCGGTCGTCGAACGCCGAACCCTGCAGGCGGACTTCCTGCGTGAAGGTGTGGAACTGGCGGAAGGCGCGGCCGTCGTCGGCGCGGTAGCCGAGATCGACGTTGCCGTAATCGATGTCCGCGGCGTTGCCCGCCTTGTACTCGCGATAGGCGGTGATCGACGTCAGCGAGGCGTTGCCGAAATCATAGTCGATCTGCATCGACCCGCCGTAATCCTTGGTCTCGTTCGAATAGGCGCGGCCCGGCGAGAAGGCGATGCGGCGGTTGTACGGATCGCCCGCACTCGGGAACACGCCGCCGAGGCTGCGCAGCACGTCGACGATGCGGTTGCCGTTGGGGTTGACGGTGAAGTCGCCCGGGACGCCCGGCGTCGGATCGAGCTTCTCGCGCGTGTCGACATAGACCGCGCCGCAGCACTTCTCGTCACGGAAGGTATAGTCACCGATTAGGCGGACGGTGAGTTCCGACGTCGGCTCGAACAGCAGCTGACCGCGCACGAAGTAGCGATCGCGGTTGTTGTAGTCGGTGTTGTTGACGACGTCGCGGTAGAAGCCATCACGCTTGTTGAACACGCCGTCGAGGCGGAACGACAGCACGTCCTTGACGATCGGACCCGTCACCGCACCGGCGATGCGGATGTTGTCGTAATTGCCGTACGTGCCCTCGAGGTAGCCGCCGAAGTCGTTCGACGGCGCCTTGGTGTAGACGTTGATCGCGCCGGCCGACGCGTTGCGGCCCGACAGCGTGCCCTGTGGTCCGCGCAGCACCTCGATCCGGTCGACCTCGCCGATGTCGTTGAGGCCCGAGCCGGTGCGGCTGCGATAGACGCCGTCGATGAACACCGCGACCGAGCTCTCGAGCCCGGGGTTGTCACCGACGGTGCCGATGCCGCGGATACGCGCGGAGGCGTTCGCCTCGCTCCCGGTCGACGAGATGAGCAGGGACGGCGCGAGCTGCACCACGCCGCGGATGTCGTTGGCGCCCGAATTCTGCAGCGCAGCCTGGCTCACCGCCGAAACGGCGATCGGCACGTCGGCAAGGCGCTCGGCACGACGCGTTGCGGTGACGACGATGTCACCGGCATTGCCGCCCTCGCCAGCGCCCAGATCGGTGTCCGCAGCGGGTGCGGGCTGCGGCGTGTCGACCGACGCGGCGGCGGTGGGATCCTGGCTCGGCTGCTGCTGGGCCAGCGCGGGCAGCGCGGCGAACAGGACGGCGGTAGACAAAAGCGAGGCGGCGCGACGCATCGTGCTCTCCGGATTATTTTTTGAAGATCGGGTTTGGAGCGGCGCCTTTACGGCCAACGAAGGCGCGATCTAGAGAATTTTTGTTGCTGACGATTCGTTTCGAATACGGCTGTCGCCCGCGCGCCACGGTATGGCCGAAATGGTTCGGTTGCAGCGCACAACTGACGCTACGGCATCGCACAAAAAAGGCCGCGCCCGACGGGCGGACGCGGCCGATTGAAAAACGGTTCTAAAAAAAGTTACTTGGGCGCCAAAACCATCAGCATCTGGCGGCCTTCCATGCGCGGATAGGCTTCGACCTTGGCGACTTCCGCCACCTGCTCGGCGACGCGCTGCAGCACCGCCATGCCGAGCTGGCCGTGGCTGAGCTCACGCCCGCGGAAGCGCATGGTGACCTTCACCTTGTCGCCGTCGCCGATGAACTCCTCGACCTTCTTCATCTTCGTATCGTAATCGTGATCGTCGATGTTGGGACGCATCTTGATCTCTTTGATCTCCTGCGTCTTCTGGCTCTTGCGGGCGAGGTTCGCCTTCTTCTGCGCCTCGTACTTGAACTTGCCGACATCGAGGAACTTGGCCACGGGCGGATCGGCGTTGGGCGACACCTCAACGAGATCGAGCCCGACTTCCTTGGCTTGGGCGATCGCTTCGCGGGTGTACATCACGCCGAGATTCTCGCCCTCGTGATCAATCACGCGGACCTTCTGGCTCTGGATCCATTCGTTGAATCGCGGGCCGTTCATCGGCGGCGCCTGGTTAGGCCGGCGCATCATTGGCGGACGTATGGTTGATTCTCCTGTTTGAACACTTACCGCCAATATAGGCGCTCGCGTGTCAATCCGAAAGACACGAAACGGCCGCCGCCCCGAGGGGACGACGGCCGCGACGTTCGACCGGTGATTGGATCAGAAGCTGCCGCGCAGCGTGACGCCGTACATGCGCGGCTCGCCCGGGAAACCGACGAACAGCTGATTGGCGGTCGCCGGGAAGCCCGCCGATGCCGGTGCAGTGACGGTGCCGAGCGATCCGCTGCCCTGGAGCGGCATGTCCGCCCCGATCTGGAAGTAGCGCTTGTTGAACAGGTTCTGGCCCCAGAATTCTAGCCCCCAGCGCTTGTCCGCGCCGTAGAGGCCGATGCGGCCGTTGACCACCGCGAACCCGTCCTGGATCTTCTCGGGATCGAGATCGGAGCCGGTGTTGGTGTCGCTCTGCAGACGCGTGTCGAGATAGAACAGCGCGGACATTCCGCTGCTGCCGATCTCGGGCGACCAGCTGATCCCCGCCGTCGCGGCGTAGCGCGACGAGTTGGACACGTTCTGGCCGGGCAGCTGGAACAGCACCGGCGAGAGCGGCCGGCCGCCCGTGCCAACGAGATAGCGGCGGTAGTAGGAGTCGACGTAGGTCAGCGCCATGTTGACCGAGATGTCGCGATACGGGCGCAGGAACGCCTCGATCTCGAACCCCTTGGAGATGACGCCGGGGCGCAGGCGATCGGAGTCGCACGCGCCGGTCAGCGCCGAGGCATCGCGGTCGCCGCCGTTCAGGCTGTCCTTGCACGCCTGGATGTTGGTGACTTCAAAATTGACGCCGTTGTAGGTGTTGAGCTGATAATCCTCATACGCCTGGTAGAAAGCGGCGACGTTGACGTCGATGCCGCGGCCGTTGAACTTGGCGCCGACTTCGTACGCCCACACCTTCTCGCTCGCGAAGGCGAGATCGGACGCTTCGGCGCGGCCGTTGCCCTGCCGGTTCGCCGGCAGCGCGAGACGCGCGGCGCAGGCGGTGTCGAACGCGGTGAAGCACGGACGATCGAGCGCCGACGTATCGAGGTTGAAGCCGCCCGCCTTGTATCCCTTCGACACCGAACCGTAGACGAGCAGGCTGTCGATCGGCTTGAACGAGAGCACCGCGGTGCCCGTCCACTCGCTGTCGGTGAAGCGCGTGCCCGGCGTGCCGCGCGCGAAATCGGGCGCGGTGCCGTTGGTGACGCACGGCAGCGCGGCGAGCGCCTGGAACGGCGAGTTGACGATCAGCGGGCAGATCGCGTTGTTGAGATTGGCGTCGATGCCCAGATCCTTGCGCTCGTGCGTGTAGCGCGCGCCGATCGTGAACATCAGCCGATCCTCGATGATGTCGACCGTGTTGTGCGTGAAGAAGGCGTAATTCTCGCTGTCCTGGCGATAGCGCGTGTCGACGTTGCCGGTGCCGTTGATCGCGATATCGGGCTGGCCGAGGCGTGCCGCGAGGCTACCAAAACCGGGACGCGCGGTGTTGAAGATCAGCGCCTGCAACGTGCCCAGCGACGCGCGGCGCGGATCGGTTGCCGGTAGCGCGTTCAACGCCGCGATCGTGCCCTGCACCACCGGCACGTTGACGCAGAACGGATTGCTCGTCTGTACCGCCGCCGGCAGCACGCTCGAGAACAGCGTGCAATTGGCGTAGCGCTCGAAATCGCGGCCATACTTGATGTCGTCGCGGACGTTGAGCTTCTCGTTCGAGTAATAGCCGCCGACGAGCCAGTCGAGCCGCCCGTCGAACGCCTCGCCCTGCAGCCGCAGTTCCTGGCTGAACAGGCGGAAGCGGCGATCGAGGTTGAAGCGGTCGAGCAGGCCGAGCGCGCTGAAATCGCCGTCCTGCCCCTGCTTGTTCTTGTAATCACGATAGGCGGTGATCGACGTCAGGTTCGCAGGGCCCAGATCATAGTCGATCTCGCCCGAGACGCCCCAATCCTCGCTGTCGGAGGTGTAGCGCACACCCGGCGTCGTCGGCGTCTGATAGTTGAACCGGCGGCTGGCGGGGATCGCAGGGTAGTTCGCGCCGAGCGCCTGGACGAGGCCGAACAGCGCATTGGGGCCGATCGCGGCGGTGCCGTCGGCCTGGCGGGTCAGGCCGCGGACCGGGCCGAGCAGCACGCCGGCGCAGCAATTCTCGTCGCGCTTCGAATAGTCGCCGATCAGGCGGACCTTGAGCTGGTCGGTCGGCTCGAACGCGAGCTGGCCGCGCAGCAGCCAGCGATCGCGATCGTTCATGTCGGGCTCACCGGGCGTTAGCGCCTTGATATAGCCGTCGCGCTGCTGCCACACGCCGTCGAGGCGGAAAGCGGCGTTCTCGCCCAGCGGCGCGTTCACCGCGCCCTCGGCGCGCATGAAGTCGTAATTGCCGTAGGTGAAGGCGCCCTTCGCCATGAAGCGGCCGAGCTCGGGCCCCTTGGTGGTGATGTTGATGAGACCGGCGGTCGAGTTGCGGCCGAACAGCGTGCCCTGCGGGCCGCGCAGCACCTCGACACGCTCGATATCGCCGAGTTCGGACAGGCCGACGCCGGTGCGGCTGCGATAGACGCCGTCGATGAACAGGCCGACCGAGCTCTCAAGCCCAGCGTTCTCGCCGACGGTGCCGATGCCGCGGATGCGCGCGGTGAAGTTCACCTCGCTCGTCGCGCCCGAGACGAGCAGCGATGGCGCAACCTGGTTGAGCGCACGCACGTCGGTCGCGCCGGTGTTCTGCAGCGTCTCACCCGATACCGCGGAGATCGCGATCGGCACGTCCGACAGTGCCTCGGTACGGCGCGTCGCGGTGACGACGATGTCGCCGGGATCGTCGCTCGCGGCGGGCGCCTGATCGGCAACGGCGGCATCGGCGGCGGGAGAGGTGGTCGACTGCGTCTGCGCCGCGACGGGCATCGCGAGCGCGAGCGGTGCGGCCGAGAGCAAACAAGTAAGCAACGTCGAGCGCATGTGGCGATCCTCCCCATTCGGCCCTATCAGCCGGTTTGGGGCGCCTTTAGCGGCGCGGTGACGTTCGCGTCACCTGACACGATCGCCAGGTTGCAGCTTTGTAACGAAGTGCGTCTTTCGCGCCACATCGCGCGCCGCGCGGGAAGCGATCCCGGCGGCGGCGACCAGGACCTTACGCCATGTCGGGGGCGCGCGCTTCCTCGACGAGCCGGGCGACGATCTCGTCGAGCGCGACGATCTCCTGCCCCTGGCTGCCGAGTCGGCGGACGGCGACGGTGCCCTCCTCCGCCTCGCGCTTGCCGACCACCAGCATCGCGGGAACCTTGGCGAGGCTGTGCTCGCGCACCTTGTAGTTGATCTTCTCGTTGCGAAGATCGGTCTCCACCCGCAGCCCGGCGGCGGCGAGCTTCGCGCGTACCTGCTCGGCGTAATCATCGGCGTCGGAGACGATCGTCGCGACCACCACCTGCACCGGTGACAGCCACAGCGGGAAGCGGCCGGCGTGATGCTCCATCAGGATGCCGAGGAAGCGCTCGAACGTGCCGAGGATCGCGCGGTGCAGCATCACCGGCCGGTGGCGCTCGCCGTCCTCGCCGATGTAGCTCGCGTCGAGACGATCGGGCAGCACGCGGTCCGACTGGATCGTGCCGACCTGCCACGTGCGGCCGATCGCGTCGGTCAGGTGGAATTCGAGCTTGGGCGCGTAGAAGGCGCCTTCGCCCTCCAACTCCTCGAACCCGTCCTTGATCGTCTGCGGCAGGTTCGACGCCATGACGGCGCGGCGCAGCTCGTCCTCCGACTTGTCCCACATCGCATCGTCGCCGAAGCGCTTCTCGGGGCGCAGCGCGAGCTTCACGGCGTAGTCAGTGAAGCCGAGATCGCGGTACACGCTGTCGAGCAGGTCGATGAACTTGGCCACCTCATCGACCAGCTGATCCTCACGCACGAAGATATGCGCGTCGTCCTGCGTGAACTGGCGCACGCGCATGATGCCGTGCAGCGCGCCGTGCGGCTCGTTGCGGTGGCAGCAGCCGAACTCGGCCATGCGGATGGGGAGGTCACGGTAGGATTTGATTCCCTGGCGGAAGATCAGGACGTGCGCCGGGCAGTTCATCGGCTTCAGCGCCATCCAGTCGGCGTCGTCTGACACCAGCGCGCCTTCGTCCTCGATGTTGGGCACCTCGTCGGGAATGACGAACATGTTCTCGCGATACTTGCCCCAGTGGCCGGATTTTTCCCACTGACGCGCGTCCATCACCTGCGGCGTCTTAACCTCGTCATAGCCCGCCGCGTCGAGCCGGCGACGCATGTACGCCTCCAGCTGGCGCCAGATCATATAGCCCTTGGGGTGCCAGAAGACGCTGCCGTGCGCCTCGGCTTGGAGGTGGAACAGGTCCATCTCCTGGCCGATCTTGCGATGGTCGCGCTTCGCCGCTTCCTCAAGCATCGTGAGGTGCGCGTCGAGCTGCTTCTTGTTGAGCCAGCCGGTGCCGTAGATGCGTGACAGCATCGCGTTCTTCTGGTCGCCGCGCCAATAGGCGCCCGAGACACGCGTCAGCTTGAACGCGTCGGGCGAGAGCTTGCCCGTCGAGGGCATGTGCGGGCCGCGGCACATATCGAGCCACTGGCCCTGGCGATAGATCGTCAGTTCCTCGCCGTCAGGCAGTTCGGCAGCCCATTCGGCCTTGAACGTCTCACCCTGGCGCTGCCACGTCTCGATCAGCTGCTCGCGGCTCCACACTTCGCGCGTGAACGGCTCGTTCTTCGCGATGATGCGGCGCATCTCGGCCTCGATCGCGGGCAGATCGTCCTCGGTGAACGGGCCGCGATCCGCCGGCGCGGCGAAATCGTAGTAGAAGCCGTCGTCGGTCGCCGGGCCGAAGGTGATCTGCGTGCCGGGGAACAGATGCTGCACCGCTTCGGCCAGCACGTGCGCGTAATCGTGCCGCGCGAGTTCGAGCGCATCCTTCTCGTCGCGCATCGTGACGAGCGCCAATTGCGCGTCGCCGCTGAACGGCCGCGACAGATCGCGCAATTCGCCGTCGACGCGCGCGGCGATCGCCGCCTTGGCAAGGCCCGGGCCGATCGCCGCGGCGATATCGGCGGGCGTCGCGCCGGGAGGGACTTCGCGCACCGAACCGTCGGGGAGCGTGATCGCGTACATGTTCATCACTGGCTTTCCTGCAATGCTTGCCGCTTAGGCGAGGCGCGCCCGCGCGAAAAGAGCGTCCGATGGGTGCAGGAACGGGAAGGGACGCCGGCCCACCCGTTCCCGGGCGAGCTGGCCGACCGCGCGCCTAGCGCGTGGGCGACCGCCCCCGGGTGACCGGGGTGGTGGTGCTAGTCGTGGCGCGGACGAGCGGCATGGCGCGAGAGATAGCGGCGCGAACCGCTGCGAACAATAGCGCCGCATATAACAACGGGCCCGCCTCCGTTGGGAAGCGGGCCCGCGCCCTCGATACGCGACCGGAGGGAAGGGTTCGGCCGTCAGGCCATCTGGTTAGCGGCAGTAGCGCGGGTTGTTCGACTTCTCGATCGCATTGCCTGCCACCGCGCCGCCGACGCCGCCGAGCACCGTGCCGAGCGTGCGATCACCGCGGCTGTCGACGACCCGGCCGAGCAGGCCGCCGGCGATCGCGCCGACGATCGTGCCGGTGGTGCCGTTGTTGCAGCGCTGGTTGCGATAGTAGCGCCGGTCATTCCCACGATAGTTGCGGTAGCCGTTGTCATAGCCGCGATACTGGCGCTCGTAGCGATCGCCATAGTAGCGCTGCGCCGACGCTTCGGCCGGGATCATGGCGACCGTGCTCATGGCGAGAGCGGCGCCGGCGAGCGAAAGCTTCTTGAACATCTTGCAACTCCCGTTGGTGTTTCCGGCGAGACGGCGGGTGCCGCCTCGATGAACACGCTTTTGGCCGAGTCGCGTTGAGTGAAGCCTGAATGCGCTCGTTATCGACCGTTCAGGCAAGAAGCGCCTATGGCGCGGGCGTGCGCATCATCCTTTCGATCATCGCCGTGCTGCTGGCCGTGCCGCGTTACAGCGGCGACGAGCGGCTGCCGCTGATCCGCGCGACGCCCGAAATCCGCGCCCTGCCGTACGTCCCCGCGGGCGGCTGGCCGGCGCGCGTCGGCGCGCTGCGCCCGATCGGCGGGGTGACGCTGACAAGCCCGACGCCGGCGTTCGGTGGCTTCTCGGGCATCGCGCTGCGCGACGGTCGAATCACCTTATTGTCGGATGGCGGCAATATCGTCCGCTTCGCGATCGCGGGGGGCCGCGTGATCGATCCCAGCGGTCATGTGCTGCGCGCGGGGCCGGGGACGGGGTGGACGCGATCGGACCGTGACAGCGAATCGATTGCGCTCGATCCCGCCACCGGCACGGCGTGGATCGGGTTCGAGAACAACAACGAGATCTGGCGCTACGCAGCCGACTTCGGCCGGGCGATGGGGCGGGCGCAGCCGGCAGCGATGCGCGACTGGGCGACCAACCAGGGCGTCGAATCGCTCACGCGACTAGCGGACGGCCGCTTCGTCGCGATCGCCGAGCGCAAGCCGAACCGTCGAACGCGCCACGCGGTGCTGTTTTCGGGCGATCCGACGCGCGCGGACACGCGAATTGCGCGCTTCCTGTTCGTGCCGCCCGAGCGCTACGACCCGAGCGATGCGGCAACGCTGCCCAACGGCGACCTGCTAATCCTGACGCGGCGCTTCCGCTTTCCGTTCGATTTCTCCGCCAAGCTCGTCCGCGTGCCGCGCGATTCGATTCGCGCGGGGGCGCAGGTGGCCGGGCGGGTGATTGCGACCCTGCGCGCGCCGCTCGTGGACGAGAATTGCGAGGGGCTGGCGATCACGCGCGAGCGCGGGCGGACGATCGTGTGGATCGTGACCGACAATGACGCGATGCCGTGGCGACCAACCTATCTGCTCAAGTTCGCGCTAGACGGTTGAGCCGGCGACGATCGCTGCCCCACAACAGCGAAAGGCCCGCTGCCCGGTGGGGCAGCAGGCCGTTCGAACCTTGCAATCGCGCGCCGATCAGGCGGCGGTAGCGGCCGCCAGCTTCTTGACGACGTCGCGCTTCAGGCGGCGTGCACGCAGCGACAGCTTGTCGTCGCCCGTCTTGACCAGCCAGTTGTCGAGACCGCCGTTATGCTCGACCGAACGCAGGCCATGCGTCGACACACGCAGGCGGACGCTCCTCTCGAGCGAATCGGACATCAGCGTCACGTTCTGCAGGTTGGGCAGGAAGGTGCGCTTGGTCTTGTTGTTGGCGTGGGAAACATTGTGTCCCACCTGCCGGCCCTTGCCGGTCAGCTCGCAGATGCGCGACATGATTCAGATCCTGAGTTTCGGGTTGGCCCGGAAAGTGGGCGCAGATAACCATCACGCGACGAAAGGTCAAGCGACCGGCGATGCAACCCTTGGCCGCGGGCGGGCGTTGTTCCGGCAGCGAATCGGTTGTGGAGATCCCCGTCATGCGTGCCCTGCTCGTCCTACTCGGCATCGCCGCACTCGTGATCCTGGCGGGGATGGCGACGGGGTTCATCAGCATCGATCAGACCCGGACGGCGCAGTTGCCGCGTATCGAGGGCGGGCAGGCGCCCGAGTTCAAGGCCGATGTCGGGCGAATCGACGTCGGCACGGAGACCAAGACGGTCGAAGTGCCCAGCATCCAGGTGCAGAAGCCCGGCGCGACGCCGACGCCGGCACAGTAAGCACGTTTCCGGCGGCCGCTCGACTGGCGAGCCCCGCTAATCGGCGATACGGGCGGCGGGATGTTTCCTCTGCCCGCACCGATGCGCCGCGCGCTTGACGCCGCCTGCGAGGCGGCGGGCACCGGCGAAGTGCCGGTCGGCGCGGTCATCGTGCACCGGGGCGAGGTGATCGCGACCGCAGCCAATGCGCCGCGCCGCCTGCACGATCCGACCGCGCATGCCGAGATGCTGGCGATCCGTGCCGCCGCTGCGCGGCTCGGGCGCGACCGGCTGGAGGATTGCGACCTGTGGGTGACGCTGGAGCCATGCGCGATGTGCGCCGGGGCGATCGCGCACGCGCGGATTGCGCGGCTCTATTATGCGGCGAGCGACGCGAAGGGTGGCGCCGTCGAACACGGTCCGCGCCTGTTCGAGCAGCCGACCTGCCACCACCGGCCCGACATTTACGCCGGGATCGGTGATGGCGAGGCGCGCGACCTGCTGCGCGCTTTCTTTCAGGCGCGGCGCTGACGAACCTGCGTCAGCGCCACCGGCTCAGCCAGCTTCGTTCTGCGAGATCGGCACGATCTTGATCTCGACGCGGCGATTCGCGGCGCGACCTTCCTCGGTCTCGTTGGTCGCGATCGGCTGCGTCTCGCCGAAGCCGCGGGTGCCGATCCGCGCGCTCTGCACCCCGCGGGTCGACAGATAGTCAGCGACGGCGCGGGCGCGCTGTTCGGACAGGCCCTGGTTATAGGCGTCGCTGCCGGTCGAATCGGTATGGCCGTACACGTCAACATAGGTGCGGTTGTATTCGCTGAGCACGCCGGCAACCTGATCGAGCGTGCGCTGGAACTGCGGCTGCACCGCCGCCGAATTGTACGCGAAGTTGATCCCGCTGGGGATGTTGAGCAGCAGATCGTCGCCCTGGCGGATCACCTGCACGTCGGTGCCTGCAGTACGCGCGCGCAGATCGCGTTCCTGCTTGTCCATATAGGCGCCAATCCCCGCGCCGGCGATGCCGCCGATGCCAGCGCCGATGATCTTTTCCGTGCGATCGCGCCGCCCGCCTACGAGATCGCCGAGCAGATAGCCGCCGAGCGCGCCGCCGATGCCACCGATCGCCGCCTTGGAGATCCGCCGCTCGCCCGTCTCGGGATCAGTGGTGCACGCGGCAGTGGTGAGCAAGGCACCGCCGGCTATCGCCGAGATCAGAGCCGACTTGATACGCATCAACATTTCCCCTTACAGATGTCCGCCTCAAACCGGCTTTCGCAGCGGTTGTTCCGCCTCCGTGCTGAACCTTCGCTGACGCGGGTGGTTGTGGGCGGCGGCTTTTCCGGCCAAGAGACCGCTACATCATGCTTCCGCCGTTCCCCTGGATCGACGTCCTCATCATCCTCGCGCTCGTCGCGCTGAACGGCGTCTTCGCGATGAGCGAGCTCGCGATCGTATCATCGCGACGCGCGCGGCTGGAGGCGATGGCGCGCGGCGGGCATCGCGGCGCGCGCGCGGCGCTGACGCTGGCGGCGGATCCCGGAAAGTTCCTGTCGACGGTGCAGATCGGCATCACGCTGATCGGGATCGTCAACGGCGCCTATTCGGGCGCGAGCTTGGGCGAGCCTACCGCGGCGCGAATCGCGGCGCTCGGCGTCCCCGCGGCAGCGGCGCACACGATCGGGCTGACGCTGGTGATCGGGCTGACGACCTTTGCCTCGCTGATCCTGGGCGAGCTCGTCCCCAAGCAGTTCGCGCTGCGCAAGCCCGAGCCGGTCGCGGCCTGGATCGCGCTGCCGATGACGTGGCTCGCGGTCGGCACCAAGCCGCTCGTCTGGCTGCTCGATGCGAGCAGCGCGCTGATCTTCAAGCTGCTGCGGCTGAACCGCGAATCGGAAGAGCACGTCACCGCTGAGGAGATCCACCACATCGTCGCCGAAGCGTCGAAATCGGGCATCATCGAGGAGCATGAACGCTCGATCATCTCTGGCGTCGTGCGGCTCGCCGATCGTCCGGTGCGCGAGGTGATGACGCCGCGGACCGAGGTGGAATGGCTCGACGCCGCGCTCGACGACGCGGCGATCCGCGCCAAGCTGCTCGATTCGGCGCACAGCCGGCTGCCGGTCGCCAACGGATCGATCGACGCGGTGATCGGCGTGGTGCAGGCGCGTGACATCGCGCGTGCGCTGGCGCGCGGCGAGACGCTCGATCTGGCGCAGCTGGTGCGCAAGGCGCCGGTGGTGATCGACCGGATCGACGCAATGGACGCGCTCGACGCGCTGCGCCGCGCCGACGTGCCGATGGCGCTGATCCACGACGAATACGGCCATTTCGAAGGGATCGTGACGCCGGCCAACCTGCTCGCCGCGATTGCCGGCGAGTTCGCGTCGGACAGCGATCCTGGCGACGCGCCCAACGTCGTCGAGCGTGACGATGGATCGCTGCTCGTTGCCGGCACGATGGCGGCGGACGCGCTCGCCGACCGGCTCGGCATCGATCTGCCCGAGGATCGCGACTATGCGACCGTCGCCGGGCTCGCGCTGGCGGTGTTCCGCCATCTGCCCGGCGAGGGCGAGAGCTTCGTCGAGCAGGGCTGGAAGTTCGAGGTGGTCGACCTCGACGGGCGGCGAATCGACAAGCTGCTGGTCAGCGCTGAGTAGCGATCCGATAACGCCGCGAGTTCGGCGCTATCGGTTCAGGCGCCGTTCTGTCATGGAACTGTAACGAGGCACGCTGCGCTCTACCGCGCAAGCCCTTCGCTACGGAACCGCCGATGACTGCCGCCGCCCTTCCCTTCGCGCTCTCGCCGCCACCGCCGCGGCATTGGATTGCCGAGCCGGTACGCTCGATCGCGGGCACGATGTCGCTGCTCGGCGCACGTCGTACGCTGCTGTCGGCGCAGAAGGGTGACGGGCGGACGGTGGTGACGCTGCCCGGGCTGTTCACCGGCGACCGGTCGATGTTTCCGATGCGCCGCTATCTCGGCTGGCTCGGCTACCGCGCCGAGGGGTGGGGAATGGGCGCCAATTTCGGCGTGCGCACGATCGGCGCGGAGGCCGAACTGCTCTTCGCGCGGCTCGAGACGAGCGCGGCGCAGAACGGGCCGGTCACGCTGGTCGGCGTCAGCCTGGGCGGGATGATCGCGCGGCTCGCGGCGCATCGCCGTCCCGATCTGGTGCGCGAGGTGATTACCATCGCAGCGCCTTATGCGGGCAGCCCGCGCGCGACCAACGTGTGGCGTCTGTTCGAGTGGATGACGGGCGAGAAGGTCGACGGGCCGGCCGTGCAGGAGCGGCTGGCCGAGATCGCGCGCCCGCTGCCAGTGCCCGCCACCGCGATCTGGAGCGCCACCGACGGGATCGTCAACGGCCTGATCTGCCACGCGCCGAACGAGCCGGGATGCCGCGCGATCGAGGTCGTGGCGAGCCACATGGGCGTGCAGCATCGCCCGCAGGTGCTGCAGGCGGTTGCCGAGACGCTGGGCCGCGCGCGATGAACGCGGCCTAGCGGGTTCGCCTAATTGTCGCGGCCGGCGACGTAGCCGTCGTAGCTACCGCAATTCTCCGGATCGCGGCGGCAGCGCTTCTCCCAGTCGCGGCGCTCGCGGCCCTCGCGCGCTTCCTTCTTGCGCATCTTGCGGCCGTAGTTGCGATCCGCCTCGTCCTGGCTGGTCGTCGCCCAGTCCGCCGCCTGCCCCGCGACCTTGAACGGCGCAGTGACGACGCTGGCCGCGGTACGGATGCACCCGCCCGCGCTTAGCGGCAGTGCCAGCGCGGCCGCACACACGATGATCTTACGCATCACTTCACTCCCCGCGCGTCGTTTCGCGCCTTCACCCCGATAGCAGGAAAATCGGTGAAGAATCCGTCGATACCAAGGCGAAGCGCGGCTGAAATCTCGGCGGCGACATCGCCGTGTCCGCGCGGATTGATGCCTTGGCGGAAACGTGACGGGAGGAAGTAGTTCTCGGCACGGTACGTCCAGGGGTGGACGCGCAGCCCGGCGGCGTGCGCGTCGCGGACCAGCGTGCTCGGCGCATCCCCCTGCCATAGCATCGCCTTGTTGGGACCGATCCCCCAGGCGTAGCGCGCAACCGCGGCCAGCCCGGCGGGCGTCGTCATCTCGGCATAGCTCGCCGCGGCGCCATCCGCCGGCGCGCCGTCCGCATCAAGGAGCTGGATCAGGCGGATCTTCGTCATCGTCGCGAGGCGCCGCAGGTTCGCGATCTCGAACGACTGGATGAAGACGGGTGCGTCGGCGCTGTCCCACCCCGCCGCCTTGAGCGCGGCGACGAGCGGCGCATCGGTGCCGCGGCCGATCGCGGCGAAATAGCTCGGATGCTTGGTTTCGGGGTAGATCGCGACACCGTGCCGCTTGGCGAGCGTGATCACCTCGTCGAGCGTCGGGATCGTCTCCTGCCCGTCATAGGCCGTATTGTCCGGGCGGAGCAGCGGCAGGCGCTCGCGCGCGCGTAGCGTCTTCAGTTCGGCGAGCGTGAAATCCTCGGTGAACCAGCCGGTCAGCGTCTTGCCGTCGATCGTCTTGGTGGCGCGGCGATCGGCGAATTCGGGGTGATCGGCGACGTCGGTCGTCTCGCTGATCTCGTTCTCGTGCCGCGCGACGAGCACGCCGTCGCGCGTCGGCACCAGATCGGGCTCGATCACGTCGGCGCCCTGCTGAATCGCACGTGCGTAGGCGGCGAGCGTGTGCTCGGGCCGCTCGCCCGAGGCGCCGCGGTGCGCGATGACGATGGGGGACGAGAGCGAGGCGACCGGATCCATTGCCGCAGGTTGCCGCGAAGCGCAGCCGCCCGCCAGCAGCATAACAAGAATTATTGCGGCACTCTTGGATCGGATCATCGAAGCGCGCATAGTATCGTCATGCGCTTCACCATCAACGGCAGCAAGCGCGAGGCCGATCCCGATATCCGCGCCTCGCTTCTCGACCTCCTGCGCGAGGATTTCCGCCTCACCGGCACCAAGAAGGGATGCGACCACGGCCAGTGCGGCGCGTGCACGGTGCTGGTCAACGGGCGGCGGATCAATGCGTGTCTCACGCTTGCCGTGATGCATCAGGACGATGACATTACGACGATCGAGGGGCTGGGCAGCGGCGACTCGCTGCACCCGATGCAGGCGGCGTTCGTCCGCCACGACGGCTATCAGTGCGGCTATTGCACGCCCGGGCAGATCTGCTCGGCAGTCGGGATGCTCGACGAGGTTGCGAAGGGGTGGCCGAGCCACGTCTCGGGCGATCTCACGGCGCCGCAGCTCGACGATGCCGAGATCAGCGAGCGGATGAGCGGCAACATCTGTCGCTGTTCGGCCTATCCGACGATCGTCGACGCGATCCGCGACGTGCACGAGGCGGAGACGGCGGCGTGAAGACGTTCAGCTATACCCGTGCCGACAGCCCCGAAGCCGCGGTGAAGGCGGGCGGGCGGTTCATCGCGGGCGGCACCAACCTCATCGATCTGATGAAGCTGCAGGTCGAGACCCCCGAGGCGCTGGTAGACATCAGCCGGCTGGACCTGAACACGATCGAGGAGCGCGACGGCGGGCTGCTGATCGGCGCGCTGGTGCCCAACAGCGATCTCGCCGCCGACCGCCGCGTGATCGCGCGCTACCCGGCGCTGAGCCGCGCGCTGCTCGCCGGTGCGTCGGGGCAGCTGCGCAACAAGGCGACCACGGGGGGCAACCTCCTCCAGCGCACGCGCTGCTATTTCTTCTACGACACGCATGCAGCGTGCAACAAGCGCGTGCCGGGCAGCGGCTGCGACGCGATCGGCGGGTTCAACCGCATCCACGCCGTGCTGGGGACGAGCGATCGGTGTATCGCGACGCATCCCGGCGACATGCCGGTCGCGATGCGCGCACTCGACGCGGCCGTGGTGACGCTGAAGCCCGACGGCGACCGGCGGCGCATCCCGCTCGGCGATTTCTATCGCCTGCCCGGCGACACGCCGCAGATCGAGACGGTGCTCGAACCGGGTGAGCTCATCACGCACGTCGCACTGCCCGCCCCGCCGGCCGGCGCGCGGCAGGCGTATCGCAAGGTGCGCGATCGTGCGTCCTACGCCTTTGCCGTGGTCTCCGTCGCCGGCGTGATCGCGGTACAGGACGGGCGGATCGCGCACGCCGCGCTTGGCTTCGGCGGCCTCGCGCCGATGCCGTGGCGCGATGCGGCGGTCGAGGCGGCGCTGATCGGCCGGGCGCCCGATGCGGCGACCTTCGCCGCCGCGGCGGACGCGCTGCTCGCGGACGCGCGCGGCTATGGCCACAATGATTTCAAGATCCCGCTCGTGCGGCGCGTGCTGACCGCGACGCTGCGCGAGCTGACGCAGGTGCAGCCATGAACGACGTCGCGATGGACGCTCCGTACCGCCCCGCCGCGCTCGACCGCGCGCAGCAGGGGCTGCTGGGCAAGCCGATCGACCGCTACGAGGGGCCGGCCAAGGTCAGCGGCGCGGCGCACTACGCCTATGAGCAGGCACCGGAGCGCACCGCCTATATGGCGGTGGTGACGGCGGCGATCGGGCGCGGGCACGTGACGGGAATCGACGCCGCGGCAGCCGAGGCGCTGCCCGGCGTGATTGCGGTGATCCACGGCGATCCGCGCATGCCGACCGGCGAGGGCAACTCGCGCGCGCCCGCGACGCTCGGCAGCGACGAGATCTTCCACTACGGCCAGGGCGTCGCGTTGGTCGTCGCCGAAACGCAGGAGACGGCGCGCGCCGCGGCGCGGCTGGTCGAGGTGAACTACGCGGCGCAGGCGGGCCGCTTCGACGCGGGCGACGTCACGGTCGAGCGTGACCACAAGCTCGGCTTCCTGCCAGCGATCGACAAGGGCGGGTTCGACGAGGCGCTCGCCGCGGCCGAGATCGTGTTCGACCGCACCTATTCGACCCCGATCCACTTCCCCGCTGCGCTCGAGCCGCACGCGACCACCGCGTGGTGGGAGGGCGAGCGGCTGATCGTGCGGTCGAGCAATCAGGTGATCGGCAGCGCGGCCGCCACGATCGCGACGGCGCTGGGGATCGACAAGGACCGCGTGCGCGTACTCGCGCCCTATGTCGGCGGTGGATTCGGCGGCAAGACGGGCGTCGGCCCCGAAGTGGTCTTTGCCGCGATCGCCGCAGAAAAGGTCGGCCGTCCGGTAAAGGTGGCGCTCACCCGCCGACAAACCGCTTACATGGTGCACCACCGCTCGCCGACGCAGCAGCGAATGCGCATCGCCTGCGATGCCGACGGCAACATCAGCGCGATGGCGCACGAGAGCGTCGCCTATCAGAACGACGACAGCGGGTTCCTCGAGCCAGTGCCGTTCGGCACGCTGCCGCTCTACGCCGGCAAGGCGCGTCGCTTCCGCACCGATCTCGCGCGGATCGACCTGCCCGCGACGGGCGCAGTGCGCGCGCCGGGCGAGGCGATCGGTACCTTCGCCGTCGAGTGCGCGATGGACGAGCTCGCCGAGCAGCTCGGGCTCGATCCGATCGAGCTGCGCCGGCGCAACGAGCCAAGTGTCGATCCGACGACGGGCAAGCGCTTCTCCACCCGCCGCCTGCTCGACTGCTACGACGAGGGCGCGCGGCGCTTCGGCTGGGACCAGCGCGCCGCAACGCCGGGCAGCCGGCGCGAGGGCGAGTGGCTGATCGGCATGGGCATGGCGGCGGCGCTGCGCGGCAACTTCACCGTTCAGGCGGAGGCCGAGGTGACGCTGGAGGCGGACGGCCGCGCGACGCTGCGCACCGACATGACCGACATCGGGACCGGCACATACACGATCCTGGCGCAGACCGCGGGCGAGATGCTGGGCCTGCCGGTGAGCGCGATCGACGTGATGATCGGCGACAGCGATCTGCCGCCGAGTGCGGGATCGGGCGGATCGTTCGGCGCAGGCAGCGCGTGCGCGGCGGTGGCGCTGGCGTGCGAGGACATCCTTGCCGAGCTCGCGCTGCGCATGAACGCCGCACCGGAGGATCTCACGCTGCTCGACGGTCAGGTTACCGCCGGCGGGCGGACGAGCGCGATCGGCGATCTGGTGCGCGGCGCGCCGATCACCGCGCGCGGCAAGACGTCGCCCGGCAAGGAATCGCAGGCGACGAGCCAGGCGAGCCACGGCGCGCAGTTCGCCGAAGTCGCGGTCAACGCCGTGACGGGCGAGGTGCGCGTACGCCGCATGCTCGGCGTGTTCGACATCGGCCGCGTGCTCAACGAGAAGACGGCGCGCAACCAGATCGTCGGCGGCATGGTCTGGGGCCTTGCCTATGCGCTGAGCGAGGATGCAGTGGTCGATCCGCGTAACGGGCGGTTCGTGAACCCCGATTTCGGCGAGTATCACGTCGCGGTGAATGCCGACGTGCCGCAGATCGAAGCGCATTTCATCGAGGAGATCGATGATTCGGCCAATCCCGTCGGCGCCAAGGGGGTCGGTGAGCTCGGCATCGCGGGTGCCGGCGCGGCGATCGTCAACGCGATCCACAATGCGACCGGCGTGCGCAGCTACGACATGCCGGTGACGCTCGACAAGCTTCTCCCCTCGCTTCCCCCGGTGTGATCCATGGCCGATAACGATACCGTCCTCTCCGCGGCGCAGGCGTGGAAGGGGTCGAAGATGGCGCTCGCCACCGTCGTCTCGACGTGGGGATCGGCGCCGCGACCGCGTGGCAGCCACATGCTGGTGCACGAGGACGGGCGCTTCGAAGGCTCGGTGTCGGGCGGCTGCGTCGAAGGCGACATTCTCGATACCGCAGCGCAGGTGATCGCCGGCGCACCCTTCACGGTGAAGGAGTACGGCGTCGCCGATGCCAGTGCGTGGGAGGTCGGGCTGCCATGCGGGGGCCAGATCAGCGTGATGGTGCAACCGGTGAGCGCCGAGGGGTTCGACCCCGAATTGTTCGACCGCATCGTCGCCGCGCGCGGCGATGGCCAGTCGCTGACGGTGACGACCGATCTTGCGACCGGCCATTCCGATCTTCGTCCGGTCGAAACGGGGGCAGTCTTCGCCAATCGCTACGATCCGCCGCGGCGGCTGATCGTCGTCGGCGCGGTGCAGATCGCGCAGTCGCTGGTCGGGCTCGCGCGCACGCTGGGGATCGAGACGGTAGTGGTCGATCCGCGCGGGCGGTTCCTCACCAAGGAGCGGTTTCCCGACACGGTGCTCGACGATCGCTGGCCCGACGAGGCGGTGGCGGCGTACAAGCCTGGCCCGTCGACCGCCGTGGTGACGCTGAGCCACGATACCAAGATCGACGATCCGGCGCTGATTGCCGCGCTTGCCGCCAATACCGGCTATGTCGGCGCGCTGGGCAGCCGCAAGAGCCACGCCGCGCGGCGCGAGCGGCTGGCGGCGGCGGGGGTGAGCGACGCGGACCTCGACCGGATCGACGGTCCGGTCGGGCTCGATATCGGTGCGATCGGGCCGGCGGAGATCGCGCTGTCGGTGGCGGGCGCAATGATCAAGGCGTTTCATGATCGCGGCTGAGGACGTCGTCCTCGTCCTGCTCGCGGCGGGCAAGTCGACGCGGTTCGGCGACATCGGTAGCAAGCTCGACGGGCCGTTCCTCGGCCGTGCGCTCGGGCTGCACGTCGCGGTCGCGCTGGAAGACATGCCGTTCCGCGAGCGGATCGCGGTGACCGCCAATTGCCGGATCGACTATGCGCAGCACGGCTACACCGTGGTGCGCAACGACGCGGCGATCGCCGACATGGCGTCCTCGCTGCGGCTCGGCATCGCTTGCGCGCGCTCGCGCGACGCCGCGGCGGTGGTGATCGCGCTCGCCGACATGCCGCGCGTCACCGCGACTCACGTCTACAACCTGCTCGACGCCGCCGACGATGCGCGCGCGGTGGTGGCATCGAGCGACGGGCGCCAGCCGCGCCCGCCGGCCTTGTTCGGGCGCGATCGGTTCAACGAGCTGCTGGCGATCACCGGCGATCACGGTGCGCGCGCGCTGATCCGCGCGGGCAAGCACGTCGTCGCCACCGCGGCCGAACTGATCGATGTCGACACGCCGGCCGAGCTCGACGAGTTGCGCCGGCTGGTCCACGCGCCCGAGGCCCATACCCGCCGGCGCGCCTGATTGCCGATGCGCTACTCGTGGCGCAGCGCGTCGATCGGGTTGAGCGCCGCTGCGCGGCGGGCGGGGAAATAGCCGAAGACGACGCCGATCACCGCCGCGATGGCGAAGGCGATCATGTTGATCGTCGGATCGAACGTCCACGGCACCTGCATCAGCGGTGTCGCGACGAGGATGACGAGCTGCGCCAGGATCAGCCCGATCAGCCCGCCGAGCATCGACAGCGTCACCGCCTCGACGAGGAATTGCATCAGCACTTCGTTCGCCACCGCGCCGATCGCGAGCCGGATGCCGATCTCGCGCGTCCGCTCGGTGACCGATACGAGCATGATGTTCATGATGCCGATCCCGCCGACAACGAGGCTGATCGCCGCCACCGCGGCGACGATCCGCGTCAGCAGCGTCGTCGTGCCCGTCAGCGTGTCGCTGATCTGCTTGGTGTCGAAGATGTTGAAATCGTCCTGCTTGCCGCCGCCGACATTGCGCCGCTCGCGCAGCAGATCGCTGATCGACGATTGCACCGCGGCGGTCGAATACGCCTGATCGACGCCAACCAGCATCAGCCGCACGTCGCGATTGCCGGTGAAGCGGCGCTGGACGGCCTTGATCGGCATCACCACCGTATCGTCCTGATCGCCGCCGAACCCCGCCTGGCCGCGGGCGGTGAGGACGCCGATGACGTCGCAGCTGATCGCGCCGATGCGCATCCGCTGGCCGACCGCGCTGCCGCGCCGGAACAGGTTCTGCCGCACGGTATTGCCGATAATGCACACCGCCTTACCCGCCTGCTCCTCTGCCGGCGTCCAGGTGCGCCCCTGCGCGAGCGGCCACGGCTGAACGGTGAACACCGCGTTGGTGGTGCCCTGGATCGTCGTCGACCAGTTCGCGCCCTCGTAGATCGCGGTGGCGGTGGCCGATGCCTGCGGTGCGACGGCGGTGACGCCGGCGACCTGCTGCTCGATCGCGGTGACGTCCTCGGGTTTGAAATCGGGCGGGCGCGGGCCGCCGCCGCCGCGCCCGAAGCCCTGACCGGGGCGGATCTGCAGCACGTTGGTGCCAAGCGCAGCGATCTGCTGCTGCACCGCGCTGGTCGTTGCCTTGCCCAGCGTCACCATCGCGACGACGGCGGCGACGCCGATGACGATGCCGAGGGTGGTGAGGAACGAGCGCAGGAGGTGGCGGCGGATCGAGCGCAGCGCGAGGATGAAGGTGGTGCCGAAGATCATTCCACCCCCTCCCCCATGCGATGGTTGGCGTCGATCCGCTCGACCAGCCCATCCTTGAAGTGGGCGACGGTGTGCGCGAATGCCGCCATGTCGGGCTCGTGCGTCACCATCAGCACGGTGATCCCGCTCGTCCGGTTGAGATCGGTGAGCAGCTCCATGATCTCGACCGATCGTTCGGAATCGAGGTTGCCGGTCGGCTCGTCGGCGAGCAGCACGTCGGGGCGGGTGACGATCGCGCGCGCGATCGCGACGCGCTGCTGCTGCCCGCCGGACAGTTCGGCGGGCGTGTGATCCCACCAGTCGGCGAGCCCGACCTTGTCGAGCGCCGCCATGCCGGCGTCGCGCCGCGCCTTGCGATCGTCGCCGCGGTACAGCAGCGGCAGCTCGACATTCTCGAGCGCGCTGGTGCGGCTCAAGAGGTTGAACCCCTGGAAGACGAAGCCGAGGTAGCGGCGGCGGAGCAGCGCGCGCTGATCGCGGTCGAGCGTCTCGACATGGTGACCACGGAACAGGAAGGTGCCGCCCGACGGCACGTCAAGACAGCCGAGGATGTTCATCGTCGTCGACTTGCCCGATCCCGACGGGCCCATCACCGCGACGAAATCACCCGCTGCAATGTCAAGATCGACGCCCTTCAGCGCCTGGAACGCGGTGGGGCCGGTGCCGTAGGTCTTGGTCACACCGCGCAGCGTGATGATCGGGTCGCCGACAGCGCGGCGCGCATCGTCAGGCGCCGCCGCCACCGCCGCCGCCTCCCTGCCGCTGGCGGCGCTGGCCGCCACCGCGCGGCGTCGCGCCCTCGTCACCGCCCGCCAGCTGCCCGGTGATGACCTGCATGCCGGGCTTCAGCCCGCCCGAGAGCACTTCCGTCACGCTGCCGTTGGTATCGCCGGTCGTCACTTGGATCGCGCGCGGCTGGCCGTTTTCGCCCTTGACGTACACCGTCTGCTGCGCGCCGCGGCCCACCGTTACCTGCCGCTCGGCGCGATTGCCGCGGCGCGGACGAAAGGTGAGCGAACCCGCGATGCCGCCCTGCCCGCTGTCGCCGCCCGCCGCGCTCGGCGTGAAGCGGAACGCCGCATTGGGCACGAGCAGCACGTTCTTCTTGTCGCTGGTGACGATATCCGCGGTCGCCGTCATCCCCGGGCGCAGCTCCATCGTCGGGTTCGCGACGGTGAGATCGGCGGCATAGGAGACGACCTGCCCGGTGCTCGCCGTCGTGCTCGCCGTGCCGCTGCTCGACGCGCTCGCCGTGCTGGCGGTCAGGTTCGAACCCAGATCGACGCGCGTGATCGTTGCCGGGAAGGTACGGCCGGGGAAGGCATCGACGGCGAAGCTCGCCTTCTGCCCCTGCTTCACCGCGCCGACATCCGCCTCGTCGATCGCGACCTCGAGCTTCATCTGGCTCAGATCCTCGGCGATGACGAACAGCGTCGGCGTATTGAACGAGGCGGCGACCGTCTGGCCGGGATCGACCTGCCGGGCGAGCACGACGCCGTTGACGGGCGAGCGGATGATCGCGCGCTGACGCTGCGTCTGGCTCTGCGCGAGATTGGCGCGCGCGGCGGAGACATTGGCCTCCGCGACGCGCTGCGCGGCAACCGCGCGCTGCGCATTGGCCTGACCGGTCTGCAGTTCGGTCTTCGAGGGCACGCGGCCGTTCGACAGCCGGTACACTTCCTGCAGCCGCGCGAGCTGCGCTTGCGCTTCGGACACCGTGGCGCGCGCCTGGTTGACCTGCGCGACATTGGCGGCGAGCTGCGCTTCGCCGGCGCGGATCTGATCATCGATCTGCTCGGGATCGATCAGCGCGAGCGGCTGGCCGGCGACGACGCGGTCGTTGACGTCGACGACGACACGAGTGACGAGCCCCGACAATTGCGAGCCCACCGTCACCTGGTTGGTCGGCGCGAGCTTGCCCGTCGCGGAAACGGTGACGGTCAGATCGCCGCGGCGCACCGGCGCGGTGGCATAGCCCGCTTCCGCGCTGGAACCGAACAGGCGCATGCCGAGCAGCACGAGCAGGATGACGCCGAGCGCGATCGCAGGCCATTTGATCCAGCGCCGCCACGCCGGCTGCGGCTTTACGCCGAGGAAATCGTCAAGGTCCGTCGTCGCCATCAGCGCGATCCGTTCTGGTTGAGACGCTGCGGATCGGTATCGGCGAGCGGCGCGGCGCCCGCGTCCCACCCGCCGCCGAGCGCGGTGTAGAGCTGGATGAGCGCCGTCGCCTGATCGCCGCGCGCCTGCGCCGCGCTGTTACGCGCCGACAGCAGCGCCGCTTCCTGCTGGCTCAGCGTCGTGAAATCGGTGAGGCCGGTGCGATACTGGCTGCGGCTGAGGATCGCCGAGGCATTCGCCGCATCGAGCGCGATCGCGAACTGCCGCTCGCGCTCCTGTGCGCTGCGCAGCGCGACGAGGGCGTTCTCGACATCCTCCAGCGCGACGAGCACCGCCTGCTTGTACGCGGCGAGCGCGGCATCGGTCGCGGCTTCCGCCCCGCGCACCTGGCTGCGCAGCCGCCCGCCGTTGAAGATCGCCTGCGTCACGCCCGCGAACAGCCCGCCAGTGATCGTCTCGAGCAGCCCGCCGAAGGTACCGGCGTTGCTGTTGAGCCGGCCGGTGATCGCGAGTGCGGGATAGAGCTGCGCCTTAGCGACACCGATCTGCGCGGTGGCGGCGGCGAGGTTGCGCTCCGCCGAGCGAACGTCGGGGCGCTGGCGCAGCACGTCGGCGGGGATGCCTGCACCCGCCGTCTGCGGCCCACGCGGGATTGACCGCGGCGCAGCGAGCAGCGGTTTGAGCGCGCCGGGCGCCTGACCGGTCAGCACGCCCAGCCGCGACACGGCGGCGTTGTATTGCTGCTCGATCTGCGGGATCGACGCTGCGGTCTGCGCGCGCTGGACTCGGGCCTGCTCCTGATCGAGGCTGGAGACGAGCCCCGCCTGGACGCGGAAGCCGGCGATCTCGAGATTGTCGTCCTGCAGCGCGAGGCTGTCGCGCGCATTGGCGAGTTGCAGCTGGTACAGCCGCGCCAGCACGTAGTTGCGTGCGACCTCCGCCTGCACCGACAGCAGCACGGTCGCCTGGTCGAACCCCGACGCTTCATATTGCGCGCGGCTCGCCTCTACCGTGCGGCGCACCTCGCCGAACAGGCCGAGCTGATATTGCGCATCGAGCCCGAGCGAAAAGTTCGAGCCCCCGCCCCCGCCGACGTTCTGCACCGTGCCGTCGGGTAGCGTGATGACGGTGCCGCCGCCGCGCAGCGTCTCCGAGCGGCTGTAGCCGCCCGAGCCGTTGAGCGTCGGCAGCAGGTCCGCGCGGCTCTGCACCAGCGCCTCGCGCGCCTGGCGCAGTCGCGCCGCGGCCTGCGCGATGTCGAGATTGGCCGCCGCGGCACGCTCGACGAGATCGCCGAGCACGGGATCGTCGAACCCGCGCCACCAGCGCGTCAGATCCTCACGCGTCGGCGCCGCGGTGACTGAATAGGCGTCGGGCACACCCAGCTCGCCCGCTGCGCGCGGGCGATAATCGGGCCCAACGGTGCATCCGCCGAGCGCGGCGGCCAGAAGAAGCGAGGCGCGAATACGCTGCATGGGATCGGGATGGCGGCGGCGGCCCGTCCGGTCCAGCAATTTAGTGTCGCGATTTGTCGCAGTGCGGCACGCGCCGTTCCTGCCGGCTTCTTAGACCGGCAGGAACGGGAGACCGACTATTCGAGCTCGAGGATCACCTGATCGACCTGGAGGCTCGCGCCCGCTTCGGCGCTGACGCTCTTCACCACCGCGCTCTTCTCGGCGCGCAGGATGTTCTCCATCTTCATCGCCTCGACCACCGCGAGCGGCTGCCCCGCTTCGACCTTGTCGCCGGCCTTGACGTCGAGCCGCACGAGCAGCCCGGGCATCGGCGCGATCAGGAACTTGGACAGATCAGGCGGCACCTTTTCGAGGAGGTGCTGCGCGTAGGATGCAGCGCGCGCGGGCAGCACGCGCACCTTGTGGCTGGCGCCGAGCGCGTTGAGCGTGAAGCCGGTGCGCGTCTTCACGAGCTTCACCGTCAGCGCGGGCGCTTCGCCCTCGGTCGGCTCGGCGACGATGACACGGTCACCCGGGGTGTATTCGAGCGCGAGCGGCAGATCCGTCCCGTCGACACGCAGCGCATCGGGCGAGACGGTGACATTGTGGTCCTTGCCGTCGATCCGCACCACCCATTCGGCCGGCGGATGCAGCCGATCGCCGAGCTGCCCGTCGACGCGGCGTGCGCGGTCCGCCTCTGCCGTCGCGGCGAAGCCGGCGATACCGGCGAGCGCGCGAACCGTCTCTTCAGAGGCCGGCGCGCCGTGGAAGCCGTCGGGATATTCTTCGGCGATGAACCCCGTCGTGATGTTGCCCGAGCGGAAGCGCGGGTGCTGCATTAGCGCGGAGACGAAATCGAGGTTGGTGCCCGGCCCAACGATCTCGAACTGGTCGAGCGCCGCGACCTGCTTGTCGATCGCTTCCTCGCGCGTCTTGCCGTGGGTGATCAGCTTGGCGATCATCGGATCGTAGAACATGCTGACTTCGCCGCCCTCGTACACGCCGTCGTCGACGCGCACGCCGGGCGCACCCTCGTCGTCGCCAAACGGTGCCTGGCGCTTGTCCGCAGCGGGCGGATTGTAGCGCACCAGCCGGCCGATCGAGGGAAGGAAGCCGCGATACGGATCCTCGGCATAGACGCGATTCTCGATCGCCCAGCCGTTGATCTTGACGTCCTTCTGCCCGAAGCCGAGCTTCTCGCCGTGGGCGACGCGGATCATCTGCTCGACCAGATCGAGCCCGGTGATCTCCTCGGTAACGGGATGCTCCACCTGCAGGCGGGTGTTCATTTCGAGGAAGTAGAAGCTTTCGCCCGTCGTGTCGGCGCCCGAGACGATCAGCTCAACCGTGCCGGCGCTATAATAGCCGACGGCCTTCGCCAGCGCGACCGCCTGCTCGCCCATCGCCTTGCGCATCTTGGGCGTGACGAACGGCGACGGCGCTTCCTCGACCACTTTCTGATGGCGGCGCTGCACCGAACATTCGCGCTCGTTGAGGTAGACGACGTTGCCGTGCTGGTCGCCGAGCACCTGGATCTCGATGTGGCGCGGGCTCTCGATGAACTTCTCGATGAACACGCGGTCGTCGCCGAAGCTCGCCAGCCCCTCGCGCTTGGTTGCCTCGAAGCCCTCGCGCACGTCCTGCTCGCTCCACGCGAGCCGCATGCCCTTGCCGCCGCCGCCGGCGGACGCCTTCATCATCACGGGATAGCCGATATCGCCGGCGATCTTCACCGCCTCGTCGGTGTCCGCGATTTCGCCGAGATAGCCGGGAACGACGTTGACGCCGGCTTCCTTGGCGAGCTTCTTCGATTCGATCTTGTCGCCCATCGCGGCGATCGCGTTGGGCGGCGGGCCGACGAAGGCGATGCCCGCCTCGGCGCACGCCTTGGCGAAGCTCTCGCGCTCGGACAGAAAGCCGTAGCCGGGGTGGATGCAGTCCGCGCCCGTCTCCTTGGCGGCGAGCAGGATCAGATCCGCCTTGAGATAGCTCTCCGCCGCTGGCGCTGGCCCGAGCCTGACGCTCTCGTCCGCCATCAGCACGTGCGGCGCGCGCGCATCGGCATCCGAATAGACGGCGACGGTCTTGATGCCCATCTTCTTCGCGGTGCGGAACACCCGGCACGCGATCTCGCCGCGATTGGCGACCAGGATCTTCTTGAACACTGCCTTCTCCCCTAGGCCTGCGGCGGGCGTGCCGCCGCAAGCGATCGAACCCTATGCGGGGAGGCAGGCTCCCCGATCACCTTTATTCAGCCGGCTCGAGCGCGGCGTCGGCGCGGCGTGCGCGCATCGGCTCTTCCGCCTGCATCGGCCGCACGCCGAGCTTCGAAAACAGCGCGGCGTCGGCGCTATCGCCGCGGTTGCCCGCGGTCAGCAGCTTGTCGCCGGTGAAAATCGAGTTCGCGCCGGCCATGAAGCACAAAGCCTGGGTCGCCTCCGACATGCTCTCGCGTCCCGCGGACAGGCGCACCATGCTCATCGGCATGGTGATGCGTGCTACCGCTACCGTGCGGACGAATTCGATGTCGTCGATCTTGGCTAGCGGCGTGTCCGACAGCATGTTGCCCAGCACGGTTCCCTTCACCGGCACCAGCGCGTTGACCGGCACGCTTTCCGGATGGCGCGGCAGCGTCGCGAGCGCGTGGACGAAGCCGACGCGATCCTCGCGCGTCTCGCCCATGCCGACGATCCCGCCGCAGCACACGTTGATCCCCGCGGTACGGACATTCTCCAGCGTCTCGAGCCGCTCGCCGAAGGTGCGCGTGGTGATGACGTCGCCGTAGCGCTCGGGCGAGGTATCGATATTGTGGTTGTAGTAATCGAGCCCGGCGTCGGCGAGCATCGCGGCCTGACGCGGGGTGAGCATCCCCAGCGTCATGCACGTCTCCATCCCCATCTGGCGCACGCCGCGCACCATTTCGACGATGGCGGGCATGTCCTTGTCCTTGGGATTGCGCCACGCCGCGCCCATGCAGAAGCGCTGCGAGCCCGCGTCCTTCGCCTGCGCCGCGCTCTGCAGCACGGCGCGCACGTCCATCAGCTTGGTCGCCTTGACGCCGCTGTCGGCGGACGCCGACTGCGAGCAATAGCCGCAATCCTCGGGGCAGCCGCCGGTCTTGATCGACAGCAGCGTGCACAATTGTACCTCGCCTGCCGCATGATGGGCGCGGTGCACTGATTGCGCACGCCACATTAGTTCGTCGAACGGCAGGTCGAACAGTTCGGCGATCTCCGCCCGTGTCCAATCGGTGCGGATCATCGGCGCCACATCAAATCTTTCAATTGCTTCGTCCGTTCCTTGGTAAGCCGCGTGAGGCAGCCGGCGCGCACCATCGGCGCCATCGATCCGCCCTCTACCTCCTTCGCCTCGATCGCGCATTGCGCGTTGCGAAAGGTGAGCCACGCGCGCTGGCTGGCGAGCGTCGCCGCGGCATAGCCCGGGCTGCGCGCACCCGCCGCATTCTGCGCATCCTCACGCTTCATGTAGGCGTAGGTCGCCTTCCACTGCGCCGTCATCGCCACGTCGGCGCGCCGATAGTCGGTGCCGGCGGAAGCGTTCATCTGCGCCTGCGTCTGCGCGGCGGCAGGCGTGGCGCAGAGAAGCGCGCCGCAAACCAGGCCTGCCGGTGCCGCGAGCAGCCTCACTCCGCCGCCTCCGCCTGTTCTTCGCCTTCGGGCGGCATGTTGTGGCCGAGCAGCCGCAGCACGTCCTCCGCCGCCTTGATGAGGTTGGTGCCCGGGCCGAAGATCGCCTGCACGCCGCTGTCGTACAGCGCCTGATAATCCTGCGCGGGGATGACGCCGCCCGCGATCACCTTGATGTCCGGGCGCCCGGCATCGCGCAGGTGGCCGATCAGCTCGGGGATCAGCGTCTTGTGCCCCGCCGCAAGGCTCGATGCGCCGACGACGTCCACATCCTTCTCCAGCGCCACCGCCGCCGATTCCTTCGGCGTCTGGAAAAGCGGCCCGGCGATCACCTCGAAGCCCAGGTCGCCGAACATCGACGAGACGAGGTTGGCGCCGCGATCGTGCCCGTCCTGCCCCATCTTGGCAACGAACATGCGGGGCTTGCGGCCGAGCCGACGCTCGGTCGCCTCGACGCCGCGCAGCAGCCGCGCCCAGCGCTCGTCCTCCTTGTACGCGCCGCCGTAAATGCCCTTCACCGGTGTCGGGAACGTGCCGAAGCGGCCGAACACATCCTCCATCGCCGCCGAGATCTCACCCAGCGTTGCCCGCCGCCTCGCGCATTCGACTGCGAGCTCGAGGAGGTTGCCATTGCCCTTCGCGCCTTCGCGCAGCGCGTCGAGCGCCACTTGGCATGCCGCGTCGTCACGCTCTGCCTTCACCTTCTCGATGCGGCGGATCTGCGCCTCGCGCACCGCGACGTTGTCGACGTCGAGGATCTCGATCGGATCCTCCTTGTCCTTGGTGTATTTGTTGACGCCGACGACGACTTCCTCGCCGCGATCGATCCGCGCCGCGCGCGCGGCGGACGCCTCCTCGATCATCGCCTTCGGCCAGCCGGCGGCGACCGCCTTGGCCATGCCGCCCTCCGCCTCGACGCGCTCGATGATCGCCCATGCGCGGTCGACCAGATCCTTGGTCAGCGCCTCGACGTAATAGCTGCCGCCGAGCGGATCGACGACCTTGGTCATTCCCGTCTCTTCCTGAATCACGATCTGCGTGTTGCGCGCGATGCGGGCGGAGAAATCGGTCGGCAGCGCGATCGCCTCGTCGAGCGCGTTGGTGTGGAGTGACTGGGTGCCCCCCAGCATCGCCGCCATCGCCTCGATCGTGGTGCGCATGACGTTGTTGTACGGATCCTTCTCGGTCAGCGAGACGCCCGACGTCTGGCAGTGCGTGCGCAGCATCTTGGAGCGTTCGTCCTGCGCGCCGAGGTTGGTCATCACGCGATGCCACAGCACGCGCGCGGCGCGCAGCTTGGCGACCTCCATGAAGAAGTTCATGCCAATCGCGAAGAAGAACGACAGACGCCCGGCGAACTTGTCGATGTCGAGGCCGCTCGCGACGCCGTATTTCACATATTCCATGCCGTCGGCGATGGTGAAGGCGAGCTCCTGCACCTGTGTCGCTCCGGCTTCCTGCATGTGATAGCCGGAGATCGAGATCGAATTGAACTTCGGCATCTCGCGGCTGGTGTAGCCGAAGATGTCCGAGATGATCCGCATGCTCGGCTCGGGCGGGTAGATGTACGTGTTGCGGACCATGAACTCCTTGAGGATGTCGTTCTGGATGGTCCCGTCGAGCAGCTTGCGGTCGACGCCCTGCTCCTCACCCGCGACGATGAAGAAGGCGAGGATCGGGATCACCGCGCCGTTCATCGTCATCGACACGCTCATCTGATCGAGCGGGATGCCGTCGAACAGGATCTTCATGTCGTCGATCGTGTCGATCGCGACGCCCGCCTTGCCGACGTCGCCCGTGACGCGCGGGTGATCGCTGTCATAGCCGCGGTGCGTCGCGAGATCGAATGCGACCGACAGCCCCTTCTGCCCCGCCTTCAGATTGCGGTGGTAGAAGGCGTTCGATTCCTCCGCGGTCGAGAAGCCGGCGTACTGGCGGATCGTCCACGGCCGCCCCGCGTACATCGACGCGCGCACGCCGCGAGTGAAGGGCGCGAAACCGGGCAGGCCCGGCTCCCAGCCTTCGGTATCCGCTTCGGTATAGAGCGGCTTGACCTGAATCCCTTCGGGCGTGTCCCACGTGAGGTCCTTGCCCTTCACCTCCTTCGCGGCGGCCTTCGCCCATGTGTCGAGCGTGGGCGCGGGCGGCGGCGACGCGACTTCGGTCGGCATCGGTGCCGGCTTGGGCGCGGCGCCGGTGTCTTCGCCAAGGTTGGTTTCGGGCTTGTCGGTCATTGCTATTGTCCCATCAAACTCCCCTCCCGCAGGCAGGAGGGGAAATTTGGATCACTGGCCCTTGAACACCGGCTTGCGCTTCTCGAGGAAGCTGAGGCCGCCCTCGCGCGAATCCTGCGAACCGCCCGCGAGCCGCTGGCCCTCGGCCTCGGCGCGCAGCACCTGATCGAACGTGCCGTCGAGCGCGACCTGGATGTTCTTGCGCATCGCCGAGAGTGCGACGGTCGGCCCGCTCGCGAGGCGCGTCGCCATCGCCAGTGCCTCGTCCATAAGCGCGGCGTCGTCGACCGCCTTGTAGATCAGCCCCCATTGCTCGGCCTGCTCGGCGCCGATCCGCTCGCCCAGCATCATCATCTGTGTCGCGCGCGCCTTTCCGATCGTCTTGGCGAGCAGCCAGGTCGAGCCGCCGTCGGGCACCAGCCCGATGTTGACGAATGCCTGGAGGAAGTACGCGCTCTTGCCGGCGAACACGAAATCACCCGACAGCCCCATCGAACAGCCGACGCCCGCCGCCGGGCCGTTCACCGCGGTGACGACCGGCACCGACAGGTTCATGATCTGGCTCATCAGCGGGTTGTAGAAGTTCATCAGCGCGCGGTGGCTGGTGTCGCCGCCCTTCACCACGCTGTCGCCGCCGCCGCGCGCCTGCAGATCGGCGCCCGAGCAGAATGCCCGGCCCGCGCCAGTCAGCAGCACCGCGCGTGCGCCCTGCAGATCGTACAGCGCGACCGTCAGGTCCTCGGCGAGCTGGATCGACGCCGCGTTGAGCCGCTCGGGGCGGTTCAGCGTGATGACGAGGACATCGCCCTTCTTCTCCGTCAGGATCGTTTCGTAATCAGCCATTCCCGCTCTCCTTTTATCGTGTTCAATGCGCCTGCTTGGGCTCTTCCATCAGCTCGACGAGCATGCCGCCGAAATCCTTGGGGTGGACGAAGATGATCGGCGTACCGTGCGCGCCGATGCGCGGCTCGCCCAGCACCGTCGCGCCGTTCGCCTTGAGATGCGCCACCGCGGCGTCGATGTTGGGCACCTCGAAACACACGTGATGCTGCCCGCCCGCCGGGTTCTTCTTGAGGAAGCCGGCGATCGGCGAGTTCGCGTCATACGGCTCGATCAGCTCGATCTGCGTGTTGGGCGCATCGACGAAGCACACCGTCACGCCCTGCGCCGGCAGGTCGAACGGCTCGCCGATCGCATCCGCGCCGAGCAACGTGCGGTACGTTTCGACCGACTTCTCGATCGACGGCGTCGCGACGCCGACATGGTTCAGGCGACCAAGGTTCATCTCAGCCCTCATTCATTGTTTCGAACAGACCATACCGCCGCTCACAGCGGGATGTTGTCATGCTTCTTCCACGGGTTCTCGAGGCTCTTGTTCTTGAGCTTGCGTAGCCCCAGCGCGATCCGGCGGCGGGTGGAGTGCGGCTGGATCACCTCATCGATGAAGCCCTTCGACGCGGCGACGAACGGGTTGGCGAAGCGCGCTTCATACTCGCGCGTCTTCTCGGCGATGCCTTCCTCGTTCAGCCCGCGGAAGATGATCTCCACCGCACCCTTCGCGCCCATCACCGCGATCTCGGCGGTCGGCCAGGCGTAGTTCAGGTCGCCGCGCAGGTGCTTGGAGGCCATCACGTCGTACGCGCCGCCATAGGCCTTGCGCGTGATGACGGTGATCTTGGGCACGGTCGCCTCGGCATAAGCGAACAGCAGCTTCGCGCCGTGCTTGATGATGCCGTTATGTTCTTGGGCAGTGCCCGGCAGGAAGCCCGGCACGTCGACGAAGGTCACGATCGGAATGTCGAACGCGTCGCAGAAGCGCACGAAACGCGCCGCCTTCTTCGACGAATTGATGTCGAGCACGCCCGCCAGCACCATCGGCTGGTTGGCGACGACGCCGATCGTCTTGCCCTCGATCCGGCCGAAGCCGCAGATGACGTTCGCCGCGTGCGCCGGCTGGATCTCGAAGAAATCGCCCTCGTCACACACTTTCCGGATTAGCTCGTGCATGTCGTACGGCTGGTTGGCGGACGGCGGAATCAGCGTGTCGAGGCTCGGCTCGAGCCTGTCCCACGCGTCCGCGGTGGGCCGCTCGGGCACCGGCGAGCGGTTCGATTCTGGCAGGAAATCGATGAAGTCGCGCGCGGCGAGCAGCGCCTCGATATCATCCTCGAACGCGACGTCGGCGACGCTCGTCTTGGTGGTATGCGTCACCGCGCCGCCGAGCGCCTCCTGCGTCACCACCTCGTTGGTCACCGTCTTCACCACGTCGGGGCCGGTGACGAACATGTAGGAGGAATCTTTCACCATGAAGATGAAGTCAGTCATCGCCGGCGAATAGACCGCGCCGCCCGCGCACGGGCCCATGATGAGGCTCAATTGCGGCACCACGCCCGAGGCGAGGACGTTGCGCTGGAACACCTCGGCATAGCCGCCGAGCGACGCTACGCCTTCCTGGATGCGTGCGCCGCCCGAATCGTTGAGGCCGATCACGGGCGCGCCGACTTTCATCGCCATGTCCATCACCTTGCAGATCTTCTGCGCGTGACGTTCGGACAGCGAGCCGCCGAACACGGTGAAATCCTGGCTGAAGACAAACACGAGACGGCCGTTGATCGTGCCCGATCCGGTGACAACGCCGTCGCCCGGATAGACCTGATCGGGCATGCCGAAATCGACGCAATTATGCTCGACGAACATGTCGAGTTCCTCGAACGATCCTTCGTCGAGCAGCACGTCGAGCCGCTCGCGCGCGGTCAGCTTGCCCTTGGCGTGCTGCGCATCGATGCGCTTCTGCCCGCCGCCCAGCCGCGCGGCGGCGCGCTTGCGTTCCAGTTCCTCGATCGTCGACGACATGCATCTCTCCTGACGGTGGTGCTGTCTGCGCCGCGGGGCCGCATGACGCAAATGTGAAGTTGCGAACTTGCGAATGGAAGCTCTGCGAAATAGGCCGGGGCATGGCTGCCCGTCTTTACGCCGGTTCGCAATTGCGAGCGTTGCGCCTCGCCGCCGGCATGAACCAGCGCGCGATGGCGACGAAGCTTGGCCTGTCGGTGAGCTACTTATCCCAGCTGGAGAGCGACGAGCGACCACTGACCGCGGCGGTGACGGCCGCGCTGGCGCGCCATTATCCGCAGGCGCTGGCGGTGATCGAGGGCGAGGCGCCCGCCCGGCGGCTGACCGCGCTGACCGACGCGCTGGCGGATCGCGCGCTGGCGGGCTTCGACGCGATCGACGCGGTGAAGCTGGCGGAAGCCCAGCCGGGGGTCGCCGACCGCCTGATCGCGCTGCAGGCGGCGAAGCGCGCGGCAGAGGACCGGCTGGCGCTGGCGGAAGAGTCGCTCGTCGCGGGCAGCGGCGCGCGGCTGCCATGGGAGGCGGTGCGCGACTGGTTCCATGAGGCGGGCAACTACATCGACCCGCTCGACCGCGCGGCAGAGGATCTGGCGGAGCGCGCCGCCAGCCTCGCGCGCGCACTGTCCGATCACGGCATCGTCGTCGCGAGCGACCATGACGAGGATGCGCCGCTGTCGCGCTTCGACGGCGTGCGGCTGACGATCAACGGCGCGCTCTCCCCCGAAACGCAGCGCTTCCTGGTCGCGCACCGACTGGCGGCGACGGCGTTCGCGGGGATGATCGAAGGGATCGTCGCGGCCGCCGATCTGCCCGGCAACGAGGCACGTAGGCTGCTCGCCGTAGGTCTCGCGAACTACGCCGCGGGCGCGCTTGTCATGCCCTATTCCAGATTCCGCGCCGAAGCGCGGAGGTTGCGGCACGACATCGATCGGCTGACGCGACGCTTCAACGTCAGCTTCGAACAAGCGTGCCACCGCCTGTCGACGCTGCAGCGGCAGGGCGTGGAGGGCGTGCCGTTCTATTTCTGCCGCGTCGACATGGCGGGGAACATCACCAAGCGGCACTCGGCGACGCGGCTACAGTTCGCGCGCTTCGGCGGCGCGTGCCCGCTGTGGCACGTGCACGAGGCGGTTGCGGTGCCCGATCGCATCCTGGTGCAGCATGCGGAAACGCCCGACGGCGTCCGCTACGTCTCGATGGCGAAGGGGCTGGTGAAATCGTCGGGGCGGTTCGATCGGCTCGCGCGCCGCTACGCCGTCGTGCTCGGGTGCGAGGCGACGCACGCCGCCGACTTCGTCTACGCCGACGCCGTCGACCGGACGAGCCGCCCGACGCCGATCGGCATATCGTGCCGCCTGTGCCCGCGCATCGAGTGCGACCAGCGCGCCTTTCCCCCCACCGACCGCCCGATCGCGGTGGAGCCCGGCGTCAGGCGGATCGTGCCGTACCGCGTGCTGTAGCGGGGACGGGGCGGCGGGCACTACCACGCCTGCGCCGCTTCAGGATCGGCCAGCGCGACGAGCCGCCGTGCGGCGCGCCGCGCAAAGGCCAGCGTGCATTTCTTGCGCGCGTGCGTGTTCATCGGGTCGGTCCGCGCTTCGCGCACCACCGCCGCATCGTAGCGATCGGCGACGATCAGCCCGGTTCGCTCGGGAAGGAAGGCGTCGCCCGCGATCGGAGCGTGATCGAACCCGGCTGGCACCGCCCAGAAGAACCGGTCGCAATGCGGCAGGTAATCCTGCCACTTGCCGTCGCCGAGCAGATCGGCGCGTGACACCTTGATCTCGACGATCGTGATCTGCCCGCGCCCGTCGATCGCCATCAGATCGACGCGCCGCCCGCCCTCGAGCGGTACCTCCGCCATCGCCACCAGATCGTGCCGCAGCAGCAGCCGCGTCACCCCGCGCGCGACGTCCGCCGCGCACAGCGGCGACGATGGATCGTCGAGGCAGGGTTCAGGCGTCGTCAGCACGCCCGACAGTTAGAACAGGAAGGGAACGATGAAAAGCGGCGATCGATGCCGGATCGTTCAGCGCCAGAAGACGTGATTGCCGATCGACGCGACCTTGCGCAGCCCTGCCGCCGGCGCACGGCCACGGTTGAAATACAACGCACGGTCCGCTTCGCCTTCCCAGGCGTTAGCGAGCGCGACCTTCGCCACCGCGACGGCGGTGCGATAATAGCGATTGTCCTCGTCGATCGAGGGGATGCGCCCGCCGCGAACGAAGCTGAACTGGCCGCGCTGCGTGACGACCTGACAGACGTCTTCGGGGAAGCGGCCCGACTTGGCGCGGTTTAGGATCACGTCGGCGACAGCGAGTTGGCCCGACAGCGGCTCGCCCTTCGCCTCGTAGAAGATCGCGCCGGCCAGGCATTCGGTCGCCTGATCGTCGCCGTCATGCGTCGTCTGCGCGGCGACCGCGGCCGCAAGCGTCGGATATGCAACCGTATCACCGGTCGCGAGTTCATCATTCACAGCATCCGCCGTCGTGGCGGTGGTCACGATCCCGGTCGTGACAGGCTGGGGGAGCGTCGTCTGCTCGACCTCGGCAGCCATAGACGGTGCGCTCTGCGCACCCAGCCCAAGAAATGTCATCGTCATGGCCACGGCGATCGCGGCCTGCGAGAAGAAAGCCATCGTACACTATCAAATGCGGTGGTTACGCGGACACGATCAGCCGTTCGCCTGCGAACATCGATCGCCCGGGAGCCCCCCCGACTGCGTCACCGAACGGATCGCACCCGTGCAGCACAACGCCAAAAAGCAATAACCAGGCTGCTCGTTCAGTGACGGTTTCGAGTCAATTAATGCAGATCGTTTCAGCGGCGAACCGTTCGCCGTCCGCGATGTCCAGAGCAACCACCCACAGATCTGGATCGCGCACGCGGCGTCGCTGCCAATATTCGTCCGGCGATTCCGACGCCCCGCCGGCGAATCCCGCGGGGACCAGCGCATCGTGGCCATCGATGTCAATCATCCGCTCGACCAGCCGGTCCTCGCGCTCGAGCAGAACCAAAATGCCGCCCGAATCGGCGTCGCCCCGCGCGCGCACGACCGCGAATCCGCCGGCATCGTTGACCCGGCGCAGCAGCGCGGAGACGAGCAGGTGCGTCGGCAGCCGCGCCATCAGCCGATACGATATCCCGGCAAGCCGGCCAGCGCGATGCGGCTGCGCATGAAGGTGCCGGTACCCCGCGCGACCTCCTCGCCATCCGCCGCGATCAGCCGCGCATCGCCGACAAAGACGCGCCGCTGCCCGCTGACCCAGCGCCCCTCCGCCACCACCGGGCCGGCGGCGAGCGGGCGCGTCAGCAGCAGGTTGAACTGCGTCGTCAGCAGGAAGCGATCGGTGATGAGGCTGTTGCACGCGTAAAAGGCGGCATCGTCGAGCATCTTGAAATAGGCGGTGCCGTGCGCCGCGCCCGCGGCGTGAAAGTGATCGGGCACGACGTCGAACCGGATGCGCGCGACGCCGGGTTCGGGGATCTCGAGGCGCGAGGCGAACAGCGCGTTGATCGGCGCGGCGGCATAGAGCGATTCGAGCGCACGATGATGTGCCTCGGCACCTTCAGGCCGCGTCACGCGCGTGGCTCCCATCGTCCGCCGTGAGCAGCGCGTAGAGCGCGTCACGCGACCCCGCACCGCGCAGCTTAGCGACGAACGCGCGGTCGCGGAAACGGCGCGAGACGCGGGCGAGCGCCTTCAGATGCTCCGCACCGGCATCGGGCGGTGACAGCATCATCACCACGATATCGACCGGCATGTCGTCGACCGCCTGGAAGTCGATCGGCTGCGCGAGCCGCGCCACGCCGACGATGATCCGTGGCAGATCGGCAATCCGCGCATGGGGGATCGCCACGCCGCCGCCGAAACCGGTCGAGCCGAGCTTCTCGCGCTCGGCAAGCGCCGCGGTGATGGCGGACGCTTCGCCCTCGATGGCCGGCGCGACGATCGAGCCAAGTTGCTGGAACAGCGTCTTCTTGCTGGTTGCCGCCACCCCGACGACAACGAGGTCGGGGTGGAGCAGATCACTCAAATCATTGGACATGATGCTTCGATAATCATCCCGCGCGCTGCGGTTCGACCCATCCGATCGTTCCGTCGCCGCGCCGATAGACCATGTTGTACGCGCCCGTCCCCGAGTTCTTGAACAAGAGCGCCGCGGTGTTGCGCAGATCGAGCATCATCACCGCGTCGGACACGCTGGCATCGGGCACGTCGACGCGCGTCTCGGCGACGATCAGCGGCGCGTCGCCCGCCTCGTCCTCCTCGGTCGGCTCGGCGAACAGCGTGTAGCCGGCATTGTCGTAGGCGACGCTCTCGGCCAGCGCCTGCGCCTCGCCCGCGTTGCGGTCCTTCAGTCGGCGCATGTAGCGGCGCAGCTGCTTCTCGATCTTCTCCGCCGCGCCGTCGAACGCGAGATGCGCATCCTGCGCCTCGTGCCGGCCCTTCAACACCAGCCCCTGCATCACGTGGACGACGATGTCGCAGCCGAAGCCGTTGTCGTGCGGGCCCTTGCCGAACGTCACCTGCGCAGAGATCGCGCGGCTGAAATACTTATCGGCGATACCCTGCAACCGGGTGTCGACATGATCCTTGAGCGCATCGCCCGTCTCGACCTGGTGTCCAGAGATGCGGATATCCATCGACTTTTCTCCATTCAATGGCCCGGCGTTCTCGCGCCGGAGCGTTGGGCGTCAACCGGACGCCGCGGCCCCCCAGATCGGATTCTTGACCCGCGTCAGGAACGCGGCATGCGCCGCAAGTTCCGCGTCACTGGGCGCGAAATGGCGCGCCGGGCGCGCGATGCGCGGCGCAGCGACGGTGGCGGGTTGCGCGTCGGCGACAAGGTCGCTGACGAGCGACAGCCCAATCTGCCGCCCGCCCATCAGCTCGACATAAACCTGCGCCAGCAATTGCGCGTCGAGCAGCGCGCCGTGCAGTACGCGGTGCGAGCGATCGACGCCGAAACGCGAGCACAAGGCGTCAAGCGTCAGTTTCGCGCCCGGATGACGCTGCTTCGCGATCGCCAGCGTATCGATCATCCGCGTCATGCAGATCGGATCGCGGCCGCAGCGCCCGAGCTCGCCGTTGAGAAAGCCGAAATCAAACGAGGCATTGTGCGCGACGAGCGGCGCGTCGCCGATGAAGGCGACGAGTTCCTCGGCCAGCGCGTGGAACAGCGGCTTGTCCGACAGGAACGCGTCGCTCAGCCCGTGGATCGCCTGCGCGCCCGGCGGCATGGTGCGCTCGGGATGGAAATAGGCGTGAAAGGTGCGCCCCGTCTCGACGCGGTTGACGAGTTCGACGCAGCCGATCTCGACCATGCGATCCTCGCCAAAGGTAAAGCCGGTGGTTTCGGTATCGAAGACGATCTCGCGCATCGTGAGTTTATCGGCCTTCGCTTGAACCGAGGCAAGCCTGGTCGGCCGATCCGGCGCCCCTTCCATCGCCGACCAGATCCGCGACGACGCGGCGAACGTAGGCGCGCGTCTCCTCCATCGAAACGTCGGTGGGAATGACGTAATCGGCGCGTGCGCGCTTCTCGGCATCCGGCACCTGCCGCGCGAGGATCGCGTCGAACTTGGCGGCGGTCATGCCCGGGCGCTGCAGCGTGCGATCACGCTGGACGGCGGGATCGGCGGAGACGACGGCGACCTTGTCCACCCCGCGCTGGCCGCCGGTTTCGAAAAGCAAAGGCACATCGAATATGACGAGCGGCGCGGCGGCATGTTCCGCGAGAAAGGCGGCGCGTTCCTCGCCGACGGCGGGATGAACGATCGCCTCGAGCGCCTTCATCGCCGCATCGTCGCCGAGCACCGCCTCGGCGAGTGCAGTGCGGTTCACGCCCTGCGCGCCGGTGGTGCCGGGAAAGCGCGCCTCGATCGCCGCCACGACGCGGCCGGCGGGGCCCTGCAGCTTGTGCACTTCGGCGTCGGCATCGAAGACCGGCACGCCTTCGTCGGCGAACATCTTGGCGACGGTCGACTTGCCCATGCCGATCGATCCGGTGAGCCCCAGCTTGATCATCGTCGCGTCTCCCTTTCCAAATGCTTGCTCAGGCGAGCAGCCGTTCGCGCAGTTCGTCGTCGTGCTGGCGCGGCGCGGGCTGGCCGAAGAACAGTTCGAACGCCGCGGCGGCCTGGCCGACGAGCATGTCGAGCCCGTCGATCGTCTCGAACCCCAAAGCGTCGGCGGCCTGCAGCAGCGGCGTTTCGATTGGGGTGTAAACGATGTCGTAGACGATCGCGCCGATCGGCAGCGGCGACAGGTCGAGATCGAGCGGTGGTTGGCCCGCCATGCCGAGCGCGCTGGTGTTGACGAGCAGCTTCGCCGGGGGAAGCGGCGCGGCGAGCGGCAGCGCATCGCCCTTGAGGCCGAAGCGGCCGAGCAGCGCGGCGCCCTTCAACGGCGAGCGGTTGAGGATCGTTACGCGCCCCACGTTCATTCGCGCCAGCGCGAAGAGGATCGCGCGCGCCGCGCCCCCCGCGCCGATCACCGCGACCGGCGCGCCGGCAAGGTCGAGGTCAGCAATCGGCGCGTAGAAGCCGGCGGCATCGGTGTTGGTGCCGAACAGCGCACCCCGCTCCCCGCGCACCACCGTGTTCATCGCGCCGATCGATCCGCGCACGTCGCCCGGATCGTCGACCAGATCGAGCATCGCGATCTTGTGCGGGATAGTGACGTTGCAGCCGCGCCACGTTGGATCGGCGCGCCGTGCCGCGACATAGGCCGGCAGGTCGGCGGGCAGGACGTGGGTGGCGCGATAATCGGCGTCGATCCCCAGCTTCTCCAGCCAGAAGCGGTGGATCAGCGGTGATTTCGAATGCGCGACGGGATCGCCGATCACCTCGGCATAGGGGCGGTCGACGGCGGTGACGCCACGCGGCTGCGATGTTGGCTCCGACACTGGCGCGTTTCCTTTCCTGATGTCCGCCGATCAGGCGAGCAGTACCTGCCGCTCGCGCAGATAGCCGAGCAGCGGCAGCAGCGGCATGCCGAGCACCGTGAACTGGCTGCCCTCGACGCGGCTGAACAATTGCACGCCCGGCCCCTCGATCCGATAGCAGCCGACGCAGCCCGCGATCGCCGGCCATTCGGCGTCGAGATACGCTTCGATGAAGGCAGGCGACAGCGGCCGCACGATCATCCGTGCCTTGTCGACGTGGCGCCACACCGCCTGCCCGCCTTCGGCGATTACCGCCGCGCTGACGAGATCGTGCCGCTTGCCCGACATCATCGCGAGGTGCGCCGCCGCTTCCTCCCGGTCGCGCGGTTTCGACAGGATCGTACCGTCCTCTAGCACCGCGAGGCTGTCCGATCCGAGCACTAGCGCCTGCGGCGCGCGCTGCGACACCTTGAGTGCCTTCAGCTCGGCGAGCGCATCCGCCAGATCGCGCGGCGCGACGTCGCCGAGCGCCGCCTTGGCGGCATCCTCGTCGACCATCGGCGCCTGCGCGACGAACGGCACGCCCGCCGCTTCGAGCATCGCGCGGCGCGACGCCGACTGCGAGGCAAGGATGAGTTGCAGGGCGCTCTGTTCCGGGTTCGGCATCATTGCTCGCCCACGCTCGGCGCACCGCGGCGATCGTTGACCAGCGCGATGATCGCCGCGGCGGTCTCCTCGATCGAGCGGCGCGTCACGTCGATCACCGGCCAGCCGTTGTCGGCGAACATGCGGCGGGCATATTGCAGTTCGCGCGTGACGGCTTCCTGGTCGACATAGGGCGTCTCGGGCGCCTGGTTGAGCGACAGCAGCCGGTTGCGGCGGATCTGGATCAGCCGATCGGCGCTGGTCGTCAGCCCGACGACGAGCGGGTTCTTCAGCGCGAACAGATCGCGCGGCGGGGGGCTCTCGACGACGATCGGGATGTTGGCGACCTTGAAGCCGCGGTTGGCGAGATAGATCGACGTCGGCGTCTTGGACGAGCGCGAAACGCCGGCGAGGACGATATCGGCTTCCTCCCACTCCTCCCACGCGATCCCATCGTCGTGCGCGATCGTATACTGGATCGCATCGACGCGCGCGAAATAGGCGGCATCGAGCACGTGCTGGCGCCCCGGCTTGCCCTTGGCCTGCTGCCCGAACAGGACGGACAGCGCGTCGTTCACCGGATCGAGCGGCGCAACCATCGGCAGTCCCAGGCTCTGGCAGCGCTGCTCGAGCGCGCGGCGGGTGGCGGGATTGACCAGCGTGTAGATCACCAGCCCGGGATTGTGCGCGATCTCCTGCAGGATGCGGTCGAGATGCGCCTCGGTGCGGACCATCGGCCAGAAATGGCGCACCGTCTCGACGTCGTCATATTGCGCCAGCGCGGCCTTGGCGATGTTCTCGAGCGTCTCGCCGGTCGAGTCCGACAGAAGGTGGAGGTGCAGGCGGACGGTCACGACGCCGATCCGAGCCGCACGAGGGGCAGGAGCAGCCACGTGCAGGCGGCGATCGTGAACCCTGTGGACAACATGGGGAGGAGCGCTAGCGCAACCCGCCCCGACGGCCAAGCCGCGCGTCGGCGGTGGAAAACCGGGCGGCTATCCACAATCCCGTTCACACCGGCCGATTTCATCCACAGCCTGTGGATAACGGGGACGACGCATTCGAATCGGCGGCGCCGCGTGGGGCGCCACACGTCAAGCTGTTGGCATTTCGGGGGGGAACGCATAAGCCCCGACACCAACGCGCCAACAACATCACACAACCCTTTTGAATCTTCTTTTCTAGTTAGAAGGATGCCCGTGCACCCCCCGATCGAGCCGTCCGCGAAGCCGCTGCTTGGCGTGCTGCAGGGCCAGCGTGCGGCGCGTCCGCCGATGTGGCTGATGCGTCAGGCGGGACGCTATCTCCCCGAGTATCGCGCATTGCGGGCGGAGAAAGGCGGCTTCCTTGCGCTGGCGACCGATCCGGCGAGCGCGGCCGAGGTGACGATCCAGCCGATCCGCCGCTTCGGATTCGACGGCGCGATCCTGTTTTCCGACATTCTGATGGTCCCCTGGGCGATGGGGCAGGATCTGACGTTCGGCGTGGGCGAGGGACCACGCCTCGCGCCGCGGCTCGCCGAGCATGCGCTAGGTGATCTGTCCGCGGTGATCGCGCGGCTCGATCCGGTGTACGCAACCGTGCGCCGCGTCGCCGGGATGCTGCCGGCGGCGACGACGTTCCTCGGCTTCGCGGGATCGCCGTGGACGGTCGCGACGTACATGGTGGCCGGGCAGGGATCGAAGGACCAGGCCGAGACACGCGCGATGGCGTATCGCGATCCGGTGGCGTTCGCAGCTATCATCGATGCGATCACCGCGCTGACGATCGATTATCTGTCGGGCCAGATCGAAGCCGGGGTGGAGGCGGTGCAGATATTCGACAGCTGGGCGGGCACGCTGTCGCCGGCGCAGTTCGAACGCTGGGTGATCGCGCCCAATGCGGCGATCGTCGCCGGGCTGAAGGCGCGCCACCCCGACGTTCCGATCATCGGCTTCCCCAAGGGGGCGGGCGGCAAGCTGCCTGCCTATGCGCGTGAGACCGGGGTCGACGCGGTCGGGCTCGACGAGACGGTCGATCCGCGCTGGGCCCACGCCAATCTGCCCGACAACATGCCGGTGCAGGGCAATCTCGATCCGCTGGCGCTGATCGCAGGCGGGGACGCGCTCGACGCGGCGGTCGACCGCATTCTTGCCGCTTTCCCGGACCGGCCACACGTCTTCAATCTCGGCCACGGGATCGACCAGCATACGCCGATCGCGCATGTCGAGCACGTGGTGGCGCGGGTGCGCGGCGGCGTTACCGCGGAGCCGGAGGTGGTTGGCTGATGGGTGTCGGGTTCCTGGGCGCTGCCTATCTGTGGGTGAAGGCCGCGCACGTCATCTTCGTGATCTTCTGGATGGCGGGCATGTTCATCCTGCCGCGGTATCTGGTGCATCACCAGGAAGGGCTCGGCGATCCGGCCGAAGAGCAGCGCTGGATCACGCGCGAGGCGAAGCTGCGGCGGATCATCCTGACCCCGGCGATGATCGCGGTATGGGCGATCGGGCTCGCGCTGGCGGTCAACGTCGGGCTATTGTCGGGGATCCAGGGGCTGGCGTGGCTCCACGCCAAGCTGTTCGTCGTGTTCCTGCTCTCAGGCTATCACGGCTGGGCGGTGGGCTATTCGAAGCGGCTCGCGCGCGGGCAGGCGAGCCTCGGCAACCGGCAGCTGCGGATGATGAACGAAATACCCGCGCTCGCGGTGACGATCATCGTCATCCTGGCGGTGGTGAAGCCGTTCTGATCCGCCGCGTGCGGGTGGATCGCATGCGCCACGCGCTGCTTGACTAACCGGCGGGCCAAACCTACGTCGCACACTCGGTGAGGCCGTTCGGCCCGCTGCCTCCTTCAGTCTCGTTGCCGCGCGAATTGTTTTCCGCCGACCGGGCTTTCTCCCCCACCCGATTTCAATCGGACACACGACATGCATCTCAAAGACCTAAAGAAGAAAGCCCCGGCCGAGCTGGTCCAGCTTGCCGAGGAGCTCGGCGTCGAGGGCGCCTCGACGCTCCGCAAGCAAGACCTGATGTTCGCGATCCTCAAGGTTCAGGCCGAGGAAGGCGAGACGATCATGGGCGAGGGCACGATCGAAGTGCTGCCCGACGGCTTCGGCTTCCTGCGCAGCCCCCAAGCGAATTATCTTGCCGGCCCGGATGACATCTATGTTTCGCCCAATCAGGTGCGCAAGCATGGCCTGCGCACCGGTGACACCGTCGAGGGCGAGATCCGCGGGCCCAAGGACGGCGAGCGGTACTTTGCGCTGACCAAGCTGATGAGCGTCAATTTCGACGATCCCGACGCCGTCCGCCACCGCGTCAACTTCGACAATCTGACGCCGCTCTATCCCGACGAGCGGCTGAAGATGGAGATCGAGGATCCGACCGCTAAGGACAAGACGGGCCGCGTGCTCGATCTCGTCTCGCCGATCGGCAAGGGCCAGCGCTGCCTGATCGTCGCCCCGCCGCGCGTCGGCAAGACGGTGATGATGCAGAACATCGCGCGCGCGATCTCCGCCAACCATCCCGAGGTGTTCCTTCTGGTGCTGCTGATCGACGAGCGGCCCGAGGAAGTCACCGACATGCAGCGCACGGTGAACGGCGAGGTCGTCTCCTCGACCTTTGACGAGCCGGCGACGCGCCACGTGGCGGTGGCCGAGATGGTGATCGAGAAGGCCAAGCGCCTCGTCGAGCACAAGAAGGACGTGGTGATCCTGCTCGACAACATCACGCGCCTTGGCCGCGCCTACAACACGGTGGTGCCGTCGTCGGGCAAGGTGCTGACCGGCGGTGTGGATGCGAACGCGCTGCAGCGTCCGAAGCGCTTCTTCGGCGCGGCGCGCAACATCGAAGAGGGCGGCAGCCTCACCATCATCTCGACCTCTCTGATCGATACCGGCAGCCGCATGGACGAGGTGATCTTCGAGGAGTTCAAGGGCACCGGCAACGCCGAGATCGTGCTCGACCGCAAGGTGGCCGACAAGCGCATCTTCCCCGCAATCGACGTGGGCAAGAGCGGCACGCGCAAGGAAGAGCTGCTGGTCGAGAAGGACAAGCTGTCGAAGATGTGGGTGCTGCGCCGCATCCTGATGCAGATGGGCACTGTCGACGCGATGGAGTTCCTGCTCGGCAAGATGAAGGATTCGAAGACCAACGAGGATTTCTTCGCCAGCATGAATCAGTAGCCGAGTCTGGCCGGCGCCCTGCTGGCGCCGGACTCAGGCCGGCTCGGCCGACGGATGCGCAGCAACCCGATCGACGGCGTGGCTTTGCGACGCCGTTTGCCGTTGGGGGTTGATCGATCATAGGCGCTGGTGATTACCGGCCCCCCGCCATATGGACGCAACCGAAACGGTACCAACGCCGTTCGATCACCAGACCTTTACTCGCGGGAGCGCCCAGCCGTTGATCCTTTCCCTGCTCGCCCAGGCCGCCGCGGCCATCCAGGGGCCCGGATCGCTCGGCGATATCTGGCACCACATCGTCGCCGATTTCTCCAATCTGTCCGATCCCGCCGCGCTCGCCGCCTTCGGCCAGGTGCTGATGATCGATCTCGTCCTCGCGGGTGACAATGCGATCGTCGTCGGCGCGCTCGCCGCCGGGCTGCCGGCGGATCAGCGCAAGAAGGTCATCCTGATCGGCATCCTCGCCGCGCTGGTGCTGCGCATCGCCTTCGCGCTCGTCGTCACGTGGCTGATGGGGATCGTCGGCCTGATCTTCGCGGGCGGGCTGCTGCTTTTGTGGGTGAGCTGGAAGTTCTGGCGCGAGCTGCGGCACGACAGCCATGCCAACACCGGATCGGTTGAGGTGGAGGGCGACGAACGCTCCGGATTGAAGCCCGCGCGCAGCTTCGCCAGCGCCGCCTGGGCGGTCGCGGTCGCCGACGTGTCGATGAGCCTCGACAACGTGCTGGCGGTCGCCGGCGCGGCGCGCGAGCATCCCGGCATCCTCGTCGTCGGACTGATTTTATCGGTCGCGCTGATGGGGCTCGCCGCCAACGTCATCGCGCGCTTCATCGAACGCTATCGCTGGATCGCCTACGTGGGCCTGGCGGTGATCGTCTTCGTCGCGTTCAAGATGATCTACGAGGGCTGGGTCGGCACAGGCGAGACGATCGGGCTGGGGACGCTGTTTTGATCGACGCCCTGTTCTGAGCAGCATTGGGTTCACGGCAGGTTCAATGCGTCGGTGCCATCGGATCGGCAGCCCATTGGGAGAGTGTGAGTGAGATACATGATGCCGGTCGCCGCGCTGGTGGCGGTCGCCGCGCCGGCGGTGGCGCAGAGCGGTGATCTGTCGCTGGTGCAGAACCACCTGCGCAGCGTGAACACGATGACGGCGGATTTCACGCAGACCGACCGCGCCGGCAAGACGCTGACGGGCACGTTGACGCTCAAGAAGCCCGGTCGGATCCGCTTCCAGTACGAGAAGGGGGTGCCGATCCTGATCGTCGGGGACGGCAAGGCGCTCACCTTCATCGACTATTCGGTGCGACAGGTGCAGCGCTGGCCGATCGGCAATTCGCCGCTCGGCGTGCTGATCAATCCCGACAAGGACATCGCGCGCTATGCCAAGATCGTGCCCAATCCCGACCCGCGCGTGCTGTCGGTCGAGGGTTACGATCCCAAGCACCCAGAATACGGCCGGATCACGATGGTCTTCGCGCGCGACGGCAGCGCGCCGGGCGGGCTGATGCTGCAGGGCTGGGTGATGCTCGACAGCCAGGGCAACCGCACGACGATCCGCCTTGCCAACCAACGCTTCAACGCGCCGGTTAGCGACGGAACGTTTCGCTGGAACGATCCACGGCGGAACGGGTCGCGTAGCTGAACAAAATGGTTCATCTCGTTCATGTGGGCGACAGGTAAGCGCGCCTAGAGCGGTTCTTGCGGATGTGGGGCGGTTCGGGATTTTCCCCCTGTTGCCCGGACGATTGCTCCACTCCCCCTGCGTGACGAACGCCAGGTCGGCCCTCGCTCCATGCCCCCGGAGCGGGGGCCTTTCTGCGCAGGGCGTATGCCGCAGCAGCGGCAAGACGCCCAAGCACGGCCGGCGTCGCATCAGCGATGATCGACGACGCGGTTTCGCCGCGGCGCTGCATGCCTTCTGAACCAGCACACGCCGACGCAACTCGACCAAGCTGCACGGTTGCCGTTATCGCCGCGACAGGTCTAAAGCCCGCGGCGTGAAGATCGTCAGCTGGAACATCAACTCGGTTCGCTTCCGGATTGCGATCGTCGAGCAATTCCTGCGCGAAAATGCCCCTGACGTCCTGTGCCTCCAGGAAACCAAGGTGGTAGACGAGGACTTTCCGGCCGACGCGTTCCGCGCGCTCGGCTACGATCATGTCCTGATCCACGGGCAGCGGATGCACCACGGCGTAGCGATCGTCAGCCGCGTGCCGATCAGCGAGGACGACCGGCTAGACTGGCAGGCGAACCGCGAAGCGCGCCATATCGGCGTGCGCCTGCCCAACGGCGTGCGGCTCGAGAACGTCTACGTTCCCGCGGGCGGCGACGTGCCCGATCGCGAGGTGAACGCGAAGTTCGGCCAGAAGCTCGATTTTGTCGAACGGATGACGGCGTGGTCCGCCTCGCTCGACTGCCCGACGATCCTGACGGGCGATTTCAACATCGCGCCGCTGCCCGAGGACGTGTGGAGCCACAAGGCGCTGCTCAAAGTCGTCAGCCATACGCCGATCGAGGTTGCGGCGCATGATCGGCTGAAGTCGTCGAACGACTGGGTCGACCTGGGGCGGCATTTTCATCCCGCCCCGGCGCGGCTGCATACCTGGTGGAGCTATCGCTCGCCCGACTGGACGAAGAACGATCGCGGTCGCCGGCTCGATCACATGTGGGCGACCGGCGATGTGGCAAAAGCAGCAACGCGGCACGTTGTGTTCGAGGCCTGCCGCAGCTGGGCGGCGCCGTCGGATCACGTGCCGATCATGACCGAGTTCGCCTTTTGAGCGATCCGGCCGCCCGCACGGATGCCGCACGTAATGTCGCGCGCGCGATCGATGCGCTGCGCCGGGGGTGGCCGATCCGCATCGGGGAGCTGGCGTTGCTGCCGATCGAGACGAGCGATCCACTGCGGCTCGCGGCGTTCGATCCTGCCGAGGCGGCGCCGGTGCTGCTGTCCGCCGGGCGGGCGGAGACGCTGAAGCTCGCCAATCAGAAGGACGCGGCGATCCCCGACGCGCCCGTGCTGGTCGATCGTGCACCTTGGGTCGATTTCGCTGCGGCGACCGCGCTCGCCGATCCCCAACTCGACCTAGCGACCCCGCTGAAGGGGCCGTTCCGCGCGCTGCCGCTGGTCGCCGCCGACGATGCCGCCGCGGCGCTTCGCCTGGCGCGTGTGGCGGGGATGCTGCCGGCGTTCTTCGTGTTGCCGGACGGCGCGGGCGAGGTGGCGATCGCGGCGGGTGACATCGACGCGCACGAAGATGCGCTGCGGCTGTGGATCGCGGCGCGCGCACGCCTGCCGGTTGCGCATGCAGAGGACGCCGAGATCGTCGCCTTTCGCACCCCGGAAGGGCCCGGCGAGCATGTCGCGCTGCTGATCGGCGCACCTAACGGCCAGCCGCCGCTGGTGCGGCTGCACAGCGAGTGCCTGACCGGCGACGCGTTGGGCAGCCTGAAGTGCGATTGCGGGCCGCAGCTCGATGCTGCGATCAAGGCGATCGCCGCCTCGGGCTGGGGCATCCTGCTGTATCTGCGGCAGGAAGGGCGCGGGATCGGGCTGGTCAACAAGCTGCGCGCCTATGCGCTGCAGGACCAAGGCTTCGACACCGTCGACGCGAACACGCGGCTTGGCTTCGCGATTGACGCGCGAGATTTCGGTGTGGCGGCGCGGATGCTCGACCTGCTGGGCCAGCGCGCGGTGCGGCTGCTGACGAACAACCCCAACAAGGTGGCGGGGCTCGAAGGGCGCGGGATCACGGTGGTGGAGCGCGTGCCGCACTTCCTGCCGACCAATCCGCACAACGAACAGTATCTCGCGACCAAGCGCGATCGCACCGGGCACCAGCTATAGGGTCGTTCGCGACGCCTTAGCGGTCACAGTCCGAGTTCGCGGCGTACGTACTCGAAATCATGCGCGATCGTATCGACGCCGATTGCGCGCAGCGTCGCGTCATGCCCGATCGCGCAGTGGCGGCCGGCGCACAGACCGATGACGTAGCCGCCGCTCGCCACCGCGCCCGTCGCGCCGACGGGCGAGTCCTCGAGGATCGCGCAGCGCTCAATCGGAACGCCGAGGCGGGCCGCGCCGTAAAGATAGAGATCGGGTGCGGGCTTGCCGCGCGTGACGTGCTCGGCGCCCGAGTAGACGTGGCCGCCGAATGCGTCGGCAAGGCCGAGATGGGCGAGATGGGTACGGATCCAGCGCGTCGAGCTCGACGACACGACCGCCTTCGGCAGATCCGCCGGCAGCGAGCGGACGAAGGCGACCGCGCCGGCGACTTCGTCGATCCCCTCGGCGAGCACGCGGTCGTTCTCGATGCGGCGCGCTTCGTCCCATTCGGGGGGCAATGGACCGCCGAAGCGATCCTCCAGGCGTGTGATGAAGTCGCGCCCCGAATAGCCCATGAAGTTCGCCATCGCTTCTTCGGTGGTGGTGGGGATGCCCGACGCGGTCAGAAAATCGGCGATATGCCGGTTGCCGAGATACTCGCTCTCGATCAGCACGCCGTCGAAATCGAACAACAAGGCGTCGAATTTCATGCGCTTGGCTCCACCGCTGGACGCGCGCCGAACAGCGCCGATCCGACGCGCACGTGCGTCGCGCCGATCATCACCGCGGTTTCGAAATCATCCGACATGCCCATGCTGAGGTCACCGACTCCCTCTTCGCGCGCGATCTTGGCGAGCAGCGCGAAATAGGGCGCGGGCTCGAGTCCGGCCGGCGGGAGACACATCAGCCCGGTGACCGGGAGGTCGGCGGCGCGTGCCTCGGCGAGCAGGGCGGGGACATCTGCAATCGCGCAGCCGCCCTTCTGCGGCTCGGCACCGATGTTGACCTGAACGAAGCAAGCGGGACGGCGGCCCTGCGCCTCCATCGCGCGCGCGATTGCGGTGACGAGCGAGGGGCGGTCGACGGCGTGGATCGCATCGGCGATCGCCACCGCATCGGCGGCCTTGTTCGACTGCAGCTGCCCGATGAGGTGGAGGCGGGTGTCGGGGTAGCGTTCGCGCAGCGCGGGCCATTTGAACTGCGCTTCCTGGACGCGGTTCTCGCCGAAATCGCGTTGCCCGGCAGCGAGCAGCGGTTCGATCGCGGTCGCGGGGTGCGTCTTCGATACCGCGATCAGCGTCACGTCGTCTTGGTCGCGACGAGCGAGCCGGGCGGCATGGGCGATGCGGCCGCGGATCGCGGCGAGACGGTCGTCGGCGTGCATCGCGCGGGCTATAAGCGGGGCGATGCAGCGCCGCCACCCCATCGCGACCGATCGCGTGCCCCGTGTGTGGCTGATGACCGACGAGCGGACGGGCGATGGTTTGTGGCGCGCGGTGCGCCGGCTGCCGCGCGGCGGCGGCATCGTGTTCCGGCATTACGCCACCCCGCTGGCCGAACGGCGGCGCCTGTTCGCGCGGCTGCGGCGCGTCGCGATCGCGCGCGGGTTGGTGCTTGTGCGCGCCGGCGCCACAGCGATGCGCGGTGAAATGGGGCGCCACGGGTTGGCTGAAAAGGGGGGCGAAGGAGGGCTTCGAAGGGGTTTGTTGACGGCGCCGGTGCACGATTGGCGCGAGGCGAAGGCGGCGCGGCGGCAGCGCGCGGACTCAGCGTTCGTCTCGCCGGTATTCACGACGCGATCGCATCCCGGCGCGGGGGCGCTAGGCGTGCGCCGCGCGACGCGTTTGGCGCGTGGGTTGCCGATGGTCCGAGTCGCGCTTGGCGGAATGACAGCGCGGCGCTTTCGCACCCTGCACGGCTTCGATGGATGGGCGGCGATCGACGCGTGGCTGGGCGACTAGCCTAGTCCGCCAGCGACGCCGGCGTCAGAAGCGGAAGGCGGTGCCGACGTAGACCGCCTGGCTGTCGCGACGGTCGTCAGCGAAGCGGGCGAGCCGCTCGCGTTCGGACTTGTAGCGCACCCCGGCGGTGAGATCGATGTTGCGGGTGAGCGAGTAGGAACCGCCGACGTCGAGCGAGTAGGTCGGCGCATCCTCGACCAGCTTAGGCGCGCCGGGCAGCGCGCGATCGGCAGCGGCCTTCACGCGGCCGGTGAAGCGCGGTAGCGAGTAGCTGACACCGACGTCGGCGATCTCACGGCTGCCAGGTGCGCCGGCGAGATCGACCTTGGCGACATCGCCGGTGACCGCGAAACGCTTCCAGCCGACGGACACGCCGAGATTGTAGGCGACCGGCACCAGACCGACCGTGGGCGCGGCGACCGCGGCCACGCGATTGCTGTCGTCGACGCGATTCGAACGGGCGCGGACTGCCACGGTGACCGGGCGGTTGCCGCCACGCGCTTCCGACGGGGTGAAGCGAAAGTCGCTGCTGCCAAGGCCGCTGCGCGCGAACGCGGCAGCAAGGCGCGGATCGGCCGCCGCGGGGGTGAAACCGCTGACGCTGCGCCCCCCTACGAATCGCTTGGGCATCTGCCGCTCGACTTCGGAGGCACCGAACGCGGGCGCGACGGCGAGCGACGCGGCAGCGAGTGCCACGAACGATCCACCGATGAGCGCACCCTTGCGAAACACGAGTCCCTCCAACCCCTTCGAAACGTTCGTAACACGATTGGTTCGCACGCCGCCATCGGCGCGGGCACATTTTGGCCGCCTTTTGGCGAGAGTGTTGCATAGTATCCACAACATCGCCGGAAGCTGAACGGCCGGACCCACGAATCGCGGCGGTCGGCCGGCCCAAGTGGCGTGAAGCACCATCGCCTGTTGCAAGTTCGTGCTGCGCGGCGACCCTTGCTGGCCGTCGCCTCACGCGCATCGTCCATGCTGCTTCCATGCTGCGGTCCTGGTTAGCTGCGCCAGACCGCCGAAGCGAAAGAGGGACAGTAGCCGCACGTCGAGTCACCGTGTGCCCCACGCGCCCGAGGTAGCGTGGCGCATGTGGGATGGCACCGGGGCAATCCCCGTCGCCGATGCCGGTCGGATCTTTGCTCGCGACACAACCGCCGCCCGATAGTCTTTTAAAAGCCCCCGTCCGCTCAGTCACCGTCGCCTTGCAACACTGCTCGTTCACACCATGCCGGTGGCTGATGCGATCGCTCCGCATGACGTGGCTCCGGAGGAGCGGGACCGTAGCCAGGTGGGTGCCACGCCAGCGCCGCCGGCAGTCGCCCGGCGCCGTGCGGCGCCTCGCGATCGCGTCACCGCGGCTCGCTGTACGTGCCCACGAGGTCACCGGTCGCGATGACATGGCCTGCCGCGGCGGAGAGCAACTGGTCGCGCGTCGCGCCGAGCGGGAGGTCGAGCTGTCGGTCGAGCGCCAGCAGCTGGAAATGATAGTGGTGCGGCGCATCGCCCTTGGGCGGGCGCGGGCCATACCACCCGACGCTGCCGCGCCCTGTCGCCCCCTGCATGATCCCCGCGAGCGGCCCGCCGCTCAGCCGGTCTCCCTCCTGCAGGCCAGCCGGCAGGCGCGTGGTGGTGGCAGGCACGTTCCAGGCGACCCAGTGGACGACAGGTTTCGCACGCCCGTCGGGATCCTCCGCGACGATGGCGTAGGACACGGCGCCCGGCACCGCCGACCAACTGATCTCAGGAGAAATGCTCAGCCCATATTCGCTGTGATCGCGCGGGATCGCGCCGTTCGCTTGGAAGGCGGCGGCGGTGACGGCGATACGACCGGCGCCCGCAGATCGCGTTTCGGGCCGGGCCAGCGCGAGCGGCACGTTGGTACCCCGCGCCGCTTGTTCCAGCATCGGCCCCGCCGGCGGTGTCAGCGGCGCCGCGTTGCCGGTCGCGCCGTCATAGGTGATGCGGTAGAGCACGCCGTTGGCGTCGTCGGACAGAAGCAGCGAGCCATCGCGCATCACCGCCACGCCGGCGAGGCGCCCGTAATGGCCGGTGCCGTCGCGGCTCATGAAACCGCTGACGAACGGCTCGATGCGCTGCGCCTGGCCTTGTGCATCGAAGCGAATGCGGACCAGCTCATAGCCGGAGGCGGGCTTGCGGTTCCAGCTGCCGCGCAAAGCGACGAACGCGTCGCCCGCCACATCGGGGCCGAAGCCGCCGCCGGGATGAAACGCCCATTGCATTCCTGCCGAATGCGCGACGTGCATCAGCACCGGATTGGTGGAAGCGGCGGCCCATTGCGCTCCGGCGATGCCGCCCGGCGGCTCGTCCTGCGGATTGAGCTTGCCGTCCTCGAATACATAGGGCCAGCCATAGCGCCGCCCGCGTTCGAGCTTGTTGACCTCCTCGCGCTGGAGATCGTTGCCGAGCCAGTCGATCCCCTGATCCCATCCCCACAGCTCGCCGGTGCGGGGGTGCCAGCCAAAGCCGATGGTATTGCGTAGCCCGGCGGCCCAGATCGTGCGCGCCTTGCCGTCCAGCCCGGCGCGCAGCAGCGTCGCATTCTCCGGGCTCGATTCATCGCACGCGTTACAGGTCGATCCGGCGCTGATGTAGAGCATGTTGTCCGGCCCCACCGCGAGCGTCCGGTTCAGGTGCTGGCCTGCATCGGGGAGATCGTCGATCAAGGTCTCGGTCGCGCCGATCCCCCCGTCGGGACGCAGCGGCGCACGGAACACCTCGCGTGCGGTCATGAAATAGAGCATCCCGCCATGGATGGTCAGGCCGTGCAGCCCCGGCCGATTGACGACCACGGTCGGCGGGCCGTCGGCGCGGCCGTCGCGGTTTGCATCGACCAGTCGCACGATGTCGGCTTCCGACCGGCGGCTGACATAGACCGCCCCGTCAGGCGCCACCGCAATCATCCGCGCATTGCCGAGATCGCTTGCCCACACGCTCGCGCGATAACCCTTCGGCAGTTTCAGCTTGGAGGCGAAATCGGGGCCGGGCTTCAATGGGGTCAGCTCGTAGAACCAGGCCTGTACGGGGCGCTTGTCGCGATCTTCCGGGCTGCTTTGCGCGGCTAGCGGGGCGGTGGTGGCGAGAAATGCGGACGCGAACAAGGCTGCCTTCATGCCGGAATCATCCTATCGGGGAGGTGCAACAATGCTTGAGAGCGGCACGGGGCTCCCCGAAGGACCGGACGATTAGGCAAGATCGATGCGCCGGCAGGGCCAATGCCTGCCGCGACGGGGCCACGCAGTCGACCAGGTCGGCGCGACTGTGTAGCCAATCAGCGCTAGCGGTCCGCCCGGCACAACGCAGACGGACGATCAACCGGTCACCGGGCCGACCTCCGATCGGTCTTCCGCGCTATACGGAGAACGGTTGTGCGACGATCATCGACTTGCCCGACATCAAAGACCTACGCTGGGAAGATCCACGCCGGCGGCTAACCCCGGCTACCAAAGCGGCCGGAGACGAGAAACGCCATGTCCCACAGGATCGTACCGCCAGCGGTGCGCCGCTCGTCGTCGAGTTGCTCGGCAAGGCTTTCCGGATCGACTTCGTGCGACCGAACGACACCGCGCTCGATCATACGCGGCAGCATCATGCGGATCAGCGTCGGCAAGAAGGATTCCTGCCACGGCTGGATCACGATCCCTTCGCTGTACGCCTGCTCGACGGCAAAACCGGATGCACGTACGAGATCGACCAAGCGATAGCCGAGCGTTACGTCGCCCTGCTCGGCCGCGACCGTGTTCCACGCCATGCCATAGCAGCGCCGATGCACCGGCAGATCGCCCGCACCGGCGGGCAGGGCGGCGCGCGCATGTTCCTGAAAGGCCAGAACGGTGCCGGGCTTCGCGAAATCTGAGAGCCGGGTTAGCGTTGCCGCGGCATCTGGAAGATACATCAGCACCCGTCGTCCAATAATCGCATCGAACCGGCCGAGTGCCGGCAGTGGTCCGCGAAAGTCCGCGAGCTCGTAGCGGACTGATGCGCTTCGGGTATCGGACGGCGCGGCGCGCGCCGCCGCAAGCGCCGTTGCGCTGCTGTCCACCCCGACGATTTCTCCACCGGGGCCGACCAGCGCGGCCGCCATGCGCGTAAGATCACCGTTTCCGCATCCGACATCGAGCACGCGCATGGTCGCGGAAAGGCCGATCCCGGCGAAAAAACGGGTGCTCGGAACATTGGCCGGATTAATCGGCATCGCTCCTGTATCAGGCATCGTCGGGCTCCGTGGCGGATCAGATTTCAAGGCGAAGCGAGGCACGCACCGTTCGTGGAGCGCCGGGATAGATCCACAAGGCGCTGTACGAACTGGCGGCGTAGCGTTGATCGAGCAAATTGTCGGCTTCAAGCCGGAAGCGAAGCCCTTGGTTGAGGGGCAGTTCGATCGCCGCCTTTACCTTCACGTAGTCGGGAAGCACGACCGGGGTCGCTGTCAGCGATCCCGCCCGGTCACCGACATAGGCGACGCCTGCGCTCGCCTGCCAATCGCCGCGCCGGGTTGGTTGGCGATAAACGACCAGCATGGTGCCCGAATGCTCCGGCACGTTGAGCACGGCGGGCGTCGGGAACGCCGTGTCGTCCGCCTTTGCATCGATCCATGCGTAATTGGCAACGATCTGCCAGCGGCTGGCCAGACCCATCGATGCATCGATTTCGAGCCCGCGACTGACGATGCTGCCGACAGGGGCAAGGAAATTCGGGTCGATTGGATCGGTGGTCAGAATGTCCTGTTTGCGGATGTCGAACCACGTCGCCGCCAGATCGATACCCGGCAGCTTTGCGGCGACGCCCACTTCGTAGCCGCGCCCCCTTTCCGGCCCGAAGCCAGCGCCGGTACGATCGGTGCCGGTGTTGAGCGAGAAGTTCTCGCCCCAATTGGCATGTATCGCGATCGCGTCCGTCACGCGGTACTGTGCGCCGACGCGAAAGGTGACAGGTTCGTCGATGGTGCGGCCGACGCCGCCGGTGTTGTTGTTGACGATCTTCTGCCGGTACGGATCGATCCGTGCGCCGCCGACCAGCGTCAGCCGATCGGTCACGTCCCACATGTCCTGCACGTAGACGGTGCCCGCCCATCGGCTTTCATCGTTGTTCGTGAAGGGACGCAGCGGGGCTGCTACTGATCCGTAGACGCGATCGTACAGGTCGATGGCATAGGGCGCGCCGGCCGAGGGATTGATGCGTAGCCAGCGTTCGCCGTAGAAGAAGCGATAGCCCTTCACACCGGCGCTAATACGATGACGGCCGATCCGGCCGGCGAGTTCCAACCGCCCAGACAAGTCGTCGACGCTGAAATCGCGCGACCGACGCTGTCGCCAGAGCGCGGTGCCGACGATGCGCGACTGATCGGCGGACAGGCCTTTCAGCGTTCCCGTCCGCCACACGATGCCGCCGTTCAGCGTCCAACCATCGCCCAGACCCGCCGATCCGGTCAGTTGATGCTGCTGCTGGCGCGATTTGGTGATCCCGTTCGACGGTTCGCCGTAATAAGCCGATCGTGGCAGCGCATTGGCATTGCCGTCGATCGCCGGAATACCGCGATCGAACGGCGTATCGTACTGGCTGATCTCACCAGCGTAGGTGAGGCGGAATGTGTCGTCCGGCTGCCACGTCAACGACGGCGCGACGACGCGGCGACGCAGCGAGACGGTATCGCGCCAGCCGTCGCTATTCTCCGCCGCCAGCACGATCCGTCCAGCGAGCGTCGAGGTCAGCGGGCCGGTAGCGTCAACGTCGATCCGGCGCGTGTTGAACGAGCCGTAGCCGATCGTCGCATTCGCATGCGGCGCGAAGCGTGGTACCTTGGTGACGATGTTGACCCGCCCGCCAGGATCGACGTCGCCGAACAGCGCGCCGGCCGGCCCTTTCAGCACTTCGATCCGCTCGGTCGTCGCGGGGTCGCGCGGCGGCGCCATGCCGCGGTTGGCGAGAAAGCCGTTCAGATAGTATTCCGCACCTCCGTCGGGGGTGCCCAGGAATCCGCGAACGGCAAAGTTGTCGATGACGCCGCCACGGTTATTCTGCTGGCTGAAGCCGCTGACGAGTTCGAGCGCGTCGCTCAGCCGGTACGTGCCGGCGGCATCGAGGATGTCGCGTTCGATCGACCGGCTCGACTGTGACATGCGCTCGGTAACGCGATCCGACGACAGCGCCCGATCAAGGGTGTTGCGCGTGCCCAAGACAACGATCGCATCGTTACCGGACTCCGGCGCGTCCTGTGCCGCGGCGGCAGATGGCACAAGACTAAGTGCGACCGTCGCGGCCATCGTGGACGCACGTAGCCGCGCGTGAGGGGGCGAGGGTGGCATTTCTGCTCCAAGACAGGGTGAAGAGAAAACGCTGCAGGGAGCAGCGTTATGTTGCAACGTATCATATATTGATGATGTCGCAGTGCAACACCGCAAATCATCTGATCGCGGCCAGTACGTAACTCCCTCTATCCGCGATGCTCGCACCCCCTAGCATCACCGATGGCGGCCACGGGCGAATCGGATCAACTTGCGGGCGGGGGAGGGGCCCTATAGAGCCGCAGCCAGTGAGTTTTTCCATCAGGACGATGCCGATGTTCCGCCCGTTGCGTTCCGCGCTGATCGTATGTGCCGCCCTTGCTGCAGCGAGCTGCGGCGGGGGGCGCGAGCGGCCGCAGACCGACCTTGCCGCCTCGCGCATCACGACGATCGGGGTGAACAGCTATCTGTGGCGCGCGACGCTCGACACGCTGAGCTTCATGCCGCTGCTGCAGACCGACTCGAACGGCGGTGTGGTGGTGACCGATTGGTACGTCAATCCGCAGACGCCGACCGAGCGGATGAAGGTGACGGTGTCGATCCTCGACCAGGATCTGCGCGCCGACGCGTTGCGTGTCGCGGCGCTGCGTGAGGTGAACCAGGGCGGCCAGTGGGTCGGCGCGCCGGTGGCGGCGGCGACGACGCAGAAGCTGGAAGACGTGATCCTGACGCGGGCACGCGACCTGCGCCGCGCCTCCTCCGCGATCAACTGAGGCAGGCGATGAGTTCGGGGACCGGCCAACGCTTCAACGCGCTTGCCGCGGACGCGAAATGGCAGCGCGTGTGGGACGAGCGGGCGACCTTTGCCGCTGACGATGCCTCGCCCAAGCCGAAGAGCTACGTGCTCGAGATGTTCCCCTATCCGTCGGGGCGCATCCACATGGGGCACGTGCGCAACTACACGATGGGCGACGTGCTGGCGCGCTTCCGCCGGATGAACGGCATGGAAGTGCTCCACCCGATGGGGTGGGACGCGTTCGGCATGCCCGCGGAAAATGCTGCGATGGAGAAGGGGGTGCACCCCGGCGGCTGGACGCGCGACAATATCGCGACGATGAAGGCGCAGCTGAAGCGGCTCGGCTTCGCGCTCGATTGGACGCGCGAGTTCGCCACCTGCGATCCCGATTACTTCGGGCACGAGCAGGCGCTGTTCCTGAAATTCTACGAAGCTGGCCTCGTTTATCGCCGCGAGAGCGCGGTGAACTGGGATCCGGTCGACATGACTGTGCTCGCCAACGAGCAGGTGATCGACGGGCGCGGCTGGCGATCGGGTGCGCTGGTCGAGAAGCGCAAGCTGAACCAGTGGTTCCTCAAGATCACCGCCTTCGCCGACGATCTGCTGCGGGGGTTGGGCGACCTCAAGGATTGGCCAGACAAGGTCCGGCTGATGCAGGAGAACTGGATCGGCAAGAGCCAGGGACTGACGTTCCGCTTCGCGCTCGGCGATGCGGCGGGGACGGGCGAAGGCGTCGTCGAAGTCTATACCACGCGGCCTGACACCATCTTCGGCGCGAGCTTCGTCGCGGTGGCGGCGGATCACCCGCTGGCCCAGCAGGCGGCGGCGCGCGACCAGGCGGCGGCGGACTTCATCGCCGAGTGCAAGCGCGGTGGCACCACCGCGGCCGAGCTCGAGACGCAGGAGAAGAAGGGGTTCGACACCGGGCTGAAGGCGACGCACCCGTTCGATCCGACGTGGCAGCTGCCGGTGTACATCGCCAATTTCGTGCTGATGGACTATGGCGTCGGTGCGGTGTTCGGCGTGCCGGCGCACGACCAGCGCGATTTCGAGTTCGCCACCAAATATGCGCTGCCGATCCGCCGCGTCGTGTCCGAGGGCGACAAGGATGCCCCCGAGTTCGACGGTGCCGAGGCCTATAACGGGCCGGGTAGGCTGGTGAATTCGCACTTCCTGGACGGGATGGACATCGAGGATGCTAAGCGCACCGTGATCCAGCGCGCAGAGGCTGGCGGGTGGGGTGAGGGGACCACCGTGTTCCGCCTGCGCGACTGGGGCGTCAGCCGCCAGCGCTACTGGGGCACGCCGATCCCGATCATCCACTGCGACGCGTGCGGCGCGGTGCCGGTGCCCGCTGACCAGCTGCCGGTGTTGCTGCCCGAGGACGTGAGCTTTGCCGTCCCTGGCAATCCGCTCGATCGGCATCCGACATGGAAGCATGTCGCCTGCCCGTCGTGCGGCGCCGACGCGGTGCGCGAGACCGACACGCTCGACACGTTCGCCGACTCTTCTTGGTATTTCATCCGCTTCGCCAGCCAGCCGAGTGACCGCCCGTTCGACCGCGCGGTGGCCGAGCAGTGGTTGCCGGTAAACCAATATATCGGCGGGGTGGAGCATGCGATCCTCCACCTTCTCTACGCGCGCTTCTGGACGCGGGCGCTGAAGGCGGTCGACCTGATCGACGTGGCCGAGCCGTTCGCCGGCCTGTTCACGCAGGGCATGGTGACGCATGAGACGTACAAGTCGCACGACGGCCGCTGGCTGTCGCCGGGCGAGATCGAGGGCGGCGTCGAGACGGCGACTGGGCAGCCAGTGACGGTCGGCCGCATCGAGAAGATGTCCAAATCGAAGAAGAATACGATCGATCCCGAGCCGATCGTCGACCAATATGGTGCGGACGCGGTGCGCTGGTTCATGCTGTCCGACTCGCCGCCCGAGCGCGATCTCGAGTGGAGCGAGAACGGCATCGAGGGGGCGTGGCGCTTCGTTCAACGGCTGTGGCGGCTGATTGGCGATGATAACGTCAGCGAGGGCGACGACGTCGGCTTGCGCAAGGTGGCGCATCGCACGGTGAAGGGCGTTGCCGAGGCGATCGAAGGGCTGCAGTTCAACAAGGCGGTGGCGCTGATCTACACGCTCGCCAATGCGATCGACAAAGCGGCGCCGTCGCGTGATCGCGCCGAGGCGCTCGCGACGCTGCTGCGAATCGTATCACCGATGGTGCCGCATCTCGCCGAGGAAGCCTGGGCGGCGCAGGGCGGCGACGGCCTGATCGCTGATGCGACCTGGCCAGCGGTCGATCCGGCGATGCTGGTCGACGACGAGGTGACGATCGCAGTTCAGGTGAACGGCAAGCTCAAGGACACGATCGTGCTGCCGAAGGGCGCAGCAAAGGACGTAACCGAGGCGCAGGCGCTGGGGCTCGACAAGATCGTCCGCGCGCTCGACGGAAAGCCGCCGCGGAAGGTGATCGTGGTGCCCGACCGCCTGGTGAATATCGTCGCATGAGGCGCTCGCCGCGCCCGCTTCTTGCGATCGCGCTCGCTTTGCCGCTGCTGGCGGGATGCGGACTGAAGCCGCTCTACGCCGGCGGCGCGTCGAGCCCGGTCGCGGCGACGCTGGCACAGGTCGAGGTCGCGCCGATCGAGGGCAAGGCGGGATGGCTCGTCGCCAATGCGCTGCGCGACCGGCTGGGCAAGCCGCAGGGTGCAGGTGCGCGCTATCGGCTGGAGATCAAGCTCGACGATCAGATTACCGGGCTCGCCATCCGCCGCGATGATTCGGTGGCGCGCGAGCGGCGGACGCTGCGCGCGCGCTACCAATTGGTCGAAGTGGGGCAGGCCGGCGTCGTGCTCGACGCGACCGCCGGATCGGACGCGGGGATCGACGTGGTCGGATCGGAATATGCCACGATCGCGGCGGAGAATACCGCGCTAGAGCGGCTGTCCGAAACGATTGCCGACCAAATCCTGACGCGCGTCGCACTCTACGTCGGGCGGGCGCCGGCGGCGCAATGAAGGCGACCGAGGCGCGCCTCAAGGCCGCGCTCGACCGGCCACCCGCCGACATTCGACTGTATCTGCTGTTCGGACCGGACGAGGCGGGGGCGATGGCGCTCGCCGATCGGCTGCCGCGCGCGCTGGGGCCGGACGCGGAGCGCGTCGATCTCGACGGCGCGACGCTACGCGGCGATCCCGCGCGGCTGGCGGACGAGGCAGCGGCGCTCTCGCTATTCGGCACCGCGCGACACGTGCGCGTGACGGGGGCGGGCGAGGAGAGCCTGGCGGCGGTATCGGCGCTGCTGGAGGCCGAGCGGGCGGGCAATCCGGTGGTGGTGATCGCCCCGACGCTGAAGGCGACGTCGAAGCTCGCCAAGCTAGCGCTCGACGCACCCAATGCGCTCGCTGTCGCCTGTTACGTGCCTAGTGTGGAGCAGCTGGAGGGGGTGGTCGGCGAGATCGCGCGGGAACACGGCCTGCGGCTCGCTCCGGGTGTCGCACGGCGGCTGGCGGGCGCCGGCGGCGGTGATCGCGCGGTGATCGCGCGCGAGATCGAGAAGCTGGCGCTGTACCTCGACGCCGATCCGACACGTACCGTGACGGCCGAGGAAGCGGCGCTCGACGCTATCGGTGCCGACCTCGGCGAGGTCGAGGCGTCCGACGTGATCGACGCGCTGGTGGCGGGCAAGCCGGCGGCGCTGGGGGAGGCGCTGCGGCGGATGGAGGAGGCCAATGTCTCGCCCGTGCCGTGGCTGCGCGCGCTAGCCCGGCGGCTGGCATCGCTGGCTGAGATGCGCGGCGAGGTGGCGGGCGGGGCTGACATCGGCGGCGTGATGAAGCGGCACCGCGTGTTCTTCAAGGAAGAGGTGGCGACGGGGGCGGCGCTGCGCCGCTGGTCACCGACGGCGCTGGCAGGTGCTCTGGCGATCGTGCGCGCGGCGGAGCGATCGGTGATGAGCGGAGCGAGTGCTGGGAACGTTCTGCCGGCGCAGGCGATGATCGAACTCGCCAGCCGCCGCGCGGGCGGATGACGGCGCGCTAGATCGGCTCGCCGCTGAGCCGCTGACAGATCATATCGAGCTGATCGAGCGTCGAATAGTCGACCGTTAGCGTCCCGCCGCCCGCATTGTACGCGATGCGAACCCTGAGCCCCAGGAGATCGCCAAGCTGCCGCTCGAGCGCGGCTACATCGGCATTGTCGGCCTCCTCACGCGTACCGGTCGATCGCGCCGTCTTGCTACGGACGGCGGCGGGTTTGGCGGCCTGTGCGAGCTTCTCGGTCTGGCGCACGGAGAGGCCCTTGGCCACGACCTGGCCGGCCAGCGCCTCGGCATCGGGCGCACCAATGATCGCGCGGGCGTGGCCCATGCTGAGCGTGCCGTCGATCACGCGGTCTTGGACGCTGCGCGGCAGATCGAGCAGGCGGAGCAGGTTCGCGACGTGACTGCGCGACTTGTGCACCGTCTTGGCGAGCACTTCCTGTGTGTGACCGAATTCGTCGAGCAGGCGGCTGTAGGCTTCCGCTTCCTCGATCGCGTTGAGATCCTGGCGCTGGATGTTCTCGACCAACGCAATCTGCATCGTCTCGGCGTCGGTATAGTCGCGGATGACAACCGGCACTTCGTGCAGCCGCGCGCGCTGTGCCGCGCGCCAGCGCCGTTCACCCGCGACGATCTGATAATCGTGGCCGTGCGGACGGACGACGATCGGTTGGATGATGCCGCGTTCCGCGATCGAGGCGGCGAGCTCGTTGAGCGCATCCTCGTCGAAATGGCGACGCGGCTGCTCGGGGTGCGGCGCGATCGCGCTGACCGGGATCATGCGGACGCCGCTCGCCGGGCTGCCCTGCGGATCGACGGGCGAATCGTCGCGTGAGATGTCGCCGAGCAGCGCGTTGAGGCCACGGCCGAGCCCGCCGCGCGGGCGCTTATCGGTCACGCCGCGACCTCCTCAACCTGCGGAAGCCGCGCGATCAGCTCGCGGGCGAGCGTGATATAGGCTTGCGAACCGCTGCAGCGATGATCGTAGATCAGCGCGGGCAGTCCGTGGCTCGGCGCTTCCGAGAGGCGCACATTGCGCGGAATGACGGTATCGAAGACGACACGGCCAAGCACCGCGCGAACGTCCGCCGATACCTGCTCGGTCAACCGGTTGCGCCGATCGTACATGGTGAGCGCGACGCCGATGATCGACAGCGATGGATTGAACCGCGCGCGGATCCGCTCGACGGTGGTGAGCAGCTGGCTGAGGCCTTCGAGCGCGAAGAACTCGCATTGCAAAGGCACAAGCAGCGAATCTGCGGCGACCATCGCATTCATCGTCAGCAGGCCGAGCGAGGGCGGGCAGTCGATTAACGTGATATCCCACCGCGCTGGCGCGGCGTCGAGCGCGCGATGGAGGCGGTGCGTTCGTTGATCGAGCTCGACAAGTTCGATCTCGGCGCCGGACAGATCAACCGTCGCAGGGAGGATGTCGAGCCGCGGGATCCCGCTCGCGACCACACCCTGCGCGATCGGCGCCTGATCGACGAGGACGTGATAGCTCGACGATGTGCGCTGCGCCTGGGTGATGCCGAGGCCGGTCGAGGCATTACCCTGCGGATCGAGATCGATCAGCAGCACGCGCTTGCCGGTTGCCGCGAGTGCGGTCGCCAGATTGATGGCGGAGGTTGTCTTGCCAACCCCGCCCTTCTGGTTGGCGACAGCGATACGGATCATCGATGCTTCCTCACGCCTGACGCGACGATGATGCCTGAAGTCGGCTCGGTTCGGCTCTGTTCCACGTGGAACAATCCAGCATACCGCCGCCGTGCGTCGCTCATTTCCGTCGTGGCGGATTGTCCTTTCGGGAGCAAGTACACAGTTTCGTCGTTCGCAAGATGGGCGGTGCTGGCGAACAAATCAGCAAGTGCTGCTACCGCGCGCGCGGAGATGACGCTGGCGATCGTGGCCGCCACTCGCTCTACTTTGCACTGGTGCACGGTAATGCGGTGAGACAGACCTTCGTCCTCGATCACCTGCTGAAGAAAGCTCGCGCGCATCCGACGCGGCTCGACTAGCACCACGGGTATGTCGCGGGCGAGGGCGACAACCATTCCGGGGAAGCCGGCTCCAGTTCCGACATCGATCCAAGAGTTGATCGACGCCGGGGCGAGGGGCAGAAGCTGCGCAGAGTCGAGCATATGCCGCAGCCAGAACGTGTCGAGTGTCGCGCGCGCGACGAGATTTTGCTCGCCGCTCTCGCGGCGGATGCGGTCGGCAAACCGGTCAAGCGCAGGCATCACAGGTGTACCGACAATGCTCTCGACCGCAGCGCGTGCCTCGTCCTCGGTCATCGCTGCGCCTTGGCGTCGAGCCACAGCGCCGTCAGCGCAGCTGGCGTGACGCCGCGCACGCGCGACGCCTCGCCTAAAGTTCGCGGACGCGCGGTGCGGAGCCGCTCGCGCATCTCGTTCGACAGACCAGCAATACGATTGAGATCATGGTCGGCGGCGATGTTGATGCGCTCGTCGCGTTTCATGCGTTCTACTTCCGCCGCTTGTCGGGCGAGATAGGGGGCGTAGCGAACGTCCTCCTCATGCTCGCGGATTAGATCGGCGTCGTACAGCGAGGGGTCGTCGCGGCCGGTTTGGATGGCGGCGCGTTGCGTGTCGCGTCGTTCGACATGCGCGAGGCGGTCCGCGGTAAGTAGACCAAGCATCTTGGCGTGCGGTGTCAGACGCGTTTCAGCGTTGTCCGCGCGCAGCGACAGGCGATATTCGGCGCGGGCGGTGAGCATGCGATAGGGCTCGCTGATGCCTTGCAGGATCAGATCGTCGATCATCACGCCGATATAGCTGTTGCTGCGATCGGGAAGGAATGGGGCGAGCGACAGCGCATGAGCGGCGGCGTTCGCGCCGGCGACTAAACCCTGCGCGGCGGCCTCCTCATAACCGGTCGTACCGTTGATCTGTCCGCACAGGAACAGACCGTCGAGTGCGGGCAGTGCCAGTGTCGCATCGAGTGCACGCGGATCGATATGGTCATACTCTACGGCATAGCCGTGCATCGTGATGACACATCGTTCGAGCCCAGGGATCGCACGGATTAAAGCGTCCTGCACATCGGCCGGCAGCGACGTCGATATGCCGTTGGGATAGATGATATGATCATCCAGCCCTTCGGGTTCGAGGAAGATCTGGTGGCCGTCGCGATCGCCGAAACGGCGGATCTTGTCCTCGATCGACGGGCAGTAGCGCGGGCCCTGTCCCTCGATCGCGCCGGTGTGCAGCGGCGAGCGGTGGAGATTGTCGGCGATAATTGCGTGGGCCTGCGGCGTGGTGCGGGTGATCGCACATGCGAGCTGAGGCCGCATGCGTCTTGCCGTCATCGGCGACATCGTCCACGGGTCGGCGTCCGAGGGCTGGGGTTCGAGCCTCGCCCAATCGATCGTGCGGCCGTCGAGCCGGGGCGGGGTGCCCGTCTTGAGACGACCCATCGGCAAGGAGAGTGCGCGAAGTTGTGCCGCGAGCGGAATCGCCGCCGCCTCGCCGACGCGACCGCCAGGCGTCTCGTCCGATCCGCGGAAGATGCGCCCGCCGAGGAAGGTTCCAGTCGCGAGGACTACACTCGGAGCCGCAATCTCTCGGCCGTCGGACAGTACGACGCCGTTAACGCGTCCCGAGGTCAGCGAGAGTGATGTGACATCACCGGCAACGACCGTCATGTTCGAGTCCGCCGTCAGCATTTGCTGGATCGCTGCGGCATAAAGGCGGCGGTCGGCCTGGACCCGAGGTCCCTGCACGGCGAGCCCCTTGCTGCGATTGAGCATGCGGTAGTGGATACCCGCGGCGTCTGCGGCGCGCGCGATCAACCCGTCATAGGCATCGACCTCCCGTACAAGGTGCCCTTTGCCTAGTCCACCGATCGACGGGTTGCACGACATCGCCCCGACACGAGATTGGTCGTGGGTAACAAGCGCAACGCGAGCGCCACGGCGCGCTGCAGCAGCTGCGGCTTCGGTGCCGGCATGACCGCCGCCAACGACGATAACGTCAAATCTCTGTTCCACGTGAAACACTATTTCCCGACACAGAACCTACTGAAGAGAGCATCGAGCATCGCTTCGGTCGAATCGACACCAAGCAGCGCCGCGAGCGCTTGCGAAGCGGCGCGTAGCTCCTCGGCCTTAATGAGTAGATCGTCGGTACCCAGCGCCGTCGCAAGGGCAAGGTGGGCGGTGCCGATCATCTGTCGCTGCTGGTCGTGGAAAGCGGCTTCGTCTCCCGCGTCGATGATTGTTCGCTGTCGCTGCTCAATCGCCTCCCACAGCACGTCGATCGAGGAGAGATCGTCGCAAGCGGTGGCTATCGTTCCGTCACGCGCCCTATCGCTGCGGATGTCGGATCGCGCGTGAACGGCAATAGTGTGCGGCCCCGTCACCGCGTCGTCCGACAGATCGAGGATGATATCAGCGGTGTCGCGTGCGAGGCGCGTACGGGCAATACCGATCTGCTCGATTGGATCATCGGTTGCGTCGCGCAGCCCGGCGGTGTCGACCAGCGTGTAGGCCGCCCCACGGCGAACGACTGCCGCCTCGATCCGATCGCGCGTCGTCCCCGCAATGGGCGAGACGATCGCCGCGTCGCGGCCGATCAGTGCGTTGAAGAGTGACGATTTGCCTGCGTTTGGCGGGCCGACCAGGACCACCCGAATACCATCGCGGTAGCGCTCGATCGAGGGACGATCGAGCGCTGCGGAGAGCTCGTTAGCGATCGCGGCGGTGCGCTCATCGACTACGGCAGTGTCCATCGCCGACACATCACCCTCATCATCGAAATCGATCGTCGCTTCGACGAGGGCGCGCAGTGCGGAGAGATCAGCCATCCACGCAGCGATCTGCCGGCTGATCGCGCCTTCGGCATGCATGAGCGCCTGGCGCCGCTGCTGCTCGGTCTCCGCCTCGAGAAGATCAGCGAGGCCCTGCGCCTGGACAAGATCGATCCGGCCGTTGCCGAGGGCGCGGCGGGTAAACACGCCCGCGGTCGCTGGACGGCACCCGGGCATCGCGGCAAGCGCGCATTCGACTGCGGCAACGACAGCGCGGCCGCCGTGAAGATGAAGTTCGACGAGGTCCTCGCCCGTTGCGGTGTTTGGCGCCGGGAAAACAAGAACGAGCGCGCGATCGAGGATGTCTTCGCCGTTGCGGAGGACGCGGACGGCGGCGTGTCGTGGCGGGGGGAGGGTGCCTGCCAGTCGCGTGGCGGCGGCGATCGCTGCGGGACCGCTGATCCGCATTACGGCGATCGCCGCGGGCGGACGGCCGCTCGAGATCGCGAAGATCGTCTCCATCAGCCGCCCGGCTTGGTCCCCGCCTCGAACAGACGGCGCCAGAAGGCGGCGCCCGCATCGCCCATCGGCGCCCAGCTCTTGACCATATTCTCGAGCAGTTCGGGGCGCAGGTTGCCCTGCATCGTCTCCTGCATCATCGCAACGTAGCGATCGTGCAACGGCGTGAGATCGGGCAAACCCATGACGCCGCGCGCCTCCTGTGGCGTGCAATCGACCTCGATCGTGACCTTCATCGTCGCGCTCCCTTGAGCCCCATGGCCGGGGACGATAGCGTCACCCGCGACGCGCTATGCCCGCGATCGTATCTCGATCGCAACCGTGGCGGCGCTGCCTAGCTGAGAGGAATGACAATGGGTGAGATGATCGACGTCACGGCGCTGAACGGCGAGGGCAGCTTCAAGGCCTATCGCGCCGAGCCGGAGACGACGCCGCGCGCCGCGATCGTCGTCATCCAGGAGGTGTTCGGCGTCAATGCGGGGATCCGGCAGAAGTGCGATCGGCTGGCGGCGCAGGGCTATCTCGCGATCGCGCCGGATCTGTTTTGGCGCATCAAGCCAGGCGTTGAGCTCAACCCCGACGTTCCCGAGGAACTGCAGGCGGGGCTCGACCTGTTTGGCCAGTTCGATCAGGATGCGGGCATTCGCGATATCGAAGCGACGATTCACCGCGCGCGTGATCTGTTGGGCGGCGCCGGCAAGGTAGGGGCGATCGGCTACTGCCTCGGCGGGCGGCTTGCGTTCAAGACCGCGTGCCGGACGGACGTCGACGCGAGTGTCGGCTATTATGGCGTCGGGATCGACGGTCTGCTCGGCGAGAAGCATGCGATCGCTAATCCGGTGCTGTTGCATATCCCGACCGAGGACGGGTTCGTCGACAAGCCGACGCAGGCGGCGATGCACGCGGGTCTCGACGATCATCCCAAGGTGACGCTCTACGATTACGCCGGCGAGGATCACGGCTTCGCAACCGAGATGGGCGACCGGCGATCGGAAGCGTCGGCTCAGCTGGCGGACGAGCGCACCGCGGCGTTCTTCGCCGAGCATCTCGGCTGAACAGCGGGCGGCGGCGCGAGCGACCCTATTGCTCGCGCTGCCGCCGCCAGCGCAGGCCGATGAACAGCACGATCGGCCAGAACAGCGTGTTGATCGTGTCGCCGATCGTATCCGGCCAGCGCCACGAGCCGTGATTGTAGCGATCGATACACTCGTTAAGTGCCTGCATCACGATAACGCAGGCGAGCGGAATCGGTGTGGCGAGCGAGCGACGCGTGATCAGCCGCGCGAGCAACAATACCGCCATGCCGCCGTGGACGTGCGCGAGCGAATCGCTGCCGGGCGCGATCATGTCGGCGACGAATTGCTTGAGCGCAACATACTCCATCACCGGCGATCTAACCGCCGCGGCGTGGGCTGACCATCCCGCACCGTGGCGGGCAGACGGTCATGTTGCAGGATCGAGCCCGGCGATGATCGTCAGTATCTTGGCGGCGAGAGGCTTGGGACAGATCAGCAGATCGGGCAGGTAGACGTCTTCTCGGTTGTAGATCAGCGGGCTGCCGTCGATCCGCGAGCAGTGCAGGCCGTGCGCCAATGCCACCGCGACGGGCGCCATCGAGTCCCATTCGAATTGGCCGCCAGAGTGAAGATAGATGTCGGCATCGCCGCGCACGACGGCCATCGCTTTTGCGCCCGCCGAGCCCATCGGGACAAGATCGGCGCCGAGCCGCTCGGCGACCGCGAGCGCCTCCTTCGCCGGACGCGTACGACTGACGAGCATGCGTAGCGGCGTCGGCGACGGCGGCACCGGGGCGGGACGATCAGAGCGTAGTACGAGCCCGGCATCGGGCAGCGCCACCGCGCCGATCACGGGTTGGCCGTCGACCGCAAGGCCGACGTGCACCGCCCAGTCGGCGCGCTTCTCGCCATATTCGCGCGTGCCATCGACGGGATCGACGATCCACACGCGCGACTTGGCGAGCCGCTCGCCATTGTCCTTCATCTCCTCCGAAAGCAGCCCGTCGTCGGGGCGTGCTTCGCGGATCGCGTGGACGAGGAACTGGTTGGCGGTTTGGTCACCCGCTTTGCCCAGCGCCTTTTCGGAGAAGACGCCGGCATTGCGCACGTCGATCAGGATGCGGCCAGCGGTCTCAGCGAGGTGCGCGGCGAGTTCGGCATCGGTCATACCGGCGCTCACGGGATGATCCTCTGAATGATCAGCTCGGCGGCTTCCTCTGGCGTCAGCTGCGCGGTGTCGATGCGAATCTCGGGATCCTCGGGCGGCTCGTACGGGCTGTCGATGCCGGTAAAGTTGGCGAGCTGTCCCGCGCGTGCCTTGGCGTAGAGGCCCTTCACGTCGCGGCGTTCGGCTTCCTCGAGAGAGGTGTCGATGTGCACTTCGATGAACTCGCCGGGGCGCATCATTTGGCGCACCATGTCGCGTTCGGCGCGGAACGGCGAGATGAATGCCGTGACGACGATCAGCCCGGCGTCGGTCATCAGCTTGGCGACCTCGCCGACGCGGCGGATGTTCTCAACGCGATCGGCATCGGTGAAGCCGAGATCGCGGTTGAGGCCGTGGCGCACGTTGTCGCCATCGAGCAGGAAGGTGTGACGGTTCATCCGCACCAGCTTCTTCTCGACGATGTTGGCGATCGTCGATTTGCCCGCGCCCGAGAGGCCGGTGAACCACAGGACGACGGGCTTCTGGTTCTTGAGTGCGGCCAGCGTCTCGCGGCTGACGTCGGTTGGCTGCCAGTGGACGTTCTGCGCCCGGCGCAGGGCGAAGTGCAGCATCCCGGCGGCAACGGTGGCGTTGGTCAACTTGTCGACGAGGATGAAGCCACCCAGCGCCTTGTTCGGGCTAGAGTGGCCGTCGGCATAAGGCTCGAACACCAGCGGCTTGTCGGTGGAGAGATTGGCGACGCCGATCGCGTTGAGATCGAGCGTCTTCGCTGCGAGCTGCTCCATCGTGTTGACGTTGATCTGGTATTTCGGCGCTTGCACCGTCGCGGTCGCGGTCTGCGTACCAAGTTTCAGCCAGTAGGAGCGGCCGGGGAGCATCTCGTCCTCAGCCATCCAGATGATCGTCGCCTCAAACTGGTCGGCGACCTGCGGCGGGGCGTCGGCGGCAGCGATGACGTCACCGCGCGAGCAATCGACCTCGTCCGCGAGCGTGAGCGTGATCGACTGACCGGCCACCGCCTGATCGAGATCGCCGTCGAGCGTGACGATGCGCGCGACGGTCGAGGTCTTGCCCGAGGGGAGGATGCGGACGGGGTCGCCCGGCCTGATCGTGCCGGTGGCGACGAGACCGGCGAAGCCGCGGAAGTCAAGATTGGGGCGGTTGACCCATTGCACAGGCAGGCGGAACGGTTTTGCCTGATCCGCTTCGGCATCGATCTCGACCGCCTCGAGATGCGCGACCAGCGAGGGGCCGGTGTACCATAGGGTGTTGGGTGAGGCGGCAGTGATGTTGTCGCCCTTGAACCCGGAGATCGGCAACGCGGTAAAATCGGTAATGCCGATCGTGGCGGCGAACGCTGCGTAGTCGGCGACGATCGCGTCGAAGCGCGCCTGATCGTAGCCGACGAGATCCATCTTGTTCACCGCAAGCACGATGTGGCGGATGCCGATGAGGTGCGCGAGGTAACTGTGACGGCGTGTCTGCGTAAGGATGCCCTTGCGCGCATCGACCAGGATCACCGCGAGATCGGCGGTCGAGGCGCCGGTGACCATGTTGCGGGTATATTGTTCGTGGCCGGGCGTGTCGGCGACGATGAACTTGCGCTTTTCGGTCGCGAAGAAGCGATAGGCGACGTCGATCGTGATGCCCTGCTCGCGCTCGGCGGCGAGCCCGTCGACGAGGAGGGCGAAGTCGATCTCCTGACCCTGCGTGCCGACTTTCTTCGAATCGGTTTCGAGCGCGGCCAGCTGATCCTCGAAGATCATCTTCGAATCATAGAGCAGGCGGCCGATCAACGTCGACTTGCCATCGTCGACCGAGCCGCAGGTGATGAAGCGAAGCAGCGACTTGTGCTGGTGGCGATCGAGATAGGCGTCAATGTCCTCAGCGATGAGCGCATCGACTTGGTAGGCGGATTGCTGGGCGGCTTCGGAGGCAGTGCTCGCCATGACTTACCTAGTCCTTTCCGCGAAAGCGCTCGACCGTAGCGGGTGATCGCGCCCGGGCAGACAGTCCGATTGCATCCCCGTGGCGAAGATGATGGCGGGGACGCGAGCCGGTCGAGCCGCGCGCATTTCAACCTGCTGCAAAGTATCACTTTGCAGCATCAGAAATATCCTTCCTGCTTCTTCTTCTCCATGCTCGCTGCGCCGGCATCCTTGTCGATCGCGCGGCCCTGGCGCTCGCTGGTGGTGGTGAGGAGCATTTCCTGGATCACTTCCGACAGTGTCGCAGCCTCGCTCTCGACCGCGCCGGTGAGCGGGTAGCAGCCGAGCGTGCGGAAGCGGATCGATCGTTCGACCGGCACTTCGCCTTCGCGCAGCGGGAAGCGATCGTCATCGACCATCAGCAGCAGCCCGTCTCGCTCGACGGTCGGGCGCTTCGCAGAGAAATAGAGCGGGACGATCGGTATGTCGTTGAGCTGGATATACTGCCAGATATCGAGTTCGGTCCAATTCGAAATTGGGAACACCCGGATGCTTTCGCCGCGCGCCTTGCGGGCGTTGTACAGGTTCCACAGTTCCGGGCGCTGGTTCTTGGGGTCCCAGCGGTGATTGGCCGAACGGAAGGAAAAGACGCGTTCCTTCGCGCGGCTTTTCTCCTCGTCGCGGCGTGCGCCGCCAAAGGCGACGTCGAACCCGTACTTGTCGAGCGCCTGCTTCAGACCCTCGGTCTTCCACATGTCGGTGTGCAAGGGGCCGTGATCGAACGGATTGATCCCACGCGCTTCGGCTTCCGGATTCTTGTGGACTAAGAGCTCCATACCGCTTTCGCGCGCCATGCGGTCGCGCAGCTCGTACATCGCCTTAAACTTCCACGTCGTGTCGACGTGGAGCAAAGGGAAGGGCGGCGGGGCGGGATAGAAGGCCTTGCGGGCAAGGTGCAGCATCACCGCCGAATCCTTGCCCACCGAGTAGAGCATCACCGGTCGTTCGCTCTCGGCGACGACCTCGCGCATGATGTGGATCGATTCGGCCTCTAGCCGTTCGAGATGCGTGAGGGTGCGCGCGGTCATACTGGCTCCGATGATCCACGTGGAACATGCCGCGCAGCACGTGACATGGCACCTCCCATATGGGAGGGTACTGCATGGCGATGACGCGTTCGGACTTTACCGACTTGGTGACGCCCTTGCACGAGGGGGTGCATGAGTGGGCGCCCTGGGCGATGTTCCTCGATCGGTTGCGGCAGCGGACGCGTGCCGATGGAGCCATGATCGACGTGCGGCCAGCGGGTGGTGGAGCCGCGATCGGGTTCGCGTCGGGCCTGGTGGCGCGGATGCGTGGCGGAACATGGCAGGGGACGTTGCGAGCAGGTCGCGTCTACGCGCTTAGCGAGTGTGATGCGGATGCGCCGGGCGTCGGCCGTATCATCCGCGTCGAGGGTGGCGACGGGGCGAGCGCCTGGCTGGCAGTCTGGCGCGGGCAGCGCGATTTCGCGGCGGCGGACGGGGCCGTGCTGACGGGCCTAGCGCCGCACCTCGCGATCGCCGTGCGCACGCGGCAGGCGCTCGATCGCCATGCGCTCCGCGATGGTATCGGTGCGGCGGCCCTTGCGCGCGCCGGTGTGGGGTGGATCGCGCTGGCGCGGGATGCGCGCGTGCTAGCGATGTCGAGGGTGGCCGAAGCAACGTTCGGCGATGGGATCGGGGAGCGGCTTGGGACCTGGCGCGGTGCCGGGCCGGTGGGCCGCGACGCGGCGCTGGCGATCGCAAATTTCTGTCACGCGCCGCGCGACGCGTTGGCAGTGCCACTGGAGAGCAGGGGCCCGGCGGCGATGCTGCTGCTGCCGGCCACGTCGGTCGAGATGGCGACGACGGTGACGCCGGCGGCGGCGATCGGGCTGATCTCTACCGAGGGTGAAGGGGATCCCGCCGCGCGCGCCGCGATTTTGGCGACGCTGCACGGACTGGCGCCGAGCGAGGCGCGCTTCGCGGCGGCGATCGGGGCCGGGGCTTCGCTGACGGCGGCGGCGGCGGCGCTCGGGCTGACGATCGAGACGGCGCGCAATTATTCTAAACGCGTCTATGCCAAGACGCGGACGGCGGGACAGGTCGATCTCGTCCGCATGGTTTCGGACAGCGTGGCGCGGTTCGGCTGATGCGGCACGCGGCGGTCTCGCGTGAACCTACGGATCGACAGAGTTGACGAACATCTCTCGGCGCCGCCCCAGCCTGGCCCGGGGTGGCATTCGAACCTATGTCCGTCGATGCGAGCGTAGCGAGGCGATCTAACCTCCTGCACGTGAGCCGGTGTTGCTTCGCTGCGCTCGCGATGACGGCTGGTGCCCGCCTAGATCGGCTGCCCGTCGGTGTCGCGGAGTACCTCGCGGCGGCCGACGTGGTCGGGACGGCCGACGATGCCGTCCTTTTCCATCCGCTCGATGAGGCGCGCGGCGGAATTGTAGCCGATGCGCAATTGGCGCTGCAGCCACGAGGTGGACGCCTTCTGGCTGCCGCAGACGAGCTGGATCGCGGCGCGATACTGCTGGTCCTCCGCCGAATCCTCTCCGGTCGGTGCGCCTTCGAGTTCGAAGCTCTGTTCGGGCTCTTCGGTGACGGACGAGACGTAATCGGGCTGGCCCTGCGCGCGCCAGTGATCGGTGACGCGCTGCACTTCCTCGTCGCTGACGAACGGGCCGTGGACGCGCACGATGCCCTTGCCGCCGGGCATGTAGAGCATGTCGCCCTTGCCCAGCAGCTGTTCCGCGCCCTGTTCGCCGAGGATGGTGCGCGAGTCGATTTTCGAGGTGACGTGGAAGCTGATCCGCGTCGGCAGGTTCGCCTTGATGACGCCAGTGATGACGTCGACCGACGGGCGCTGCGTCGCCATGATGAGGTGGATGCCCGCCGCGCGCGCCTTCTGCGCGAGGCGCTGGATGAGGAATTCGACCTCCTTGCCGGCGGTCATCATCAGATCGGCGAGCTCGTCGACGATCACGACGATCTGCGGCAGCACCTGATAGTCGAGCTGCTCTTCCTCGTACACCGGGCGGCCGTTCTCGTCCCAACCCGACTGTACCTTGCGCCCGAGCGGCGCGCCCTTCGCCTTCGCCGCGCGCACCTTGTCGTTGAAGCCCGAGAGGCTACGCACGCCGAGCGAGGACATCTGGCGATAGCGATCCTCCATCTGCTCGACCGCCCATTTGAGCGCGCGGACGGCCTTGGCGGGATCGGTGACGACGGGGGAGAGGAGATGCGGAATGTCGTCATACATCGACAGTTCGAGCATCTTGGGATCGATCATGATCATGCGGCACTGATCGGGGGTGAGCCGATAGAGCAGCGACAGGATCATCGCGTTGAGGCCGACCGACTTGCCCGAGCCGGTGGTGCCGGCGACGAGCAGGTGCGGCATCGGCGCGAGATCGGCGATGACGGGATCGCCGGCGATGTTCTTGCCCAGAATGACGGGGAGCGAGGCGTTCTGGTCCTCGAACGCCTGACTGCCGATCAGCTCGTGCAGCGACACGGTCTCGCGGCGCGCGTTGGGCAATTCGATGCCGATCACGGTGCGGCCCGGAATCGTCGCGACGCGGGCGGAGATCGCGCTCATGTTGCGCGCGATGTCGTCGGCAAGGCTGACAACGCGTGTCGCCTTGATGCCGGGCGCTGGCTCAAGCTCGTACATCGTCACGACGGGGCCGGGGCGGACCTCGACGATCGATCCCTTGACGTTGAAATCGTCGAGCACCGTCTCGAGCAGCCGCGCGTTGCGCTCGAGCGCGGTCTTGTCGATCATGCCGCCCTGCTTGGGCGGGGCGGGGGTGAGCATGTCGAGCGTCGGCAGCGCGTAATCGTCGCGCAGGTCGAGCTTGGGCTGGCGCGGCGCCTTGGTGACGCTGGCGGGGGCCGCGGCGCGATCGTTGATGACGGGCGCGGGACGGGTATCGGGCTGCGCGACGGCGCGCGGGGTGACGACCTTGCGCTTGAGCTCGATCGGCTCGTCGTCGATCGCATCGTCGAAATCGTCGTGGTAGCCATCGTCGAAAGCGGCGGCGCGGCGCGCGCGGCGGCGCGCGATCCAGCCGCGCGGCATATCGACCTCGAGGCTGCGGCCCCAGACGATCGCGCCGGCGATGCCGGTGACGATGCCGAGCGCGACGATGCTCCACCATTCGATCAGCGGGTTGTTGGCATAGGCGAGCCCCGCGCGCGCGGCGGCAACCCCGCCGAGCCCGATCGCGCCGCCCCAGCCGAACGGCAGCGCGAGCACCGCATCGTCGGCGACGCAGGCGAGCGCCACCGCCATCAGCGCGACACCGAGCACCGCCTGGCGAAGCATCCGCTGCCACGCGCCCGCCGGCTGCTCGCGCCACAGCCGCAGGGCGACGATCGGCGCGATCGGCAGCAGCAGCGCGACCGCCGGGCCGAAGACGGTGAGCGCGAGATCGGCGAACCACGCGCCGGGCACGCCGGCCAGATTGCCCGTGGTTCCCGCCGCCGCGGTGTTGAGCGCCGCATCGCTCGGCCGATAGCTGGCGAGCGCGAGCGCCATCAGCGCGGTGGCGGCGAACAGCACGAGCGCGGTGACGAGCGCGCCGCTGCGCACCGCCCCCGCCTTCACCGTCTCGCGCCACAAGGACGGTTGCGCCCTGCTCGCCATCGTACCGCCCCCGAAATTCCTGGAAAAAACGCCCGTCTGATTGTCCGCCGCGCCGCCGCCGCCGTCAAGCAGGGGGCGGACGATCCGCGGGGAACTGTGGTGCCGTGGGCACGGTTAACGGTAGTGGCCGCGGCACGCGCGATCATGCCGGTTTGCGCGGTTCCGCTTCTCCTCTTGCCTCGCTAAGGTCGCCATCATGGTTCACGCGGACGTTCTGATCCTTGGAGGCGGGCTGGTCGGCAGCACGCTCGCGCTGGCGCTAGACCGGCATGGCCTGTCGGTGATCGTGGTCGATCCCGCCGATCCGGCGGTGACGCTCGCGCCCGGGTTCGACGGACGCGCCTCCGCGGTGGCGAGCGCGAGTCATCGCATGCTCGAGGCGATCGGGGTGGGCGAGCGGCTGGCCGGGCAGGGCTGCGCGATCCGCCAGATCCGGGTGAGCGACGGACTCGAGCCGGGAAAGCTCGATTTCATCCCCGATGCCGACGACGGCGCGCTCGGCACGATGTACGAGAACCGCGCGATCCGGCGCGCGCTGGCGGACGCGATCGGCGAGAGCGGGGTCGACTTCCGGTCGCTGACGCGCGCGACCAGCGTCGAGCGATCGGCGAGCGGCGTGCGCGCGACGCTGAGCGACGGCAGCGAGGTGACGGCGTCGCTGCTCGTTGCCGCGGAGGGGCGCAACTCGCCGACCCGCGCGGCGGCGGGCATCGCGACCGCGCATTGGCGCTATGATCACGCCGCGATCATCGGCGCGTTCCACCATGAACGGTCGCACGAGAATATCGCCTACGAGATCTTCTACTCGGCCGGACCGTTCGCACTGCTGCCGCTGGTCGATGACGATCACGGCCACCGCTCGGCGATCGTGTGGACGGTGAAGGCGGCGCACGCGCCGGGCATGCTCAAGCTCGGCGATCGCGGTTTTCTGGCTGAGGCAGAGCAGCGGATGGGCGGGTTCCTCGGCGCGCTGTCGAAGGCGAGCCCGCGCGCGAGCTATCCGCTCGGCTTCCACCACGCGGCGACGATCACCGCCGAGCGCCTGGCGCTGGTCGGCGATGCGGCGCACGGCATCCATCCGATCGCGGGGCAGGGGCTCAACCTCGGTTTCCGCGACGTCGCGGCGCTGGCCGAGGTGCTGGTCGAGGGGCGCCGGGTCGGGCTGGAGCCCGGCGACGCGCAGCTTCTCGCGCGCTACCAGCGCTGGCGCAGCCTCGACACGATGCTGGTCGCCGGCGCGACCGACACGCTGACGCGGCTGTTCGGCATTCCCGGACGCGCGGCAAGCGCGGTGCGCAGGCTGGGGATCTCGGCGGTCGACGCCATCCCGCCGCTCAAGAACCGCTTCATGGCCGAGGCGCGCGGCGAGAGCGGCGCACTGCCCAAGCTGCTGCAGGGCGTTCTGGTGTAAGCCGCGCAGGCTCTTGATTCCGGCGCGGATCGGCACGATCTACCGTTCGTTCCCTTGAACGACCGTTATGCCGCGCGCCTTTCTTTCCGGTGACGCTTGGGCTATGGGCGCGCGCGATCATCCGCAGAAAGTGTAATTGTTTGGCGAAAGAAGAACTTCTCGAAATGCGCGGCCAGGTGGTCGAGCTCCTTCCCAACGCGATGTTCCGCGTCCGGCTGGAGAACGATCATGAGATCCTGGGCCACACCGCGGGCAAGATGCGCAAGAACCGCATCCGCGTGCTCGTCGGTGACGAAGTGCTCGTCGAGTTGACGCCCTACGACCTGACCAAGGGGCGGATCACCTACCGCTTCATGCCCGGCCGCGGCGGCCCCGGCCCGCAATAATCCGCTGACGATCGGCCAGGTGGGCGCATGCCCTCCCTGATCCTCGCTTCCGCATCGCCGCGTCGACTGTCGCTGCTGGCGCAGATCGGCGTAGTGCCCGCGCGTGTCGTCGCGCCCGACGTGGACGAGACCCCGCTAAAGGACGAGCGCCCGCGCGATTACGTGCTGCGCGTCGCGATCGCCAAGGCCAATGCGGTCGCGCGCGATGCCGACGAGGTCGTGCTCGCGGCCGACACGAGCGTGGTCGCCGGGCGCCGCATCCTCGGCAAGCCGGCCGACGAAGCGGATCTCGTCCGCATGCTCGAGCTGCTCTCGGGACGGCGGCATCACTGCCTATCCGCGGTCGTCGTGATCGGCGCCGACGGCACACAGCGCACGCGCCTGTCCGACACGACCGTTGCGTTCAAGCCGCTGAGCGCGGCGGAGATCGCGCGCTATGTCGCGAGTGGCGAGGGGATGGGCAAGGCGGGCGGCTACGCGATCCAGGGCCGCGCCGAGGCGTTCGTCCGCCGCATCGACGGATCCTACTCGTGCGTCGTCGGGCTGCCGCTGTTCGAGACGCGTGCGTTGCTGACGAGTGCCGGGATCGCCTTTGGCTGAATGGCTGTACGAGGCGGGGATCGGCGAGGAGCGCGCGGCGCTCGTCGTCGATGACCGTATCGTTCGCGCGCGCATCCTCCCCGACGATGCGGGGCCCCAGCCGGGGATGGTAGCGTCCGCACGGCTGATCGACCGGCTCGTCGCGCGGCTCGACGACAGCAGCGACGTGGCGCTCGATCGCACGCCGGCGGGAACGACGCTGGGCGCGGCGATCCGCGTCGAAATCACCCGCGCGGCGATTCCGGAGGCCGGCCGGCGCAAGCCGCCGCGCGGGCGGGCGAGCGACGCCGCGCTGCGTGCCTCGCCGATGCTGCGCGACAAGTTGACCGACGCGCCGGTGCGCGAGCTGCGCGCGCACGAGCCGGACGCGCTCGAGGTGGCGGGGTGGTCCGAGTTGCTCGAGGAGGCGACGAGCGGCGACATTGCCTTTTCGGGCGGCGCGCTGCGGCTGACGCCGACGCCAGCAATGACGCTGTTCGACGTCGACGGCGGCGCGCCACTTGATGCGCTGGCGGTGCGCGCGGCGGTGGCGGTCGCCGCGGCGATCGAGCGCCACGCGATCGGCGGATCGATCGGGATCGACTTCCCGACACTTACCGGCCGCGCGCCGCGCCAGGCCGTAGCCGACGCGATCGACGCGAATCTTGCGCAGCCGTTCGAGCGGACGGCCGTCAACGGCTTCGGCTTCCTCCAGATCGTACGCCCACGCACCGGCCCCTCGCTGCCCGACTTGCTGCGGGCGGATCCGGTCGGCGCGGCGGCGCGGGCGGCGCTGCGCACAATCGAGCGGACGCCGCCTGGCGCCGCGAACCGCGTGCGGCTACCCGCCGCAGTGCGTGAGCGGATCGTGCAGCGGCCCGACTGGCTCGACGAGGTGGTGCGCCGCACGGGGCGAATGCCTATCTTCGACGCATGAAGACGAAATGCCCGATCTGCGGCCGGCCCCCCGAGCCCGCCGCTGCGCCCTTCTGCTCGCGCGGGTGCAAGGACCGCGACCTGCTGCAATGGCTCGGCGAAGGCTATCGCATTCCCGGCCCGGCGATCGATCGGATCGGTGACGGCGCGGATGGGCTGGACAGCGCGACATCACGCGATTAGGGGGACCGCTCCGCGGTGATCCACCGTGCGCCCAGGTAGCTCAGTTGGTAGAGCATGCGACTGAAAATCGCAGTGTCGGCGGTTCGATCCCGTCCCTGGGCACCATCTCCCCCGCCCGATACCCGCTCCGGCGCGATTATTGCGCTGCATCAATGAACGCATGAGACTTATCGGCGTGTCGCTGGTTGTGGCGTTACGCCTCGTCGTGTGTGCGTGAATGGGAGAATTGTAATGATCGCAAAATTGATGACTGGCCTTGCCGCCAGCGCGCTCGTCGTGGCGCCGGTTGCCGCCACCGCTGCCCCTGTCGCCCCCGTGGCGTCCACGACGGCGGCCTCGAAGCTGTCGCTCTCGAATGCGCCGCGTGCCGGCACTGCGACCGCCAAGGCTGATCGTCTGGCCGGTGTAAGCATCATCCCGGCGATCATCGGTGCCGCCGTGGTGATCGGCGTTGCGCTGTTGATCATCGACAACGAAGACGACAACGACTCGGACAGCAACTGAGTGATGACCAGGGGGACGCGTTCCCCCCTGCGTCTGCCGTCGCTGCCGCGCGTGGTCAGCCGCCTGACTTCTTCGCCTTGGCGCCGGCGAGGGCGGACAGCACGCCGCGCATCGTGCGCACTTCCTGGCTGGTCCAGCCGGGCTTGGTGAGCAGCGTGCGCAGCGTTCGCCGCGTCGCCGGCGTGCGATCGGGCGGAAAGAAGAAATTGGCCGCGACGAGCATCGCGTCGAGCTGGCCGATCATCCCCTCGAGTTCCTCCTGTGGCGCCGGCACGCCGAGATCAACCTCGGGCGGTGACGCGAGCGCCTCGCCCTTCGACCATTCGTAGGCAACGAGGATCACCGCCTGCGCGAGGTTGAGGCTGCCGAACGCGGGATTGATCGGCACCGTCAGAATCGTGCGCGCGAGCGCGACATCGTCGGTTTCGAGCCCCGACCGCTCGGGCCCGAACAGGATCGCGCTGCGGCCTGACGCGGCGCGCATGCCCTCAGCCGCCTGCTCGGGCGTGACGACCGGCTTGGTGACGCCGCGCTTGCGCACGGTGGTGGCGTAGACGTGCGGGCAATCGGCGACCGCATCGGCGACGGTATCGAATACCTGCGCGTTGGCGAGGACGGTGTCGGCGCCCGACGCCGCGGGGCCGGCGGCGGGATTGGGCCAGCCGTCACGCGGGGCGACGAGGCGCATCTCGGTCAATCCGAAATTGAGCATCGCGCGTGCCGTCTTGCCGATGTTCTCGCCGAGCTGCGGGCGGACGAGGACGATGACGGGGGGTGGGTTGGGACTTGTCCTTCGAGACGGCGCTTCGCTGGCGCTCAGCACCTCCTCAGGACGAACGTGGGCAGGGGAAACTCGTTCGTGCTGAGGAGGTGCTGAGGGCGGGCTCTGCTCGGCCGAGTTGCCGTCTCGAGGCACAGCCCGGCTGGCGAGTGCGCGAATGCGGTCCCAGTCGCCGGCGATCAGCGCCTCCTTTTTGGCCCGCGACCAGCCCTTGATCTGACGCTCGGCTTCCTGTGCCTCCAAGCGCGAGGGAAATTCCTGTGACCACATCACGGTTACCGGGAGACGGTGCTGCGTGTAGCCAGGCATTTCTCCCCCCTGATGCTGGGCAACGCGGTGGTCGAGATCGTCGGTGTGCCCGGCGTAGTAGCTGTCATCGGCGCAGCGGAGGATGTAAGCCCAGAACGTCATGCGCGCGGCCTATCGCTCGATACGCCTGCTCGACAAGCGCGAAGGCCGTTCTGGACTGACGCGGAGACGCGCTACCCCCGTGCGGCTTCCTCGACGCTGCCGGCGAATTCCTCGAAGTCACGCGCCTCGCTGAAATCGCGGTAGACGCTGGCGAAGCGGATATAGGCGACCGAATCGAGGCCCTTGAGGCCGTCCATCACCATTTCGCCTATCCGTTTGGAGGTGACCTCCGCCTCGCCGCTGGTTTCGAGCTGGCGCTGGATGCCGCTGACCAGCCGCTCGATCGCGATGCCGTCGAGCGGGCGCTTGCGCGCGGCGATGCCGATCGAGCGCAGCAGCTTCTCCCGCTCGAACGGCTCGCGCCGCTCCTCCGACTTGACCACGGTGAGCTCGCGCAGCTGGATCCGCTCGAACGTGGTGAAGCGCGCGGCACAGCCCTCGCACTGGCGGCGACGGCGGATCGCCGCGCCGTCGTCGGTCGGGCGGCTGTCCTTTACCTGGCTAGCATCATGGCCGCAGAAGGGACAGCGCATCGGGCTCGTCTCGTATCGATGGCGGCACCGCTATCCGGCGCGGTGCCGCCGATCCGTCAGATCTTGTCGCGGCGGGCGTAGGCGATCCCGGCGCCGGCGAGCGCACCGAGCACCGGACCGATGAACGGCACGGGGATCGCGACGACCGCGCCGATCGCGCCGTATTTCGCCATCTTCTTGCCGAGCCCCGGGGTCGCCTTGACGGTGTTCTGAACTTCTTCAATCTTCGACATGCTATTTCCTTACTGGTAGATCGGGAAACGAGCGCACAGCGCACGGACTCGTTCCCGCACCGCGGCCTCGACCTGGGCGTCACCCGCCTCGCCGTTCTTGGCGAGGCCGTCGAGCACGTCGGCGACCATGTTGCCGATCTCGCGGAATTCGGCGGTGCCGAAGCCGCGCGTCGTGCCAGCGGGCGAGCCGACGCGGATGCCGCTGGTCTTCACCGGCGGCAGCGGATCGTAGGGGATGCCGTTCTTGTTGCAGGTGATCCCGGCGCGCTCAAGCGCTTCGTCGGCGTCCTTGCCGGTGACGCCGAGCGGGGTGAGATCGACCAGCGCGAGATGCGTGTCGGTGCCGCCCGAGACGAGGTTGCAGCCACGCTCCTTGAGCGTCGCGGCGAGCACCTTGGCGTTCTCGACCACCGCGGCGATGTAGCTCTTGAACTCGGGCTGGAGCGCCTCGCCGAACGCCACGGCCTTGGCCGCGACGACGTGCATCAGCGGGCCGCCCTGGAGGCCGGGGAAGACGGCCGAGTTGATCTTCTTGGCGATGCCCTCGTCATTGGTCAGCACCATGCCCCCGCGGGGCCCACGCAACGTCTTGTGCGTCGTGGTGGTGACGACGTGCGCGTGCGGCAGCGGGCTGGGGTGGTGCCCCGCCGCGACGATGCCGGCGAAATGCGCCATGTCGACCATGAAATAAGCGCCGACCTTGTCCGCGATCGCGCGGAAGCGGGCGAAATCGATCTGCCGCGGATAGGCCGAGCCGCCGGTGATCAGCAGCTTGGGCTTCGTCTCCACCGCCTGCCGCTCGACCGCATCGTAATCGATGAGGTGCGTGTCGGGGGTGACGCCGTACTGCACGGCGTTGAACCACTTGCCGCTCATCGCCGCCTTCGCCCCGTGCGTCAGGTGGCCGCCGGCGTCGAGGCTGAGCCCCATGATCGTTTCGCCCGGCTTGACCAGCGCGAGCATCACCGCGCCGTTCGCCTGCGCCCCCGAGTGCGGCTGGACGTTGGCGAAGCCGCATCCGAACAGCTCCTTCGCGCGATCGATCGCGAGCTGTTCGACCACGTCCGACGGGTGGCAGCCCTGATAATAGCGCTTGCCGGGATAGCCTTCGGCATATTTGTTGGTGAAGACCGAGCCCTGCGCCTCAAGCACCGCTTTCGACACGATGTTCTCCGACGCGATCAGCTCGATCTGTGTCTGCTCGCGTTCCAGCTCCTGTGCGACGCCGCCGAACACCGCGGGATCGGCATCGGCGAGGCCGCGCGTGAAGAAGCCGTCGGGCTGCACATCGGTGAGGACGGCGGGGTTGGTGCTCATGCGGGCTCCCTTTCGGAACGGAGGTTCGGCGCGGCGAGCTTGTCGACGCGCGCGGCGTGGCGGCCGCCGGCAAAGGCGGTGGTGAGGAAGGCGGTGACGCAGGCCTTGGCCATGTCCTCGCCAACGAGGCGCGCGCCGAGCGCGAGGACGTTGGCGTCGTTGTGCTCGCGCGCGAGGGTGGCGGACAGCGGCTCGGCGACGAGTGCGCAGCGCGCGGCGGGGTGGCGGTTGACCGCGATCGAGATGCCGATGCCCGAGCCGCACAGCGCGATGCCACGCTCCGCGCTGCCATCGGCGATCGCCTCGGCGAGCCGGTAGCCGTAATCGGGATAGTCGACGCGCGCGTCGGTCGCGGGGCCGAGATCGGTGACGTCGTGGCCGGCGTCGCGCAGCCACGCGGCGAGCGTCGCCTTGAGTGCGACGGCGGCGTGATCGGAGGCGATGGCGATTCGCATCGGGATCGGCGGGGCTCTCGATGATTCAGGGTCGCGCGCGCTTTAGCGGCAGTGACGCGCGATTGCCACCGCGATGCGGATCTCTTCAGTTTGGAGAGCGGCGTGAGCGGCGTTTATCCGTGGTCGGCGATCGCGGCTGCCAGCGCGAGCGTGCGCCGCGCGTCGTCGCGGTGGAGTAGCTCGACCATCTTGCCGTCGACCTTGATCGCGCCCTTGCCGGCGTTCTCGGGCGCGTCGAACGCGGCGACGATGCGCTGCGCCCAGGCGATCTCCTCCGCGGTCGGCGCGAAGACGCGGTTGGCGGGGGCGATCTGGTTGGGGTGGATCAGCGTCTTGCCATCGAACCCGAAAGCAAGCCCCTGTGCGCATTCGGCGGCGATCGCGCCCTCGTCGTCGAACGCGTTCATCACCCCGTCGAGCGGCGCGATGCCGTAGGCGCGCGCGACGGTGACGATCCGGCTGAGGATCGGCAGCAGCGGCGCGCGATCGATGCCGGGACGCAGATGAAGTTCCTTGGCGAGATCGTTGGGGCCGATGATGAACGCGGCGAGTCCGGTCTCCGCCGCGGCCTCGGCGATCGTGCGCAGATCGACGAGCGCCCGCGCGGTCTCGATCATCGCCCACAGCGCCGGGCCGCTCCCGAGCAGCGCGCGCGCCTGGCGCAGATCGTCGGGGCTGGAGACCTTGGGCAGCAGCACCGCATCGGGCGCGGCTGCACGGCACGCCGCCAGATCGTCCGCGCCCCATTCGGTATCGAGCCCGTTGACGCGGATCACCCACTCGCGGTGGCCGAACCCGCTCGCCGCCGCCGCCTGGTCGCGCGCCGCCGCCTTCTGCTCGGGCGCGACGGCATCCTCGAGATCGAGGATCACGACGTCGCACGCGAGGCTGCGCGCCTTCTCAATCGCGCGGGCGTTCGACGCGGGCATGTAGAGCGCGGAGCGACGCGGGCGGATCGTCATGCGGCTTTCTTCTCCTGCCGGAAGCGATGGAGCAGCGGCTCGGTATAGCCCGACGGCTGCGTCACGCCCTCGAACACCAGCGCGCGCGCCGCCTGGAAAGCGAGGCCGTCGCGGGTGAGCGGGCGGTAGAGCGGGTCGCCGGCGTTCTGCGCGTCGACCTTTTTCGCCATCCGATCGAGCGCGGCGTCGACCTCGGCTTCGGTGCAGACGCCGTGGAGCAGCCAGTTGGCAAGATGCTGCGACGAGATGCGCAGCGTCGCGCGATCCTCCATCAGCCCGACGTCGTGGATGTCGGGCACCTTGGAGCAGCCGACGCCCTGGTCGATCCAGCGCACGACATAGCCGAGGATACCCTGGCAATTGTTGTCGAGCTCCTCGCGCACCTCGTCGGGCGACCAGTTGCGCCCGGCGGCGAACGGCACGCTCAGCAGGCGGTCGAGCGCCGGGGGCGCCTCGCCGGCGATTTCCTGCTGGCGGGCGAACACGTCGACCTGATGATAGTGCAGCGCGTGGAGCGTCGCGGCGGTGGGGGAGGGCACCCAGGCGGTGTTGGCGCCGCTCCGCGGGTGCGCGATCTTCTGGTCGAGCATGTCGGCCATCATGTCGGGCGCGGCCCACATGCCCTTGCCGATCTGCGCCTTGCCACTGAGGCCGCAAGCGAGGCCGATGCGGACGTTGCGATCCTCATACGCCTTGATCCAGTCGGCGCCCTTCATCTCGGCCTTGCGGATGACGGGGCCGCCGCGCATCGCGGTGTGGATCTCGTCGCCGGTGCGATCGAGGAAGCCGGTGTTGATGAACACGATCCGGTCCCGCACCGCGTGGATGCACGCGGCGAGGTTGGCGGAGGTGCGGCGTTCCTCGTCCATCACGCCGACCTTGATCGTGTGGCGCGCGAGGCCGAGCTGATCCTCCACCGCGTCGAACAATCCGTTGGTGAACGCCGCTTCGTCGGGCCCATGCATCTTGGGCTTGACGATGTAGATCGATCCGGTGCGGCTGTTCTGCAGACTGCCGAGCCGCTTGAGATCATGCAGCCCGATCAGCGACGTCATGATCGCGTCGAGGATGCCCTCGGGCGCCTCGCTGCCGTCGGCGAGGCGGAGCGCGGGCGTCGTCATCAGATGGCCGACGTTGCGCACGAACAGCAAGGATCGGCCGGGCAGCGTGAAGCTCGAACCGCTCGGCGAGGTGTACGTCCGGTCGCCGGCGAGCCGGCGCGTCAGCGTCTCGCCGTTCTTGTCGAACGTTTCCACCAGATCGCCGCGCATTAGCCCGAGCCAGTTGCGATAGGCAGCGACCTTGTCCTCGGCATCGACCGCCGCGACCGAATCTTCGAGATCGACGATCGTCGTCAGCGCCGATTCGAGCACCACGTCGGCGATGCCGAGCGGATCGGTGCGGCCGATCGGATGGTCGCGATCGACGACGATCTCGATGTGCAGGCCGTTGTGCGCGAACATCACGCCCTTATCGAATGTCGCGAAACGGTGCGGGCAGTCGCCCCCCGTCAGCGCCGCGTCCCAGCCCGGCAATGTCTCGTCCAGGAAGGCGCGCGCGCGGGCAATGACTTGAGCGCCGCGATCCGCGTCGTAGCCGCCGGGTTTCGCCTTACCGGGCAGCGCGTCGGTGCCGTAAAAGGCGTCGTACAGGCTGCCCCAGCGCGCGTTGGCGGCGTTGAGCACGAAACGCGCGTTGAGGCTGGGGACGACGAGCTGCGGCCCTGCCATCGTCGCGATTTCGGCGTCGACGTTCTGCGTGCCGATCGTGAAGGGCGCGGGCTCGGGAACGAGATAGCCGATCTCGGTGAGGAACGCGGTGTCGACGGGCGCGCCCGCGGCGTAGCGCGCGTCGATCGCCGCCTGCAACTCCTCGCGCCGGGCGAGCAACGCGCGGTTTTCAGGCGTGAACTCAGCGAAGATCGCCGCCGCGCCCTGCCAGAAGGCGTCGGGCGCGATGCCGGTGCCGGCGAGCGCCTCGTCCTCGACGAAGGCGGCGAGGCGTGGATCGACCGATAGGCCGGCGCGGGTCTGCATGGGGGATTCCTCCTGACGTTACCAACAGCGCCTGGGGAGGGCACCGGCGCGATTAGGCGACAGCGCACCCGAAGCGCAACCCTGTCCTCCCCGACGCGATGCCGGGAAGGACAGGGGGTACGGTCAGGCGCTGCGCTTCCACACCATCACGTCGCCATCGGCGACAACGCTGCCGGCGGTACCGACCGGCTCGGCCGTGCCGTCGCTGAGGAAGGCGATCGTCGCCGTGTCGGTCGCGGGCACCTGCGCCAGCGTCCGCTTGCCGTCCGGCAGCTTGGCGACGACAACGCCTGCCCTCGCCGAGCCATCACGGTTGTAGAAGACGGTGTAGGTCTCGATCTCGGCCGGGCCGGTATAGTCCTTCGCCAGTGCCGGCACCGCGCCCCGCGCCGCGTCCGCCTCCGCCTGCAGGTCGAACGCGTGCGCCTCGCCCGCGCCGGGCAGCGGCTGGGTGGCGAGCACGATCGCGTGGTTGTGCGTCGCAAAGCCCCCGTTCGCGAACAGCAGGCCCTTCTTGCCCTCGCCGGCGCGGAGGCTGTCGACCATCTCGGCCACGGCGTGCGCCATGTAATTGCCGATCGGCCCGCCACCGAAGGTGAGGCCGCCGAACACCGTCGCCGGCTTCTCGGCAGGCCAGCCGATCACCCGCCGCGCCATCTTGGGGACGCACGGGAAGCAGGAATAGAGCTCGACCAAATCAAGATCGTCCGCCGTTACCTGGTTGAACTCGAGCGTGCGGCAAAGGCACACTTCCATGCTCGGCGACTTGTCGTAGCGGTCGCGCGCGAGGAAGTCGTCTGCCTCGTGCGCGCTCGCGCCGCGGCCGACGTAGACGATGCGGTCGTCGGGCACGCCGCGGCGGCGCGCCTCGGCAAGGCTGGTGACGATGAAGCCCGCGCCCTGGTTGACGCTCGAATTGGCGACCATCAGCTTGGTGTAGGGGAAGGCGATCGGGCGGTTGTCGGCGGTCGGCTCAATCACCTCGTCCGGCGTCTTCGGGGCGTGAATCCAGGCGGCGGGGGTCTGCGCCGCGACCTTGGAGAAGCGCGACCAGATCTCGCCCGATTCGCGCTGCCCCTCGGCCAGCGTCTGGCCGTAGGCGGCGCGGCCGGCGTTCTCGTACAGCGGATAGACGTCGACCGGGGTGGCGAGACCGTAGATCTGGCGATAGCCGGGCGCGGCGTTCTTCGCGAGATTACGCAGCGGGTTCTGGTCCGCGACGCTGGTCTTCGCGGCGAGCGCGGCCTGCTGGCTTGCGGTACGCAGCGCCTCGCCGCCGGTCACCGCCGCGATCCTGATCTCGCCGCGCGCGATGCGGTTCGCCGCCTCGTTGAGCAGCAGGATCGGGCTGTCACCATTGGGGCCGACCGATTCGTAGACGATGCCCGCCTTCGATCCGATGCCGTCGGCGACCTTCTGCGCCAACGGATTGGTCTTGCGGAAGCTGATCTGCTGGACGACCGCGACCGAGTCGACGTCAGGCAGCCAGCCGCCGCCGGCATCCTTGTCCGCTTCCTCGAGCGCGGCGATCATCAGCCCGAGCGAATCCTTGCCCGCCATCGGATCGGCCGGGCGGTCGTTGACCTGCCCGACCCCGACGATGACGGCGATCTTTTCCGGATCGGCCGTCATTTACTTGGCCTTCCACACCGGCGCGCGCTTCTCCGCGAACGCCTTGGGCCCCTCGCGCGAATCCTCGCTGGTGAAGACGATCTTGGTCTCGTCGCGGTTCTGTGCCCAGGCGGCTTCCTCGCGCGCGACCTTGCCGCCCGAAATGCCCTGCGCCATCCGCTTCGACGCCTGCACCGACAGAGGCGCGTTGACCGCGATCCGCTCGGCGAGCGCGAAGGCAGTGTCGAGCAGCTTGTCGCGCGGCGCGACGGCGTTGATCAGGCCGAGTTCGAGCGCGCGGTTGGCGTCGATCGGGTCGCCGGTGAGGATCATCTCCATCGCGATCTTCTTCGGCAATTGCTCGGGCAGGCGGAACACGCCGCCGGCCGCGGCGAACAGCCCGCGCTTGGGCTCGGGCAGGCCGAACTTCGCCTCGTCAACCGCGACGGCGAGGTCGCAGGCGAGCGTGATCTCGAGCCCGCCGCCGAGCGCCATGCCGTTGACCGCCGCGATCACCGGCTTCGAGATCGCGTGGCTGACGATGCCGGCGAAGCCCCACGCCGCCTTGGTCTTGTCCTCGGGCGCGAGGCTCTCGCCGCGCGACAGCGCGACCAGATCGGCGCCGGCGCAGAACGACTTGTCGCCAGCGCCGGTGACGATCACGACGCGGATCTCGGGATCGTTGTCCGCCGCCTCGAGCGCGTCGCCGACGCCTTCGTGGACGAAGCGGTTGACGGCGTTGCGCGCCTCCGGGCGGTTGATCGTGACGAGCATTACGTTGCCGCGCGTGTCGACGGTGACGGCTTCGTTCCCCAGGTTCGCAGTCGGCTCAGCCATGATAGTCCCTTTCTATGCAGCTTGTTCGATGATCTTGTCGGCGAGGAGCGGCGCGATCGCGGCGTCGTCGAGCGCCAGCCAGTCCTTCAGCACGGCGACGCTGTCCTCGCCGATGCGCGGGGCGGGGCGCTGATCGGGCGGCGGCACGCGCGCGAAACGGGTGAGCGCGCCCTCGACCTGGAACGGCGCGGGGAGCAGTGGATGCGTCGCTTCGCGAAAGGTGCCGAGCGCGCGATAGGCCGGAAGCTCGGGCAGATCGACGACGCGCACCATCATGCCCGCCGGGACGCCCGCCGTCTGGAGCTGCGCCATCACCTGGTCGGGCGGCAGTGCGCGGGCCCAGCACTCGGCCGCGGCGCGATCGTTTCCGCCGACGAGTGTGGCAATCGCGGCGCGATCGGCGGCGTGGCGCACGCTGACGGCGCACCATTCGTCGTCTCCGGCGCAGGGCAGCAGCCAGTTCTCCGCGGTTTCGGGCGTGTCGAGCTGTAAGCCCGCGGCGATGGCGGCGAGTGCGGCGATCTCCGCCGCCTTGTGGCCGAGCATCACCTCCGCCTGGCTGACGCTGACGTTGCCACCGTGCCCGGTGCGCATCCGCCGGATCAGCAGCGCGAGCGCGCCGGCGGTGCCGATGCGGCCGGCGACGTGATCGGGATAGACGGTGATGCCGTCGGCGAAGCTGTCGGGCTCGCCGGGATAGGTCCACTGTTTGGTCAGCCCGGCCGAGGCGCGCACCAGCGGGCCGTAGCCGAGCCGCGACGACCATGGGCCGGTCGCGCCATAGGCCGAGCTGTTGACGGTGACGAGGCGCGGGTTCGCGGCGGCCAGCGTCGCGGCGTCGAAGCCGAGCCCGGCGAGCGTGCCGGGCTTGAAATTCGACAGCAGCACATCGGCCTCGCGGACGAGATCGAGGAACAGCGCCTTGCCGCGCGGGGATTTGAGATCGATCGACAGGCCGCGCTTGTTGCGATGGCCGGCGGCAAAGGTCAGGCTGACGGGATCGTCGTCGCGTGACTGGCGCTGACCATCGGGGAAGGCGGCGTTCTCGACCTTGATGACATCGGCGCCGAGATCGGCGAGCAGCCGCCCGCTCTCACCGCCGACGACGATCACGCCCATGTCGAGCACGCGGATGCCGGCGAGTGGATAGTCGGCAGCCGGCGGCGGGGCGTAGCTGGGGCGCGGCGCGGCGAAAGCGGTGCAAACCGGGAGCGGATAGCGGGCGGCAGGCGCGGCGCGCGCGCCGTCGATCGTCAGGGCGCCGGCGGGGAAGGGCAGCGATACGCCCGGCGCGATCTCGACCGGCACGAAGGCGCCGCGCGCCGTCATCTGCGGTGTCGCGATCGCTTCGCCCAGATCGAGCAGCCCGGCGGCGGGGATGCCGCGCGCCGCGGCTTCCGCCTCGATCTCGGCGCGCGTCTTGTCGGCGAAGAAAGCGGTGATCGCGGGCAGCAGGTCGGGCGACTTGTAGCGCGTCATCAGCCGATCCCACTCGGGGCCGGCGAAGGCGGCGGGGGCGCCCATCCAGGCGTGCATCTGGCGCCACTGGCGCGGCGCAAGGACGCACAGCCGCACGAAGCCATCGGCGCACGGCAGGATCGGGTAGCGGAAGCGCTCGTCGGTGCGGCCGCGTGGCATCTTCCAGCTCGGCACGCCCGACTGCGCGCTGCCGTTGAGCCCGAAGCCCGGATCGAGCGCCTGCATCGCCGCCTCGATCAGCGAGACGTCGAGTCGGTCGCCCTCGCCGCTGCGCAGCGTGCGGATGAACGCGCCGAGCGTCGCGACCGCGATATGCGCAACCGCGGTCTCATAGGTGAGCTGGCCGGGCGGGATCAGCGGCGGGCGCCCCGGGAGCCCGGAGCGCGAGAGCCCGCCGGTGAGCGCGTGAAGCACCGCGTCACTCGCTCGCCAGTCGCGCCACGGGCCGATGTCGCCGAAATCGGTGATCGCGACGTGGACTAGGCGCGGCGCGGCGGCGGCGAGCGCGGCGGCGTCGATGCCGGGCAGCCCCGCCTCGAGCAAGATGTCAGCCTCGCGCGCGAGATCGAGCAGCGCCGGCATATCTGCCGGCAGATCGATCGGGCAGGTCGCCTTGCCGAGATTGGCGGCGACGAAGGGCAGGCTGACCCCGGCGACGCGCGGACCGGCAGCGCGATCCGCCGCGCCGCCGCTCGGTTCGATGCGGATCACCTCCGCGCCGAGTTCGCCGAGGAAGCGGCCGAGCGCGCCGAGGACACCGGGCACCGCATCGATCACGCGCACGCCGGCGAGCGGCAGATCCATGGCGGGATTGGCGACGGGCTCGGCGGCGGCGGTCATAGCGGCCAGGCGAGCTCCCGCCGCGCCGCGCTCTCGCGGTAGAAATCGAGCAGCGGGCGCTCGGCATCGGCGTCGGTCGCGACGCGATCGTGATGCGCGATCAGCGCGCTCGCCAGCGTCGACCAGATGCCGTCGAGCGCGGCGAGCGTCTCGCCCTCCGCGGTCACCGGCGCATCGTCGCCGAGCAGCCGGCGCATGTCGGCGATATCGGCGCGGCGCCAGGCGGCGGCCTTCTCCGCCTCCTGCGCGCCCAGCAACGCGAGCAGCGCAGCGACGGTGAGCGTCGAGCCGGCAAAGGCATCGACCGCACCCATCTTCTCGCCGGCCCCGGCGGCGGCGATCCCGGCGCCGATCAGCACCTGCGCCAAGTCGCTCGACGGCAGTGCGGGAACGGGATCGAACACCGATCCGCCGAGCTGCGCGGCGATGATCGCATCCTGCCGGCGCAGCGTGTACCAGCCCGACACGGCGAGCACGGGATCCTGCCGCCCGCCGTCGACGAATTCGCGGAACGCCGACAGCCAGATCGCGGCGCCCTTGACCGAGGCGAACAGCGACCACCAGCGCATCGCTGCGGGATCGACGGTGAGCCCGCTCGCGCGCTCCCAAATCGCGATCGCGTCGGCGCGCGGCACCATGCCGCTCGCCATGCCGGGGGTGAAATGATCCCAGATCGGATCGAGCGCCCAGCCGAGATCCTCGAGTGGATCGCCGAAATGCGCCATTTCCCAATCGAACATCGCGAGCATCTTGCCCGCACCGTCGTGCATGACGTTGCCCGAGCGATAATCACCGTGGACGATTCCGACGCGCTGCGCGGGCGGCGGCGGATTGGCGCGCAGCCAGCGGATCGCGGCCCGCGCGATCGGTTGCGGCAGCAGCGCATCCTCCTCGATCACGCCGTCCCAGTAATCGAGCGCGATACGCCAGCATTCGTCGGCCGCCGGCATCGCGGCGTGATCGGCGAGCGGCGTGCCGGCGGCATCGTGCGCGGCGAGCCGGCCGAGCGCGCCGAAGAATTCCTCGCCTAATGCCGGGGCCGAGGCGCCGAACGGATCGCGCGCGAAGCTGCCCGCGACCTCGCCGCCCTCGATCCGCTGCATGATGAAGAACGGGCGGCCGAGCTCGGCGCCGTCGGGCTCGAGCGCGATCGCGCGCGGTACGGGGACGACGCCCGCCGCGCTCTGATAAGCGCGGAATTCGGTCGCGCTCTCGGTATCGATCAGCCCCTTGGCGGGTTCGCGCCGCAGGATCAGCTGGTGCCGTTCGGCATCGGTGTGCGCGTCGAAGCGATACGTCTCGCGGCTGGCGCCGCCGGGGATGCGCGCCAGCGCGTCTACGCGCACCGGCTGCTGCCACAGGCGGGTGAGATAGGCCTCGATCTCGGTAGCGGTGAGCGCGCTCATGCCGGGTCGAGCACGCCCTTGAAGCCCGATGGCGCGTGCGGACCCATGACGAGCTGCTCGAGCACGCCCTTGCCGCGGCGCACCTTGCCGTCGGGACCCGTCATCGTGACGCCGGCGATTGCCTGGATGTGGAGGTGGTGCGGCTGCATCACGTCGAGCTCCGCCGGCACGAAATCCTCGCGCTCCACGGTCAGCCCATCGCCCTGGTGCCGGCCGTGGCCCCATTTGGGATGCGTGTAGCCGAGGCCGAGCATCATGAACGGCTGGCCGAGATCGAACTCGACCTGCGTCTCGCACCCCTCCTCGTCCTTCAGCGTGACGCTGGCACCCTGCGCGTGGCGCGAGCCCTGCTTCCACTGGATCTTGTAATCGGATTCGAAATGCGTCTCGTCCTCGATCCCGCCGCCCAGCGGCTTCCACGCGGCGCGGCGGTTCCAGAAGCGGCCGTGCTCGTCGTCGTTGGTGTGGAAGTAGAAGTCGCCGTCCTCCATCGCGGTGGGGCTCCACAACCAGAAGAATTGCGGCGCGATCGGCGGGCTGGCCGGCTGCGCATCGGGCGCGCCGATCGGGCGGACGCCCCACGAGCGATCACGCGTGCCGAGCCAGTCGGTCACTTCGGTGCGGACGCCGTCGACCTCGATCCAGCCCTGATAGGTGCCGTTCTGCGTCATCCGCGTGACGTCCATCAGGATGCGCGGGCCGTTGCGGCGCGTGAAGCGCGGCTCTTCGAGCGGAAAGGCGCGGCCGGTGTAGGTCAGCTCGGCGCGGATGCCGTGTTCGGGCGCGTCGACGGTCAGCCGCACCGACTTCAGCGGTTCGAGCACCTCGACCGCGATGCCGCCGACCTGCGTGTCCATCCGCTCCATGTTGAGCCCGCGGCTGGCGTGCAGGTTGATCTGCTTGCCGTCCTTTAGCCAGCAGAAGCTCGCGTCGATGATGTTGATGTGCGGATAGACGCCCATCGCCGCGGCGAAGAAGCCGTCCTCCGCGACGCCGGGGGCATAGCCGTTGAAGAAGAAGCGATCGTAGAAATTGCGGTCGGTGCCGGCATAGGCGACCGGCTCGGCCGTCTGGTGGATCGGATATTCGTCGCCCTTGGTCAGCACCATGCCCGCTCTCCGCTTCGTCGGCCGATCGTGGCGTCGGCGCGTCAGGCGCGGGGGTGGACCAGCGGCGGCGGGGCTGTCAACGGTGGGATAACTAAAGTTACGTCGAGCCGCGTTTTACGGGCGTTTATTGCCCGTAGCGTGTCGTTTGCGGGCCCTAATCGGCGAGGCCGGCGAGCGGCGCGAAGCGCGCGACCTGCTTGCCGACGAGCTTGAGCTGATCGATCACGGCGGGATCGCTGGCGCCGCCCTCGTCATCGAACTTGGTCAACTGCGTGTTGATCGCGGCGGCGAAGGGCGTCGGCCAGCCGCGCAGCGCGTGGACGATCGAGCGTAGCGCGGCGATTGTCGAGCCGGTCGCCTGCCAGCCGTAGGCGGTGGCGATGAGGCCGACGGGCATGTCGGCGAGATAGGCGCGATCGGTATCGCGCGCGGTTTCCTCCAGGAGATCGAGCGCGTTCTTGACCACGCCCGAGATGCTGCCGTGGTAGCCAGGCGAGGCGATGATCAGGGCCGAGGCGCCGCGCACCGTGGCGACGAAATCTTGCTCCTCCGCGGTACGATGCGCCGCCTTGGGATCGTAGAGCGGGAGCTTCGCCATGTCCGCGCCGCCGAACAGCCGAGTGCGGAAGCCCTGCTCGCCGGCCGCGTCGAGTGCGATCGCGAGCGCGCGCTCGGTGGAGGAGGGCCCGCCGATCGTGCCGCCGATGCCGACGACGAGCGGGCGGGTGTCGGACGTGGGAGCTTCCGTTGCGGCGTTCATCGCCCTATTCCCTCGCACGATGCGCGACCTTGCGGCAACTGTCTTAGTAAAGTAATACGCGTAATGGCCGACCGCCGGAACGACGATATGCGCCCCGATCCCTTCGATCCGCGCCCGATGGGCGACGGCCCGCACGAGCCGGGGCGGCTGCGCTACAACCACGCGCCGGCCGAGCCGCGCGCTTCGATGCCGGGGTTCGACGCTTGGGTCGATCGCGACCCCGAGCACCGTCAGGATCAGCGGGAATACGATCAAGGGCCGCCGCCCGAGGGGACGCCGGGCCGCCGCCGCCGCCGCATCCCGCTGCGCTGGGTGACGCGGGGCATCGGCATCGCGCTGATCCTGCTGGTGCTGGCGATCGGGTGGCTGGCGGTGACTGCGCCGCTGTCGAAATCCTTGAAGCCGCCGACGCCGCCGTCGATCACGCTGACCGCGGCGGACGGCACGCCGATCGCGCGGCGCGGCGCGATCATCGCCGCACCGGTGGTCGCGTCCGACCTGCCTGCGCACGTCACGCAGGCGTTTCTCGCGATCGAGGACCGGCGCTTCTATTCGCACTGGGGGATCTCGCCGCGGGGTATCCTACGCGCGGCCTGGGCGAATGTCGGCTCGGGCGGGGTGCGGCAGGGCGGCAGCACGATCACGCAGCAACTTGCCAAGAACGCGTTTCTCGATTCGGATCGCACCGCGGCGCGCAAGCTGCGCGAAGTGATGATCGCCTTCTGGCTGGAGGCGTGGCTGTCGAAGGACGAGATCCTCTCGCGCTACCTCTCCAACGTCTATTTCGGTGACAATGTGTACGGGCTGCGCGCCGCGTCGAAGCACTATTTCGGGCGCGAGCCGGGCAAGATGAACATCGGCCAGGCGGCGATGCTCGCCGGGCTGGTCAAGGCGCCGTCGCGGCTGGCGCCGACCGGCAACCTGGAAGGCGCGCGCAAGCGGCAGGCGATCGTGGTTGGCGCGATGGTTGACGCGGGCTTTTTGACGAAGGCGCAGGCGGCCGACGTGCAGCCGCAGCGCGTGCTGGCGCGGCGCGCGCAGAGTCTGCCGACCGGCACCTATTTCGCGGATTGGGTGCTGCCCGACGCGCGTGACCAGGCGGGCGAGGTGCAGACCGAGGCGACGGTGCGCACCACGCTCGACCGCAACCTGCAGCGCACTGCGGAGCGCGCGATCCGGCAGGCGGGGCTGCGGCAGGCGCAGGCGGCGATCGTCGCTATGAAGCGCGACGGCGAGGTGGTCGCGATGGTCGGCGGGCGCGACTATGCGAAGAGCCCGTTCAACCGCGCGACGCAGGCGCGGCGGCAGCCGGGATCGACCTTCAAGCTGTTCGTCTATCTTGCGGCGCTGCGCGCGGGGATGAACCCCGACACGGTGGTCGACGACACGCCGGTCGAGATCGCGGGGTGGAAGCCGAAGAACGACGACGGGCGGTACCTTGGCGATATCTCGCTGCGGCGCGCGTTCCAGCGATCGTCGAACGTCGTCGCCGCGCGGCTGACGCAGGAGGTGGGCGTGCGCAACGTGATCCGCGCGGCGCGCGATCTCGGCATCTCGACCCCGATCGCGAACGAGGCGACGATCGGCCTCGGCACCTCCGAAGTCTCGCTGCTCGAGCTGACCGCGGCGTTCGCAGGCGTCGCCGACGGGCGCTATCCGGTGCAGCCACACGGGCTGCGCAACGTCGCCGACAAGAGTTGGTATCAGGCGCTGACCGACGGGCAGAAGACGATGCCCGACCGTATCCATCGCGACATGCTGACGCTGCTCGCCGCGTCGATCCGCGGCACCGGGCGCGCCGCGGCGCTGTCGGTCGACGCGTACGGCAAGACGGGCACGTCGCAATCGGGGCGCGACGCGTGGTTCATCGGCTTCGCCGGTGACCTGGTGGTCGGCGTGTGGGTCGGCAACGACGACAATACCCCCAATCCGGGGCTACACGGCGGCGGCATCCCCGCGCGAATCTGGCGCAACTTCATGGTCTCCGCGCTCGATCTCGCGCCGGTCGTCAAGGCGCCGGTGGTCGAGGACGTCGATCCAGAAGCGGGGCTGATCGGCGTGCTGCAGAACGAGGTGGCGCCGATCGCTGGGCGGCTCGACGGGCTGGGCGTCGACCTCGAAGTCGGCCCCGACGGATCGATCAGCATCGGTGGCCCACGCGAGGCGGAGCCACCGCGGCGGCGCGAGGAGGAACCCGCGTTCGAGGACGAGCCGCAGTTCCTGCGTTCATCGTTCGCGCCCGAGGATGGCCGTGGCCCGCCGCCGGGTCGCGGCAATGGCCGTGGCAACGAAAAGGGCCGCGGCAAGGACAAGAAGGACTGACGCGACTCCCCGGCCGGCTGGAGGGGCCGGCGGCGAGGGGGTGCTAGCCGCAGGCGGTCCGAGGCAACTTTAACGCTGGGTGGCAGCGCTTTCGGGTCGAGCCGAAATCGTCATTGCTAGTGGAGCGAAATGTTCCAGGCGGTGCGATCCGGCCCTGGGTTGTTTCGCTTCACTCGCAATGACAGGTAGTGCTTTTAGGGCGCCTACTCCGCTGCTTCCATCGCAGGCGCGTCGTCGAGCGGGTGGGGGAGGCGAGTGAGCATCTCGCGCGGGACGATCTGCCAGAAACGGCCGACCGCAAGATCCCAATCTTCGAGGATGCCGCGCGCCCATTTCGAATCGGTCACGCGCGCATGGCGTTCGATATGGCTACGCAACACGCCCGCCCAATGCGCCGACGCGAGGCGCTGCCAGGTGATGCTCTCGGGATTGGCGCGGCGCGCGAAGCTGTCGTCGTGATCGTAGACGAAGGCCATGCCGCCCGTCATGCCGGCGCCGAAATTCTGGCCCACGCCGCCGAGCACCACCGCGACGCCGCCGGTCATATATTCGCAGCCGTTCGCGCCGCATCCCTCGACCACCACCGTCGCGCCCGAATTGCGTACCGCGAAGCGCTCGCCCGCCTGACCCGCGGCGTAGAGCGCGCCCGAGGTCGCGCCGTAGAGCACGGTGTTGCCGATGATCGTGTTGTCCTGGCTGGCGAGCGGCGACGAGACCGCCGGGCGCACGACGATGACGCCGCCCGACAGCCCCTTGCCGACATAATCGTTGGCGTCGCCGAACACCTCGAGCGTGATGCCCTTGCACAGGAACGCGCCCAGGCTCTGCCCCGCCGAACCACGCAGCCGGATGGTGACGTGATCGTCGTTGAGCGCGCTCATCCCGAAAGTGCGCGTGATCTCGCTCGACAGCCGCGTGCCGACCGCGCGGTGCGTGTTGCGCACCGAGTAGGTGAGCTGCATCTTCTCGCGGCGCGAGAAGACCGCCGCGGCATCCTTGATGATCTGCGCGTCGAGGCTGTCGGGCACCTCGTTGCGGAAGGTACTGAGCGAGAAGCGGCGCTCGGCGTCGGTCGCGTCGACCTTGGCGAGGATCGGATTGAGGTCGAGATCGTCGAGATGCTCTGCGCCGCGGCTGACCTGGCGGAGCAGTTCGGTGCGGCCGATCACCTCGTCGAGGCTGCGCACGCCGAGCCGCGCGAGGATGTCGCGCACTTCCTCGGCGATGAAGGTCATCAGGTTGATGACCTTCTCGGGCGTGCCGACGAACTTGTCGCGCAGCCGCGGGTCCTGCGTGCAGACGCCGACGGGGCAGGTGTTCGAATGGCACTGGCGGACCATGATGCAGCCCATCGCGACGAGGCTCAGCGTGCCGATGCCGAACTCCTCCGCGCCGAGGATCGCGGCGATCACGATGTCGCGCCCGACGCGAAGCCCGCCGTCGGTGCGCAGCTTGATCCGCCCGCGCAACCCGTTGAGGGTGAGCACCTGATTGACCTCGCTGAGGCCCATTTCCCACGGCGTGCCGGCGTATTTGATGCTCGTCTGCGGTGACGCGCCGGTGCCGCCGACATGGCCGGAGACGAGGATCACATCGGCATGCGCCTTGGCGACGCCCGCCGCGACCGTGCCGATGCCGGCCGAGCTGACCAGCTTCACGCACACGCGCGCACGCGGGTTGATCTGCTTCAGATCGTAGATGAGCTGCGCCAGATCCTCGATCGAGTAGATGTCGTGGTGCGGCGGCGGCGAAATCAGCGTCACGCCCGGCGTCGCGTGGCGTAGCTTGGCGATGAATTCGGTCACCTTGAAGCCAGGCAGCTGCCCGCCCTCGCCGGGCTTGGCGCCTTGCGCGACCTTGATCTCGATCTCGTCGCAGGCGTTGAGATATTCCGCCGTGACGCCGAAGCGCCCCGACGCGATCTGCTTGATCACCGAATTGGCGTTGTCGCCATTCTCGTACGGCTGATAGCGGACCTTGTCCTCGCCGCCCTCGCCCGACACCGCCTTGGCGCCGATGCGGTTCATCGCGATCGCCAGCGTCTCGTGCGCCTCGGGCGACAGTGCGCCGAGGCTCATCCCCGGCGTGATGAAGCGCTTGCGGATCTCGGTGATCGGCTCGACCTGGTCGACCGGCACGCCTTCCGACGGGAAATTGAACTGGAGCAGATCGCGCAGGTACACCGGCGGTAGATCGCCGACCCCGCGCGAGAATTGCAGATAGGTCGAATAGCTGTCGGTCGAGACCGAGGTCTGCAGCAAGTGCATCAGCTGCGCCGAATAGGCGTGCGCCTCGCCGGTGTGGCGCTGGCGATAGAAGCCGCCGATCGGCAGGTTGACGACCGCTTCGTCGAACGCCGCGTCGTGGCGGTCCTTGGCGTTGACGTGGAGCGAGGCATAGCCTTCGCCCGAGATCTTCGCGGGCATGCCGGGGAAGAAATCATTGACCAGCGCGCGCGAGAGGCCGACCGCCTCGAAATTATAGCCGCCGCGATAGGAGGAGATCACCGCGATCCCCATCTTGGACATGATCTTGAGCAGTCCTTCCTCGACCGCCTTGCGGTGACGCTTGAGGCATTCGTCGAGCGCGAGATCGCCGAACAGCCCGCGCGCCTGGCGATCCGCGATCGCCGCCTCGGCGAGATAGGCGTTCACCGTCGTCGCGCCGACGCCGACCAGCACCGCGTAATAATGCGTGTCGAGGCATTCCGCCGTGCGCACGTTGATCGAGGCGTAGGACCTGAGGCCGCGGCGTACGAGGTGCGTGTGGACGGCGGCGGCGGCGAGAACGCCGGCGATCGCCACGCGTTCGGGCCCGATATGCTCGTCGGTCAGGAACAGCTCGCTCTTGCCTTGCCGCACCGCCTGTTCGGCCTCGTTGCGGATGCGCTGGATCGCGGCGCGCAGCTTCTCCGGCCCGCCATTCGCCTCGAAGGTGCAATCGATCTCGGCGGCGGCGCGGCCGAAATAGGCCTTGAGCCGCGCCCAGTGCGACGAGGTGAGGACGGGCGAATCAAGCACCAGCACGCGCTCGCGGCTGTCCTCGGTATCGAGGATGTTGGCGAGATTGCCGAAGCGCGTCTTGAGCGACATGACGTAGCGTTCGCGCAGGCTGTCGATCGGCGGGTTCGTCACCTGGCTGAAGTTCTGGCGGAAGAACTGGCTGATGATGCGCGGCTTGTCCGAGATGACGGCGAGCGGCGTATCGTCGCCCATCGAGCCGATCGCTTCCTTGCCCGTCTCGACCATCGGCGACAGGATCAGCTCCATGTCCTCGAGCGTCTGCCCGGCGGCGACCTGGCGCCTCGCGAGCTCGGCACGGTCGTAGCGCGGCACGTCGCTCGCGGGCGCGGGGGGCAGATCGTCGATCGCGGCGAAATTGCCGATCATGCCGGCATAGTCCGCTTCGGCGGCGATCCGGTCCTTGATCGCGCGATCGTGGTACAGCCGCCCCTCGGCGAGATCGACCGCGATCATCTGTCCTGGGCCCAGCCGCCCCTTGGCGATGATCGTCGATTCGGGGACAACGACCATGCCGCTCTCCGATCCGACGATGAGGAGGCCGTCGGCGGTCTGCGTGTAGCGCAGCGGACGCAGCGCGTTGCGATCCATCCCTGCGACCGCCCAGCGCCCGTCGGTCATCGCCAGCGCGGCGGGGCCGTCCCACGGCTCCATCACCGAGGCGAGATACTGGTACATCGCGGCGTGTGCCGGCGGCATGTCGTCGGCGACGTCACTCTGCCACGCTTCGGGCACGAGCATCAGCTTGGCGGTCGGCGCGTCGCGGCCCGAACGGCAGATCGCCTCGAACGTCGCATCGAGCGCTGCCGTGTCAGACGCGCCGGCCGGGATCACCGGCTTGATATCCTCCGAATGCTCGCCGAACGCGATCGAGGCCATGCGGATCTCGTGGCTGAGCATCCAGTTCTTGTTGCCGCGGATCGTGTTGATCTCGCCGTTGTGTGCGAGGCAGCGGAACGGCTGCGCCAGCCACCATTGCGGAAAGGTGTTGGTGGAATAGCGCTGGTGGAAGATCGCGACGCGCGATTCGAAGCGCTTGTCGGTGAGGTCGGGGTAGAAGACCGACAGGCTCTCGGCGAGGAACAGCCCCTTGTAGATGATCGAGCGGCAGCTGAGCGAACAGACGTAGAAGCCCTGGATCTGCGCGGCGATGACGCGCTTCTCGATCCGGCGGCGGACAAGATAGAGGTTCTTCTCGAACTCGGCGGCGTCGACCTCATCGGGCAGCGGCCCGGCGATCATGATCTGCTCGATCTCGGGACGCGTCGCCTGCGCCTTCATGCCGATGACCGACACGTCGACTGGCACCTGCCGCCAGCCGTAGATCGTATAGCCCGCCTCGATGATCGCGCTCTCGACGATCGTCCGGCACGTCTCCTGCGCGCCGAGATCGGTGCGTGGGAGGAACACCATGCCGACCGCGAGCCGGTTGGGCAGCACCTTGTGCCCGCCGAGTGCGATCGCATCGTCGAAGAAGCGCACCGGCAGATCGACGTGAAGCCCCGCGCCGTCGCCGGTCTTGCCGTCGGCATCGACCGCGCCGCGGTGCCACACCGCCTTCAGCGCATCGATCGCCGACTGGACGACGCGGCGCGACGGCTTGCCGTCGGTCGCAGCGACCATGCCGACGCCGCACGCATCGCCCTCGAACTCGGGGCGGTACATGCCATGGGTGGCGAGATAGGTGCGCTGGTCGGTCATGCGGCTTCCTTCGCGGGCGAGGCGGCGGCCTTGGCCTTCAGATATTTGTGCATCGACGCGGCGACGTCGCGGCCGTCGCGGATCGCCCAGACGACGAGGCTCGCGCCGCGCACGATGTCGCCAGCCGCGAACACGCCGTCGAGGCTCGTCATCAGCGTCTTGTTGTCGACCAGCACGGTGCCCCAGCGGGTGACGCCGAGTTCGGGTGCGTCCCACAGATGCGGCAGCGCCTCGGCATCGAAGCCGAGCGCCTTGATCACCAGATCGGCGGGCATGTCGACCGGGCCGCCCGGATCGACTTCGGGCGCACGGCGGCCGCTGGCATCGGCGGCGCCGAGGCGCATGCGGTTGGCGCGGACGGCGGCGACCGATCCTGCTTCATCCGCCGACGTGAAGGAATGCGGGGCGGAGAGCCAGACGAACTCGGCGCCCTCCTCCTCGGCGTTGGTCACCTCGCGCTGCGAACCGGGCATGTTGGCGCGATCGCGGCGGTAGAGGCAGCGGACCGACGTCGCGCCCTGGCGGATCGCGGTGCGCACGCAATCCATCGCGGTGTCGCCGCCGCCGATCACGACGACGTTCTTGCCGCTCGCATCAAGGCTGCCGTCGTCGAACGCGGGCACGGCGTCGCCGAAGCTCTTGCGGTTCGACGCGGTGAGGAAGTCGAGCGCCTCGACCACGCCGCCGGCATCGCTGCCGGGCACGTCGATCGCGCGCGCCTTGTAGACGCCGGTCGCGATCAGGATCGCGTCGTGGCGCGCGCGCAGTTCGGCGAGCGTCGCGTCCGAACCGACCGCGAAGCCTTCGTGAAAGACGATGCCGCCCGCCTTCAGCCGATCGACGCGGCGCATCACCACCGGTTTCTCGAGCTTGAAGCCGGGAATGCCGTAAGTCAGCAGTCCGCCGGCGCGATCGTGGCGATCGTAGACGTGGACGTCATAGCCGTAGCCGCGCAGATATTCAGCCGCACTCAGCCCCGCCGGGCCGGCGCCGATGACGCCGACCGACAGCCGGCGCGCCGGGCCGGGGACGAGCGGTTCGACCCAGCCTTCCTCCCAGGCGGTATCGGTGATGAACTTCTCGACCGAGCCGATCGTCACCGCGCCGTGGCCGGTGAACTCGATCACGCAATTGCCCTCGCACAACCGATCCTGCGGGCAGATGCGGCCGCAGATCTCGGGCATCGTCGAGGTGGCGTTCGATAGCTCGTACGCCTCGCGCAGCCGACCTTCCGCGGTGAGGCGCAGCCAGTCGGGGATATGATTGTGGAGCGGGCAGTGAACGGTGCAATAGGGCACGCCGCATTGCGAGCAGCGCCCGGCCTGCTCCTCCGCCTGGACGATGGCGTAGCGATCGGCGATCTCGCGAAAATCCTCCGCCCGCGCCTCTGCGGCGCGCTTTTCCGGATAGGATTGCGGCATCGCGACGAATTTCAGCATCGTATCGGCGGTCATGATCGTTCTCCGCCAACGTGGGTCTCACATCAACGACAACGCATCAAGTCAGCTATACTGCCGTATTCCTGATTGGCGCACACGCAAACCTCGAAATAAGCGCTTTATCGCTAGATTTATAGGTCCGTTATCGGACTATCGTGCTGAAAGCATGAAGAGCGCCGTCGCGCCAGCCGCAATCCGATACCAGGCGAACGGTGCGAAACCGTGCCGCGTGACCACCGCGAGGAAGGCCTTCACCACCGCCAGTGCGACCACGAACGAGACGAGCGCGCCGACGGCGATCAGCTGCAGGTCACCGCCGGTGATAGCGTCGCGATGCTTGACGAGCTGGAGCACCGTCGCCCCCGTCAGCGTCGGCAGCGCGAGGAAGAAGGAGAATTCGGCCGCGGTGCGCCGATCGATACCGAGCGCCATCGCCCCCATGATCGTCGCGCCCGAGCGGCTGACGCCGGGGATCATCGCGATACACTGGACGATGCCGATCTTGAGCGACTGACCGGTGGTGACGCCCGAGATCCCGCCCACCTCGCGCGTCTTCGCCAGCCGTTCGATGACGAGGATCGCGACACCGCCGGCGATCAGCGCCCAGGCGACGACGACCGCATTCTCGAGCAGCGCCTCGATCTCGTCGTTGAACGCGAGGCCGAGCGCGACCGCTGGGACGAAGGCGATGAGGAGGTTGCGCACGAACGCGATCGACTTGGGCTCGCGCTTCGCCAGCCCGGCGAGCACAGCCATGAAGGTGCGCCAGTAGAGGACCACGATGGCGAGGATTGCGCCCGGCTGGATCGCGATGTTGAACACCGCCCAGCGCTGCGGATCGTAGCCGAGCAGCTCGGTCGCGAGGACAAGGTGGCCGGTGGAGGAGACGGGCAGGAATTCGGTGACGCCCTCGACGATACCGAGCAGGATCGCGATCAGGAAATCGGACATGGGGGCCTTTCGGGTCGGCGCCGTGCGTGGCGGCGCGTACGGCGCAAGGGCCGCCGGGGCAATCGTCACCGGGCGCGGCAGGCTGCCCCCGGCGGCGATCAGAAAGCGATCACACGGCGCTGGGCTTCGCGAAGCGGCCGTTGCGGCGATAGCGCACTAGCCACTGCGGCGCGACCGCGGCGAGCGGCGTCGGCGTGATGCCGAGCGCGGCAAGCCCCTCGGCGCCGTTGGCGACGATCGTGTCGCGCTGGAGCAGCTTCCACTGATCGCGCGAGATCGGCGACAGCGGCAGGCTGGCGAGCAGCGCGCCGGCCGCGTCGGGCAGCGGCACGAGCGACGGGTTGCGGCCGATCTGCGCCGCGATCCAGCGGTGCAGCTCGAGCATCGACAGCACATCGGGCCCGCCGAGCTCGAAGGTGCGGCCGCCGAACGTCCTGGGATCGGTCAGCGCGACGTGCACCGCCTCGCCGACGTCGCCCGCGAACACTGGCTGGAAGCGCGTCTGGGGCTTCAGCACCGGCACGACCGGCAGTTTCTGGATCATGCCGGCGAAGCGGTTCACGAATTCGTCCTCGCGGCCGAAGACGGTGGACGGGCGCAGGATCGTCGCGGCGGGGAAGACGTCGCGCACCGTCGCCTCGCCCTCGCCCTTGGTGCGCGCGTAGACCGACGTGCCCTCGGCATCGGCGCCGATCGCGGAAATGTGAACGAAGCTCGCTGCGCCGGCGCGCTGCGCGGCCGCCGCCAGCGTTCGCGCGCCGTCGACGTGCACCGCCTGAAGATTGCCGGCGAAGATGCCGACCAAATTGACGACGCCGTCGGCGCCGTCGACCGCGCGCGCGATCGTCTCAGGCCGCGTCACGTCCGCCGCGACGAACTGCGTCTGCCCCAGCCCGCCGAGCGGGCGCAGGAAGAACGCCTCGCGCGGATCGCGCTGCGCGATCCGCACGCGGGCGCCGGTCTTGAGCAGCGCCTGAGCGATATAGCGCCCCAGAAATCCGCCGCCGCCGACCAGCGTGAACAGCCTGTCCTTCATCTCGCGCTCCGCCGGAAACATCGCGCCGCCCCTAGCCGTGCCAAGCCGCTGTTGACAAGGCCGCCGCCCCGGCCCTAGAGGCGCCGGCCTACCCCGTGCCCAGATGGCGGAATTGGTAGACGCACCAGCTTCAGGTGCTGGCGCTCGCAAGGGCGTGGAGGTTCGAGTCCTCTTCTGGGCACCATTTCTGAAGCTGGCAGGAAACTGCCGGTTTCCTGCTACCTCATTAACGGCCCTTGAGAACTTGCGGCGATCGAATTCTCGAGCAGGGTGGCGAGCCACTTATTGGGCAAGTTGAGGTCCATTTACATTTTGACGGACTATCCGTCGCGCGCCAGCCGCAAGGCAAAAGACACCTTACTGTCACTCAGGCTTTGCTGGCTTAGACTCTGACCCACACGGGCGGGACCCTGGCGTAGACAACAAAACATCGTTTTTCCTGTCCGAAGCCTGAGAGTCCGGGTTTGCGCGCGCCGCACTCGCCTCGTTTTTGCGGGAGCTTCAGGAAGGGTGGCGCCGAAAGCATTCGCGCGCGTGGTCGTTGACGATGCCGACGGCCTGCATCCAAGCGTAGGTGATCGTCGGCCCGACGAACTTGAAGCCACGGCGCTTCAGTTCCTTGGAGATGGTCTCTGACAAGGCCGTACTGGCGACCCGGCGCTTGCCGTCGCCGACGATCGGCGCTCTGTCTGTGAACGACCAGCAGAAGGCCGCGAAGTCCTCGCCGCGCTGCTGCATGTCGCAGTAGATCTGCGCGCCCCTGATCGTGGCGTCGATCTTCGCCCGCGCGCGCACGATGCCGGGGTCGGCCATTAGCCGCTCGACGTCCCGCGCAGCGAATGCCGCGACCTGCGCCGAATCGAACCCCGCGAAGGCGGCGCGGAAGGCGTCGCGCTTGCGCAGGATCGTGATCCAGGAGAGCCCCGCCTGGAAGCCCTCCAGCATCAGCATTTCCCAAAGCATTCTGGGGTCGCGCTGCGGCACGCCCCATTCGGCGTCGTGATAGGCGCGCATCAGCGGATCGCCCTCGGCCCAGCTGCAGCTTGCGAGGGATGAGGTGTCTACTGCCGTCATCGTCCCATCTCCCATCACGTCACACGGTGCGGACCGTCCCACCGTCGATCACGAATTCGGCGCCGTGGATCGCCGCGGCGCGATCGGACGCGAGATAGGCGATGAGGTCGGCGACCTCGTGGGGCTCGGCGCCGCGACCGATCGGGATGCCGCCCAGCGCATCGAGCACCGACTGCCGTGCGTCCTCGATCGTGCCGCCGTTGGCGTTCCGGAGGATTACGAGGAAATCGCCGGTGGCCTCGGTCATGATCCAGCCCGGCGACACCGAATTGACCCGCACGCCCTTGGGCCCAAGCTCCTTCGAGATCGATTTGCTGTAGGTCCTGAGCGCAGCCTTTGCCGCGGCATAGCCAGTGCTGGATTCGGGCAGCGGTAGAGTCGCCTGGATCGATGTCACGTGGACGACGGTGCCAGTGCCGCGCGCGATCATCTGCGGGATCAGCAAGCGGTCGAGGCGAACGGTGGCCAGGAGGTTGAGGTTGAGCTCGGCCAGCCAATGCTCATCGGTCAGCGCGGCGAAGCCGCCGCCCGGCGATGACGAGCCGCCGACGACATGCGCGAGGATGTCGATGCCGCCCAGCCGCTCGATCGCCGTCCGAGCCAGCGCCTCGCCGCCCATTGCGGTCGTCAGATCGGCCTCGACATAGTCGACGCCCTCAATCCTGTCGCGGACGGTGCGGGCGGCGGTGATGACGCGTGCGCCACCGGCTAGGAAGCGTTCGACGGTGGCGCGGCCGAGCCCCTAGGTGCCGCCGCTGACGAGCACGCGCTTGCCGGCGAACTCGCGCGGATCCGCGGTCAGGCCCATACCATCGTCTCCAGCGTCTTGATGGCGTCGCCATCCATCGCGAAGCGATAGGTGAAGCGGAGCGGGCTGCCAGGGAATTCGCCGTGCGCCGGCCCTTCGAGCACGATGACACCGTCTTCCGCGCGCGCCGTATCCGGCTCGAAGATCGCCTTCACCGCGATTGCTTCGTCGTTCAGCATCTTGGCGATCGCGGCTTGGCCGACGAAGTCCTTGCCATTGTCGGTAAAGACCGCGTCTGGCGCGAAATACTTCATCATGCCGTCCAGATCGAGGTGCCGGTTGGCCTCGATATAATCGGCGATCGGGGCTGGCAGGTTCAGTGACATCGTCTTCTCCTCGGGTGTGACGAGGATGATTTAGCGGTTGCTGCTTCGCCCGATAATCGAGACAAACCGCGATGGAGTATCACGGAGATCGGGATAATGACGCGCCATTCATTGGCGGAGCTGGAGGCCGTCCTGGCGATCGTCCGCTGCGGCTCGTTTCGCGCCGCGGCGCTCGATCTCGGCATGTCCACGACGGCAATCAGCAACGCGGTGCAGAAGCTCGAGCGGGAGCTTGCCGTGCGGCTGTTCAATCGCACCACCCGCAGCGTCTCGCTCACCTATGCCGGCCGCATCTTCGTTGCGCAGATCAAGCCCGCGTTTGAAGGCATCCAGAAAGCGATGGACACCGCGCGTTCCCAGCAGGAGGCGCCGTCGGGAATCCTGCGGATCAACGCCTTCGCGACGGCGGCGCGCGAGATCATGGCGCCGCTCGTCCTTACCTATCTGGCGCGCTATCCGCAGGTGCATATCGACATCGTCACCGAGGGGCGGCTGGTCGATGTCGTCGCAGCCGGGTTCGATATGGGCGTGCGCGCCAAGGACCTAGTGCCAAGCGACGCGATCGCGATCCCGCTGGGTCGCGAGCGACGAATCGCGGTTGCCGCGTCCCCCGCGTTCTTCGAGAACCGGGCCATCCCGCAGGTACCGCAGGAGTTGACCAACCACCCGTGCGTCCGCGGACGGCTTCCCAATGGCGCCCTGCTTCGATGGCATTTCGCTAAGGGCGGTAGCGAGCTTCAGCTCGACGTCGACGGCCCGATCACCCTCGACGAAGCATCCCTCGCCCGGATCGCGGTGCTGAACGGCGTGGGCATCGGTTACTTCATGGAGTCCGACATCCGCGACGATATCGCCGCGGGACGGCTGGTGCGCATCCTGGAGGATTGGACGCCGCCGCTTGAACCGCTGTGTCTCTACTATTTCAATCGCCGAAACGCTTCCGCCGCTTTTCAGGCTTTCACCGCACTAGCCCGCGAGTTCGCAGCCGGGCGTCTCGCATAGGTTTGGACATCGCGCCGCAGCGGTAATTGGCCGCCCCGCTTTATCCGGTATTAGTCGAACGAGATCGAGGATACAGGTAACGGGGCTGACCGAACAATCATGGTGACAGCGCCGATGCGCTTTGCAATAAATCCGCCATGGTTGATCTCACTCGGGAAATGATTGCCTATGCCATCATCGGCGCGATCATGATCGTCGCCGCGCCGACCGGCATGGCCTATCTGAAGCGCCGTCGGCGCGACAAGTTGCGCCGTCGGGGCATCAAGACCTACGGGCATTGACGCTGCGCGGCGCGATTGCGGTGTTGGACGGAAGCGATGACGCGAGGCTGCGGCCTGGTCTGAGGCTCGGCGGTAGGCGTTTCGCCTCCCGCGTGAAATCGTCGGCCCGGCGGGCGTGATCCAGGAGTCCGCTATTCTGGCTTCGAGGAGCCGATGGCACGGAGCTGGTGTGCCTAACATCGCTCTACGCGCGGAGCGGCGCCGGGTTAATTGGTATGACGGCCTCACCAGCGCGATCGCGGCCGTTCTCGCCGGCCGTTTGCATCGCGGTTCAACGCGCCGCCGATCAGCCCCGCATGATAATGGTGGTTGCCGCGCGTGATGGGTAGCGCCGCGGCGGGGCGGCCGCGCCGGATATTGCTGCTTGGCGGCAGCGGCTTCATCGGCCGGAATTTGGCCGCGGCACTGCGGCGCGCGGGGCACGAGGTGACGCTGACCGGCCGCACGGCAGCATCGGTCGACGGCGCGGCGGTGAGCGCGCTGCCGCTAACGGCGACCGCGACGATCCTCGCGCTGATCGACGCGCGGCAGATCGATACCGTCGTCCATCTCGTGTCGACGATGCTGCCATCGAGTACCGCAGCGCAGTTCGAGCACGAGCAGCACGCGGTGATCGCGCCCACCGTCGCGCTTGCCGGCGAGCTAGCGGCGCGCGGCGTCGCGCTGATCTTCGTGTCGTCGGGCGGCACGGTGTACGGCGCGTTGCGGAACGAGCGCGCGCGTGAGGACGACGCGTGCGCGCCGATCAGCCTGTACGGCGAGGCGAAGCGGCGCGTCGAACTGGCGCTGCTCGAGCTGAACGCCGCGCGTGGGCTGCGGCTGCTGATCGTCCGTCCGTCCAATCCCTATGGCACGCACCAGGCGCTCGATGGGGCGCAGGGTCTTGTCTCGGTGCTGCTCGGCCGAACGCGCGACGGGCGCGCGCTCGACGTCTGGGGCGACGGCAGCAGCGTGCGCGACTATCTCCATGTTGCCGACCTCGTGCGCTCGATGCGTGACCTTATCGAGCAGGAGGTGCTGGGCACGATCGTCAACATCGGCAGCGGCGCGGGGCATTCGCTGCTCGACGTGGTGGCGACGGTGGAGGCGGCGACGGGGCGGCGAATCGCGCTGAACTTCACGCCCGCGCGCGCCGCGGACGTGCCGCGGCTGGTGCTCGACATCGCGCGGCTGCGCGCGCTCGGCATGGATCATGCGCGGCCGCTCGCGGCGGGCGTGCGCGCTTATGCCGCCGAGCTGGGGCTGGCGGCGGACTGACGCGGTTCGGCGAGCGGCGCGGGATCACGCGCCACCCGCCGGGGATCACGCCGCCTGGGCGGCGCGCTCGGGGGTGAACTCGACTTCAAGTCGCCGGACGGCGTGGACGAAGTTGTTGGGAGCGATATCCATGTCGCCGGTCCAGCGGATGTCGGGGAAGCGCGCGAAGATCTGGCGGTAGGCCTCCTCGAGCTGGAGCTGCGCCGTCATCCGTCCGATGCAGATGTGCGGGCCGTGGCCGAAGGCGATGTTCTTCTCGGCATTGGCGCGCGTGATGTCGAACCGATCAGGATCGGTGAACATCTTAGGATCGCGGTTCGCCGCGCCGTAATACATGATCACCTTCTCGCCCGCCGCGATCTTCTGCCCCTCGACCTCGGTATCGGCGGTGGCGGTGCGGCGCATGTAGATGACGGGGGAGACCATGCGGGTGATCTCGTGCACCGCGTTGGTCAGCAGGCTGCCGTCCGCCTGAAGCCGCGCCTTCTCGCCCGGATTTTCGGTGAAAAGCTTCATCGCGCCCGAGATCGAGTTGCGCGTCGTGTCGTTGCCAGCGAAGACGATCAGCAGCCACGCGCCGTCGAGGTAAGGATCGGGCAGCTGATCCCCCTCCACCACCGCATTGGCGATCGCGCTCATCAGGTCGGGCTGCGGATCGGCGCGGCGCTTGGCGATCATGTGCCGACCGTATTCGAACATCTCGGCGACGTTCTTGTTGAACAGTTCGATGAAGGCCGCGATCTGCGGGCTCATCTCGCCGCCGCCGGCGAGCTGCTCGGCCTGCTCGGTGGCGACCTGCTGCGCCATTTCGAGGAAATGGATCCAGCCGATGAAGCGCTCGCGATCCGACGGCGGCACACCGAGCATCTCACACAAGGTGAAGATCGGCAGCCGCTGCGAGAATTTCTCGACGAGGTCGCATTTGCCCAGCGGCGCCATCGTATCGAGCAGCCGCGTCACCTCGCCCGAGACGCGCTCGCGCAGCGTCTTAATGTAGCTGGCGGTAAAATAGGGCATATGCTCGCGCCGCATCTCGCGGTGCGGGCGGCCGTCGAGGTTGATCATCGAATTGGTCGAGGCGGAGAACAGCGTCGGGTGGCGCGTTTCCTGCGGCCCCAGCGCCATCAGGATGCCGCCCGTCTCCGAGCTGAACGTCTTGGGGTCGCCGTTGATCTGCTTGACGCCAGCGAAGCTGGTCGCGGCCCAGAAGCCGACGCCGCCGCGCGGCATCGGGTGCCACATGACGGGCGCCTCCTCGCGCATGCGGGCGAAATCGGCCCACGGCTGGCCTTGCGTGAAGCGCTTGATGTCGATGAGGTCGACGCCGGGCAGCGTTGGATAGACCTGGTCGAAAGTGGGGCCCTCGCGGCCCTCGACGATGTGATCGCTGACGAGATGCATGGTGCGGTCGGCTCCGGTAAAGATCAGGCTTTGGGAAAAAATCAGGCGAGATCGGGGGAGAAGCGGATGTTGCCCTTGGCCAGGCCCTGCGTGACGACGTCGATCCCGCCCGATTTCACCATCCATTCGAGGCGGTGGTCGCGGTATTCGCGCTTGAAGAGGCCCTGGTCGAGCAGCTTGGCGACATCGCCCATCCCGCCCGAGGCGGCGACCGCAGCGGACTCCGCGACGGTATCGCGCACCGAGGGCCGGGCGTTGGCACGGGCGAGCCAGGCGGCAAGCGGCGAGCCTTCGGCGGGCGGCACGCCGTGGCCGGCGGAGCCGTTGACATAGGGCACGACCGACAGATCGCCCCAGCCGAAGCTGTCGCCGTTGAACCATTCGCGGTCCCCCAGCGCACGTTCGAGCCACGCGTGATAGCCGCGGATCTGCGCCGCCGCCTTGCCGGCGAGCGCGTCGCCGAGCGGCCCTTCGGCGCGGCGGAACCAGCGCAATTCGCTGAGCCCCCAATTGACCGCTTCGAGATGGGTGTCGACAACTTCCTCGATCATCCGCACGCGCGCGCGCTCGGCGGGCGTCGCGGGGAGCAGAGGGGGCGTGGGCCACGCATCCTCGATATATTCAAGAATGATCGTCGAATCGAAGATCGCGACGTCGTCGTGAATCAGCGCGGGCACTTCGGCGCGCGGATTGGCGGCGACGAAATCGCCCGCCGCGCCGCCGACGCCGATCCCGCCCGGAATCGCGGTGTCGAACGCGACGCCCTTCTCGCGCAGCGCGATCTTCACCTTCTGCGCATAGGGCGACAGCGGGTGATCCCAAATCGTGACGGCCATCGGCCAGCCCCTCTCCGTAACTTTTGTTCTGGCCGCGACGCTATGCGTGCTCGCCGCAAAATTCCAGAGGCAATCGCTGGTGCTCGGTCGTGAACGGGAGCAGGCTGTAACGTTGGCAGGGCAACAAGGTCGCGGGATAGCATGGCAGTGGCGGAAGTTTTCGATCGGCCCATCATCGAGACGGGACGGCTGCGCCTGCGGCGTCCGAACGATCGCGACGTCTCGGCGATCATCACAGCGGTAGGCGATGCCGAGGTCGCACGGCGGCTGTCGCGGATCCCGCACCCCTACACCCCGGCGGATGCGCGCTTCTTCCTCGACCACGTCGTGCCGGGCGAATGGGTGTGGGCGATCACGCGCGGCGGCGAGGATACGATGATCGGCGCGGTGGGGCTGACGCCCGGCGAGGGCATGGCGGACGGCGAGAGCGCGGAGCTCGGCTATTGGCTGGCGCGCGCGTCCTGGGGCGAGGGGATCGTGACCGAGGCGGCGCGCGCCGTGGTCGCCTACGGCTTCGACACGCTGCGCCTGCCGTATATCCGGTCGGGCTATTTCGCGGACAATCCGGCGTCGGGCGCGGTGCTGCGCAAGCTGGGGTTCGTCGAGACCGGGCGGGGGACGCGGCCGTGCCTGATGCTGGGACGCGACGTGGCGTCGGTCGAGATGCGGCTGGCGGGGCTGGCCTAGCTTGGATCGCCCGGTCGTTTGCGGCGGCGGAAGCTGGCGCCCGCGATCCACGCGCCGATCGCGACCAGAACGAGCGGGGCGAGCCATAGTGGCAGCGTGACCGCGCTCAATGGCGGATCGTAGGTCACGTAATCGCCGTAGCGCGCGATCAGCCAGTCGCGCACCTCGGCAGGGCTTTCACCAGCGGCGACGCGCTGGCGCACCAGGCTGCGCATGTCGCCCGCCATGTCGGCGTCGCTGTCCGCGATCGACTGGCCCTGGCAGACGAGGCAGCGCAGCGTCGCCATCAGCGCGGCGGCCTCGGCCTCCTTGGCCGGATCGCGCAGCTGGACGTTGGCGTAATCGGCCGCGGGGCGCGTCTGCGCGGTGGCAGGCGCGGCGAGCGCGAGGGCCAACGCGAGCCACTGCCAGAGGCGGACGGCGGCGGTCACCGCGCGGCGCGCCACGCGGCGGCGAGTTCGGCGACGTCGTCGTCGCGGATATCGCCGACGTGCTGCTTCACGACGATGCCGCGCCCGTCGATGACGAACGTCTCGGGCACGCCCGACGAGCCGAGCGACAGCTGGACGCGGCTATCGGCATCGTCGCCGATGCGCTGGTACGGGTCGCCATTGCGCGCGAGGAAATCGGCGATCGCGGGGCCGGTATCGCGGATCGCGATCGCGTCGATCGGGACGCCCAGCGCCTTCAGCTTCATCAGCTGCGGCGCCTCCGCGATGCATGGGACGCACCAGCTGGCGAAGATATTGAGCAGGCGCGGCTGGCCGGTCTTGAGATCGGCGAGCGAGAGGCCGGGCTTGCCGGGCGCGATCGGCTTCAGCACGAAATCGGGCACCGGCTTGCCGACCATCGCCGAATAGACGGTGCGATCGGCGGGCTTGCGCAGTTCCAGCGCGGCGAACACCGCGAGCAGCACGAACGCGGCGAGCGGCAGCCAGAGGAGCCAGCGCCTCATAGGCCGCTCACACGCCCCATGCCGCGCGATACGCCTGCGCGTCCGCCGCCTCGGCCGCGCGGCGCTTCTGCCGGCGATCACGCAGCGCGTGACCGACGATCGACAGCGCGCCGCCGAGCGCGATCAGCGCGCCGCCGAACCAGATCAGCGTCACCCACGGCTTCCACCACAGCCGCAGCTGCCAGCGGCCCGCGCCGTCCGCTTGGCCGAGCACGGTGTAGAGCTGGCCATCGAGCGCGGTGAGGATCGCGCTCTCGCTGGTGGTGGTGGTGGGATTGGCGAAGAAGCGCGATTGCGGCGCGAGCAGCGTCGGCGCGGTATCGCCGCGCTGTATCTCGAGCCGCGCCTCTAGCGCGGACCAATTGTCGCCGATCACCGGGCGGATGCCGCGCAGCACGACACGGTACGGGCCGACGAAGGCGGGCTCGCCGATGCCTTTGGCGACCAGGGTCTCCTTCGTGAAAGCGGACGACGCCGCCATGCCGGCAAGGCTGACGGCGATGCCGAGATGCGCGATCACCATGCCGTAGACGAACAAGGGCGTGCGGCGCAGGTTGCGACCGACGAGCGGCGCGACGCTCGCCACCGCCAGCCCGGCGGCGAGTGCGAGGCCGAGCAGCGGCAGCGCGCCGAACCAGCCGGCAAGCGCGAACAGCCCGGCGCCGGCGAACATCGTCGCGGCGATCGGCCAGATCATCCGCTGAAGCAGCGCTTGCCCCGTGTCGCTGCGCCAGCGCAGCAGCGGGCCCGCGGCCATGATCGCGACGAGCGCGAGCGCGATCGGGCCCGCCGCCTTCTCGAAGAACGGCGGGCCGACCGACAGCTGCGTGCCCATCGACGCCGCGACGATCGGATAGAAGGTGCCGATCAGCACGATGCCGAGGATCACCGAGAGGAGGAGGTTGTTGGCGACGAGCGCGCCTTCGCGGCTGACGATCTCGAACGTGGTGCCCGCGCGCACCACGCCGATGCGCGTCGCGAACAGCGTCAGCGCGCCGCCGATGTAGAACGCGAGCAGCACGAGGATGAAGGCGCCGCGCTCGGGATCGACGGCGAAGGCGTGGACGCTCGTCAGGATGCCCGAGCGGACGAGGAAGGTGCCGAGCATCGACATCGAGAAGGCGACGACGGCGAGCATCACCGTCCAGGCGCGCAAGCCATCGCGCGTCGCAAGCACGTTGGCCGAGTGGAGCAGCGCGGTGGCGGCGAGCCACGGCATCAGCGAGGCGTTCTCGACCGGATCCCAGAACCACCAGCCGCCCCAGCCAAGCTCGTAATAGGCCCAGTAGCTGCCGGCGGTGATGCCGAGCGTCAGGAACACCCAGGCGGCGAGGACCCATGGCCGCATCGCGCGCGCAAAGGCGGGGCCGACGTCGCGCGTCACCAGCGCGCCGACCGCGAAGGAGAAGGCGACCGAGAGGCCGACGTAGCCGGCGTAGAGCGTCGGCGGGTGGAAGGCGAGGCCGGGATCCTGCAGCAGCGGGTTCAATCCCTGGCCGTCGGCAGGCGGATCGGCGAGCCGCGCGAACGGGTTCGAGGCGAAGAGCAGAAAGGCGTAGAAGCCGAGCGCGATCGCCGCCTGCGCGCCGAGCGTCGCGGTAAGCGTGCGCTCGGCCACGCGCCGTTCGAGCAGCGCCACCGCGCCGCCGGCGAGGCCGAGGATCGTCACCCACAGCAGCATCGAGCCTTCGTGATTGCCCCACGCGCCGGCGAATTTGTACAGCCAGGGCTTGGCCGAATGGCTGTTGGCGACGACCAGCGCGACCGACATGTCGGAGGCGAGGAAGACGCGGATCAGCGCCGCCATTGCGAGCAGGACGAGCCCGCCCTGCACGATTGCGACCGGGCGGACGGCCATGGCGAGCGCGGTGTCGCCGCGCCGCACCGCGAGGGCGGCGAGCGCGAGCTGCATCGCGGCGAGCGCGGCGGCGAGCCACAGCGCGACGAGGCCCAACTCCGCCGTCATCGCCGCGCCTCGGCACGATCGCGATGTGGCGCGGGATCGATCAGGCGACGCATCGGGTCGGTCGCCATGTCACGCGGGCAGGTTCAGCGCTCATAGGCCTTGGGCAGCGCGCCTTCGGTCGGCACGAGATAGCGGTCGCGCAATGACTTCTGGCGCGAGACCATCGGCTGCGCGCGACCGTCGATCCATACCGCAGTGGGGGCGGAGGACAGTTCGAGCGGATCGCCGTCCCACAGCACGACGTCGGCACGACGACCGGCGCGCAGGCTGCCGATCTCGCCATCCATCCCGAGCGCCGCCGCCGGCCCCGAGGTGATCGCGGCGAGCGCCTGGCCCCAGGCGAGCCCGGTGTGGCCGGGCAGGCGCGCGATCGCGACGAGGTTGCCGGCATATTGCCGCAGATTGTGCTCGCCGCCGTTGTTCCCGGTCGACGCGAGCGCGACCTGCACCCCCGCGGCGCGCATCCGGCCGACGTTCGATTCAGTTGCGCCGAGCGATTCGAACTGCGCAGGGAGATCGGCGAGCGCGGCGGCGATGACGGGAACGCGCGCCGCGGCGATCTCGCGCGCGACCATCCAGCCTTCGGAGACGCCCGTCAGTACCAGCTTGAGCCGCGGATAATCGCGGGGGAGGGCAAGGACGGTCAGGATGTCGCTCGCGCGCTCGACGTGCACGACCAGCGAGACACTGCCGTCGAGCACGCGGAGCAGCGCCTGCGCATCGCCGCGCTTGACCAGCGACATGCGCTCGCGGCCGCCGAAGCCTGCAGGATTCCGGCGATAGTCTTCCGCCTGGGCGAGCGCGTCGCGCAGCATGGCATAGGCCGCCGGGCGGCTGCCGCCGGCGAGGCGCCCGCCCGATTCGCCCAGTTCGACGTATTGAAAGGCGCGCGGGCGGGTGACGGAGTCGGGATCGTCGCCGAGATCGATCACCGCGCCCTGGCCGGCGAAAATCGAGCCCGCCGCCTCGGGCGCGACGAGCGCGCGCGTAACGCCGCCGAGCCGCTCGTTGGCGATCTTCACCTCGGCCGGGTTGATCGCCACCGCGACGTCGATCGCCGCGTTGAACGGTGCATTGCGCGCGCCCGCGTCGTTACTCTCCTCGACGCCCGCCGCGTCACTGATGCCGAGATCGCTGAAGCCCGCGACGAAACCGGGCGAGACCCACTTGCCGCGGCCGTCGATCACCTGCGCGCCCGCGGGCACGGCGACGCCGGGGCCGGCCGCGACGATGCGGCCGTTCTGGAACACGACGGTGCCGTTCTCGATCGGCGCCGAGCCGTCGCCGGTCGCGACGGTGGCACCGGTGATCGCGACGGTCTGCGCGGCCACGGGGCTTGCCAGCATCGTGGCGAGGAGCAGGAACGCGCGCTTCACTTGACGTCTCCCGAGCCGGGCTGGCCGAGTTCGAAATCGCTCACCGGGCGACGCTTGGGCTCGTTGGCGTCGAACAGCAGCGCGCCGTCGATCCACACCTTTTCGGGCCGGGTATAGATGCTGAACGGATCGCCGTTCCACAGCACCACGTCGGCCATCTTGCCGGGCTTGAGGCTGCCGGTGCGGTCAGCGATGCCTAGCGCGGTGGCGGGGCCGAGCGACAACCACTTCCACGCGACCTGCGGCGCGATGTCGATCCCCGCGCGGCGGCCCGAGGCGAGCACCTTGGCGACTTCCTGGTTCAGCCGCTGGATGCCGTTCTCGTCGTCCGAGTGGATCATCGCGCACGCGCCGGCTCGTTCGAGGATCGCAAGGTTCTCGCCGATCCCGTCGTAGCTCTCCATTTTGAAGCCGTACCAGTCGGCCCACACCGCGGCGCAGGTGCCGTTGGCCTTCAGGATGTCGGCGATCTTGTACGCCTCCACCGCGTGGTGGAACGCGGTGACCTTGTAGCCGAATTCCTTCGCCATATCCTCGACGATCGCCATTTCGTCGGCGCGGTAGCAGTGGTTCTGAATCAGGATCTCGCCGGCCAGCACACCGCGCAGCGTGTCCATCGCGATGTCGCGATCGGGCATGTCGCCGCCGTCCGCCTCGTACCGATCCCACTTGCGACGATAGCTCTGCGCCTTGGCCCAGGTCGCGCGATCGACCGCGACGTTGCCCATTCGGGTCGAGGGCTGGCGGCCCTTCGAGCCGTAGACGCGCTTGGGATTCTCGCCGCACGCCATCTTGAGGCCATAGGGCGCGCCAGGGAACTTCATCGCCTGCATCGTGCGCGCGTAGACGTTCTTGAGCACGACCGAACGGCCGCCCATCAGGTTCGCCGAGCCGGGCAGGATCTGCAGCGTCGTGACGCCGCCGTTGGCGAGTGCGCGGCTGAAGCCGGGATCCTGCGGCCACACGCTGTGCTCGGCCCACACATCCGCGGTAATCGGCCCGGTCGCCTCGTTGCCGTCGCTGTGCGCCTGGACGCTGGGGGTAGGATAATCGCCGAGGTGGCTGTGGATATCGACCACGCCGGGCGTCACCCACTTGCCCGTGCCGTCGATCACCTGCGCGTCGGCCGGCGCGTTCACGCTTTGCCCGACCGCGACGATCTTGCCGTCGGCGAACAGCACCTGGCCGTTGTCGATCCGCCCGCCTTCGCCGTCATAGACGGTGACGCCCCGCACCAGCGTCGGCACGCCGGGATAGGCGCGATAGGTGGAAGGGAAGGGATCGCGCGCATAGGGCTGCGGCGGCGCCTTGGCCGAGGCGGATTTGGGACGCGCGTCGCCCTGCGAACAGGCGAGCAGCGAGAGCGCCGCGGCGCCGGTCGCCAGCCAGCGACCGACGGTGGAAATGCGAGGGATCATGGCCGGCGTGATTGGACGTGCGCGCGGCGGATGACAAGCGGTTAGCGGGCGATCGAGATCATGGCCGATCGGTTGGGCGCGCACCGCAGGGAGGACAGGTCCTCACGTCGTGCTGTCGAGCGATTCCACGACCAGCCGATCGTTGGTGTAGACGCACACTTCGGCGGCGATCTTCATCGCCTTGCGGCAGATCGTCTCGGCATCGCCCTCGTAATCGACCAGTGCACGCGCCGCGGCGAGCGCGAAATTGCCGCCCGATCCGATTGCCGCGACCCCCGCCTCGGGCTCGAGCACGTCGCCGTTGCCGGTGAGGATCAGCGTCACGTCCTTGTCGGCGACGATCATCATCGCCTCGAGATTGCGCAAATATTTGTCGGTGCGCCAGTCCTTGGCGAGCTCCACCGCGGCGCGCATCAGCTGGCCCTGGTGGCGTTCGAGCTTCGCCTCGAGCCGCTCGAACAAGGTGAAGGCGTCGGCGGTGGCGCCGGCGAACCCGGCGATCACCTTGCCGTCCGGGCCGAGCGTGCGGACCTTGCGCGCATTGGGTTTCATCACGGTCTGACCCATCGAGACCTGGCCGTCGCCGGCGACGACGACCTTGCCGCCGCGCCGCACAGAGAGGATTGTCGTGCCGTGCCAGACGGGCATGCTGCTATGTTCGCTCATGCCCCGCGATGTAGGACGCGGGCGGGGCGGCGCAACAGCCGCGCCCGTCCACATCGCGACGTCTGCCCCCCCCGCACCGCTGCCGTACCTAGCGTAGCTTCGCCTTGCCCCATTCGCGCGCCACGGTGTAGCCGAGATAGCCGGTGCCGAAGAGCGCGTAGAGCGGTTCGGGGATGCCGGCGAGATAGGCGTTCATGCCGCGCGCGATCGCCTCCGCCGCTGCCGGGCGGACCGCGGCGATCAGCCCCATCGGGATCGACCACAAGAGCAGCACGTACATGACGTAGAGGAAGCTCGGGCGCGCGCGGCTGGTCCACGGGTCGGTGGAACCGGCCTCCGCCAGCACCGCCGCCATCTGCGCCTTGACGCGTTCGAGCTCCTGCGTGCCCTCCAGCCGGACGAGTTCGCGCTTCGCCGCCTCCCGCGCGGCGGGATCTGGGATGATCTTGTCGATCAGCGCGGCGACGGGGCCGATGATCGTATCGAGGATCGCCATGTCCGCTTTCCTCAGCCCAACCGGTTGGCGAGCCAGCCGTAGAGGAACGCCTCGTTCGCCGGGCGGCGCTCGGCAAGCGAGAGATAGCGCTCGCCCTGCAGCGCTTCGATCGCCTTGAGCAGCACGGTTTCGCCGCCCGCGCCGCGGGTAAGCAGGAAGAGATCGAGCGCGGCGAGCGTCTGCGGGCCGACGCGCCCGTCGAGCGATATGTCAGGATAGTCGCGCGCGCCGCGGTTGAGCGCGTTAAGCGCCCGCTGCAGAAACGCGGTGGCGACGGCGGGGCCCATGTTGACCCCGGTGTCGAACAGTTCGGCGGCGGTCAGCGGCGCGCGTTCCGCCACGGCGTCGTAGCGCGGGCGCTGCCAGTAGAGGTGGCGGTAGATCGGCACCGCCGCCTCACGCGCGAAATGCCGCATCTCTCCGACATAGCCGTTGGCGCGCGCGACCGCCTCTGTGATGCCCCAGCGCGTCGCGCCGCCGCGGTCGGCGGTATGGTTGCTGTAGCCGCCCTCGCGATCGATCACCGCGTCGATGAGTTCGTCGATCATATCCCCTCCTGCATCCTGAACAGAACAGGAACATATATTTAGCGCACGATGTAGGACAGCGGCCGATTGATGCGGCGGGGAAGAGGTTGGATCAGTGGGGTGCGTGGTAGCCGCGGAACCACTCGACGAAGCGCGGGATGCCTATCTCGATCGGGATGGTCGGCGCGAAGCCGTGGTCGCGGTGGATGGCGGTGATGTCGGCGTAGGTGGCGGGGACGTCGCCGGGCTGCATCGGTTCGAGTTGACGGATCGCCTTCACCCCGATCGCGTCCTCGAGCACGTCGATCATGCGCAGCAGCTGCTCGGGCTTGTTGTTGCCGATGTTGTAGACGCGGTGCGGCGGGGTGGTGCCGTCGTCGGCCGGCGGCGCATCGGTGACGGCGAGGACGCCGGCAACGATATCGTCGATATAGGTGAAGTCGCGCCGCATGTCGCCGTTGTTGAAGACGCGGATCGGCTCGCCCTTGAGGATCGCGTCGGTGAACAGCCACAGCGCCATGTCGGGCCGTCCCCACGGGCCGTAGACGGTGAAGAAGCGCAAGCCCGTCAGCGGCAGGCGATAGAGGTGGGCATAGACGTTGCCCATCAGCTCGTCGGCCTTCTTGGTCGCGGCGTAGAGCGAGATCGGCGCGTCGACGCGGTCGTCTTCGGCGAACGGCTGCTTGACGTTGCCGCCGTAGACCGAGCTCGACGAGGCGTAGCTCATCGACACGAGGCCATCGAGCCGGCGGGCATATTCGAGCATGTTGACCTGCCCGACGAGGTTCGACTGGACGTAGGCGTGCGGGTTGGTGATCGAGTAGCGTACGCCCGCCTGCGCCGCGAGGTGGACGATGTGCGTAATCGCGTGCGGCGCGAGCGCGGCGGTCAGCGCTGCATTGTCGGCGATGTCGACGTGCGCGAAGGTGAAGTTCGGGTGCGCCAGCGTCGCGAGGCGATCGTGCTTCAGCTGCACGGGATAGTAATCGTTGAGATCGTCGATCCCGACGACGCGCTCGCCGCGATCGAGCAGCCGGCGCGCCACCGCCGCCCCGATGAACCCGGCCGCACCGGTGACGAGATAGGTCATCGCAACTGTCCCCTGTGCCCGGTGCGTGCGTCGCCCTTGCCGCACGCGCGGTCAACTAGCCCGAATGGGTTAAGGCGGCGTGGCGATATTCCGATGCCTGAACGCGAAATTCGCCGCGGATCGCGCTACATGCTCGGCGATGGAACGTCGTGACACAACCGCAACGCCGCAGTCCGGCAGCCCGAGTTATACCAGCTACCTCCGCCTCGACGACCTGCTCGCCTGCCAGACGCCGCTGAGCGACACGCATGACGAGATGCTGTTCATCGTCATCCACCAGGCGTCCGAACTGTGGATGAAACTGTGCCTGCACGAACTCGACGCGGCGCGCGCCGCGATCGCCGACAATCGGCTCGACACCGCGTTCAAGATGATGGCGCGCGTGGCGCGAATCCAGCAGCAGTTGATCGGCAGCTGGGAGATTCTCGCGACGATCACCCCGGCCGATTACTCGGCGATGCGCGGCGCGCTGGGGGCGAGCTCGGGCTTCCAGTCGCACCAGTATCGCGCGATGGAATATCTCTTGGGCAACAAGAATGCGGCGATGATCGCGGTGTTCGGCGACGCGCCGCATCTTCAGGCGGCGCTCGAGGACGCGCTGCACCGCCCGAGCATCTACGACGAAGCGCTGCGCGCGCTCGCGCGGGCGGGGCTGCCGGTGCCGACGGACCGGCTGGAGCGCGATTTCACGCAGCCCTACGCCGCATCGCCCGCGGTCGAGGCGTGCTGGGCGCAGGTCTATGCCGCGCCCGAACGGTGGTGGAACCTCTACGAGCTCGCCGAGAAGCTCGTCGATCTCGAATATCGTTTCCAATTGTGGCGGTTTGGGCATCTGAAAACGGTGGAGCGGGTGATCGGCTTCAAGCGCGGCACCGGCGGCACGGCGGGCGTGCCGTATCTCGCCAAGGTGATCGACCAGGTGTTCTTCCCAGAATTGCTGACGGTGAGGGCGGTATTATGAGCGGCGAACGACACTGGCCGACGCTTGACGACGTTCGCGCGCTCGATGCTGCCGACACTCTAGGGACGTGCCGCGATCGCTTCGCGCTGCCAGACGGCGTGATCTATCTCGACGGCAATTCGCTCGGCGCGCTGCCCAGGGCGAGCGCGGCGCGCATCGCGCAGACGGTGACGCGCGAGTGGGGCGGGGACCTGATCGCGAGCTGGAACAAGCACGGCTGGATCGACGCGCCGGCGCGGCTCGGCGCGCGGATCGCGCCGCTGATCGGGGCGGCGGCGGACGAGGTGATCGTCGCCGATTCGACGTCTGCCAACCTCTTCAAGCTGATCGTCGCGGCGTGCCAGGCGCGGCCCGGCCGATCGATGATCCTGACCGAACCGGGCAATTTCCCGACCGACCTCTACATCGCGCAGGGCGTGGCAACGACGCTGCCGGGGCGGCAGGTAAGCGCCGCCGCCGACATCGTCGCGGCGATCGACGGCGACACCGCGGTCGTCGTGCTGACGCACGTCCATTACAAAACGGGCGCGATGCGTGACATGCACGCGATCACTGCGGCGGCCCACGCGGCGGGCGCGCTGATGCTGTGGGATCTCAGCCACTCGGTCGGGGCGGTCGAGGTCGATCTTGAGGGATGCGGCGCCGATCTGGCGGTCGGGTGCGGCTACAAATATCTCAATGGCGGGCCGGGGGCGCCGGCGTTCCTCTACGTCGCGCGTGCGCTGCACGGCACGCTCGCCTCGCCGATGACGGGGTGGATGGGGCACGCCGCGCCGTTCGACTTCGGTGACGATTACGCGCCGGCCGACGGCATGAAGCGTTTCCTGTGCGGCACGCCGCCGATCATCGGCATGGCGGCGCTCGACGCGGGGCTCGACACGTTCGACAGCGTTGCGATGGCCGATGTGGTGGCGAAAAGCCGCGCCCTGTCCGAGCTGCTGATCGCGGGGATCGACGCGCGCTGCCCGGGCTTGACGATGGCGAGCCCGCGCGACGCGGCGATGCGCGGCAGCCACGTCAGCGTTGCGCACCCCAATGCCTGGGAAATCTGCCAGGCGCTGATCGCGCGCGGCGTGATCGGCGATTTCCGCGCGCCCGACGTGCTGCGGCTCGGGCTGACGCCGCTCTACACGCGGTTCGAGGACGTGTGGCAGGCGGTGGAGATCATCGCCGACGTGCTCGCGCGCGAGACGTGGCGCGATCCCGCCTATGCGGTGCGTGCGGCGGTGACCTGACGCGCTACTTGCCGAGCGCCTTGGCGAGCTCAGCCTTGGTCATCGTCGAGCGGCCCTTGATGTCGCGGTCGCGCGCCTCGGCGAGGAGATCAGCCTTGGTCGGCTCGCCACCGCGGTCGCGGTAGCGGGCGGTCTTCTCCGCGACGTCGGCTGGCTGATCGGAGAATTGCTTGCCCTTGGCGGTATCGCGACGCTTCTTGGCGGTGGTGCGTGCGTATTCTTCCTTGCTCAGCACTGCGCGCGCCTTCTTGGGCAGGTAGCGCTCGCCCGTCTCGCCGCTCTTCTTGCCCGACTTCGTGCCCCACTCTTCCTCGGTCCATTCGTGCAGGCTGTTGTCGGCGTCCTTCTCGCCGACGTAGCCGCCGCCCGCCTTCTTGTATTCGGCGACCGCGAGCTGCGCCTTGCGCGCGGACCATTCGCCCTTCTTGCCGCCCTTCGCACCAGCGGTGACGCGCGCCTTCACCTTTTCCCACAGTTCGGGATCGTCACGCTCGGCGGTCTCGCTCATCGGATCGGCTCCTAGGGGGCGGGGCGCTCGGCCTGTGCCTCGGCGAGGTAGACGCCGAACAGCCCGTCGGGATCGGTCCACTCGGCGACCGGCGTCCAGCCGCCAGCGCGCAGCAGGATGCGGGCGTCGCGCGGGCCATATTTATGGCTGTTCTCGGTGTGGATCGTCGCGCCCGCCTCGATCGCGAAGGGCCGCCCTTCGACCTCGAACGCGACGTCGCGCAGCGCCTCCAAATGCATCTCGATCCGCGCGCGATCGTCGTTCCAGCGCGCGCGATGCGTGAAGGCGTCGAGCGGCACGGTGCCGTCAAGCTCGCGATTGATCCGCTCGAGCAGGTTCATGTTGAACGCGGCGGTCACGCCGGCGGCATCGTCATAGGCGCGCGTCAGCACGTCGGCGTCTTTGATCCGGTCCATCCCGATCAGCAGATGCGCGCCGAGCCCGAGTGAGCCGCGCATCGCGCGCAGCAGATCGACCGCGGCGTGCGGGATGAGATTGCCGATCGTCGAGCCGGGAAAGAAGCCGAGCTTGGGCGCCGCCGCGATCGTGTTGGGCAAGGTGAGCGCGCGGGTGAAATCGGCCTCGAACGGCAGCACGAACAGGTCGGGATAGGCGGCAGACAAGGCTCGCGAGGATTCGCGCAGGAAATCGCCCGATATGTCGATTGGTACATAGGCCGACGGCTTCACCGCATCGATCACCAGCGGCGTCTTGGTCGACGAACCCGATCCGAACTCGACCAGTGCCGCGTCGGCGGGGACGAGGCGCGCGAGCTCGGGCGCGACCCGCTGGAGGATCGCGGTCTCGGTACGCGTCGGATAATATTCGGGCAGCTCGGTGATCTGTTCGAACAATTGCGATCCGCGATGGTCGTAGAACCAGCGCGCGGGGAGCGCACGCGGCCGGCGTTCGAGCCCGGCGAGGACGTCGGCGCGGAACTGCGGGTCGGCGAGCGACGCCTGGCCGTCCTCGATCTCTGGCTTGAGCATTGGCGTCCTTTCGCGAAGCGCTGTGTCAGGCATTCTTGGCCAGCCTGACGCCGGTGAACTGCCAGCGCTGATGGGGGTAGAAGAAGTTGCGGTAGCAGGCGCGCACGTGCCCGCGCGGCGTGGCGCACGATCCGCCGCGCAGCACGAACTGGCCGCTCATGAACTTGCCGTTGTATTCGCCCACCGCGCCTTCCGCGGCGGCGAAGCCGGGATAGGGGCGATAGGCGCTGCCGGTCCATTCCCACACGTCGCCGAAGAGGGCCGGGCCGTCGCCTGCGGGCCGGGGTTCGATCGCACCGGCGCGGTCGAGCTGGTTGCCCGCGGCGGGATCGTGCGCGGCGGCGGCGGCTTCCCATTCGAATTCGGTCGGCAGTCGTGCGCCCGCCCAGCTGGCATAGGCATCCGCCTCGTAGAAGCTGACGTGCGTCACCGGCGCGGCGGGATCGACCGGGCGGCGACCGTCGAGCCCGAAGCGCGTCCAGATGCCGTCGCGTTCTTCCCAATAGAGCGGCGCGGTGATGCCCTCGCGCTGCACCCACGCCCAGCCATCAGCCAGCCACCAACGCGGTTCGCCATAGCCGCTGTCGGCGATGAACGCCTGCCACTCGCCGTTGGTGACGGTGCGGTCGGCGATACGGTGCGCCGGCACCAGCGCGCGGTGGCGTGGCCCTTCGCAGTCGAACGCGAAGCCCGCCCCGTTGTGCCCGATGTCCACGATCGCCTCGTCGCGTGCGATCCAGCCGATCGGCGCCGGCATCGCGACCGGCACCTTGGGCGCGGCGGGCCAGATCGCCGGCTCGAGCGGGTTCTCCGAGAAGAGGTGCAGCATATCGGTGACGAGCAGCTCCTGGTGCTGCTGCTCGTGGTGGCAGCCGAGCGCGACGAGCGTTCGCGCATCCTCGCCAAGATTAGGCAGCGCGGCGACCAGCGCCGCATCGACCGCAGCACGATAGGCGAGCACTTCATCGAGCGACGGGCGCGTGATCATGCCGCGCCGACCGCGCGCGTGACGTCGCCCTTCCGCCTCGTAATAGCTGTTGAACAGGAACGGGAAGCGCGGATCGTGCAGCCGATAGCCTGGCACGTGATCGCGCAGGATGAAGGTCTCGAAAAACCAGCTGGTGTGGGCGAGATGCCATTTCGCCGGCGAGGCATCGTCCATCGACTGGACCGTCGCGTCGGCATCGCCGAGCGGAGCGACAAGCGCACCGGTCAGCGCGCGAACTTCTATGTAGCGCGTCGCGAGTTCGTCCGACGCCGACGTTGGCTGAACCTGCATCCTGTTCCTTCCATCGGAACGCGAACGGCAGGCCGAAAGCGGGAAATCCGCCGGCTGGTGCTAGCGCGATCCCCCAGGCACCCAAAGAACGTCCGCGGTGCCTTGTTGGTTCACCCAACGGCACGCGACGAACAAATAATCACTTAGGCGATTGATATACATCAAAGCTGCGGGGTTGATTGGGCCGTGAATTGAAACACATGCACGCTCCGCACGGCGCACGATTGCGCGCGCGAGATGCAGTGATGCCGCCGCGCCGCCGGGCAGGATGAAGCTGGTGAGCGGCGCCATCCCGTCGTTCAACGCGTCGATCGCGTGCTCGACCCACGTAACCTGCGCGGGCACGATGCGCAGCGTCATGTCGGACGGCGCGAAATCGTCGCCCGGCGTTGCGAGATCGGCGCCGAGATCGAATAGGTCGTTCTGGATGCGCGACAGTTCCGCCACGATCGGATGATCGGCCAGACTGGCGATCGCGACGCCGATCGCGCTGTTTGCCTCGTCGACATCACCGATCGCCTCCATGCGGGGATCAGCCTTCGAGACGCGGCTACCATCGACGAGACCGGTGGTCCCATCGTCGCCAGTGCGCGTGTAGATCTTGTTGAGCTTAACCACCGAGCGTCAGTGACAGGGGGGCGGCGTCAGGTACGGCCGGCGGCGAACAGCAGGACAACGACGATCAGCACCGCCAGCGCCTGGAACAGAATGCGCTGCTGCATCATGCGGTTCGACTTGAGCTGGCTCGCGCTCGGGCCGCCGGTGTTGATACCGTGCGCCTCGTCGCTCGCGCTTTTCAGGAAAGCGACGATGCCGCGGATCAGGGCAACGAGCGTCGCGATCATGGCTGCGACGAGGAGGATCACCAGAAACGTCTGCATGCGCCCTATCTAGGCGTCGTCGACGGGGTTTGAAAGCCGTCCGCAGCGAAGATCGTCGGCGACCGCCCGGCCATCGACGCCGCGTGCGCGCAGGTCGGCGAGTGCGGGGGCGCCGTCGCGCTTGGCGAGCCGGCGCCCGTTGGGGCCGAGCAGCAGCGGATGATGATGGTAGGCCGGGGTCGGCAGGTCGAGCAGCGCCTGGAGCAGGCGATGGACGTGAGTGGCGGCGAACAGGTCCACACCGCGGATCACGTCGGTGACGCCCTGCCACGCATCGTCGATCGTGACGGCGAGGTGATAGCTCGCCGGCGCATCCTTGCGCGCGAGGACGACGTCGCCCGCCGCGAGCGGATCGGCGCGGATCGTTTCGCCGTGATCGGTCCAGGCGAGCGGGCCCGCCTGCGTGGCGGCAGCGGCCATGTCGAGCCGCCAGCAATACGGGCGTTCGGGGTCGTCGGCGCGCTTCCGGCACGTGCCCGGATAGACCGGCTCGGCACCGTGCGGGGCGGCAAGGCTGGCGGCGGCGATCTCTGCCCGCGTGCAATAGCAGCGGTACAGCAGCCCCGCGCCGCGCAGCCGGTCGAGCGCGGCGGCGTAAGCGGCGAGCCGCGCGGACTGGAACACGATCTCGCCATCCCACGCGAGTCCGAGCCAGGCGAGATCGTCGAGGATCGTTGCAACATGCTCGGGGCGGCTGCGCGTGCCGTCGATATCCTCGATCCGGACGAGGAAGCGCCCATCGTGCGTGCGCGCGTGATCGTGCGCCAGGATCGCGCTGTACGCGTGGCCGAGATGCAGCCGCCCGGTGGGCGAGGGAGCGAAGCGGGTGACGATCACGCCCACGATGTGCGGCCCGGCGGGGGTGGCGGCAAGAGGCGCGCGGGCTGTCTCGCGCCGCGCGCCCCGCAGCGTCATCGACGCGAAGCGGCGGGGAGCTGCCTCCGCCCTCGCCCGTCAGCGGCCGCTGAACCGCGGCTCGCGCTTCTCCATGAAGGCAGCGACCCCCTCCTGGTGGTCCTCGGTCGCCATCAGGCGGCGGATCGTCTCGATCGCCCAGCCGCCGAGCTCGCGCGCGTCGCCGTACGCCGCGCGGCGCAGCCCCTCCTTCATGTAGCGCAGCGCGAGCGGCGGGTTGGCGGCGATCCGCCCGGCAAGCTCGCGTGCGCGCGCCATCAGCGCGTCGTGCGGCACCACCTCGCGCACCAGCCCGACGCGCGCCGCTTCGGCCGCGTCGATCACGTCGCCGGTGAAGAGCAGCTCGGCGGCCTTCGCTGGCCCGACGATCGCGGGCAGGCGGTAGAAGCCGCCGACGTCGCACACCAGCCCGCGCTTGATGAACAGCTCGGCGAACTTCGCCCTGTCCGACGCGATGCGGATATCGGCGTAGAGCGCGAGCTCCATCCCCCAGCCGACCGCCGCGCCGTTGACTGCGGCAATCACCGGCTTGTCGCATTCGAGCGCGGCGATCGCCGCCGGCGTCGGCTGGTGGCGCACGACGGGCGGGGCCTTGCGGCTGGCAAAGGCATCGGGGCCGGCCATGATCTCGCCGACATCGTCGCCCGAGCAGAAGGCGGGATCGGCGCCGGTAACGATGACGCAGCGCGCGTCCTCGTCGGTCACGGCGCGGCGGAACGCGGCCTCGAGCTTGGCGTAAGCGTCCCAGTTCAGCGCGTTGCGGCGGTGCGGGCGGTTGAGCGTGATCGTCGCGACGTGATCGGCGACGGCGTAGGTCACGCTTTCGCCCGCGGCGCCCTGGCTCGTGTCGGTCATTGCATCCTCTCCCCTTGACCCGGCGTTTTGCCGGCTGTCATCATGGCGTCACCGCCGGGCGCGACATGCACCGGCGACACGGTATCGAAGGGGAGCGCGCTTGTTCCATCCCGATCTGATCCGCCACCCGGAGGCGTGCCCGACGCTCGTTCTCAACGCCGATTACACGCCCCTGTCCTATTATCCGCTCAGCATCTGGCCGTGGCAGACCGCGGTCAAGGCGGTGTTTCTCGATCGCGTCGATATCGTCGCGCATTACGAGCGCGAGGTGCGCAGTCCCACCCACGCGATGAAGCTGCCGTCGGTGATCGCGCTGAAGCAATATGTGAAGCCGTCGCAGTTCCCTGCGTTCACGCGCTTCAACCTGTTCCTGCGCGATCGCTTCGCCTGCCAATATTGCGGCACCGACCAGCGTGATCTGACGTTCGATCATGTCGTGCCGCGCGCGCAGGGCGGGCGCACGACGTGGGAGAACGTCGTCACCGCGTGCGCGCCGTGCAATCTTAAGAAGGGCGGGCGCACCCCCAGGCAGGCGGCGATGCCGCTGCACGTCGAGCCGATCCGCCCGACGAGCTGGCAGCTGCAGGAGCACGGGCGCAGCTTTCCGCCCAATTATCTCCACCAGACGTGGCACGATTGGCTGTATTGGGACGTTGAGCTGGACGCGTAACGACAGGAGGAATGCGTCCATGCGGGGGTTGATCGTGCTGGCGGGAATCGTGCCGCTGGTCGCCGGATGCGGCACGGGTACGACAAGCGCCGACGAGAATGCCGCCGCCGCCAATTACCGTCCCCCAACGGTCACCTCGCGGCTCGACTTCGGCGGCTCGATCGAGCGGCGGTTTCACCGGCTCGACAAAGATGGCGACGATCGGCTGGTGCGTGACGAGCTGCCGCCGCGGCTGCGCGGCGCGTTCGACCGCTACGATGCCGACGGCAACGGCAGCCTCAATTCGGACGAATGGGGCAAGCTGATGCTCGATCGCTTCGACCGCATGGACGCCAACCGCGACGGCACGGTGACGAGCGAAGAGCGCGATGCGGCGCGCGCCGCCGCGCGGGCTGCACGCGCCGCTACTGGCGGCGCTGCGTCGGCCGGCAGTTGACGGGCGGCGGGGCGCGCGGCGGGCGCGTTGACGATGCCTCTGGTGCGGTGCAGCATGACGCGATGAGCGCGCTTCCTCCAGTCACCAACAACGACGATATCCGCTATCTAGGTCGCATCCTGGGCGACGTGATCCGTGATCTGGGCAGCCCGCGATTGTTCGAGGCGACCGAGGCGATCCGTGCCGCGTCGGTCGAGCGGCACCGCGGCGGCGGCGCGCCCGTCGATCATCACCTCGACGCACTGAGCCTCGACGAAACGCTCGATTTCGTGCGCGGCTTCATGCTCTTCTCGATGCTCGCCAACCTCGCCGAGGACCGACAGGGGATCGCGGCGGAGGAGGGCGCGGACCTCGCGAGTGCGCTCGAGCGGCTGGCCGACGAGGGCATCGACAAAACGGCGGTCGCGAAGCTGCTCGATCACGCCCTCATCGCACCGGTGCTCACCGCGCATCCCACCGAGGTGCGCCGCAAAAGCATGATCGATCACCGCAACCGCATCGCCGCGCTGATGGCGCTGCGCGATGCCGGTGCGCGCGAGACGCCCGAGGGCGATCTGATCGACGAGGCGATCGTGCGGCAGGTCGCGCTGCTGTGGCAGACGCGCGTGCTGCGCCGCGAGCGGCTCTACGTCACCGACGAAGTGGAGACCGCGCTCAGTTATCTGCGCGACGTGTTCCTCCCCGTGATCCCCGCACTCTACCAGCGCTGGGACCGCGCGATGGGTGCGCGCGTCCCGGGCTTCCTCCGGCCCGGCAGCTGGATCGGCGGCGATCGCGACGGCAACCCGTTCGTCACCGCCGACTCGCTCAAGACCGCGCTCGCCAAGGCGTCCGCTGCCGCTATCGGCTTCTACCTCGATCAGCTCCACGCGCTCGGTGCCGAACTGTCGATCTCGGCCGATCACGCCGCGGTCGACGCGGCGGTGATCGCGCTGGCCGAGGCGAGCGGCGACGATGCCGAGAGCCGCCGCGACGAGCCGTACCGACGCGCGCTGTCGGGCATCTACGCGCGTACCGCCGCGACCTACGCCAAGCTGACCGGCACGCCGCCGCCGCGCCCGAGCCGCGCCGCCGAGCCCTATGCCAACCCAGACGATCTGCGCGCCGATCTCGTCACGATCGCGCGACCGCTCGGCAATGGCCCGCTGGCGAGCGGCGGCGCGATCGGCCGGCTAATTCGCGCGGTGGAGGTGTTCGGCTTCCACCTCGCGACGCTCGACCTCAGGCAGAACAGCGCGGTGCACGAGAGGGTCGTCGCCGAACTGCTCGTGCACGCCGGGGTGTGCAACGACTATGCCGCGCTCGACGAGGCGGCGCGCGTCGACCTGCTGACACGAGAACTCGCGACCGCGCGGCCGCTGACCAGCCGCTTCATCGACTATAGCGAGGAAACGGCGGGCGAGCTCGCGATCGTTGCGGCGGCGGCGGACGCGCATGCCGCCTACGGGCCGGCGTGTATCCGCCAGTATATCGTATCGATGTGCAAATCGGTCAGCGACCTGCTCGAGGTGCATCTGCTGCTCAAAGAGGTCGGCCTCTACGTACCCGGCGATCCGGCGACCGCGACGGTGATGGCAGTGCCGCTGTTCGAGACGATCGAGGATCTCGAAGCCGCGCCGAACATCATGACCGACTGGTTCGCACTGCCCGCGGTGGCGGCGATCGCCGGTGCGCGCGGCCATCAGGAAGTGATGATCGGCTATTCCGATTCGAACAAGGATGGCGGCTACCTAACCTCGACGTGGCAATTGTCGAAGGCGTCGACCGCACTGAAGCCGGTGTTCGAGGCAGCGGGCGTCGGCATGCAGTTGTTCCACGGGCGCGGCGGCGCGGTGGGGCGGGGCGGCGGATCGGCGTTCGCCGCGATCCGTGCGCAGCCGCCGGGCACGGTGCAGGGCCGCATCCGGATCACCGAGCAGGGTGAGGTGATCGCGGGGAAATACGGCACGCGCGAGAGTGCGACGACCAATCTCGAGGCAATCGCGTCCGCCACCCTGCTCGCCAGCCTGTCGCCCGCGCCGCTCTCCAATGCCGAGAACGAGAGCTTCGCAGCGGCGATGGACCAGCTGTCCGGCGCGGCGTTCCACGCCTATCGCGATCTCGTCTACGGCACGGAGGGGTTCCGCACCTTCTTCCGCCAGATGACGCCGATCGCGGAGATTTCGGGGCTCAAGATCGGCAGCCGCCCGGCTAGCCGCAAGAAATCGAACCGGATCGAGGATCTGCGCGCGATCCCCTGGGTATTCAGCTGGGCGCAGGCGCGCGTGATGCTGCCGGGATGGTATGGCGTCGGCCAGGCGATCGCCGGGTTCGCCGACAAGGGTCTCCTCGCCGAAATGGCGCAAGGCTGGCCGCTATTCGCCGCGACGCTCGCCAACATGGAGATGGTGCTCGCGAAATCGGACATGGGGATCGCCGAACGCTACGCAGGCCTGGTCGAGGACGAGAAGCTGGGCGCACGCATCTTCGGCCGGATCAGGGACGACTGGCAGCAGACGCACGACGGGCTACTCGCCGTCACCGGCCAGTCACGTCTGCTCGAAAAGCATCCCGCGCTCGACGCGTCGATCCGGCTGCGGCTGCCCTATATCGAGCCGCTCAACCTGCTGCAGATCGAGCTGATGCGGCGCCACCGCGCGGGCGAGGAGGATGCGCGGATCGGCGAGGGTATCCTCCTGTCGATCAACGCGATCGCGACGGGCCTGCGCAATTCGGGATAGCGCCGCCGCGACTGCGTCGATCCGATAATCGCGGTGCGACTAGCGTGTCGCGGGGCTAGCGTTCCAGGAACGGGGCCGCCACGTCGGGGCGGACGCGCAGAAGGCGGCCGGTGGCGCGATCGAGCAGCGCCCAGGTGGTGACGCCTTCGACCAGCGTCTTGCCGGCGGCATCGGTGAAGCGGAAGTGGCGATCGAAGCGCGCGCCGCGCGGCGCCTCCGGCACCCAGGTCTCGCCGGTCGCCGTCTCGCCGGGGCCGAGGTTGCCGCGATAGTCGATCGCATGGCGCGTCACGACCCAGACATAGGCGTCGCGATGCGCCGCCGGCGCGACATGCTCCCAATGCGCTACCGCCAGTTCCTGCACCCAGCGCACCCAAACGGCGTTGTTGACGTGGCCGAGCTCGTCGATGTCGTCCGGCGCGGCGGTGAACGGTTTGGTGAAGCTCATCGCGCGCGCCACCAGCGGATCAGCTGGAACAGCGCGAAGCCGCCGGCGAGAACGGCGACGCCAACGAGCAGCGTGTGGCGGCTGGGGCGCAGGCGGCCGGCGAATTCGGTCACCGCCTCGCCGAACCAATAGCCGAGCGCGGTGAACAGCGCGGCCCACAGCACCGCCGCGGCGGCGTTGATCGGGAGGAAGGTCGCGGTGGGGACTTGGCTGGTGCCGATCGCGACAGGACTGACGGTGCGGAAGCCGTAGAGGAAGCGGAACGCGAAGATGAAGCCGATCGGATAGCGTTCGAGCAGCTGCAGCGCCTTGGCGAAGGCGCGCTTCTTCACCCAGCGTTGGACGAACGCGCGGTCGCGGTAACGCCGCCCGGCGGCGAAGAACGCCTGATCGGCGAGGAACGAGCCGACCGCGGCGGCGACGAAGGCGAACGGCCAGGCGATCAGCCCCTGGTGAGCGAGCAATCCGCCGGCGACCACCGCAGTCTCGCCCTCCAGCATCGCGCCGGCGAACACGGCGGCGATGCCCCAGCGCGCGACGATCGCCTCAATGCTCATTTACACAGCTTGCCGGTATCGCGGCAGAAGGCGGCAGCGACGTCCTTCTTGAAGTCGAGCGTGCCGAGCGACGCGATCGCCTCCGCCATCACCATCGGCTGCACTGCGCGCAGCCGCTGCTGCTCATGGCGCTCGGCCGCGGCGACGAGCGCGGTGAGCTCGCCGGGCGTCAGCCGCTTGGCGTAGGCGGTGCCGAACGCTGTCTCGATCCGCGCCATGCCGGCGGCGAGCGTCGTGCGCGCCGTCGCGCGCAGCCGCGCCTGCTCGGTCGGCGACAGGTCGGGATGCGCCGCGACGAGATCGTCGGTGTCCTTGGCCGCGACGAGCGGCAGCAGCGCCATGATCGAGCCGGTACGTGCCAGCCTTGCCCCCATCACCACTGCCGCGGGTGATGGCGCGGACGTGACCGCTGGCGCCGGAGCCTGCGCCGGGGTGCGCGCAGAATCTGCGGCCGGTGCCGCCGCACCCTGCATGAGCAGGGTGAGCAGGATCATGCCTCGACGCCCAGCTGCCACAGCACGAAGGCGTGCTCCTCGGCCGCCTCGCGCAGGCTCTCGAACCGGCCCGACTTGCCGCCGTGGCCCGCGCCCATGTTGGTTTTGAGCAGCAGGACGTTATCGTCGGTCTTGGTCGCGCGCAGCTTGGCGGCCCATTTCGCCGGTTCCCAATAGGTGACGCGCGGATCGTTGAGCCCGCCCGAGATGAACAGCGGCGGATAATTCTGCGCGCGCACGTTGTCGTACGGGCTGTAGCTGCGGATCAGCTGGAACGCGGCGGGATCGGTGATCGGATTGCCCCATTCGGGCCACTCGCCCGGGGTGAGCGGCAGGCTTTCGTCGAGCATGGTGTTGAGCACGTCGACGAACGGCACGTCGGCGATCACCGCGCCCCACAATTCGGGATCGGAATTGACCACCGCGCCCATCAACTCGCCGCCCGCCGAGCGTCCGGCGATCGCGATCCGCCCCACGCTGGTCCAGCCCTGCGCGATCAGCCCGCGCGCAACGTCGACGAAATCGTTGAAGGTGTTGGTGCGCTTGTCGAGCTTGCCGTCGTGATACCATTGCTGGCCGAGATCGTCGCCGCCGCGGATATGCGCGATGGCATAGGCGAAGCCGCGGTCGAGCAGCGAGAGCCGCCCGGTCGAGAAGCCCGGCGGGATCGCGTGGCCGTACGCACCATAAGCGTAGAGGAACAGCGGGCGGCTGCCGTCGCGCGGGAAGTCTGCCGGATAGACGATCGAGACTGGGATCTGCGTGCCGTCGCGCGCGGCGATGTGCAGCCGTTCGGTGCGATACTTGGCCGCATCGTAGCCCGAGGGAATCTCCTGCACCTTGAGCGTCGCCAGCGTCTTCGTCGCAGTGTCATAATCGTAGACGGTGCCCGGCGTGACCATCGATTCGTAACCGAGCCGGATGACCGTCTGGTCGTATTCGGGATTGTCGCCGCTGCCGGCGGCGTAGCTCGCCTCAGGGAAGGCGATGCGCTCGGCGACCGTGGGCGCGTCGTAGCGGTGGATCGCGACCTGATCGAGCCCGTCCTCGCGCCCCTCGACGATGAAGAAGTCGCGGTAGCATTCGACGCCGGTCATGTAGAAATGCGCCGACGGGCCGATCAGCTCGGTCCACTCGCCCGGGGTGGCGATCGGCGCGGTGACGAGGCGCCACATCGGGTTCACGTCGTTGGTGTGGATGAACAGCGTGTCGCCGTGCGTGTCGACGTCATATTCGCGCCCCGGCTGGCGCGGCGCGACGAGAATCGGCGCCGCCTGCGGATCGTTCGCGGGGTAGAGGCGCACCTCACTCGTCACGTGATCGCCCGTCGCGATGACGATCCACCGCCGGTCGCTCGTTTCCGATACGGCGACGCGATAGCCCTCGTCGTCCTCGTGATAGAGTTCGACGTCGGTGGCGGGATCGGTGCCGAGCACGTGCAGCCGCGCATTGTCGGTGCGCCATTCCTTGTTGGCGAGGCCGTAGAGGAACGCCGAATCGTCCGCGGTCCACACGATGTCGGACAGCATGCCGGGGATCGTGTCGGGCAGCAGCGCGCCGGTGGCGAGATCCTTGACGTAGATGGTGAAACGCTCGGACCCGTTGTCGTCGATCGCATAGGCGAGCAGCCGCGCGTCGTTCGACACGGCGAACGCGCCGAGGCGGAAATACTCCTTACCCTCGGCGAGCGCCGGTTCGTCGAGCAGCAGCACATCGGCGCTACCGTCGTCGGGCGCGCCGACGGGGCGGCGCCACCATTTGCGATACTGGCCGCCAGTCTCGTACGCCGTCCAATACAGCCAATCGCCGTCCTTCTGCGGCACCGAGGATTCGTCCTCCTTGATGCGCGCCTTCATCTCCTCGTACAGCCGGTCGACGAGCGGGCGGTGCGGGGCCATCATCGCCTCGAAATAGGCGTTTTCCGCCTCGAGGTAGGCGAGCACGTCCCTGTCGCCAACGTCGGGGTAGTCGGGATCCTTCAGCCAGGCCCAGGGATCGGAGATGGAGACGCCGTGGCGTTCGAATTGGTGCGGACGGGTGGCGGCGATCGGCGGGGTCGGAAGCGTCATGACGCCCGTCTTACGTCCTGCTCCAGATAAGTCGATGCGCAGGCAAGATTGCACAAAATGCAATTCACTTCGTTTTTTTTGCAATTGCGGCGAATCATGCTGCGTCGCACAAGGATCAGGCCTTTCAGGCATCCTCTCCTAAAAACTTTTCCGGCCGATCCTTTTCGTAAGGGTCGGCCTTTTTTTCGTGTTCGGCCGCGGAACGCGTGCGCTTGCCCGCGCGCTCGGCGTCCAGCAAGGACGGTCTGCACCGTTCGCAATAGGGGAATGACCGCATGGCCGGAGGCCTAGTCGCGCTGCTCGACGATATCGCAGCGATCGCCAAGCTCGCCGCGGCGAGCCTCGACGATGTCGCGGCGGCCTCCGCGAAGGCGGGATCGAAGGCGGTCGGCGTGGTGATCGACGATACCGCCGTCACGCCGCGCTACGTCACCGGGCTCAGCCCCGCGCGCGAACTGCCGATCATCTGGAAGATCGCGCTCGGATCCCTTCGCAACAAGCTGCTGTTCCTGCTGCCCGCTGCGCTGCTCCTATCCGCGTTCGCGCCCTGGGCGATCACGCCGATCCTGATGATGGGTGGGGCCTATCTGTGTTTCGAGGCGAGCGAGAAGATCCTCGAAGCGTTCACCGGCGGCCACCACGACGAGGCGGCGGCCGAGATCACCGATCCCAAGCAACTGGAGGATCGCCAGGTCGCGGGCGCGATCCGCACCGATCTGATCCTGTCGGGCGAGATCATGGCGATCGCGCTCGCCGAACTCGCCGACCAGAGCCTCGTCAACCAAGCGATCGCGCTCGCGCTCGTCGGGGTCGCGATCACCGTCGGCGTCTATGGCGTCGTCGCGCTGATCGTGAAGATGGACGATATCGGACTGGCATTGGCGCAGCGCGAAGGCGCGGGCGCGCAGGCGTTCGGACGCGGGCTGGTCTCGGCGATGCCGGTTATCCTGAAGGCGCTCGGCATCATCGGGACGGTAGCGATGCTGTGGGTCGGCGGGCAGATCATCGTCCACGGGCTCGAGCATTTCCACCTGACGCCGCTGCCCGAATGGATCCACCACGCCTCGCTCGCTGCGCGCGCCGCGCTGCCGGCGATCGGCCCGGTGGCGGAGTGGGTCGTCTATGCCGCGCTGTCGGCGGTGGTCGGGATCGTCATCGGCGGCGTGATCGTCGGCCTGCTGCACCTCAAGCCAAAGAAGCATTGAGTGCGGGCGTGCGCCGCCGATCTCAGGCGGGGCTGCGCGTCAGGCTGAGGAACACGTCTTCGAGATCCGCTTCGCGCGTCGAGACGTCGACGATGCCAAACCCCGCCTGCTGCACCGCGGCGAGCACTTCGCCCGCGTTCACCTTGTCCTTCGAATAGGTGATCTCGAGCGTCCGCTCGCCCGCCAGCGTCACCTTCTCGAAACAGATCGCCTCCGGCGGCGCGGCGACGTCGCGGTCCACCGTCACCGCGACGACCTTCTCCTGCGCGCGGCTGAGCAGTTGGCGGGTCGGTTCGTTGGCGACGACTTGCCCGTGGTTGATGATCGCAATCCGGTCGCACAATTGCTCGGCTTCCTCGAGATAGTGCGTCGTGAGCACCACGGTGACGCCGCCTGCGTTGAGCTCGCGTACATAGGCCCACAATTGCTGGCGAAGCTCGATATCGACGCCCGCCGTCGGCTCGTCGAGAACCAGGACTGGCGGCGAGTGGACCATTGCCTTAGCCACCATCAGCCGCCGCTTCATGCCCCCCGAGAGCGTGCGCGCATAGGCGTTGGCCTTGTCCTCCAGATGCACCGCGCGCAACAGCTCGAGCGATCGCCGCTCGGCCTTGGGGATGCCGTAGAGCCCGGCCTGGATCTCCAGCGTCTCGATCGGGGTAAAGAAGGGGTCGAACAGGATCTCCTGATTGACGATGCCGATCGATGCCTTGGCGTTGCGCGGATGCGCATCGATGTCGAACCCCCAGATCGACGCCGTCCCACTGGTCTTGTTGACCAGCCCCGCGAGCGTGTTGATCAGTGTCGACTTGCCCGCGCCATTGGGGCCGAGCAGCCCGAAGATCGTGCCCTGCGGCACATCGAAGCTGACGCGATCGAGCGCGCGCTTGCCGCCCTCGTACGTCTTGCACAGGTCTTTGATCGAGATCGCCGCATCGCTCATGGGCCGGAGCGTTAGGCCGGTGCGCAGGCGATTGCTAGCGCCGGGCCGCGTTGCTAACGCGGGCCGCATGATTGCGCCTCCGCAGACCACCCGCGTTTCGCAGCACCGTGTCGCCTGTGACGGCGCACACGACGGGCTTCCCGCCGCGCTCGGCCATCCGCGCGTCTGGCTCGAGATCAGTGAGTTGGGCTATGTCGACTGCGGCTATTGCGACCGGCGCTTCGTACTGATCGGCGGCGCGGCGGACGGCGCGGACCAGGCGACGCTGCGCGATCACGGCGACGGCGCGGGGCGCTAAGCCGCCAGCGACGGGGCGTCAAAGCGGAAATTTGGCCGGTCGCTGAACGCCGTGTGACGAATTGTCACTGATGTTCGCTGCGCGAAACACCGCGGCGGTGATGGACGTTGGCCGCGCATCCTTTGCTCCGGAGACAAAGATGCGTGATCCTTCTTCAACCGCGTCGCGCCGCGCGCCGCTGCTCCTCGCCCTGGTAATCGGCCTGCTCGGCGTCGCGCTGCTCGTCGTCAATGAACATACCGACTGGCTCGAACTGCGCCCGGCGAGCGGCACGGCGACGGCGATGTCACTCGCCGCCGATCGGGCGCCGGCGGCCGAGACGGCACGGCGCTAAGGCACGCGGCAAGGATCGTTTGCGTTGGGCGGCGCACGCCCTACATTCATCGCCATGACCGTAACCGATCCCCGCTCGTTCCTGTACCGCGACGCGCTCGACCCCGAAGCGGCGAAGGCGCTGACCGCCGACGCTCTCGGGCGGGCTGACGACGGCGAACTGTACCTTCAGTATCGCAAGTCGGAGGCGTTCGGGTTCGACGACGGGCGGCTGAAGACGGCGAGCTACGACACGCATTCGGGCTTCGGCCTGCGCGCCGTGTCGGGTGAGATGACCGCCTTCGCGCACGCGAGCGAGGTGTCCGAAGCCGCGATCAAGCGCGCGGCGGAGACGATGCAGCTGATCGATCCGTCGACCGGGCCGAAGGCGGCGGCGCCCGCGGGCACCAACCAGCGGCTCTACACTGACGGCGATCCGCTCGATCTGGTGCCCTTCGCCGACAAAGTGAATCTGTGCCAGACGATCGACGCCGCCGCCCGCGCGCGCGACCCGCGCGTTGCGCAGGTATCGGTCGGCCTGTCGGGCACGTGGAGCGTGGTGGAGATCGTGCGGCCCGACGGGTTCGTCGCGACCGACGTGCGCCCGCTGGTGCGCCTGAACGTGCAGATCGTCGTTGAGCAGAACGGCCGGCGCGAGACCGGCACGTTCGGGATCGGCGGCCGCTACCTGTACGATTCGCTGTTCGACGCAGCGACGTGGAATCGCGCGATCGACGAGGCGCTGGCGCAGGCGCTGGTGAACCTCGACTCGGTTGCGGCGCCCGCCGGCGAGTTCACCGTGCTATTCGGCCCCGGCTGGCCCGGCATCCTGCTGCACGAGGCGATCGGCCACGGGCTGGAAGGCGACTTCAATCGCAAGGGGACGAGCGCTTTCTCGGGCCGGATCGGCGAGCAGGTCGCCGCGCGCGGCGTCACCGTCGTCGACGACGGATCGATCCGCGACCGCCGCGGGTCGCTGACGATCGACGACGAGGGCACGCCGACGCGTGAGACGATCCTGATCGAGGACGGCTTCCTCAAAGGCTATATGCAGGATCGCCTCAACGCCCGGCTGATGGGCGTTGAGGCGACGGGCAACGGTCGGCGCGAGAGCTTCGCGCACGCGCCGATGCCGCGCATGACCAACACCTTCATGAAGGGCGGCAACGACGATCCCGCCGAGCTGCTGAGCCGCGTGAAGAACGGCATCTTCGCCAAATCCTTCGGCGGCGGACAGGTCGACATCGTGTCGGGCAAGTTCGTCTTCTCGTGCACCGAGGCGTACAAGGTGGAGAACGGGAAGATCGGCGCGCCGATCAAGGGCGCGACATTGATCGGCGACGGCCCGACGGTGCTGACCAAGGTGCTCGGCGTCGGCAATGACTTCGCCCTCGACGAGGGGATCGGCATGTGCGGCAAGGGCGGGCAGAGCGTGCCTGCGGGCGTCGGCCAGCCGACGTTGCTGGTCGGCGGGCTGACGGTGGGCGGCACTGCCGCCTGACGTCAGCCCGCGGGTGGCGCCCGAGTGCTGATCGAGACGGTACCGACCTCGACTGTCGTTTGCAGCGCGGTGGGCAGCGGCGTCGCGGTGCTGCGAGAATGTCTTTTCCTCCGCTAGGTGGCAGCGCTCAGTAGCGGCCGATCAGTAGATCGAGGGCGCGGCCGATCTCATATTCATGCTCGACGAACGAGCTGACGGGATGCCGTAATATTTTGGCGGGGATCGCCGCGGCGAAGTGGGTCAGCATCACCATTTCCCGACCGTCCAGCACGAAGCGCGGATTGAGCCGCTGGTCGCTGGCGTCGTGCGCCTGTGCGTTGCGGAGCGGGACGACGAACCGGCTGTTGAGCGCCGAAAGCATGTCCGACTGGCAATCGAGCAGATATTCGCCCTCGCCGTCGGGATAGACGTCGAACTTAGCCATCAGAAGAGACGGAGCTTGTCGAGCGGCAGCCCGTTCTGCTCGACCCACGCGTTGTTCGCGTCGATCCAAGCACGATGATCATGTTGCCACCGTAGCTCCTGCGCTTTCCGGGCAGCCTCCCTGATTGCCGTCTCGCTGACCTTGGAAAGATTGACGCCCGCCTCGCGCGCTGCCGCGATCACTCCGGCGTCGATCGACAGGTTGACCGATTTGCGCTTGCTGCCGGTGACGCGATCATGTTTCATGCGCAAAAGCTATGCGCACCTGCAGTGCGCGTCAACGCGCGGAGCATCGATCATGGCCGAGTTCTTTCCCGCCCTCACCCCCGCGCATCGCGATTTCGTCGCGCGTCAGCCGGTTTTCTTCGTCGCGACCGCCGCGGCGGGGGTGCGGATCAACCTCAGCCCCAAGGGGATGGACAGTTTCCGCATCCTCGACGAGCGTACCGTTGCCTATCTCGACGTGGCGGGATCGGGGAACGAGACTAATGCGCACCTGCTCGCCGACGGGCGGATCACGATCATGTTCTGCGCCTTCGACCAACCGGCGCTGATCTTTCGCATCTACGGCCACGGTCGCGCGGTGCTGCCGCAGGATGCCGAGTGGCAAGATTTGCACGCGCAGTTCACGCCGCTGCCCGGCACGCGGCAGATCTTCGTCGTCGCGATCGACGAGGTGCAAACGTCGTGCGGCTGGGGCGTGCCACAGATGACGCTCGATCATCCGCGTGAGACGCTCAACAAGTACAACGCCAAATATTCGGACGACGAACGCCTCGCCTATTGGCGCGGGCATGAGGGGGTGAGCATTGACGGGCTGCCGACGCGCGTGCCCGACGCCCTGCCTGCCTGATCGCCGGGGCCTGCCTGAATGCCGACGATTGCCGATGCGCCATCGCCGCGCGCCGTGCGTTGCGCCCTCATGCCCCGTAACCTGCTGATCGCATCATGAGCCTGGTCGAACTCGGGCGGTACGACCGCAACCTCGCCAACATTATCGTCGCGCGACTCGACAGCGAGGGGATCGACGCGATTGCCTTCGATGGAGCCACCTCAATCGTCGAGGGGAGCTGGCTGCTCATCCCGGTGCGCGTGATGGTCGACGAGGGTGATTTGCCGGCCGCACGGGCGATCGTCGACGCTGCTTAAATTTAAGGCAGTTTCCCGCGGCTGCACAAAAACTAACGTGTCTTAACCTTTTTCCGCGCCGCTGCGGCTGCTGACAGCGGCGGCGTGCGGGTTGGCACGGGCATTGCAAAGCATCCTTGCGGGTAACGCGAAGGGGGCGCGATGAAACTGATCATTGCCATCATCAAGCCATTCAAGCTCGACGAGGTGCGCGAGGCGCTGACCGCGATCGGCGTGGCGGGGATGACGGTCAGCGAGGTCAAGGGTTTCGGTCGCCAGAAGGGGCAGACCGAAATCTACCGCGGGGCCGAATACAGCACCAACATGGTGCCCAAGATCAAGATCGAGGTCGTCTGCGCGGCGAACCTCGCGGACCGGGTGGTCGAGGCGATCCAGTCCTCCGCCAACACCGGCGCGATCGGCGACGGCAAGATCTTCGTCCTCGACGTGGGCCAGGCGGTGCGCATCCGCACCGGCGAAACCGACGACACGGCGCTTTGAGAGGGGTGGGTATGAAGCTTAGCAATATCGCGGGCGCTGCCCGCATCGCGGCCGGGACGGGGGCGGCGCTGTTCGCCGCGCTGCCCGCGTGGGCGCAGGACGCCGCGGGCAACGTCGCCGATGCCGCAGCACCCGCCGCCGCGGCCGCGGCGCCGTTCGTTCCGACTGCCGAGATGGTCAACAAGGGCGATGTCGCCTGGATGCTCGTCGCGTCGGCCTTTGTGCTGATGATGTCGGTGCCCGCACTGGCGCTGTTCTACGGCGGGCTGGTGCGCACCAAGAACATGCTGTCGGTGCTGATGCAGGTGCTGACGATCGTGTGCGTCGCAGCGCTGGTGTGGTTCGGCTGGGGCTATTCGATGGCCTTCACCTCCACTGGCACGCCGTTCCCCAAGCTGTTCGGCGGGCTCGACAAGGCGTTCCTCGCGGGCGTCTCGCCATCGACGTATGCCGCCACCTTCTCCAACGGCGTCTACCTGCCCGAATATGTCTTCGTCATCTTCCAAATGACGTTCGCGTGCATCACCCCGGCGCTGATCGTCGGCGCGTTCGCGGAGCGGGTGAAGTTCACGCCGCTGATCCTGTTCGTCGTCGGCTGGCTGACGCTCGCCTATTTCCCGCTCGCGCACATGGTGTGGTATTGGGCCGGACCGGACTTCCTGCCGGCAGCGCCCGACGACAGCGGGCTGCTGTGGGGCTGGGGCGCGCTCGACTTCGCGGGCGGCACCGTGGTGCACATCAACGCCGGCATCGCCGGGCTGGTCGGCTGCATCATCATCGGCCCGCGCCGCGGCTACAAGGCCGAGCCGATGCCGCCGCACTCGCTGACGATGACGATGATCGGCGCGTCGCTGCTGTGGATCGGCTGGTTCGGCTTCAATGCGGGCTCCGGGCTCGAGGCGAATGCGTTCGGCGCGCTGGCCTTCATCAACACCTTCACCGCCACCGCCGCCGCCGGCGTCACCTGGGCGGTGATCGAGCAGGTGGTGCACAAGAAGCCGTCGCTGCTCGGCGCCGCCTCGGGCGTCGTCGCCGGGCTCGTCGCGATTACTCCGGCTGCGGGCTTCGCCCATCCGGGCACCGCGATCATCCTGGGCGCGGTCGCCTCGGGCGTGTGCTTCGTCTTCGTCACCACCGTGAAGAACGCGCTGAAGTACGACGACACGCTCGACGTGTTCGGCATCCACTGCGTCGGCGGCATCGTCGGTGCGATCGGCACCGGCATCGTCGCGGACCCCGCGCTCGGCGGCCAGGGCTGGATCGACTATACCGCGCCCGTCGCCAAGGCCGGCGTCTACGATCTCGGCGGTCAGGTGATGACGCAGATCTGGGCGGTCGGCACCACCGTGCTGTGGACAGGCGTCGTCAGCGCCGTCCTGTTCCTCGCGCTCAAGGCCACGATCGGCCTGCGACCCTCCGCCGAAGTCGAAGCCGAGGGCCTCGACATCAACGAGCACGGCGAGCGCGCCTACAATTATTGACCCGATCGGGTGCCGGCCGCGGCCGGCGCCCCACGATGTTCCTCCTGCGGACGCACTAAGGCCCGGTACGAAAGTACCGGGCCCTTTTTTGTCGCTCAGGCCGGGATCGCTTAGGCCGGGATCGCTCAGGCTGGGATCGCGTCGAGCGCCTGCGCGAAGTCGGCAATCAGATCGTCGGCATCCTCGACCCCGATCGAGATCCGCACGAGATTGTCGGTGATGCCCAGCGCCGCCTTGCGCGCGTCCGCCACCGACAGATGCGTCATCGCCGCTGGATGGCTTGCGAGCGTCTCGGTACCGCCCAGGCTGACCGCGAGCTTGGCGATCTTGAGCGCATCGAGGAACGCGAACGCCTCCGCCTCGCCGCCCTTCAGATACAGTGAGAAGGTCGATCCCGCGCCGCTGCAGTGGCGGCGATAGATATCCGCCTGCCGCTTGTCCTCGCCCCGCTCGAGAAAGCCGAGATAGCCGACCTTCTCCACCTTGGGATGCGCGGCGAGGAACTCGCATACCTTGACGGCATTTTCACCCGCGCGGCTCATCCGCAGTTCGAGCGTCTCGAGGCTGCGCAGCAGCATCCAGGCGGTGTTGGGATCGCAGATCGTGCCGATCGTGTTGCGCATCAGCCGGATGGTGTTGATGTGCTCCTTCGACCCAAGCACGCCGCCGGCGACGAGATCGCTGTGCCCACCGGCATATTTGGTGAGGCTGTAGACGACGATGTCCGCACCGTGGCGCAGCGGCTTGTGCCACAGCGGCCCGAGGAACGTGTTGTCGATCGCGATCGGCGGCTTGTTTTCGCCGGTGAAGATCGCGTCGCGGCTGGCCGCCACCGCCTCTACGTCGACCAGTGCGTTGGTTGGGTTGGCGGGGCTTTCGAGGTAGATCAGCGCGACGTTGCCGGTCGCCGCCTCGGTCAGCACCGCGTCGATCTCCGCACGCGTTGCGCCGGCGGGGAAATCGAGCCACTTCACGCCGAACTTGCCCAGAATGCGCGCGATCAGCGTCTCGGTCGCGGCGTAGAGCGGGCCCGAATGCACGATCGTGTCGCCCGGCTTGGTCATCGACAGGAACAGGGTGGCGATCGCCGACATGCCGCTAGAGAAGGTGAGCGCGTCCTCCGCATCTTCCCACACGCCGAGGCGGTCCTCAAGGATCTCCTGATTGGGGCCGTTGAAGCGCGAGTAGACGAGCCCCTCGGCGCCGCCCGGCCGCTTGCCCGTCACGCCTTCGAAATGGCGCTTGCCGGCAGCGGCATTGGGAAAGACGAACGTCGAGGTGAGGAAGATCGGCGGCTTGAGCGAGCCTTCGGACAGCGCGGGATCGAAGCCGTGCCCCATCATCAGCGTGGCTGGCTTGAGCTTGCGGCCGCCGATCTGCTCGACTTCCGCCTTGGGCGACACGCGCGGTTCGACGCCGGTCAGATCGGCTTCGGTTGGGTTGGGCATGGTGCACTCCGATTGATCGTCCGCCTCACGGGGCGGCAATCGCAGCGGCCTAGCACCAAGTCCCGCCCCGGGCGATGCGGGCCGGGATCGTAGGAGGCGGGTCCGGCGGGGACGGGGACGCCGTCAGCGCTTGGTATAGGGGGTGAACCGCCCGATCGCGCAACTGCCCGTCGGGAAGCCGACGGTGCGATCGACCGTCTGCGCGATATCGCCCTGGCACAGCCGCGTGCCGAACTGCCGCGTCACCAGCACGTCGCCGCGCGCCACGCCCTCACACCCGCCGGCGGTGTTGCTGACAAAGATCGTGTTGCGGTTCTGGCGGTAGATCAGCTGGCGGCCGACCGCGCGGAGCGACCCGTCGTTGCGGCGCGTGTCGATACAATCGACATCGGGTTGCGGCGTCAGTCGGGCGAGATCGCTGGCGACGCGCGCCTGCTCGCGCGCGAGCGGCCCGGGGCGGCTGTCGGTCGCGGTCGCAGCGGTCATCGCCGCACCGCCGGCTAGCGCGGGAATAGCAAAGTAGATCAACATCTTGCGCATCGTCGTCACTCCTGCCCCGCCATGGTCAATATAAGCGGTCAGCCGCGAAAAACATCCTTCGCCTGGCGTCGCTCGGCGAGCTCCTCGACGCTGCGCGCGCGCAGGAACGGGTTGGTGGCGAGCTCGGCGCCGATCGTCGTCGGCACGGTCGGTTCGCCCGCCGCGCGGCGCGCCTCGACCTCCACCATCCGCTCCCGGATCGCAGCGTTGTCGGGCTCGGCGACCAGTGCGTAGCGGCCGTTCGACAGCGTGTACTCGTGCCCGCAGTAGACGCGCGTTTCGGGCGGCAGCGCGGCGTAGCGCTGCATGTTGCCGAACATGTCGGACGGCGTGCCTTCGAACAGGCGGCCGCAGCCCATCGCGAACAGCGTGTCGCCGGTGAAGATCGCCCCGTCGCCAGCGAAGTGGAACGCGATATGCCCCTGCGTGTGGCCGGGCACGGTCATCACAGCGGCGACGTGATCGCCGAGCGTCGCGCTGTCGCCCTCGCCCAGCCCGACGTCGAGCTGCCCGATCTTGCCGCGTTCCGCCTCAGGGCCGACGACCCGCGCGCCGGTCGCCGCGACGATCGCCGCGTTGCCGCCGACGTGATCGGGGTGCCAGTGCGTGTTCCACACCTCGCCGATCGCCAAGCCGCGTGCCGCCGCGGCATCGAGCAGCGGCTGCGCCTCACCCGGATCGAGCGCCATCGTCGTCCCGCTGCCGGGATCGTGCACTAGCCAGGCGTAATTGTCACTGAGAACGGGGACACGGACGATCTCAAGTGGCGATGGCATCATAGCCCCTTTCGTTGAACTGGATCAGGCAGAAACCGTGGCCGAACGGGTCGGCGAAGCTGGCGATGCGGCCATAGGCAGCCTCGCGAATCCCGCCCTCGTCGCGCGCGCCCGCCGCGATCGCCGCGGCGCGTGCGCGGTCGAGATCGTCGACCGCGACGTCGAGGTGGACCGGGGTCCAGTGGCGGCGATAGTCGCGTTGCGCCGGCGACTGGTCGCTCGCACGGCTGCCGTCGTCCATCTCGAGCAGGTAGATCGGCGCATCCAGCCCGACGAGCTCGAGCACGCCGGGCGCGAGCCGCCGTGCCGGGGCAAGGCCGAACACGCCGCAGTAGAAGGCCTGCGCCCGCGCCAGGTCGGGAACGTCGATGTTGACGATCAACCGTCCCGTCCCCGTCGACATTGCGGGCGCGGGCGCCGCCATCACCAGCTGCCGGTGTTGGGCATCGAGGCCCAGGGCTCCTGCGGCGGCTTGCGGCCGTTCAATTGCAGCAGCTCGATCGAGATGCCGTCGGGCGTCTTGACGAACGCCATGTGCCCGTCGCGCGGCGGACGGTGGACGGTGTACCCTGCGTCGAGCACCGCCTGGCACGTCGCGTAGATATCGTCGCAATCATAGGCGAGGTGCCCGAAATTGCGGCCGCCGGTATATTCCTCGGGCGCGCTGCCGTCCTCGGGCGGCCAGTTGTAGGTCAGCTCCACCTCGGCGCGCCCGCGCTCGCCCGGGCCGTTCATGTCGTCGGGGCTGGCGAGAAAGATCAGCGTGAAGCGCCCCGCCTCGCTCTCGGTGCGGCGGACTTCCTTGAGGCCGAGCACCTCGAAGAAGCGGATCGTCTTTTCCGGATCGGCGACCCGGATCATGGTGTGGAGATAGCGCATTGGTCCTCCGTGGTTACTTGGTCGCGGCTGCGGCGAATTGCGTCAACGCGCGAGCCGCGGATTGGCCCGCCGGTCGATCGGGGGCGATCCGCGCCGCCGCCTGCCACGCGGCGCGAGCACCCGCCTCGTCGCCTGCCAGCGCGGCGATGTTGCCGGCCTCAAGCTGCACCTGCGCGTCGTCGGGCGAGCGACGCAGCGCTTCCGCAATATGGTTCTTCGCCAGCGTCATGTCGCCGGTGCGCCGCGCGAGCGTCGCGGAGAGGAGCCAAGCGAGCGGATCGTCGGCCGCATCGACCAGCGCAAGGTCGAGGTCAGCGCGTGCCGCCTTGGTATCGCCCGCGGCGACGAGCGCGCGCGCGCGATCGAGCGCCGCCTCGCCGCGCTCCAGCCCATCGAGCGTGCCCGCCGCCAGCGCCGCGTCGAGCGCCGCGCGCGCCTTTGCCGGGTTCTGCCCCGCGAGCCACGCATTGCCGGCCTGCGCCCAATAGCGGGCAGCGTTGCCGTCGCGCTTCAGCTCGGCGGCCTTGGCGGCCTCCTCGAAGGCGGGGGCGGCGTCGGCAAAGCGCTGCTGCGCGACGAGCGCGAGACCAAGGCAGGCGCGCCCGTCGACGCTGCGGTTCGTGGCCGCGCGCCGTTCCGCCGCGATGGCGTCGGTCGAAATCAGCGCGGCGCAGCTCTCACCCGGCGGCAGCGCCGCGGCTTGCAGGGCGAGCGCGATCAGCATCATGGCAATACCTCCTCCACCGTGCGGATCAGCAGCGCGAGATCGGCGTCGCGCGACAGGCGGTGGTCCCCGTCCTTGACGAGCGTCAGCTGAACGTCGCCGGTACGCAGCAGTTCAGCGAGCCGTATCGACTGCGCCCAAGGCACGTCGGGATCGCGCTGGCCGTGGAGCAGCCGCACGGGGCAGTCGATCGCGATCGGGCCGTGCATCACGCGGCTCGCCTCGCCCGCCTGCCAGAAGCGGCGGGTGTAGACGGTGGGGGCGGGGCCGTAGGGATTGGGCCGCTCTAGTCGCCCATGCTGGAGGATGTAGAGCTTCTCGTCCTGGCTGAAGCCCCAGTCGGTGAAATCGGGCGCGGGCGCGATGCCGACAAGCGCCGTGACGCGATCCGGCCGGGCGAGCGCGGCGAGCAGCATGATCCACCCGCCCATCGACGAGCCGACGAGCACGACCGGCCCCGTCACCGCCTGATCGATCATCGCCAGCGCATCGTCGCGCCAGTCGGCGAGCGACTGGTCCTCGAACTTGCCCTCACTCGCGCCGCAGCCGGCATAGTCGAAACGCAGGAAGGCGCGGCCGCTCGCCTTCGCCCAGCGCTCGAGCGCGAGCGCCTTGGTGCCTTCCATGTCGGAGGCATAGCCGGGCAGGAAGACGATCGTCGGCCCGGCGCCTTCGGTGAGATGATAGGCGAGGCGAGGGCGGGCTTGGGGGCGAGCTTGGGGGCGGGGCGCGCTGGCGGCGCGAGGGGCGTCGGTCATCGACGCGCGATGTAGGGGAGCGGGCGCGGTGGCGAAACCCCGGCGAGCGGTTGAGTAACGTCAGGCGAGGCCGTCGGGATGGCTGGCTAGGCCGATCGCTCGCGTCATCCACCGGGCGTGCGGGCCGTAGCCGGCGACCTTGGCGGCAAGCGCGGGGCTGGTCGGCGCCTGCGCGAAGCCCATCCCGGCCCAGAAGGCGCTCGCCCCCTCGACCGCGATCAGTTCCGCCGCCGTGATCCCGTCGGCCGTCGCGGCAGCGATGCCCTGCGCCACCAGCGCGCGGCCGATACCCGTGCCGCGTTCCGCTGACGCGACCGCCAGGTCATGGATGAACAGCACGTCGCGCGCGCCGTCGTCGATCAGAGCGGCGCCGACCGGCGGGGGCGCTTCACGCTGCCAGCCGTGCGCGAGGAGATATCCCGCGAGCACGCCGTCGATATGCGCCGCAAAGCAGTAGCTCGCACCGAGCGCGAGGCGGCTGGCGAAGGCAGTCGCCGGCTCGCGCAGGAAAGCGGGATAGGTTGCGTCCTGGATCGCCACCGCCGCGGCGAGATCGGTGGCTGCGAGCGGACGGATTTCGATCGATCGTGCCGCGCCGCTCATCACCGCGCGCCCACGCTCAGATGACGTATTCGACCGTCTTGAGCTGCGTTTCGGCGTCGCGCTTCGCCGTCCGCTTGGCGACCATCTCGGCGTGGAGCGTCGCGATCGTGCGGCTGCCGGTCGATTTGCAGGCGAAGGGCAGGATGCCGTGGACCAGCGCGCCGAGCCCACCCGCCACCATCCGCACGCCGAAGCGCGACGCGACGCCGAGATGCTCGACGTAGCTCTCGCCGACCGAGGCGGGGTGGTCGAGGAACAGGCGGCGGATCATCGGTGCGCTCCTTGGTGGCTGGTCATGCGACCTTATCACGTGCGGCGAGCTGCGCCACCATCTCCGCGGCGAGCAGCGGCAGCGTATCGTCGCGCGCGCCCATCACCACGATGCGATCGCCGCTGCGCGCCTGAGCGGTGAGATGCGCGGCGGCGGCGGCGCGATCGGGGACGTGGCGCGCGGCAGCGCCCGCCGCTGCGACGTCGGCGACGATATCGGCGCTCGTCACCTCGCGTGAGACCGTGCCGCCCTGGTAAACGGGATCGGGGAGGACGAGCAGGTCGTCGCGATCGAGCCCGCGGACGAAGGTGTCGACGAGCTCGCGCCGCATCGCCTTCAAGGGCCCGTAGCCGTGCGGCTGGAACAGCACGAGGAGCCGGCCGGGAAAGGCGTGCAGCGTCGCCAGCGTCGCGGCGATCTTGTCCGGATTGTGCCCGAAATCGTCGATCACCGCGACGCCGCCCGCCGTGCCGACGAGATCGAAGCGGCGCTTCAGCCCGGTGTAAGCGGCGAGGGCGGCGATCGCCGCATCGAACGGCACGCCCGCGGCGAGCGCGGCCCCGATCGCGGCAAGCGCGTTCGACACGTTGTGCCGCCCGGGCACCTGCAGCCGCACGCGCGCGTCGCGCAGCGTGAAGGCGATCGCGAACGGTTCCTCGGCGATGTCGCGCGCGACGAGATCGGCGTCGCCGCCGAGCGAGAAGGTCGTCACCCGGTCACGCGGCAGTTGCATCGCGAGCGCGGCGGCATCGGGATTGTCGACGTTAACGATCGCCATCCCCGCCGCGGCGATGAAGGCGGCGAACAGCGCGTTCAGTTCGTCAAGCGACTTGTGGTCGAGGCTGACGTTGTTGAGCACCGCGATCTGCGGGCGGTAGAGCGCGATCGATCCATCGCTCTCGTCCACTTCGCTAACATAGGCGTCGCCGCTGCCGACGAGCGCGCTGGCGAAAGGGCGATCGGCGCGCGCGAAATCCTTCATCACCGCGCCGTTCATCACCGTGGGATCGCGGCCCGCATCGTGGAGGATGCGCGCAATCATGCCGGTGACGGTCGATTTGCCGCTGGTCCCCGCGACACCGATCGGCACTCGGCTGGCATTGAACAGCGCGGCATTGAGCTCGGCGCGCGTCATGCGGCGGCAGCCGAGTCGGTCGGCGGCGACGATATCCGCGACGCTCGCCTCAACCGCCGCGGAGGCGACGACGATCTGGTCGGGCGAGACGATGCCGCTGCCGTCCTGTGGGAACAGCGCGACGCCTTTGGTCGCGAGATCGTCGAACTTCGCGGGCACGCGCCCCTGATCGAGCCCGCGATCCGAGCCGGCGACGATCGCCCCGCGCCCGGCGAGGATCATCGCCAGCGGCATCATCCCCGAGCCGCCGACCCCGACGAAGAAGAAGCGGGCGTTCGCGATGTTGCCGTCGTGCATGGCGGCGCGCTATCGCCGCGGGCGGGATCGGGCAAGGTGAAGGCGCCGGAACAGATGACAAAGGCGCCAGCATGAGCATCGCAGCGTGAAGATCGGCATCGTCGCGCCGGCGAACACCGCCAACCCCGACATGGTCGCGCCGCTGACCGCGCTTGCCGCGATCGCCTATCCCGAGGTCGAGCTCGTCTTCCATCCGCAATGCTGGGAGAATGACGGGCATTTTGCCGGCCGCGATGCGCGGCGCGCGGCGGCGTTCCTCGAATTCGCCAACGATGCCGCATTCGGCGCGATCTGGTTCGCGCGTGGCGGCTACGGATCGAACCGGATCCTGGCGCGCGTGATGCCGCAGCTCAACGCCGCGGCGCGCGCCAAGAAATACGTCGGCTATTCGGATATGGGGTTCCTGCTCGGCGCGCTCTATGCTCGGCGGATCGGGCAGGTGGCGCACGGACCGATGCCGATCGATATCATGCGCCGCTCGGGCGGCGGCGATGCGACGGTGGCGCGTGCATTGGGCTGGATCGCGCGCGGCGAGCGGCAGGGGCTCGAGCCGGGCCTCGGCAAGCGGCCGGCGGCGGCGTTCAACCTCGCGATCCTCGGCGCGCTGATCGGGACACCGTGGCTGCCCGACCTAACCGACCACGAGTTGCTGATCGAGGAAGTGTCCGAGCCGCTGTACAACGTCGACCGGCTGTTGTTCACGATGGCCAACGCGACGCAGCTGCGCGGCATCGCCGGCGTGCGGCTCGGCGCCGTGACCGACGTCAAGGACAACACGCCGCGCTGGGGCGAGACACTGGCGGTGATGATCGCGCGGTGGTGCGCCGACATGGGTGTGCCCTATTTGGGGCCGGCGGAGATCGGGCACACGCAGACGAACCGCGTCGTGCCCTTCGGGATGATCGCGGGTTAATCAGCCGGTTGTTCGGTCGCCAGCGCCGCTTCGAGCCACGCCGGGTGCAGCGCATCGCCGAGCGATTCGACGCGGCGATGCTCCACCATCAGCCCGAGATCGGGATAGCGCGCGCGCGTCCGCGGGCCGGCTTCGGCGAGCGGCGCGACGACCAGCCGGCGATTGACCGTCGAGCGATAGTTCATCCGCGCGGTATTCTCCTGCCCGACGTAGCAGCCCTTCGCGAAGCTGACGCCGCCCAGCTCGCGCGCGTTGCATTCGAGCCATAGCGTCTCGCCGCTGCCGAGCTCGGCCACGCCCTCGGTGACGCCGAGCGACAGGCGATGCGCGTGCCAGCCCGCCGCCGGGGCGCCCGCGGGGGCGATCCAGCGCCGCCCGAGCTCGGCAAGGCGTGGATCGGGCACGCCGGAGTCCCCGCCGGGCGACCAGTGCACCGCCAGCGTATCGTCGCGCGCGATGGTGATCGGGCGGCGCAGGCGATAGAGCGTCAGCCGCTTGGCGAGTGCGTCTGCCTGATTCCCTTCGGCATCGAGTAGCAGATCGTCGCTGTCGGCCCAGACGATGAAGTCGAACAGCGCCTTGCCCTGCGGTGACAGCAGCGCCGCCCACACCGGCAGCGGCCCGGCGACGTCGTTGGTGACGAGCCCCTGGAGGAAGCCGCGCACGTCCTCGCCCGACAGGCGGATCAGCGCGCGATCGGCCAGCGTCGTCGTGGGTGTCTCGGCAGGCGGGGCAGGGGCGGCATCGGTCATCCCGCCAAGCTAGGCGCGCGGTCGTCATTCACAAGCCGGCGGGTGCCGGCTATCGCGCGTGGCATGACCGAGCGCCTCACGATCCGCCGCCCCGACGATTGGCACGTCCACCTGCGCGACGGCGCGATGCTGCAGGCGGTGGCCGCGCATACCGCGCGCCAGTTCGCCCGCGCGATCATCATGCCCAATCTCACCCCTCCGGTGACCGACGCGGCGGCGGCGCGCGCCTATCGCGATCGGATCGTCGCGGCGCTGCCCGCTGGCTGCGACTTCACCCCGCTGATGACCTGCTATCTTACCGACGGCGCCGACGCGGACGCGATCGCCGTGGGCCATGCCGAGGGCGTGTTCACCGCGTGCAAGCTCTATCCCGCGCACGCGACGACCAATTCCGCGCATGGCGTGACCGGTATCTTCGCGCTTGCCCCCGTGCTCGAGCGGATGCAGGCGATCGGCATGCCGCTGCTGATCCACGGCGAGGTGACCGATCGCGACGTCGACATCTTCGATCGCGAGGCGGTGTTCATCGATCGCACGTTGCAGCGGCTGGTGCGCGACTTTCCCGCGCTCCGGATCGTGCTCGAGCATATCACCACCGCCGATGCGGCGGATTACGTGACCGCCGCGCCCGACACCGTGGCTGCGACGATTACGCCGCAGCACCTCATCATCAACCGCAACGCGATCTTCGACGGCGGCCTGCGCCCGCACGCCTATTGCCTGCCGGTGGCGAAGCGCGAGCGCCACCGCCTCGCCGTGCGCGCCGCGGCGGTATCGGGCTCGCCCAAGTTCTTCCTCGGGACCGACAGCGCGCCGCACGTGGTGGGCGCAAAGGAATCGGGCTGTGGATGCGCGGGCATCTTCAACGCGCCGTTCGCGCTCGAAAGCTACCTGTCGGTGTTCGAGGCGGAAGGCGCGCTCGACCGGTTCGAGGGGTTCGCGAGTGAGCACGGCGCGCGCTTCTACGGCCTGCCGCTTAATACGGGGACGGTGACGCTGGAGCGGGTGGCGACGCCGGTACCCGCGCTGGTGGGCGAGGGCGATACCGCGGTTGTGCCGTTCCATGCCGGCGAGACGCTGGAGTGGCAGTTGGTCGCTTAGGAGCGGGTAGGCGGGCACGCGCCGTGGTGAAGCCGCGTCGTCGAACGGGCGCCGGGCGCCCGCCGGCCGGGCTTGCGCGAGTTAGCGCCGACGCGGCGCTTGCCGCGCTTCGCCTAGAACGGCAGCCAGGTCGATTTGGGCGTGAACTTCATGTAGCCGACGTTGACGCCCGCACGGTAGCCCACGCCGAGCCGCACCGGGATCAGCACCACATTGCCGCGCCGCAGATACGTCGCGGCGAACCCGCCGATGAAATAGAGCCGCCCCTCCGCCGCCGGGAAGCGGCGGAACAGCTCGGCGGTGTCGTAGAGGTTGTAGACGAGGACAAAGACCTTGTTGGCATCGCCGCCGACATCGAAGCCCACTGAAGGCCCGGTCCAGTAGACGGGCATCTGCCCCTCCACCTTGTGCGTCATGATCCCCGATCCGTAGCGCAGCCCGACGACGAACGCGCCCGCCGCCTCGCGTCCGGCGATATAGGCGTTGGGCTCACCCTGCTCGCTCAGGATCTTCTCGATGATCGAGGCGAAGCCTTCAGCGCCCTTGCCGAACACGCCCTCGCCCGCGCCGATCAGATCGTCGCGCTTGAAGGTGGTGGCGGCCTGCGTCGTCGCCTCGGCGCGCTGTTCCTGCGCCGGCGTGCGCTCGCTCTGCTGCGCGGGGGCGGTGGGCGCCGGCGGGCGGGTCGCGTCAGGCGCGCTGTCGTCCGTATAGGTCGGCTCGCGATAGGTCGGCGCTGTCGCCCGCGGCGGGGGCGTCATTGCGCGGGGCTGCGGTGTGCGCGGCGGCGGGGCCACACGCGTGCCCTGCAGGTCGCCGTCGATCGTCTGGTTTGGATCGATCGTGCGCACCTGCGCCGGTGCCGCTCCGCCCAGCATCGTCGCGACCAGCCCCAGGGCGACCATCAACTTGCGCATCACTCGAAAACTCCCCCGGGCGCACCCCGTTCGCCTATCTTAACCGTAGCATGGCTGTCACGGCAATGAACGCGTGCGACGGCGCGCATGGGCGGCGCGCCGATCCGAACCGGGGCGGCGGTGTTGATCGCCCCGAAAGACGCCGCTATAGCCGCGCCTCTGCCGGCCCGGAGACGTGGGTGAGTGGCTGAAACCAACGCTTTGCTAAAGCGTCGTACGGGAAACTGTACCGAGGGTTCGAATCCCTCCGTCTCCGCCAGTCAGTCTAAGAACATCTGCTATTTATCGTTCTCTGCAGCTGAAAGCGCGCAGTTCTGCGCCTTTTTCGTCGCCATGCAGTACCGCAGAGAACCCACTTCACCCCTGAATCGCCAAAAAACGTGAGCCGATTCTCCGGAGAAAGTGCCGGTGGTACGGTTGTGAAATGCTGCCGCTTTCACTTCCGACGATTGGCGAGCATCTATCCCGATTTAAAACGCCGGATAACGGGAAAAGCGTTGTCTGGTCGTTCGCGAACGCACTTCGCGGAGGGTGTCGAACCTCACTAATAGCTTCTCGGAGCGCGACGTTTCCCGGCAGAGCTAAACGGGAAAAGCCGAAAAGAAACGGGAAAGCGGCCTGAAATTACTGCCGGCTCTCTTGACCTACCGTGCGGGCGGTTGTTTGTAGCGTATGGCTTTCAAGGCCCGTGACCATCAGTGTGACGGGCGAGGCTTTGCCTCCTTGGAATGCAGGTACCCACATCGTTGACGGTAACTGACCAAGGGGGACGTATGTCCAGCAGGGGCAGCCGGCGGAGCCGGCAGGTAATGACAGCTACGAGCATGGGAGGCGCATTCCATGCCGGTTAGGTTCAACAGCGAGGGCAGCCGCAGCACGGTGCCGGACGCGCCAGCGGACGTGCCGCTCGAAACGCTCGGCTATGAGGTCGGGAAGAACAAGCCGCCGGTGCACAGCCGGTTCAAACCGGGTGGCCGCGGTGGACCGGGGCGGCCGAAGGGCGCGAAGGACCGCAAGACGCTGCTGCGCGAAGCGCTCGACACGCCGCGGCCGGTGACGCTCGGCGGTCGCAAGTGCCGCAAGACGCCGACCGAGATTGGTTATCACCAGCTCGCCACCAAGGTCGCCAGCGGCGATCTCAAAGCGCTGGTGATAGCCGAGGCGCTGCGCGACCGCCTGCTGAACGACGAAGATCGCGTAGCGGTGGTGGTCGAACCGCTGAGCGCGGCCGAGCTCGCCATCCTGAGGCGCCGGTCGTGACTGAAGATCCCAACAGCGCCCGCGCAGCGATGCGCGCGCGGGTGTACGAGTACGCCCGCAAAAGCCTTATCGACTATATGCAGCTCATCTTCAGCGAGGCGGTGCCGTCGGGTGAGTTCCTGCCCGCCAACCACACCAAGCTCCTCGCGCGTACCTTTGAGCGGGTGGCCTCGGGCGAGGTGAAGCGGCTGCTCGTCGCCATCCCGCCGCGCTTCGGCAAATCGTTCGCGGGCTCCGTGGCACTGCCGACGTGGCTGCTTGGCCGTGACCCGTCGCTCAAGATCATCTGCGCCTCCTATGGCGACGAATTGTCGCGCGACTTTGCAGTGCAGAGCCGCAAGATCATGCAGTCGCCGCTCTACCGTGCGCTGTTTCCCAAGACGCAGATCGCCGCCGATGGCGGCGCGCTGCATCGGCTCGAGACGACGGCGGGTGGCTATCGCCGCGCAACCTCGGTCGACGGCTCGGTCACCGGCAAGGGCGCCGACATCATCATCGTCGATGATCCGCTCAAGGCAAAGGACGCGGTCGTGTCGGAAGCTGCGCGCAACGAGGCGCATGGCTGGATCACCAACACGCTGATGTCGCGGTTCGACAAGCCCGCCGACGGCCGGATGATCGTCATCTCGCAGCGGCTGCACACCGAGGATCTCATCGGCAAGCTGCGCGACGACGGTGGATGGACCATGCTGTCTGTACCGGCAGAAGCCTTGAAGCCGATGAGCTTCGACATCGGCGAGAAAGAGCGCTGGCAACTCGAGCCGGGTGACCTCCTCTATCCCGAGCGCTTCGACCATGCAGCGCTCGAGCAGCTCAAGCTCGACCTTGGCGAGGCGGCCTATGCCGCGCAGATCCTCCAGGACCCAAAGGCGCTCGGCGGCAATATCTTCAAGCTGAAGGACTTCCGCCCCATCCCCGAGGTGAAGCTCCCCTACGATTATTTCGAAGCCAAGTATCAGAGCTGGGACACCGCCATCAGCGAGGAAGCGACGGCCGCCTGGTCGGTCTGCACGACGTGGGGCGTTCGCGGAAAGAGCTTCGTGCTGCTCGATGTCTTTCGCGAGCGGCTGAGCTATCCCCAGCTCCTCAAAGCGGTGCGGGCGCAATATGCCAAGCACAAGCCCAAAACGGTCATCGTCGAGAAGGCGTCGAGCGGCATCGCGCTAATTCAGCAGTTAAGTCAGGAGGGCGTTACCTGGTTGGAATGGATGCCGCCCAAGGGCTCGAAGATCGAGCGTGCGATGCACCAGGCGCCCAAGATCGAAGCCGGACGCGTCTTCTATGTCGCTGACCAGCCGTGGGAGGCTACCTTCTTCAACGAGATCGCGGCGTTTCCGATGGGCCGCAACGACCAAGTCGATTCAATGACGCAGTTCCTGCGCGCGTTTGATCTTGGGCGTAACCACCAAGCCTTCTGGGAACTCAGCTACTGGAAGGAAGAGCGGGAGAAGCAGGGCTATTAGCCCTGCTTCGCCTGGCTTCCGCTCACCGCTTCCCTGGCACAGGCTCGCGCTCGCGCGCGGTGTCGGCGAAGCTGCTGCTGGTAGCAGCGAGCAATGCCGTCCCCCCGTTCGCCGCTTCCCAGCGCCGCACGATGAGGTCGCAGTAGCGCGGTTCGTATTCGATGACGCGCGCGCGCCGCTTGGTGCGCTCGGCGGCAATCAGCGTGCTCCCGGATCCGCCGAAGGCGTCGATGACGATGTCGCCCGGGTCGGTTACGTCTAGCATCGCGTCGACGAGCAGCTGCACCGGCTTCGAGGTCGGATGTTCTTTCAGGAACGCGCGCGCGTCGCTGCCGGCGGTACCAGCACCTGGCGCGAACCAGACGTTGGAGCGGTTGCGACCGCGCTTGCCGAGCTGGATCCGGTTCTTGTGCTCGCCGTGCGTCTTGAACATCGCGACGAGCTCGTGCTGTGAGCGGTAGAGGCTGCCGCGGCCGGCATTGGCCTTGACCCAGGTGATGATGTTGAGGAGCTCGAGCCCTGTGCCGCGACCGGCTCGCAGCAGCAGCTCGATCTGCCGCCAGTCCATGAACGCGAAGACCACCGCGCCCTTGACCAGCACCGGCAGCGCTGCACTGATGAAGCCAGTGAGAAAGGCTGCGAACTCATCATCGCTCATCTCGCCGGAGGCAAAGGCGAACTCGGCGTGCTGCGTCGAGACGATGTCGCTGACGGCGATATTGTACGGCGGGTCGGTGAGAATGAGCTGCGCCTGTTCCCCCGGCATCAGCACATCGTAGTTCGTCGCCTCACGCGCGTCGCCGCACAGGAGGCGGTGGTCGCCCAGGATCCACAGGTCACCTGCACGGGTAACCGCAGGCCCCTCGGCGATATCGACGGTCTCCTCATCATCCGCTTGCTCCTCGACCATGATCTGGTCGAGCTCGACCGCATCGAAGCCGAGCAGCTCGATGGGCTGCTCCTCGATCAGCAGCTCTTCGATCTCGACGCGCAGCGCATCCATGTCCCAGCTGCGGCGCTGCCCGAGCCGGTTGAGCGCGAGCCGCAGCGCACGCTCCTCGCTGCGGCTGTGGTTGGCAAGGAGGATACAGGGCACCTGCTCGAGCCCGAGCCAGCGCGCGCCCTCGAGCCTCAGCTCACCATCGACGATGGTGCGGCCATCGCGTCCGATGACGATAGGCTGGACGAAGCCGAACGCCGAGAGATGATTACCCATCTCCATCACGTCGCCTGCGTCGTATTTGCGCGTGCGGCGGGTGGGCGCGATGAGCTCGGTGACAGACCGCATGACAATAACGAGCTCGGGCACGAGGTCGTTGCGGCGTATCACGGTTTCTGCCCGCCGCTCATGGGCGCCGACCCGCTTCTCGCGCGCCGCGCGGGCACGCGACGTGTGGGCGACCGCCTCCTTCAGCGTATCGCCGAGCATTCCCGACTGCCGCTTGCCGCCGCGCTTTGCCGGCGTTGCGGTCTCAACATTCGTCATCGTCATTCTCCCACAGTGAACACCGACGCCAGCGCAGGTGTTGCCGTGAGAATGACGAGCAGCCGGACCACGCACGCGGACAGGCTGCTCGACAACCGAGCAACACCTGCCCTCCTTGGCGTGGTGGTCTGATCAACAGACGCCTACTATCGTGAAGCGTCCGTTTGGGGTGTCAATAGTCGTCAGTGGATGACGCAGGCATCGGCGTCGGGCGAGACGTACATCCAGCCAACCTGCTGCTCGGCCGCCCGGGCAGCGCAATAGTCGACATCCTTCGCGCGCATCCGCTCGCGTGCATCGCTCGCGACATCGATGACCATCATCACCGGCGTCATCGCATGGCCGCGATGCTCGATCTCCTCGCGGTGAGCGGCGAGCTTGGCGATGTCGCGGACGATTTCGGCGACCGACAAACGACCATTGGCACGTTCCGACGCTTTGACCTCAATGGCCATCAGCATGTTGGCGATGGTCGCTTCCGCGTTACGGCGCTGCCAGTTCCCCGCGACCTCGGGCTTGAAGAGCACGATATCGGGCACCGGCTCGAAGCCGCCGCGAAAAGCCTCTTTCTTCTTCTGGTCCCACGCCTGGAACAGCGAGGATATCGGCGCATCGATCCACTGTTTGACGTTCATGCCCATTTGCCGGGCGGGAACGCCCGCCTGGCGCAGGCAGTGATACGCAACCGCCTGATAGTGCAGCTCGCCGCCAAGCTGCTCGCGTGTCTCCGCCACGATCTGCGGCCAGGCGCGTACCACCAGTTGCTTTGCTTGCGTCACGTCCATCTCATCCCTCCTGTCGACGATGAGTCTCGGGAGGTGACACACGCTCTGCTGCAACTGACAGTCAACTCGAATGTCACTGATCGTCTGTAGATCGATGAGATACGGGCGCGTCTTTGGCGGGTTGTGGAAATCCGTAGCCGCCTTGCCCGCAACGTCCGCCGCCTGCGCGAGGCAAAGGGCTGGAGCCAGGAGGATTACGCCGACCGTGCCGGCATCCACCGCACCTATGTCAGCGACATCGAACGTGCCAAGCGCAACCCGACGATAACGGTGGTCGAGAAGCTTGCTGTTCCACTCGAGGTTACTGCCAGCGAGCTTCTCGCCTGACGCTGAAAGCTGCGGGTCGACTTCAGCGGTGACCTCGGCATCGTGTCGCTATGAACGCCAACGATGAGGATCTGGTCGAGCAGCTGCTGGCGCGGGTGGCGGCGTTGCTCGAGGATGCGAGCGCTGTCGCGGTGCTGCAGGGTCAAGGCACCGTTTCGGAGCGCGTGACTAGCGTTGCCGCCGCGATAGATCAGGCGCGTCGGCTGGCGGAGGCCGCCGCAACGTTATCGCAGCCTGGCGTCACATAGCTGGTTCCGGTTCAGCTTTGGCGGGCTACTGGCCCGGCATGCTGATCCGCTCGCTTCTCACCGCTGCTGCTATCCTGGCCGCGAGTCCCGCGCTCGCCTGGGGCCCAAACGGCCACCGCATCACCGGCGCCATCGCCGACGAGAATCTCAGTGGCCTCGCGCGGGCGAATATCGCGCTGCTCATCGGCAATGAGACGCTTGCCGAAGCGTCGACCTACCCCGACGAGCAAAAGTCGAACCCGGAACCGTTCTGGCAGAAGACAGCCAGCCCGTGGCATTACGTTACCGTCGCCTCGGGCATTACGTATAAGCCGAGCATGGCGCCGCCGGAGGGTGACGCGATGACCGCGCTCACGAAGTTCACCGCGACGCTTCGGGATCCCAAGGCACCTATCAAGGACCGGCGGGTTGCTTTGCGGTTCATTGTCCACATCATCGGTGACCTGCACCAACCGCTTCACGTCGGCCGCGGCAACGACCGGGGTGGCAATGAGACGCCAGTCTCGTTCTTCAACCGTCCCACCAATCTACACTCGCTGTGGGATACAGGGCTAATCGACAACGAGAAGCTGTCGTACAGCGAGTACGCGCGCTTTCTGTCGCGCACGATAACGCCTCGCGACATCGTTACGTGGAGCGACGTACGTCCAGCCACGTGGATGACCGAAAGCATCAAACTTCGCGAGGCAATCTACCCCGCAGATCCAAAGCTTAGCTGGGGATACGCTTATCAGCAGCACGATGCGCTCGAAGGGCGCCTCAAGCGGGCAGGTATTCGTATTGCAGCTTATTTGAACTGGGTGTTTGCTACGTAAGTCACCAGTGTTTTCGCATTCGTGGCGGCGTTTAGCTATGGGTTATCGCTATTCACTCAAACGGATACAATCGCGGCCCCGCGAAACATAGATCGCTGGTGACCGCCGTTTGACAAACCTGACCGCAAAAAAACGGTACGGAGAAGCGTACAAAACATTCTAGTTTATATCTCCTTGCCACCCAGTCATAAAATCGTAAATTCCGCCTCAGCTGCCGCCGTAGAACGACCCGGTTCTGCGCGTTTTTTGGCCAAATTGACCGTGATAATCATCCTCCGTGGATAGGGCGTCTAGATCGCTGCTGATGCAGAAGGGATGGACGTATGCAGCGCTTCGGAGCAGGGGTCGTCCATCCCATCACGCCAGAGGACGTCAATGGGAAATCTAAGTTACCGCGCCAGCGCAACCAGCGGCAGGGGATGCCGAATCGATAGCGGCTTTGTGCTCGGCAACATACCGGCCTTCTTGAAAGCACCGGCCGGAAAATTTTTCTCGCAGCGTCCTGTCGCATTTCAAGGCAGCCAGACTCGGTCTTGAACGCGGGCCTGTGCTTTCGGCGGGGTCGCTCGCTCATCTTGTGTCCTGCGCGCAGCATGGCCGCTAGCATATCGGCAATTCGCTCTTCCCCCCTGTCAATATTTGCTTAAGCGATCACTGTTTTGTCCTCTTGAATCTGCGACTGAAAAATCGCGCTTGCGGCAGCAACAGGACAATTCCGATGCCGAACACCGTAGCTCCTAGAATAACTGCGGCTATTAGCCCCAGCGCGGTGGACGGTACCGGCAAGGCGAGCACTGCAAAGCACATTGCCGCTGATACGATCAGAATACGCGCGAAATCACCGAGTGGAGCATGAAAGCCGAAGCGGACGCGTGAAAGTACGAAGCTGGCGGTAAGCGTGCACAGGCCGGAAATCATTGGTCCAAGAGCCGCTCCCGTTATCCCCATCACTTTAAGACCTACCCAAACCGACGGCGCCGCAATCAAGATGTCGATCACAGCAATCCAAGTGGCATAGCGAGGCTTCAAGCAAATGAGAAATACTTGATCCGAGGTATGGGCCCGCAGATAGCGGAACAACCCCCCAATCGTGGCTAACGGCAGCACGGTATAGGTGATGGCGCGATATTTCTCGTCTACCAGAACGTCCACCACTAACTGGTTGACGCCCAATAATCCAAACGCGACCGGCATAACCGCCAGGGCCACCAGCACCATGTTCTGGCGCAGTTGCTGGAAAGCTGCGTCAATCCCCTCCTCCTCCATTCGCTTGACGACCAGCGGATAGGCGCCCGCCGTCACTAACGTCACTGCGAAGGACGAGGCGCGCAGCCCTAGGCTGTAGCCAACCGCGAACGCACCCATCGCTGCAAGGCCCAGCGTGCCGCTGACGATGAAACGCGGGAGGTTGAGCGCCAATGTCGCCAGCAGCGTCGCCATCATCACCGAGCCGCCGAAGATGATCGCGGTTCGGAAGATCGCGCGATCGATGCGTGGCCCCCGCTTCAGGAAGTCACTCATCGCGATCGCGGCGCCGAGCCCGACGAGCTGCGCCAAAACGAATCCCGCGAACACTGCGTTGGGCGATGAGCCGTAGCGCCACAGCAGCGGCACGCCAACGAGGAACCCGAACACCGGGCCGCAGATCTGGATCAGGCTGTAGAGCCCGATCTGCGCATTGGCGCGCGCGCGGTCGGCAAGATAGTTGCTGATCGAGCGCGTTACCATGAACGTGGTGACGAGAACGAGCAGCAACAGCGGCGCGCGTGCATCACCTGCCTGCCTCAAGAGCACGGGGGTGATGACTAGCGTCTGAGCGAGCGTGGAGAGCAGCACGGCCGCCGTCTCCGAGCGTAGGAAATCGACCCGCCGGTCGCCGTCGTCGAAGCTGCGCAGGAAACGCAGCGTGTAACGTTGCCACCAGCCAAAGAAGAGAGCGAAGCACACCTCCTGCGACGCGATCACCAGTGTCACGATGCCGAGATCAGTCGGCGACATAAGGTGCGTCCAAACCAGGATCGAGGCGAACTGGATCACCGGCGCCAGCACCTGCGCGGGCAGGTACAGCAACGTCTGGCGCATCACCGACGCGCCGGTGCCAGCGCGGGCGGATGATGACCCGGCAGCGGGCGGGGGGACGGGCGCGGCCATTGTCAGGCGGAACCAATCGCCGATGATGCCGCCGCTGCCGGTACCGATGTCCACGCCGCGGGCATTGCTCGCCACCCCGTCGCCAGCCCTGTAGACGGAATCGCCGCGACCGTCACGGCGCCTGTCCGTCCGCCGTTTGCCACCAGCTCGCCTCGCATGCCGTCTCACTCCCGAGGCCGCCACGAACCATAAGCGCAAAGGCCTGGATGCCCGCGTGCCCGATACCCCGGCCCCGATGCGGCGCGATAGCCAGCCGGGGCAGTGCGCACCAGCGGTTTTGGACGACGCAGCATGTCTACAGCCAGCGTGCCACTCGGACAGCGCACATCTGCTCATTGCCGCGGGCGCACCGTCCGCGCGGCTGCGGCATGCGCCGCGTTGCAACATCGGCGCCCCTTCGGTAGGCGGGGGTCCGCGGGGCGTGGGGGACGACATCGTGAGCGACACTGTGCCAGCGCCCAATCGAGCAGTTCCCGGCCCGGCGCGGGCGTCGCCTGCCTCGCAGCTCGCGAACCACGCAGACGCCACCGCCGAGCGCGGCTTCCGCAACGACATCAACGCACTGCGTGCGCTCGCGGCGAGTGTCGTAGTGCTGTTTCACTTTCACGTCGCGGGATTCCGTGGCGGGTTCGTCGGCGTCGACGTATTCTTCGTCATCTCCGGGCTGCTGATGACGCAGATCGTGGAGCGCGGAGTGTCGCGCGGGTCGTTCTCGATCCTCGGCTTCTATGCGGCGCGGGTACGTCGGATCGTGCCCGCGCTGGCGACGCTGTGCGTCTTCCTGGTGCTCGTCGGACTGGTCGCGCTTGACCCGCTAACGCTGGCGGAGACCGCACGCAACGCCGCCGCCTCGGTGCTGTTTGTCTCAAACATCCTCTACGCGCGCCAATCGGGCTATTTCGCCGATGCGTCGGAGGCGAACTGGCTGCTTCACACTTGGACGCTGTCGGCCGAATGGCAGTTCTACATGCTCTATCCCATCGTGCTGGCGCTGGTGGCGCGCTGGGAGTGGCTGTGGCGGCGGCGGCTGGCGTTCGTGGCGATCGGTTGTGCGGTGGGGCTGCTCGCAACGCTGTGGATCGCGAGTCGCTCGACTCACCTGCGCGATTATGCCTTTTTCCTGCTGCCGACGCGCGCGTGGGAGATGCTGGCAGGGGGCGTTCTGGCGCTGTGGGCGCCGCGGCCTTCGCGCGCGGGCTCGGCGGCGCTGGCAATTGGGGGCTTCGTGCTCATCCTGCTGTCGGTTTTTTGGCTCGACGATGCGGTGCCCTGGCCCTCGATCTGGACGCTAATGCCTGTGCTGGGGGCGGTGGCGGTGCTGGCCGCGGACCAGCGGCAGGCGCGCTGGGCGACGCTGCCGGGGATGCGGTCGCTAGGCGTGTGGTCCTATTCGCTGTACCTGTGGCACTGGCCGATCGTCGTCGCCTTTGTCTATGCCGGGTGCGCGCTGATCGCGCCGGTGATCGCGATCGGGGTCGCGCTGTCGGTAGTGGCGGCGGTGCTGTCCTACACCCTAATCGAGACGCGGTTGCGCGACGCGGTGTTCGGCACCGCGCGCACCACGCCGCGACGGCGCTGGGGGGTGATTGCGGCTAGCGCCGCTCTGGTCGCGGCGGGGCTGATCGCGACACTCCAAACGACCGGATTCGAGGCGTGGCGCACACGCGGCTTCTCGCCTGCGGCACGCGCGCAGCTCGCAGACTTTCGCGCCGCGTCGAACGACTGGGTGGGTTTTGCCCCGTGCGAGCGACGTTGGCGGATTGGTGCGGCGCAGGGGTGCCAGCTTGGTACCGGCAACCCGGTACGGGTCGCGGTGGTCGGCGATTCGCACGCCGAGCAGATGATCCCGCGCCTAAAGCGGCTGGCAGATGGCGGGCGGGTGGAGGTGACGCTGCTGCGCAACTCCGGCTGCGCGCCACTGTCGAGGTTGACTTGGACTCGCGGCGAGGGCGAATGCGCCGCCTTCGCCGACCGAGTCTTCCCACTCGTCGCTGAGGGGCGCTACGCGCGCGTCCTCGTCGTTTCGGCTTGGGCGCTGTATTTCGGCGATGCGGGCGGCCGCTGGACGCCCGGCGCGCTATGCTCGCGCGGGTGGCGCGGGTGCCGGGCCGAGCATGACGAGGCGGTGAACGCGGCCAACGTAGACGTCGCCTTCGCGCAGCTCGCCACGCGCCTCGCAAAAATTCGCGCTGGGGGCGCTGAGGTCGCGATCCTGCTGCCTGAGCCGTTCAACTTCGACCAGCTGCCGCGCCATTATTATCGCCGTGTCTTCGCGACTGCGCGCCCGGTTGCGCCGCCTGCGATCGACAGAACCGCTTTTTATGCGCGCACCGCATGGGTGCGCGCCAAGCTTGCCTCGGTCGCCTCCGCTGCCGGCGTGCGGACGATCGACCCGCTGCCGTTCCTGTGTGACGCTGTGCGCTGTCCGCTGACGAGCGACGGCCACTTCCTGTACAAGGATAAGCATCACATCCGGGCATCGTTGGCGGCGGATGCGCCGCGCTTCGGCTATCTCGACGCCTTCGTGCTCGGCACGCTCTAACGCTCAGCGGAAGGCGGCGAGGCGGCGCCAGTGCTCCGCTATTGCGATCGACCCCTCCGGCGTTAGATGACCATAGTCGAACTGAAGCGGCGCGCCGTCCGCAGTCTCGGTCTGGCAATCCCCGCCGCGGCACAGCGCGTCGTAAATCGAGATATACTCGCCACCCGCACCCCGCACCGCTGCCGCCAGTTTCCTGTCCAGCGCGCGATCGAGCGGCCGGCGCCGCGCCGCGATCAACGCCGTGCGCCCGGACCAAGCCGCGTTGGCCAGCAGCCGCGGCAGCGGATCGTCATATTGCACGATCGGGCCAAATACGATCACGCGCCCTGTCTGGCCGCGAAGCGCCCGCACCGTCGCCACCAACTGCGGCAGCTCGTCCGCGCGCCACCGCGCCGCCAGCAGCACCGCGTCGGGGCGCAGCGACGGCAGTAGCCGGTACACCGCCGCCCGCTCGCCCACGCAATGTGGCAGCCCCGGCGCGCCGATCAGCGGGCGACAGCCGGAGGCGGTCGCCTGCATTACGTTAATCTGCGGAAAGACGTGGGCCAGCCCCCACCACAGGTGCGCGCCGTGACTATCCCCCAGCAGCAGGTAGTTGCGCGTCCCCGGCCGCGGGGTTAGGCACGCAGCGCGGTCGATCGTCGCGGTGCTGCCCTCCTCATTCGACAGAAAGCAACGACCCTGCCGGTATTGCGCGGTGATGTCGAGGTTCAGATAGCTCGCCAGCTTCGCCACCCGCGGCGACAGGCGCGAGGCGAAGCCGTCCGTCGCAATCAGCGCCGCGCCCGTCGCCAGCGACGCCGCGATCACGAACGCTCCCCCGGCGAAGATCGCGCGCCGTGTCGCCAGCAGCGCGCGGGTGCGGAACGGCCGCTCCACCACGCGCCAGCTGAACCAGGCTAGCGCGATCATCACGGCGAGCAGCGCCAGCTTCTCGGCCACGCCCAACACCGAATGGACGCCCAGGCGATAGAACACGATTGTCGGCCAGTGCCACAGGTATAGCGAATAGGAGATCAAGCCGACCCATACGAACGGCGTCCAAGCGAGGAACCGTGCGCTAAGCGTCGGCAGCGCGGCACCCGGATCGGGTCGGCCGGAATGTATAAGCAGCGCGGTGCCCAGGCAGGGCGGCAGCGCGGCGAGCCCAGGAAAGGGCGTCGCATGGGTATAGAGGATGACCGGCGCCACCACGAGCAGGAGGCCGAGCCCCCCCCCCGCCTCACGTGCCATCCCGCGCAGCCGCGGCACGACGTCGAGGGCCAGGAGGCTCCCGATCAGCAGCTCCCACGCGCGCAGCGGCGCGAGGTAGAAGACGGCGGAAGGGTAGGACGCGAGCAGCGCCGCGCTCAGCCCCAGCGTTGCCACCGCGCACACCGCCATCACTACGGCCGCGACCCCGCGTCCCCAGCGCCGCATCAGCACCCACAACAGTGGCGGGAAGACGATGTAGAACTGTTCCTCCACCGCAAGCGACCAAGTGTGGATCAGCGGCTTCGTCTCGCCGCCCATTGCGAAATAGTTGGTCGTCGCCAAGAAGTAGTTGTTCGACATGAACAGCGCGTTCCACAACATGCTGTGCCCGTAGGAAACCAGCTCCAGCGGATAGAGGATCGCGAACGCCGCGATCGTCGCCGCGGCCAGCACGAAGAACATCGCCGGGAAGATGCGCCGGATGCGCCGTTCGTAGAAGCGCCCGATCGAGAAGCGCCGCTCCTCCACTTCGCGCGCGAGGATCCCGGTGATGAGGAACCCCGAAATCACAAAGAAGATGTCGACCCCGACATAGCCGCCGGTGATGAAGCGCAGCTGTAGGTGATAGGCCACCACCGGCAGCACAGCGAAGGCGCGCAGCCCGTCGATGTCGCGGCGGTACGTGGCGGCGTGCATCCCGGGCGGCGCCGCGGGCGAAGGGGCGGCAGGCGACGAAGCACCGGAGGACGGGGCGCCGAGCGCAGATGGGTGGGCGGCGTCTGTCATCGTCGGCGCGGATCGTCCCCCAGGGCCGGCCGCAACCCCCGCGCGCGGCCGTCCATAGCGCGGTCTAGGACGGTGCGCGGGCACGGCAACCCCCTTTTTTGCAGCCCACACGGGAACCGCACCCTTCTCGGCAGGGCTTGCCCCTTTCCGCAAGGGCCTGCGTGTGCCACGGATCGCTCAGGCCTGGGAGGCATGAGCGCTGGCGGTGAGGATCAACTCAATTCAGGACCTGCGCGGGCTCGCCGCCGTGCTGGTGCTGATCGCGCAGGCGTTCGAGCATCAGATCGCGCATCCGCCGCTCCGGCTCGCGCGGTTTGACACTCTCGGCGTCAAGATGACTCTGACGAGGACCCTGGCTTGAACGATATCGATCTTCAGAGCGCTCGCGAGCCTTCGATCGCGAACGCCTTGCGACTGGCGGACGAAGTGCCGATTCTGCTCTACATGCCCGCCTTTCACGGCGGTGGTGCGGAGAATGCAGTCGTGCGGCTGGCCAATCACTGGCATGCCGAGGGGCGCCAGGTGACGATCATCGTCAACAAGGTGCGCGGGCCCGTGATCGACCGCGTGGCGCTGGGGATTGAGGTGGTTGACCTCGGCTCGCCGCTCACGGTGCGCGCTTGGCCGCGGCTCGGCCGGCTGCTGAACGAACGGCGCCCGCCGCTGCTCGTCACCGCGCTGCTCGGCCCGAACGTCGCCGGGCTCACTGCGGCGCGGCGCTGGTCGCCGGAGACGGCGGTGGTCTCGCTGGTGCGCAACTTTACTACGGAGGAAATCGCGGGGCGCGACCTGGTCCGCCGCATACTGTTCCCGCCGCTGCTGCGCTATGCCTATCGCCGTACCGATGCGATCGGCTGTGTCGCGGCGCGCGTGTCGGAGGATATCGTCGCCTTCGCCGGCATACCGGCGGCGAAGGTCGCAACCACAATGAACCCGGTGCCGCTGCCCGATCCGGCGAAGGAGCGCCCGCGTCCCGACGATTGGCCGGTGGGCGGGCCGGTGATCGTCGCCATGGGGCGGCTGGTGCCGCAGAAGGATTATCCGACACTTTTCTCCGCCTTCGCGAAGCTGGCGGGCACACCCGTGCTGATGGTGCTGGGCGAGGGGCCGCTCCGGCCCGAGCTGGAGGCGCAGGCGCGCGCGCTGCGGATCGCGGACCGCGTCCACCTGATCGGTTTCTGTGCCCATCCCGACGATTATTTGGCGCATGCCGACCTGTTCGTGCTGGCATCGCGGTTCGAAGGCTTCCCGAACGTGCTTGCGGAGGCGCTGGCGCTGGGGCGTACCACAGTGGCGACCGACGCCCCGGGGGGCGCGGGGGAGATCCTCGCGGGCGGCAAATACGGCTATCTGACCCCTGTGGGTGACGCGTTGGCGCTGGCCGCGGCGCTCCAGCGCGGGCTCGACGCGCCAATTCCTCCAACGATCGCTCGCGGGCGCGCGGAGCAGTTCGCGGTCGCAAACGTTGCTCGCCTGTACGAGGCGCTGTTCGCCTCGGCGATGGCGTCGCACCGAGCGTCGACGACAGATGGGCATCGGACGGCGTGAACGAGATTGGCACCAGCATATCCGCCGGCCCTACAGCGGACACAGAGCGTCCCGGCCTCGGCGCGCCCCTCCCACGCCGCCGCGGACGTCATCGTCGCGAGCCGGGCGAGACCGGCTGGCCGATGCGGCTGTATCTCTATGCGGCGCTGATCTTCTTCAGCGGCGCGCTGACCCGCCCGTTCTCCGGCAATGCCGATAGTTTCGTGGACAGTGGTGAATCGCCGATCATCCAGTATCTGGGCATCCTACTCTACGCGCTCGCGCTGCCGATCCTGGCATTCACCGCCTTTGAGGGCATGCGCCGGCGCCGCCGTCCCGCACCGATCATGTGGTGCGCGATCGCGGTGGCGCTGTGGATCGGCGCATCGATCCTGTGGTCCGCTGATCCGGCGATCTCGACGCGGCGCGCAATCGCCTATGCTGGGTCGCTGATGATCATCGTCACGCTCGCGTTCGCGACCCCCCCGCGCGAGGTAATCCGTGCACTGGTCTGGATCACGATCGGAATTCTCATCGTGACAGCGATCCTCTTTTTCGTGGATCCTACCTATGCGGTTCATCAGGCGGGACAGATCGGCGTAGCCGAACATGCCGGCCGGCTACGCGGCACATTCAGTCACAAGAACGAATTCGCTCGCATGGTTGCAGCGGGTTTTGCCGTGCTGCTGCTGTTTGGTCGCGCGGTGCTACCTTTCCGGAAGCTCTGGTTCGCGATGCTGGCACTTGGCGTCGCGCTCCTGCTGCTGGCCGGCTCGGCGAAGATCGTCATTGCCTTTCCCGTTGCCTTAGTTGCTGTATGGCTCGTGCGGGTTCCCATAGCGCCGCCGTACCGGTTCCTTGTTCTGGTGCTGTTGGGTGGACCGCTGATGCTCGTGTATGCCTCGGGCATGCTCGACGCGGCGATCGAAGCCGTGTTCGGTTCGCTCGGTCGCACTGCGGGAATGTCCGGGCGAGACGAGATCTGGGCTGCGGCTTGGCACTCTATTGCGCGGCACCCCGTGTTCGGCCAAGGCTATTACGCCGGCTGGGCAAATGAGGCGCAGGCCGAAATCCTCGGGCGGAAGTACATCTCGCTCGGCCATGCACACAACGGGTTCCTGGAGACGCTGCTCGATCTGGGGGCGATCGGGCTTGCGCTGGCGCTGATCCCGCTGATCTATCTCGCGCTGCGCGCGGTGGCAGTGCCGCCGGGGCAGGTGGAGCGGCTACAGGGGCTGGCGGCGATGTGGATCGTGTTAGATCTGACCCTGAATTTCGCGGGTAGCTATCTCATCAACTACAACGATCTCTATCCAACGATGACGCTGCTGCTGTGCCTCTGGTTCGTCCGGCTCGATCGCGGAACAATCGATGAGCGCAGCCTCGCGCTGCTCAGCGCCCCGCCGGCGCGCGTCAAGCGGCGTCCTCGCCTCGCGCCCGGTCCGCTTCCCGCTTCGGAACCGGGGGTGGCGCACCCGTCAGCCGACGTGTGACCGCGTCGCCCGCGCGCACCAGCGCTCGCTCGAACGGGCGACGCAGCGGCGGCTCGATACGGTAGTTCACCGCGAACGCGCCAAGCAGCACCACTCCAAAAGCAAGCAACGCACGCAACACGAATGGGTCGATCGCAGGCCAGGTCGTGCGCATCACTACCAACCCGATGTTTTGGTGTAGCAGGTACAGCGGATAGCTGACCAGCCCCACCGACAGCACCACCCGCGGCACGCGCAGCCCTTGCGTGCGCAAAAGCCCGTACGTCAGCGGAAAGAAGCACAGGCACACGATCTTGTCGCCGACGCCGTAATCGGAACACAGCACGCCAGCGACGAACAGCGCGACATCGGTCGCCCGCCCGCGCGCGGTTACCCGCTCCCACCGAAACAGCGTGATGCCCAGCAGAAAATAGCCCGCGAATGGATGCAGGAACAGGTTCGCTGCCACCGGACGCAGTACCCCCGCGGCTGGTGTGCCCGCGCTCGCCTTCGCCACAAAATACAACGCGATGCCGACTAAGGTCAGCACGCGCCAGAACAGCGTCACGCGATCATAGTCGCGGCGCAGTGCGAAGTAGAGCAGCCCGATCACCGCGTAGAAGCGCAGCTCGACCAACAGTGTCCAATAGGCGCCGTCGACATGCCGCAACGGTAGCACCATGTTGACCCAAACGAGGTTCCCCAGCAGCACCGCGGTTGACACCTCGCGCCCAGGCAGGCCGAACGCCGCCACCGCGGCGAAGGTGACGAGCACGCAGAACACATAGGCGGGGTAGAGCCGCGCTACCCGCTTCGCGAAGAACTGCACTGCCGAACGCGAGCGGTCGAGCGAGCCCGAAATGCAGAAGGCGCTGATGATGAAGAACAGATTCACCCCTAGCCGGCCGTAGGCGAATGCCTCCACATGCGTGCCGCCGTGAAGATAGTCGGGCGGGAAACGGTAGCTGTAGTGATAGAAGACGACCGCCAGTACGCCGAGCGCACGCACTATGTCGATGCTGGCTTGCCGCCCGGTGAGGCTGTGCTCCGGCCCAGGAATCACGCCGTGTGCCGCGGCGTCAAGCGTGCTGTCGGTCTCCCCATGCGTCTGCACCGTTGCGGTTGGCGCTGCTTCTTCGCCCGGGCGTTCGCCCATCCGATCGCCCGCCACTCGCCCGTCCCCGCTGCCGCCCCGGTGCCATGCCTTTGCACGCGTAGCGAGGCGTGCGCAACGTCCACCTGTCGTGCGCCCGGCACGGGAGGTGGCGGATATCCGACGGTCGCCGCCCCAGGGGCTGACGCACCTCGCAGATAGTCTTCGGCGCCATGCGACGGCGGTAGCGCAGCACACAATCGGCCGATAAGAGTGGCGATGCCCAGGGCAACCCGGGCGCAGTTGCGTAAAGACTGACTTCTCCGCCAGGTCGCAGGGAGAGTGCCGCGTTGCCGTGCTCCCCAACCCATATCATGCTTTTATCGAGGGACAGTGCCAGCAACGCAAGCCACCGCCAGCGTAGGGCCGCGAGCAAGCGGGCGCCTCGACGTGATGATGATCGGGCTGCGCAGCGTCGGTGCCGGGCAGGGCGGCGTGGAGGCGCATGTCGACAATCTGGCGCGCGAGCTCGACGCGCTGGGCCTTGCGGTGGAGATCGTCACCCGCTCTCCATATCAGAACGAACATGAAGTCCGTGGCGTGGCGACGCGCATCGTTCCGGTCTGGTCGCCGCGCACTACCTCGTTGGAAGCGATCGTCCACTCCATTCTGGCGACGCTTCGAGCGGGGTGGCGCCGTCCGCGCATCCTTCACATCCATGCGATCGGGCCGGCGCTTGTCGCACCACTAGCGCGGCTGCTTGGGCTGAACGTGGTCGTGACTCATCACGGCGAAGATTACGAGCGCGAGAAGTGGGGCGTGCTCGGCAAGCGGATGTTGCGGTTCGGCGAGTGGTGCGGCGCAAAGTTTTCGGCGCGGCGGATTATCGTCTCGCGCTCGCTAGCCGAGCGGCTGACGCTTCATTTTGGTGTGCCGTTCGTTTGGATACCTAATGGCGTGAAAATGGCGCAGCCGGTGTTTAGCGTGGGCGTGCTGAAACGCTTCGGGCTCAGTCCAGGAGGTTATATCCTAAACGTCGGCCGCATCGTTCCCGAAAAGCGTCAGCTTGATCTTATCGATGCGCTCGACCGGATTGAACGTCCGGAGATCAAGCTGGTGTTGGTAGGCGCGGCGGATCATGAAAGCGACTATAGCCGAACTGTCGTCGCACGCGCCGCTGCTGATCCGCGGGTTGTGCTGGCCGGATTCCAAACTGGCTTGTCGCTTGCCGAGTTCTTTAGTCATGCTGGCGTGTTCGCACTGCCTTCCAGTCATGAGGGACTGCCGATCGCGTTGCTTGAGGCTATGGCCTATGGCAATCCGATCGTGGCGAGCGCGATTGAAGCGAACCGCAATGTCGGCCTGCCAGAAAGCAGCTACGTACCGTGTGGGGAAATAGCGTCGCTCGCCGATGCGTTGAATCGCGCACTCGATCACAGTGCCAAGGAAGCGCGGATCGATTGGAGCGGGCTGATGAAGGATTATCAATGGCCCGATATCGCATCGCGTACATTGGCGCTTTATCGTGACGTGGCGCCGGAGGTTGGCCGCGCCAGCTGAGCCCCAGACCGCTGGTTCTGCTGCAGGAGTGTGCATCGATGGCTGACTGCCGCCCGCCTGATCGACGGTTGGTCCTCATCGGGTTGGCGGCTGCCGCCGTGCCTGCGATCTTGCGGGCCGAGCTTAAACCGTTGGCCTTCGAAGGAGCGCAAGGTTGGGCGGCGCGCGTCAGCGGTGGCCGCGGCGGGCAGATCATCCGCGTGACGACACTCGCTCCCACAGGGCTTGGCTCGCTTCACGCGGCCGTGTCGACTAAGGGGCCGCGCATCATAGTTTTTGAGGTCGGCGGGGTGATTGATCTCGGCGGCAAAGTCCTGACGATTCACGAACCGCTATGCACCATCGCCGGGCAAACCGCGCCCGATCCGGGAATTACCTTAATTCGAGGCGGCCTGGTGATTGAAGGCGACGATGTGGTCATCCGCCACATCCGGATTCGCCCTGGCAGTGCTGGTTTCGTTGAAGGAAGCGGCTGGGAATGTGACGCTATAAACGTTTATAAAGCGAGGGGCGTTATAGTCGATCATTGTTCTCTAAGCTGGGGAACAGACGAAAACCTTTCTGCATCAGGTCCTAGATTCACTGGCGCCACGCCGAGCCAGTGGCGTGGCGGTACTTCACGCGACATCACATTTTCGAACAACATCGTCGCCGAAGGGTTGTCTAAATCGACTCATGGCCACGGGGAGCACTCGAAGGGTAGTCTATTCAATTACAATGTTAGTGATGTACTAGTTACAAGAAACCTTTATGCCAGCAACCGGCAACGCAACCCTCTATTCGGAGGTGGCACACGCGGAGCAGTCGTGAACAACCTGATTCACAATCCCGGGACTCAGGCATTGATGCTATCGTCGCAACCCGCAGATGTCGGCGGTCACTTGGTGCCGGAAGGATTGATCGCGGTAATCGCCAATGTCCTACAGCCTGGACCCGCGACCATCAAACGCTTGGCGCTATTGCGTGCCAGCGGTGGGACTTGGAGAGTGCTGCTCCACCAGAACCTGCTGCTTGGAGGAGCACAACTGGCTGCGCCACCGCTCGCGGGAGTGGCTCTAGTGTGCGAGTCGCCACTGCTGATACCCAACCTCAACGTATTGCCAAACGTACAGGTGCGCGAGCATGTGTTGACGAATGCTGGTGCGCGGCCTTGGGCACGTGACCGTGTTGATGCGCGTATTGTCGCCGAAGCGCGCTCCGGCACGGGTAGAATCATTGACGATCAAGCACAGGTCGGCGGGTATCCGGTTTATCCCGAGGTGCGTCGTAGATTTGACCTAACAAAATTCAATTCCGACATGTTTGAACGTGAACGGATCTAAGATTAAAACCCAGTTAGTATGTTGCGCAAGGATGGTTTTCCTGCTTCGCTGGCGCGTGGGTTAGAAGATTGAGACATTGCGTTTCTCTGGTGGTCAGATGAAGCTTCGGCGGCGATCGAGCCGCATCTGCCCAAGGACCAGCTTGTTGGGCGGGGGGTAGACAACCGGCAGGTGATCTCCGGGGTCGCTTGTGCTGACATCATAAGGTGACAGCCCTGTACCAGCATAGCTGTACAATGATCTGATCATAGGGTCATGTGTGTGGACGACCCGTAGAGTGCAAGAGCTTTCGTGCGGCGATGAGCAACGGTCGGGTGCATCCATCTGTTCGGCCTGTTAGCGCCCCGCCGCGTGGCTGCTGGCCCTAATGTAGTCCGCGGATCGGAATCCTAATCACGTCATCGCGCTCGAAGCGCTCTGCTCCTTTGGGTTCGTTCGATCTCCGGTCTGACCGGTCTGTCATCTAACTCAGCTGCCCTTACGCCGTCATGCCGCTCGCTTCAGTGACCGGCAAGGATAGCGGTCAAGCGGCGGCAGCCGCCGCGTGGACCTCTTTGCGCGCCATCACCGCCCACGCGATGCGCGCTGTCTCGTTGGCAAGCGCGATGATCGAGATCTTCGCCGGTCTGCCTTCGAGGAGTTGCGCGATCCATGGCTGGCGCGCCGCAGCTTGCGCGCCATGCGCATCACTGCGGTCGCAAATACAACGAGCAGCTTGCGGAGATCTCCGTCGCCCTCCTTGCCGCCCCAGCTGTGGGGACGCGGCGTGAGCCCAAGCATGCAGCGGACTGCCGTCCCGAGCGGAACATCGATGCATTGGGACAGCTGCAGCGATTGCCGACGCAGGCGTCGGATCGTTACGGGGCATCCTTTCGACCCGGCGGCTGGTATCATCGGCTTTGTGCCCGGTACAGATCTGTGCCTCCAGGCGGTCAAACTCACGTGATAGGGAGGTAAGCTGAGCACCGATGGGGTGCGGCGCCGATCGCGCATGTGTTGGCAGCTTGTCCTGTCCTTCACGGAGCAGCTTCATCAGTGATGCGACACCTCCGGGTCCTTAACCGGCGACGATGTCGTATTCCGAGGGGTCCGCAAGCCGTTGAGCAGTGCGGTTCGCTGTCGCACCAGTAGACACAGGTTTTGTGGAGCAACAGCTCCGCCTGCTGATCGAAGCTCTTCACCCCCACGAACCTCATCGTCGGTCGGGTCACCGCTTCATGGATAGCCTTCGCTTCCGCGGCGTCGAAATTCTCGCGCGTCACTTACGGCTTCACGTGGGCGGTGACATAAGCCGCACATCGTGGCCTAAAGTCAGAAGATTGTGGCCCCCATGTTGCGGGGACACAAGTACCTATCCTTAAACGAGGCACGGCGGCGATGAAAAGAAGAACTTCAGAACCTTGTCGCACCAACACCTTTCCATCAGCGCCAATCCTAATTTTCCGAAAAACGTTCCTCGGTGAATAGGTCTGCCTCAAGCGCCAATTGACAGTCTAACCATATCCGGAGTCTAGGTTACTTTCCTGTGCAAGCGGAGATTAATAACACTATGGTATATCTCGTCACCGGTGCGGCCGGGTTCATCGGGGCGGCGGTGGCGCGCCGGCTGCTCGATCGCGGCGAGCGCGTCGTCGGGATCGACGATCTCAACGACTATTATCCCGTGCAGCTGAAGCGCGATCGCCTCGCGACGCTGGCGCACCCGAACTTCACCTTCGCGCACGTCGACATCGCCGACAATGCGGCGCTGACCGCCGCGCTCGCGCCGCACGCGATCACGCACATCGTCCACCTCGCCGCGCAGGCGGGTGTGCGCTACTCGATCACCAACCCGCACGCCTACGTTCAGTCGAACCTCGTCGGGCAGGTCAACATGCTCGAATATGCCCGCCGGCTCGATGGCCTCGTGTCGATGAGCTACGCCTCGTCGAGCTCGGTCTACGGTGGCAACGTCAAGCAGCCGTTCGCCGAAGACGACCGCGTCGACGCGCCGATCTCGCTCTACGCCGCGACCAAGAAGGCCGACGAGCTGATGGGCAACGTCTACGCCCACCTCTACCGCCTGCCGCTGACGGGCTTGCGCTTCTTCACCGTCTACGGCCCGTGGGGGCGACCCGACATGGCGCTGTGGCTGTTCACCGACGCGATCCTCAAGGGCGAGCCGATCCGCGTCTTCAACAACGGCGACATGCGGCGCGACTTCACCTATATCGACGATATCGTCGCGGGCGTCCTTGCCGTCACCGATGCGCCCCCCGCCGACGACGGCGCCACTCCGCCGCACCGCGTCTACAACATCGGCAACAACAAGCCCGAGCAGCTCCTGCGCATGATCGACGTGCTCGAGGACGCGATCGGGGTGAAGGCGATCCGCCAACTCGAACCGATGCAGCCCGGCGACGTCCCCGCCACCTACGCCGACATCACCGCCATCCACCGCGACCACGGCTTCGCGCCGACAACGCCGATCGAAATAGGCATTCCGCGCTTCGTCGAGTGGTTTCGCGGCTACCACGCACCGAATTGAGGAAGCTTAGGTTATAGAAGGTTGGGCTAGATCAGCTCAATCCGATCCGAACAGGTCGCGGGTGAAGACCTTGTCGGCGACGTCGGCGAGTTCGTCGGTGTTGCGGTTGGCGATGATGACGTCGGCCTCGCGCTTGAACGCGTCGATATCGCGCATCACGCGCGAGCCGAAGAACTCGTCGTCGGACATCGCGGGCTCGAAGATCACCACTTCGATCCCCTTCGCCTTGATCCGCTTCATGATCCCCTGGATCGACGACTGGCGGAAATTGTCCGACCCGGCCTTCATCACAAGACGGAACACGCCGACCTTGCGCGGGCGCAGCGCGATGATGCGATCGGCGAGGAAGTCTTTGCGCGTGCGGTTGGCGTCGACGATCGCGCGGATCAGGTTCTGCGGCACCTCCGAATAATTGGCGAGCAGCTGCTTGGTGTCCTTGGGCAGGCAGTAGCCGCCGTAGCCGAAGCTGGGATTGTTGTAGTGCGTGCCGATCCGCGGATCGAGGCCGACGCCGTCGATGATCTGGCGCGAATCCATGCCGCCGGCGATCGCGTAGCTGTCGAGTTCGTTGAAGAAGGCGACACGCATCGCGAGGTAGGTGTTGGCGAACAGTTTGATCGCCTCCGCCTCGCGCGCGTCGGTGAACAGGATCTCGACATCCTTCTTCACCGCGCCGCCGAGCAGCAGGTCGGCGAAAACGCGCGCGCGCTCCGACCGCTCGCCGACGATGATGCGCGAGGGGTGGAGATTGTCGTGCAGCGCGCGGCCTTCGCGCAGGAACTCGGGGCTGAAGATCACCTGATCGGTGCCGAGCCGCGCGCGCACGTCGTCGACGAAGCCGACGGGGATGGTCGACTTGACGACGATTGTCGCAGTCCGGTTGTGCGCGATCGCGGTGGCGATCACCGCCTCGACCGACGAGGTGTCGAACTTGTTGGTGTCGACGTCGTAGTTGGTCGGCGTCGCGACGATGACATAGTTGGCGCCGGCGAGCGCGGTAGCGGGATCGAGTGTCGCGGTGAGATTGAGCGGCTTTTCCGCGAGGAACGCCTCGAGCTCGTGGTCCACGATCGGCGAGCGGCGCGCGTTGAGCATCTCGACGCGCTCGGGCGTGATGTCGACCGCGGCGACCTCGTTGTGCTGCGCTAGCAGCACCGCATTCGACAGGCCGACATAGCCAAGCCCGAAAACCGCTATCTTCATCGTCTGTTGCCCCTGACGTTTCTCATGGAAGCCGCCATGCCGCTTCCTCTGCCCTCGTCTCGAGCGCTAGTCAGCGAATGTTGAGGCTACGTCAATTCTGAGTTCAAAGCGCTAAGCCTGCTGGAAGCAGGTTTTGTGCCCGCTTTACGGAGATGCGAAGTTATTTCCCTCAGCGAACTATATGACGCATCAGTTGGTCGTTGGCCTATTCAGCCGCGGTACGCGCGAGAGTGCCAGGCAACGAAACTATACCTAGGTGGGAGCCGCTGTGATTTGGTGCCGGAGGGCTGAGCGCCAACACGGAATAGCGCTCTAAATCGCCGCGCATCACGGACCCGTGTCCTGCGCGCCCGATTTCACGCGCGCTGATGAGGCGCCTTTGAAGCCAAGAGCCGCTGCCACCCTATCGTTCCATCCGTATGGATCATTGCGGACGATCGGTTCGCCTCGTTCGTCGAAGAGCACGGTTTGATAAAGCATTCTAACCGGAATTTGTCGCGGAAGCTTAACGAAGGTCTCTTCGCCCGTTGCGCGCGCCTGCACCCATTGGTCTAACACACCGCCGTCGCGCGCCAGCAACTCAGCAAACCCCAGCGCATCCTCAACCCTCACGCAGCCATGGCTGCGCTGCCGTTGAACCATCGCGAACAGCGGTTTCGCCGGCGTGTCGTGCAGATAGATCGCATGATCGTTCTGCATGTCGAACTTGACGAATCCCAGCGAGTTCATTGGGCCCGGCTGCTGCACGATCCAGCCGTCCTTCCAAACCATGTTGTTGGCTCTGAGGTATCTCGATCCCTTCCTCGCGATCTCCTTCTCCTGGATCGACCGCGGTACGGTCCACGTCGGGTTCGCTACCAGCCTGAAGATCGGCGACCCGAGCTGCGGCGTTGCGGTGTCCGGCTCGCCGACAACTACGCGCCGGCTGTCAACCAATTGGCCATCACGCCAGTAGCTAAGGCGGGCAGCGGCTACATTGACGTCGATCCGCGTTGCTGGCGGATCACGTTCGAGCCAGCGAAGTCGTTCCATGTTGATGGCGATGGCTCGGGCGCGATCGGCATCCGACATGTTGAGGATGGCGAGTGCGTCGCTACCGATCACGCCATCGGCCTCCATCCCGTAATCCGCCTGCATCGCCTTCACGGCCGCAACTATCGCGGGCGAGTAGCGGGTGTCCGAAGCTGCCGCACGATCAAGATAATCAAGGATCACCAATTGACGCGCGATGGCCGGTAGGCGCGGATCTGATGCGCCCGGTTTGATCAACTTACCGGTTTCCGGGACGGCCGAGTTCGCTCCCGCCGGCTGACGACGTAGATCGAGATACGCTTTGGACAAGCGCTTGTAATTCGCGTCCTGGGGGGCGAGGCTCTCGAGCCACTTTCCAACTTCGCCTGCTGCTAGTGCGCGCTTCAAGCCTGTCCTCAAGTCAGGAGTAGGCCGCGGCACGTTATATACGTCGTAGAGTTTGGCCGGATCGGTCGCGCCACGCGCGAGCGCTGCGGCAAAGGTCAGTGCGGACTGGCTCAATGCCGCCGGATCGTCCGCGGTCAGATCAAACGACATGCCGTCGAGTCCGTGAGCCGCCCGGTTCGCCATGGCGGCACGGAGTTGATCCGTAATTTCCCTGCTCCACACAGCGGCACGTTGCGGCTGGTTTGTGTTAACCGCTGCCTCGTTGGCGCCTTGCTCCTGCACACTGCATCCTGCGAGGATGATGAGTGCCACAGTTGTCAGCAGCCTGGTTTTACGCACACGATACTCCACTTAAATTGCCGCCGTGCGCACCCACGCAGGAGTGGCACAGCAGCTAATACAATCGGGAAGCAGAGCCTCCCGGCCTCAATAGGCAGGCTAGCCGTATGTTACTCCGCCCCCTCCAGCGCCTCGGCGTTTACGGTGGCATCGGCAATGGCGGTAAGGTCCTCGTCGGTTCGCGCTTCTTCCTGAAGCGTTTCGTCGAGCAACTTGGCTGCGTCATCAAGCTTAAGCACGGTGGCCCAGCGCTTCAGCGTGCCGTAGCGCGTGATCTCGTAATGCTCGACCGCTTGGGCGGCAGCGAGCAGGCCCGCATCGAGCGCCGGCGAGTCCTTGTACTCGTCCATGATCTCCTCGCCCTCGGCGAGGATCCCTTCGATGGCATCGCAGGTCTTGCCGCGTGCCGGCTTGCCGATGATCTCGAATACCTGCTGTAGGCGCTCGATCTGTCCTTCGGTTTGCTCCTTGTGCTTCTGAAACGCAGCCTTCAGCTCATCCGACTGTGCTGCACGTTGCATCTTCGGCAATGACTTAAGGATCTTCCGTTCGGCGTAGTAGATGTCTCTCAACGTGTCGTGGAACAGCGTTTCAAGTGTCTTGGTAGCCATGAACCAACTCCCTGATGTCAAAAAAGCGGTATCAGCACGCAGTCGCGTGCCTGCCCCTGCACAATGACAGAACGCGGCGGAACGCATCCGGCTCATCGGAATATGGCTGATTGACATCAACGCATTGGATCAAACCTTGAAGACGACCGGCATCTGTTCGCTGCGGGCGGCTAGCAGATTGGTACGGCGACGGAGGTACTTATACCCGTTGAATGAGCCACGGTTGCTACCAAAACAACATGCCCGGGTTCGGTGGATTATCGGGAACATCGCGCGTCTCGGGGTGCTTCTGGCATTCGCCAGCCATGTACCAAGACAAAAAAGACGGGGAAGAATGAGTATGAGCGAAGTTGAAAGGACTAGATCATCCGCTACACCGCGCTCCCGAGGTAAGCAGGAATCTCCGCTATGCCGCTACGAGGAGCTTGCCAGGCGCGAGGATCACTTGAGGTTGCAGGCTAAGCAAAAGGACCTTCGGGAACACGATCACTAAACACTGATCTCGGACATTGACATGTCGTCGGCTTTCTCCGGCTCCTAACGGTACACCGCTTTATGACCACGTTTGAATGCCGAGGCTATATTTCACTGTGATCGCTTCGCTCGCGCGACAGCCGCTAAGCGCTGTAAGCTAAATGGATCAGGGGGTAGGGTCGGCCCTGACCATCGAGATCTGACCGACCAACGCGACGAAAGCCCATCCGTTCGTAGAAGCCGATCGCCTGCCCGTTCTGCTCGTTCACGTCCGTCGTCATGCGTGGATGTAGAGCGACCCCGTGTCGAACAAGAGCGGCGCCGATGCCGGTTCCGCGAACGGTTGGATCCACAAAGAGAGCTTCCATGTGGTTATCCTCGACCAGCATGAAGGCAATCGGACGATCGTCATCATCAACGGCTAACCAAGACGGAGCGTTCGGCAGAAACCCGCTTACTAGCTCGTCGAGCGCGGCACGATCATTCGGCGTCAAGAAGTCGTGTGTGGCGTCAACGGCGTCACGCCAGATCTCGACAATCCGATCACCGTCGGCGTTATTCGACAATCGGATCGCAACCATTCTATTCTTCCTATATCGTTGCGAGGGGGCGCTATAGTCTGCGCTATACAACCTTACGATCCCGATCTGCCCGAACTATATTGTTGCCAGCGCGGCCTTTAGACTGGGGACGGCGCCAGTTTGGCTGCAAGCCGATGTTGATCGCGAATGCCACGGTTGCATGAGGGTGGTCCAGCCGGTGGAACCGCTCGATCTCTCGGCAAGCTCCCGCAACGCCGTCTTGTGCACCTTGCTGCGCAGAGCTTGCGTAAGTGCAGGTCACTGTCTAGGGTCAGGACCCATTGATGTGAGTGTCGCGATCTGATTCAGGCTTCGCGAGGAGACCCCG
>NZ_BDJB01000006.1 GCF_002117915.1 Sphingomonas sp. TZW2008 | reverse complement strand
AGGTAGAAGAACGCGGTCCCGTCACGCAGCTCCTGGAGCAGGATGCGATCGGGCCGCATGCGGAGCGCGCTTTCCAACAGCTCCTTGGCTGTCACCTTGGCCGTGCCGGTGCCGTCCTTGCTGTAGATCATATGGACGACATTCTTGTGAGGCACGACCAGTTCGCGCGTGTCCTCGATCGTCAGCAGACGCTCATTGTCCGGGATCAGCTTGATGAGGCCCTTGGAGAACGTCGTCTTCCCAGAGCCCGTGGCGCCGGAGATGAGAATGTTAAGCCGGCTCCGCACAGCGAGTTCGAAGAATTCCACATGCCGACCCGCATGGAGCAACCCGAGCAATCGTTCCTCGACGGGGCTGACCCGCTTGGTGGCCACCTTCGTCTCCGCGAACAGGCCGTTCGCCTCGAAGTCCGCCATCGTCATCGTCTTCGTGGACGGCTTGCGGACCGTGATCGACACGGTGCCGTCGGGCACGACGGGCGGAAGCACGAGCTGGACGCGCTCGCCGGTCGGAAAGATCGTCGAGCAGATCGGATTCTCGCGCGTCACGTCCTGAGAGGTGAACGCGGCTGCGGCCCTGGCCAGTTGGTTGAGGGCATCGAGCGTCAGATCGCCCTCATGCTCCCAGGTCCACCCTCCATGCCGCTCGACGCCGACGATCGCCGGTTCGTTGATGACGACTTCGGTCACACCATCGTCATCGAGATACTGGCGCAGCGGGCGAACAGCGTGATCGAGGATCGCCGTGTTGCGGAACGGGGCGTTCATTTGAGGCCGAGCCCATAGACCTGCGAGAAGTCGAAATCCTTGGCGACGGTTATCGCCATCTCGGTCCCTTGGTTGACGCGCACGATCGGGCGGATCTGCTGCGTGTCATTGAGGATCTGCGATGTCGTGTCACCGGGAGTGCGGAACACCGTCGAGCCCTGCGGGCTGACGGCTTGGCCGGCGATTTGCCCGCCCGCATCAAGCACGCTGAACAGCATCGCGGCGCCGAACCGCTGCCAGAAGAACCGATCGATCCTACCGGTGACGCCGGCCCGACCGAGCGGGTCCGATGCCGGCGAGCCGATGTCGATCGCGACCCCGCGGGGCGTGACCGCCCGCGTCCACATCGCGAAGAGACGATTTTGGCCGCGCTGCAACCCACCCTGGTACTCGCCGAAGACGCGCGTGCCTTTCTCGAGCAGCACGACGCGGCCGTTATCCGAATAGACATCCCGAGGGATGATGCAGGTCGTGTAGCCCGGCACGCTGCTATCCATCGCGGTCTGGAGCGTGCACGGGATGATGGCGCCCGCTGTGACGAGATAGTTGCGGTCGCCGATCATGCGCGCCGTGGCGGTCCCGATCGCCGAGGTCTGCTTGAGGTTGTCGAGACTGGTCCTCGACGGCGCATTTTCGCCATCACCTTGCGGGTTGCCGGCGCCGGCGACGTCTCCGAGCACGCGCCTGGCGGTCTGGTCGCCATTGTAGGCGATCAGCGTCGATCGCCGCGCATTGTCGCGCAGCTCCCGAGCTTCGTTGGCACGCCGCTCTGCCTCGCTAACGCCGCGGCTTTGCTGCTGCCCTCCTGCCGATCCGTAGGGAGTGATCGGCTGACCGTCAGGGCCGATGGCCGGTACTTGCTCGCCCGTGAGCTGGACCGGGGCGTTCGGATCGCGGGGCGCGGTCGCGAGCGTCGGTGCGATCACGGAGTTGGGATCGTAAGGCGCCTCGGCAGCCGGAGGCGGGGCCTTCCGCGCTTCCAGCGCCTTGTTGTCGCTGCCAGACCCGGAAACGAGCGACAGCGCCCCAAACACGACCGCACCGGCCAGCGCCGCACCCACGACCATCTTCTTGTTGTCCCACTGGACGGCGTTCAGTGACGGGATGCGGTTCGGGCGATCGGCCGCAGGGGGAGCGCGATCAATCTCGTTCACGTCGGGCGTCGCGTCGACGTCGAATCGCTTATCGGACACGTCAGTTCTCCGTCGTGCGCTCGACCGCTTCCGACGCCGTGTCCGTCTTAGGGTCGCGGCCGTAGAAGCTCGGGCTCTCGTTGTAGATGCACAGCACCACCTTCCCCCGGCGCAGGCGCATCTCCTTGTAGACGCCATGGACGATGACGAACTCGTCGCGGACGTCGAACGCGGCGGTGGCCTCGCTCCCGTCGGGGTTGACCGTGAAGATCGCGGGTATCTCGCGCTGGTTCGGGAAGCGCATCACGGTGAACTGCCCGTTGTCGCTGACTTCGGACGGTTGCAGGTCCGATGAGCCCTGGACCTTGTAGTTGAGGTTCCGCGTGCCTTCGAGAACGCCGATATCGAGCGCGGCTTTGATCGCGCCGTTCTGCGCGGCGAGGGCCGCGGCGAGCTGCGCGCGCTGTTGCGCCAAATGGGCCTGTGCCGCCTCATATTCCGGATAGCGGAGCCGCACCTTGAAGAAGGTGCCGCGCGAGCGCGCCGTAGCGACGGCCGACAGCTCGAAGGTGTAGTTGCGTTTGGCCCCTTGGAAATCCGTCACGACGATCAGGTTGGTGGCGCCAGCGCGCTCGCGCGGCTTCACGAACAACGAGTTGTCAGCAGGAGCGACCTCCCAGGACACCGTGTCCCCCATCGCCACGAACTTGATGACCTCGCCCGGGGCGAACTCGATCTGCGTCGCGGTGCGGAACGCACTTCGGATCTGGATCACGTTCCCGTCGGTATAGGCGACCTCGCGGATACGTGCGTCGGGACCGTGTTGCGTAGGGGTCTGCGCCAGTGCGGGCGCTGCCGCCACGGCGCTGATCGCCGTGGCCAGGAGCAGAATCGTCCTCATCGTGTCGGAACCTCCACGTCGGCCCGGTATGTCTTCACCTGAAACCCGAGCGGATTGGCGTATCGACCGGCTTCCGTTTCCGGCTTCGACAGCACATCGAATGTGATGGTCGCGATAGCGGGCGTCTCGATCACCTGTTGATCGCGCTGGAGCCTCTTGATGAAGCGAACCTGCGCGACGTTCGGCGAGATGAACGCGACCGAGCGGATCGCCACGAACACCGCGTCATTGGCGGTGAACTGGTTCTGCGGGGAGTCCGGATTGTCCTTTTTGTAGAAGGCTGTCCAACGGGTCTGTTCCTCCCGCGCCGAGAGCGACAGCACCTTGCGGAAGAACTCCTCCCGCGCTTGGGGAATCCACCCTTCGCGAGCGCGCACATAGTCGGCGAGGAAATACTTACGGATCGCCTCGTCATAGGTGATCGTCTTGTCGCCGCGCAGCTCCTGGGTGACTTCCGTTGCGCCTGTCGAACGATCGACCGTGACGACATAGGGCACCACCGTCTTGAGCGGCGACAGCGCCAGCACCGCAGCCGCGCAGATCGCGGCGAACACGATCGCGATGATAGCAACGATCCACGCGATCCGGCGCGAGCGAACCGCGGCCACGAACCGATCCCGGTCCCAGCTTTCCGCTTCCGCGAAATAGGCCTTCAGATCCTCGTCTTTGTCCTTCACTCCGATCGCCATCTCAGCAGCTCGCATAGGAGGTTGAGAGCGCGGCAGTCGGGCCGGCGCTCGGAGTGAGTGCGCCGATCGCCGGCACCTTGCCGGCCTGCGACGTGTCCGACCCTCGGGGAGCTGGCGCCGCTTCATCGGGTGGGAATAGGTTCGTCGCCGGCGCTGGGGCTGATTGAGGTGTGCCACGTGGCACACCTCCAGCGGACGGTGCTGCAGCGGCCGACGTTGAGTTGCGCGACGGGATTGATGGAAGAACCGTCCCGTAGAGGTTTGCAGGACGCTTCTGCCGTCCGTTGCAGCGGGGCAGCTTATCGTCCTTCGCAGCGACCGATGGAACCGGAGGAGTAAGAGCCGCGAGAGCGAGAAAGGCTAAGGCCGAACCGAGCTTCATGCCGGGTCTCCGATTAGCTGTTGTTGTAAAGGGTGCCGCCGGCAGCCCGCGCTTCCGCTCGGCGGGCGCGATTTGCCTGCCAGCGATTCACTGCCCTTTGTGGAGCGTTTGACCATGCGCGACCGATCATCGGCGCGATCCCGCCGGTCGCGGCGTTAGCGAACTGCGAGGCGAGTGATGCGCCACCGCCGCCCAAGCCCGCAGCCATGCCTGGTATCTGAAGGAAGAAGAAGAACCCGAGGGCGTAGAACCCGAGTGCCTTGACCGCCGCTAGGATCAGCGAGTCATCCTGCGTGATTGCGTCAATGAAGGCGTCGGCCGCGTTGGCGATGAAAACCGTCACTAGCAACGCGAAGGCAACGAGGATGACGTAGTTTACGATACTGCCGAGCCATTGGAAGAAGAACGGTCGTGTGGAGTCGAATAGGAGAGCGGCGACAAAGAGAGGTCCGACCGCAGCCAACAAGGAAAGGGCGAATAGAGCGAAGGCGCAGATTGCGAAACCGAGGGCCGACGCCAGCAGCGCAGTCAGCATTATGACGACGTTGATGATTTCACTGACGATGATTTCATCCCAATTATTCGGGATGCCGGCCAGGTTCGTCCCTTCCTCCGTGGTGTGAGTTTGAACAATCTCTTTAATGTTCGCGATGGCGCGAACCGCACCCTTGAGTATCGCGTCGAAGAAGCCGCCAAGTCCGTTCACGTCTTGCGCGCCTACGGCGTTCGCGACTTCTCTGGGCAGGCCATTCATGGCGAGAAGGCCGACTGACGCGCCGTAGAGGGTCGTTACCGCGAACACGAGCGCGGCAAGTTTCATCCCTCGATAGACGAACTCGCGAAACGGATATTCGACAGCGCCGCGCAGGACCGCGAAGCCGAGGAGGATGATGTAGATTGTCACCCCAACCCGGAGTGGACCGGAAATCCAACCGATGACCCCGGCGTAGGCCGCAACCACCCCCGCCAATGCGGCGTCAAGTTGGTTGAACATCGCGGTATAGATATTGAAGCCCATTACGCCGATCCCGGATATCTAAGCCTCGATCAGATGCCCGCCTCTTTGCGAAGCCTATCCGTATCGGCCTTGTTTCGTAGCAAGGTCTTTGCGGTATCCACGTTGTTGCAGTTGTTCACGACTACTGCAGGCCATGACGCAGGAGGGCGCTGTGAAGCCTTCCATGTTGTGCAGACTGCGTCTGTCTCGGCCAGCTCACCTTGGTTCTCCGTGAAATACTTGGCGGTACGCAGCGGCATGTCAGATCGAAGCTTGCCTTGGTCGGAGTCGGACTCCTTCGTGCCACATGCCGCCAGCGCCAAAAGGCAGGGGAAGAGCCAAAGAGCTTTGGTCATGGGTTGACCCCTGCCTCAGCCCGCAGCTTGTCGATTTCCGATCGATTAGACGCCAGAGACCGTTGGTAGCCGGCTTCGGCCTTTGCCCTTCGCTGAAGCTCGATCGCCTGAAGCGCCATCTGATCGTTCATCATCTGCGCTTGTTCGAGCTGGAGCCGCGCCGACATATCGGCACGTTCCGCGGCCGAGCTGGCGCTGTTGAGGCGGCTGCGCAGCGCCTCGAGGCCCTGGCGCCGGCTCGTCACCGCATCACCGACATTGCCGGCCAAGCCCGTCGTCACGGCCGCCTCTCGTGAACCCTGTTCGTAGGCGGCACGCTGATCGGCCGTCATCGTTGGCGAGCCGCGCCCGATGAGATCCTGATAGACGTCGTTCGCCTTGCCCCGCAGGCCGCCAACGACGTTGAGATCGCCGTTGGTGTAGCCGTCGAGGGAGCTGGACGACACGTTGCTGTTGCGCAGCACATCGTTCTTGAGCTGCTGGGCGACGTTGCCGATGTCCGTCATCTTGTTGAGGTCTTGGTAGAGCTTCTGCGCCTCGCGGATCTGGTCGGCACCTTGTTGGATGACCTGAACGCCCTGCTTCACCTGCTCAATCTGCTGGAGGATCGAGCCGACGTCGTGGACCGGAATGCCTTGCGCGCGCGCCGAGCTGGCCAGCATGAGCGCCGATCCTGACAGCGCGAGTGCGATTGCCTTCATTCTACGCATGTCCCTCTCTCCTTCAGCTTGGCCGACGACGTTGGTGGAATACGGGGAGCCAGTTGGCGGGATCGGGGCCGAACTCGGCCGCGGCCTGGACGGCGATCGGCGTCGTCTCGGCGCGACCCGACAACACCGCCAGCTCGTTCTCGAGGCCGGTCAGGTCCAGCTCGACCACAACACTGTCATGGCCCTGCTTCACGAGGAACTTGCGCGACTCCGGCGACAATTCCTCGCGGATGAGCTGATATTCCGCGTCGGTGAGGGAAAAGCCCTCTACATAGTCGCGGCGTGATCCCTTGGGGTTGGGAAGCATCACCTGGGTCGCGACCTGTTCGAGGATCGAGTGCGCAATATCGCTCTTGAGCGCGTCAGCCGGCGACTGCGTGGCGAACACCATCATCGCGTTGCGCTTCCGGTATGTCTTCAAGCCGTCCTGCGCGAAGCTCCGGAACGCATCGTCGCCGAGCGCCTTCCAGAACTCGTCGACGGCGATGATCGTGCGCTCGCCGGTCAGCAGCTTGTCGATCCGGTGGAACAGGTAGAGCATCAACGGCGTGCGGACGTCGGCGTTGTCGAGGAAATCCGTCATGTCGAACCCGAGGAACCGGGCATCGAGCGTCATTTCGTCTGCCGCGTTGTCGAACACCCAGCCCATCGACCCCCGCGAGGTCCACTTTTCGAGACGGGCGCCAATGCCGCCAGCGTCCGCCATGCCGAGCATTGTGCGCAGCGCGTCGAGCGAACGATCCTCGCGCGGGAGCCGCATCACCGCGGCGATCCCTTCATCGATCATCCGCTCTTCCTGGACCGTGATCGGGCGGCTTTCGGTGCGGACGAGCTGGCGGACCCACAGCGACAGCCAGGCCCGATCCTCCGGCTTGTTCTCCAGCGCCTTGAGCGGCGCAAAGCCGGTCGGCTTGCCGTTCTCGAGCGTCAGGTAGGTGCCGCCCGAGGCCAGCACGAAGATCTGCGCGCCGCGGTCCTTGTCGATGAATATCTGGCGCGCGCCCGTCTTCTCGGCCTGCGCCATCAGGAAATTGACGATGACCGTCTTGCCGCCCCCCGTCGGGCCGACGATCAACGTGTGGCCAATGTCGCGCTTGTGGAAGCTGAAGAAGTAGGGGCTGCGCGCGCTGGTCTTCATCAGCGCGATCGCGTCGCCCCAATGATTGCCGGTGGCGAGGCCGGCGGGATAGGTGTGGAAGGGCGAGAAGGCCGCGAAATTGAGCGACGTGATCGGCGCCGGCCTTGCCCGCCATGCAAAATTGCCGACGAGCTGGCTCCAATAGGCCGCTTCCAGCGCCGCGCCCTCACGCGCCGCGACCATGCCGGTATCGGCGAGCGCAGCTCGCGCGATCGACATATTGTCGCGCAGCCCCTTGAGGCTGTCCGAATACACGGCGAGCGTGAAATGATGATCGCCCAGGACGAAGCGGTTGGACATGAGATCGTCCGCCGCGTCGACGAGATCGAGCATCTGACTGACGGCCCGATCATCCGCGTTCTCCATCTGCTTTTGCCGCAGCCGGAACCGCTCCGATGCCGCAGCGCGGCCGAGGAAGGTGAAGGATTGCGTCAGCACGAACGCGAAATCGACCGCCAGCAGCGATTGGAACTGCGTCGGGGTGGTGGTCGCCGGGTACTCCCGGATGCCGAAGATCCCGCCGAAGAGGCTGCGATCGGCGTCGCGGACTTCGACCGTCTCCCCGCCGAACACGACGCGCTGGCGATAGAGCGCGCTGCCGAGGTGCCCCCGGATGATCGGGACGCGGCGGTGCCGGCCCGTCATTACCATTTCCGCGACCTCCATCGTCTCCGAGAACTTGAGGCCGTTGTGCCCGTAAATCGACAGCCTGCGCGGCGAGCAGCGGTCCATCAGCTTCTCGAAATCGCGCGCCTTGTCCTCCAGCGCCTCCAGTAGATCGGCGTCGACCGCATCGGCCTCCGCTTCCGCGCGCGCCTTGTTCCTGAAGAGCTGGACGAGCTTGTCGGCGCCATGGACCGAGGGGCGCAGCACCAGCGTCACGAAGAAGCGGTTGATGAACAACCGCTCCTTGTTCATCCGCGCGAAGTAGGCGGCATCGAGATCCCGCGCGAACCGGGACCGGAAGTTGCCGCCCGGATATTGTTCGACCCGCGCGCGGGCGAGGTGCGTCCAGATCGACAGGCGATCGTCGTGCAGGTTGCGCAGCATCCCGTTGAGCTTGGCGTGCCAGTCGTTCAGATCGCGCACGTCGGCCGTCTCGAACGCCCGCCCCTGCAGCTCGAACGTCAGCATGATCGCGCCGGAATCGAGCATCACGACTTCGTCGGTGACGTGCCGCGCATAGGGCAGGAACTTGGTCGGCATCACTTCCTTGAGCGCGATCTTCATCGGCACCTGTTCGGAGAGGCGACTGGCCCTAGCCATTGCGGCCGAACCCCTTTCGCTTGATGCCCTTCAAGGGGAGCGGCGTGTAGCTCGACCCGCCCCAGAAGACGCGGTTGCGGTTGGCCGCCTTGGTGCGACCCCACAGGAAGATCAGCCGGAACGCGTTGACGTCGTGGCGCACCACCAGGCGCGAAATGCCGAACATCACCGCGGCGACGACCAGGCCGTAGATGGGGTTCGTCGTGCCGATCAGGGTAATCACCGAGGCGAGCAGGATCACCACCGCCGCTTCGATCGGGATGCCTGCGAACAGCGCAGGCCGCGTCACCGCCAGGAACAGCGTGTTGCGCGCCATCACTTCCCGTTCTTCGTCCACGCTAGGCCCTTTCGCGAAACACAGGCGGAAGCGGGGCGTGCGGCGCACCCCGCTTCCAAGAGCATCAGCCTTGGAGCTGGTCGACGATCCAAGGCGCCGAGAAGATGATCGCGATGCCGATGATGACGGTGACGAGCGCCCCGGTGTTGACCCGCCCCGTCAGCCACCCGAACCCCGCCGCGATGAGTGCGAGGATCGCGACGATGCGCAGCAGCCCATTGCTCAGCAGGCCGAGAACGGCGTTGCCGAAGCTCTCCAGATTGGTCTGCGCGAACGCCGGCTCGGCCGAGAGCAGCGACGTCAGCGCCACCACGCCGAACATCGACAACAGCCGCGAGACCTTGCGCTGGCGCGGGGTCATCGCGCCGACGCGCGCGGTGACACGGCTTCGGAGGGCGAGCGCCGGCCCACCGAAAGATGCGAGATTCATCGGTTTTCTCCTTCTCCGGCGAGCCGCGCTCGCTCATATTCCGCCCTCGCAAACACGTCCCAGGATGGCGGCGGTGGGGGAGGCGCAGCCTTGGGCTGCCCCGCTTGGGACGTGTTTTCCTCGACGAGCGCGGCGAGCTGCGCAGCCGCGCTCGACCCTTCGCCGGTGTTTGTCGCGTCGGTGAACGCGCTCACGCGAACCGCGACGGGCCGGATACCGTCGGAAATGCCGGCATTGCCGATCACCTTCCCGACATAGCCGTTGGAGAAGCCACGCGACTGCGACCCGGTGTTATACATTGATAGGGCGATGCGGAGCGCGCGCTGCGGGTGCAGCCCCGCGCGCACGCTATGGTAGTTGCCGGACAGCACCGCGCCTGCCGCGGCGATGTTGGTGCAGGGATCGAACACGTTGTCCCAGGTCAGGCCGAGAGCCTTCATGTTCCGGGAGTTGATCTGCCCGAGACCGAGATCGACCGAATAGCCCTTGCTGACATAGGAGCGGGCGATCGCGATCGCCTGTGCCACGTTCGTCGCGGGCCCTACCTTGCGGCCGAGCCCGTTGACGTTGATCGCCAGCTCGAAGCCCTGGCTTTCCGTCTGCACGATCGCCGCGATCGTCTCCGGGGCGACACCTGGCGCACACTGCGCTGCCAACCCCAAGACGATCGCGGACGGGAGCATCGTTATCGCTCCAGTGTTCCGGAGCCCGGTATCGGCCCCGCCTGCGCTGTCGCCTCCGCTTGGGCGACCTGTGCGCTACTCGGCACAGTGTATCGGGTGCGGGAGCCGTCCTGCATCGTCATCACGACGTATCCGGGCCGTCCGTTCTTTGGCTTGGTATAGTCCGCCTTGCGAACCCCGCCGGCACTGCACGTCGGGAAGCCTCCGCCCAGGCCGAGATGAGTGATGAGCTTGCGGATCGGGGGCACGCATTCCCGAAATTGCATCCAGCCACCGGGATTGCTCGCGCAGAGCATCACTTCACATGCCCAGGTAGAATCGGCTGCGCGAGCCGGAACCGCCGCCATCGAGGCAGTCAGGAGGCCAGCAACTGGCACGTACGAAAACAAGCGATTTGCCATGTTTTCACTCCTAGAGTGAAGACAAGCTAAATCGCTCGAACGTGGTTGCCTAGCCTGAAAATGACAATTGGTTCATTCCGGCGGCAACATTCTATCGCGTTAAAATGTCGCTTGGTCCTTCAGACCGGGCCACGGATGGACATGGATCACGTCCTCATACCCGTAACCAAGGACGATATGGCGGATGGCTGAGGCAGCCTTTTTATACAGGCGAATCCGCTTCTTATCGTAGAGGCCGACGTGGAAGAGCGCTGTACCGCGCCAGCTCACCCGGACGTTGATGTGCCACCTGCCGCAGTCGCGCTGACATACATGGACGTCGGTAATCGTGCCGCCAGGTGGCCGCAGCGTCGTCAGTTCGCGCTCGAGCAGTAAATCCAACTCCACCCTATTCCCCCGTAGTGATTCATGCGGTTTTCACTGGTGCTTTGTGGCTTCCCCCGATAGCCTGTATGCGTCCTGCACCGGGGGTGTCTTAGATGGCCCAACGTCAGACCGCTACGATCGAGGATCAGGCCGACCGCATCGTCCGCCAGCTTGGGGGCAGATGGCATGGCGCGTCGGCCATGTGCCGATGTCCTGCCCACGCCGACGGCAGAGCCAGCTTGTCGATCCGCGTCGGCGAACGCGCCGTGCTGTTTCACTGCTTCGCCGGCTGTACGACCGACGCGATCATGGCGGCGCTGCGCTCGGGCAAGATCCTAGCGTCCCCTGACCACGATCCTGGCCAGCGCCAGCAGAGCAAGGCCGACCTTAACAAGCTCGCGCGTGCCGTGTGGCGTCACGCCGAACCCTTCGCCGGCACGCTCGCCGATCGCTACCTGCGCGAGGGACGCTCGATCGTCCCCGACGGGATCAACGCCCGCTTCGATCCGCGCTGCCAGTGCGGTGCCGGCGCCGCCAAGGCGTTCGCGCCGGCGCTGATCGTCCCGATCGAGGAGGACGCCGGCGTTGTCGCGATCCACCGGACCTTCCTCACGCCCGACGGGCGCTGGAAGGCCGACATGGACGAGCCCAAGCGCATGCTCGGCAATCCGGGCGTCGGTGCGGTCCGTTGGGGTGGCATCCCGCTCGACGGCATCCTGCGCCTCGCCGAGGGCGTCGAGGACGCGGCGAGCGTAATGAACCTGCTCGGCCCCGGCCATGCGGTGTGGCCCGTGCTAGGCATCGAGCGCTATCAAGCCGTTGCCGTTCCGGAGAGCATCCACACCGTCCTCATCTACAGCCAACATGGCGCCGAAGCCGCGCGCGCGATCGAGCGCGCCACCCCGCACCTGGCGGCAAACGGTCGCCAGCTCGTCGTGAAGCTGCCGCCCCATGCCGGCGACTGGAATGACCTTCTGCGCGAGATCCGCTCGCTATGAAGCTGTTTCCCGGAGCGACGCGCTTTCAACGATGGACGATGGGCGCGACGTTTCTGATCGTGGCGAGCTATGCCATCTCGCAGAACAGGCAGTCTCTCCTGGAAGTGTCCAAGACCCGGCTGTCATCGCCGAACCCGAGGATCATCGACGGCGACACGATCGACTTTCCTAATGGGCGGGTGCGTGTCGTCGGGATCGATGCGCCCGACGACGATCTGCCAGGGCTCAAGGCATTGTCGAGCGATGCTTTGCGGCGATTGTCGGCACGTGATGGCGGGACGGACTGCTCGGTGTCGATGTTCGACTATGCGCTGCGGCATGAGAGCCAGTGCCGAACCGACCCCAAGAGCTACGGCCGGTTGAACCTGGCATGCCGCTTTCCCGCGAACGGGGCGAGTGTCGGGGCAACAATGGTCGCCCAAGGCTACGCGGTGGATTACCGTGTCTTTTCGGGCGGCGCCTATGTCGACTTGATGCAGAAGGCGGCAGCCCAGCGGGCGGGGCTATGGGGCGTGGACTACGAGGGTATGCGGCAGCTCGCGATCCGCAGGGCGCAGGTGCCGCAAGGATGCGCGGTCGAGACGATCAAGAAGTAGCAGGGCCTTGCCTCCCACGCTCTGCTCCGCCGCGCCAAAGCGCCGCTTCGCGACACCCCACCCGCCCGCTTCGGCCCGTCAGGGTGACGAACGACTAGGCTGCACCGCACCGCCCTTATCGGTCGGCGGAGTTGTTCGCGTGCGGACAGCCGATGCTTGAGCGCGGCTCTCCGCGCGCGGTAGTCATCGGTCGATGGGGCGCGGCGTTCTCGCTCGTGATCGCGGCCGTGCTGGCTGGCCGCCTTATCTGCGCGTATCGGCACCTGCTCCCGAACAGGCTGCCGGGCCTCATCCTCTACGAGCTGGGGCCGGCGCTGGTCCTCGCGTTAGCGATCGGGACCGCCATCGCCATCACCGAGGGCGGCAGATCGCGCCCCGGCATCCCGGCGCGGCTCGCGCTATTCGCGCTCGCCGCGCTGATCGCCGGCACCGTTGCCCTGGTCATCGAATACGGCACGGTCCTTCAAGGGCGATGGCTTTAAAGCCGGTGTGCCACGTGGCACACTCCTGGCCGTGTGCCGCTTACTGGGACCGGCGTCTGTCAGTCCGCCTCATTCAGGCTAGCGATCTGACGCATTTGCCCCGCTAAGCCGGTTAGGCGACCTTGCAGACGCTGATCGGCGCTCCCTAGCTGCTGAAGGGCCAACATCGTTTGACGGTGCTTCAGGCGCTGGCGATTGGGCACGACGACCTTCCCGTCACGCACGACGACGCCCGTGATTTCTGCTGGCCGGTCCACGTAATGCTTGAGTTTGTGATAGCGCAGCCCCGTTCGGTGGATCATTCGCCGCACCTGCCAAACATCCGCGACCGGCACCTTCGCGCCCGAAATCGTCACGTCATCGACATAGACCGTCAGCGTGTAACCCTTAACTGCGCAGAATGCCGCGATCTCAGCCCACATATCGTGATAGCTGTAATATGCCAGGATGGGGCTAAGCGGACTGCCGGTCGGCAAGTGGCCCTCGAAAGTGCAAAGATCGCCAAGCAGACCGGCAACGTCGCCCCGGCATCCCATAACATTCTGGAAGAAGGCGATCACCCGCACACGCGGCGTGTTGGGGAAAAACTTCTTGATATCGAGGCAGTGAACGACGCGGCTGCCGCGATGCCGCGCCGCATTGCTGACGTAGCAGCGCCCCTTCACCGGGCAGAACAAGAAGGGCGGCGGCTCAATCCTAGCCAGCATCTTAGCGATGCGGCTCTGGACACGCTTCAGCGGCGCGATCGGATCTTCGACCGGACGTTTGCCGCCGCTCTTCTTCTCAATTTCGAACTGCCGATACCGATCTGACCCGACTGCCATTGCGCGTAGCTCTGGCTCCGCAAGGCCGAGCACGTCAGCGAGACGGCGCGGACTGGTGAGCTTGTAAAGCTGCGACTGATTGAGCGGGATGATCGTCTTATTCGGCATGGGTCCGACCGGACCGCGCCTCGAGGAACTGTAGCAGGCTCACTACCTTGCCAGCCACAAAGGTCCGCGCCTGATCAAGCGTGCTCTTCTGGTCGAGGTTCTCCGAAAAGAACATGATTGATGAGACGGGCATGTCGAACACAGTCGCATAACGCTGGATGATGTCCAGCGTCGGCGTCTTCAAGCCGCGTTCGATTTCCGACAGATACGACGTCGAAACCTCCAACCGCTCAGCCGCCTGCTTTTGCTTGAGGTCATGATAGACTCGGATCAGGCGAAGAGCTTCACCCAACATTGCAACTCCTTTCGGGAGGCTATTCAGGGTGCGAACTACTGGCGGAAAACCTTGATGATGGAGAGGGCGACGTGGAGCAGTTGCACCACCACTCGCCCCAGGGCCACCACCGTCTTCAAAGTGGACGGACGGATCAGGCGCTTTGCCCAATGCTGCCGTCGCACCGTCTTCGTTCGCGCACGCTTCTCGTTCAGACCAAGCTTTCGCATGGCGTCCTCCTCTGCCAACCCCATGCACCATGCAGGGGCGCCGCCAAGGCTTTGGAGGGTGGGGTAGAAGCACGTTAACCCTGAACACCAAGGCGGACACCGGGCCGTCCGGTGGCCGCCCGCGGCGCCGCTCGCTCGCACGCACGGAGCCACAAAGCAGAGAAGATTTCTTCTCCAGGAGGAGCTTCCCCCTCGGTTGATAGCGACACATCCCCTTTCGAACTGAACAGGAGTGTGATGCCCCAACGCATTTCGCCAGTCAACGAAGAAAATCCGCTCACAGCGAATTTATTGGTGCGCACTACGTTGGAATGCACGGTGGCTCACCCTTGCCGCCTCCGGCATGGAATCCGGACGAGGAACGCTCTAGCGCATCGATAAGATCAGTGGAGCGGGGAATGCGGCACCGGCGCGGGGGCGGCAGATAAGCCAAGGGCCGCCCTTTTGAGGCGGCCCCGACCGTTTAGTTCCCTCGCGGGAAACGGACACTCCCCGAGGGGGAGGCCGCAGATGCCTCCCGATATAGAACCCGCTACTGAAGATTCAACTAATATCTAATCGCTCCGGGGCGGCCCCTCAGGCCTCCGGCGCCGGTGTCGAGGGCACGGGCAGCCAGGCGAGTGCCACCCGAAGGATGCCGTCAAACTCGGCTTCCGTCATCCGCGCTATGCCGCCCTTGTCCGGCACGAGCCGGCTGACCGCTACCGTGGTCATCTTGTCGCAGATCGCGAACGCCGCGCGTCCGTCAATGGTGGTTTGGAGCGGGACTGCCCACTGATTACCTGGCTGCGACTGCGTCGAACACGGGATCACCGTCACCGCTCCATGCAGCGTGTTCCGATACGAAATCACGATGACCGGCCGCCGCTTCCAGAACTCCGGTAGCTGCGCGTCCTGCGGGAAATCGCACCAGAAGAGCTGACGGATCTTCGGCGCACCCTTCAGACGCGGCGCTACCCGAGGCGGCGCTTCCTGAATGTGTGCATTCACGCGTCATCATCCTTGACCAGGCGCAGCTTGGGAGCTCCTTTGCGGTTCTGGCGGATCTTCTTGATCTCGGACTTCTCCTTGATTTCCGCGAGCTTCTCATCCGCAAAGGGTTTGGCCGCCTCGATCAGTCCGTCGAGATGGTAGATGTTCGTCCGGCTCCCCTGGTCGGTCCGGCGCTCTTCGCGCCGGATGTATCCGGCAGCCTCCAGACTCGCGATGTGCTTCTGGATCGTACGCGGGTGGACGTTCATGGCTTGCGCCATGGTGCTTTTGGACGGGTAAGGTTTCCCTTCCGCCGTCCACCATTTGCTCGCCAGATACAGCACGATGTTGAGATCGAGCGGTTCGAGACCAAGCTGACGCTGGTTCTCGATGATGACGCTCGGCAGCGCCGTCCAACCCGCATCCATCAGCGGCTTGGTCCACTTCTTCTCGTTCGTTCGCAGATCGGAGCTGCTGTCAGTTTGCTTCTTGGCCGCCATGGGGCTATTCCTTTCTCCCGGCGGATATGCCCCTCGCGCGTAGGGGGTTCAAGTTTGAGGGGGAGCCCCCAGCGCCGCCCCCGTGAGGCGCCAAGGGCGCCCGGGGGGGCGCCTCTCAGGGCTCCGGCCGGGAGCCGCAGCGGCCCTGCAAAGTATAGCCAGTGCCCATGTAGACGTCACTCAGGGCATACTCATGGCGTATCAACCGAGTAACCGCAGGGGGGAGCCGCAACGACCTCCCCCTCGGCCGTGAATTTCACGCGAAGGCTTCGTCGGCGAGGTTGCCGTCCCGACTCTCCACGATCAGTGCCACCGTGTCTTCCCGGTCCCTCGGGTTGAACACACGGCCGACGACCGTCCAGATCGATCGATTTTGCGGATCGTTCCGATCCTGACCCGCGATCACGCCGGGATCGAGGATCGTGTCGCCGATCGCGGGCACCTGGCCGGCAAACTGCTCCACCCCATACTCGACGCCCCCGTCAAAGACCTTGCCGGTTGGGTCGCGGTGCAGGATCCGAATGCTGGTCACGCGCTGTCGCTCCGTCACGGCGTTGTGCCGATCATCCATCAACAGATCGCGCAAAGCACGCCCGCTGCCAAGACTATGCCATGCGGCAAAGGACGGGCCGTTGGCCCGGCACAGGCTCGCCGGCGCCGCAGCCCTCCCCCGGAGGCCCGCCGGCGCGGGGAACACCAAGGGCGGCTGCCCTTTCGTTCCCGAACGACAATCAGGCCCCCCGTGTAATCCGCCAAGCGCGGCACCCGAAGCCCTTCGGGGCGTCGGCCGCGCTAGGGCGGCTCGCCCGCGCCAGGGACCAGATTCTCGCCCTCCCTCCCCATCCCGTTCCTCGCCGGAAAGGCAGAGCCGGTTGCTGTTGCGACCGGCTTTCAGCCTCGAGGGAAAGGAAGAGACCATGGCACGGATCACCGACAACCGAGCTGACATCTACCAAGAGATCACCGACCAGATGATCGCCATGATCGAGGCGGGCACCCGGCCTTGGTCGAAATCGTGGAACGGCAGCACCGCCCCCAACATCCCGCTGCGCTCGACCGGCGTTCCCTATCGCGGCATCAACGTCCTGACCCTTTGGGTAGCGGCCATGACAAAGGGCTATGCCTCGCCGCATTGGCTGACCTTCAAGCAGGCGCTCGCGCTCGGCGGGTGCGTCCGCAAGGGCGAGAAGGGCTCAACCGTCGTTTATGCCAACACGATCGAGGTGGACGCCGACAGGGGCGGAGAAGCCAGCGACGATGGCAAGCGGCAGGTAGCATTCCTCAAGCGCTACACCGTCTTCAATGCCGAGCAGATCGACGGCATCGAGGCGAAGTATCCGGCCCCCGCGCCGATCCTCACCGCGACCAATCCCCACGAACGCGACGCGGAGTTGGACACCCTCTTTGCCCGCGTTCCCGTCACCGTCCGGCACCACGGATCGCAGCCTTATTATCAGCCGAGCGGCGATCACGTCGTCATGCCCGAGTTCGCCGACTTCCACACCGGGGACGACTATTATTCGACGCTTGCCCATGAGCTTTGCCACGCAACCGGCCACGTGGACCGGCTCGCCCGCCCCACCCTCATTTCCACGAAGCGGGAGGATTACGCCCGCGAGGAACTGGTGGCCGAGCTGGGTGCGGCATTCGTCAGCGGCGCGATCGGCATCAAGCTCCACGACCGGGAAGATCACGCGGCCTATCTGGCGAGCTGGCTGCAGGCGCTCCGCAACGACAAACGGTGCATCTTCACCGCCGCGACGCAAGCGCAGGCCGCCGCGGACTGGCTGCTCAGCCGGATGAGCAACGCGGCGATGTCGGTCGCAGCGTGATGGATACGCGGCCCCGATCTTTCGTGAAACGGGCCGCGTTCCTGTTCTCCCGACCGTCCCGGGCGTGCGCGAAATCGACACTTGTAAATCAATCATCGAACCGCGCCGACCGGATGCTTTCGGTCGGTAGAGCGACGCCCAATTCGCGGGTCTCGCGCGGTTCTGTGCGCCCAATCACGGGCATAGAAGGACGAAGCATATGTCGATCAAAGGTACACTCGATCCGATCCACATTGGTGGCGGGACCCGCTCGTTGATGCGGGACAGCGGGCGGCATGTCGACAAGGGCTGGTGGGGCGTCGACGACAACAACACCCCGCATATCGGCCCCTATGGCAGCCGCGAAGCCTGCCAAGCCGCGTGCGATGCCATCAACGATGGTGACGCCGACTAGGGAACGGTCTGGAGCGACCCCGAGGGTCGCTCCAGGCTCCTATGCGCGCGCGCCGGCTTCGCTTCGCGGCACCGGCGCGCGCCCTTTCTTGTCGTCTCGCGACGCGCAGCACAGGGTGAGCGAGCCTTACCGGCCCTTCCTGATCCGAGCGAAGGCGGTCAGCCCGGCAGCCTTGTACGCCTCGAACATATCGGCTTGCTCGCCCAGCGGCGTCACTGAGGCATGGGTAATTTCGCCGAGCATGTCGCAAATCCGAATGGCGGCCCGAACTGTGGTGGAAAGCCATGTGCAGAACCGCTCCATATCGGGCGGGTACACGAGATCCGTTTCGGATGAGAACATGCCGTGGTGGCCATCCTGCGCGACATAGGTGTTGATCGCTGTCTCGAGCACAAACACGTTGAGCATCACGGTGCCGTTCAGCTCGCGAATATCGGGGAGCATCCGCAGCTCGGGCCGCCACTCATAGGCTTTGGCGATCAGCGCCTCGTTGAGATGACCCCCGAAGACATTGCGGAGGTATTTCGCAAACTGAAGGTCGGCGTCGATCGCTTTCATCTGGTCGGCGAGTTCTGGTGCGTCCCGGTATATGAAGCGCATCGGTCCTTCCAAATCGGCAAGGTTCCCGAGCGCCATCAGGGCCGTTTTGATGAACGGAACCCACGTGCCCGCAGGACCGAGCTGACCTGACAGTTCACCATCTGCCGAACTCAAATCGCCGTGGATGATCCGCGATGTAAAATAGATCCTCTCGATCGGGGTCATTCGTTCTCGCCTGGTCAGTTCCCACCCGTCCAAGGGCAGCGCGCTGTTTTGCTGAGCAACCTGCCCAGTGCAAAGCGCTTTTCGGGGCAACGATCCCGGTCGGGCGCGACCCTGCCGGGCACGGCTCTATCGGCGCGTTGCGCCGACCGAGCCACCGTGCCGGCGTCTCGGCCCTGAGCGGGTGACGATCCTCGCGTAAGGTGTACCACGTGGCACACCTATGGCCGCGCCCAGCGGCGCGGACGTCGCTGGCAGGGCACCGCGGCCCTCCCCCGGAGGCCCGCTGGCGCGGGGAACACCAAGGGCTGCTGCCCTTTCGTTCCCGAAGCAAAATCGACAGCCCCGTGTGGTCCGCCGAGCGCGGCACCCGGCGCCCTTGTGGGGCGCCGGCCGCGCTAGGGCGGCCTGCCCGCGCCAGGCCATCGATTTCGCTCCTCCCTCCCCATCCCGCTCCTCGCCGGAGAGGCAGACCCGGTTGCAGCGGCAACCGGCTGCGCCTCGAAAGAAGGAGAAAGGACAATGGCTTACACCCGATACACCGGCGATCCCTATTGGAAGCGCGCGAAGTCCCCCGGCACCAGCGCCGACGGCACCCCGTACCGCAAGGGCGAGCGCGTGTTCTTCTATCCGCGCACCGGCGTCACCTACGCAGGCGGCAGCGCGAAGCGCGCCTCGGCCGAGTTCGACGAACTCGCGAGCCTCGAAGGCTGACCCCCTCCCAGTCAAATCCATCCAGATCACGGAGCATCATCATGGCTATCATCCATCCCAAGCTCGCCCAGCTTCGCCTTTCCCCGCTCAACCAGCGCCGCGTGAAGCCGTCCGCCGTCGAGGCGATGGCCGACGACATCGAAGCGCACGGGCTGTTGCAGAACCTTGTCGCCTATGAGGACGAGGGGCTGTTGTGGGTTTTTGCCGGAGGGCGGCGTTACCGCGCGCTCAAAATCTTGGTGAAGCGCAAGCGGATCAAAAGCAGCGACACCTTCCCGGTTGAGTTGCGGACCAAGGAAGAAGCCATCGAACTGTCGCTCGCCGAGAATTTCCAGCGCGAGGACATGCACCCTGCCGACAGCATCCGCGCCTTCGCCGCGCTCCGCGACACGGGCATGGACGCCGAGGAGATTGCGGCCCGGTTCGGTCAGGCGGTCAGCTTCGTCTACAAGATGCTCCGCCTGTCTGCGCTTGCCCCGGCGCTGATCGACCTGATCGCCAAGGATCAGTTGAGCCTTGAGGCCGCACGTGCGCTCACCCTCACCGACGATCACAGCCAGCAGATGAAGGTCTGGAAGGCCGCGAACGGCCACGCGCACACTATCCGCCGGATGCTCACCACCGAGAAGGTGGACACCACCAGCGGCCCGTTCCTGTTCGTCGGGCGGGAGGCTTACGAGGCCAAAGGCGGTACGATCACGGTCGACCTGTTCAGCCAAGGGGCCGAAGGCTTTGCGGACGATCCCGAGCTTGTGCGAGAACTGGCAGAAGAGAAGCTGGACGCACTCGCGGACGAGTATCGCGCTATCGGGTGGCACGAAGTCCGTGCGGCGCTCGAACGCCCTTACGACCTCTATATGAAGGGCAGCATGTACCCGGCGACGCGCGAGCCGACCCACGACGAGGCGACGAGGCTTACCGCGATCGACGCCGAGATCGAGGCCATCGCAGAGGCCGAGGGCGAGGACAGCGAGCGGATCGACCCGCTATCGGACGAGCGCGACGCGATCACCGAAGGCTTGCGCGCCTTTAATCGCGAGCAGGTTGCGGTGGGCGGCGTGGCCCTTTGGGTGTCGCATGACGGATCACTGGGCAAGAGCTTCTACCGCGCCAAGGCCGAGCCGAAACCGAAGGCGAACCACGACGGTCCCGTCCCGCTTTACAGCAACAGCCTGTTCGCCGACCTCACGCGCATTAAGACACGGGTCGTGCAGGAGGCGGTCGCGGCCGACCCGGCGCTGGCACTCGACATCGTGCTCGACAGCCTCGCGGGCCAGTTGCTCCACGGCGCGCACAGCCACCAGATGGCGATCGAGGTTCAGGCCAAGGCCGTCGCGACCGACGTGGCGCAAGAGTTGATGGCGACGAGCGACGTTCTTGCCGTGGAGGACATGATGGCGACCCGTTTCGCCGCCATTCCCGCCGAAGGCCGGTTCGAGGCGATCCGTGCCATGGGCAGCGACGACAAGATGGCGTTGCTGGCCGGGCTTGTCGCGATGACGGTGGACGGCACGGTGTTCGCGGGCGGCTCCCCCGGCCAGCGCCACCACCAATTCGAGCAGATCGTGCGCGCGAGCGGCGTGAACATCGCGTCGCGCTGGACCGCCCCCATCGGCCTGTTCGACAAGATGCGCCGTGCTGCGATGATCGACCTGTTGCGCGAGGAAGTGGGCGCGTCGAGTGCCGAGAATTGCGCCACCATCAAGAAGAAGGCGGACCTTGCCGTGAACGTGTCCGAGCGGTTGCCCGCCCATTGGCTTCCCGCCCCGCTGCGGATCGGTGCCTTTGACCGAGCGGAGCGCGAGCCGGAGGAATGCGACGCCGACATGGACGAGGACGGCAGCGAGCAGGAGGGCATGATCGACGAGGAAACGGCCTGAACAGCAAAGCTGGGGGTCCGGTGATAATCGGACCCCCTTTCCTCTCCTGACGAGCGCAAGGCGGCCCGTCGCCCCGGCGCGCCAGCCCTGGCGGGCTGGCGCGCCGGCTGCCCTTTCAGGTCCGCGTCGCGCCGCCCGACACGAGGTCGGGCGGCGCCGTGGCGACTTCCTTGCCGATCGGGTGGTGCGGCTCACCGCCAGCGGCCTTGTGGCGCGGTCGCGATGCTCGACAGGTCCGTCGTCGTGTCGACCGGCACGCCGGCCTGTTTGCGCTCCGAGTAGCGTTCTACGAGCTGCGTCGCGTGTGGCCGTAGCAGGACCGTGAAGCGGACCAGCTCCTCCATCACGTCGACGATGCGGTCATAATAGCTCGACGGCTTCATGCGTCCGGCCTCGTCGAACTCCTTGTAGGCCATCGCGACCGACGACTGGTTCGGGATCGTGAACATCCGCATCCAGCGGCCGAGCAGCCGCAGCGTGTTGACGGCGTTGAACGACTGCGATCCGCCAGACACCTGCATCACCGCGAGCGTACGGCCCTGGGTCGGGCGCATGCCCTTCATCTCGAGCGGCAGGTGATCGATCTGCGCTTTCATGATGCCGGTGATCTGGCCGTGACGTTCCGGGCTGCACCAGACTTGGCCCTCGGACCACAGCGCCAGTTCGCGCAGCTCATGGACGGCCGGGTGATCGTCTCCGGCCACTTGGTCGGGGAGCGGCAGTGTCGAGGGATCGAAGATCCGCGTTTCCGCGCCGAATAACTGCAGCAGGCGTGCCGCTTCCTCCGTGGCGAGCCGCGAGAAGGAGCGCTCACGCAAGCTGCCGTAGAGCAGGAGTATCCGAGGTGCCGGATCAAGCGGCCCGAGCCCTGTGGCGGGCCGCGCGCGGATATAGGCTGGATCGAGTGCCGGCAGGAGGTCGGGATCGGTGAGCGTACGAAGCGGCATCAAAGAGCTTTCACGAGAAAGGTGGCCGACGCCGGGCAGAGCGCGGTGAACTCGCGCGAGGCGGCAACCGCAGGCGGCGCCGCAGCGCGATCGGCCTCTGCATAGCCGTTCACCCGGAAAAATGGCGCCGCGGTGTCGGTCAGAAGGTGGAGCCGCTCGGCGCCGAGCCGGCGCGCCTCGCCCTCGAGCAGCGCCAGCATCGCACCGCCGATGCCGGCGCCCCGGCGATCGGCCAAGACCACCAGCGAGCGGAGCAGGCGGTCCGACCCTTCGCCCTCGATCCCGCCGAACCCGACCAACCCAGCGTCGTCGTCGAAGCGGACGAAGGCGCGGCCGGGTTCGGCGAGATCGGCGGTCGGCAGCTTGGCGGCTGCCAGCGCGCCGGCCAGATCATCCAGCTCGCCCGGCGCGAGACACGTGACGCGGAGGCCGGTCATGCGTGCGCCCCGCGCTCGTACCAGCCCCGGGATGCTTTCACGATCGAGACGACCGACAGCATCACGGGCACCTCGACCAGCACGCCGACGACCGTGGCCAGCGCCGCGCCCGACTTGAGCCCGAACAGCGAGATCGCGGCCGCCACGGCCAATTCGAAGAAGTTGGATGCGCCGATCAGCGCCGCAGGCGCCGCCACGCACCAGGCAACGCCGAAGCGGCGCGAGAGCCAGTAGGCTAGACCTGCATTGAAATAGACTTGGATGAGGATCGGCACCGCAAGCAGTGCGATCACCAACGGCTGCGCCACGATCGCCTCACCCTGGAAGCCGAACAGCAGGACGAGCGTCGCCAGCAGCGAGACGAGCGACACCGGCCCCAAGCGACCGAGCAGCCGGTCGAGCGCGGCTTGTCCGCCGTTCGTCAGCACGACACGGCGCACGAGCTGGGCGGCGATGACCGGCACGACGATGTAGAGCATCACCGAGATCAGCAGCGTGTCCCACGGCACCGTCACCGAAGCGACGCCGAGCAGCAGCCCGACGAGCGGCGCGAACAGGAACACCATGATGACGTCGTTCAGCGCGACCTGGGACAGCGTGTAGGTCGGCTCGCCCTCGCACAGGTTCGACCACACGAACACCATGGCCGTGCACGGTGCCGCAGCGAGCAGGATCAGGCCAGCGATGTAGGACGGCCCCTCCCCTGCGGGCAGAAGCGGCGCGAACAGCCAACCGATGAACAATGTGCCAAGCGCTGCCATCGAGAAGGGCTTCACCGCCCAGTTGATGAACAGTGTGACGCCCACCCCCTTCCAATGCTGGCGGACCGACCCGAGCGCGCCGAAGTCGATCTTGAGCAGCATCGGTACGATCATCAGCCAGATCAGCACCGCGACGATGAGGTTGACGCGCGCTACCTCGGCCGAGGCAACGCGCGCGAACAGGCCGGGCAAAAGGTGCCCCAAGCCGATGCCGGCAACGATGCAGAGCGCCACCCAGAGCGTCAGGTAGCGCTCGAAGGTGCCGATGCCGGCGCGCGCCGGCGCAGGTCCGGCGACAGGGGCGATCGTCGACATGGGCTCAGCCGACCCGCTCGCCGGACGCGTCCACCACCTGTTCGCCGTCCTCCTTGGCGAACGCGCCGAGCTGCCCGCTCGGCAACAGATCGAGGACGGCTTCGGACGGGCGGCAGAGCTTCACGCCCAAGGGTGAGACGACCAGCGGGCGGTTGATGAGGATCGGGTGCGCCATCATCGCGTCCACCAGCGCCTCGTCGGACAGTGTGGTGTCGCCGAGCCCCAGCTCCGCATAGGGCGTGCCTTTCTCGCGCAGCAGCTCGCGCGGCGAGATGCCCGCCCGCTCAATCAGCTCGACCAGCAGCGCGCGCGACGGCGGGGTCTTCAGATATTCGACCACGTGCGGCTCGATGCCGGCATTGCGGATCATGGCGAGCGCGTTGCGCGACGTGCCGCACTCGGGATTGTGGTAGATGACGATGTCGACGACCGAGTCAGTCCGGCTCATGGGGCGTCCTTTCAGCAGCAGGGAGCGAGTTCGGCGATGAGCGGCCCGCACAATTCGGCGTTGCCGGCACAGCAATCCTTGACGAGGAACAGCGTTAGCGCGCGCAGCCCGTCGAGGTCGGCGCGGTAGATGATCGACCGGCTGTGCCGTTCGGAGCGAACGAGGCCGGCACGGGCCAGAATACCAAGGTGCGCCGACATCGTGTTCTGCGGCACATCCAGCCGGCGGGCGATCTCGCCTGCAGCCAACCCGTCAGGCTCGTGCCGCACCAGCAGACGAAACACGTCGAGGCGCGTGCCCTGCGCCAACGCCCCCAGTGCCGCGATCGCTAACTCGTTTTCCATATATCCAGCATAGCAGATATATCATAGAGCGATAGGCCTTCTCCCTTACCGCGGTTCGAGTGAATGGGGGGCTTAGGCGGTGTGACGCGCAGGTGTGCCACGTGGCACACCCTGCCCCGCCCCGATCGTCGGCAGCCCATCGAGCAGAGCCAAAAGATCGCCCAGCGCACGCCTGCGATAGGCGTTGTACCACCGGCGCCGGCGATGCTCGGCCGCGTCGTGGATCATGTGGCAGCGCTGGCAGAGCGCGGCGAGATTGCGCGGCGCATTGTCGGTCGGGTCGTGATTGAGGTGCGCGCAGGCGATATACACCCGCGTGAGCCGGACGATCGCGGCGACGTCTGCCCCGACGACACGGATGCGCCGTCCCCGCCCGTCGCGCCACTGTCGGCGATCGGCATCCCACCAGCGACCATCGCCAAGATGGAAGACGCGCGCACCGTGCGGCCGTCGGCAATGCTCGCAGCGGCCTTTAGCGCGGCCGAACCGGATCAGCCTGGACAGCTCGGGCCAGTCGATCGGGTACAGCCAGCGATGTTCCGGCATGATCGGCATGACGATTCTATGAGTCAGGGCCGAGCGGAACGAAAGCAGAAAATCACGGTCCGCACCGCGGGCGGCACATCACTCGCGCCAGCGCTGCCCATACTGAGCTAAGCGAGCCTCGATTTCGTCGATCCGGCGCCGCTGCGCCGCGGTGAGCGCCGCCATGACTCGCTTGAAAGCGGCCGGCTTCATCGTTCGGAGCTGGCCGATATCGCTGTCGCGGCGCAGCCGCACCTTCCAGTCGGCCGGGCGATACTCCACCCCGGCCGAGCCGAGCCGCCAGAAGATCATCGCCACCTGGTTGGGGGTGAACGCACCTTTGTCGTCGACGAAGGCGATGAAGTTCTGCGCGTCGAAGTCGGGTGCCTTGCGACCGAGCTTGAGCAGCGCGGTCATGACGCGTTGCTTGCGCGCGTCCTCCACCAGGCCGCGGCGGTGACGGTCCACCAGCTTTCCCGTATCGCGTGCATCGAGCCGTCGCCCTTGCTCGTCAATGCCGGCGATCTCGAAGCGCTTGATGCACTCGGAGCCGACCAGCAACGACGCGGACGTGCCGTCGTTCTCGATCTCGAAATGGTAGCGAAGCTCCTGCTGCCCGCACAGCTCGCAGGTGCCGTCCGCCGCTTCGAGGTCGAAGAAGCGCCCCGTATAGGTCCACTCCTTGAGCGCGGCGCCAAGGGTGCTCGCGCGGCTGAGCGGTAGCAACGACGCCGACGCCCGCTCCGCCCAGTTCGACATTCGCGCTTCCCCCCGAAGTCCCCTCCCGAACCTTATCCGTTTGTCTGGCGCGGGGCGACCCGCGCCGGGGAACGCCAAGGGCGCCGCCCTTTCGTTCCCGAACGACAATCTTGCCGCCCGTGTAAGCCGCCAAGCGCGGCGCCCGGCCCCGTCGGTGCCGGCCGCGCTAGGGCGGCTCGCCCGCGCCAGCTTACCAAGATTCTCGTTCCCCTCCCCATCCCGTCCTCGCCGGACAGGCAGGGCCGTGAGGCCGAACGGCCTTGCGGCCCATGCCAACAAGGAGGATCACCCATGCCGACCCCCGAGCAGATCGACACCATCCGGCGTCTCAACGATGCGGCGCGTACCCACCCTGGCCTCGCGAGCCTCGCCAACGTTACGATGGGATTCCAGGCCCTCCCCGAGCTGGACCGTTTCGCCGCGTTGGTCGCGATCACCCGGTTCACGAAGTTCGATGGCAACAACGACCCTCATGGCGAGCACGATTTCGGCGCGATCTATAAGCTCGCAACCGGCGCGTGGACGCAGGACCGTCCGGACGATGCAAAGGCGGTTGTGCAGACGGTGTTCTGGAAGATCGACTGCTACGACACGAGCCTCACCTACGGCAGTGACGCTCCGTGGAATCCCGAGCAGACTAAACGGGTGCTGACGATCATGCTGGCCAGCGAATACTAACGCCTGTGGCGTAGCGATCCGCGCTCGATTGAGCGCGGATCAACCGTGCCGAAACGGACCTGCGCCAACGTGATTTGTTGAGAAATCGCGGGGGAGCGCGTAGGGTTAACGGCGAAAGGATGACGCGATGGCCCAGATCAATCTCGACACGCTGCGCGAGCGCATCCGCTCCATGGACTTTGAGCGTGGCACCCCCGAGCAGATCGCGCTCTGGCGCGAGGACGTAGCAGAGGCGCGCGCCAACCTCGTCATCGAGGACATGACGCCGACCGGCGACGAGGATGCCATGTTCGCCATGATGCTCGATGAGGGTGTTCCCCCTTCGCTCATGCCGTCCATCATCCTCGGCCTCTACAAGCCAGGAACCCACCAGATCGCGGCCTGACCTTGGCAGACGATCCCTACACCTATCCGGGGACCGACACGCTCCGGAACCGGCTTGGGATCACGGACGACAAGACCCTCATGGAGGCCGAGCGGAGGTTGACCTTGGCGCGCGGCGCAGAAGCCGCGCGCCTCACCTTTCCAGCGACGACGGACGGCTATCGCGCCCTACATCGGCACCTCTTCCAGGACCTTTACGACTGGGCGGGTCAGGATCGCACCGTCAATATCGCCAAGGGCGGCTCCAGTTTCGCGCACGTGCCTTACATCGCGCGCGAGCTCGATAAGCGGTTTGCCGATACGCGGGCGGGCGATGCGCTGAAGGGCCTCGCCCGCGACGAGTTTTTCGACCGGCTCGGCAACCACATCAACGAGATCAATGCCATCCACCCTTTCCGCGAGGGAAACGGGCGGACGATGCGCCACCACGCGGCGCAGCTCGCCCGCGATGCCGGCCATCCCATCAGGATCGCCTCGATCGACAAGACCGCGTGGATGGACGCGTCCCGGCATGGCTTCCTCACCGGCGATCATCGGCCTATGGCCGCGGTGCTCGCCGAGGCGGCGATCCGTCGCGACCTTGCGCCCGAAGCGCGGATCGGTCCCGCCGGGATAGCCTTGCTGCCTCAACGTGCGCCGCCCGAAGGGCAGCGCTACCGGGTGACGCTGACCAAGGCCCGCGAGGAACTGGATCGCTATCTCCCGGCCGCCCGCCAGCAGGCGGCCGACCGGCTACGCAGCCTCATTCGAGAAGGCGCCCCCTCCCCGGTCATCGCCAACGCCCGCACCGAGCTGGCCTATGTCCGCCACGCCAAAGGCCCGATCTACCAGTCACACCTTCTCACCTATCTTGGCGTGCGTCAGGTCGATGCGGTCATCACCCCGCAGCAGACTCCGCTTGAGCGCGTCCGCGAGATCGGCGCGGCTCTCGGCGTCCAGATCAATTCGCAGCAGCCAGCGCAGCTCCAGCGCGCCGTTCGCTCGCTGGAGCGGCCGATCCTGCCGCCTGGGGCTTCGCCAGGCCAGGAGCGGCTCGCCGAGCTGTTCCTGAAGAACACGGCCGAGAAGAACCACGCCGACCCACGTCTCGCGCCCGCCCAGACGATCGTCGACGACGCCATGCAGAAGGCGCGCGAGCGCGGCGAAAGCGCGCGCATGGTCAACACGGTCGGGGAATCCACTCGCCAGCTTGTCGCCGACCGGATCAAGATCGGGGCCGCGCTCGAAGGGGCGTCCGCCCCGCCTTCCTCACCGGGTACACCGCCCCCGGATCGCGGGAAGGATCGGAGCCGCTAGGCTTCGCCTAGCGTTCGGGGCGTCGGGTCGGGAAGACTGGTCCCCTCACCGTCATCTTGGCGGGGTCATAGGGCTTCTGCAGCGCGACGATCTCGTCATAGCTACCGCGCAACCAGGTATCGATGTCCTCAGGTTCGAGGATCGTAATCATCGCCTTCGGGTGGATCGGCGCGACGAGCGTGTTGGGGTCACACGTCACCATCGTAAAGCCGTTCCCGCCCTCGACACGCTGCCAGAAGCCCGCGACGGCGAATACAGGCTGGTCGGTCACGCCGAACCACATCTCCCCTTTCAGCGGCGGTTTGCCGTCGCCCAGATCGTGCTTGTCAGGCGTGAACTCGCAGAACTCGGTCAACGGCACCAGACAGCGGTTCTCCGGCTTCTCTGCCAGCCTGCGCCATTGCGGGAGGCCGAGCTGGCGCACGTTGGTCATCGGCCACGCCGCCTTCCCGCCGAGCACGTCCCAGGTCATCACGTCCCAGGCTCGCTCCCCGCCCTGTTCGCGGATGACATAGTTGCGGCTCTTGGGGCGCAGCTCGCGCGGGTCAAACCGGTTGTCGCGGGGCCGCTCGCTAAACAGCTTCGCGGCCGATCCCCATAGGGTTTCGGGCTCATTCGACATGCGAGCGCGGTTGCACATGACCTCAGATATACCGATCCGATCGACTTCGCCTAGCGAGCCACCGGGAACTCCTCGACCTCCGCGCTCGGACCCAAGGCTTCGATGATCCTGCAGTCGGCCACGGTGTTGCGGCTACAGGAGTCGATCAGCACGTCCAGCTCGCCCGCGAGCGCCGTCAGGTCGGCGATCTTCCGCGTGATCGCATCCCGATGTTGGTTGGCGATCACGTCCACGGCCATGCAGGATTGTTCGCGACGATCGGCGAGCGCCATCAACTCCCGGACCTGGTCGATCGAGAAGCCGAGATCGCGCGCCCGACGGATGAAGGACAGGCGCCGCAGATGCTCGCCCTCGTAGGTCCGGTAATTTCCGGCCGACCGCGCTGGTGCCGGCAGCAAGCCGATCTGCTCGTAATAGCGGATCGTCTCGACCTTTGTGCCCGTCGCCGAGGCCAGCTTCCCGATCGTCAGTTTCTCAGACACAGTGCTTGACCCTCTAGCGACTAGAGGGTGCATATAGGCTGCCAGATCGATTCTATCGAGGTGGCGAAATGGCCTGCACGAGCTGCGCGTCTGATAAGGCGGGCACCCTCAACGACCCGAAGTGGCGGCGCGCGCTGTGGATCGCGCTCGCGATCAATGGCGGTATGTTCGCAATCGAGATCGTCGCAGGGATCACGGGCGGGTCGAAAGCGCTCCAGGCCGACGCGCTCGACTTCTTCGGTGACGCCGCCAATTACGCCATCAGCCTTGGTGTCGCCGGAATGGCGATAGCCTGGCGCGCGCGCGCAGCGATGCTGAAGGGAGCGACGCTTGCCCTGCTCGGGCTCTATGTTCTGCTCGCGGCGGGGTGGGGTGCGCTCCACGGCGCTGTGCCCCATGCCGAGGTCATAGGCGTCGTGGGGATTGCGGCGCTGATCGCGAATGCCGTGGTCGCGGTGATGCTGTATCGCTTCCGCAGCGGGGACGCGAACATGCGTTCGGTGTGGATCTGCTCGCGCAACGATGCGATCGGCAATGTCGCCGTGGTGCTGGCCGCAGGCGGCGTCTTCGGGCTGAACAGCGCGTGGCCCGATCTAGTGGTGGCCGCGTTGATGGCCGTGCTCGGTCTGTCGGGTGGATTCCAGATCATGCGACAGGCGCGGGCCGAACTGCGATACGCTTCCACGCCTGCCCCTTCCACTTACAGGCAGCCGTTACATGGCGTTCGCTAAGCTGCTAAGGCGAAGGCCGATGCATCGGCTTTCCGCCTTGTTCCTCTGTCTCATGCTCGTGCTGTCGCTTGGGCTGGGATCGGTCGCGCATGCGACCGAAGGCGTGAGATGCGTCGATACGGCCGCTGCCAGCTCGCTTGAACATAGCGATGGCGACGGGGACCAGGTGCCGGCCGATGCCGACAAGTCCTACCCGCACCATCATGGCAGCTGCCACGGCCATCATATCGGTGTTCCGTTCGAGGCTGGTCGTGTCGCCTCCGTGAGCGGGCTGCCCATGGCGCCTGCCGCGTGGAGCGACGACCCGATGGCACGGATGTCATCGGACCCAGCTCTGCGACCTCCCCAAGCCTGACAAGCGCCTAATCCGCCGGGAGCTTCCCGCGCGGCAATCCAGGTTCGTCAGGAGTTCGTCACCATGTCCCGTTTCATTGCGGCCTTATTGGCCGTGGCGTCGTGCGCGTCGATCGCGCACGCGCAATCATCTGAGCCGGCATCGACCAGTCCCCCGCTCACGCTGGAGCGGGCGCTGGCGCTCGCCGGCGCAACCGCGCCCAGTCTCGAAGCCGCCACAGCAGGGGTCAGGGCGGCCGAGGCGGGCCGGACCGTCGCCGGCTATCGCCCCAACCCGTCGATCGTTGCCGAAACCGAGAACATCGCCGGCAGCGGCCAATATCGTGGCCTCCGCAGTGCGGAGACGACTGCAGGCTTGGCGCTCCCGATCGAGTTGGGCGGCAAGAGGTCGGCCCGGATCGCGGTCGCAGAGGCGATCGGCAATCGGGCGCGGATCGGAACGGCGCTGGCCGAGGCCGACCTCCGGCTCGCCGTCACCCAGCTCTACATTCAGGCAGCATCGGCCGAACGCCGCCTCGTCACAGCTCGCGAACAGGCCGGTATCGCCCGGGAGGCGCTCCGCGCAGCCGGTGTCCGCGTGCAGGCGGGGCGTGCGTCACCGCTCGAACAGCAGCGTGCCGATGTGCTGCGTATCAACGCAGAGACGGCGGTGGAACGTGCCCAGCGGCTTGCCGAGGTGGCGCGGGACAATCTCGCGCGTCGGATCGGCCAGCCCGTGACCGGGCCGCTCGACCTCGCATGGTATGATCGTGTTGAGGGCTTTGGACCGGCACGGCCGATCGAACCCGGTGGTACGCTGGCACTGGCGGCCGCCCGTGCCGACGCGACGACGGCCGAGGCACAGGTCCGGCTCGCCCGATCGCAGCGCATTCCCGATGTGACGTTGAGCGCCAGCGCACGACGGCTCGAGGCTACCAACGACGTCGCCGCGGTGTTCGGGGTCTCCATCCCATTTCCCGTCTTCAACAACGGCAAAGCCGCCATCGCCCAGGCGCGCGCCCAGAGCGACCAGGCGCAGGCCCTGCGGCGTGCCGCCGAGCTGGACGCGGCGCAGGACATCGCGAACGCCCAGGCGGAGGTGGCGAACGCCGCCACGTCCGCACGCAATGCGAGCGGTCCGGTGCTGGCGTCGGCTGCCGAGGCTGCGCGCATCGCCCGGATCGGCTACCGCGAGGGCAAGTTCGGCCAGCTCGACTTGCTCGATGCCGAGCGGACCCTGTCCGAGACGCGCACCGCCGCGATCGACGCGCTCGCCACCTATCATGACGCAAAGGCACGCCTGGAACGGCTCGTTGCCGCCGCGCCCTCTCCTGAGGAAAACAATCAATGACGAAGAACATCAAGCGGGCGCTGGCGCCCGTGACGCTGGCCCTCATCCTTGCGGGATGCGGCGGGACCGGCAGCGGCGGTGAAGCCGGCGAGAAGGTCGGAGCCGAGAAGGCCGAAGGTGCCGAGGCCAGCGAGGCCAAAGAAGGTCCAAAGGATGCCGTCATCCTCTCCGCGCAGCAGATCGCGGACGCCGGGATCGAGGTCACGCGGCCAACGGTCGGCGGGGAGGCTGGTGCGATCGAGCTTTCGGCAACGATCGAAGGCGATCCGCAAGGCGTGCAGGTGGTATCGGCATCGGTGGGCGGGCGGCTCGTCTCGCTGACCCGCAATCTCGGCCAGCCTGTCGGTCGCGGCGATCCGCTCGCCGTTATCGAGAGCCGCGAAGCAGCCTCCCTCAAGGCAGAGGTGGAGGCCGCTCGCGCGCGTGCCGCCCTCGCGCAAACGAACCTTCGTCGTGAGCAGCGCCTGTTCGCCGAGCGCGTCTCGCCGGAACAGGATCTTGTCGCGGCGCGGACCGCCGCGACCGAAGCCAGCATCGCGCTTCGCCTAGCGCAGCAGCAATTGTCCGCGACCGGCAGCGGGGGCGGTGCGCTCAACCGCATCGCAGTGCGCTCACCAATCGCCGGTCAGGTCATCGCGCGCTCGGCTACGCTCGGGCAGACCGTTGCAGCCGACGCCGAGCTTTTCCGGGTCGCCAACCTTTCCAAGATCACGGTTGCGACCTCGCTGGTGCCCAGCGATGCGGGCCGGGTGAAGCCCGGTGCCCGCGTCGAGGTAACAGCGGCGGGGCGCCGTCAGGAAGGGCGCGTCACGTTCGTCTCGCCCATTCTGGACGAGACGACGCGCTTGGTGCCGGTGATCGTCACCCTCGACAATGGCGGCAGCACTTGGCGCGTTGGCGAGACGGTCAATGTTTCCATCCTGGTTCCGGCAACCGGCGACCGTACCGTCGCCGTGCCGTCGGCTGCGGTCCAGATGATCGAGGACAAGTCGTTCGTCTTCGTGCGGACCCCGACCGGCTTTCGGGCAACGCCGGTGACATTGGGGCGCACCAACGGCGGCCAGGTCGTCGTGACGTCCGGGCTGACCGGTTCGGAGCGGATCGCCTCCACCAACAGCTTCACGCTCAAAGCCGAACTCGGCAAGGGCGAAGGCGGGGACGAGGACTGAACCATGATCGGTCGCATCGTCACCCTCTCCGTCGAGAAGCGTTGGCTAGTCCTGCTTCTCACCGTCGCCGCTGCGCTGCTCGGGATAGGCGCGCTGCGCCAACTCCCGATCGACGCCGTTCCCGACATCACCAATAACCAGGTGCAGATCAACGTCGTCGCCCCTGCCCTTTCCCCCGACCAGATCGAGAAACAGGTCGCGTTCACGGTCGAAACCGCGCTCGCCGGCATCCCTGGCCTCGAATATACCCGTTCACTCAGCCGCAACGGCTTCGCCCAGGTCACGGCCGTCTTCACCGAGAAGACCGATATCTACTTCGCCCGTCAGCAGGTGGCGGAGCGGCTGCGGACTGCGGAGGAAGACCTTCCCGAGGGCGTAAACCCTGAAATGGGGCCGATCGCGACCGGGCTCGGCGACATCTTCATGTGGACGGTCGAGTACCGTGAACTGGATCAGGTCCATCACCGCAACGGTGAGCCCGGTCTGCAACGCGACGGCAGCTACATCACGCCGGAAGGCGATCACCTCGTCAGCGAGGCCGACAAGGCCACCTACCTGCGCACTGTCCAGGACTGGATCGTCACGCCGCAGCTCAAGAGCACGGAGGGACTGGCGGGGGTCGACTCCCTTGGCGGGTACACCAAGGAATATCTCGTCGTCCCCGACGTGCAGCGCATGGCCGCAATGCGGCTGACGCTGCAGGATCTCACCACGGCGCTGGAGCGCAACAACACCAGCGCCGGCGCCGGTGTCGTCAACCGTAACGGCGAAGGGCTCTCTGTCCGCTCCGACGGGCGCGTGCGCAACGCCGACGAGCTTGCCCGAACCGTCGTCGCCACCCGCGAGGGTGTGCCGATCCTGCTCAACCAGATCGCAACAGTTCGGACCGGCCAGGCTCTGCGCATGGGCTCCGCGTCCGAAAACGGCCATGAGGTGGTCGTCGGGACCGCCGTCATGCGGATCGGCGAGAACAGCCGTACCGTCTCGACCGGGGTCGCCGAACGGCTGACCCAGATCGGCCGCTCGCTGCCGGTCGACGTTGTCGTGAAACCGGTGATGAACCGCACCGAGCTGGTGAACTCCACCATATCGACGGTCGCCCGCAATCTCGCCGAAGGCGCGCTGTTGGTCATCGTCGTCCTGTTCGCCTTGCTCGGCAACTTCCGGGCGGCGCTGATCGCGGCTCTCGTCATCCCGATCACGATGCTGCTCACCAGCATCGGCATGTTGGAGGCGGGCGTTTCGGCCAATCTGATGAGCCTCGGCGCGCTCGACTTCGGCCTGATCGTGGACGGTGCCGTCATCATCGTCGAGAACGCATTGCGGCGCCTTGCCGAAGCCCAGCATGGCCGGGACGGCGAACTGACGATGGAACAGCGGCTCGGGCTGGTCGCCGCGTCCGCCCGCGAGATGATCCGTCCGTCCGTTTACGGGCAGGCGATCATCATCCTGGTCTATGCGCCCTTGCTGACCTTCACCGGTGTCGAGGGCAAGATGTTCGAGCCAATGGCGCTCACCGTCATCATCGCACTCGTGTTCGCCTTCATCCTGTCGCTGACCTTTGTGCCCGCGGCGATCGCCATTTGGCTCAGCAAGCGGGTGGAGGAGAAGGAAAGCCGGGCCGTGACGTTCCTTCGACAGCGCTACGAGCCGGGGCTCGATGGGGCGATGCGTCGCCCGACGCTCACCATCGGCATTGCGGTCGGCGCTTTGGCGCTCGCCGGTGTCGCCTTCACCACCTTGGGGCAGGAGTTCCTGCCGCAGCTCGACGAGGGCAATATCCTCGTCCAGGCCGTGCGGATCCCGGGCACGTCGGTCGACCAAAGCCAGGCGATGCAGTTCCAGGTCGAGAAGGCGTTGGCCAAGGTGCCGGAGGTCCGCTTCGCCTTCTCGCGCACGGGCACCTCCGAGATCGCATCGGACCCGATGCCAGCGAACGCCACGGACACCTTCGTTATCCTGAAGCCGAAGGCGCAGTGGCCCGATCCAGGTCTCTCCAAGGAAGAGCTTGTGGAGCGTCTGGAGAAGCGTCTCTCCACCCTCCCCGGCAACGCCTACGAGATCACCCAGCCGATCCAGATGCGGTTCAACGAGCTGATCGCGGGCGTGCGCGGCGACATCGCCATCAAGGTGTTCGGCGACGATTTTGGCGAGATGAATGCGACCGCGGACCGGATCGCCGGTATCCTTCGCCGGACCCGGGGTGCCGCAGACGTGCGGGTCGAACAGACCGAGGGCCTGCCGATGCTCGATATCCGGCCGAACCGCACCGCCATGTCGCGCGTCGGCGTAACCGCCGGCGACGTGCAGGACACGGTTGCCGCAGCGATCGGTGGTCGGCAGGCTGGCATGATCTTTGAGGGGGATCGCCGCTTTCCCGTCATGATCCGAATGGCCGAAAGCTCGCGCTCGGACCTCACGGCGGTCGCTCAGGTGCCGGTACCGACTGCCGGTGGTGGCTTCGTACCGCTGTCGACCGTCGCCGATATCGCTGTCGTCGATGGTCCCAACCAGATCAGCCGGGAGAACGGAAAGCGGCGCGTGGTGGTGCAGGCGAACGTCCGTGACCGCGACGTGGCGGGCGTCGTTGCCGATGCCCGGGCGGCAATCGACGCTCAGGTAAAGCTGCCGGCAGGGACGTACCTCGAATGGGGAGGCCAGTTCGAGAACCTTGCGTCCGCTCGGGACCGGCTCGCTATCGTGGTGCCGATCTGTTTCGTGGTCATCATGCTGCTGCTCTACGGGGCGCTCGGCTCCGTTCGGGATGCGCTGATTGTGTTCACCGGCGTCCCTCTGGCGCTGGTGGGAGGGGTGCTCGCGCTTGTGCTGCGCGGGATGCCCTTCTCCATTTCCGCGGCCGTCGGCTTCATTGCGCTATCCGGCATCGCAGTTCTCAACGGGTTGGTCATGGTGACGTCCATCCATGACCTGATGCGCGATGGCATGGATCGCGCGGCTGCGGCGCATCGAGGCGCGCTGGCCCGGCTCAGGCCTGTCGCGATGACTGCGCTTGTGGCTTCACTCGGTTTCGTACCGATGGCGCTGGGACATGGAGCGGGCGCCGAGGTGCAAAAACCGCTCGCAACCGTGGTTATTGGCGGCCTCATATCCGCGACGCTGCTCACATTGTTCGTGCTGCCGACGCTCTATGCCCGTTTCGGCAGCCGAGAGCTGCCGGTCCCGGAAAGCGATCGGCAAACTGCCGCTCCTGACGAGAAGGTGCCGGCATGAGCGAAGAGAGCTTCGACCTCGACACGGCCGAGAAGCGCCGGACGCTTTGGATAGTCCTGTTGCTCAATCTGGGCCTGGCGGCAGGCTTCGGGGTGTCCGGCGTCATGGCGGATTCCAGCGCCCTGATCGCAAACGGCTTGGACAACGCCTCCGATGGCATCGTCTACATCATCAGCTTGCTTGCCCTCTCGCGCTCACAGGCGTGGAAGCGGGGGGCCGCGGTGACATCGGGCATCCTGCTGCTGCTCTTTGCCGCGGGTGTGCTGCTCGATGCCGGGCGGCGCTATTTCTCGGGAAGCGAGCCGATCGGCCCCACTATGATCGGGATGGCGATCATCGCGGCGGTCGTTAACGGGCTTTGCTTGTGGCTGTTGAAGCGATTGCGCGAGCCCGATGTGAATATGCGCGCTGCGACAACCTTCAGCCTCAACGACTTCGTGTCCAATGGGGGCATCATTCTAGCCGGCGTGATCGTCGTTTGGACGGGCCAGAACTGGCCTGACCTTATCGTCGGCATCGCTGTTGCCGCTATCGCGGTGAAAGGCGGCCTCGAAATCCTGCGAGACGCTCGCTCGGACGCGGGCACGAAAGGAGCCAATCAATGAGCGCAGGCCATGACCATGGGGGGCATGCCCACGACCACACCGCTGGCGCGAATGCCCAGATGCTGAGCTGGGCGCTGGCGCTCACGACCGCCTATCTGGTTGCCGAGGTTGTTGGTGCGTTCGTCTTCAACAGCCTCGCGCTTCTATCTGACGCAGCTCATATGCTGACAGACGTGGCAGCACTGGTGATTGCGCTGCTCGCGATCCGGTTCGGACAGAAGCCGGCCGACGACAAGCGGACGTTCGGCTATAAGCGGTTCGAGATCCTGGCCGCTGCTTTCAACGCCCTGCTGCTCTTCGGTGTGGCGATCTACGTGCTGGTGGAGGCGGTGCAGCGCTTCCGCCAGCCCGAGGCGGTCCAGTCGACCGGGATGATGATCGTCGCCGCGATCGGCCTGGTGGTGAACCTCATATCCATGAAGCTGCTCACGTCGGGCAAGGATGCGAGTATGAACGTCAAGGGCGCCTACCTTGAGGTCTGGGCCGACATGATCGGGTCGGTAGGCGTGATCGCGGGTGCGCTCGCGATCCGGTTCACCGGTTGGACGTGGGTCGATCCGATCGTCGCGGTGGGGATCGGCTTATGGGTGCTGCCCCGAACATGGGTGCTGCTCCGGGACACGACCAACGTGTTGCTCGAGGGCGTTCCTGGAGGGATCAAGCTGCCCGAGTTGCGTGCCGGCATCGCCGGCCTGTCCGGCGTGGCTGGCGTCCACGACCTCCATGTCTGGTCGATGGCCTCGGACGACATCAACTGCACCGCACACGTCACGCTTGCCGAGGGTGCTGACGCCGATGCGATCAGGAAGTCGGTTGCGGATATGCTCCATAGTCGGTTCGGGATCGAGCATTGTACGATCCAGACCGAGGCCGCGGCTGAGCAGTGCGAGGATACCGGGCACCTGCACCCGTGAGCGTGCGGTGACGATAAGGAAGCCGCGGCGCTGGACGGAAGAAGCCGACGCGGAGCTTCGCCAGCGAATTGCCGCGCGGCAGCCCTTGGCGACGATCGCGAGGGAGATGGGTAGAACGATGGATGGCGTTCGAGGGAGGGCGGCTGCGCTGCGGGTCGCCCTTCCGTCTCCTACGCGGCCCTGGCGTGAAACAGTGAAGCGGGGGCCTGCGCCGAAGCCGATGAAGGATCAGGCTAAAGGTGACGAATGAAGGCACCCGGCTGAGGGACGAGCCGGCGCCGTGCGTACTCCTCAGTGGGCGGGGGCTCACGCGGAGAATGACCGATGCACCATCAGATGAGCGCGGAGATGCAGGCTTGCATGGACGCCTGTCACCACTGTCACGTCACCTGCCTTTCGATGACCACGCAGCATTGCCTTCAGGTGGGCGGCGCACATGCCGCGCCCGACCACATCAAGATCATGCTCGACTGCGCGCAGATTTGCGCCACCTCACTCGACTTCATGGCCCGCGGGTCCGACCAGCATAAGGTCGTATGCGGCATCTGCGCTCAGATCTGCCGGGCTTGCGCGGAGAGCTGCCGGGGGCTCGACGGCATGGAAGAGTGCGTCGCCGCGTGCGAGCGTTGTGCCGACGCATGCGAGAAGATGGCCGCCTGATCGGTGACGGGCGGGTGGCGATCTGCCGCCCGCTCCTCACATCGCCGTTGCGGGGGGCTCGAGCATCCCCAGCCAGGCGACCAGCGCCAGGATCGTGACGGCACAGCTCGCCTCGATCGCGAGGCTGCGCCACAGAGCACCAAGCGCGGCCCGATGATCGCCCGCGGCAACCGAGCGCTCGAAAACCGGCGTCAGCCGGAAACGATTGAGGGAGGCCAGCCCCAGCATCGCGCCGAACAGTACCAGCTTGGCGAGGAGGAGCTGGCCGTAAAGGGTGGTCAGAAGTCTCGGTAAATTGCCGGCACCGACCAGCAGCCAGCCATTGACCAGGCCCGTCACAACGATCGTGCCGACCACGAGCGTGCCGACCAGACCGAAGCCGTGCAACGCCCGGTGGGTCAGTCTGAGATGCGCGACGTCGACGCGAACTGCCGGTCGCACCACGAGCAGCGTCAACCCGAGCAGTGCGCCGACCCAGGCTCCGGCCGCCAACAGATGCAGAATATCGGCCAGCAGATGGACCCAGCCCGTCGCGCCCTCATCCATCGCGCCATGGCCTGTCCAGGCGAGCGTCGCGAGCGCAATGCCCGCCGCGAGCGCCACCATGCCGAGCGGCGCGGTACGTCCTGCCGCGATCAGCGCGGCGATCACGGCCACAATCAGCGCGACCATGCGCGCTTCCCACGCCGTGCCCGTCGCGGAGCCGGTGATCAGCATTCCGATCGCTTCCCGATCGATCGGCCACGGCGGCGCTCCAGCCATTGCCGCGGCGAGCAGGACGAGCGCAATGCCTGAAAACAGAAGGCCGAGCAGCCCGGTCCCCACCAGCCAAGGGCGCAAGGCGAGTGCGTCTGCGCGCTCCCCGGCCTTGAGCCCGTAGAGGCTGAACGCCGACAGGCCGAACAGCCCGCTCAACGTCGCATAAAGCGCGAAGCGGACCCCGATCAACGGCCAGTCGGCATCCACCTTACTTCACCGCGAAGGCGAAGTTGCCCGACACCCGATGCGTGTCGGCCGAGACGACGTGCCATGCGACGCTGTAGCGGCCCGCGCCGAGCGGCGACTTGGGCACCACGACCAGCGTTCGGCCATCGGGTGCAACCTGGGTGGTGGTTGCAACCTTCATCGGTGGGTGCGTGGTGCCGCCATGGCCCGTCATCATCAAGTCCGCACCGGAGAATTTCGGCATCAGCCTCTCGCTGAACTGCAAAGCGACACGCGCGGGCTTGGCAACGGTCGCGTTGGGCGCGGGTGAGGCCACAACGAGCTTCGGGTGAGCCTGCGCCGCACTGGCGAGGCTCAGGAGAGTGAGGGCGGCAGGAAGGGCGAGACTACGCATGGGGTACTCCGACGAGGTTCGTGCACCCTTCTACGCGGCGCGCTGCCCGACCCCTCACCGGCGGTTGAGGGATGATGGGCAGCGATGCGTATCCGATGATAGAGGGGTGGAGTGGAAAGCATGGACGATCTAGACAGAGCATTGGCGCGACTAGCGGGCGCACCCGCCCCGGCCGCTTTGGAGGGTATCGAGGACCAAGTCCTCAGACGGATCGGCAGCCGCCCCGCCGTGCGCGGAGCCGGGCTCGGGATCGGTGTGATAACCGCCGCGGCGCTCGGTGTCGGGATCGTCGGTGCCGAGCTGCCCGCGACGGCAAGCCCTGCCGTCTCGCTCGCGCCGCTCGGCGGAGCCTCCCCCCTCGCTCCTTCCGCGTTGCTGATCGGCGAGCCATGACCTCGACCAAGCGGGTTGTCCTGTGCGCCTTGCTCGCCTTCCTGGCAGCGATTGGTGGTGTCTTTATCGGGCGCGCGCTGCTGCCGCAGCCCAAGCAACCCGGTGCGGCGCTCCACGAGGTGCTGCACCACAAGCTCGCGCTCGATGGCGACCAGCAGGCCCGATTGAAGGTGCTCGAAGACCGGTTCGCGGTGCAACGCCGCGCCCTCGAGCTGGAGATGCGTGCCGCCAATGCCCGCCTTGCCGAGGCGATCGAGGCCGAGCACGGCAATGGTCCGCGAGTGGCCGCCGCGGTCGACCAGAGCCATGCCGCGATGGGCGAGCTGCAGAAGGCGACGCTGGCGCACATCTTCGCCATGCGTCAGCTTCTCCGGCCCGATCAGACCTCTCAATTCGATGACGCGGTGGTGAAGGCGCTCACCGACGGCCAGGGGTGAGCCTCGATTGGACCGCGCTGTCGGATGGCGAACTGGCGACGCTCAGCATCGCCGGCCGACAAGCCGCTTTCGCCGAGATCGTGCGACGCTATCGGCAGCCGATGTTCCGGCTTTCGCGCGCCTTCCTCGGCGATGCCGACGAAGCGCTGGACGTGACGCAGGAAGCGTTTGTGGCCGCGCATCAGGCCTTGTCGCGCTACGACCCCAACCGATCGATGCAGGCGTGGCTAACGACCATCGCCGTCAACAAATGCCGCGATTGGGCGCGTAAGCGTGCCGTGCGCCGGTTTCTGTCGTTCGCGCTGCCGAACGACGAACAGGTCCAGAGCATCGTCGACGAACAGGTGCCGATCGACGACGCAGCCGGCGATCGGCAGGAACTCGACCGCGTGACGCGCGCCATCTCGACCCTGCCGGCTAACCTGAAGGAGCCTCTGGTACTTCGGACGATCGAAGGGCTGAGCCAGGCCGAAACGGCCGAGGTGCTGGGGATCAGCCAGAAGGCGGTGGAAACTCGCCTTTATCGCGCGCGGGCGCGGCTGCTCGAAAAACTAGGGAACCGCTGAGGGTTGGACAGATCGGCCGCGTAGAAGGGTCGACGGCCCTTCACGGCCCCATTCTTAGGAGCTTGCATGTCGCGCGTTCTCGACCGCCGCCAGGTGCTGCGCGGTGCCAGTCTGGCAGGCGGCGGCCTCGCCTTGTCGGCCTATATGCCGGCATGGGCACAGCCCGTCTCGGCCGGCATCGCCAAGCCGTTGCCCACGGTGTCGGGCGAGGACATCACGCTCAAGGTCGCGCATCAGATGATGATGATCGACGGGCGGCAGAGCCACGCCATCGGCATCAACGGCACCGTGCCCGCTCCGCTCATCCGCTTGCGCGAGGGGCAGAACGTCCGCCTCCACGTCGTCAATGAGCTCGACGAGGAAACCTCGATCCACTGGCACGGGCTGCTTCTCCCCTTCCAGATGGACGGGGTTCCCGGGATCGCCTTCCCCGGCATTCCGGCGCGATCGACGTTCACCTACGAGTTCCCGATCATCCAGAGCGGCACCTACTGGTACCATAGCCATTCGGGGCTTCAGGAGCAGGAGGGGCATTACGGCCCGATCCTGATCGACCCGAAGAACCCCGATCCGGTGAAGTTCGACCGGGAGCACGTGATCGTGCTGTCCGACCACAGCTTCCACCACCCGCACTACCTCTTCGATCGGTTGAAGAAGGAGTCGGGCTACTTCAACCGCCAGCGCCAGACCCTGGCCGGGCTTCTCGCCGGCAAGGATCAGTCGCTGAAAGAGCGGTTGGAGTGGGGCAAGATGCGGATGGACCCCGCCGACGTCGCCGACGTCACGGGCTCGGTCTACACCTACCTGGTCAACGGCTACGGCCCCAAGGACAATTGGACCGCGCTATTCCGCCCCGGCGAGCGGGTGCGGCTGCGCTTCATCAACGCCTCGTCGATGACCACCTTCAACGTCCGCATTCCGGGCCTGCCGATGACGATCGTCGCGGCCGACGGCTTGAACGTGCGCCCGGTCGAGATCGACGAGTTCCAGTTCGGCCCGGCCGAGACCTATGACGCGATCGTCACCCCGCCCGACCTGCGCGCCTATACGCTGGTCGGTGAGAGCATCGATCGCTCCGGCATGGCCCGCGCGACGCTCGCTCCGCGCGAGGGCATGGCGGCCGAGGTGCCCCCGCTCCGCAAGCGCCCGCTCGCGACCATGAAGGACATGGGCATGGGCGGCATGGATCATGGCACGATGGACCACGGCGGCATGAATCATGGCGCCATGGGCGGCGCTGCGGGTTCGATGTCCGGCATGGACCATGCTGCGATGGGGCATGGCGCGGGCACCGGCGCGATGGCGGGTATGGATCATTCCCAAATGAACCACGGCGCGGCCGGCACCGCGGCAGGCGGCATGGCAGGCATGGACCACGGCCAGGCTCAGGGCGGCGCCATGGCCGGTATGGACCATGGCTCCGGCACGATGCCGGCGATGAACGGCGATCAGATGGGCGGGATGGACATGGGCGGCATGAGCCATTCCATGCGCGATTTCAGCAATGCCCCCGAGGTTAAAAAGGGACCGGGCGTGCAGACCATCTCGCCGATGCCGGTCGATCGGACCGGCGATCCCGGGCAGGGGCTGGAGAATGTCGGGCATCGCGTTCTCACCTATCGCGACCTGATGGCGCTCGACCGCAACCCGGACACACGCGCACCGGAGCGGGAGATCAAGCTCCACCTCACCGGCAACATGGAGCGCTATATGTGGGGCTTCGACGGCGAGAAGCTGTCGGAGAACCCCGACCCGATCACGCTGCTTCACGGCGAGCGGGTACGGGTGACGCTCATCAACGACACGATGATGGGACATCCGATCCACATCCACGGCCACTTCTTCGACCTGGTGACCGGCAAGGGCGCCTATGCCCCCCGAAAGCATACGGTGCTGGTGCAGCCGGGAGGCACGGTGAGCTGGGACGTGACCGGCGAGGAAGGCGACTGGGCCTTCCACTGCCACATGCTCTACCACATGCACGCGGGCATGATGCGCGTTGTCCAGGTCCGCAAGGCCGGGGAGGCCGCGGCGTGATCCGGTCGCTCCTCCTCGCCGGTATGGCGCCGCTCGGCCTTGCGACACCCGCATTCGGGCAGACCATGGACCATTCCATGCACAACATGCCGGGCATGACGATGCCGGCAAAGCCGGCCGCCAAGCCGAAGGCGAAAGCCGCGGCCAAGTCCGCGACTAAGCGTAAGGCTCCCGTCCGACGCACCGCGCCGCGGCGCGCGCAACCGGCGAAGACGCAGGCTGCCGACCCTCATGCCGGGCATGACATGAGCGGGATGCAGGGAATGGATATGAGCGGTCAGCAGCAGGCTGCGCCCACCCAGAACCCGCACGCCGGGCACGATATGTCTGCTATGCCGGGCATGGCAGCATCGACAGGTGCGGGGCAGGACCCGCATGCCGGCCACGACATGAGCACGATGCCGGGCATGGCGATGCCCGGCGATCAGCCCGCTGCCAAGGTCGGAACCGACCTTCCCCCCGGCAACAAGCCCGCTCCCGCTCCAGCCGGGGACCACCTCGCCGATCGTTTCTGGGGCGCGGACGCCATGGCCAGCTCGCGCGAGAACGATCTACGCCGCGAGCATGGCGGAATGACCGTCTATCAGATCCTCTTCAATCTCGCCGAATATCAGGCTCGCAAGGGTGGCGACGGCTATCGCTGGGATGGCGAGGCCTGGATCGGGGGCGACATCAATCGCTTTACGCTAAAGAGCGAGGGCGAAGGCACGTTCGGCAAGCCGCTCGAACAGGCCGAGGTGCAGGCGCTCTACAGCCGCGCGCTCGATCCATACTGGAACCTTCAGGCGGGCGTTCGCTACGACTTCAAGCCCAACCCCTCGCGCACCTACGCGACGGTAGGGATCGAGGGGCTGGCCCCCGGTTGGTTCGAGGTGGAGGGCGCATTGTTCCTCTCCGACAAGGGCGACGTGCTTGGCCGTGCGGAGGGCTATTACGACCAGCGCATCACCAACTGGTTCGTGCTCCAGCCTAGGGTGGAGGCCAATTTCTCCGCGCAGGACGTGCCCGAAACCGGCACCGGCTCCGGGCTCACGGACCTCGAGGCCGGGCTTCGGCTTCGCTACGAGGGCCGGCGCGAGTTCGCGCCCTACATCGGCGTGTCGTGGGAGCGGCAGTTCGGCGACACCGCGCGCTTCACCCGCGCACGCGGTGACAATACGGGCGGCTTCAGCTTCGTCGCGGGCGTGAGGACCTGGTTCTGAGCCCGCGGCTCCGCCTCCATGTCGGGGCAAGCAAGGTTCACCGCTGGCTTGCGCTCCTGATCGGGGCGCAGGCGATCGTCTGGTTCACCAGCGGGCTCGTCATGAGCCTGCTGCCGATCGACACCGTGCATGGCGATCACCGGATCGACCGGAACGTCGAACCGGCCCTGATCGCCACTCAGGATTTCGCGCCCGTCCCTGCCCTTCTCGCATCGGCCGGAGCGCCGGTGCGTCAGCTCCAGCACCGGATGCTGCTGGGGCGGCCGATCGTCGAAGCCCAGCTCGGCGACGGCAAGGTGCGTTTGCTGGACGCCCGCACCGCAAAGCCGCTGCCCCCGGTCGACGGCCCGGCCGCAGCGCTGATCGCAAGGCAGGCGTATCGCGGCGAAACTGGTTCGGCGCCCGTCGTCGAGCGGATCGAGCGCCTCAGCACCGAGTACCGCGGTGCCCTCCCCGCCTGGCGTGCTTCCTTCGCCGATGACGACGGGACCCGCATCTACGTGGGCGCCGAGACGGGGCGGCTGACATCGGTCCGGACCGGCACGTGGCGGCTCTACGACTTCTTCTGGGGGCTTCACATCATGGATTGGACCGAGCACGAGCGGTTCAACACGCCGTGGCTCAACGCTTTCGCAGCGGGCGGACTCGTGTTCGCTGTCGCCGGGGCGATCCTGCTCTTCATGCGCTGGCCCCGTCGACGTCGCAGAAAAGCTCAAGGGGTCCGCTAGAGAGCTGCGTATCCTTCAGTGGGTGGGGCCGCACAGGAGAGCGCATCATGAACCACGACGACCCCGGCTCCAAACAGGGCGGTATGGGGATGAGCTACGGGCGCTTCGCCGCGATGATCGCGACGTCGACGGTCGTGATGTTCGGGCTCATGTACCTCAACACTTACGCGCTCGCCCATGTCGAATACAGTCAGACCCGGACGTGGATGGCGATCGTCATGGGCGCCGTGATGGCGCTCATCATGATCGGCTTCATGTGGGGCATGTATCCCGACCGACGGGCCAATCTCGGCATCGTGGCGGCCTCGATCGCGGTGTTCGCCGGTGCCTTGTGGCTTGTCCGCAGCCAGGAGACGGTCGGAGACGTTGCTTATATGAAGGCGATGATCCCGCATCACTCGATCGCGATCATGACCAGCGAGCGCGCTCACATCAAAGACCCCGAGGTGCGGAAACTCGCGGACGGGATCATCGACGCTCAGGTCCGCGAGATCGCGCAGATGAAGCGCTACATCGCCCGGCTTGAGGCGCACCCCACGCCCGACAATGCGCCCGACCTCCCCTCCTATCGCGACAAGCAGGTGCCTCCCCCGCCCCCCGAAACCGACGAGAGCGTCGGCGTCAACACGCTTCAGCCGATCCGCTGAGCAACATCGCTTGAGGGCTAATCGGTTTGAGCCCGTATCCCTGTTGAGCGGGAGTTTTGACGCAGGAGCGACACGATGAAGAAGATGATGATTATGGCCGTCGCGACCGCCCTCGGCGCGGCTCCCGCGGTCGCCCAGATGCAGGGCATGGACCATTCCGGCATGAACCACGGGCAGATGATGCGGCCGACGCCGGCGAACCCGTACCCGCAGGCCGAGATGGACATGCATCAGAAGATGATGTCGGCGATGGGTGCCGATGCCACCGAGACGTGGGTCCGCAAGATGGTCGAGCACCACCGTGGCGGCATCGCCATGTCGCGTATCGTGCTTCGCGAGACCAAGGACCCCAAGGTTCGCCAGATGGCCACCAAGACGATCGCAGAGCAGACCCGCGAGATCGGCGAGTTGAACGCCTGGCTGCGGGCGCATGGCAAGAGCGCCCAGTAATCGACTACCGTCCCTCCCCCCGTCACCGTGCGGGGGGATGGCCACCCGGGAACTCAGATATGGATCGCTTTCGCCTTCTCGCCGCCGCGCTGGCGTGCGCTACCCCTGCGGGGGCTCTCGCCGCGGGTCCCGTCCTGATGCATCGCGACCCGGGTTGCCCCTGTTGCGAGAAATGGGCGCAGCAGGTGAAGGAGCAGTTCGGCCGCGCCGTCCGCGTCGTCGACGATGCGAACCGGCCGGCGTTCATGAAGGCACGCGGCGTGCCTCAAGACCTCGCCTCCTGTCACACTGCCATTATCGACGGCATGACCTTCGAAGGGCACGTTCCGATTGCCGACATGAAGCGCGCCTTGGCCACGCATCCGAAGGGCGTCACCGGCCTCGCGGTCGCCGGGATGCCGATGGGCTCACCGGGCATGGAAATGCCGGGCATGAAGGCCCAGGCCTATGACGTGATCGCGTTCGGGCCGAGCGGCCGCAGGGTGTTCGCCCGCCATTGAAAAGGGGAGGCGCGAACGCCTCCCCTCCCAGCTTACTTCTTCTGCATGCCCGACATGTCGTGACCGGCGTGCTCGCCGTGCTTCATGTCCTTCATGTCGGCGCAGCAATCCTTCTTCGCGCCGTCCTTGTCCTTGCAGCAGTCGGCGCCATCCTTGCAGCACTCCTTCCCCGCGCAGCAGTCAGCGGCGGCAAAGGCCGTGGCGGGAACGAGCGCGAGCGCGATAGCCGCGCCGATGAACTTGATGGTCTTCATGTGTAATTTTCCTCAAACGCACTGATTGATCGGAATCCACGTCGATCAGGCGGTTCGAGGAGGTGGCGGTGCAGGACCGCCCGAGCGACCAACAAGGGCATGAGGCTCGGGTGCGGGCGGATCCGTCCGCACGGCGAGCTGCGGCGCGGGAGACGTGTGAACGTCGAGGGCCGTTGCGATGCAGGCTCCTACGCAGTCCACCGAAGGGGCCTTTTTCACGGGCGTGGGCGGCGCTCGATCGCAATCGGCTATTCCGGCATGCGCCTCCGCAGGCGGAGCAGCCTGCGCGATGGCCTCGCACATTGGGCCCATCCGCACGAACAGCATCGCGCCCAGCAGGAGCAGAGCGAGTGTGCGGGCGAGGCGGCCGAAGCTCATGCGGCCCTTCTAGGCTGCGCCGGGACGCTGCACCAGATCAGTGCGCGACGCCCAGCACCATCCAGATAGCCATGGCGACCATCATCACGTTCTCGGTGAGCGACAGGAAGCCCAGCGGCACATTGCTGTCACCGCCCACGCACGCGCATTTCAGCTCGCGCTTGTCGACATACACGGCCTTGATGACCGAGACCGCCCCGATCGTCCCGATCACCAGCGCGATCGGCACCGACAACCAGGTCAACACGCCGGCCGCCATCAGCACGCCCGCCGCGCCTTCCGCGTAGGGGTAGATATAGGAGTATGGCACCCAGCGCTTCGCGAGCAAGTCGTAGTTGAGGAACATGGTCGCGAACTTCTCGACGTTCTGGAGCTTCAACAGCGCCAGCACACACATGGAGAAGGCGATGAACCACTCACCGGCGCGTACCGTGAAGGGTGTGCCGAGCACGGCATAGCTGGCCGCCAGCGCCATTAATGCCGTCATCGCAAACACAACCGCGACCGGCCGGTAGGTCACCGCCTTGGGGTCGGCCACGGTCTTGCCGAAAAACCGGCGCAGATCGTCGTAGCCGCCTACCCGCTCGCCACCGATGAAGGTCTGGGGTGTCGTTTTGACCCCGTGCTCGGCTTTGAATGCGTCGGTTTCCTCGCGCGTCGTCAGCCAATGGTCCTCGACCTCGTAGCCGCGTCGGTGCAGCAGGTCCTTTGCCTTCAAGCCGTAGGGGCAGGTGTGCGTCGGCATCACCATGCGGTAGATCGTTGCCTTCTTGGGCGCCGCGGTCGCCATGTTCTTCTCCACCATGTTCGCGACACCTATATAGGGGCCGTACCATGGTACGGAGTCAAGGCATGGCCGACGTGACAATTGCGGGGCTCGCGCGCGAGGGCGGCGTCGGTGTAGAAACGGTCCGCTATTATCAGCGCAGAGGGTTGCTCGAGACGCCGGAGAGGCCTGAAGGATCGGGCTCGAATGGCGGTATTCGCCGCTACACAGCAGACGATGTTCGCCGGCTCCGGTTCATCCGATCGGCGCAGGCCGCTGGCTTCACGTTGGAGCAGATCGGAGAACTGGTGGCGCTGGACGCGACCGACGATCGCGCTCGGGCACGCCAGCTTGCCAACGAGCGGATCGCGGCGCTGGATGCAAAGATCCAGGAGCTGAAGCGCGTCCGCGCATCACTCCAGCGGCTTGCTCATGAATGTGGGTCGGGCTCGGAAGGCCCCTGCCCCATTCTAACCGCGTTCGACGCCGACTGATCCGGTCGGTGCTATACCCCTTCCGCGCTGATCGCCTCTTGTTCCGGCGCGGGAAGGTGGCGGTAGAGCGTCGGGACCGAGACGCCGATCGCCGGCGCGATCTCGCGCATCGGCATTCCGGAGGCCAGGAGCTTACGGGCCGCCTCGAGCCGCTTGGGCGTCATCACTGTCTTGCGGCCGCCTACCCTGCCCTCGCGCTTCGCCACCATCAGTGCGGCCGTCGTGCGCTCGCGGTTCAGGTCCCGCTCCATCTCCGCCATCGCCGCCATGATGTGGAAGACGAGCTTGCCGGCGGTGCCGGCGGTATCGATGCCATCCGTCAGCGACCGGAAACCGATGCCCCGGTCCGCCAACTCCGCCGCAAGGTCGACCAGGCCTTTCATCGTTCGGCCGAGCCGGTCGAGCTTCCAGACCACCAGCACGTCGCCGGCGCGAGCGTGTGACAGGGCTTCGGCCAAGCCGATCCGGTTCGCCTTCGCACCGCTCGCCTTGTCGCTGAAGGTCCGCTCACACCCCGCTTCACGCAGGGCGTCGAGCTGCGGCGTCAGATCCTGTTCGGGGGTCGACACCCGCGCGTAGCCGATCAGCATGGCACCTTCTCAAAACTCATCTCACGTGCCTAACACGACCGATCGCAATCGAGAATGTGTTTTGATACACGCGCCACGCCTGCTAGACGTTCTCACATGGCTGCGGATCAAAATCGATCGGGGCTGTTGAAAAAGGCCCGACACTGCTCCGGCCCCGTGTCTCGCAAGGGATGGTATTTCGGGATTATGGAAGTAGATCGGTTAGCCGGTTCCACCTGAGACATCAGGAGCCACTTTGGGGTCCGGGTCCTGCGCCTTGCCGGTCGCGGGTGCCACCTTCTGGCTCGGCATAGCGGTGAGATAAGCAACGATCGCATCGACGTCCTTCTCGGCCACTGGCGCCTTATACACCTCACGCATCTTGGTGACGGTCGCCTTCCACTGATCCGCCGATAGCGCAGGCTGGGTCAGCGCCATGCTGGCTGAGTGGCACGAGGTGCAATTGGCATTGATGACGTCGGCGTGCGGACCGTCGGGGTAGGTCGCGTCGTCGGCCGGCAGGTCGACGCTGGTCGAGGCAAGCGAGAAGCCGCGCGCTGACACGCTGGCGGCCGGTGCCGGCTCAGACATCTCGGAGATCGGAACGGGCGCCTTGCGGCTGCTCGGCGCGCCGATCGAGACGAGGATGATGCCGGTCAGGCCGATCAGGCCAGCAGCCATCATGCCGGGAGACGGAGTCTTCATGATTTGCTCGCTCCTCAGGCCGCGATGATGGTGGTGGTTTCAATGTTGCCGCGCATGAACCCGCCGGGATTCCAGATCGGCTTCATCGGCTGAGCGACACCGTTGGTGTTCCAGCAGCGCACCATGATGGGGTTAGGCCCACGTCTCAGCGGCACCCGCCCGTCCCAGCGCCGGAAGCTGTACCTGCCCTCGTCCGCTCCGAGCGTCGTCCTGTACCAGGTGCGGCCACCGTCCGACGACACATCGACCTTGGCGACGCCGCAATCGCCGCCCATTGCGATGCCGCCGACCGGGATCGACGCTTCATAGGCGATCGCCTGACCATCGGGCAGGCTGGTCATCCAGCTACGCGGGATCATGCGATTGATCGGTACGGTCGGGAAGTCCTTGGCACCGGGCGCGACATTCGCGCCGGGTGTCGCGGGGATCTTGTAGGCCTTGGCCATCCAATACTGGTCGTCAGGGCCGGGCAGTACCTCGATCGCGTTCAGCATCTTGACCCAATAGGTCGAGTACCAGCCCGGCACGATCAGCCGGCAGGGAAAGCCGTTGAGGAGCGGCAGTTGCTCGCCGTTCATGCCGAAGGCGATCATGACCTCGCCGTCGCGGGCATGGTCGATGTCGAGTGCCTTCTCGAAGTCAGGAGCGCCCGCCACGACCGGCTGATCGAGAGCGCCGAAGCGCACCTGCACCGCGCCTGCCTTGACCCCGGCGAGGTCGAGCACGTCGCGCAGGCGAACGCCGAGCCACTTGGCGTTGCCCATCGCGCCATTGCCCCATTGCGCGCCGGCGACGCGCGGCTGGAACAGCCCGCGGCTGTTGCCCGAGCACTGGTTCACCGCCGCCATCTCGACCCGTGGAAGGCGCAGCAGCTGAGCGAGGCTGATCGACAGCGGCCGATTGACGTGGCCGAAGACGTTGAGGCGGAAACTTTCGACGTCGATCGAGGTCGGTATGTCGGCCCAGTGCCAGCGGACGAAGAACTGGTCGTTGGGCGTGAACACCGACTTGTCGAAGACCTCCATCGGCGTCTCCAGCAAGGGTGGATGGACGCGCTGGAGGATCATGCTGCCCTTGCCGGGAAAGGCGCTGGTCATCGGCCGCTCGGCATTGCCGCCGGGCAGCTTCAGGTCGACGAGCTGCTGCGCCAGTGCCGGCGCGGCGGCAAGGCCGGCGGTGCCGAGCGCGGCATGGCTGAGGAAGCGGCGACGGCTGGTCTCACTCGCCAGCCCGGCGTCGAAATTGTCCATGACAAGGCTCTCCTGTGGCCAGTCACGCTGGCGGATCGAAGGGGCATTCTGCAAGTGATCGGACCGACTGATCCGATCATCATGGCGGATCAGTTCGGGGTGGCGATGCAGGGCGAGACGAACAGGTTGCCCCGCCATGCACCGGCTAGCGTCTTGGCACCGACCAGCAGCCACATCGCCGCGAGCGCAACCGTCAGCACCGTGCCGACGATACCGAAAAACATAAGGTTCAGCGTCGTGCCGAGGCGGAAGGTGGCGACGGTGTAGACGCCGAGCGGGAAGGTGTAGCCCCACCAGCCGAGGTTGAACGGCACGCCCGCGCGCCAGTAGCGGATGGTGATAAGCGTCGCGAGCGCCAGCCACCACAGGCCGAAACCCCAAAGGCAGAGCCCGGCGACAACGCCGATCCCCTGCGCGACGGTGCCGACGCCGGCTAGCCCGTGCGCGGTGAGGATCGCCGGCGCATCCGCGCCGAGCACCAGCATGCCCAGAGCACCCGTGCCGATCGGCCCCAGCGCCAGCCAGGAAGATGCCGCCATGCTTTCATGCGGCAACTTGTGGAGTGCCATGCGCAGGATGAGGATGGCGAGGATGCCAAACGCGACCGGCACCGAATAGGCCCACAGCACATAGGAGGTCGCGAGCGTCACTATCTGCGCGTGGGGATCGGTTAGATGCGGCGCGAGCAGCCCGCCGCTGGCGCCCGCCACTTCGGCAGCGACGACCGGCAGCAGCCATACGGCGGTCATGCCGTCCAGGCTGTGCTCGTGGCGGGTAAACATCAGGTAGGGGATCAGCACGCCGCAGGCGAGCGACATGGCGACGTCGATCCACCACAGGATATGCGCGACCGGCACGATGCCATTTCCGAACCGCGCGATGCCGAAGGCGAGACAGCCGTTGATGATCGTCGCCAGCCCCATCGGAATGGTCCCGATGAACATCGACACGGTGTTGTGCCCGAAGATGCGCCGCGCCTCGTGCCCGAACATCACCCAGCGCGCGCCATAGAGGCCGGCGAACAGCGCGAAGAGCGCGATATTGAAGAACCACAACACCTCGCCGACAGGTTTAAGCGAAGGCCCGATGCCGGGCACCTGCGGCAGCGCGAGGGCAAGGATGCCCGTGCCCATCGTCGCGGCGAACCAGTTGGGCGTGAACTGGCGGATCATCTCGCGGGGGTGATCGAGCCGGCTGAGCGGCTTGAGGCCGCTGAGAACGGAGTGCGTGTCGGCAGTCATGCGACCTGCTCCTTGATGAGATCCGTCAGCGCGTCGGCCGCGCGGGTGCGATAGCGTTCCTTGTGGCGCAGCGCGTGAAAGGCGCGGTCGGGCAGCCCGAGCGGCAGCTCGACGAGATCGCCAGCCTTGAGCGCGCGCGCGACGACCAATCGCGACAAGACGGCAACGCCGGCACCGGCCTCAACGGCGGTGCGCACCGCCTCGTTGGACGGCAGCGTCATCGCTATCGTCAGCTGGGCCGGATCAAACCCGCGCGTTCGCAGCACGTCCTCGAAAGTCGAGCGCGTACCCGATCCCTGCTCACGGACGATCCAGCGTGTAGTGCGCAGCCAGGCCTCGTCGATGCGTTCGGCTTCCTCGCGGCCGACCAGCACCATTGGGTCATGCCCGACATTCCAGTGGGCAAGCGCCGGTTCGTCCACCTCGCCCTCGACAAAGCCGAGTTCCGCCGCGCCGCTCAACACCTGCGCTGCCGCGCCTTCGGTGTTGTCGATCGCCAGCTCGACCGCGATCTGTGGGTGGCGTTCGTGGAAGGCGGCGAGCTTTGCCGGCAACCAATAGCTCGCGATCGTCTGGCTGGCGACGATCCGCAACGAACCACGCGCGAGCCCGGCATAGTCCGCGAGCATCGTCTCGGCATGCGCTGCCCGCCCCAGCACCGCGCGCGCTTCCTCCAGAAAGCCGCGGCCTGCCTCGGTAAGCTGGATGCCACGCCCGACGCGGTGGAACAGCGGAACGCCGTAGCGCGCTTCGAGGGCCGCAACCGCCCCGGAGGCAGCAGACTGCGTGACGTTCAGCGCCTCCGCTGCCTTGGTGACGTGTTCGCGCTCCGCGACACCGACGAATATTCTGAGCTGCTCCAAAGTCATGCAGCATATATCGCGTACTTAGATCGATACGACCAACCGTTTGATATGGTCATTCCAATCTGGATATCGGAATGGTCGGCAGCCTTTCGTCTGCGATGGTCTCGAAGACTTGAAGCGTTACGCGTGCCCGCGACGTTTGATCGTCCATGACCGATATGATCGAGCGCAGTTCTGATCCCTACAATGCCGAGCCGACGCCCGGTGCGTTGATCGAGCGGTTTCTGACGCCGCAGGCGCTGTTCTACGTGCGCAGCCACGGGCCGGTGCCGGATCTGCCCGCCAATCATCGGATCGAGGTGAGCGGGAGGGGCATGGCGAGCCGCTTCTTCTCGGTGCAGGAACTGAAGAGCACGCTTGCCACGCGCACGGTAACGGCGGTTCTCCAGTGCGCCGGCAACCGGCGTACCGATCTCCAGCAGGTCGCCAACACCTCCGGCGATCCGTGGGACGTAGGCGCGATCGGCAATGCGGAGTGGACCGGCGTACGCTTGGCCGATGTGCTCGATGCGGTCGGCGCGCCGGATGCGTCCGAGCTGTTCGTGGCGTTCACCGGCGCGGACGAGGTGGACGTGGAGGGTGAAGAAGCCTTGTTCGGGGTATCGATCGCCATGAGCAAGGCGCGGGAGCCCGACGTACTCCTCGCCTGGGCGATGAATGGCGAGCCGCTGACGCCCGAACATGGCGCCCCGCTCCGCATGGTGGTGCCTGGCTATGCCGGGGTCCGCAGCGCCAAATGGCTGACACGGATCGAGGTGCGTGAAACGCCCTCCGAGGCACCGATCCAGGCGCACGACTACAAGCTCTTCCCCGCCGCTGTGACGAGCGACACCGTCGACTGGAGCCAGGGTCTGACGATCAATGCCATGCCGCTCAACGCCGCGATCTGCTCGCCCGGTGCGGGCGAGAGTTTGGCCGCCGGAGAGGTGCGGATTGAGGGATATGCCATTGCCTATGACCGCCGTATTTCTCGGATCGAAGTGTCGGTGAACGGCGGTCGCGACTGGCAACAGGCGACCTTCGCCGATGATCCGGAGACGCGCTGGGGCTGGCGGCGCTGGATCCTTGACGCCACACTTGCCAAGGGACGCCAGCACCTTGTCGCCCGTGCCTTCGACGAGACCGGGCAGGGACAGCCCGAGCGGCCGGATACGATGTGGAATTTCGCCGGCTATCTGTGCACCGCCTGGCATCACGTTCACGTGCTGGTCGAATGATCGAAGCATCAGCGGCACCGGACGTCGCTTTCTGGATCGATGCGATTGGCCGGCTGGTGGTGGCGACCGCGGCCGGGATGGTGCTCGGCTGGGAACGCTCGCGTGAGAACCGGCAGATCATGGGCCTGCGGACGCTGGGTCTGGTCGGTCTGGCGAGTTGCATCGCCGTTCAGGCGATCGTGCATAGTGGCTTGCCGAACGTGAACGCCGATGCCGCAGGACGGGCGATGCAGGGCATTCTGTCCGGCGTCGGCTTCATCGGTGCCGGTGCGGTGCTGCGGGTCGGCCAGGGTCAGGAAGTGCATGGATTGGCGACCGCCGCGTGCATCTGGGTGACAGCCACGATCGGCGCGGCAGCAGGGTTGGCGGTGTGGCCGCTCATCATCGGCGGGGTGAGCCTTGCAATGCTCGTCCTGTTCGTCGGCGCGCCGCTGGAACGCCGCATCCGCGAGCGAGCCCGTCTGACGCCGGCCGAGACCGACAGGAAGGATGTCGAGCGCAAGCCGTGATCGCGCTGGACCGCCCGGTGCCCGTCGGCGCCGGGAGGCGGCAAGGCGCTATCAGGACACAAGCGCGGCATCTGCCTGACGCCGGACTTCATCGGCGATCGGATGCAGTTCGGCCGCGGGTCGCTCGCCCACCACACTATAGCCGATCCCGTCGACCGCCCATGTGACCCGGCCCATGGTCCCGCTGGACGTGCTGGTCATGCTCGCGGTCTTGTCGATCTGCATGGGCCTCGTCAGCACCGCAAGTTTCGACGCTTGCGGTCCGTCGTAGAGGAGCAGTGCCGCAGGGCCGTGGGGCGTCGCGACCAGTCGCCCCCCGCCATAGCGATAGCCGGCCGTGCTGAGGTCCGGGATCGTGACGCGCTCACCCAATCGAGCGGAGGTCCATCGGATCAGCATGGCGCGCTGGTCGGGGCCGATCTCCGCCGGTCGTATCCGGTCGGCGGCATAGACACGGAAATTATCACTCGCCTCGTTGGCCAGCGCCGCGATGCCCGCGCGGGGTTCGCCGCTCCACCGCGCGCTCGACCAGCCACCGCCAAACCCCAACGCCAGCAGAAGTGACGCGGCGATGGCGAGCTGCCAACGCGGTTGCCGTTGCCGTCCCCTGATCGCTGCCACGCGCATCGTCGCCGGGATCGGTTCATCCGCGACGGGGGCGAACAGGGATGCAAGGGCTCGCGCCTGCTCCGCCTGCTCTCGCACACGGGCATGCACGTCCGGCTGGCCTTCAAGATAGGCGTCGACCAGGCGCTGCCGCTCGGGCGACAGCCTGCCATCGATCCATGCGGCCAGATCGTCCTCGCCGATCGGGCTGGTCATTGCACGCTCCTCAATCGCGGCCGTTCACCCTCCCGGAGGAGGGTCGCCAGACGGTCGCGCCCCCGCGATATGCGCGACATTACCGTGCCCAGCGGCACGCCGACTACGGCAGCGACCTCCGCATAGGGCAGGCCCTCGACCGAGACCAGGAGCAGCACCGTTCGCTGTTCTTCAGGCAACGCATCAAGCGCGCGCAGCAGGTCGCGGTGGTGCAGGCCTGTGTCCTGATCGGCCGGGCGGCCGAGCGCGGCGTCGTCCACGAGGTGGAGCGGAACCGCCGTACCTCGCCGGCTATGCTGCCGCTGATGATCGACCAACAAATTGTGCAGGATCGCATAGACCCACGGGCGGACCTCCGCACCCCGTCGCTGTCGCCAGCGCCCGACCGCGCGCTCCAGGCAATCCTGCACCACGTCATCCGCCATCACCCGGTCGCGCAACCACGACCGGGCATAGCGGCGCAGCCCGGGGATCAGCGGTTCGATCGCGGCGGCAAGCGGGTCCATCTCAGTCGCGCTGCACCTGCACGATGCGCCCCGGCGCGCCGTTCACCACCTCCGCAACCGCCAGAAAGCGCCGGGGTGTCGCGGTGCTGCCCTGAACGATCTGGCGGATCGGACCCGATGCGTTGACGATCGCCGCACCTGCCGGGTTGCTCATGAAGTTCGCAAGCGGCTCTACAGCGCCGCTGCCGTCCGCATTGGCGGTCAGTACGAGCATGTAAGGCTTCTTGGGCTGCAAACCGGTAACGGCACTCTGCACGACCTGAATGATGCCCTGGTCGAAGAGGGTGATGCTGCTTGCCGTACCTTTGCCGCCAATCGGCCCCATGGTCAGATGCAGCGCCTTGCCCGCTGTGCCGAGCGGCTGGAGATTGTCGGTGCCGGGGCCTGTCGGAACTGCGTTCGACACATAGGCGATCGCCTGCGGTGCCTGTCCGACCGGCACGGTAGCGACGACCGTGTTGCCGGCAGTGTCGATCGCGGCCAGCTCATCGGAATTCTCTAGCCCGACATAAACGCGCCGGCCGTCGCCCGATGGCCAAACACCGTGCGGCATCTTGCCGACCGGAATTGTTGCCACCGGCGTGAAGTCGGACGTGCGGAACACCTTGACCACATTCTCTCCGCCGACCGTCACATACGCGAACTGCCCCTTGGCCGTGCGGGCGAAATTGACATGGTTCGTGATAGGCCCGGTATCCAGCACCTTCAGGATCGCGAAGGGTGGCCGAGCATCGAATGCGACCGTCTTGCCGATGTCCTTCAGCGTAAACCACACTTGCTTGCCGTCCGGCGTCGCGGCGATGTTGGGGCAGAAGGGGCTTGGCTGCGCCACCTGTCCGACCTGCGCGTGGGTCGCGACATCGAACACAGCCAATACCGGATTGAACGAAGAGCAGACATAGCCGTACCGGCCATCGGGAGAGAAGATCGTCATGCCCGGACCACCGGGCGTCTTGATGCGCCCCGTCTCCTTGTACGTCGTGGGGTCGAGCACGGCGATATAATCCTCGCCGCGGACCGTGACCCACACCTCCTTGCCGTCCGGCGTGAAGAACGCCTCGTGCGGACTGCGCCCGACATAGGTCGTGTGCTTGACGGTGTTGGTGGCGGTGTCGATCCACGACACGGCGTTCGATCCGATCGACACGACCGCCAAGGTCTTCCCGTCCGGCGAGAAGCCCAGGCCGTGAACCAGCACCTGTCCCTTGTAGAGCGGGGAGAAGTTCATCGGCTGGGGATCGCCGAGTTTGATGACGCCGAGCAGCCGGTTGTCGGCCGGGTCGGTCACCGACACCGTGTTGGAGAATTGTTCAGACGCATAGACGCGGTCGCGGTGGCTGACGGGCATGTCCTTAGCGTTCCACGGCGCCTGCTGGGCCATGGCGAGGCCCGGTGCGGCGCTCATCAGCAAGGCGGCCGAGCGCAGGATGGTCCGGATCATGTCAGTGCTCCATAGGGCTATGGTGGTCGCCGCCCTGCGTCGGGGCTGGCGTCGAAGGCGGTAGCGGCTGGCCGATCGCCAGCTTCATGGCGGCGATCTCCTGCTGCTGATCGATGATGATTTCCTGCGCGATGCGCTTGAGCTGCTCGTTATGGCCGTAGCGCAGCTCCGCCACCGCCATATCGATGGCACCCTGATGATGCGGAAGCATCATCGCCACGAAGTCGCGGTCGACGTCACCGGACGGCTTGACCATCATGCCCGCCATCATCCGGTCCATCGCGACAGACATCATGGTAGCGTAGCCATCGGCGGGGGCGGCCGCGACTGCGCCGGTAAGTAGGGCCGAAGCCGTCAGACCCAGCATCCAATCTCGTCTACGCATAAGCCTCCAGCGCATCGGTCTCGAAAGCGTAGACGATGCTCGTCGGGGTTTATTCCGTGGCCAAAGCCATTTTATCGGTCCTCACCAAAACGATAGTCTCATGCTTCTGCGGTTGGTTGACCGGGTCGCGGTCGGACAGCATATGCGCAGGCACGGCGATGGATTTCCGCCGGGCCATTCGGTCGAACCGCCCTCGCAAGGGCCGATGATTCCTACCAGGCGCCGCAAGGCAGCAAGGAGGAATCGTGCGCGCGACATTTCGCAATCTCTATGACCAGTTCAACATGGCAGCGTTCATTCGCGATCGCCGCACCCATGCCACGTCGGTACTGCGGTGGGCTTTGATCCTGGTCCCGATGGCCGCAGCGGTGGGAACGCTCTGCGCGGCCTTCCTGCGGAGCCTCGACGCCGTAACCCGGCTTCGCTTCGCCTTTCCCTGGCTGCTCTACCTGCTGCCGATCGGCGGGTTCGTGGTCGGACTGCTCTACCATCTGACAGGGCGCTCGGTCGAAGGCGGCAACAACCTCATCGTCGAGCAAATCCACGAACCGGGGGGCGGCGTGCCGCTGCGCATGGCTCCGCTCATCTTCTTCGGCACGGTCGTGACACATCTGTTCGGGGGATCGGCGGGACGTGAAGGCACCGCCGTGCAGTTGGGCGGCAGTCTTGCCAGCGGGTTTGGACGCGCGCTCAGATTGGATGCGGAAGCGACACGCACCCTCCTTATGACCGGGATCGCGGCTGGGTTCGGCGCGGTCTTCGGGACGCCGATTGCGGGCGCGGTCTTTGCACTGGAGGTGCTGGCGATCGGTCGGGTCGAGTATCGCGCGCTGGTGCCATGCCTGGTCGCGGCGCTGGTCGGTGACTGGACCTGTCTTGCCTGGGGCATTCATCACGGCGTCTACCATGTCGATGCGCTGGTGCCGGTCGACGCGCTGCTCGTCGCCAAGGCCGGTGTCGCCGGCATTGCCTTCGGTCTGACCGGGCTGACCTTTGCCGAGGCCAATCACGCGCTGGGCGGATGGTTGAAGCGCGTGATCCCCTATGGCCCACTACGACCCGTTATCGGCGGGCTGGCCGTGATTGCGCTGGTCTGGCTGCTCGGAACCCGCGACTATCTTGGCCTGGGTACGCTCGCCGCGACACCGGACAGCCTGACCATCGCCAGCTTCTTTGGTCCCGATACGCACTCGTGGAGCTGGGCGCTGAAGCTGCTCTTTACCGTCGTGACCCTGAGCGCGGGCTTCAAGGGGGGCGAGGTCACGCCGCTGTTCTTTATCGGCGCGGCGCTCGGCAATGCGCTCGCGCCGATGTTCGGAGTACCGTCGGGGCTATTCGCAGCGATCGGCTTCGTCGCGCTGTTCGCGGGCGCGGCCAACACACCGCTGGCTTGCACGTTCATGGGGATCGAGTTGTTCGGCGCGGCCTATACGGTGCCGATCGCAGTCGCGTGCTTCGTCGCCTACCTCTGCTCAGGCCACAACGGCATCTACCTGTCGCAGCGCGTCGCTGTGCCAAAGGTACCTGCCGCACACCTCACACCCGACGCGACCCTGCGCGATGCCCGCACGCACCGCGCTTCTCGCCGGCGCACGCGCGCCTGATCCTGTTTCCTGTCGAAAGCCCGTCATGCCCAATCGTTTCACCGTCCATCACCGCGAAGTCGGGATGCTGCGCATCTATCTGAAACCGTCCGACAAGATCGGCCCGCGTCGCTTCTGGGGGGCAAAGCCGCTCTATCGCGAGCTGATTCGCACCGCGAAGGCGGACGGCATCATCAACGCCGTCGCGCAAAATACCCATTACGGCTTCAGCAATCACGAACCGATCCGGGAGAACGGCTCGGAAATTGCCGATCCGCATCTGACGATCTGTGTCGAACTGGTCGGCGATCGCGATCAGCTCGACCTCTTCTGTCGCCGGCATGGAGATCTGATCGGCGACAAGGTGATCGTCTACAAACGACTGGAGCATTGGACTATCACGCGCAAAACTGAGCTAACCAGAGCCTGATCGGCGTTCCCGTAAAGGAACGTGGAGCGGGAAAACCGGCCCGGCACTCGATAGCTCGCCCAGAGCAGGTTTTTCTTTCCCAAAATGTGTTCCCGATTTATGATTCCCGAAACCGGCGGTTCGGGATGGAGAAACGGGAAAATGCTGATCGGCTATGCGCGCGTCTCCACAACCGACCAAGACCTGTCGCTCCAGACCGACGCCCTGACCAAGGCCGGGTGCGAGAAGCTGTTCACCGACAAGGCGAGCGGCGCGAAGGTCGATCGGCCGGGACTGGCGGAAGCGCTCAGCTTCGCGCGCGCTGGCGACTGCATCGTGATCTGGAAACTCGATCGGCTCGGCCGCTCGATCCAAGGCCTGATCGCGCTGGCGGCCGACCTGTCCGCGCGCAAGGTCGATTTCCGGTCCCTGACGGACGGATTCGACACGTCCACGGCTTCGGGTCGCCTCCTGTTCCATATCCTCGCCTCGGTCGCCGAAATGGAGCGCGAGTTGGTGAAGGAGCGGACGATCGCCGGGCTGGCCGCGGCCCGCCAGAAAGGCGGGACAGGTGGCGGTCGCAAGTCGGCGCTCACGCCCGAGAAGCTGGACACGGCGCGCAAGCTGCTCGCGGCCGGGGACAAGCCCGCCAAGGTAGCGAAGCTTCTACAGGTCGGCCTCTCGACCTTCTACCGTCATTTCCCGGCAAGTGAGCGGGAAGCCGCGTGATCGGGTCGCGCCAGCAGCAGAAGGTTCAGCACGGCCGCGCCGACCAGGAACTCCTCTTCCGCGCCCCGAATGCCGCGCAGGTGAAGCCGGACCATGCCGTGCTTCACCTTGGCATCGGCGAACAGGCGCTCGACGCCGCGCCGCAGCCGCATGGATCGCTTGAAGAGGCCGGTCCGCATTTCGGCTCGCGCGAGGTCGCGCGCGTCTTCGTCCTCCATGCGACACAAGGCGCGGTGACGCCCGTCCGTGCATCGTTTGCGCAAGGCGCACGCCCGACAGTCATCTGGCCGGGCGCTATAGCGATGAACGCCGGTCGGCCGGTGAAAACCGCGGTGTGCAAGGGCCTTGCCGTCCGGGCAGGTGAAGCGGTCGTGCTCCCGGTCGTAGATGAACGCTTCACGCGGGAATTTGCCTTTGGTCTGCTCGGAGCGCTCGATCACGGGAATGTGCGGCAACGCGCCGTGGTCGCGCACGAAGGCGAGAAATGTGGCGCTGCCATACGCCTTGTCGGCCGCAACGCGCTTGGGCCGGTAGCCGAACCGATCCGCGGCCCGTGCCAGCATATCTCTCCCGGCGTCCACCTCGTCAGCGAAGCGGGCAGGAGTTGCTTCCACATCAAGCGCGGCCCCGCTCGGGGTGTCGATCAGGACATTGAGGGCATAGCCGAACCGTCCGCGCACGGTCCGCGCCGACCAGGCCGCGGCAGGATCGGTGCGCGAGACACCCGGAAAACCTTTGCCCGTGCCGGTCAGCGGTTTTGGCGTCCTTGCCCGATCGGTCAGCCATTCGCGGACCGGGCGGGTCGCACGGCTCGCGTCTGGCAGGTTGATGGGAAGCACCTTGCGCTGCCAGCTCGCATCCGCGGCGATGAACGAGGCGTCGATCGCCGCGTCTTTGCCGGCGACCAGCCCGGCCGTAATGCAGTGCCGGACCGTGTTCTCGAACAGCAGCCGGAACACGCCGGCGTCACGGAAGCGGCCATGCCGGTTCTTGCTGAAGGTGGAGTGGTGCGGGACGGCCGCGCCTGGCAGAAGGCGACAGAACCAGCGGTAAGCGAGGTTGTAGCGCAGTTCCTCGCACAGCCGGCGCTCCGATCTGATCGCATAGATGCGGCTGATCAGCGCCATGCGGATCAGCAGTTCGGGATCGACCGATGGCCGACCGCGCGGACTATAGTGTCGCGCCAGCGCCGCCCTCAGTTCGCCCATATCGAGCAGCCGGTCGACCCGGCGAAGCAGGTGGTCGCGCGGCAACATCGCTTCTATAGTGCGGGAGCCCGGCCCCGACCTTCCACTACCGCAGGCCGTGCCCATCATGGCGTCGCTCCCATAGCTTTGGGAGCGGAACACAGGGGTAAGGTCAACGTGTCCGGTGTTTTTCAACAGCCCCGATCGTTTGCGATACGGGGTCGTGCGGTCGCTGCCACTCCTCACCCGGGTCCGCGAAAGCACGAAAGCGGGCGTCAGCTTGGCTTTCTGCCTGCCTTCTCCGAGGGGGCGAGCGCTTCGTTTCGTGCTTTCACGGACCACCGCCTCCCTTCTTTCGTGCTTTCGCGGACCTTAGCGATCGAGCTGCTTCCGGAGGTCGCTGCATGACCGGGCGCGCTGCAGGGCAAGGCGACCTGTTCGTCCTCGACAGCCCGTTGCTGACAGAGGTTCGCGGCGAGCAGTCGTTGATGGCCTACCCGTTCTTCGCGCTGACCAAGACAGCGTGGAAGCGGCCGCTGATCTACAAGACCGAGTCAGTGTCGATCGAGATCGGACCTGGTCCCCGCGGCGTGGCGACCATCTACGACAAGGAAGTGCTGCTCTATATCGCCAGCCTTCTGGTGGCGAAGCTCGATGCCGGGGAGACGGTCGCGCAGGACTTTTATTTCACCGCCCACGATCTATTCCGCGTCACCGGCGTCAACGGCTCGGCGCGATCCTATTCGCGGCTGTCGGATGCCTTGGAACGACTGCAGGGTACGCAGATCAAGACCAACATCGAGGCCGGTGGCGAGGGACAGGCGGGCTTTTTTTCGTGGCTGTCGGAAGCCCAGCTTCATTACCAAAAGAATGCTCGGGGCGAAAAGCGCCTCAAGGGCGTCAAGGTCCGACTGTGCGATTGGCTCTATCGCGCGATCCTGCGCGACCGGCGCGTTCTGGAATATTCTCCGTCCTACTTCCAGCTCGGGCCGGTCGAGCGCAGACTTTACGAAGTCGCTCGATCGACGTGTACGGCCGGGGCAGTTCAAGTGGGGCTGGACGATCTGCGTCTTCAGCTCGGCTACCAGAATTCTCTGAAGCACTTCCGGCACGTGATGAAGGGAATCTCGGAAGAGAACGCCATCCCGGACTACCACATCGTCATGGGCGATGGCCCTGCTGCTGAGATGTCGACGACCAAGCGGCGAACGACTGCGGCCACAACTGTGACGATTACCCCCAAGCCGTCGCTGTCGGCCGCCTGACAGGGCATTCCGAATCGATCTGTTCGTCCGGAGACGTGTGGTCCGGCAAAACACGAACGTGGGTCCGTGAAAGCACGAACGCCGGTCCGGCAAAGCACGAATGCGAAGCGCTGAGGTCCGCCAAAGCACGAGCTTTTTAGGGCTTGGGTCCGCCAAAGCACGAATTGTTGTTGTTCGCCGGCGCCGTGATTTCTGCAAAAATCGCCGTCGTCGAACGCGAACCGCGGGCGGCAGAAACGGGGATCGGCCGTGACCACATAAACGAATGCCCGGCACGAAGGCCGGGCACCCTGGAACGTGATGAGCGATGCTTGGCGGCATCGATCGGGACGTAAGACATCCTTCTCATACCCGTTCCCGAGCCTTGGTTCAAGGGAGCGCGCTTCGCGCCACGCTCTAGTTTTGCCTGGTCCCGGCCCCAAAAAGGGGACGGAAGATGGGAGCTGTTACACTCGCGCGGGCGAGCTTCATGGCGCTCGATCGCCTCGAACGGGCGCGGCCGAGGTCACGATCGGGCGCACCGAACCCCACGCGTGCGCATGTGCATCCGAACAGCCGCAGAGCCGGCACCTTCGAGGATGACTTCTTCTACACCTACGCCAAGGGTGAGACCGACCGGCTCTACAAGAAGGCCGTGGAGCTGCTGAAGCGCAAGAACGCCATCCGTCGTCTTGCCCGCTCCGAGGGGCGCCAGCTCACCGAGGACGAACGGCTCGTCACGCTGATTACGCCCGCGGCGGTCCGCGTCTTCGAGCAGCTTACACATCTCGCGCGCACCTGTGCCGGCAAGGTATTCCCGACCTGGGAGTGGATCGAGACGCACACCGGTCTTTCCCGCGCGAGCGTGGGGCGCGGGCTGTCGATCCTCGCCAAGATGGGCTTGCTCGACAAGCAGCGCCGGTGCGTGCCGATCGACCCTCCCGCCGATCGCCCGAAGGCTCGCAACGCACAGACGTCCAACGTCTATCGGATGAGTTTCCCCAACAGGCTTGCCCGCTTCCTTCCGCGGCGGCTTCGGCCCGTCCCGCTTCCCGACGACGTGGTGCAGCGTGAAACCGATCGTATCGAGGAGATCGAGGCAATGCGCCTGTGGCGCACGCCTCGCCAGGTTGTGGCTGAGGAGATCGAGGACGCGGGCCTGCGTCGTGTGCTGGACAGCCTTGCCATCGCGATCGAGAAGCAGGAGTCTCAAAAAAATGGTCAACCGCTCCTAGATTCATATGTTCTAAGCACAGATGGAGTTGGCCTAGACGGCCAACGCTTTAACGCCTGACGGCGAGACGGACCTGACGAAACCGAAAGAACAAACCCCACCGACAAAGCCCAGCCGAACTGCCGGACGCGACGCTACGCGTCGCGGTGCTCCCAGGAGGAGCATGCGTTTTCTGTCGCGCTCAAATGGTCACGTTCGCGCCTGATGCAGCCGTTTCTCGTCGACGAACGCCATCGTAGCGTCAGCCCCGAGCGCCTCGTTGCGCGCGATCGGACCCGACATCGTCGCTCTTCGGCGATGTCGCGATTTCTTTCTCCGCGGCAGTGGCGAGCCGGTCGACCATCACCAAGTGCGTTGCGATTCTCGTCCCGCCGGCGAAATCCGCGCGCGTCTCACGTCCGAGCCCTTTCGATCGGCTATTCCTGAACTGATGGGACAATGGGTGTTGGCCGCCTTCTACGATCAAGCAAATAACCGGCTGCGCCTACGGTTTCCGCTGTGCGGACCCTCCGTTTTTTTGCTTGATCGCGGCGTCTGCACTCCCCTTCGATACCCATCAGGAATGAGCCTGATCGATCGAAGGACAGGACCATGCAGAACATCGCGGAGTTTCGGATCATCGGCCGGGTCGGAAAGATCACGGAGCATGACAAGGTGACGAAGGTGAACGTCGCCGCCAACTACAACCGGCAGGAGAATGGCGAATGGGTGACGGACACGCACTGGAATGAGGTGACACTGTTCGGCAAGCTGATCGAGCGCGCCGCCAAGGCGCAGAAGGGCGACCTGGTTCACATCACGGGCCGCGTCCGCCAAAACTCCTACGACACGACCGAGGGCCGGCGCTACACGGTGGAGCTGATCGCGGACGGCTTCGCGGTTCTCGCCAAGGGTTCGGAGGACCGCGACTAGGCGCGGTCGGGGCCGCCTACCGGCGGCCCTTCCCGCCGGCGAAGCTCCAGCTCGACCGCCTCGCGAATGAAGTCGGCCTGGCTCTCGCTCTCCCGCAGAACAGATTTGATGCGCCCGAGCGTGCCCTTGGGAAAACGCGCAAGCGTCTGATCCTCCATCGGAGGGCGACCAACGGAACGGACCTTGCTAGACGTCATCCATTGCCCTAGTAATTACCGATACCGCATATTGACGGCATTTGCGGTATCGTATATTACAGGCTGCGCCTTTCATCAAGGCGACGGAGGAAGGCCATGTTGGGTAATCTGCTGACGATCGGGCTATTCGTCCTGATCGCGTGGGCCGTCCTAAGAGGCGGTGGCGGTTCTACCCCGCGCATCTGGAGTGGCGACACTCCGGACGAGGAGGGGCGCCGCAACACCCGCACGGATTCCAACTATCGCGGTTATGAGCACTGGAAAAACAATTCTGATCGAGGCTGGTAGGGCGTGAAGACCATCGCCATCAATGTCGAGAAGGGCGGCGCGGGCAAGACCATGATCGCGTGCCATTTGGCATGGCTGCTCGCCGACGCCGGTCATCGTGTGCTGTTCCTCGATCTCGATCGCCAGTGCAATGCGACCGACGCGCTAGCCGAGTTCGAGAGCCTCGGCACGTGCAAGCCGCTGTTCGAACCGAAATATGTGCCGCCTGCTACCTTCCCCCGGCTCGCGATCTACTCCAATCGCATGGGCGGGGAATATGACGCTGATTACCCCCGCGCGCTGTCGGCTCTGAACGCCAATTTTCCGACGCTCGATCCGTTTTTCGACTTCTGCATCATCGACACGCCGCCCTCCTGGTCATGGATCAATTTCGCGGCTCTGTTGGTGTGCAACCACTTGATCGTCCCCGTCGAACTGGGGCCGTTCGGTCCGGCAGCGACCAAGCAGGTGTCGGACTCGATCCAGACCGTGAACCAGCGTCGGAAAACGCCGATCCACGTCGTAGGGCTCGTGCCCAATCGAGTGCGCGCTAACGATACCCACCAAATGAAGATGCTGGCTGCAATCAAAGAGAAGATCGGGCGCAACCTGTTCACCAACTTCCTTCCAGAACGAGCGCACTACAGCCAGGCCATCCAAGAGCATGTGCCGGTGTGGCGGTTCGACAAGGATGTGCGGACTTCACTCCCGCCCATGCGCGCTTTTCTCGAGGAAGCCATGACCCGGATCGGGAGCCACAAATGACAGACTTCTCCGGCTTCGACGTTTTCAGCGAGAAGGCGGCCGTGGCGGACGCCGATCGCGTCCAGCTCCTCGATCCCGAGCTGGTGTACCCCGATCCTGAGAACGTCCGCAGCGAGATCGACTCGGCTAAGATCGACGAGATGGCCGAGACGATCAAGGAGCGTGGCCAACTTCAGCCCATCACCGTTGCCCCGAAGGATGCCGAAGGGCGCTATCGGATCATGTATGGCGAGCGGCGCTGGCGCGCGTGCCAGAAGCTCGGGGTGCAAGTCCGCGCGATCGTCAGCAAGACGGACGACGTCGAGCAGGTCCGGATCGATCAGTTCATCGAGAATGATCAGCGCGAGGACTTGTCGACAGCCGACATGATCCGGTTCGTCACCGGACAGGTCGCAAACGGACGTTCGCTCGCCGAGCTGGCCCGTGCGACCGGTCGCAACCGCACGCTGTTAACCCGCTATCAGGGGCTCGCGAAGGCTCCCGACTATATCGCTGCGCTGTTTGCCGACATTTCGATGCGGAGCGCGGTCGCTCTCACCCAGGCCGCGAAGACCGACGATGCGGCAACCCGCGTATTCGTCGCCAACACCGCGGTCGAGGATATGACGGTGTTGGCGTGCGAGCGGTTCGCGCGCGAGGTTGGCGCGAAGAAATCGGCGCCAAAGCCCCCGCCTACGCCTGCCCCTCAAGCCGAAACGCCCCCCCCTACCGGCGAAGATGATCCGGCAGCGGCTGAAGGAGGCGAAGCGACGGCGACGACGGATGTGATCCGGGACGACGAGGCCGATCGCGCAATGGACGAAACGCCGGTGCCTGTCGGTCAAGCGCCGACGGACAGTGCTTTGGCCGAGGCCCCTGCTCCCGGGCCTCGCTCGCCATCTAAGCCCAGGGCGGGCAAGCAGCGGGTGGAGCGCCCAACGATCGAGATCGAAGGCAAGCGTGCGATGGTCGTCGAGGCATTGCTGCACTTTGAGGACGAGGCGGAACCCCGTATCGTAAGCTGGCGCTGATCGCGCCGGCTGACGGAGAGCGTCGGTGGTGACCGACACTCACGCTCAGGTCCAATCCTTCCTTCCGCGACTTCATCACTTCTAAAACGGATTGGGTGTGCCACGTGGCACACTTGAAGGCTGATTTTGGTATGGGGTGTTGGATGGCAGGATAGGCGTTGCTGCGTTCACTGTATTACATTACCCTTGCAGGGCCATGTCGCTCGCGCCGCAATCTGCATCCCCCACCAAAGATTCAGCGATGTTGACGGCGCGCGTCGATCGCGAACTGCTTGCCGCGTTCGACGCCGTGGCCGAGGGCAGGGGAGGGCGCAGCGCGCTTCTCCGCACCGTACTTCAGCAAGCCTTAAAGCATGTAGCCGATGCCCCCCGGATCGCTCCGCGCGCCGACAGTGCCGGCAATCGCGTGTCGCTCACCTTCACGGACGCCGAAGCGGCCGTCCTCGATCATCGCGCGGCCGAGCGGGGCGTAGATCGCGCTGGATGGATCAAGGCACTGGTGCGCCGACACATCGCGCTAAAGGCCGGCGTGGACGACGGCCTGCGCGATGCCGTGGCGCCGATCCGCATGCAGCTCCAGCGTATCGGCCGCAATCTCAATCAGGCGATGAAGGCTGGTAACGCCGCGATGATGGCCGACAGTGGCCTGCAGATCGATCGCGAGCTGCGCCGGATCGCGGATATGCGGGAGGAGATCAACGTGCAGATCGCCTCGCTGGCGGACGTGCTGCGCGGTGAGATCGCTTTCTGGGAGGTCGCCGACTGATGCCGTTCGGGGATCGCGAGGACGAATTATGGGAGGCGATGAAGCCGAGCTTCAAGCCGCGCCTCGTCAGCGATCCGAACGTCAAATATGCCCGGAACGTCGTCAACGGCACGGGGCCGTTTGCGTCTAGATCGCCGGCAGCGTCGCATCATCGAGGAGACGCCCGGGCTACGCTGGCGCGTGTCGTTCGATGCACGCCCGAAGTGCTCGTCAAGGTGACCGGACGGAAGAAGGGCGCCAAGCATCTCGCTGCACATCTCGATTATATCGGCCGCCACGGCGACATCCGGATCGAGACGCGCGATGGCGAGCAGATCGCGACGAAGGAGGACGCGCAGCGGATCGCAGACGAGTGGTCCGATCCGCTATACTGGCGCCAAGGCACGACCGTGTCGGCCGTGGCAATGGTGTTTTCCATGCCGGCGGGAACCGATCCGGAGACCGTAAAGCAGGCGGTTCGTGAGGCGGCCGAGCGAATGATCGGCGACAACCACGACTATCTGATGGCGCTCCATACGGACACGCCGCGCCCGCATGTCCATCTCACGGTCCAGGCCGAGGGCCTTGATCGCAAGCGCTTTGATCCGAGGCGGGAGGATTTGTTTCGCTTTCGGGAGGCATTCGCGGAGGCGCTCCGCAGCCGCGGTGTCGAGGCCGAGGCAACGCCACGCTACACGCGAGGCCAGGGAAGGGCTGGCACCAGCATGGCGCTGACGCAGCTCCGCGCACGCATACGTAGCGGCGCTTCACGTCAGCCGACTGAGGCCGATTTACGGCAAGCGCGCGAGGCGATGCAGATCGCGCTTGGGAAGGCGCAGCAGCCCGCCTTTGTGTCCAAAACGCGGGCGCGTTGGCAGGACACCAAGCGGCGCTATGAGGCAGCGGCCGAACGGCTCGACCGCAGCCCCGATCGCGAGGACCGCAACCTCGCGCGCGACGTGCGGCAATTCCTTCAGGAGCGAGCCAGCATCGACACCGTTCCCGATCGGATGCTGCGCGAGGCAGAGGCGCGCGTGAGAGATGCGGAGAGGCGAACCAGGAGCAGCTCGGCGCAGGAACAGGAACAGGGTGTGCCACGTGGCACACCTCCGCCGCCTACCAGGAGGCGCTGATTGTCCGCCACCAGCTACAGGAAGCCCGCCTTCAATCCGACAAACTTACTTAGGGCCGTTGTGCAGGCTTGAACGCCAGTCACCGATCCCGACCACAGGCAGGGCGATTACATATAGAAGCTGTAGCTAACCTGCGGCTTTTCCGTGGGGCTTACGTACTTCATAATGTCACCGATTTTGCGCGCGCACTCCAGCGTGATCGGCAGGCGTCCGTCCATCTGAGTATTGTTCCAGTTCATCTTGGTGAGGCCCAAGATCTCCTCGCAAAGGCTTTCAAGAGAGGAGTCCTGCTCGTAAATGGTGACCTTCAGCGGCTTTGGGACGTACGCGCCGGGATAGGTCTTGTAGAAGTCGACCGTACCGCGTGTGTAGAGGATACCCTCGGTCTCTGAGATGGCGAGCATGGTGCCGCGCCTTGGAGGATAAGTGCCATCGCCGAAGAGCCTGACGTCAGTATCAGTGATCGCGACGAAATCCTTTGAACGGATGCCCTTCTCGTCCAGCGCACGCAGGAAGCCGCGGCGCTCGCTGTCGCGGAAGTGGCTGGACTTATGGATCACGATCCGAGCTGGCATGTGTTGGAGTGCACGGTCGTACTCCTCCAGCGCGTCGCGTAGGAGCTCGTAGGCCTGATCCTCGTCTAGAAAGGGATGTCGGTTCTTCTTGTCGATGGAGACCGGGGTTCCGCGTAGAATGATGCCGTGCCCAAACTCGTCGAACACCTGCGCTAGGCTGGACGAGACTGTCTCGCCGTCGCGACTCTTGTAAAAACCGACGCCGATATAGCAGGATTTCACCTTGGCGGTGTCCTCCACGAGGCGCCAAGGGATGGTGCGGTTCCCTTTGTAGTAGAGGGCCGTGCAGAAATTCCATGCCTTAGTAGCGGCGTCCTGCTGATCGCCGGAGAACTTGGTGATGAGAATGGTTTTCTCGCGTACCAGCTGCAGCGGGGTGCCGAGATGCATGCACTTAGCCTTCAGAATGCGTCTGAAGTTGTGCTCTAGCTCAGTCTCGCCGTCGTTGCTGTCCTTTGAGGAAGTAACGGAATCGAACATCTCGTTAGGCATCACGCAGACGATGACATCTACGGAGCGATTCTCGGCAAGGAACCGAACCTGCTCGTAATATAGCTCAACGGCGCGATCTACGCGATCAGCCCGCGAAGGCAGCTTGAGGACGGCCGTGATCTCAGACTTCTGGAGCGTTCGGGTGTACTGCGGGGAGTTGATGAGACGGGTGAGAAAGCCGTAGCTCTGGTTGATGCCGCCGAAGCCCCGGAAGAGGTTTAGCAGCTGTGACTCCTTCTTGCGTTCAATGCCGTTGCGGCACTGGACTAGCCATTCGTCGAGAAGGTCCACGCCCTCGCCACGGCCCACGACTCCGATCCGCAGCTCGGTCCGGCGTAGCTCGTCCCGCTTATCGTACACCCCCATGTGCTCGATGCCGGTGCGTGGGCAGATGTGGGTGCCGGTGCCGAATTCGAGGAGCGGTTCGGCGATCGTAGTCAGCTTCATGCGGCGACTCCCGTGTCGGCCTCGTCAAAGCCATCGGAGATCTCTTCCTGGTCGTCCGCGAGGTTGTCTGCATCCCCGACATTGAACTCGAGGAGAGACCCGAATGCGAGGCCGACATCGTCGTCCGCAGCGGAGAGGAAGTGAGCGACAAAGCGGACGAGGTTCCGCACGCTGGAGTTATGCTCAAGCCGCTTCTGCTGCGACAGCAGGTCGTCGTGCCAGTTCGACTGGCGCCACCCATCGTATGAGTAGAACCAGCTGGGGACGATCTGGGCGTACCACTCGTCGCCCAGCTTCGAAAAGGTGAGATTGAACGACAGGTGCTGGTGGTGGGCGACCTTGGTAGGGTCCTTCTTCTGGTATTTGACCCCGTATACGCGGCGGATCGAAGTTCGCTTTCCGACCCAAGCCTCGCGACGCTCAGTCTGCCCTTCTTCAGTCGCCGTGAAGTAGAAGAAGCGGTCGCGGGGCTGCATGCGGACATGGCGTTGTTTAAGCCGCTCGCGGGCTTCGGCAGTCAGCAGCTGCTTCAGCACGTTCACGTTGTCGATTTCCGTCGAGTCTGCGAGATCGGCGACTTCGAGCTGATCGATCGAGCCCTCGTCGACGATGCTGACGAGGCCACTCGCCTCCATGTCGTGAAAGGTGAACAGCTTGTTGTCATGACACACCCAAGCGTCAGTGTGGATGTCGTTGAGCAGGAGCGCGAGCTTAACGATTGGCGTCCTACCCCGCGGGCTGCGCTTGTAGGACAGCGACTGCCGAGCCTGCGCAACCACGGCTTTGTCGTCGATCGTCAGTTCGGCAACGTACACAACCGCCGGCAGGCGGATGTGCTGGAGGTTCGAAGTAATTGCTGTCGGGCGCGCGACAGTCTCTGAGCTGTAGCTGATGTACGCGTCAACTTCACCCAGAATGTGCTGGAACTCTCCGAGTACGCGTTCCTGCGCCGCAAGTCTCAGCTTAGCGACTTCACCGAGCAGATCGGCCAGATCGATAATGTGCTTCTTGCAATTGAACGCGAAGCTATCACCAACAAGTTCGTTGACGGCGGCCTGACTGTACGACGCCTGCTTCTTCGTCAGCATAAGAACGTAGAGTTCGTCGAAGCTGTTGAAGTAAGAGCGGTCCATGAACTGCCGAACGGTCGCCTTCACCTTCTCAAGTGAGGTGGTCGAGGTGACTTGGAAGCAGACCCGATCGTGGTCGTCGCCAAGATCGATGCCAGGGAAATTCTTCTGTTTGCGATTAAGGTTGATGAGCTGCGGCAGATTGTAAACTGACCTGAGGATCGGGATCAGCGCATCCTCTAAGGCAAGGTTGATATCGGTGCGGCCTTGGGAGGTCGCCAATTCAACCTGCAGCATGATCCGGCTCACAACATCGCGGAGCTTGTTCTCTACGTCGAGCTGCCGCATCCGATCCCCGTTTTTTTAGAATCCCCGGCTAAGCTTGGAACGCAGCGGGAACATTTCAAGAGGCGGGTGCTAGCCGGCCGTAAGCTTCATGGTTGATAACGAAAGAGTCCTGGTCGTTAGCTGCCCTGCCGATGGTGTGCCACGTGGCACACCATCGGCCTGCTTGTAGGAAGGGCTACCCCCACCTCATCGCGACCGGGACTTCTGCAAGACCTGATCCTGGGTCATCTCGCGCACCTGTTGCTCCTGCCGAGCCTTCACCTCGATGCCGGCGATGGCTTCGCCGCGACCGAGCCGCGCCGCGACATCTTCCTTGCGTTCCGCCACAAATTCGCGCCGCTTCTCGTGGTCGTTGGGGAAGCGGTCGGCTGCAACCGTCATCGCGAGCGCGACATGGCTTTGGGCCTTCCGCAGCTCCGGATCTTTTGCGTTCTGGACGTCTGACTGCCGGCGAAACCGCTCCGCCAGATCGGTTCGAGGCTCGGGCTGTTCTCTCGCGTCTCGCGCCTGGTTGGCAGTCCGCGTTGTTTGCCCTTGGTTGTCGGGAAGGCCGGCCTGCCGCGCTTGCTCGCGTTCGGCAGCAGCCTTCGTCTTGTCGTCGGGCTTGTAGCCGTCGACCTTGATACCCTGCGCAGAGGCCGCGAGGTAGGCGGCGCGCTGGAACTCGGCATCGCCGCTGACCTTGATCGACGTCCACCCGTTCTCTTTCGCGAGCCGGATCAGGTCGGGGAGGGAGTCCCGGTCCTTGGCCTTGATCCGATCCGGCGTGATTGTCGCGACCGGCTGTTTGTCGTGTGCGCTCCGATAAAGCTTGTTCCCGACCCGCAGGAACCGAGAGTCCAGCTCAGGCGGAACTTCCATCGGCCGCCTACGGCGAGCCTCGCCTTCCTTGCCGACACCGGCACCTTCGACATTCTCGACCATGTCACCGCTCCTGTTCGATTACACCAACGACCTCGTCACCACGTTGCTCGGCCGACACGTCGATGAGCATGTCAGGGTGATCCTGGGTGACGACGCAATCCATCGCGAACGTGAACGGGTCGGGGTCCGTGAGCTGATCGAACGTCGGCAGCGCGCAGTCGGGCAGGTCCTCGCCGTCGCGCAGGGTGCGGGGGATCGGAGGCACTTCCGGCGCCGGCTCGACACGCGCACGAAAGAGTCCGTCCGCATAGTAGCGGATCTTGTCGCCGTGGATCGGAGGTATGCCGCCCCGAAGGAGCAGCAATTCGCCATCCGGGAACTGCATCAGCTCTTGCGGAAGCAGGAGGGCACGACGCTGGTCCGACATGGACTTGGAGCGGTTTGCCAGAACGCCATGGATGGTGAGCGACTTCGTGACGGATTCCTGCCCGACGTAGCCGATCCGTTCGGAAAGCTCGTTTGCCACCCGTAGCTCCTTGGGAGTGAACGCGACCTCGACGCCGCAGTTGGCGACGATCTCGTTGGCGACGTGCTCGCCGTAGACGGCGCGGAGCTGCGATCGGGATTGGATGACGGGCAGGAGCCGGATGCCGTAGCCGGCGACGTAGGAAAAGGCGCTGGCGATCACTTGTGCCCGCCCGATCCGCGCGAACTCGTCGAGGATGACGAGGACTTTGAGCGGCGTTGTGGCACCGGGCAGATCGCGCACGTTCAGGTCGACAAGCTGCTGAAACAGGAGGTTGTAGAGCGGCGCGACCCGATCCAGCTCGTCGGGGGAAACGCCGAGATAGATTGACATGCGCTTGGTGCGCAGCTCGCGCAGATCGAAGTCGCACTCCTCCGTCGCCGCGTCGACGCGGGGATTGAGCCACAGGCTCAGCTTGGACGTGACGGTCTGGACGATGCCGGCGAACGTATTGTCCGCCCCCGACGTGAAATCGGCGAGGGCGTTGCGGCACCCGTGCGACAGAGCAAGCGAGCGATCGTCGAGGACGCGCTTGAAGAACCCGCGCGTGTCGCCCGTCGTCATCAGCCGATAGATCGAGCCGATGGTGAAGGGTTGGTCGGCGACCGCGAGGTAAGCACCGACACCGACGAAGGCGGTCCGCGCCGAGTCCGTCCAGAATGGTTCCCCACGTTCGGGAGGGACGAACAACATCGTTGCGATCTTTTGCAGCTCGATCACTACCTGGTCGGGATCGGTGCGATCGATGTAGCCGAGCGGGTTGTAGCGGGAGGTCCGCCCCTCCGGATCGGTCGGGTTGAACAGGTAAACCGCTTGGCCGTATTTCTTGCGAAAGCCCGCCGTCGCGTCCCAATTCTCACGCTTCACATCGAGGACGACGACCGACTCCTGCCATGACAGGAGGTTCGGAATGACGATGCCGACGCCCTTGCCCGAGCGGGTAGGGGCCTCGACGATGCAATGTTCGCTGCCGCCGAAGGTGAGGAACTTGCCACCCTTCTTACCCAGGACGATGCCGTCATCGGCGCGAAAGCCGGCGCGGCGGATTTCGCCTTCCTTGGCGAAGCGGGCGGCACCGTGGAGGGGCGGCTTCTGCTTCGCGACCCACCACAGCATCAGGCCGGCGATGATGACGCCGACCAGAGCACCCCCGGCAAGGGCCTTCAGCACCACCGGGTCATGCCGGTAATACCAGAAGAACGCCGGCATCTTGAATATGTCGAACTTTGCGCTGGGGAGTCCGAGGTAGATCCACGCGACGACCGACGTGATGAGGAAGGCGACCACAATCCCGACCGGGATGCCGAGCGCGAGGATGGCGCCCTTTTTAGGCAGCATGGCGCCCTGCCGGATCATAGTAGATCTCGGTCATTCGGAATTTGCCGTCGATCTTCTTCATCTGAACCACGACGTCGACCAGAATTTTCAGCAGCGAGCGGATGTCCTCGCGCGCCAGGTCCGCGCCGCCCTCGCTCTCCTTTACCAGCAGCGTCAGTTGCTCGAACGCCAGCTCGGCCGAGTCCGCATGTATCGTCGTGATCGAGCCGGGGTGACCGCTGTTAACGTTGCGA
>NZ_BDJB01000005.1 GCF_002117915.1 Sphingomonas sp. TZW2008 | reverse complement strand
GGGTCTCCTCGCGAAGCCTGAATCAGATCGCGACACTCACATCAATGGGTCCTGACCCTAGGCTCCACTCGGTTATGATCGCAGCATATGCTGAGCTAGAAATTGCGGTTGCTCTGACAGATCGGCTCGCGACGCTGTCTATGAGTTGGCCGGGCGTAGGGCCGAACGATTGATCGGCCAGCGCAAATTAAACGGCTTATACAACGGTCTCGATGCTCAGAGAAATATCTTCTGTTTGTTAATGCTTAGGTTTGTGAGCCAATCCGCACGGCTCCAACGGCGCTGAGAGGAGCCTACACCTCCGTAGGCACCGTCAAGATCGGACAACGAGGAACAAGCGTCTAAGTTGACCGATTAAGCGATCTCTACCCCGCCGCCTTCGCCAGCCCCTTCGACAATTGCAGCGCGCCGTGCAGCCGCGCGGCCGGGTCCGCCCAGTTGCGGGTCAGCGCCAGCTTTGAATCCGGGCGCAGCTTCGCAATGCCGCCGAGCTTGTCGACATAGGCCAGCAGGCCGGGGATGTTGGGTGGCTTGTCGTCGTGGAACGAAACCAGCGCGCCCTTGGGGCCGACGTCCATCTTGGCCACGCACGCGACCTTGGCGTTCATCTTGATCTCGATGACCTTGACGAGATTGTCGGTCGCTTCGGGCAGGGGCCCGAAGCGGTCGATCATTTCGGCGGCGAAGGCTTCCAGCTCGCGCTTCTCGTCGAGCTCGTTGAGGCGGCGGTAGAGCGCCATGCGCAGGTCGAGATCGGGGACGTATTCCTCGGGGATCAGGATCGGCGCGTCGACGGTGATCTGCGGCGAGAAATCGCGCGGGCGGTTGGCGAGGCCGCCGGCCTTGGCGTCCATGATCGCCTCTTCCAGCATCGACTGGTAGAGTTCGTAGCCGACTTCCTTGATGTGGCCGGACTGTTCGTCGCCGAGCAGATTGCCCGCGCCGCGAATGTCGAGATCGTGGCTGGCGAGCTGGAAGCCGGCGCCGAGGCTGTCGAGGTCAGAGAGGACCTTCAGCCGCTTTTCGGCGGCGTCGGTCATCATCCGCTCAGGAGGCGTGACCATATAGGCGTAGGCGCGCGTCTTCGACCGGCCGACGCGGCCGCGCAGCTGGTAGAGCTGGGCGAGGCCGAAGCGGTCGGCGCGGTTGACGATCATCGTGTTGGCGGAGGGAATGTCGATGCCGCTCTCGATGATGGTGGTGGAGACGAGCACCTCGAACTTCTTGTCGTAGAAGGCGCTCATCCGCTCCTCGACCTCGCTCGCGGCCATTTGGCCGTGCGCGATGACGTAGCGGATCTCCGGCACTTCCTTGCGCAGGAACTCCTCGATGTCGGGCAGGTCGGCGACGCGCGGGGTGACGAGGAAGCTCTGGCCGCCGCGATAATGCTCGCGCAACAGCGCCTCGCGCAGGACGACCGGGTCCCACGGCATGACATAGGTGCGCACCGCGAGGCGATCGACCGGGGGCGTCTGGATGACGGAGAGTTCGCGCAGGCCGCTCATCGCCATCTGCAGCGTGCGCGGGATCGGCGTGGCGGTGAGGGTAAGGATGTGGACGTCGGCGCGCAGCGTCTTGAGGCGTTCCTTGTGCGTGACGCCGAAACGCTGCTCCTCATCGACGATGACGAGGCCGAGGCGTTTGAAGTCGACGGTCTTGGCGAGCAGCGCGTGGGTGCCGATGACGACGTCGATCGTGCCGTCGGCGAGGCCTTCTTTGACGCGCTTGGTCTCCGCCGCGGTGACGAGGCGCGAGAGGCGGCCGATCTGGATCGGGAAGCCTTCGAAGCGTGCGGTGAAATTGTTGTAATGCTGGCGCGCGAGGAGCGTGGTGGGGCAAACGACCGCGACCTGCATGCCCGCCATGGCGGCGACGAAGGCGGCGCGTAGCGCGACCTCGGTCTTGCCGAAGCCGACGTCGCCGACGATCAGGCGGTCCATCGGCTTGCCGGCGGACAGGTCGGCCAGTGTTTCCTCGATCGCGCGGTCCTGGTCGTCGGTTTCCTGATAAGGGAAGCGGTCGACGAAGCTGGGGTAGCCGCTGGAATCGGGCTCGGCGACCTCGCCCTGGCGGAGCGCGCGCAGCGCGGCGGTTGCGATGAGTTCACCCGCGATCTCGCGGATGCGCTCCTTCATCTTGGACTTGCGGCGCTGCCATGCCTCGCCGCCGAGACGGTCGAGGCTCGCGCCTTCCTCGCCCGAGCCATAGCGGCTGAGGACTTCGAGGTTTTCGACGGGTACGTAGAGCTTGTCGCCGCCGGCATATTCGAGCTGCACGCAATCGTGCGGCGCCTTAGCGACCGGGACCTGGGTCAGCCCGACGTAGCGGCCGATGCCGTGATCGGTGTGGACGACGAGATCGCCGGGCGAGAGCGTGGCGAGCTCGGCGAGGAAGGCGTCGGCGGACTTGCGGCGCTTGGCGCGGCGCACGAGGCGGTCGCCGAGCATGTCCTGTTCGGTGAGGACGGCGACCTTGGGGGCGGTGAAGCCGTGGTCGAGCGGGAGGACGATGAGCGCAGTCTGCGTTTCCCCGACACCCTGCGCCTCCTGCCACGTCTCGACGGCCTTCGCGCCGGCGAGGCCGTGATCCTTGAGGAGGTTGCCGAGCCGATCGCGCGCGCCGGGAGAATAGCTGGCGAGGATGGGGGTGCGGCCCTCCTTGCGCAGTGCCTTGAGGTGATCGACGACGGCTTCGTAGACGTTGGTGCCGGCGGCGCGTTCGGGGGCGAAATCGCGCGGGCCGTCGACGGCGAAGTCGATGACGGTGGCGGATTCGGGTTCGTGGAAGGGGGTGGTGACGTGGGCGGTCGCGGTGGCGAGCGCTTCTTCCCACTCCTTGGGGGGCAGGTAGAGCGTCTTGGCGGGGAGTGCGCGGTAGCTGCCGGGCTGGGCGGCCTCGGCGCGCTTGCGGTTCTCATAATAGTCGGCGACCGCCTCGAAGCGGGATTCGCCGGCCGCCTTCACGCCGCCGTCGCGGACGATGAGCGCATCGTCGCCGAGATGGTCGAAGAGCGTTTCGAGGCGGTCCTCGAACAGCGGCAGCCAGTGCTCCATGCCGGCGAGGCGGCGGCCTTCGCTGACCGCCTGGTAGAGCGGGTCGCCAGTGGCGGTGGCGCCGAAGGTCTCGCGATAGCGGCTGCGGAAGCGCTTGATGCTCTCTTCGTCGAGCAGCGCCTCGGACGCGGGAAGGAGAGTGAACCCGGGGATCTTGCCGGTGGTACGCTGGTCGGCGGGGTCGAAGGTGCGGACGCTCTCGATCTCGTCGCCGAAAAAGTCGAGGCGCAGCGCCTGCGTCTCGCCGGAGGGGAAAAGATCGACGAGGCCGCCGCGGACGGCGAATTCGCCCGAGTCGTGGACGGTGTCGGTGCGGACGTAGCCGTTGGCCGACAGGAGCGCGGCGAGCTTGTCACGGGCGATGCGCTCGCCGGGCTTCAGATTGGCGACGAGCTGGCGGATGCGGAACGGGGTTAGCGTGCGCTGCGTGGCGGCGTTGACGGTGGTGAGGACGAGCTGCGAGCCCTTGGGCTTTACCTGCAGCTTGTGGAGCGCGCCGATCCGCTCGGCCATGACGCGTAGGGTGGGGGAGGCGCGGTCGTAGGGGAGACAGTCCCACGCGGGATATTCGACGATCTCGATCTCGGGCGCGAAATAATGCGCGGTGGCGGCAATCGCGCGCATCGCGGCTTCGTCCGACGCGATGAAGATTGCCCGGGTCTTCGCCGCGCGGGCGAGATCGGCGAGCAGGCTGGGGAGGAAACCGCTCGGCGCGCCAGACAAAGTGAGGGGCGCAGCGGCGGTGAGGATCGTCTTCAGATCAGGCAAAACGTGTCCGTTCGTGATGAGCGGCGAAGGGTCAGGCGCCGGGCTGGCTGCCAGGGATGGCGACGGCGAAATCAACCGCGCGCATCGCCTGCATCATCGCGCCGTCCCATTCGGGCGGGCAGGGGATAGAGCCGATCGCCCAACCCATGATGTCGACGTCCTGCTGTTCCAGCAGCCGCTCGAACCATTGCAGCTGTTCCTCGCTCCAGCCAGCGTGATGCGCATCGAAGAAGCCGCCGATCATGAAATCGGCCTCGCGCGTGCCGCGATGCCAGGCGCGGAAGCGGGTGCGCTTCAGGCGGGTGTCTTGATCCATGCAGGCTCCAACGGCAACAGGCCGGCCGCGGTTTCGCGCGGTCGGCTTACGGGCTATCGGGGCAGAGATAGTCATGCGGCCCGATATCCTCAATCCACTGTTCGCCGAGGTAACCGCCCTGAAGGGGGTCGGGGCGGCGCTTGCCAAGCCGCTGGAGCGGCTGGGACTGGGGCGCGTCGTCGACGTCGCGTTCCACCTGCCGAGCGGATGGATCTATCGGATCCCGCGCGACGAGCTGATGGGGCAGGACGTGGGCCGAACGATCGCGATCACGCTGACGGTGCGTGACGTGCGCACTTCGTCCAGCCCGCGCGCGCCGACGCGGGTGCAGGCGGCGGACAGACACGGCAACATCGTAAGTCTCGTCTATTTCGGGCGCTCGGGCGGACTGGTGCGCAAGCTCTACACCGTCGGCGAGCAGGTGCGTATTTCGGGCAAGGTCGAACAATACGGCCAGGATTTGCAGATCATCCATCCCGAGGTCCTTGAGGAAGGTGCCGGGTTCAGGGAGCGCGAGGCGATCTATCCGCTGTCGGAAGGGCTGACCTCCCGGCGGGTCGGGGGTCTCGTCGCGCAGGCGATCGAGCGCGCGCCCGACCTGCCCGAGTGGATCGAGCCGAGCCTGGTCGCGCAGCGCGACTGGCCCGCGTGGAAGGACGCGTTGCTGCGCATCCACGCAGATCCGTCCGATGCAGTGGCGCGGGCGCGGATCGCGTATGACGAGGTGTTCGCCAACCAGCTCGCGCTGGCGCTGGTGCGGCAGGATACGCGCAAGCGGCGCGGACGCGGGCTGCGCGGCGACGGGCGGCTGCGCGACCGACTGAACCTGCCCTATGCGCTGACGGGCGCGCAGGCGCGCACGATCGGCGAGATCGAGGGCGATCTGGCGCAGGACGCGCCAATGCTTCGGCTGCTGCAGGGCGATGTCGGGTCGGGAAAGACGCTGGTCGCCGCGTTGGCGCTGCTGATCGCGGTGGAGGCGGGGGCGCAGGGTGCGCTGCTGGCGCCGACCGAAATCCTCGCGCGGCAGCATCACGAGACGCTGCGCGAGACGCTCGCCGGCTTGCCCATCAACCTCGCGGTGCTCACCGGCCGCGACAAGGGACGCGTGCGCGAGAGCACGCTGATGGGACTGGCGGACGGCTCGATCGATATCCTGATCGGCACGCACGCGATCTTCCAGGAGGCGGTGACCTATCGCGACCTGGGGCTGGTGGTGGTCGACGAACAGCATCGCTTCGGCGTCGCCGAGCGGCTGGCGCTGTCGGCCAAGGGCAAGACGACGCCGCATCTATTGGCGATGACCGCGACACCGATCCCGCGCACGCTCGTCCTCGCGCAGCATGGCGAGATGGACCAGAGCCGGCTCGACGAGATGCCGCCGGGCCGGGAGCCGGTCGAGACGCGAGTGATTAGTGAGGAGCGGCTCGACGAGGTGGTCAACGCGCTCGGCCGGCATCTGGCGGAGGGCAAGCAGGCCTATTGGGTGTGTCCGCTGGTGGAGGAGAGCGAGAAGAGCGATCTTGCCGCGGCCGAGGATCGTGCGGCGACGCTGGCGGCGCGGTTCGGGGATCGCGTGGGCCTCGTTCACGGGCGGATGCGCGGGGCGGAGAAGGACGCGGTGATGGCGCGCTTCGCCGGCGGCGAGCTGGGGGTGCTGGTGGCGACGACGGTGATCGAGGTGGGCGTCAACGTGCCCAATGCGACGCTGATCGTGATCGAGCACGCCGATCGCTTCGGCTTGGCGCAGTTGCACCAGCTGCGCGGACGCGTGGGGCGCGGCGGGGGGCAATCACGGTGTTTGCTGATGCGCGGCAATGCGCTGAGCGAGACGGCGCGCGCGCGGCTGGCGCTGATGCGCGAGACCAACGATGGGTTCCGCATTGCGGAGGAGGATCTGCGACTGCGCGGCGGGGGCGAGTTGCTCGGCACGCGGCAGTCTGGGGAGGCGGCGTTCCGGCTCGCGACGCCGGAGTTGCTGGGTGAGCTGCTGCCGATCGCGGCGGACGATGCGCGCCTGCTGATCGATCGCGACGGCGGGCTGGCAGGCGCGCGCGGGCAGGCGGCGCGGGTGGCGCTGTACCTGTTCGAGCGCGAGGCGGGTGTGGCGCTGCTGCGGTCCGGCTGATAGCCGCGCCGACCATGGCTGCTTTTCTCCCCCTGCTGCTCGCCGCTTTCGCTGGCCTGTGCGTGGCAATGCAATCGCCGAGCAACGCGATGCTGGCGCGCTCGACCGGCTCAATATGGTTCGCCTCGCTCGTGTCGTTCACCGGCGGGGTGACTCTATTGCTGGCGATCTGGGCGTTGTTCGATCGGACGCCGATCGCGGCCGTCCGCAACGCGCCGCCGTGGGCGTGGATCGGCGGATTGTACGGCGTCGTGTTCGTCGCGGCAGTGGCCTATGCGACGCCGCGGCTCGGGCTGGCAGTGACACTGACGGTGACGCTCGCGGCGCAGCTATCGATGGCGGTGGTGCTCGATCACTTCGGGTTGCTGGGATTGAAGCAGGAGCCGGTGACGCTGACCAGGCTGGCCGGGCTGGCGCTGGTGGTTGCGGGGGTGTTCCTGGTTCGGCGGTGATGGCGTTCGTCGCTATCCCTTGCACCATGCGCGGCGGCCGCGGTCTTCCTCCCCGTCCGCGCTAGTGAGGAAGACCTGAGGCTATCCGGCGATCAATAGCCCGTGGTTCTTCTTCCCCGCCGACACGCGCACCGGCTCCGCGCCGACCGTCACGGTCGCCGCTTCGTCGGTCACCTTGTCCGCCCCGATGCGTGCGCCGCCCTGCTTGATCAGGCGGCGAGCCTCGCCCTTCGACGCGCAGAAGCCGAGGCCGACGAGCACGTCCACTAGCGCCACTTCGCCGCTTGCAGCGAAGGTCGGGAGCGCGTCACCGCTAGTGCCTTCCTCGAACGTGCGGCGCGCGGTCTCGGCCGCTTGCTCCGCCGCCTCGCGGCCGCGGCACATGGCGGTGGCTTCGTTGGCGAGGATCTTCTTCGCCTCGTTGATCTCGGCGCCTTGCAGCGACTCCAGCCGGGCGATCTCGTCCAGCGGCAGGTCGGTGTAGAGCCGCAGGAAGCGGCCGACGTCGCGGTCGTCGGCGTTGCGCCAGAACTGCCAGTAATCGAAGTGCGGCAGCTGATCCTCGTGCAGCCAGACGGCGCCCGCGACGGTCTTGCCCATCTTGGTGCCATCGACAGTGGTGAGCAGCGGCGTAGTGACGCCGAACACCTCCGTGCCGTCCATGCGGCGCGCGAGCTCGATCCCGTTGACGATATTACCCCATTGATCGCTGCCGCCCATTTGCAGGCGCACGCCGTGGCGCTGCGACAGCTCGCGGAAGTCGTAGGCCTGCAGGATCATGTAGTTGAATTCGAGGAAGCTGAGCGATTGCTCGCGATCGAGGCGTAGCTTCACCGAGTCGAACGACAGCATGCGGTTGACGGAGAAATGCTGGCCGACCTCGCGCAGGAAGGGGATGTATTCGAGTTTGTCGAGCCAGTCGGCGTTGTCGACCATCACTGCATCGGTCGGCCCGTCACCGAACGTCAGGAAGCGTTCGAAGATGCGGCGGATCGAAGCGACGTTGTCGGCGATGCGATCGTTGGTGAGGAGCTGGCGCGACTCCTCCTTGAACGACGGATCGCCGATCTTGCCGGTGCCGCCGCCCATCAGCACGATCGGCTTGTGACCGGTCTGCTGCAGTCGGCGCAGCAGCATGATCTGGACGAGACTGCCGACGTGGAGCGACGGCGCGGTCGGATCAAAGCCGATATAGCCGGGTACCACTTGGCGCGCGGCGAGCGCATCGAGCGCCGCCGCGTCAGTCATCTGATGGACGTAGCCGCGCTCGGTGAGCGTGCGGAGCAAATCGGACTGATGATCGGTCATGACGCGCGGGCACATGCCCGTCCCGGCAGCGCGTCGCAAGGGAGGCGGCCTTGCATGCCGCTGCGCGTCGGATCAGCGGCGCGGCAGCTGCGCGGTGGGATCGACCGGCGTGCGGCCGCGCCGCAGCTCGAAATGGACTTCCGGGCGATCGGCGAAACCGGTGTCGCCCGACAGCGCGATCGTCTGCCCCTTCTTCACCGCCTGGCCGCGCTGGACGAGCAGCTTGGAGGCGTGACCGTAGACGCTGGTCCAATTGTCGCCGTGACGCACGATGACGAGCCCGCCGAGCGCGGCAATGCCGTCGCCGACATAGGCGACGGTGCCGTCCGCCGCTGCCTTCACCGGCGTATCGATCGGGACGGCGATCTTGATGCCGTTGTTGCGCTCCCCGCTCGCGCCCGCGCCGAAACGGCTGACGATGCGTCCGTCGACCGGCCAGAGGAAGCGACCGGGGCTAGCAGTCGGCGCGGCGACCGCGACCGTCGCCGGCAGCACGCGACGCGCGGTGGCGACCGGCTTGGCGGGCGCCTGGTTGGCGGCGATCGCCGGCTCGCCGCCGGTGATGATATCGTCGATCTCGAGCCGGAAGGCAGCGGCGCGCTCGGCCGCGGAGCGCGGGCGCGCGTCGCCGGGGATCAGCACGCGCTGGCCGGTACGCAGGATGAAAGGTTCAACGAGCGCGTTGGCGGTGACGATCCGAGACCATTCGACGCCATAGGCACGCGCGATCGCGATGCCGGTCTGCCCGGCGCGGACAAGATGGTAGCGGCCGCCAGGGATGGTCAGCCGCTGACCTGTGCGGATCGTGTAGGGCGCCTCCAGCCCATTCGCGCGCGCGACCGCGTCGGCCCCCACGCCGAGCCGTTCGGCGACGAGCCGCAGCGAGTCGCCGGGGCGCACGACATAGACCTGATCGGCAACGTCCCGCGCATCAGCGGCGACCGAACGCGCCTCCCACGCGGGGCGCGGCGCGGGCAGCTTCGCGACTTCGTCCGATTGGCTCAGGCTGGCGTCACCGTCGCGCGGTGCCTGTTCCCGGCGATCGTCATCCTCGCCCGGGCGGTCCCACCCGCGCGACATGTCGCGCGGGCGATCGGCCGGCGATGGGGTGTCGGCTGGATAGGCCGGCCGGTCGACCGACGGGATGCACGCCGCGAGCGTGGACGCGAGCAGCAGCGCAGAGGGAATGGTGATCCGCATCGACGCCTGATCTAGCGCGGCGATCAGCGCGGCTCCAGCCGGTTGAGCCCGCCGAGATACGGCTGCAAGACCGTAGGCACCGCGACCGAACCGTCGGACTGCTGGTAGTTTTCGAGAATCGCCACGATCGTGCGACCGACCACCAGCCCCGAGCCGTTGAGCGTGTGGACGAAGCGGGTCGCCTTTTCGCCATCCGGGCGGAAACGGGCATTCATGCGACGCGCCTGAAAGTCTGTGCAGGTCGAGCAAGACGAGACTTCGCGGTAGCGGTCCTGGCCCGGCAGCCACACTTCGATGTCGTAGGTGCGAGCGGCGGAAAAGCCCATGTCGCCGGTGCACAGCTTCATGCGGCGGAAGGGCAGTTCGAGCCGGGTCAGTACGTCCTCGGCGGCGGTCGTCATCCGCTCATGCTCGGCTTCCGATTGGTCAGGCTCGACGATCGAGACCATCTCCGCCTTGTCGAACTGATGCTGGCGGATGAAGCCGCGCGTATCGCGCCCCGCCGCGCCGGCTTCCGAGCGGAAACAGGGGGTGAGGGCGGTGAAACGCAGCGGCAGATCGGTCGCGGCGAGGATCTTCTCGCGTACGATATTGGTGAGGCTGACCTCGCTGGTCGGGATCAGCCAGCGCCCGTCGGTGGTGCGAAACAGGTCCTCGGCGAACTTGGGCAGCTGGCCGGTGCCGAACATCGTTTCGTCGCGGACGAGGAGCGGGGGCACGACCTCCTCATAGCCGTGATCGCGCGTCAGCACGTCGAGCCCGAACTGGCCGAGCGCGCGTGCCAAGCGTGCCGCATGGCCGCGCACCAGCGTGAAGCGCGTGCCCGAAAGCAGCGCGCCGGTCTCGAAGTCGAGGCCGATCGCGGGGCCGATCGCGTCATGCTCGCGTACCGCGAAGTCGAACGCCGGGCGGGTGCCGCGCTCATGGATCAGCTGGTTGTCGTTCTCGTCTGCGCCGTCGGGCACGTCGGCGAGCGGGAGGTTGGGGAGCGTCGCGAGCAGGCCGTCGAGCTCGGCGGTCAGCGCGCCGTCCTGCGCCTCGAGCTCGGGCAGCCGCTGCTTGAGCGTCGCGACCTCCGCCATCAACGCGGCGGCCGCCGCCTCATTTCTGGCCGCCTTGGCGGCGCCGATCGCCTTGGATGCCTCGTTGCGGCGTGCCTGCCCGACCTGAAGCTCGGTCACGACCTCGCGGCGACGACGATCGAGATCGAGCACCGCATCGGCACGGGTTGCGTTGCCGCGACGCTGCATGGCGGCGTCGAAGGCGGCGGGATCGTCACGGATGAAGCGGATGTCGAGCATGGCGCGGGCGCTATGCCGGGGCGGTTGGAGGGAGGCAACCCAGCCGCCGAGCGAGGCGTTTGAACGGGCAACAGCAATCATAGGAGCAACCGCCATGCACGTGCCGCACAATTCCGTCGTTCTGGTCGCCGACGGTCGCAAGCTGCTGTTCCTCCGCAACGAGGGCGACGAAACCTATCCGAACCTGACGGTCGAACATGCCGAGGAGCGCAACAATCCGGCCGATCGCGACCAGAAGACCGATGCCGCCGGCGCCGCTTCTTCGACGCAGTCGGGGCCAGGCGCGCCGGCGGTGGCGCAGAATGGATCGAACCACGCGCGCGGCGGCGGGGCGCAATTTGCGCCGTCACGCGGATCGTTGGGCGAGACCGATTTCCACCAGCTGGAAGAGGATCGATTTGCGGCCGACGCCGCCGAGCTGTTGAAGAAGCGCGCGCTCAGCAATGACTTCGAGGCGCTGATCGTCGTCGCTCCGCCCAAGACGCTGGGAGAGCTACGCAAACATTACCACAAGGAGGTCAGCGACCGGCTGAGCGGTGAGCTGTCGAAGGACCTGACGGGTCATCCTATTCCGGACATCGAGAAAGCGCTGCTCAACGCCTGATCTTTCGCCGGAGCCAAACAAGAAAGGGCGCCGCGCAGTGATGCGCGGCGCCCTTCTTACAGTAAGCGGCCGGGTTCAGGCGGCGGCGGGCTTCGCCAGCTTGCGGCGGGCGATCAGCGCTGCGGCGGCGGCACCGAACAGAACCAGCATCGGCGGCGCGGGAACCGGCGACGGATTGCCGCTGCTGTTGCCGCTGCTGCTCGGTACTGGCGGCTTGGACCCGCCATTGCTCGATCCCCAGCCCTTCGACGACGAGCCATAGTTGATCTGGCCCTGACCCTGACCCTGCTGCTGGCCTTGTTGCTGGCCCTGCTGCTGCCCTTGATTCTGTTCCTGATGGTTGCTGTTGTTGTTCTCGTTGTGATTCGAATTGTTGTTATTGTTGTGGTTGTTGCTCTCGTTCTTGTTGTCGATGTCGATATCGATCTTGCCGCCGCTGCTCGACGACGAGCTGCTCGAGCTGGAGCTCGACGTGGACGAGATGACGATGCCGCTCGATCCGCTGCCGCCCGAGCCGCCGAAGAAGCCACCGGCGAAGAAGCCGCCGCCGCCGAACCCACCGCCGCCGAAGCCGCCGCCAATCACCGGCGCGACCTGTCCACCGCCCGAGGCGAGGACCGGACCGGCGGGCAGCGGTACGGGGATCGGCGCTGCCTGCGAGGCGACGGTGACGACGGCCGGCGCGCACGACGCGGTCGTCGTGGTGACGATGCGGCGCACCTTGCTGCGACGGACAACGCGCTTCGCCACTCGCTTAGGCGCGACCTTCGCCACCTTGGTGTACGAGGTTCGTGCCTTCTGCGTTTCCGCCACGTGGACCGCGCCGCCGCCGACGACCGCGCCACCGACGGTGCATGCACAGAGTTTCGCTAAAGCCATCCGCACCGACATGATGTCACTCTCTTCGCTCAATGACGACGTCACCGCCGTTCTGGTCCTGTCGCAACGACGAGGCTGCTATCTGCTAAAGTGCGGAACAAAGAATTAAGCGCAACGCCGTTAACCATCATTGCGGCATGCGCGGTCGATTCTTGGCCCCCCGCGCCGGCGCGAATATGGTTAACGTGCCAGCAGGGGACGCTTCCGGCCGCGAACGGGGACGGCGCGCGTCGTTCAGCTTGCGTCAAGCGCCTGGCCGCCATTGCAAAAGTTGCGTTCGCGGACGCTTGTCGGTTCGAAAAGGCATCACTATAGGCGCCGCCAGGGGCGCGGTGGTGCTGACGACACCCTGACGCGGGCGGGGAGATAGTCGATGGCGACGGCGTACAATCGCGTGGACGAATCGGACTTCGAGGGCCGCGGTGCGGCGAACGACGCGGATGACGGGTATCGCCCGCATCCCGACGAGCCGTTCATGAACCCGCGGCATCAGGCGTATTTTCGCGCCAAGCTGCTCGCGTGGAAGGAAGCGATCCTGCGCGAATCGCTGGGCACACTCTCGCAGCTCCAGGTCGACTCGTTGCGCGAAGCGGATCTCAACGATCGCGCATCGAGCGAGACCGACTGGTCGATCGAACTGCGTACGCGCGACCGCCAGCGCAAGCTGATCGGTAAGATCGACGCGGCGCTGCGCCGGATCGAGGATGGCGAATACGGCTATTGCGAAGTGACCGGCGAGCCGATCAGCCTCGGTCGCCTCGAGGCGCGGCCGATCGCGACGATGACGGTCGAGGCGCAGGAGCGTCACGAGCGGCACGAAAAGGTATCGCGCGAGGATTGACCGCTCGGCGTGTTGATACTTCGTCAACCATTGGGGCCATAGTCACCGATCATGGAATCCGTTCGCGCCAGTGTGTTCACCGAGGCCCTTCCCGCCGATGGCGAGCCGCGCGGGCGTGACAGCCTGTTCCTCCATGCGCGGCTGAAGGTGGACGGGTGGCGCGAGGAGCGGCAGGTGCGTGTGCGCAACCTGTCTGCCGGCGGACTGATGGCGGAACTCCCCGAGCCGGTGGAGCCCGACTCGGCAATCGAGATCGAGTTGCGCGGGCTGGGATGGCTGACCGGTCGCGTCGCTTGGCAGACCGAAGGTCGGGCCGGTATCGCGTTCGATCGCACGATCGATCCGCAGCGCGCGCGCAAGCCAGTTGGCCACGGCAAGGACGACGCTGCCCCCCGGCGGGTGCGCTTTCCCCGATAATCGCCGACGAAGGCTGGACGGGCGCGTGCCGATCATGGCAATGGCGCTAGCCTGATCCACGCGGGCGTGGCGGAATGGTAGACGCAGCGGACTCAAAATCCGCCGTTGGCAACAACTTGTCGGTTCGAGTCCGACCGCCCGTACCACGATGATGGCACTCGACGCCCGCCGTGCGATGCGGCATCGCGCGGTGCATGTCCGCCATCGCCTTGCTCCGCTCCCGCACCGCCGCCGCACATGAGATGGTTGACGCCGCCTTCGGATCGCACGACCTGACCGATGCGGGCTCCTATGCCGCCTTCCTTCGCGCGCACGCGCGGGCGCTGCCGCTGGCGGAGGCGCGCGCCGCCGCGGTATGGCCGGCGCTGCGACGACGGATGCCATTGCTGGCCGCCGACCTCGCGATGCTTGACACCGCGCCGCCGCTGCCGGCGAGCGAGGCCGCCGACGTGGGGACGCCCGCCGCATGGGGCGCGCTCTACGTCGTCGAGGGATCGCGGCTGGGCGGCGGGATGCTCGCCAAGATGGTCGGCGCCGACCTACCGCAGGCCTATCTAGGCGCGACCCATCTGCCCGGCGAGTGGCGGCTCATCCGCCAGGCGATCGATGCCGCGGCGGCGCACCAAGACGAAGTGTGGCACGCCGCGATGGTGGACGGCGCACTCGACACGTTTGCCCTCTACGACGCGGCCGCGCGTGCGGAGCGCGCGCCCGCAAGCTAGGCGGGTTTGGCCTCAATCGGCGCGGTGACGATCGTGCGCAGGCCGGGCGCATTGTCGACCTGCTCAAGCTCGCCGCCGAACCGCGCCATGACCGCGTTCATCATCCGGCTGCCGAACCCGCGACGATCACCCGACACGCCGACGCCGTGATCGGCGACAATCAGCCGCAACCGATTGCGATGCTGTTCGAGCGCAATTTCGATCGGCCCGGTGCCGCCCGGGTAGGCGTATTTCGTGGCGTTGATGACGAGTTCGGCGGCGATGAGGCCGAGGTTTACCGCGCGATCAGTCGGAATCAGGATCGGATCAAGATTGGTCGACATCTGCGCTGCCCATTGCGCGCCGAGCGAACCCTTCAAGTCCGAGACGAGATCCTCGAGATAGCGCGCAAGGTCGATCGTCTCGATCTGATCGTCGCGGTAGAGCCGGCGGTGGACCAGCGCGACCGCGGACAGGCGCGAACTTGCCTCGATCAGCTGATCGGCGACCGCACCGGGGCCCGCGTCGCGCGCCTGCAGCGACAGGAACGCCTGAACGAGCTGGAGGCTGTTCTGGACGCGGTGATCCACCTCCTTCATCAGCACGTCTTTCTGCACCAACGCCGCGTCCTTCTCGATGATCGCGCGCTCGAGCTCGCGATAGAGCCGCAGCCGCTCGCGCGCGTCGCTCGCCTCGCGCATCGCGCGGCGCAGCCGGTGCGCGGCTTCGACCTGTTCGAGCGTCCAACGGCGCGAACGACAGTGAACAGACTCGCGCCAAGATTCGAACGATTTGCGCGGCGTTAGCTGGGCGTTGCGATCAAGTTCGACGCCCTTGTGTGGATTGCCCGCCCACTCAATCTCCTCGACCTGCTCGACGCGGAACCAGACCAGCATCGCGTCCTCTTCAGGAACGGGCAGCGCGAGGACGCCGCTCGCGCGATCGGCAAATGCCTCCGCCTGCGGCATCGTTTCCGCCAGGCTGCGAGTGGCGAAGGCATCGGTGGTGTTACGCTCCGCCAGCCAGCGAGCCAGCGCGGCGGTATCGGCGCGCGCTGGGCAATGGCCGTACATTTCTATCCCATCAGCGTCGATAAGCGCCAATCCGTCGCCATCCATCATGCGGCGAATGTCTTCGTGGCGCTCTGCCACGGCACGCCGTAGCGGCGGCTTCAACGCGGGAACAAGCGAGTCTTCCGCCATGCGCAGCGCCAGCCGCTCGCGATAGCTTTCCGCCTCCTCCTTGGTGCGGATCTGGCGGGCGAGCCCGCCGGCAAGCGCCGCGCCCGCGAGCCGCACGTCGAGCGGCATGATGCGCGGCGTGCGGTGGTGGCATGCGATCATGCCCCATAGAATGCCGTCCTTGACGATCGAGATCGATGCCGAGGCGGCAACGCCCATGTTCTGCAGATACTGGACGTGGATCGGCGAGACGCTGCGCAGCGCGACATCGCTGAGATCGACCGTCTCGAACCCGGCAGGGCGAAGCGGCGCGGGTTCGTATCCGGCATCCGGGATGACTCGCGTGCGATTGCGCACGTAGAGCGCGCGCGCCTGACGCGGGATGTCACTCGCGGGGAAGTGATGGTTCATGAAGCTGTGGAGCGCCGGATCGCGATCCTCGCCGACGACGCGCCCGGCATCGTCGTCGAGGAAGCGATAGATCATCACCCGGTCGAACCCCGTAAGCGTGCGGAAGGCGATTGCCGCGCGCGCGCAAAGCGAGGGGATCGTCGCCGCCCGTTCGAAGCCGGCGGCGATCGAATCCATCCACGACAGCATCTCCCCGGCGAGAAGCGGTTCGGCCGAAGCGGGTTCGAGTTCGACGATCAACCACGGCGCGGCCTGATGGATCGCGACGTCGAACCGCTGATCCTGCAGCACGATCGATGCGCCGCGGATCGTGCCGCCGGGCCCGGCCACCAAGGTCGAGAGGAGCGCCGCGACGTCCTGCGCGAGCATCGTGTCGAGCGATTGGCCCAGCCAATCGTCGCCGAATACCTGTTCGAGGCGCCCAGCCCCCGCCACGACGTGCAGCGTCGCGGGGTCGGCGATCAGGACGAGGCCGTGCGGCTGGATCGCGCCGGGGATGTGGATCGGCTCACGATCGCACTCAGTAACATCGGGCGCCGCCCGCTCGCTGCGCGTTGCCATTCGGCTCCTTTACGCCACTTCGGAGCAGCGCAACTACGCTGCTCCGGCGACGCATGGCAAAGCGGCCGACGCCTTGCAACTGATCTGTATCAGCTTAACGCCTACTCAGCGGCCTCGGCGTAGCGGCTGATCATCGCCTGCAGACGGCTCTCGATGATCTGCTCGGCTTCGGCGACGATGCGGTCGACGAGGTCCTTTACCGTCGGCACGTCGTCGATCAGGCCCTGCACCATGCCGGCGGACCAGATCCCACCGTCGGTATCACCGGCCTGCATCGCGTCCTGGCCGCGCTTGCCGGCGACGAGATGCTGGATGTCGCTGAACTGCGCACCGCCGGCGCGCTCGATCTTGACCACCTCGTCCGATACGGCGTTCTTCATCACGCGCGCGGTGTTGTGCATCGTGCGGAAGATGAGGTTGGTGGCGCGCTCGTCGTTCTCGACCATCTTCTGCTTGAAGCTGTCGGCGATCTGCGCCTCCTGCGTGACGCAGAAACGCGTGCCCATGTTGATGCCGTCGGCGCCCAGCGCGAGCGCGGCGACGAGCCCGCGCCCGTCGGCGAAGCCGCCGCTCGCGAGCATCGGGATCTTCACCTTGTTCGCCGCGGCGGGGATGAGGATCAGGCCGGGAATATCGTCCTCGCCAGGGTGGCCGGCGCATTCGAAGCCGTCGATCGAGATCGCATCGACACCCTTGCGCTCGGCCGACAGCGCGTGCCGCACGCTGGTGCACTTATGGATGATCTTGACGCCGGCGGCCTTGAACATCTCCCACTGCTCGGCGACCGCGGGGGTGCCGGCGGTCTCGACCACCTTGATGCCGGCGTCGATGATCACCTGCGCATAAGCGTTGTAATCGGGCGCGTTGATCGTCGGGAAGACGGTGAGGTTGACGCCGAACGGCTTGTCCGTGAGGTCCTGCGCGCGTTTGATCTCGTCCGCCAGCGCCTCGGGCGACGGCTGCGTGAGCGCGGTGATGAAGCCGAGCGCGCCGGCATTGGCGACGGCCGCAACGAGGTGCGCCTTACCGACCCACTGCATACCGCCCTGGGCGATCGGATATTGGATACCGAAGGTTTCGGTGAACCGCGTCTTGAGCATTGTCCTCTCCCCAAAAGGCGCCGTGGCCGGCGCGCTTACGTAACAGATGTTATGGCGGAACGAGCAGCGTCGCAAGCCTTGCGGCCGTGCAGGCCTAGCCGCCGCGGCGCGATGTTGCGCCGCGGCGGCGAGTGCCGATCAGAAGACGCTGCCGAGCGCCTGCTTGCCCGAGCGCGGGCGGATCTGGCTGTTGCGATAGTCGACGTCGTTCCAGTCGAGTTCCTTGAACTCCTGCCGGCGCGGGCCGAGGTAACCGAACAGGAAGGCGGCGACCTTGCGCATCTGGATCTCCTCCGCGCCCTCGGTGATACGATAGCGGCGGTGGTGGCGATAGATGTGCTCGAACGCCTTGTGGCGCGAATAGCCGATGCCGCCGTGGACTTGCATCGCACGATCGGCCGCCTCGCAGCACAAGCGATTGCCCCAATAATTGCACATCGAGACCTTGTCCGAGAGCCGCTTCTCGACCTCGTGGTGCGGCATCTGGTCCATTTCCCACGCCGTCTTGCGGATCAGCAGGCGAAGCATCTCGGCCTGCGTCGCGAGCTCCACGAGCGGGAACTGGATCGCCTGGTTGCGCGCGAGATCCTCGCCGAACGGCTTGCGCTGACGCGCGTAGCGGATCGATTCCTCGATACAGTAGGTCGCAGCGCCGAGTGACGAGGCGGCTTGTCGGATGCGGTTCTCGTGCACGAACGCCTGCGCGACGGGCAGGCCGTTCTCCGGATCGCCGAAGATCGTCGTCTCGGGCACCCACACGTCGGTGAAGCTGACGCGCGGGTGATCGGTCGGCATGTTGAAGGTCCAGAGATATTCCTCGATCTTCACGCCTTCGTCGTCGGTCGGCACCAGGAAGCAGGTGATGCCCTTCGCCGCGCCGTCATCACCGCTGGTACGCGCGAAGAGCGCGCAGTGCGTCGCGACGTGCATGCCGGTCGTCCACATCTTTTCGCCATTGATGACGTAGCCGGGCACGCCGTTGCGCGACTCGGGCTTGGCGCGCGTCTCCATATGGGTCGCGTCCGAGCCGTGATACGGCTCGGTCAGGCCGAAGGTCACGCGGCGCGTGCCGTTCAGCGTGCCGGTGATGAACTCCTCCTTCTGCTCCTCGGTGCCGAAATCGTCGAACATCTTGGCGAAGGGGTTGTTGGCAACGATCGAATGCTCGGTCTGCAGATCGTTGTGGAGGCCGAGGCCCTTGGCGGCGAGATATTCGCGGATGACGCACATCCACAGGTTCGAGCCACCCTTGCCGCCGAACTTCGGGTCCATCGCGAAGCGCAGGTGGCCCGCCTTGTCGGCGCGGCGCTTCGCCTCGCGCATCAGCTCCTCCCACTCGTGGCGCGGCAGGCCGCCGGCCTCAAAATCGGTACGTGCATATTCGCGGCGGTGGTCGAAGAAGCGGACATTGTCGTCGGCGTCCTCCAGCGGCTTGATCTCCGCTTCGATGAAGGAATCCAGCTCCTTGAGATAGTCGAGCAGATCCTGCGGCAGTCCGAAATCCATGGCCCTCTCCCGAATTAAGTCGATCCTTTTAACTTGCGTAGCGCGCTCAGGCAGGATTTACAGCCCCTAAATCAACGGTGCCGGGGAACCATGGCGGAGAGGCTTTCGAAGGACGAGTTGGGGCGGCGGCTATCGGCGATCGCTCCACGCATGGCCGAGGGCGCCGAGCGAATCGACAATCTGGTACGGCTGACCGGCGGGGCGAGCATGGAGACATGGGCGTTCGATGCTGTCGGACCGGACGGCGCGGTGCCGCTGATCCTGCGGCGGCGGACGCGCGCCGTGGAAAGCGCTGCCGTCAACAAGCCGCCGCTGCGCCGCGAGGCGGAGGCGATCGCGCGCGCGGTGGCGGGCGGGGTGCCGGCGCCCGACGTCACCTACGTATGCGACGAGGCGGCGGACGGGCTCGACGAGGCCTATGTCATGCGCCGGGTAAGCGGCGAGACGCTGGGCAAGAAGATCACCAGCGATCCGGCGTTCGAGCCGGCGCGCGGCAAGCTCGCGCGGCAGTGTGGCGCGGCGCTGGCGCGGATCCACGCGGTCGAACCGCTCGACGGGCTCGATCGAACCGATGCGGCGACAACGCTCGCCAATTACGAGGCGACGTGGCGCGCGACGGGCAACGTGCGCCCGACGATCGAAGCGGCGTTCCGCTGGCTCGAGAAGCGGCTGCCAAGCGAACCGGTGACGCCGCGCTTCGTGCACGGCGATTTTCGCAACGGCAACATCATGGTCGATCCCGACGCGGGCCTCGCCGCCGTGCTCGACTGGGAGCTGGTCCATGTCGGCGATCCGGCAGAGGATCTCGGGTGGCTGTGCACCAGCAGCTGGAAGTTCGGGCGGCCTGACCGATACGTCGGCGGCTTCGGCGCCATCGAGGATTTACTCGCGGGCTATGTCGAAGCGGGTGGCGAGCCAATTTCGGCGGCGCGCGTCGACTTCTGGTCGATGCTCGGGAGCCTCAAATGGGGGGTGATGACGATGGGCATGTACGCGAGCTTCGCCGCCGATCCGACCGCCGGGCCCGAGCGAGGGGTGATCGGCCGGCGATTATCCGAGACCGAAGCCGACATCGTCGCGATCATCGAGAGGAATGCGGCATGATCACTCATCCGACGGCGCAGGAGCTGGTCGCTGGCGTCGCGACGTGGCTGCCGGTGGACGGCAGCGCGAGCGTGTTCGGGCTGCGCGTCGCGCGCAATGCGCTTGAGATTGCGGCGCGCGACATGGCACTCAGTCCCGCCGCGGACGCGCACGCGGTGGAGCGGATGCGCGACCTGCTCGGACGTGACGGCACCCGCGACGAACTCGACGCGGCGTTGGTGGAGGCGATCCGCTCAGGCGCGATCGCGCCCGATGACCCGGCGCTGATCGCGCACCTCAAGGCGACCGCGCTCGACACGATCGCGATCGACCAGCCGAAATACGCGCACACGCTTGGCTGACACGCGCCAGCCGCTATAGCCGCTGCACAAACTCCCGTTCGCTCTAAGTCTGTCGAAGGGCGTGCTTCGGGCATGGGCTTCGACAGGCTCAGCCCGAGCGGGAGAGGGGGCGGTTTGCCCACCATGGAAGCGGAGTAGATTATGGCCGGCATGGGCGCGTTCGATTGGGCTGATCCGTTCCTGCTCGATGAGCAGTTGAGTGAGGACGAGCGGATGGTGCGCGATAGCGCGCGCGCCTACGCGCAGGAGAAGCTGGCTCCGCGGATCATTGACGCCTTCGCCAACGAGCATACCGATCCAGCGATCTTCCGCGAGATGGGCGAGCTCGGGCTGCTCGGCCCGACGATCCCCGAGGAATATGGCGGGGTAGGTGCGAGCTACGTCGCCTACGGGCTGGTTGCGCGCGAGGTGGAACGGATCGACTCGGGCTACCGCTCGATGATGAGCGTCCAGTCGAGCCTCGTCATGTACCCGATCAACGCCTACGGCTCGGAGGCGCAGAAGCGGAAGTACCTGCCGAAGCTGGCGAGCGGCGAGTGGATCGGCTGCTTCGGGCTGACCGAGCCCGATGCCGGCTCCGATCCGGGCGGCATGAAGACGCGCGCGGTTAAGACCGACGGCGGCTATCGCATTTCTGGCAGCAAGACGTGGATTTCGAACGCGCCGATCGCCGACGTCTTCGTCGTCTGGGCGAAGAGCGACGCGCACGGGGGCGGCATCCGTGGCTTCGTGCTCGAAAAGGGCATGAAGGGGCTGTCGGCGCCGAAGATCGAGGGCAAGCTGAGCCTGCGCGCGTCGATCACCGGCATGATCGTGATGGACGAGGTGGAAGTCGGCGAGGACGCGCTGCTGCCCGACGTTCAGGGGCTGAAGGGGCCGTTCGGCTGCCTCAACCGTGCACGCTACGGGATTTCGTGGGGGGCGCTCGGTGCGGCGGAATTCTGCTTTCACGCGGCGCGTCAGTACGGGCTCGACCGGCAGCAGTTCGGCCGGCCGCTCGCGGCGACGCAGCTCTACCAGAAGAAGCTGGCCGACATGGAGACGGAGATCGCACTCGGTCTGCAGGCGTCCTTACGCGTCGGGCGGCTGATGGACGAGGGGCGGTTCGCGCCCGAGATGGTCTCGATCGTCAAGCGCAACAACGTCGGCAAGGCGCTCGATATCGCGCGCGTCGCGCGCGACATGCATGGCGGCAACGGCATCTCGGGCGAATATCAGGTGATGCGCCACGTGATGAACCTCGAGACGGTCAACACCTACGAGGGCGCGCACGACGTTCACGCGCTGATCCTGGGCCGGGCGATCACGGGGATCGCGGCGTTCTGAGCCATGCGTGAGACTCCGCTGCGCGGCATCAAGGTCGTCGAGCTCGCGCGCATCCTGGCGGGGCCGTGGGCAGGGCAGATCCTCGCCGATCTCGGCGCCGAGGTGATCAAGGTCGAAAGCCCCGCGGGCGACGATACGCGTACCTGGGGGCCCCCGTTCGTCGATCACGACGGCGAGCGCGCCGCGGCTTATTATCACGCCTGCAATCGCGGCAAGACCGGCATGGTCGCGGATTTCACCAATCCAGACGATGTCGCCCAGGTGAAGGCGCTGATCACGGACGCCGATGTCGTGATCGAGAACTTCAAGGTCGGTGGACTGGCCAAATACGGCCTCGATTACGCGAGCCTGGCGGCCGAGCATCCGCGGCTCGTCTATTGCTCGATCACCGGCTTCGGACAGGACGGGCCCTATGCCGCGCGCGCCGGCTACGATTTCATCGTCCAGGGAATGGGCGGGATCATGTCGCTGACCGGCGAGCCGAACGGCGCACCGCAGAAGATCGGCGTTGCTTTCGCTGACATCATGACCGGGCTGTACGCGGCGATCGGCATCCAGGCGGCGCTGTTGATGCGGTCGCGGACGGGCAGGGGGCAGCAGGTCGACTGTGCCTTGCTCGACACGATGGTTGGCGTGCTCGCCAACCAGGCGGCGAACTATTTCGCAAGCGGTGAGAACCCGCCGCGGATGGGCAACGCGCACGCGAACGTCAGCCCCTATGCGGTGTTTCCGACGCGCGATGGCTGGTTCATTCTGGCGGTGGGGAACGACGCGCAATATCACCGCTTCGCCGGCATCGTCGGGATCGCGCCCGATGCGCGGTGGGACAGCAATGCCGGGCGGATCGAGCATCGCGACGCGCTGTTCGCGCTGATCGAGGAACGCTGTCGGCAGTTCGATCGCGACGATCTGCTCGCGCGGCTCGAAGCCGCGGGCGTGCCGGCGGGGCCAATCAATACGGTGGCGCAGGCGTTGAACGATCCGCAGGTCGCCGCGCGCGGGATGGTGCTGGCGCCGAATGCAATGCGGCCGATCGCCGGGTTGCGGACGCCAATCCAGTTTTCAAACGCTGATCTATCCCTCGACCGCGGCGCACCGCCTCTCACACGTTAGGCGACACGCCCCGCCATAACTTTTGTTGTGCTCCCTGCCGCAGCGCGATACCTCCTGCCGGAAACGTAACCAGGAGAGAGCATCCGTGAGCACGCCACCCCTCGCCGGCATCCGCATCGTCGAATTCGCCGGTATCGGCCCGGGGCCGTTCGCCGGCATGATGCTCGCCGATCACGGCGCGGAGGTGATCCGCATCGATCGACCCGGCAAGCCGCAGGGTAATGCGGTGGCGGAGCAGGACCCGCTGCTGCGCAGCCGCAAGTCGATTGGGATGGACTTGAAGGACCCGAAGTCGATCGCCGCGGTGCGCAAGATCGTGAAGGGCGCCGATGCAATCATCGAGGGTTTCCGACCGGGCGTGATGGAGCGGCTTGGCCTAGGGCCGGACGTGTTGCTCGCCGACAATCCCAAGCTCGTCTACGGGCGTATGACCGGCTGGGGACAGTACGGCCCGATGGCGCCCGAGCCGGGGCATGACATCAACTATATCGCGATCTCGGGCGCGCTGCACGCGTTCGGCCGCAAGGGCGAGAAGCCGACGCCGCCGATCAACATGGTCGGCGATTTCGGCGGGGGCGGGATGTTCCTCGCCTACGGCATGCTGGCAGCATTGCTCCACGCCGCGCGGACCGGCGAGGGTCAGGTGGTCGACGCGGCGATGACCGATGGGTCGGCGGTGCTGATGACCATGATGTGGGGCTTCCGCGGCATGGGCCGTTGGAGCGACGAGCGCGGCACCAACCTGCTCGATACCGCGGCGCATTTCTACGACACGTATGAGACGAGCGACGGCAAGTTCATCTCGCTGGGCGCGATCGAGCCGCAATTCTACGCTGAGTTCCGGAAGGTGATGGGCCTCGCGGACGACAAATGGGCGGCGCAGATGGACGCGCGGCAGTGGCCCGCGTTGAAGGACGAGCTGACGCAGCTGTTCAAGACGAAGAGCCGCGACGACTGGGTCGCCGCGTTCAAGGGCCACGACGTGTGCTTTGCGCCGGTGCTTGGCTTCGATGAGGCGTATGACGATGCGCACAACAAGGCGCGCGGCACCTTCGTCGAGGCTGGCGGGATCAAGCAGCCCGCGCCGGCACCGCGCTACTCCAAGAGCGGCACGGTAGCGCCCGACATGGGCGGCAACCGCGACGACGCGGGCGTGCTGCGCAGCCTGGGCTTCGATGATGCGGAGGTCGCCGCGCTCGGCTATTGAGCGCTAGATGACGAAGCTGACGGTGAACAACGAGGCGATCGAATATCGCCTCGACCCCGCCACCCCGCTGCTGTGGGCGCTGCGCGATGCGTCGAACCTGACGGGCGCGAAGTACGGCTGCGGCACGGGGGCGTGCGGGGCGTGCACCGTCGACGTCGACGGACGTGCGGTGCGATCGTGCCAGGTGACGATCGCGTCGGTCGAGGGCAGCTTCGTGACGACGATCGAGGGGCTGTCGCGCGATCGCGCGCATCCGGTGCAGCTTGCGATGCTGGCGGAGAATGTCGTTCAGTGCGGCTATTGCATCCCCGGCATCGTCATGGCGGCAGCGGTGCTGATCAAGAACGATCGCGATCCTTCGGAGGCGAAAATCCGCCAGTCGATCACTAATCTGTGCCGCTGCGGCGTCTATCCGCGGCTGGTGGAGGCGATCCAGCGCGCGGCGCGGGTGGCGCGCGGCGACGAGACGTTGGCGGCGGGTGCTCGGCCGGGGATCGAGCCGCGCGAGGCGGCGCGCGGCGTGCCGGCGCTGGCGCCGCGGCCGTAAGTCTGTCGGCCGCTAATCGTCACTGATGCGGCTCGTCGCGCGCGTGTCGCGCATGCGCAGGTAGACGAAGAGCGACACGCCGATCATCGCCGTGACATACCAGTAGAAGCCGCGCTCCCACCCCGCGTCCTTGAAGCGCAGCGCTACATATTCCGCGGTGCCGCCGAACAGAGTGTTGGCGAGCGCATAGGGCAGCGCGACGCCGAGCGCGCGGATATTGGCGGGAAACAGCTCCGCCTTCACCACCGCGTTGATCGAGGTGTAGCCGGTGACGATCACCAGCGCCGCCATCACGAGCAGGCCCGCGGCGAGGGGGCTTCTCACCGTTTCCAGCGTGGCGAAGATCGGATAGGTCGCGAGGCAGCCAAGAATACCGAAGCCAACCATCAGCGGCTTGCGCCCGATGCGGTCGCTCAGCGCCCCGGCGAGCGGCTGGAGGCACATGAAGACGAACAGCGTCGCGGCGTTGATGCGGCTCGCCATTGCGCGATCGAACCCGCTGGTGTTGACCAGGAACTTCTGCATGTAGATCGAGTACGCATAGAAGGCGAGCGTGCCGCCGGCGGTGAGCAGCATGACCGTCGCCGTCTCGCGCGGGTGCTGCGTCACCAGCGTCCAGAACCCCGACTTGGGCCCCTCGGCGCGCTTGAAGCTCTCCGTCTCGGCGAGCCCACGGCGGATGCGGAACACGACGATCGCGAGCACGCCACCGATCGCGAAAGGGATGCGCCAGCCCCAGGCGTCGAGTGCCGCCTCGCTCATCGTCGATTGCAGCAACAGCAGGACAAGCAGCGCGACGAGTTGCCCCGCGATCAGCGTGACGTACTGGAAGCTCGAGAAGAACCCGCGGTGCTGCCTGCCCGCCATTTCGGATAGATAGGTCGCGCTCGCGCCATATTCGCCGCCGACCGACAATCCCTGCATCAGTCGCGCGACGACCAGCAGCGCGGGGGCGAGGACGCCGATCGTCTCGTACCCCGGCGTGACCGCGATCAGGAACGAGCCCGCGCACATCAACGTCACCGACAGCGTCAGCCCCGCCTTGCGGCCGCGGCGATCGGCATAGATGCCCATGATCCACGCCCCGATTGGGCGCATCACGAAGCCCACCGCGAAGACCGCGGCGGCGCTGAGCAGCTGCGCGGTGCGATCGCCTTCAGGAAAGAAATGCGGCGCGAAATATAAGGTGAACGCCGAATAGGCGTACCAATCGTACCATTCGACGAGATTGCCGGTCGATCCGCCGACGATCGACTTGAGCCGCGGGTTCATGGTGCGACCTCGCCATCGGGCAGGTTCTCGATCGGCGGCAGCCGCCCGGCGAGCGCGGCGTCGAGCTGCGCGCGGTCGAGCTCCCCCTCCCAGCGTGCAACGACGAGCGTCGCGACCGCATTGCCGACGAAGTTGGTGAGGCTGCGGCATTCGGACATGAAGCGGTCGACGCCGAGGATCAGCGCCATGCCGGCGACGGGAACCGCGGGCACGATCGACAGCGTCGCGGCGAGCGTGATGAAGCCCGCGCCCGTGACGCCGGCCGCCCCTTTCGACGATAGCATCGCGACGGCAAGGAGCAGCAGCTGATCGCCAAGCGACAGATCGGTGTTGGTCGCCTGCGCGATGAACAGCGCCGCGAGCGTCATGTAGATGTTGGTGCCGTCGAGGTTGAACGAATAGCCCGCCGGCACGACGAGCCCGACGATGGATTTCGGCGCGCCGGCGCGCTGCATCTTCTCGATCAGCGCCGGCAGTGCCGCCTCGGACGATGATGTGCCGAGGACGAGTAGCAGCTCGGCCTTCAGATAGACGATGAGGCGCAGGATCGAGAAGCCGCACATCCAGGCGACCGTTCCAAGTACGAGCAAGACGAACAGCAGCGAAGTGAGATAGAAGGTCGCGACGAGCCCGGCGAGGTTGGCGAGCGTGCCGACGCCATAGGTAGCGATGGTGAATGCCATTGCGCCGAACGCGCCGATCGGCGCCGCGCGCATCAGGATCGAGACGAGCTTGAACACCGCGATCGAGATATCCTCGAGCACCGATACGATACGGTCTCCCCGATCTCCGATCGAGGCGAGCGCAATGCCGAACAGTATCGCGACGAACAGCACCTGGAGGATGTTGCCGGCGGTGAGCGCGGAGACGAACGTGTCCGGGATGACCGACAGCAGGAAGCCGGTCAGCGTCGTTTCGTGCGCCTTCGCGGCATAGCCCGATACGGCGCCGGCATCGAGCGTTGCTGGATCGATGTTGAGCCCCGCGCCCGGCCGCACGACGTTGGCAACGATCAGTCCGACGATGAGCGCGAGCGTGGAGAAGAACAGGAAATAGCCGAACGCCTTGGCGGCGACGCGGCCGACGCGGGCGAGATCGCGCATCCCGGCGATGCCGGTGACGATGGTGAGGAAAATGACCGGCGCGATGATCATCTTGACGAGCTTGATGAAGCCATCGCCCAGCGGCTTCAGCGTGGCGCCGGCATCGGGAAAGAAGTGGCCGATCGCGACACCGAGCGCGATCGCGATCAGCACCTGGACGTAGAGCTGCCGATACCATGGCAGCGGCATGCGCGGGGTGGCGGTTGTTTCCGGTAGCATGTCTCGTCGATCCCCCCGCCGTCGGCTCGGCTATGCGACGGCGTGCCAGCAAAAAAGAGTTGATGCAAAGGGGTGATCGGCTCGAAAGGACGATGAAAGGAGAGGGGCCATTCGAAGCCTGTTGATCGCCAACCGCGGCGAAATCGCGATCCGCATCGCGCGCACTGCCTCTGCGCTGGGCATCGAGACCGTCGCGATCCATTCCGCCGACGATGCCGACGCGCTGCACGTCGCAGCCGCCGATCGCGCGATCGCGTTGGCGGGTGAGGGGCCGGCGGCGTATCTCGACATCGCGGCCATTGTCGCGACGGCGCGTGACGCGGGGTGCGATGCGGTGCATCCCGGCTACGGCTTCCTTAGCGAGAACGCCGACTTCGCCGCGGCATGTGCGGCGGCCGGGCTGACGTTCGTCGGGCCCGACGCGCGCTTGCTGGCGCTGTTCGGCGACAAGGCGGCCGCGAAGCGCCACGCAGCCGGGGCCGGGGTACCGGTGCTAGCCGAAGGCGACGCAGCGGCCGGGGCGGTCATCGTCAAGGCGGTGGCGGGGGGCGGCGGCCGTGGCATCCGTGTGGTGACCGATCGCGTGACGCTGCCCGCGCAGATCGCAGCGGCCGGCGCAGAGGCGCTGGCGGCGTTCGGATCGGACGACGTGATCGTCGAGCGCTACATTCCTGATGCCAAGCATATCGAGGTGCAGCTGGCGGGCGATGCAGCGGGGCGGATCGTCGCGTTCGGTACGCGCGACTGCACGGTGCAGCGGCGGCACCAGAAGGTGATCGAGATCGCTCCGGCGCACACTTTGGATGATGCACTGCGCGGGCGGATCGAGGAGGCGGCGCTGCGGCTGCTCGAGGACACAGGCTACGTCGGGCTCGCGACCGCGGAGTTCCTCGTCGATCGCACCCGCGCCGCCGACGACGCGGAGGCGTTCGCGTTTCTCGAGATCAATCCGCGCCTCCAGGTCGAACATACCGTCACCGAAGAGGTGTACGGGATCGATCTCGTGGCGTTGCAACTGCGGCTCGCGATGGGCGCGCCGCTGCCGCCGGCCTCGCCCGCGGCGCGCGGGGTGGCGGTGCAGATGCGCGTCAACGCCGAAACGATCGGACCCGACGGCGTAGCGCGGGCTGTCGGCGGTGCGGTGTCGCGGCTCGACTCGCCGGGTGGGCCTGGGATACGGATCGACAGCGCGATCGCGATCGGCACAGCGGCGAACCCGCGCTTCGATCCGCTGGTCGCCAAGCTGATCGTGCACGGGCCCGATTGGGCGACGACGCTCGCGCGCGCACGGCGCGCGGTGGCGGAGTATCGCATCGCCGGAATGGCGACGAACCTGCCGCTGCTCGCGACGCTCCTCGATCGCGCGGAGGTGGCAACGGGCGAGGTCAACACGCGCTGGTTCGACGAGAATATCGCCACCCTGGCGCCGCCAGTAGCCACCGAGAGCATGGCGGCGGACGCGGAGGCGATCGCGGCGCCGCTGGCGGGCGTCGTCATCCAGATCATTGCGGCGGTGGGCGACCGCATCGCGAGGGGCGCCGAAGTGGGCACGATCGAGGCGCTGAAGATGCAGCACGCGGTCGTTGCGCAACGCGGCGGGGTGGTCCGCGCGATCGCGGCGGCGGCGGGACAGGTGATCGACGAGGGCGCGCCGTTCCTTCACTTCAACGCGGCGGATGACGACGGTGGTGAGGTTCAGGCAGCGGCGACCGTCGATCCCGACCTGATCCGCGCCGATCTTGCCGAGGTGCGCGAGCGGCATGCGCTCGGGCTGGACGAGAACCGGCCGGCATCGGTCGAACGGCGCCGCAAGACGGGCCAGCGCACCGCGCGCGAGAATATCGCCGACCTGTTCGACGAGGGTAGCTTCATCGAATATGGCGCGCTGACGATCGCGGCGCAGCGCCGGCGCCGCAGCCTCGACGATCTGATGCGCAACACGCCTGCCGACGGGATGATCGGCGGGATCGGTACCGTCAACGCCGCCGACCACGGCGAGGAGGCGGCCAAGTGCCTTGGCCTTGCCTATGACTATACGGTGTTGGCGGGGACGCAGGGGCACAACAATCACCGCAAGACCGACCGCCTGCTCGGCATCGCAGGTGACCTGAAGCTGCCGATCGTCTTCTACACCGAGGGCGGCGGCGGGCGGCCGGGCGACGTCGATTCGGTCGGCGCGACCGGGCTCGACGTGCCGACGTTCAAGAGCTTCGCCGCGCTGTCGGGCGTCGCGCCGCGGATCGGGATCACGTCAGGCTATGCCTTCGCCGGCAATGCGGTGCTGTTCGGCAGCTGCGACATCACCATCGCGACGCGCGATGCGCATATCGGCGTCGGTGGGCCGGCGATGATCGAGGGGGGCGGGCTCGGCGTCTATTCGCCGAAGGAAGTGGGGCCGGTCGACGTGCACTGGGCGAGCGGCGCCATCGACGTGCTCGCCGCAGACGAGGCGGAAGCGACCGATCTCGCGCGTCGGCTGCTGTCGTTCTTCCAGGGGCGGGTGCAGGGCGGTAGCGCGCCCGACCAGCGCCTGCTGCGCCACGTCGTGCCTGAGGACCGGCTGCGCGTGTTCGATGTGCGGCGCGCAATCGACGGACTGTTCGATACGGGAAGCTTCATCGAACTGCGCGGCGGCTATGCCAAGGGGATGATCACCGGGCTCGCCCGGCTCGACGGGCGCGCGGTCGGCGTGATCGCCAACGACTGCCGCTACCTCTCGGGTGCGGTCGACGCCGAGGGAGCGGACAAGGCGGCGCGGTTCTTCCAGCTGTGCGATGCGTTCGGCGTGCCGATCGTGTCGTTGTGCGATACGCCTGGATTCATGGTGGGGCCGGAAGCGGAGAAGAGCGCGCCGATCCGCCGCGCGTCGCGCATGTTCATCGTCGGTGCGGCGCTCGGCGTGCCGGTGTTCACCGTCGTGCTGCGCAAGGCCTATGGGCTCGGCGCGCAGGCAATGGCGGGGGGATCGCTCCACGCTGGACCATTCACGGTGGCGTGGCCGACGGGGGAGTTCGGCGGCATGGGGCTCGAGGGCGCGGTGCGACTGGGATACCGCAAGGAACTGGAGGCGATCGACGATCCGATCGCGCGCGACGAACGCTACCGCGAGCTGGTGGCGAGCTCCTACGCGCGCGGCAAGGCCGTCTCGGTCGCGCAATATCTTGAGATCGACGCGGTGATCGATCCCGCCGACACGCGCACCTGGCTGCTGCGCGGCCTCGCTTCGACCCCTGTGCGGCGATCGGGCCGCTACATCGATACCTGGTAGGATAGTGGACGATGATCGAGCTTTACCATTGCGCCGACGCGCGATCGTTCCGCCCGCTATGGGCGCTGGAGGAGATGCGACTGCCGTACCGGCTGCACCTTTTGCCCTTCCCACCGCGCGTGCGCGAGCCGGCGTACCTCGACGTCAATCCGCTGGGGACGATCCCGCTGCTGGTCGACGGTGCGACGCGGATGAGCGAATCGGCGGCGATGCTAGAATATCTGGCAGTGCGGCACGGGCCGAGCGACCTCGCCGTCGCGCCGGACGACGCGGATTACGGCGCGTGGCTCAACTGGCTGCACTTCGGCGAGGCGACGCTGACCTTCCCGCAGACTTTGGTGCTGCGCTACCGCATGCTCGAGTCGCCGGAGCGACGCTTGCCGCAGGCCGCCGACGACTACGCGCAGTGGTTCCACTCGCGGCTACGCCACGTCGAGCGCGCGCTCGACGGGCGTGACTGGTTGGTCGGCGATCGCTTCACCATGGCCGATATCTCGGTTGGCTACGCGCTGTTGCTCGCCAAGAGCCTCAAGATCGACAACGGCTTCCCGCCGGCGACCGCAGCCTATTGGGAGCGGCTCAGGGCGCGCGAGGGCTTCGCGCGCGCCAAGGCGGCGCAGAAGGGCGAGCTGGCGGTCTAACGCGCGGCGAGCTTGCGCAGCGCGCGGGCGATCCGCTCAGGTGCCTGCGCGCCGCTGATCACGAACTCGCGATCGATCACCATCGTCGGCACCGCCGTGATCCCTTCGGCGCGCCACGCGATTTCGTCGTCGTGAACCGCGGTGGCGTAGCGACCCTTGGCGAGGACCTCGATCGCCTCGGCTCGGTCGAGACCCACGTCTGCCGCGGCGTCGGCGAGGACGGCGTGATCGGACACGTTGCGGCCGTGCGTGAAATGCGCGGCGAGCAGGGCGTGCTTGAGCGCGCGCTGCTGGCCTTTTTCGCAGGCCCAGTGGAGCAGGCGGTGCGCGTCGAACGTGTCGTAGAGCCGGTCGGGGCGGCCGGCCAAGGACACGCCGGCTTCCTCCGCAGCAGCGCGCACCGCGCCGCCGCGCGTGCGTGCCTCGTCGGGCGTGATGCCGTACTTGCGCGCCATATTGTCCGCGACCGCCTCCCCCTCGGGCGGCAGGCCGGGATTAAGCTGCAGCGGGTGGAAGACGAGATCGACGCTCACCTCGTCCGCCACTTGGGCCAGCGCGCGTTCGAGGTTGGCGAGGCCGATCAGGCACCACGGGCAGACGACGTCGGAGACGAAGTCGATCCGCAGCCGGCGGGAGGGTGCGGCTTCGGCGCTCATGGCCGCGCCACGCTCTCGATCGCGGCGACGATCTGCGGCACCAGCTCGACCGGCAAATTATGGCCCATGCCGGGGATCTCGACGAGTCGCGCACCCGGGATGCTCGACGCGGTATCGCGCCCGCCCTCGACCGGAACGAGCGGATCGGCGGCGCCGTGGACGACGACCGTCGGCGCCTTGATCGCCTTCAGCCGCCGGCGCCGGTCGCCGTCGGCGATGATCGCGGCCATCTGGCGTGCGAAGCCGTCGGGGTAGGTCGATCGCTCGATCGTCTCGCGCACGCGGGTCGCGAGGACATCCGGCGCAACGGGATAGGCCGGGCTGCCGGTGACCTGCGCCGCGCGGATGCCATGCGCGACGAGCGCGTCGATATCGGTCGTCTTGGGCCGATTGACGAGCACGTCCATCGCCTCGCGGGTCGCGCGCGGCAGCGCGGGATTGCCCGTCGTCGACATGATCGAGGTGAGCGACAGTGTGCGATCGGGATAGGTCGCCGCAACGAGCTGCGCGATCATCCCGCCCATCGACGCGCCGACGATGTGCGCCTGGTGCACGTCGAGGTGATCAAGCAGGCCGATCGCATCGGCGGCCATGTCGCCGAGCGTATAGGCGACACGCGGCTGCATGCGCAACAGCCGCTGCATCATCATCAGCCCGAGGCGCGGACGGCCGGCGCGGTCGAGCTTGGTCGACAGGCCGACATCGCGATTGTCGTAACGCACGACGTGGAAACCGCGCGCGACCAGCGCCTCGACCAGCGGCAACGGCCATAACGTCAGCTGCGCGCCAAGCCCCATGACGAGCAGGATGGTGGGATCGGCGGGATCGCCGAAGCTTTCGTATTCGAGTTCGATGCCGTTCGCGCGCGCCTTCATGGCCTCTCCCTCACGCCGTGACGATGGTGCCAGCCTCCACCCGAACGGGCCACGGCGTCAAGCGCGTGCCGGGGCACGGACCGCCGAGGCACGCGCCGCTCTCCGGATCGAACAGCGCGCCGTGCCAGCTGCACACGATGCGATCGTCGGCAACGTAATCGTCGAGCTTCTGCGCGAGCGGCAGCCCCATGTGCGGGCAGCGGTCGACGTAGCCGAACGCGGCATCGCCGCGGCGGACGACGAAGCCGTGGAAGCGGCCGGCACGCATCTCGAGGACGAAGCCGCGCGCGGCACCCTCGGCGATCTGATCGAGCGCACCGAGTGTGACGCCGGCAGGCGTCGTGGTGAGCCGCTCGGTCAGGGCAGGCGTGCCTTGGGGAAATCGGCCCAGCAGGCGTCGTAATCGGGCTGGGCATGTTCCAGCGCGAAGGCCGTCGGGCGATACGGCCAGCAGCTCTCGAGCATGAACGCCATCGTGCCACCGATCTTGTGCGGTTTCAGATCGGCATTGGAGGCGGCGTCCCACGTCGCCTTGTCCGGCCCGTGACCACTCAGCAGATTGTGGAGCGAGAGCCCGCCGGGGCGGAACCCCTCGGCCTTGGCGTCATAGGCGCCGGTGATGAGGCCCATCGCTTCGGACATGATGTTGCGGTGGAACCAGGGCGGGCGGAACGTATCCTCCGCCACCATCCAGCGCGGCGGGAAGATCACGAAATCGGCGTTGGCGCGGCCCGGCACGTCCGACGGCGAAGTCAGCACGGTGAAGATTGACGGATCGGGATGGTCGAAGCTGACGGTGTTGATGGAGTTGAAATGGGCCAGATCGTAGCGCCACGGCGCGAGATTGCCGTGCCACGCGACGACATCGAGCGGCGAGTGATGAAGCTCGGTACGCCACAGGCTACCGAGATATTTCTGGATCACCTCGACCTGCTCGTCGCGATCCTCGAACCAGGCGTCGGGGGTTTCGAAATCGCGCGGGTTGGCGAGGCCGTTGGCCCCGATCGGCCCGAGATCGGGCAGGCGGAACATCGCGCCGTGGTTTTCCATCACATAGCCGCGCGCCAGGCCATCGGGCAGAAGCGCGCGGAAGCGCACGCCGCGCGGCACGAGTGCGATCTGACCGGTTTCGATGTCGATGCGGCCAAGCTCGGTGAGTAGCGTCAGCCGACCTTCCTGTGGCACGAAGAGCAATTCGCCGTCGGCATCGACGAAGACGCGGTTCTCCATGTCGCGGTCAGCGGCATAGATGTGGATCGCGACGCCTTCGAGATCGGCGGGATCGCGGTTCGCCAGCATCGTCGTCATGCCATCGATCAGGTCGACGTTGCCGATCGGGGCGACGGGATCCCAGCGCAGGCGGTTAGGTGCGAGCGGCTCCTTGACGGTGCCCGGCGCGAAGCGTGGTGCGCCATCGTAGCGGGTGAAGGGCGGGTGCTCGGCCGAGGGACGCAGGCGATAGAGCCATGAGCGGCGATTCTCGTGGCGCGGCGCGGTGAAGGCGGTGCCCGAGAGCTGTTCCGCGTAGAGCCCGTATGGCGGCTTCTGCGGCGAGTTGCGACCGATGGGCAGGGCGCCGGGCACCGCTTCGGTCGAGACATGGTTGCCGAAGCCGGGGGTGTAGGCGGAACTGTTCGCGCGGGTTGCAGTGTCGCTGAGCATCCTCACCTCGGGCGGGTTCTTGTTTATGTTACGCGTATCGGGTGGTGTGGCTCGCCGGCGCGTCAGACGCGGCAAAGCCGCGCCCTGTGCGCCGGCTATGCCGCGCTGGCCGGTCGGGTCCGAGCGCCTTTGCGCTCGCGTCCGGTCGATGCTTACGCATCGACCTTGATGACGCCCCGACGGATCTGGTCGAGCTCGATCGACTCGAACAGCGCCTGAAAGTTGCCGTTGCCGAAGCCTTCGTTGCCCTTGCGCTGAATGATCTCAAAGAAGATCGGGCCGAACATGTTCTCGGTGAAGATCTGGAGCAGGATGCCCTCGCCATTCTCGATCGAGCCGTCGAGCAGGATGCGGTTCTTGCGCAGCCGCTCGAGATCCTCGCCGTGGCCGGGGACGCGCTTGTCGACCAGCTCGTAATAGGTCTCGATCGTGTCCTGCAGCTTCACTCCGCGGGCACGCAGCCGCTCGACGGTGTCGTAGATGTCGTCGGTGGTCAGCGCGAGGTGCTGGATGCCTTCGCCCTGATATTCGCGGATGAATTCCTCGATCTGCGAATTGTCGTCCTGGCTCTCGTTCAGCGGGATACGGATCGCCTTGTCGGGCGCGATCATCGCCTGGCTGAACAGGCCCGTCGCCTTGCCCTTGATGTCGAAATACTTCTGCTCCTCGAAATTGAAGAGCGTGCGGTAGAACTGGCTCCATACCTGCATTTGGCCGCGGCGAACGTTGTGGGTAAGGTGATCGAGCAGGTCGAGCCCGACGTTGTTCTTGGCCTCGGCCTCCTGCCAGCCCGGATATTCCGCCCAATTGGCATAGAGATCCACGCCGTCCTTGATGAAATAAAGGTACGAGCCGCCGATCCCCTTGATGACGGTATCGTCCTCGTCGGTCAGCTCGGCGCCGTTGGCGACCGCCCACTCGACCGCCTTGGCCGGATCGGCGACGCGGAACGCCATCGCGCTGGCCGAGGCGCCGTGTTCGTTGCGGAACTGCTTCACCCGGCCCGCCTCGTCGCGGTTGAGCATCAGGTTGATGCGGCCCTGCTTGTAGCGCGTGATGTTCTTGGTCGGGTGGCGATGCGTCGCGACGAAGCCGAGCTGCTCGAACTGTCGCGCCATCGCGTCGGGATCGGGCGAGGTGAATTCGACGAATTCGAAGCCGTTGAGGCCGAGCGGGTTGGACGAAGAGTTTGGCGCGATATCGGCGGTCGGCGTGTCGAGCGAAATGGCGGTGGACATGACGGCACCCTCATCTGGTATCATTTGAAACGATCATCGCGCCTTGAGCGGATCGTGTCAAATGCTACCGCTGGCATCATGACCAACCAGCTCGTGCTCGACCGGTTCCTGCCGTATCGCCTCTCGATCACGTCGAACCTCGTCAGCGATCGCATCGCGCGCGCTTACGAATCGCTGTTCGGGCTGACCATCCCCGAGTGGCGGCTCGTCGCGGTGGTGGCGGAGGCGGCGGCGATCACCCAGGCCGAGATCGGCGAACGGACGCGGATGGACAAGGTGACGGTGAGTCGCGCTGCGATCGCGCTCGTCGATCGCGGGCTGCTGATGCGCGCGCCCAACCCCGGCGACAAGAGATCGCACCATCTGTCGCTGACCAGCGCGGGGCGGGACCTCTACGCCAGCGTCGCGCCGAAGGCGATCGAGCTGGAGGCGAAGGTGTTCGCGCGCTTCACCAAGGCCGAACTCGACGGCTTCGTTGCGATGCTGCGGCGGATCGACGCCGCGGCGCTGGAGGAATGACGATGGACGACGCGCCGCTGATCGCCGGGGTCGAACTGGGCGGCACCAAGTGCATCGTCATCCTGGCGAGCGGGCCGGAGGCGGTTCACGAGCGCGTCGAGCTGCCGACGACCAAGCCCGACGAGACGCTGGCGGCGATCGAAGCGGTGATCGACGGCTGGCGCGGCTATGCGGCGCTCGGCATCGCGAGCTTCGGGCCGGTATCGATCGATCCCAAAGCGGGCGACTATGGCCGCATCAGCTCGACGCCCAAGCCGGGCTGGGCGGGTACCGACGTGGCGCGCAGGCTGGCGGCACGATACGGCGTGCCGACGAGGTTCCACAGCGACGTCGTCGGCGCGGCGCTTGGCGAAGCGCGATGGGGCGCGGCGGCGGGGCTCGACGATCTCGCCTATGTCACCGTGGGGACCGGAATCGGTGTAGGGTTGGTTGCGCACGGGCGACCCGTCGATGGCCTGACGCACAGCGAGCTCGGCCACGTTCGCCCGCAACGCCTCGCCGGCGACGATTGGAGCGGGGTGTGCCCGTTCCACGGCGCCTGTGTCGAAGGACTCGCATCGGGGCCCGCGATCGCCGCGCGTAGCGGGATCAAGGGGGAGGAACTGCCGCCCGATCATCCGGCGTGGGACGGCGTGGTGCACGCGCTGGCGCAGATGCTGCACATGGTGGTGCTGACCGGCGTGCCGCGCCGCATCGTGGTGGGCGGCGGCGTGATGGTGGGAAGCCAGTTCCTGTTCCCGCGCGTGCGCGCCGCGCTGCGTCAGTCGCTTGGCGGCTATATCGCGATACCCGAGGTGGAAGACGTCGATACGTTCATCGTGCCGCCAGCGCTGGGCAACAACGCAGGGCCGCTCGGGGCGATCGTACTTGGCCAGCAGGCGCTGTCGCACGCCTGACGCAAAGGCCGCGAGTCTGCGGAAGAATATCGTTTACGCAGCGGTAACCTCGTCCACTTACGAATGGCCTATCGGTTCGGGCGGTCGGTCGCCCGGCGTTCGAGGTATGGCTGATGCGTTTGCTGATCGTTGACGACGAACCCGCGATGCACGAATCCTATCGGCGCAGCTTCGCGCCGATCGCGGACGGTGCCGCATCCGCGCTGTCGGCAATGGCGAGCGATCTGTTCGGTGAGGGAGCGGGCGACGCCGAGCAGGCAGCGGACACCCCGACATTCGCGTGCGTTCACCACATGCAGGGGCTCGACGCGGTCGGCGCGGTCGAAGAAGCGCTGCGCGACGGACAGCCCTTCGCCGTCGCGTTCATCGACGTGCGCATGCCGCCGGGGATCGACGGCAAGGAGACCGCGGCGCGCATCCGGGCGCTCGATCCGCACATCAACATCGTGATCGTCACCGGCTATTCGGATTTCTCGCCCGCCGAGATCAGCCGCGTCGCTGGCCCTCCGGACAAGATCTTCTACGTCGCCAAGCCGTTCGAGGTGGCCGAGATCGTGCAGACGGCAACAGCGCTCGGGCGCCGCTGGCAGATCGACCGCGAGCTCGAGGAAGCGCGCGCCGTGCTGGCGCAGCAGGTGGTGCAGCTCGAGGAGCAGGCGGCGGAACTTGCGGCGAACGAGAGCCGTGCGGTGCATATTGCCAACCACGACGCGCTGACCGACGCACCCAACCGGCTCGCCTTCCAGCGCGCGTTGGGCGAGCGGGTGCGGCGGCCGGGGCGGTTCGCGGTCGCGATGGTCGATCTCGACCGGTTCAAGCTGGTCAACGATACGCTCGGGCATTTGGCGGGCGACGAGCTGATCCGCGAAATCTGTTCGGTGTTGCAGGCGGCGCTGCCCGAGGGCGGGATGATGGCGCGGCTGGGAGGCGACGAATTCGGCTTGCTGTTCGATACCGCGGGCGATGAAGCGGCGGTGATGGCGTGCGACCGCGTGGTCGCAGCATGCGGCACGACGATGAAGGTGCTCGGGCATTCAGTGCAGGGTTCAGCGTCGGCAGGCGTGGTCACCGCCGGTGACGACGGGGCGCGCGATCCGGTTGATCTGCTGCGCCGCGCCGATCTTGCGCTCAACGATGCCAAACGACAGGGGCGCAACAACGCCCGCCTCTTCGACGAGAGCATGGACGAGGGCATTCGCATCCGCCGCCGGATCGAGAACGGCCTCTCACAGGCGATCGCGCGCGATGAACTGGGCATGGTATTTCAGCCGATCGTCGCCAACGGTACTTTTGAGATCGTCGGCTTCGAGGCGCTGCTGCGCTGGTATACCAAGGAGCATGGCCCGATCAGCCCGGCGATCTTCATTCCCATCGCCGAAGAATCGAACCTGATCCACGAGCTCGGCGATTGGGTGCTCGCCAAATCGCTCGAAGTGCTCAGCCAGTGGCCGGGACAATATGTGTCGGTCAACTTCTCACCGCGGCAGTTCCGCCGGCACAACTTCGTCGGACACGTGATGGAGCAGGTGCAGCGCGCAGGCGTCGAGCCGCACCGGCTGCAGATCGAGATCACCGAGACCGCGATCTTCGACGATGCCGAGCGTGCAGCCGAGACGCTGTACAAGCTGCGTCAGATGGGTTTCCGTATCGCGCTGGACGATTTCGGTACCGGCTATTCGAGCCTCTACAACATCCGCAAATTCGCCCTCGACAGCCTCAAGATCGATCGCAGCTTCATCGACGGCATGGGTCGCGAGCGGGAGTCGGCGGCGATCGTTCATTCGATCATTCACCTGGGTCGTGCACTCGGACTCGGCGTGATCGCCGAGGGGGTCGAAACTGAGATGCAGGTCGCGCTGTTGCGCGCTGCCGGGGCGAGCCACCTTCAAGGATATCTCTTCTCGCGTCCCGTCGCCGCCGAGGAGGCGCGCGTGATCGCGGAAGCCCGCTATGTCGCCGGACCGCCCGCCGACGAGGAGGCGGCCGCGACCGGCACCCACGGCTGATCGAGGACAGCGCGATGGCTTCGACGATCAATCGGCTGCGTCAACCGTCGTCGCTCGGCGCGCGGCTTGTCCTCATCATGACTGCGGTCGGCATCGCCGGCGCGTTGGGCATCACGATCCTGCTCGCCGGCGTCATCACGCCGAGCTTCAACGAGCTTGAGCAGCGCGCGGTCGCAGCTCACGTCGATCGTACGCGCGCGGCGCTGGTCGAATACGCCTCCAAAGTGGAGAGCGCGGTCAAGGACTATGGCGATTGGAACGCCAGCTACGATTACATGGCCGCGCCGAACGCCGCGTTTGAGCGGGAAAGCTTCTCGCCGCTGGCGATGGCGAACCTCGACATCAACGGCATGGCCTATGTCGGCACTGATCGCCGCATTCTGATCGCGCGCTGGATCGACGATAGCCGTGAGGAGCGCCCTGCGCTGCGGCGGCGACTGGTCGACGAGATCGGGCGGACTGACCTTGCCGCGCTGCTGAAGGGGCGCAGTGCCACTTATTACTACACGCGCCTTGGCGATGTCGTCGCCGCGGTCGGCGTGGCGCAGGTGCGGCGTAGCGACGGAACCGGTGCGCCACGCGGGTACGTGCTGATGGCGCGCGAGATCACTTCGGCACAGCTCAGCGAATTGCTGCAATTGACTGCGCGGATCGAGCTTGGTGCCGCGGGGGCCACGCCCGCGCGCAGCACGGCGACTCGGATGGCGATCGCGGTTCCGATCACCGGCGCCGACGGGCGCGCGGTGGCGCGGGCGCATTTCGTCGTGCCGCGCGACGTGTCGGTACTAGGCCGGCGGATGCTGCTGCTCGCGGTCGCTGGCTCGACGATGCTGCTACTTGTCGTGCTGGTGGTGCTTCGTCGGATGATCGCGCGGCTGGTCCTGAAGCCGCTGAACCGCGTTGAGACGCATATGCTGCACGTTCGCGCGTCGGGATCGATGACGCTGCTCCACGACGACGGGCGGCGCGATGAACTCGGCTCGCTCGGGCGGAGCTTCAATGCGATGCTGAGCCAGCTCAAGGATCTGCGCGAGCAGGTCGAGGTACAATCTTTCGCGCTCGGCCGATCGGAGAGTGCGGTGGCGGTGATGCACAATGTGCGCAACGCGTTGAACCCGATCTCGACGATCATCGGGCGCGGGATCGCGCAACCCGCACCGATCGATCGCGCGACGCTCGACCGGGCGGCGGCCGAACTGGCGCGCGATGACATCCCGGCCGCACGGCGCGCCAAGCTGGTGGCTTTCGTCGCCGCCGCGATCGAGGCGCTCGACACCGCGCGGCGCGAGCAGGTGCAGCAGCTCGGGATTGGCCGTGAGGCGATGGCGCACGTGCTCGACATCATCGGTGAACAGCAGGCGCACGCGCACGAGCGACCCGCGCTGGCGGCGTGCGACGTGACCGACATCATCGCGCAGAACGCGACGATCGCGCGCTATTCGGACGGCACGTCGATCGCGTTCAGCTTCCCCGCGCAGCCGCATCCGGTGCTCGCCAATCGCGTGATCCTGAGCCAGGTGATCGGCAATCTCTTCGCCAACGCGGCGGAGGCGATCGCGGCGGCCGGGCGGCAGAGCGGATCGCTGGCGGTATCGGTGAGCGAGGCGGACGATACGGTCATCGTCAGGATCCGCGACGACGGCGAGGGCTTCGACCCCGACACCGGCGCGACCTTGTTCCAACGCGGTTTCTCGACGCGCCGGCACAAGTCGGGCGGGCTCGGGCTGCACTGGTGCGCCAATTCGATGACCGCGATGGAGGGATCGCTGCGGCTCGAAAGCGAGGGTCGCGGCCGCGGCGCGGTGGCAATCCTGACATTGCGCGCGCCGGCGACGGCATCGCTCGCCCAGGCGGCTTAGGCGACGCGCTCCGCTGTCGCCTGGTCGCTGCCGCGCAGGTAGGGGGCGACGATGTTGCGCGCGAGATACCAACGCTGCCGCTCGGGCGGCAGCGTGGCGAAGGCGCGCACCACGCCGCGACACGCCGGCGCACCGCACCGGCACCCCATCGTCCAGCTGTCGTCCGCCAGCGTGGTCGAATAGTCCCAGGTGATCTCCTCGTTCTGCGCGATGTCGCGGATCGCGATCAGCACAACCTCGTCGGCGGCGAAGCGGAGGCCGGCGTTGGGCGCACAGCTGTGGTTGACGAGATCGTCGATCCCGCCAGACGGCCCCAGATACGCGTCGTGCGCGACCTGCAGATAGCGGTCACGCTCGCCGAGAAGTCGGCGCGGCAGCCGCTTCGCCGAGACGCGCCGGCCGCCGAAGCGCACGATCCGCTCGCCCGCGACGAAGCCCTGCGCGGCATAGACTGCCTTGCCGAGATGATTCTCCGCGACGCGGAACGGGTTCACCGCGGGGGCATAGGCATCGAGCACGCGCAGGCGTCCGTCCCGCCAGCCGAACGAGCGCAGCGGGTTGATCGTCGCGAGACCGATGATGAACCAGACGCTGGCGTGGCAGACGAGCTCGACGAAGACATAGGCGTACTCGCCGACGTCCTGGCTGCCCGATCGCGTCGCGAGCAGCAGCGTGGCGAGGTCGCCGATCGTCCACAAGCCCCATGCCGGGGACCGTTCGCGCGCGCGATCGGCGATCGCAGAGCGCCACGTCGGCCAGAAGCTGACCGGCACCACCGCGACCACCAGCATGTGTGCCCAGAACGCCTCGCGGAATACGAGCCACAGCACGATCGCCGCGAGGCTGGCCCCCATGCAAAGGCTTTCGACCGCGTCGGGCGCGCTCCAGCGCGAGCGCCGCCACAGCGCCAGCGCGATACCGAGGCAGGCGGCGGCGGAAAGGAGAAAGACGTAGGATTGCGGCGTGCGGGGATTGAGCGCCGCATAGGTGACCGCCTCGATCGTCGTCGACGTGCCCCAGATCAGCCAAGACGCGCGGTTAGGCTCGACGAGGCGCTGGCGCAGACCGGCAAGGTAGATCGCATATCCCGCGAAGCTGGCCACCACCGCGACGAAGAACCACGGATCGTCGATGACCTGAACCCCTAAACGCCCCGTTAACCACGCTATCGCGTCGCGGACTCGGCGTCCAGCGGGGGGTGAAGGCCGCAGCTTAGAGCGGCAGCGTTGGCTGCACGGCGGGCACGTGATCGAGGATGCCCGAGAGCGTCAGGCCAAGAAGCCGAATGCCGCCCGGGACGGGAAGCTCGCGAGATAGGAGGTCCTGGCCGATGGCTAGGAATTCGGCAGTGTCGGCGATCGGCCGGGGCAGCGAGCGAGCGCGGGTGCGCGTGTTGAACGACGCGTCTCGCAGCTTGAGCGTGACGGTGCGGCCCTGCTCGCCGCTGCGCGCGATGCGGATCCAGGCGGCGTCGGCGACGTGGGCGAGCGCCGCTGCCGCTTCCGCGGCGTCGGTGATGTTGACCTCGAACGTGCGTTCCGCACCGATCGATTTCGTCTGACGGTGAGCGCGCACCGGCCGATCGTCGACGCCGCGGGCGGCGCCGAACAAATAGTCGGCGTGGCTGCCGAAATGCGCGCGCAGGAAAGCGATCGGATGCGCCGCGAGGTCGGCGCCGGTCGCGATGCCGAGCCTGGCCATCTTTTCCGCCGTGACCGGCCCGACGCCGTGGAAGCGCTTGACCGGCAGCCCGGCGACGAAAGCCGCGCCGTGCCGAGGGGGGATCACGCATAGCCCGTCGGGCTTATTCTGATCGGAGGCGAGCTTGGCGATGAATTTGTTGTAGCTGACGCCGGCGGAGGCGGTGAGGCCGGTCGCCTCCCGGATACGAGTGCGGATCTGCTCTGCGATCGCACGTGCCGAGCCTAGGGCGTGGCGATCTTCGGTCACGTCGAGATAGGCCTCGTCGAGGCTAAGCGGTTCGATGCGGTCAGTGTAATCGGCGAAGATCGCGTGGATCTGGCGGCTGACAGTGCGATAGACGTCGAACCGCGGCGACACGAAGACGAGGTCAGGGCACCGCCGGATCGCGGTCACTGAAGGCATCGCCGAGCGCACGCCAAAGGCGCGCGCCTCGTAGCTGGCAGCCGCGACCACTCCGCGCGCCCGCGATCGACCCACTGCCACCGGCCGGCCGCGCAGCGCCGGATCGTCGCGCTGTTCGACCGACGCATAGAAGGCGTCCATGTCGATATGGATGATCTTGCGCACCGGGTCGCTCACAGCGGGCGATATAGGACGCCGGCGCCTGCCGCTCCACCTGCCCGGTCAGCGTGGAGTGAAGCGCAGACGGATCCCGTTCTTCGGGCGCAACGTCAGTCGGCTCACCGGTTCCGGAACGTCGCCGGGAACGGGCGCGAGATCGAACGTGCGGATCACGCTGGCGAGTATGACTACGGCCTCCTGCATGGCGAAGCCTTGGCCGACACAGGTGCGCGGACCGGCGCCGAACGGCAGCCATGCCTCCCGCATCGCGGCACGGTTTGCCGCGTCGTCGAAGCGCGTCGGGTCGAACGCGTGGGGGCAGGCCCAATTGTCCTCGTTGCGCTGGATCAGCCAAGGCGAGACGACGAGCATCGCGCCGGGGGCGAGCTGCTTGTCGCGCATCTGCGTCGGACACGTCACCTCGCGCGGCATGAAGGCGACGGGCGGATAGAGCCGGAGCGTTTCGCGAAAGACGTTGCGCGTGAGGGAGAGGCGCCGGATCGCATCCGCCGCGATCGGCCCGTCTCCGCAAATTGCCTCCACTTCGCCGCGCACGGCAGCCTGCGTGGTCTGGTCCTCTGCGAGACAGTAGAGTGTCCAGCTCATCGCGCTCGCCGATGTCTCGTGACCGGCAAGAAAGATCGTCGAGACTTGGCCCATCAGCTCGTCAAAGGTGAACGGGCGGCCGCTCTCCGGATGTCGGGCGGCAAGCAGCGCGGCGAGGATATCGTCGGCCGGCGCCGCGGCTCCCGCGTGATAGGCGTCGTAGCGCGCCTGCACGATCGGTTGAAAAACGGCGTGGATCGCGGCCGCCGCGCGCCGCGAGCGGTTGAAGAAGCCAAATGAGGGCAGCCGATAGAACCGCATCATCGACGCCGACTGAGCATGGCGCTGGAACCGGTTGAACCCGCGGTAAATGCGCTGGGCGCCCGCCGCATCGAGCGGGACCGAAAAGAGCGTGCGGAAAATCACGTCGGCGGCGACGTGCGTCATCAGTGGATCGATATCGACGGATCGCGACGGATCGTATGCGCGCAGCCGCTCAACCAGCGCGTTAGCCGCGGCCTGCATCATCGGCAGCGTGTGGCCGAGCGCGGTCTGCTGGAACGCAGGATTGATCATCGCACGCTGCGTCGCCCAATCGTCGCCGTTGGCGGAAAACACGCTGTTGCCGATCGCCGGACCGAGCGTGCGCACGAGCAGATGGTGTTTGGGAAAAGCGCGCCAGTCCGCCATGATCCGCCTCACCAGCGGCAACTCATTCGCGATATACATGTGAAGGCCGGGGGTGTGGATTTCCCCCATCTTCATCGTGTAGCTTTTGGCGAACAGAACGTGGATCCATGAATTCCATCCACGAACGAAACGCCAGAAAAGCGACGATTTCTTCGGATGCGGATCTGGGAAGGGCGGTGTGAAACGGCCGTCGCGATGCTCGCCACCGATATTCGGCAAGGCCATGCGGTCAGCCGATCGCGCGGAACGCCGCGACCGATGCATCGATCGGCTGCGCCGCGGTCATCAAACTGGGAAAGTCGAGTGGCGAGACGCGATCGCCCATGCGCAGATAGTCGAAATGAATCTCATACTTGTTCGCGTAGCCGCTGTGGTAGGTTGCGGGATCGTAGAACAGGTGGAAGCGCGGGCTGAGCAGGTCGAGGCGCGGGGTGGTATTGGGCGCGACGATCGCCATCGGATCGACGCCGAAATAGGCCGCTCCATCGGGGGGCGATCCGATATCGATCCAGCGGAAGTGCGCGCCCGCCAGCCGACGCAGCTGATCGTGGAAGCGCGTCGCATCGCGCCGGCAGGCAACGAGCGGAATGCAATGCCCCATCGTCACCAGTGCGAACGCCGGGGGCAGCGCGTCAGTGCAGCGATCGAGGAGGCGGTTCATCAGCGGTACGGCGAGGATCGAGCCGTTGCTGTGCGTCAGCAGTAGGACTTCGTCCCACTCGCCTGACAGGCTCGCCAAAATCTCGTCGGCGAAGGCGTCAAGCCGGGCTTCGAGACTGGCTTGCGCCGGTTCGCTGACAAATTCGCTGTTGAAGACGAAGAAGCGCAGCAGCCATGGCGCGTGCCAACGCGTCAGCAACGGTGCCGCCATGGCAATTCCCAGGATAACGCCGATGATAAGTGCCACGGTGGTGGGCAACCAGATCGTGACGATCGCAAAGACCAGCAATGCAAGGAGAATGGGCAGCGCGAGCGTGAGGATCGGGGGATAGAAAAGCGTGACGAGTGGGCCTTTGCCGAGCCGCTTGCCGGTGGTGAAATCAAGGTATTTCAAGTTCGCGCGATAGGCGCGCCACGCCCGCATCCCGAGCGTGAGCGGATTTCTGATCCACGCGGCGCGAACAAGATCATCCCAGCGCAGGAAGCTGTACTCGGTGTGTGTTCCGACTGATGGATCGTCGATCGACCAGTCGGTGCGGTGCTCGTTTGTCGTTCGACGGGTGGAAACAATAGCGGGGCGGCCGGTAACGGCGGCGAAGCGGGCGATCTGCTCGACAGCGAGCGCGTGATAGAAGCGCAATCCGCGGGGGTCGAACCCGCCAACGTAGAAGACTTTGCGCTTGAACCCCGCCATCACGCCTGCCTACACGATCGCATGGCTGCACGGGAACGGAATTACTGCCTGTTGCTCGATCCGACCAAATACAATCGCAATGCCGGCTGCCGCCGGCACGACAATATGTACGGCATCAATGGCGGCGGTAGCGAACGGCAACGCTGGTTGGTCGATCGGCAATTCTTTCATACGATGCGTGCTAACGGCGATCCAATGGCGCTACCGTCGTATCTTGCCTGTCTCTTGTTCGGCTGGTTCTTCTGGAACTACCACTCCTCGCCGTGGCCCTGGCGTGGCCAATTGTTGCGCCGCTTCGTGAAGGCGCGTGGGTGATGACTATCGTCACCGTAGGAAATGTGACGTTCGGGAACGATCGGCCGTTCGTGCTAGTAAGCGGTCCCTGTCAGATCGAGGGGCGCGATCATTGCCTGCGACTGGCCGAGGCGATCGCCGGCATGGCGCGCGGGGCGGGGATCCCGTTCGTCTTCAAGGCATCGTTCGACAAGGCGAACCGCACCTCGCTGACGGGGCGGCGCGGCGTCGGTATCGACGAGGGGCTGCGCATCCTGGCGGAGGTGCGCGATTTGCTCGGCTGTCCCGTGCTGACCGATATTCATGCACCGGAGCAGGCCGACGCGGCGGCTCAGGCGGTCGACATCCTGCAAATTCCGGCGTTTCTGTCGCGGCAGACGGATCTGCTGCTCGCGGCGGGACGCACAGGCGCGGCAATCAACGTCAAGAAAGGGCAGTTCCTGGCGCCGTGGGACATGGCGGCGGTGGCGGCGAAGATCGCATCGACGGGCAACGAGCGGATCATCCTGACCGATCGTGGGGCGAGCTTTGGCTACAACACGCTCGTTAGCGACCTGCGCGCGCTCCCGATCATGGCCGGTACCGGCTATCCCGTGATGTACGATGCGACGCATTCGGTGCAGGCACCCGGCGGCATGGGGCAATCGTCTGGGGGCGAGCGGCGCTTCGCCCCGGCGCTCGCGCGTGCCGCGGTGGCCGTCGGCGTCGCGGCAGTGTTTGCCGAGGCGCATGATGATCCGGATAACGCGCCGTCCGACGGGCCGGTCATGCTGCCGCTCGGATGGTTGCCTGGGCTGATCGAGTCGCTGCGGCGGATCGATGCGATAACGAAGGAGCGGTCCTAGCGCTGGACGGGTTCGTCTGGGCGTACATCCCACGCGATGACACGACCGTCGACGATCTCTCCATATGCCCCTGTTCGCAGCTTCGCCGGCGGCTGACCGAGCGCCAGAAGCGCAAACCTGGCGGCGCCGTTGCTGGTGACGAGCAGCGTCGTACCCTGCGCGGTGGCAAAGAACGTCTGCCAGGCAGTGAGGCGCGTCGCAGCGTCGACGATCCAGTCGGCCGGTGCAACGGCGCGAGTGTCCCAGTCGAATAGCGCAGAAGCGCCGATCCGTGCCCGTACTGCTGTCTCGGTCAAGCCTTCGTCCGGACCGTGATCGATCTCGCGTAGCCAGTCGACCGTCGCCGCTTGGATATGCGGCGCGATGATCGCGGCAGTTTCGCGGGTGCGGAGGAGGGGGGACGTCAGGCAACGGTCGATCGCTGTTCCAGACAGGGTTGCGGCAAGACGGTTCCCCTGCGCCCGCCCGCTGGCCACCAGCGGCAGATCGGTTCGCGCGCCGATCCGCCGCGGCTCGGCACCGGGTGGAAACGTATCCCCGTGGCGAACGATGATCGCCCTCATGAAAGGTGCGGATCGCCGTGCAGCGCGATCAACGCTTCGGCGCGGGCGATATCAGCCTCGGTGTCGATGCCGCCCAGGTCGAAGGCAGCGGGGGCGACTTCGACGGTATCAATCGCGATGCCAAGGTCGAAGAAGCGTAACTGTTCGAGGCCTTCGAGGCGTTCGAGCGCGGAGGGCGGGGCAGCCTCGAATGTTTGCAAGGCGGCTAAGCGGTAGCCGTAAAGGCCGACGTGCCGCCAGATGGGGCATGGCTGGCCCGACGCGCGAAGCGCGGCCTCATCACGGATGGCCGGCAGGATTGTCTTGGAAAACCAATGCGCACGGCCGTTCGGCGCGCGGACGCACGTCGTCCCGCTGAATGGCGTGACCTGTTTGTGCGCACGCAGCGCGTCGAGCGCGGTCCAGGACAGGCGAACCACCGGCGTCGCCACCGCGACCGCGGGATCTGTCAGTGCGGCGATCACGTGGGGAAGCGCGGCGATGGGCTGAAACGGCGCATCCCCCTGCATGTTGACGACGATCGCCGGGGGCGCCGGTAGCGTCAGCGCCGCGGCGAGCGCGCGGCCGGAGCCAGACGAGATCGTGGCATCGGTAATGATCGCCGCACAACCGACGACGGCGGCATGGTCGGCGACGCGCGTATCGTCGGTCGCGACGACGAGCGTCGCGGTGCCGCCCGCGATGCCGCGCCGAGCGAGCGCAATGGTGCGGTGGAGCAGCGTGACGCCGGCAATCTCCCGAAGCGGCTTCGACGGCAGCCGGGTCGATCCGATGCGGGCCGGAATGACGACGAGGACGCTCATGGCCGTTGCACGCGGCGGTCAGGCGACGCCGGCGCGCAGCACGTCGTGCATATGAACAACGCCGACCAGCCGATCGCCCTCATTGACGAACAGAAGGAGGACGTTCCGCTCGTGCAGCCGGCGAAGCGCCTCCGAGGCGAGTTCGTTCGGCCCGATGCACAGCGGATTGGGGCTCATGAATTGACTCACCGGCTTGGTGAGGCTGCGCTCGAGATTGACCGATCGCCGTAGATCGCCGTCGGTAAAAGCGCCGACGAGCCGCCCCTCGCCGTCGACGACGGCCGTGGCGCCGTGCCGCGTCCGGGTCATTTCAATCGTTGCGTCGAGCAGCGACGCATCGGGCGCCACCCGCGGTACGTCGCTACCGCGCGCCATAACGTCGCGCACCCGCAACAGACGGGCACCGAGCCGGCCGGCAGGATGGAAGTTGTGAAAATCGTCGGTCGAGAAACCGCGCCGCGCCATCAAGGTCATCGCCAGTGCATCGCCGAAGACGAGCTGGAGCGTGGTGGAAGTCGTCGGGCTTAATTCGATCGGGCATGCCTCACGAACCGCGGGCAGGCGGATAGCGAGGTTGGCCGCACGCGCCGCAGTGGAATTGAGGCGGGCGGTGATCGTCACCGTCTTGATCGCGAAGCGCTTGCAATAAGCGAAGATCGCCGCGAGCTCACTGGTCTCGCCCGAGCGGGTCAGGATGACGACGACGTCACCCTCCGTCACCATGCCAAGGTCACCGTGTCCCGCTTCTGCCGGGTGCAGGAACATCGCGGGCATACCGGTCGATGTGAGGGTCGCGGTGATCTTGCGCGCGATGATACCGCTCTTGCCCATTCCAGCCAGGATGACCCGCCCGGGCGCCTCAATGATCGTGCTGACGAGCTGCTCGAACCGGTCAAGGAAATCGGCGTCGGCAAAGGCCGCCTCCAGTGCGACGAGCCCGTCGACCGCGAGTGCCACCGTACGGGAGGCGACCGAGCGGCGGCTGCCTCTTGCCCGCGAGGGGCGGACGGGATCCTTGACCGTCGCCATCAGCGAACGTGCCCCGCCGCGGTCGAGAAATGCCAGGCTCGTGAAACCCGCTCCATCACGCAACGCAGCCAAATGTCGAACCGGTAATCACGGCAACGGGCCCGATCAGTTGGTGACGGCCCGGACCGCAAGGATCGGCGAGAAGAGCTGCCCCAGGATCTGCGCGAGCTTCGCTGGCGCGTTCGCACGGGCCGTAGCGATGTAGATTACGTCCTTGTCGTGCATGCCGACACGCTGCGACAGAAAATAGCTGTCGGGTCGGATCATGTTGAGGCGATAGATGACGGGGGTTGTGCCTTCCGTTCCGGTGCCCGCCGGCGTGTAGCGGAAGAGATAGACGGCGGAGGCGTCGGCGATCCGCTCGCTCGGGCCGCCGACGCGCGCAAGTGCCTCTGCAAGTGACAGCTGATTTGCACCGAAGGCGACTTGGCTGACCTTTTCACTCGCACCGAAGACAAGAAAGGTGCGTGGCCGGTTGAACAATTCGACCCGGTCGCCGGGTAGAAGCGCAATGTTCTGCGGACCGGACGCATCGACTGCAGACAGACGCGTTTCCGCCGATACACCGTCGCGGGTGATACGCACGACCATATCGTCCGGCTGGTTGACGGTGCCGCCCGCGCGCGCGAGTGCATCGAGCAGCCGCTCGCGCGGAAGGCCGAGCTCGTACCTTCCGGGGGTGCGCACATCGCCCGAAACGTAGAACACGTTGAACGCATTGGTGCGGATCGACACCAGGGCCTGCGGCCGCTGCGACAGTCCGCGCAAGCCACGCTCGATCATCCCTTCGACCTCGCCGGGCGTCTTGCCGCCGACAGCGAGGCGGCCGATGTACGGCAGCTGGATATTGCCGGCGGCATCGACGCGAACCGGGCCAAGCGGCGTGCCGCGTGCCGAAGGATTGAAGGTACCGCCCTGCGCTGGGCCGGTCGTCTGCGCCGTGAACAGCGTGACGCCGACTTCAAAGAGGTTGACGTCGAGCACGTCACCCGGACCGATGGTGTCGATCCGCCCCTCCCGCGCGAGCCGCGCAAGCGCGCCAGGAGCGGGCGGAGCGAAGGCGAGCGCCGGCGCGGACTGAGCGTCGATATCGACGATCGTGAAGCCGGTCTGGTTATGCGCGACCAGCGCTTGGTTGATCTGTGCCGCGGTCGGCCCGGCGCTAGGTAGCGTCGAGCAGCTTGCCAGCAGCGGCCCGGCGGCGAGCGCGGCAAGCACCGCGCGCGACGACCTGAAAAGTTCGGCCATTCGCATAAACAATCCCCACCCCTGGGTCTGCTCGACCCAATATCCCGCTGGTTTGCGCAAGTATCGCGTAGGTGCGGCTAAGACAATCCGCCTCGCGCGCGGCGACTAGGCTGCCGCCGCTGCCCGCTCGCCGCGGCGGGCACGCGCGCCCAGGCTTTGCAGACGGTGATGGACGTCCGCCGCCTCTTCAATCGTGTCGTAAAGCGTGACGCTGCCACCATAGACCACGGCACCGCGCTGGCAGTAGCGGAACAACGTGCTGGTATCGTGCGACACCATGACAAGCGTTCCGCGCTCGCGCCGCTCGTGCAATGCCTCCTCGGACTTCAGCTTGAAGCGCTCGTCTCCCGCGCCGGTCACCTCGTCGACGAGGTAGCAATCGAACTTGATCGCCAATGACACGCCGAAGGCAAGGCGCGCCGACATGCCGGCTGAATAGGTGCGGATCGGCTCATGCATGTACGAACCAAGCTGCGCGAAATCGCTGACGAAATCGAGGAGCTCGCGCTCGTCGACGCCGTAGATCCGGGCGATGAATTTGGCGTTGTCTGCGCCCGTCAGGCTTGGGTGGAAGGCGGTGGCGTAGCCGATTGGCCAGGACACCGACATTGTTCGCGCGATCCGGCCCGTCGTCGGCCGTTCTACCCCAGCCAGCAGCTTCATCAGCGTAGATTTGCCCGCGCCGTTTGCGCCGAACACCCCGAACGAATCGCCGGGTCGAATGACGAGGTTGACATCGCGCAGCACTTCGTTGTCGACGTTGTGCCCGTGATATACCTTGGAAACGCTGTCGAGGACGATCATCGCGAGCCTGTCGATTGTGCCGGCCGACGATAGTGGATTGCGACGAGCTGCAAAAGGTGCCGGTTTGTGTCGACGGGCGTCTCGCGGCGACCAAGGCAACCGGGGTCGCAAGCTACGCGCATGGTTTGCGCGCGGCGCTCGCCGCGACCGGTCGTGCGGCGATGGTTCTCGGTGATGCGCGGGGCGGGGTGCTGGATGCAGCTAACCCATTACCGCAGATCGTCTGGCGCCGGCTGCGTGCTCACCTGCCGCTCAAGGTTCGCCTGTGGCGCGAGGGCGAGATGCTTTTCGCGGGCGACGTGTTCAGGCTCGCCCATGCGCGCTTCGCGGCGACCGGCAAATTGTTGGAGCTTCATGCGTCGGGGCGCCCTGGCATCATCCATTGGACCTATCCGATACCCGCTCGCATCACGGGATGGATCAATCTCTACACCGTTCACGACGTGATCCCGCTGACCGATCCTGCCTTGTCGCCGATCGACGCGACGGCGCTCCGACAGCGTTTGGACGCGATCGCCGCCATTGCTGATCGCATCGTTACCGTATCTGGACACGCACGCGACGCGATCATTGATGCACTTGCCGTCGGCGCCGATCGCGTGGTTGCCATGGGCGCTGCGGCGAGTGATCTCGAGCATCAGCTACAGCCACTGCCGGCACCACTCGTTGCGGGCCGATATTTCCTGTTCTGCGGTCTTGCGGAGGCGCGCAAGAATTTGCCGCGACTGGTGGCGGCGTGGCGGGCGAGCGGCGTCGCCGAAAGGCTCGTGCTCGTCGGGCCATCGTTCGCGGGCTTGCCGATACCGGCGGACGTGATCGTTTTGCCTTATCAGCCACGCGCGATGCTGGTGACCCTGATCCGGCAGGCTCGCGCGCTTCTGATGCCTTCGCTCGCAGAAGGGTTCGGGTTGCCGGTAATCGAAGCAATGGCGCTCGGTACGCCGGTGCTCGCATCGGATCGCGGCGCGCTGGCGGAGGTTGCTGGTGATTCGGCGCTGCTCGTCGATCCGCTCCATATCGATGCCATCGCTGGCGGGCTGCGCGCCCTGAGCCGTGACCAGCACTTGCGCCGTTCACTCAGCGACCTTGGTGCGCGTAACGCTGCTCGATTCACGCCCGCGGCCTTCGGTGCTCGCGTGCGCGCACTGCACCGCGAATTCGCTGGCGATTCCCGTTTGGCGCTCTAGGCGTGGCATTCATGGGGGACAGTGCGGCCGACGTGCCGTCGATCGGCATCGACGGTTATAATCTGATCCTGCCGAATGGCACCGGGGTCGCCACCTATGGCTTGGCGGTGGCGGAGGCAGTTCGGTCGCTCGACCTGCCGCTATACGGCGTGTTCGGCATTCCGGTCGGGCGTGACCCGAAGCTTCGTGAGATCCTCTTTTATGAGGCGCTCGGTCGCGGCCTGCCGTCGCGGCGTGGACCTGCCTGGGCCCGCGGTCTGATCGATCGTGGGACAACGAGGCGCGGACTGCCTCTAGCCGAGATTGCACAGAGCGGTACGATCGAGCGACAGAGCTTTGCCGATCGGCTGCCCATCTTCGATCGGCTTTATAGCGCTGGCTTCCTGTTCGAGCGCGCCGAAAGCTATTTTCGTCGCACCCATCGGCTACTCGAAGTTGAGCTGCCCGATCCTCCGACGATCATGCATTGGACCTATCCGGTACCGGTGCGAATTGCAGGTGCGCGCAACATCTATACGCTGCACGATCTGGTGCCGCTGAAATTGCCGTTTGCGACACTTGATCGCAAACGCCTCTATTATCGGCTGATCAATCAGTGCATCGCGGTGGGCGATCATGTCGTGACAGTCTCCGAGTCGAGCCGGCGTGATATAATCGATTTGTTCGGCGTCGATCCCGATCGGATCACCAATACGTATCAGCATGCGCCGGTGCCACAGAACGGTGCCGACGACATCGTCGACGTGTCCGCCGTGTTCGGCTTACCGCCCGGCGGTTACTTCCTGTATTTCGGCGCAGTCGAGCCGAAAAAGAACATTGCGCGGCTGATCGAGGCATATCTGTCGGTCGACAGCGCAGCGCCGCTCGTCATCGTCGGCGCGCGCGGATGGCAACAGGCGGACGAACTGCGCTTGGCGGAGGCGATCGCGAAGCGCGGCGGGGCCCGCGGTGCCCGGATCGTCCAGCTCGATTACCTGCCACGACGACTGTTGATGCATCTTGTCGCGAATGCGCGTGCAGTGCTTTTTCCGTCGCTATACGAAGGGTTCGGCCTTCCTGTGCTTGAGGCGATGCAGCGCGGCGTGCCGGTGATCACGAGCAACAAGGCTTCGCTTCCCGAAGTTGCCGGTGATGCGGCAATCATGGTTGATCCGTATGACGTCGGCGCGCTTGCGGCGGCGGTACGGCGGATCGACGCGTCTGCGGCGCTGCGGTCACGCCTTTCCGCGGCCAGCTATGACCAGGCTGAGCGATTTGACTTCGATGCCCATCGCCGGCGGCTACACGCGCTTTACTCTCGCGTTCTCGCGTCGCCGCCGCGGCACGACACTTCCGGATGATCTCGCGATGGGCTAGCGTCCCACCACCGTCGGGGAGGAATTTGATATCATGGCGAGCGTGATCGGCGATCCGCCGCGAACCGCAAGCATGCTTCGTCAGGGCTTCCGTGTGCAGCGCCGTGTTATCGGCGCGCTGATCATGCGCGATCTGCACACGCGCTATGGCCGGCAGAATATTGGTTACCTCTGGCTCATCCTCGAACCGCTGCTGTTGGCCAGCGCGATCGGCCTGCTCCATTCGCGTTCGCCCAACCACTTCTCGGGCGACATCAAGCCCGTGCCGATGGCGCTGATCGGCTATTGCAACTTCATGACGTTCCGCTCGATGGTTAGCCGGTCGGACGGAGCGCTCGAGAGCAGCCTTTCCTTGTTCTACCATCGGATCATCAAACCGATCGATATCCTGGTGTCGCGCTCCCTGCTCGAACAGGCGGGGACATTCACGGCGTTCGCGATCCTCATGGGGTTGGCGGTCGCCACCGGGATCGCCAATCCGCCCGAGCGCCCGCTTATCTACCTGGTCGGTGTCGCGTTGATGTTCCTGCAGTCGTTTGCGCTATCGCTGATCGTGTGCGGGCTGACGCATGAGCGACCAGCGATCGGGCGACTGATCCACCCGATGGTCTATATCATGATGCCCCTATCGGGCGCCTTTTTTGTGATGAATGCTCTTCCGGGCGGGTTGCGCGACTTCTTTCTCAAGATACCGCTTGCCCATATTTACGAGATCATGCGCTACGGTTGGTTCAAATCGGCACGTTCCGAATATATTGACGGCCTTTATCTTGGGGGCTGGATCCTAGGCACGCTGCTTATCGGACTTCTTTTGATTTCGACGGTGCGTCAGCGTATTCATATGCCGTAGGGCACGTCGTCGGCGGCGACGAGCGGGCGGACGAGGGGAAAACAACGTGCACGGTTTCATGACGCCGGCGGAAGTTCAGGTCACGCCGCCGGTATCTCCGGCAGAGCGACTGATGCGCTTCGTTCGTCGCAACAAATGGTTCCTTATCGTCGTGGTGGCGCCGACGCTGGTGCTAGCGACCTATCTCTACGCGATGGCGTCGAACCAATATGTATCGGAAGCGCATTTTCTGGTGCGCACGCAAGGCGGCACCGCGGCGGCACCGGCGACCGGCATCAGCGCGGCTCTCGGACTGGGCGGCGCGGCCGGCGGCGCCGCATCGGGAGAGGCGCAGAGCGTGTCGGACTATCTGACATCGCACGATGTGGTCGAGACGTTGCAGAAGCGGCTCGATCTGGTGAAGCTGTTCCGGCGACCCGAGGCGGATATCGGAAGCCGGCTGCCGGTGGAGGCGCCCACACCCGAATATCTGCTGCGCTACTACCAGAAGCAGGTCGACGTTCACTATGACACCGATACCGGTATCACGACGCTGAAGGCGCGCGCTTTCCGCCCGGACGACGCGTATCGCCTTACCAGTACGCTGCTGACGCTGGGCGAGCAGCGGGTGAATGAAATCAACATCCGCGGCTTTGCGGATGCGGTCGCGCTGTCGCGACGTCAGCTCGACGAGGCCGAGCGCGCGCTTGGCCAAGTGCAGACGCAGATGACGCGTTTCCGTCAATCGGAGCGCGACGTTGATCCGGCGGGCACCGCGCAGGCGCAGATCGCGCTGGTGTCGCGCTTGTCGCAGGAGCTTTCGGCAGCGCGCGCGCAGCTCGCGACGACACAGGCCTTGATCGGCGGTAACAGCCCGCAGGTCGAGGCGCTGCAGCAGCAGATCCGAAGCCTCGAAAGTCAGCTCGCGGCGCAGAACAGCAGGCTGACGGGCGGATCGAGCACGATCGCTGCAGGGCTCGGCGGTTACGAGCGACTGCGTATACAGCAGGAACTGCTTGCCAAAAGGTACGAAGCCGCCAGTGCGAGTTACGAGGCGGCGCGGCAGAACGCGGTACGCCAGCAGCTCTATGTCGCGCGGATCGTCGAGCCCAACATGCCGGTGAAGTCGCTCTACCCAAAACGTGCGCTGACAGTCCTTACGGTGTTCTGCGCGCTGCTCGTCATCTACGCGATCGGCTGGCTCATCGCGGCTGGCGTGCGCGAGCACGCGGCGTAACCGACGGCGAGCGAGGCTGGCCGGGTGGCGTCACCATCTTTTTTCCTGCGGTCACCGCCGTTCCCATGGGTGCCGCGCCAGACCGCCGCGGTATCTTTCCCGGGACACTCGCGTGTCGACAACGCCGGCCGGACGCTGGCGCTGCTTCGAACGGCGCAGGTCGGTGGCGCCTTCTGGGCCGACGATGATCCATGGCGAAGTACGAGCAACGGCGCCGACGCTCGGATCGTGCAGGCTATCCGCGAGGGTGACGAGGTCGTGGCGGTCGCTGCGCTGGAAGGGGCGGCCTATCGCGATCCCTTCACCGGCGCGTTGATCGACGTCGACGCCGCGATCGGCATCCTGGCCGGTTGGCGGCAAATGATCGACACGAACCGCAGGATCGGTGCCGCGGTGGGCATGGCGCCATGGAAGCGCGACGCGATGCGACAGTTCCTGTGGCATGGTCGCGGCTCGCCTGCATTCGTCGCGCCGGGGGCGGTAGCCGATGCGATCGCGCCCGGTGCTGCCGTCGCCTACTGGCCGTCCCGAGTGCCGCCGGGCTTTGCCGAGCGGGTCGGGCAAGCCGATGCAAGCGCGTGGCAGGTCGAGGATGGCTTCATCCGATCGTCGGGCCTCGGTGCCGAGTGTCGGCCGCCGATGTCGGTGATCGTCGATACCACGGGCGGGATCCACTTCGATCCGGCACGCGAGAGCGCGCTTGAGCGACTGTTGCAGAACCACGTGTTCGACGACACGTTGCTCGATCGGGCGGCACGGCTGCGCCGCCGCATCGTTGCGGCGGGTATTGGAAAATACGGCATCGATCGTGGAGGCCCACGACCATCGTTGCCCACGGGCCGGCGGATCGTGCTGGCGGTGGGGCAGGTGACGGACGATCTTTCGGTCAGGCACGCCGGCGGATCGCACGGCATGATCGATTTCATGGCGCGTGTGCGAGCGTGCGAGCCGGACGCGTTCATCGTTTATCGGCCGCACCCTGACGTAAGCGTCGGCCTGCGCGCCGGTACCTTGTCTGGCGATCGTCACGTCGACCTGACGCTTGCGACGGGATCACTGTTGTCATTGATCGATCGCGCCGATGCGGTGCATGTCGTTTCCTCGTTGACCGGGTTTGAGGCGCTGCTGCGTGATGTGCCGGTGACGGTCCATGGCGCGCCATTCTACGCCGGGTGGGGACTGACGAACGACCTTGGTCCGATACCGCCGCGCCGGACGCGCCGCTTGACGATAGACGAGCTAGTTGCCGCCAGCCTGATCCTGGCGCCGCGCTACCGCGATCCAGTCACGCTCCTGCCGTGTCCGGTCGAGGTATTGGTCGAGCGGCTCGCGGCTGATGCCGGCCGCTCGAGCACGCTGCTGACCGGCTTTCGCCGGACGCTCGGCGCGACGCGGCGGGTGCTGCAGCGGGTCAAGGGCCGCGGCTGATGGAGACTGAGCGGCGCGTCTTTCTCTTCCTGCAGGGGCCCCATGGTTCCTATTTCGCCCGTCTTGCGGGCGCTTTGGCGTCACGCGGCCATACGGTGCATCGTATCAACCTGTGCGGCGGTGATCGGCTCGACTGGCCCGGCCCGGCAACCGATTATCGTGGCACGCTGCGTTCATGGCCGGTCTTCGTCGATGATTTCATCGTCAAGCACGCAATCACCGATCTCGTGCTGTTCGGTGACTGCCGCCCGCATCACGCCAGCGCGCACGGCATGGCGAAGGTGCGCAATTTGCGGGTCCATGTCCTTGAAGAAGGGTACATCCGCCCGGATTACGTGACGTTGGAGGAGGGCGGGGTCAACGGCCACTCGCGGTTGCCGCGCGACCCTGCATGGTTCCGGGCGGAGGCACAGCGCCTGCCGCCCGAGCCGCCGGCGCCGGCTATCCCCGCAAGCTTTCGCCGCCGCGCGATTGAAACGATCCGCCATCTCCTGGCGACGATGTTCCTGATGCCCCTTTATCCCTTCTACCGGACGCATCGGCCGTACAGCCCCTTGATCGAGGCGATCGGCTGGATGCTATGGGCGCTGAATAGCGGGGTCGAGCGACGGTGGTCGCGGCGAACGTTGGATCGCGTGCTGCAGGCGCGCGCCGACCATCCTATCTTCCTCGTACCGCTACAGCTCAACTCCGACTATCAGTTGCGCGTCCATTCGCCGTTCAACGACATGCGTGCGGCGCTGCGCTTCATCATCAAGAACTTCGCCGAGGCAGCGCCGCGTGACGCGCGCCTGTTGGTAAAGCGGCATCCGCTGGACAACGGTCTGATCCCGTGGCGCACGATCACCAATCGTCTTGCCCGCCGTCACGGGGTCGTTGATCGGGTCTTCTATATCGGCGACGGAGATCTGAATGCCATCCTCCCCCACAGCGCAGGGGCTGTGATGGTAAACAGCACGGTCGGCACATTGGCGCTCAATCTCGGCATTCCTGTCGCGGTGATCGGTCACGCGGTCTATGATGTCGACGGCGTCGTGCACCGCGGCGCGCTGGAGGATTTCTGGCCGGCCCCGGCACGCCCGGATGAGACGCTCTGGTCGTCGGTTCGGCGGGTCTTCGTCGACCGATCCCTGATACGTGGCGGCTTCCTCAGCGAGGAGGGACTGGCGATGCTGGTCGAAAACGCCATTCCGCGGCTAACGGCCCCCGTCCGTTCGATCGCCGACAATGTGACGCGGATCGTCCGTTGGCGCTAAGGCCGTTTCGCGCCCCGGCGAAAATGCTGTTCAGCAAGGGTCTGCCAGGTACGGGGCGGCACGACCGGCGGTCACGTCGGCCGATCGTATTTGATTTATCGCGCCTATTGAGTCGTGCGTATTTCACGACGCCGACGGGAATAGATCGCGTCGAATACGCCTATGCCGTGGAACTGCTGAAGCGCGTGCCCGAACGCCTGCGCTTCGCCGCGGTCCATCCGGCAGGTGGCTATTACGGTCGCCTGCCGATCGGCGCGGTGCGGCAGTTTCTGGCGTTCACTCAAGCACGCTGGCAGACACGCGGTGACGCTGCGGCCGATGTTCGCGCCCAGGCGATCCGGCACCTGTTCGCGCTGCGTCCCCGCGCCGTACCGGTCGCCCTTGGGCCGCGCATTTATCTTCAGGCATCGCCGCATCACCTCGAGGATACGCAGCTGGTGCGCAACATCCTGCGGACCGAGCGGGCGCGCATGGTGGCGCTGGTGCACGACGTGATCCCGCTGACCCATCCCGAGTTCGCCCGTCCCAACGGGGCGGCAGAACATGCCCGGCGCATACGATCGATCGACACTTTTGCCGATGGGATCATCGCGAACTCGCAATCGACGCTGGACGCCTTGGCGACACACCTTACCCCCCGCCGCAACCGGATTCTGCGTGTCGCGCATCTGGGCTGCGAGTGGGGCGATGGCCCGGTTTTGCCACAAGGACGCAGCGACGAGCGACCCTACTTCCTGTGCATCAGCACCATCGAGCCGCGCAAGAACCATCTCCTGCTCCTCAACGTTTGGCGGCGCATGGTGGAACGGATGGGGGAGGCGGCGCCACAGCTCGTCCTGATCGGCAGACGGGGGTGGGAGAACGAAAACGTCATCGACGTTCTCGAGCGTTCCGCCCTACTGCGGGGGCACGTGGTCGAGCACGCCGATCTCGATGACCGACGGCTCGGAGAGATGATGGCCGGGGCGCGCGCCGTGCTGCTACCATCGTTCGCCGAGGGATATGGCATGCCGGTGGCGGAGGCGCTCGCCGCAGGGGTGCCGGTGATCGCCAGCGACATTCCGGCGCTTCGCGAGGTTGGCGGGGATGCTCCCGAATATCTCGATCCACTCGACGGTCTAGGCTGGCTCGACATGATCCTCGATTACGCCGCGCCTGACTCGGTCCGTCGCGCCGCACAATATGATCGCCTGCTCAGTTGGTCGCCGGTCGGCTGGGGTGATCACATCGACACCGTCCTTCAGGTCGTCGACGAACTTGCTGACCGGCGCGGTTGATCAGTCGCGGGTCAGCAGCAGCATCTGATCGTCGACAGGCGAGTGCGCGAGCACCTGATGCGCAGTCCGCATCTCAACCCCGCGTTCGAGATCGATGATCCCTAGCGAGAAGCCGTGCGACAGAATCTCGTCGAGGAACTTGGCGGGATCGGCATATCGACCCGAGGTAAATTCGAGCAGAATGGTGAGCGGGCGGTCGGTGGCCAGGATATCGCGTAGCCCCCGCCAAATCGCTTCCTCTGCACCTTCGGCATCGATCTTGATGAAGTCGGCGGCAAGCGCCCCGGGAATACCGTCGGGACGCGCGAGGGGCACCTGAAGCAGCGAGCCACCACTGCCGCCGGGCACGAGATGCGCGTTCTTCGGCTCGTTCGCCGGTACGTCCAGCGCCGCTACGCCGGTCGTGTCGCCAAGCGCAACCTCATGCACCGTCGTGCGGTCGCCGAACCCGTTCACCGCAACCGACCAGCGCAATAGGTCAGCAATCGGTGGATTGGGCTCAAAGGCGTGGACATGGCCGCTTGCACCGACAAGATCAGCCATCAGGACGGAGAAATATCCGCAGTGTGCGCCGATATCGAGCACCGTCATGCCGGGCTTGACGAGCGAGATGATCGCCTCCGTGTTCCACATCTCCCAATAGCCGTCGAGCATCAGGTGGCTTGCGATGCCCACATCGTTCGTATCGACGTACATCTTGTAGCGGCCGAGCACGCGGCAGAGCGCGCGACCTTCCCCAAGATAGGCAGAGTGGCACAATCCGCGGATCACCGCCTCGTGGCGCCACCGCTCACCGCTGCGCAACGACCAGATGTCAAAGATCGCGCCCTGCGCCTCGCTATGGCGTCGGACATCGGCTGGGGTGGCCTGCTGATCCAGGAAGCGCATCATTCTACCTCGCAGGCCCGGTTCTCGGCCACCCAAAGCCCCGCGCTACCACCTTCACGCGCCGTCGTCGTCGGTCGACTTGCGCACGATGATGCCGAACGGTGTGCCGTGTTCCGTGATCTCGCCATGGCGTACCTGGGCGACGATATGGCCGAGCGCAGCGACGCCGAGCGAGACGCGGTTTATCGCGTGGCGATCGAACGCGTCGGACAGCCGCACCATCTGTATCGCCAGTCCCCCCGGACGCAGCCGATCGAGCAACCCCTCGATCGCGCCGATCACTCCCGACGATCCCCCATTTACCAGCACGCCGCTGCGTACCCAGACAAAGTCGAAGAGTTGATCAGTCGGGCCGAGTTGATCGGCTGAGAGGCCGGCTTCGTCATCGGCCGCGGAGGAGACGCTTAGAGACGTAACATCGCAGCCCGCCTGACGCACCAACATCGCTGCGCTATCGCTTGCGGTCGCGATCGAGAGGCCGCGCGCCCCTTCGACAAGTCGCCCGTAGACCTCGAGAACGCGAAAGATATAGGCGGTTTCCCATTGATCAGTGGGCAAATCGGCAGAAGGTGCGCCAGCCATCAATTGCCGGAACTCGGCTTCCTCAATCTGCTCTTGTGTGAAAGCCTGCGATACCGGCCAGGACAGCGTCGGCGCATCGCCAGAGGCCAATGCCGCGACGCGTCGGGCGCGGAGCCGTCCGAACACGCTACGCCTTGATGAGGCGATTTCGCCCTCGTCGGCGCGCGGGCTGATGTCTATCGCGATCGCGCTCGCCGTCGCGACGCATTCGCCGAAGACGTAACCGGTGACGGCGTACTGCGCACCTGCGAGCGCGCGAAAGGGGATCCTAAGCGGTCGGCCCGTTTTTGCGATCGAGGGGAGGAGGGCGGTAAGCTTCCCCTGTTCCGTGACGGCCGGCGTTCCGCCCTCCAGATGCTGGAAGATACGTACCACGATCATTCCGCTGTCGGCGGAGAGACCTTCGAACGAGATTGTCGCAACGGACGGGCCGTCGGGCAGCGTGACATAGCGTGTATGGAAGACATAATTGCCGTCTGCGGACCGCTGGGGCCCACCCAATCCTCTGATGCGGCTACGCTGCGCAGGCCAGTAGCCGAAGGGATCAAGACGCTGTGCGTTCATCGCCGGCGTTCCAAGATTCGGGGGGCGGGATAACAGCCATCACAATTGTCCCTAATCGAGCGCCGCCGCCGCTGGCAATCGTGCCGACACGGCTTGTCACGGCGCAGGCGCTACGCCATGCAGCCGCGATGTTGGGGGCGGCATGATCGGTTGGGGTAGACGCGCGCGTCGCGCCGCGCCGACACCATCCATGCCGCCATTGAGGCCGCTTGCCGCACTGCCGCGGCCAGCCCCGCGTAGTTCGCGGATTGAATCGTCGCCATGGACTGACGATTGGGAAACGCGATCAGATGCGACGGATCGTTGGCATCAAATCGCAACGATGGCGGCAGCCCACGCCGATGCGCGCGACTCGGACAGGCGCCCGTCCGCGCCGTCAGGTTATCCAATTGCCGCCTACGACCTTTTTCGCCGCGATATTCCGGTGCGGCCGCCGCCTCCGCAGACCACCGTCTCCAGAGCATCGGTATTGGTGGTCGTCGATGCGTTGACGGCCCAGCCCTATCTGCTGCGGGAGACGTTGCGCAGCCTGCAGGATCAATCGCATCACGATTGGCAGGCGATCGTCGCAGCGCCCGCGACAGTCCGCGATCATCCAGTTGGAGCTTTCGCGACGACCGATCGGCGGATGTCGTTCGTCGAGTGCCTCACGCCATCTGCGCGTGAAGACCAGCCAGACTATGTTGTCGTGATTGACGCCGGAACGACGATTGATCCCGAGGCGCTCGCCTGGCTGACCTTTGCGTTGCAGCGAACCGGCGCCGCGGCCGCGATCGCCGATCATGATCGCGGTGTCACCGATCCGGTGCATCGCATCCTTCGTGCCGATCCCGGCTTGCACGGGATTTTCGATCCCACTTTGAGGGTAAACGGTTCCCCACCACTGGTTGCTACAATGCAGCCAATCTACGGCGCGATCGGCGAAGTGACGGACGGTGCAACGCTTCGCTCTGCGTTGGTCGCCACGGCGGGAATGGCCGGCACAATCGCCGCGGTTCCGCGCGTACTTGCCACGCGGCTGGAGCTGCCGCTGATCGCGCGTGCGGGCGCGGTGGAGGATAGCGCTACGGCGGCTGACACAGCGTCATCCGATGCGATCCCAGCGCGCGACGATACGGCGATAACAGTCGTCATACCCACGCGGGACTCGCCAGCACTTTTGTCGCGCGCGATCACTTCGCTACGGTCCACTGCGCGCGCGCCCGAACGGCTGGAATTCATCGTCATCGACAATCGCAGTCGTGCTGACGAGTCGATGGCGCTCTTCACCGACTTGGTCCGCAGCGGCGTCGCTCGCGTCACTCCGCTCGACGCGCCTTTCAACTGGTCTCTGGCGTGCAACTTGGGGGCAGCAGCAGGAACAACACCGCTGCTGGCCTTCGTCAACGACGACATCGAAATGCTGTCCGCTGGGTGGGACGATGCCCTCGCAGCGACCCTGAGCGATACTGCCGTCGGCGCGCTAGGCGCCCGGCTGCTGTACCCGAATGCAACGGTACAGCATGCCGGCATGGTGTTCGGCTTTGGTCCGACAGGCGTCGAACACGAAGGGCGGGGCGCCAAAGTCGATGAACGCGGGCCCGGCGGACGCTACGTCGAAGCGCACGACGTTTCCGCGGTCACTGGAGCGTTTCTCGCCGTCCGACGGGAGACTTTCGACGACATCGGCGGATTCGATGCCGCCCGACTGATGGTTGCGCACAGCGACGTCGATCTGTGTCTCAAGGTACGGCAACGTGGTCTCGTCGTCCGCTACTGCCCCGCGATCGAGGCGATCCATGCCGAAGGTGCCACGCGCGGTGTCAACCGAACCCAAAGCGCGATTGCTTGGGACGAGGGCGAGCGCGGCGATTTGATCGAACGCTGGGGTGAGGCGCTGCGTGAAGATCCCGGTGTGAGCCCGTATTGGCAGCGCAGCGTCGCTCCGTTCGCAATGCTGCGTGAGCCTAGTATGCGCGAGATCCTCGCTCACATCGACCGCAGCGTCCAGCCGATGCCGTGGCGGCCGCTCGGCATCGATGCCGACGAGATCCACGTCGCATGAGCCCCTCGACAACGAACTTTCTGATATTTCCGGACTGGAATTGATCGGCATGGCGAACAATCTCATCAGGCAGGCGGCGGCCATGTTCGGCGTGGGGACCGGACAGGTTGATCCCGCAAAGCATCGCCGCCTCGGCGATGAAGCGCGCGATCGAGGCGACTGGCGTGGCGCGATCGATCATTATCGTCGTTTTCTCGAGGCTGATCCGTCTGTTTTTCCGATCTGGGTCCAACTGGGGCATGCGACGAAGGAGGCTGGCGATCTCGACGGCGCCGAACAAGCCTATCGACGGGCGGAGGCGCTTGAACCCGACAATGCCGATCTTGCGCTCAATCTTGGTCACCTGCTGAAGTCCTCACAACGCCGCGAAGAGGCCGAGCGTTACTATCGTCGCAGCTTCGATTTGGATGGAAACGACGCCGCACGTGCGGAGCTACAATCGTTGGGCATCACTCCGACGCGCGATGTTGCCGTTGTCGCGCAGCGATCAGGCGGCGCGCCGGTCGGCGTGATCGACCGTGTCGATGGTTACGAGGTTCGTGGCTGGGCCGTGGAGCCCGACGCTAGCGGTGAGCCCGCGCGCATCGTGATGAGCCTTGCCGGGGGACGGGTGATTGGGCGCGCGATCGCGACGCAGCAGCGACCCGATATTGTGGCCGCGGGTATCACGGAGGGGCCAGCCGGTTTCACGATGATGCTCGATGCGGAGGATCTGGCAGGCGAGACGATCACCGTCGAAGCACGGCTGGCGTCGACCGGCGAGCCACTCGAGGGATCGCCACTGACGATCATGCTGCCGCCGCTGGGCGAGCAGATCGCCGCACGGCGGATCACCAGCGCGCGCTACATCTTTGCCAAGCCGCTCGAAGCGATCGCCGGGGAGCATGCGATCTTCGTCGCCTACGCGCCAACCGGGGTCCTTCAGCCGTTTGTTCGCCGATTTCTTCGCTTACTGGCAGACCAAGGCATTGCAGTATCGCTGGTCGTCAACGCCGACCGACCGGTATTGCTCGACGACGATCTGCTTGCCAGCGTGGCGAGCGCGATGGTCCGCGAAAATCGCGGCTATGATTTCGGTGCGTGGGCACACATGCTGCGCGTGGCGCCGCAGCTCTACGGCGCAGACGCCCTCTACATCGTCAATGACAGCATTTTCGGCCCAACCACCGATGCATCGTTCAGCGAGGCGATCGCTGCGCTGCGCGCGAACACGGCGGACCTCGCAGGCCTGACCGAAACGTTGGAGCGGGGCTGGCACATCCAAAGCTACTTCCTGCGCGTGAACGCCCGGCTGCTATCGTCTTACGCGTTTCAACTCTTCGTCAATTCGGTGCACGTCGTGCTCGACAAGGACGAGGTCATCAACGCCTTCGAGGTGCCGTTGACGACCCGCATCTGCGACGCCGGGTTCACCGCGGACGCAGTGTTCAAGGTCGACGAAGCGCGTAATCCGACACTGTTCGCGTGGCGGCGGCTGCTCGACGCTGGCTTCCCCTTCATCAAGCTGCTGCTGGTGCGTGGCCGGTTCCCACATATCTCGACGCGGGGGCTGGAGAAAGCGTTGGCGCGTGCCGGCTTCGATCGCCAGCTGCTTGAGGCAACACTCGATTATGGAACCGACGAACCGTTGCCGGGCGGGGAGTTTCCGTTGCTCGCCCGGGTCCGCCCGTCCAGCGGCGACGACGATCCGTTGCCCGTCAAACCGTACAAGGTCGCGTTCTACGGGCCGTGGAATTACGACAACGGTCTAGGTTCGGCGAGCCGCGGGATCATCGCGGCTATTCGCCAGGCAGGCGTGCGGTTGAACCTTCATCCGATCCATAAGCCGTTTCATGTGCACAAGCCGCTTACCCCGCCACTCGACGTGATCGACTTCGATGGCCCGGCCGACATCGCGATCGTGCACCTCAACCCGGATTCATGGCATTTGCTGACCGACGACCAGCGCGGCGCGATCGCGTGCGCCGGAAGGCGGATCGGTTATTGGGTGTGGGAAATGGAGCATCTGCCGGCAGCCTGGCGGCGTGACTTCTCCTCCGTCGATCGTATCTGGGCGCCGAGTGCGTACAACGCCGCGCTGTTCGGGGCGCAGGACGAAGCGCCGGTGGACGTTGTGCCGCACGTCGTGCCGGTGACGCCGGACGCGAACCATAGCGGCGCCGCAATTCGACAGGCGCTTGGTCTGCCCACCGACCGACGCCTCATCCTCTACGTGTTCGACGGGGCGAGCTACCTCGTGCGGAAGAACCCTGCCGCACTGCTTCGCGCCTTTGCCGCGAGCGGGCTTGCCGAACGGGGTTGGTCGCTCGTGCTCAAGACGAAGCACCTCATGGATCGCCCTGGCGACGGCGAGGCGCTGGTGAAACAGGCGGGGGCAACCGACGCGGTGATCCTACTCGACCGCTCGCTCAATAACCACGAGCTCGCCGACCTTGTCACGGCGGGCGACATCTACGCCTCGCCGCATTGCGCCGAAGGATTCGGCCTGACCGTGGCGGAGGCGATGGCAGCCGGGCGCGCGGTGGTGGCAACAGACTATAGCGGGACAACGCAGTTCCTCGACGATACGTGCGGCTATCCCGTCAAGGCGGACGCATGGACGCTGGACCGAGACTTCGGCCATTACACCAAAGGCGGCACCTGGGCCCGGGTCGACGAGGATGCTCTTGCCGAAGCCTTGATCCGCGCGGCAGAAAAGATCGATGCAGGCGACACGTCGATCGGTGAAGCCGGCCGCGCCCGCATCGCCGAGACGCTGTCAGTGCAGACGGTCGGGGCCGCCGTGGCGCGTAGCCTTGATGCCGTGGTGCAGCAATCGCGCGACATCCGGCGTATGCCGCCGCGCATCGATGAGGGGGCGGCTGGCGTTCCGCTCGCGGCGTTTGAGCCCGAGGAAGGCCTATCGATCGTCCCGCTTAAGAAGGGCACGCTGCAGCCGGCGGTGGAATGGCCGGGCAAGCTGTCCGACGCGGCGGATGAATGGATCTTGTTCGCGCCTGAGGACTGCGGCCTTCATCCGCTGACGCAGCGCCTGTTGATGCGCCGAGCCGCGGCACGCCCTGACGTCGCGATCTTCTACGCCGACGATGCTGCTTTCGGTGCGGCGACCCTGATCGAGCAGGTTCGTCTTAAACCACACTTCGATCAGACGATGTTCGCCGCGCAGGATTATATCGGCGTGCCGCTCTTCGTCCGCGCCTCGGTGCTGCACGATTTGGGCGGGTGGGACCCAACCCTAGGTGATGCGGCGCTGTACGCTCTCGTGCTGCGCGCGGCGGAGCAGGGCCGATCGATTGATCGCATCGCCGAAGTGGTGGTCGTCAGCAGCGGCGACCGGGTGGTGGCGCCGCGCGATGCGCGACGGCAGTTGATCGGGCAATCGCCGCTTTATGCGGGCTTCCAAGTCGCCGATGGACCGACGGGCGAGAGCCTGCAGCTCGAGCCCCGCCTCACCGGAACGCTGCCAGCGGTAACGCTGTGCGTGCCGACCCGCCGATCGGCAATCGAGGGGAGCACTGGCACCGGAAGCTATGTCGAGCGGCTGCTGCAAAGCCTTGTTGCTGTAGACTGGCCGCTCGATCGGCTGACCGTGCTGATCGGCGATGATGTCGCCGGTCAGCCGGATTGGGAGCGGGCGGCATGGCCGTTCACCGTACGGCGGATCGAGACGCTGCGAGCGCCAGAAGAGCCGTTCAACTTCTCAGCCAAGATGAATCAACTGTGGAGGGCTGCCGACACCGAGATCGTCCTGCTCGTCAACGACGATATCGTGGCGACAGGATCCGGTTGGCTGCGCGCACTCGTTGGGTTCGCGCTCGATCGAGACGTGGGCGCGGTCGGTGCGCGGCTGTTGTTCGACGACGGCACGATCCAGCACGCCGGCGTGTATGGCGGGGTGATGGGGACGAGCGTCCATGCGTGGCTCGGCCGGCGTGCCGGCGCGGCTACCTACATGGACTGGGCGGTGACGCAGCGCGAACTGTCGATGGTGACGGGGGCGATGATCGCCACCCGGCGCAGCGTCCTTGAAGCGGTGGGCGGCTTCGACGAGCGCTTCAATCTCGAGTTCAACGACGTCGATCTATGTCTCAAGATCCGTCAGCTCGGGCTTCGCATCGTATACAATCCCGTGGCCGAACTGATTCACTCCGAAAAGAAGTCTCGCGGCGAGGTGGCGCCACCGGGTGAACAGCTCGCGCTGTTCCTGAGCCGCTGGCAGGAGTGGTTGTCAGACGATCCGGCGCTTCCGCCGCGGATCCGACGCGACATGCTTGATCTAGCGCCCGCCGCTGGTCCGGGCAGCTGGTTCGTCTGATTGCGTCAGTCGATCAGTTCGCCCGCCTGGTCCTGATCGTCGCGCCGCACGCGTCGTCGCGATTGGCGGCGCGGTGAATGGCGTTCCAGCGCAACAGCAACCAACAGGACGACGAAGAGCATCGCGCCGAAAAAGACGATCGTATCCGATCCCCAATCTATATTCGCGAACCTCACCTGCGTTTCCATTCCCATCTCGAGGAGTAGCGAGCGATCGTTATCATCGCTCGTTCGCCACTTCGCTGACCCGCAGCGTGCGCCATGCATCACGAATTGCAAGTAGCCGCTGATGGGCGATATCGTACAGATCGCGATCGCGCTGGTTATGATCCAGTATATAACTGCGTAGCGCGGGAGTATCGGCTACTTCGTTGTCCTGAGTGTTTTCCGTTTTTCGCCGGTGCTCTGAGGGTAACAGGTTATCGCCGAGCAGTCGCGAGAGGATGTTGAACGAAAGCGGATACATCTCGAGCAGCCCGACGAACGCATAGTTTTGATTCAGAAATGCTGCGATCGCATCACGGGTGCGAACATCGTCAGGCAGTAGAAAGCGCGCCATCTTGTCCTGCGTTTCGCGCGCTTCAACATACGTCTCGATCGTCGGAAAGCGTGCAATGGTCTCGCGATACGTGGGGTGCGTCGGCGTCCGGGAATAGCGATAGTCCGAGATCACGCGTTGCACCGGATCGCGCAGAAAGGTGAAGAATCGCGCATCAGGGCGCGCTGCTCGGATCGGCGCCGCCTGTTCCCAGGTAAAATGCCCTGAGCAGGATCGCGCGTCGGCTAATTCAGGCTCCGCGACGAACGTTGCAATCTCCTCTTCCATCGAGGTGAAGGTGACCGTTTCACCGTCAAAATAGCGGCGGTGGATATTGTGATACGGCGGTCGCAGGCGCGCGAGTTCCGCTGACAGCGATGAGCCGGCGGTCTTCGGTATGTGAATGAAAACGCATAACTCGTCGACGAAACGGCCGGCGGCGAGGAAGTCGGCCAATCCGCTGCTACCAAGATCACCGAATGCCACGTTTGCCTGCTCTCCGACTGCGCGCGTCGATGCCACGCGTGCCGCAGCCGCTCAATCGCTTTCAGCAGCCGGCAGCAACGCGACGCCCGTGCGTGCGGCGGCATAGCGCGCGGCGAGATAGTGCGCGCCGACCATCGTCAGTGCGAGAAAGCCAACCACGAGCGCATCGAGCCCCAATATTGCCCATACGATGGCACGCGGCTGGCCCATGGCGCCGTAATTGAGCGCATAATGCACTGCCATCAACGGCACTGCGCCGCCGATCGTATACCCGATCGTGCGCCAGAAGCTGCCCGTCATAATTGCAATCGAGCGGAGCGGACCGATGCTCGAGTTTCCCAGCGGCCAAGCGACGAACAGGGCGGTCAGATAGACGCCGCCGATTGTCGCCAACGCGACTGTCCCTACCGACAAATAGTTCGCAGCAGACCCTTCGATCGACATCAGCGTCGCGATCGACGGACCAAACAGCGCATACCATTGAAATGATGCTTGTATCAGGAACTGGAAGGCGAACAGTCCGACCGCCGGCCAAGCGACACGCTTCGCGCGCGCCTCATCGCGGTTCCACGCCATATATCGCACGAACCAATAGCCCGGAAGGATCAACGCGAGTGTCTTGGCGAAGCCGAGCGTCAAGCGGCGCTGGTCGAGCGAGGCTGCCACGCGATTGCCGTCGAAGAGCCCGAGATCGATTTCAACCACGTGCTGTGCGAATTCGAGGATGACGGGGATCGAGAAGAGGATCGGCAGCGCCAGAGCGAAAGCCGCGCTATCGCGATAGAGACGCCTGATATCAGCCCACATGAAAAGCCCCGCCTTGCGCGGCGGGAATGGCCGGGCGGGGCGGGGCTGGCAAGCGCGGGCGCCGAAAATCAGGCAGTTAACAAGCGCTTGTCACCGGCGAGCTTCATCATCGCCTTTTGCAGCTTCTCGAACGCGCGGACCTCGATCTGGCGAACGCGCTCCCGGCTGACGCCGTAAACCTGGCTCAGCTCCTCGAGCGTCTTGGGATCGTCGGTGAGACGCCGCTCGGTAAGGATATGCTTCTCGCGATCGTTGAGGCTGTCCATCGCGTTGACGAGCATGCCGTGGCGCACGTCGGCTTCCTGCGCCTCGGCAACGACCTGATCCTGCAATGGCGCGTCGTCCTGCAGCCAATCCTGCCACTGACCCTCGCCGTCCTCACGCATCGAAACGTTGAGCGACGTGTCGCCACCCATCGCCATGCGGCGATTCATGCTGACGACGTCCGCCTCGCTGACGCCGAGGTCGGTCGCGATCTTCTGCAGGTTCTCCGGCGACAGATCGCCGTCCTCGAACGCGTCGAGCCGCGCCTTCATCCGCCGCAGGTTGAAGAACAGCTTCTTCTGCGCCGCGGTGGTGCCCATCTTCACGAGGCTCCACGAGCGCAGGATGAATTCCTGAATCGAGGCGCGAATCCACCACATCGCGTAAGTCGCGAGACGGAAGCCGCGATCCGGCTCGAACTTCTTCACACCCTGCATCAGCCCGATGTTGCCCTCGCTGATCAGCTCGGACACGGGCAGGCCATAGCCTCGATAGCCCATCGCGATCTTCGCGACGAGGCGCAGGTGGCTGGTGACGAGTTGCGCCGCCGCCTCCGGATCGCCATGTTCCTGGAACCGCTTGGCGAGCATGTACTCCTGCTCGGGCGCCAGGATCGGGAACTTCTTGATCTCGGCGAGATAGCGGTTGAGGCTCTGCTCGCCGCCGAGTGCGGGGATCGTCGCTGGGACGTTTCCGCTTGCCATGGTACGTCGTCTCCCTTTCCGGAGAAGCGTTTGCCGCGTCGCAGCGAAACGCTTTGGTCCTATACGTCGAGTTGACTGAACAGTTCCTGCATGTCGGCAGGCATGACGCTGTCGAAGGTCAGCATTTCGTTCGTTATCGGGTGAACGAACCCGAGCCGCGCCGCGTGCAGTGCCTGGCGGTGGAACGCCAGTTCATCAAGTGTACGCTTATGAACTTGTTTCGTTCTACCATAGGCCGGGTCTCCCAGCAAGGCGTGGCCGATCGACGCCATGTGCACGCGCACCTGATGTGTTCGCCCGGTTTCGAGCCGGCATTCGACTAGCGCGGCCTCGCGCAGCCGATGCTCAGTGCGGAAATGGGTGACGGCGCGCTTGCCGTTGGCGACGATCGCCACCTTCTTCCGGTTGTGCGGCGACCGTGCGAGCGGCGCATCGACCTTCCCGTCAGGTGGCATCGGCCGCCCGGCGACGATAGCCTTGTAGCGGCGATCGATCGAATGGTCGGCGAACTGCTTCGCGAGCCCGACGTGCGTGCGATCGGTCTTCGCGGCAACCATCAGCCCCGACGTGTCCTTGTCGATGCGGTGAACGATTCCGGGCCGCGCGACGCCGCCGATGCCGGAAAGCGAGCCGCCGCAATGGTGCAGCAGTGCGTTCACCAGCGTGCCGTCGAGATTGCCTGCGGCGGGGTGCACGACCAGTCCCGCGGGCTTGTCGACGACAATGAGATGCTCGTCCTCGAACGCGACGACGAGCGGTATGTCTTGTGCCTCGTTGTGCGCCGGCGCAGGCGCGGGAACGGTAACCGAGAATTGCTCGCCGGCGCTTGCCCGCTTCGCGGGATCGCGCACCGCCACGCCGTCGCGCGTTACCTGACCCGCGTTGATCAGCACCTTCAATCGTTCGCGCGACAGCGTCGGCACGACGTCGGCCAGCGCGCGATCGAGGCGCCAGCCATCGGCCGCCGCCGCGATCGTCGCTTGAATGATGGAAACCCCCCGGTCCATGTAGGTCCTAGATGGAGACCAGGCTGCAGATTTCAAGATCGTTGCGGGAGCGGATCGTTGCCGAGGCGAAGGGTTCGCGCACCGAGATCTGCGGCCTGCTGCTTGGTGACGACGACACGGTGCACGACGCGATCGCCTGCGCGAACGTGCACCCAACCCCGGCGACTCACTTCGAAGTCGATCCGTCGGCGCTGTTCCGCGCGCTGCGTGCGGCGCGGGAAGGCGGACCGGCGGTGATCGGCTATTACCACTCGCATCCAACCGGCAGCACCGTGCCGTCGTGGACCGATGCCGCGGCCGCCGCCGACGACGGCGCCTTCTGGCTCATCGCGGCGGGTAGCGCTCTGGCGGCATGGCGCGCGGTGCGCGACGGGACGGTGCACGGCCGCTTCGATCCGGTGGCGCTTGCCATTGCACGCTAGACTCGGCTGCGTCATGGACCGGACATGACGATCGATCCCGTTGATTTCGCCAGCTTGCTCTGCTCGCGCCTGTGCCACGACCTGCTGTCGCCGATCGGCGCGCTCAACAACGGGCTTGAGCTGCTCGCCGACGAGACCGATCCGGCGATGCGCGAGCGGTGCATGGAGCTGTTGGCGGAAAGCGCGCGAACCTCGGCGGCGAAACTCAAGTTCTTCCGCCTCGCGTTCGGCGCGGCCGGCGGGTTCGGCGAAATGGTCGACACGCGCGAGGCGCAGCAGGCGATCGAGGGGCTGTTCGGCGAGACGAAGCGGCTGACGGTCAACTGGATGGTCGACGAGCAGTTCCTGCCGAAGACGGCGATCAAGGTCCTGCTCAACCTCGCGATGATCGCGGGCGACGCGCTGGTGCGCGGCGGCACGCTCGACATCGGCGGCGAGGCGAACGATGGCGCGATCGAAATAGTGCTGAAGGCAGAAGGGCCGCGTATCACGCTCGACGACGAGTTGCGCGCAACGCTGGTCAACGGCGCGGCGGGCGAGACGGTGACGGCGCGCGCCGCAGCGGCGTTCCTGGTGCATGAGATGGTCGCCGGCGCGGATGGCAAAGTGCTGGTCAGCGCGCCCGGAGAGAACGTGCTACTGTTTGGCGCCGCAATGCGCGCTCGGTAACTCTGCGCGTCCTGCCGTTCGTCGGGTAAACGTGGTATTTACCGCTGACGGTGCAGATGCCGGCGGCCATGGACGATCTGCTGCAGGAATTCATCGCCGAGACGCGCGAGACGCTGGCTGCGATCTCGGGCGAAATCGTCGCGTGGGAGGCCGATCCCGCCGACCGCTCGCGGCTCGATTCGATCTTCCGCTTCGTTCACACGGTGAAAGGCAGCTGCGGCTTCCTCGACCTTCCGCGGCTCGCACGGTTGAGCCACGCGGCGGAGGACGTGCTGCAATCGGTGCGATCGGGCGATCGCGCGCCAGATACGCAGCTCGTCAACGCCGTCCTCGCAATTATCGACCGGATCGGCGAGATCGTCGAAGCGATCGACGCGGGCGTCGCGCTCGACGATTCGTCCGAGGACCTGCTGCTCGCGGCGCTCGCTGGCGAACCCACCGCCCCGATCGAGGCGAAGAGAGCGCCGAGCGCTGCACCGCGCGCGCCCGTGCGCAGCATTCGTCTCTCGGTCGACCTGCTTGACCGCATGATGAGCGGCATGTCGGAAATGGTGCTGGCGCGCAACGACCTCGCGCGGCGCCTGCGCGAGACCGGTGATCCGGCGCTCGAGGCGGCGGTCGATCGCCTGTCGCTGACGGTGGCCGAGTTGCGCGACACGGTGACGCGGACGCGGATGCAGGCGATCGACGCGCTGTTCTCGCCGCTGCCGCGGCTGGTGCGCGACACCGCCGCACAGCTAGGCAAGAAGGTGACGCTCACAGTCAACGGAGGTGACGTCGAGCTCGATCGCGAGATGATCGAGCTGCTGCGCGATCCGCTTGTCCACATGGTGCGCAATGCGATCGATCACGGGATCGAAACGCCCGAGGAGCGGCGTCGCAGCGGCAAGCCCGAGGCGGGCCGCCTGACCATCGCAGCGCGCCAGAGTGGCAACCAGATCATCGTCGAGATCACCGATGACGGTCGCGGCATCGATACCGAGCGGCTGGTGGCGAAGCGGATGGTGCAGGAGCCGGCGCGCGCCGCGGCGCTGAACGCGCTCGGCGAGCGCGAGCGGCTCGAGCTCGTCTTCGAGCCCGGTCTTTCGACGCGCGACGAGGTGACCGCGCTGTCGGGTCGCGGCGTCGGCATGGATGTGGTGCGCACCAACGTCGAGCAGATCGGCGGGTCGATCCGGCTGTCCAACACGGTCGGCCGCGGATTGATCGCGACGATCGCGGTGCCGCTGACGCTTTCAATCCTGTCCGCGATCGTGATCGAGGCTGGGGGCGGCCGATACGCAGTGCCGCGCCAGATGATCGAGGAGATCGTCGCCGTGGGCTCGTCGACGGTACGGATCGATCAGCTTGGCGATGGCTCGCTTGCGACGGTGCGTGATCGGCGTCTGCCGCTCGTCTCATTCAATTCCGTGATTGGTGTCGGGGCAGCGCTCGGCACGCGTCTGATGATCGTCAATTTGCCGAGCGGTAGCTTCGCACTGGCCGTCGACGCGGTGATCGACGCACAGGAGCTGGTTGTGAAGCCGGCGGCGCCGGCGGTGATGGCGGCGGGCATCTATGCCGGACAGATGTTGCTCGAAACCGGCGAGCCACTGCTACTCGTCGATTGCAGCGGTGTGGCGAGTGTCGCCGGCGTGGCGTTCGATGCGGTCGTGACCGCTGACGAGCCGGAAGAAGAGGCCGTCGCGCAGGGCCTGTCGGCGTTGATGTTCGTCGCGCTTGATGGCGAACGCAGGTTGATCGCGCTCGACGCGGTCGATCGGATCGAGCCGGTTCCGGTCTCACGACTGAGTTACGCCGGCGATCGTTGGTGGGCGAGCGATCAATCGGCGACGATTCCGCTGATCGTTGACACGCCACCGCCGGCCGAAGCGCTGTCGATGCTATTGCTGCATCCCCTTCATGAGAGGGCCGCGCCGACGGGATACCTGATCCGTGCCGCGAGCGACATCGTCAACGTGGCGGGCGAGATTGTCCCGATCGACGCGCCCGGCGCGATGATTGGGGTCGCGGTGATCGAAGGAAAGCCGATCGAGATCGTCGATCCGCGCTTGCTCTTACCTACGGCCGTTCGACCATCGACAGACCGTCCGATTTGCCTGATCGAGGGCGAAGCGGCTGATGCGCAATACAGCATTGTGCGGCGGACGATTGAGGCGGCTGGATATCGGGTCGATGCCGCCGCGCCAGCATTAGGCGGGGCAGCCGGCCCGGCTAAGAATGCGGCAGCGGGAGGATCGCGGTGACACAGGCGCTTCATCTGCTTGCGCGTGTCGGCGGCCGTTCCATCGCCATTCCGGCCGACCTGGTCGATTCCGTCGTAGATGTGACCGCGATCGTTCCGGCGCCGCGCGCGCATCCCGCGGTCATGGGCCTAGCGGCGCTGCGAAGCCGCGTCGTAACGGTGGTCGATAGCTGGTATCTGCTCGGTCTGGGGAAGGCACCCGCTGATGCAGAACGGGCAATCCTGACGGTCGTCGATGGCCACCATCACGCGATCCAGGTCGATGCGCTACATGACGTCCTTGCCCTTGACGTTGAACCCATTCCGGCGGGCGTGCCGCTCGGAGCCCGATGGGCTGCTGTGGTGACGGGCGCGGCAGAGCACGACGGTGAACCGCTCCTGATCGTCGATCTCGCGGCGCTGGTACGAACGATGAGTCACGCTGATTAACGCCGTGCTTACCGTTGATCCGGCAAGAGACGGGTCTGTAAGGAAATTGCGGAGTTGGGTGATGAAATCGTGTCTCGTCGTCGACGACTCCAAGGTGATCCGCAAAGTGGCGCGACACATCCTGGAAGGTCTTGATTTCGCCGTCTCCGAAGCGGCTGATGGGCGCGAAGCGCTCGAAGCGTGCGTCGCCAGCCCGCCCGACGTCGTGCTGCTCGACTGGAACATGCCCGTGATGAGCGGCATGGACTTCCTGCGTGCCCTGCGCGAATCGGCGCTGCCCAGCCGGCCCAAGGTCGTCTTCTGCACGACCGAAAACGGCATGGCGCATATTCGCGCCGCGATTGAGGCCGGGGCCGACGAATATGTCATGAAGCCGTTCGATCGCGAGACGCTCGAGAGCAAGCTGCAGATCGTCGGCGTCGCCTGACCGCTGTCGTGGCGATCTCGTCGATCAATCGGGCCGTTCGCGGCCCCGCGCCGCAGCGCCTGCTGATCGTCGACGATTCGACCGTCGCGCGCGCCGTGCTGGCGCGAGCGGTCTCGGCGGATGCTTCGTTCGTGGTTGTCGGCGCCGTGTCGACCGTCGCCCGGGCTCTGGAATTCCTTGCCGCCGAGCGGGTCGACGTGATCCTGCTCGACCTCGAACTGCCCGGTGTGGGCGGGCTTGCTGGTCTGCCCGAGCTGCTTGCCGCAGGGCAGGGGGCGAAGGTGCTGATCGTGTCTTCGCTTGCTGGAGACGGTGCCGCGTCGACCGTCCAGGCGCTCGCGCTGGGTGCGGCCGATACGCTGGAGAAACCAGGGCAGGGGCGCAGCCCCGCTGCCTTCGCACGGGCGCTGATCGACAAGCTCGTTCGCTTGACCGAGACCGACCAGTGCGCGCCCCGACCGCTGCGCGCCCTTCCGTTGCAGCGGCGTGGCTTCGATCTCGTAGCGATCGGCGCCTCCACTGGCGGCATTCATGCGATCGGCAGCCTGTTGCGCGCGCTGCCGCGGACGTTCAACGCGCCGATCGTCGTGACGCAGCATCTGCCGCGCGCCTTCATCCCCTATTTTGCCGATCAGCTCCACGTCATAACCGGCCGGCCGTGCCATGTTGCCACCGATCGCATGGCGCCGATCGACGGCGCGATCATCGTTGCGCCGGGCGATGCGCATATTGTCGCGGTTCCGCTACCGCGGGGTCGCGCCACGATCAGGCTGAGCCGCGAGCCAGTTCCCAACGGCAATCTACCATCGGTGGATCCGATGTTCGCCTCGCTCGCCGATTGTTACGGCGCCCGCCTCCTCGCGGTCATCCTCAGCGGGATGGGACGCGACGGCATTGACGGTGCGATGCGCGTGCGGGCCTGCGGCGGCACGATCGTCGCGCAGGACGCCGCGACCTCCGTCGTTTGGGGCATGCCCGGCGCAGTGGTCCGCGCCGGGCTCGCCGACGCCGTACTGCCCCCTGACGCGATCGCCCGCCTCATCGCGCCGCCGGAAAGCGTCGCATGACCGCACGGCGCGACAATGCGGGCGAGGCGAGCCCAGGCACCGTCAACGTGCTTGCGGCCTTGCTCGAGGCGCGTACCGGCCAGCAGATCGCAGCCAATCGCACTTGGCGCATTGATACGGCGCTGCGCCCAATCGCGCTCGAACGCGGGCTTCCCAACGTCGACGCGCTGGTGACGCGGCTGCTCGACGGCAGCGACGCCGCGCTCGCCGATCGCGTGATCGACGCGATGCTCAACCAGGAAACCTCCTTCTTCCGCGATGCCGGCGTGATCGAAGCCGCCGCCAACGCGATCGCCGCTCTCGACGCACCGGCGCCGCGCATCTGGTGCGCGGGTTGCTCGACCGGGCAGGAGCCGCTGTCGTTGGCGATGGAGTTCGTCGAACGCGGCGGCGTCGTTCCCGAGATCGTCGCAACCGACGTATCGAAGGCCGCTATCGCGCGCGCGCGAGTGGGGCGCTTCACGCAATTCGAGGTGCAGCGCGGCTTGCCGATCAGGCGCCTGATCCGCTGGTTCGAGCAGCGCGACAACGATTGGATCGTCCGCCCAGACCTGCTCCAGCGCATCGCGTGGCGACGCCAGAACCTGGTGGCCGACCTGCCGCCGCCCGGCCGATTCGATGCCATTTTCTGCCGCAACGTGCTGTTCTACCTTGCGCCGGGACTGCGCGCGCAGGTGCTCGACGCGATCGCCCAAGCGCTGCGGCCGAACGGCGTGCTGATCCTCGGCGCGGGCGAAACGGTGATCGGCCAGTCGGACGCGTTCGTGCCCAGTCGGCGCTTCCGCGGCCTCTACGAAATCGCCCCTGCTGACCCAAACGTGGTTTACAAGGCTGGCTGAGCGCCGCACCGGGGCAGCGATGACGTCCGCCCCGCCCACGCATTTCGGCCCGCGCGACCTGTTGGTCGTCGTCGCCATGAACCTGTTGTGGGGCTTCAACATTGTTGCGGTGAAGATGGCGGTGGGCGAGATCGCGCCGCTAACAGCGGGATTTTTGCGCCAGGCGATCGTGCTGCTCGTCTGCGCAGGGTCGCTGCGCATCGTGCCAGGTCGGATGCGTGCGTTGCTCGGGCTCGGCTTCCTTTCGGGCGGGCTGTTTTACGTCGCCATCAACCTGTCGCTGGTTGTCGCCGACAATGTCGGCGCGCTGGCGATCGCCGGGCAGCTCGGCGTGCCTTTCTCCATGCTGCTCGCGATCATTGTCTTCAAGGAGCGGATCCATGGTCCGCGTATCATTGGCATCGTGCTGTCGTTCGCCGGCGTCGGCCTGTTGGTCTTCGATCCCGCCGCGGCGCGCGAGGGGCCGGGCATTGCGCTGACCGCGATCGGCAGCTTCATCTGGGCGATCTGCTCGCTGATCCAGCGCCAGCTGCGCGGCGTGCCGATCCTGACGATCTACGCCTGGGTCGGGCTGATCGGCGCGCTGGTACTCGGCGGGCTGGCGGCATGGGCCGAGCCGGCCGCGATGCACGCGATCCCGCAGCTCCGCCTCGCGACACTGGGTTGGGTCGCCTTCTCGGCGATCGGATCGACCGTGCTCGGGCAAGGGGCAATGGTGTGGCTGCTGCAGCGCCACCCAGTCTCCACCGTCACGCCGTTGACGCTTGCCGCGCCTGTCGTGTCGGTCTTCGCGGCGAGTTACTGGTTCGGCACGCCGCTCGGGATGGTCATGCTGGCCGGGGGCGGGGTGGCGATGCTAGGGGTGGCGATCGTGACCATCCGCACCGCCCGCGCCAAGGAACATCAATGACGCCGATCGAGGCGCCGTCGCCCAATTTCGACGATCGCGCGCTGCCGATCACGATGATCGTGCTGCATTATACCGGGATGGTCGATGCCGAATCGGCGATCGCTCGCCTGCGCGATCCGGAGGCAAAGGTATCGTCACACTACGTCGTGGCCGAGGACGGCACCGTGCTGCGGCTGGTGCCCGACGACAAGCGCGCGTGGCACGCGGGCCGATCGCACTGGCGCGACGTCACCGACGTCAATTCCGCGTCGATCGGGATTGAGATCGTCAATCCCGGGCATGAATTCGGCTACCGCCCCTTCCCCGACGAACAGATCGACGCGGTGATCCGCCTCGTCCACGATCTGAAGGACCGCTACGAGATCACCCGCGGCAACATCGTCGGCCATTCCGACATTGCGCCGGCGCGCAAGCGCGATCCCGGCGAGCTGTTTCCGTGGGGCAAGCTCGCACGGCTGCGGCTCGCGCTGCCGCGTCCGACGAAGAACCTGATGGACCCGATGTGGTCGGAGGCGGGCTTCCTGCTCGCACTCGAGCGGTTCGGCTACGATGTGACGGACAAGATGGCGGCGATCGTCGCGTTCCAGCGTCGCTTCCGGCCCGAACTGATCGACGGCGAGATTGATGCGGAATGCCGCATGATCCTACTCGCGCTGCTGCTGCCCAAGCCGCAGGGCGACGATTGACCGCAGCGAACCGGGCGCTACAGCGACGCCGACACCAGAGGGCCGGGCGACCGCGTCGTGCCGCAACGCACGCCGAGGAAAGTCCGGGCTCCGCGGAACGACGGTGGCGGGTAACACCCGCCGGGGGTGACCCTAGGGAAAGTGCCACAGAGAGTAGACCGCCCAATCTTCGGATGAAGGCTTCGGCCGGGCAAGGGTGAAAGGGTGCGGCAAGAGCGCACCGCGCTTCCGGTAACGGCGGCGGCATGGCAAACCCCACCGGGAGCAAGACCGAATAGGGGCGACATGGGGCTTCATGCTCCGGGGCGTGTTCCCGCCCGTTGCCCGGGTTGGTTGCTTGAGCGCGTCGGCAACGGCGCGCCTAGAGGAATGGTCGCCCAACCCCGCAAAGGGTGGACAGAACCCGGCTTACAGGCCCTCTGGTGTCATCGTCCGGCCGCGCGCCGCTTTAACCTTAGCATCGCAATCGCTAGATACAGCGCGATGACGCGTTCTTCCCGTTCGAACGACTGGGGTTTCCCTCGCTGGCGGCCTTATGGCGCGGAGCGTGAGGCGACGACGGTGCGTCTGTGCGACCGGCATGGCTGCGAGGAACCGGGCAATTGCCCGGCGCCCAAATCGCCCAACAGCCCGGAACGCTGGTATTTCTGCCAGCAGCACGCCGGTGAGTACAATCGCGGCTACAATTACTTCGAGGGGCTGAACGCCGAGGAGGCGGCCGCGCGCGAGCAGAACGAGCGACGCGATGCGTCGGGCTTCGAACAGGCGCGGCATTATGGCTGGGGCGGGGCGGGCGACGGCACGCGATCGCGTGACGAGATGCGCGCGTTGGAGGTACTCGATCTCGAAAGCGATGCGAGCTTCGAGGATATCCGCACGGCGTGGCGGCGCCTCGCCAAGTCGAACCACCCCGATGTGCGACCGGGCGACGCCGAGGCCGCAACGCGGTTCCAGGCGATCCAGGCTGCCTATGACGTCCTGCGAACCGCCGAAGAGCGACGGAGCTGGAAGCCGGCGTGAAGCACGCGCGATCGCACTGGCGCGCTGCGCTGCTGGTATGCGGCAAATGTTCGAAGAAGATGGGCGGCGGGTTCGGCGACAGGGGCCGCGACCGGCTTGCGGCCGTGCTGCGCGCCGAGCCGGGCTTCGGCAAGGGCCGCAAGGCGGATATCGGTGTGCTCGAGACGAAGTGTCTCGGGCTATGTCCGAAGCACGGCGTGGCGGTGATTGATACGCGGCGGCCGGGGCAGTGGCTGATCGTTCAGGACGGGGACGATGCCGCCCGGCTGGTCGACACGCTGAGCGCCGACCTGCCGCGATAATCGGCTCGGATCAGGCGGCGAGCCCGATCCGCGCTTTGGCGGCATTGTACTGGCGCTCCATCCGGTCGATCCGGTCGGCGACCGTCTCGACCTTCTCGACCGCGCCGATACCCTGGCCCGAGCCCCAGATGTCGCGCCACGCTTTGGCCTTCGGCGCATTGTCGCCCTGGCCGAAGTTCATCGTTTTATAGTCGCCCTCGGGTAGATTGTCGGGATCGAGCCCGGCGCGCTTGATCGAGCCGCGCAGATAATTCCCGTGCACGCCGGTGAAGAGGTTCGAATAGACGATGTCCGACGCGCGACCCTCGACGATGCCCTGCTTATAGCCTTCGTCGGCATTTGCTTCCTCGGTCGCGATAAAGGGCGATCCGATATAGGCGAAGTCGGCACCCATCGCCTGCGCCGCGAGCACCGCATCGCCCGTCGCGATCGAGCCCGACAGCGCGACGGGGCCGTCGAACCACTGGCGGATCTCGCTGACGATCGCGAACGGCGAAAGCCGCCCCGCATGCCCGCCGGCGCCGCTCGCCACCGGGATCAGCCCGTCGGCGCCCTTCTCGATCGCCTTGCGCGCGAACCGATCGTCGATCACGTCGTGAAAGGTGATGCCGCCCCAGCCGTGCACCGCCTGATTAAGTTCCTCGCGTGCGCCGAGCGAGGTAATCGTGATCGGCACCTGCCATTTCTCGCAAGTCGCGAGATCCGCGTCGAGACGATCGTTCGATTTGTGGACGATCTGGTTGACCGCGAACGGTGCGGCGGGGCGATCGGGATTGGCGCGGTTATGCGCGGCCAGTTCCTCGGTGATGCGATGCAACCACTCGTCGAGCAGCCCCTGCGGCCGCGCATTGAGCGCCGGGAAGGATCCGACGATTCCCGCCTTGCACTGTGCGATCACCAGATCGGGACCGGAAATGATGAACAGCGGCGAGCCGATGATCGGCAGACGCAGGCGGGAGAGGATCGCGGGAACGGACATAATCAAGGTTATGTCGCCTGCGATCCGACCTGTCCAGCGGGTTCGGCGATGATTTGAACGATCGTTAAAGCCGCGTCAGTCGACCCGCTTCAGCCCGCTCGCAGCGGCGCGGGAATTCTCGACATAATGCGCGGCAGAGACCTTGAGGCTTGCGATCGCGCGCTCGTCGAGCTGCTTCACGGCACGCGCCGGGCTGCCGACGATCAGGCTCCCGGGCGGGAAGGTCTTGCCCTCCGTCACCAGCGCATTGGCGCCAACGATACAATCGTCGGCGATGACCGCGCGATTGAGCACGGTCGCGCCCATGCCGATCAGCACGCGATCGCCGATCGTGCAGCCGTGCAGGATCGCGTGGTGGCCGACCGTGCAATCCTCGCCCACGGTCAGCGGCGATCCGGGATCCGAATGGAGCATCGCGCCTTCCTGGATGTTGCTGCGCGCACCGATCGGGATCGTCGTATTGTCGCCACGGATCACCGCCCCGAACCACACGCTGGTGTCCTCCGCGAGGCGGACGTCACCGACGATGTCGGCGCTCGGCGCGACCCAGGCGGTATCGTGACAGGTCGGTCGCTGACCGCGGAGTTCGTACAAGGGCATCGTCATCTCCTGTGCCATCTTCGGACAGCGGCAGATTGGGGCAGAAATCCACTGGGCGAAATCGTAAACAAGTCGTTAACGCGAAATCATGAAGCACTCGATGATTCCCGCCAAAGGCGCCGCCCGCCACCCGCTTCGCCGCACCTTGCCGCCACCGCCGGCCCCCGCCGTCGCGCGCAACGACGATCAGGACCTGAAGCTGTTCGTTCTGAGCTTCACCGCCTTCTTCGTCTGCTTCTATACGCTCATCATGTGACGCTCAGTCGCAGGCGCGGTGCAGGCGTTGCGCAATCCATGCCGAAACGACGCACATGCCAGCGACGAGCAACAGCAACTGGCTCGCCGTCGCGCCCATCGCGGTGACGCCAGCGACCGCGGCCGATCCAATCGTCATCGCGCCCGCGTTGACCACGTTGTTCGCCGCCACGGTGCGCGCGGTCTGATCCTTCGCGACGGTGGTGGTGAGGAACGCGTAGAGCGGCACCACGAACATGCCGCCGAAGATCGCCACGAAGAGCAGCGCGAGCAGCACCAGCGGCGCGCCCGGGTGCGCGACGAACGCCGGAATGTCGTACAGCGTGCCCGAAGGCGCCGCTTCCCAGCCGTTGACGACGAACCAGAAGGCAATCACCGCACCACCCATCGCGATCACCGAGGCGGGCGAGAAGCGCGCCGAGATGTGGCCGCGCAGCATCAGGTTGATGACGACCGAGCCGATCGCGACGCCGACCGAGAAGATCGCGAGCACAAGACTGGCGACGCTGGCGTCGGCGGTGAGGACGTTCTTCACCAGCGGCGGGAAGATCACCACCAGCACCGATCCGATCGTCCAGAAGAAACTGATCGCGCAGATCGCGAGGAACAGCCGCGGGATGTGCATCGTCGCGGCGATGAGGTTCCACGAGGCGCGAAACGGATTAAGATCGAGCGTCAGCGGCGGGCCGAGGCGCGGGGCGGGGGGCACCATGCGCGCGGTGATGTACCCCAGCAGCGCGACGAGGAAGGTCACGGCGGCGACGGTGGCGATCGAATGGTAGATGAACCCTGCCAGGATCGTGCCGAGCAGGATCGACAGATAGGTGCCCGCTTCTACCAGTCCGGTGCCGCCCAGCACGTCGTCCTCGCCGAGGTGCTGCGGCAGGATGGCGTATTTGATCGGGCCGAAGAAGGTCGAGTGGATACCGAGACCAACGACCGCGCCGAGCATCATCACCACCGGTAGCGTCACTTGGCCGGTCCGCGCGAGCAGCAGCCCGCCGCAGCCAAGCGCCATGATGCCGAACTCGGCGATCTTCACCATCCGGATTATTCTCGCCTTGTCGGTGCTGTCGGCGAGCTGCCCGGACAGCGCAGAGAGTAGGAAGAAAGGAAGGATGAAAAGCGCGGCGGCGAGCGCGTTGAAGAAGCTCTCCTGCGCCTCGTCGGCAAAGATCTGATAGGTCGCGAACAGGACCATCGAGGTCTTGAACAGATTGTCGTTGAAGGCGCCCAGAAACTGGGTGACGAAAAGCGGCAGGAAATGTCGTCGTTTAAGAAGCCCAAGGGCATTGATCATGACGGAAATGTGCCCGGTTGTGGCTGTATCGGGGCGGCATAGCGTGCCGCCGCCGGCACTGCCAACCCCGCGCGGCCGGGGTTGCGCGTATCGCCGGGGTGGCTAAGTCACGGATCGTGCTCACGCTGCCCAACCTGCTCACCTTGTCGCGCATCGTCGCGGTGCCGGCCTTGGTGGCGTTATTGTGGTGGCCGACGTGGGAGGCTGGATTCGCGCTCGCCTTCGCGCTCTACTGCCTGATGGGCATCACCGACTATTTCGACGGCTATCTGGCACGTGCGCAGGGCGCGGTGTCGCGGCTCGGCGTGTTTCTCGATCCGATCGCCGACAAGATCATGGTGGCGGCGGTGATCCTGATGCTGGTGGGGACGCGGCACGACGACGTCGCGGCGATCACGGGCATCCACATCATCCCAGCGCTCGTCATTCTGCTGCGCGAGATCGCGGTATCGGGGTTGCGCGAATTTCTAGCCGGGCTGCAGGTGTCGCTGCCGGTGTCGCAGCTTGCCAAGTGGAAGACGACGCTGCAGCTCGTCGCTTTCGGCGCCCTGATCCTGGCGGGCGCGCTGCCGGCACTCGAATGGATCAAGCTCGCGGGGCTCGTATCGCTGTGGAGCGCCGCCGCGCTGACGATGGTGACCGGGTGGGATTACCTGCGCGTCGGCCTGAAGCACATGGATTGATGATGCGGATGGTCTATTTCGCCTGGGTACGCGAGCGGATCGGCACGGGCGAGGAGGACGTATCGCCGCCCGCCAACGTTACGACGATAGCTCAGCTGATCGACTGGCTGGCCGATCGCAGCGCAGGCCATGCCGCGGCGTTCGCCGACCGGGCGCGACTGCGCGCGGCGCGCGATCAGGCGTTCGTCGCGCTGGACACGCCGATCGCCGGTGCGCGCGAGATCGCTATCTTTCCACCGGTGACGGGCGGATGATCCGCATTCGCGTGGATCCGGCGCCGATCGATGTCGCTGCCGAGATGGCGCTGGCCGAGCAAGGCGGCGCCGTCGCGACCTTTACCGGCTTGGTGCGCACCGACGACGGCGTCCGCGTGCTGACGCTGGAACACTATCCGGGCGCGACCGAGGCGGCGCTGGAGACGCTGGCGCAGGCGGCTATGACGCGCTGGTCGCTTGCCGCGGTGACCCTCATCCACCGCGTCGGTCCGATGGTGCCCGGCGACCGCATCGTCTTCGTCGCGGCCGCTGCGGCGCATCGCGGCGCGGCGCTCGAGGCGTGCGCCTATCTCATCGATCGGCTGAAGACCGATGCGCCGTTCTGGAAGCGCGAGACTGTGGGCACCGCCGACCGCTGGGTCGAGCCGCGCGCGACGGACGCGGACGCCGCCGCGCGCTGGGCCGGCTGATCAGCCGAGCCGCGGCACCAGTACGCCGTTCACGACGTGTACGATGCCGTTGGTCTGCTGCACATCGGGCGTCTCGACGAAGCTCTTGTTGCCGTTGACGTCGGTGAGCACCACCGCCTCGCCGTCGCGCGTGACGGTGAGCGGGTCGCCCTCGACCGTCGTCAGTCGTGCCGCGCCGCCGCTCGCCGCGACACGCGCGCGAAGCTGATCAAGCGTGATCGCGCCGGGAACGACATGATAGGCAACCAGCCGGTTCAACGTCGCGCGATTGGCGGGCGCCATCAGTTGCTCGACCACGTTTGCCGCCAGGCGGTCGAACGCCTGATCGGTCGGCGCGAAGACGGTAATCGGCCCAGTGGCGGCAAGTGCCGCACGCGTCTCCGTCGGTGCGATCGCGCGCGTTAGCGTACGCAGATTGGGGGCCGCGGCACAATTGTCGGCGATGGTACGCGTGCCGAGCATCGCCGCGCCGCCAACCCGCGGATTGGTGACGGTCGCGGCCGCCGCGGCGAGTGAAGCCGCAGCATTTAGCGGAGCAGGCGCCGTGACCGGCGGGATGAAGGCGGGCGCGGCAGGGGTTGCCAGCCTGGACGGCGCCGCCGCGCAGCCTGCCAGAACGAGGGCGAGGCCGAACGTGGCGCTACGGGTAATGGTGTTCATGACGCATCCAACAATCGTGTGACGGTAGTACGTCCGGTGAAGCGGTGTAGTTGCTCACCCCGTCGCTGATCCGGTGCCGGTTATCCCTGCCGGGGAGCTCGCAGCGAAGTGAAAGCGATAGCGAGGCCGCTGCTTGCCCTTCCCAACTCTTTCGCCAATGACTTCGTCTAGGACGACGCCGAGCGCGTTCGTGTCCGGCGCGCCGAGCGTCAGGTCGCCTTCGATGCGCGCGCCGCGCCGTTCGATGCGCGTGCGGACGATCAGCCGGCCAGCCCAAACGCAAACGACTCGAGGTGGGCAGCGGCTATCCTCAATCACGCGAAGCGGGGTTACCCGGAGTTCGCCGACATGGCGCGTTTGCCCCAATGCCGGCCACGCAGAGCTTGCTCGCGCGAAGGCAGAGGCCGGTGCAGCTAACGCAAGAGCCGACAAATGGACTGCGATAAGAAGGCGCGCGTGCATCAAGGCAGTTATGCCGGCCAAGGCTGACGGCGCGATGAACCCGCCGGCCTCCCGAAGTGGCGACTTCCGTACGGCGCGCAGGGGGGCTACCGGCAGGGGATGACAGACGATCCTCTCGGCCCGCTCGATCCTGATTTCGCCGCTTCGTTCCGGCGCGATGATCGCCGCCCGCCGTGCCAGCTCTATCTCGTCTCACCGCTCGACGTGACCGGCACCTTCGCAGACCGGCTCGCTCGCGCGCTCGACGCGGGGCCGGTCGCGGCGTTCCAGTTTCGCGTTAAGGACGTCAACCAACACGATGCCGCGCGGTTGGCCGAGCCGCTGATGCGCATCTGCGCCGATCGCGACGTCGCCTTCATCGTCAACGATAGCGCCAGCCTCGCGAAGCGGATCGGCGCGGATGGCGTGCATCTGGGGCAGGACGACGGTGACCCGCGCGAGGCGCGGGCGCTGCTTGGGCCAAACGTGCAGATCGGCGTGACGTGCCACGACAGCCGCCACCTTGCGATGGAAGCGGGCGACGCTGGCGCCGATTACGTCGCCTTTGGCAGCTTCTATCCCACGGTGACCAAGACGGTTAAGCACCGGCCCGAGCCCGTGATCCTTTCGTGGTGGTCGGCGCTGTTCGAGCTCCCGTGTGTCGCGATCGGCGGCATCACGCCCGACAATGCCGCGCCGCTTGTGGCGGCGGGCGCGGACTTCATCGCCGTATCGAACGCCGTATGGGGGGGCGACGAAGCGGCCGCGATCCGTTCCTTCGGGGCGGTGCTCGGCTGAAAGCGCCCGTCATTCGCTACGCCATCGAAACCACTTGCGGCGCAAGCCGTTGGAGACGCAGCGTATCAGTGAAGGATCGAGCATGAGGAAATTCGTCATCGCGTTGGCGGCGAGCGGCTTGGTGGCCGGCGTTGCGACCGCGCAGGAGCAGCGCAATGCGGCAGCGCCTACACCGCAGGCGACGCCGGCGCCGCCGATCGATCGCTCGATCCTTCATGTTCAGGTGATCCTCGACAAGCTTGGCTTTGGACCGGGTGTACTTGACGGGCGTGGGGGCATGTCGCTCGTCAATGCACTCAAGGGCTTCCAGCAGTCTCGCGGGCTGCCGGTAACGGGGAAGGCGGATCAGGCGACGCTACGCGCGCTTTATCCGTATCGCTCGGTCCGGCCGACGGTGACGCTGACGATCGATCAGCGCGCGCTGGCGGGGCCGTTCGTCCAGACGATTCCGAAGGATTATGCCGAGCAGGCCAAGCTCGACGGCATGTTCTATTCGGCGCCGGTCGAGAAATTGGCCGAGATGTTCCACACAACGCCGGCGGTACTCGCCGCGCTCAACCCGGGCACCAGGCTGGCCGCGGGGCAGAAGATGGTGTTCCCCAATGCGCTGCCGACGTCGCGCGCCTATCCCGACGACGCCACGCCGCAGTGGCGCCAGACGCTGGCGCAGCTTAACGTCGATGCCGCCGCGCCCAAGGCCGCGAAGATCGTCGTCGACAAGTCCGACAAGCTGCTGCGGGCCTATGATGCGCAAGGCCGGTTGATCGGGCAGTATAGCGCGACGATCGGGTCGGCGAGCGACCCGCTGCCGATCGGCAACTGGAAAGTGCTGCACGTCTCGCCCAATCCCGACTGGAAGATGAACCCCAAGATCTTGAAGCGCGTCAGCGACAGCAAGCAGGCGCAGATCATCCCGCCAGGGCCTAACAACCCGGTCGGCGTGGTGTGGATCGATCTCAGCCGCGAGCATTACGGCATTCATGGTACGCCCGATCCGGAGAAGATCGGCCGCACCGAGAGCAATGGATGCGTGCGGCTGACGAATTGGGATGCGGCGCGCGTCGCGCTGATGGTCAAATCCGGAACGCCGGTGATCTTCCAGGCGTGATGCCGTGACCAGGCTCGGTGCGACGATCCTCGGGCTGATCGTGCTGGTCCTCGCCGGCTTCGCCTCGATGGTGTCGTTCGGCGGCGGTACCGCGTCGCGTGAGGCCGATCAGGCGCGCGTCGCACCGGCATCGCCGCCGGCCTTGCCGACCCAGGGTGCCCCGCTCGCCGTGCCGGTGGCCGGCGTCGGAGCCAAGGGGCTGGTCGATACTTGGGGGCAGAGCAGGGCAGGGGGGCTGCGCTCGCATCAGGCGATCGACATCCCGGCGCCAGGCGGCACGCCGGTCGTCGCCGCCGCGCCGGGAACGGTCGAAAAGTTGTTCGGCAGCGTCACCGGCGGGACGACACTCTACGTCCGATCGCCCGATCGCGCGTGGAGCTATTACTATGCGCATCTCGCTGGCTATGCGCCGGGCGTGCGCGAGGGGCTGCGCGTCAAGCGGGGCACGCTGCTCGGCTTCGTCGGCGATACCGGCAACGCCGGGGCGGGGAATACGCACCTCCATTTCGGTGTCAGCCGGATGCGCACGGGCGACCGCTGGTATCAGGGCGAGCCGCGCAATCCCTACCCCCTGCTTGCCGGATTGGCGCCGCGCCGCTAGAGGCGCGGATCGCTCTTTCCAGCAGGTATAGATCCATGAAGATCAGCGGCGTGGACATCCGTCCCGGCAACATTATCGAGTACGAAGGCGGCATCTGGCGCGCGGTGAAGATCCAGCACACGCAGCCCGGCAAGGGCGGCGCGTACATGCAGGTCGAGCTCAAGAACCTGCGCGACGGTCGCAAGAACAACGTCCGCTTCCGCTCGGCCGAAACTGTGGAGCGCGTGCGGCTCGACACCAAGGACTTCCAGTTCCTGTTCGCCGACGGCGACGGGCTCGTCTTCATGGACAAGGAAACCTACGATCAGGTGACGCTGCCGCGCGATCTGCTCGGCGATGCCGCCGCCTTCCTGCAGGACGGGATGGACGTCGTGATGGAACTCTACGAGGAGGAAGCCATCAGCGTGCAGCTGCCCGACACGATCGAGGCGACGATCGTCGAAGCCGACGCGGTGGTGAAGGGGCAGACCGCCTCGTCGAGCTACAAGCCGGCGGTGCTCGACAATGGCGTGCGCGTAATGGTGCCGCCGCACATCGCCAGCGGCACGCGTATCGTCGTCGACGTGTACGAGCAGACCTACGTCCGTCGCGCGGACTGATTTCGACTTGTTATGGAAGCGGCTGCCGATTGACGCCGCTTCCCGCCCCGCCTTTTGACCGGGCGGGCAGAAGGTAAGCACCATGCCAGCCCATTCCGGCCTCTTCTCCGTCATCGAACGCGCCGCGCGCAAGGCCGCGCCGCGGCTGCGCCGCGACTTCAACGAAGTCCAGCAGTTGCAGGTCAGCCGAAAGGGGCCGGCGGACTTCGTGTCGATGGCGGACAAGCGCGCTGAGCAGACGCTGTACGAGGAATTGTCGAAGGCGCGGCCCGACTGGGGCTTCCTGATGGAGGAGCGCGGCGAGATCGCTGGCGATCCGTCCAAGCCGCGCTTCATCGTCGATCCGCTCGATGGTACGTCGAACTTCCTCCACGGCATTCCCCACTTCGCGATGTCGATCGCGGTCGAGGAACCGATGCCGAGCGGCAAGCGCGAGATCACGACGGCGCTCGTCTATCAGCCGCTGACCGACGAGAGCTTCTGGGCCGAGAAGGGCCGCGGCGCATGGTTGCAGGACCAGCGCCTGCGCGTCTCGTCGCGGCGCGAACTGACCGAATCGTTGGTCGCGACGGGAATCCCGTTCATGGGTCACGGTGATTTCGCGCAGTGGACGCGGATCTTCGGCGCGATCGCGCCGCAGGTGGCAGGCATCCGCCGGCTCGGATCGGCCGCGCTCGACCTCGCCTGGGTCGCCGCCGGCCGTTTCGACGGCTATTGGGAATCGGACCTTAAGCTGTGGGACGTCGCGGCGGGGATGCTGCTCGTCAAGGAAGCCGGCGGCTTCGTCACCGACTTCCGCGGCGGCGATCGGGCGATCGAGCGCAACGAATTCCTCGCCGCGAACGATGGGCTGCACTCGAAGCTACACAAGCTGCTGGCCGGCGGGCTGCGCTGACGCCCGCGCCAGCGCTGCCGCCTAGAAGGTATAGACCAGCGATGCGCGGCTGGTGGTGTCGGTCGAGACACGGCCGATCGGCGGCATGCTCTCATATTGCACGGTATAGCTGACCTGCGCCGACAGCGGCCCGATCAGCCGCGCGGCGATCGCGGTCGTACCGCTGATCGTCGAGTTGAAGCGCTGAAGATAGGCCGACGTATCCTGCGTCAGCGTCAGGCCTGGAGACAGCTTCCAGTCGAAATCGATGCTGCCGCGCGCGGCGATGCTGCTCTCGACATTGCTGTCGGTGAATTCAGTGTGGCGGAACGCCGGGCCAAGCTCGAGATTGAGCGTCATCGACGGCTGCTGGATCGCAGTTAGCCCGGCACCGGCCGAAGCCGAGTAGCGATCGGTATAGCCGAAGAAGCGATCGCTCTCATATTGCGCGGCGCCGTAGACATATTGGCGCGCGTCGATCTTCCAGTTGGGTTCGTACGCCGCGAGATAATGTTCGCGCGTCGTGATGCCGAACGCGCGCTGGAAATCGGCTTGGGCGCGCAGCTTGTGCCGCCACTCGAGGCCCTCGCGCGTCAGATCGAGAATGCCGGTGACGCCCGCGCTGTCGGTGTTGCCGGTGGTGACGAAGCCGCCGACTTCAGCGCGGCCGGTCCACAGATCGAACAGGCCGGCGCGTTCGATCCGCGTCTGGCGCTCGCGGGCGCGGCGCGCGCGCCAATCATCGGCGATCCGCGCGACGGCGTCGCCGCTCGCGGGATCGGCAGTCCGCGCATATTTGACAATCGTTGCGACCTCGCCCTCATTCCCTGAGGCGAGCGCGGCGTCGAGCATGGCACGGATCGCGGCGGGTACTTCGACCGGTTCCGCGCTGGCGACCATCGCCTCGTCGGACGGCAGAAAGGGGGCGGCGAGGAGCAGGACTAGGCGCACGCCCGCAAGCTACGCCAGCGCTGCGTTGCGATGAAGCTGGCGGGGGCGGATCGTGGCCTAGGCGAGGTGAGACGAGAAGGCGGCGAGCACTTGAGCATATAGGTCGCGCTTGAACGGGACGATGATCGTCGTGAGATCCTCGGGCGCGGCCCAGCGCCACGCGCGAAACTCGGGATGCGCGGTGGCAATGTCTATATCGGCATCGCGCCCGGTAAAGCGGAACAGGAACCAGCGCTGAACCTGGCCGCGATACTTGCCCTTCCACACCTTGCCGATCAGCTCGGACGGCAGATCATAGTGGAACTCGCCGGGTGCCTCGGCGACCAGCTCGACAAGCTCGGGCGCGATCCCTGTCTCCTCGCCCAATTCGCGGATTGCGGTGGCGAGCGGATCCTCGTCTGGATCAATCCCGCCCTGCGGCATCTGCCAAGCCTCAAGGGTCGAATCGAGACGCTGGCCGACGAACACCTGCTCTTCGCGGTTGAGCAACATGATGCCGACGCACGGGCGATAAGGAAGGTCGGTCGGCTCGATCATCTTATCGCTCCTGATAGCGGCACGTGCTGGCTCAATACCTGATAGGCCATCACGGCAGTCGCCACCGCGGCGTTCAGGCTGTCCGCCTTGCCGCGCATCGGCAGCTTGACGAGCAGGTCGCACGCATCCTCCGCCTCGCGCGGCAGGCCCTGCGCCTCGTTCCCTGTGAGCAGGAAGGTGGGCGCCTGATAGGTCGCTGCGCGATAATCGGTATCGGTGCGCAGGCTGAGCCCGACGAGCTGACCCGGCCCGCCGCGCAGCCACGGCAGGAAAGCATCCCACGTCGTGCGCGCGAGCGGCATGGTGAACAATGCGCCCATGCTTGCGCGCACCGCCTCGGTTGAGAAGGGGTCTACGCTGTCGCCGATCAGGATCAGCCCGCCCGCACCCACCGCGTCACCGGTACGCAGGATAGTGCCGAGGTTGCCGGGATCGCGCAGCCGTTCGGCGACGAGCCAAATGGGACTATCGGTGCGATCGATCCGATCGAGCGACGTGTCGAGTGTGGCGAAGGCGCCGACCACCGACTGCGGATTGTCCTTGCCCGACAGTTTGGAGAGGATCGCCTCGGTCGTCTCGATCGCCTCACCCCCGGCCGCCTCCACGGCGTCGATCAGCGCGATCACCAGCGGATGCCGCGCACTCGCGGCGGCGTAGAACATCAGTTCCGGCACACGCCCCGTCTCGCGCGCCTCGGTCAAAATGCGGAGCCCCTCGGCGAGGAACAGTCCCTCTTCGCGGCGGTGCCGCTTGTCGCGCAGTCCCTGGACGCGCTTCACCAACGGATTGGAATAGGCAGTGATCGACCGCGGCATTGGCTGCGATCAATCCTCGCCGAACTTCGCCTCGACGAGATCGCACATCGTCGCCACCACCGCCTCGGCGCCATCGCCCTCGGCACTGATCGTAATCGTATCACCCTTCGCCGCGCCGAGCATCATCAGGCCCATGATCGACGTGCCGGTAACGGTCGATCCGCCCTTCGCGACATGAACCGGGATCGGCTGCTGCGTCGCGAGCGTCACAAATTTCGCACTGGCGCGCGCATGGAGCCCGCGCCGGTTGGCGATAAGCACCTCGCGTACGACGCTCACGCCGCCGCCTCGCCGACGCCGAGCACCTCGGACGCGACCGAGATGTATTTGCGTCCCGCTTCGCGCGCGGCGGCGACCGCGGCCGCGACACCCAGCTTGCGCCGAGCCGATTCGAGCCGGATCAGCATCGGCAGGTTGATGCCAGCGATCACCTCGATCCGGCCGCGCTCCATCAGTGAGATCGCGAGGTTGGACGGCGTGCCCCCGAACAGATCGGTGAGAACGATCACGCCGCGCCCGGCATCGACGTCCGCGATCGCCGTGCGGATGTCGGCACGCCGCGCTTCCATGTCGTCATCGGGGCCGATCGCGACTGTGCGAACCTGAGTTTGCGGCCCAACGACATGCTCCATCGCCGTCACGAACTCGTCGGCCAGCCGGCCGTGCGTGACGAGCACCAGCCCGATCATCTGCGTCGTCAATTCATTCATTGCCGGTCCGGCTGTCCCTCGAGCGTATCATGCGGCACGGCCGCCAAATCGCGATGCGTGACCGTGGGCGAAAATCCTGCTTCACGCAACCGTTTGGCGATCCGCTCCGCCACGTGCACCGAACGGTGTCTCCCGCCGGTACAGCCGATCGCGACAGTCACATAGGCCTTTCCCTCCACCCGGTAGCGGGGGAGGAGAAGGAGCAGCAGGTCCTCGATTGCGGCAACCGCCGGCTCATATGCCGGATCCGCGGCGACATAGGCGGCGACAGCGGGATCGCGCCCAGTGCCCGGCCGCAACGCCGGGTCCCAGTGCGGATTGCGCAGGAACCGCATGTCGAACACGAGGTCCGCATCTGGCGGCAACCCGCGTGAAAACCCGAACGAGGTGACCGACAGCGTGGTCTCTCCCAAGCCCGGCCGTGTAAAATCACGTCGGATGCGGTGCGCGAGATCGGCACCGGTGAGGCGGCTGGTATCGACCAGGTAGGTCGCCCAGCGACACAGCGGATCGAGCAGCGTCCGCTCGTACTCGATACCCTCGCGTGCGGGGCGGTCGCGCGCTGAGGGATGACGTCGGCGTGTTTCGTCGTAGCGACGCGCGAGCTCGTCTGTCGCGCAGGTGAGGAACAGCGCGGTGATCTCGAGATCACCGCGGTCGCGCAGGCGATCGACCTGATCGATGATCCGCGCGGGGTCGAAATCGCGCGTCGCCGCCCCGATGCCGATCGCCAGCGGCCGCGCCGGGACGCCAGCGATCGCGGGATTGTCGGTACCGAGCATCCGGTCGAGCAGCGACAGCGGCAGATTGTCGACCACCTCCCAGCCAATGTCCTCCAGCGTGCGTAGGACGGTCGATTTGCCCGCGCCCGACAAACCAGTGACGAGCATGATCTCAGGCAAATCGTTCATGGCAGGCGGTGCTTCAGCGCGAGCTCGACGAGCAGGGGGGCGGAGGCGGGGCGGGGATCAAGGGCGAGGCTGGGAACGGCGATCCCGCCGATGATGTCTTGCTCCGGCTCCGGCATGCGCTGCGGCGGCGCGTCGACGCGGACGGCAAGCGCCACCACCGCTGGGTCCGCGGGCGGGCAGGGCACGATGCCAAGTCCACGCACCTCGATCCGTCCCGCGATCGTCGCGGGTGCGCTGGCGACGAGCTGGCCATCGCGCGCCTCGATCACGGTATAATCGTCCGAAACGAGCTGCGCGCCGCGATCGATGAGGCGCAGCGCGAGATCCGATTTGCCGCTGCCCGACGCGCCACGGATCAGCACGGCGCGGCCGCCGATCGCCACCGTCGAGGCATGGATCGTCTCGCGTAGAGGCACGTCAACTCCGGTCATCGAGCGGCAGCCGAACGACGAAGCGAGCGCCGCCCAGGCGATCTTCGCGCGATTCGACGTGAATGCCGCCCCCATGCGCCTCGACGATCGTGCGTGCAATCGCCAGCCCGAGCCCGGAGTGCCGGCCGAACGCCTCGACGTCAGGCCGCACCGAGTGGAAGCGGCGGAAGATTTCCTCGCGCGACTCTTCGGGGACGCCGGGTCCCTCGTCCTCGATCCGCACGTCGAGCGCCGCGTCGCTGTTGAGCGCGGAGAGCGCCACCGTACCGCCGTCAGGCGAAAAGGAGATGGCGTTGTCGACGAGGTTGGCGAAAACCCGTTCCAGCCGCGCGCCGTCGCCGAAGACCGTCAGTGGGCGGTCGTCGGTAATATCCAGGCGCAGGCGGACATCGCGCTCGACGCCGCGGTCAATTCGCGCGCGCACCAGCGCGGCGAGCAGCGCGGCGAGGTCGAGCGGCTCGAACTTGGCGCGACTGAGCTGTGCGTCCAGGCGCGACGCGTCGGAAATGTCGCTGATCAGCCGATCGAGCCGGTGAACGTCATCGCGCACGATCGTCAGCAGCCGTTCCCGCAGCGCCGGGTCGTCGACGGAGCCGAGCACGTCGACCGCGGACCGGAGCGACGCCAGCGGGTTCTTGAGCTCGTGCGTCACGTCGGCGGCGAACGCCTCGGTCGCGTCGATGCGGGCGCGCAGCGCCTGGCTCATGTCCGACAGCGCGCGCGCGAGCATGCCGATCTCGTCGCCGCGATCTGGCAGGCGCGGCACCACGACCTCGCGCGCGCGGCCGAGCCGGACGCGAACCGCGGCCCGCGCGAGGCGGCGCAGTGGGCGGACGATGGTGCGCGCGAGGAATAGCGACAGCAGGATCGAAACCAGCGTGACGATCAGGAGGACGACGCCCAGCCAAAGGCGCTCGACACGTACCGTCTGCGTCACGTCGCGCGCGTTGGTCGTCGTCATCGCCGATCCGGCGCGGTTGACCAGCGGGGCGGCGGCGGTGATCACCGGCGTGCGATCGGGCGCGCGCCATACGGTGCCCGACGCGCGTCCGGCCGTGGCAGTACGCACGTCGGGCCACGCCATGCCGCCGCGCCGCTCGCGATAGAGCGGCGCGCGGACGGCGCCGACCACGGTGTCGATGCCGGCATCGAGGAAGCGAGCGACGCGTTTGCGCCAGCCCTCCTTGTCTGGATCGCGCAGCACGAAGCTGCGGTCGCCCATTGCCCGCGTATCTGCGATGATCGTGCCATCGCGCGCGTAGAGACGCAGCCGGGCGCCGGTGTCGCGCGCGAGGCGGAGCATCAGCGGATCGCGCCGATCGGGCGTCGCCGCGCTCAGCGCCTCGGCAACCAGTCGCGCCTCGCGCATCGCCTGCTCGACGCGGTTGTCGAGGATCCGGCTGCGGTAGGAATCGAGATAGAAGAAGCCGCCTGCGAGCATCAGCAGCGCGAAGATGTTGACCGCTAGGATCCGCCGCGTGAGCGAGACGCGCCCCGACCAGCGCAGCGCCAGATCGCTGCCGTCACTCTTCGGAGAAGCGATATCCGGCACCATATAATGTCTCGATCGAATCGAACCCGGGATCGACCTCACGGAATTTCCGCCGAACGCGCTTGATGTGCGAATCGATCGTGCGATCGTCGACGTAGATGTCGTCCTGATAGGCGGCATCCATCAGCTGGTTGCGCGTCTTCACGATGCCGGGGCGCTGGGCCAGCGTTTCGAGAATGAGGAATTCGGTAACGGTGAGCGTCACCGCTTCGCCGTTCCACGTGACGCGGTGACGCGCCGGATCCATCGAAAGGCGACCGCGCTCGAGCGGCGGCTGTGCATCGGCTGCGGCGGGATCGGCCGTCTGCGTCAATTCGGTACGGCGCAAAATCGCGCGGATACGGGCGATCAGCAGCCGCTGGCTGAACGGCTTGGCGATATAATCGTCTGCCCCCATCGCAAGGCCAAGCGCCTCGTCAAGCTCGTCGTCCTTGCTGGTGAGGAAGATCACCGGGATGCGACTCTTCTCGCGCAGCCGACGCAGCAGTTCGAGCCCGTCCATCCGCGGCATCTTGATGTCGAAGATCGCGAGATCGGCGGGATTATCGACCAGCGCCTTCAGCGCGGTCTCACCGTCCGAATAGACGCGCGTCAGGAAGCCCTCGGCCTGAAGCGCGATCGAAACCGAGGTGAGGATGTTGCGATCATCATCGACGAGCGCGATCGTAGCCGTCATCACGGCGCAGTTAGTGCAAAGGCGGGACGCGCTCAATGGCGCGGGTGTTTGACGCGCTTATCCCTCGCCGATATGCGGACAGGAAAGCCGCATACGTATGCAGGGCGGACGCACGCAGATTGAATTAGGGGAAATGGACGTGAGCGATCGAATTCCTGACGCCGGTCTCGAGACGCAGGGTATCGAGACCCGCGCCACGTTGCACTGGAACCTCGTCACCGCGCGACTAGTGGAGGCCGCGGTCGCGCGCGGCGAGGGCAAGCTTTCGGCGGACGGTCCGCTGGTGGTGGAGACGGGCGCGCATACCGGGCGCTCGGCGCAGGACAAGTTCATCGTCAAGGATGCCGAAACCGCCGACACGGTGTGGTGGGGTAAGTCCAACAAGGCGATGGAGCCAGCGCATTTCGCGGCGCTGAAGGAAGATTTCCTCGCCTGCCTGCGCGAGAAGGAGGACCTGTTCGTCCAGGACCTGTTCGGCGGGTCGCAGCCGGGCCACCGGGTGCGCGTGCGCGTCATCAACGAACTAGCCTGGCATAACCTGTTCATCCGCACGATGCTGGTCCGCCCGGAAGAGGCGCAGCTCAAGGATTTCGTCGCCGACTACACGATCATCGATCTGCCGAGCTTTCGCGCCGACCCGGCGCGTCACGGCTGCCGCAGCGAGACGGTGATCGCGGTCAACTTTACCGACAAGCTGATCCTGATCGGCGGCACCAAATACGCCGGCGAGATGAAGAAAAGCGTGTTCGGCCTGCTCAATTACCTGCTGCCGACGAGCGGCGTGATGCCAATGCACTGTTCGGCGAACATGGGCGCCGACGGGTCGACCGCGGTGTTCTTCGGCCTGTCGGGCACCGGCAAGACGACGCTGTCGGCGGACGCGAGCCGCACGCTGATCGGCGACGACGAGCATGGCTGGTCCGACACCGCCGTCTTCAATTTCGAGGGCGGCTGCTACGCCAAGATGATCCGCCTCTCGCCCGATGCCGAGCCCGAGATCTTCGCCACCACCAAGCGTTTCGGCACGGTGCTCGAGAACGTGGTGATGGATCAGGTGACGCGCACGCTCGACCTCGACGACGCGAGCCTCGCGGAAAACAGCCGCGGTGCCTATCCGATCGATTTTATCCCGAATTCGTCCGAAGAGAATATGGGCGGCGTGCCCAAGAACATCATCTTTTTGACGGCGGACGCCTATGGCGTGCTGCCGCCGATCGCGAAGCTGACGCCGGACCAGGCGATGTATCACTTCCTGTCAGGCTATACCGCGCGTGTCGCCGGAACCGAGATTGGCGTGACCGAGCCTGACGCGACCTTCTCGACGTGCTTCGGCGCGCCGTTCATGCCGCGCCACCCGTCGGTCTACGGCAACCTCCTGAAGGAGCGGATCGCCAAGGGCGGGGTCGATTGCTGGCTGGTCAACACCGGCTGGACGGGCGGCAAGTACGGCGTCGGCAATCGCATGCCGATCAAGGCGACGCGCGCGCTGCTCAACGCCGCACTCGACGGCAGCCTCAACGACGTCGAGTTCCGCACCGATCCGAACTTCGGCTTCAAGGTGCCGGTGTCGGTGCCGGGCGTCGATAGCGCGATCCTCGATCCGCGCGCGACCTGGACCGACAAGGCTGGCTACGACACGACCGCGGCGAAGCTCGTCGACCTGTTCAACGAGAATTTCGCGCAGTTCGCCGAGCACGTCGACCAGGGCGTGCGCGACTCGGCCCCGAAGGTGGCACAGCCCGCCTGACGGCACGGCCGGAGCGCGGAACCCGCGCACCGGCCAGCCGCTATGGCGGCATGACGTTCGATTGGACCGAGTGGCGCGATTGGGAAGTCCCGGTCGCGCTGATGAACCTCATCGTGGTTGTGGCGGCGGTGGTGCTTGCGCTTGCCGCACATGCACTCGCGCTCGCGATCGGCCGGCGCATCGCGGCGCGAACGCCTGATTCGGTTGACGATGCGGTGGTTGAACTGTCGGCGCGGCCGCTGCGCTGGGTGGCTGTTGCCGTCGCGCTCGCGGCGGCGCGGCGCTTCCTCGATCTGTCCGAATGGTCGAACGACCTGTGGCAATTCGCCACCGGATTCATCGTACCGGGGCTAATCGGCTGGCTGCTGATCACGGTGGTGCGGGTCTACGTTCGCGCCGTCGAACTGCGCTACGACATCGGGGTGTCGGACAACCTGCGTGCGCGGCGGCGGCGCACGCGTGCGGCAATCCTCGGCCGCGTGGTGGTGATTGGGATCGGCGTCCTCACCGTCGCGCTGATGCTGCTCTCGATCCCGAGCATCCGCAGCGTCGGCATCACGCTGATGGCGTCCGCTGGGCTCGCGGGCCTCGCGGTCGGCGCGGCAGCGCAGCCCGCGCTCAAGAACCTCATCGCCGGGATCCAGCTCGCCTTCACCGAGCCGATTCGTATCGATGACGTGCTGATCATCGAGAACGAATGGGGTCGCGTCGAGGAGATCCGGCTGACCTATGTCGTGATCGCGCTGTGGGACGAGCGACGGCTGGTGGTGCCGGTGTCGCGCTTCCTCGAGATGCCGTTCCAGAACTGGACGCGCAACACGAGCCAGCTGCTCGGCAGCGCGTTCTTCTGGCTCGATCCGACGGCAGACATTCCGCGGCTTCGTGCACGCTATGAAGAGTTAGTGCGCGCCAATCCGCGCTGGGACGGCCGATCGTTCGTGTTGCAGGTGACCGACACCAAGCCCGACGCGATCGAGGTTCGCGTCCTAGCAACCGCACGGGACGCCGGCACCGCGTTCGATCTGCGCTGCGATCTGCGCGAGGCGATGCTGGCATTCATCCGCGACGAGATGCCCGAGGCGTTGCCGCGCCGTCGCCTGCTGGCCGTTGATGCTCCTGCCGGCACCGCCGACGCCTAACGCCTGATCAAAGCGCCTCGACCGACACGATCCCATCGACGATGGCGGTGATCCGCATGGCTGTGCCGGCGGCGGTATCGGGCCCGGTCGCGGGCCACTCGCCGTCGCCGACGCGCACCCGGCCCCGCCCGCCGACGATCGGCTCGGTGACGATCACCGACGCCCCGATCATCCGGCCCGCGCGGTCGTTGAGCAGCGGATCACCCGATTCGATCGGATAGTCTCGATACCAGCGCCGGCCGATCAGCACCGTCACGACGCTCCACGCGCCGAACGCGCCGAGCTGCGCGACCGGCGGCAGATCGGGCAGCGCGAGCAGCGTGGCGGCGACGACGCCGGCGGCGATCGCGAGAAAGACGAAGAAGACGCCGGGTGCGAGCAATTCGGCGATGCCAAGCGCGACCGCCGCGATCAGCCAGTAGGCGGCGTCCGTCACGCGCGCCTCACGCCGGATCGCTGCCCTTGACGCGTGGAACGTGCGGCGTGGGCGTCTGCGCCGGCTGCGACGCTGGCGCCGCGGCGTCTCCGAGCGCGGCCTTCGCAAGTTCGCCGATCCCGCCGAGCGACCCGATCAGCTGCGTCGCCTCGACCGGGAAGAGGATCGTCTTGGCGTTGGGGCTGGTCGCGAACTTGCCGATCGCCTCGACGTATTTCTGCGCGATGAAATAGTTGAGGCTTTGCGTTCCGCCGGTCTCGATCGCCTGCGAAACAACTTGCGTCGCCTTCGCCTCGGCCTCCGCGCCGCGCTCGCGCGCTTCGGCGTCGCGGAAGGCCGATTCGCGCCGTCCCTCCGCCTCTAGTATGCGCGCCTGCTTCTGCCCCTCGGCGCGCAGGATCTCGGAGGCGCGCATACCTTCCGCCTCCAGGATGTTGGCGCGCTTCTCGCGCTCGGCCTTCATCTGCCGCCCCATCGCGTTGACGATGTCGGCCGGCGGGCGGATGTCTTTGATCTCGACGCGGGTAATCTTCACGCCCCACGGCGTCGTCGCGTGATCGACGACGTTGAGCAGCCGCGCGTTGATCTCGTCGCGCTTCGACAGCGTCTCGTCGAGATCCATCGAGCCCATCACGGTGCGCAGGTTGGTGGTAGTGAGCTGAAGCAGCGCGACTTGCAGATCGGACACCTCGTAGGCCGCCTTCGCCGCGTCGAGCACCTGGAAGAAAACGACGCCGTCGGTGGCGATCATTGCATTGTCCTTGGTGATGATCTCCTGCCCGGGGATATCGATCACCTGCTCCATCATGTTCACCCGCCGGCCGACGCGGTAGAAGAAGGCGGGGTAGAAGTTGAAGCCGGGCGCCGCAGTGGTCGTGTAGCGGCCGAAATGCTCGATCGTGTATTTGTAGCCCTGTCGCACGATCTTGATGCTGGCCATCAGATAGGCGAGCACGAGCAGCAGGACGAGGGCGGCCGAGAGAAGCATCATGCGCGGCTTTCCAATTCGTTGCAGGGCGCCAGCGTAGCAGGTGTGCGTCGGGGGGCCTAGCGGATCGGCGCCGGCACGGTTACATGGCCCGCCACTCCCGCGCGACACGGAACCCGGCACCTCATGGATATTCGCCTCGGCCTCACCTTCGACGACGTGCTGCTCGTCCCCGCCGCCTCCGAGGTGCTGCCGAGCGAAGCCGATACGCGTACCCGTGTGACGCGCGACATCGCGCTCAACATCCCGATCCTTTCCTCCGCGATGGATACGGTGACGGAGGCGGACATGGCGATTGTCATGGCGCAGCTCGGCGGGATGGGCGTGCTTCACCGTAACCTGACCGTTGAGGAACAGGTCGCAGCGGTGCGGCAGGTGAAGCGGTTCGAGAGCGGGATGGTCGTCAATCCGATCACCATCATGCCGAACGCGACATTGGCGGATGCGCAGGCGCTGATGGCGCAGCACCGGATCAGCGGCATCCCGGTGGTGGAGGCGAACGGCAAGCTTGTCGGCATCCTTACCAACCGCGACGTGCGCTTCGCCGAGAATCCGCTGCAGCCCGTCGCCGAGCTGATGACACGCGACAATCTTGCCACCGTTCACGCCGGCGTCGGACAGGAGGAAGCGCGCCGGCTGCTGCACCAGCGCCGGATCGAGAAGCTGATCGTGGTCGACGATCAGTACCGCTGCGTCGGGCTTATTACCGTGAAGGATATCGAGAAGGCGGTCACCTATCCCTCGGCGACGAAGGATGCGGCGGGCCGTCTGCGCGTCGCCGCCGCGACGACGGTGGGCGACAAGGGGTTCGAGCGGACCGAGCAGCTCGTCGACGCCGAGTGCGACTTGATCGTCATCGATACCGCGCACGGCCACAATCGCGACGTCGCGCGCGCCGTCGAGCGGGTGAAGAAGCTGTCCAATTCGGTGCAGGTCGTCGCCGGCAACGTCGCGACGGGCGCCGCCACGCGCGCGCTGATCGACGCGGGCGCGGACGGGATCAAGGTGGGTATTGGCCCGGGATCGATCTGCACCACGCGCGTCGTCGCCGGCGTCGGCGTGCCGCAGCTGACCGCGGTGCTCGACTGCGCCGAGGCGGCGAAGGACACGGGCGTGCCGGTGATCGCCGACGGCGGACTGCGCACGTCGGGGGATCTCGCCAAGGCGCTGGCTGCCGGGGCGGCGACTTGCATGGTCGGCTCGCTCCTCGCCGGGACAGAAGAAGCACCGGGCGAGACGTTCCTCTATCAGGGGCGCGCGTACAAATCATACCGCGGCATGGGCAGCGTCGGTGCGATGGGGCGCGGCTCGGCCGACCGCTATTTCCAGGGCGAGATCAAGGATCAGCTCAAGCTCGTGCCCGAGGGGATCGAGGGGCAGGTGCCGTACAAGGGGCCGGCGCGCGAAGTGATCCATCAGCTGGTCGGCGGGATCAAGGCGGCGATGGGCTATACCGGGTCGGCGACGATCGGCGACCTTCAGGCGCGCGCCGATTTCGTGCGCATCACTGGCGCGGGGCTGAAGGAGAGCCACGTGCACGACGTGACGATCACGCGCGAGGCGCCCAATTATCCGACGCGCTGACAACCGATGAGGCCGGCGGCACGCACGCAGGCGGCGATCGAACTGCTCGATGCGATCATCGCCGCGGCGCGCGAGGGCGGGGCAGCGGCGGACACGCTGATCGCGCGTTATTTCGCCGCGCGCCGCTACGCCGGATCGAAAGATCGGCGCGCGGTGCGCGACCTCGTCTACACGGCGATCCGCGCGTGCGGCGAGGTGCCGCCGAGCGGGCGGACCGCGATGGTCGCGCTCGCGCGACGTGATGCGGCGCTGACAGCAACCTTCGACGGCTCGGCTCATGCCCCAGCGCCGATCGTCGCGGATGAGCCGGTGGCGACCGAAGCCGCTGTCCCCGCATGGATCGGCGCGCTGCTTCGGGATGCGGGGATCGGCGACGAGATTTGGTCCGCCCTCGTCTCGCGTGCGCCGCTTGACGTTCGGCTGCGCCACGATGTGCCGTCCGCCGACCTGATCGCGGCGGTGCCGGATGCGGCGCGCATCCCCGGTCTCGAACACGGCTGGCGCCTGCCGCCCGGGACCGACATGGCAGCATTCGCCGGCCGGGCGGAGATCCAGGACGCTGGCAGTCAGATGGTCGCGCTCGCCGCGCAGGCCGCGCCCGGCATGACGATCGTCGATTTGTGTGCCGGGGCGGGGGGCAAGTCGCTGGCCATCGGCGATGCGATCACGGCAGCCGAGGCAGCCGAGGCAGCAACGGCAGCACCGCCGTCGCGCCTCATCGCCTGCGACGTCGATCGCGCGCGACTGTCGCGGCTCGCGCCGCGCGCGCAGCAGGCGGGCCTGTCGACCGTCGAGACGCGATTGCTCGATCCGGGTCGCGAGATGGTGGGTCTCGCCGACCTGCGCGCCGCCGCCGACATCGTCTTCGTCGACGCGCCATGTTCGGGAACGGGTACGTGGCGGCGCAACCCGGAGGCGCGCTGGCGGTTGACGCCGTCGCGGCTCGAACGGCTGACGCAGACGCAGGCGCACGTCCTCGACGTCGCCGCGCCACTCGTGCGGCCGGGCGGCGCGCTGGTCTATGTCGTCTGCTCGCTGCTCGACAAGGAGGGGCGCGGACAGGTCGACGCTTTCCTCGCGCGGCACGCAGGGTGGCACGCCGACACGATCGTACCGTCGTTCGGCGAGCCGCACGGGGCGGGCCGGCGCCTCACCCCAGCACGCGACCAGACCGACGGTTTTTTCGTCGCGCGGCTTTTGGCGCCATGCTAGCGATTTAGACGCCGTGCCGAAGCTGGAGCCCCTGATGCGCTATACGTCCGTCGCCGTCGCCGCTGCCCTGACGATGGTGTCGATCTCGACATCGCTTCACGGCCAGCGCCCCGACGATCAGATCAACGAGAAGTCGCTCGCGCTGTTGCAGCAGGGCAAGGCGGCGCGCGCGGCGGGCAACCTGGAGGGCGCGACCGATCTGCTCGAAAGCGCCGTCGTGGTCGATCCGCGCAATCGCCAGGCGTTCATCGTCATGGCCGAAGTGGCCGAGGCGCGCGGCCTGCCCGGCAAGGCGATCCGGCTCTACCGCGAGGCGCTGCTGCTCGAACCGAATGACGTCGATGCGCTGCAAGGGCAGGGCGAAGCGCTGGTCGCCAAGGGCGCGGTCGCGCGCGCGCGGCAGAACCTTGCGCGGGTCAAGGTGCTGTGCAAGGGCGGCTGCGCGCAGGCGAATGCGCTGGCAGCGGTGATCGCGAAAGGGCCGCCCGTCACAACGGCGCAGGTGGTGCCGCCCAAGGCCGCCACCGCCAAGGAATAGACCGGGTTAGCGATCGAGGCGGCGCGCGATCGCGACATATTCGTCGACGCTGACCGTCTCCGCCCGGCGCGTCGGATCGATCCCCTCTGCATCGAGTGCTGCGAGCGCACCGGGCACGCTGCGCAGGCTTTGTCGTAGCATCTTGCGGCGCTGACCGAAGGCGGCTGCCGTTACCGCCTCCAGCGTCGCCAGCCGAACCCCATCGGGCTGCGCAGCGGGGACAATGTGAACCACGGCGGACATCACCTTTGGCGGCGGCGTGAACGCCGAGCGGTGGACGGGTAGCGCGATCTTAGCGGTCGATCGCCATTGCGCGAGGACGGACAGGCGGCCGTACGCGTCGCTGCCCGGCGCCGCGACTATGCGGTCGGCAACCTCGCGCTGGAACATCAGTGTCAGCGATTGCCACCACGGATGCCATTCCGCCGACAGCCACGCGACGAGTAGCGCGGTGCCGACATTGTACGGCAGGTTGGCGACGACGTGCGGCTGGCCGGTGAACAGGGCGTGTGCGTCGATACGAAGCGCATCCCCCTCGATCACCGTCAAGGCGCCGGAATAAGCCGCAGCGAGTTCGGCGAGCGCCGGGATGCAGCGCCGGTCCATCTCGATCGCCGAGACCCGCGCCCCCGCGGCGAGCAGCGCGCGCGTCAAGCCGCCTGGGCCCGGGCCGATTTCGAGTACCTCGGCGCCGTCCAGCGGCCCAGGCACGCGCGCTATCCGCGCGAGCAGGCCGGCGTCGAATAGGAAATTCTGGCCCAGCGCTTTCGACGCCGTCAGTCCGTGCCGCGCGATGACCTCGCGCAGCGGCGGCAGGTCGGTCACGGCGTGAGGCGGCACGCCGCCGCGCGACGCTCCGCCGCCTCGCCCGCCATCGCGATCGCCGCGATCATCGCGCCGGGCTCCGCCCGGTCCTGCCCAGCGATCGCAAAGGCAGTGCCGTGATCGGGCGAGGTGCGCACGATGGGTAGGCCGAGCGTGATGTTGACGCCCTCGTCGAAATGCAGCGTCTTGAGCGGCACGAGCGCCTGATCGTGGTAGCAGCACATCGCCGCGTCGTAGCGTTCGCGTGCGCGCAAATGGAACATCGTGTCCGCCGCAAACGGGCCGGTGGCATCGATCCCCGCATCGCGCAGCAGCGCGACCGCGGGTTCGATCACGTCGATCTCCTCCTGGCCAATCGCGCCCGATTCTCCGGCGTGTGGATTGAAGCCCGCAAAGGCGAGCCGCGGCGCGGCGATGCCGAAATTGCGTTGCAGCCCGCGCGCGGTCGCGTGCGCCTTGGCGACGATCAGATCCACCGTCAGCAGCGCGGAAACCTGCGCGAGCGGCACGTGGGTGGTCATCGGCACGACGCGCAGCGACGGACCGGCGAGCATCATCACGGCATTGTCGCGCGCGACGCCGAAGCGTTCCGCCACAAACTCTGTCTGGCCTGGATAGTTGAAACCGATGCCGTAGAGCTGTGCCTTGGACACCGGACCGGTAACGAGTGCGCGCGCAGCGCCCGAGCGGGCGAGCCCCGACGCCAGTTCAAGCGCATGGAGCGCGCAGCGTGCGCCATCCACGTCGGGCGTGCCCGGCGTGACAGTGCCCCCCGAATCGACGGCGAGCACCGGCAGCGCGTCGGCGAAGACGCCGGCTACGTCCGCCAGGTCGGTGATCTCCGCGACCGGGCCGTGCCACACGGCGCGGATCGCCGCCGGATTGCCAACCGCGAAGAAGGCGGGCAGCGCGCGAACGCCGCGCGCCTCCCACGATTTGGCGATGATTTCGGGACCGATCCCCGCCGGATCGCCCATCGAGACCGCGAGCGGCAGCATGGCGGATGCCTCAGCGATACTCGATCACCGCGTCGCGCCGCAGATCGCGCAGCGCTTGTTGCGCGCGCAGGTTCACGCGCTGCTGCTCGAGCTGGTTCTGGATCTGCTCGGCGCCCGGCAGCTGCCCGGTCGCCACGTCGTCGCGTCCGCAGATGACGAGCGTACGCACGCCCTCCTGCGGGTTGCCGAACGGCGGGGTCGCCTGACCGACCTGGAGCTGGAGGACGATCTCCTGCAGCGGCGCGGGCAGGTCGCGCACGCGGATCGCGTCGTTCTGGACGACTTCGGCGTTGATGCCGGCGGCGACCGTTTCCACGCTGCCGCAGCCCTGCAGCTTGCGGATCGTGGTGGCGAAATCGGCAGTGCGCTGCGACGCCTGTGCCTGCGTCGTTCCGGCCGGGAACTTGATCGTCATCTGCTTGAGGCTGAGTCGGGCATCACGCGCGTTGGCGGTGAGCACCTGACGCTTGTCCTCGAGATAGAGGATCGAAAAGCCGCCGGGCACCTGCACCGGGCCGACCACTTGGCCGACCTGCATCTGCGCGGCAGCGCTCGCCAATTCTGCGGGCAGTTGCGCCGCGCGAACCCAGCCGAGATCGCCGTTGACGCCGCGCGTCGACGCTTCGGAGAAGTTGCGCGCGTAATAGCCGAACGGCGCCTGGCCCTTCTGGATCTCAGCGATCAGCTGCCGCGCATTGGCATAGACCTGCTCGGCGCGATCGGGCGTCGCGGCGAGATAGATCTCGTTGAGCTTGAACTCGTCCGCGCCCTTTGCCGCCTCGAGCCGGTCGAGGATGCCCTTTACTTCCTCTTCGCTGACGTTGACGAACGGCTCGACACGACGCCGCAGATAGCGCTGCCAGGCGAGCTCGGCCTCGATCTGCCGCAGCATCGAGCGTTCGGACGCGCCCTGCGAAGCGAGGAAGGCACGGAACTGCTCGGGCGTGCGATTGAAATTCTTCGCCAGTCGATCGAAGCTCTGCGTTAGTTCCGCGGGCGTGATGGTGACGTCCGCGCTCTTCGCCTGCTGGATCTGCAGCACTTCGTCGATCAATTGGCGCAGCACTTGGAGCCGCAGGCGATCGGCTTCCTCGGGTGTGAGCTTCGCGTTGTTGGCAGCTACGATCAGCGCGAGCCGCTGGTCGACGTCGGTGCCGGTGAGGACGTTATCGTTGACGATCGCAGTCGCCTTGCGGATGTTCGGATCGACCTTCCCGAAGATCTGCAGGTTTTGCGGAATGTTGAGCCCAGCGTTGTCGGGCACTGACTGGTCCGCCACCGTCGCCGGCGGCACCTGCTGGCCTATCGCAGCGGTCGCGCCCGCCAGCGCCAAGGCCATACCGGACAGACGGGCGATCCGCGCCGCCTTCTTACCCATCGTGCTCACGTGTTCCGGAATCCCATCTTGCGCGCCGTCGCGCCCCGCACGGCACTGCCCCGATTTAGCTGAACCGCGGCTTAGCGCCCGAGGTTCTTGAACGCCAGCGTCAAGAGATAGCTGTCGCCGCGGCGCGCGTCGCCCGTGGTGCGATAGTCGCGCCGCCATGTCACGCCCAGCGTCAGGCAATCGTCCTCGTACTGGACGCCGAGACGGTGACGGATCGGATCGAAACCGTCCGACTGAGAGAAGATGTCCTCGCTACGGTCGGTGAGATCGACCACGCCCGACGCGAACGCCGACCAGAAGCGCTTGAACTGGACACGGCCAGCAAGGCGCACTTCCTCGCGATCCTGCAGATCTTCGACTTCGTCGATGTCGCGGTTGAGACGGAGATAGCCGAGCAGGACGTAGGACGAACGCGAGCCGATCGTGGCATCGATCTCGTTGCGACGCACGCCGAGCCCGTCCTTGTCGAGCCGGTAGCGATGGACGAGCGAGACGAAGTCGCGGAACCGCACTGTCGTGCGCCCGACGATGTCGGAGAAGCGATCACTGAGGCCCGTGCCCGGCGGCAGGATCGTCGGGCGATCGTCGAGGCGATAGCTCTGACCGATCACCGTCGCGGCGGTGAAGCCGGGGAGGTCGAAGCCCCATTCGAGCCCGTAGGTCGCGCGGCTCGAATCCTCCCAGCGGTCGTATCCAGGGAAGCGGTTCAGCGCGAAGAGGTTCGAGTCTTCCAGATCAATCGCGCGCGCGTCCTCATTGGGCACGCGCAGGTTGGCGACCTTGGGCGAGGCGACGATCTGCAACCGCGGCGTCAACCGCTGCGTCCCGCCGGCGAAGCTGCCGACGAAGGGCCAGCGAACGTCGACGGCAAGGGCGCCGATCGCCCGCGTCTGGAAGCCGTCGAGCCCGCGATAGTTCACCACCGCGGTCGCCGCGGTATCGTCGGTATTATACGCGTCGGCGCGGGCGAAAGCGGTGAATGTCACCTCCTGCCCCCAATTGGTGAGGCGGCGCAGATCCCAGCGTGCGCTGCCGAATGCGCGCTGCGTGTCCTGACCCGCCTTGCGGCCGAGCGCGAGCGAGTTGAGCTGGAACTGCACGGTCCCGCCGAGCAGCCCTTCGGTGAAGCGCCGGCGATAGTCGAGTTCGGGCAGCGCGACCGGTTGCTGGCCCTGTCGCTCGCCGACGCGCAGGGTTTGCACCGCCCAGCCGGCAAGCGAGAAATAGCTGTCGCGATCGATCCGCTCGAGCGCCAACGTCGTCCGCAGGCGATCGCCGCCCCAGATATCGTAACGGCGAAGGAAGGTGCGGTCGGTCACCATCCGCAGCGAGGCCGACAGGCTCCAGTTGGGATCGAGTTGAAAGCGGCCGACCCCCTCCAGATAGCCGCGGAAGGCGCGCTCGGTGGTGGTGGTGAAGCCGCTCGACAGATCGTCGCTGCGCCGGCTCGACGTGGCGTAGCCGGTGATGCTGAACGCGCCGATCTCGCTCAGCTCTTGGTAATTGGCCTGAATCATCGGCAGCACGGCCGAGTAGATATGCGGCGTGACGGTGACGCTTCGGTTCGGCGCCAGCCGGAAGAAATAGGGCGTCGCGAGCTCGGCGCCGTTGACGCGGTCGTAACGGATGACGGGGGGCAGCAGCCCGCTCGCATTTCCTTCGCCAACCGAGTGCGAAAACTTGGGCAGCGGGATCGAGGGCAGGCCGAACAGGTGAACCTGCGCGCCGGTATAATAGACCCGCTCGCGATCGGGACGGTACAGCACCTGCACCGCCGTGACCTTCCAGGTCGGCTCTTTGGGGCAGCCCTCCGAATCGGTGACCGAGCAGGCGGTATAGGCGGCGCGATCGAGCGAGATCGTGCCGTCCTCCCGCCGCGTCCCGCGATCCGCGGCGAGCCGACCGCCGCGATCAAGCACGACGAGCATGTTGTCGACGATCCCGTCCTTAAGGGAGTCGGTGAGTTCGATCGAATCACCGTAGGCGGTATCGCCCTGCGGGTTGGTGACGGCGATGTTGCCGGTTGCGACGACCTTGCCGGTCTTGCGGTTCCAGACGACCTTGTCGGCCCGTAGCCGCTCGCCGGCGCGGAACATCCTGACGTCGCTGAGCGCGGTAACGACGTCCGCCTCATAGTCATATTCGAGCGAGCCGGCGCTGAAGTCGACCTGATCGGGCGCAGGCGGCGTCGCGGCTGGGGGCGGCGGCGCGACGGGACGATCCTGCAGCACCTGTCCCGCGGCCTCAGGGGCGAGCAGCATGGCGAGCGGAAGCGCGCAACCGGCCAAAAGGTCGAGACGCGTCACTCAGTCACCCGCAAAGCTATACCCCCGCCTCGCAGCCGGATTGGCGCGTCGCTAGCCGGCCCTATCGCATCGTGCGCACAAGCCTGCAACGCTTTGCCAGCAGCCGACCGAGCACCTACATGCGATCGCATACCAGAAGGATCTCCCATGAACGTCACCTTTGCCGCTTCCCGTCCCGCCGATACCGCCGTTCTCGCGCTGCCTGTGGCGAAGGACGGCGTTGCGGCGCTCGCACCGGCCGGGTTCGATGAGGCGGCGCTTGCCACGCTGACGGCGGCGGCGGCAGGCCAGCGGTTCACCGGGGCGGAAGGAACGGTGGCTGAGGCCTATGTGAGTGCCAATGGCGTGGCGCAGCGGGTGTTGCTGCTCGGCGTGGGCAGCGGCGACGATGCGAACTTCGAGCGGGCAGGCGGCGCACTGACCGCGCGGCTGCTGACGTCAGGCGTCAAGGCGGTGACTGTCGACCTTTCGGGCGCAACGGGCGAGCCGCAGGCGGCGGCGCGGCTCGCGGCCGGCGCGGCGCAGCGCGCGTGGCGCTATGACGTGTATCGCACCAAGCTGGCCGAGGAAGCGCGCGCGACGCTGGAGCAGATTACCGTCGTCGGAGCGCCCGATGGCACCGACGCGGCGTGGCAGGCGCGCGACGCGCTGACGCAAGGGCTGGCACTCACCAAGACGCTCGTCACGCTGCCGCCTAACATCCTCTATCCCGAAAGCTTCGTCGAGTTGGTGACGAAGGAGGTCGACGGCCTCGGGCTCGAGATCACCGTGCTCGACGAAACGGCGATGCGCGAACTCGGCATGGGGGCGCTGCTCGGCGTGTCGCAGGGCTCGCGGCGCGAAGCGCGCATCCTGGCGCTGCACTGGAAGGGCGGCGGCGACGAAGCGCCGGTGGCGCTGGTCGGCAAGGGCGTGACGTTCGACACCGGTGGCATCTCGATCAAGCCCGCGGCCGGCATGGAAGACATGAAGTGGGACATGGGCGGCGCAGGCGCGGTGGCCGGCGCGATGAGGACGCTCGCGCTGCGGAAGGCAAAGGCGAACGTCATCGGCGTTATGGGCCTGGTGGAGAACATGCCCGACGGTAACGCGCAGCGGCCGGGCGACGTCGTCACTTCAATGTCGGGCCAGACGATCGAGGTGATCAACACCGATGCGGAAGGCCGGCTGGTGCTCTGCGACTGCATCACCTGGGTGCAGCGCGAGCACAAGGTGAAGACGATCGTCGATCTCGCGACGCTGACCGGCGCGATGATCATCAGCCTGGGCAACGAGCACGGCGGCCTGTTCGCGAACGACGAGGCGCTGGCGCAAGGTCTGCTCGCTGCGGGCACGGCAAGCGGCGACACGCTGTGGCGGTTCCCGATGGGCAAGGCCTATGACAAGCTGATCGACAGCGCGATCGCCGACATGAAGAACGTTGGCCCGCGCGGCGGCGGCTCGATCACGGCTGCACAGTTCATCGCGCGCTTCGTCGACGAGGGCGTCGCCTGGGCGCATCTCGACATCGCCGGAATGGTCTGGTCGGAGAAGGACGGCCCGACGTGGGGCAAGGGTGCGACCGGCTACGGCGTCAGGTTGCTCGACCGCTTCATCGCCGATCAGCACGAGGGCTGATGCAGGTCGACTTCTACCACCTGACGCATATGCCGCTCGAGCGCGCGCTACCGCGGATTGCGGAGCGCGTGCTGGCGGCTGGCGAACGACTGCTCGTCGTGTCGCGCGACGAGGCGCAACGGGCGGCGATCGACAAAGTATTGTGGGATTATACGCCCGAAAGCTTCCTGCCGCATGCGCGGCTAGGGGCGGGCGACGACAGAGCGCAGCCGGTGCTGATCGCGCCTGATGTCAATGCGGCGAATGGCGCGCAGCATATCGCGCTCGTCGATGGCGAGTGGCGCGACGACGCGCTCGACTTCCAGCGTGCGTTCCATTTCTTCGACGACGAAGCGATTCGCGCCGCCCGGCTCGCCTGGAAGGCGCTTGCCGATCGCGATGGCGTCGAGCGGCGCTATTGGAAGCAGAACGATGCCGGCCGCTGGGAGCAGGCGGCCTAGCGCCGCGCCCGCTACGGTTGCGCTTGGCGCACCGCCCCGCTAACGCGCGCGGCACTTTCTCGCACATTCTCAGATACAGGAGCAAGCGACCGCCATGGCCGCCAATCGTACCTTCTCGATCATCAAGCCCGACGCGACGCGCCGCAACCTGACCGGCGCCGTCACCAAGATGCTCGAGGACGCGGGCCTTCGCGTCGTCGCCTCGAAGCGCATCCAGATGACCAAGGAGCAGGCCGAGGGCTTCTACGCCGTTCACAAGGAGCGGCCGTTCTTCAATGATCTCGTGTCGTTCATGACCTCGGGCCCGGTCGTGGTGCAGGTGCTCGAGGGTGAGAATGCGATGCAGCGCAACCGCGACATCATGGGCGCGACCAACCCCGCGAACGCCGAGCCCGGCACGATCCGCAAGGAGCTCGCCGAATCGATCGAAGCGAACACCGTGCACGGCTCGGACTCGGACGAGAATGCCGCGATCGAGATCGCCTATTTCTTCAAGCCCGAAGAGATCGTCGGCTAAGCTGATGCCCGCGTGGCAGCTTCGACCGGCACAGGCGTCCGATGCCGACGCGCTGGCGATGGTCGCGGCTGCCACGTTCCTCGAGACGTTCGCCGGAATACTTCCGGGCGCGGACATCGTCGCGCATTGTTCGAGCAAGAGTTCGCCGGAGACCTTCGCCGATTGGGCGAGCCATGCGCGTAGCGCGGTGACGATCGCTGAGCATCCCGATGGCGGAGCGCCGGTCGGCTATGCGGTGGTGACGGCGCCCGATCTGCCGATCGAGCTGTCGCCCGATGACGCGGAGCTGCGGCGGATCTACGCGCTGTCGATCACCCGCGGAACGGGGCTCGGCCATGCGTTGATGGCGAAGGCGATCTTCGACGCGCGGCGCCTCGGCGGGAAGCGGATGTTGCTGGGCGTGCTTGGCACGAACCATGTCGCGCGCGCCTTCTACGAGCGGCAGGGGTTCGCGCTCGCCGGCACGCGGCGCTTCAATGTCGGCGCCGGCTGGTACGACGACGTGATCTACGCGCGCTCGCTCTGACGCTTCAGTTCGGCCGCCCATAGGGCATCGATCCGCGCGGCACTGCCGCCGGTCTCGCGCACCCGTGCCGCCTCGATCGTCAGTGTCCGCCCACCGATCATACGGCCGTGCGTTCGCCAAACGAGATCGACGATCGCCCGGCCGGTGCGCGTAGCCTCGCCGACGCGATAGCTCGCGGTGACGAGGACGGGTAGCCGCCCCTCTCGCTCGTCCGCACCGCCGTCGGTCGCCTTCAGCACCGCATCGGCGAACCAGTCACGCTCGATCCGCGCCGTAGCCGGCGTGCGCGCCGTGAGCTTCAGCGCGGCAGGAAAGATCACCGAGGTGTCGAGCAGTTCGTGGCGTGGATCGGACAGCCGGACCTCGTCGCCGTCGCTCGCCAGCTCGGCGCGGAGTGCGAAGCGCGCTTCGGCGGCGCGCGTCTTTTCCTCGGTTACCGCCCGATCACGCTCGCTCGCGCGATGATCGGACCAATTCATCCAGAAAGTGAGTGCGGCGATGATTACGCCCGATACCGCGACCAGCTCCGCCAGCGTGATCCAGCGGCGGCGCGTGCGCGCCTGATCGGCACTCTCGCTCACCGGCCGCCAATCTCGAGCAGCCGCGACGGCGCGACCATTTCCCAGCTCGCGGCGATGCGATCTTCGACACGGTCCCAATCCGTATCGGCGCCGCCTACGCGTATCGCGACCCAACCAGAGGGCCCGAGATAGGCCGGCTTGAAATAGCAGTCGGGATCGGCTTCGATCAGCATCGCCTGCTCCTCGGTCCCGCTCGTCTTCACCAGCACCGCGATCTCGCCGTCAGCGTGATGGTTATCCCAGAAGTAGGCGAAGAAACGCCCCTTGACGATGTGGAAGCCGGGCGAGCCGTGCGACAGGCGTTCGGCGGTTTCGGGCAGCGCGGCGGCGATCGCGCGCACCTTGTCGAGCGCGGTGGCGGCAGCGGGGCTCATCGGGTCAACCATGCCTGCACGACGCGAGGATAGAGGAGATGTTCCTCTCGCAGCACGCGCGCGGCGAGCGTTTCGGGCGTGTCGTCCGGAAGGATCGCCACCTCGCTCTGCCCCAGCACATCCCCGGCATCGAGCTGCTCAGTGACGAGATGAACCGAACAGCCAGCCACGCGGTCACCCGCCGCGATCGCACGCGCATGCGTGTCGAGCCCCTTGTACTTCGGCAGCAGCGAGGGATGGATGTTGACAATCCGCTCGCGCCACCGCGCGACGAAATCATCCGACAGCAACCGCATATAGCCGGCAAGCGCGAGGTGGGTCGCGCCGCGTTCGCGCAGCGCCGCATCAACCGCAGCCTCGTACGCCGGCTTGCCGACATCGCGCGGCGCAAGCGCGAACGTGGCGATGCCGTGCGTGCGCGCCCATAAGAGTCCCGGCGCCGCGGGATTGTCGGATGCGACCAGCACCACCTCGTACGCCGTCCCCGCACCGGCGACGAGCGCCTGCATGTTGGATCCGCGACCGGAAATGAGGATGCCGAGCTTGGCAGTCATGCGTGGTGCGTGGCGTGCCACGCGGCGCGCGCGCTCCATGTCTCGTCCGAACCAACGACGGTGCACCCGCGGGTGCCCGCCTCGATCGCGCCGATGCGCCACACCGTCTCGCCGGCTTGCGTCAAAGCCTCCGCAACCGCCTCCGCTTCGTCCGCTGCGACGACGACAGCCATGCCGATCCCGCAGTTGAACGTGCGCGCCATCTCGCCCGGCTCGATCGCGCCCTGCGCCTGGAGAAACGCCATTAGCCGCGGCTGAGGCCACGCATCGGCATCGATCCGCGCGTGCGCCCCCTCGGGAAGGACGCGGGGAATGTTCTCGAGTAGGCCGCCGCCCGTGATGTGTGCCAGCCCCTTGATCCGGTGCTGCTTCAGCAGCGGCAGCAGGCTTTTGACGTAGATGCGCGTCGGCGCCATCAGCGCGTCGATCAGCAGCATTTCGGAATCGAACAGCGCCGGCCGATTGAGCTTCCACCCCTTGTCCGCCGCCAGCCGCCGGACAAGCGAGAAGCCGTTCGAATGCACGCCCGACGAGGCGAGCCCGAGGACGACGTCACCCGCCGCAATCGTCTGCCCGGTGACGACCGCGTCGCGCTCGACCGCGCCGACGCAGAAGCCGGCAAGATCATAATCACCCGGCGCATACATGCCCGGCATCTCAGCAGTCTCGCCACCGATCAGCGCGCAGCCCGCCAGGCTGCAGCCGCGCGCGATCGATGCGATCACCCGCTCTGCCACGGCCGCTTCGAGCTTCGCCGTGGCGTAGTAGTCGAGGAAGAACAGTGGCTCCGCGCCCTGCACGATCAGGTCGTTGACGCACATCGCGACGAGATCGACGCCGACGCCGTCGTGCCGGTCGTGCTCGATCGCAAGCTTCAGCTTCGTGCCGACTCCGTCGTTAGCGGCAACCAGCAGCGGATCGACGAAGCCTGCGGCCTTCAGATCGAAGAACCCGCCGAACCCGCCCAGATCGGCGTCGGCGCCTGGCCGACGCGTCCCGCGCGCCAACGGGGCGATCGCGCGGACCAGCGCATTACCCGCGGCGATCGACACGCCGGCGTCGGCATAGGTGTAGGGTTCGTTGCGGCGATCGGTGCTCATGCCGGTCGCCTAGCCACAACGCGCTTGGATTTCCACGCCTGCTTCGCCAAAAGGCGGCCGGCTTATGCGCGTCAAATCCCTCATCCTCGTCCCCGCCGCCCTCGCGCTGGTCCTCGCCGCGCGTGTCGGCGTCGCTCAGATCGAGGGGAGCGGGGGCGGGGTCGCGCCCGTCGACAGCTCGAGCGACTATGAGGTGTCGGGCGTCGCCGTCGACGTCGCGGCAAAGGACGCGGACAGTGCGCGGCTCGGCGGCTGGCGCATCGCGCAGCGCAAGGCTTGGGCGCAGCTCTCCCGCCGCCTCGGTGCCGGGGGCGGGGCAGTCGGCGATTCGACGCTCGATTCGATTGTCACCGGCATCGTCGTCGAGAACGAGCAGATCGGGCCGACGCGCTACGTCGCCAAGCTCGGCGTGCTGTTCGACCGCGATCGGGCAAGCGCGATCCTCGGAATTTCGAACTATGTGCTGCGCTCGCCGCCGATGGTGGTGATCCCGCTGGTATGGTCCGGCGGCGTCGCGACGGGGTTCGAGCAGCGCACGCTGTGGCAGGAGGCTTGGGCGCGCTACCGCACCGGGGGCAGCGCGATAGACTATATCAGGCCTTCGGGCAGCGGCCCCGATCCTCTGTTGCTCAACTTCGGGCAGACGCAGCGTCCCGGGCGCGGATGGTGGCGCACGATCCTCGACCAGTACGGCGGCAGCGACGTGCTCGTGCCGACGGTGAAGCTCTACCGCCAGTGGCCGGGCGGCCCGGTGATCGGCGTATTCCAGGCGCGGCAGGGGCCGGACAACCGCGTCCTATCGCAATTCACGCTGCGGGTCGGATCAGTCGGCGCTATCCCCGCGCTGCTCGATGCCGGGGTAAAACGGCTCGACGAGACCTATCAGGGGGCGCTTCGCGCTGGCTATTTGCGTAGCGATCCTGGGCTCTCCTACGTGCCGCCGAGCGAGGTGCCAGCGGTCGACGACGAGGTGGGCGAGAGCGTCGTCACCGATGCGCCTGTGGCTGCCGCCGCCCCGACGATCGCGATCTCGGTACAATTCGACACGCCGGGCGTCGGCGCCGTGACGGCGGGCGAGGGTGCGATGCGCGCGGTGCCGGGCGTATCGTCCGCCACGACGAGCAGCCTGGCGCTCGGCGGCATATCGGTGATGTCGGTCGGCTATGCCGGCGATCCCGCCGCGTTCAAGGCGGCGCTTGAAGCACGCGGGTGGCAGGTGTTCGGCTCGGGCACGACGCTGCGCATCCGCCGCGCGCCGCGCCTGCTGCCGCCGGATCTGGCACCGGACAATGCGACCGCCGGATAAGAACCGCGCGGACGATCGCGCTGCGGCCGACGATCGCCCGGCGATGAGGCAGATCGCGCTGCCGCTGACCTGGCCCGCGGATCCGCGCGACGACGCTTTCGTCGTCAACCCGTCGAACGCCAAGGCGGTGCACATGATCGAGCATTGGGCGACGTGGCCCGTGCGCGCGGCACTGCTCGTCGGCCCGCGCAAGTCGGGGCGCAGTCTGCTCGGGCGGATCTTCGCGGCCAAAAGCGGCGGGACGATCATCGACGATGCCGAACGCCGACCCGAGTCTGAGCTGTTCCACGCCTGGAATCGCGCGCAGGAACAGCGCCGCCCCTTGCTGATGGTCGCGGAGGCGGCGCCGCCGCAATGGCCAGTCGCACTTCCCGACCTCAGATCGCGGCTCGCGGCGACGCCGGTCGCGGCGATCGAGCCGCCCGACGATGCGCTCGTTGCAGCGCTATTCGAGCGCGAGTTCGCGCGCCGCGGTCTGGACGCCAGACCAGACCTGATCGATTGGCTGACGACGCGGATCGAACGCAGTCACGTGGCCGTCATGCGAACCGTCGATGCACTCGATCAGGAGGTGATGGAACGTCGCAAGCGGCTGTCCATTCCTCTGGCACGGATGACGCTGGCGAGTGCGGCGTTGATCCCCCCTCTGCCGGAGCCCTGATGACCCGATCCGTCCGCCAAGCCCGACTCGATAGCGACGACGATCCGTTCGAGGAGCGCGGCGCGGGGCGCTATTTCAATCGCGAGCTGTCATGGCTCGCCTTCAACCGCCGGGTGCTTGAGGAAGCGTGCAACACGGCGCATCCGCTGCTCGAGCGGCTCCGCTTCTTGTCGATCTCAGGATCGAACCTCGACGAATTCTTCATGGTCCGCGTCGCCGGCCTTAAAGGCCAGCAGTTGCAGGATGTTGAGGCACGCTCTGCCGATGGCTTGACACCATCGCAGCAGCTCGCGCCGATTACCGATGCGGCGGATGAGTTGCTGGCGTCGCAAGAGGGCGTGTGGCGCGACATCCGCGTGGCGCTGGCCGAGGCAGGAATTCAGGTGCTGGGATCAAGCCAGATCGACGGCGCACTGTCCGCCGATGAGATCGCGTGGCTTCAGACGCATTTTCGCGAGCAGCTGTTCCCGGTCTTGACCCCGCAGGCGCTCGACCCCGCGCATCCCTTCCCCTTCATGCCCAATAAGGGGCTGGCGGTGATGTTCGATCTTGTCCGCACAACGGACGGGGAGCCGATCCGCGAACTGGTGATGGTGCCCGCCGGCATGGCGCGGTTCGTGCGCCTGCCGGGGACCAACGCGCGGTACGTCGCGGTCGAATCGGTGATCAAGCGTTTCTCCGACATCCTCTTTCCCGGCTATCGCATCGAGGGCGCCGCCGAATTCCGCGTGTTGCGCGACAGCGACATCGAGATCGAGGAAGAGGCCGAAGATCTGGTCCGCTACTTCGCCAATGCGATCAAGCGCCGGCGCCGCGGCCGCGTGATCCGGCTGGAGCTCGAGATCGGCATGCCCGACTCGCTCGCGACCGAGCTGCGCGACGAGCTCGGCGAGCAGGCGCTGATCACCGAGAGCGGATCGTTCCTGGGCATCGGCGATCTCGATCAGATCGTCGAGGAGGACCGCCCGGATCTGAAGTTCGTGCCGTTCACGCCGCGGTTTCCCGAGCGTGTGCGCGAGTTCGGCGGTGATTGCTTTGCGGCAATCCGCGCCAAGGACATCATCGTCCACCATCCGTATGAGACGTTCGACGTGGTGCTTGCCTTCCTAAAGCAGGCGGCGAATGATCCCGACGTCGTCGCGATCAAGCAGACGCTGTACCGCGCGGGCAAGCAATCAGCGGTGATCAACGCGCTGATCCAGGCGGCCGAGGCGGGCAAGTCTGTGACCGCTGTCGTCGAGTTGAAGGCGCGGTTCGACGAGGAGCAGAATCTGTTTTGGGCGTCGGCGCTGGAACGCGCCGGTGTGCAGGTCGTCTACGGCTTCATCGACTGGAAGACGCACGCCAAAGTATCGATGATCGTTCGGCGCGAGGCAGGGCAGTTCCGTACCTACTGCCATTTCGGGACGGGCAATTATCATCCCGTGACGGCCAAGATCTACACCGATCTCAGTTTTTTCACCGCCAATCCTGTTCTCGGACGCGATGCGGCGCGGATGTTCAATTACATCACCGGCTATGTCGAGCCGGACGACATGGAGCGCGTCGTCCTGTCGCCGCGCTCGCTGCGCACCCGCCTGCTTGACGAGATCGACGCGGAGATCGCGCACGCCCGCGCCGGTCGCCCGGCGACGATCTGGGCCAAGATGAACAGCCTGGTCGATCCGGCGGTGATCGAGAAGCTGTACGAGGCGAGCGCCGCCGGCGTGCAGATCGATCTGATCATCCGCGGCATATGCTGTTTGCGTCCGCGCCTTCCCGGCCTGTCCGAGAACATTCGCGTGAAATCGATCGTCGGGCGCTTCCTGGAGCACAGCCGCATCGCCGTCTTCGGCAACGGGGCAGCGCTGCCTAATGACGATGCGCACGTCTACATCTCATCGGCCGACTGGATGCCGCGCAATTTCGACCGCCGCGTGGAATATTTGCTGCCGCTCGACACTGGTGCGGTGCACGATCAGGTGCTTGACCAGGTCATGGTGGCGAACCTTATCGATAATGAGCAGAGCTGGGATCTCGACGCTCAAGGCTCCTACACACGTCAAGAAGCTGGCGACAAGCCCTTCAACCTCCACCGTTATTTCATGACCAACCCGTCGCTGTCGGGCCGCGGCGCGGCACTAGCCGACGGCGGCGAGGTACCGACGCTGACGCTGCGGGATTGAGGCGCGTGGATACCCCCCGCACCGCGATTATCGACATTGGCTCCAACTCGATCCGCCTCGTCGTGTATCAAGGGCCGCGCCGTTTGCCGGCGATCCTGTTCAACGAGAAGGTTCTCGCCGGGCTTGGTCGAAGTCTTGCGCAGACGGGTAGCATCGACGAGCAGGCGCTGGCACTCGCCACCACCGCGCTGACCCGCTTCGCCGCCCTCGCGCGCGAGATGGACTGCCACGAGGTACGGACCGTCGCGACCGCGGCGGTGCGCGATGCGAGCAACGGCAGCGTCCTGATCGAGCGCGCAGCCGCAGCCGGGCTCGATGTGGAATTGCTGTCGGGCGAGGACGAGGCCTATGCCGCAGGCCACGGCGTGCTCTCCGCCATTCCCGATGCGGACGGGATCGTTGGCGATCTCGGCGGGGGCAGTCTGGAGCTCGTTCGCGTCGCGAACGGCGCGGTTCATCAGCACGCTTCCTTTCCGTTCGGGGTGCTACGGCTGGCGGCGCTTAAAGCGAAGGGCGGGTTCGATCGGCGCATCGCCAAAGCACTGAGCGACGCAGGGTGGTCTGGCGCCGGTGTCGAGCGCCCGCTCTATCTCGTCGGCGGCTCGTGGCGCTCGCTCGCCCGTGTAGACATGTATGATTGTCACTATCCGCTCCCGATCCTGCACGGCTATCGTATGTCACGCGCGCGAATCGATAGCCTGCGTGCGCGGCTGGCCGATGCCGACAAGGCGTCGCTTCGCGTAATTCCGCACCTGTCCAGCGGACGCATTCCGACGCTGTCCGCCGGCGCGGACATCCTCGCAGCGATCCTGCCAGTGCTCGGCGCGACCGAGACGATCGTGTCAGCGTTCGGGCTTCGCGAGGGGTTGTTGCACCGACGGCTTTCTTTCGAAGAGGCGGCGCAGGATCCGCTCATCGTCGCCACGCGCGAGGAAGGGCGCTTGCTTGGCCGTTTCCCCGAACACGGTGACCTCATCGACCGCTGGATCGCACCGCTGTTTGCCAACGATGCGCCAAGCGATGCGCGTTTGCGCCAGGCGGCCAGCCTGCTTGCGGACACGAGCTGGCGCGCGAACCCGGAGTTTCGCGTCGAACTCGGGATCGAAACCGCGCTTCACGGCAACTGGGTCGGCGTCGATGCCCGCGGTCGCGCGATGATGGCTGTGGCGCTCGCCGCAAGCCTTGGCGCACAATCGCCTTATCCTGCGCCGCTACCGCACCTGGCTTCCGAGGCGGACCTGGCCCGTGCCACCGGCTGGGGCTTGGCAATCCGCCTGGCGCAGCGCCTGTCCGGCGGCGTGGCGGCCCCGCTCAAGCGGACGACGTTGGCCCGCCGCGCCGACGCGATCGAGCTGCGCTGGGATCGCGAGGATCGCGCACTTGCCGGAGAAGCAGTGGAGAAGCGTTTGAAAGCGCTAGGCATTGCGCTCGGCCTGCCGGCGCGCGTGACGGCAGCGTAAGCCTCAGCCGCAGGAGAGTTTGACGACCGTCCCCGCGGCATCGCTCTCAACGTTCAGCCGGTCGGCGCGATAGTCCATCGTCAGCATCGCGCCGGTGGCGTAGCGGCGGACGAGCGCCGCGCCGGTTTGGCGCTTCACCTGCGCATCGACGATCGCGGCGGCGGGCGTGCCGACGAGCGATTGCACGGCTGCGGCGTCGCAGGTCGCCGGAGCCGGTGCAGGTGGCGGGGACGAGGGTGTGCCTGAAGCGGTGGCGCAGCCGGCCAGCGCCGTCGCCAGGATCAGAATGCGCTTCATGCCAATCGCTCCGTCCGTGTCATGGTCAGCTTGCCGCCGCTGACCGCGAAGGCCAGCCGCCCCTCGACAAGGTCGAGTGCATCGCGGCCGAACTGATCGAACCGCCAACCCCCGAGGATCGCGAGATCACCCCGCTGGCCCGCCGCCAGCGCCTCGAGCTCCTCGCCGCGCGCGAGCAGCCGCGGCGCGACGTCGATGTCGCGCGCACGAATTTTGAGCAGCAACTTGAGCAGATCGGCGACCAACGCGCCTTCCTTGCCAAGCCCGGGCTTGCGATCGTCGCGCGGCGGCATCTCCTCGGTGGAGAGCGGCGCAGCACCCTCGATCGCGGTCATCAGCCGCTTGCCGATGTCGTTGCTCGCCCATGTCGTGGAAAGCCCGCGCACCTTGGCGAGATCGGCCTGGCGCTTGGGCGGATGGCCCGCGAGATCGGCGATCGTCTCGTCCTTGACGATGCGGCCGCGCGGCAAATCCTTCGATCGCGCCTCGAGTTCGCGCCACTTGGCGATCGCCTTTAGCCGGCCGAGTACGTCGGCGCGCCGACCGGAGATGCGCACGCGCTTCCACGCGAGATCGGGATCGTTGGCGTAATTGGCCGGATCGCCCAGCCGCTCCATTTCCTGATCGAGCCACGCGCCGCGGCCCGTCTTCTTCAGCCGTTCCAGCATGCGCGGGAAGATCTTCGACAGATGCGTAACGTCGCCGATCGCGTAATCGACCTGCCGATCGTCAAGCGGGCGGCGCGACCAGTCGGTGAAGCGCGCGCCTTTGTCGATCTGGATGCCGAGCCAGCTGTCGACCAGATTGGAATACCCGATCTGCTCGCCTTGCCCCAGTGCCATCGCGGCAACCTGCGTGTCGAACAGCGGATAGGGCGTCTTACCGGTCAGGTTGTAGATTATCTCGAGGTCCTGCCCGCCGGCGTGGAAGACCTTCAGAACCTCGTCATTCTCGGTCAGAAGATCGAGCAGCGGCTTCATGTCGAGCCCGGGCGCCTTGGGATCGATCGCCGCCGCTTCCTCGGTATCGGCGATCTGGATCAGGCACAGTTCGGGCCAATAGGTATTCTCGCGCATGAATTCGGTGTCGACGCAGACGAAGGGTGCGTCGGCGAGGCGGGCACAGAGATTGGCGAGTGTCGCGCTGTCGGTGATGAGCGGGTGTACGTGCATAAGCGCCGGCCCATAGCCGCGCGGGCGCGGGTTGACAAAGAGGGGGCGGGAGGGGAGGGCGCGAGCCATCCAAAACCTACCGTCCTGGCTACGGCCAGGGCTCAGTATCGGGCCATCCCGCCGCTGGACCCCGGCCCCGTCGCCGAGGTGGTGCTTGTGAGATGACATACATGCACGCCTATCGTTCGCACACCTGCGCCCAGCTCGACGCCGATCACGTTGGCGCGGACGTCCGCCTGTCCGGCTGGGTTCATCGCAAGCGCGACCATGGCGGCGTGCTGTTCGTCGATCTGCGCGACCACTACGGAATCACCCAGATCGTCGCCGACAGCGATTCGCCCGCGCTCCCGCTACTCGAAAGCTTGCGCGTCGAATCGGTAGTGACGATCGATGGGACGGTGAAGGCGCGCTCTGAAGCGACGGTGAACCCGAACCTCGCGACCGGCGAGATCGAGGTGTTCGCGCGTGGAGCGACGGTACAGAGCCACGCGCAGGAACTGCCGATGCCCGTCGCCGGTGAGCAGGATTATCCAGAGGATATCCGACTGCGCTACCGCTTCCTCGATCTGCGTCGCGAGAAGCTGCACGCCAACATCATGCTGCGGTCCAAGGTGATCTCGTCGATCCGCAGCCGCATGGTCGACCAGGGCTTCACCGAGTTCCAGACGCCGATTTTGACCGCCTCGTCGCCCGAGGGCGCGCGCGATTATCTGGTTCCCAGCCGGGTTCATCCGGGCAAGTTCTACGCGCTCCCACAGGCGCCGCAGATGTTCAAGCAGCTGCTGATGGTCGCCGGCTTCGACCGGTATTTCCAGATCGCGCCCTGCTTCCGCGACGAGGACGCGCGCGCCGACCGCTCGCCCGGTGAATTCTACCAGCTCGATTTCGAGATGAGCTACGTCACGCAGGACGACGTTTTCGCCGCGATCGAGCCAGTGTTGCACGGCGTGTTCGAGGAGTTCGCCAACTGGCAGAACAAGCGGCGCACCGTCAGCCCGCTGCCGTTCAAGCGCATTCCGTATCGTGAATCGATGCTGAAATACGGGAACGACAAGCCCGATCTGCGCAACCCGATCCTGATTTCCGACGTATCGGAACAGTTCGTCGGGTCGGGCTTCGGCCGGTTCGCCTCGATCGTCGAGGCGGGCGACGTGGTGCGTGCCATCCCGGCGCCCGCGACCGCCGAGAAGAGCCGCAAATTCTTCGACGACATGAATGCCTGGGCGCAGGGCGAGGGCTTCGCCGGGCTCGGCTATGCGACGCGCAAGGGTGGCGAGTGGGGCGGGCCGATCGCCAAGAACCACGGCGAGGAAAAGATGAACGCGCTCGCTGATGCGCTCGGCCTCGGCCCTGACGACGGCGTGTTCTTCGCCGCGGGCAAGGAAGCGCAGGCGGCGAAGCTCGCGGGCCTCGCGCGTACCCGCGTCGCCGAGCAGCTCGGTATCATCGACAAGAACCGGTTCGAATTCTGCTGGATCGTGGACTTCCCGATGTTCGAATATGACGAGGACGCCAAGAAGGTCGATTTCAGCCACAATCCCTTCTCGATGCCACAGGGCGAGATGGAAGCGCTGGAGAGCAAGGATCCGCTCGATATCCTCGCCTATCAGTACGACATCGTCTGCAACGGCATCGAACTGTCTTCGGGTGCGATCCGTAACCATCGCCCGGAAATCATGTACAAGGCGTTCGAGATCGCCGGCTACAGCCAGCAGGACGTCGACACCAACTTCGCTGGCATGATCAACGCTTTCAAATATGGCGCGCCGCCGCACGGCGGATCGGCGCCGGGTATCGATCGCATCGTCATGCTGCTCGCCGACGAGCCGAACATCCGCGAGGTGATCGTGTTCCCGATGACGCAGAAGGCGGAGGACCTGATGATGGGGGCGCCGAACTTCGCGACAGCCAAGCAGCTGCGCGAACTAAATATCCGCGTCACCGCCGATACGGGCAAGGACATCACGGCGTCTGTCGCGCCCGACGCGGGGTGAGGCGCACGCCGGAACCTCGCGGCGGCAGGCGCGCTGATCGTAGATGACGCTTACCGCTTCGCGCGCTGCGCTGCTCCACGTCGCTCTGCAGGATCTACGCGCCGGCAAGTCGCTGCTGATCGACCGTTTGCCCAACCTCGCGGATGCCGCGACCGACCCTGGCTTGCGCGATACGATCGAACGCGATCGCGCCAACGCGCGCCAGCACGCCGCGCGGCTCGACGATCTGGCGGACCTTGCCCGTCCGCCGTCGAACCTGTGGATGGCCGGTATCCTGGATGATGCCGATCGTGACGCGCGAAGCCATCTGCCCGGCGCTATCCTCGATACCGCTCTGATCGGCGCATTGCGCAAGGCAAAGGCGGCAGAGATCGTCTCGATCGAAACCGCGCTGGCACTGGCTGGCAACGAAGCGCCCGACATGCTCGCCGCGCTTGGCGCCAACCATGCCCAGGATCGCGCGATCGAGCATCGGCTTGCGTGGCTGCTCACCACCGTATGCGGCCCGGTTCCCGTCAACTAGCGTCCGTCGATTAACCATGTCATCACGCCGCCGGGGCTAGGGGGGTTGTGATGCTAGAAGATCGGATGCAGCCCGCGTCCCCGACGCCGCTTGCGCGCAGCCTAGGCGTGGCCGGCGTGCTGTTCCTGACGCTGTCGGTCACCACGCCGGCCTCCTCGGTCTTCGTCATCGTACCGGGGATGCTTCAGGTCGCCGGAACGGGCGCGATCTGGGCGACGCTGATCGCCGCGGTCGTCTGCGTCGCGACGGCGTATATATACGCCGAACTGTCGTCCGCCTGGCCGGTGGCGGGCGGCGAATATGTGATGGTCGCGCAGACGCTCGGGCCGCTCGCGGGGTTCGTGATGCTCGGCATCAACGTGTTCAACAACCTCATCTTTCTTCCGGTCGCCGGGCTCGGCATCCGCGAGGTTCTGGCGGGCGTGATCCCTGGCCTGCCGCAGGTGCCAACCGCGATCGCCGTCGTCGGCGCGTGCACGCTGATCGGCCTGCTCAACATCCGCATCAACGCGATCGTCACCGGCGCCTTTCTGCTGATCGAGATCGCGGCGCTGTTCGCCGTCACCGCCTTCGGCTTGGTCGAGGCGGGCGCCAATCCGCTCGGCTTCCTCACCAATCCGCAGATGCTCGGCGCCGGCGGCGCACTGGTTCCGGCATCGCTCACCTCGATCGGTGTCGCCGCGTCGATCGCAATCTTTGCCTTCAACGGCTACGGCGCGGCCGTCTACTTCGGCGAAGAAATGCACGAGGCGCCGCACCGTATCGCGCGCTCGATCCTGTGGGCGCTCGTCTGGACGCTGCTCCTCGAGGGCGTGCCGCTGCTCGCCGCGCTGATGGGCGCAGTCGATCTGCCCGCCGTACTCGCCTCGTCAAACCCATTCGGCGAACTGGCGACGCGCGTCGGCGGGGAGCGTGCGGGACAGCTGATCGCGTTCGGCGTGGCGCTCGCGATCGTCAACGCGATCATTGCCTGGGTGCTGGCCTGCGCGCGCTTCTTCTACGGCACGGCGCGCGACGGTTCGTGGGGACGCCCGTTCGATGCGTGGATGCTGGCAATCCATCCGCGCTGGCAGAGCCCGTGGATCGGCACGCTGATGGTCGGTGGAGTCGGCATGCTGCTTTGCTTCCTGCCGCTCCGACTGCTCGAAGTGTGGAGCGGGGCGGGGCTGATCGCGATCTACGCCGGTATTGCCGTCGCGGCGATCGTCGGCCGACGCAAAGGCACGACCGGCCATGCGCGCTACCGCATGCCGCTCTATCCGCTTGCGCCGATCGTCACGCTGATCGCTCTGGCGCTGATCACCTGGGCGACGTGGTTCGATCTCGAGGAGGGGCGCCCGGCGATCATCGCCACGCTCGTGCAGATCGCGATCGCCGCGGGTTATTACCTGCTGGTGCTACGCCCGCGGCGCTGGACCGCAATCATCCCCTGATCCGCGTCAGGCCGGTGCGAACTCGCCGCGCTCGTCCATCACGTACAGCACGCCTTCCTTGATCGAGAACCACGCGCCGCGCAGCGTCAGCGTGCCCGCCGCCTCCGCTTCACGTACGAAGGGGAAGGTGCGTAGGTTGGCGACGCTGACGCGAACCGTCTCGAGCTCGAGCGCGCGGATCGCCTCGTCACCTTCGCCGTGCTCGGCGACGATCCGGTCGCGCGCGCCGTCAAGCAGGTCGATCCAGTGCGCGATGAATCCCCCTTCGCCGGGCGCAGCATCACCGAACCGCTGCGTCAGCGCCGCATGGACGCCGCCGCACATGCCGTGGCCCATCACGACGACCTCGGGGACCTTGAGCTGGGTTACGGCGAATTCGAGCGCTGCCGACACGCCGTGCCGTCCTCCACCCGTCTCGAACGGCGGCACGAGGTTCGCGACGTTGCGCACGACGAAGATCTCACCCGGCGACGTGTCGAAGACCGTCGCGGGATCGGTGCGGCTGTCGGAACAGGCAATCACCATCACCTTGGGCGATTGGCCTTCGGCCAGTGAAGCCCAGCGATCGCGCTCCTCGGCCCAGCCGTGCGCGCGGAAGCGGCCGTAGCCGGCGATCAGGTCGGTAAAGACGGTCATCGATCCTCCGTGACGTTGTTTCACACGGCCGTAGTCGCTATCTCGCCGCGGTCATGAACGACCTCACTACGCTCGCGCGGCCAGAACGGATCCGCAAGCCCGATTGGATCCGCGTCAAGGCGCCGACGTCGGTCGGCTTCGCCGAGACCAAGCAGCTGATGCGCCGGCTCAACCTCGCCACCGTGTGCGAGGAGGCGGCGTGCCCGAATATCGGCGAGTGCTGGACGAAGAAGCACGCCACGGTGATGATCCTGGGCGACACGTGTACGCGTGCCTGCGCGTTCTGCAATGTGAAGACGGGCATGCCACGCGCGGTGGACCCGCTCGAGCCCGAACACGTCGCGGTGGCCGCGGCCGAACTCGGGCTGCAACACATCGTCATCACCTCGGTCGATCGCGACGATCTGCCGGACGGCGGTGCATCGCAATTCGTCAAGGTGATCGAGGCGCTTCGCCGCAACACCCCCGCGACGACAATCGAGATTTTGACGCCCGATTTCCGCAACAAGGCGCAGGCTGCGGTCGAGTCGATCGTCGAAGCGCGACCTGACGTGTACAACCACAATCTCGAGACAGTCCCGCGGCTCTATCCGACGATTCGTCCCGGTGCGCGCTATTACGCCTCGCTGCGCCTGCTGGAGAGCGTCAAGCGTCACGATCCGTCGATCTTCACCAAGTCCGGCGTGATGCTCGGACTTGGCGAGGAGCGGCTCGAGGTACACCAGGTGATGGATGACATGCGCTCGGCCGACATCGATTTCCTGACGATGGGCCAGTATCTGCAACCGACCCCGCGCCACGCCAAGGTGATGGAATTCGTCGCACCGAAGGCGTTCAACGCCTATGCCGCGATCGCGCGCGCCAAAGGGTTCCTGCTTGTCGCCGCCTCGCCGCTGACGCGATCGAGCTATCACGCCGGCGACGATTTCGCGCGGATGAAGGCGGCACGCGAGGCGCAGCTTGCCAAAGCATAGCGAGACGCGGCGGATGCCGTATTCCGCCGAGCAGATGTTCGACCTCGTCGCGGATGTTAAGGCATATCCCAAGTTCCTGCCGTGGGTGATCGCGATGCGCGTTCGCAAGGACGAGCCGACCGAGACGCTTGCGGACATGATCGTAGGCTTCAAGGGATTGCGCGAGACGTTCACTTCGCGCGTCGAGAAGGACGCGTCCGAGCGAATTCACGTCGATTACGTCGACGGGCCGCTAAAATATCTGCGTAACGACTGGCGCTTCCGCGCCGACGGAGAAGGGTGCTTGGTCGACTTCAGCGTCGACTTTCAGTTCAAGAATCGGATGTTCGAGATGCTGGCAGGACAAGTCTTCACCATGGCGTTGCGCAAGATGATCGGCGCGTTCGAGGATCGCGCGCGCGCGCTTTACGGCAGCGGCTCGACAGGCATCAGCAGTTCGAGCGCACACAACGCCGCCTGAAGCCTGATCCCGGCGCGGCCGAGATCGCCGAACTGACGCCGATCGGCAACGACGTCGGCCGGGTTGCCGCCTCTCTCCGCGCGGGCGAAGACGACGGTACCGACGGGTTTCTTCTCGCTGCCGCCGCCCGGGCCCGCGATGCCGGTGATCGCGACTGCGACATCGGCGTTGGTCGCCTCAAGAGCGCCCTGCGCCATGCTCCACGCTACCGCGATCGAGACCGCGCCGAACGTTTCCACGACATCGGTAGAGACGCGCAGCAGCGCGTGCTTCGCCTCGTTCGAATAACTGACGATCGAAGCTTCGAGGACGTCCGACGACCCCGCGACTTCGGTCAGCGCCGCGGCGACCAGCCCCCCGGTACAGCTCTCTGCGATCGCGACTCGTCGCCCGGCGGCGCGGTTCGCGGTGATGACGCGCTCAGCCGCCGCCACGAGCTCGGCAGGAAGAAGACTGTCGCTCATCGGCGCCCCGCGGCGCAGACCGGCAGATCGGGCAGGTCGGCGACGACCGCCTTGCCGCGCGCCTTCTCCGCCTTGAGATGCTGCAGGCCAGCGACGACGACGCCGGCGACGTTCCGCGGCGGCAGCGGCGCGAGCAGCGTCACGATGCGGTCGATCGTTGGGCAGTCGCTCGGCTGTATACGCCCCACGATCTGCGGCGCGAGGATTGCGGTGATCAGCGGGCGCGCATAGTCGGACTGGAGCAGCAGCATCGACACGCGGGGGTCGCTGAGCTTTGCGATCGCGCCCTGCGCGGCGGGCCACGCCCGGTCGGCCTCCGCCTGATATTTCGCCAAGAACGCGCCCGACGTCTGCCGGACGATGCTGCCGGCGGGGAGCGCGGTGCAGACGCGACCCGTCTCGAGGATGACGTCGGGGAGGGCCACTAGCGTGATCGCCTCCGCCTCGCCCGTCGTCAGGCACGGCGTCTGCGCCATCGCCTGCGTTGGGAGGAGCAGCGCAGCGGCGAGCGCGGCTAGGCGCCTCATGCGAAACTTCCTGGCAGGCGGACGGTCGCCGCCGCCTGCGCCGCAATGCCTTCGCCGCGACCGGTGAAGCCGAGCCGCTCTGTCGTCGTCGCTTTCACACTGACGCGATCGGTCGAGAGCGCAAGAAGTTCCGCGATCCGCGCCTGGATCGCGCCGCGATGCGGGCCGATCTTGGGCGCCTCGCAGATCAGCGTCAGGTCGACGAAGGTGATCTGGCCGCCGCGCGCGCGCACCAGATCGGCGGCGTGGCGCAGGAATTGTCCCGATTCGGCGCCGCGCCACTGCGGATCGCTTGGCGGAAAGTGCTGGCCGATGTCGCCGGCTGCGATCGTGCCGAGCAGGGCGTCGGTGAGCGCATGGAGTGCGACGTCGGCGTCGCTGTGCCCGCTCAGCCCCTGATGGTGCGGGATCAGCACGCCACCCAGCCACAGCTCTTCACCGTCTTCGAGCCGGTGCACGTCGAAGCCCGTCGCCGTGCGCGTGTCCCATCCGATCCGCGCCTCGGCCAAGGCGATGTCTCCGGCATAGGTGACCTTCTCGAGCATCGCATCGCCCTGCACCAGCGCGATCGATCCGCCAAGCGCTCGTACAAGTTGCGCGTCGTCGGTCGCCATCGCGTCATGACCGGTCGCGTGCGCACGTACCAGCGCCGGGAAGCGGAACGCCTGCGGCGTCTGCACGCGCGAGACGCCCTCGCGCGGCACCGCGCTGCCATCCGCGGCGACCAGCGTGTCCGCGACCGGCAGGACGGGGATCGCGCCCTCGGCGGTGTCGAGCGCGGCAAGCAGCCGGTCGATCACCACTGCCGGCACGAACGGACGCGCCGCGTCGTGCACCAAGATGCGATCGACTTGCCCGACCTCGGCAATCGCGCGCCGCACGGTATCGGCACGTGTTTCGCCGCCGATGACGAAGCGGGCGTTCGGCAGCGCCTGCGCGAACAGATCTTCCTGGCCCGAGGCGATCGCGACGATCACCTCGTCGATCACCGGATGTGCGGCGAGCGCCTCATAGCTCCACGCGATCATCGGACGGCCGGCCAGCAGGGCATATTGCTTGGGGACGTTGCCGCCCGCCCGCTCACCACGGCCTGCGGCGACAATCAACGCGACGTGTCTCATCGCGCGCGCCCTAGCGCTATCGCACCGGCCTTGCCAGCGCCCGGCGCGCGCGGTATCTGCCTCTTTTTCAGGCAACACCCATGCGCATGCTCGCTCCCGTACAGATCGGACCAGTGCGGATCGACGAACCCGTCGTGCTCGCGCCGATGACCGGCGTGACCGACCAGCCGTTCCGCGTCCTCGTTCGGCGCTACGGCTCGGGGCTCAACGTCACCGAGATGATCGCGAGCCAAGCGGCGATCCGCGAGACGCGTCAGTCGATCCAGAAGGCCGCGTGGCACTTGTCCGAAGAGCCGGTGTCGATGCAGCTGGTCGGCTGCACGCCGTATGAGATGGCGGAGGCCGCGAAGCTCGCCGAGGACAAGGGCGCGGCGATCGTCGACATCAACATGGGTTGTCCAGTACGCAAGGTGACGAGCGGCGACGCCGGATCAGCGCTGATGCGCGATCTGAAGAACGCGGCCGCGATCATCGATGCGGTGGTGCAGGCCGTTAAGGCGCCGGTCACTGTCAAGATGCGCATGGGCTGGTGCAACGACAGCCTCAACGCGCCCGAACTCGCGCGCATCGCCGAAGATCTGGGCGCGCGGATGATTACCGTGCACGGGCGCACGCGCAATCAGATGTACAAGGGGTCGGCGGACTGGCGTTTCGTAGCGTCGGTGAAGGCCGCCGTCAGCGTGCCGGTGATCGTCAATGGCGACATCTGCTCGATCGAGGATGCGCGCGCCGCGCTCGATCAATCGGGCGCGGACGGGGTAATGATCGGACGCGGCGCCTACGGTCGGCCGTGGCTGCTCGGCCAGGTGATGGATGCGCTTGCCGGGCGGACCCCCCGATCAGATCCGTCGCTGGACGAGCAATATCGCGTGATCACAGAGCATTACGACGCGATGCTCGATCATTATGGCACCGTCACCGGGGTCAATATGGCGCGCAAGCACATCGGCTGGTACACCAAGGGGCTGATCGGGTCGGCCGAGTTTCGCAACGCGGTGAACCAGGAGCCCGATGCGCGACGCGTCAAGGCGATGCTCGCCGACTTCTACGCCCCGTGGCGCAGCCGCGAGGCTGCGTGATGCTGGCGCGGCGGGGGCCAGAGCCGGCGGAACTGCTGGCCGCGCTGCCGGTCGCGGTGATGGTCGTCGATGCGGACGGACGGATCGCGCAGGCGAATGCCGAGTGCGAGCTGATGCTCAACCTATCGGAACGCGCGATGCGCGGGCGCTCGATCGGCGATGTCCTGCCACTGCCCGATGAAGCCGCGATCCGAGAGGGGCGGGCGTTCACGGCGTTCGATCTCGCGCTCGAAACCTCGCGCGGGCTGCGCATCCGGGTGGACTTGGCCGCCGTCGAGCTCGTCGATCATCCCGGCTGGCGCGCGATCACGCTGCACCATGCGGCGAATTCGCGGCGGCTCGGCCATTCCGCCGACCGGGCAGCGGCGGCGCGCTCGGCTGTCGGCGCGGCGGCGATGCTGGCGCACGAGATCAAGAATCCGTTGTCGAGCATCCGCGGGGCGGCGCAGCTCATCGCCGACGGCGCCGAACCGGGCGATCTCACCACGCTCGTCATCGACGAAGTCGATCGCGTGACCGCGCTGATCGATCGAATGGAAGATTTCACCGACACGCGCCCGCTGACGGTCGAGCCGCTCAACATCTATCCACTGCTGGCACACGTGCGCGATGCCGCACTTGCCGGTTTCGCGCGCGGGATCGACATCCAGGAGCGCTTCGATCCGTCGTTGCCGCGCGCGCTGGCCAACCGCGACGCGCTGCTCCAGGTGCTCATCAACCTGATGAAGAACGCCGCCACCGCGCTTGGCCAGCGCGGCGAGCGGCGGATCACGCTGACCACGTCGTACCGCCACGGCATGGCGGTCGCCCCCGGACCCGGCCGTCCCCGCTCGCCGTTGCCGATCGAGATCTGCGTCGTCGACACCGGCCCTGGCGCACCCGAAGACATCGCCGAACATCTGTTCGACCCCTTCGTTTCGAGCCGACCGGAGGGGAAGGGGCTCGGGCTCGCGCTGGTCGACAAGCTGGTGCGCGACATGGGCGGCATCGTGCAATATTCGCGTGAGGGGACGCCGAACGAGACGGTGTTCCGCATCCTGCTGCCGCGCGCCTCGTGACGACGGGCGACGTCCTGCTCGTCGATGACGACGTCGCGATCCGCACCGTCATCGCGCACGCGCTGCGCCGCGCCGGGCATAGCGTGCGTACGGCAGCGAGCCTTACCGATTTTGAGCGCGAGATACGGCAGGCAACGCCCGACGTCCTGCTGACCGATGTCGTGCTTCCCGATGGCGACGGCATCGACATCGCGGCGCGCATGGCGGCCGAGCTGCCGCAGCTGCCGGTCATCGTGCTGTCTGCCCGCAATACGCTCACTACCGCGGTGCGCGCGAATGAGGCAGGCGCCTATGATTATCTGCCAAAGCCGTTCGATCTCGAGACGCTGACGCGAACCGTCGCAGCCGCACTGCAGCGCGCGGCCGCGGCACAGCCGGCGGCGGAGCTGGACGACGATCCCGCACTGCCGCTGATCGGTCGCTCGCCAGCGATGCAGGAGGTGTATCGCGTCGTCGCGCGCGTGGTGTCGAACGATTTGACGGTGCTGGTGGCGGGCGAGTCGGGAACGGGCAAGGAACTCGTCGCGCGCGCGATCCACGATCTCGGACCCCGCCGCGCGGCGCCGTTCGTCGCGATCAACATGGCGGCGATCCCGCGCGATCTGATCGAGGCGGAACTGTTCGGCCACGAGCGCGGCGCCTTCACCGGGGCGGCGCAGCGGGCGGCGGGGCGCTTTGAGCAGGCAGCCGGAGGCACGCTGTTCCTCGATGAGATCGGCGACATGCCGATTGAGGCACAGACGCGGCTGCTGCGCGTGCTTCAGTCGGGCGAATTCACGACGGTCGGCGGCGTACGCACGATCCGCGCCGATGTTCGCATCGTCGCGGCGACCAACCGCGATCTGATGACGGCGGTGGCGAGCGGCCACTTCCGTGAGGATCTGTTCTATCGCCTCAACGTCGTGCCGATCACGCTGCCGTCGCTGCGGGAGCGACGCGGCGACATCGCGATGCTCGCGCGGCACTTCCTTGATCGCGCGGCGGAGGCCGGACTGCCGCGCAAGACGCTCGATAACGGAGCGATCGAGCTTCTCGAGCAGCACGACTGGCCGGGCAACGTGCGCCAGCTCGAAAACTTGATGCGCCGCCTTGCCGCGCTATCGCGCGACGATCGCATCGCCGCGGGCGAGATCGCGCAGATGCTTGGCGATGGGGCGGCATCAACCGCGCAGCCTACCGATATCGCGATCGACACTGCGGTGCGCGCGTTCGTCGACCGGCTGGCGAGATCGGAGCCTGCGGCGCTCGACGACGGCACGCTCTACGATCGCCTTCTCGCCGAGGTCGAGCGGCCCCTGATAGAGGCGATGCTGGCGCGCCATGGCGGCAATCAGCTGCGCGCTGCGCGCGCGATCGGCCTCAACCGCAACACGCTGCGCAAGCGGCTCGACACATTGGGGATCGATCCGATCGCACGGCAGGCTGTCCGCTAGGGACGGCGAACGACGTAATTATGTGTTTTCGCTGCAACACCTTTGTTGTAAAGCGATCTCGATGAACGCCGGTACGGCACCAGCCACCGCCTTTTCGCTGCCGGCGCGCCGTTTCTCCGTGACGCCGCTGATCGAACTCGCCGTCCTTCTTGCGGCGGTAGCGGTCGCGATCGGCACCTATGTGGTGGTGAGCCATACCGGACGTCCAGAGGGGCTGATCTCACCGGGCGTCGTCGCGCTGCTGCTCATCGCCAACCTTGTTCCCGGCGTGGCGCTGATGATGCTGCTCGGCCGCCGCATCGCGCGCCGCCGCGCCGCCAATTCGCCCGTCGGCGGGGAAGGGCGATTACATGTCCGCCTCGTCGCCTTGTTCTCGGTCGTCGCCGCGGTCCCGATGGTACTGGTGACGATCGCCGCCTCGTTGCTGTTCCAGTATGGCGTGCAATTCTGGTATTCGGATCGCGCGCGCGGCGTGTTCGAGAATGCCACCACACTGACGCGCGCGTCGTACAATCAGATCCTGCAGCGCTGGGAAGAGGCGACGGTGACGATGGCGACCGACGTGTCGCGCGAGCTGCAGGACCGCCCGATCGACGATCCGCGCTTCGGCGCCTTCCTATTCCAGCAGACCTATTTCCGCAGCCTCTCCGAAGCGCTGCTGTTCCAGATGTCGCCACGCGGCGAGTTGCAGACGCTGGCGTTCGTCAATCCGTACGATCTCGATCTCGCGCGGCAGGTGTCGGCCGACGCGGTCGGGCAATTGCGACGCGGGCAGCGCAGCGTCGTGACCGTGACCGGCGATCGCATCCAGACGGTGACGCAGCTGCCCGGCTCGACGCGTGTCTATCTCTATGCCGCGCGCGTCACCGATCCCAAGGAAATGACGACGCAGACCGAGCGCGCCGAGGCAGCGCTGGCGAATTATCGCGCGCTGCTGGCGCGCGCGCGCGTGCTCCAGATTCGCTTCAACGCCGCGCTGCTGCTGCTCTCGCTGCTGATCGTCGGCGTTGCCGTATGGATCGCGCTTGCGGTGGCCGACCGGCTGGTGCGGCCGGTGGGCGAGTTGGTCGACGCCGCGCGGCGCGTCGAGCGCGGTGATCTTTCTGCGCGTGTTGCCGAGACGAAGGAGCGCGATGAGGTCGGCACGCTGGCGAACACCTTCAATCGCATGACCGAGCGGCTGGAGGAGCAGAATACTGCGCTCGTTACCGCCAATGCGCAGCTCGACAGCCGCCGTGCACTGATCGAGGCGGTCATGTCGGGGGTGTCGGCAGGCGTCATCTCGATCGCGCCCGACCGCACCATCCGCCTCATCAACAGTTCGGCCGAGACGCTGCTCGCGCTGCCCGAACCGCCGGTCGGCAAACCGCTCGCGACGGTCGCCCCAGAGCTCGCCGCGCTGCTCGACGGCGCCGCACGCGAGGCGATCGTGCAGATCTCTGCCGGCGGCGAGGCGCGAACGCTTGCCGTGCGGATCGCGCGGGACGGCACCGGACCGATCCTGACCTTCGACGACATCACGCAGCAATTGCTCGACCAGCGCCGCGCCGCCTGGTCCGACGTCGCGCGCCGTATTGCGCACGAGATCAAGAACCCGCTCACCCCGATCCAGCTCGCCGCCGAGCGCCTGCAACGGCGCTACGGAAGCAAGGTAGAGGCGGGCGACACGACTTTCGCCCGGCTAACCGAGACGATCATCCGCCAGGTCGGCGATTTGCGCCGCATGGTCGACGAATTCTCCTCTTTTGCGCGCATGCCCAAGCCCGTGTTTCGCGAAGAATCACTGGTGGATATCGCCCGCAACACCGTGTTTCTCCACGAAGTGGCGCACGCCGGCGTGCGTTTCTCAATCGTTCACGACGATCCTGGCCCGACCTTGGTCTGCGATCGCCGCCAGATCGGCCAAGCGCTGACCAACATCGTCAAGAACGCCGTCGAGGCGATTGAGGCGACCGGGAGCAGCAACGGCGCGGTGACGATGACGATCGCGGAGGAGGGTGCGCGCGCGATCGTGACCGTCGCCGACACTGGGGTTGGCCTGCCGGTGGAACGCGACCGGATTGTCGAGCCGTATATGACGACGCGCGCGCGCGGCACGGGACTCGGGCTCGCGATCGTCAAGAAGATTGTCGAAGAACATTGCGGAACGATCACCTTTGCCGACCGTCCGGAAGGGGGGACGCTGGTGACGATGGCCTTCGACATGGCGATGCTCGCCGCGCTCGACGGGCGCGATGACAATCACGCCGACGGCGACGGTGGGGGGATCGCCGCACTCACTCGCAATCGGACTGCATAATCATGGCGCTAGATATTCTCGTCGTCGACGACGAGCTCGACATCCGCGAACTCGTCTCGGGCGTGCTCGAGGACGAGGGATATGACACGCGCACCGCGGCGGACAGCGACGCGGCGCTCGCCGCGATCGCCGAGCGCCGGCCGAGTCTCGTGCTGCTCGATGTGTGGCTGCAAGGATCGCGGCTCGACGGGCTTGAGCTACTCGCAGAGATCAAGCGCCGCGATCCGTCGGTGGCGGTGCTCGTCATTTCGGGGCACGGTAACCTTGACACCGCGGTCGCCGCGATCCGGCAGGGCGCGGCGGATTTCATCGAGAAGCCGTTCCAGGCCGAGCGCCTGCTTCTGATGGTCGAGCGCGCGACCGAAACCGAGCGACTACGCCGCGAGGTGGCGAGCCTGCGCGCCTCGAGCGGGCGCGACACAGATCTCACTGGAAGCTCGAGCGCGATCAACGGCGTGCGCGCGACGCTGAAGCGCGTCGCCGCGACGGGCAGCCGCGTGATGATCAACGGCCCCGCCGGGGTCGGCAAGGAAGTCGCGGCGCGACTGCTGCACGGCTGGAGCCAGCGCGCGACGGCGCCGTTCGTGATCGTGAGCGCCGCGAACATGACGCCCGAGCGTGTCGAGGAGGAATTGTTCGGCGTGGAGGAGGGGGGGGACCTCGTTCGCCCCGGCCTGCTCGAACAGGCGCACGGCGGCACGCTGTTCCTCGACGAGATCGCCGACATGCCAATCACCACGCAGGGGCGTATCCTTCGCGTGCTGACGGATCAGAGCTTCACTCGCGTCGGCGGCACGCGCGTCGTTAAGGTCGACGTGCGGGTCGTGTCGGCGACGGGGCGCGATCTGACGCACGAGATCGCCGAGGGGCGGTTCCGCGAGGACCTGTACTATCGCCTCAATGTCGTGCCGGTCACGATCCCCTCGCTCGCCGAGCGACGCGAGGACATCCCGCCGATGGTCGAGCATTTCGTCGCGCACTACGCCGCCGACCGCCGCGTTCCGACGCCGGAAATCGCGGCGGACGCGATGGTGGCGCTGCAATCGTACGACTGGCCCGGCAACGTGCGCCAGCTGCGCAACGTCGTCGAGCGCACGATCATCCTGGCGCCGGGCGATCGCATCGGTCGGATCGACATCGATCTGCTGCCCGCCGAGGTGCTGGGCGATCAGCAGAGCGGGGGGGGCGGCAACGCGATCATGGGCGCGCCGCTGCGCGAGGCACGCGAATCGTTCGAGCGCGAGTATCTGAAGGTTCAGATTCGGCGCTTTTCGGGGAATATTTCGCGCACCGCCACCTTTATCGGAATGGAACGCTCGGCGCTGCACCGCAAGCTGAAGCTGCTTGGGATCACTGAAACGCGCGACGATTGAGGGTGCTGGACCGGGACGGTCCGGCTTCCTACATTGCGGTCGGCAGGCCGCAAGGGCCGCAATCCGACGCCGGGTACCGGCGCATCGCGGGGCAAACCCCGCCAAGAACGAAGGGCATCACGGCATGGCCGAAAAGCAAAGCTCGCTTCAGGATCTGTTCCTCAACGCACTGCGCAAATCGAAGACCCCCGTCACGCTGTTCCTGGTCAAGGGCGTCAAGCTCCAGGGCATCGTCACCTGGTTTGACAATTTCTCCGTCCTGCTGCGCCGCGACGGGCAGAGCCAGCTGATCTACAAGCACGCGATCTCGACGATCATGCCAGGCGCGCAGATCGATGTCGGCGCGATCGTCGATCAGCTCGGCGAGACGGGAAAGAAGCAGCCGCTGTTACAGGAAGTTTTCCTCAATGCGGTGCGCAAGTCCGATGATTCGGTCACCATGTTCCTCGTCAACGGTGTGATGCTGCAAGGCCAGATTGCCGCGTTCGATCTGTTCTGCATGCTGCTCCAGCGCGACGGCACTTCTCAGCTCGTCTACAAGCACGCGGTGTCGACGATTCAGCCGGCGCGGCCACTCAATCTCGCCGAAGAGACCAGCGGGTCGGACGAAGATTGACCCAGGGATTCGATCGCGACCGCGAGGAGTTCTCGCGCGGCGCACGCGCCGTTGTTGTCTTCCCCGACCTCGGCGGCTCGTCGCGCGACAATGACGCGCGGCTTGAAGAGACCGCCGGGCTTGCCGCGGCGATCGGCGTCGAGGTCGTCGAGCGGCAGGCGGTGCGCGTGCGTGCACCGCGCGCCGCGACGCTGATCGGCTCCGGGCAAGTCGAGCAGCTCGCGACGCTCGGGCGCCAGCACGAAGCCTCGCTGTTCGTGTTCGATGCATCGCTCTCGCCGATCCAGCAGCGCAATCTCGAGACCGCTCTGGAAGCGAAGGTGATCGATCGCACCGGGCTGATCCTCGAGATCTTCGGCGAGCGCGCGGCGACCGCCGAGGGCCGCTTGCAGGTTGAGCTCGCCCACCTCGATTATCAGGCCGGCCGCCTCGTGCGCAGCTGGACCCATCTCGAGCGGCAGCGTGGCGGTTTCGGCTTCCTCGGTGGCCCGGGCGAGACCCAAATCGAGGCCGATCGCCGCTTGATCCGTGATCGCATGGCGCGGCTGCGCCGGGAACTCGAGCAGGTGACGCGGACCCGCGGGCTTCACCGCGAGCGGCGCCAGCGCGCGCCGTGGCCGGTGATCGCGCTCGTCGGATACACCAATGCCGGCAAGTCGACGCTGTTCAACCGCGTGACCGGCGCCGACGTGATGGCTGAAAACCTCCTCTTCGCCACGCTTGATCCGACGCTGCGGCAGATCAGCCTGCCGGGCATCGACAAGGCGATCCTGTCGGACACCGTTGGCTTCGTCTCCGAACTGCCGACGCAGCTCGTCGCCGCGTTCAAGGCGACGCTCGAAGAGGTCGTCTCGGCGGATCTGCTGGTGCATGTCCGTGACGTCGCGCACCCCGACACGCTGGCGCAAAAGGCCGACGTCGAAGGCGTTCTCGCTGATCTCGGCCTTCCCGAGGGGACGCCGATGATCGAGGCGTGGAACAAGGTTGATCTGCTCGACCCCGCGGCGCATGACGAGATGATTGCCGAGGCGACCCGCCGCGAGGATGTCGTCGCCGTCTCGGCGCTCGGCGGGGAAGGGGTCGACACGCTGCTGCGGACGCTCGCCGATCGGCTGACCCAAGGGCATCGCCGCTACGCGCTGACGCTCGATACCGCTGACGGCGCCGCTGCCGCCTGGCTGCATCAGCATGGCGAGGTGATCGATCACAGCGTGGACGAGGCAGGGGCGCATTACGACGTGCGCCTGTCACCGGCGGATCATCGCCGCTTCGTCGAGCGCCACGGCGAGCAGCGCGACATCCACGGCGCTTAGTCGGCTTCGCGCTCGGCCTGCTTCGCGCGCAGCCACAGGGCCTCCTGCGCGGCGAGATCGCGACCGTCGATCGATCCGCCGGCAGCATCTTCCATCGCACGAAAGCGCCGCTCGAACTTGGCATTTGCGGCGCGCAATGCAGCCTCGGGATCAACGCCAAGATGGCGTGCCCAGTTCGTCACGGCGAACAGCAGATCGCCGACTTCTTCGGTCATGGCGGCAGCGCCGGAAGCGGTAGCAACTTCCGCTAGCTCCTCGTCGATCTTGGCGCGCGGGCCATCGGCGTCCGGCCAGTCGAAGCCGACGCGCGCCGCGCGCTTCTGGAGCTTCTCAGCGCGCATCAGCGCAGGCAGCCCGAGCGCAACGCCCGCCAGCGCGCTCGGATCGCTGCGAGCCGCGCGTTCCTCCGCCTTGATCGCTTCCCATAGATGATGCCCGCCGTCGGATGCTTCGCCGAAGATGTGCGGGTGGCGCCGTTCCATCTTGTCGCCGATCGCCGCTGCAACGTCGTCGAAGTCGAACGCACCCGCTTCCTCTGCGATACGACTGTGGAATACGACCTGGAGCAGCAGGTCACCAAGCTCGTCCTTCAGATCCGCCATGTTGCCACGCGCGCAGGCGTCGGCCACCTCAAATGCTTCCTCGATCGTGTAGGGCGCGATCGTCTGCACCGTCTGCTCTCGGTCCCACTCGCAGCCGTGCACCGGATCACGCAGCCGTACCATGATTTCGAGCAGACGGCTGAGGGGGGGCACCCGATCAGTCATACACTACGCCGATAATATATATTATGTTAAATTCCTTGTGAATACATGAGTAGCGGTTTTAGCTACGGATCAGCGCAGCGACCGCAACGACCACTGCGAAGATCGCAATCCAGATGGCGGCAAGCTTGATCGTCGTGCCGAGCGGCGGCCGGCGCGCGATCAGAGCCGCTAGCGGCAATACCAGCGTGAGCGCGATAAGCGCGATCTGTGCGCCGCCGATCATAGCTCGAACGCTAGGCCGTCGTAGCCCGGCTCTACGGCGCGCGGCAGCCTCGCGACGAGCGTCGCATAATCCATCGACTGATCCATATGCGTCAGCGCTGCGCGGCCGGGCTTCAAGTCCTCGATCCAGCGGAGCGCCTGGCCGAGATCAGGATGCGTCGGATGCGGTCGCTCGCGAAGCGCATCGACGATCAGCAAGTCCAGCCCTGCATAGTGCGCGCGCATCGCAGCTGTCATCGCGCTGATATCGGTCGCGTAGCCGGCCGCGACGCCCTGATAGTCGAACCTCAAGCCTGCGGAGGTAATCGACCCGTGCGGTTGATCGACCACGCTGATGTCGATCGATCCGATACGAAGCCGATCAGGAAGCTCATGCAGCGCGACCGTCGGCGGGTAGCCGCTGCGACCGTGGAAGACATAGCCGAACATCGCTTCCAGCCGCTCCCGCGTCGCCGCCCGCGCATAACCCGGCACGGGATGGCCGAGCAGATGATAAACCTGCCGCAGGTCGTCGATGCCGAACACGTGATCGGCGTGTTCGTGCGTCCAGATCACCGCGTCGATCGTGCCGACGCCCGCCGCTAGAAGCTGCGCGCGCATGTCGGGACCGGTATCGACGAGGATCTTGGTATCCGCCGTCTCGACCAGAATGGATACGCGGGTGCGGCGATTGCGCGATTCGTTGGGATCACATGCACCCCAATCGTTGCCGATCCGCGGTACGCCCGACGACGTCCCCGAGCCGAGCATCGTCACCTTCATCCGCGGGCCGTCGCCGTTTTGCTGAACAGCGTATGGAAGTTACGCGCTGTAACCTCATGCAATTCCTCGAGCTCGTCACCGCGCAGCGTCGCCAGAAAGCTGGCCGTATCGGCAACGAAGGCAGGTTCGCCCGGCTTGCCGCGATGCGGCACGGGCGCGAGGAACGGCGCGTCGGTCTCGATCAGCAGCCGCTCAAGCGGGAGCCGCTTTGCCGTCTCCTGCAGATCGCGCGCGCTCTTAAACGTCACGATACCGGACAGCGAAATATAGAAGCCGAGATCGAGCGCGACGTCAGCAAAGGCGCCCGTGCCGGTGAAACAGTGAATGACGCCGGTGAAGGCCCCCTTCCCCAGTTCGTCGCGAAGGATCGCCGCGGTATCCTCCTCGGCATCGCGGGTGTGGACGACGATTGGCACGCCAGCCTCGCGGGCGGCGGCGATATGCGCACGGAAACTCGCCTGCTGCCGCGCGCGATCGGAATGGTCGTAGTAATAGTCGAGCCCGCTTTCCCCCACGCCGACGACGCGAGGATGCTCGGCGCGCGCGACGAGGCGCTGCGTATCGACGTGCGGATGCTGATCGGCCTCGTGCGGATGGATACCCACCGTCGCCCAGACGTCGGGCTCCCGCTCCGCGGTGGCGAGGACGTCATCCCACTCGCTCTCGCGCGTCGCGATGTTGAGCATCGCCGTCACGCCGCGCGCGCGGGCGCGGGCGAGCACCGCCTGCTGCTCCTCCACCAGACCTTTGTAATTGAGGTGGCAGTGGCTGTCGGCGAGCATCAGGCGACGTCCGCCGGCAGTTCGAGGCGCGGGAAAGCGGGCGACGGTGCCGCGAGGGGCACGCCGCTGGCGGCACGGCGCGCGTACCAGTCATCATCGTCGACCGCCGCGTGATCACGCTCGCCCTCTTCGACGCCCAGCTGATCGAGGATCGTACCGGCGCCCTTCGGCACGACGGGCAGGATGGCGATGGCAAGAATGCGGATCGCGCGCACCAGCGTCCGCAACACGGCATGCATGCGATCGGGATCGGTCTTGCGCAGGCTCCACGGCGCCTGCACGTCGATATATTGGTTGCACGCGACGACGCCGCGCATCCACGCTTCGATCCCGTGGCTCAGCATCAGGTCGCCGAACGCTGCCTTCAGCCCCGCTGCCGCGACGATGACTTCCTCGATCAGCGCACCGTCGGCGTCATCCGCCCGCCCCGCCTCGGGCAGCTCTCCCGCAAGGTTCTTGGCGATGAATGAAAGTGTGCGCTGCGCCAGATTGCCGAACGCGTTGGCGAGTTCGGCGTTGATGCGTGTCACGATCGCCTCGGCGGAATAGCTGCCGTCCTGCCCGAAACTCACTTCGCGCAGCAGGAAGTAGCGCAGCGCATCGACACCGAACGCGTCCGCCAGATCGCCCGGATCGACGACGTTGCCGAGGCTCTTCGACATCTTTTCGCCGCGGTGGAGCAGAAAACCGTGGCCGAACACCGACTTGGGGAGCGCAATGCCCGCCGACATGAGGAACGCCGGCCAGTAGACCGCGTGAAACCGGACGATGTCCTTGCCGATCAGATGAAGATCGGCCGGCCAATAGGGCGCGGCCTTATCGGGATAGCCAGCACCCGTCAGATAATTGGTCAGCGCATCGACCCACACGTACATGACGTGGCCTGGGCTGTCCGGCACCGGCACCCCCCAGTCGAAGCTGGTGCGCGACACCGACAGGTCGGACAAGCCGCCCTCGACGAAGCGCATCACCTCGTTGCGGCGCGATTCAGGACGGATGAAGTCGGGATTGTTGCCATACAGGTCGAGCAGCGGCTGCTGATACTTCGACAATCGGAAGAACCACGTCTCCTCGGCCGTCCAGGTCACCGGCGTTCCGTGCGGCGACAGCTTCTCGTCACCGTCGCCCGCGACGAGTTCCTTCTCGTCGTAAAACGCCTCGTCGCGCACTGAATACCAGCCCTCGTAGCGATCGAGGTAGAGGTCACCTGCCGCCTCCATCGCGCGCCAGATCGCCTGGCTCGCGCGATAGTGATTGGCATCGGTGGTGCGGATGAACCGATCATAGGAAATCCCCAGATCGTCGCACATCGCGCGGAAAAGCGACGACATTTCCGCGGCCAGATCGGCGACCGCGACACCGCGGTCCCGCGCGGTCTGCACCATTTTCAGCCCGTGCTCGTCGGTGCCGGTCTGAAAGCGGACGTCGCGGCCCGCCTGGCGCTGGAAACGCGCGATGGCGTCGGCTGCGATCGCCTCATAGGCGTGGCCGATATGCGGCTTGCCATTGGGGTAGCTGATCGCGGTGGTGATATAGAAGGGCTCGCCCATGGGCAGCGCCTCTACTATCGCGCGAGCCGCGCGACCACCCCTGCCAGTTCGAAGACCGTGCCGCCCGGATCGAGCGACAGCGACCGTGCGCTCGCGGCGATCGCGCGCGCCTCGTCATAGGCGTCGAGCGCGTCGCGCAACGCCTCGCCAGCGCGATACGGCGCCTGCTCGGCGAGGAACGTCGGCACGCGATCGAGGAACGCCTCGTAGCGCGGCTGCGCCGCCTTGAGCGACAAGGCGCGCATCAGCTTGACGCGCTCGGCGTTGGTGCGATCGCCGTCACGCGCGATCGTGCCGAGCGCCGCGTCGATCTTGTCGAGGTCGAGCCCGGCGAAGCGCAGTGCGCGGCCCGGGGCACCGCAACCGGCACGCACCAGCGCGTCCTGCTCCTCCACAGATGCCTCGGGCAGAAGATCGGCAAGTACCGTGCGCATGTCGCGTTCAGCCAGCGGCTCGAACCGCAGCAGGCGGCAGCGCGACCGGATCGTCGGCAGCAGGCGACCGGGCGCGTGGCTGATCAACAGGAACACAGTGCCCGCCGGCGGTTCCTCGAGGTTCTTGAGCAAAGCGTTCGCTCCGGCGCGCTCGAGATCGTCGATCGCGTCGATCAGCACGACGCGGCGCGGGCCAAGCGATGGGGTCGTCGCGAACAGCGGCTGGAGGCTGCGGACCTGCGCGATGGTGATACTACGCGCGAGGTCGCCGTCGGGCTTGCCGTCCTTCGGCAGGCGTTCGAGGATGCGGTAATCAGGATGCGCGCCGGCATTGATCAGCGATCGCGTGCGATCGTCGGCGGCATGGCCTGCGCTTCGGGCGAGCAGGCCGATCGCCGCCTCCCGCGCGAAGGCCGCCTTGCCGATGCCCTGCGCGCCCGTGAGGAGCCACGCGTGGTGGATCTGCCCGCTCGCGGCGGCCGCATCGAAGGCGGCCTGCGCCGCTGCATGGCCGCGTATCGTACTCACGGCAGCAGGTCGGCCAGTTCAACGAGGATCGCAGCCGTGACCGCCTCCGGAGGCCGCGCCGCGTCGACGATGCGCACGCGTGCCGGCTCGCGTTCGGCGAAGCTGCGGAACGCCTCAGCGACGCGGTGGTGGAAATCCTCGCCGCGCCGCGCGAAGCGGTCGGTAAAGCCTTGGTCGCGCAGCGCTGCGCGCCGTGCGCCTTCCTGCACCGACAGATCGAGCACGATCGTCCGATCGGGCAGCAGGCCGCCGCTGCCGAATGCGTGCAGCGCCATAATCGCCGCGTCATCGATCCCGCCTGCGAGCCCCTGATAGGCACGCGTCGAATCGAGATACCGGTCGCTGATCACCCAGTGACCGGCCGCCAGCGCCGGACGGATCACCTTCTCGACATGGTCAGCACGCGCGGCGGCGAACAGCAGCGCCTCCGCGCGCGCATCCCAGCGCGACACCTCGCCATGCATTAGCAGGCTGCGGATCGCCTCCGCCCCCTCGCTGCCGCCCGGCTCGCGGGTGACCACCACAGTAGCGCCGCGCGCCTCGATCGTTGCCGCGAGCGCACGCACCTGGGTCGATTTGCCCGCCCCCTCGCCCCCTTCGAGCGAGAGGAAGCGACCCGTCATCCGAACATGCCCGTCAGGCCGGCCCAGGCGCGGCCGAAGAAACCCGCCTCCGCGACATCCGCCTCGGCGACGAGCGGCAGCGTCTGCTCAGGGAGCCCGGGCGAGGTGACGACGAGGTCGGCGACATGCGCGCCTGCCTTGATCGGCGCCTTGATCGGCCCCTGATAGACGACCTTTGCCGACATCGCCGGCACGGCGCCCGACGGCAGCGCAACCTTCAAGTCACGCGGCGCGACGAGCCCGACGCTCGAGGCGCCGCCCAGCTGAACCTCGGCATCGGCCACCTTGCGGCCCTGCTTCACGATCGGCTTCGCCTGCCACGCACGGAAGCCCCAATCCATGAAGCGCACCGATTCGGAGATGCGCTGGTTGAAGCTGGTGAGCCCGGCGAGCACCATGACGAGACGGCGTCCGTTCTGCTCCGCCGATCCGGTAAAGCCGTAGCCCGCCTCCTCGGTATGGCCGGTCTTGAGCCCGTCGGCACCGGCGACGCGGCCTAGCAGCGGATCGCGGTTCGCCTGCGTGATGTCGCTGCCCGAGCCGAGCGTCTTGCCCCAGGTGAATTCACGCCGCGAATAGAATTGCTTGTAGAGGCTCGGATGCTCCTGGATCGTCGTGGCGGCGAGCTTCGCCAGATCGCGCGCCGTCACATAGGTGACGCCGTTGTCGGGCCAGCCGTTCGACGTGCCGAAATGGCTGTTGTCGAGCCCGATTCGCTTGGCCACCTCGTTCATCCGCTGAACGAAGGCTTCCTCGGTGCCCGAGATTCCTTCCGCCAGCACGACGCAGGCGTCGTTCCCGGAAAGGACGACGACGCCGTAGAGCAGGTTCGCCACCGACACCTTCTCGCCGACCGACAGGAACATCGTCGATCCGGCCGCCGGGCCGTGCCAGCGCTGCCAGGTCTCCGGCCGCACCTCGAACTCGGTGTCGAGCTTGAGCTCGCCGCGCTTGATCATGTCAAACACAACGAACACCGTCATCATCTTCGCCATGGACGCCGGCGGCATGCGACGGTCGGCATCCTTGGCGAAGAGCACCGCGCCCGACGACAGATCCTCCATGAACGCGACCGGCGCGACCGTCTGGAACTGCGGCGCCGAGGCGGCGGAGGGATAGGCGACCGACAGCGCGATCGCGGGCAACGCGAGATACGACAGAAGCTTGGACATGGACGCTCTACTCGGGGCTGGACGGTGGAAGCTGGACGGCGACGCTCACGGCTCGACGACGATCGTGGCATCGCCATAGCCGCGCCGCGCCGCCGCGTCACGTGCCCGTTCGGCGGATACGGGGTCGACGAACGGGCCGAGGCGGACGCGATACACGCCGCCCTCGGCGGTCACCGAGCCGCGCAGCCGATCGGCCAATGCCTGCGCGCGGGCGGCGTTGGAGAAGGCGGCAACTTGGACGAGCAACGTGTCGACCCCGATCGCAGCGCGCGCGACGCGTGGCGATCGGCGCGCGTCGGCGGTGCGCTGGATCGGCGGCGTGTATGTCGACAGCCGGGCGCGAAGCGAGGCGAGCAGCGCGGCGGGCGCATCGAGGCGTGCGTTCGCCGAGCGGCCCGCAGCGAGCGAGGCGGCATCGGCCGCGGTCGCCGCGCTGGCACGCACCCGTACGGGGGCCATCGCCCGATTGCTGGTGCCGAGTGCTTGCGCTGCGCCGCGCGACAGATCGATCTCACGATCCAGTCGGCCGGGGCCGCGATCATTGACGAGCACCAGGATCGTGCGCCCGCTGTCTAGCGACGTCACCTCGGCGAACGAGCCGAGCGGTAAGGTGCGATGCGCCGCGGTGATCGCGCCGGGATCAAAGGCGCCGCCCGACGCGGTGTCGTTCCCCGCCAGTTCCTCGCCGTACCAGCTGGCATAGCCGACCGCGTCGTAGCGGACCGGCGCCGCGGGAACGGCGGTCGGCAGCACCGGCGCCGCCGCGCGATCAACTGCCGCGGCAGGTGTGAGCGGCACGCTCGGCGCGCCGCCACAGGCCGTGAGCAAAAGCAGCGCCACCGCGCCGCCGCCAACCTCAGCGCTCGACGGCATCCGCCAGCAAACCCACCGAGAGCGCGTAGAAATTCGAGCAATTATAGTCAAGGATCACGCGATAATTGCCCGTGAGGAGATACGCCGTCGCACCGGGACCGTCCGGCTCCATCAGCGTCGCGAGCACATTGTCGCCGGGCCAGCCGCCACCCTGCGGCACGATGCCGAGCGCGCGCCACTCCGCCATGGTGCGCCACCCACTGTGCCGCTCAAACACCCGCGGGCAGCGGGGCGATACCAGGCGATTGGCCTGCCCGCTGCGATCGAAGCCGGCGGGCACGCTGACGGCGATGCCCCATGGCTGACCAGGCCGCCATCCGGCATTGACGAAGTAATTGCCGATCGAGGCGAGCGTATCGGCCTGGCTGTTCCAGATGTCCGCCCGCCCGTCGCCATCGCCGTCCTTGGCAAGACGGATGTAGATCGACGGCAGAAACTGCGGATTGCCCGTCGCGCCGGCCCAGCTGCCGACCAGCGTCGAGCGCGGAATACCGCGATCGAGGATCTTGAGCGTCGCGACGAACTCGCTCGCGAACAGCGAGCGGCGACGCCCGTCATAAGCGAGCGAGGCAAGGCTGCGCAGTAGATCGAAATTGCCGGTGTAGCTGCCGTAGTTCGTCTCATGCCCCCAGATCGCAACCATGATCGATTCGGGCACGCCCGTTTCGGCTTCGACCCGCGCAAGGCGCGCGCGATTGGCGGCGTAGGCGGTGCGCCCGCGGCCGATCCGCGCCGCATCGACGTGACGCGCCTTGTACGGGGCGAACGGCGGGGTCGCGGTGGAGCCGGGGTTGCCCGGCTGCTGCCGGTCGAGGTCGACGACACGCTGATTATAGGTAAGCGTCGGCAGGACGGCATCGATGGTCGAAGGGCGGACACCCTCGCGCAGCGCCTGCGCGCGCAGTTCGGACAGATACGCCTGAAAGCCTGCCTCGCTGCGCGATCCCTCGGTCTGCGCGCCGGCAGATCCGGAGATGAGCGCGAGCGCGGACGCGGCGATGCCGATACGCAGGCGGCGGAACATGGTGTTGATACCCCTCACCCGCGCTGTGTGACACACGGCGGGCTCGCGCGGAACCGCCAATCATCGCCGGGCTTGCACGCATCATCGCACCGCGGCACAGGGCGTTGCACGGATGGGTGGCCGAGTGGTTTAAGGCAACGGTCTTGAAAACCGTCGTGGGTGGAAGCTCACCGTGGGTTCGAATCCCACCCCATCCGCCAGCGATCTAGCGCTCGGTGAGGCGTTCGAACGCGGCCTTGTCGAGCGGCTTTTTGAACTGGCAGCCGGCGGTGAAATCATCCGCCCAGCGCACATCGGCGGCGACCGGGCCGATCTCGGGCAAATTGAGCCAGATCGTCGTGCCGCGACGTAGCGCGGAATAGCTCTGGATGCGTGCGCCGTGGAGCGAGATATCGACGACCTTGCACAAGGTGCGCCCGAGCCCGCCCTGCCCCATGCTTGCGTCGAACGAGACCGGCGCGCGCGGGCTGCGGCGCCGGCCATTCATTTCCGCTGTTTCGAATTCCGCCGCGAACATAGCTGAACGCTACGCCCGCGGTAGTTAATCGATGATTACTTACGCAGCGTAAGCCCGCCGCCGAAGCGCTTATTGAAGCGCGCGACCTGACCGCCGCTGTCGAGCATCTGACCCTTGCCGCCGGTCCACGCCGGGTGCGCAAGCGGATCGATCTCGAGCGTCATCGTGTCGCCTTCCTTGCCCCAGGTGGAGCGCGTCTCGTACACGGTGCCGTCCGTCATCTGCACCTTGATCATGTGATAGTCGGGGTGGGTATCTTTCTTCACATTCTGTCTCCGAGATGGCTGGTTACCGACCAGCCGAGAAGGAAGGCGCGCGCCTAGCAGAGCCGCGTGACGCACGCAATGTCAGCGCAAGGTGGCCCAGCGGCGCAGCGCGACCAGCGACCAGATCGCCTCTACCACGCCGAACGGCCACGCGCCCTGCAGGAAGCCGTAGGTCGAACCGAGCGCACAAGCGCCGGCGAAGCCGAGCACCCACCAAGGCGATCGATCCTCCAGTGCGTAGCAGACGAGCATCAGGCTGACCGCGACGAGCCCGAACGCGGTCAGCCGATCCATCACGCCGCGGCGGGAGGATCCGCGATCATCGCGGTGAACGCGCATTCGGCGGCGACATCGCCGTCGATCAGGGCCTTGCCGGCGAACTTGCACACGCGCGCGCGCTTCTGCACGAACGACACCTCTAACCGCAGCAGAACGCCCGGCTCCACCGGCTTGCGGAACTTCACGTCGTCGATCGACATGAAGTAGACGAGCTTGCCGGTGCCCGCGAGCCCGAGGCTTTCGACCGCGAGGACGCCGGCGGCCTGCGCCAGCGCCTCGACGATCAGCACGCCCGGCATGATCGGGCGGCCGGGGAAATGCCCCTGGAAGAATTGCTCGTTAATCGTCACCGCCTTGATCGCGGTGATCGATTCATCGGGCACCAGCCGCTCGACGCGATCAACGAGCAGCATCGGGTAGCGATGCGGCAGCGCCGCCATCACGCGCGTCACGTCGAACGAGCCGATGGCGGCTTTGGTCGTCGTCTCGCTCATGCGGTTACGGCTCAGCGGCCCTGCGGCTGCTGGCGCTGCTGCGCCGGGGCGGCAGCGGCCTGGCCCTGCTGACCCTGCTGGCCCGGCTGCCAATTTGCCGGCGGCGTAATGCCGACGCTGGGGACGAGCTTGTCGAGTTCGGCAGTGATCGCCGGCGTCACGTCCGCCGCCGGCTGCGCGAACAGCGCGGCTTCCGGGCGAAGCAGCAGCGTCACGTTGCGCGCGCGCACCGCCGCCTGCACGGCGTCGTTCAGCTTGGTGCTGATCTGCTCGAGCGCATAGGCCTCCGCGCGCTGCGCCGGCTGCGTCAGGCGGCCGAGTTCCTGCTGCGCGGCCTGCTGCTTGGTCTGGATCGCCTGCGCCTGCGGGCGGAGCGATGCCTCGCTCGCACCAGGTGCGCGCGCCGCGGTCTGATAGGCGGTGACGAGCGGTCGCAGCTCGTTCTCGATCGCAGTGCGACGTGCGGTCGCCTGATCGATCTGCGTCTTGTACTGCGTTTGGATCTGGCCGCGTGCAGTCGTCCAGGCGCGCGAGTTCGCGACCGCCTGTTCGGGGTTCGCGACAGCGATGCCCGACACCTGCGCACTGGCCGAACCGGCGGCGATGGCAGCCGGCGCGACGAGCGCGGCGGCGAGCAGCATGGTCTTGATCTTGGTCATCAGAACTGAGTCCCTACGTTGAAGGTGATAAGCTTGTCGTCGTCGCCCGGCTGCTTCTTCAGCGCGCGCGCGATATCGATACGCAGCGGGCCGAACGGCGAGGTCCAGTTGACGCCGAAGCCGACCGAGATGCGCGGCGTCGGCGAATCGCCCAGGAACCGCTCGAGGAACGGCTGCGAGCGGATCTGCGGCGTGTTGGGCAGGATGCCGTTACAATTGCCATTGCCGTCGGGCAGGCCGGCGGCGCAGGTCGTCGTCACCGCCAGCCCCTGTGCATTGGCGTAGGAGAACAGCGGATTGCCGGCCGTATCGGTAACCGGCAGCGGCAGAACGACGGTATTGCCCGCAGCATCTGTCGTCGTCGGGAAGGTCACCGTCGGCAGCGGCCGACGAATGTTGAACAGGCTGCCTGCCTGGACATAGACCGACGGCCGCAGCCCGAGTTCGCGCGCGCCGGAGCCGAGCGGAATCTCGAGTTCCAGCCGCGAGAGGTAATAGGCCTTGCCGCCCAGCGCGTCGTCGGTGATCTGCTGGCGATCGGTGATCAGGATCTGCTTGCCGGTCGCATCGGTGGTGTACGGCAGGCGCTGCACGCGCGGCCCGACGCCGCGAATGTCGAAACCGCGGAACTGCGGCTCGCCGAGATAGAAGCGGTCGGTGATGCGCACAGCATCGACGCCTTCGCCGCGGTCACTCTCGAACGAGAAAATGTAGCCGCCTTCCGCCAGCGCGGACAGGATGAAGCCGCTGCCCAGCCCCCAGTACTTCGCCGCATCGGCGCGCGTGCGCAGATATTTCACGTCACCGCCGAGGCCTGCGAAATCCTGGCTGAAGGTGAAGCGCTGGCCCGACGACGGGCGAAGCCGGCTGTTGAGGCTGTCGTAGATCAGCGAGTAGCCGACCGAAGACGTCAGCCGGTTGCCCAACGCCTCGCATAGATAGCGGCCGGCGAGAATACGGTCGCACTGCCCGTCACGGAAGAAGGTGTCGCGATCGAGGCCGACCTCGTCGTACGAGAGGCCGTAGCGCGCCGACAGCGACCAGAACTCGGTCAGCGGCACGCCCGCGCGCAGCTGGAAACCGGTCGAGACCTGGCTGTAGGTCGTCTCGCGATTATTGTTGACGAAGTTGAATGCGTTGAAGTCACGGCGGAACACGTCGACGCCGACGGCGATGTTCTTGTCGAACAAATACGGCTCGGTGAACCCGACCTCGATCGACTTCGAATAGCTCGAATAGTTGACGCCGAGCCGTAGTTCCTGACCCTTGCCGCGGAAGTTGCGCTGCGTGATGTTGAACTGGACGATGAACCGCTCGAGGCTCGAGAAGCCCGCCGACAGCTGCAATTCGCCCGTCGCCTTTTCCTCGACGTTCGCGCCTAGGATGACGCGATCAGGCGTCGTGCCCGGCGTCTGCTTAATCTCGAACTTCTCCTGGAAGTAGCCGAGGCTGTTGATGCGGTCCTGCGAGCGCTTCACCTGGAAGCTGTTGAACGCGTCGCCCTCCGCAAGGCGGATCTCGCGACGGATCACCTTGTCCTGCGTCTGCGTGTTGCCGGTAATGTCGATCCGCTCGATGTACGACCGTTTGGCTTCCGCGATGTGGAAGTTGATCGACATCGTCAGCGCGTCCTTGTCGCGCTGGAACTCCGGGTTGATTTCGGTGAAGGCGTAACCGAACAGGCCCGTCGTCTGGCTCAGCCCGTCGACGGTATCCTCGACCATCTTGGCGTTATACCAATCACCCTTCTTTACCGCGAGCGTCTTGGCGAGCGCCTTGTCGTCGAAGTCGCGAATATCGCTGTCGACGGTAATGTCACCGAATTTATAGCGCGGACCTTCCTCGACCACGTAGGTGATGATGAAGTCTTCTTTATCGGGCGTCAGCTCGGCGACGGCGCTCGTCACGCGGAAGTCGGCATAGCCTTCGGTCAGGTAGAACTGCCGCAGCTTCTGCTGGTCGTAGGCAAGGCGATCCTGATCGTAGGTCGTGTTCGACGACAGCAGGCGGAACAGGCGCGCCTGCTTCGTCACCATCTGCTCGCGCAGCTTGTCGTCGGAGAACACTTCGTTGCCGATGATGTTGATCTGGCGGACCTTGGACTTTGGCCCCTCGCTGATCTCGAACACCACGTCGACGCGGTTCTGGTCGAGCGCGACCATCTTTGGATCGACGCTGGCGGCGAAGCGGCCCTGACGACGATAGAGTTCGACGATCCGCGCGACATCCTGGCGCACCGCGCTGCGGGTGAACACCTGCCGCGGCTTGAGCTTGATCTCCTTGGTGATTTTGTCTTCCTTGAGGCGCTTGTTGCCCTCAAGAATCACGCGGTTGATAATCGGGTTCTCGCGCACGCGCAGCACGATGTCGCCCGTTTCGGCACCGGCCACCGTCACGTCGGCGAACAGATCGCTCGCGTACAGGTCCTTGATCGCCTGATCGAGCGTCTCGTTGGTGTAAGCCTGGCCGATCCGCAGCTTAGTATAGCTGAGCGCGGTCTCCGGCTCGACGCGCTGTGATCCCTCGACGCGAAGTGAGCGGATCACGCGCTGCACCGGCGGCGCGACGGGCGACGGCGTCGCCGGTGCGGAAGCAGTCGGCGCCGCGCTCTGCGCAGCGGCAACAGACGGCACCCCAGCGAGCATGGTACAGCCAAGCAGCAATGCCGCCGAGCGCGAACGAGCAGACGAAGTGTTCAAAACAGTCACCAATCCCACCCCGGTAAGCCCAAACAAGCCCCTGCGCGCGCGCCCTGCCCTTGATTCGTCAACCGATCAAGCGGGCGAGATTGCGCCAAAGGCCGAAATTCCCAAGATCGTTGAACGTCACCAGCAGCATCAGGGCAAGGATCGCGGCTAGCCCACCGCGGAACGCCCATTCCTGCACCGCCGGGCCGACCGGGCGGCGGCGCACCGCCTCAATCGCGTAGAAGAGCAGGTGGCCGCCATCCAGCATCGGAACTGGCAGCAGGTTGATGAACCCCAGATTGATGGACACCAGCGCAATGAGGAAGACGAACGCGTCGGGCCCCAGCGTGATCTGCTCGCCCGATACCTTGGCGATCGACAGCGGCCCGCCGAGCTCCTTCACCGAGCGTCGCCCGCTTACGATCTGGCCGATCGTCTCGACCATCATCGATACGATCTCGCCGGTCCGCCGTACGCCGACGACGGGCGCCTCGAGCAGGCCGACCGGTACCGATACGCGTTCGCCGCGCCCGATGCCGAGCATGCCGATGCGATAGCGGTTGCCGAAGCGATCGACCTGCTCCTGGACACCGAGCGTCACCGGCAGCGTCAGCGGCTGGCCGCGGCGCTCCAGCGCAACATCGATCGCCTCGCCGGGATGGATCCGCGTGTAGGACAGCATGTCCTCGAAGATCGCGATGTCGCGATCGCCGAGCCGCACGATGCGATCGCCCGCCTGCACGCCCGCGCGTGCCGCGGCACTGCCGGCGACGACCTCGCCGACGACGGGCGGCGTCCGCGTGTCGCCATAGGCAAGCGCAAAGCCCGACAGGATCAGGATCGCGAGGACGAAATTGACGACTGGCCCGGCCGCGACGATGATCGCACGCTGCCAAACGGGCTTCGCCTGGAACGTCTGTGCGCGCTCGGCAGCGGGCAGCGCGAGCCATTCGGCCGACGGCTGGCTGACGGCGTTCATGTCACCGGCGAAGCGGACGTAGCCCCCCAATGGCATCCAGCCGATCTTCCATCGCGTTCCCCGCTTGTCGGTCCAGCCGGCGATCTCGCGCCCGAAGCCGATCGAGAAGGCGTCGGACTTCACGCCGAAGAAGCGCGCGGCAAGGTAATGGCCCATCTCGTGAACGAACACGAGCGGTCCGATCACCAGCGCGAAGGCGAGCAGCGTGAGCAGCAGGCCGGGGTTTTCAATCAAGCAACGCGTTCCTTCACACGCTCATCCGCCAGCACCCGCGCCTCGCGATCGACGTGCAACACCGCGTCGAGGGTATCCGGTGCTGCCGGATCGTAGCAAGCGAGCGTATCGGCGACGATTGCGGCGATTTCGAGGAACCCGATCCGCCCCGCGAGAAACGCCGCCACCGCCACCTCGTTCGCGGCGTTGAGGATCGCCGGGCGTGCCCCGCCCGCCTCGAGCGCGGCACGCGCGAGCGCGAGCGCAGGGAAGCGCTCAAGGTCCGGCGCGTCGAAGTCGAGCCGCCCGACCTTGACGAGATCGAGGCGCTCACCCGGCGTCAGCATGCGATCGGGCCACGCCAGCGCGCAGGCGATCGGCGTGCGCATGTCCGGCGTGCCGAGCTGCGCGATCACGGAGCCGTCGACATATTCCACCATCGAGTGGATTACCGACTGCCGGTGGACGACGATCTCGATCTGCTCGCTCGCGATGGGAAACAGGTGGAACGCCTCGATCAGCTCGAGCCCCTTGTTCATCATCGTCGCCGAATCGACCGAGATCTTCGCGCCCATCGACCAATTCGGATGCGCCACCGCCTGCGCCGGCGTGATCTCGCGCATCGCGTCGAGCGGCCGCTCGCGGAACGGCCCGCCGCTCGCTGTCAGGATGATCCGACTGACACGATCGGCAAGCGCGCTATCAAGGCACTGGAAGATCGCACTGTGCTCGCTGTCGACGGGCAGCAGCGTCGCGCCGTGGCGCGCGACCGCGGCGTTCATCACGTCGCCCGCGGAGACCAGCGCCTCCTTGTTCGCAAGCGCCAGCGTATTGCCCTGCTCCACCGCCGCCATCGCCGGGCGCAGCCCGGCGCAACCAACGATCGCCGCGACCGTGACATCCGCCGGCATCGCCGCCGCCTCGGTAACCGCCGCTTCGCCCCCCGCTGCCTCGACGCCCGTGCCAGCGAGTGCCGTCCGCAGTGCGGGCAGGCACGTCTCGTCCGCCACGACAGCGCGCTTGGCGCGCGTTCGTATCGCCGCCGCGGCGAGCCGATCGACGTCGCGATTCGCCGTCAGCGCGACGACGGAAAACGCGTCAGGCGATCGCTCGACGAGATCTAGCGTCGACGTACCGATCGATCCGGTCGCCCCGAGGATGGTGATCGTCTTCATCGGTAGAGGTAGGGCGCGACCACGAGCAGCGCGGCGAGCGGCGCGACCGGAACGACGCCGTCGAGCCGATCGAGCACACCGCCGTGCCCCGGCAGGATGTTGCCCGAATCCTTGACGCCCGCGCGGCGCTTGAGCCAACTCTCGTAAAGATCGCCGCCCTGCGCGATCACCGCGAGCACCGGCGTCGCCAGCGTCATCCTCCACGGCAGACCGTAACGCACGTGCAGGATCGCCGCGAGCGCGCTCGCCGCCGCCACGCCGCCGATCAGGCCGGCCCATGTTTTGTTCGGCGACAGCCGCGGCGCGAGCTTAGGCCCGCCGATCGAGCGACCGCTGAAGAACGCTCCGATATCGGTCGCCCACACCAGCGATAGCGCCCAGAACGCCCAGAGCAGCCCCTCCTCCTGTCGCCGGAGAAACACCAGCGCGAGAACGGGAAGCCCGCAATAGACTACGCCGACGCCGAGCGCGCTACGCCGCGTCACCGCCGCGGCGAAGAACGCCGCGCCCGCCAGCAGTCCGAGCGAGAAGAAATCGTGCACCACCAGCACCAGCGATGCCGGCGCCATCACCGCGAGCGGTACCGACAGGCTATATTGCGTGATGCGCTTCTGCCGCGCGGGCGCATGCTGGAGATCGGACCATTCCGCCATCATGAACAGCGCAATCACGACCGCGAGCAGCCAGAAGGCGATCCCGCCGAACCACAGCGCCGCACTTGCAATCACGATCATCGCGACGCTGGCGATCATCCGCAGGCGAAGGTTCGACGGTGTGCGCACCTTGGCGTCGGGCGTCGTCACAAGCCTCCGAACCGGCGCTGACGATTGCCGAACGCCGCCACCGCTGCGTCGAGATCCGCCGCGCCGAAATCAGGCCACAGCGTGTCGACGAAGAGCAGCTCCGCATAGGCAGCCTGCCACAGCAAGAAGTTCGACAGGCGATGCTCGCCCGACGTGCGGATCAATAGGTCGAGCGGCGGCAGGTCGCGCGTCTCGAGCTCGGCCTCGATCGACGCCGCGTCGATCTGCTCGGGCGCCAGTCGCGCAGCCACACTTTGCGCCGCGCGTACTAGTTCTGCCTGCGCGCCGTAGTTCAGTGCGATCGCCAGGATCGGGCCGCTATTGCCCGCGCAGCGCGCCACCGCGTCGTCGATCAGCGCGACGACGTCGGCCGGGAAGCGGCGGAAATCGCCGAGGATTCGTAAGCGGACGTTCTCGCGCACGAGCTCGGCGAGATCGCTGCGGATGAACAGCCGCAGCAGACCCATCAAGTCGCCGATCTCCTCCTCGGGCCGGCGCCAGTTCTCCGACGAAAAAGCGTAGATGGTGAGCGCTTCGATGCCGATCGCGCGCGCGTGGCGCGTTACGCGCCGCACCGCCTCGACACCCGCCTTGTGCCCGGCGGCGCGCGGCAGCAGACGCTTCTTCGCCCAGCGGCCGTTGCCGTCCATGATGATCGCGACGTGACGCGGCAACGCGCCCCCGCCCGCGACGAGCTTCGGCGCCGTGCTCACCCTCGCGTACCTTCTACAGCACGGCCCGACACGCCGCGCGGCAGTTCGCCCCACGCGGCACAAATGCGGCGCGGCGACCAAGACCCGACCGGGCAGAAGGCCGAGTCTCGGCTCACTTGCCGAGGATTTCCTTTTCCTTGGCGCTCGCGGCGACGTCGATCTCGGCGATCGTCGCGTCGGTCAGCTTCTGCACTTCGGTCTCGAGCCGTTTGCGATCGTCCTCGCCGAACACGCCCTTCTTCTCGTCGACCTTCAGGCTGTCCATGCCGTCGCGCCGCACGTTGCGCACCGCTACCTTGGCCTTCTCCGAATAGGAGCCGGCGAGCTTGGCGAGCTCCTTGCGACGCTCTTCAGTCAGATCAGGAATCGGCAGGCGAAGCGTCTGGCCGTCGTTAATCGGGTTGAGTCCGAGGCCGGCCGAGCGGATCGCCTTCTCCACCGGGCCGACGTTGCTCTTGTCCCACACCTGCACCGAGATCATCCGCGGCTCGGGCACCGAGACGGTCGCGACCTGATTGAGCGGCATGTGCGATCCGTACACCTCGACCGTCACCGGATCGAGCAGCGCCGTCGAAGCGCGCCCCGTCCGAAGCCCAGCGAGATCGCCCTTCAGTGCCTCAACGGCGCCCGCCATGCGGCGTTCGAGATCGGCCTTGTCATAGGCGGCCATGCTTAGTCTCCTGCTCGTTCCTGGACGATCGTCGACACGCCTTCGCCGCTCAGAACCGCAGCGAAATTGCCGTGTTCGCGGATGTTGAAGACGACGATCGGAATGTTCGAATCGCGGCATAGCGCCACCGCGCTTGCGTCCATCACCTTCAAGTTCTTGGACAGCACCGTGTCGTACGAGATCGTCTCGTAGCGCTTGGCGTCGGCCACCTTTTTCGGATCGGCGTCGTAGATGCCGTCAACGCTAGTCCCCTTGAACAACGCGTCGCAGTTCATCTCCGCCGCGCGCAACGCCGCGCCGCTGTCGGTGGTGAAGAACGGCGATCCCACGCCCGCGGCGAAGATCACGACGCGGTTCTTCTCCAGGTGGCGGACGGCGCGACGGCGAATAAACGGCTCGCACACCGATTCCATCGGGATCGCGGACTGGACGCGTGTGTCGATGCCGATCTGCTCGAGCGCATTCTGCACCGCCAGCGCGTTCATCACCGTCGCCAGCATGCCCATATAATCGGCGGTCGCGCGCTCGAAACCCTTGGCGGCAGCCGCAAGTCCGCGGAAGATATTGCCGCCGCCGACGACGACGCAGAGCTCGTAGCCCTGCGCCTTCACGTCGGCGATCTCCTCCGCCACGCGTGCCGTGACGGCGGGATCGATCGCGAGCCCCCCCTCACCCATCAGCACCTCGCCCGACAGCTTCAAGAGGATGCGTTTATAGGGCCGGTCGGTCATGCGTCTCGATCGATAGGTAAAGCGGTGGAGACCTTTAGGGACACGGCCTTGCGCCCGCAACAGGTGTTCGGGTCATTGGGCGGTAACATGGCGGCCATCGTCGCGATCGCCTTCTACGAGAAAAAGCGGATCCGAACCACTATCACCACACCGCGCTGTTCGCTGCGCGTGTGACGATGTGATCCGAACCCGCTTTCAACCTCAAGCGGCGCAAGCCGCCGCAGGATCACGCAGTCGGCACAGCCTGCGTGTTCTGCGGCACGCCCGACGCGGCAGCGACTTCGGCCGCGAAGTCCGATGCTTCCTTCTCAATGCCTTCGCCGAGCTGGAAGCGGACATAATCCTTGAGCACGATCGTCGCGCCGGCGTCCTTACCAGCCTTAGCGACGACGTCGCTGATCTTGGTCTTGCCGTCCATCACGAACAGCTGGCTGACCAGCGCATGCTCCTTGCGGTACTTTGCGATCGAGCCTTCGACCATTTTGGCGATGATGTCCGCCGGCTTGCCGCTCTCGCCCGCCTTCTCGGCGGCGATCGCGCGCTCGCGCTCGATCTCGGCCTCGTCGAGGTCGGCCTCGTTCAGCGCCTTCGGGAAAGCGGCGGCGACGTGCATCGCGAGCTGCTTGCCGAGGCTCTGCAACACGTCGTCCGACGCGTCGCTCTCGAGCGCGACGAGCACGCCGATCTTGCCGAGGCCCGGCGACTGCTGGTTGTGGACGTAGCCGACGACGGCGCCCTTCGACACCTCCAGCGTCTTCGTGCGGCGCAGCGACTGGTTCTCACCGATCGTCGCGACGTTGTTGGTCAGCACTTCCTCGACGGTCTTGCCGCTCGGCATCGCCTGCGCCTTGAGCGAATCGACGTCGCCACCCGTCGCGAGCGCGATCTGCGTCACTTCGCGAACGAACTGCTGGAACTGGTCGTTCTTCGCGACGAAGTCGGTCTCCGAATTGACCTCGACCGCCGCGCCCTTGGTGCCGCTGGTGGTGACGCCGACGAGACCCTCGGCCGCGGTGCGGCTCGACTTCTTGGCGGCAGCCGCAAGGCCCTTGGTGCGCAGCCAATCCATCGCCGCGTCCATGTCGCCGCCGGTCTCGCCTAGCGCCTTCTTGCAATCCATCATGCCCGCGCCGCTCTTCTCGCGCAGGTCCTTGACCATCGCTGCCGTGATATCGGCCATCTTCGCTATCCTTGTCTCTGAATCGGTTCGTGCCATGCCGGCCGGTGCGCGTCCGACCGCTTGGTGAGCGGCAGGCGGGCATCGACGGCACGGCACGAAGGAACTTGGCGGCCGGCGGTTAGGCCGGCCATGTTTCAGTTACGCGTCGACCTGGCGCGATTCCTCGGTGCCGGCATCGGCCACGACCGGATCGCTGCCGAGCGCTTCCTCGGCCGGCGGCTCGGCCATCGCGCCGAAATCGACACCGCCACGGCGCTGCTGCTCGTTGCTGCCGCGCGTCGAGGCGATCGCCACCGCTTCGCAATACAGGCGGATCGCACGGCTCGCATCGTCGTTCGCGGGCACCGGGAAGGCGATGCCGTCCGGCGACACGTTCGAATCGAGGATCGCGACGACGGGGATGCCGAGCGTGTTGGCCTCCTTGATCGCCAGTTCTTCCTTGTTGGCGTCGATCACGAACATGATGTCGGGCACGCCGCCCATGTCGCGAATCCCGCCAAGGCTCATCTCGAGCTTGTCCTTCTCGCGGGTGAGCTGCAGCACTTCCTTCTTGGTGAGGCCGGCGGTGTTGCCCGACAGCTGCTCTTCGAGTGCCTTGAGACGCTTGATCGAGTTGGAGATCGTCTTCCAGTTGGTGAGCATGCCGCCCAGCCAGCGGTGGTTGACGAAATGCTGGCCCGCACGGCGCGCGGCATCGGCGACCGGCTCCTGCGCCTGGCGCTTGGTGCCAACGAACAGCACCTTGCCGCCACCGGCGACGGTTGAGCTGATGAATTCAAGCGCGCGCGCGAACAGCGGCACCGTCTGCGACAGATCGATGATGTGGACGCCGTTGCGGTCACCGAACAAGTACGGCTTCATCTTCGGGTTCCAGCGGTGGGTCTGGTGGCCGAAATGCGCGCCGGTTTCGATAAGCTGCTGCATCGTGACGACAGGTGCCGCCATAGTCTGTGTTCCTTCCGGTTATGCCTCTGGGAAGCGGATGACGCGGGCCTGAAAGGCGGCGCACCGGGTAATGATGCTTCCCATGCGGAGTTTAGGCGCGCGCCTATAGCAGACTGCCTAGGGAAAGCAACGCTTGACGCGGTCGAACAGAAGTGGAACAAGCCTAGGAACAGAACATGAACCGTCAGCGCTACCGAGGGTTATTCCAGCTTTCACGCGTAAATGGTTCAATGTTGACGGAATTTTAGTGGAACCAAAATTCGCTGGGCGGATTTCAGCGTTGTGGTTCGCGGCAAAAGGAAGGCGAACAATGATGTCGTTGGTTAGCTTTGGTGTCTTCGCCGGAACGTTCGGCATCTCCGCTTACGCAATCGCCGCAACCGTGGCGCCGCGCTTCGACCGCATCGTCGCTGCGCTACGTGGCCAGCCGCAGTCGCAATTCCACCCGCTCGCCACGTTGGTTCAGGCCGAACGGCGTATTGCAGTCAGGCGGTGGGCGGCGCAGTCTCGCCCCGTCCTGGCACCGCGAGTGCGCGCAGCCGCTTGATCCGTGCGTAGCTCGCGATGCTGAACGGGATCGCGAGGAGATAACCGAGGCTGAGGGCGCTGGTCGTATGCCACGGCGCCGTCACGGCTGCCGCACCGGCAATAACCACCACCGCTAGCGCTTCGAAGCGGATGTTGCGGCGCAGGCGAAGCGACGACCATGACCAGGTCGCGATGCTAGACACCATCAAGATCGCGACGAACGCTGTCCATGGCGCCACCACGTATGGCGAGCGCAGGATCGGCTCTTCTGTCCAGAACCACAGGAAGATCGGCAGAAAGGCGAGCCCCGCTCCCGCCGGTGCGGGAACGCCGGTAAGGAAGCCGGCAGACTTGTGTGGCTGCTCGTCGGCGTCGATCGCCGCATTGAAGCGGGCCAAGCGAAGCGCGCAAAATACCGCAAGCATAAGCGACGCGATCCAGCCGAACCGCGGCAACGCGGACAACGACCACAGATAGAGGATCAGCGCGGGGGAAACCCCGAACGAGATTGCATCAGCAAGCGAATCGAGCTCGGCGCCGAACCGACTTTCGCCGTGCAGCATACGCGCGATCCGACCGTCGATGCCGTCGAGTACACCGGCGAGCAGCACGAAGGCGACCGCGAGTTGCCAGTGCAGCGCGGCACGTTCGGCGAGCGCGACAAGATCGACGCCGCTGTGCAGCGGCAGATCGTTCTCCATCGACCGTGCCTTGATCGCGAATTGGACCCCGCTAAGCCCCGAACACAGCGCGAGCGCGGTGACCGCGTTGGGCGCGACGGCGCGAAGCGGCAGTCCCCGGCGCGTCCGGATCGGTCGCCTCACTGCGCGATGCCCGTTGCGGCGGCCACGCCTACGCGACCGAGAATCGTCTCGCCGGCGATCGCGCGCTGGCCCAGCGCGACCTGCGGCGCATAGCCGGTCGGCAGGTACACATCGACGCGGCTGCCGAACCTGATCAGCCCGACGCGCTGCCCCGCCGCGACCATGTCGCCGACCTTGACGAAGCCCATGATGCGCCGCGCCACCAATCCTGCGATCTGCGTGAAGCCGACCTTGCGCCCGTCATGCCCTTCGACGACGAAATGCTGGCGCTCATTGTCCTCCGACGCCTTGTCGAGATCGGCGTTGAGGAACTTGCCGGAAATGTAGACGACCTGGCGGATCGTCCCCGCGATCGGCGCGCGATTGATGTGCACGTCGAACACGCTCATGAACACCGACACGCGCGTCAGCCGGCCGTCGCCAAGTTCTCCAACGAGCTCGCGCGGCACGGGAACGTCCGCAATCATCGTCACCAGGCCGTCCGCCGGCGACACGATCAGATCCTCGCCGCGCGGCGTGGTGCGGATGGGATCGCGGAAGAACGCCGCGACCCAGATCGTGATGCCGAGCAGCGGCCAGAAGAACACGTTGTGCACGATCGTCATCAGCAGCGTGATGCCGAACGCGATCGCGACGAACTTCTGCCCCTCGGGATGCACGGCGGGGAACCGCCATTTGACGGTGGTGGTGACGGGAAGGCCGGCGGCCTCTGGCTTCTCGAGCGATGGCATGGCCCTGCGTGTAGCCGCGCGATCCCATGCGCACAACGAAAGGGTGGCGCGATCCTCGCGTTCGGAATTGCCCGATGGTTGATCCCCTGCCCCCTTCCCCCTATCGCCGCGCCAACCCTCCCCTCGAAGGAACAAGCGAACATGGCCAAGATCAAGGTGAAGACGCCCGTTGTGGAGATCGACGGCGACGAGATGACGCGGATCATCTGGGAATGGATCCGCGAGCGCCTGATCAAGCCGTATCTCGATATCGAGCTCGACTACTACGATCTTGGCGTCGAGAAGCGCGACGAGACGAACGACCAGATCACGATCGACAGCGCGCACGCGACGCAGAAGTATGGCGTCGCGGTGAAGTGCGCCACGATCACCCCCGATGAGGCGCGCGTCGAGGAGTTCGGCCTCAAGCAGATGTGGAAGTCGCCCAACGGCACGATCCGCAACATCTTGGGCGGTGTGATCTTCCGCGAGCCGATCGTGATCAAGAACGTCCCACGCCTGATCCCGGGCTGGACGCACCCGATCGTCGTCGGCCGTCACGCCTTCGGCGACCAGTATCGCGCGACCGACTTCAAGGTGCCCGGCAAGGGCAAGCTCACCATGAAGTTCGAGGGCGAGGACGGCACCGTCATCGAGAAGGACGTCTACGACTTCCCCGAAGCCGGCGTCGCGATGGGGATGTACAATCTCGACCAGTCGATCCGCGATTTCGCTCGCGCGTCGATGAACTACAGCCTCGGCCGCGGCTGGCCGCTGTACCTGTCGACCAAGAACACGATTCTCAAGGCCTACGACGGCCGTTTCAAGGATCTGTTCGCCGAAATCTTCGAGGCGGAGTTCGCCGACAAGTTCAAGGCTGCAGGCATCGTCTACGAGCACCGCCTCATCGACGACATGGTCGCCTCTGCGCTGAAGTGGAGCGGCGAGTTCGTCTGGGCGTGCAAGAATTACGACGGGGACGTGCAGTCAGATCAGGTCGCGCAGGGCTTCGGCTCGCTCGGCCTGATGACGTCGGTGCTGATGACGCCGGACGGCAAGACGATCGAGGCCGAGGCGGCGCACGGCACCGTGACGCGCCACTATCGCCAGCACCAGCAGGGCAAGGCGACGTCGACCAACCCGATCGCATCGATCTTCGCGTGGACCGGCGGGCTCAAGTATCGCGGCAAGTTCGACGGCACGCCCGATGTCACCCGCTTCGCCGAGACGCTGGAGCAGGTCTGCATCGAGACGGTCGAGAACGGCGACATGACCAAGGATCTCGCGATCCTGATCGGCCCCGATCAGAAGTGGATGACGACCGAGCAGTTCTTCGAGGCGGTCCGCCAGAACCTCGAGAACAAGATGGCGAACTGGGCCTGACGTCACCAAAGCCATAAGCTAAGCAGGGCGGCTGGAGCGATCCGGCCGCCCTTTTTCGTGCGCAGCGCCGTTCGCAAGCCGCGACAAGCCGCGGCAAACGCGTCTAGGGTGCCGCATGGCGTTGCGACTGGACAATGAAGGCTTTTCGGACGCGCTGGTGATCCTGGGCGCAGCCGGGATGGTGATCCCGGCCTTTGCGCGCTTCCGCGTCAGCCCGGTGATCGGGTTCATCCTGGTTGGCCTGCTGGTCGGGCCGTCGGGGCTCGGCGCCCACGTCGATCTTGCGCCATGGCTCTACTACGTCACCATCTCAGATCCCGAATCGATAGAACCGTTCGCCGAGTTCGGCATCATCCTGCTGCTTTTCTCAATCGGGCTCGAGCTGTCGTTCCGCCGCTTGTGGACGATGCGGCGGCTAGTGTTCGGCACCGGCCCTGCGGAGCTGATCGGTTCCGCGATGATCATCGGCACCGCCTTGCATCTGCTGGGTCAGGGCTGGCCCGGCGCGATCGGGCTGGGGCTCGCGCTAGCACTCTCGTCGACCGCGCTCGTACTGCCACTGGTCGGAACCACAAGCGCCGTCGGGCGCGGTGCCTTCGCAATGCTGCTGTTCGAGGATCTGGCGCTCGTGCCGATCATCTTCGCGCTTGGCGCGCTCGCGCCGACCGCGAATGCCGACGGCGGCGCCTCGATTGGCCTCGTTGCGCTGCGCGGTGGGCTGACTGTCGTCGCGATGTACGTCGGCGGGCGCCTCGTCCTGCCGCGGCTGTTCGCACAGGCGGCGCGCACCAAGAGCCCCGAACTGTTCCTCGCCGCATCGCTGCTAGTGGTAATCGTCGCCAGCGTCGCGACCACTGCGGCGGGGCTCTCGCCGATTGTCGGCGCGCTGCTCGCCGGGCTGCTGATCGCCGAGACCGAATACCGCACCGAAGTCGAGGTCATGACCGCGCCGTTCATGGGGCTGGCGCTCGGCGTGTTCCTCATCACCGTCGGGATGAGCCTCGATCTGCGCTCGATCGCGGAAAACTGGTCGACGCTGCTGCTCGCCGTCGCTGGCGTCGTCGCGGTGAAGACCGTCGTCACCTTTCTGCTGCTTCGTGTCGCCAATGCCCGGCCCGGCGTTGCGGCGGAAACGGGGCTGCTGATGGGCAGTCCGTCGGAGACGACACTCATCGTACTCGCGACCGCCGCGCAGGCACAACTGATCCTGCCCTCGACCGCCGCCTTCTGGCAGACCGTCACCGCGATCGGGCTGACGATCACGCCGTTGCTCGCAAAAGGCGGCAGCGCGTTATCACGCCGGATCGAGTACGGCGCCGAGCCAGCGATCGCGACCGAGCCGGACGCCGGACGGGCGGTGATCATCGGCTTCGGCCGTGTCGGGCAGCTCATCGCCGACATGATGGCGAAGCACAAGATCCCCTACGTTGCGGTCGAGGCAGACATCGACGTCGTCAAGTTGGCGCGCGCCGCAGGTTATCCGGTGATGTTCGGCGACGTCATTAGACCCGAGCTGGTCGACCGGCTCGACCTTGTCCAGGCGCGCGCGCTGATCCTGACGATGGACGATCCAGTGCTGACGGTCCGCCTCGCTCGCCGCGTCCGCGCGCTCGCGCCGGAGCTGCCGATCATCGCCCGCGCGCGCGACGCGACGCATGCCGCCGAACTGTACCGCGCCGGCGTGACCGACGCCGTGCCGGAAACGCTCGAGAGCTCGCTGCAATTGTCGGAAGCCGTGCTGGTCGATCTCGGCGTCGCGATGGGGCCGGTGATTGCCTCGATCCACGAGAAGCGCGACGAGTTGCGCCAGACGATCCGCGCGCAGGCGGAGCTAGACCGCGAACCGCGCATCAGGCGTATCCGACGCAAGGACGAACTCGGCACGCTGTAATGACGGCGGCGCGGTGATTGTCACCAAACGCGTGATCGCGCGTCTTATCGCTGATGCCGCCCATGTTGATGCCCCGCCACGCGCGCGACGCCGGTGCGACTTTGCCTAGCGATCGCCCCAATCTGTGGCTACGCGGTGCCACCATGCTGCCGTCTGAAATTCGCGTTGCGCTGTTCAGCGGCAATTACAATTATATCCGCGACGGCGCGAGCCAGGCGCTCAATCTGCTCGTCGGTCATCTCCTCTCCCGCGGTGTCCAGGTCCGCGTCTATTCGCCGACCGTCGCGAACCCCGCCTTCCCGGCGACAGGCGATCTCGTCGACGTTCCGGCATTGCCGATGCCGGGCGGGCGGAGCGAGTATCGCGTCGCACGCGGCCTGCCGCGCCGGATTAAGCGCGATCTTGCCGCCTTCGCGCCAAACCTCGTCCACGTATCCGCGCCCGATATCCTCGGGCATCGCGCACTCAGCTACGCTAAACGCAACGGCATCGCCCGCGTCGCCTCTCTCCATACGCGGTTCGAGACCTACCCGCGCTATTACGGGCTCGGCTTCATCGAGCCGGTGTTCGAGCGGCTGCTGACGCGCTTCTACAATCGCGCCGATCGCGTTCTAGTCCCCGGTCCGCTGCTCGGTGAAATACTGCACGACTGGGGCGTCATGACGCCGGTGACCGTTTGGTCGCGCGGCGTGAACCATGCCCGCTTCTCGCCGCATCGCCGCGACCTGTGCTGGCGCCGCTCGCTCGGCATCGGCGACCACGAAGTCGCAGTTGGTTTTCTCGGCCGCCTCGTCAAGGAGAAGGGGCTCGACATCTTCGTCGACGTCATCACCGAGTTGAAGCGCCGCCGTGTTCCGCATCGCGTGCTCGTTATCGGCGAGGGCCCGGCACGGGACTGGTTCACCGAACAGGTGCCAGAGGCGGTGTTCGCCGGCTTCCAATCGGGCGACGATCTCGGGCGCGCCGTCGCGTCGATGGACCTGTTCTTCAATCCCAGCGTCACCGAGACGTTCGGCAACGTGACACTAGAGGCGATGGCGGCTGGCGTGCCGATTATCGCGGCGCGCGCGTCGGGTGCCGTGGGGCTGGTCGATGAAGGCAAGACCGGCTTGCTCGTCGCCCCGCGCGATGTGCCGGGATATGCCGACGCGATCGCGACACTCGTCGCCGACGACGATCTGCGCTACGCGATGGGACGTGCCGGCTCGGCCAAGGCCGCGGGCTACCGCTGGGACACGATCAACGAAGTGGTCCTGCGATCGTACCTCAACGTGCTGGAGAGCCACTCGGCGAATATCGGGTAAGTCATTAGAACTGCGACGAAACGAGGCGTGCGGGAGCCAATCCGTTCATCTGGCGTTCCAGTGCTGTGTTCTAAAGCGATCACGCTCCGCCGTATCGGCGGCCTCGGAGACAATATGATGAGCATTTTCCGTTCTGGTCGCGGCCTGTTGATGGCGGCGGCCGCTGCTGGCGCGCTAGTAGTATCAGGCTGCGCAACTGAAACGCCGTATCGGCCCGCCACCGGATCGGGCTTCAATCGAACCGGCTTCAGTGAGCGCCAGGTCGAAGCAAACCGCTTTCTGGTCACTTTCGCTGGCAACACCGTCACCGATCGCGACACGGTCGAGCGGTACCTGCTGTTCCGCGCCGCCGAGCTGACGCTGCAGAACGGTTACGATTATTTCGTGATGGTCGATCGTGAGACCGACCGGCAGGCGCGCACCTATTCGACGGGCACCGGGTTCGGCGGCGGTTTCGGGCCGGGCTGGGGTTACGGCGGCTTCGGCGGCTATTGGGGCCCCTCGTGGCGCTACTACGGTCGTCCGTGGGGCGGCTGGGGTGGCTGGGGCGGTTGGGGCGGCGGCTTCAACGATTTCGACGTCCGCACCGTCGACCGCTACGAAGCATCGGCCGAGGTGGTGATGCGCAAAGGCACGCCGCCGCGTGACGAGGTTCGCGCGTTCAACGCGCGCGACGTGGCCGAGCGGCTCGGACCGACGATTGTCTTGCCGGGGCAGCAGCGCCGCTAAACCCTACGCGCAGCGTTCAAAGAGAAATGGCCCCGCTGCGACCAAGCGGGGCCTTTGTTTTATCTATCGACCGTTAGATCGCGCCGAATCGTCACACCGCGCCGTGGCAGTGCTTGTACTTGCGCCCCGACCCGCACGGGCATGGCGCGTTGCGGCTAACCTGTCCCTCCCATCCAGCCGGATCGGTGCCGAGATCGGCTTCGGTCAGTGGCGCCATCTGCAGCGGGGGCAGCTGCGTCTGGATCAGGCCCATCGTGCCCGCATCGACGTCCGCCGAATTGTCCTCGCCGGTGAATGGGTCGAAGTGCGTCGTGATGAAGTCGGGCAGCTCGGGCAATTCGGGCGGCGGCTGGAAACGGAACTCAGCGTGCGCGATCGTCTTAGTCACGTCCTCGCGAATGTTGTCGAGCATCCGCTGAAACAGCGCAAACGCCTCCTGCTTGTACTCGTTAATCGGCGTCTTCTGCGCATAGGCGCGCAGGTGCACCACTTGGCGCAGCGCATCGAGCGTCGCAAGATGCTCCTTCCAGTGATGGTCGAGGTTCTGAAGCAGGATCGACTTCTCGATCTGCGTCCACGTCGCGGGCTCGAGCTCGCCCGACTTGCCGTTTACCAGCGCGTCCGCCTCGGCCTGCACGCGTTCGGTCACCAGTTCGGGATCGATCGCATCCTCGTTCAGCCACGAGTCGATCGGCGGCTGGACGTTGAGGACGTCGGCAAGCCGCGCCTTCATCCCCTCGACGTCCCACTGCTCGGGATAAGAGCCGACCGGGCACGCCTCGCCGACGATCGCGTTGACCGTTTCGGCGCGCATGTCCTCCACCACGTCACCGACGGTATCGGCATCCATGATGTCGGCGCGCTGCTCGTAGATTACCTTGCGCTGATCGTTCATCACGTCGTCATATTCGACCACCTGTTTGCGAATGTCGTAGTTGCGCGCCTCGACCTTCTTCTGCGCGGTCTCGATCGCCTTGGTCAGCCACTTGCTGCCGATCGCCTCGCCGTCCTCGATGTTATTGCGCATCATCTTGGCGAACAGCGTGTCCGGCCCGAAGATGCGCAGCAGATCGTCGTCGAGGCTGAGGTAGAAGCGGCTGAGCCCCGGATCGCCCTGACGCCCCGAACGGCCGCGTAGCTGGTTGTCGATACGCCGGCTCTCGTGCCGCTCGGTGCCGAGCACGAACAGGCCGCCCGCCTCGAGCACGCGCGCCTTCTCTGCCGCGATCTCGGCGTCGATCTGCGCGATCGCCGCTTCGCGCTCCGGCCCCTCGGGCATGCCGGCAAGCTCGTCCTCGACGCGGAATTCGAGGTTGCCGCCCAGCTGAATGTCGGTGCCGCGACCGGCCATATTGGTGGCGATCGTCACCGCGCCGAGCCGCCCGGCCTGCGCGACGATATGCGCCTCCTGCTCGTGGTAGCGCGCGTTGAGCACCGAATGGTCGACGCCTTCCTGGCGCAGGAACTCGCTCAGCAGCTCGGACTTCTCGATCGACACGGTGCCGACCAGCACCGGCTGGCCCTTCTCGGCATGTTCGCGGATGCGCTTGGCGATCGCGCGGAACTTGTCCTGCGTATCCTTGTAGAATTCGTCTTCCTCGTCGACACGCCGGATCGGCTTGTTCGTCGGAATGGTGACGACGTTCATCTTGTAGATGTCGAAGAACTCGGCGGCCTCAGTCGCCGCCGTGCCCGTCATGCCGGCGAGCTTGGGGTACATGCGGAAATAGTTCTGGAAGGTGATCGACGCCATTGTCTGATTCTCGGGCTCGATCTGCACGCCCTCCTTCGCCTCTACCGCCTGGTGCAGACCGTCCGACCAGCGCCGCCCGTCCATCATGCGGCCGGTGAACTCGTCGATGATGATGACCTTACCGTCCTTGACGATGTAATCGATATCGGACTTGAACATCACGTTCGCGCGCAGGGACTGGTTCAGGTGGTGCACCACCTGCGTGTTCTCGAAATCGTATAGGTTCGCACCCTCGAGCAGCCCCGCCGCTTCGAGCAACCGCTCGACGCGCTCGGTGCCATCCTCGGTTAGGACGATCGTCTTCTGCTTCTCGTCCTTTTCGTAATCGTCGGGCGTGATCTGCTTCACGATCGCGTCGACCTGCATGTACAGGTCGCTCTTGTCGTCGGTCGGGCCGGAGATGATCAGCGGCGTTCGCGCTTCATCGATCAGCACCGAATCGACCTCGTCGACGATCGCCATCGCGAACGGGCGCTGCACCATCGAACTGCGCTCGTACTTCATGTTGTCGCGCAGGTAATCGAAGCCGAATTCGTTGTTGGTGCCGTAGGTAATGTCGGCGGCATAGGCCTCGCGGCGCTGTTCGTCGGTCAGGTTAGGCACGATCACGCCCACGGTCAGTCCGAGGAAGCGGTAGACTCGGCCCATCCACTCGGCGTCGCGCGCGGCGAGATAGTCGTTGACGGTGATAACGTGCACGCCCTCACCGGGAAGCGCGTTGAGATAGGTGGCGAGCGTCGCCACCAGCGTCTTGCCCTCGCCCGTGCGCATCTCGGCGATTTCGCCGCGGTGAAGCACGATGCCGCCGACCATCTGGACGTCATAGTGCCGCTGCCCGAGCACGCGGCGCGCCGCCTCGCGCACGGTGGCGAAACCCTCGGGAAGAAGGGCGTCGAGCTTCTCGCCGTTCGCCAGACGCTCGCGGAACAGCACCGTCTGGTTGGCTAGCGTCGCATCGTCCATCGCCTGGAGAGCAGGCTCGAACGAGGCGATCTTGGCGAGGATCGGGTTAAGCGAGCGGACGTAGCGTTCGTTGGACGAGCCGAAGAGCGATTTCGCGATGCTGCCGAACATGGGCGGATTCCTGATACAGAGAGCGCGCGGCCACTATTCGGCACCGCGCATGAATAAACGAAGGAGGTCCGCCCGAAGCGGAGCGACGCGCGCTATTCGCGCCGGCGGGTCGCGAAGATTGGCTCGGCAGCGACCATTGGAATGGCACACGCTGCGCGCAGCGAGGCGACGGCTACGATCGAGGGCAATACCGCGAGCGGACGTTCGGCGGGCGAACGCCGCACGGTCGCGGCCTGCACCGCTTTCACCGACGCTTCGGCGACCGTCTGTGCCCGATCCGGCGCCCGCGCGCCCGCGCCGACGCCGGTCAGCGCGGAAAGCAGCGCAGAAAGAAGCAGCAACAGGCTCATCGCCGCCGACATAGGGTGATGCGTCGAGCGGGCCAACCCCAAAGCCGCGCCGCGTTGATGCGGCCGGCGCGTCCGAACGGCCTTGTGGTTCGACGATGCCGAACTAAGCGGGAGGCATGTCAACCACTGTCTCGCCGCTCGCCCTCCCCTTTCCCGACCTTCCCCCCGTCGCCGGGGTCGAACCGCGTATCGCCCGCGCGCGCTATAAGGATTGGGATCGCTGCGACCTGACGTTCGTCAGCCTGCCCGCAGACACGGCGGTAGCCGGCGTGCTGACGCAGTCAAAATGCCCCTCGCCCGAAGTCGAATGGTGCCGCAAGGCGCTGGTGCTCGGGCGCGCGCGCGCCCTGGTAGTCAACGCCGGCAATTCGAACGCCTTCACCGGCAATCGCGGGCGCGCGGCGGTGGAGGCGATCGCGGCGCGCACCGCCGCGCGGCTCCGCTGCCTTCCCTCCGACGTCTTCGTCGCGTCGACCGGCGTGATCGGTGTTCCGCTGCCGATCGACAAGGCCGAAGCCGGGCTCGACGCCGCCTTCGCCGCTTCGCCGAGCAGCTGGCGCGACGCGGCGGATGCGATTGGCACCACAGACACCTTCGCGAAAGGTGCGCAGACGACCGCGATCGTCGATGGGCGCCGCGTAACGCTGGTCGGCATCATCAAGGGATCGGGCATGATCGCGCCCGACATGGCGACAATGCTCGGCTTCATCTTCACCGATGCTGCGGTCGAGCCGGCGTATCTGCAGGCAGCGCTATCCGCCGCGAACGCGCGTTCCTTCTCGTGCATCACCGTCGATGGCGATACGTCGACGAGCGACACGGTGCTCGCGTTTGCCACGGGCGCGGCCGGCAACGAACCTCTCTCCGAGGGTGCAGCGGGCGCCGACGCCTTCGCCGCCGCTCTTACTGACCTGTGTCACCAGCTCGCGCAATTGGTCGTGCGTGACGGCGAAGGGGCGAGCAAACTCATCGAGATTTCGGTCGAGGGCGCCGACAGCGATCGCTCCGCACATCGCATTGCGCTCTCGATCGCGAACTCGCCGCTCGTCAAGACGGCGATCGCGGGTGAAGACGCCAATTGGGGCCGGGTGGTGATGGCAGTCGGCAAGGCGGGCGAACCGGCCGAGCGCGACAAGCTCGCGATCCGCTTCGGCGCGACGCAGGTGGCGCGCGACGGATTGGCGGTCGATGGATATGACGAGCGCCCCGTCGCCGATCACCTGAAGGGGCAAGAGATCGAGATCGGCGTCGATCTTGGCATCGGGGACGGGCGCGCGACGGTGTGGACGTGCGATCTGACGCACGGCTACATCTCGATCAATGCCGACTACCGCAGTTGACCTCGCTTGACGTCCAGGTCCGTGCCCTGCTCGCCGACGTCGCGCGTCAGGCGATCCTGCCGCGGTTCGGCCTGCTCGCCGACGCCGAGCGGGAGGAAAAGTCACCCGGCGACTGGGTAACGGTCGCCGATCGAGAGGCGGAAGCGCTGCTCGAAGCGGGATTGCGCGCGATAGATCCCGGCGCGCGTGTGATCGGCGAGGAGGCGTGCGCGCTCGACCCGTCGCTGCTCGACGATATCGGAACCGGCCGCCTGTGGCTGGTCGACCCGCTCGACGGCACGAACAATTTCGCTGCCGGCCGCATGCCTTTCGGCATGATCGTCGCGCTCGTTGAGGATGGGGTCGTCGAGTCGGGCTGGCTGTACGATCCGGTCGCAGACCGACTGTGCCACGCGACGCGAGACGACGGCGCGTTCGTCGATGGCGTAGGGATCAGCGCTACCGGGACCGGAAGCGCGCTGCCCGTGACCACATTTTCACGCTACTGGATGGACGCGGAAACGTCGGCGCGGCTGGAGCAACGCGCGGGAGGCATCCTCGAACTTTGCCCCGGCATGAAATGCGCAGCCGCGCAATATCCCGCGCTCACCGATGGTCGCTACGATGCCGCGCTCTTTGAACGCGTCTATCCGTGGGATCACGCCGCCGGGGCGCTGTTCGTCCAGGAAGCCGGCGGCAAGGTGGCGCGGCTCGACGGCCGTCCGTATCGCATCGACGATCCCGCGACCGGCCTGCTCGCCGCGGCGTCGCCCGAACTCTGGGCACGCGCCGCGGCAGTTTTCGGGAGCTAAACGCCGCCGATCGTGGTCAAGCGAGCTCGCCCTCGAGCCATGCCTTGATCCGGCCCTTGGGCTCGGCGCCGACCTTGGTCGCGGCCGGGTTGCCGCCCTTGAACAGGATCATCGTCGGGATGCCACGCACGCCGTAGCGGCCCGGCGCGTCCGGGTTCTCATCGATGTTGATCTTGGCGATCGTCACCTGCTCGCCGAGCTCGTCCGAGATCTCCTCGAGGCTCGGCCCGATCATCTTGCACGGGCCACACCACTCCGCCCAGAAATCTACCAGAACCGGCTTGTCCGACTGAATGACGTCGGTGTGGAAGCTGTCGTCGGTAATCTTCTTGGTAGCCATCGCTCTATTCTCCTCTTGCCGCCAATCTAGGGGGCTGGTGCTTCCGCCTCAACGGCCCGCCGCCAAGCTTTGCTCCGCGCCGCGATAGGCGGGCTTGTATGCGGCGAGCACGTCGGGTGGCAGCGCGATCAGCGTCGGGCCGGCGGTGTACAGCAGCGCGCCCTCGATCGAGCGACCGGGAAAGATCACGCCGAGCGCGGCGCCGTAGGCCGCCATCTGGCGCAGGTGATAGGCGGGTACGTCATCGATCCCCGCCGGCACCTGTCGCGCGGTCTTGAAGTCGACGAAGCGCACCCGCGCCTCCTCGACGAGCAGGCGATCGACCGTCCCTGAGATGACGAGCCCACCCTCGATCACCGCACTGATCGGCGCCTCGGCCAGCGAATCGCGGCCGAACAGGTCGGCGAAGCGGGGATCGGCGAGGATGCCACATGCCGTGTCGATCAGCGCCCGGCGCTCGCGCGCGTCCGCTAGCCGTCCCGCCGTCGCGAGCCAGCGGTCGGCAGCAGTCGGGCGGTCCGCCGGCGCGAGCGCGGGCAGCCGCTCGAACAGACCGTGGAGCAGCCGCCCGCGCTCCGCCGCGGCGCGCATCGCAGGGGTCGGCGGCGCATCGGCGACCTCATCGTCACCGATCGCAGACGGTGCCAGCGGACGCGGCGGCCGCGCCTCCTCCGGCGCCGGCTGGCGAACCCAGTCGGGTAGCGCGGCCCGCGGCGCGGATGCAGCCGGCACGGATCGCGCGATCCGCACCGGATCCGGGGGCGGATCGCCGACGAACGCCCGCTCGCCCTCCCCCGCAACACCGAGCAGGCCGAACGCGCGATCGGCGGCGGCATACCAGCTGCTCTCCGGCGGCGTACCGCGATGCCGCACCCCGAGCGAGCCCGCGATCACCAGCCGCTCCTCCGCCCGCGTCGCCGCGACGTAGAACAGGCGCCAATGCTCCTGCCGTTCGCGCTGGGCGACATCGGCGACGACCTGCTCGATAGGCCCGATCCGCTCCGCGGCGCGCGCGGCGAACACCGGGATCGGCAGCGGCATATCCTCGGGCGTCCACATCAGGATGCTGCTGCGCGTTGCGTCGGGATCGGCGGTCGCGTCGGCGAGGATGACGACGGGGGCTTGCAAGCCCTTCGCGCCGTGCGCGGTCATGACGCGCACGGCATTGTGTGCGCCCTCCGCCTCGCGCTTCACTTCCACCTCGCCGCGATCGAACCAGTCGAGGAAGCGCTGGAGCGAGGGTGTCGCGGTCGACTCGAATTCGAACGCCGCGCTCAGCAATTCCTCGATCGGATCGCGCGCCTCTTCACCGAGCCGTGCCAGCAGCCGGCGCCTTCCGTCGAGCGGGCCGGACAGGATCTCTTCCAGAAAGCGATACGGCGTCGTGAAATCGGCGCGCGCGAGCATCCGGTCAAGCGGCGCCAGCAGGTCGCGATGTTCCGCCGACAGGTGCCGCCACAGGCTGCCGGCACGCGGGACGGCGCGTGCCAGCAGCTCGTCCTGCGTCCATCCGATCAGCGGGGACACGAGCAGGCTGGCAAGGCTCAGATCGTCGTCCGGCTGCAGCACGAAGCGGATCGCCGCCAGCAGATCCTGCACCGCGAGCGGCGCGTTGAGGCGCAGCCGGTCCACGCCAGCGACGGGCACGCCCTCAGCATAGAGCCGCGCGACGATCAGCCGCGCGAGCTCCCCGCGCCGCTTGACGAGGATCATGATGTCCTCGGGCCTGATCGGCCGCCCTTGGCTCTCCAGCATCGCGCCGCGATCCAGCCACGCACGCACCCGCCGCGCGATACGCGTAGCGTTGGCGCGCACGGCGTCGTCGATCCACTCCTCCGCACCGCCATCGTCGTCCGCCACGCCCGAAGCGATCGGCGGCCACAGCTCGACCGTGCCCGGCCCCGACACCTCGCTCGCGTGCGCGGGTGCGTCGTCGCCTAGCCCCAGCGCGTCACCGCCGAGCGCCTCGATCGCGGCGTCGACGAACTGCAATACCGGGCGGGTTGAGCGGAACGAAGAGACGAGCGACAATTGCTCGAACGGCAGCCCGCGCTCGGCATCAGGCATCCGGTCATCACCGGCGACTTCGGCCGCCTTGCCCGCGAAATGCTGCTCGGCGGCCGCGAAATAGATCGGATCGGTGCCCTGAAAACCGAAGATCGCCTGTTTGTGGTCGCCCACCGTGAACAGGGTGCGCACCGAAGGCGCGTAGATGCCGCGGCCTACGAAATACTCGTCGACCAGCGCACGTACGATTCGCCACTGCGCGATGTTGGTGTCCTGCGCCTCGTCGATCAGCACGTGCTCGGTCGTCTGGTCGAGCTTGAAGCGCACCCACTCGCCGATCCCCGGCGTCTCGAGCAGATCGACCGTCGCGGCGATAAGATCGTCGAAATCGACCAGCCCCGCGCGATGCTTCACCGTGGCGTAGGCGCGCGCGTACTCCCGCCCGACGGCGAGTCCCGCCGCGAGCAGATCGGCATAGGCCGCACGTGTTCTCAGCGCGAGCAGCGCGGCACAATGCGTATGCAGTCCGCCGGCGAGATCCGCATAGTCGGGATCGGCCGGCGCCTGTCCTTTGACGAACGAGCGCGGCTCGCCGTCGGCCTTCGCCCAGACGAGATGGAGCTGCGCCAGCGTCGCCGCCCGCTCGTCGGCGTCGGCCGCGAGCCACGCGCCGATCGTCTCGGCGCGTGCGATCCCGCTCTTTGTCCCCCACGCTCGGTTCCGGTCGGAGAGGCCACGCAACGCATCGACGTCGAACGCCGCGTCCTCACACGCCGCCCGCACATGCGCGTTGATATCGCCCGCCGGCAGATCGAGCGCGCGGCGCAGCCACGGCTGGATGCCGCTCGGCAGCGCGTCGAGCGCACGCCCGGCGCGCCCACATTGCTGGAGGAAGCGCTCCGCGCCGCCCTCCCCCAGCCGCATGCTCAGCTCGCCGATCGCCTCGATTGGCGTCGTTCGCCCCTCACGTTCCGCCTGAACCAGCAGGTCCGCAAGCGTCGACCGCAGCAGCACCGCCTCCTCGCGCGTCTCGATCGGCCGGAAGCCCGGTGTCAGCCGCGCTTCGCTCGGGAACGCCGCCAGCAGGCTCTGACAGAAGCCGTGGATCGTCTGAATGCGCAGGCCGCCGCCGGGCGAATCGAGCACGCGCGCGAATAGCGTGCGCGCCCGATCGCGCTGCACGGGATCTGCAGGCTCACCGAGCGCCTGGAGATCGTCGAACAGTGCGGCGTCCTTCATCCGCACCCACGCGGCAAGCCGCTGGCTGATGCGATGCACCATCTCCGCGGCGCCGGCCTTGGTAAAGGTCAGGCAGAGGATCGCCGACGGGTCGACGCCCCGCAGCAGCAGGCGGAAGACGCGCGCGGCGAGCACCTGCGTCTTTCCGGTACCCGCCGAGGCGGAGAGCCACACGTGCGCATCGGGGGCGCTCGCGCGGCGCTGATTGCCGCGCAGCGGCGGCAGCGGGCGCAACGCGTCAGCCATCGCGGCCGTACCATTCATCGAGCCGCATCAGCTGGTCGTAATCCGCATAGGGGGCGTATTCCGGATGCAGCTTCGCCTCGAACGGCGCGTCTCCGGTGAGCCAGCGGCCCGCCGCCTCGGCGAAAACGGCACGCGCGCGGCCAACGAACTCCGCCGTCGGGATCCGGTCGTTCCGCCCCGCCGGATCGACGGGTGAGGTGACGCTGCCGAACGTGTCGCGCTGCTTGGCGAGCGACCAATATTCGAAGGCCGTCGCGTCGCCATCGATCCCCGCGAACCCGCCCGCCACGGCGATCGCGCCGAGCAGGCCGAGCTGCATCGCGAAGCCGTTGCGCACGGCGGCGGGCGACGGCGCCTTGCCCGTCTTGTAATCGACGACGCCGATCGTGCCATCGGCCAAGCGGTCGATGCGGTCGAAGCGCCCCGACAGCGTCACGCCGGCGAGCTGGATCGCGCCCGACCCTTCCGCGGCGAGCACGGCGCGCCCCGCGTCGCCTTCGGCGCGCATCCGCTCGGCGATCCACGCGATCGCCGCGAACAGCCGCGGCTGCCATAGCGCGCGCAGCAGGGGGTGCGTCGTTGGCGCGCCCAGCATCGCCGCAGCACGCGGCTGCAGCGCGTCGACACGGCAGCCGTCCTCCCGTGCCCACGCCTCCAGCACCTTGTGAACCGCATCGCCGCGCCAGGCCGCACTTGGATCGGCATCGACCGCGTCGAGCGAGGCCAGCCGGAGCACGCGTTGCGCATAGAAAGCGAAGGGATCGGCCTTCAGTCGATCGACCTGCGTGACCGAGATCTCGCGCGGACGCAGCGCCGCCGGCGGACTAGGCGCGGGCTGCTCGGCGGGTTGCGGCGTGCCGCCGTCGTCGATCGCGTGCGACCAGTCGACCAGCGCCGTGTCGCGCACCCGCTCGAACTCGTCACCGGCCATCGCGGCGAGTCGTAGCCATAGTCGCGAGGCGATCGCCGGCGAGCGCGCATCGCGGCGCGCGCGCGTGATCAGAACCTCCGGCGCGCCGAGCCCCTGACCGAAGTCGTGCGCCGCGACGCCGATCGCCTGCTCGAGCCCTGGCAGGCCAAGCGCCGAGCGGATGCGCGGCGCCAGCCATGGATCGGGCGCCGCACGCGCGGGCCACACGCCCTCGTTGAGCCCGCCCAGGATCATCAGATCCGCCGATTGCAGCCGTGCCTCGATCAGGCCGTAGATCGCCACACGCGGATGCCCGCCCTGCGGCGGCCGCACCGCCACGCCGTCCATCAGCAGCCGGAGCAGCGCCGACAGGCTATCCGCCGCAAAGCCACCCGGGCCGCTCGCCGCCTCGGCCTCCAGCTCGGTCAGCAGATCCGCCGCGGCGCGCCCCGCCGCCCCGCGCCAAGCTTCGTCGCCTGCCAGGGCACTCGCGGCATCGCGCACGCCGGCGACAAGCGCCCCGAGCGGGCGATCAGCACCATCGAAGGTGGCTGCCAGCGGATCGAGCAGCGTGCGGACTTCCAACCACCAGTCGCCGCCGTGATCGCCCAGCCGCATGGCGACACCGTCAAGGCCGGGAACCGGCCGCGGGCCACGGAGCCGCCGATCGAGCCGCCGCACCCCTTCGAGCCACGCGCCCCGCCGCTCACCCGCGCGCACCAGCGGATGCTTGAGCAGAGTCAGCAGCGACAAGGGCGCAAAGCCGTCCGCCGCCGCGTCGACGATCGCTGTCAGCAGCGTTCCCGGCGGCGTGATCGAGAGCGGCCGACCGGCGGAATCATCGACCTCGATGCCCCAGCGCGCGCAATGCGCCGCCACCCGCCGTGCCAGCGCACGATCGGGCGTGACCAGCGCCGCCGTGCGTTCAGGCGTTTCGAGCGCCTGACGCAGCGCCAGCGCGATCGTCTGCGCCTCCTGTGCCGGCGTTGCGAGTTCCGCGATCCGCACGCCGGCGAGCTGGCGCTGCTGCGGGCGCAGTTGCGTCCACCGCGCGGTATAGGCGGCGGGCGCGAGCGCTGTGGCAATCGCCCGTCCGCGCGCGGCGGACGCGTCATGCTCGCTGCCGTCGGCCCACAGCGACACGTCCTCGCGGCGCAGGTTCATGCGTCGCAGCAATTGCTTGAGGTGGAACTGCGGGTGCACTTCGATCGCCCGCTTTGTCCGGCCGGTGACCGGGTCCGGCGCGTGTGGGCCGAGCTCGTCCCACTCCTCATCGGCCATCGATCGATCGAGTCCGGCGAGCACGACCAGACCGCGCGGCATCGCGGCGACGCGCGCGAGCAGCGCGGCGACGCTCGGCGCGGCATCGGTGATGCCAGCCGCGCAGACGAAGCCGGCGGGCGGATCGTCGCGCCAGCGCCCGGCTAAGCGCCGCAGCAAGGACGCGCGACGCGACGCGGCATCGATCAGGCCTGCCTCGGCGAGTTCACGCGGCCAGCGATCAATCACCGTCTGGAACAGCGCCAGCGCCGCGCGCCAATGTTCGGTCAGCTCGCCCAGATCGAGATCGGCGAGCCTCGCCGGATCGACTTCCTCGACGATCAGCTGGTCGAGCACGCGCGCGAGTTCGCCCGCCAGCCGCACCGCCTCGACCGCATCGAGCGATGGCTGCGCCGCCTGCACCAGTCGCGCGATCCGCAACCGTCGCGCGAGCGGTGCGATCGCCGGCGGGGGCGAATCGGGCGCATCGATCGGATCGAGCGCGGCGCCGATCGCCTCGCCTAGATCGTCCGATCCGATCGCGACGAGGCGCGGCAGCACCAGCGCGCCGCCGCTCGCGCGGACGAAGGCGTTGGTCACCGCGAGGCGCGCGCGGTTGTTGGGCAGCAGCACCAGGCCGCGTGCCAGCGCCAGCGGCTCGTCGCCGAAGCGTCGGATCAGTCCCGCGACCAGCGCATCGGCAAAGGCGCGGTGCGCGGGAATCGTGTAGAGCCGCGGCCCGCGCGGTTCAGCCATCCTGGCGCAGCGCCTCCGCTCGGGCAATCGCCTCCGGCGTGCCGACATCGACCCACAGGCCCTGGTGCACGACGGCAAAGGCGCGGCCCGCGGCGATCGCACGCTCCCAGAACAACATCGTCGAAAACGGCCCGTCCGGTGCATCGACGAGGATCGCGGGATTGAGGATCTGAACGCCGATATAGACGAATGGTGCCATGCGGCCGTGCCGCCTGCGCCCCACGATCCGACCGTCGGCCGCGAGGTGAAAATCGCCCTGCCCGCGGTGGCAATGCGCGCGTGCTAGCGGCACGACCAGCAGTAGCACGTCCATCTCAGCCGGGTTCCAGCGTGCCGCGAGCAGGCTGAGCGCGTCGACCGGACCGTCCAGCCAGTAATTGTCGCTGTTGACGACGTAGATCGGCGCGTCGCCCAGCAGCGGTCGCGCCTTGATCAGCCCGCCGCCCGTCTCGAGCAGCTCGGCACGCTCGTCCGACACCGCGATGTCGAGCCCGTCGACCGAGCGCAGATGTGCTTCGAGCGTATCTGCCAGATAATGCACGTTGACGACGGCGCGCTTCACCCCCGCCGCGCGTAGATGATCGAGCGTGTGATCAAGCAGCGTCTTGCCTGCAACCGGGATCAGCGGCTTCGGCCGCGTCGCGGTAAGCGGCCGCATGCGCTTGCCCAGCCCCGCTGCCATCACCATCGCGGTGCTCGGCACGGCGGCGGCGGGCGCCGGTCGGATGGCGCGCGGTTTGGTCATCGGGCGGACAGGATCAGCGGGTCGCCGCGATATTTGGGCGGTACGTTGGCATCGAACCAGCGCGCAACCGGCGCGAGGACGGGGAAGCTCAGGTCGCGCTCGAGATAGGCCCAGACACGCGGGCAGAGCGCTGGATAGCGCGGTTTTCCGTCGCGCTGCCACAGCCGGGTGAAGATGCCGATGATCTTGGCGTTTCGCTGCGCGCCGAGCACGTGATAGGCTCGCATGAAGCGCTCGCCCTCCCCGGTCGCTGAGCGATAGCGCGCGAGCATCGCGTCCTCGATTGCCGGATCGACGTCGCGCCGTGCGTCCTGCAGCAGCGACACCAGGTCATAGGCAGGGTGGCCGACCAGCGCATCCTGGAAGTCGAGCAGCCCAAGCCGGCGCTCGTCGCCGAGCAGCATCAGATTCTCGGCGTGATAATCTCGCAGCACGGTGACGGGATGATCCGAATCCACCTCGCCGAGAACGGCGTCCCATGCCGCACGATAGCCATCGGTATCGACCGCGAGCCCGATCGCCGGGCAATACCAATCAACGAACAGCGCGGCTTCGCGCTGAAGCTCGGTGCGATCGTACGGCCGCCAATTGCCCGCCGGATGATCGCGCAACGAGACGAGGATATCCACCGCTGCGGCATAGAAGCCAGGCGCCGTCGCTCCGTCGGCGTCGATCGCCTCGCGCATCCGAGCGTCGCCGAAATCCTCGAGCAGCACGAGACCCCGTTCGGAATCGGCCGCGAGGATCGCGGGCGCGGTAAACCCGCGTTCGATGAGCCAGCGCGCCACCGCGAGGAAGGGCCTTGGATCCTCGTGCGGCGGCGGCGCATCCATCAAAATCGCGCGCTTTACCCCATGGGCGACACGAAAGTAGCGGCGGAACGACGCGTCGCCGGCCAGCGGCTGCACGTCGGCATTACCCCAGCCGCAACCGGCCAGAAATTCGTCCATACCGGTGGGCGGGGTCATCGAAACGGCCATCGCCGCTCCCATGCCGCCGGGACGATCCAAGTCAAGCGCCGCGCGCCGTCCGGTTCGGTCGCCAGCGTGAGCCGCAGCGCGTCGGGCCACGCATCGCCGCCGGCGCGATCGGGCCATTCGACGATCAGCAGCGAATCATAACCGGCATCGTCGAGGCCGAGTTCGTCGAGCTCCGCCTGATCGTCGAGGCGATAGAGATCGACGTGAAGCACCGGCAGACGCGTCTCAGGCGGCGCATAGGGCTGGACGATCGCGAAAGTCGGGCTCGGCGCCTCGCCCTGAAGGCCCAGCGCCGCTAGCAGACCGCGCGCGATGCTCGTCTTGCCCGCGCCCAACGCGCCTTCAAGCGTGACGACGTCGCCTGCCTCGACCAATGCGGCGAGGCGTGCGCCGAAGGCCATCGTGTCGGCAAGCGATCCGAGCCGGAGACCGCCGCTCATCGCCGTGGCAGATCCACGGTGACGAGCGATCCCGCACCCACTTCGCTCACCAGCGAGATCGAACCACCATGCGCTTCGGCCAGTTGCTTGGCGAGCGGTAGTCCCAGATCGGTCGGTCGCTCGCTACGCGCATCGGCCCCGTGCCGTCCGAAGCGATCGAACGCATGCCGCGCTGTGTCGGCGTCCAGTCCGGGCCCATCGTCCGACACGACGATCCGCACCCGCGCAGTATCACCCTCGACGTGCAGCAGCACGCGCCCGTCCGTGCCCGCGGCGTCAAAGGCATGGCGCAGCAGGTGCTCCACCAGCTCCTGCAGGCGACGCGCATCACCGATCATGCTGCCGGCGTTTGGCGTGCTATCGACGACAAGGTTGATGCGCCGCTGCTCGGCGACGGCGCGCAGGCGCTCGGTTGCCGCCTTGACCGTCGCCGCGAGATCGACGTCGACGCGCGCCAGTGGGGCGGCATCGTCGCGCTGCGTCAGATCGAGCACATCGTCGATCAGCAGCCCCAGCCGCCCCACCGACTCGAGGATCGCGTCGACGTAGCTGTCAGCCTGCTTCGGCAGCTTGCCGGCGTAGCCCGCCTGGAGCATCTCGGCGAAGCCGCTGATTGACGTCAGCGGGGTACGCAATTCGTAGCTCATGTTGGCGACAAACGCGGTCTTCACCTTGTCCGCCGCCTCAAGCGCAGCCGCCCGGTCGCGCAGCGCCTGCTCGGCGCGGCGGCTGTCGGTAATGTCGAGCATGGTGAAAAGCGCATTGCCGTCGGGCAGCGGCACGGCGGCGAATTCGAAGTGGCGCCCGTCAGCTAGCGCTACCCGCCCGCCACGCTGTTGGCGATCGGTCGTCGCCGATCGGACGAGTTCGGTGATCAGCTTTGCCCGTTCCGGCGTGCGCAGCTTTGGCGCGATCTTCTCGGCGACGCTGCCGACACGCGGGTGGCCGCTGAGAAACTCTTCCTCCAGCTCCCACAAGGCGCGGAATCGATTGTTCCACAGCTGCAACCGCCCGTCGGCGGCGAATACGCCGAGCGCTTCGAATAGGTTGTCGAACGTCGCCGTGCGCACGCGGAGAAGCGTGTCGCGCGCCGACGCCAGCTGCACCTGTTCGGTACGATCCTCGAAAATCAGCAGCAAGCTGCCGTCGGGCAGAAGCTGCGGCACGACGCGGATATAAGCGCCGCCCGGCAGGTGCCATGTCTCCTCCGTCTCAACGTCGGTACGCACGAACCAGTCGCGCCGCTCGCTCTTCCAGCCGGGAAAGTCGCGCACCTCGGGCAGACGGTTCGCCTCACGCATCCGCTCCAGGATGCGGTCGAACTCCGGTCGATCGGACAGCCACTCGCTGCGCATCGCGAACAAGCGCCGGAACGGCTGGTTGCAGAAGACGAGCGCGCGATCGCGCCCGAACTGCGCCACCCCGGCCGACAGGCGGTCGAGCATCGCGCGCTGCGCCGCGGCGTACCGCTTCTCGCGTGCCTGCGCCTGTTCCAGCTCCTCGATGTCGATCGCGAAGCCGGCGACGCCGCCGCTCGGCAGCGGCACGTCGTGGAGTTGCAGCGTCCGTCGCGCGCCGCCGATGGTCGCTGGCAGCGTGCGTACCTGCGGCCGATCAGCGTCGCGCGCGCTGGTCGCGCCCGCCAGCGGCCCGCCCTGCCCCGACCCCTCGATCAGCTCCAGCCCGCGCCCGACAACATCGGCGGCGTCGCTGCCCTCGACGGCTCGCACGTACGCCGTATTGACCATTGCCAACCGAAGATCGGCACCTCGGTACCACATCGGCAGCGGCGCCGCCTCGATCAGCCCGGTCAGCGAATCATACGCGGCGCGGATCCGCGCCTCCTCCCCCGCCAGCCGCTCAACCTCGGCATGTTCCTCGCTGGCGTCGTTCACCCATACGACGACGTCGCCGCTGCTCATGCCGAGCGGGGCGCGCTCGCCGCGCAGCGTCACCGTGCGCGACGCGCCGAGTGGCCGCACCTGCCGCACGAATGGCCGGCCAGAGCGCTGAAGCGCGATGACGTCGCTCGTCAGCCGTCCGGCGTCGAGCGCGGAAAGCCCGCAGTGGCCGGCGTTCAAGCCGTCGAGATCGGTCGCCGGCTGGACGAGGCCGAACAGATCGGCGACGCGCGGCGGCATTTCGATCCGCCGATCGGCGCGGACCAGCATCGCCTGCATCGGCGCGCCCGCGAGCAGCGCCTGCGCCTCGATCCTGGCGCGCTGCTCGCGCGCCGCCGCCCCCTGTGCCGCGAGGCCGCGCTGCAACGCCATCACCGCGCCGACGATCAGCAGCAGCAGAACGACGCCGGCAGCGATCAACATGGGGGTGGTCAGCAAGGACGGGGCGCTTCCGTGAACGAACGCTTTTGTTCTACGCTGCCGCCCCACAAAGGGAACAGCTTATCCTCACATCTCGCCGCGCGCGCGCCGGATGGCATACCATTTGCGCACGTTGGCGTTGTGCTGGTCGAGCGTGTCGGCGAACACGTGCCCGCCCGTCCCGTCCGCCACGAAATACAGCGCGGAACTAGCCGCCGGATCAAGCACCGCGTCGATCGAGGCGCGGCCGGGGTTCGCGATCGGGCCGATCGGCAGCCCAGCGCTCGCATAAGTGTTGTACCCGTTGCGCGCCTGAAGTTCGGACCGCAGGATGCGCCGGCCCAGCGGCCGCCCCTTCGTAATCGGGTAAATCACGGTCGGGTCGGCCTGCAGCGGCATGCCGCGTTTCAGCCGGTTCGAATAGACGGCGGCGACGGTGCGGCGCTCGCTCGGCTTGCCGGTTTCCTTCTCGACGATCGAGGCAAGGACGATCGCCTGATCGGGCGTCGTCACCGCGATGCCCGGCTTGCGCTTCTTCCACGCCGCCGCGAGATAGTCGCGCATCGCCTTCTGCATGCGGCCGAGCACCGCGGCGCGCGTGTCGCCGAGCTGGTAGGCGTAGCTGTCGGGCAGTACCGAGCCCTCGCGCGGCACCGCAACCGTACCCGTCAGTCCCTCAGCGCGCATCAACGCATCGTGGACAAGGACGGACGGGTACCCCTCGGGTACCGGCACCAGCCGCTGCCGAACCTTGCCCGATTCGAGCAGCGCCAAGATATCGGCGGCGCTGGCGCCAGCCGGTATCTCATACTCGCCGGTCTTGATCGGCGTGCCCGATCCAAACACGCGGGCGTAGCCGCGGAAGCGCCACGCCGAGCGGATCGCGCCCTGTTCCTCAAGCGTCGCGGCCGCGCGCGCGAGGCTCGCGCCCTGCGGCACGACGAGCGTGACCGGCTTGTTCGACGGCCCTGCGCCCGACCAATCGCGCGCCGCCCAGAACAGCGCCGCGACCGCCACGACGCCAATCAGCAGCCCGAGGCACCCGATCCTGCGCATCACGCCTGTTCGCGCGATCAATCAGATCGCGCGCATGACGAGCGACGCATTGGTGCCGCCGAAGCCGAAGCTGTTGTTGAGCACGGCGCGTACCTCGCGCTTCTTGGCGACGTGCGGCACGAGGTCGACGCCGACGCAATTGTCGCTCGGATTGTCTAGGTTGAGCGTCGGGGGCACGATCTGATCGCGCATCGCGAGGATGCAGAAGATGCTTTCCACTGCGCCTGCGCCGCCCAACAGGTGGCCGATCGCCGACTTGGTCGACGACATCGACATCGATCCGAGGTGGTCGCCGAACAAGCGCCGCACAGCGCCCAACTCGAGCTCGTCGCCGAGCGGCGTCGAGGTGCCGTGCGCGTTGACATAATCGATGTCCTCGAGCCGAAGCCCGGACTTGCGCATCGCCATTTCCATCGAGCGGTAAGCGCCCGACCCTTCGGGATGCGGCGCGGTCACGTGATAGGCGTCGCCCGACAGGCCGTAACCGATGACTTCGGCATAGATCTTCGCGCCGCGTGCTTTCGCCCGCTCATATTCCTCAAGCACGACGACACCGGCGCCCTCGCCCATCACGAAGCCGTCGCGGTCGCGGTCGTACGGGCGGCTCGCCTTCTCAGGCGTGTCGTTGAAGTTGGTGCTGAGCGCGCGCGCCTGTGCGAAGCCGGCGATGCCGAGCGGGCAGATCGCGCCTTCCGCGCCGCCCGCGAGCATCACGTCGGCGTCGTCCATCGCGATCATCCGCGCGGCGTCGCCGATCGAGTGCGCGCCCGTCGAGCAGGCGGTAACCACCGCGTGATTCGGGCCCATCAGCCCGTATTTGATGCTGACCTGCCCCGAAATGAGGTTGATTAGCCGGCCGTGGACGAAGTGCGGGCTGACGCGGCCCGGCCCCTTGGTGTGCAGAACGATCGATTCGCTCGCGATTCCCGGCAGCCCGCCGATGCCCGATCCGATCGAGCAGCCTGCGCGCAGCCGTTCGGCCTCGCTCATCTCGGTCAACCCGGCGTCCTCGAGCGCCTGGCCAGCCGCGTCGATGCCGAACACGATGAACGGATCGACCTGGCGCTGGATCTTGTGGTCGACGCGCTTACCCGGGTCGAAGCCGTAGGCGTGATCCGCCGGCTTCACCTCGCACGCGATGCGGCACTTATACTCGCTCGCGTCGAAATGCGTGATCGGGCCGGCGCCCGACTTGCCGGCGATGATATTGGCCCAGGCTGTCTCGACGTCTGCCCCCAGCGGGGTGACTAGGCCAAGACCGGTGACGACAACGCGGCGCATCGCGCTACTCCATGAACAATCGAAAACGAAACGGCTCCCCGCCCTCTAGCCGGGGACGGGAAGCCGTTCAAAATCCAGGCCGGGGCGGCTGGCCGGCACGCCCCGTATCCGAAGATCAGCCCTTGTGCTCGTCGATATAGGTGATCGCGTCGCGCACAGTGGTGATCTTCTCGGCGGCATCGTCGGGGATCTCGACGCCGAACTCTTCCTCGAACGCCATCACCAGCTCGACGATGTCGAGGCTGTCCGCACCCAGATCGTCGATGAAGCTGGCGTCCTCGGTGACCTTTTCGGCCTCGACGCCGAGATGCTCGACGACGATCTTCTTAACGCGGTCGGCGGTCTCGCTCATAAAATCAGTCCCTCTTTCGATCGGGGGGTTGGTATTCCTGAACGCAGGTAGAACGGGGTTCGTTTCGTGACAAGGGTGGTTCGGCCCCGCGGCCAAGGCGCCTGATCCTGATCAGATCATCGCCATCCCGCCATTCACGTGCAGCGTCTGTCCTGTCACATACCCCGCCTCGCGCGATGCGAGGTAGACGACGGCGGCGCCAATGTCCTCGCCCGCGCCCAGGTTACCGGTGGGGATCTTGGTCAGCAAAGCGGCCTTCTGCGCGTCGGGCAGCACATCGGTCATCGCCGAGCGGATGAAGCCGGGGGCGACGCAATTCACCGTGATGCCGCGGCTCGCCAGTTCCTGCGCGAGCGCCTTGGACATGCCGACGAGCCCCGCCTTCGACGCAGCATAGTTGGCCTGACCCGGATTGCCCGTCTGCCCGACGACCGACGTGATCGAGACGACGCGGCCGAAGCGCTGCTTCATCATCGGCTTGGCAGCGGCGCGCACCAGCCGGAACGCGGCCTCGAGGTTGATGCGGATCACGTCGGACCATTCGTCGTCCTTCATCCGCATCGCCAGATTGTCGCGCGTCACCCCGGCGTTGTTGACGAGGATGTCGAGCCGCCCGGCAAGCGCCGCGACCGCCGCCGGCACCAGCGCATCGACCGACGCGGGGTCGGAGAGATTGGCGGGCACGGCGACGTGATCGCCGCCCAGTGTATCGCGAAACGCGTCAAGCTTCTCGGCATTAGAGCCGGAGACGGCGAGCCGCGCCCCCTGTGACGCCAACGCTTTGGCGATCGCCGATCCGATACCGCCCGACGCGCCCGTCACCAGCGCGGTCATGCCCGTAAGGTCGAACATCATTAATGCTCCTTGATGCAGGCTTGGATTACAGCGCCTTCAGCAGCGCTTCGATGTCGTCCATCGTGACGACGCTGATCGCCTCGGCATCGGGCACGATCCGCTTCACCATCGGTCCCAGCACCTTGCCGCCGAATTCGACGAAGCTGCCCGTGCCTGCCTCGGCCATCGCCAGCACCGATTCGCGCCAGCGCACCATGCCGGTCACTTGCTCCACGAGCAGCCGCCGGATCGTGTCGGGGTCGCTCGCCGGCCCCGCGATAACGTTGGCGTAGACGGGAACGAGCGGCGCATCGATCCGCGCCTGCGCCAGCGCATCGCGCATCGCGTCGGCGGCGGGCTGCATCAGTGGGCAATGGAACGGCGCGGAAACGGGTAGCTTGAGGCCGCGCTTCGCGCCGTGATCCTTGGCGATCGCGATCGCGCGGTCGATTGCTGCGGTCGTACCCGAGATCACGACCTGCGTCGGATCATTGTCATTCGCGACGCTGCACACGTCGCCCTCGGCCGCTGCCCCCGCAATCGCCTGCGCCTTGGCAAGGTCAGCGCCGAGCAGCGCTGCCATCGATCCCTCGCCCACCGGCACGGCGGCCTGCATCGCTTGCCCGCGCAGCTTCAGGAGCCGCGCCGTCGTCGCAAGGTCGATCGCGCCCGCAGCGCACAAAGCGGTGTATTCGCCAAGGCTGTGGCCGGCGACGAAGTCGGCCTTTTCCGCCAACCGGATCCCGCCCTCCCGCTCGAGCACGCGCACCGTCGCGATGGCATTCGCCATGATCGCGGGCTGCGCATTCTCGGTCAGCGTCAGCGTGTCCGCCGGCCCTTCCGCCATCAGCCGCGACAGGTTCTGACCGAGCGCCTCGTCGACTTCCTGCAGCACTTCGCGAGCGACCGGGCTGGCGGCGGCGAGCGCCTGGCCCATGCCGACCGCCTGGCTGCCCTGACCCGGAAAGATGAACGCGCGCACCGGCCTCTCCCATTGCAAAGAGGCGCGCGGTAGGCGCGACGATGCGTCGTGGTCAACCGCCCGTCGTGCGGATCAGCACCTGTTCCGGGCTGGGCGCGAACATGCGCCTAGCGATCGGCGCCGGCACGAGCGGCTCCAGCCCAAGCGTGCGCAGCAGCGCGCCGAGCCGCGTCGGCGGCGACGGATAATGCGCGATCACGCCGCGCGCCGGGGCGGCATCGGCGGGCACGATCGCCAGTCCGCCGGGCGCCGTCGGCAGGGAGCGAAGGTTCGTCTGGTTCAGGATCGCCATCGGCAGATCGGCGCGGCGCACGTCGCTCGCCTCGCCCGCCACCGTCTCGCCCGGATGCCGTGCGGCAGCGTCGACCAGCGCCTCCATTGCCCAGCGCGGGTGCGCGTTGCCGACGCTCATCAGCAAGAGGTTGCTCGCGACGAATGCGGCGAGAATCAGGGCGCGCCATTGCGCCTCAAGCCGATCAAGCCAGATCGCCAGCACGACGATCGCCGCGAGCGCCGCCAGCATGAAATAGCGCGGGTTGAGCACCAGCTTCGAATAGAGCACCGATACCAGCACGAAACCTGCCGCGGCCATGCACAAGAGTAGCGCAAGCGGACGGCGGCGGGACGGATCGATCGACCGCCACGTACCGCCCGCGATTGCGGCACCGGCGAGCCAGAACAGCAGGCCAAAGTCGTCGTTCACCATCAGCACAAGCAGCGGATCGATCGGTGGCCACAGCAGGAAGTTGCCTTCCTTGTTGGCGGCACGATCGATGTGCTCGTCGTGATTGAACGCGATCGTGTAGCGCCGCAGCGGATCGCCCGTCATCACATATTGGAACAGCGCCTCACCGATCAGTACGGCGCCGGCACCGACGGCACAGGCGATCAGCACGCGGCGTGGGATGGGTCGTCCGATGACGAGCAGCGGGCCGAGGATCGCGAGCGCGAGCACGCTCGTCTCGCGGCACAGGATCGCGACACCGAACAAGCCGCCGCCCGCCGCCGCGCGCAGCCAGCCGGCGCGATCGTCCCCAGCTCGGCCGATCAGCAGCGCCCCGGCGAGCAGCGCCGCGGCTTCGAGCAGGTCGACGCTGACGGTGGTCGCATGGCTCACCACGACGGGTAGTGTCGCCGTCAGCAGCGCCGCGATACAGCCTGCGCGCGTGCCGGCGACGCTCGCCGCGAACCGTCCCGTGATCGCCACCAGCACGACGTAGAAGAGGATCGCCGTCACCCCGAACGCGACGTAGCCCTGCCCCAGAACCGCCAGTACCGCGGCAAACGTCAGCGTCAGCGGGAAGCGCGTCGACCAATGATCGCTGCCGGCGAACGGCGGATCGGTCAGCCAGCGCATCGCACCTTGATGGTAGAGCGAATCGTCCGACGCGATGAAGCCGACCCAGCCAACGTAGAGCGACGCCAGCATCGCCACCGTCACGATCGCGAGCCACATTGAGGTTGCAACGGGTCGCTCTCCCCCGCGGCGCAGCCGCAGGCGTTGTGCCGGATCAGACTGCAGGGTCGGGTGATACATGGTCGTCATGCCTGCGGCGTACCATCCGCACGTGTAGAAATGCTTGCTTCCTGAACCACGGTTCATCGCGGGGCGACGTTTGCGACAATTCGCGACCATTTGCCGGCGTCTGTGCCACGTGCCGGATACAACCGGTCCCCAGATAGGTTGTCGACGCCGCGGTCACGGCGCCGCCAGTATCGAGTTCATCAAGGAGCCACGAAATGTTCAAGAAGCTGATCCAGGCCGGCATCGCCGCCACGCTCGTCGCCACGCCGATGATCGCCGCGAGCGCCGAGGCGCAGCAGCGCCGCGAGACGGTGACGACGGTCAAGCAGCGGCCCAACGGCACGGTGGTGCGCAAGACCGTGGTCAAGCGCCAGACGGTCAACCGCAACAACTACCGCGCCTGGCGCAAGGGCCAGCGCTTCGATCGCCGCTACGCCACCAACTATCGCGTGATCGACTATCGCCAGTACCGCCAGCGTCGCCTGTACGCGCCGGGCCGCGGGCAGCAGTGGGTCCGCTCGGGCAACGACGCGGTGCTGATCGGCAACAACGGCCTGATCCTCAGCGTCATCGCGAACGCGCTGCGGTAAGGCTTGCATTTTCCCGGCCCCCGCGTATGGGAGCCGGCAGCACGGGCGGGGAGCAGCGTCTCCCCGCCCTTTGCCGTTTGAGGACGACAGCCGGAGGGGCATGGCACGGGGCCATGTCAGCGATCGGCCAAGGAAGGACAAGCACATGGCTCTGTACGAGCACGTGTTCCTTGCGCGCCAGGATTTGGCACAGGCGCAGGTGGATACGATGGCGGAAGCCGTCAGCAAGATCGTCACCGATCACAAGGGCAAGGTCGTCAAGACCGAGACCTGGGGGCTGCGGTCGATGGCGTATCGCATGGCGAAGAACCGCAAGGCGCATTACGTGATGATCGAGTTCGACGCGCCGGGCGACACCGTCGCCGAGATCGAGCGTCAGCATTCGATCAGCGAGGACGTGATCCGCTACATGACCGTCAAGGTTGACGAGCACGAGGCGGGCCCGTCGGTGATGATGCGCAAGCAGGAGCGCGATCGCGAGCGTGGTCGCCGCCGCGAAGAGGAGAACGCATAATGGCCCGCCCCTTCTTCCGCCGCCGCAAGAGCTGCCCCTTCTCCGCGAAGGACGCGCCCCGGATCGATTACAAGGACGTGCGCCTGCTGCAGGGCTTCGTGTCCGAGCGTGGCAAGATCGTGCCGTCGCGCATCACTTCGGTGAGCGCCAAGAAGCAGCGCGAGCTCGCCCAGGCGATCAAGCGCGCCCGTCACCTGGGCCTGCTGCCCTACGTCGTTAAGTAAGGAGAGAAGCAGATGGACGTCATCCTGCTTGAGCGCGTCGAGAAGCTCGGCGCCATCGGCGACGTGGTTAAGGTGAAGGACGGCTTCGCCCGCAATTACCTGCTGCCGAACAAGAAGGCGCTGCGCGCCAACGAATCGAACCGCAAGGTGTTCGAGGCCAACCGCGCCCGCATCGAAGCCGACAACGCAAACCGTCGCGGCGAGGCCGAGGTCGAAGCGAAGTCCTTCAAGGACGCGTCGGTCACGATCATCCGCCAGGCGTCGAACGTCGGCCAGCTCTACGGCTCGGTCGCGGTGCGCGATCTGGTCGAGGCGCTGAACGACGCCGGCCACAAGGTCGCCAAGTCGGCGATCGTGCTCGACAAGCCGATCAAGGCGATCGGCGTGTACGACGTGAAGGTCGCGCTGCACCCCGAGGTCGCCGTGACCGTCAAGGTCAACGTCGCGCGCTCGCCTGAAGAGGCGGACATGCAGGCCAAGGGCGTCGACGTCATGGCGCAGGTCTTCGAGGAAGGCCGCGACCAAGGCGGCTTCGTCGAAGCGTTCGATCCGAATGCGGAGCCGGGCGCCAGCGCCGAGGAGCGTGAAGATCGTCAGGAGCCGGCGCAGGGCTGATTCCCCGCTGCGGGCGACGATACCGACGGTAACGACAAGGCCCGCCCGGCAACCACGCCGGGCGGGCCTTTCGCTTTTCCGGGCACGGCGGTCCCCGCCATGGGGTTCAAGCGCTTATGGCACCGTCACGCAGGCGCCGACCACGGCGCAGAGCGGGATCAGAGCGAAGACGAGCGGGGCGATGTGCTTCATGGTACGGCCTTGCAGAAACGTTGCGAAACAAACGAGCGCGTCGTTCGAAGGTTTCCGCTTGCTGAATGGCTTGGCTTCGAGCCGAACTCGTAACCCCGTGATTCAGCGCCGCCCGAACAGCCGCTCGACATCGCCAAGTGCCAGTTTCACCCACGTCGGTCGGCCGTGGTTGCACTGGCCCGAATGCGGGGTCGCCTCCATCTCGCGCAGCAGCGCGTTCATCTCGACGACCGACAGCACCCGGCCGGCGCGTACCGATCCGTGGCATGCCATCGTGCCCGCTACCGCATCGAGCCGTTCGCGCAGCGACAGCGCATCATCGTAGGCGGCCAGTTCGTCCGCCAGGTCGACAACGAGTCCCGTTGGATCGCCGCCCCCCAGCAGCGCGGGGGTCGCGCGCACGAGCATCGCTCGTGGCCCGAAACGCTCCATCTCAAGCCCAAGATCAGCGAGTTCGGCGAGCCGCCCGTCGAGCCGGTCGCACGCCGGCTCGTCGAGCTCAACGACTTCGGGAATGAGCAGCGCCTGGCTTGCGACACGCCCGTCCGCGAGCGCCGCGCGCATGCGTTCGAGCACCAACCGTTCATGCGCCGCATGCTGGTCAACGATCACCAGCCCGTCCTCGGCCTCGGCGACGATATAGGTCTTCGCAACTTGGCCGCGCGCGACACCGAGCGGATGCGCAACACTCGTCGGAGGCGGCGCCCAGGCCGGCTCGGCGCGTGCCTGCGGCGGGGGCGCGAAGAAACTCGGTCGGCGCTCGTGCACGGCTGCGAACGATGCGCTGCGGGGCGGCTCGCCATGTTCGAACGATGCGCCGCCCGCGGCATTCGGCCAGCCGCTTGTCGCTGCTTCCCCACCGGCGGCTATCGGCTCGGCCTGGAACATCGCGAGCGCATCCGCCGGCGCCCGATGCGCGACCCGGTGCCCTGCCGCATCAAGTGCGCGGCGCAGCCCGCTCACGATCATCCCGCGGATCATCGCGGGATCGCGGAAGCGCACTTCGGTTTTCGCCGGATGCACGTTCACGTCGACCAGCGCGGGCGGCACGTCGAGGAACAGCGCCACCACCGCGTGCCGATCGCGCGGCATCATCTCGGCATAGGCACCGCGGATCGCGCCGATCAGCAGGCGATCCTTCACCGGCCGCCCGTTGACGAACAGATACTGGTGATCCGCCACGCCCCGGTGGAACGTCGGCAGGCCGGCGACGCCGCCGAGCACCACCGTGCCAGCGTCGGTTGCGCGCTCGAGATCGATCGCCACCGCATTGTCGCGCAGATTGCGGTCGGTCAGCGCCGCGACGCGCGCCGGCCGGTCCTCCGCCTGCAACGCGGCCAGCGCGCGCCGCCCGTCGTGCTCAAGCGTGAAGACGATGTCGGGCCGGGCCATCGCGAGCCGGCGCACCGCATCGAGGCACGCGGCATATTCGCTGCGGGCAGAGCGCAGGAACTTGCGCCGCGCCGGCACGCGCGCGAACAGATCCTCCACCAGGATCCGCGTCCCCGGCGGCAGCGCGGCCGGACCCTCCGCGACGAGCACGCCGTTGTCGACGATGCGCGACCAGCCGTCGGCGCTCCGCACCCGGCTTTCCAGCGTCAACCGCGCGACACTCGCGATCGACGGCAGCGCCTCGCCGCGAAAACCCATCGTCGCCACCGCATCGATATCGTCCGTCGGCAGCTTCGAGGTCGCATGGCGCTCTAGCGCGAGCGCCATGTCGGCGGGCGCCATGCCGCAGCCGTCGTCGACCACCTCAATCCGTCCGACTCCTCCGTCGGACAGCCGCACGGCGATCCGCGTCGCGCCGGCGTCAATCGCATTCTCGACCAGTTCCTTCAACGCGCTGGCCGGTCTTTCGACCACTTCACCGGCAGCGATGCGGTTGACCAGTTGTTCGGGCAGGCGGCGTATTGACACGGCCGGTGCCCTAGCCCAATCGGCGCCATCCCGCGACCCCGTGATAGCAGCAATACCCGCCCAAGAAGCGACTTGCGGCCGAGGCCGCGGGATGAATGTGGCGTAATCGCCTCTGGCGATTCGGGGACGGAATCTATCTGAACATGGCCTTCTCGCGTTACTTCAAGTTCATGTCACACGACATGGCGATCGACCTCGGGACCGCGAACACGCTGGTGTATCTGCGCGGCCGCGGCATCGTGCTCAACGAGCCGTCGGTGGTCGCCGTCGAGACGGTGAACGGGATCAAGAAGGTCAAGGCCGTCGGCGAGGACGCCAAGCTGATGATGGGCAAGACGCCCGGCTCGATCGAGGCGATCCGGCCGCTGCGTGACGGCGTGATCGCCGACATCGACGTCGCCGAAGAGATGATCAAGCACTTCATTCGCAAGGTGCACGGGCAGCGCAAGTTCATGCGCTGGCCGGAGATCGTGATCTGCGTGCCGTCGGGCTCGACCAAGGTCGAGCGGCGCGCGATTCGCGACGCGGCGTCGAACGCCGGTGCCAGCCAGGTGTGGCTCATCGAGGAGCCGATGGCAGCGGCGATCGGCGCGGACATGCCGGTGACCGAGCCGATCGGCAGCATGGTGGTCGACATCGGCGGCGGCACGACCGAAGTCGCTGTGCTGTCGCTGCGCGGGCTCGCCTACACCACCAGCGTGCGCACCGGCGGCGACAAGATGGACGAAGCGATCGTCAGTTACGTGCGTCGAAATCACAATCTCCTGATCGGCGAGGCAACGGCCGAGCGGATCAAGCAGGAAGTCGGCATCGCCAAGCCGCCGCTCGACGGCATCGGCGTGACGATCCACATCAAGGGCCGCGACCTGGTCAATGGTGTGCCGAAGGAGATTCAGATCAACCAGGGGCAGATCGCCGAGGCGCTGTCCGAGCCGGTGGCGACGATCGTCGAGGGCGTGCGTGTCGCACTCGAGAACACCGCGCCCGAGCTCGCGGCCGACATCGTCGACCAGGGCATCGTGCTCACCGGCGGCGGGGCGCTGCTCCAGGGGCTCGACGAGGTGCTTCGCGACGAGACCGGTCTGCCGGTTACGGTGGCGGAAGATCCGCTCACCTGCGTCGCGCTCGGTACCGGTCGCGCGCTCGAGGATCCGCTGTATCGCGGCGTCCTGCAGAGCGGCTGATCGGGGTCTAGCGCATGGCGGCGTCGCGGGATCGGCGCCCGGGTTTCTCGCGACGGGCGCAATATTCGCTCTTCTTGAGCTACATCCTGGCGATCGCCGGCGCGGTCGTGGGAACGGTGTTGCTCGTCCTGTCGCAATTCAATCCGCCGGCGTTCGCCGCGCTGCGCGCCGCGACGAGTGAGCTGACCGCGCCTGTTTCCAGCGGCGCGGCGGGCGTGGTTCGCGGGATTGCCGCGGTTCCGGAAACGATCGGCACCTATTTCCGCGTCCACGGCGAGAATGCGGCGCTGCGTGCCGAAGTCGCGCGGACGCATCAGGCGCTCGTCCAGGCGCGGATCATCGTGCGCGACAATCGCCGCCTGCGCGGGCTCGTCAAGCTGCGCGACGTAACGCCGCAGATCGTCGCCACTGCACGCATCGTCAGTTCAAGCGCGGCCAGTACGCGCCGCTTCGGCGTCCTCAATGCGGGCCGTTGGCAGGGCGTTCGGCCCGGCATGCCGGTGCGCGGCCCCGATGGGCTGATCGGCCGGGTGATCGAAACCGGCCCCAACAGCGCGCGCGTACTGCTCGCTACAGATCCCGAAAGCGTCATCCCCGTGCGGCGAATCGGTGACGGGCTGCCGGCGCTCGCCGCCGGTCGCGGCGACGGCATGGTCGAAATCCGCTCGGTCGGCACCGCGAACGCGTCGTTCAAGCCGGGCGACCGCTTCGTCACCTCGGGCACTGGCGGCATCTTCGCGCCCGGCGTCCTTGTCGCGCGGGTCGAGCAAGCCGGGTCGGACAGCGCGCCCGCCGCGCCTCTGGCTCACCCCGACACATTCGACTTCGCAATCGTCAGCGCCCCCTTCCTTCCTCCGCCGCCGCCGCCCCCGCCTTCCGCCAGATCGTCAACGAGCGCCGCAGGAATCACGCCGTGATCGTCGTCCGCAAGGCGTTCCAGCCCCCCCTGCCCCCCGCCCGCGCGCGCGCGCTGCCGTGGATCAGCGTGATGGCAGGTTCGCTGGTGACGGTCGTCCCGGTCGGCGCGACGCTCCCGCTTCTGCCGCCGTGCGGCCTTCTGATGCTGCTCGCCTGGCGGCTGCTCGCCCCGCTCTCGCTGCGGCGCTGGGCACCCGCGCTGCTCGGCCTTTTCGACGATTGCCTCAGCGGCCAGCCGCTCGGCAGCGCGATGCTGCTGTGGACGCTGAGCTTCTTTCTCATCGACCTGTTTGATCAGCGCACGCTGGTGCGTGGCTTCATTCAGGATTGGCTGATCGCCGCGGCGATCAGTGCTTTTTGCCTGATCGGTGGGCGCTTGCTTGCGACGCCGCTCGGCGCGCACGTCGACGCCGTGCTATTGGTCCAAATCATCGTGACCGTTCTGCTCTTCCCCCTCGCCGCGCGCGTCGTCGCGTGGATCGATCGCAAGCGCGTCGCCGAATGAAGCGGCCGCCGCGGATCGCCACGGAGGCGCAGCAGGGCTACACCTTCTCGCGCCGCGCTTGGCTGCTCGGCGCCGCGCAACTCGGCGTCGGCGGGCTCCTCGCAGGGCGGATGGCGTGGCTGTCGATCGCCGAGAACGAGCGCTACAACCTGTTGAGCGAGAGCAATCGCGTCAACATGACGCTGATCCCGCCGCGCCGCGGCTGGCTGCTCGATCGCCACGGCCACCCGATTGCCGACAACCGCACTGATTTCCGGGTTGATCTGATCCCCGACCGGATCGTTGACGCCGACAAAACGCTTGCCACGCTGCGCCAGCTGCTTGCGCTAAGCGACGAGGATATCTTGCGTATCCGCGCCGATCTGAAGCATGCGGCGGGGTTCCAGCCGGTCAAGGTGACCGAGAACGTCAGTTGGGAACGCTTCGCCGCGGTCCAGGTCCGCCAGCCCGAGTTGCCGGGGGTCGCGCCGACACGCGGCTTTGCGCGCAACTATCCGGCGGGCGCCGCGGTGGCGCACCTTACCGGCTATGTCGGCGGCGCGACGGCGGAGCAGTTCAGCAAAACGCGTGACCCACTGCTGCTGACACCCGGGTTCAAGCTCGGCAAGGACGGGCTTGAGAAGACACTGGAAACCGAATTGCGCGGCCAACCCGGCGCGAAGCGGATCGAAGTAACCGCGCGCGGCAAGCTGGTTGCCGAGCTTGCGACGCGGCCCGACGTACCGGGCAAGTCGCAGCGGCTAACGATCGACGTCGGCTTGCAGGAATATGCCGCACGCCGGCTCGGCACCAATTCGGGCTCCGCCGTCGTGTTCGACAGCCAGACAGGCGAGATGCTGTGCATGGTGTCGATGCCGGCCTACGATCCCAACAGCTTCTCCGACGGCATCAGCCACTTCGAGTGGAAGATGCTGTCTGGCGACGACCACGTGCCGCTGATGAACAAGGTGACGCAGGGCCTCTATCCGCCGGGATCGACGGTCAAGCCGATGAACGGACTTGCCCTGCTCGAAGCCGGCGTTGATCCCAACGACCGCGTCTATTGCAGCGGCGCGATGCGCGTCGGCACCGGAATCTTCCACTGCCACAAGCGGCGCGGCCACGGGCCGCTCGATCTGCGCGGCGCGATCGCGCAGAGCTGCGACATCTATTTTTACGAGATGGTTCGGCGGCTCGGCTACGATCGGATCGCACCGGTCGCGCGCGCCGTCGGACTGGGCGAGAAGTTCGATCTGCCCTTCTCGACCCAACGCTACGGCACGGTGCCCGACAGCGCCTGGAAGGAGCGGAAATACAAGACGAACTGGACCGTGGCCGATTCGCTCAACGCGTCAATCGGCCAGGGCTATGTTCTCGCCAATCCGCTTCAGCTCGCCGTGATGGCGATGCGGCTCGGCTCCGGCCGCATGCTGAAGCCGAGCCTGCTGATGGATCGCCGTCCGCGCGGCGCGCCGCCGCTTCCGTTCGACGAGGCCAATCTGCGCGTCGTTCGCGAGGGAATGTGGAAGGTCGTCAACGGTGGAGGCACCGGCGGCGCGTCGCGGCTGCAAATCCCCGGAGTTCAGCTCGCCGCGAAGACGGGCACAGCGCAGGTTCGCCGGATCACGATGGCGGAACGCCGCTCGGGTGTGCTTGGCAACGCGCAATTGCCCTTCAAGCTGCGCGATCACGCGCTGTTCGTCTGCTTCGCCCCGGCGGACAACCCACGATATGCGGCAGCCGTCGTCCTTGAGCACAATGGCCACACGGTGCGCAATCTTGATACGCCGCTGATCGGTCGCGACATCATGACATATCTGTTCGACAAGCCGCGGGCGCTGAAATCGCTCGAGGAGGTCGAGCCGACGTGGGGCGGCGATATCCGCACGCGCATGGCGGCGCAGGAAGCGGCGTATCGCGCCGCGACCGAAGCGCCGCCGCCCGCGCAGGCCGCTGCAACCGAAACGGATGTACCCGCGCCAACCAGCGCGCCTGCGGTCGAGAGTGCGACCGACGCGTCGAACGCGACGCAGGAAGCAACCGTGAGCGATATCGCCAACGGCGCAGGGCCCGCGAGCGTCGGCACCACCGAACCTTCGGATCCGCTATGAGCCGACCCTCCATCATCCCTGCACCGCTCGCGGCGCTGCCGTGGCGGATGCTGCTGCTCGTAATCGGTATCGCGGGCTTCGGCCTCGTTGTGCTATTCTCGGCCGCGGGCGGCAATCTGCGGCCGTGGGCCTTCTCGCAGGGTATCCGTTTCCTCGTCTTCTTCGTCGGGGCGATCGCCTTGTCGCGCGTACGCGAGGACGTTTGGCGTCAGGGCGCGCTGCCCGCGTACGTCGTAATCGTCGTGATGCTGTTCGCGGTCGAGCTGCTCGGCGCTGTGCGCGGTGGTAGCCAGCGCTGGCTCGATCTCGGCTTCATCCGCTTGCAGCCGTCGGAAATCATGAAGCCGGCGATCGTGCTCGCCTGCGCGCGCTTCTACGATATGCTGCCGCCAAACGAGACCCGGCGGTTCGGAGCGATCTGGCCGGCGGCCTTGCTGATCGGATTGCCGGCGGGGCTGGTAATGCTCCAGCCCGATCTCGGCACCGCGCTGATGATCACCGCGGGAGGCCTCACCGTCATGTTCCTTGCGGGGATACCGCTGCGGCTGTTCGTCGGCGGCGGGCTAGCGCTCGCGGTGTGCATACCGCTCGCGGTCAATTTCGCGCTGCACGATTATCAGCGCAATCGCGTGCTCATTTTCATGAATCCGGAGAGCGATCCGCTCGGCACCGGCTACCATATCAGCCAGTCGAAAATCGCGATCGGATCGGGCGGCGTCACCGGCAAGGGCTTCCTCAACGGCACGCAGAGCCATCTCGACTATCTTCCTGAAGGCCATACCGATTTCGTCTTCGCCACGATGGCGGAGGAATGGGGCCTGTTCGGCGGCCTCTTCATCATCGGTGCGTATCTGCTGGTGATCCGCTGGGGCGTCGACGTCGGGATGCGCGCGCGTACCCGCTTCGCGAAGCTCGCCGCCGCGGGACTTGCCACGACAATCTTCTTCTACGTCGCGATTAACCTGATGATGGTGATGGGGCTGGCGCCGGTCGTCGGCATCCCGCTCCCGCTCGTCAGTTTCGGCGGCTCGGCGCAGATGACGACGTTCCTGTGCCTCGGGATCCTGATGTCGATCGATCGGGCAAATCGCGGCGATCGGCGACGGTAGGCGCAAAAAAGCACTTGCATCGCGCGCTGATGATGGTACCCGGCGCCTCCCGATCGCGGGCAGCAGCCCTCCCGGTCACGGACGCATAGCTCAGTTGGTAGAGCAGCTGACTCTTAATCAGCGGGTCCTTGGTTCGAGCCCAAGTGCGTCCACCACCCCCTTCTCTCAAGCTCGCGCGAGCGGCACGATGCCGCGCACGGCGGGATCGTGCGTGGACAAGGCGGTCGTTTCTGCTCTAGCGGCATTCGCGGAGTGGAGAGGAACACCATGCGCACACCGGACGAGCGGGCGCCAAGGCGATGAGCGATATCGGCGCGATGCTGGCGGATACCGCCGAGCGGATTTTCACCGCCCATGGCGACACAATCGAGCACGCGGCGCGTGACGGGCATTGGCCTCACGACGCATGGGCGATGATCGAGGAGAGCGGCCTGCCGCTCGTCCTGGTCCCTGAAGCGGCCGGCGGCTTCGGCGTTCCGGCGCACGACGCCTTCGCGCTGATCCGCCTGACCGGCCGTCACGCGCTCGCGCTGCCGCTTGCCGATACGATCGTTGCCAACGCGCTGCTTGCCGCGGCGAACCTCCCGCTCGCCGAGGGTCCAGCCGCGATCGGTCTCGCGGGCGAGCCGATCGCCTGGGGGCGGCACGCGCGAGTCGCAGTGATCGAGGATGGTGATCGGCTGATCCGCGTCGCCAGCCCGGCGATGCGGCAGAAGGGCAGCGACCTCGCCGATCGACCCAGCGATCAGCTCGAAATTCCGGAGGGCGGTTCGCACCGGATGACGCCCGGCGTCCCGACGGTACGTGAATATGGCGCGCTTGCCCGTGCGCTGCAGATGGCGGGCGCGCTGGAGCGGCTGCTTGACCTCACGGTCGAGCACGTGTCGACGCGCGAGCAGTTCGGCCGACCGCTTGGCAAGTTCCAGGCGATCCAGCAGGAACTCGCCAAGCTCGCCGGCGAGGTGGCCGCAGCCTCCGCCGCTGCGGACCACGCGGCCGACGCGCTCGAGGACGGCCGTGACCTTTCACTGGCGATCGCCGTTGCGCGTACGCGGATCGGTGAGGCAGCGGGGAAGTCCGCCAATATCGCGCATCAGCTTCACGGCGCGATTGGCTTCACGCAAGAGCATCAGTTGCATCGCTACTCTAAGGCGCTGTGGACGTGGCGCGACGCCTTTGGCTCGCAGCGCTACTGGACGCTCAAGCTGGGCGAGCACGCTTTTCGTAGCGGACGGGATGGCTATTGGCCGATGGTGGTGGCGGCATGACGAACCTGCATTTTCCCCGTCCGCCGCGACATGAAGCGGCCGAAGCGTTGCGTGGCGAAGTTCGCGCCTTCCTCGCCGACGCACTGGCGAGCCGCGGCCCCTTGTCGCGGGCGGAAAGCTGGAACGGGTTCGATCGCGATTTCAGCCGTCAACTTGGACAGCAGGGCTGGCTCGGCATGACGTGGCCCAAGCGCTACGGCGGGCACGAGCGCAGCGCATTCGAGCGCTACGTCGTCGTTGAGGAAACACTTGCCGCTGGCGCGCCGGTCGCCGCGCACTGGATCGCCGATCGGCAGAGCGGACCGAGCCTGCTCAAATACGGCACCGAAGCGCAGAAGGAGGCGATCCTGCCTGGCATCGCCGCCGGCGAGACGGTGTTCTGCATTGGCATGAGCGAACCCGGCTCGGGATCGGATCTCGCGGCCACCCGCACGCGCGCGGTGCCGGTCGACGGCGGCTGGCGTGTCACGGGCACCAAGCTGTGGACGACGGGCGCGCATCACGCCGACTATATGATCCTGTTCTGCCGCACGAGTGGCGGCGTGGAATCACGGCAGGCGGGCACCAGCCAGTTGCTCGTCGATCTGAAGGCGACTGACGGCATCACCATCCGGCCGATCATCGATCTCGCCGGGCAGCATCACTTCAACGAGGTGCATTTCGAAGACGCCTTCATCCCCGCCGACGCGCTGATCGGCAGCGAAGGCGCCGGTTGGGAACAGGTGATGAGCGAGCTCGCCTTCGAGCGCAGCGGCCCCGAACGCTTCCTGTCCTCAATGCAACTGCTGATCGAACTCATCGGCGTGCTGCAAGGTACCGATAGCGAGGCAGCGCAGCTCGCGATCGGGCGGCTGACCGCCCACCTCGTCACCTTGCGCCGTTTGTCGCGCGGGGTCGCGACGATGCTTGAGGCGGGGGAGAACCCCAATACCCATGCCGCGATCGTCAAGGATCTGGGTGCGACATTCGAGCAGGAGATTGCCGATATCGCGCGCACGCTGGTCGATACCGCGCCCGGCAATACCGCGACGTCCGATTTCCTCGCCGTGCTCGGCCACAACGTCGTAAACGCGCCCAGCTTCTCGCTGCGTGGCGGCACGCGCGAGATCCTGCGCGGCATCATCGCCCGCGGGCTTGGGGTTCGCTGATCCGGAGATATTCAAATGACTGTCGTCACTACCGAAATCCGCGGCCCGATCGCGATCCTGCGCCTCAACCGCCCCGATGCTATGAACGCCCTCGGCGCAGACGGTGACGGTGAGGCGGTGCGCGCCGCGTGCGACGCGTTGAACGCCGACCTGTCGATCCGCTGTGTCATCCTGACCGGCGAAGGACGCGCCTTCTCCGCCGGCGGCGACGTCAAGAAGATGGCGGATCCGGAAGGGCCGTTCGCTGGCGCCGGGATCGGCATTCGCAGCCACTATCAGCGCAACATCCACCGGATCGCGCGCGCCCTCTTCTCGCTCGACATGCCGGTGATCGCGGCAGTCAACGGCGCGGCGATCGGGCTCGGCTGCGATGTCGCGTGCATGGCCGATATTCGCATCGCGTCGGACAAGGCGAAGTTCGGCGTCACCTTTCTCAAACTTGGCCTCGTCCCCGGCGACGGCGGATCGTGGCTGTTGCCGCGGACGATCGGCATGAGCCGCGCGGCGGAATTGTTCTTCACTGGCGACGTGATCGATGCAGCGACGGCGGCGGACTGGGGTCTTGTCAGCCGCGTCGTGCCGCACGACGCGCTGATGGACGAGGCACTCGCGCTCGCCACCAAGATCGCCGCGCTACCGCCGCACTCGCTCCGCCTCACCAAGTCGCTGCTGCGCCAGGGGCAGACGAGCAGCTACGATCAGGCGCTCGATTCGGCCTCCACCGCACAGGCGGTGAGCCACGCGACTGACGATCACCGCGAGGGCGTGAATGCGTTGCTCGAGAAGCGCGACGCGGTGTTCCGCGGCCGATGATACGCCACTCAGCCGACTAGTGGTCGGCTGCCGTATCAGCGATCGACAAGCGCGACGTTCGACGCCCTTGGCGATCGTCACCCTGGCGTGGACTAACGGTCGCACGACCCCTAGATCGCCGCGATGCTCGCCTCCCGTTCGACCGATGTGATCACGCTTGGTTGCCGGCTCAACCTCGCAGAAAGCGAGTCTATCCGCGCGCTGGCTGGCGATCGCGACATGGTGGTCGTTAATAGCTGCGGCGTGACGAACGAGGCGATGCGGCAAACGCGAGCGGCGCTGCGCCGCGTACGGCGCGAGCGCCCGCTCGCCGAAATCGTGGTCACCGGCTGCGCCTCCGATATCGATCGGGCGGCGTTCGCGGCGATGCCCGAGGTCGACCGCATCGTCCCCAATGCCGCAAAGCTGCTTCCTGCGACGTGGGGCGGCTTTCCCAATCATCAGCCGCCGCGTCGCCATGCGCGTGCCTTCGTCGGCGTCCAGAACGGCTGCGACCACGCCTGTACCTTCTGCGCCATTCCGCGCGGCCGCGGATCGAGCCGATCCAGTCCTGTGGGTGAGGCGGTGGCGCGGATAGCGGCGCTCGCCGACGCCGGCGTGCAGGAAGTGGTCCTGACCGGAGTCGATCTGACGAGCTACGAGGGTGGTCTGGGCACCCTGGTCGAGTCCATCCTAGTTGCAGTGCCGGCGTTGCCGCGGCTTCGCCTGTCGTCGCTCGACACGATCGAAATCGACGATCGTCTGTTCGACCTGATCACGGGGGAGCCGCGCGTGATGCCGCATCTCCATCTCTCGCTCCAATCCGGCGACGATCTTATCCTCAAGCGCATGCGGCGTCGGCACGCGCGCGCCGACGCGGTCGCGATGGTCGCGCGGCTGAAGGCGCGGCGCGACATCGCGATCGGCGCGGACCTGATCGCCGGCTTCCCAACCGAGAGCGAGGCCGCCTTCGCCAACACGCTGGCGCTGCTTGACGATTGCACGATCGTCCACGCGCACGCCTTTCCTTTTTCGCCGCGCGCGGGCACGCCCGCGGCGCGCATGCCGCAGGTCGATCCGTCGATCGTGCGGGCGCGCGCCACCACCCTGCGCAGCCACGCGGCGGATCGCAGACGCGCGTGGCTCGACACGCTTGTCGGCTCCACGCAAACGATCGTGGTGGAAAAGCCCGGCGATCGCGGCCACACCCCCGCATTCGCCGCGGTCCGCCTGCCCCGCCCGCTTCCCCATATCGGCGCCTGCGCCGACGTACGCATCGTCGCGGCGGCCGACGATCACCTGATCGGAATCCCTGCATGACCGACAATCGTTCCTGGCACGACAAACTGATCGGCGGTTTCCGTCGCACGTCCGACCGGCTCGTCGGCAATCTCGCCGGCCTCGGCACCGCGCGCCTCGACGAGCAGACGCTCGACGATATCGAGGAGGCGCTGATTGGATCAGACCTCGGCCCGCAGACGGCCGGGCGGATCCGCGAGCGCTTGTCGGAAGGCAGCTTCGAGCGGAACATGGAAGAGCTCGGCATCCGCCTCGTCGTCGCCGAGGAGGTGGAGAAGGTGCTCGCCTCCGTCGCGCGTCCGCTCGAGATCGAGGCGTTTCCCCGCCCGCAGGTCATCCTCGTCATCGGCGTCAACGGTTCTGGCAAGACGACGACGATCGCGAAGCTCGCACATCTGCTGATGGAGCAGGATTACGGCGTCATGCTCGCCGCGGGGGATACCTTCCGCGCGGCCGCCATCGGTCAGTTGCGTACCTGGGCGGACCGCGTCGGCGTGCCGATCGTCACCGGACCGGAGGGCGGCGACGCGGCGGGCGTGGTGTGGGATGCGGTGAAGAAGGCGACCGAGACTGGCATCGACGTGTTGATCGTCGACACCGCCGGGCGGCTGCAGAACAAGCGCGAGCTGATGGACGAGCTCGCCAAGATCCGCCGCGTCCTCGGCCGAATCAATCCGGCCGCACCGCATGATGTCGTCCTCGTGCTCGATGCGACGACGGGTCAGAACGCGCTGAGCCAGATCGAAGTTTTCAAGGAGGTCGCCGGGGTGACCGGGCTCGTCATGACCAAGCTCGACGGTACGGCGCGCGGCGGGGTCCTCGTCGCGGCCGCCGAGCGTTACGGCCTGCCGATCCACGCGATCGGCGTCGGCGAAGGCATGACCGATCTGCGTCCGTTCGATGCGAATGAGGTCAGCCGGATCATCGCTGGGGTCGATGAGCGCCGGTGAACCCGGGCGGGGCCTGATCGTTCGGACAGACGCCCTGCATGGTTCTGGCAAGACGGCGAACGGAGTATGATGTGAGCGTAGCGAACAAGCCGTCGCCCGGCCTTCGGCTGGCGATCGATTACGGGCCGTTGCTGGTCTTCTTCGCGGTCAATTTCCTCGCGCCGGGGCCGGCGATCGCGCGCATCGTCGCGGCCACCGCGACGTTCATGGTTGCGATGGTAGCCGCGCTCGGCCTGTCGTGGTGGAAAACGCGGCATCTGCCACCGATGCTGCTGATCTCCGCCGTTCTGGTGGTCGTCTTCGGCGGGCTGACGATCTGGTTTCACGACGAGCGCTTCATCAAGATGAAGCCCACCTTCGTCTACGGCATCTTCGCCGCCACGCTCGGGTTCGGGCTGGCGACGGGACGGCCGCTGCTCCAGATGCTGCTCGAAAGCGCCTATCCGGGACTGACGGCGACCGGCTGGCGCAAGCTGACGCGCAACTGGGCGTTGTTCTTCGTCGCGATGGCGCTGCTCAATGAGGCGGTTTGGCGCTCGACCAGCACGGACTTCTGGGTCGGCTTCAAACTATGGGGCGCGATCCCGCTCACCTTCGGCTTCGCGTTGGCAAACGTGCCGATGCTGATGCGGCACGGACTCCAACCGGCAGATGCGGTGTCGGCCGTGCCGCCGCAGGAATAGCGCGGCGCGTCGCAGCGCCGCGCCATTGCCGATCACGCGATGTCGGCGATCTTCTTAGCGCTGTCGTCGATCAGCGCAGCGATCTGCTGAACGATCTGATCGTCGGCTTTGCCGCGGTCAAGCCGATCCTGCACAGCAGATCGCAGCTTCATCATCGCGCGCCGCACCGTCATGCCGCCACCTTGCTGATGGCGCTCGCCGAACGTCGACAACCGCGCCATGAGCTTGCCCACGGCGTCGCCGTTTTCGTCAAGATGCGCACGCCCCGCATCGGTGATGGTGAAGCGCTTGCGGCCTTCGCCATCCTCCGCACTGGAAACATGACCGATTTCGGTCAGCATCGTCAGCGTGGGATAGATCACACCGGGCGAAGGCGCGTAACCGCCACTCGTCAGCTCCTCGAGCGACTTGATGACGTCATACCCGTGGCGCGGCTCCTCGCCGATCAGCTTGAGCAGGACGAGCCGCAGTTCGCCCGGATCGAACATGCGCTTACGCCGCTGCGCCACGCCCGCCTGGCCCGGACGCTTCTGCCCCTGCCCGGCGCCGACTCGCGCACGACCCGCGCCTGCCATGCCGGCCGCCGCACCCGCCTTAGCCGCGCCGCCGCCAGCGTTCCGACCCGGCCCGCGGCCAAGCCCCATCGCACCCGCCTTGGCGCCCGCGCCCGCGCGCGCGGCAGCCCCTGCGCCCGTACCGGCGCCGGCACCTCCCCTGGGCCCGCGACCCATGCGATTCGCAGTACCCGCCATGCCCGCACCGGCATTGCCCGCTCGGCCGCCGGCACGCGGTCCGCCGGGACGTGCTCCGCCCGCGCCCACACCCGCGCCTGCCCCGCCGAGCCGTCCGCCGCCGCGCGGCGTATCGCCTGTTTCGTCGCTCATGTTCGTCTCCTTAGTTGCATCCAAGATATATCTTAGCGCACCGTTTTCAATCCCGTTCTATGAATATCGCTGCCGTCGCCTATCTTCCGACGATGGCCGATCTCTTCGCCGCGCTCGAACCGCCTTTGCCGCCGCCGGCATCCGACGCCCCGTTGGCGGATCGGCTACGTCCGGCGGATCTCGCTCAGGTCGTCGGCCAGGAGCATCTGACCGGTCCCGAGGGCACGATCGGCCGGATGGTGGCGGCCGGCCGCTTGTCGTCGATGATCCTGTGGGGGCCGCCCGGCACCGGGAAGACGACGATCGCGCGGCTGCTCGCCGCAGCGGTGGATCTGCGCTTCGTCGCGATCTCTGCGGTATTCTCCGGTGTCGCCGATCTGAAGAAGGCGTTCGCCGAGGCGCGCGACGCGGCGCGTTCAGGCAGGCGCACCTTGCTGTTCGTTGACGAGATCCATCGTTTCAATCGCGCGCAGCAGGATGGCTTCCTCCCCTATGTCGAGGATGGCACCGTGACGCTGGTCGGCGCGACGACGGAGAATCCCTCGTTCGAGATCAACGCGGCGCTGCTCAGCCGGGCGCAGGTACTGATCCTGCGGCGGCTCGACGAGGCGGCTTTGGCGGAACTGATCGCCCGTGCCGAGGCGGCGGTCGGACGCGCCTTGCCGCTCGATCAGGCAGCCCGCGATGCCCTGATCGCCAGTGCCGACGGCGACGGCCGTTTCCTGCTCAATCAGGTCGAAACGCTGTTCTCGGTCGACATCACCGTACCGCTCGATCCGGCCGGCCTGTCCGCCTTTCTGCAGCGCCGCGTCGCGGTGTACGACAAGGATCGCGAGGGGCATTACAACCTGATCAGCGCGCTGCACAAGGCGATGCGCGGCTCCGATCCGCAAGCGTCGCTCTACTACCTTGCCCGAATGCTGACGGCCGGCGAAGAGCCGCTGTACGTCCTCCGGCGGATCACACGCTTCGCCAGCGAGGACATCGGGCTCGCCGATCCGCAGGCGCTGCAACAGTGCCTCGCCGCCAAGGACGCCTATGAGTTCCTCGGGTCGCCTGAGGGCGAACTCGCGATCGTGCAGGCGTGCCTCTATTGCGCGACGGCCCCCAAATCGAATGCTGCCTACACCGCGATGAAGGCAGCGTGGCGCAGCGCGCGCGAGACGGGGTCGCTGATGCCGCCCGCCGCGATCCTGAACGCGCCGACGAAGCTGATGAAGGATATCGGCTACGGCAAGAATTACGCCTATGACCATGACGATGCAGATGGTTTCTCCGGCGCTCGCTACTGGCCCGACGGCCTTTCCCCGCAATCCTATTACACGCCAACCGGGCGCGGCTTCGAACACCGCATCGCGGAGCGGATGGCGCACTGGGACGATCTGCGCGCTGCTAAGAACAGCGGCGGTTAGCCTCGCAGCGACCTGGGTAGCGACGCCGGCCTCGGCGCAGCAGATCGCAGCCGAGACGTCGACGTCGTACCAGCATGCTCTCGCCGCCGGCTACAAGGCACTCACCCTGTGCGAAGGCATCTTCGCCGCAGGCCGCAGCGAGGCACAGATCGCAGGGGTCGAGCTGCGCGGCATCTACCCCGAATATGACGCGATCGTGCCGCGGCTGCGCGCCACGGTTGATCGCTCGCGCCGCACCGTTACCGTTCCGTTCGGCGCCGATCTGCCGCCGCGCCGCGCCGACTGGCGACCGCGCGTCGGTTGCGTCTTGGCGCCGATCGGTCAGCCGGCGCGGCCAGGCTCTGTCCGGCCGGCGGACGCGAAGACGCCGCTCGGCCCCGATCCGCGGAACTGGCCGCTGGGTGATGCCGGCATCGCGCCGCGCCCCTCCCCCGCCCTCGCGGCGACGATCCAGCGCGCGTTCGATCGGACGAGCTTTGGCAAGGGCGAGACGATCGGCGTCATTGTGATGCGCGACGGGAAGATCATTGGCGAGCGCTATGCCGACGGCTTCGGCCCGTTCGTGCCCAACCGCACCTGGTCAGTCGCCAAAAGCATCGCGGGTACGCTGACGGGCATTGCGGTGCGTGACCTGCGGATCGATCCTAAGCGACCAGCCTCCGTGCCGGAATGGCGCGCGCCCGGCGATCCGCGCCAGTCGATCACGCTCGACAACCTACTGCGGATGAGCTCGGGCCTGCACAGCGATCACTATGGCAACCGCACCGACGCGCTGTATTTCGGCGGGACGACGGTCACCGAGCAGGCGACCGCATGGCCGATCGAGGTGAAGCCCGGCACCCGCTTCCGCTACGCCAATAACGACATTCTGCTCGCCATCCGTGCCATCCGTGGCGCGTTCAACGACGACGCGCGATACGCCACCTGGCCGACCTCTCAGCTTTTCGCCCCTTTGGGAATGGCCCACACGACCGCCGGAACCGACTGGCGCGGCAACTTCATGCTGTCGAGCCAGGTTTGGACAACGGCGCGCGATCTCGCGCGGCTCGGCCAGTTCTGGCTGCAGGACGGGGTGTGGCAGGGCAAGCGTCTGCTGCCCGCCGGGTGGATGCGCTACATGACCACACCGGCGGGGCCGCAGCCGCCGAGCGGGCCCGGTTATGGCGCGACGCTGTGGCTCTTTGGGCCTGGTCAGCAGCTGCCCGCCGGAAGTTATTCCGCACAGGGCAATCGCGGCCAATATGTCATGGTCGTGCCGTCCGAACGCCTGGTCGTCGTGCGGCGCGGCGAGGATCCGGGCACCGCGCGGTTCGACATCGCGCGCTTCACTGCCGACGTAATCCGCGATCTGGGTCCGTCGCCCGTCATCACGCGGCAAAGCCCCTGACCGCAGCGGTGACCCATGCCGAGCAATTCGCCGCGATCGACTGGTCGGGTGCCAAGGGAAATGCGCACAAGGGGATTGCGGTCGCGATCTGCGCGGTGGGATCGGACGCGCCGCAACTCGTCTCGCCGCCCGGCCGCTACTGGTCGCGCCGTGCCGTTCTCGACTGGCTTGTGGACCGGGCGCACGAGCCACTGCTGATCGGCATCGACTGCAGCTTCTCCGCGCCCTTTGTTACGCGCGGTGCGCACCTGCCGGGCGAAACGACGACGGCTAGCGCGCGCGAACTGTGGGCCTATGTCGATGCGCACAGCAGCGACGACGATATCGGCGCCGCGTCCTTTCTCGATCAAAGGCGCGGCACGCACTTCTACCTTGGCGCGGCAGACGGGGTGAAGCGCGATTTCCTGCACTGGCGTATGTGCGAGCTCGTGACGGAAGGCGCCACCAAGCCGACTTCGGTCTATGACGCGATCGGGGCGGCGCAGGTGGCGAAGGCGAGCTTCGCCGGCATGCGGCTGCTTCACCATCTCGCCGGCCGTGTCCCGGTGTGGCCGTTCGATCCGCGCCCGGACACCGGCGCCCTACTGGTCGAGATCTACACCACCATCGCGGCGCGTGCCGCCGGGGTGCCGCGTGGACGCAGCAAGCTGCGATCGGCCGAGGCGCTCGATCAGGCGCTTGCCGCACTCGGCAGCGCACCCCACGTCTCGCTGTCAGCGTACGACGATCACGCTACGGACGCCATCCTAGCCGCCGCCTGGCTCCGTGCTCATACGAACGATCAGGCGTTGTGGAACCCGCCGGGGCTCACCGAAGCGGTCAGACGAACAGAAGGCTGGACCTTCGGCGTCGGCTGACGCATGGCACGCCCAGCGCCGGTTTAGCTCAGCTGGTAGAGCAGCGGTTTTGTAAACCGAAGGTCGCGGGTTCGATTCCTGCAACCGGCACCATCAGCGCTTGCGCGAGGGCGGGGCGAGCCGCCGGGCCTCCGCCTCGCGATGCGCAGCGATCAGCGTGCGGATGTACCGCCACCGTCGTTGTTCGAACGAGCCGAAACGCGCAATGCCGAGGCGACGATCGACATATCCCATCGGATCGTCGGCATGGTCGCCGATCACCTGACGCGCCCTGATCTTCGCTTCGGTGCGCCATCGATCCGACGCTCCGGTAAAATAATCCAGCCGCACTGTTGTCTCCACCCAGCTTGCCCATCGGCCCCTATCACCAGCCTAGCGCACTAGCATCGGCCCGGTGACTGTCTTCCCAACTGTGGCTCGCGGCAACCAGCCAGCCGCGACGGCGTTTCCTGTCACAATGATCCGGGTGGCGAGCTATAACATGCGCAAGGCGATCGGCACTGATCGCCGCCGCAACCCCGAACGTATCCTTGAAGTATTGCGCGAGATCGACGCCGATGTGATCGCGCTTCAGGAGGCCGATCGCCGCTTCGGCGCGCGCGCGGCGGTGATCACCCCGCACCTTCTCGACGAGCATAGCGACTGGAAGGCGATCGCCTTCGGCATGCGGAACGGTTCGATGGGGTGGCATGGCAACGCGCTGCTCGTCCGCAAATCGTCGACCGTGCTCGATTGCCAGACGATCCACCTTCCCGCGCTGGAGCCACGCGGGGCGGTGTCGGCCGACCTAAAGGTCGGTGACGTCACGCTGCGCGCGATTGGCATGCACCTCGACCTGTCGGGGCTCTGGCGGCGCAAACAGGCCGCTGCGGTGCTCTCGCACGTCGAGGGGTGTACGCGGCCCTGCGAGACGGTGATGATGGGCGATCTCAACGAATGGACTCGCGCGGCCGGATGCCTGCGCGATTTCGCGCGCGACTACGCCTTCGCCGATACCGGGCCCAGCTTCCACGCGCGGCGGCCGGTGGGTCGGCTCGACCGCATCATGGTGTCGTCCGGGCTAAGGATCGTCGACTGCGGCGTGCACATGACCGCGGCGGCGCGCAAGGCCAGCGATCACCTGCCGATCTGGGCCGACCTGTCGCCCGCATGATGCGCGAGATCGAACTGCGGCTCGCGCTCGTCTGCTACGGCGGCATCAGCCTCGCCGTCTACATGCACGGCATCACAAAGGAGGTATGGCACGCCGCGCGCGCCAGCCGCGCCAGCCACGAAGGTACGCCGCTAACGGGCAGCGCACAGGTCTACGCTGCGCTGCTCGACAGCATCGCCGAGGATGGTGCGGCGCGTCTACGCCTCCTCCCCGATATCATCGCCGGCGCTAGCGCGGGCGGGATCAACGGCATCTTCCTCGCGCAGGCGCTCAGCGCCGGCCAGTCGCTCGATCCGCTGACCGACCTGTGGCTCGAGCGCGCCGATGTCGAGGCATTGATCGCACCCGACGCAGCGCCGGCGTCGCGCCTGTCCAAGGCGTGGGCGATTCCGATCGCCTGGATGGCGGCGGGACGAAGCGCGGACAAGCTCGAGACACTCGACGAACAGACGCGCGACGAAGTGCGGGCCAAACTTTCGCATTTCGTCCGCTCGCGCTGGTTCGAGCCGCCGTTCGACGGCCCCGGCTTCACCGCGATGCTGCTCGACGCATTCGACGCGATGGCCGCCGCCCCGCGCGGCCCACGCCTGCTACCCGACGGGCAACCGCTCGACCTGTTCGTCACCGTCACCGACTTCACCGGCCATCCCGAACGGCTCGAACTTCATTCGCCCGCCGAAGTCGTCGAGACCGAGCACCGCGTCGTGCTGTCGTTCAGTGATCACGGTATGGTGAGCGACAGCTTGGCGCCTATACCCGAACTCGCCTTTGCGGCGCGCGCGACATCGAGCTTCCCCGGTGCCTTCCCTGCCTTCACCGTCGCCGAGCTCGACGGCGTTCTTGCCGATCGCGATGGAAACTGGCCATCGCGTCGCGAGTTTCTGCGCACCGCCCTGCCGCGCCATGCCGCCGCCAATGCCGCGGAGAAGGCCGTGCTAATCGACGGGTCGGTGCTGGCCAACGCGCCGTTCCGCCCGGCGATCGACGCGCTCGAGCAGCGCCCGGCGCGGCGTCAAGTCGATCGCCGGTTCGTCTACGTCGATCCCTCGCCCGGCATGAAGTTCCGCCTGACGAGCGGGGGTGATGCGCCGCCCGGCTTCTTCCAGACGATCCTCGGCGCGATCAGCGAGCTGCCGCGCAAGCAGCCGATCCGGGACAATCTTGAGGCGATCGCCGCACGTTCGCGCCGCATCGAGCGGATGCGCGCGATCACCGCTGCGATCCGCCCGCAGGTCGAGAGCGAGGTCGAGGCGCTGTTCGGCCGCACCTTTTTCCTCGATCGGCCAACCGCCGCGCGGCTCGTTGCGTGGCGTCGGCGTGCGCAGATCGCCGCTGCCGAGCGCGCCGGCTTCAGCTATGCCGGATATGCGCATCTCAAGATCAATGGCGTCATCGAGACAGTCACCGCGCTGCTCCACGCCATCGGCGGTGAGCCGGGGCCCGAGCGGTGGCGCGGCATCCGCACACGGATCGAGGCGGCGTTGCTCGTACGCGGCTATGACGAGGCGCAGCCGTCCGATGCATCGAGCGACGCGTCGATCGCATTTCTGCGCACCTTCGATCTCAATTTCCGCATCCGCCGCCTCCGCCTGCTCGCCCGCCGACTGGTCGAGCTCGAAGGCGAGCATGACGAGGCGGCGCTGCGCCCGATCCGCGACGCGATCTATCAGTCGCTGTCGGCGTATCTCGACTGCAAGCTCGCCTCGAGCCACAAGCGACTGCGCAGCGCCGTGCGGCGGCGGGGCGGCGATATGTCGGCATTGCTCGATCGCCTCGCCGCATCGATGGACCTGAGCCGCCTCGATGCTGAAACCGACGAACGTCTCGCCGCTGCGCTCGCCGCGTTGCCCCGTCACCCGCGACGCGCCCTGCTGCTGCGCTACCTCGGCTTTCCCTACCTCGACCTCGCCACGCTGCCGCTGCTGCAAGGCGAAGGGATCGACGAATATGATCCGATCAAGGTCGACCGTATCTCGCCCGATGACGCGACGGCGATCAGGAGCGGCGGGGCGGAAGCGACGTTGAAGGGCATCCAGTTCAGCAACTTCGGCGCGTTTTTCAGCCGCGCCTATCGCGAGAATGATTATCTCTGGGGCCGACTGCACGGCGCCGAGCGTATGATCGACATCATCGTCTCCGCGCTGCCGGCCGACATGCGGTTGCGGCCGGGCCGGGTGGCGGCGGCGAAGCGCGCGGCGTTCGTTGCGATCCTCGACGAGGAAGAGCCGCGCCTGTCGACCGCGGCCGCGCTGATCGCGCAGCTGCGCACCGAAATCGGCTGAGGCTGGCCAAAACCGTCCATCGGCGATAGCGTGGCGGCATGGCGGAGCGTTATTGATGCAGTTCCTGAAGATCCTTTTCTGGGCGCTGATCGCCTTCGTCGCCGCGGTCTTTACCTTCGGCAATTGGAAGTGGGTGCCGATTCAGCTGTTCGGCAACCTCGTGGCGGAAGTGAATCTGCCGCTGCTGCTGCTGGTGACCTTTCTCCTCGGCTTCGTGCCGACCTTCCTTTATCAGCGCACGATCCGTTGGCGGCTGCGACAGAGGCTTAGCGTTGTGGAGCGCTCGGTTGCCGATCTGCGATCGTCGGCGGTGACCGACGTTGCCGTGGCGCCAGCCCCGCCTCCGGTAGCCGCGCCGATCGCGGTGCCGCCAGGGGTCGCCTGAACGATGTCGAACCGCATCTACGTCGCGCTCGACACGCCCGATCTCGACCGCGCCAAGGCAATTGCGACGCGCATTCGACACCACGTCGGCGGAATCAAGTTGGGGCTAGAGTTCTTCGCCGCTAACGGCCGCCACGGCGTGCGAGAAATGGCGGAGCTCGGCCTGCCCGTGTTTCTCGACCTCAAGCTGCACGATATTCCTAATACGGTCGCCAAGGCGGTGCAGGCGCTTCGCGGCTTGGCACCAGCAATCCTCACCGTCCACGCGGCCGGTGGGCGCGCAATGCTGGAAGATGCCAAGGCGGCAGCCGCGACGGGAACCAAGGTGGTCGCGGTGACGATGCTGACCAGTCTCGACGAGGGCGACCTGCGCTCGACCGGGGTGAGCGGCAGCGCGCACGATCAGGTGCTGCGGCTGACCGAGCTGGCCATGGCATCGGGCATCGACGGTATCGTCTGTTCGGGCGCGGAGGTCGCGGCGGCGCACCGGATCTGGCCCAAAGGGTTCTTCGTCGTCCCCGGCGTGCGCCCGGCAGATGGTGAGGTCGGCGATCAGAAGCGCGTCGTCACCCCGCGCGAGGCGCTCGATGGCGGTGCCTCGATCGTCGTGATCGGACGACCGATCACCCAAGCCGACGATCCCGATGCCGCCGCACGGGCGATCGCTGCGACGCTTTAGCGCGATGCTTGCGGCCGCGCGCGTGTCGGCGCATGGCGACCGGCATGTGCGAGATTGCTAGAAAACCGGCGGGTCGGGTGGGTCGATGACGCAGGCAAAAGTCTGCGGCTTGTCGACGCATCCGACGGTCGCGGCGGCGGTGTCGAATGGCGCGCGGCACCTTGGCTTCGTCTTTTTCCCGCCCTCGCCGCGCGCGGTCGGCTTCGAACAGGCGTCCGACCTGTGTCGCGCGATACCGGGCCATGTCGGGCGCGTCGGCGTCTTCGTCGATCCTGACGACGAACTGGTCGAGCGAGCGATCGCCGCAGCTGGCCTCACCGCTCTTCAAATCCACAAGGCCGCGCCCACCCGCGTTGCGCATCTTCGTCGTACGACCGGGCTTGAAACCTGGGCCGCGATCGCGGTGAAGACGCGCGCCGACGTCGCGCAGGCCGCGGCTTATGACGGGGCGGCAAGCGCGATCCTGTTCGATGCGAAGACACCTGACGATGCCACCCTTCCCGGCGGCATGGGGATCCGCTTCGACTGGTCGCTGCTGGACGGTTACCGACACACGATGCCCTGGGGCCTTTCCGGCGGCCTCGATGCCGGGAACGTCGCCGAGGCAATCCGCCGCACCGGCGCGCCTCTAGTTGATGCTTCGTCCGGGCTCGAGACCGCGCCGGGCATCAAGGACGTGGACAAGATCGCCGCCTTCCTGCAATCGGTCGCCGCATCATGAACGCTCCGAATACCTTCCGGGCCCAGCCCGACGATCGCGGCCATTTTGGCGATTACGGCGGCCGCTACGTGGCCGAGACGCTGATGCCGCTGATCCTCGATCTTGAGCGCGAGTATCGCGCGGCAAAGGCCGATCCCGCGTTCCAGGCGCAGTTCGACGATCTGCTCGAACATTATGTCGGCCGTCCTTCCCCGCTCTACTACGCCGAGCGGTTGACCGAGGCGCTGCGGCGTGACGCGGACGATAGGAAGGGTGCGGAAGTCTGGTTCAAGCGCGACGAGCTCAATCACACCGGCGCGCACAAGATCAACAATTGCATCGGCCAGATCCTGCTCGCGATCCGGATGGGCAAGACGCGGATCATCGCTGAGACGGGCGCGGGCCAGCATGGTGTCGCGACCGCGACGGTCTGCGCACGCTTCGGCCTGCCGTGCGTCATCTACATGGGCGCGAAGGACGTCGAGCGACAGCAGCCCAACGTCTTCCGTATGAAGCTGCTCGGCGCGGAGGTGCGTGCGGTGACGTCGGGCGCGAACACGCTCAAGGACGCGATGAACGAGGCGATGCGCGATTGGGTCGCCAACGTCCACGATACCTTCTACATCATCGGTACCGCCGCGGGCCCGCACCCCTACCCCGAGCTTGTCCGCGATTTCCAAAGCGTGATCGGCCGGGAGGCGCGCGAGCAGATGCTCAAGCGTACCGGGCGCCTCCCCGACCTGCTCGTCGCGGCGATCGGCGGCGGATCAAATGCGATCGGCCTCTTCCATCCGTTCCTCGACGATGCATCGGTGGCGATGCTCGGTGTCGAAGCAGCCGGCGAAGGCCTCGACCGGCGCCATGCGGCCAGCCTTGCGGGCGGTTTTCCCGGCGTGCTCCACGGCAACAAGACGTATCTGCTGCAGGACGACGATGGGCAGATCGCCGAGGCGCATTCGATTTCGGCGGGGCTGGATTACCCCGGCATTGGCCCGGAACATGCGTGGCTGAAGGACATCGGGCGCGTTACCTACACCGCCGTCACCGATGACGAAGCGCTCGACGCGTTTCAGCTTCTCTGCCGTACCGAAGGCATCATCCCCGCGCTCGAACCGTCGCACGCGATCGCGGCGGTGACGCGCAAGGCGCGCGACATGGGCCGCGACGAGATCATCCTCGCCAACCTGTGCGGGCGCGGTGACAAGGACATTTTCACCGTCGCACATGCGCTAGGCGTCGCAATATGAGCCGGCTCGCGGCGGCGTTCGGCCAGGGCCGGCCTGCGCTCGTCACCTTCGTGACGGCGGGTGATGGCGATACCGGCGCCGTCCTCGACGCGCTCGTCGCGGGCGGCGCGGACGTGATCGAACTCGGCATGCCGTTCACCGACCCGATGGCGGACGGCCCGGCAATCCAGGCGGCGAACATCCGCAGCCTCACGGCGGGCACGACGACCGCGGACATTCTGGCGATCGCGCGGGGCTTTCGCGCGCGCCATCCCGCCGTACCGCTCGTGCTGATGGGTTACGCCAACCCGATGCTTCGCCGCGGTGCCCGCTGGTTCGCCACGGCAGCACGCGATGCCGGCGTCGACGGCGTGATTTGCGTCGACGTGCCCCCGGAGGAAGACGACGCGCTCGGGCCGGCGCTGCGCGATGCGGGGATCGATCCGATCCGCCTCGCTACGCCGACAACCGATGCGGCACGCCTGCCGCAGGTGCTGAACGGGGCGTCGGGCTTCCTCTACTACGTCTCCGTCGCCGGGATCACCGGGTTGCAGCAGGCGGCACAGGCCTCGATCGTCGACGCGGTGGCACGATTGAAGGCGTCGACGCAGTTGCCGATCGCGGTCGGCTTCGGCGTCCGCACGCCAGATCAGGCCGCGGCGATCGCGCAGGTGGCGGACGGCGTCGTCGTCGGTTCGGCGATCGTCGAGCTCGTCGCCGCGCACGGCGCGGATGCGCCGCAGCACGTCCGCGCTTATGTTGAGAGCTTGGCGGCCGCCATCCGCGCCGCGCAGAAGGAAGACGCATGAGCTGGCTTTCCAGCGTTCGCAACGCTTTGTCCTTCGTCGTTCCCACGACCAAGGAAACGCCCGACAATCTCTGGCACAAGTGCAAGGGCTGCGGCGCGATGATCTTCACCAAGGAGTGGGAGGAGAACCTCTCCGTCTGCCCGACGTGCGACCATCATGGGCGGATCGGCCCGGCGGCGCGGTTCGAGCAGCTGCTCGACGCCGGTAGTGCGGAGATCCTGACGCCGCCGAAGGCTGCGGAAGACCCGCTCAAGTTCCGCGATTCGAAGCGCTACGCCGATCGGCTTAAGGCGGCGCGGACCGAGACGGGCGAGCAGGACGCGTTCGTCAACGCCCGCGGCCGGATCCACGATCGCCGCGTCGTGATCGGCGTACAGGACTTCGCGTTCATGGGCGGCTCAATGGGTCAGGCGGTCGGCGAAGCCTTTGTCCAGGGCGTCGAGGCTGCGATCGCCGATCGCGCGCCCTACGTTGTCTTCACCGCGAGCGGCGGCGCGCGCATGCAGGAGGGCATTCTGAGCCTGATGCAGATGCCGCGCAGCACCGTCGCGATCCAGATGCTGCACGATGCCGGGCTGCCGTACATCGTCGTGCTGACCGATCCGACGTCGGGCGGCGTCATGGCAGCCTATGCGATGCTCGGCGACATCCACATCGCCGAGCCGCGCGCGACGCTCGCCTTCACCGGTCGCCGGGTGATCGAGAGCACGATCCGCGAGAAGCTGCCCGAGGACTTCCAGACCAGCGAATATTATCTCGAGCACGGACTGATCGACATGGTCGTCCACCGCAAGGATCTGCGCGACCAGCTTGCAACGGTGATCGGCTATCTGTGCGGGGAGCGGAAGGCGGCCTAGCCTCCCTCGCCTGCACAGCACGCCGGGGCGTGTCGAACTAGAGCAGCTGAGCTGATGCCCGATCACGCGATCTCGACCGACGCCGCGGTGCAGCGGCAACTCGACCGTCTATGGTCGCTATCGCCCGGCGCCGATGTGCTTGGGCTCGGCCGCATCACCGCGCTGCTCGACCGGCTCAACAATCCGCAGGATCGGTTGCCGCCGGTGTTCCACGTCGCGGGCACCAACGGCAAGGGTTCGACCTGCGCGTTCCTGCGCGCGATCCTCGAAGCCGACGGACGCCGCGTTCACGTCTACTCAAGCCCCCATCTCGTCCGCTTCAACGAGCGTATCCGCGTGGCCGGCACGCTGATCGACGACCCGACGCTGGCGGCGCTGCTTGAAGAAGTGCTCGACGCAGGGGGCGATCTCGGCGCCAGCTTTTTCGAGGTGACGACCGCCGCCGCCTTCCTATCCTTCTCGCGCACGCCGGCCGACGCCTGCATTGTCGAGGTCGGGCTCGGCGGGCGGCTCGACGCGACCAACGTCGTCCATCCGCTGGTGACGGGGATCGCAGGTCTCGGCATTGATCATGAGGCATTTCTACTTGCCGAGGAAGCAGGCACGCCGGTTGAGCCGATGGCGCGCATCGCGTTCGAAAAGGCCGGGATTGCCAAGCCTTGCGTACCGCTCGTGACGCAGCGCTATTCGGACGTCCCCGCCGCCTCAATCGCTGCCGTAGCCCGCGAGCGCGGCGCACCGCTGATCGCCGAAGGCAGCGACTGGCACGTCGCAGAGGGTGCCGAGACGCTCACCTACGCCGATACCAGCGGACGATTGGCGCTTCCCCTGCCATCGCTCCTTGGGCCGCATCAGGCACACAATGCCGGCCTCGCGATCGCGATGTTTCGCCAGCAGCAGATCGTTTGTGTTCAAGACGAGGCGTTCGGGCGGGGCCTACAGATAGCGCACTGGCCGGGTCGGCTTCAGCGTTTGCGGCCTGGGCCGCTCACTGCCCTCCTGCCGCACCCGCCGGCGAGAGGAATATGGCTCGACGGCGCACACAACGAATCGGCCGCCGCCGCCATAGCCCTTGCTTGGCCCGTGGGGCGGTCCACGGTCGTCATTCTCGGTATGCTCGCCAACAAGGATGCCGCGGGTGTCCTGAGCCATCTTACCCGCATCGCACGGGAGGTTCACGTCATCGCCATTCCCGTGCCGCGCCACGCCCATCACGATCCCGTCGCACTCGCCCACCTGGCACGGAGCGAGGGAGCGGCATCGGCGCTGGCGGCATCTTCGATCACCGAAGCGATGCGTCTCGTCGATACCCTCGCCGTAGATCGTGTGCTGATCGCCGGATCGCTCTACCTTGCCGGCGAAGTGCTCGCCGCGAACGACGAGATCCCGACCTAACGAAAGTTGCGATTGACTTGCAATAGCGCATGGGCATGATTGGTTACGTCGAAGGAGTGACCCATGACCATGCCGGCTACCATCAGCCTCAGCGCCCTGCCGCATTCGCTTCCCGCCTGCCCCAACGCGCGGCTTTCATTGTTCGCGATCCGGCGGATGGGCGGTCACGGCCTCGCCGATGCGCGCGCGGCACACGCCTTGTTCACGGCGTTCGGCGAGGGCTTTCGGCGGCCGCTGATGCTGATCCGCGCGCTGATGGCCGATATGGCCGGCGCGGCGGCCAATCCGATCGCGATCGCGCCGTGCTGCTGCCCGCGCGTGACGCATGCCGAAGACGCGCTACTGACGGTCCTGAGCCGCGTGGAGACCGCGCCGGAGGCAGCGCGCTTCTTGCTCGGCGACATGCTCGGCTTGCGCCGGGTCGACGGCGTGTTGGCTAGCGCCGCCGCCGTCGCGGTGGCCTTTGCCGACGGGGGGCGGCCGATCTGCGCCTGAGCGTTCGGGTGGGTTAGCGCGCGTCCGCGTCCGCCGCCCGCTCGCCGGCGCCAGCCGGCACCTGCCGGGCGCGATCGACCACGAATCCGCGCTTCCACAACACCCACAGCAGCGCCAGCCCCGGCAACGCCACGATCATCGTCACCACCCAGAATCCGACCCAGCCATAGGCTTCCGCGACATAGCCCGACGGCGTCGACAACCACGTCCGCCCCACCGCGGCGAAGGACGTCAGCAGCGCGAACTGCGTCGCGGTATAGGCGAGATTGGCGAGGCCGGACAGATACGTCGCGAACACGGTAAGGCCAATCCCGCTCGTCACCTGCTCCGTCGCCACCGCGATGAACAGCCAGGTGTTCGAATGGCCCTTCGCGGCGAGGATCGCGAAGGTGACGTTGGACAGCATCATCAGCACCCCCGACACGAACAGCGCGCGCCCCATGCCCAGCCACGCGAGGAACGGCGCCCCGAGCGCGGTACCGAGCAGCAGCCCCCACAACCCGACGACCTTGTTGATCGCAAGGAACTCGGTGTCCGAGAAGCCAAGCTCGACGATCATCGGGTTGAGCATGCCCTGCCCCATCGCGTCGCCGAGCTTGTAGATCAGCACGAACAGTAGGATCAGGACCGCGCCGCGCCGCCGGAAGAACTCGCGGAACGGGCTGACGACCGTGTTGGCGAACCATCCGGCGCGATCGCGCGGCACGGCCTTCTCATGCAGCCCCGGCCCGGCCCATATCGCGGCGAGGATGGCCGGCAGCACGCACAGCGCCGTCAGTCCGTATCCCAGCGCCCAGCCGAGCCCGAAGCCTTCCGACGACGCCAGCGCGATCGTGCCCACGCCGGCGATGAAATTTCCGGTGCGATAGCCGAACTGGTTCATCGCGGTGCCATGCGCGAGTTCGGCGTCAGGCAGGATCTCGATGCGGTACGCGTCGATCACGATGTCCTGTGTCGCCGACAGGAAGGCGGTGGCAATCGCCCAGAAGGCGAAGACACCGAGATGCAGCTCGGGCTGGCTCGCGCCCAGCATCCACACCGAGACGAAGAGAAGCGCCTGGACGACGAACAGCCACGCCCGGCGCTGCCCGACAAGCGCGGTCAATCCGGGCAGGCGGATGCGATCGATCAGCGGCGCCCACAGGAACTTCAGCGTATAAGGCGTCGTCAGCCCGATCGCGAAGCCGATCGTCTTCTTGTCGATGCCGACCTTCGCCAGCCAGAAGGTCATCGTGCCGAGCAGCAGCGTCAGCGGAAAGCCGCTCGATATGCCGAGCAGGAATGCCGCGACCGGCCGCGGCCTGAGGTACGGCGCCACCGTCGCGCCGAACCCGCCCCGCGCCACTGCATCGGCCATGATACGCAAACTCCCGCCGCCCCGACGCCCAAACCCTAGCGGCTAAATCGTTTGAGGTAAGCCCCTGCGGGAGCCCGATCAACGACGCGCTGTAGATGCAACGAGACACGCCGTACGCATCGAAAAGGCATGTTCAATTGAAGATTTGACCACCAAATGCGCCACCCTTTGGTAAAGGGTGGCGCGAGTGACGGGGCTCGAACCCGCGACCTCCGGCGTGACAGGCCGGCGCTCTAACCAACTGAGCTACACCCGCGTAGATCGCTTGGATCATCGTGGAGGCGCGCCACTATGCGACCGGCGCGGGGCTGTCAACGCTCGATCCGTCGGTTTTTTCGCTTCTGGCGAAACGGCCGCGTGTCGGCCGCACCAACGTGCCGTGTTCGAACAGGAAGCCGGCGATGTCTGGCTTGCCCGCCGCGTTGATGATCGTCTGGATGATGATCAGCAGCGGCACGGCGAGTAGCGCACCGACGGTGCCCCACACCCATCCCCAGAAGCTGAGCGAGACGAGGATCATCACCGGATTGATCGTGAGCCGGTGCCCGACGATCAGCGGCGTCACGACGTTCGCCTCGAACAGGTGCAGGCCGTACATGATCGCGGGCGCGGCAAGTGCGGTCCAGATGTCGGAAAATGTCATCAGCCCGCCGACCGCGACGAGCACCGCAGCGATCACCGGCCCGAAATAGGGAATATAGTTGAACAGCGCGACGATCCCGCCCCACATCAGCGGGAACGGCATGCCCAGCAGATGAAGCGCCCCGGCGGTAACCAGCCCGAGGACGATGTTGATCGCGGTGATCGTGCCGAGATAGCTCGACACGTCGTCAACGACGTCCTGAATGACGCGCGCTGTCGCCATCGCGCCACCGAAGCTCTCTCGGTTTGTGATCAGCTTCTTGCGAATCGCCGTCCACCCCGAGAGGAAGAAGAAGGTAACGAGAACGGCGTAGAGGACCTGAATGATGACCGCGGGGGCGGAGGTCGCGGCGAGTTCGAGAATCGAGCTTGGCGGCGATACCGCGGCGGTTGCCGGCTGGCGGACGGGCGTCGACGCGAGCTGGCGGAGCGTCCGGTTCGCGTAGCGTTCAAGGTTCGAATACAGATCAAGTAGCGGCGCCAGATTGTCCTGGATGCGCCCGATCCGCGACGGCAGCAGCTGGAAGAAGTCGGTCGCCGGCACGACGATCGCCGCGAGTGCGACATTGGCGGCGACAAGGAAGAGCAAGACGCAGAAGAGCGCCGAGATCGCCGAGGGTATGTGTCGCGCTTCCAGCCACTCGAGCAGTGGGATCAGCGCGATCGACACGACGAGTGCGGTCGTCGTCGGCACGAAGAACTCGGCGCCGGACTTGAGCGCGAAAGGCAGCCCGACCGTCAGCCCGGCACCCGCAATCAGCGTCAAGGCGGCGAGCAGTCGATCGCGGCGCAGCGCGATGCGTGGATCTTCCGGCGGTAGATCGGCCGATGGCGCGATCACGGGCGGTAGCGGCGGTGGGCCCGAGGGCGGAGTTTCGGCCATGCAACGATGCTAGCCGCGCTTGTTTCGCGCCGCCAGCGCGCGTTACGCCGGGATCATGCCGCCATCTGACCCTGCCAAGGCCCGTCCTGCAGATAGAGGTAGCTCGAATCGAACTCGCTGACGCGCGCGAGCCGTTCGAGATCGGCGATATCGACCATCCCGCGGCTGACCGCCGCGAGGCCATCTTCGCGCAGCCGGCGAACCACGCGATTGACGTGGACGCTGGTCAGGCCGCACGCCTCGCCGATATCCTGCTGCGTCATCGGCAGCGCGAACTTGCCGCCCTCTGCGCGCCCGATCGCTTGCATGCGGCCGTGCGTCTCGCACAGGAAGTGCGCGAGCCGCCCGACGGCATCGAGCCGGCCGATGCGGAATATCCACTCGCGGTGCATCGCCGCATCGAGGAGCGTGCTGAACCACAGCATCTTTGCCAAATGCGGATGCGACGCCATGATCTCGTCGAGCCGCTCGTGCGGGACATAGGCGAGCGTCGCCTCGGTGATCGTCGCGATATCGTGATCGATGATTCGCGTGGGATAGCCGTGCAGGTCGACGAAGTCGCCGGGCACCTGATAGGACAGGATCTGGCGGTAGCCGTCGCGCGCATCCATGTAGCGGCAGACATAACCGTCGATCAGTAGCGTGCTCTGCCGCAATACCTCGCCGCGCCGCGACAGCACGCGCCGCGCCGGTAGCGTCTCGGTCCGTTCGATCGCGCGTTCCAGGATCCCGAGCTCTTCCTCCGACAATTCGGAACGACGCCGTCCGCGCAGGAAATCTCTGGTTCGCACGATCAATCCCTTTTCGTTACGCGCTTGCAACGCTTCAGGCGGCGGCGCGATCCTCGAAATACGATTTCAGATCGCGCTTGAGGATCTTGCCGTTGGCGTTGCGCGGCAGCATCTCATCGCAGAAGCGGATCGCGACCGGCACCTTGAACGCCGCGAGCCGGTCGCGCACCCACTGCTGCAGTTCCGCCTCGCTCGCGGTCGTACCCGGCGCGAGATGCACCACCGCCGCCGGTTCCTCGCCCAGCGTGCGGTGCGGAATGCCGATCAGCGCACAGTCGGTGACGGCGGGGTGATCGTAGAGGACGTTCTCCACCTCGCTCGAATAGATGTTCTCGCCGCCACGTATTACCATGTCCTTGGCGCGATCGACGATGAAGCAAAATCCTTCCTCGTCGAGCCGCGCAAGGTCACCGGTCCTCACCCAGCCGTCGACGAACGTCGCCGCGGTTGCGTCGGGCTTGTTCCAATATCCCTTCACGATCATCGGCCCGCGCGCCCACAGCTCGCCGACCTCGCCCGCCGGAAGCTCGTGCTTGCCGTCGGCATCCATGATCTTGAGATCGGCCACCGCCACCGCCGGGCCGCAGCTCTCCGGCCGGTTGATGTAATCCTCGCCCGAGTGCGTCGTGACCGTCGCCGTGGTCTCGGTCATTCCCCAACCGTTGCCGGGCGCGGACTTGAGTTCGCCCGCAATCTTGCGCACGAGCTCGGGTGCCGACGGCGCGCCGCCGTAGCCGATCGTCTCCAGGCTCGACAGGTCGTAGCGGTGGCGCTCGGGATGCTCGAGCAGCTGCCACGCGATCGTTGGCACGCCGCCGGTCGAGTTAACCTTCTCGCGTTCGATGATCTCCATCGCGCGGACGGCTTCGAACTTGCGCATGTAGATGATCGTGTGTCCGCCCGCCATCGACCCCATCAGCCCGGCGGACAGGGCGGTCGCGTGGAACAGCGGGATCACCGTCAGCGCGACCTTCGGCGTCGGCTCGGGCAAAGGATCGCCGCGACGCAGGATCGTGCGCGCGGCGGCATAGCCCGTCGACAGAATGTTGGTCATGAAGTTGCGGTGCGTGCCCAGCGCGCCCTTCGGCTTGCCGGTGGTGCCGCTGGTATAGAGGATCGTCGCGTCGTCATCGGGTAGCAGGCCGACCACGGGCAGGTCGCCCGCCGGGAGCCCCGCCCAATCGTGCGGTGTCCCTATTACGTCCTCCAGCCTCTCGGCGCCGCCGAGTGCGCTCGCCGCGCGGCTGACAAGGACACGCTCCAAGGTTGGCAGCGTATCGCGCAGCGGCGCGATCCGCTGCCACCGCTCCTCGTCGGCGATCAGCACCCTGGCGCCGGAGTCGGCGAGACCGTAGGCAAGCTCCTCACCCGTCCACCACGCGTTGAGCGGCACCGCAATCGCGCCGAGCACGGTGGTGGCGAAGAAAGCGACGATCCATTCGGGCAGGTTGCGCATCGCCACCACGACGCGGTCACCCTTCCCCACCCCGCCGGCGGCGAGATCGGCGGCGAGCGTCGCGATCGCGCGGAACTGCGCGTCGTAGCTCACGCGCTCGTCCTCGTAGATCGTCGCGAGCCGATCGCCATGGGTACGCGACAAGGCGACCAGCGCAGCCATATGCGGCGGCGCGTTCTTCCACACGCGCGTCGGCACGCCGCGAATGTCGATCGTTTCCATCTCGAACTTGGCCCCGGGCGCGGTAAGCGCCGCTTCGGCTTGCTTGACGGTCATCGCGGGCCACGATGCGGCCGAAGGTTGCGTCGCCACAGCGATCCTCTCTTGAGCTTTTGAGTCGAACGACTGGAAAGTCGAACAAGCGGAAGCCGCATGTTAGGATTGATTCTGCCGCCGCTCAAGCGATAGGGAAGTCGCGGAATTAGAAACGGGGGTACGGAGGGGCCATGAAGATCGCGAGACCCGACAAGCACGGGTTCGACGGCAAGCGCCTGGCAGCCATCGATACGTTCCTGAAAGAGCGGTACCTCGATACAGGCAATTTGCCGCACACTCAGCTGCTCGTCGCGCGCGATGGCGAAATCGTCCACTTCTCGTCGCAAGGATCCGCGCGCGAGGGCGGCGGCAAGACGATCGACGAGGGCAGCATCTTCCGCATCGCCTCGATGACGAAGCCGATCACCTCCGTCGCGTTCATGATGCTGGTGGAGGAGTGCAAGGTCGCGCTCGATACCCCCGTCCATCACGTGCTGCCCGAATTCAAGAAAGTCGGGGTCTATGCCGGCGGCGGCGCGGGCGTGCCGTTCATGACGAAGCCGACCGACGAGCCGATGCGGATGGTAGATCTGCTGCGCCATACCTCGGGCCTCACCTACGGCTTCCAGAACCGGTCGAACATCGATGCCGCGCACCGCGAGCTGAAGCTCGAGAACTGGCACGGCAACCACGATCTCGACAGCTTTGTCGCCGCGCTCGGCAAGCTGCCGCTCGAATTCTCGCCGGGCACCAGCTGGAATTATTCGGTTTCGACCGACGTGCTCGGCGCCGTCGTGCAGCGCGTGTCGGGCATGACGCTGCCGCAATTCTTCGAACAGCGCATCTTCACGCCGCTCGGCATGAACGACACCGGCTTCACCGTTCCCGCCGACAAGCTCGACCGGCTGGTGGACTGCTACACGCTCGTGCCCGGCAAGGGGCGCGTGATGTTCGACCGCGCGAGCGAGAGCATGTGGTCGACGCCGTTCAAGCTCGTTTCGGGTGGCGGCGGCCTCGTCTCTACCGCGCTCGATTACCAGAAGTTCTGTCAGATGTGCCTCAATGGCGGCGAACTCGGCGGCGTGCGCCTGCTCGGTCGCAAGACGATCGAGCTGATGACGCAGAACCATCTGCCCGGCGGGGCGGATCTCTCCGCGATGTCGAAGTCTTTGTTCAGCGAGACGCAGAACGCCGGCACCGGCTTCGGCCTCGGCTTCGCCGTCACGATCGACACCGCGCGCTCGATGATGCCGGGCAGCGTCGGCGAATATTACTGGGGCGGGATGTTCTCGACCGCCTTCTTCATCGATCCCGTCGAGCGCGTGACGATGGTGTTCATGACCCAGCTGTCACCCAGCATGATCTATCCCATCCGCCGCGAGCTCAAGACGATGATCTACTCGGCCATGACCTGAAACCATCGCTCTCGCCGGCCGACTACGGCTGCGCGCGGTGCGACCCTGACGATCTGATTGGAGACTTACCCACATGACCTCCCCCGTCCGCTTCGAACGCCACGACGATGTCCTCGTCATCATCTCCGATTCGCCGCCGGTGAACGCGCTCGGCGCGGGGGTGCGCGACGGGCTGAACGAGGGCGTGAGCCAGGGGATCAACGATCCCGCGATCAAGGCGATGGTGATCCGCTGCGACGGCAAGACGTTCTTCGCTGGCGCCGACATCACCGAATTCGGCAAGCCGCCCAAGGGTGCATCGCTCCACGAAGTCATCAACATGATGGATTCGAGCGAGAAGCCGATCGTCGCGGCGATTCACGGCACCGCGCTGGGCGGCGGCTGCGAAGTCGCGCTCGCCTGCCACTATCGCGTTGCCGTCCCCTCGGCGGTGATGGGGCTGCCCGAAGTCAAGCTTGGCCTGCTGCCGGGCGCGGGCGGTACGCAGCGCCTGCCGCGCATCGTCGGCGTGAAGGCCGCGCTCGAGATGGTCGCGATCGGCGATCCGATACCAGCGAAGAAGGCTGCCGAGGTCGGCCTGGTCGACCGCGTTGTCGGCGAGGACAGCCTGGAGGCCGATGCGATCGCGTTCGCGCGCGAAGTCGCCGACAAGAAGCCGATCCCGCGCGTGCGCGACAAGACAGTGGCGCCCGATCCCGACGCGGTCGAGGCGTTCAAGAAGCAGCATGGCCGCAAGATGCGCGGCTTCGATGCGCCGGCGGCGAACATCGCCTGCGTGGTCGCGGCGAGCGAACTGCCGTTCGACGAGGGCATGAAGTTCGAACGCGCCGAGTTCGTTAAGCTGATGGAGGGCACGCAGTCCGCTGCGCAGCGCCACCTGTTCTTCGCCGAGCGCCAGGCCGCCAAGATCGACGACGTCGATCCCAAGACGCCGCTTCGCCCGATCAACAAAGTCGGCGTGATCGGCGCCGGCACGATGGGCGGCGGCATTTCGATGAACTTCCTGTCCGCCGGCATCCCCGTCACGATCGTCGAAATGCAGCAGGAGGCGCTCGACCGCGGCACCGGCGTGATGCGCAAGAATTACGAGGCGTCGGCCGCCAAGGGGCGGATCAAGCCCGACGCGCCGGAAAAGGCGATGGGGCTCGTTACCCCGACGCTCAACCTAGAGGACCTCGCCGACTGCGATCTCATCATCGAGGCGGTGTACGAGAACATGGACGTCAAGAAGGAGCTGTTCACTAGGCTCGACGCCATCGCGAAGCCCGGCGCGATCCTCGCGTCGAACACGAGCTACCTTAACGTCGACGAGATCGCCGCGGTGACGAAGCGGCCCGAGGACGTCGTCGGCATGCACTTCTTCTCGCCGGCCAACGTCATGCGCCTGCTCGAAGTGGTGCGCGGAGAGAAGACCGCCAAGGACGTGCTCGCAACCGTCATGGCGCTCGCCAAGAAGATCAAGAAGGTCGCGGTCGTTGCGGGAGTCTGCCACGGCTTTATCGGCAACCGCATGCTCTCGCCGCGGCAGATCGAGGCGAACAAGCTGTTGATGGAAGGTGCGACTCCGGCGCAGATCGACAAGGTGCACCTCGATTTCGGCATGCCGATGGGCCCGTTCCAAATGGCCGACCTCGCCGGCATCGACATCGGCTGGCACCGTGACCCGAGCCGCGTTGAAAGCATTCGCGACGCGCTCGCCGCCGAAGGACGCTGGGGCCAGAAGAAGAGCGCCGGCTATTACGACTATGACGAGAAGCGCAACGCGACGCCGAGCCCCCGCGCGCTCGAGATCATCGAGGATTTCCGCTCGAAGTCGAACCTGCCGAAGCGCGAGATCACTGATCAGGAAATCGTCGAGCGCACGCTATATCCGATGGTCAACGAGGGCGCGCTGATCCTCGACGAGGGCAAGGCGCAGCGCGCGAGCGACATCGATGTGGTATGGATCATGGGCTACGGCTGGCCGGTGTATCGCGGCGGCCCGATGTTCTGGGCGCAGCACGAAGTCGGCCTCAAGAAGATCGTCGAAGGGCTGGAGAAGCACGGCTTCAAGGTCGCCGACAGCCTCAAGAGCGCCGCCGAGAGCGGCACCGCGCTGAAGTGATCTGCCGCGGCACCGCACGATCGTCGCTGTCCGGGGTACGCCCCGGTCCACGCGCGATCGTGCGGCTGCCGGTTAGAGAAGGGACGGCTGCATGACCGAACGCACCGCGCTTGAAACCGCCGAGGCAATCCGCAGTGGCGCCACGTCGGCGCTTGCGGAGACCGAGGCGGCGATCGCGCGTATCGAAGAGCGCGACAGTGCGCTCAACGCGGTCGTCGTGCGTGACTTCGACCGCGCGCGCGAGGCGGCACGCGCGGTCGATGCTCGGATCGCCGACGGATTCGATGCGCCGCTGCTCGGCGTGCCGATGACGATCAAGGAAAGCTACGATGTCGCCGGGTTGCCGACGACGTTCGGCTTCGCCGAGCACCGTGACTTTGTCGCAGGCGAGGATGCCGTTGTCGTTCAGCGGCTGAAGGCGGCTGGCGCGGTTTTCCTCGGCAAGACGAACGTGCCGCCCGCCCTGTCCGATCTCCAATCGAACAATCCGGTCTACGGCCGCACCAACAATGCGGTGAACCCTGATCGCGTCGCGGGCGGGTCGTCGGGTGGGTCGGCGGTGGCGCTTGCCGCGGGCATGGTGCCGCTCGAATTCGGCTCCGACATCGGCGGCTCGATCCGCGTGCCGGCCGCGTTCAACGGCGTCTGGGGGCACAAGCCGACCTGGGGCGTGATCCCGACCGAGGGGCATTATTTTCCCGGTACGGACAGCGCACGTACCGTCCTGTCGGTGCTCGGCCCGTTGGCGCGCGATCCCGACGATCTCGAAACAGCGCTCGGCCTTGTCGCCGATCACCCGCTCGCCCCCGCCAAGCGGCACGGCGACGCTTGGCGCGTCCTGCTACTGACGAGCCACCCGATGGCGAGCGTGCAGCGCGCGATCGTCACCGCGCTCGAGACGCTCGGGCAGCGGCTCGCCGCGGAGGGTGCCGTGATCGACACGACGAGCAACGCAATGCCCGATCTCGAGCGCCAGCATGCCGGCTACTGGCAGATGCTCAACATCGCGATGTCGCGCCGCGCCACGCTGCCACCCGGCCAGGAGCCGCCGCCGCTCGAAAGCTGGTTCCACCTCCACGACGAGCAGGCGCGCATCCAGCGACAGTGGCGTCGTCTGTTCGATACCTATGACGCGGTGATCGCCCCCACCGTCGGGATGACCGCCTTCCCGCACGACGATACGCCGCTCGCCACCCGCCGGCTCGACGTCGACGGGCAGGACACGCAATTCTTCCACCAGTTCGCCTTTCCCGGCCTCGCCACCTTCCCAATGCTGCCCGCCACCAGCGTGCCGATCGGCCGCGATGCGGACGGAATGCCGATCGGCGTGCAGGTGATCGCCGACCTCTACGCCGACCGCACCGCGATCGCCGTGGCGCGCGCAGCGCACGACGCAGCCGTTGGTGACGCACGATGAGCGTCGGACGCATCCTGTTCGTCAAGCTTGTCGTGGCGGACCTCCCCTCCGCACTCGCTTTCTACGAACGGGCGTTCGGCTTCGTCGAGCGCAACCGTATCGTGCTGCCGGGAATGGAGGAGGTGATGATCGGCCTCCCCGACGATCCCTTCACGCTCGTCCTCTACCATCACACCGATGGTCGCGCGTTGGCGCCTGGTGATCAGCACGGCCCGCTCGGCCTTTCCACGCGCGACATCAAGGCGGCGTGGGACCGCGCGATCGCTGCCGGCGCCATCGCGGTCCGTCCGCCGCAAGAACTGCCCGGCATGCGCATCGCCTTCCTCGACGACCCCGAGGGACATACGCTAGAACTCATCCAGTACGTACGGGACCCATCCCGAAAAGGAGCGACCCAATGAGCGATCTCGAAACCTTCCGCAGCGAGACGCGGGCTTGGCTCGAAGCCAATTGCCCGCCCGAAATGCGCGAACCGATCCGCAGCGAGAAGGACAGCGTGTGGGGCGGCCGCGACCAGAGCGCGATGACGCCGGCGCAGAAACAGTGGATGGACGCCATGGGCGCCAAGGGCTGGACCGTGCCCGATTGGCCCAAGGAATATGGCGGCGGCGGCCTCTCGGCGGCCGAAACCAAGGTGCTGCGCGAGGAAATGGCGCGTATTCGCGCGCGCAACCCGCTTTCCTCGTTCGGCATCTCGATGCTCGGGCCGGCGCTGCTGAAATACGGCACCGAAGCGCAGAAGAAGGAGCATCTGCCCAAGATCGCGCGCGGCGAAATCCGCTGGTGCCAGGGCTATTCGGAGCCCAACGCCGGCTCGGACCTTGCCAGTCTCGCCACGTCGGCCGAGGACAAGGGCGATCACTTCCTCGTCAACGGCCAGAAGGTGTGGACCAGCTACGCCAACTACGCCGACTGGATCTTCTGCCTCGTCCGCACCGACAAGACGAACAAGCACAACGGCATCAGCTTCGTCCTGTTCGACATGCAGACGCCCGGCGTGTCGACCAAGCCGATCCTCCTCATCAGCGGCTACTCGCCCTTCTGCGAAACCTTCTTCGACAATGTGAAGGTGCCCAAGGAGAACCTCGTCGGCGAACTCAATAAGGGGTGGGACGTCGCCAAGTATCTGCTCGGGCATGAGCGCGAGATGATCTCGAACATGGGCCTCGGCGGCGGCGGCAAGAACCCGCTAATCGACGGCGCGATCGCCACGATTGGTCTCGACCACGATGGCCGGCTCGCCGATCCGCTGCTGCGCGCCAAGATCGCCGAGTTCGAGGTGCGCTCGAAGGCATTCGCGGCGCAGTCCGAGCGCTTCATCGACGAGCTCAAGGCCGGTCGCGCGCATCCCGCCCAGCCATCAATGATGAAATATTACGGCACCGAGCTCAACAAGTCGCGCCACGAGCTCATCATGGCATCGGGCGGCTCGGACACTCTCGAATGGGAGAGCGAGCGTTCGCGCGGCGGCGCCCCGGCGCGCGACTGGCTGCGCACCAAGGCAAATTCGATCGAGGGCGGCACCAGCGAGGTGCAGCTCAACATCATCTCGAAGCGCATCCTCGAGCTGCCAGGGGCCTGAACTTTTCCGTTCGGCCTGAGGAGGTGCCGAGCGCAGCGCGGTAGCGTCTCGAAGAGCATGTTCTTCGAGACGCCTCTTCGCTCTCGCTCAGCCCTCCTCGGCACGAACGGCTGATTGGTACATTCTCTTTTTCGGAGTGCGAGATGCCTCTTTTCCTGAACGACGATCAGACCATGTTGCGCGACACCGCGCGCGATTTCGTCGCCGATGCCGCTCCCGTCAGCCACATGCGCAAGCTGCGCGATGCGAAGGACGAGACCGGCTTCAGCCGCGACCTGTGGAAGCAGTTCGCCGACATGGGCTTCACCGGCATCCTCGTCGGTGAGGAGCACGGTGGGCTCGGCCTCGGCCACGTCGAGGCTGGCGTGGTGCTCGAGGAAATCGGCCGCAACCTTTCGCCGTCGCCCTTCCTGCAGACCGCCGTCGCCGCGGTCGAGGCGCTGAAGGGCACGCCGCACGCGGAGCGATGGTTCCCTGGCATTGTCGCAGGTGAGACCGTCGCGGCGCTCGCGCTCGACGAGGGCGCCAAGTTCCGCGCCTCGGTCGGCCTGAAGGCAGAGCGCTCGGGTAACGGCTTCAAGCTCACCGGCGCGAAACAGTTCGTCCACCACGGCCATGTTGCGGACTTCGTCATCGTCTCCGCGCGCACCGCCGGCGCGGCGGACGATCAGGACGGCGTCACGCTCTTCGCGGTGCCCAAGGACGCCGCCGGAATGACGGCGCGCGCCGAGCGACTGGCGGATGCGAGCCTCGCCGCCCGCATCGAGTTCGACGGCGTCGAGGTCGATGCCGACGCGGTGATCGGCGAGGTCGACGCCGGGCGCAATCCGCTCGATCGCCTGCTGCGCGCCGGCCGCGCGGGTGCCGCGGCGGAGATGCTGGGTGTCGGTGCTGGCGCGATGGACATGACGATCGGCTACATCAAGGAGCGCAAGCAGTTCGGCACGCTGATCGGCAGCTTCCAGGCGCTGCAGCACCGCGCCGCCCACCTCTACAGCGAGATGGAAGTGGCGCGCGCCGCGGTCCTTAAGGCACAGCAGCTGCTCGACGCTGGTGACGACAAGGCCGATGCCGCTGTCTCGGTCGCCAAAGCGATGACCGGGCTCGCGACGATGCTCAGCGTTCAGGAAGGCATTCAGATGCACGGCGGCATCGGCATGACCGACGAGTACGACATCGGCTTCTACATGAAGCGCCAGCGCGTGCTCGCCGAGCTGTTCGGCGATGCCAATTACCACGCCGATCGCCTCGCACAGGCTGCCGGCTACTGATCGTGATCGATCCTCCTTCCCGCATCCGGGCGGAAGGATCGCAGTCGCAGGGAACGGTGGAGGGGCTGTCCCCAGGCGAAGCGCTCGTGGCGGCTCCCCACCACCCTGCCTCGCGTGGTACCCCTCCCCGTATCGGGGAGAAGAAGACTTGAACGACACGCCGCCCACCGTCGAGGCGCTCGCCGCCGATCTCGTCGACCTGCTCGACGTCGAAGAGATCGACACCGATCTGTATCGCGGCCGCCGATCGCGCGGCGGCGTCGGGCGGGTCTTCGGCGGCCAGGTGATCGCGCAGGCGCTGCAGGCGGCACAGCGCTCGACCGACGAGCCAAAGGTTGCGCACTCGCTGCACGCCTATTTCATGCGGCCGGGCGACGAGAACTTCCCGATCATCTACCGTGTCGTGCGCGATTTCGAAGGCCGAAGCTTCGCCACCCGGCGCGTGATCGCGATGCAGCGCGGCGCACCAATCCTCAATCTCGCCTGCTCGCTGCAAACGCCGGAGGAGGGCTTTCATCACCAGGATGCGATGCCCGACGTGCCAGCGCCCGAGAGCCTACCGACCGAGGCGGAACTGCGCGCGCGCGACGCCGTGCATCTGCCCGAGAAGCAGCGCCGCATGGTCACCCGCCCACGTCCGATCGAGATACGTCCGGTCTATCCGCGCAAATGGTTCAATCCGACGCCGACCGAGCCGATCCAGCACAGCTGGTTCCGCGTCGTCGCGCCGATCGGCGATGATCCCGCGATGCACCGTGCGATCCTCTCCTATGCCTCGGATATGGCGCTACTCGGCACGTGCATGCTGCCGCACGGCGTCAATTGGACGACCCCCGGCTTCCAGAGCGCGAGCCTCGACCACTCGATCTGGCTGCACGAGGCGTTCCGTGCCGACGAATGGCTGCTCTACGCCACCGACAGTCCCTGGGCCGGCCACGCGCGCGGCATGAACCGCGGGCAGATCTTCACCCGCGATGGGCGCCTTGTCGCGACGGTCGCGCAGGAAGGGCTGATCCGCCAGCGCGCACCCAAGCCCGAGGCGAGCGCATGAGCCTCGATCGACGCGGCTTCCTCGGCGGCGCGGCAGCGCTCGCCGCGACGACGCCGTTTGGCGCGCAGGCCGCCGCTCCAACTGCCGATACGAAGGCGCTGGCGGCACTCGATCGTCACGCCGAGGCGCTGCTGGCGGACTATCCCGAGAGCGCCGCCTACCTCGGCCTCGACAGCGGAAAGCGCGCCGCGCTCAAGGCGAAGCTTACCGATCGCAGCGCGCGCGCCGACGCCGCGCGACGCGACCGCGCGGTGAAGCGGCTCGCAGAGCTCAGGCGGCTCGACCTGCGCGGCCTCAGCCCCGCGGTCGCGGTTCACGTCGAGACAGTCATGGCCGCGCACGAGATCGGGGTAGAGGGTTGGCGCCGGATGCCGGTGGGCGACATGGCGCTGCTGTCGAACAACAACTTCCGCTCGACACCCTATATCGTGACACAGGGCAACGGCGCGTTCGTCGACACGCCCGATCTGCTCGAGAACAAGCACCAGGTCGCCGGCCGCGCCGATGCGGAGGCCTATATCGCGCGGCTCGAGGCCTATGCCGTCCAGCTCGCCGACGAGACCGAGCGCGTGCGTGCCGATGCGGCGCGCGGCGTTTTGCTTCCCGCGGCGTTCAACGACATCACCGTCGCGCAGCTGCGCGCGGGCGCCGCGCAGCCGGTACGCGAGCAGGGCATGATCCGCAGCTTCGGCGAGAAGACCGCCGCTGCCGGGCTCGGCTCCGACTGGCAGGCACGCGCCACGACGATCGTCGAGCGCCGCATCGCGCCTGCCTTGGCGGCACAGGCCGACGCGATCGCGGCCCTGCGCGCCCGCGCACCTGCCGATGTCGGCATGTGGCGTCAGCCCGATGCCGCATCCCGCTACGCATGGCTGGTCGAGGCGAGCACCACTACGAAGCGGACGCCCGAGGAAATCCATCAGTCGGGGCTTGACCAGTGCCGCGCCTATGCCGCCGAGCTCGACCCGCTGCTCCGCGCGCAGGGCCTGTCGAAGGGCACCGCCGGCGAGCGGCTCGCCGCACTGGGCCAGCGCCCCGATCTGCTATTCCCCGACAGCGACGACGGGCGCGCCGCCCTGCTTGCCTATCTGGAACAGATCGTGGCGCGACTTCGCCCACGGCTGCCGCAGGCGTTCGGCAAGCTGGTGCGCGGCAATCTCGTCATCAAGCGCGTTCCGCCGGCGATCCAGAACGGCGCGCCGAATGGCTATGCCGGCCCTGGCGCGCTCGATGGATCGACGCCCGGTATCTATTATATCAACCTGCGTGACATGGCGAACTGGCCGCGCTTGGGCCTCCCCTCGCTGACCTTCCACGAGGGCATCCCCGGGCATATCTGGCAGGGCGAATATACCTTCGATCTGCCGCTGATCCGCACGCTGCTCGGCTTCAACGCTTACTCGGAAGGCTGGGGCCTCTATGCCGAGCAGATCGGCGACGAGCTCGGCTATTACGCCGACGATCCGCTCGGCCGGATTGGCTATCTCCAGTCGATGAACTTCCGCGCCGCACGTCTCGTCGTCGATACCGGGCTGCACCACAAGCGCTGGACCGCGGACCAAGCGACGCGCTGGCTGATGGCCGCGACCGGCTTCACCGAGAGCCGCGCGCGGTCCGAGGTGAACCGCTACTGCGTGTGGCCCGGCCAGGCGCTCGGCTACAAGATGGGGCACAACGAGATCAATCGGTTGCGCGACGATGCCAAAGCGCGGCTCGGCGCCCGCTTCGACGTGCGCGGCTTCAACGACGTTGTGGTGCAAGCGGGCGGCATGCCGCTCGGCGTGCTCGGCAAGATCGTGGACCGCTGGGTCGCGTCACAGGCGCGCTGACGGCGCCTTCACGAACGTGTGGCAACCGGGCCAGGTGATCGATCACCCGCCCCGTGTTGCGGTCAGGCGGTGGTGCGACCGTACTCCTGCCGCGTCACCGGATGGCTCGATGACAGACCACCGTCGACCGCGATCGCCTGCCCGTTGACGTAGCTCGCCTCGTCCGACGCGAGGAACAGCGCGACGCGCGCCAGTTCCTCGGGCTGCGCGCCGCGACGCAGCGGGTTGAGTCGACCGACGCGATCCATCTTCCCCGCATCGCGCGCATAGTCGAACACCGACTTGGTCATGCCGGTTTCGGTCAGCCCCGGGCAGATCGCGTTCACCCGCACGTTCGATCCCGACAATTGCTGCGCCGAAACCTGCGCCAGATTGATCACGCCTGCCTTGGACGCCGAATAGGCCGGTGATCCCGCGCCGGACCGAATGCCGGCAACGCTAGCGGTGAGGATGATCGCGCCCTTGCCGCGCTCCGCGATCCGCGGCGCGGCATGCTTGATCGCCAGGAACGGCCCGATCACGTTGACGCGAAGCACCTCGGTGATCAGCGCGACATCGGTGTCGAAGATGTTGGCCATGCCGCCCGAAATCCCGGCGTTGGCGAACATCACGTCGAGCCCGCCGAACTTCTCGCACGCCGCCGCGACGGTGCGTACGACATCCTCCTCTCTGCCGGCGTCCATCTCGATCGCATGGGCTGCGCCACCGCTCGCCCGGATCGCGTCCGCCGTCGCCTCGGCGCCGGTCTTGTCGGCGACGATCACCTGTCCGCCCTCGGCGGCGAACAGCGTCGCGGCGGCACGACCGATGCCCGACCCTGCGCCGGTGACGATGATCGACTTGCCTTCGAACCTTGCCATTCCACCCTCCATTTCGCCGATCCTCTGTCCCGCGCCCGCCGCGCCGGCCCGATGCTAGATCGTCACGCCGCCGTCGATCACGAGCGTCTGCCCGGTCATGAACCCGCTCGCCTTGGACGCGAGATAGACGACCGCGCCCGCGATCTCGTCGGGCTCGCCGATGCGCCGCAGTGGCGTGGTGCGGTTGCGCTCGGCCACCGCCGCCTCGTCCTCCCAAAGGGCCTTGGCGAAATCGGTCTTGATCAGGCCCGGCGCGATGCAGTTCACCCTGATGCCGTGCTTGCCATATTCGTGCGCGAGGTTGCGGGCGAGCTGCATGTCGGCCGCCTTGCTGATGCAATAGGCGCCGATCACCGTCGATCCGCGGAGGCCGCCGATAGAGGAGACGATCACGATCGATCCCTCCCCGCGCTCCTTCATCTCGGGCGCGACCATCGTGATCAGCCAGTGGTTCGACAGGATGTTGTTGTCGAGGATCTTGCGGAACTGCTCGTCCGCGATCCCTTCCTGCGGCCCGTAATAGGGATTGGACGCGGCGTTGCAGACGAGGCAGTCGATCCGCCCGAACGCGCGCCGGCTCTCGTCGACGAGGTTCTGGAGCGCCGCCTTGTCCGAGATGTTCGCGGCGACCGCGATCGCGGTGCCATTGCCGAAGCGCGCGTTGATCTCGTCCGCCACCGCCTGCGACGCATCCTGCTTGCGGCTCGATATCACCACCTTCGCGCCCTGCTCGGCGCAGGCGATCGCGCTGGCCTTGCCGATCCCGCGCGACGATCCGGTGATGACGACGACTTTGCCTGTCAGATCGAATAGGCTCATCAACCCTGTTCCCTAGCTGATTGTAACGGATGGCGACGCGGGAACGGGCGCGCCGTGCGAGGCTGCGCCTTCCCCCGCCTGCCGCTCAGGCGCCTGCCTTGACCGCGGAGTCCCACGCGGCGTCGGCGAGCATCGGCACCCGCGCGCTGGTTGCCTCGGCGCTCGCGCTGGAGGCCGTACCGATCAGGAAGCGTTTGCGGATCCCCTGAACGATCGACGCCAGCCGGAACAGGTTGAACGCCAGCAGCCAGTTTAGATCGGGAACGCCATCGCGTCCGGTCTTCTCGCAGTAGCGCGCGACGACTTCGTCGACCGTCGGGATGCCCGTTTCAGGTCCGGTTAGCCCCATCACGCCCGATCGTCCCTCGGGCTGCGTGACCCAACTGATCAAGAAATAGCTGAGGTCCGCCAGCGGATCGCCCGTGGTGCACAATTCCCAGTCGAGCACCGCGGCAACCCGCGGCTCGAGCCCTGGCGCGAACTTCATGTTGTCGCAGCGATAGTCGCCGTGGACGATCGTGCTGCGCGTCTGCTCGGGGATCGTCCGCGGCAGCCACTCGATCAGCCGCTCCATCGCCGGCATATGCTCGGTCTCGGCGCCGCGATATTGTTTCGTCCAGCGGCTCACCTGCCGTTCGAAGTAATTGCCCGGTCGCCCGAAATCCTCGAGGCCCGTCTCTTTCAGATCGACGTTGTGCAGCGCTGCCAGCGTATCGATCATCGCGTGATAGTGCGCGCGCCGGGTGTCGGCATCCATGCCCGGGAACGATCCGTCCCAGATCGTCCTGCCGTCGACCATCTCCATCACGTAGAAGGCCGAACCGATGACGCTATCGTCCTCGCACAGGCCGTACTGCCGCGGCACCGGGAAGCCCGTCGGGTGAAGCGCGGCCATGACGCGATATTCGCGATCGACCTGGTGCGCCGATGGCAGCAATTCGCCCATCGGCTTGCGCCGGAGCACGTAATTGCGATCCGGCGTCATCAGCTTGTACGTCGGGTTGGACTGCCCGCCCGCGAATTTCGCGTAGCTCAGCGGGCCGGCGAAGTCGGGGACGTGATCCGCCATCCATGCCGACAGGCGATCGGTATCCAGCCGATCGCGCTCGCTAACCTCCGTCTGCAGGCTGGTGTCCTGCGCCGTCGCCGTCGTCATTGATCGAACACGATCACGCTGCGCGTCGCGTCGCCCTTGCGCAGTTCGTCGAATGCGTCGTTGATCCGCGAAAGCGGCAGGCGCTCGGCGATGATCGTGTCGAGATCGAGCAGCCCGCGCATGTAGAAGTCGACCAGCCGCGGGATATCGACCGGGAAACGATTGGATCCCATGATCCCCCCCTGGAGCTTCTTGCCTGACAGCAACTCCATCGCGGAAAGGCCGACCTTCTGATCGAGCGGCATCATGCCCAGTATCGTCGCGGTGCCGCCGCGGCGAAGCACGTCGACGGTCGTCTGCGCCGATTGCGGACGCCCGACGGCCTCGATCGCATGATGGACGCCGCCCTTGGTCAGCTCCACCACCTCTTGGACGACGTTGTTCGCCATCGGATCGAAGGTGTGCGTTGCGCCCAGCTTCTCGGCGACGGCGCGCTTCTCGGGCACGGGATCGAGCGCGATGATCTTGCCAGCGCCGGCGATCTTCGCCGCGTTGACTGCTGCAAGGCCGATACCGCCGCAGCCGACGATGCACACCGTCTCGCCCGGCGTCACGTCGGTGGTGTTGAACACCGCTCCCGCCCCCGTCGTCACCGCACAGCCGATCAGTGCGGCGCGATCGAGCGGCATTTCCGGATCGATCGCGACGCACGCATGCTCGTGCACCAGCATCTGCTCGGCGTAGGCGGACAGATTGAGCATCTGGTTGACGTTGCCGCCATTCGCGAGGCGAAGGCGCGGTTCGCTGGTCTGCCCGCGCCTCGTCTCCGCGCTGACGCACAGGAACATGCGGCCGGTGATGCAGAATTCGCAGTGGCCGCAGAACGCGCTCAGGCACGTGACGACCGCATCGCCCACCTTCACCGTGCGCACTTCGTCGCCCACCGCCTCGACGATCCCGGCTGCCTCGTGGCCCGGAATGGCCGGCAGCGGATGCGGATAGGCGCCGTCGACGAAGTGGAGGTCGGATCGGCACACGCCGCACGCGACGGTGCGGATCAGCACCTCGTGCGGGCCGGGCTTGGAGACGACGACGTCTTCGATCTGAAGCGGCGCCTTGGTTTCGAAAATTACTGCGGCCTTCACCCTCATTCCCCTTCGAAGCCGTCCTAGAGAACCTGCCGCCGATCTGCTCTCCGTCGCCTCGATGAGCGGGAAGAGCAGGTCGCTGAACGGTTCGGAACGACGGCGCTTACTTCCTCCGGCTCAGCGCGAGACGCCGATATCGCCGCTCGACACCTCCGCGGTGCGCGGCGCGCCGCGATCGTTGGCGATCTCGGCCTTCCAGTCACCGTATTTGCCGAACTCGTTGCGCGCGATCGTTCGCGCGTGAACCTCGTCGGGCCCATCGGCGAGGCGCAGCGTGCGCTGCGATGCCCAGGCGTGCGCAAGACCGAAATCCTCCGCAACGCCGCCGCCGCCGTGCGCCTGCACCGCGTCGTCGAGGATGCGCAGCGCCATGTTCGGCGCGAAGACCTTGATCATCGCGATTTCCTGCAGCGCCGCCTTGTTGCCGGCGTGATCCATCGTCTGCGCCGCCTTGAGGCACAGCAGGCGCGTCATCTCGATCTCGATGCGGCCCTGCGCGATCCGCTGCTCCCACACCGAATGGTCCGAGATGCGCTTGCCGAAGGCGACGCGGCTCAGCAGCCGCTTGGCCATCTTCTCGAGGCCGACCTCGGCGACGCCGATCGTGCGCATGCAATGGTGGATGCGGCCCGGCCCGAGCCGCCCCTGCGCGATCTCGAAGCCGCGTCCCTCGCCCAGCAGCACGTTCTCCACCGGCACGCGGACGTTGGTGAAGCTCACTTCGCCGTGCCCGTGCGGCGCGTGATCGTAGCCGTAGACCGACAGCATGCGCTCGATCTTGATGCCGGGCGTGTCCATCGGCACCAGGATCTGGCTCTGCTGCTGGTGGCGCGAGCCCTCGAAGCTCGTCTTGCCCATCAGGATGCCGATCTTGCAGCGCGGATCGCCGACGCCAGACGACCACCACTTGCGGCCGTTGATGACGTACTCATCGCCGTCACGCTCGATCCGCGTCTCGATGTTGGTCGCATCGGACGAGGCGACCGCCGGCTCGGTCATGAAGAAGACCGAGCGGATCTCGCCGTTCATCAGCGGGCGGAGCCACTTCTCCTTCTGCTCGAGCGTACCGTAGCGGTGCAGCACTTCCATGTTGCCCGTATCGGGCGCCGAACAGTTGAAGCACTCGCTGGCCCAGCCGATCTTGCCCATCTCCTCGGCGCACAGTGCGTACTCAAGGTTGGTGAGCTGCGTGCCTTCGAACTCGAACGTGTCGTCGACATGCTGCTGTCCCGAATGCGGCGGCATGAAGAAATTCCACAGCCCGGCGGCCTTGGCCTTTTCCTTCACTTCCTCGATCACCGGGATCACCTTCCAGCGATCGCCATGATGCGCCTGCTCGTGATATTCGGCCTGACGCGGCGCGATTTCCGCCTCGATAAAGGCTCGGACGCGATCCCGGAAATAGGTCTCGCGTTCGGTCAGGGTGAAATCCATGGCATCCCTCCGCTCGCTGTTTGACGCGGCTGTAAAGCGTACCGCATCTTCGGTAAAGCACCTGATTTAGGCTAGATCGCCGTGGCAAGCGCTTTGCCGCAAGCACATGCGAAAGGGACTGGTTCTTCGAAAAATCACTGCTACGATCGCGCGATGCAGGCTCAGGGGGAACCGGGCGGCGACGGAGAGGAGATCGGCACGCGCCGCTTCCGGGCGAAGCGCGAAGCCATTCTTGCCGCCGCTGCAGACGCGATCAACGAACAAAGTGCGAAGGGCATGACGTTCGCCGACGTCGCACGTCGCGTCGGGCTGAATACCACCAGCGTCACCTATTATTTCAAGCGCAAGGAAGATCTGGCGGCAGCGGCATTCGAGCATACGCTCGATTACCTTCTCGTCATGCTCGACACCGCGATGGAGGCGCCGACGCCTGAGGCACGCGTCGAGCGGTATCTGGCGCTCAATATGGCGCGGCTCGCACGCGTGCGTCGCGGCGAGGAACGACAGATCGCCGGCCTGTCCGACCTGCGCGCCATGGACGAACCTGTCCGCGGGCGGCTGATGGCCGGCTGGCGCGAGGTATTCCGGCGCGCCCGCGGGCTATGGGGACCAGTGCACGGCCGCGCGCAGACCGATCTCAACGGTGCGCGTGCGCACGTGCTGATGGAAAACACCTTCTGGCTGCCCGTCTGGCTGCCGCGCTACGAACCTGACCAACTTGGCCGTGTCGAGGCGCGCGTGATGGAAGTGTTCCGCCACGGCCTTGCGACACCTAATGCGCGCTGGGCGCCCCGCCCTGTCGAACTGCCACGTGATCCCGCCGAGGGGCGCGATGCCTTCCTGCTCGCCGCTACGCGGCTGATCAACGAGCTAGGCTATCGCGGCGCATCGGTGCAACGGATCGCCAGCGCGCTCAACGTCACCAAGGGCAGCTTTTACCATCACCTCGACGCGAAGGATGATCTCGTCATCGCCTGCTATCGGCGCAGCTTCGATACGATCTCCGCGGCGCAGCGTCTCGCAGACGAGCAAGGCGGCACCCAATGGGAACGGCTGTCCGCGATGTTCGCGACGCTGCTCGGCGTGCAATTCTCCGAACTGGGCCCGCTGCTGCGCACGACGGCGCTCAGCGGGCTGCCGACCGCGGAGCGCGCGACGATGGTCGATCGCTCCAACCGTATCGCACGCCGTTTCGCCGGTACGATCTCCGACGGGGTTGCCGAGGGCACGGTGCGCGCGGTCGACCCGCTGGTCGCGAGCCAGCTCGTCATGGCGTTCCTCAACGCCGCCTTTGACATGCGGAAATGGGCCTGGTCCATGCCGACCGATCGGGCGATCGCGCTCTACGCCTCGACATTGGCGTTCGGCATGTTCGACGATCGCGTGATCGACGGCTAGTCACCGTACGGGCGAGGGTTCGCCAGCGTGCGAACGAGGCGAGCGGTGATCCGCCCGCCTCCCGATCGATCAGACGTTCGCGCGACGCATCAGCACGCCCGCACGCCAATAGTGGAAGATGCCGAGCGGCGTCAGCATCGCGACCGAGAACATCGCCCAGCGCAGCGACTCCGCACCATAGGTCGGTCGCAGGATATCGCTGACCTGCCCCACGATGAAAGGCCCCAGCCCCAGTCCGAGCAGGCTCGTCGCGAGCAGCGTCAGCGCCGCCCAGGTCGACCGCAGCCGCAGCGGTGCGAGGTGCTGGATCATCGCATAGGTCGGCCCGATGTACGCGCCGGCGAAGATTGCGGCGATGAAGTATGAGCCGAGCGCGAGCCACAGGTCATCGACGAAGTAGAAGGCGAGCGCGAAGGGGAACGCGACGACCTTCATGATCGCGACGACGTAACTCTGCGCGAAGATGCCATGGCGCTTCGCCGCGCGGTCACACAGCCACCCGCCGAGCAGCGCCGAGCCGCCGGCGACAAAGGCGGCGGGCAATGCGACGTATTTGGACACGTCGAGCATCGACATGCCGAGCGAGCGCTGCATGTAGCTCGGGCCCCAGCCAGTCACGGCATAGCCGATCAGCGAGGTGACGGTGATCGCCGCGACCAGGTGGAACGCCGCGCGGTTGCGCCACATCTCGCCGATCCCCTGCCACAGGCTCACCGCCGGCTGATCGGCGATCGGCGCCGCCGCCGGCCCGTCGGACAAGCCACGACGCGGCTCGACCACGAAAAGCTTCATGATGATGGCGAGCGCCACGCCCGGCAGCCCGACGACCATCATCGCAACGCGCCAGCCATAGGAATGCGCGACGAACCCACCGATGACGATGCCGAGACCGCCCCCGAGCAGCACGCCGAGCGAGTAGATCGCCATCGCACTCGCCCGCTTCTCGGGCGGATAGAGGTCGGCGATGATCGACTGGCTCGGGGGGCCGAACCCCGCTTCGCCGATGCCAACGCCGATGCGGGCGAACATCAGCTGGACGAAATTCTGCGCCAATCCGCACACTGCGGTCATCAGGCTCCAGAACGCGAGGCTGATCGCGATGATGTTGCTGCGGCTCGACCGATCGGCGAGCCGCGCGATCGGCAGGCCGAGTGTCGCGTAAAACAGCGCGAAGACGAGACCCGACAGCAGCCCCAGCTGCGTGTCGGAGAGCTTGAGGTCGGCCTTGATCGATTCGAGCAGGATCGAGAGGATCTGCCGGTCCATGAAGCTGAAGAAATAGGCGGTGGTCAGGAGCGCCAGGGTCCAGCCGCGACGGCGGAGCGCCCGCGCGTCGCGCCCCTCGGGCGACAACGTGGTGCTGGCATCCATGCGATCTCTCCTAACTCAACGTCTTGTTCGGCCTAGCCTATCTGCGGCCCGCCCGATCGTCAGTATGCATCGAGGGGGCGGCAACGTTTCGTCACGATGCCGCCCCGCCCGCGCATTAGAACGCCTGCGACACGCCCGCTTTCAGCGTGAAGCCGAGCGGCGACGCGGTGAAGCTGTCATAGTTCGGATCGAGCCGCGCGAACGGCGGATCGCGATCGAAGATGTTGACCGCCGCAAGCGTGAACGTCGTGCCGCTTTCGAGCGCGAGACGATAGGTCGCGTCGAACGTCCGCCACGAACCGATCTCCTTGCCGCGCGTCACCGACGCGCCGCCGAGTGCGCCAAGGTTCGGGCCGTAGATCGCGGCGCCGCGCTGATCGGTGTAGCCGTCGACATAGTTGAACTGCAGGCGCAGCGAGTGCGGACCCGCATCGCCCTGGACGTACCAATTGCCACGCCACTGCGGAATCGGATACGCCGTCGTCTGGAAGTTCAACAGGCCGACCGCGTTGAACGCCGGCTGCACCAGGATGTTCTCCACGATCAGGTCATCGATCTTATAATCGATGACGTAGGTCGCGGCCCCGCCGACAGTGATACGCGCTGGGCCCAGCTCGCCGCGGTAACTGGCGGTGAAATCGAGGCCCGATGTCTTCACATTGGCGCTGTTGAAGACCTGCGTGCGCAGGCGGCTGACGTTGTTGATCCCGCAGCCGGCGGCGTTGAAGGTGAAACGCGATTGCAGCGCAGCAAACGCGGGATTGCCGCAATTGGCCGTGCCGCTGGCGCCGAATAGCGCCGTGGCAAGACCCGACACCGGCTCCGATTCAATCGGCCCCTTGAAGTCGTAGCGCCAGTAATCGAGGCTGGCGTTGAACGGGCCGCTGTCGATCAGCACGCCGCCATTGTAGGTCGTCGCGCTCTCCGGCTCCAGATTGGGATTGCCGAATACCTCGACGGCGCGGAAGCCGGTGCCGATCACCTGTAGCGACACGCCCGATCCCGACAGGTTCTGCGGCGGCGGGCCGCGGAAACTGCTGCCCACGCCGCCGCGCAGCCCGAGCCAATCGGTGAGCTCGATCTTCACGCGCGCTTGTGGGTCGAAGGTCGAACCCACGTTGCCGCGATAATCCTCGTAACGCGCCGACAGCTGAAGATTGATCGCATCGATGATCGGGACCTGCAACTCGGCGAACAGCGCATAGACGTCAGCCTGGGCGAAACGCTGGAAGTTCGTGCCCAAGAAGCCGAGCGCGCCCGTTAGCGGATTGCACGTCGCATTGGGATTGAGCGGTGTGCCCGGACACGGATTGGTCGCAAGGTTAGCGTCAGCATTCAACTGCGTGCTGAAGGTGTTTTTGCGATATTGGGCACCTATCGCGAAGCCGATATCCTTGTCCGCCCACAGCCGCAGCCCCGTACGCCCGGACAGCGCGAAATCCCCGACGAACTGACGCGTGCGGATCTGCGTGTTGGGCGTGCGGAAGAAAAGATCGATCGTCGAAAGATCGTTGATGAGCCCTGCCCCCGGCGCCAGGTTGAACCCGGCCGGATTGCGCGTCCCAGCATAATTTGGGTTTGCGACATCGGTGACAGCGTTGCGCGGCACGCCGGTCGAGAAGGGGTTGAAGTACGTGCACCCGTTGGTGCCCGCCAGTGCCGCGAGTTGCGCCGCGCTGAGCCCCGCGCGGGACGCTGTCGACGCATAGGCGCAGGTCGGCCCGCCGAAACCGGCAAGCGCGTTCTGCAAAAGATCACCGAACGTATCGGTGCCGTCGTAGTCGCGAAGATATTCGCTGAACGTGAAGCCCGTCGAGAAGTCGAGGTTGTCGGTCAGCCGCACGTTGGCTTCCGCGGTGAAGCGCAGCGCCTCCGTATCACGCTTCGATACCGCCGAACCGCGATCGTTGCTGCCGTTGTCGAACAGCGGATTGCCGCCCAGCAGGAATGGGCGGAAAAGCACGGGCAGGCCCGCAGCGCTGTCGAGCGCACCGGCGGCGTTCCGTGTGCATCCCGCCTGCGCACCATATAGCGTGCAATAGTCTCGCAGTGCGGGCGAGTAGCCGGGGATGATGAACAAGGCGCCGTTGCCGAATGCTGCATTGGTCGACGGCGGCAACGTCGGCAAATAACTCGGCGAGCTCGTTACCCGCGTATTCGTGAACGAGTACAGTCCGGTGAAGCGCAGTGACGCGTCGTCGGTCACGTCGAACTCGGTCTCAAGATAAGCCTGAAACCGCTCTTCGGGTTCGACCAGATTGTCGAACTGGCCGAAATTGGTGAAGCAGCGGTCGGTGTTCGATCCCGGCGCGCTGCGGAAGCCGCCCAGACCGGTACAGCCGAGATCGGTGGTCAGATTGATCCCGCCGACCGTGCCATTGAAGTCGAAGTTGCCGGGATTGCCGCCGCCAGTCCACGCGCCCTGCGGATTCGCCTGATACGGCTGCACGGCGAAGTCGCGATCGGTAAAGCGCAGCTCCGATCGACGCTGATACCCAACCGCGCCGAATACGCGAAAGCCGTCCTGCTTGTGCCCGAACGAGGCCGCGCCGCCGTAGTCGCCCTTTGAGCCGTCGATGTAGCGATAGTCGCCCGAGACCAGGAAGCCCTCCTGATCGGTGCGCGTGATGAAGTTGACCACGCCCGAGATCGCATCCGAGCCGTAGGTCGCCGCCGCGCCGTCCTTAAGGATCTCGACCCGTCCGATCGCGCCCGCCGGGAACATGTTGACGTCGACGATCGGGATGCCGAGACCCGACGGCACCATGCGCTTACCGTTGAGCAGCACCAGCGTGCGCTGCGGGCCGAGGCCACGCAGGTTGACCGAGGCAACGCCTTCGGAACCTTGCGCGCGAGTGTCGAACTGGTTCGCGTCACCCACCGTACCATTGGCAACGGTCAGGTTCTTGAGGAGGTCGACCACAGTCGGGGCGCCCTGCTTCGACAGTTCCTCGCTCGAGATAACGTCGACCGGCACCGCGAGATTTTCCGGCGTACCGCGGATCAGCGTGCCGGTGACGACGATGTCGGCGTTTGAGGATTGATCCGTGGCAGCCTGTGCCGGTTGGGGATCACCACCGATCTGCGCGTGTGCCGTGCCGATCGCCAGAGCCCAGGCAAGCGCAGCAGACGCGCTCGCTCGGGCGAAAGTCGCCTTCGCCATCATCACTCTCCCGTTGCCGATCAGCATCTATGCGTGCCGTACCGGTTCCTCGAATAGACGATGGCCTTCTCGCCGCGTCAAGCGGGTTCGTGTCGATTTGCAGGCGGCAACAGCAAAAGCGGCGGACATCGCCCGATGTCCGCCGCCATACCGTTCCTAATGAAACGAGTGTCAGTAACCGTTGAGCTTGGCGAAACGATCGCGATGGTAGGACGCGGTGCCCCACATCGTCTCAAGCGTTGCCGCACGCTTCAGGTACAGGCCGGCGTCATATTCGTCGGTCATGCCGACGCCGCCGTGGAGCTGCACCATCTCGCGGCTGACGAGGCGAAGCGTATCGTTCGCAGTCGCCTTGGCAAGGCTGACCGCCTGATCGACGTCCGAGCGCCCGGCATCGATCGCCTCGAGCGCACCCTCGACCGCCGACCGCATCAGCTCGAGCTCAGTCTTCATCTTTGCCATGCGGTGCTGCAGCGCCTGGAAGGTGGACAGCACCTGGCCGAACTGCACGCGCTGCTTGAGATAATCGAGCGTCTGCTCGAACGCGCTCTCCGCCATGCCGAGCATCTCGGCGGTCGTCACCGCGGTCGCGCGATCGACGATCGCCTGCGTCAGGTCGGTCCCGCCCAGCTTCTGCCCCAGCGCATCACTGAAGATAACATCGGCATGACTGCGGCTGTCGGCCATCTTGCGGGTGGAGACAGTGACGCCGTCACCCTTCGCGACGAGGTAAAGCCCGTCGGTCGCGGAGACGACGAACACGTCGGCGCCATCACCCTCCGCCACGAATTTCTTGGTGCCGCTGATCGTGCTGCCCGAGGCGCTCGTCGTCACCTTGCCGTCGTGGATCGGACCCTCGTCGATCGCGAGCGTCGCTACCGCTTCGCCCGAGGCGAGCTTCGGCAGCCACTCGCTCTTTGCCGCATCGACGCCGCCCATCGCGATCGCCGTCGCCGCGACCGCGGTGGACGACAGCGGGCTCACCGCCAGATTGCGCCCGAGCTGCTCGACGACGAGGCCGAGCGAGAGATAGCCGAACGCCGATCCCCCGAACTCCTCCGGAATGACGACGCCGGCCCAGCCCATCTGGCCGATGGTGCTCCAAGCTTCCGGATCGAAGCCCTTCGCCGGCGCCGCGTCGCGAAGCTTGCGAAACGCGGTGGTGGGCGATTCTTTATCGGCCCACTCGCGCGCCATGTCGCGGAGCATCACCTGTTCGTCGTTCAACGCTGCCATGTAACCCAACCCCTTTTCGAAGGACTTGCCGGGGAGGAGGAGCGTCGTTGCGCGCTCCTCCTCGACCCGGCCCTCTCCGACGCGTGTCTGCGCCGCGCCTAACCGATGATCTCGTATGACTTACTGGTGATCGAGCATGCCCAGGATGCGCTTGGCGATCACGTTGTTCTGCACCTCGGACGAGCCGCCGTAGATCGACACCGCCTTGCCCCACAGCCACGTGCGGGTCTGCGCCAGTTCCTCGTTGCTGAAGCCCTCGCCTTCCCAGCCGAGGCCCTGCATCCCCATGATCTCGATCGCCAATTCGGCACGATCCTGCGTGATGCGCGCGCCGACGTTCTTCATCACGCTGGTCGCCGCGGACGGGCCTGCATTGCCCTTCGCCTCGAGCGCTGCACGGCGTAGCGTCAACGCGAAGGCGCGCTGATCCATCTCGTGCTTGATGATGCGCGTGCGCAGATCGCTGTCGGCCAGTTTGCCGTCCGCATCGACGTCACGATACTTCTTGGCGATCGAGACGATCGGCTCGCCCTGATTCATCCGGCCCTGCGAGCCGCCACCACCGGACAGCGAGTTGCGCTCGTGCTGCAGAAGGCGCGTGCCGATTTCCCAGCCCTGCCCCTCACGCCCGACGAGGTTCTCCTTGGGCACCTTCACGTTGGTGAAGAACGTCTCGCAGAACGGCGATGCGCCCGAGATCAGCTTGATCGGCCGCGTCTCGACGCCCTCGGCGTCCATGTCGATCAGCAGGAAGCTGATGCCCGCGTGCTTCTGCGTCTTGTCGGTGCGCACGAGTGCGAAGCACTTGTCCGCCCACTGTCCGCCGCTCGTCCAGGTCTTCTGACCGTTGACGACATAATGGTCGCCTTTGTCCTCAGCAAAGGTCTGCAGCGAGGCGAGGTCCGATCCGGCGCCTGGTTCGGAATAGCCCTGGCACCAACGCACTTCGCCGCGCACGATGCCGGGGATATGCTGCTGCTTCTGCGCCTCGTTGCCGTATTCGAGCAGCGTCGGGCCGAACATCATCACGCCCATGCCGCCGATCGGGTTCCAGGCGCCGATGCGCATCATCTCCTCGCCCAGCACGCGCGCCTCGGCGCGGTTCAGTCCGCCGCCGCCATATTCCTTCGGCCAGGTCGGCACGCCCCAGCCCTTGGCGCCCATCGCCTCGCGCCACTGCTTCTGCTCGGCGGTCTCGTCGGTCGGGCCATCAACGGCGGACATCGCATTGTCCTTGCCGCGCAGGCTCTGCGGGAAATTGGCTTCAAGCCACGCACGCGCTTCCTGGCGGAAGGTGTCCAGGGTGTCGGTCGGGCGGTCGAGTTCGGCGGCAGTTGCCATCTGGTGCTTCTCCGAAACCGATTCTGAAGATCGGGTATGGCCGCGCCATCGCACATTCCGGACGCGAAGCAAAGCGACAACATCGCGGCGATCGGCTAGGCTGATGCCAGGGGGAGATTAGCCGATGCGATTTGATCACCGCGCCGTACCGATCGCACTTATCGCGATGCTGATCGATTCGGTCGGGTTCGGGATCGTCCTGCCCGTCCTGCCCTCGCTGATCGTCGAGCTGGGCAACGTCGGGCTCGCGGAAGCGTCGCGGATCGGCGGCTACATGCTGGCGGTCTATGCCGTGACGCATTTCTTCGCCGGCCCCGTGATCGGCAGTCTGTCGGACCGGTACGGTCGGCGCCGCGTCCTTCTAATCAGCCTCACCTGCTTCGGCATTGACTATGCGCTGATGGCGGTGGCTCCCACGCTCGCCTGGCTGTTCCTCGGCCGTGCGATCGCGGGGGTCGCGGGCGCGACCTACGGTCCGGCGAACGCGGTGATCGCCGACGTCACACCACCCGAACGACGCGGCCAGGCCTTCGGGCTGCTCGGCGCGGCTTTCGGCGGCGGCTTCATCATCGGCCCCGCGATCGGCGGGCTACTCGTCGACTTCGGCGCGCGCGCGCCGTTCGTCGCGGCCGCCGCGCTCGCCTTCGTCAACGCACTCGTCATCCTCGCCTTCATGCCCGAAACGCTGGCGCCGGCGAACCGTCGCGCGTTCGAGTGGCGACGCGCCAATGCGATCGGCGCGTTCGCCCCGCTGCTCCGCGCCGGCGGTGCCAAAGCGCTACTCGCCGGCGCGGTGGTGTGGCAGATCGCGCACATGGTCTACCCTTCGACCTGGTCGTTCTTCGCCGAGATCGCGCTCGGGTGGGACGCGCGGGCGATCGGCTGGTCGCTCGCCGCGTCGGGCGTGTCGATGATGCTCGCGCAGATCTTCCTCACCGGGCGCGCGATCCGGCGCTTCGGCGAGGAGCGCACCGTGCTGATCGGGCTTGCCGCCGGCGCGATCGTCTTCGCCGGCTATGCGGTCGCGCGCGAGGGGTGGCAGATCTATGCACTGATCGCGGCCGGTGCGCTTACCGGGCTCGTCTTCCCGTCGATCAATGCGATCCTGTCCGCGCGCGTCGACGCATCGAACCAAGGCGCGCTGCAGGGTGGGATGGCGAGCCTTGCGAGCGTTGCGGCGATCGTCGGCCCATTGGCGATGACGCAGGCGCTCGCCTTCGGTGCAGAGCGGTCGTTCGGCGGCGGCGCCTTCTCGCTCGCCGCGGCGCTATGCGTCGTCACCTTTTCAATCTTCCTGTTCGGCGTCGTCCTGCGCCGCGGACAGCTTGCGTGACGGCGCACACCCGCCTGTCGACCGACCGCCGCTAGCCTTCGCGTCCCGGCCGCCGGCTGCCCCCGGTATCGAGGTGGAAGCCGGCGTCGACGCGCCACGTCTCGCCGGTGATCGCGCGCGCCGCGGGATCGAGCAGCATTTCGATCGGCCCGGCGATATCCTCCGCCTGCGGCGCCATCGCCATCGGCGTCCGCTTGGCGATCGTCGCGTCGAGCTTCAGCTTGCCCTCCGCCCCAAGCGCTTTTTCGAACCAGCCGGTGCCGACATAGCCCGGCGCGACGGCGTTGACGCGGATCGCAGGCGACAGCACGCGCGCCAGGCTCTGCGTCATCGTGATCAGCGCGCCCTTCGACGCGGCATAGGCAATCGACGAGCCCACCCCATGCAGCCCGGCGATCGACGCGACGTTGACGACCGCGCTCATCGGCCCCGCGCGCATCGCCGGCGCCGCCGCGCGTACCATCTGGAACGCGGCGACGGTGTTCAGGCGATAGATGTCGAGGAAGTCGTCCGCCTCGAGCCCGTCAAGATCCTCGTGCGCCACATGCTTGGTGCGGCCGGCATTGTTGACGAGGAAGTCGAGCCGCCCAAAGGCGTCGATCGCCGCGGTGACCAGCGCACGGCATGCCGTGTCGTCCGCGATGTCCGCGCGCACTGCGATCGATCCGTTGCCGACCTCCGCCGCCAGCGCCTCGGCCTCGTCACGGCTGTGCGCGTAGTTGATCACCGATCGCACGCCGCGCGCCGCCAGCCGCCGCACCACCGCTGCACCGATCCCCGTCCCGCCGCCGGTGACGATCGCAACCCCTCCGTCCATTTTGACGCTCCTTAAATCTCGAAGGTCGCGTATGGCATTTGCCGGACCGGGCGGCTAGCGACATGGTTCATGAAGCGCATTGACGAGTTGCTGGCGGAACCGTTCGGCACCCTGCCCGATCTGATCCGCCACCACGCCGCCGTCCAGCCGGACAAGATCGCGATCGCCGATGGCGACGCGCAAGTCACCTACCGGGAACTCGACGCCCTGATGGATCGCGCCGCCGCGGCGCTACAGCGCGACGGCACACAGCCGCAGCAGGCGGTCGCGATGGTGAGCTACCCCAGCGTCGCGCAGTCGGTGATCTTCCTCGCTGCATTACGCACCGGATCGATCGCCGCACCGATCCAGCCGTCGGCCACGCCCGATCAGATCGCCGGGATGATCGGCGACAGTGGCGCGAACCTCGTCTTCCTCGACGCCGCCAACGCCGCAGCGCTCGAGGGCGAGCAGCTTGCCGCGCGCGTCGTGATGCTCGAGGCGCTCGACGACTGGCTCGCCGCTGCCGGCGCGGAGCCGGCGCCGGCTGAAATCGCGCCCGAGCACGGCTTCAACATCATCTATTCGTCGGGCACCACCGGCATTCCGAAGGGGATCGTGCAGAGCCACGCGATGCGCTGGCAGCATCTGTCGCGCAACACCGGCGCGGGCTTCGATACCGCGGTCACGCTGCTCGCGACGCCCCTGTATTCAAACACCACGCTCGTCAGCTTCCTGCCGACGCTGGCCTGGGGCGGCACCGTGGTGCTGATGAAGAAGTTCGACGCGCGCACCTATCTTTCGCTGGCCGAGCGATATCGCGCGACGCACACCATGCTCGTGCCGGTGCAGTATCAGCGCATCATGGCGCTGCCCGACTTCGACAGCTTCGACCTGTCTGCGTTCCGTTTCAAGACGTGCACATCGGCGCCGTTCAAGGCAACGCTGAAGCGCGACATCCTCGATCGTTGGCCGGGCAAGCTCGTCGAATATTACGGCATGACCGAGGGCGGCGCGTCGTTCATCCTCGTCGCGGACGAATTCCCCGATAAGCTCCACACCGTCGGCAAGCTGTCGCCCGGGCACCAGGCGATCCTGATCGACGAGGACGGCCAGGAGGTCGCGCCGGGCGAGATGGGCGAGATCGTCGGTCGCTCACCAACAATGATGACGGGCTATCACGGGCGTGAGGCCGCCACGCGCGACGCCGAATATTACGATGCCGAGGGCAATCGCTACATTCGCCACGGCGACGTCGGCCGGATCGACGAGGACGGCTTTCTGATCCTGATGGATCGCAAGAAGGACATGATTATCTCGGGCGGATTCAACATCTACCCGTCCGATCTCGAAGCCGTGCTCGCGCAGCACCCCGCCGTCGCCGACTGCACCGTCGTTGGCGTGCCGAGCGAGGAATGGGGCGAGACGCCGGTCGGCTTCTACGTCCCGCGCACCGGCGCGTCTGAAACGGCGGAGGAGGTACGCAGCGCGGTCAACGCGAAGCTCGGCAAGACGCAGCGCCTGTCGAAGCTCTACGTCGCCGATGAACTGCCGCGCAGCGCAATCGGCAAGGTATTGAAGCGCGAATTGCGCGATCGCATCGCCGCGGGGGAATTTGCATGACCAGCCTGAAGGAAATCCTCGACGGGCTCGAGCCGCTCGGCGACGGCCCAGGATGGCGCGGCACCATCCCGGATGGGTGGCTGCAGGGTCGAACCGGCTATGGCGGCCTCTCCGCCGCGATCGCGCTGCACTGCGCGATGCAGTCGGACACCGATCTGCCCCCGCTGCGTTCGGCGCAGGTCAGCTTCATCGGCCCGCTCGCCGGACCGATCCTCGTCACCGCGCACCGCCTGCGCCGCGGCAAGAACGCCGCCTTCATCCAGGCCGATATCGAGAGCGAGGCGGGGCTCGGGCTGCGCTGCACCTTCGTGTTCATGCGCGCGATCGAGAGCGAGCTGGATTATGCAGTGACGACGGTGCCTAATTTCGCGCAGCCGCAGCCCGGCGAGCAGACGTTCAAGGGCAACCCGCACGTCGCCTTCACGCAGAACTTCGAATTCCTCGATCGCCGCGACGGGCCCGATCTGCAGCCCGCCGAATGGCTGCGCTGGACGCGGCTCAACGAGCGCGAGGGGCTCGATCCAATCGTCGAGCTGATGGCGGTGGGCGATTGCCTGCCCCCCGCGGCGCTGCGCCTGATCGGCCGCAACGTGCCGATGAGCTCGCTCACCTGGATCCTCAACGTCCTAGGCCCAACGCCGTCCACGGAGGACGGTTGGTGGCTGTTGCGATCGAACGCCGATTACGCGCGCGCCGGCAGCTCGTCGCAGCTGATGGGGATCTGGAACAGCCGCGGCGAGATGGTCGCGGAACAGATGCAGTCCGTCGCGGTCTTCGCCTAGCCGGAACGATCCGAAGACAATTTGCGACACTTTGCTGCCGGGACGGCACAATATCGTGACATCGGGCGTAGAAAAGCGGACGTGACGGTGGGGATCAACCCGCCACCACGGAAGGATCTGTCCATGAACCGCTTCTTGCTCGCTGCGGCGCTCGCCGGCACCACGCTCGCCGGCATCGCCGCCGCGCAGCCGCAACCTCAGCCCGCCACGTCGGATCGCGCCCAGCGCGGCAGCGCGGCGCTCGATCTCGACAAGGACGGCGTTATCACGCGCGCGGAGGTGCTGCAGGCGGCCGATGCCCGCTTCGCGGCACTCGACAAGAACCGCGACGGCACCGTCTCCGCCAGCGAGCGGCCGAACATGCGCGGCGGCGACATGACGCGCGAGCAGCTGCGCCAGCGCATGGTCGCACGCTTCGATCGCGCCGACGTTAACAAGGACGGCAAGATCGAGCAGAGCGAGCGCGCCGGGCTTCGCGGCCGCGGCGGCAAGCGCATGGCCGAGGGCGGCCGGCGCGGCGGACCCGGAATGCGCGGCGGCGGTGGCCACATGCTGATGATGGCGGATGCCAACCGCGACGGCGTCATCACCAAGGCAGAGGCGGTAGCAGCGACGCAGACGATGTTCGACCGGATCGACACCAACCGCGACGGGCGCATCGATCAGGCCGAACGTGGCGCGGTTACCGACCGCATGAAGCAACGGCGCGGCGCGAATCCGGCAGCGGCCGATACCGGGCTCTGAGGAGCCATATCGCACCGGGCGGCCATCCGCGCCGTCCGGCGCTTCCTGCGGGAAAGCGACATGCTAGACATCGATCCCATGACCGATGTGCCCCATCTGCTGCTCGTCGACGACGAGCGTTCGATCCGTGAGCCGCTAGCACAATATCTCACCAAACAGGGCTTTCGCGTCACGCAGGTCGGCGATGCCGCGGCGGCTCGGACGCGGCTCGGCGCCTATGCCATAGACCTTGTCGTGCTCGACATCATGATGCCGGGCGAGGACGGGCTTAGTCTGTGCCGCCACATCCGCGAAACGAGCGAGGTGCCCGTGATCCTCCTGACGGCGCGAACGGAGGAGACCGATCGCATCGTCGGGCTGGAGATGGGCGCCGACGATTACGTCGTGAAGCCCTTCTCGCCGCGCGAGCTCGCGGCGCGGATCAAGGTCGTGCTGCGGCGCGTCCAGGCCGGAGGCACCCGCCAGCATGCGCCGGAGGGCGGCGCCTACGCCTTTGCCGGCTGGGTCCTGAAGAGCGGCGAGCGCACGCTGGTCGATCGCGAGGGCGTGGCGGTACCGCTGTCGACGGGCGAATATAATCTGCTCCACGCGCTCGTCACGCGCCCGCGGCAGGTGCTCACCCGCGATCAGCTGCTCGATCTGACGCAGGGGCGCGAGGCGGCGGCGTTCGATCGCGCGATCGACAATCAGGTCAGCCGGCTGCGCAAGAAGATCGAGCCCGACGTCAAGAACCCGCAGCTCATCAAGACGGTATGGGGCGGCGGCTACACGCTGGCGTCCGAAGTCACGCGGTTGTGAGGCTGCCCTTTCCCCGCAACCTGTCGGGGCAGCTCGCACTTCTGCTCGCGCTCGCGCTATTCGTCGCGCAGGCGATCAACCTCGCGCTGGTGCTGCGCGACCGCGCCGATTTCCGGCTGGCGCAGGCGACGCGGCCCGCCGCCATCAGGATCGCCGACGCGATCGAGCGCGCCGGCGATCGCCCGCTCGCGCCCGATCGCGGGCGGGTACGCCGTCGCGCCGCCAACCCGATCCCCGCTTCGCTCGAGCGTCATCCCGAGGTCGCCGCCGAACTCCGGCGCCAGCTCGCCGAGCTTGGCGTCAGCGCGCGCCGGATCGATACCGGCGTCCGCCCGCTCGAGGATCGTCCTCGGCCCCGTCGCCCCGGCCGTCGCATGGCAACGGCGATACGCTGATGATCGCGGTCGAACGCGCCGACGGCTGGATTGTCACCAACGCGCCCTGGCCACGCGGAGAAGGGCGCTTGTTCTGGGTGCTGCTCGGGCAGACGCTGATCATCTACGCGCTGATCCTCGTGCCGGTCCTGTGGATCGCACGCCGCATCGCGCGCCCGATGCGCGCTCTCGCCACCGCCGCGCGCGAGTTCACGCCGCGCACGACGCCGCCGCCGCTCGCCGTCGAGGGGCCGGGCGACGTTCGCGACCTGATCGTCGCGTTCAACGCGCTGACGCAGCGGATGACCGCGATGCTCGACGAAAAGGATCGCATGCTCGGCGCGATCGGGCACGATCTGCGCACCCCGCTCGCCGCGCTGCGCGTCAGGATCGAATCGGTCGACGACGAGGACGATCGCGCGCGCATGGCCGATACGATTGCGGAGATGAGCCGCACGCTCGACGATATCCTCTCGCTGGCGCGACTCGGCCGGCCGAGCGAGGCGGTGACGGAGGTTGATCTCGCCGCGCTGGTGGACGCCGTGGTCGACGACTTTCGCGATCTCGGCGCCGCCGTTTCGTTCGACGAGGCGCCGCGGCTTCGCATGCGATTGCGGCCCACGCTGTTCCGGCGGGCCGTGCGCAACCTGATCGAGAATGCGGTCAAATACGCCGGTGCTGTCGAGGTATCGGTGGCGGACGAGGGTGCGCGTGTCCTCGTCTGCATCGCCGATCGCGGCCCCGGCATTCCGCCTGACAAGCTGGCAGCGGTGTTCGATCCGTTCACCCGGCTGGAAGCGTCGCGCAACCGCGACACCGGTGGAATCGGCTTGGGGCTCGCGCTCGCACGGGCGATCGTGCACGATGCCGGCGGCGACGTGACGCTGGCCAACCGTGAAGGCGGCGGCCTCGCCGCGACGATCGCGCTCCCCCGACGCAGCGCGGTCGGCTGACGGCACTGCTTGCCAAGCGACCGACGGATCGCGAAGAGGAGCGGCGAAAGGGAGCCGCCCATCATGTCCGTCCAATCCGATCGCTGGATCCGCGCGCAAGCGCTCGCCAACGGCATGATCGAGCCGTTCGTGGAGGCGCAGCGGCGCGACGGATGCATCAGCTACGGGCTCAGCTCCTACGGCTATGACGCGCGCGTCGCCGACGAATTCAAGATCTTCACCAACGTTGATTCGGCGACGGTCGACCCCAAGGATTTCGCGGCCAACAGCTTCGTCGATCGCAAGACCGACGTGTGCATCATCCCGCCCAATAGCTTCGCGCTAGCGCGCACCGTGGAATATTTTCGTGTGCCGCGCGACGTGCTGGTCATCTGCCTCGGCAAATCGACCTATGCACGCTGCGGCATCATCGTGAACGTCACCCCCTTGGAGCCGGGCTGGGAAGGCCATGTGACACTCGAATTTTCGAACACCACGCCGCTACCGGCCAAGATCTACGCCAATGAGGGCGCGTGCCAGTTCCTGTTCCTTCAGGGGAACGAGCCGTGCGAGACCAGCTACGCTGACCGCGCGGGCAAATACATGGGCCAGCGCGGCGTCACGTTGCCGCGCTTGTGACGCCCGGGTTGTGCGGCGGCAGAAGCCGCGCGCCCTCGATCCTGGGTTAGCGCCCGGCCAGCGCCACGCCGCCGAGACGATCAAGCCCGCGCTGCGCGACCGCGCGTGACGAAGCAACCGCGCCATCGGGCATCGCCATCTCCACGTCCTCGGCGGTGAGCGCGGCCCGATACAGCGACGCCGCCTCAGTCGAGCGACCAGTACGCGCATAAACCGCCGCCAGGTTGATCATCAGTTCGGGCCGACGCGGGAAAATGCGCCGCTCGGTCGTAAGCGCCTGCTCGGCCGTCGCGTAATCGCCGGCCGCGATCGCCTGATACGCTGCCCGATCCGCTGCCATCGCCGGTGCTGCGACCGCTGCCGAAACGATCGCCACCGCCAGTGCCATTTTGCGCATGCCACATCTCCCACATGACAACCTCGTGACGTCGAGGTTTCAGTTTTATGACGGGAGTGTGTCACTTCGAAGACAAGCGCGCAAGAGCGATCATCATACGGCGCGCGCGAGAGAAAACCGGCTTTCGGGAAGTACGCTAGACGCTCAGGCGTGTCCGCTTTCCGATCCCAGTAGCCGCGGGTCGATGCCGGCGCAGGCGAAGCCGCGCGTCCACCGGCCATCGGCCGCACTGTCGAACAGCATGCCTTCGTCGTCGTCGACGTTGAGCCAGCCATGCCGCGTCATCTCGGCGTCGAGCTGTCCGGCGCCCCAGCCGGCATAGCCGAGAGCAACCAGCCAGCGCGCCGGCCCCTTGCGGTCCGCAATCGCACGCAGCACGTCGAGCGTACCCGACAGCGACCATTTGCCGGCGACGTCGATCGTGTCCTGCCCGGCCCAATCGCGACTGTGCAGTACGAAGCCGCGCCGCGTCTCGACCGGGCCGCCGAAGTGGATCGGCGCATTCGGCACGTCGCCCGGCGTGATATCGACCTGCTTCAGCACGTCGTGCAGCCCAAGCCCGGCGATCTCCGCGCCGATGCCGATGCCGAGCGCCCCCTGCTCGTCGTGCGCGCACATAGCGATCACCGCCTGGGCGAAACGCGGGTCCCCGATGCCGGGCATCGCGAGAAGGAACTGGCCGGTAAGAAAGGTCGCGGTCTCCATTGCCTCCATCTAGGTTGCCCTGCGCACGGTCGCCACGCTTGAAAACGCCCGCCGGCCTTGCGAGGTACCCCGCGCCGCACCTTCGCGTGCTTCAGGAGATTTCGATATGACGATCAACGTCGGCGACAAGCTGCCCAAGGCAACCCTGGTCAAGGCAACCGAGAACGGTCCGGAAGCGATCGACTCGGAAGAGTATTTCGCCGGCCGCCGTGTCGCGCTGTTTGCGGTGCCGGGCGCGTTTACCCCCACCTGCTCGGCCAAGCATCTTCCCGGGTTCGTCGAGAAGGGCGCGGACCTGAAGGCGAAGGGTATCGACGAGATTGCCTGCACCTCGGTCAACGATCCGTTCGTGCTCGGCGCCTGGTCGAAGTCGAGCAACGCGGGCGACATTACCATGCTGGCGGACGGTAACGGCGATTTCGCCGAGCAGCTCGGGCTGACGATGGACGGGTCGAAGTTCGGCATGGGCAAGCGCAGCCAGCGCTACTCGATGATCGTCAACGATGGCGTCGTCGAGCAGCTCAACGTCGAGGCACCCGGCGAGTTCAAGGTCAGCTCCGCCGACCACCTGCTCGGCAACCTCTGACGAAAGAGCGCGTTGGTCGTGACGGTAACGCAAGGAGTTTAGTCATGACCAACGCGCAGAAAACCGGTGGCGCGAACGACGCCGCATCGTTGACCGAGCGTGCACGCGAGGCGGCAAGCAGCGCCGGCGAGAAGGTCGCCGCCGCAGCGTCATCGACGGTCGAGGCGGCAAAGGACCATCCCTATGCCGCCGCCGGGATCGTCGCCGGCGTTACGGCCGCGGTTGGCGGTGCTGCCTATGCCGCGACAAAGCTCGGCGGTTCGGCCGACGACGGCCCCGGCAGCAAGCCTAAGTCGGCACAGTAACGCTCCGGAAATGTCGGACGCCGCTTCGCCGTCGCGCGCGAAGCGGCGTCTTGCCAGCGTCATCGACGCGACCTAACCATCCGCGATGACTGCACAGGACATCGTTGCCGAACTCGATCGGCTGTATACCGGCGCCGTGTCGCGCCTCCAGGCCGCGCTGGACACCTACCTCTCCACCGGCACCCCACCGCCAGCCGAGATGCGGCGCGACGGCTCGTTCGTTTACCCGGAAATCCGGCTCAGCTTCCGCGGCGGCGACGATCGGCCGACCCCGCTTCGCTCGTTCGGCCGGCTGGTGACGCAGGGCGAATATCGCATCTCGGTCACCAAGCCGGGACTGTTCGCCGATTACCTGATCGAACAGCTCGAACTGCTGATCGAGGATTACGACGTCACCGTCACCGCCGCGCCGAGCGCGACCGAGATCCCCTTCCCCTACGTGCTTGACGCCGGCCATGCGCTCAGCCTCGACGAAGTATCGGCGGCGCAGCTTGCCCGCTACTTCCCGGCGACCGAGCTCGCGCATATCGGCGACGAGATCGCCGACGGGCTTTGGGCCTCGATCGACGGCACACGCCCGCTCGCGCTATTTGACGGGCTGCGCACCGATTTCAGCCTCGCACGGCTGCGCCACTATACCGGCACGCCGCCCGAGCATGTCCAGCGCTACGTCCTGTTCACCAACTATCACCGCTACGTCGACGAGTTCGTCCGCTGGGCGGCGGCGCAGGTCAACGAGGGCAGCCGATTCACAGCGCTGTCGGGCCCGGGCGGCGTGCTGTTCCAGCCGGGCGACGATCCCGCGATCCTCGATGATACCGCGTGGCGCCGCTTGCAGATGCCGGCCTATCACCTGATGGCGCCCGATCGCACCGGGATTACGCTGGTCAACATCGGCGTCGGCCCGTCGAACGCGAAGACGATCACCGATCACCTCGCGGTCACGCGCCCCGATGCGTGGATGATGATCGGGCATTGTGGTGGACTGCGCCCGTCGCAGCGGATCGGCGACTATGTTCTCGCGCACGCCTATCTGCGCGACGATCACGTGCTCGACGACATGCTGCCGCCCGAAATCCCCGTGCCCGCGATTGCCGAGGTCCAGCAGGCGCTGGCGCGCGCGGCGGAGGCGGTGAGCGGCCAGTCGGGCGATGAACTCAAGCGCCGGCTGCGCACCGGCACGATCGTCACCACCGACGATCGCAACTGGGAATTGCGCTATAGCCGCTCGGCGCTGCGCTTCTCGCTGAGCCGCGCGGTTGGGATCGACATGGAATCGGCGACGATCGCGGCGCAGGGATTCCGCTTCCGCGTCCCCTACGGCACGCTGCTGTGCGTATCGGACAAGCCGCTCCACGGTGAACTCAAGCTGCCCGGCCAGGCGAACCGCTTTTATGAGCGCGCGATCTCCGAACATATGCGGATCGGCATCCAGGCGTGCGAGGAGTTGCGGCGCGAGGGCGCCAAGCTGCACAGCCGCAAGCTGCGCGCGTTCAACGAGCCGCCGTTCCGCTGATCGGGCCTTGCGGTGCGGGCGCGGATGGTTCCCACGCACGCACCGCAGGAAACGTTTCGCCGTGCCGTTGCGTTACCCCGCCGACGAAGCTCGAAAAGGGGAGCAAGTGATGGCCGATACCGAAGATACACCGCCCGCCGACACGCCCAAGCCGCGTGCCCGCCGCGCGCCGCGCAAGACGAGCCCGGCCAAGCCAGCGACGGCGTCGTCCGCCGGCACGCCCACGGCCAGCGCGCCGAAGCCGCGCCGCAAGCCTGCCGCAGCCGCCGCGTCCGATACGGCATCGACGACCAAGAAAACTGCCGTCGCGCCCCCGAAGCCGCGGTCGAGCAAGCGCGCAACCCCGGCCCCCAAGCGCCCCACGCGCCCGAAAGCCGCGGCCACGCCCGAGAAGAGCGCCGGCTGGAAGAACAAGGCCGCGATCGCCGGTGGCCTGGCCGCTGTAGGCGCAGCGGCGACAGCGGCGCTCCTGTCGCTACGTGGATCGACGCCGCGATCAACGGCTGCGGGCAAGGATGGCGGAAAGGCCAAGCCGGTCGACAACACTGCTGATCATGCGCACACGCCCGACGGCACCGATGCGACCAAGTCGTTCAACGCCGGCATCGCCGACGAGAATACGATCCCGGAATAAACCGTCGCGCGTGATGCCGCGCAGTCATTCCCGCGGGGGCGCCCACCTTGTCTCGGCGCCCCTATACGCTTTTTGGTCCAGCAATCACCAGCCGCTCGGCTTGCCCTTGTTCTGCTGATCAAGCCACGTCTTGAGCGGCGCGAAATAGGCGACCATCGACTTGCCCGACATCTCGCGCGAGCCGGTAAATGCCTGCAATGCGTCGGGCCACGGCTTTGACTGGCCCATCTTCAGCATCGCGTCGAGCTTCGCACCCACCGCTTTGTTGCCGTAGAACGAGCAGCGGTGAAGCGGCCCCTTCCAGCCCGCCTGCCGGCACGCCGCCTCGTAGAACTGGAATTGCAGAAGCCGCGCGAGGAAGTAGCGCGTGTACGGTGTCGATGCCGGCACGTGATATTTGGCGCCGGGATCGAACTTGGTCTCGTCGCGCGCCACGGGCGGCACGATACCCTGGTACTGCAGCCGCAGCTTGTCCCAGCCCGCCTGCATCTGCCCCTCGGCGATCGCGCCCGAGAACACCTGCCAGCGCCACTTGTCGACCAGCAGGCCGAACGGCAGGAACGCCACCTTGTCCATCGCCTGACGCAGCAGCAGCCCGATATCCTTGTCCGCCGCGGGCACCTTGGCGGGATCGAGCAGGTTGATCTTCACCAGATAGTCCGGCGTGATCGACAGCGCGACGAAATCGCCGATTGCTTCATGGAAGCCATCGTTCGCGCCGTTCTTGTAGAGGAACGGCTGCTGATTGTAGGCACGCTGATAGTAATTGTGGCCGAGTTCGTGGTGGGTCGTCACGAAGTCGTCGGCATTCACCTTGGTACACATCTTGATGCGGATGTCGTCGACATTGTCGACGTCCCACGCGCTGGCGTGACAGATCACTTCGCGGTCGGCGGGTTTCACGATCTGCGATCGCTGCCAGAAGGTCTCGGGCAGCGGCTTGAAGCCGAGCGACGAATAGAACCCCTCGCCCGTCTTCACCATTTTGATCGGATCGTACTGCTTCGCCTTCAGCAGATCGCCGATGTCGTAGCCGAGATCGCCGGCGCCGGCCGGAGCGACGACATCGTAGATGTTGCCCCATTCCTGCGCCCACATGTTGCCCAGCAGATCGGCGCGGATCGGCCCCGTCTTGGGTTGCACCGCATCGCCGTACTTCTCGTTGAGCTTGGCGCGCACATAGGTGTGCAGCGCCTTGTAGAGCGGCTCCACCTCGCCCCACAGCTTGTCGGTCAGTGCGGCGAAATCGTCGGGCTTCATGTCGTAACCCGCGCGCCACAGCGCGCCGGTGTCCTGGTAGCCCAGCCCAACCGCGCCTTCGTTGGCGAGCTTGGTCATGCGGGCATAATCGCCGCGCATCGGCGCGCCGACATTGTCATGCCAGCTGACCCACATCTCCTTCAGCTTGGCCGGATCGCGGCTGTCACCCATCGCCGCTTCGATGTCGGAGCCGTTGATCGGCTTGCCGTCGAGCGTCCCGCGCCCCTTGCCATAGGCGGAGGACATCCGCGTCGTCAGCGTCGACAGCTCCTCCGCCGCTCCCGGCCGGTTCGGCGCGGGCAGCGTGATGCCGCTCGCGAGGATCATCAGCTTTCGTTCGGTATCCGCCGACAGCCCGGGCACCGAGCGATACTTCGCCGCCTCGGTCGCCAGCGCGACCTGCCGCTCGGTGAAGCGGCCGCCGGCCTTGGCGGCAAGCGCGTCGGTATCGTCGGTGATATAGGTCGCGTTGACCCAGCTGATCTGCGCGAGCTCGACGCTGGTGTCGGCGAGTTCCTTTTCCGCCGCAGCGACGAAGGCGTCGGCCTGCGCCGCCGTGACGGGCGCGGACGTCCGCGATGCGGTCGCCGGCTGCGCCTGCTCCTGCCCTTGGGCCATCGCCGAATGCGCGGCGAGCGCCGCCGCGAGTGCGGCGACCGATACGATGTGACGCTTCATGAAGAACCTCGGTGTGTCGTTATGCCGACACACTGGAACCGCCGTGATCAGCGGTCAACCCGCGAGGAACGTCGCGATCGCCTGCCCCAGTTCGGGCTTCACCACCGCGCTCATATGGTTACCCGGCACCTCGACCAGCGTGGCGTCGGGCAGATGCGCCGCCAGCGCCGCGGCGGAACCATTGTCGTCGTCATCGACACCGTTGACCACGATCGCCGGCCGATCGAACCCGGCGACGACGTCGGGCAGCGTCGATACGAACGTGTCGATCACGCCGAGCAGCGCCACCGGATCGCCGCCAGTCGTCTTGAGGAAAGCTTCCGCCAGCCAGGCAGGGCTGCCGCGCTCGTGCTTGCCGAGGTTGGTAAGGATATGGCGGAAATGCCCCGCGCGGCGTTCCGCCATCGTCAATCCCTCGAGCCCCATACCCGAGAAGACGATGCGGCGCGGCGTTGCCCCCGTCGCCAGCATCCGCGCCGTCGTGCGCGCGCCGAGCGAGTAGCCGCCAAGATCATAATCCTGGAGCCCGAGATGCGCGACGAGCGCATGGCCGTCGCGCGCCAGCGCATCGGGCGGATAGCTCGCCGGATCGTGCGGCTTGGCGCTCGCGCCGTGCCCGCGCAGGTCGGGCATGATGACGCGGCAGCCCTTCGCCGCCACGGCCGCCGCATGGCCGTAGCGGATCCAGTTCGTGTCCGCGTCGGAGAAATAGCCGTGGATGAGGATCACGGGGCGCCCCGCCCCCATCTCCTGCCAGGCTAGCTCGACACCGTCGAAGCTTGCGAACACATGCTTTTCAATCGGGTATTCTGCCACAGGCCTCGATCCAGCGCTCGTTGACGGCCACATTCTCGTCGCTACGCGTCCGTGGCAAGTCTCGTGTGTCGATCCATGCCTCGTGCATGCTTTCGGCGGCATAATGGTGCGTCGGGCGGAGGCGCGAGGGATCGTCGAAGCTGCCGACGGTGATGTCGACGTTCTCGGCGTCGGCCAGGAACGCGAAGCCCAGCGGCGTGCCGCATCGCGCGCAGAACGGGCGGCGGGCGATCGGTGACGATTGGTACCAGTCGGGTTCGCTTTCCCAACGCAGTGCCGCGGCGGGGACGCTCTTGAACGCGATCGAAACGCCGCCGGTCGCACGCTGACACATCCGGCAATGGCACAGATACGCGTCGTCGTCGGTGACGTCGGCTGTGTAGCGCACGCGGCCGCACTGGCACCCCCCTGTCATCGCCACCATCGCCGCTCTCCGCTTGCCCTGCTGTTGTCGCGCGCCACGCTGCGACGGTCACGCCACAACGTCAAACCTCTTTCCCTCGATAAGCCTGCTTATTATATGTCGGCGCATGACAGATACCTTCGGTTTCCTGCTTAGTGATACAGCGCGTCTGCTACGCCGCCGCTTCGACGAGCGCGCGCGCCAGCATGGCGCAACACGTGCGCAGTGGAAGGCGCTGCTCGGCATCAGCCGGCATGAGGGGATCAATCAGGGCGGGCTCGCCGATCTGCTCGAGGTGGAGCCGATCACGCTTTGCCGCCTGATCGACCGGATGGAGGACGCTGGGCTCGTCGAGCGCCGCCGCGACCCGCGCGATCGTCGCGCCTGGCAGCTGTTCCTCACCGAGAAGGCGCATCCCGTGATCGAGGAACTGCACGCCACGGCGAGCGACCTGATGAAGCAGACGCTGCGTGGCATCCCGATTGCCAAGGTCGACGAGATGACGGCGATGCTCAACCAAATTCGCGAAAACCTGATCGATCCGGTCGACGCGATGGAGGCTGCCAATGGCTGATGCCGATCCCACCCGCGAGTTCGTCGCAGACAAGCCGATGACGCTCGATCCCGTCGCCGCTGCGGCATCGCCGCCGCGCCGGCGCTGGCTGCGGCTCGCGCTGATGTTCGTGGTACCGATCCTGATCGCGGCGCTCGGCGGCTACTTCTACCTTACCTCCGGTCGCTACATCTCGACCGACAACGCCTATGTGCAGCAGGACATGGTCTCAGTCAGCCCCGACGTGTCGGGACGGATCGTCGCGGTGAACGTGCGCGAGAACCAGCGGGTGAAGGCTGGCGACGTCCTGTTCCGCATCGATCCCGAGCCCTATCGCATCGCGCTCGCGCAGGCCGACGCCGATCTCGCCACCGCGCGGGTCCAGGTCGCGACGATGGCGACCGACACGGGCAGCGCCGCCGCCGACATCCAGAGCGCGCGCGCCGAACTGACGCTCGCGCAGGCGACCTATGCGCGGCAGGACGCGCTAATGAAGCGCGGCTTCACGACGCGCGCCAGCTTCGACGCCGCGGTGCAGGATGTCGCGGCGGCACGGGCGAAGATCGCAACCGCCGAGGCATCCGCCGCCCGCGCGCGGCAGCAGCTCGGCTCGGGCGGTGGCTCGGGCCAGCCCGCCGCGATCCAGGTCGCGCTGGCGAAGCGTGAGAAGGCGGCGTTCGATCTCGCGCGCACCACCGTCCGCGCGCCCAAGGACGGCGTCGTCAGCCAGACCAGCCGGCTGCAGATCGGCAACATCACGCCCTCGGGCGTTCCGGCGCTCAGCCTCGTCGTCAGCGACGCGGCGTGGGTAGAGGCGAACTTCAAGGAGACCGATCTCGATCACATGCGCGTCGGCCAGCCTGCCGAGCTCACCCTCGACGCCTATCCCGGCATGACGGTGCGCGGGCGCGTCCAGTCGATCGGAGCGGGCACGGGAAGCGAATTCTCGGTCCTGCCGGCACAGAATGCCAACGGCAATTGGGTCAAGGTGACGCAGCGCGTGCCGGTCCGGATCGCGATCGAGGGCAAGCCCGCGCGGCCGCTGATCGCCGGCCTGTCGACCGACGTTAAGATCGACACCGGAGCCCGCTGACATGGCGAGCGCCGCCGCGTCCTCCACCACGCCGCGCGCGGCGACGCCAGCCGCCCCCGCGCTGGGGCAGCCACTGCTCGCGACGAAAAACCGCGGGCTGCTGACGATCGGCATCATGGGTGCGATGATCATGCAGATCCTCGACACCACGATCGCCAACGTCGCGCTGCCGCACATGCAGACCAGCCTTAGCGCGACGGTCGACACCGTCACCTGGGTGCTGACGAGCTACATCGTCGCGACGGCGATCGCGCTGCCCGCGACGGGCTGGCTGTCCGACCGGTTCGGCAGCCGCAATCTGTTCCTCGTCGCGGTGGGTGGCTTCATCATCGCTTCGATGCTCTGCGGCATCGCTACCAGCCTCGAAGAAATGGTGGTCTTCCGCGTCTTCCAAGGCGTGTTTGCCGCATTCATCAACCCGCTCTCGCAAACCTCGATGCTGGATATCAACCCGCCCGAGCGCGCAGCGAAGGCGATGGGCGTGTGGGGCATGGGCGTCATGGTCGGACCCATCATGGGCCCGGTGCTCGGGGGCTGGCTGACCGAGAGCTACAATTGGCGCTGGGTGTTCTACGTCAACGTGCCGGTCGGCATCCTCACCTTCGCGATCCTGTGGTTCCTGCTGCCGAGCCGGCCCAAGGCGCGCCGATCGTTCGATTTCGCCGGCTTCGTCTATCTCGGCGTCGCGGTCGCGGCGTTCCAGCTGATGCTCGACCGCGGCCAGAGCGAGGACTGGTTCGACAGTTGGGAGGTGATCGTCGAGGCGCTGCTCGCGCTTGCTTTCACCTGGATGGCGATCGTTCATTTCGCCACTGCGCCACGGCCGCTGTTCGATCGCGCGCTGTTTCACAACCGCAATCTCGTCACCGGGCTGTTCTTCATGCTCGTCGTCGGCATCTCGACGATGGCGCCGATGGCGCTGCTACCGCCGATGCTGCAGAACCTGTTCGGCTATCCGGTGGTCGACACCGGGATGATGATGGCGCCACGCGGCGTCGGTGTGCTGTTCACCATGTGGCTTGCCGGGCAGCTGATGGGCAAGGTCGACACGCGGCTCGTCATCATGACCGGCCTCGTCATTTTTGCGATCTCGCTGCGGCAGATGGCGAGCTACTCGCTCGAGATGGATTACTGGCCGGTCGTCACGGCGGGCTTCGTCCAAGGCCTTGGCATGGGGCTCGTCTTCATGCCGCTCAACGCGCTCGCCTTCGCGACGCTCGACGGCAAGTACCGCACCGACGGCGCGAGCCTGCTCAACCTGTTCCGTTCGATCGGCCAATCCGCCGGTATCTCGATGGTTACCGTGCTGCTCGCGCGCAATATCCAGACGAGCCACGCCGATCTGTCGCAGCACGTGACGCGCAACGTCGTCGCAGGCCTCGACCTCGGTCAGCTCGACCGGTTCGGCTCACTCGCCGACGCGGCAGTCTCGTTCGCCGATGGTATGGTCAACAAGCAGGCGGCAATGATCGCCTATCTCGACGATTTCTACCTGATGAGCTGGATCTCGTTCGCTGCCGTCCCATTGGTGCTCCTGCTCCAGAAGCCCAAGGGCAAGGTCGAAGTCGTCCACAGCGAGTAGCGCGATGCCGCCGCCGAAGCGGCACCGTACCCCCGCCCTATCGCCCCCTGCGGGCCTCAGTCGCCCTTCTGCAGATGCCGCCGCCCCAGCAGCTCGGCGATCTGCACCGCGTTGAGTGCCGCGCCCTTGCGCAGATTGTCGCTGACGCACCACAGAGCGATGCCGTTGTCGACGGTGGAATCGTCGCGCACGCGGCTGACATAGGTGGCATATTCGCCGACGCACTCGATCGGCGTCACGTACCCGCCGTCCTCGCGCTTATCGACCAGCATGATACCCGGCGCCTCGCGCAGGATCTTCTGCGCGTCCTCCGCCGACAGCTCGTTCTCGAACTCGATGTTGATCGCTTCGGAATGGCCGACGAACACCGGCACGCGCACGCACGTCGCGGTCACCTTGATCTTCGGATCGAGGATCTTCTTCGTCTCGACCACCATCTTCCACTCTTCCTTGGTCGATCCGTCCTCGAGGAAGCTGTCGATGTGCGGGATCACGTTGAACGCGATCTGCTTGGTGAACTTCTTGGGCTCGGCCGGGTCGCCGACGAAGATGTTACGGCTCTGCTCGAACAGCTCGTCCATCCCCTGCTTGCCCGCGCCCGACACCGACTGATAGGTCGAGACGACGACGCGCGTGATCTTTGCCGCATCGTGCAGCGGCTTCAACGCGACGACCATCTGCGCGGTCGAGCAATTGGGATTGGCGATGATATTGCGCGCGCGGTAGCCGTCGATCGCTTCCGGATTCACCTCGGGTACGATCAGCGGCACGTCCGGATCCATCCGGTAGAGCGACGAATTGTCGATCACGGTGCAGCCCGCGGCGGCGAACCTGGGCGCATAGACCTTGGTCGCCTCGCTGCCGATCGCGAACAGCGCGATGTCCCAGCCGGCGGGATCGAAATGCTCGATGTTCTGCACTTTGAGCATCTTGCCGCTGTCGCCATATTCGACCTGCTCGCCGACCGAGCGCGACGAGGCGAGCAGCGCGATTTCGTCCGCCGGAAATTCGCGATCGGCGAGGATGTTGACCATCTCGCGCCCGACATTGCCCGTCGCCCCTGCGACCACCACCCGGTAACCCATCGAACCCGTCCTTCACTCAGATCGTGCGCGGCCTTACCGCCGCCGCGGCGGCGGTGCCAACAAGCTTTACTTCGTGCCCTTCGCCTTCACGTGGCGATCGAGGAAGTCGAGCATCGTCGTCCACGGATGGATGTCACGCGCCGCGCCGTGCGCCTTGCCGGGATAGAGCATCATCTCGAAGGGCCGGTTCGCCGCCTGCATCCGCGCCGCGAACGCAGTGCTGTTGTCGAGGAACACGTTGTCGTCCGCCATGCCGTGCATCAGCAGCAGCGGATCGCTGACCTTGGCCGCATCGGGCAGCGCGCTCGACGCGGCATAGGCCGCTGCGTCGCGCGTCGGATCGCCCATATAGCGTTCGGTATAATGCGTGTCGTACAGTGCCCAATCGGTCACCGGCGCACCCGAGATGCCCGCCGCGAAGACGCCGGGATGCGCCTCCAGCATCTTCAGCGTCATATAGCCGCCGTACGACCAGCCATAGGTCGCGAGCCGGCTCGCATCGACGAACGGCAGCGTCTTCAGATACGCCGCGCCCGCCAGCTGATCGTTGACCTCGACCGAACCCATCGCGTGCCAGATCGCGTCCTCGAACGCCTTGCCGCGGTTGGCCGAACCGCGATTATCGATCTGAAAGAAGATCCAGCCCTGCTGCACCAGATACTGGCGCAGCGGCATCGTGCCCGGCCAGTCGCGTGCCACGTCCTGACTATGCGGCCCGCCATAATGCTGGAAGAAAACGGGGTAGCGGCGCCCCTTCTCCATCACCGGCGTGATCATCTGCCACTGCAGCGTCGTGCCGTCCTTGGCCTTGATCGTTCCGAACTGCGTCGGCCGATGCGCCGCAACATAGGGGGCGTAGGGATGCGCACCGGTAAGCGAGTTCTCGTTGATCCACGACACTCGTTTGCCGCTCGCATCGGCCAGATAGGTCTGTTTGGGCTGATTTGGGTTCGAGCGCGAGAGGATGAAGCGCGTGCCCGTGGCATCGGCGGTCGCGCCGGCGAGCCACCAGCCGGACTCGGTCAGCCGCGTGATCGTTTCCGGCCTATCAAGGTCGAGCACGTAGAGGTGACGCTCAAGCACGCCGTCGCGATTGCCGGTGAAGAACAGCCGGCCCGCCTGCTCGTCGACCGCGACCAATTGCTCGACCGACCAGTCACCCTTCGTCAGCTGAGCCCAACTCCCTGCCTTCCAGCGGTAGAGATGCCCGAAGCCATCGCGTTCGGAGCGCCAGATGAAGCTGCCGTCGCGCAGCGCGCGATACGCGTCGGTGAGGTTCACCCAGCTCTTCTCGCCTGCCCGCTCGGTGAACATCACCGTCGCCTTGCCGGTCGCCGGATCGACGCGCAGCATGTCGAGCGTCCGCTGGTCGCGCGACTGGCGCTGGACGAGCAGCGCCGACCCGTCGGGCAGCCAATCGACGCGCGCCAGATAGATGTCGCGGTCCGGCCCCAAATCGACCTTCACCTGCCCGCTGCCGTCGGGCTTGGAAACGAACAGATCGACCAGCACGTTCGCCGCGCCGGCCGCCGGATAGCGCTGCTGATAGATGCTCGTCCCCGCCGCGCCGATCGACGCGCGGGTGAACACCTGCACCGGCGCCTCGTCAAAGCGTTCGACGGCGATCAGGCGATCGTCGGGCGACCACCAATAGCCCGTGCGCCGTCCCATCTCCTCCTGCGCGACGAACTCCGCTTCGCCGAAATGGACCGTGCCACCGCCGCCGGTGGTGATCGCGCGCGCTTCGCCGCCATCGGCGCCACGCACCCACAGATTCTGGTCGCGCACGAAGCTCACGTGCCCGCCGCGCGGGCTGATCACCGGGTTGAGCGCGCCCTTCGTCCCCTCGAGCTTGCGTACCGCACCGTCGAGCGTCGCGACGAACAATTCGCCGTCGATCGGGACCAGGATCGTCCGGCCATCGGGTGACCAGTCGTAGTCGAGGATGCCGACCTTGCCGGTCTTCGAACGGTCGCGCTCGCGCTGCATCTTCTCCGCTTCGGAGAGCTCCGCCCCGCTGCCGATCTTGCGTGAATCGACCAGCATCCGCGACGCGCCGGTGCGCGTGTCGGTCGCCCAAAGGTCGAAGCGGTTGCGCTCGTCGGCGCGCGGCCGCACCGACGTCAGCAGCGTGCCGTCGGGCGACAGGCGCAGCGCCTGCGGCTGATCGCCGTTCAGGTCCGGGCTCGCAAACACGCGTTCCAGCGTCAGCCCCGCCGCTGCCCCGGCCGAGCGGTTGGTCCCCGGCTCAGCCACCGCGCCGCTCGCCCAGATCGCCAGCCCCGCCCCGATCACCGCCACCCATATCCGCATTCACTCGTCCCGGCTGATGTGAAGGTTCGGGGGGTTAGCTGGAGACGCGCGCGGGCGCAAAGCGCGTCTTCGGGTGACACGCGCCCGGCGAGCCGGCAAGATACCCCGATGCTGCGCCGCCTTCGCGTTCGCCACGATCTGCACCTGCGCCGGCGCAGCCGCCTGCCCGATTGGGCGAGCCTCGCGCTGCGCGTCGTGCTGGCGCTGGCGCTCGTCAGTATCGCTCTTGGCGGGCACTGGCTCGATCGCGAGGGGCTGCGCGACAATATCGACGGCCACATCAGCTTCACCGACGTGCTCTATTTCACCATGATCACCGTCACCACGGTCGGCTACGGCGATATCGTGCCGGTCACCGACAGCGCGCGGATGTTCGACACGTTCGTGGTGACGCCGATCCGCCTGTTCGTGTGGCTCATCTTTCTGGGGACCGCTTATGATTTCCTGCTTCGGCGCACGTGGCAGCGGTGGCGCATGTCGGTGATCCAGCGCCACTTGACCGACCACGTCGTCATCGCCGGTTACGGCAGCAGCGGCACCGAGGCGCTGCGCGAGCTCATCCGCCGCGGCGTCGATCCCGCGACGATCGTCGTCGTGGATCGTAGCCGCGACGCGCTCGACCATGCCGAGGAGTGCGGCGCGGTGGTGCTGGACGGCGACGCGACGCGCGACGCGACGCTCGAGGCCGCGCGCATCGCCCAGGCCGGCACGCTGATGGTCGCGGCGGGGCGCGACGATACGACGATCCTGATCGTCCTCACTGCCCGGCGTCTGTCGGAAAAGGTACGGATCAGCGCGGTGATCCGGTCGGACGACAACGAGCCGCTCGCACGCCAGGCGGGCGCTGACGTCGTCATCAATCCCGCGAGCTTCGCCGGCCTGCTCCTCGCCGGCTCGACTGACGGCCCGCATGTCGCCGATTACCTGACCGATCTCGCCGCCGCCTACGGCCGCGTTGCCTTGCGCGAGCGCGATGCGACGCCCGAGGATGTCGGCCGCCCGCTCACCGGGCTTGCCACAGGCCTTGGTGTGCGCCTGTTCCGCGCCGGTCGCTGCATCGGCTACGATCAGCCCGAGGCAGCGCGGGTCGAACCCGGCGACCGTATCGTGGAGATCGTGCGCGGCGCCGCCATCACCTGAGCCGCAAAAGAGAAGGGCGCCGGCGGTTTCCCGCCAGCGCCCTCCGTTATCCGGCGATCTTCCGTCCGATTACTCGGCGGCGACGGCAGCCTTCGGACGGTTGTCGCGACGCTCGGCGATACGCGCCGACTTGCCGGTGCGACCACGCAGATAATAGAGCTTCGCGCGACGCACCGCGCCCTTGCGGACGACTTCGATCGAATCGATGTTCGGCGAGTAGAGCGGGAAGACGCGCTCGACACCTTCGCCGAACGAGATCTTGCGCACCGTGAACGAGGAACCCATGCCCTTGTTCGCGCGCGCGATGCACACGCCCTCGTAATTCTGGACGCGGGTGCGCTCACCCTCGACCACCTTCACGCCGACCTTCAGCGTGTCGCCGGGGCGGAATTCCGGATGCTTTTTGTTCGCGGTCAGCTTCGCGATCTGCTCGGCTTCGAGCGTCTGGATCAGGTTCATGTCAACTCAGTCCCGTTCGTCGCTGCGCGCCAGAGGGCGGTCGACCCGAGCGCCGACATGGCGCTCCCACAGGTCCGGCCGCCGTAGCCGTGTATCGTCCTCCGCCCGGCGCTGGCGCCAAGCGGCGATCTTCGCATGATCCCCCGATCGCAGCACTTCGGGGATCGTGCGCCCTTCCCACTGTTGCGGTCGGGTATAATGCGGATATTCGAGGAGGCCGCTCTCGTAGCTTTCCTCGATCCCGCTTGAAGCGGCGCCCATTACGCCGGGCAGCAGCCGAACGCAAGCGTCGAGCAGCACCAGCGCCGCGGTCTCGCCGCCCGACAGGATATAGTCGCCGATCGTCACTTCCTCGATCGCGCGCGCTTCGAAGATCCGCTCGTCGAAGCCCTCGAACCGGCCGCACAGGATGATCGCGCCGGGCCCCGCCGCCAGTTCGCGCACGCGCGCCTGGCGCAGCGGCCGCCCGCGCGGCGTCATCGCCAGCACCGGGCGCCCCGCCCCTTGCGCATCGAGTGCCGCCGCGACGATGTCGGCACGCAGCACCATGCCCGCTCCGCCGCCAGCCGGCGTATCGTCGACGGTGCGGTGCCGATCGGTGGCGAAATCACGGATGTTGACTGCGTCGAGCGACCAGCGCCCCTCGGCGAGTGCGCGCCCCGCGATGGCATGGCCGAGCGGACCCGGGAACATCTCGGGGTAGAGCGTCAGGACAGTGGCGGCGAAGGTCACTGCGGCGCGGCCTCGAACGCCAGCACTTGCAGGCTCAGCGCCGGCATCGGCGCGCGCTGCACCCGTCCCGCCACTGTGCCGCGCTCGCACGACCAACGGAACCGACCCTCCATCGCCGAGACAGGCGCAATCGGCGCGTCGGTGCGACAGGTCCCGACCTGCTGCTTGAGCTCGGCGATATCGCGCCGCCGCTGCGCGAGGTCGCGATCGAGCGCAACATTCTCCGCCAGCGGTGCCGCGTCGAGGCTACCCGTCCGCCACACTTGCTGCGCGACACCGTAGGCACGCGCCAGGTCAGGCGAGACGGGTACCGTCCGATCGACCGCCAGCCCGGCTTCGCGCAGGATCAGCAACACCTGCGAAACCGGCTGCGACGGCGCGGCATAGGTACGGTTGGCGAACGCGAACACGCCCACCCCGGCGTCGGGCAGCAGCATCACGATCGATCCATAGCCGGGATAGCCGCCGCTGTGCTGGACGATGCGTCCGCGATCGCAATCCTCCACTACGGACCAGCCCATCGCATAGGCGCTCGGCACGCGGCAGATGCTGCCGTCCGCCCGGCGGCGCTCCTGCACCGTGACGAAGTTCGATCCCTCGACGATCTCTCGCAGCGTTGCACGCTTCACCGGTCCCGCATCGGCGCCGTAGCGCGCCGGCCAGCCCGACAGGAGATAGGCGACCCAGCGCCAGTAATCGTTCGCGCTGGTCTGCACGCCGCCCATCGCGCCGAACGCCCCGTCCGCCATATCTGGCTCGCGCACCCAGCGCTCGTCCTGCCAGCGATAGCCGAGCGCCCGCCCGGCCTGCGCGACACGCAGCACGTCATAGCCCGTCGCCGTCATGCCGAGCGGCGTCATGATCTCGCTGCGGATATAGTCTTGGTAGCGCTGGCCGGAAACGTTGCTGACGATCCGACCGAGCGTCGCATAGCCGAAGTTGGAATATTCCATCCTTAGCCCCGGCGCCTGCGCAAAGGGCACGCCCGCCTTCAGCATCGCGGTGAAACCCGCCTCTGACAGCGGCTGCTGCCGATCGCCCCACGGGTTGTCCTCGACGAAGCCTGCGCTGTGATGCAGCAGGTCGGCAACCCGCACGCGCCGGCTGTCCGTCGTCGGATATCGCCAGCCGCGCATTTCGGGCACGTACGTCTCCGCCGACGCCTCCAGCGACACGCGTCCTTCGTCGCGCAGCTTCAGGATCGCGAGCGCGGTGAACGCCTTCGACATCGAAGCGATGCGGAACAGGCTGTCCGCCTTCACCGGCCGTTTGCTTGCGGTGTCCTGCACCCCCAGCCCGCGTACCAGCACGAGCTGGCCGTCCTTGACGATGCCGTAGACCAAGCCGGGCACGTGCGCTTCGCGCATCCACGCATCAAATACCGCCGTCGCCCGCGGCTCGATCGCCTGCACCGACACAGCACCCGACGCGGCGCCCGCCGCGGCAGGCGTTGTGGCCGCGGCTGGCGATTGCGCCGCGACCGGTGTCGCGATCATCAGGGCGGCAGTCAGTGCGCGGATCATCGGCATCCCTTCTACGCCAGCCGGGTTAGCCGCGCCCCACCCGGCGTCAACCGCGGAACGTGCGCACCGCGATCACCGCCGCGGGCACGCCGATCACCGCGCTCGCCATCACGCCGTAGAACCAGAACATGCAGATGGCGAAGATCGTCATGCCGAAGCTACCGCCGTGCGTCTGCGGCGTACGTTGCGCGAATTGCACCGCGATCAGCAGCGCAGCGACGATTGCGGTGACGATCGGGAAGGCAGCAGCCGACAGCAGCACCTGTCCGATCGTAGACGTCGCTATCCCCCGACCGACGATCAGATACGCGGCGCCGGCAGTCGTACCTGCAACGGCAGCTATGGTCATCAACAGCCAAATCACTTGTCGCTCCCTTCTCGGAACCGTTCGCCGCGGCGAACGTCCCGCTGCGCATGAAGGATTGCATCATCATCGGCGGCGGCCCGGCCGGGCTCACCGCCGCTATCTATCTGACGCGTTTTCACCTCGATGTCGCGTTGTTCGACAACGGATCGAGCCGCGCTGCGCTGATCCCGTGCACGCACAACCACGCCGGCTATCCCGGCGGGATCAGCGGACGCGATCTCCTCGCGCGCATGGGCGAGCAGGCGCAGACCTTCGGTCTCCATCGCCGACCGCTCACCGTGACGGCGATCGAGCAATCGGGAGACGCCTTCACCGTTCACGCCGGTGAGGAACGGTTCGAGACGCGAACGATCCTTCTCGCGACCGGCGTCGTCAACAACCGCCCGAAGATGGACGATGCGCTGCACGACGCCGCGCTCGCGGCCGGAAAGCTGCGCTACTGTCCGATCTGCGACGGATACGAGGTCACCGATCGTCGCGTCGGCGTGATCGGCACCGGCCAGCACGGGATGAAGGAGGCGCTGTTCCTGCGCGGCTACACGCGCGACGTGACGCTGATCGCGCCAGATGCCGCGCACATGCTCGATCCTGATTGCGCCGCCGCGCTCGATGCTGCGGGCGTGACGCGCGTCGACGGACCGTGCGGCGGCTATGCGATCGAGGGCGACCGGTTGGCCGTCGACACGGCTAGCGGGCGGATGGCGTTCGACAGCGTCTATCCGGCGCTCGGCTCGCACATCCGCTCAGAGCTAGCGCTAGCCGCCGGCGCACGCGGTACCGACGATGGCTGCATCGTCACCGACGAGCATCAGCGCACGACGCTGCCTGGCCTCTACGCCGCTGGGGATGTGGTGCGCGGGCTCGATCAGATCAGCCACGCGATGGGGCAAGCCGGGGTCGCGGCGACGACGATCCGCAACGATCTCGCGGAGCGCAGGCCGCTGCGCCGCTGATTTCGCTCAATCCGCCGCGAATGCCGCGGATACGACGATGCGCTCGGCATTCCACTCCGGAACCGCCTGCGGCGACATCGGCACCATGAAGCGCTTGCCGCCCGGCCGTTCGATCTCAATCACGTCGCCCGCACCGAAATTCTCGACCGCTACGACCTCGCCGAGTGGGTCGCCGGCATCGGAGACTGCCGGCAGGCCGAGCAGATCGGCATGATAGTATTCGCCGTCCGCCAGCGGCGGCAACGACGCGCGCGGCACTGTCAATTCGGTCCCGCGCAGCGCCTCGGCAGCGGTGCGATCGCCGATCTCCGCGAAGCGCGCGATATTACCACGCACCGCGCGCAGCGTCAGCGCGCCGTCGTTGAACGTGCTGAACGCGGAGAGATCGTCGGCGAAGAGCTTCAGCTTCACTTCGCCGGCGATGCCATGCGCCCCGGCAACCGCCGCGACGACGACGCGCGTCCTATCCCTCGGGAGAGTTTTCGTCTCCGGTGGGGGTGTCGTCGGCGCCTTCGACCGGTTCGGTCGCGGAGACGCCTTCGTTGCTGGCGACTTTCTCGTCGTCGTCATTCGCGGTCCGGGGATCGGGATCGTTGGTCATGGCGAATTCCTTTCAAGGGAAAGCAACGCGCCATAACCCGATCGGATGCTTATTCGGCCGACGCGTCCGTCGTCTCGGCCTCGCTCGACGCACCGTCATTGCTCGCCTCGGCGGCGGCTTCCTGCTGCGCCTTGAGCTTCTCGGCGCGCTCTTCGGCGCGCTCCTTGGCCTTCTCGCCCGGCTCGGCCTTCTTCGGGTTGTTGCGCGCGGGACGCTCCTTCACGCCGGCGAGATCGAGGAAGCGCGCGACGCGATCGGTCGGCTGCGCGCCGACGCCCAGCCAGTGCTTGGCACGATCCGAATCGAGCACGATGCGCTGCGCATCGTCCTTCGCCAGCAGCGGGTTGTAGTTGCCGATCTTCTCGATGAACTTGCCGTCACGCGGGCTGCGCGCATCGGCAACGACGATGCGGTAATAGGGACGCTTCTTGGAGCCACCACGCGACAGACGAATGCTGAGTGCCATTGTATTCTCTTCCTTCCAAATAGATGAAAACGTTTACTTCTTGAACTTCGGAAAACCTGGCGGAAGCCCGCCGCCGGGAAGCCCCGGCAGCCCGCCGCCCGCCTTGCCCAGCATCTCGCCCAGCTCGGGGCCGCCGATGGCATTGCCGATCCCGCCCATGCCGCCGCCCGGCCCGCCCTTGCCCAGCATCGCGAGCATGCCCTTGAGGCCACCCATCTTGCGGATCTTCTTCATCGCGGTGGACATTTCCTGATGCATCTTAAGCAGCTTGTTGACGTCCTGCACCGTCGTGCCGCTGCCCTTTGCGATGCGGATCTTGCGCTTGGCGTTGATCAGCTCGGGCTTCGACCGCTCCTTCTGCGTCATCGACGTGATCATCGCGTCCATGCGCAGCAGGATGCGTTCGTCGACCGCGCCCGACGCCATCGCCGCCTGCGCCTTCTTCATGCCCGGCATCATGCCCGCGAGCGCGCCGAGCCCGCCCATGCGGCGCATCTGCGCCAGCTGGCTGCGCAGATCGTCGAGGTCGAACTGCCCCTTGGACAGCTTCGCCGCCATCCGCTCGGCGTCTTCCTGCTGGATCGACTCGGCGGCCCGCTCGACGAGGCTGACGACGTCGCCCATGCCCAGGATACGGCCCGCGACACGCTCCGCATGGAACGCCTCGAGCGCGTCCATCTTCTCGCCCGTGCCCGCGAACTTGATCGGCTTGCCCGTCACCGCACGCATCGACAGCGCCGCGCCGCCGCGCGCATCGCCATCCATCCGCGTCAGCACCACGCCCGTCAGCGGCACCTGCTCGGAGAAGTTCTGCGCGACGTTGACGGCATCCTGACCGGTCAGGCTGTCGACGACGAGCAGGATTTCCTGCGGCCGCGAAATCTCCGCCACCGCCTTCATCTCGTCCATCAGCGCCTGATCGACGTGGAGGCGGCCCGCGGTATCGAGCATCAGCACGTCGAAGCCCTGCAACTTCGCTGCCTGCAACGCGCGCCGCGCGATATCCACCGGCTGCTGCCCGGCGATGATCGGCAGCGTCTGCACCTCGACCTGCGTGCCTAGCGTCGCCAGCTGCTCCTGCGCGTTCGGGCGATTGACGTCGAGCGACGCCATCAGCACCTTTTTGCGATCGCGCGCACCGCTGCCGCCCAGCACGGTCTGCCCGGCCGACAGGCGCTTGGCGATCTTGGCCGTCGTCGTCGTCTTGCCCGACCCTTGGAGGCCGACCATCATGATGACGGCGGGGGGTGTCACGCCTAGGTTCAGTTCGGCCGCCTGCGGATCTTCGCCGCCAAGCATCGCGATCAGCGCGTCGTTGACGATCTTGACGACCTGCTGCCCCGGCGTGACCGAGCGCAGCACGTTCTGGCCGATCGCCTTCTCGGTCGCCTCGTCGACGAACTTGCGCGCGACGGGCAGCGCCACGTCCGCCTCGAGCAGCGCGATGCGCACCTCGCGCATCGCTTGGCGCACGTCCGCTTCCGTCAGCGCGCCACGACCGCGCAGACGGTCGAACACGCCGCCAAGACGATCGCTCAGGCTGTCGAACATCGTATCAAACTCCATCTTTCCGCGCCAAACGCAAAAGCGCCGGCGGGCGAAACCTCGCCGGCCAGCGTGCACCACGTGGGCGCTTTCCTTCAGCGTTCAACACGGAACGTGGCGCGGTCCCTACGCCAATCGCCCGTCCAGGGCAACCCACCGCGCTCTTAACGCCTTCTACACTCCCGCCGCGCACAGCTGCACCGGTGTGGAGGCGTTACTGATGCAGCGGGGCAACCGAAGGCCGGAGGACGCATGCGGCAGCCGGCGTGCTACGGCAACGACGCTCGTCACCGGCGCCGCGATCCTGCTCTTCGTTGCGATCGCGGGTACGCTCGGCAGCACGCTCGTGCGGCAATGGTTCGGCGGCACCGAGGCCCTTGATCGATCGCTGCTGATCGCCTTGATGCTCAACATCGCGCTGATCCTGATCGGCTGGCGGCGGCACCGCGACTTCGTCCGCGCGCTCGAGCAGCATGTCGAAAGCAATGAACGCGTCCGCGTGCTCAGCACGCGCGATCCACTGACGGGCTTCCTCAATCGGCGCACGCTAGTCGAAGAGGGAGCGTCAATGCTGCAGGAAGCAGCCCGCCGTGGTCAGGCGGTAGCGCTGCTCCTGCTGGATCTCGACCGCTTCAAGACGATCAACGATCTTCACGGCCATGCCGCCGGAGATGCAGTCCTTTCCCGCGTCGCGGCGGACATTACCTCGGTGCTGCCCGCCGCCGCGCTCGCTGCACGGCTCGGCGGCGACGAATTCGCCTGCGCGTTCGTCTTCGATCCGCGGCAGCCTTCGGTGGTGCAGCGCATCGCGGAGGATCTCGTCGGCCGGCTCGCCGGGCCGGCTCAGGTCGCCGGCACCGCAATTCATGTCTCCGCCTCGATCGGCATCGCGCGCTCAGATCTCGAACGCGGCTCGATCGACGCACTGATGCGCGCCGCCGACATCGCAATGTACGCCGCCAAGGACGGCGGGCGGAACCGCTACGTCTGGTTCGATCCTGCGATGGCGCACGCGCTGCATGTCCGTAACGAGCTCGAGAACGGCCTGCGCCATGCTATCCCCGCCGGGCACATCGTGCCGTACTTCGAGCAGCAGATCGACCTGGCCACCGGCCGCCTGCACGGGTTCGAAGTGCTCGCGCGCTGGGAGCATCCCGTTCACGGCACGATCGCGCCCGATCGCTTCATCCCCATTGCCGAGCAGACCGGGCTCATCGCCGATCTGTCGCTGTCGATCATGCGCCAGGCGTTCATCGCCGCGCGCGACTGGGCCCCCGAGCTATCGCTCGCGATCAACGTCTCTCCGCTCCAGCTGCGCGACGCCTGGCTACCGCAGAAGATCATCAAGCTGCTGCTCGAAACCGGCTTTCCGGCCCAGCGGCTTGAGATCGAAGTTACGGAGAGCGCCTTGTTCGAGAACCTCGCGCTCGCTCAATCGATCGTCGGCAGCCTCAAGAACCAGGGTATCCGCATTGCGCTCGACGATTTCGGCACCGGCTATTCCAGCCTCGCCCACCTTCGCGCGCTGCCGTTCGATCGCATCAAGATCGACAAGAGCTTCGTCCAGGCGGTCGCCGACAATCCCGACAGCGCGGCGATCGTTGATGCGATCACCAGCCTCGGGGCCAGCCTCAATCTGCCCGTCACGGCAGAAGGCATCGAGGACAAGGAGATCGAGGCGCGGATGCGCGCGCTCGGCTGCGCGCGCGGCCAGGGCTATCTCTATGGTCGGCCGATGAGCGGTGCGAACGCCCGCCGGCTGCTCGCCGAGCGCCGCCTGCTCGGCAGCGCGCCGGCGATGAACGCCACCGACCAGCGACGTGCAGGCTAGTTGCGCGGCGGCTGCCGACGGTAGCTCAACGCCTCGCCGACGTGGATGCGGGTAACGGCGTCGCTACACGCCATGTCGGCGATCGTCCGCGCGACGCGCAGGATGCGCGTATAGCCGCGCGCCGACAGCCGCATCGTCTCGGCCGCGTGCGCAAGTAGTGAGCGTCCGGCGTCGTCGGGCGTCGCCACCGCTTCGAGCAGTTCGCCTTCCGCTTCCGCGTTGGTCCGCACCGCGTGGTCGCGGTATCGTTCCGCCTGCATCGAGCGCACGGCGGCGACGCGCGCCGCCACCTCTACTGAGCCCTCGATCGGCGGCGGCAGCATCAGATCGACGGCGCTCACCGCCTGCACCTCGACGTGCAGATCGATCCGGTCGAGCAGCGGCCCCGACACCTTGGCCTGATAGTCGGCGGCGCATTTCGGTGCGCGCGCGCAGGCGAGCCCCGGATCGCCGAGATAGCCGCAGCGGCACGGGTTCATCGCCGCGACGAGCTGGACGCGTGCCGGAAAGGTGACGTGCGCATTCGCCCGCGCCACGCTGACGTTGCCCGATTCGAGCGGCTGGCGCAGCGAGTCGAGCACCGCGCGCTGAAATTCCGGCAGCTCGTCGAGGAACAGCACCCCTAGATGTGCGAGGCTTACCTCGCCCGGCCGCACCTTCAGCCCGCCGCCGGTCAGCGCCGCCATCGATGCCGAGTGATGCGGCGCGCGGAACGGGCGCGTACGCGTCAGCCGCCCGCCGTCGAGCGTGCCCGCGACCGACTGCACCATCGACACCTCCAGCGCCTCGCCGGGATCGAGCGGCGGCAGGATACCCGGCAGGCACGACGCCATCAGCGATTTGCCCGCCCCCGGCGGCCCGATCATCAGCAGGTTATGCCCGCCCGCCGCCGCGATCTCGAGCGCACGCTTGGCGGTCTCCTGCCCGCGGACCTGACGCAGATCGGGCCCCTGTCCCGCCGCCTGTACCGCGCCTTCGGCCGGTGCGGCGAGCTGACCATGCCCCTTCAAGTGGTTGATGAGCGCGAGCAGATCGGGCGCGGCGAGCACCTCGATCGAGCCGCTCCACGCCGCTTCTGCACCTTGCGCGGCCGGGCAGATCAGCCCTTTGCCGATCTCCGCCGCGTGCAGCGCTGCGAGCAGGACGCCCGGTGACGGCGCCAGCCGCCCGTCGAGCGTCAGCTCGCCAACGATGACGTAATCCGCCAGCGCCTCGGCATCGACGACACCCATCGCGGCGAGCAGCCCCAGCGCAATAGGTAGATCGAAGTGCGATCCTTCCTTGGGCAGGTCCGCAGGCGACAGGTTCACCGCGATGCGCTTCGGCGGCAGCGCCAGTCCCATCGCCGCGATCGCACCGCGCACCCGCTCGCGGCTCTCGCCCACCGCCTTGTCGGCAAGCCCGACGAGGTTGAACGCCGGCAGCCCGGCGATCAGCTGCACCTGCACCTCGACGGCGCGCGCCTCCAGCCCGAGATACGCCACCGTCGCAACGATCGCCGCCATGCACCCCCCGCCCGTCTACGCCGTCGTTACGCTTGCGTTCATAGCTGCTTTGCCAGCGCTGCAAAGCCCAAGCGATGCAGGCGCTTATCGCAGGCGTCTTGCATAACCAACACACCGGAGCCACATGCCGCAGATGTCGCAGCGCCACCCCGTCGCCCGTATCGCGCAGCTGGCGTTGGGCAGCCTGTTGCTCATCGGCGCGGCGCTGCTTGGCCCACTGCCCGGGCCCGGCGGCATCTTCCTGTTCGCCGGCGGCATGATCCTGATCCTGCGCAACTCGCGCCGCGCGCAGATCCGCTGGACGCGGCTGATGCGGCGCTGGCCGCGCGTCGCCGATCTCGTCCACCGCGCGATGCGGCGGCGCAGTGCGCTTCGCCGCCGCGCGCGTCGCCGCGTGCTCGGCGCGCGATGAGCCGCCTCGCGTTGACTTCGCATGCCCCCTCGCCTATGCGGCGCACCATTCGGGCCGTCCTGCGGGGCGGCCCTGTTTTTTCAGATTCGGGAATGAACGATGAAGCGGACCTTTCAGCCGAGCAACCTGGTGCGGGCTCGCCGTCACGGCTTCCGCGCACGGATGGCGACGGTCGGCGGCCGGCTGGTGATCCGGGCGCGTCGCGCGCGCGGCCGCAAGAAGCTGTCGGCCTAATTCGGACCGAAATCCGGACGTTGACGCGCCGCCGGGATTTCCTGGCGGCGAACGCCGGGCGGCGCGCACCGATGCCCGGCTTCGTGCTGCTGGTGCGGCCTCGTGACGATGGCGATCCAACGATGCGGATCGGCTATACCGTCACCAAGAAGATCGGCAATTCGGTCGTCCGCAACCGCATGAAGCGGCGGCTGCGCGCGCTCGCGCGTGAACTGCTGCCAGCGGACGGCGTCGTGGGTGCGGATCACGTTCTGATCGGGCGCAACGGCGGGATCGAGCGCGATTTCGCCAGCCTGCGCACAGAACTCGGCAAGGCGCTGCGCAAGGTAGCGCGGAGCGACGCGGCGCCGCGATGATCGCGCGGCTGCTGATCCTCGTCGCGCGCGGCTGGCAGCTTGGGCCGTCGCTGATCTTGCCGCCGACATGCCGCTATCAGCCAAGCTGTTCCGCCTATGCAATCGAGGCGCTTCGCCGCTATGGAGCCGCGCGGGGCGGCTGGCTGGCGGCGAAACGGATCGCGCGCTGCGGCCCGTGGGGCGGGCACGGCTATGATCCGGTGCCGTAAGGGAAGTTGGCGCACGTGAACAAAGACAATCAGAATTTCGTGCTGTTCGCGGTGCTCGCGGCGCTGATTCTGTTCGGCTGGCCGGTCGTGCAGAACAAGTTCTTCCCCACCGCCAACCCGCCCGTGACGAAGATCGAGGGCGGCAAGACCAAGGTCGTGCCGAACCCCGCGGCCGATCCGACGGCGGACAGCCCCGCTGCGGTGCGCGACCGTGCGGCCGTTCTAGCCGAAGCGCCGCGCGTGCGGATCGACACACCGACGATGCAGGGATCGATCAATCTGAGGGGCGCGCGGATCGACGATCTGGTGCTCAAGAACTACAAGGAAACGATCGCAAAGAACGCCGCTCCCGTGCGGTTGCTCTCGCCGGCCGGTGCGGCCGACGCCTATTTCGCCGCCTTTGGTTGGCGCAACGAAGGCCTTGCGCCGCCTGCCGCGGATACGACGTGGACCGCCTCGTCGCAGCTGCTCGCCCCCGGCCGCCCGGTAACGCTCACCGCCGCCAACGCGACCGGCCAGCGCTTCGCGATCGAGCTGTCGGTCGATGACGGGTATATGTTCAGCATCAAGCAGACGGTGGCGAACGGCGGCACGGGCGCGGTTCCGGTCGCCGCCTACGGTCTCGTCAACCGCGCCGGCATGTCGAAGGATCCCGACAGCTGGACGATCCACACCGGTCCGATGGCGGTGCACAACAACAAGGCCGATTACGACGTCGACTTCAAGGATGTCGATGAGGGGGCGCAGCGCTTCACCACCAGCGCCGGCTGGCTCGGCTTCGTCGATAAATACTGGCTCACCGCGCTGATCCCCGATCAGGCACGCAGCTTCGACGGTCAGTTCCGCGCCGGCGCGAACAAGGCCTATCAGGCCGATTATACCGCCGCCGCGCAGCTGCTGCCGCCGGGCCGCCAGCTCAGCCAGACCACGCGCTTCTTCGCTGGCGCGAAGGAAGTGCGTCTGCTCGACCGCTACACCGACAAGGAAGGCGTCAACCGGCTCGATTACGCGATCGACTGGGGCTGGTTCCGCATCGTCGAGAAGCCGATTTTCTATTATCTCGACTGGCTGTTCGTGATGCTCGGCAATTTCGGCATTGCGATCATCCTGCTCACGCTCACCATTCGCCTGCTGATGTTCCCCGTCGCGCAGCGCCAGTTCGCCTCGATGGCCAAGATGCGCGCCGTCCAGCCCAAGATGAAGGCGATCCAGGAACGCTACAAGGACGACAAGCCGCGCCAGCAGCAGGAGATTATGGCGCTCTACAAGACGGAAAAGGTCAATCCGCTCGCTGGCTGCGCGCCGACGCTGCTGCAGATCCCGATCTTCTACGCGCTCTACAAGGTCCTGATGCTGACGATCGAGATGCGCCACCAGCCGTTCGTCGGCTGGATCAAGGATCTGTCGGCGCCCGATCCGCTGACGCCGGTCAACCTGTTCGGCCTGCTCGCCTTCACGCCGCCGCACTTCCTGGCGATCGGCGTCGTGCCGATCCTGCTCGGCATCAGCATGTACTTCCAATTCAAACTCAATCCGCAGCCGATGGACGATACGCAGAAGCAGGTCTTCGCGCTGATGCCGTGGGTGCTGATGTTCGTCATGGCGCCGTTCGCGGTCGGCCTGCAGGTCTACTGGATCACCTCCAACGTGCTGACGATCCTCCAGCAGCGGCTGCTCTACGCCCGCCACCCCGCGTTGAAGGAGGCGGCCGCCAAGTGAGCGACGAGGCTTCCTCCTTCGACGCCGCTGAGGGCGCTGACGCCGGCGTCGCTGATACGGTCCGCGACGAGGCGGAGATCGAGGCGGCGCGCAAGCTGTTCGCGGGACCGATCAGCTTCCTAAAGTCCGCGCCCTCGTTGCAGTTCTTGCCTGACGCCAGCGTTCCCGAAGTCGCCTTCGCCGGCCGGTCGAACGTCGGCAAATCGTCGCTGCTCAACGCGCTCACCGGGCGCAAGGCGCTCGCCCGCACCTCGGTCACGCCGGGGCGGACGCAGGAGCTTAACTTCTTCGACGTCGGCGATCCGCTCGCCTTCCGCCTCGTCGACATGCCCGGCTACGGTTTTGCCAAGGCGCCCAAGGACGTCGTCAAAAAGTGGCGCTTCCTCGTCAACGATTTCCTGCGCGGGCGCCAGGCGCTGAAGCGCGCGCTGGTGCTGATCGACGCGCGCCACGGCATCAAGGATGTCGACCGCGAAATCCTCGAGATGCTGGACAAGGCCGCGGTCAGCTACCGCATGGTGCTGACCAAGGCGGACAAGATCAAGGCGAGCGAGCTCGCCGAGGTGACCGAGCGAACGATTGCCGAGGCGCGCAAGCGCCCCGCCGCGCATCCCGAGATCATCGCGACCTCGTCGGAAAAGGGCATGGGCATCGCCGAGCTGCGCGCCGCGGTGATCGAGGCGATCGGCTGACGGCACTGCCCGGGTCGTCGGCTCTCAGCCGCCTTCCTTTATCGTCCCCGTCGCCTGCCGCATAAAGCGCGGCCTATCGAGCTAAAGACATGCCGCTCGTTTCCGAAGCACGGTCAGTCACGCACGCGCGGTTGCACGCCCCGTGTCTGGCCTCTACCCCCGACGCCATGAAACTGATCATCGGCAACAAGGCCTATTCCTCCTGGTCGCTGCGCGGCTGGCTTGCCTGCCGGCAGGCGGGGCTGCCGTTCGAGGAGGTGGTCGTGCCGCTCTACGACCAGGATTGGGACAAGCGGCGCGAGGGTGACGAGTTCGCGCCCTCGTCGGGCAAGGTGCCGATCCTGTGGGACGGCGACGCCGTGGTGTGGGATAGTCTCGCAATCATCGAGTATCTCGCCGACAAGGTCGGCCGCAATCGTTTCTGGCCGGCAGACGAGGCGGCACGCGCAATGGCGCGATCGATGGCGGCGGAAATGCATTCGAGCTTCGCCGCGCTCCGGCGCGAGCACAGCATGAACATCCGCCAGATCTATCCCCCGGTGCCGCCTTCCGAAGCGGTACTGCGCGATCTCTCACGAATGATGGAGCTGTGGGCACAGGCCCGCGCGCGCTTCGGCGGCAACGGCGATTTCCTGTTCGGCGATTTCGGCGCGGCGGACATCATGTTCGCGCCCGTCTGCACGCGGATCATCACCTACTCGCTTCCCGTCGCGCGCTTCGCGGGGCCGTACATCGAGGCGGTGCTGACGCATCCCTACATGCAGGACTGGATCGCGGCTGCGCAGGAGGAGGAATGGGTGATCGAGCAGTTCGAACAGCCCGCCCCCGCCCGCTCCACACCGTGACCGATCCGCTCGCGCTCGCCGCCGCGCTGCTCGGCTGCGAGAGCGTCACGCCCGCGCGCGGTAACGTGTTCGACGTACTCGAGGCGGCGCTGGTACCGCTCGGCTTCGCGGTCGATCGCTTCGTCGCGGGGGCCGCGCCCGACGGCCCCGTGGAGAATCTGCTCGCGGTGCGCGGCAGCGGCGGGCGGCATTTCGCCTTTGCCGGTCACCTCGACGTGGTGCCACCGGGCGATGGCTGGACGAGCGGCGCCTTTGCGCCGGAGGTTCGCGGCGATCTCCTCTACGGCCGCGGCGCGGTCGACATGAAGGGCGCGATCGCCGCCTTCGTTGCCGCCGCCGCGCGGGTGGAAACGGCTGGAACGACCAGCCTCATCATCACCGGGGACGAGGAAGGCCCCGCCACCTACGGCACGCGCGCGCTGATCGATCGAATGGCGGCGCGCGGGCTGCGTCCCGACGCCTGCCTCGTCGGCGAACCGACGTCGACCACGCGGCTCGGCGACATGATCAAGATCGGGCGGCGCGGCTCGGTCAATATCTGGATCGACGTTCCTGGCCGCCAGGGCCACGTCGCTTACCCGCATCTCGCCGATAATCCGATCCCGCGCCTCGTCGCCGCGCTTACCGAGATCGACGGCATCGTGCTCGACGAGGGCACCGACTGGTTCCAGCCGTCGAACATCGAGATCACCGATCTCGCGGTCGGCAATCAGGCGACCAACGTCATTCCCGCCAAGGCGTCCGCGCGCCTTTCGATCCGCTTCAACGACTGCCACCAAGGTTCCGCGCTCATCGACCGCATCACCGCTGTCGTGCGGCGTCATGCTCCCGAAACCCGCGTCGAGGGCAAGGTATCGGGGGAGGCGTTCCTCACTCCGCCCGGCGCGCTATCGGCCAGCGTGGCCGATGCGATCACCGCCCGGACAGGCATCGTGCCCGAACTATCGACCACCGGCGGCACGTCCGACGCGCGGTTCCTCTCTGCGCTCTGCCCCACAGTCGAGTTCGGCCTCGTCAATGCGACGATGCACAAGCTCGACGAGGCGGTCGCCGTCGCCGACCTCTACCTGCTCGCCGATATCTACGCCGACATTCTCGGCCGCGCACTCGATCCGCGCGGTTGACCGCGCGTCAGCCGCGCGGGCGGCGCAGCACGATGTACAGCGCGCCCTGACCACCGTGGCGCGGATGTGCGCCGCGCACCGCCGCGATCGCGCCGGCGTGCCGGGATGCGGCCAGCCAATCGCCGGTCGCCGCACGGATCGCGCCGCGCGCGTGCGGCCGCTCGCTATCCGGCCGCGGTGGCTTGCCCGTCACCAGCAGGATCACGCGGTCGCCGCGCCGGATCGCGCGATCAAGCGCCGCGTCGAGCAGATCGTGCGCCGAGTGCAGCGTGTGCCCATGCAGGTCGATCGTCGCGTCCGGGATGATCATCCCGCGCGCGAGCCGCTTGTCCCACCCCCCGTCGAGCGTGACGCCGGGTTGCGGCACTTTGCGCGGCTCGGGCTTAGGCTGCGGGACAGGGCGGACGGGCAAGACACGGACCTTTGGCGTGCCGGGCGGCGGCAGCGTCGCCGGCGCGATCTTGGCGGCTGCCACCGGCCGGATCGCACGCAGCGGGCGGACGCTCGCCATCACGCGCGCCCACAGCGCGGCTTCGTCAGGGGCGAGGTTGCGCGACACCGAGCCGAGCCAGCGTACCGCGCGGCACCAGGACGAAGGCGGTACCGCGCGCGCTCATCCCGCCCGCGATCGCCTGCGCCTCGTCGCCAGCGCCCCAGAAGGTATCGAAGCGGTTGGTGCCCTTGATCGCACCGCCGGTGTCCTGTGCCACCCACAGCCCCGTCGCGTCGGTCCGGTCCATCGACAGGAACACCGGCGCGCCGAGCGGCACGAAGCGCGTGTCGGCGGCAACCGTGGCGCCTCCACTCACCGGCAGCCCCATAGCGCCGAGCGGCGGGCCGTCGAGCAGGCGGAAGAAGACGTAGCTCTTGTTCTCGCGCATGATCGCGCGGCCTTCCTCGGGATTGGCATGCAACCAGGCGACGATGCCCTGCATGCTCGCCTGCCCCGGCCCGAGCAGTCCGCGGTCGCGCATCAGCTTGCCGATCCCGGTGTAATCGCGCCCGTTCTGGCTGTCGTAACCGATCCGCAGCACCTCGCCATCGGGCAGACGGACGAGGCCGGAGCCTTGCACCTGAAGGAAGAACAGCTCGACGGGATCGACCGCATACCCGAGGATACGCGCCTTGCCGCGCAGCGCGTCGCGCTCGATCGCGGTCCGATCGTAATAGGGCACGAAGTTCGTCCCCTCGACACGCCCGCGGATCTTCTTGCCCTTTAGGTCGGTCGAGAACAGCCCGAGGTCGACATCGACGAGGTCGCTCGGCCGCGCGTAGATCGGCGCGTACCCGTCGCGATACTCGCGCGTACCCGCGATCTCCGGGATGAAATAGCCGGTAGCGAACGCTTTTCCGTCACCCACCTGCACCGCTTCGAAATGCCGAGCGAAGAAGTCGCGAGGATCGCCCGCGCCGCCGGCGGCCGCGTCGCATGCGGCACGCCAGTCCTCGCCGCGCGTCAGTCCCGTCGGGTCGGCGCGCCGTACGACCGAGGGGCAGCTGATCCGAAATGCCGCCAGGGCACGCGCCGCCGTGTCGCCAACGATCGGCAGGCTCGCCACCGGCGGACCGGCCATCAGCCCAGCCGCCACCGCGGTCGTCGCGCTGCCGTTGACGGCCACCGGAACCGGCGGGATCGGCGTCGCGGCAACGGGTTGGCGCACGGGCAGTCGGGACGGCAGCGACGGCACTGATGACGTTCGCGGCGGCTCCACGCCCCCGACGCATGCCGACAGCGCCAGCGCGCTGGCCAGCGCCACTACCCCCGAACGCAGGCTCACGCTTCGTCGGTGTCCGAAAGCTTCCAATTCGGATCGGCGCTGCGCAGCGTCCGCGCGAACGTCCACACGTCATGCGTCTCGACGGCGTCGCTGGTCGATCCCGCGACGACTTCACCGTCGGCGTTGCGCGTCACCGCCGCGATATCGGCGTCGAACCGCACCGTGATGCGCGCGTCCTTGCCATTGAGCGAGGCGCCGGTGATCACCGCCTTCTCGATTGACACCAGACGATTATCGAGCGTGTGGCCGGCCGCCTCGCGCGCAGCGATCGCGTCACCGAAAGCGCGGGCGACGTCCGGCGAGACCAGATCGTCGAGCGTCGCACGATCGCCGCGCCAGAACGCCTCCAGGATCATGCGATAGGCCGCCTGCGCGCCGTCGAGGAACCGCGCCACATCGAAACCCTGCTCGGCCCCGACGATCGCGCGAATGCCCGGTTCGGCATTGCCTTCGAACGGCTTTGCTACCGGCTCACGAGGTTCGGCCACCTTTTCCACCGCGCGGGGCAATGGCTGCGGCGCCACCCGATCCTCGGCGGGCTTGGGCAGGGGCTGCTCATGTCCCGTCCGCTTTCCGAGCACCGAGTAGAGCCGGAGCGCCAGGAACGCGGCAACCATGGCGAGCACGATAATGTAGAACACCAGGCCTCCGATACGCTAAGCTCTCAACATAGTCCGCAACGCCCCATGTTTCAAATGGGTGCCGCCGTTGAAACCGATCATGCCGCCTGCTAGGCGCGCGCCGGTCCGGCGCTCCGCATGCGCCCACCATCTTCTCAGGGAAAGACGCACGATGGACGAGCAGAACACCGGCACCGGTTTCGACACGACGCCGCAGCCGAACGGCGAGGACAATGCGCCGGCCGTCGGGCTGATCTCGCAATATGTGAAGGATCTGTCGTTCGAAAATCCGAACGCGCCGGCCGTGTTCCAGAACCAGCAGGGTCCCGAGATCAACGTCCAGTTCGATATCGCGGCGAACCAGATCGCCGACGACGCGCACGAGGTCGTGCTCAAGATCGAGGTCCGTGCCGAAACGCAGGGCCGCGTCACCTTCCTCGTCGAGCTGGCCTATGCCGGGCTGTTTGGCGTGCGCAACGTGCCGTTGGACGCGCTTCAGCCGTTCCTGCTCGGTGAAGGGCCGCGCCTCCTGTTCCCGTTCGCGCGCCGCGTCGTCGCCGACACGATCCGTGACGGCGGCTTCCCGCCGCTGCTGCTCGAGCCGATCGACTTCAACGCGCTCTACATGCAGCAGGCCGAGCAGCGCGACGCGCAGCTTGCCGCCGGCAATTTCGGCAACGCGTAAGAGCAGCCCCGGTCCGTTCGTCGCGCGTTCGTCGAAGTCATGCCGCCTCGCCACGCGCGGGCAAAAGCAGGCTTCGCTGAGCGCGTGACGCCCACCGGAAAGCCGACACAGCGATGAACCTTACGCGCGCGCTCGGCTCCGTCGGTGGGCTCACGCTCGCCAGCCGCATCCTCGGGCTGGTGCGCGACTCATTGTTCGCACGCTTCGTCGGTGCGGGCTTCGCGTCCGATGCGTTCCTGATCGCCTTCCGCCTCCCCAACATGTTCCGCGCGCTGTTCGCGGAAGGCGCCTTCTCCGCCGCCTTCATTCCCATGTTCAACCGCAAGGTGGCGGACAAGGGGGGGCGCGGCCTACCTGACGGCGTGGCCTTCGCCAGCGACGCATTGTCGGTGCTGCTGCCCGTCCTGCTCGTCTTCACGGTTGTCATGGAGCTCGCCGCCTGGCCGGTCACGTGGCTACTCTCGGGCGGCTTCAACGCGGCTAGCCCCGCGCAATTCGCCTTCGCGGTCGATCTGTCGCGGATCACCTTTCCCTATCTGATGCTCATCAGCCTCGTGTCGCTGCTGGGCGGGATGCTCAACTCGCTGCACCGTTTCTGGGTCGCGGCGGCCGCCCCGATCCTGCTCAATGCGACGCTGATCGCCGCCTTGCTGCTGTTCCACGATCACGAGCCGCTGTTCACCGCGCGCAATCAGGCGTTCGCGGTAACCATATCGGGCGCGCTGCAGCTGCTCTGGCTGATCTGGGCCTGCCGGCGCGCCGGCGTCGCGCTGCGTCTGAAGCGCCCGACGCTCAGTCCCGAGGTGAAGAAGCTTTTGTCGCTGATCTGGCCCGCCGCGGCAGGCGCCGGCGCGGTTCAGATCAACCTCGTTGTATCCACCGCGCTCGCTGCCAGCCTGCTCTCCGCCGGGTCCGTCAGCTATATCTACTACGCCGATCGCCTGAACCAGCTGCCCCTCGGGCTGATCGGCATCGGCCTCGGCACCGTACTCCTCCCGACGATCTCGGCGCAGCTCGGGCGCGGCGAGGAGGCGGCGGCGATGACGACGCAGAACCGCGGGCTTGAGCTCGCGCTGTTCCTCACCCTGCCCGCTACCGTCGCGCTGATCGTCTGCGGCACGCCGATCGTCGCGGCGCTATTCCAGCACGGCGCCTTCACCGCCGAGGACACAGCGGCTACCGCCCAGTCGCTCGCCGCCTTCTCGATCGGCCTGCCGTCGTACATCCTCGTCAAGGTGCTGACGCCCGGCTTCTACGCCCGCTCGGACACGCGCACCCCCGTCAAGTTCGCCACCGTATCGATGGTCGTCAATCTCGTCCTCAATCTCGCGCTGATCGTGCCGCTCGGCCATGTCGGCCCGCCGCTCGCCACCGCGCTCGCCTCCACCGTCAACGTCGCGCTGCTGTGGCGCACGCTTACCGCGCGCGGCCATTTCGTCGCGGACGCGCAGCTGAAGCGCCGCGCGGGCCGGCTCGCGCTCGCCGCGCTGCTGATGGGCGCGGTGATGTGGTTCACCGCCGATCTGTTCCGCCCCTACACCACCGGCCCTGCGCTCGAACGCTGGGGGTCGATGCTGGTGCTGGTCACCACCGGCGCGCTGGTCTACGTCGCCGCCACCTTCCTGTTCGGCGCGTTCCGGCCCGCCGACGTGCGAAGCCTCGTTCGTCGATAGGATCGTTCATGCGCGTCGTTTCCGGCATCAAGCCGACCGGTAATCTCCATCTGGGTAATTATCTCGGCGCGGTAAAGCAGTGGGTCGCGATGCAGGACGAGATCCAGGCGGCCGGCGGGGAGACGATGTACTTCATCGCCGATCTCCACGGTCTCACCGAGTGGATCGCGCCGGCCGAGCTCACCGCCAACACGATCGAGATGACCGCGACGTTGGTCGCCGCAGGCATCGATCCCGAACGCTCGATCCTGTTCAACCAGACGCGCGTTCCCGCGCATAGTGAGCTTGCCTGGCTGCTCAACAACGTCGCGCGCGTCGGCTGGCTCAACCGCATGACGCAGTTCAAGGACAAGGCGGGCAAGAACCGCGAGGGCGCCAGCGTCGGGCTCTACGACTATCCCGTGCTGATGGCGGCGGACGTCCTTCTGTACAATGCGACGCACGTGCCGGTGGGCGAGGACCAGAAGCAGCACCTCGAGCTTGCGCGCGACATCGCGGCAAAGTTCAACCTCGATTACGAGATCGACCTCTTCACCCAGCCCGATCCGCTGATCAGTGCCGCCGCGCCGCGGATCATGAGCCTGCGCGATGCGTCGGCGAAGATGTCGAAATCGAACCCGTCCGAACAATCGGTCGTCAAGCTGATCGACAGCGACGAGACGATCGCCGACAAGTTCCGCAAGGCAAAGACCGATCCCGATCCGCTGCCCGATAGCTGGGCCGCGCTGGAGGGTCGGGCCGAGGCGCGCAATCTCGTCACGATCTTTGCCGCGCTTGCCGATCGTACGCCCGATGATGTGGTCGCCGACTTTGCCGGCAAGGGGTTCGGCCAGTTCAAGCCGGCGCTCGCCGATCTCGCCGTTGCCAAGCTCGCACCGATCCGCGACGAGATGGTGCGATTGCTGGCGGACCGCGGCGCGATCGACACGATCCTGGCGCGCGGCGCGGCCAGGGCGCGCGACCTCGCCGCGCCAACGCTCGCCGCCGCACAGCGCGCGATGGGGTTGCTCGCCTAACCCGATTGTCGGCGCCGGCGGTTTGTGGCACCGCACGCCGATGCGGCGCCCCGCCGCGCGTTGATGGCGAGCCAGACCGATCCTCAAGGCATTGCGCAACCTTGGCCGCCGAAGCCGCGCTCCCGCCACCGCCCGTGGCGAGCGGATCTACGCGATTGGTGACGTGCACGGATGTGTCGAGCTGCTCGAAGGGCTTTGGGCCCGGATCATGGCGCACAACGCCACCCGCCCGCCTGCGCACACGACTCACTTCGTCTTCCTCGGAGACATTGTCGATCGCGGCCCCGATACGCGCGGGGCGCTCGATTGGCTCGATCGCAAGCGGCACGAGGTGCCAGGCATCATGACGCTGCTCGGCAATCACGAGGAGATGCTGCTTCGCGCCTGCGAGCGTGATCCGATGACCTTTTCGAACTGGCTGCGCAACGGCGGCGTAGAAGCGGCTGCGAGCTTTGGGCTGCCACCGTTCGACGGCGACGATATCGGCGACTATATCGAGCAGCTGCGCGCAGCAGTGACGCCGGAGCGGCTCGACTGGATCCGCACATGGCCGCTGACAGCAACTTCAGGCGACTATTTCCTTTGCCATGCCGGTGTCCGTCCCGGCGTTGCGCTGCGCCGGCAGCAGCGCCGCAATCTGCTTTGGATCCGCGAAGAATTCCTTGCTGATCCGCGCGATCATGGCGCCGTCATCGTTCACGGTCATACGATCTCGGCCGCCGTCGAGATGCGGGGTAATCGTATCGGTGTCGATACGGGAGCGTACGCTACCGGCGTCCTCAGCGCCGTGTACCTCGAAAACGCCGAAGTCGAAGTGTTGGCAACGCCTGCCGCCACCCGCTGACCCCGTGCTGTAGAACCGTACGGGCACCACATCGGCATATTTTCTGCGTGTCGTTCAGCCCGTCGCCACGCCGATCTCTTCGATTAGTAGGCGTCGGGCGGCGCGGCGTACAAGCACAAGCTCGACGCCCCAGCCGATTACCATCACGCCAACCGTCCAGATCGGAGCCGCGATCATCAGCACGATCACGACACCGGCCACGTTGGTAGCAGAAGAAAACAACGTCGCCTTTGCGAGCGCGCGAAAGCGACCGGCGGCTTGAAGCATAACGCTCGACGGCATCTGCAGAACGATTAGCAGTGCGATGACGAACCATCCAAAAGCGGCCCAGCGAATCGTCGTCACATCGTAGTGACCGGAGAGGACGATTTCAGGCGATACGTGCAGAATGGTCCATGCAATCACGCCGGTGGCACACCAGGCCAGCAGCAGCACGGCCAAAAAAAAGCGGCGTGATCGTTGCAGGTCGGCGAACGCCTGGTCGGCGAGCAAGCCAGCCATTTGCGCCCGCTCATATTCCGACAGCGCGTTCTGAACGACGTTCATCGGCCGAAGCAGCAGCGCCGCCGCCGCGAGCGGCGCGACCGCGCTCGTCCCCGCGAACAGCGTCACGAGATAGACGTGCGCGTTGGCGGCAAGCTCGGTCGCCGTCACGCCCAGTAACGACCAGCGTGAATGGTCCTGCCAGATGGTCCGGTACGTTTCCCAGAGCCTTCGTGTCGGCCGACGCCAGGCCAACGCGAAATATTCTTTACCAAATGGCAGCAGGCTCGTGAGCGCGCCAGCCGACAGTGCGGCGTAGATGGCGCTGTCCGCCGACAGCAAATCGCCAGTCGTCGCGGCCGCCAGACAGGCCAGCGTTATCCCAGCATAGACGATATCTGACGAAGCCGCCCGTCCCGGCCGATCAGCGGCATAGCACCATGCCCTTCCCAACCATCGCACGATCATCGAACCGGTATAGACGCCATAGCAAGCGGCAGCCGCGCCTGGCAGCTCCATCGCCAAACCAAGCACTAGGAAGCTCATTGCCACCACCATGGCCAGGGCATTTGCCACCGCAAAAACGGCTGCGCCCCGGCCATCCGCGCCACTCATTCGCGTCGATGCGAAGGATTGAAGCGGCGCGCCGAAAAGCGCGCTCGACAATGCCACGGTGAATTGCGCAGCCACGAACAGAAAGGTGAAGGTACCGAACGCGGCAGGTGTGTGGAGCCGCAGCATCACAAACGACAAGGCGAAATGCGTACCCGCTAGCGCAACGGGTCCGATGCCGGCCAACGCATACCGCCTGATCTTCAGCAGATAATACAAACTGGTCCCTCTCGCAGAACGACCGGCACTACAGCCTGCGACAATGAAAAGCGGGTTCTGCGTGCATTGCGAACGGCGAACTTATCCACGCTTATCGTAATGTTTCATTGCTTGAGTTCTTCAGCTTTTACCATGATGCCAATCGGCGCTACATCCGCTGTAAGGTCTGTGCGGTACAGGAGGTTGTTATGTCGACAAGTTCCCGCGGTGTGCCCCGCCCCGCTACGGCCGATAGCGTTCTTCACTGGTCGCCCTTGCGCTCCGCCGCTCCTTTGCGCAACAGCGCGACCGCCTGATCCCACGCTGTTCGAGCTTCGGCAGCGAAAGCGGCCGACGTCTTGTACGGTGTCCCTGCCGAATAATGGAAATGATGGATGCTAGTTGAGCAAATCGCCGACATCGCAGATTTGCTTACATGCCCACGGTGTGGGGCGGACATGGAACGTACGTCGATCGGTCGATTCCGATGCGGTGACGAGCATTGCCCTGAGCACTCTCTCGTGCTGCCGCGGCTCGGCGGCAAGGACGTCCTCGTCGACTTCGACCAGAGCGTTCTCGATCGCGAAACGACGCTGGCGAGCGAAGCGAGCAGCGTCGTTGAGCGCGGTTCGTGGCGTACCGTGATGCGTCGCGTTGTAGATGGCACGAATCCTTATGTGGCGATGTTTGCCCGCATGATGCTCGATGGCGTGAAACGTGATCAGGGCTCGGGCCCGAAGACGATCGTGATGTTTGGTGCCGGAGAGAAAGGATACGGAACCGAACCGCTCTACGAGGACGCGGATGTAAGGATCGTGGCGTTCGACATCTACGCCTCACCCGAGGTCACGTTCGTTGCCGATGCCCATAACGTTCCGCTGAAGGACGCCAGCGTCGATGGTGTCTGGCTGCAAGGCGTGCTCGAGTGCGTCGTCGACCCGCGCCAGGTCGTTGCGGAGGCATCGCGGATCGTGAAGCCGGGCGGCTTCATGTTCACCGATACGTCGTTCATGTTTCCTCTGTGCGAGAGAGCGTATGATTTCAATCGCTGGTCGCCAAGTGGCCTGCGCTGGCTGTTTCGCGACTTCACAGTAGTCGCGTCGGGCCAATCGACCGGCCCAGGCACGATGGCGGCGCTCGCCATCCGCTATCTCTTCCAATCACTGCTGCGCAGCACCAAACTGGGTCAAATCGCCGCCTTCCCGTTCGTCGCGCTACGCCTTCTTGATCGCTTCTGTTGGGATCGCCGAGCGCTCGACGCGTCGGTGGGAATGTTCATGTTCGGCCGCAAGGCGGCACGGCCGATAGATGTCGATCAACTCATCGCTTACTACGACGAGCAGCCAGTGTTGTTTGCCACGACTCGGCGGCTTGCGCGCGACGCGACGTTGCGATCGGCCTTAGCCGGGACATCGATGGTTTAGAACAGCGCATTGGCGCCGGCTTCCCAGACCAAGATCTAACTGTCTGTTGGTCTTCAAGCCACACTGCGGGATTCTTGCGGCATTACGACTAGCGGCAACACCGTCGTCGACCCAAGATGCGAAGATCGCATGATGGTGACGCATATTTTGACAGAGGCATTTCGACCACGGGATAGTACGTTAAGGCATTCGCAAAAGGCCGACGCATCTGAATAGGTGCAGACGTTCTTTAGTATCTGGTGACTCCCCTCTTCAGCGATCCGGCGCAATATCCTGTTCGGCTTCAACACGCTCACCTTTCGTCGCCGCGTCAAGGAAAGTCGCATCAGCGCAGGACGTTTTCGCTTCTTTTCGACCGACTTGCAAAAACAAGCTATTGCAGGGCGCGCCATATTGGCTTCATGCAGAAATCGCACGACGAGGAGCCGGCAGTACGGTTCCTCGACGGGGATCGTGTAAGGTGCCGGTACCGGCGAGACGAAGCGAGTAGGGACGAGCGCGCGCGCATGGCTGATATCTCCGCAGCGCATGAATGGTTGACGCCGATCGCGACGCCAAGCGCGCCAGCGGAAGGCAAGCGCGCACTGCGGCTGCGCTTCTACCTGGCGATCTTCATCTGCGATCTGGCCTCACTGGCGATCGGGTTTGCCGCGGGTCGCTTGCTTGCGGCCGCGCGCGGTTTGCCGTCGGAGAGCTTCACGCTGCTCGCCGCGATCGTTCCTATCTATCTGTTGCTCAGCACGCGCAACTTCACCGCCGATGCGATAGAACGGTGGCGGGCCTCGGCGTGGCGGGCGATGGCGGGCCTCGTCACCGCGTTCTTCCTCACGGTCTTCGTCCTCTTCTTCCTGAAAGAGGTTTCGTTGATCTCGCGCTTGAGCACGGTAATTGCGTTCATCTGCTCCGCAGGGCTGCTGCTCGCCTGCCGCGCTGTGATCGGCATGGTGGGTGATCGCACGTTCAGGGGATCGGCGCTCAGCCGGATGCTGATCGTCGATGGGGTCAATATCCCGCTACCGGACGGGCTAAAGATCGTAGCGTGCGAGCCGCTCGCGGAAACCGAGCTTGCGATCCACCCACTCGCCCTCGATCGACTGGCGCGCCATCTTCGTGGAATCGACGAGGTCTTCGTCGCCTGCCCCCCTGCCCGCCGAGCAACCTGGTCCACGATACTTAAGGGCGGCGGCGTCAAAACGGAAATGCTGATCCCGGAACTCGACACGATCGGGGTCATCGGAAACAAGCATTTCGCCGGCATCGCCTCGGTATTGGTTTCGGCCGGGGGGCTGCAACTGCGCGACCGGATCCAAAAGCGAGTGCTTGATCTGGCTATCGTGGTCCCCGCCCTATTCTTCCTCGCCCCACTGCTCGCGGTGGTCGCGCTGCTGATCAAGCTCGACTCGCGGGGTCCTGTGTTCTTCGTTCAGAGCCGTGTCGGCGAGGGCAACCAACTCTTCTCGATGTTCAAGTTCCGCAGCATGCATCACGCGTTGCTGGATCACGACGGTCACGTTTCGACCGCACGGAACGACGCACGGATTACCCGGGTCGGCAGGATCATCCGCGCGACCAGCATCGACGAACTGCCACAGCTTCTCAACATCCTGCGTGGCGACATGAGCTTCGTTGGACCCCGCCCGCACGCTATCGGTTCACTGGCTGGCGATAAACTGTTTTGGGAAGTCGATCACCGCTACCATCACCGGCACGTCTGCAAGCCGGGACTAACCGGACTGGCGCAGGTGCGCGGCTTCCGCGGTGCGACGCATCAGCGCGAAGATCTCGTGAATCGGCTCGATGCTGATTTGGAATACGTCAACGGCTGGAGCCTACGCCGCGATATCGTCATCCTGTTCGCAACGTTGCGCGTCGTCGTTCACCGCAACGCGTTCTGACGCTTACTTCAGTACGCTCGCTTCCAAGCGTCGCCGCGGGTCGACCCGGCGCCGGAACAACCCTGCAACAACACCAAGCGCCGTGGCATTCCACAGCGCAAACGAGAATATGCCGAGTACGACTGAACGGCGGCGATAGGCCAGAAACGCGACCGGCAGGACAAGCAGCGGCAGCAACGCGGCAGGCATCTCGACCGCGGTGAGCACCAAGATCGCCCACCACAGCCAAATCGCCATTGCGACGTGCAGATGCTTCAGCTGGCGCAGCACGATCGGCAGGTGACCCTGGCCAATCGCACCGCGCAGTACCTGCCCTGCCCCACTCAACTGCCCTGATCGTAGCCGCCGCCACAAGAGGCGATACCCGTTTCCGCCGTGTCCATTGTGCTCAACGGCGTCGACACTGATGCGCGCAAGCTTCCACCCGCCCTGGGCCAAGCGTGCCGCGAGATCATATTCTTCGAACGACTTGAGGTTCTGATCCGAGAAATAACCGACCGAGCGGAGAGCAGCGACGCGATACACGCCGCCACCGTCGAGCCGATCGACGATACCCTCCCTGCGGTGACGCTCAGTCGCCATGGCGGCGGCACGGATCCGGAACTCCTCTGTCTCCAGATTGCGTTCGATCACGCGGCCACCGACACCGGCAATGTCTCCATGCTGGCGCAGGTAGCGGATCGCTGCGAGCACAAACGCCGGCTGCAAGACCATATCGCCGTCGATCAGGCAGAAGAACTCGGTCTCGCAATCCTGGAATGCGAGTTGGGCGCCGGCGCCGCACGATCGCGCTGCCCGATCGGCGAGCTGGACGATACGCACCGGATACGCGCCGGCAAACCCAACGGTGCGATCGTCAGACCCACTGTCGGCGAGCAATACGGTACCGTCGGCCAACTCGGCAGCGGCGATCGCACTCTCGATCGCCGCCGCGATATGGCGCTCCTCGTTGAGTGCCTTGATGCCAATGGTCACGGTTGGCGTCCTTGACGGGTCAACCATCGGCGCGCTTCACTCTCTTCCAGTCATCGCCAACTCGCCTGGCGTAATCGAATTGCCTTCCGAACCCAAGGAGCCGATCAGTCGCCTTCATGCTGTACCGCTTCCGCGCGCGCACCGCTCGTGTGTCCTTGGCCGCCGTATGGAGTCCGCAACGGCGCTAATGCGCTCGGCACAGGCGTCCCACGCGAAGTCGGCACGAACAGCGGTGGAGATGGTAGCGCCCAGGCCGCGCAGGTTTTCGATCGAACGACGTGTGAGCCAGTCTGCCGCCGCCTCGACCATCGAGCCCTCCGCGACATAGCCTCCGTACCGGTCCACCATCGATTGGGCGCCAAGCATCGGTCCTACCACTGGCACGACACCGCGCGCCATCGCCTCCAGCACGGCAAGGGGATAGCTGTCGCTCAATGACAAATGCGCGAGAACATCCGCTTTTTCATAAGCCTCGATGAGGCCGGGCTCGTTCAGCCAGTCCAGAAACCTGATCGATTGACGCAGACCCGCGCGATCAACGGCGTCCTGCAACGAGGCCATGGTAACCCGATCGGCCCGGCCGATCATCGTAGCCCTGCACGCGACGCCCCTTTCCTGCAGCGCAGCGCACAAAGCGATCGCCCGGAAACTGCCCTTCGCCTCGGAGAACCGGCCGACATGGATTAGCCGCAATGGGCCTTCGCGCTCACCGATACCGCCATCGGTTAGCGCCGCAGCCGGTAGAAAGCTCTGGATCGTCGTACAAGGAACGCTACGTGGAAGCGCGATCTCCTCCTTTTGCCCCGCAAACAAAAGCGCGAGGCAATCGGCGCTGGCGAGCAGCCAGCGCGCCGTCTCACGCAGAATTGCTATCCTCTGCAGCCGCGCATTTGCACCAAGATGCGGCGTGACGATCACCGGCACCCCGCGAGCGCGGAGCAGAGGCAGGTAAAGCAGGTCGAGCAGCGTACTCCATTGCAACCATACGACGTCGTATCGTCGTGCCATCTTCACGCTCTGCGCCAATCGCAGGATCGCGCGTGGCAGGCGAACCAGCGAGAGATAGGCGTTGTCGGTCGCATACCAATCGGCGTGCCAGCGTCCCCCGTTCGTATTCAGCGCGGCAGCAGCACGCTGACAGAACGACTCCAATCCACCAGGGTGATACATCGACCCGCCCAAGAGCAGCAGCGCCCCGCCGCCCTCTTCAGGTAGATCGTTCACGTCACCCGCCTCTTTAGACAAGCGGATGAGCTTGGCCGATCAAGCGCGCGCGTTCTTCCTGCAACACCGCGTGCAGCGCCGAGCGTAAGCGATCCCGCTCCGGATGGCGTTCGACCGGCGCCGGCGCGGCAAGCGGCCGTGTGATCAACGCTGCCAAATCCTCGTGATCGAGCGCGGTGTAGATTCCCGCCCGTCCGTCCAGCGCTCGGACGGTGGCAAGCTGATGATCATTACGATGTTCGTCGAGCGATCCCAGTCGCGGGAAAAGGATAAGCGGCTTCGAATGCTTCTGCGCCATAACGATCGTTCCGATCCCGGCGTGCGATACGATCCGCGAGCACCGCTGGATCATCTGCTCGAACTCGATCGGCGGCACGACACTCTGCCATCGCATGTTGACCGGTCGATATTGCCCACGACCGGTCTGGGCGAACACCTCCTCACCCGCGAGCGGGGCTAATTCATCGACGATGCGAATAAAGCGATCAAACGGTAGCTGCGTGCCCACGGTCACCACGATCACAGCAGGGCACCCTCGTAGCGACGACGAGGCGTCGCCAGATGCTGCCACTGAGTGAACCATTGCGTTGCAAATGGTATGGCGCAGATCCCGCTCAGCGACGGCCGGTCCGAATTGGCGATACTGTCGATCCACACTGTTCGCGCACCGAGCAATCGCGCGAAAACCAGGCAGAACAGGCCTGGTAGAGCGCCTGTCGTCACCAACATGCGGGGTTTGAGACGCCAGATCAGCCTAGCACTAGCGACCATGCATCGCAGCGCTTGGATCGGCACGTCGCGATTGGCATCGGGCAGGATGTGAACGCGCGTGAGACCTTCGCGATCAGCCAGTTCGCGGTTGTTGGTCGCGAACACCATATCCTGACCATCGAACGCCGGGCGCAACAGCATCAGCTCCTCCCAATGCCCACCGCCCGAGGCGACGGCGAGAACCGTGAAGCCCGATCTGCTAGCACCTGCCACCGGTTGTTCGAGCCCCCTGGTTGGTGCCAAACGCACCGCGCGTGCAGCCTGCCTCGACGCTTGATAGCCCCCGAATTAGCCTGTCGTCACGGGTACGCGAGCGGTGTTGATATCGCAAGCTGGACGCACAGCATCGACAGGCATGGAATGGTCGCGTCGGCCTTGCCAACCATGTAAAGGTCGTACCAATGGAATGGATCAAGGATTTCTGGCGCTGCGGCATCGTGCATGCGGATGCAGCATCAATCATCGCGCGCGGCTCGCTCGATCACTTGGCAATAAGTTGGCTGCCCGGAACACGCGGCCTCACCTATCTAGCCGATCCTTTCGGACTGTGGCGTGACGGTCGACTTCACGTATTTGTGGAAAAATACGATTATATTGGCGGCGTCGGGCAGATCGACGTGCTGACATTTGACGAGCACTTCGTTCTGCTGTCGCGCAAAACCGTAGTGCGCGAGCCTTGGCATCTCTCCTATCCGTATGTTTTCGAAGCCGACGGCGACACTTGGATGCTGCCGGAAGCGCATCGTTCAGGCACTAGCTGGCTGTATCGCGCGGTGGCATTCCCCGACCAGTGGATCCGATCACATGAGATCGTGTTACCGCGCGTTCCGCTCGATGCGACGATCGCCCGCCATGACGATCGCTGGTGGCTGTTCTACGCCGCAAGTGAGCCAGCGCACGAACGGTTAACGGCACTCTATGCCGCGCACGCCCACAGCCTAGCGGGGCCGTGGATCGAATACGGCGGTGGACCGATCTTCCGTGATCCGGCCGGCGCGCGTCCTGGCGGTACGCCAATCATGTACGATGGCATGATCCATTTGCCGGTGCAGCGCTGCACGGGAAGCTACGGCAGCGGCCTTCGCCTGCTGCGCTTCCAATCGCTCTCTCCAACCTCGGTGCGCTTGGAAAAGGTCGCCGAACTTAGCACGCCATCCCGCGCCGCTCCGTTCGGCGCGGGATGTCATACCTTGGCCGAAGCGGGGCCCGTTACGCTGATCGATGTGAAAAGGCGTCGCCTCTCACCATTGGCGCTTGCCGCCTGGCCGCTTCGGCGCGCCCGAAATCAATTCGCCTGATAATAATCAGAATATTGTTTGGAGTAATAATATAGCCCGCCGACCGAATGCGCTGAGGGATCAACCTGCGTATAGATGACGCCAACCGGGTTGCTGCCGTCAGTCTTGAGCCAGTTGAGTGCGGATTGCGCCGCCGAGATCGGCGTACTGTTCCATTTGATGACAAGTGCCGTCGCATCCGCGAGAACCGCGAGGAACCGGCCATCGGCCAACCCCATCAGGGGGGGCAGATCAAGAATGATGTGATCGTACCGGTCGCGCAGCGTCGTCAGGAGCTGCTCCATTCGTCCCTCGCCAAATAGGTTTTCCGCCGAGAAATACGGACTGACGACGAGCAGCTGGTCGAGGTTGGCAACGTCACCCCGCTGGATCGCCTCGTCCAAGCTGGCCTCGCCATGGAGCACCTCGACAAGGCCGACAGTCGGTGCCGGAGTACGAACCATCTGACGAACCGCGGCTCGCCGGATGTCGCATTCGAGTAGCAGCGTGCGCGCGTTAGCGGTCGCCAGCGTGCGCGCGAACGCGACCGCCGACGTTGTCTTGCCCTCGGCGGGCAACGACGAGGTGATCGCGATAACCTTCGGCGCACGCGTTCCACGCACACCGAGGATTGCCGCGCGCGCGATGCGGTACGACTCGGAGAACATCGATGTCGGCCGTTCGAGCAGTAGATCGTTCGGGTTTTCCGACTTCGCGACCTTTGGAACGACAGCCAGCACCGGCACGCCGAGCTGGGTTTGCACGTCCTCGACCGATCGGAACCCGCCACTGGTCATCTCCATCACCGCAATCGTACCGGCGCCGGCCGCCAGCGCGACCAACAGCGACAAGGCATAGAGCAGCGGTTTGTTGGGCGAGGTCGGGCGGCTCTGCGGCTCGGCACGATCGATCACTTCTGCCTGCGCGATCGACAGGCGCGCTGCCTGCATGCTCTCGAGCGACATCTGCGACATCTTGTCGTACAGCGCACGCTTCGCTGCCGCCTCGCGCTCGAGGCTGTCCGCCGCCACCGACGCGCGGGTGGTCTGCTCGCGCTGGCGCTCCAACTGGCTGAGGGAGCTGCGCAGGCTCGATGCGCGCGCGTCGGCTGCCGCCGCCGTCGCCTGCAACGATCCGATTGTCCGTCGCGCTTCGGCATCGATCTGTGCGTCAATCGAGCTCAGCTGCTCGCGCACACGGATACTTTCCGGATGCCGCTCCCCGTAACGCGCCTCGACGGCATCCTTGTTCTGCAACGCCTCGGCTCGCTGGGCACGTAGCTGGACGACGGTAGGCGACCGGAGAACTTCCGAGACGGCGTCGAGCCCGCCGCGACGTGTCTGGCTGCGGGCGGCCTCCAGATTGGCACGGGCTGCAGCGGCATCCGACTCTGCCGCCGCAAGCCCTCCGGCGAGGGGTGCGACCTGCTGATCGACAACCGTCCCGGCCGCACTGTTGGCGGCCGCACTCTCAACGACGCCGGAACTCGCGCGGAAATCGGCCGCGCGCGCTTCGGCTTGGCGCGCTTCGTTGGCCAACTCGTTCAAGCGCTGCTCGAACCACGCACTCTGCCGCTCGGCATTGCCGATCTTGTTGGTCGTCCGTGTAGCGATGTACCCGTCCGCGAACGCATTCGCGAGCTTCGCCGCCTTCAACGCGTCGGTCGAGGTGAAGCGGACGTTGAGGACGTAGGTCAGCTTTTCGCGATCGACCGACAGGTGTGACAGGACCGCGGCAGCGATCGCATTGGCGCGCGCCTCGCTATTGTTCAGCGCTTCGCCACTTTTATCCAGATTACCGGCGAATTCGGGATCGCTGTCGAGCTTATTTTGCCGAACGATCAGTCGCGCCAGATCGAGCGATCGGATCGCGGTGACCTCGGTCTCGATTGCCTCTGGCGTCAATTCGGCCCGCGTCTGGTTCGCGTTGGTCGCAAGCGGATTACGCGATGGATCGAGGCGAACCTTCGCCGTCGACGTATATTGCGGGGTCATCAGCGACACGAGCACGACGCCAGCGACGAAAATCGCAGCCGTCACCGCAGCCATGATCTTCCAGCGCCGGCGCACCGTATCGCGCACGATGCTGATCACATCGGCGAGCCGGGCCTCATATTCATCGGCTTCGTGTCTGACTTCCATGCTCGTCTGACTTCCCGTGATTCGCCGCTGATCGGCAGCGCGATACGTTAAATACGATAGGTAAGGCCCGCCTGGATGCGGCCCTCGTCCGAATTGTTTGCCGCGCGATCGGCATTCGATCGCCGCCGCGCGTAGCTGATCGATCCGTCCAACGACAGGCGCCGCGATACGAGTAGCCGCGCGCCACCCGAAGCGCGGTAGCTGGAGTTCTCGCGATCCGAACCGAGGTAGTTCTGAAAGGCGTAATCGCCGGTAGCTGAAACGATAAGGTTGCGCCGCACCTCATAGTCGCCGCGAAGCCCGAAGCGATTGTCCCAGAAGGGCTGGCGATTGCCGAACGTCGAATCTTCGATCGTGCGACGCGCAGTCGCGGTGATCGTGAACTGCTCGGACGGGAAAAGATCCAACCGTCCCTCAGCAACCAGCCCGCGGATCGTCTCGAAGCCTGCAAACGCATAGTCACGGATGCTGTAACCGATCGCGATTGAACCACGCAGCCGTCCCGCAATATCGGCATTGGCGCCTGCGCTGGCGCGAACCGTTTGCGAATCGCGACTGCCTACGCCGGCCAGCTGATTGACGAAGCTCGTCGACGTGTAATTGAGCTGTGCAAACAGCGACACGCTCGGCGTCCGGGCATATTCCGCCTGTGCAGTGATGCGGGCGAGGTTCCGATCGCGCACGCTCTGGTCGCGAAACGTTCCATCACCAAGCGGCAGCGGCCGAAAGCGAAAGTCGGTGTAATCGCCGACGACAAACGCACGCAGTCGCCCCGACGTATATTCACCACGCAGCGAGATGAAGTTGCGCCGAAACCGCGACACGGCGGCGACGGCGGAGTTGATCTCACCGGTGAACTGGTTTTCAAAATCGAGCGAGGATTGCACCTCGCCCGTGACCTCGATCGTCCGGCCAAGGTCGAGCCGGCCACTGGCGCCTAGATCCCACGTCCGCTCGTTCCGGCGCGACTGACCGATATAGTCACGTCGCGCAGTGGAAGCCTGTGCGCTGATCGCGTGACGCGACCAGATCGAGCGCATCGTCACTGCCGGCTCAACGAACACGAAGGGAACGGCAGTTTCGTTATCGCGCGTCAAATAAGCATTTGTTGTGCCGCCACCGCCGACCTCGACGCTGGGAAAGAACAGCAGGCCTCCAACGCTAATGCCAAGCGCATCGTACGACGGTCGCGAGCGCTGGAGCACGCCAACGTTACGATTGCGATCGAACCCCTGTGGCACCGCTGCCTGTACGACCAGCCCGTTCTGCGCGAACGACACCGTCGGCAAGCCGACAGCGCCGATCGCAACAGCCACCAGGCCGGCGCGACCACGCGCAAAGAGTGAACTGCCCCCCATAGACCAAAGCGTTGTGTCGCCATTCACCATGCTAGGCAAGGCATTATGCCTCGTCTTCGCGCAGATCAGAAGAACCGCTCGCCGATCCGGATCGTATCGCCGGGATAAATCACCAGTTCTGGCGTCAACTTGTAGTTGACTTCGCTAGCCTCGCCCTGGCGACGGATGCGGATCACGTCCCGGTTGGCGCGTGGCGTGAAGCCCTTTGCCGTGGCGATCGCATTTAGCGCCGTCAGTCCCGACGCATAAGGATATTCGCCGGGCGCACTCACCTCGCCCAAGATGTAGAACGGGCGAAAGGTGATGACCTCCATGCTGACCTTGGGTTGGCGCAGGTAACCATCAGCAAATTTTGCGGTCGCATCACGGGCAATGTCGGCGACCACCATCCCGCGCGCCGGCACGCTGCCGATCAGCGGCAGGGCCAATGTGCCATCCGGATTGACCCAGAACTCGCCCGTCAGATTGGGTTCGTTATAGACCGTCATGCGTACCTTGTCGCCGACCCCCAGGCGGTAGTCGCCTGCGATATCAGCCGCGGCGTAACGATCGCCTGAAGACAGGATCGGCCCGTCCCCCTTCTCGGCACAACCGACCGTCAGCAACAAAAAGCCGAAAAGCAACGCCAACCGCTGTAGCATGGGGCCTCGAAGAAATAAGGTGAACGTCACTATCGATATGCTTTGCATAGCCGCCCATCCGGCGCAACGCGTACGTGCTGTCGACGCAAAGAACATCTCGCCGCGGTGGGTGTCTGTTGGGCAGCTATCCGGCGCGGATATAAGTGAAATACCACACCTCGTGCCCCTGGCGTCTCGCCTTTCGCTCGTATCGAGTCTCGGGCCAGTCGTCGGGGCGGACAAGGAAGCCGGCTGGCGCGCCTGCCGTCCACGTGAAGTCGCGCCGCTGGTTCATCACCATCATCGCCCAGCGGCAGTAGGTTGGATCGTCCGTCCCCAACCGGAAGACACCGCGCGGCCGGAGCTTGCGCGCGATGAGGTCCAGCGGGCCGTGGTTCACCATCCGCCGCTTGGCGTGCCGCGCCTTGCGCCACGGATCGGGGTGCAGGAGATACACCGTGTCAAGCGCGCCGTCGGGCAAGCGCTCGATCACGTCGATCGCGTCGCCCATGTGCAACCGCACATTGTCCAGCGCACCATCGCGAATATGGCCGAGCGCGCCGACGACGCCGTTCAGGAACGGCTCGCAGCCGATGAAGCCGACGTGGGGAGCCGCCCCCGCCTGCGCCGCGAGATGTTCGCCGGCGCCGAAGCCGATCTCGAGCCGCAACGCGCGATTGTCGCCGAACAGGCTGGGCGCGTCGATCGCGCCCTGCGCCGGCACCTCGACGGCCGGAAGCAGCGTTTCGACAAGCTCCGCCTGTCCCTGGCGCAGCTTGTGGCCCTGTCGACGGCCGTACAGGCGGCGGATGGTAGCTGGGTCGTTCATGCGGGCGGGCGCATACCGCGCGCATCGGCGGGAGCAAAGCCGGTGCACGAATGTTCGAGCCGAATGGGAAAAGCGAACGTTGCCAAGAAGGCTGCCAGCACCGAACACCGCCTGGTCGGTGACGTCGCGGCGCTGCGTCGAATGAAGCCGGTCGCGCTGCTCGGCGCGGCGAGCGAGGTCGCCGATCAACCGCCGATGGTCGCGCTGTCGCTCGTCACGCTGGGATCGGGTCTGGTGATGCGTCGGCCCGCCGTCGCGCGCACGGGGCTGCGCATGCTCCTCGCGCACGCACTCGCCACCGGCGGCAAGACGATGCTCAAGCGGTCGATCGATCGGACGCGGCCGCAGCGCGCGCTGCGCGACGGTAAGCATCACGCCGGCACCGGCAAGGGCGGCGGCGACACCGACTTCAACTCGTTCCCGTCGGGCCACACCGCCGGGGCGGTCGCCGTCGCGCAGGCGGTCGCTGCGACCCAGCCGCAGTTGGCGGTAACGGCGCGCGGCGGTGCGTTCGCCGTCGCCGCGCTCCAGCTTCCGCGCGGCGCGCATTATCCCAGCGACGTGCTGGTCGGCGCCGTCATCGGTTACGTCGCCGATCAAGCTGCCGGCGCGCTGATCGATGGCGCCGGGCAGATGCTGGGCCGTGCACGGCCAGCGGGTACGACGGACGAAGCGTTGGCCGAGGCGGAGGCGCATCCGAGCTGACGGACGCGCCCCGCGGTCGCATCAGGCGTCGAGCGCGGCCTTCAGATCTTCGACCAGGTCGAGCTTCTCCCACGGGAAGGTGTCACCCTCCGCCGCGCGCCCGAAATGCCCGTAGGCAGCGGTCGTCTGGTAGATCGGCTTGTTGAGGCCGAGGTGCGTGCGGATGCCGCGCGGCGTCATGCCACCGAGCTTGCCGATTCCGGCGATCGCCGCCTCGATCCGGTCATCGGCGACGGTGCCCGTGCCGTGCGTATCGACGTAGAGGGACAGCGGCTTGGCGACCCCGATCGCATAGGCGAGCTGAATCGTGCACTTCTTGGCGAGCCCCGCCGCAACGATGTTCTTCGCCAGATAGCGCGTGATGTACGCCGCCGAACGATCGACCTTGGTCGGATCCTTGCCGCTGAACGCGCCGCCGCCGTGCGGTGCGGCGCCGCCATAGGTGTCGACGATGATCTTGCGCCCGGTCAGCCCAGCGTCGCCATCGGGTCCGCCGATCTCGAAACTGCCCGTCGGGTTGATGTGATAGACAGTCGCGTCGGACAGCAGCGGCGCGGGCAGGATGTCGGCCACTACCTGCTTCACATAGGCGTGAAGCTGCGCCTCCTTCTCGCCCTCGTCATAGCCCTTCGCATGCTGCGTCGACACGACGATCGCGGTGCAGGCGACCGGCACGCCATTCTCGAAGCGCAGCGTCACCTGGCTCTTGGCGTCGGGCTCGAGGAACGGCGCGGTGCCCGCGTGACGATCCTGTGCCATGCGCTGCAGGATGCGATGGCTGTAATAAAGCGTCGCTGGCATAAGCTCAGGCGTCTCGTCGCAGGCGAAACCGAACATGATGCCCTGATCGCCAGCGCCCTCGTCCTTGTTGCCGCTCGCGTCCACGCCCTGCGCGATCTGCACCGACTGTCCGTGGAGATTGTTCTCGAAGCGGAATGTCTGCCAGTGGAAGCCGTCCTGTTCGTAGCCGATGCGCTTCACCGTATCGCGGACGGTGGCCTCGATCTCCTCCTCCGCGCCGGGCGCCCAGGCGCCGTTCTCGTACACGCCCTTGCAGCGGATCTCGCCCGCCAGCACGACGAGCTGCGTCGTCGTCAGCGTCTCACACGCGATGCGCGCCTCAGGATCCTTCGAGAGGAACAGGTCGACGATCGCGTCGGAAATCTGATCGGCGACCTTGTCCGGATGCCCTTCGCTGACCGATTCGCTGGTGAAGAGGTACGATTGGCGCATGATCGCTCCGGCAGAATTGTTGAAGAGATAACGATATAAAGATAGCTTTATATGCCTTATCTGCGGCGGCGGCGGATGGCAATGGCCGCTGCAGCCAGCGTTGCGGCGGCGATCGCCGCCATCCAGTTGCCGACGCGCGCGAACAACGTCGCCGGTTGCGCCGGGGGCAGCGGCACTTCGATCGCGCCGGCCCGCTCGTGCGGGATGGTCGCCACCAGTGCACCGTCGGCGGCGATCACCGCCGATATGCCGTTTGGCGTTGCGCGAACGATCGGCAGCCCCTCTTCGATCGCGCGCATGCGCGCCTGCGCCAGATGCTGCGGCGGACCCCATTTACCGAACCACGCGTCATTCGACGGGTTGAATAGGAAGCGCGGGCGCTGCGTCCGATCGACGACCTGACCCGAAAAGATGATCTCGTAGCAGATCTGCATGCCCACCGCGCCGAAACCGGGGAGGTCGAGCGCACGCGGCCCCGGCCCCTCGGCGAAGTCCATCGATCCGGGCACCAACCGATCGAGTCCGAGCGGCTTCAGCAGCCACGGCATCGGCAGATACTCGCCGTACGGCACCAGATGCGCCTTGTCGTACCGCCCGCGGATGCGTCCACGCGGATCAATCGCGAACACCGAATTGGTCGCCGTCACCGGCTCGCCGCGGCGATCGAACTGCAGCGCCGTCCCGCCGGTCAGCAGCAAATCGCGCGGGCCGAGCAGCCGCGCCATGCGCCAGCGGATCCAGAACGGATCGGTGGCATAATATTGCGTCGGATAGCCGTCCTCGAAATAGTCGCGCACCACGCCTTCGGGCCAGACAACCAGTCGCGGCGTCGAACTTGGTTGTCCCGAGAGCGCCGAAAGCTTGGCGAGCATCATCTCGCCGTCGCTCTCCCCGCGCGCGTCCTGCGGCACGTTAGGCTGCACCACGCGGACGCGGACCGCCGATGCGTTGCCCGCCGGCACGGTGCGGTAACTGGCCTGCTGCGCCCACAGCAGCGCGCCCAGCGCCACCACCCCAACCGCGATCGTCGTCGAACGCCGCGGCACCAACAGGATCGACCCTGCGAGCAGGACGGTCAAACCGGACAGCGCATAGGTGCCGATCCATGCGGCGATGGCCGCAACGGGCTGCACGGGCACCCAGACGACGCCCAGCGGATCCCAGGCATAGCCGGTGAACATCACGCTGCGCAGCCACTCGGCGACGATCCAAGCCGCGGCGAAGGCGAGCACGAACCCTCCGTCCACGTCACGCCGTCGTACACGCCACGCGGCACCCGCCGCGAGCGCTGGATAGACCGCCAGGTACAGAGCCAGCGCAAGCGGCGCGGCATAGCCGAGCACCGGCGGCATCTTGTCCTGAAAGTCAAAAGCGTGTTGGAACCAGTTGTTATTTATCGTGAAGTGCCCGACGCCGAACACCCAGCCCCGCCACAGTGCGGCCTTCATCGTCGGCGCCCGATGCACCAGCGCGATCCAGGCAGCGACAGCGGCGAGCGTCAGCGGCCACCATTGCAGCGGCGCAAACCCGCACGCCGCCGCTGCGCCCAGCAGCAACGACGCCCACAATGACCGGTGATCGGAAACAAACGCTGGCAACCGCATCCTCATCGCCCCGCCCGCTGTTCGCGGCGCCCCGCCCGATACGGGCGACCGCCGGCTCTCTTGCGGCAGCCCATCGGCGGCGACAAGCCCGTGGCAAGACATATAGTGACGCTTGCCCTTCTACGGTGTATCATTCGCCCATGACACTACGCCCTTTCCACCTCGCGTTTCCGGTTCATGATCTCGCTGCGGCGCGCGGTTTCTACCGCGACGTGCTCGGATGCCGCGAAGGGCGCTCGAGCGATCGCTGGATCGACTTCGATCTGGGCGGCCACCAGATCGTCGCGCATCTCGACGACGCCGCGCGCCCCGCCGGATCGAGCAACCCGGTCGATGGCCATGACGTACCCGTGCCGCACTTCGGCGTGGTGCTGACGATGGCGGACTGGCAGGCGCTCGCGACGCGCGTGGAGGCGGCCGGCGTGCCCTTCGGCATTGCGCCGCACATCCGCTTCAAGGGCCAGGCCGGCGAGCAGGCAACGATGTTCTTCCGTGATCCATCGGGCAACGCGCTCGAATTCAAGGCGTTCGCGGACGACGCTCAGCTATTCGCCACGGAGGTCAGCGCATGACCGCCCCGATCGAGATCGACATCCCCCACAAGCTCGGCACCGCGCAGGCGAAGACGCGGATCGCCGGCAGCTTCGGCAAGCTCGCCGATTTTGTACCCGGCGGCGCGGTGACCGAACATCGCTGGAGCGGCGATACGTTGCTGTTCACGGTCGAGGGGCTTGGCCAGCGCGTCGCGGTGAAGCTCGACGTCCGCGAGACCAATGTTCACGCGAGCTTCGAGCTGCCCGCCTTCATGGCGCTGTTTTCCGACAAAATTCGGCTCAAGCTGCAGCAGGAAGCGCCCAAGCTGCTCGAATGATCGCGGCCTAGAGGTAGCGCGCCGCCGTTTCGCGAATCAGCGCGATCATGTTGGGAATGCCCTGCGTCCGGTTCGAACTAAGCTGGTTCTTGAGATCGAACGGCGCCAGCGCGTCTGGGATGTTGGTCGCGGCGATCGCGGCTGGATTGCGATCCTGCACCGTCAGCAGCACCAGCGCGATGATGCCCTTCGTGATGGCGGCGTTGCTGTCGGCGAGGAAGTGCAGCGTCCCGTCGTCGCGCCGCGTCGGATAGACCCAGACGGAGGCGGAGCATCCGCGCACCAGAGTCGCGTCGGTCTTCAGCGCCTCGGGCATCGGCTCGAGCGACCGGCCGAGATCGATCAGCAAGCGATAGCGATCATCGACCTCTAGGAATTCATATTCGTCGCGCAGTGCCGCGAGATCGGAGGTGGTGTCGGCCATCGCCGCGGCGCCTAACGACTGGCCGACGACGCGGCAACCGGCACGATCAAAGGTCGACGCCGGCGGCGATCGCCTCGAGCTTGCGGATACGCTCCTTCAGGTCCGCAATCTCGATCCGCGCCGTCGTCCCGGTGGGGGTGACGGCGCGTGCATCGCTTTCGTGGCGAAGCTCCTGCTGCTTGAGTTGGAGCCAGCCGCGCCACCCAGTCAGCATCGCCTGGACGAGGATAACGAGGCCGGCGAGCGCCGCGGTGGTGATGGTGAGGTAAAGGCTCGGATCGGACATGATCGTCGGCTCCACTTAGCGGTTGCGCAGTTCTTCGATCTGACGCGTCAGATCGGCGCTACCGTGATTGTCGGTGATGACGCGCTCGAGCACCGCGATCCGCTCCTTCAGCTGGCGGATTTCCTCGCGCCCGGCGATCGCGTCTGCGGGCAGCGCCCCGCCCTCCTCGGCACGACCGATCGCGCGGTACTTTTCCTTCGAAACGCGCGCGATCGAGGTGATCATGACGATCGCGATAACCATGAAAACGACGGACCAGGGCATCGATTACTCCTGTTGATCGAATGATCGGATGGTTCAGTTCGGCCGCGCGGGTGTCGCGCCCGCGTCGGGCAGCGTGCGCAGTTCCTCGATCTGCGCCGCCAGTGACACGCCGTGGTCGGTGACGATCCGCTCGAGCACACGCACGCGCTGCTCCAACCGCTCGGTATGCGCGGCATATTGCGCCGCCTTTTCTGCGGTCTGCGCGCTCAGCGCCTCGGCCATCCGCTCTTTGTGCTTCAGCCAGCGCTTGAACATCTCGCCGCCGATCCCGAACACCGTCGGAAGGCCGACGACTATAAGGAAGAACGCGATCACGAAGCCATATTTATCCATCGGTTGCGCCCCTCAATTCGCGCGATCGCGCAGCTGTTCGATTTCCTGGCTGAGCAGGTGACCGCTGTCGGTGACGATCCGCTCGACGTTTTGCAGCCGGTCCTTCATCGCGCCCAATTCGGCCCGCAGCTGCCCGTTCTCCTGCGTCAGCAGCTTGACCCGCTGGATCGTCTCGTCGTCGCGCTTGGGATACAGCGCCTGTCCCCACTGGCCGTCGAGCGGATAGCCGTTGCGGATGCGCATCCAGGTCGTCGCGACCCATCCCAGCATCCCGGCGACGCCGAGCGTTCCGATCATCGGGGCGAGCGCGCTGAACAACTGGATCTTCTCGGCGGCAGTCATGCCCTATCCTCCCTCTCGAATTCTTGTTCGTCAGCGGTCGCGCAGCTGCTCGATCTCGTGCGCGGTGCGCGTCGCAGGATCGGTGGCGATCCGCTCCAGTACCGACAGGCGCTGCTCCAGCCGGCTGACCATCCCCGCCAGCCGCTCGTTCTCGCTTGTCAGCAGCTCGACCTGCCGGTTTGCCGGGGCGTCCGCCTTGCCGATGTTGCGGCCCCAGTCGTCGCTGATCGAATAGCCGTGCTTGGCGCGGATCCAGTTGTTGATCAGCCAGGCACCGCAGGAGATCGCGATGATGGCGAGGACGAAATACGGTCCGTGGAAATCCATCGTATGTCTCCCGGGATTGGGATCAGCGCAGGCGCTCGATCTCGTCGGCGAGCTGCGTGTTGCGGCTGGTGTAATGCGTCTCGATGTCGGCTAGCCGGCGATCGAGCTCGCGGAACTTACTGCGCACTTCGGCGGTGGTCCGCTTTGGATTGGAGCGCACGCCCTGCCAGAACTTGGCGTCCTCGGCCGATCCGTATAGCCCTGCCGGGCGATCATCTGCCATCCAGTTGATCAGCAGATACGCGACCAGCGTCCACGGAAACCCGCCGGCGAGCGTCAGCAGGATCATCGCGATCCGTACCCACAGCACCTCGATCCCGGTATAGTCAGCGATCCCGGCGCACACGCCCTTCCACTTGCGCTCCTGGCGGTTGAGATAGAATTTGGTGCGGCTGTTGTCGGCCATCAGTTCCTCCTCTGGGTCCGGTCTTCGAGCCGGTAGTCGGGATCGGATCGGTAATCGGCGATGCCGGGGCGGAAATCCGGATTGTCTGCAGCAACGATGCGTTCGACCGTGTTCACCCGGTCCTCAAGCCGCCGCGCCAGCGAGTGCAGATCGTCGAGCAGCGTCTCGTCCTCCGCGGTCATCGAGCCGGGTGTCTGCTTCCACTTCGTCACGTAATGCATGATCAGCCACGGCAACCCGATGAACAGGGTCGGGACGATGGTGATCGGGACGATGATGTCTTCCATCTCAATTGTTCCCGTTGGTGCGATTGTTGAGGCGGGCCTTCAGCGCAGCCAGTTCGGCATCGACGCGGTCTGATGCCTTCAGCTCGGCGATCTCCTCGTCCAGGCTCTTGGGCAGCGCGCCCAGGCCCAGTGCGTCGGCGCGTCCCTCGGCCTCGTCGACGCGCCGCTCGAGCATGTCGAAGCGGCTGAACGCCTCGTGCGTGCGCGGGCCGTTCCACATCTCGCGCAGCTTGGTGCGGTTGTTCGCGCTCTCCAGCCGCGTCGCGATGCTGTTCTGGCGGGTCCGCGCCTCGCGCAGCTTGTTCTGCAGCTTGGCGATGTCCTCCTCCGATCCGCGCAGCGAATCGTCGAGCACGCCGATCTCCGCACGCAGCTGGTCGATCATGTCGCTGGCCTTTTGCCGCTCCATCAGCGCCGCCTTGGCGAGATCCTCGCGATCCTTCGACAGCGCCAGCTCGGCTTTCTCGGTCCAATTCGCCTCGATATCGGACAGCTTGGCGACGTGGCGGCGCATCTCCTTGATGTCAGCGATCGTCCGCGCCGCCGAGGCGCGCACTTCGACCAGCGTCTCTTCCATCTCGAGGATGATCATGCGGATCATCTTGGCGGGGTCTTCCGCCTTCTCGATCAATTCCGCCATGTTGGCAGCGACGATGTCGCGGGTTCGGGAAAAGATGCCCATCAACGAAAACTCCTGGGTGACGCCCTTTTATACGCTCGGCGCCGGGACACGGCGAGGGAAAGCCGCGCCCTGGCCGCCTCGCTCACGCGATCGCGCGAGCGATGGCGCCGGCCGTGCCCGCCTGCGCCGGGCCGACCGCGCCGAGCACCATCGTGGTGCTGAAGACGATCGTGCAGGCGATGGCGGCGAGCGTGCGGCCGATGTTTTCAAACTTGTTCATGGCGATGTCTCCTCGATCTGATTGCGTGTCCCCGTCTGTCGGGGTTGCTCAATGCTTTGCAGACAGCGTGCCAAGTCTCGCGGAAGGTTGGCGACGGGATGGTGGCGACATGCGACTTTATAGAATCGGCCTAACTACAGTCACTTAGACCGGCGTCGCCCGCTTGTGCCTTTGGCCTTCAGTGATATGTGAGCGCTACACACGCCTTGCCAAGCATTGGGAGAATGCGCCAAGGCTTGGGCAGGCGAAGCGAGGCGGCATGGCGGAACGTGCGACACAAGTGATCGGCGAATCGGGCGCGTTCCTCGACGCGCTCGAACGCGCGAGCCGCGCCGCGGCGCTCGATCGCCCGGTGCTCGTGATCGGCGAGCGCGGGACCGGCAAGGAGCTCGTCGCCGAGCGTCTCCACCGGCTGAGCCCGCGCTGGGACCAGTCGCTCGTCGTAATGAACTGCGCCGCACTGCCCGAGACGCTGATCGAGGCCGAGCTGTTCGGGCACGAGGCGGGGGCGTTCACCGGCGCGACCAAGGCGCGCGTCGGTCGCTTCGAGGAGGCCGATGGCGGGACGCTGTTCCTCGACGAGCTCGGCACGCTGTCGATGGGCGCGCAGGAGCGTTTGCTGCGCGCGGTCGAATATGGCGAGGTGACCCGGATCGGGTCGTCGCGGCCGATCCGCGTCGACGTCCGCATTGTCGCCGCCACCAACGAGCATCTTCCCGACAAGGTCGATCGCCACGAGTTCCGCGCCGATCTGCTCGACCGGCTATCGTTCGAAGTCGTGACCCTGCCCCCGCTGCGCGCGCGGCGTAGCGACATCGTCATCCTCGCCGATCATTTCGGACGGCGCATGGCGGCCGAACTGCATCGCGATCGCTGGCCCGGGTTCGCGCCGGAGGCGCAGGAGGCGCTCCGCGAATATCGCTGGCCGGGCAACGTGCGCGAACTGCGCAACGTCGTCGAGCGCGCGGTGTATCGCTGGGACTATGACGGCCCGATCGAGTCGATCGAGTTCGATCCCTTCCAGTCGCCGTACCGGCCGGGCAGCGCCGCCGCTTCCAGCCCCTCGCCAGCCCCCACAAACCCCTCACGCACCACACCGCAGGTCCCACCCAACGACGGCGACGAAGTGGCCGCGTGCGACGTCGGCCCGTCCGATTTTAAGAGCCGCGTGGCGCTGTTCGAGAAGGAGCTATTGTCGCGCGCGCTGGCCGACAATCGCTTCAACCAGCGCGCGACTGCGGACGCGCTCGGCCTCAGCTACGATCAGCTGCGGCATGCCCTGCGGCGCCACGACATGATCGGCGCGACCGGCTGACGCGTTCCCGGGCGTCGGAGCGGTTGCGTAACGATCTCGCCGGAGCCATTTGGGCAGCGTCGCGTTCCGCAAGGCGCATTCTCTGAAGGAGCATCCCATGGCTTTCGAACTCCCGCCGCTGCCCTACGGCTACGATGCGCTGGAGCCGGTCATCTCGAAGGAGACGATGACCTTCCACCACGACAAGCATCATGCCGCCTATACCAACAAGCTGAACGAGGGCGTCGCCGCCGATCCCAAGCTCGAGGGCAAGTCGATCGAGGAGATCCTGGGCATGATCTCGCAGCTTCCGCCGCTCGTCCGCAACAACGGCGGCGGCTACTGGAACCACGATTTCTTCTGGAAGATCATGGCACCCAAGGGGTCGACTCAGCCGTCGGGCAAGCTTGCCGAGGCGATCGACGCCTATGGCGGGCTCGACAAGCTCAAGGAAGATTTCAACACTAAGGGCGCCGGCCAGTTCGGTTCGGGCTGGGCATGGGTGATCAAGGACAGTTCGGGCGCGCTGAAGGTCACCTCGACGCCCAACCAGGACAATCCACTGATGGACGACGCGAAGGAGCCGGGCACACCAATCCTTGGTAACGACGTGTGGGAACACGCCTATTACCTCACCTACATGAACGATCGTCCCGGCTATCTGAAGGCGTGGTGGGACGTCGTGAACTGGGACGAGGCGGGCAAGCGCTTCGACGCAGCCTGAGCGCACAAGCGCCATCCGCATAAGAAGGGGCGGCTCCGGCTGCCCCTTTTCTTTTGCCGCGGCTTTTTCGGCTTGGCGGGGGTTGCACCCGCCCGAAATCCAGCTAAAGACGCGCCTCCCGCAGCGTTCCCTGATAGCTCAGCGGTAGAGCTCTCGACTGTTAATCGAGCGGCCGTAGGTTCGAATCCTACTCAGGGAGCCAGCGGGACCTTCAACACCGTAGGCTAGGCGGCAACGCAGCTACGAGCGCGCGGCTCTAGCGCCAATCAGGCGACGAACTGCTCCATCGTGATGCGATCATCGAGCGCGTGCTCGGGATCGAACAGCAGCGTAAGCTCGCGCGCGCGATCGATCGCGATCTCCACTTCCGCCACCTCGCGGAACTCGCGCTGATCGGCGACCGCGGACACCGGACGCTTCGCGGGATCGAGCACGCGCAGCTTGATCCGCGCCTTGTCGGGCAAGATCGCACCGCGCCACCGCCGCGGACGGAACGCACTGATCGGGGTCAGCGCGATCATCGCCGATCCCAGCGGCAGGATCGGCCCATGCGCAGAGAGATTATACGCGGTGCTACCTGCCGGCGTCGCCACCAGGATGCCGTCGCACGCGAGCTCGTCCATCACCACGCGGTCGTTGACGGTCACTTCCAGCTTGGCGGTCTGCCGCGTCTCGCGCAGCAGCGACACTTCGTTGATCGCCGGCATCGTGTGCACACGGCCGTCCTGCCCAGTGGCGGTCATCAGCAGCGGGGTGACCTTGAATGCGCGCGCGTTCGACAGCCTCTCGTCGAGATCGTAGCGCCGCCACTCGTTCATCAGGAAGCCGACCGTGCCAAGGTTCATGCCGAACACGGGCACGTTGGCGCGGCGGGCATCGAGCATCGTGTGCAGCGTCTGCAGCATGAAGCCATCCCCGCCGAGCGCGATCACCACATCCGCCTCGTCGATCGTGCACCAGTCCCATGCGTCCGCCAGCGCCGCACGCGCCGCCTGAGCCGGGGCGGTAGGCGAGGCGACGAGTGCCCGCCGCGCGAAATGCGTCATCCGCCGGTGACGCTCATGTGTCGCGCCACCGCCGGCGCTTCGCCGACGCCGATGCGGAAATCGTGACGCGCCGGCTTGCCCGCGATGCCGAGCCGGATCGCCGCGTCGAGCGCGGGTACGCCGCCCTGACGCAGCGCCGCCTTCAGATCAACCTGATCGTCATGGCCGAGACAGCTGTACAAGCGACCCTCTGTCGTCAGTCGCACGCGGTTGCAGCCGTCGCAGAAGTTCGCCGTCAGCGGCGAGATCAGGCCCAGCCGCGTTCCGCTATCACCCACCCGCCAGTACCGCGCTGGGCCGCCCGTGCCGGCGAGGTCGCGCTTAAGATTGAAGTGTGCCGACAGTTGCTCGAACACGGCGGTCAGCGGCACGAAGCGATCGGTGCGGTCCTCGTCGATCGCGCCGAGCGGCATCGTCTCGATCAGCGTGAGATCGTGCCCCTCGGCGACGCACCAGTGGAGCATCGGCGCGATCTCGTCCTCGTTCAGCCCCTTGAGCGCGACCATGTTGATCTTGATCGAAAGGCCTGCATGCTTTGCCGCGGCGATCCCGCCGAGCACCTGCTCCACATCGCCGTGTCGCGTGATGAAGCGGAACCTGTCGGGATCGCGGCTGTCCATGCTGACGTTGATGCGCCGCATCCCCGCCGCAACAAGCGCCTCAGCATGCTCGGCCAACCGTGTGCCGTTGGTCGTCATGGTGAGTTCGTCGAGCGCGCCGCCGACGTGGCTGCCAAGGCGCTGCGTCAGCTCGATCACGTCGCGGCGGACGAGCGGCTCGCCACCCGACAGGCGGATCTTGCGCACGCCCAGCGCCATGAAGCGCTCCGCGATGATCGCGATCTCCTCGAGCGCGAGCAGCCGGTCACGCGGCAGGAACGTCATCTTTTCCGCCATGCAGTAGCGGCAGCGAAGATCGCAGCGATCGGTCACCGAGATGCGCAGATAGCGGATCGTCCGGCCGAAGCCGTCGACCAGATCATCCGCGGCGGCCTGCGAGACTCCCATTGAGGGACAGCTAGGCGCTGCTCATCCCCTCGGCAAGGCCCGTGCGGTGTTGCTGCCGGTCGACACCCGCCGTACCAACCTGCCGGTGAGCGACGGAGCGACGAAGATCGGCACGGTGGCCTGCGGTAGCAGCGCGCGAGCGCTGGCGGATCGCGTCCGCGCGGCCGGATGGGCAATCGGTGAGGAACTAGCCGAAATCCGCCTGGTCGATGCGCGTGCCAACATCGCCCTGATCGCGGCCGAAGAGGCGCGCGCGGTTGCCGATCGTGCCGCCCTGCTCGCATTGATACCCGACGCGACGGACGCGAGCGCCGCTTACGCCCGAGGCGCGACGCACATCCTGGTGGGTGATCCCGATGCCATGGCGCTCGGTGATGCGCTGGCCTTTGCGGGGCGCTACGCCCGCCGACTGCGCGGCGCAGGCCGAACCCGCCGCGCCGGCGAGATCAGCGACGGTGCGGCAGCCCGGTTCCTCGCCACGCTCGGCAGAGCGGAGAGCGCGAGCGTAGCCGTTATCGCCATCACGCGATTCGACACCGTCAACGTTGCCTTCGGTCGCGACGTCGGCGACGCATTGCTGCGCGAAGCCGCGGCGCGGATCGCCGCGCTGCTGCCGACGCGCGGCGTCATCGAACGCGACGAGGGCGCACGCTTCATCGTCGCATTTAGCATGGATGCCGAGGATCATGCGTCTCCCGCGCGGATTGCCTCGATCGAGGCGGCGCTCAACCGCCGCTTCGTCGTCGATGGTCTGGAGGCGAGCCTCGGCGTCCGCATCGGTGTCGCACATCGTGCGGGCAGCGAGGACGGCGCTGCGCTGATCCGCCGTGCGCGCGAGGCACTCGACCGTGCCATCGGCAGCGACGGCGCGGCGGTGCGGATCGCGCCGCACCCGCAGACCGCGTCCGACGTTCGGCTTGCCGCCGATCTCCACCGCGCGATCGACCGCGACGAGATCGACATTCTGTTCCAGCCGCAGGTCTCGCTGCGGGAGGGGCACGTGCTCGGCGTCGAAGCGCTGGCGCGCTGGGAACATCCGGTGCACGGCGTGCTCGGCGCGGCAACGCTGTTCGCCGCAGCCGATCGCGCGGGGCTTGCGACCGCGCTATCCGAGCATATCCAGGCGCTCGCGCTCCGCCGGGCGGCCACTTGGCGCGGTGCGATGGGTGCGCTGCGCGTCGCGGTGAACGTCACCGCCGCCGATCTCGCGCGCGGCGACTTCCCCAGCTACTTCCTTGATCTGGTCACGCGTTCCGGGATCGCGCCGTCGCGCGTGACGGCGGAGGTGACCGAGAGCGGACTCGTCGACGATCTGCCGATCGCCGCCGCCCGGCTCGACGCGCTTCGCGGCGCCGGGCTGCGCGTCGCGATCGACGATTTCGGCACCGGCTATTCCAGCCTCGCCTATCTCAAAGCGCTGCCGCTCGACTACCTCAAGATCGACCGCAGCCTGACGCAGGACATCGCCGGCGCGCCGCGCGGGCGGATCGTCGTACGCGGCATCATCGCGATCGCCGCGGGGCTCGGCCTGCGAACGATCGCGGAGGGGGTCGAGAGCGAGGAAGAGCGCCGCCTGCTCGCCGACGAGGGCTGCGATCTGTATCAGGGCTTTCTCTGCGCGGGGCCGCTCGACGAACGCGAGCTTGCTCGGCTGATCGAAATGAAGGACGGATGATGCCGGCACTGCTGATCCCGATTGTCGCTGCGGCCGCCACCGTCGCATCGCCGCAGGCAGCGATCGAGCAAGCTTTGACGGCGAGCGCAAACGGCTGGAACAGCGGCGACATCGATCGCTTCATGGCGCTCTACGCCGACGATGCCGTCTACGTATCCGACGCGACGGTGGCGCGCGGCAAGGCCGAGATCACGCAGCGCTATGTCAAGAGCTTCGCTGCGGGAGCGAACACCCGCGGCACGTTGCGCCTTCAGCCGATTGCCTGGCGCCCGCTGAGCGCCGTGCACGTCATACTCGTCGCCCGGTGGACACTGGCCGGCCCTGCCGCACCACAGACCGGTATGACGACGCTGGTTTTCGAGCGGCGCAAGGCAGGGTGGCAGATCATCACGGATCACAGTTCGTGAGCGGGCGCATCTTCACGATCGGCTACGAGGGCGCGACGATGGATGCGTTCCTGGCCGCGCTTACGGCCGCAGGCGTGGAGCGGGTGATCGACGTGCGCGCACTGCCACTATCGCGCCGTCCGGGCTTCTCGAAGTCGATCCTCGCTGCCTCACTCGCCGCCGCGGGGATCGAATACGTCCATCTGAAGGCGCTCGGCACGCCGAAGCGCGGCCGCGATGCCGCCAAGAAGGGTGACGTCGCGACGCTGCGCGCGGTGTACGACGAGCAGCTCGAGCTACCCGAGGCGCAAGCCGCAGTCGCCAAGATGCGCGATCTCGCCGGCGAGAGGCCGAGCGCGCTGCTGTGCTACGAGCGCGATCCCTGCCACTGCCATCGCACGCTGCTGCTAGAGGCGGAAGGCAGCGGCATGGACGTCGTCGACCTCTACGTCTGACGGTCAATCAGCCCGTCACCGGCAGGCGCACTGCGCCGCTCTCGTCGCGTTCGAGCGGCCCATAGGCCACCACGACGTCGAGCGTCAGCACGCCGTAGAGATGCGGGAACAGCTGCCCGCCCCGGCTCTCTTCCCACCGAACCTGCTCGCGCACCGCGTCCAGATCGACCGCCGCGACGTGTAGATCGTCTTGCCCCGCGAAATGCTTGTCGACGGTTTCGGTTAGCTGCGCGGCGGTCGACAAGTGGATGTAACCATCCGCAAGATCCACCGGCGCGCCGGCGAAGCGGCCGTCGTGCTCCAGCGCCGCCATCTGCGCCGCGGTCAGCACCTTGTAGGCGGTCGTCGGCCGGCTCATTCGCCATCCTCCGGGCCGGCCGCCGCGTCATCTCCGATCGTCGCCCCGGCATCGGCCTCGCGTTCGGGCGGGGAAAGCTCTTGCGCCACGGCTGCCTCGGCGGCATTCTCGGGCTCAGGCTCCTCGTCGATCCGCGCGCAGCCGACGACGTGCTCGTCATCAGCGACGTTGAACAGCCGCACGCCGGCGGATCCGCGGCCGATCACGCGCAGCGAGGCGAGCGGCATACGGATCAGCTTGGCCTGATCGGTCACCAGCATCAGTTGGTCGCTCTTGCTCGCGGCGAAGCTCGCCACCACCGCGCCGTTGCGCGCGATGTTGTCGATGTTCGTGATCCCCTGCCCGCCGCGCCCGGTGCGGCGATATTCGAACGCCGATGACAGCTTGCCATAGCCGTTGGCGCACACCGTTAGGATGAACTGCTCCTTCGCGCGCAATTCGGCGAAGCGGATATCGTCCATCACGCGCGGCTGGCGATCGACTCCTTCGGCCTTCCATGGCGCGTGGCGCAGATAATCGTCGCGTTCTTCCTGGTCGGTGATTCCGGCGCGGTGCAGGATCGACAGCGAGATCACCTCGTCGCCCGCCGCCAGCCGCATGCCGCGCACGCCCGTCGAATTGCGGCTCTGGAACTCGCGCACCTCGTCGCCGGCGAAGCGGATCGCCTTGCCCTGCCGGGTCGCGAGCAGCACGTCGTCGTCCTCCTCGAGCAGCGCGACACCGATCAGCCGGTCGTCGGCATCCTCACCGTCGAACTTCATCGCGATCTTGCCGTTCGACGGCACGTTGGTGAACGCGTCCATCGAGTTGCGCCGCACGTTGCCCTTAGCAGTCGCGAACATGACGTGGAGCTTGCCCCAGTCGCCCTCGTCCTCGGGCAGCGGCAGTACGGTGGAGATCGTCTCCCCCGCCTGCAGCGGCAGGAGGTTGATCATCGGACGTCCGCGCGTGTTCGCGCCGCCCTCGGGCAGGCGCCACACCTTCATGCGATAGACCTTGCCCGCGGTGGAGAAGAACAGCACCGGCGTGTGCGTCGAGGTGACGAAGAGGCTGGTGACGGCATCCTCGTCCTTCGTCGCCATCCCGCTGCGGCCCTTGCCGCCGCGCGCCTGGGCGCGGAACGCCTCTAGCGGTGTGCGCTTGATATAGCCCTGCATGGTCACGGTGACGACCATGTCCTCGCGCTCGATCAGATCCTCGTCGTCGATCCCGTCGGCGGCCGCCGCGATCTCGGTCCGGCGAGGCGTGGCGAACAGCGCGCGCACCTCGGTGAACTCGTCGCGCATCACCGCGTAGAGCTTGGCCCGATCCGCCAGGATCGCCAATAGTTCGGCGATCGAACCGGCGAGCGTCTTCAACTCGTCGCCGATCTCGTCGCGGCCGAGCGCGGTCAGCCGGTGGAGGCGCAGGTCGAGGATCGCGCGCACCTGGATCTCGGTCAGGCGATAGGTGTCGCCCGTGACTTCGGTCTCCACCGCCTCGACCAGCTTGATGTAGCCCGCGATCTCGGCGATCGGCCACTCGCGCGCCATCAAGGCCGCGCGCGCCTCCGCCGGCGACGACGATCCACGGATGATCCGCACGACCTCGTCGAGATTCGTGACCGCGATCACCAGCCCGAGCAAAATGTGCGCCCGGTCGCGTGCCTTGGCGAGCTCGAACTTCGAGCGTCGCGTGATGACGATCTCGCGGAACTGGACGAACGCCGCGATGATGTCGCGCAGGTTGAGCAGCTCGGGCCGGCCGCCGCGAATCGCGAGCATGTTGGCGGGGAAGCTGCCCTGCGCCGGCGTGTGCCGCCACAGCTGGTTCAGCACCACCTCCGGCGTCGCGTCACGGCGCAGATCGATGACGATCCGCACGCCCTCGCGGTTCGATTCGTCGCGGATGTCGCTGATACCCTCGACGCGCGCGGGCTCGCTGCCGTTCTTGCGCGCCGCCTCCGCGATCCGCTCGACCAGCGCGTTCTTGCCCTGTTGATAGGGAATTTCGGTCAGCACGATCGAGCGCCGGTCGCCGCGCCCCTCCTCGATCACGTAGCGCGAGCGCACGATGATCGATCCGCGCCCGGTCTCGTACGCCGATCGCGCGCCCGCCCGGCCGAGGATCATCGCGCCGGTCGGGAAATCGGGCCCCGGCACGATCTGCATCAGCTCTTCGGTGGTGATCGCCCCGTTATCGATGAACGCCAGACAGGCGTCGACGACTTCGCCCAGATTGTGCGGCGGGATGTTGGTCGCCATGCCGACCGCAATGCCGCCCGCGCCGTTGACGAGCAGGTTCGGGAAGCGCGCCGGCAATACCTGCGGTTCGCTTTCCGAGCCGTCGTAATTGGGCTGGAAATCGACGGTGTCCTTGTCGAGGTCGTCGAGCAGGTAATCGGCGATCTTGGCGAGGCGCGCTTCAGTGTAGCGCATCGCGGCGGGCGGATCGGGATCCATCGAGCCGAAGTTGCCCTGGCCGTCGATCAGCGGCGCGCGCATCGACCAGTCCTGCGTCATCCGCGCCAACGCGTCATAGATCGCCGTGTCGCCGTGCGGGTGATATTTACCGATGACGTCACCGACGATGCGCGCGGACTTGCGGTACGGCCGGTTGTAGGTGAAGCCGCTCTCGTTCGCGGAGAACAGGATGCGCCGGTGCACCGGCTTCAACCCGTCGCGTACGTCGGGCAACGCGCGCGCCACGATCACGCTCATCGCGTAATCGAGGTAGCTGGTCTTCATCTCCTCGACGATCGAGATCGGCTGAATATCCGAAGGGTCGGCGAGGACGGTCTCGTCGGTCAAAACGTCACTTTCGAAATGGGATTTGTCGGTTGCAATGGTCTAGGACGCTGCAACCCGATTGTCACGCGCGCGTACGTGCGCGCGAAGGCCGATTGTCATGCCCGCGTACGTGTACGTGGCGGAAAGCTAACCCTGGTGAATGCGCCGGCGTTCGCGCGCTGCTTTGATGGCAGGCGTTCAGCAGGAGCCAGTCGATGCAGAAGAACGCCGACCTCATCGCCGACCTCGAACGCCGCGCACGCAGCGCGCCATCGCTTGCCGAGGGGCAGCGCCTGTTCCTCGAAGCCGCTCGGTTGCGGCGGACGGATCGCACCGGTGCGCCGCCCGCCGGCGGCTTCAGCCCACCCGTGCCGCATAACTGAGGGCTACGGCGTAATCTCTGCGCCGTCCCACGCGAACAGCTTGCCGCTGTCCTGCGGGCGCAATCCGTCGAGTACGTCGAGCAGCTGCACCGCGGCGCGATCGGGCTTGAACAGATCGCGCCCGCCCTGCTGGAACGGCTTCGACAGCCGGGTGTCGACCGTGCCGGGATGCAGCGCGACGACGATGCCGCGATCGTTGCGCCGCCTTTCCTCCACCGCCAGCGTCCGCACCAGCTGATTGAGCGCCGCCTTGGAGGCGCGGTAGCCGTACCAGCCGCCCAGTCGATTGTCCGATATGCTGCCGACCCGCGCCGACAGGACGGCGAAGATCGACCTGCCTGTCCGCGGCATGATCGGCAGGAAATGCTTCGCGACGAGCGCCGGCCCGATCGCATTCACTGCATATTGCCGGGCGAGCCAGGCCGGATCGAGATCGCGCAGCGCCTTCTCGGGGCCCCGCTCCCCCTCGTGTAAGACGCCGGTCGCCACAACGACGCGGTCGATCTTCCCGGCGGCGGCGGCCGCCGCAGCGATCGACGCCTCGTCGGTCAGGTCGAGTGTCGGGCGCGAGAGGCGAAGCACCGCCTCGCCTTCCTCCTCAATCGCGTCCGCCAGCGCGCCGCCGATCCCGCCCGAGGCGCCGATGATGACCGTCTTCATGCGCGAACCCGCTAGGCGTGTGGGGCGTTACGTTCAATGTCCGTTCAGCGCCGTTCCTTGATGGAGCCCGCGTACGGCGGTAAGCGCGTCGCCGAGGCGTTGACGCCCCATGAGGAGAGCAGTTTCGATGAAGACCATTTCCCGCGTCGCGGTGGCAGCCGCGCTGATGGCCGGCGTGGCGGGCGTTGCCGTCTCGACCCCCGCGATCGCCAAGGAAAAGAAGGCCGAGCAGAAGGGCCCCGCGCTCAAGCTCAGCAAGGAAGTTCAGGGCGCCGCCGCCGCCGCGCAGGCCGCGATCGCGGCGAAGGATTTCGCCACCGCCGGGACGCAGCTCGCGACCGCGCAGGCCGGCGCGAAGACCGACGACGATCGCTACATCGTCGCCGCGCTCCAGCTGCAGATGGAAGCCACCAAGATCCAGGACGCGCGCGCCGCGAACCAGCCGGTGAACGAAGCCGGGCTGAAGGCTCCGCTCGAGGTGCTCATCGCCAATCCGAAGACCCCGGCGGTCGACGTCGCGAAGTATAATTACCAGCTCGGCATCATGGCGGCGAACGCCAAGGACAATGCCGGCGCGATCAACTATTTCCAGCGCGCGCAGCAGCTGGGCTACAACGATCCCAATCTGCCGCTGCAGATGGTGAAGCTCAAGATGGACGCGGGCGACGTCGCCGGTGGTTCGGCCGAGCTCGAAAAGGCGATCGACGCGCAGGTCGCTGCTGGCCAGAAGCCGTCGGAAGACCTTTATCGCTACGCGATCGCCAAGACCAACCAGAAGAAGATGGGCCCGCAGACCGCCGGCTGGATCAAGAAGTACGTCGTCGCCTATCCCTCGGCGAAGAACTGGCGCGATGGCCTTGTCACCTACGGCATGACGCAGTCGAGCGCCGTCACGCTCGACAAGGGCCAGAAGGTCGACATGTATCGCCTGATGCGCGCGACCAAGTCGCTCGCCGATCAGTATGACTACGAGACCTACGCGCAGTGGACCTACGATCTCGGTCTGCCGTACGAGACCAAGGCAGTGCTCGAAGAGGGCAAGGCATCGGGCAAGATCCCGGCGAGTAGCGCGTCGGCGAACGACCTGATGCGCGTCGCCAACCAGGCGATCGCAACCGAAGGCTCGCTGTCGGGCGTCGAGGCGAAGGCGAAGGCCGGCGCGAACGGACGTATCGCCGCCAACACCGGCGACGCGTATCTCGGCATGAACAACTACGCCAAGGCGATCGAGCTCTATCGCGTCGCGCTGCAGAAGGGCGGGGTCGACGCCGACACCGTCAACACGCGGCTCGGCATCGCACTCGCCAATTCGGGTGACAAGGCCGGCGCGAAGACCGCGTTCGCCGCGGTCAAGACGGCGCCGCGCGCCGATATCGCTTCGCTGTGGACGCTCTATCTCGATAATCCGCCGACCGCCTGATCCGGCCGGTTACCGATACGAAAAGGGGCGGCCGCGGCCGCCCCTTTTTTTGTCGATGCCTGCGCAAGGCTAAGAACGGCGGTTCAGCCCTCGTGGCTCTCGTTGTCGCCAGTTTCCGCCGGCTCGCCGGCGCGGTCGTGGAAAAAGGCTTCGACGGGACCGGTAAGCTTGATCGTCAGCGGCCGACCATGACGATCGACCTTCTTGCCTAGGGCAACCTTGATCCAACCCTGCGACACCGAATATTCCTCGACATCGGTCCGCTCGACACCCTTGAAACGGATCCCGACCCCGCGCTCGAGCGCGGATCGGTCGAAATGCGGGCTTGCGGGATCGATCGCCAGGTGATCGGGCGGCGTCGTGGGATTGGGCGTGTCGTTCATGGCCGGCGCGCCTAACCGATCCGCGGGCCGGCCCCAACAAAAAAGCGGCGCGGGAGAAGATCTCCCACGCCGCTCCTCATTGCTTCGCCGCCGCGATCAGCGGCAGACGCGTACCGGCACACGCCCACCGTAATAGGGATCGTACTGCCAGGTGCGGAAACAGCGCGGCCCACGCCAGCGGGGACGATACGCATTGTAGTAGGGCTGTGCGTAATAGCCGTTCCAGCCATTGTACCCGTAGCCGCCGTACCCGCCATAACCGCCGCGCCAGCCGCGATTATTCGACGCGATCGCTGCGCCCAGGCCCAGCCCGACCACGCCGCCGATGATCGCACCCGCCGCGACGTCGCCGCCACGATCATAGCCGCGGTGACGCCAGCGCTGCGCATCCGCCGGCGCCGCCGCCGCGAGCGCGGTAGCCGCCATCGCTGTTCCCAGCCCTGCCTTCATCAAAAGACCGTTCATCTCGAACCTCCTCTTTACAGTTACGCTCGGTCCGCTCGAAAGGGGAAACGCATGAGGCTGCGAGCGTATGCCCCGGTCTTAGCGATTCGGGCTGAACCGGCCCGGAATGTGGCGTTCATGAGGCGTTTAGGAACTTTCGATGCGTTATTGGCTGCTGCGATCAGAGCCTGATGTCTACGGCTGGGATCACCTGATCGCGGATGGGGACACCGAATGGGACGGCGTGCGCAACTACACCGCGCGTAATTTCCTGAAGGAGATGACGCCGGGCGACCGCGCGATCTTCTATCATTCGAACAAGGAGAAAGCCGCGGTCGGGACGATGGAGATCACCCGCGCCTGGCGGCCGGACGGCGAGAAGGGCGAGTGGGCGTCGGTCGCGGTGCGCCCGCTCGACCAGCTGCCGACGCCCGTTCCCCTCGCAACGATGAAGGCCGATCCGCGGCTCGCGTCGCTTGAGGTGTTGCGGCAAAGCCGGCTGTCGGTAACGCCGGTACGCGAAGACGAATGGCACGTGCTTATGGAGCTGGGCGGCCTATCCGCTGCCAGCTGATCGCGTCGCAATCGCCACTCGTTGATACGAAGCACCGGCGCGCGCGCGCGACCAGTCTAATACGCCCCTTCACGGCCACCCCGACCGACGTCACTGACGCCGGTCGGAATCGCGCTATGATCAGGCTGCTTCGGCGGTACGCCGATGGCGCTTGCGCTCGTGCGGATCGAGGAAGCGCTTGCGCAGACGGATCGTCTTGGGCGTCACCTCGACCATCTCATCGTCGTCGATATACGCGATCGCCTGCTCCAGCGTCATCTTCTTCGGCGGGGTCAGGCGAATCGCATCGTCCTTGCCGCCCGACGCGCGGAAGTTGGTCAGCTGCTTCGCCTTCATCGGATTGACCTCGAGGTCATCCGTCTTGGCGTTCTCGCCGATGATCATGCCCTCGTACAGCGCCTCGCCGTGGCCGACGAACAGGATGCCGCGATCCTCAAGCGGGCCGAGCGCGTAGCTGTTCGCCTCGCCTGCGCCGTTCGATATGAGGACGCCGTTCTTACGGCCCTCGATCGTGCCCTTGTACGGGCCGTACTTCTCGAACAGCCGGTTCATGATGCCGGTGCCGCGCGTGTCCGACAGGAACTCGCCGTGATAGCCGATCATGCCGCGTGACGGCGCGGAGAAGGTGATGCGCGTCTTGCCGCCGCCCGACGGACGCATGTCGGTGAGTTCCGCTTTGCGCAGGTTCATCTTCTCGACGACGGTGCCCGAATATTCCTCGTCGACGTCGATGATGACCGTCTCGTACGGCTCGGTACGCTTGCCGTCCTCGTCCTCGCGGAACAGCACGCGCGGGCGGCTGATGCCGAGCTCGAAGCCCTCGCGGCGCATCGTCTCGATCAGTACGCCGAGCTGAAGCTCGCCGCGGCCGGCGACTTCGAAGCTGTCGCGGTCGGCCGATTCGGTTACCTTGATCGCGACGTTCGATTCCGCCTCGCGGAACAGGCGGTCGCGGATCATGCGGCTCGTCACCTTGCTGCCCTCACGCCCCGCCATCGGCGAGTCGTTCACCGCGAAGCGCATCGACAGCGTCGGCGGATCGATCGGCTGCGCTTGGATCGCCTCAGTCACGCTCGTGTCGGCGATGGTGTTCGACACCGTCGCGACCGCCAGGCCGGCAAGACTGATGATGTCTCCGGCGCGCGCCTCGTCGGTCGGCACGCGCTCGAGGCCGCGGAACGTCATGATCTTCGACGCGCGACCCGTCTCGATCACCTTGCCATCCATGTCGAGCGCGTGGATCGGCTGATTGACCTTCAGCGTACCCGAATTGACGCGCCCGGTCAGCACGCGACCAAGAAAGTTGTCGCGGTCGAGCAGCGTGACGAGAAACGTGAACGGCGCGTCGACGTCGAGCGCCGGCGGCGGCACGTGATCGACGATCTTCTGGAACATCGGCGTCAGCGTCCCCTCGCGGCGCGACGGATCCTCGCTGGCGTAACCGTTGCGACCCGATGCGTAGAGCACGGGGAAATCGAGCTGCTCGTCCGACGCGTCGAGCGAGACGAAGAGGTCGAACACCTCGTCGAGCACTTCCTGGATGCGCTCGTCAGGCCGGTCGACCTTGTTGACGACGACGATCGGCCGCAGCCCGAGCGCCAGCGCCTTGCCGGTCACGAACTTCGTCTGCGGCATCGCGCCCTCCGACGAATCGACCAAGAGGATCACGCCGTCGACCATCGACAGGATGCGCTCCACCTCACCGCCGAAATCGGCGTGGCCGGGCGTGTCGACGATGTTGATGCGCGTGCCTTCCCACTCGATCGACGTCGGCTTCGCCAGGATCGTGATCCCGCGCTCCTTCTCGAGATCGTTCGAATCCATCGCGCGCTCTTCGATGCGCTGGTTGTCGCGGAAGGTGCCGGACTGGCGGAAGAGCTGGTCGACGAGGGTGGTCTTGCCATGATCGACGTGCGCGATGATGGCGATATTGCGCAATTGCATCGGAGTTCCTGGAATGGCCGCGGTCCTCGCGGCGTTCGCGCGCCGTTAGCCTATTTGCTGCGCTGCGGCTAGAGCCGGTCGACCGCCCTCTCCCGCGCGCTTTGCTTGACCGGGATAGCGTATTATATAGCTGATACACTTGAACCGAACATCGTCTGCCGCCATCGTGGCGCCGACGCTGGAGGACATATATGGCGACCACATCCGAGACGATCACGGCCACCGAACCGGCGTTGAAGCTGACCCCGCCCGATCCGGTGCCCAGCGTCACCGCCGAGCGCGCCGCCGGTCTCGTGCCGGTCGACGAGGGCACAAAATCGAAGCTCGAGGAGCGCGCCGACTATGCCGTGCAGCAGCTCGTCGAGCGCGATGCGAACAGCCCCGAATTCGGCAAGGTCGTCGATGCGATCACCAACATGGGCGCGAAGGAGATCCGCGACGCCGCCGGCCAGTCGAACCGCTTCCTCGATCGTCCCGTGCGCGCGATGGATCAGGAGACCGGCGTCGGCAAGGATCTGGCGCAGCTGCGCCGCGTGGTCGAGGATCTCGATCCGGGCAAGAAGGGCAACCTCACCGCGCCGCAGAAGCTGTTCGGCCTCATCCCGTTCGGCAACAAGGCGCGCAACTACTTCGACAGCTACAAATCGAGCCAGACACATATCGCCTCGATCTTGAAGAGCCTCGCGTCGGGCAAGGACGAGCTGCTGATGGACAATGCATCGATCGATACCGAGCGCGCCAATCTATGGTCGGCGATGGGCAAGCTCGAACAGATGATCCAGATGTCGCGGATGCTCGACCAGAAGCTCGAGGACAAAGCGAACGACCTCGATGCAACCGATCCGGCGAAGGCCAAGGCGATCCGCGAAAGTGCGCTGTTCTATGCGCGCCAGCGTACGCAGGATCTGCTGACGCAGATGGCCGTAACGGTGCAGGGCTATCTCGCGCTCGATCTGGTCAAGAAGAACAACGTCGAGCTGATCAAGGGCGTCGATCGCGCGTCGACCACCACCGTCGCGGCGCTGCGCACCGCCGTCACCGTCGCGCAGGCGATGACCAACCAGAAGCTGGTTCTCGAACAGATCACGCAGCTCAACACCACCACCGCCAACATCATCGATTCGACGGGTAAGCTGCTGCGCGAGAATACCGCGCGTATCCACGAGCAGGCGGCGAGCTCGGCGATCCCGGTCGAAACGCTGCAGCGCGCATTCCAGAACATCTACGAGACAATGGACGCGATCGACACGTTCAAGCTTAAGGCACTCGATTCGATGAAGACGACGGTGACGACGCTGTCGACCGAGGTCGAAAAGTCACGCGGCTATATCGCGCGTGCCGAAGGCGCGGCGCAGAACCGCATCGGCTCCGCGCCCGAGACCTTCAAGCTGGAGTCGCTGTGACCTCGCACGATACCGATCAGGCGCTGGCGAGCGCACGCGGCGCGCTCGATCGCGTAAGGCTGCAATCCTTTGAGAGCGTAGCGCCAGCGCGTCGCCCGCGGGCGCAGCGCAGCCTCGGCAAGCGGCTAGCGGCGATCGGTGCCGCCAATGCAGCAGTCCTCGTTGCCGCGATGGTGATCGGGCTTGCCGTCGTGCCGCTCGGCATCTTCGGAGCGCTCGCGGTGCTGATGGTGATGCTGGCAGTGACGATCGCGATCGCCTTCGCCCCCGGCCCCCGTCCCGTCACGCAGGAGAAGCTCGCGCGCAGCGACCTGAAGACGCTGCCGCTGCAGACGACGCGCTGGCTCGACGCGCAGCGCCCCGCCCTGCCCGCGCCGGCGGTGCAGGTGGCGGACCGTATCGGGCTGCGCCTCGACACGCTCGGCAAGCAACTTCAGGCGGTCGGTGACGATACGCCCGCCGGCGCGGACATTCGCCGCCTGGTCGGCGAACAGCTTCCCGAATTCGTCCGCGACTATCAGCGCGTACCGGCAGCGCTGCGCGGCACCGAGCGCAATGGCAAGACGCCCGATCGCCAGCTGGTCGAAGGGCTCGAGCTGATCGAGCGCGAGATCGGCCAGATGAGCGAGGAACTCGCGCGCGGCGATCTCGATTCGCTCGAGACGCGTGGCCGGTTCCTCGAGATGAAGTACAAGGACGGCGACAACTAAGCCCGATCGCTTAATCGACGCGACATCGTCATATGGATGGGCTAACCAGCCGCGCATGAACGATCGTGTCCGCGCCTTCGAAGGCATCCACAATTTTCGCGACCACGGCGGCTATGCCGCGCGCGACGGCCGGCTCAAGCAGGGGGTGCTGTGGCGCTCAGGCCAGCATGGCGGCGCAACCCCGGCGGATCTCGCGGCGGTGTCCGAACTCGGCATCCGGACGGTGATCGATTTACGCGGCGATAGCGAGCGGCAGATGATGCCGTGCCTGCGCCACGATGACTTCGATGGGCTGGTGCTGTTCGCACCGGGCGAGACGGCAGGTTCCGAGCTCGCACCACACGAGGAAGCTGGTCGCGGCATCACCACGGCGGACGAGGCGCGCGCGGCGATGACCAAGCTCTACGTCAACATGCCGTTCCGCGACGTGCTCGTCCGATCGCTGACGCTGTATTTCGAGGCGCTCGCTACGCGCGACGGCGCCAGTCTGCTGCACTGCCTCGCGGGCAAGGATCGCACCGGGCTCGGGGTCGCGCTGCTCCACCGGCTGCTCGGCGTGCACGAGGACGACGTCATGGCGGACTATCTCCTCACCAATACCGCTGGCGATCCGCAGAAACGCATCGCCGCCGCCGGCGGATCGATCCGCGAACGCTACGGCGCGCAGATCACCGACGACGCGATCGTCGCGCTGGTGGGTGTCGACGCTGGGTATCTCCACACCGCCACCGGGTCGATCAACGATCGGTTCGGTTCTACGGAAGCCTATGCCGAGGCGATGCTCGGTGTCGATGCGACGCGCCGGGAGGCGCTGCGCGAACGGCTGATCGCCTAACCCGCGATCAGCCCCCACAGCATCCAGCCGTTCAGGGTAAGGATCACCGCCGCGATCGCCCAGGCAAGTGCAGCGAGCCAGCGCGGCGCGGCCATCTCCCCCATCATTCGCCGATTGGCGGTAAAGGCGACGAGTGGCAGCACGGCGAACGGCAACTGCAGGCTGAGCACCACTTGGCTGAGCACGAGGAGTTGCGTCGCGCCGCTGTCGCCCGCGATCGCGACGCCGATCACCGCCGGCACGATCGCGAGGCCGCGCGTGATCAGCCGCCGCAGCCACATCGGCAGTCGCAAATCGAGAAAGCCCTCCATCACGATCTGGCCGGCGAGCGTGCCGGTGACGGTGGAATTCTGCCCGCTCGCCAGCAGCGCGATCGCAAACACCGCGCTCGCCGCACCGACGCCCAGCATCGGCGCAAGCAACCGATGCGCGTCCTCGATGTCCGCAATCTCGGTCTGCCCGGCGACGTGGAAGGTCGCGGCGGCGAGCACCAGGATCGCCGCGTTGATGAAGAAGGCGAGTCCCAGGCTGACAGTCGAATCAATCGTCGCCATCTTCAGCGCGTCGCGCTTCGTCGCCGCACCCTCACCGACCGCCCGGGTCTGCACGATCGCCGAATGCAGGTACAAATTGTGCGGCATCACCGTCGCGCCCAGGATACCGATCGCGATGTACAGCATCGCCGGGTTGGTCACGATCTGCGCCGACGGCACCAGCCCCGCCGCCGCGGCCGACCAGTCCGGGCCGGCCCAGAACAGCTCGAGTGCGAAGCAGGCGGCGATCACCACCAGCAGCGCCGCGACGAACGCCTCGAGCCGCCGAAAACCGTATCGCTGCAGCGCGAGGATCAGGAACACGTCAAGCGCGGTGACGCAGACGCCGGCGATCAGCGGCAGGCCGAACAGCAGCTTCAGCGCGATCGCGGTGCCGAGCACCTCCGCCAGGTCGCACGCGATGATCGCCACCTCGCACAGCACCCATAGAACCATCACGACCGGCTTCGAATAGTTACGACGGCACGCCTGCGCGAGATCCATCCCGGCACCGATGCCCAGCCGCGCCGAGAGTGACTGCAACACGATCGCCATCAGGTTCGACAGCAGCACCACTGACAGCAGCGTGTAGCCGAACGCCGAACCGCCGGCGATGTCGGTCGCCCAATTGCCCGGATCCATATAGCCGACCGCAATCAGCCAGCCGGGCCCGGCGAACGCCAGCAACCGCCGCCAGAACCCCGCCCCTTCGGGCACGCGGATCGAACCGTGCACTTCCGGGAGGGATCGCATGAGGTTGGGTGCGGGCGTGCTCATCCACCCCGCCATGCGGGACGACGCGGGCGCTTTCAACCGTTGCCGCGCTTCCCCCGTCTTGATGGGATCAGCACTTCGTTGAGGCAGCCGTTCAGGACGATCGTTTCCGGCCGGTCCTCCTCGGCGATCCTCCATTGCCCGCGCGACCTATCCTCCCCTACAGAAGCGCGCATGATCATTGCTCGCGCCGCTGCCGCCCTGTTCGCCCTTACCATCGCCGGTACTGCGCAGGCGGCGCAGCCAATCGCGGGGCGGTGGCTGACGGAAGACGGCAGCGCGATGGTGCTCGTCGGGCCGTGCGGTGGATCGACCTGCGGCCGGATCCAGACGGTGCTCAAGGCCCGTCCCGGCGCGCCGACAACCGACGCCAACAATCCCGACGCCAAGCTGCGCTCGCGGCCGATTGTCGGCCTGCCCATCCTGTCCGGCTTCAGTGATTCGGGCAGCGATTGGCGCGGTCGAATCTACGATCCGCGTACGGGCAAGAGCTACAAGTCGATCGTCTCGCGCGAGGCGAATGGCACGCTCAAGGTGAAGGGTTGTATCGCCTTCCTGTGCCAGACGCAGACCTGGAAGCCTGCACGCTGAGTAAGGCGGCCGCTGATTAGCGGCACGCCGACCGACCGGTGCGTTAAACCGGCGCGGCGTCCGCCCCGGCACCGTAATGGTGCCACGTGAAGATCGCCGCCGCGCCGCGATACGGCCGCCACCGCTCGCCAAGCTCACGCGTCAGCTTCTCGCTCGGCCGCGCCTCGAGGCCGAGGATGCGGCCGACTTCGATCTGCACCGCCAGATCGCCAGCCGGCCAGATGTCGCCGCGCCCTTCCGCGAACAGCAGATAGACCTCCGCCGACCAGCGTCCGATCCCTTTAACGCGGACGAGGTTAGCGATCGCCTGCTCGTCGTCCGCCGGCAGATCCGCGAAATCGAGTCGCCCGCTCGTCACCTCCTCGGCGAGACTGCGCGCGTAGCCGGACTTCTGCCGCGACAACCCTGCCGCGCGAAGCTCCTCGTCGCTCGCCTGAAGCACACGCGCCGGGTCGCCGGCGTCGCCGATCGCCGCGTCGAGCTTGCGCCACATCGAATCGGCCGCCTTGACGCTCACCTGCTGCCCGACGATCGTGCGCAGCAGCGTCGCATAACCGCGCGACCGTATCCGCGTCGGTGGATAGCCGACGCGCTCCACCGCGGCAGCGAAGAGCGGCTCGATCGCGGTGAGCGCATCGAGATCGGCGCGCAGTTGCGCCTCGCTCAGCCCCATTGCGACACGCCGCGATCGAAGGCATTGGGCAAGCGAATCTGCGAGAGGATCATCATGCCCAAGCTTATCGTCACGCTGCGCGACGGGGAAGAACGCGAGATCACCGGCGAGGCGGGCCTGTCGGTGATGGAAGTCATCCGCGATGCAGGGATCGACGAGATCCTCGCGCTGTGCGGCGGCTGCTGCAGCTGCGCGACGTGCCACATTCACGTCGATCCCGCCTTTGCCGACAAACTGTCGCCGATCAGCGAGGACGAGAACGACCTGCTCGATTCGTCGAGCAGCCGCGACGCATATTCGCGCCTGTCGTGCCAGGTCCCCTTTGACGCGTCACTCGACGGCCTAAAGGTGCGGATCGCCGAGGAGGATTGATCGGTCGGCTCCCCTGCCAAACGCCGGGGAGCCGCACGCCTTATCGGGTGGTCGCGGCGTAGAGCGCGATCGCCGCGGCGTTGGAGACGTTCAGGCTCTCAACCTTCGCGCTGATCGGCAGCTTCGCCAACTGGTCGCAATGCGCCTCGGTATTCTGGCGCATCCCCTCGCCTTCCGCGCCGAGCACGATCGCGACCTTCGCCTCGCCCATCACCGCGCCCAGCGTCTGGTCCGCATGGCCCGTCAGGCCGATTCGCCAGAAGTCCGCCTCAGAAATTTCATCAAGCGCCCGCGCGAGGTTCACCACCCGCACCCACGGCACCGTCTCGAGCGCGCCCGATGCAGCGCGCGCCAGCGCTCCCGATTCGGGCGGCGCATGGCGATCCTGGGTGACGATGCCGAGCGCGTCGAACGCCGCGGCCGACCGCAACACGGCGCCGACGTTGTGCGGATCGGTCACCTGATCGAGCACTACCAGTGGCCGACGATCGTCACGCCCCTGTTCAAGCAGGTCGCCCAGCCAGATCTCCTCGAGCGGATCGACCTCGATCACCAATCCCTGATGCGGCGCATCCGCCGGCACCATTCGCCCAAGATCGGGCGCTTCCGCATAGACGACCGGAAGGATCGGCGGCAGCGAAAGGCTCGCCAACGCCTCACGTGTGCCCCACAATTTGCGCACGACCCGCTCCGGATTGGCGAGCGCCGCCGTCACCGCGTGCCGCCCCCAGAAACGCGGACGGCCCGCCGGCGCCTTGCTCGGTCGATGTCCCCGCCCCGCCATCAGCGTCGTCCTGCGTGCGCTGCCAGCCGGGTGCCGGCGGTGGTGGATCGGACGTGCTGCGGATGTGCCTGCATCGAAACCTCTGCGACAAAATCGTCGCCGTGCTGCTATGCGCGGTAGGAAGCGCGCGCAACCGCGAACGCGATGTGCAACAGCGCGTTGACACGCGGCGCCCGCTTCGGCATTGGGCCCCCTCGCTTCCGAAAGCGGCCCTGTGGAAGGGTGGCCGAGTGGTTAAAGGCAGCAGACTGTAAATCTGCCCACGCAAGTGTACACTGGTTCGAATCCAGTCCCTTCCACCATCTATTCCTGCGCGACGGGTTCAGCGTGACATCGCCGGACCTGGGACGGCTTTTCGCCGCCTTGACGTGATCTCGCCGTCACGCCGCTGTGTTTTTTAGCGATCCTTCGTGCATGTCGGCGCAGGGTTCCTGCGCTTAGCGCCCAACAACGCCGCAGATCTTTCCTTTGGCAAGTTCGCGCCTCTACAAGGCATGCATGACGGCAGAACCGGGCCTCAGCAGCACAGCGCCGCCTCCGCGCAGGCGGCTGGTCATCCACGCAGGGCTCGGCAAATCCGGCTCGTCGGCGATTCAGAAATACTGCCGTGAGAATTCGGCTGCGTTGCGGGATCACGGCGCGGCGTACCTGGGCATGTTTCTTGAACGCGGCACACCGTCGCCGCACGACTTCGCCTCGTCCGCAGCGCTAGAGGATACACTGTCCGGCGACGCTGAGGTCGAGGATCGGCTGATCAGCTTGCTGCAGGAGAAGATCGAAGCGCGGCCCGGCGTTCAGACGTTCATCTGGAGCCAGATCGCGCTCGCTCGCCACGCAGGCGTCGTCGGGCGGGTCGTTGAACGGCTTCGGCCGGTCTGCGATGCCGAGGTGATCCTCTATTTCCGCCACCAGGCAAGCTGGCTCGTGTCGGCGTATTTGCAATGGGGCGTCAAGCACAAGACCTACCCAGGGCCGCTTCGCGCGTTCACCGAGTGGCTGCCGCTGGCGGACGCGCGCGGCGGCGATTATCGCGCTGTCATCGAAGCATGGCTGACTGCTATCGGGGCCGAGCGCCTTCACCTCCGCTCCTACGATCAGGCGCCCGATGTCGTCGCTGACTTCCTGGCCGTCACCGGTCTCGGCAGCGTGCCGCAGGGTGGCGACGCGACGAGGCACTATGAGACGCCCGATCCGGCGCTGATGACGCTGTTCCGGCTCTATCAAGGGCAGGCTGACGGCGAGGCGCTGCCCGATCCGCTGCAGCGCGCGCTAAGCGACAACAAGGTCGCCACACGCCGCTACCGCGATGTCGACCCGCGGTCGACGCTGCCGCAGGGCGCGGACTGGTCAGGCTTTGTCGCCTCGTTCGCCGATACCAATGCCGCGCTCGCGAACGACTTCGGGCTGCAACTTATCCCGCCCCGGATGGGACCAGCGCCGGATGCTGTCACCCCGGCACCTGCGGCCGCGATCGCGCCGCTGCTTGATCTGATCGTCGCAATGAACCGGCGAATCGGCGCGCTCGAGCGCCGGTTGAAGCGCCAGGAGGACGCGCAAGACGCCGATTGAGCACGGTTGACCAAGGGCGCGCGATCGTGGCAGGGCTCGGCAAGCGTCACCGTGCGCGGGTATAGCACAATGGTAGTGCAGCAGCCTTCCAAGCTGAATACACGGGTTCGATTCCCGTTACCCGCTCCACGCTTTTCCGATCACCGGGTCAGTCCACCAGCGCGACGATGAACCCGTCCCACTTCTTTGCGCCGACCGTCTGTACCGCGGTCGCGCTGAGGCGCGGCTCGGCCGTTATCGCATCGAACAACGCGCGCGTTCCCTGGACGCGCGGATCGTCGCTGGCGGGATCGAGCACGTCGCCTTCGCGCACGACATTGTCGACGATGATCATCGTGCCCGGGCGCGACAGCCGAAGCGCAGCCGTGAGATAGGCGACGTTCGACGGCTTGTCGGCGTCGATGAAAACCAGATCGAACGTGCCCGTCAGCGTGGCAAGGCTGGCATGCGCATCGCCGGTGACCACCCTCACGCGATCGGCGAGCCCGGCTGCGACGAGGTTGGCGCGCGCTACCTCCGCATGATGCGGATCGATCTCGAGCGTGACGACCGCTCCGTCCGCCGGGACGGCACGCGCCAACCATACGGTCGAATAACCGCCAAGCGTACCGATCTCGAGCACGCGACGGGCGCCGCACGCAAGCGCCATCAAATGCAGCATCTTGCCCTGCGGTATCGACACATCGATATCCGGCAGGCCAGCCGCGGCATTCGCCTCGCGCACGTGCGACGGATCGTCGGGGATCAGGCGATCGACGATATACTCGTCGACCGCCGCCCATGCTTCATCAGGGTCGGCTCTGCGCTCGACCACGCGCGGTTACGCTGCTTCGGCGACGGGTGCCTTGCGCGCCGACGCGCGCCAGATCTCGTCGATCGCCGAGCCCAGCGACGCGTCGAACTCGGCGTCGCTCATGCCGTGGCGCAGATCCTGCAGCAGCGCGCGGCTGAAGCTGGCGATTACGCCCTGGTTCTTCGCCAGCTCGACGCACGCCTCGGGCCGCTCGTACCCGCCCGACAGCGCGACGACGCGGAGCACGCGCGGGTGCTGCACGAGCGGCAGGAACAGATCGGGCTTGGTCGGGAGCGACAGCTTGAGCATCACCTTCGCCTCACCCGGCATTGCATCGAGCGCCTTGAGCAGCTCGTCACGCAAGATCTCGTCCGCCTGAGCACGTTCCGCGCTCTTGATGTTCACCTCGGGCTCGATGATCGGGACGAGGCCGTGGCCGAGCACCTGCTGCGCCACTTCGAACTGCTGCGCGACAACCGCGGCGATACCTTCGCGATTGGCGAGGTTGATCACCGAGCGCTCCTTGGTGCCGAAGATGCCGAGCTTGGCAGCGCGATCGAGCAGCGCGTCGAGGCCGGGCATCGGCTTCATCAGCTGCACGCCGTTGGCTTCGTCCTCGAGCCCCTTGTCGATCTTGAGGAACGGCACCACGCCGCGATCCTGCAGCGCCTGCGGTACCGGCTTGCCGCCGGCCTCGCCGTCCATCGTGCGCTCGAACAGGATTGCGCCGATCACCTTGTCGCCGGTGAACGACGGCGAGGTGATGATCCGCGCGCGCATGTCGTGGATTAGGCCGAACATCTCTTCGTCGTTCGACCAGGCGCCTTCCTCGATGCCATATCCCTTGAGCGCCTTCGGCGTCGACCCGCCCGACTGGTCGAGCGCGGCGATGAAACCTTCACCGGTAGCGATCTTGGCGGTCATCTCGGCAGGCGTCATCGTGGCAGTCCCCTTCGCATCATGCATACGTATGCGGCGCCTCGTACGCGGGGCACGGCGCTTTGGCTAGTCGGTGCGCGGACGGCTCAGCGCGCCAGCGCCGCGACGCCGGGTAGCTCGCGCCCTTCCATCCATTCGAGAAAGGCGCCGCCCGCAGTCGAGACGAAGGTGAAGTCGTCGGCCACGCCGGCGTGATTGAGCGCGGCGACGGTGTCGCCCCCGCCCGCGACCGATACGAGGCTGCCGTCGACCGTCAGTGCTGCCGCCGTCTTGGCGAGCGCGACGGTGGCGGTATCGAACGGCGCCGTCTCGAACGCGCCCATCGGCCCGTTCCATACGAGCGTGCGGCAATTCTTGAGCACGTCGCCCAAGGCCTCAACCGCCGAGGGGCCGACGTCTAGGATCATCTCGTCAGGCGCAACCTCATGGACGTTGACGGTGCGCGTCGGCGGGTTCGGCCTGAACTCCTTCGCCACCACCACGTCGTACGGCAGATGCACCGTGCAGCCGGCGCGATCGGCGGCATCGAGGATCTCTTCCGCCGTGCCGGTCAGATCATGCTCGCACAGGCTCTTGCCGACATTAACGCCGCGCGCAGCGAGGAAGGTGTTGGCCATGCCGCCGCCAATGATGAGGTGATCGACCTTGCCGACAAGGTGCTTGAGCACATCGAGCTTGGTCGACACCTTGGCGCCGCCGACGACAGCGGCGACGGGATGTTCGGGCTCGCCAAGCGCCTTCTGCAGCGCATCGAGTTCTGCCTCCATCGCGCGGCCCGCGAAGGCCGGAAGCCGGTGGGCGAGCCCCTCGGTAGAGGCGTGAGCACGATGCGCGGCCGAGAAGGCATCGTTGACGTAGAAGTCGCCCAGCACGGCGAAGCGATCGATCACGTCGCCGGCGTTCTTCTCCTCGCCACCGAAGAAGCGCGTATTTTCCAGCACGGCGATATCGCCCGGTTGAAGCGTCGCGACGTTCGCCGCGTCGCCTTCCCAGTCGACGTAGCGGACGGCTCGGCCGAGCACCGCCTCGTACGGCTTGACGATCTGCGCCAGCGACATCTCCGGCGTCGGCACGCCCTTGGGACGGCCGAAGTGCGCCAGGATCAGCACGATCGCGCCCTTGTCGGCGAGTTCGAGCACCGTCGGCAGCGTCGCGCGCAGCCGCGTGTCGTCGGTCACCACGCCATCGGCGAAGGGGACGTTCAGATCCTCGCGGACGAGGACTCGCTTGCCGCGGATGTCGCTGCCGATATCGTCGAGCGTGCGGAATGACTTAGCCATGATTCCTCGATCCTGATCTCATCGCCGACCGTGATCCGGCCGCCGTGCACCACCTTTGTACACACACCGCCGCGCCAATCGCCCGCAAGCGCCGCCTTGAGCCCGTCGGCGAGTGCTTCCATCCGCTCGCACGGATCGGTCTCGCGCGTCACCTCTAGGATCACGTCGGCGCCGATGCGGAGCCGCGCACCGGCGACCTGCGGCAGATCGAGCCCGTCGACGAGCAGGTTCGAGCGCCGCTCCTGCCAAGGCAGCGCATGGCCAACGTCGGCCATGGCTGCGTCCCAGTCCCCGCGCTCGATCAGCGTCACTTGCCGCTTGTACGGCTTACCCTTCATCGCGCCGCGATAATCGCCCGCGATGCCGCCTTCGAGCGTCACCTCGGCCGCCTCAATCACCTCCATCGGCGATTTCGGAAACGCATGACGCGCGATCCCGGCGAGGCGGCCAATCGGCATTACCCCAGCTTCGCCATCAGCGCGGCGGTATCCACCATGCGGTTCGAGAAGCCCCATTCGTTGTCGTACCAGCTGACGACACGGACGAGCTTGCCGTCGATCACCGCCGTCTCCAGGCTGTCGACGGTCGACGAATAGGGTGTGTGGACGATGTCGATCGAGACCAGCGGCTCGTCCGAATAGAACAACACGCCTTCCATCGGGCCTTCCGCGGCGGCCTTGAGCAGCGCGTTGACTTCCTCGACGCTGGTGTCGCGCTTCGGCGTGAAGGTGAGGTCGACGAGGCTGCCGTCGGCGACGGGAACGCGCACTGCCGAACCGTCGAGCTTGCCCTTCAGTTCGGGCAGCACCTCTCCCACCGCGCGCGCGGCGCCGGTCGTCGTCGGGATGATGTTCATCGCCGCGGCGCGGGCGCGACGCAGATCGGGGTGGATCTGGTCGAGGATCTTCTGATCGTTGGTGTAGGCGTGGATCGTCGTCATCAGGCCGCGCTCGATGCCGATCGCATCGTTCAGCACCTTGGCGACGGGTGCCAGGCAGTTGGTGGTGCACGACGCGTTCGAGACGATCGCATGCCTCGCCTCGAGCTTGTCGTGGTTCACACCGTAGACAACGGTGAGGTCGACGCCCTTCGCCGGCGCCGAGATCAGCACCTTCTTCGCGCCGGCATCGATGTGCTTTTGCGCACTCGCGCGATCGGTGAAGAAGCCGGTGCACTCGAGCACCAAGTCAACGCCCAGTTCCTTGTGCGGCAGGTTCGCGGGATCACGCTCGGCGGTGACGCGGATGTGCTTGCCGTCGATGACGAGATCGTTGCCCTCCGCCACCACGGTACCGGGATAGCGGCCATGGACGCTGTCGCGGCTGAACAGCCACGCGTTGGACTTCGCGTCGGCGAGATCGTTGATCGTCACCAGTTCCAGATCGCCGCCGCGCTCCAGCATCGCCCGCGCCACCAGGCGGCCGATGCGCCCGAAACCGTTGATCGCAACCTTCGTCATGCCGCCCGATTCTCCGCTCGTCCCGAATAATAGGCGCGCCTTTGCGCGAGTGATGCGCCACGCGTCAACCACGCCCGCGAGGCCGCCCCTGCCCTGCTGCCGGATCGGGGCTTGCCGACGCCGTGGCAGCACCGTAATCCAACATCATGACAAATAACGACGCTGTGACGCGGATTGATGCCGCGATCAGGCGCATCGAGGCGGCGCTGGATCGGCGTGCCCGTCACGAATTGGCGCTGCGCGCCCGGCACGAAGCGCTGCGCCAGGAAGTCACCGCCACCGTCGCCGCGATCGACCAGACGCTCGCCGCGTTCGAAAAGGATGCCGGCTGATGGCGCGCGTGACGCTCGAGATCGGCGGCAGTCGCTGGCCGGTCAATTGCCGCGACGGCGAGGAAGCGCAGGTGCAGAAGCTCGGCGCGATGATCGAGGCGCGGTGGGACCGTGCGCAGCGCGCCGCCGGCGATGCCAACGTCGCGCGCGCGATGTTGCTGATCGCGCTGATGCTCGCCGACGAGCTGAACGACGCGAAGAGCGCGCCGCCGGCGACGGACGATGCCCCGCTCGCCTATGTCGCCGATCGGCTCGAGGCGCTCGCCGCCGCCCTTGAGCATCTGCCCGACAATGACTAGATTGTGCGTGACGGGTACTGCCCGGTGCGAGCCAGCAACTATCCCTGAGGCTATTCATCATCCTAGGGGGCTGTCCCTGCCCGGACCCTGGTCCGACGTACATGGTCCCCACCTGACGTATTGGGCGTCAGTGGATATCCCGGCAAACGGCCACGGCGGTCCCGTCACCCTCTTCCGCTGAGCCGAACGTGATCGACAAGCAGGCAATCAGACGCGCGGCCCGCGCTGCACGCGCCGCCCTGGGCGACGAGCGCCCGGCCTTCCGCGTTCCGGCGTCCTTTCGGGCGTTGCTCGCGCCGGATTTAACGGTGGCGAGCTACAAGCCGATCGGCGGCGAAGCCGATCCTGCGCCGCTGCACGAAGCGGCACGGGCCGCTGGCTGCACGCTGGCGCTACCGTATGTGGTGGACAAGGTGACGCCGTTGCGCTTCCTCACCTGGCAAATCGGGCAGACGCTCAGTGTCGGCCCCTTCGGGCTTTCCCAACCGACCGACAGCGCGGCACCCGTCGCTCCCGATATCATTCTGACCCCGCTCGTCGCGTTCGATCGCCGCCTCTCCCGACTGGGCCAAGGCGCGGGCCACTACGATCGCGCCTTCGCGGCCTATCCGAACGCCCGGCGGATCGGCATCGCCTTTGCCGTACAGCACGTCGAACACATCCCCACGGATCCGTGGGATGTTCCGCTCCACGCCATCATCACCGAGAACGATTGGATAGAAGCATGACGCCATCGTGGCGCAAACCGGTCGGCATGCTCGCGATCCTCACGCTGATCCTTGTCTGGTGCATCGTCATTGTCAGCTTTTCCAACGTGATCGGCGGCTGGCACTGGATCGCGCAGCTCGTGTTCTACGTCGTCACCGGCATCGTGTGGATTACCCCACTCAAGCCGCTGCTTCGCTGGATGGAGACTGGCAACTCGCGTTGACGCCACATATGTTCCTGATACGTTCCTGCGCATGGCGCAGCCATTCAAACGAGTCGCGCGCGGCGCGACGCTGAACGCGGAAAGCGCGCGCTTCAACCTGCCGCAAACCGAGGCGGACGGTGACTGGCTCGATGAGCGCGAGGCGATCGACGGCGCCCCGCCGCCCATTCGCACCACGGTTACGGTAGAGCGGCCCAAGACAATCATCGCGCGCAACACGTCGCCGGATGTACCGTTCGACCGTTCGATCAACGCCTATCGCGGCTGCGAGCACGGCTGCATCTACTGCTTCGCGCGCCCAAGCCACGCCTTCCACGATCTATCGCCTGGGCTCGATTTCGAAACCAAGCTGTTCGCGAAGCCCGATGCGGCGGCATTGCTGCGCGTCGAGCTATCTAAGCCGGGTTATCGCTGCGCGCCGATCGCAATGGGGACCAACACCGATCCCTATCAGCCGATCGAAGCAACGTGGCGCATCACGCGCGATTTGCTCGAGATCTTGTCCGAATGCAACCATCCGGTGATGATCACCACCAAGTCGAACCGGGTGGTGCGAGATCTCGATCTGCTCGCCCCGATGGCGGCAAAGGGCCTTGCCGGGGTTGCGATCTCGGTTACGTCGCTCGATCCGCGGATCGCGATGACGATTGAGCCACGCGCGCCACACCCGGAGCGCCGACTGGCGGCGGTGCGTACGCTCGCCGACGCCGGCGTGCCGGTCTACGTCAACATGGCGCCGATCATCCCCGCTATCACCGACAACGAGGTAGAGGCGGTGGTCGAACGCGCCGCAGCGGCGGGAGCACGCGGCGTCTCGTTCATCCCCGTGCGGCTGCCGTGGGAGGTCGCGCCGCTGTTCCGCGCCTGGCTAGACACGCATTTCCCCGATCGCGCGAACAAGGTGATGGCGACGATCCAGTCGCTGCGTGGGGGACGCGACAACGATCCTGGCTTCTTCACCCGGATGCGCGGACAGGGGCCGTGGGCGGACCTGCTGCGTACCCGCTTCCTGATCGCGCGTCGCAAGCACGGCATCGATCAGAACCGCGAGAAGATGCAGCTGCGCACCGATCTCTTCCACCCGCCGCGCGGGCCGCAGGGCGAGCTGTTCTGAGCGGCGACCGGACTGTCTTCAGCTCACCAGCGCGAGCCGCGTCTCCGACTGGCGCAGCGTCACCTCGGTGACGCCCGGCAGCCCTTCGATCTGCTGAACCAGCTCGATGTCGAGTAGGAAGTCGCGCCCGAGCAGCACCGTTGCTTCGCCGTTCGCCACCGGAGCGCGTACGATCACCTCACCACGCGCGCCGCGCTGATGCTCGAGCATCGCCGCGAGCGCCGGCATCGCCACGGGCGCATCGATCACCACCTCGACGACGAAGCGAGCGAGCGACGCCAGCGTCTCGAACGGCTGGATACGCTTCACCGTCACGCGCGGCGTTTCCTCTCCCGGTCGCCGGTCGAGCTCGACGGTCGCGAGTCCGCAGCCCCCCGCCCGCGCCGCTTCCTCAAGATCGCCGGCCACTGCATCGTCGAAGCACGTCGCGACGAATTGCCCGCTCTGGTCGCTCAGCGTCGCCATCAGATATCGTTTGCCGCGCGCCGAGGTGCGCCAGCGCGCTTCCTCGACCAGCACCGCCATCGTCGCGCCGGCGCGCGTTCCGTCGTCCGGAATCGCGAGTTCGGCAAGCGCCGTGTAGAGGCGCGCGCCGTGGCTTTTCGCGAGATGCGCGTGTCGGTCGACCGGATGCGCCGAGAAATAGAAGCCGAACGCCTCCTTCTCCTGCTCCATCCGCTCGGCCATGGTCCAGCGCGCCGAGGCGGGAAGCTTGATCGCATCTCCCGCTGGCTCGGCATCGCCGAACAGCCCACCCTGCCCGCTGGTGCGTGCATCGTGCGTCCGCGCCGCAACCGCCAGCATCGTTTCGGCCACGGCGAAAACGCCGGCGCGATTAGGCTCGATCGAGTCGAAGGCGCCCGCCGCGGCGAGGGTTTCAAGCTGGCGCTTGTTGATCAGTCGGGGATCAACGCGGTGCGCCAGATTATCGAGCTTCGCGAACGCGCCGCTCGCCGCTCGCTCAGCGACCAGCTTCTCCATCGCACCCTCGCCGACCGATTTGAGAGCGGCAAGCGCGTAACGCACTGCCGGCCCCTCCGCGTCGACCTCGACATCGAAGTCGGCCTGGCTACGATTGATGTCTGGCGGCAGGCACTTGACCTGCATTCTTCGCATATCGTCGCAGAAGATCGCGAGCTTGTCGGTCTGGTGAATATCGTACGCCATCGACGCGGCGAAAAACTCGTGCGGGTAATGCGCCTTCAGCCACGCCGTCTGATAGGCGAGCAGCGCATAGGCGGCCGCGTGGCTCTTGTTGAAGCCGTAGCCGGCGAACTTGTCGATCAAGTCGAACAGCGCGTTGGCGCGATCGGCCGGGATCTGGTTCGCCGCCGCGCAGCCCTCGACGAACGTGGCACGTTGCGCGTCCATCTCAGCCTTGATCTTCTTGCCCATCGCGCGGCGCAGCAGATCGGCGCCGCCGAGCGAATAACCGGCCAGCACCTGCGCGGCCTGCATCACCTGCTCCTGATAGACGAAGATGCCGTACGTCTCCGCCAGGATCGGTTCGAGCAGCGGATGCGGATATTCAATCGCTTCCGTCCCCTGCTTGCGCCGCCCGAAAGCCGGTATGTTGTCCATCGGGCCCGGGCGGTACAGCGAGACGAGCGCGATGATGTCACCGAAGTTGGTCGGTCGCACGGCCGACAGCGTGCGGCGCATGCCCTCGGATTCTAGCTGGAAGACGCCCACGGTATCGCCCTTCTGCAACAGAGCGTAGACGGCTTCGTCGTCCCACGTCAGCGCATCGAGATCGACGTGAATGTCCCGTTTCGTAAGCAGTTGCAGCGCACGCTTCAGAACCGACAGCGTCTTCAGGCCGAGGAAGTCGAACTTCACCAGCCCAGCGCCCTCGACATATTTCATGTCGAACTGCGTGACGGGCATGTCGGAGCGCGGATCGCGATACAGCGGCACGAGCTGCGACAATGGGCGGTCGCCGATCACCACGCCCGCCGCGTGCGTTGAGGAGTGGCGCGGCAGCCCTTCGAGCTGCATCGCGAGGTCAAGCAGGTGGCGCACCTGATTGTCGTTGGCGTATTCGCGGTGCAGTTCGGCAACCCCGTCGATCGCGCGCTTGAGCGTCCAGGGATCGGTCGGATGATTGGGCACGAGCTTGGCGAGACGATCGACCTGGCCGTAGCTCATCTGCAGAACGCGCCCAGTGTCCTTCAGCACCGCGCGTGCCTTGAGCTTACCGAAGGTGATGATCTGCGCCACCTGATCGCGACCGTATTTCTCCTGCACGTAGCGGATCACCTCGCCGCGCCGCGTTTCGCAGAAGTCGATGTCGAAATCGGGCATCGAGACGCGCTCGGGGTTTAGGAAGCGCTCGAACAGCAAACCGAGCTGGAGCGGATCGAGATCGGTAATCGTCAGCGCCCAGGCGACCACCGAGCCAGCGCCCGATCCGCGCCCTGGGCCAACCGGAATGTCGTGCGATTTCGCCCATTTGATGAAGTCTGCGACGATCAGGAAGTAACCCGGAAACCCCATCTGGATGATGACGTCGAGCTCGAAATCGAGCCGCGTGCGATATGCCGCCTGCCACCCGTCGGCGAGCGGTTCGGTCGCGAGCTCGGCGATCCGCGCCAGCCGCGCGTCGAGCCCGGCGTGCGCCTCAGTGCGCAGCATCGCCGCCTCGCCCTCGCGATCGCCCGCCAGGCTCGGCAGGATCGGCGCGCGCTTGGGGGCAGCGATCGCGCAGCGGCGGGCGACGACCAGCGTGTTCTCGATCGCTTCGGGCAGATCGTCGAACAGCGCGCGCATCGCGTCGGCCGGTTTCATCCACGCGTCGGGCGAACTGCGGGGCCGGTCTTCGCTCTCGACGTAGGTCGAATTGGCGATGCACAGCATCGCATCATGCGCGTCGCCGAATGCCCGCTCGGAGAAACAGCAAGGGTTGGTCGCAACGAGCGGCAGATCGCGCTGGTAGGCGAGATCGATCAGCGCCGCCTCCGCTCGCTCCTCGATTAATTCGCCACGCCGCGACAATTCGACATAGAGGCGATCGTCGAAAATCACGGACAACCGATCGGCATAGCGCTGCGCGCGATCGGGCTGATCCTCGGCGAACAGGCGCGCGAGCCCGCCTTCCCCGCCTGCGGTCAGCGCGATCAGGCCGGAGGACCATTGCGCCAGCGCCTCGAATGCGACGTGCGGCGCGAGATCGATCGGCCGGTCGAGATGCGCGCGGCTGACCAATTCGCAGAGGTTGTCGTAGCCGCGCGCGTCCTGCGCGTAGAGCGCGATCCAATCGACGATCGGTGCGACGCCCTCGGGCATGTCGGGCCGCGCCACGCCCAGCATCGTCCCGATGATCGGCTGCACGCCTGCATCGAATGACGCGTCGGAGAAGGCCATCGCTGCGTACAGCCCGTTGCGATCGGTCAATCCGGCGGCGGGGAAGCCGAGCTTGGCAGCCTGCTTGGCGATCGCCTTCGGTTCGATCGCACCGTCGAGCATAGTGTAGGACGAGAAAATACGAAGCGGCACGAACCCGGAATGCGACATGCCCATAGGCTAGGGACTTGCCGCTGATTCCGCCAGCGCCGGGCGCGCAAAGCCTGTGGATTAGCGCGAGTTGCGCGCCCCTCGGATGCGTGCCGATCAGACGCGCCGAGCGGACAAGGCGCTAGAGCAGCTTCTCGATGTCGCGCTGAATGTCCTCGGGCTTGGTCGTCGGCGCATAGCGGGTGACCACCTGCCCATTACGATCAACCAGGAACTTGGTGAAGTTCCACTTCACCGCCTTCGATCCCATCAGCCCCGGCGCCTCGGCCTTGAGGCGTTCGAACAGCGGATCGGCCAAAGGGCCATTGACGTCGATCTTGGCGAAGACAGGAAAGGTCACGTCGTAGGTCAGCGAACAGAAGTTGGCGATCTCCGCCGCGTCGCCCGGCTCCTGCGCGCCGAACTGGTTGCACGGGAAGCCGAGCACCTCGAAGCCGCGATCGGCATAGTCGCGGTGCAGCGCTTCCAGTCCGGCGTATTGCGGCGTGAACCCGCATTTCGAGGCGGTGTTGACGATCAGCAGCACCTTGCCGCGATATTCAGCCAGCGAGGCGGCGCTGCCGTTGGCCGCTCTGACTTCAAAATCGGTGATCGCGCTCATCGCCCCTCCCCTTCATGCCGCGCCAGTAGATGCTGCAGGTTCTGACGCACCCCCGGCCATTCACCCGCGATGATCGAGTAGACGATGATATCGCGCACGCGCCCGTTCATTACCTGATGCGAGCGCAGCACGCCGTCGCGCTTTGCGCCCAGCCGCTCGATCGCGCGCTGCGAGGCGCGGTTGAACCAGTCGGTGCGGATCTGCACCACGTTGCAGCCGAGCACGTCGAATGCGTGGCCGAGCAGCAGCAGCTTCGCTTCGGTATTGACGCCGCTGCGCTGCACGGAAGGAGCGTAGAAGGTGCCGCCGATCTCGACGCGGCGGTGCGCCTCGCTTATCCGCATGAAACGCGTGAGCCCGACGATCGCGCGATCGGGCGTCTCGACGGCGAAGGGCATCGCGCGGCCATAGTCGCGCTCCTTCAGCGCCGCCGCCATGAAGCGATCGGGGTCCGCTAGCCCCGAAACATTGGCGAAGAACAGATCGGTGAGCCCCGCGGCCGCAGCGGAAAGCGCGTCGCGGTCCGCCGCCGCGAGCGGACGCAGGCGAACGTGACGGCCGATGAGCACGGGCGCGTCACGCCACGCGCTCACTGCAGCACGCCCTCGTGCAGGCGAACGACGCGGTCCATCTTCGCCGCAAGCCGCTCGTTGTGCGTCGCGACGAGCGCGGCGGAGCCTTCCTCGCGCACCAGCCGGAGGAATTCGGCGAGCACGCGGTCGGCGGTATTCTCGTCGAGATTGCCCGTCGGCTCGTCGGCGAGCACCAGCGCCGGGCGATTGGCGAGTGCGCGCGCCACCGCAACGCGTTGCTGCTCGCCGCCCGACAATTGGCTCGGCCGATGCGACAGGCGGTGTCCCAGCCCAAGTGCGGTCAGCAGCGTCGCCGCCCGCGCCTCTGCCGCCTCGCGCGTAGCCCCGAGAATAAGCTGCGGCAGCACGACGTTCTCGCGTGCGTCGAAATCGGGCAGCAGGTGATGAAATTGATAGACGAAGCCGAGCGAGTCGCGCCGCACCACCGTGCGCCCATGCGCGTCGAGCTTGGCCGCCTCCGCGCCGGCAATGCGGATCGAGCCGTCGAACCCGCCCTCGAGCAGCCCGACGGCCTGCAACAGCGTCGACTTGCCCGACCCAGACGGGCCGAGCAGCGCAACGATCTCGCCCGGCTGAACCGCCAAATCGACACCGCGCAGGACCGCGATCGTCTCTCCCCCCTGCGTGAAGCTGCGCGACAGGCCGCGCGTCGCGAGAACCGGCTCACTCATAGCGCAGCACCTGAACGGGATCGGTGCTCGCCGCCTTGTACGCGGGATACACCGTAGCAAGCAAAGTCATCAAAGCGGTGATCAGCACGATCGCGACGATCTCTACCGGATCCGGCTTCGACGGCAGCTCGGTAAGGTAGCGGATCGAGGGGTCCCACAAATTCTGCCCGGTGACGAGCTGGACGAAATTTACCACCGCCTGGCGATAGAACAGGAAGATGGCGCCGAGCGCGAGCCCGGCGACGATGCCGAGCAGACCGATCGCGACGCCGACCGACATGAAGATCCGCATCATCGCGCCACGTGTCGCACCCATGGTACGCAGGATCGCGATGTCGCGCGTTTTCGCACGGACCAGCATGATCAGCGACGAGGCGATGTTGAACGCCGCGACGAGGATGATGATGCACAGCACCACGAACATCGCGACACGCTCGACCGCCAGCGCTTCGAACAATTGCGCGTTCATCTGCCGCCAGTCGCTCACCACCGCAAACCGCCCGACCTTCTCCGCCAGCGGCGCGAGGATCTGGCCGACGCGATCGGCGTCGACCGTGTCGAGTTCGATCATCCCCACCGCGTCGCCGAGCAGAAGCAGCGTCTGCGCATCCTCCATCGGCATGATGACATAGGCCTTGTCGTAATCGTAGACGCCGATCTCGAACACCGCGGCGACGGTATAGTTGACGTAGCGAGGTACGGTACCGAACGGCGTCGTCTGACCCGCCGGATTGATCAGCGTAATCTCGGAACCGACGGTGGCGCCGAGTGATTCTGCCAGCCGCGAGCCGAGCGCGACGCGGTTCGATCCCGGCGTCAGCGACGCGATACTGCCAGTGATGACGTTGCGGCCGATCGCCGAATTGCCGCGAATGTCTGACACGCGCATGCCGCGCACCAACACCGCCTCGACCCGTCCGTTGTAGGTCGACATCAGCGGCTGCTCGACCAGCGGCACCGCGCGCGTCACCCCCGGGGTCGCATCCGCCTGTCGCACGACGTCGCGCCAGTCGGTCAGCCGGCCGCCGATGCCCTGCACCACCGCATGGCCGTTCAGCCCGACGATCTTGTCGAACAGTTCGGCGCGAAAGCCGTTCATGACGCTCATCACGATCACCAGCGCCGCGACACCCAGCATCACCGCGCCGAGGCTGAAGCCTGCGACGAGAACGATGAAGCGTTCGCCCTGACCGGGAAGCAGATAGCGCCGCGCGATCATTCGTTCGTAGCGCGACAGGATCATGCCGCGGGCTCTACCCACGCCGCCTTTCGCTGGCAACGGCGCTGTTGCGGAATCGTCACACGCTCGCCGCATTCGGTTTAGCTCCCGTTCATTTTGGTGGACACGAGCAGAGCCCCGACCTAGCAACAAGCCACTGGCACACAGGCAACGGCCGTGGTTCGGGGAAAAAGCTTTCAGCTCCGCCTGTAAAGGCGTGCGGGCGGGAGCAATAAAGGGGGCTGACGAGTGATCGTCACGCAGGCGCCCGGGTCGGAAACGACCCGGGCGTTTGCTTTTGCAGCCGACAGTACCTGCCTCCTGATGCTTGCGATCTTCTTGCGGGGCCACCTCGTTGTTTGCCCATCGGCAACTGATCAACCGAGGGATGGCATCGCCCGTCCTACGAGCCCAGATGTCGGCATGCCGCGACCCTTGAAAACGGTTTTGTCGGTACCAAATCCCTCTCGTGCGGCGCTGCTTCGGGCCGCGCAGACAGCAGCGGGGCCGCCGTGCACGTTGCTGCTTTTCAACTCGCTCATTGGAGGACTTGGAAGATGCGTCTGGATCTTACCCCCTATCGTCGTTCGACCATCGGCTTTGACCGTCTGTTTGACCTCATCGAAGCCAATACCCGTGCGACGACCGAAAATTATCCCCCGTTCAATCTCGAGCGGCTCGCCGAGGATCGCTACCGCATCACGCTCGCGGTTGCCGGCTTCTCGCGTGATGAAATCGAAATCACGGCGCAGCAGAATCTGCTGCTCGTCGCCGGCAAGAAGGACGACAAGGCGAACGGTCCGAATTTCCTGCATGTCGGCATCGCCACGCGCAGCTTCGAGCGCCGCTTCGAGCTCGCCGACTTCGTCTTCGTTGAGGACGCGCGGCTGAATGACGGCCTGCTCGTCGTCGATCTGGTCCGCGAAGTGCCCGAGGCGATGAAGCCCAAGAGCATCTCGATCAAGACCGGGCAGAAGCCGACGGTGGTCGAGGACAAGCGCGACACGGACACCGCTCAGGCGGCGTAACGTCGGCGCGACGGTTCGGCGCCTTTTTGCTCCCTTGAGAGGCGTCGTGGGGCGTCCGGGCCGATCGGCTCGGGCGCCTTCGTCATGTCGATAGCCGCCCAGTTACAGCGCCAGCCGACGACCAATGATCAGGTAGCGCGATCGCAAGCGCCGCTACGTGCATCGCCTGAACGATGCCGCCGTTCCTGCCGAGCGCCATGGCTGTGGAAATCTCGCTCCGCACCAACCGCAGCCGCTCGGTCGGCGCATCTTCGGGCTCCGCGAACTTGGTGACACCGGTCGCGAGGACCGCGTGGCAACGGTTAGACTGGTTGGCGGGATTGGGAGCGAGCGTCGCAACAAGTCGCCACGCTCCACCGCCATATCCCGTCTCCTCGAGCAGCTCGCGCTGGCCTGCAGAGACGATGTCGGCATCCTCCGGATCGATCGCGCCGGTCGGCAGCTCGCGCGAGACAACGCCCCAGCCGTGGCGATATTGATCGACGAGCAGCAAACATCCTTCATCGTCGATCGCCACGACGATCACCCAATCGGGATGTTCGGTGACGAAGAACGGCGCGATCCGCACCCCATCACTCGTCACGCAATCGTCGGCGCGCACGCGCAACCACCGATCGTCGATGACGTAGCGCGACGCCTCGACCCGCCACGGCGGCAGGTCGATGTCGTCAGACAAGCCGGCTCTGCTTCACCGCGGCGCCGATGAAGCTCGCGAATAGCGGATGTGGGTCGAACGGCTTGGATTTCAGCTCGGGGTGGAATTGCACACCAACGAACCACGGATGGTCTGGTCGCTCGACGATCTCGGGCAACGTGCCGTCTGGCGACATGCCGGAGAAGACCAGTCCGCCCTTCTCGAGCGCTTCCTTGTAGCCGGTGTTAACCTCGTAGCGGTGGCGGTGCCGCTCGAAGATCGTCGTGTCGCCGTAGATCGAACCGACGACGCTGTTCCCGTCGAGCTTCGCCTCGTACGCGCCGAGCCGCATCGTGCCGCCGAGGTCGCCCTCCGCCTCGCGCTTCTCGAGCCCGTCGCGTCCCATCCACTCGGTGATCAGCCCGACGACCGGCTCGCTCGTCGGCCCGAACTCGGTCGACGACGCGTCCTTGATCCCCGCCAGGTCGCGCGCGCCCTCGACACACGCCATCTGCATGCCGAAACAGATGCCGAAATACGGGATCTCGCGCTCGCGGGCGAAGCGGACGCTGGCGATCTTGCCCTCCGCACCGCGCTCGCCGAAGGCACCGGGCACGAGGATGGCGTCGCACGGCTCGAGATGCGCGGCGATCTCCGCATCGTCGTTTTCGAACAGCTCTGCGTCGATCCAGCGGATGTTGACCTTGACGCGATTGGCGATGCCGCCGTGCACCAGCGCCTCGTTGAGCGACTTGTACGCGTCCTGCAGCCCGACATACTTGCCGACGACCCCGATCGTCACCTCGCCCTCGGGATTGGTCAGACGATCGACGATCTCGGTCCAGCGCGACAGGTCGGGCGCCGACGACGGCGTGATGCCGAACGCGCGCAGCACCTCGGTATCGAGCCCCTCGCCATGATATTGAAGCGGAACGGCGTAGATGCTCTTTGCATCCAACGCCGGGATGACGGCGGTTTCGGGCACGTTGCAGAACAGCGCGATCTTGGCGCGATCCGACGGCGGCAGCGGCTTCTCGCAGCGGCAAACCAGCACGTCGGGCTGCACACCGAGCGCGGCGAGTTCGCGCACCGAATGCTGCGTCGGCTTGGTCTTCAGCTCGCCCGCCGCAGCGATATACGGCACCAGCGTCACGTGGACGCTGATCGCGTTGCCGCGGCCGACCTCGTTCTTGAGCTGACGGATCGCCTCGATGAACGGCAGCGATTCGATGTCGCCCACCGTGCCGCCGATCTCGCACAGCACGAAATCGAGATCGTCGGTCTGATCCTTGGCGAACGCCTTGATCGCGTCGGTGACGTGCGGGATCACCTGCACCGTTGCGCCCAGATAATCACCGCGCCGCTCGCGCTGGATGATCTGCTGATAAATGCGGCCCGACGTCACGTTGTCACTCTGTCGTGCGGCTACGCCGGTGAAGCGTTCGTAATGGCCAAGATCGAGATCGGTCTCGGCGCCGTCGTCGGTAACGTAGACCTCACCGTGCTGATACGGGCTCATCGTCCCCGGATCGACATTGAGATAGGGATCGAACTTGCGGATCCGCACGCGATAGCCACGCGCCTGCAGCAACGCTGCCAGACTTGCCGCCATCAGGCCTTTGCCGAGCGAGGAGACCACGCCGCCGGTGATGAAGATGAACCGCGCCATGGGGATATCGGACTACTCTTTAACAGGCATGGGAAACAAGCGCCTGCGCATCCGCAGGCGCCGCGAAACCGGCGAAGCGGCACGATCAGTTGGCGAGCGGCACGCCGTTGTCGGCCGGCGTTGTCGCATTCGCCGCGGCCCGCGCGGCCTCATCCTGCGCCCCCGCGAAGGGCGCGCCGTCAGCCTTGGGGGCGGGCGCCGGTGCGGCGACGGGCACGGTCCGCTCAAGCGAGGTATCGACGCTGGTACCGCCGCGAGTCGCGGCGAGCACCGCCAGCCCGATCGACAGTAGCACGAACGCACTCGCTAGGACCGCCGTCGCGCGCGTCAGGAAATCGGCCGCACCGCGCGCCGACATCAGCCCCGAGGGGCTGCCACCGCTAGTGAGGCCGCCGCCCTCCGACCGCTGCATCAGGATCACCGTCACGAGAGCGGCGGCGATGATCGCCTGAAGGACGAGAAGGAAGGTGAACATGCAAATCTCGATTGTTGGCCGGCCGCCCGAAGCGGATGCGCGCACATAGGGCGAGCCCCCCGCGCGATCAACTGCCGCCGTCGACCCGCCGGCACTGCGCGCGCCCTGCCGCAACCGGTCGCGAATTCGTCACGGGACTGAAACCAGTGGCGCGGGAGGACGTTAACTCTCGCGAACGGCCGGACCATCCGAGCCCCGAACCCGGAAGATAAACCGTGGCGAGCTTCATGAATACAGAGCTGAGCTCATGGATGAAGACGTTGGTCGATTACGTCCGCTCCGGCGAACCCGATCTGACCAACCGTCAAATGGCGCTGCTGCTCGTCGTCTACCTAAAACCCGGGCCGCACACGGTGCGCGGGTTGGCGCGTATTCTCAACGTCTCAAAACCGGTCGTTACTCGCGCCTTGAACAGGCTCGGCGCGCTCGGCTATCTGCGGCGTCAGCGTGACGACAGCGACAAACGCAACATCTTCGTCGCACGCACATCCGAAGGGGCAGATTTTCTTGAGGAGTTCGGTCAGTTCATCGGCGAGGGAGAGGAAGCTCCCCAGCGCCGCGCCAGCGCGTAGGTCGTTCGCGCTCACCGGGCGATCGCGCGCCTTCGATCCGACGCGCGAGGCGATCCGCCCCGATATCGCCGACGTCCGGCTCGCCGAGAAAGTTTTCGCGCCGCACTATGCCGAAGCCGTCCCCTTCCGTCTCGTCCACGACGCGGCATTGCGCGCGGACCGCAAGCCCGACGGCGGCGTGCTCGTGACGCTGCACGCCGGCGACGTGTTCGAGCTGCTCGACGTGACGGGCGCCATCGCTTGGGGCGTGGCGCCGGCAAGCGGTTTCGTCGGCTATCTCGACGCAGACGCACTCGGCCAGCCGGCATGACGCGCGTCTTCATCGACGGAGCGGTCGGAACCACTGGTCTCGAGATCGGCGAGCGACTCTCGGGACGCGAGGACCTGACGCTGGGCACGCTTCCCGATGATCGTCGCAAGGACGCCGACGCGCGCCGCGCCGCGCTCAACGACGCCGATGTGGTGATCCTCTGCCTGCCCGACGATGCTGCGCGTGAGGCGGTGGCGCTGATCAACAATCCCGCAACACGCGTGATTGATGCGTCTAGCGCGCACCGCGTCGCCGACGGGTGGACCTACGGCTTTCCCGAACTCGGTTTCGATGTCGCGAATGCCACGCGCGTGTCCAATCCCGGCTGCTACCCAACCGGCTTTCTCGCGCTCGTCGCGCCGCTGGTTCGCGCGGGGCTCGTGCCCGCCGATTGGCCGCTCACCGTCAACGCCGTCTCGGGCTATTCGGGCGGTGGCAAGGCGCTCATCGCGCGCTTCGCAGCGGAGGAAGATCTCGCTTATCGCGGCTACGGATTTTCACTCGCGCACAAGCACATACCGGAAATGCAGCGCCACGCCGGGCTCACCCACCCGCCGCTGTTTGCCCCCAATGTCACCCGTGCGTTCCGCGGCATGATCGTCGAAGTGCCGCTGCCGATCGCCGCCCTCCCCGTTCCGCCGTCGCGCGACGCGATACTTGGCGCGCTACACGCCACGTTCGACGCCGCACCGCTCGTCACCGTCCACGACGATCAGCCCGACGAGCTGCTGCTGGCCGAACATGCCGTGCCCAACGACCGGCTTGACCTGTGGGCCTTCACCGATTCCGGCGGCACACAGGCGCGGCTCGTCGCGATGTTAGACAATCTCGGCAAGGGCGCAGCCGGCGCGGCGGTGCAGAATCTGAACCTGATGATCGGCGCTGATCCGATGACCGGGCTGGTGGTCTGACGCCGCTGCCCATGGTGGCCGGCCTACCGAACGACCCTGATCGAACGACCTAAGGAGCAGTCATGCAACGCGATCCGGTAGCCAAGCTTCTGTTGTTCGGCGCGACGGGCGATCTGGCCAAGCGTATGCTGCTGCCGTCGCTGTACGGCCTCGACGCCGACAATCTGCTGCCAGACGCGCTGACGATCACCGGCACGGCACGCTCGGACCACGACGACGAAAGCTACCGCAAGTTCGCGCGCGACGCGCTCGACGAATTCCTGCCGGACGACCGCAAGGACAAGGGCAAGATCGCGTCCTTCCTCAAGCGGCTGCAATACCAGCCGCTCGATGCGACCGATCTCGATCACTACGATCAGCTGGCGGCGAAGGTTGGCGACGTCTCAGGCGGGCTTGCGATCTTCCTTTCGACCGCGCCGTCGCTGTTCGAACAGGTGATCCACGGCCTCGACAAGGCCGGGCTCGCTGGTGAGACGGTGCGGATCGGGCTGGAGAAGCCGCTCGGCTATGATCTCGCCTCCAGCCGTGAGATCAACGACACCGTCGCCACCGCCTTCCCGGAAGAGCGCACCTTCCGCATCGACCACTATCTCGGCAAGGAGACGGTGCAGAACATCCTCGCGCTGCGCTTCGGCAATTCCTTCTTCGAGCCGGTGTGGAACGCGCAGGGCATCGACAACGTCCAGATCACCGTCAGCGAAACGGTCGGGCTGGAGGATCGCGCGAGCTACTATGACGGCGCCGGCGCGCTCCGCGATATGGTGGCGAACCACATGCTCCAGCTCGTCGCGCTGATCGCGATGGAGCCACCCGCGCGCTACGACGTCACCGAAATCCGCGACGAGAAGGCCAAGGTGTTCCGCTCGCTGCGCCAGCTCAAGCCGGAGGAAGTACCCGGCAGCACCGTCATCGGCCAATATCTCGGCGGCGCGGTGAAGGGCGAGATCGTCAAGGGCTATGATGAGGAGCTCGGCAAGGATTCGCACACCGAGACGTTCGTCGCGATCAAGGCGCACCTCGACAATTGGCGCTGGCAGGGCGTGCCCTTCTACCTGCGCACCGGCAAGCGCATGCCGACGCGGCGCAGCGAGATTGCGATCCAGTTCAAGCCGGTCCCGCACTCGATGTTCTCGGGGCGCGGCGGCCTGCTGCAACCTAACATGCTCGTCATCCGCCTGCAGCCCGAGGAATATATCCAGCTGCTGGTGATGGCGAAGGAGCCGGGGCTCGACCGCGACGGCATCCGCCTGCGCGAGGTGCCGCTAAACCTCAGCCTTGATGCCGAATTCGCCGGCACGCGCCGCCGCATCGCCTACGAACGCCTGCTGCTCGACCTGATCGAGGGCGATCAGACGCTGTTCGTCCGTCGCGACGAGGTGGAGGCGCAGTGGACCTGGATCGACGCGATCCGAGAGGGCTGGAAGGCGAACGATATGAAGCCGAAGCACTATAGCGCCGGCACCTGGGGCCCGGCCGCCTCGATCGCGCTCACCGAGCGCGACGGCGTCAGCTGGCAGGACGATTGAGCCAGCGAACCTTCGCCGCGATCGGCCGTTTGAAGCGTTGAGGCTCGAACGTGCCGGCGCTTCGCAGCGCATGATCCGACGGATTTTTTGAAAGCAGAGTGATGAGCGACGAGATCGAATGGTGGGAATATGACGACGCGGCCGAAATGGCGGCGGCAGTCGCGGGTGACGTGCAGTTCATCATCGAGAGCGCGATCGAAGCGCGCGGTGCCGCGGTAGTCGCGCTCGCGGGGGGCAAGACCCCGGTGCCGATCTATCAGAAGCTCGCCGCCGCCAAGCTCGACTGGAAGCGCGTGACCATCGTGCCGACCGACGAGCGGATCGTGGCGCTGGGCGATCCGCTCAGCAACGTGACGATGATAGGCAAGACGTTCATCCCAAAGGGCGCACGTGTGATGCCGATCGTCCCTTCCGCGACCGCCGACTACAAGGCGGCGGGCCGGTCGGCCGATGCACTGATGCAGGACCTGCACTGGCCGCTCGATCTGTGCCTGCTCGGCGTCGGTGGCGACGGCCACACCGCATCGATCTTCCCTGGACCGGATTTCGAGGAAGCGCTGAACGGCCCACGTGAGCGCCGCGCGCTCGGCGTGATGCCCGATCCGCTGCCACAGGAAGCGCCGGTGCCGCGCGTCTCGCTGTCGCGGGCCGGGATCATCTCGGCGAAGGCGCTGATGATCGCGGTCACCGGCGCCGCCAAGCGCAAGGTTATCGAGGATGCGATCAAGCAGGGCGCAGGCTCGCGCTATCCGATCGGCCGCGTCCTGGCCGATGCCGAGCTGCCGGTCGACATCCACTGGGCGGAGTGACGCACGGGAAGGACGACGCCGGCACATACGTATTCGCATTGCGTCATCGGGCACGCTGGGGCTGAAGTGATGGTCGCTCGCCAGGCATAGCCGCCGCGGGCACCAGTTGGCCTGATCCGGCGTTCGAACGGGGTGAACGGAAGTGGGAACGATGAACCCCATTGTCAGTGCCGTCACCGATCGGATCATTGCGCGCTCGCGCGAGGGGCGCACGCGTTACCTCGACCTGCTCACTCGCGAGCGCGAGCAGTGGATCGGGCGCCCAATGCTCGGCTGCGCCAATCTCGCGCACGCCTATGCCGGGACGGAGGAGGACCGGCCGGCAATGAAGGCCGGTCAGGCGATGAACATCGGCATCGTTACCGCCTACAACGACATGCTCTCCGCGCACGCGGTCTATTATCGCTATCCCGAGCAGATGAAGGTCTGGGCGCGCGAGATCGGCGCGACGGCACAGGTCGCGGGCGGCGTACCGGCGATGTGCGACGGCGTAACGCAGGGTTATGCCGGGATGGAGCTGTCGCTGTTCAGCCGCGACACGATCGCGCTGTCCACCGCGATTGCGCTCAGCCACGGCACGTTCGAAGGCGCGCTACTGCTCGGCATCTGCGACAAGATCGTCCCCGGCCTGCTGATGGGCGCGCTGCGTTTCGGCCACCTGCCGATGCTGCTGGTACCGGGCGGGCCGATGCCGTCGGGATTGTCGAACAAGGCCAAGGCGACGGTGCGGGAGCGCTACGCCAGCGGCCAGGCGGACCGCGAGGAGCTGCTCGACAGCGAGATCGCCGCCTATCACACGCAGGGCACCTGCACCTTCTTCGGCACCGCCAACACCAATCAGATGATGATGGAGGTGATGGGGCTGCACGTTCCCGGCGCCGCCTTCGTCAATCCGGGCACCAAGCTGCGCCAGGCGCTGACGCGCGCCACGGTGCATCGCGTCGCCGAGCTCGGCTGGCGCGGGTCGGACTATCGCCCGATCGGCCATTGCGTCGACGAGCGCTCGATCGTCAACGCCGCGGTGGGGCTGCTCGCCACCGGCGGCTCGACGAATCACCTGCTGCACCTGCCCGCAATCGCGCGCGCTGCCGGGATCGTAATTGACTGGGAGGACATGGACCGTCTGTCGAGCGCAGTGCCGCTGATCGCGCGCGTCTATCCCAACGGCGCGGCGGACGTGAACGGCTTCGAAGCGGCGGGCGGCATGGCATTCGTGATCCGCGAATTGCTGGCGAGCGGGCATCTGCACGGCGATATCCTGACGGCGGGCAGCGGCACGCTCGCCGACGCCGCCTCCAAGCCGATGCTGGAAGGCGACACCCTCGCTTGGCGCGATCCCGGCCCGAGCGGCGACGATACCATTCTGCGCACCCCGGCCGATCCGTTCTCACCCGATGGCGGGATGCGCATCCTCGCCGGCAATATCGGCCGCGCCTGCATCAAGGTGTCGGCAGTGGAGCGCGATCGCTGGATCGTCGAAGCGCCTGCCGCCGTGTTCGCCGATCAGGCCGAGGTGCTGGCGGCGTTCCAGCGCGGCGAACTCGATCGCGACGTGATCGTGGTCGTCCGCTTTCAGGGCCCGCGCGCTAACGGCATGCCCGAACTGCACAAGCTCACGCCACCACTCGGTGTGTTGCAGAACAAGGGTTACTGCGTCGCCCTCGTCACCGACGGCCGGATGTCGGGCGCGTCGGGCAAGGTGCCGGCGGCGATCCACGTGTCGCCCGAGGCGTTGCCCGGCGCCGATGGCACGGGCGGCGCGATCGGTCTGATCCGCGACGGTGACATAATCCGCGTCGACGCGGTCGCGGGCACGCTCGATGCGCTGGTCGACGCCGACGAGTGGGCGGCCCGGCTGCCAGCCTCCGCTCCGGCGGCAGCCGACGGTTTCGGGCGCGAGCTGTTCGGCCTGTTCCGCGCACAAGCGGACGAGGCAGAACGCGGCGCATCCGCCATTTTTGCCGGCGCGGCGCTTTAGACCGAAAGGGGATGCAATGGACGTCATAGCGGTTGATATCGGCGGAACGCACGCCCGCTTCGCGATCGCTGAAGTAGCCGACGGCCGTGTCGTCGCGCTCGGCGAGCCGGTCACGCTCAAGACGGCCGAACACGCCAGCCTGCAGACGGCGTGGCAGGCGTTCGAGAAAAAGCTCGACCGGCCCGTACCGCGCGCGGCGGCGATCGGGGTCGCCTCGCCAATCACTGGCGACGTCATCCGGATGACCAACAATCCGTGGGTGATCCGCCCATCGCTGATCCCCGAGCGGCTGGGCGCGGACACCTACACGATCGTCAACGATTTCGGCGCGATCGGCCACGCGGTGGCGCAATTACCCGCCGACGATTTCGAGCATCTTTGCGGCCCCGATACCGCACTTCCGGCGCGCGGTGTCATCACGGTGTGCGGCCCTGGCACCGGGCTAGGGGTTGCGCAGGTTTTCCGAATCGATGCCGGCTACCACGTCCTGCCCACCGAGGGCGGGCACGTCGACTATGCGCCGCTCGATCCGATCGAGGACGCGATCTTGAAGCGCCTTCGCCGCACCTTCACGCGCGTGTCCACCGAGCGGATCTGTGCCGGGCCCGGCATCGTCGCAATCTACGAGACGCTCGCCGAGATGGAGGGGCGGCCCGTGCCGACGCGCGACGACAAGGCGATCTGGCGCGAGGCGCTAGAGGGCACCGATTCGATCGCGCTTGCCGCCCTCGATCGCTTCTGCCTCGCGCTCGGCGCCACCGCCGGGGATCTCGCGCTGGCGCACGGTGCGAACGGCGTCGTCATTGCCGGCGGGCTCGGCCTGCGAATCAAGGACCGGCTGATCCGATCGGGCTTCGACCAGCGCTTCGTTGCCAAGGGGCGGTTCCAGTCGATGATGGCCGGCATCCCGGTCAAGCTCATCACCCATCCGCAGCCGGGTCTGTTCGGGGCCGCAGCCGCCTTTGCGCAGGAGCATGGCGCATGACCACGATCGACGACATCATGCGCACCGCGCCGGTCATCCCCGTTTTGGTGATCGACGACGTCGCGACGGCGCGCCCGCTCGCGGAGGCACTGGTTGCCGGCGGGCTGCCCGTACTCGAAGTGACGCTGCGAACCCCCGCCGCGCTTGACGCGATCCGCGAGATGAAGCGCGTGCCAGGCGCGATCGTCGGCGCCGGCACCGTCGTCTCGGCCGAGCAGTTCGAGGCGGTGATGGACGCCGGCGCCGAATTCATCGTATCGCCCGGACTGACCGAGCGGCTCGCCGCGCCAATCGTCGCCAGCGGTGTCCCGTACCTACCCGGCGTTGCGACGGCAGGTGACATCATGCGCGGCCTCGACTTAGGGCTGACGCATTTCAAGTTCTTCCCGGCGGAAACGTCGGGCGGGCTGAAGGCGCTCAAGGCGCTCGCCGCTCCCTTCTACCAATGCCGCTTCTGCCCGACCGGCGGTATCACTGAGGACACCGCCGCGACGTGGCTCGCGTTCGATCGCGTGCTGTGCGTGGGTGGCAGCTGGGTCGCCGGCGGCACGCCGGCGGAGATCGAGGCCAAGGCGCGCGCCGCCTCTGCGTTGCGCGGCTAACACCCTTGCCGTCGACGCCGTCGGCACTCTGACGGCGAATCGGAGGACCCCCTACTCCGCTGCCTCGTCCATGCCGCTGACCAGCTTGGTCAGCGCGCGCGCATTCTGCTCGCCGGCCGGCAGCGACTCGATGCTCTTGCCCGCGGTATCGATCTTGAGCGTCTCGAAGCGCCGCGCCTGCGTCAGCACCTGCGATTCGAGACTGCCGACGAATTGATTGTACGCGGTCATCGCGGTGTCGAGGTTCTTGCCGAGCTTCGCGACGTGCCCGCCCATCGTCGCCAGCCGCGCATACAGGTCCTTGCCGAGCTGCGCGATCTCGCGCGCCTCCTTCGCCAGCATCTCCTGCCGCCATACCGCTGCGACAGTGCGCGCGATCGCAATCAGGTTGGTCGGCGTGGCGAGCAGCACCTTGCGCTCGAACGCATAGTCCCACAGCACCGGATCGTGCTCGAGCGCGGCGGACAAGAAATGCTCGCCCGGCACGAACATCACAACATAGTCGGGTGCGTCGTCGAACTGGTTCCAATAGGCCTTGGCGCCAAGTCCGTTTACGTGCGCGCGCATCGCCGCCGCATGCGCGGTCAATCCCGCGAGCCGTTCGGCGTCGTCGACCGCACCGAACGCATCCTGATAGGCGTTGAGCGACACCTTGGCGTCGATCACCAGCGATTTGCCGCCCGGAATGCGCACGATCACGTCCGGGCGGAAGCGCGCACCGTCGGCATCGGTCACCGACACTTCGGTCGCGAAATCGGCATGTTCGGACAGCCCGCAGCTCTCCAACACGTTGCGCAGCTGCTGTTCGCCCCAGCGGCCGCGCGCCTTAGGTGCATTGCGCAGCGCGTTGACGAGCTTGGCGGCCTCGCTGCGCACCGACTCTTGTCCGACGCGCATCTGCTCAATCTGGCCGCGCAGCTCCCCGAACGCATCGCGCCGCTCGGCCTCGACCTTGGCGACGCCCTCCTCGTAGCGTTGCAGACGATCGCTGACCGGCTGAAGCATCGCGCGAAGGTTTTGCCCGGCGGTCTCCTCCGATTCGCGAAACCGCTCGGTGGCGCGTTGCAGGAAGCGGTCCTGCGCTTCGGCGAGCAATGTCTGGCCGACCTGGCTGAACTGCGCCGCTAGCGCATCCTTCGCCTCGCGCAGCTCCGCCAGTCGCGCATCGAACCCGCGCGCCTCCGCCTCGAGCCGCGCAACGTCGCCACGCGCGCCGTCGCGGTCGGCGCGAACCGCCGCCAATTCGGCGCGGAGGCTGTCGGCCGTTCTTGCACGCTCCTCCGCGCCGGCGAGATCGACGATCGCGCGCTTTGCCTCCTCAGCGCGCGCATCGCGCTCGGCACGCAGCACGGCAACGCCGCGGTTCGCGAGCCACCAACCCGCCGCGAGACCGGCGAGCAGCGCGAGGATCACGAGAACGAGAACGACCGAGTCCACACCGCACCCCGCACAAGAACGAAGCGCGAACCTACCCGCCGCTCAGCGCGCGGGCAAGCGCGATCAGGCGGCGTTCTTGCGCATCTTTGCGAGCTTCTTGAGCAGCATGTCGCGCTTCAGACGCGTGATATGGTCGATGAAGAGAACACCGTTCAGATGGTCGATCTCGTGCTGCATGCACGTCGCCATCAGCCCGCTCATCTCTTCCTCGTGACGCGCCCCTTCGAGATCGAGCCACGCGACGCGGCAGCTCGCGGGCCGCTCGACCTCGGCATATTGCTCGGGGATCGAAAGGCACCCCTCGCTATAGCGCGATGTTTCCTCGGATACCGAGACGAGCTCCGGATTGATGAACACCTTCGGATCGCGGATTGCCTCCGGCTTCTCCTCGTCCTCGGTGACGCGCTCCTGCAGGTCGATCACCACCACACGCCGCGAGACGCCGACCTGGATCGCGGCTAGTCCGATCCCGCGGGCGTCGTACATCGTGTCGATCATGTCATCGGCAAGCTGACGCACTTCATCGTCGATCGTCTCGACGGGGGCGCAGACGAGGCGAAGGCGGGGATCAGGGATCTCGACGATGGAAAGTACGGCCATGCGCGCCAGATATTGGCCGCGCGCCGGCGAATCAAGCGACGGGACGTCGGGCCCGCAGCGCCTGCGCCAGCGTCCCCTCGTCGAGATAGTCGAGCTCGCCCCCCACGGGCAGGCCATGCGCCAGCTGGGTAAGGCGCACCGGGAAGCGCTCGAGCCGCTCGGCGATGTAATGCGCGGTGGTCTGTCCCTCGAGCGTCGCATTCATCGCCAGCACCACCTCGTCGATCCCGCCCGCCTCGATCCGCCGGACGAGCTGATCGATCGCGAGATCCTCCGGCCGCACGCCCTCCAGCGCTGACAGCCGCCCACCGAGCACGTGGAACCGCCCAGGGAACAGGCGCGAGCGATCGAGCGCCCACAAATCCGCCACTTCCTCAACCACGCACAGTGCGCGCGTGTCGCGCCGCATATCAGCGCAAATCGCGCACGGATCGGTCGTATCGACGTTGCCGCAGATCGAACAGGTGGTGAGCCGCTCGTCAACCGCCTGAAGCGCCGCGAGCAGCGGAATCAACGCGCCCTCGCGCTTCTTGACGAGGTGCAGGACTGCGCGCCGTGCCGACCGCGGCCCAAGGCCAGGCAGCCGCGCCAGCGCGCCCGTCAGCGCCTCGATCTCCTGTGATGCCATCGAAGGAACAGATAGGGGGTTGCGCCGGGCCGCGCCAGCGCGTTGAAGCGCGCGCCATGCGGATCGTCTTCATGGGTACGCCCGATTTCGCTGTGCCGGCGCTCGACGCGCTGGTCGCGGCGGGGCACGACATCGTCGCTGCCTACAGCCAGCCGCCGCGCCCCGGTGGCCGGCGCGGCCGCGCGCTCGTCCCCTCCCCCGTCCATCAGCGCGCTGAGGCGCTCGGCATTCCGGTTCGCACGCCCACGTCGCTGCGCGGTGCGGCGGAGCAGGAGGCGTTCGCCGCTCTAGGCGCCGACGTCGCGGTGGTCGCCGCCTATGGTCTCATCCTGCCGCAGCCTATTCTTGACGCGCCGCGCCACGGTTGCCTCAACATCCACGGCTCGCTGCTGCCGCGCTGGCGCGGCGCGGCGCCGATCCATCGCGCGGTGCTCGCCGGCGACGTCGAGACTGGTGTCGGCATCATGCAGATGGAAGCGGGGCTCGATACCGGTCCGGTACGGCTCGAGGGCCGCACCGCGATCGGCGGCAAGACGACCGGCGAGCTAAGCGCAGAGCTCGCCGCAATGGGCGCAGCGCTGATGGTGACGGTGCTCGCCGACCTTGATGCCTATCCGCCGGTTGCGCAGCCCGAAGAAGAAGTGACCTATGCCGCCAAGGTCGCCAAGGAGGAATTGCGGGTCGCCTTCGACCGGGAAGCCGCCGCGGTCGAGCGGCAGCTGCGCGCCTTCAATCCGCCCGGCGCGTGGATCGACGTTTCGGGCGAGCGGATTCGCCTGCTCGCCGCCGACGCGGTCGAGCCGTCGAGCGGCGACACCACCGAGCCCGGCACCGTAATCGACGAGCGTCTCACCATCGCCTGCGCGCTTGGCGCCATCCGGCCGACGCTTGTGCAGCGCGCGGGTCGCGGTGTGATGCCGGTCGACGAATTACTGCGCGGCTTCGCGATCCCCATCGGCACGCAACTGTGACGCGTTACGCGCTGACGGTCGAGTTCGACGGCCGCCCCTACATGGGTTGGCAGCGGCAGGATCACGGCCCCAGCGTGCAGCAGGCGATCGAGGACGCCGCCTTTGCCGTTACCGGTGAGCGCACGACCGTCCACGCGGCGGGGCGCACCGATGCCGGCGTCCACGGCGTGGCGATGCGCGCGCACCTCGATATCGCCAAGCCGATCGGCGCGTTTCGCCTCGGCGAAGCGCTCAACGCGCGGCTGCGCCCCGCCCCGGTCGCGATCCTCGCCTGCAACGAGGTGGCCGACGATTGGCACGCGCGTTTTTCCTGCACCGGACGCGCGTATGAATATCATATCGTCAACCGCCGCGCGCCGCTCACCTGGCAGAAGGGGCTCGCGTGGCACGTCGCGCAGCCGCTCGACGCCGCGGCAATGCACACCGCGGCGCAGGCGCTGGTGGGGCTGCACGATTTCACCACCTTCCGTTCTGCGCACTGTCAGGCGGCGAGCCCGGTCAAGACGCTCGACCGGCTAACGGTCACGCGTGCCGGCGATCGCATCACGATCGCGGCGGCGGCACGCTCGTTCCTCCACCATCAGGTACGCTCGATGGTGGGCAGCGTCGCGCAGGTTGGGCTCGGACGCTGGAGTGCGGACGATCTTGCCGCGGCGCTTGAGGCCCGCGACCGGGCCCGCCTCGGACTCAACGCGCCGCCCGACGGGCTCTATTTCATCGCCGCGACCTACCCCGATTAGGCAGGCTTGCTGAGGCTCGCCGCCAGCTCGACATGCGTCGACCAGCGGAACTGCCCGACCGGCTGGATCCAGTCGATCGCCCAGCCGCCAGCCACCATCGTCTTGACGTCGCGTGCGAAGCTGCTCGGATTGCACGATACGTAGGCGAGCTTCGGGCCACGCGCCGCCGCGATCGCCGCCGCCTGCTCCTTCGCGCCCGCGCGCGGCGGATCGATGACGATCGCGCCGAACCGGTCGAGCTCGGCAACCGTCAGCGGCCGGCGATACAGGTCGCGATGCTCCGTGAATACCGGCCGCTGCGCGCGCGCCGCCGCCGCCTTGAGCGCGCTGACTGGCTCGCGTCCGCCCTCCGCGGCATAGACACGCCCCGGTAGCGCGAGCGCGAAGGTGCCAAGGCCCGCGAACAGATCGGCGACGATTGCAGCCTCGCCGACGATCGTACGCACGGCCCCGACCAGCGCCGCCTCGCCCTCGCGCGTAGCCTGCAGGAATGAGGCAGGCGGTAAAGGCACGGGAACGCCGCCGAGCGTAACCGTCACCGCCTCGGGCTCCCAGCGCACCTCGGGGCCATAGCCTTCGTCGAATGCGATCCGCGCGAGGCGGTTCGCCTCGGCAAAGGCAGTGATCGCCTCCGCCGCCTTCAGCCCTTGCGGCATAATCCCGATGATCAGGAGGTCCACGCCCTGATCAGCCAGCGTCAGGTGGATATCGAGCCGCCGCTTAGGACGCAGCACATGGATCAGGCGCCGCAGCGGCGCGACGAGCGCGAACAACTCGGGCGCCAGCACGTGGCATTCCTGCAGATCGACGATCGCGTGGCTCTTCTCGACCGAGAAGCCGATCCGGCCCGACGGCTCGGCGTGCAGCGTCGCTCGGCGGCGCGTGCGCGGCGGCGACAGCGCCGGCGGGCGGATATCGGCCGACAGCCCCTGCGCCTCGAGCGCGCCCGCGATCCGGTCGACAATGAACGCGCTCCAGCTCACGTCGTCGAGGTGCTGCAACTGGCAGCCGCCGCACTCGGGGAAGTGGCGGCACGGCGGCACCTGGTGGTGTGCGCCCCATTCGAGCGCACCTCCCGCATCGATTCGGTCGCCCGGCGCGGCGAAGGGCACCGGTCGCCCATCGCCAGTTATTCCTTCACCGCGCGCGGCCACACGCACGATCGTTGCGGCATCGGTTACAGACATGCGGCGATCGCTCCCGGCAAATGGTGCGCCAGATCGTCGGCAATGAACGCCGCGCCGGCGCGGCGCGCAGCCTCGGCATGCAGCCACACCCCCTCGCTCGCCGCATCGAGCGGATCGCGGCCCGCGGCGAGCCGCGCCGCGATGATTCCCGCCAGCACGTCACCCGTCCCGGCGGTCGATAGCCAAGTCGGCGCATCGGCATGAACGATTGCACGACCATCAGGCGCCGCGATGACCGTGTCAGCGCCCTTGAAGACGACGATGGCGTCCACCTTCCGCGCAGCGGCGAGCGCCCGGTCGAGCTTGCTGCCACCATCCTCGCCGAACAGATGCGCGAACTCGCCCGCATGCGGCGTTAGGATCGCTCGACCGTCGAAACGCCTGCTGTTGATCTGTCGCAACGCATCACCGTCGACGATGAGCGGGCGTCCACTCTCGAGTGCCGCGCAGAGCCGCGCCTGCGCCGCGTCGCCGCTCCCCAGCCCCGGCCCGATCACGACTGCGCCGATCCGCGCGTCGGCCAATGCCTCGGCGGAAAAGCGCCGCCGAACGATCGCGTGCGGCAGCCGATCGGTCGCGCTACCCAGCAGCAGGACGTAACCCACACCGGCATGCGCCGCCGCCGTTGCCGCGAGTGCGCTTGCGCCGGGCATCGATCCCGCGACCACCGCGACCATCCCACGCGAATATTTATGCGCGCTCATGGACGGGGTTTTGAGCGTCGGCCGGGCCGCAGCGCGGATCGAATCCGGCACCGATACGCCGATATCGACCACGCGCACGGTGCCGCACCGCGCGGCGGCCGGCTGAAGCACATGAGCCGGTTTGGCCGCGCCCAGCGCGAGCGTAAGGTCGACCGGCGGCAGATCGTTCAGGCAGTGCGCATCGTCGGTGGCAACGCCGCTCGACAGATCGATTGCGATCGACAGTCGTGCACCGCGCAGCAGCCGCGCGAGCGGTGCCGCGATTGCATCGTCGAGCGGCCGGGTGAGACCGATCCCGAACAAGGCGTCTACGACGACGGGTGCCGGCTCCGCAGCCAGGGTCTCGATCGGGCCGACCCAGCCGGATCGCGCAGCGATCGCCGTCTCGCTTCGCGGCTGGTCGCTGGTGGCGACGCGGACCGGCAGGCCTGCTTGGCGCAGCGTGGTAGCGATGACGTAGCCGTCGCCGCCGTTATTGCCCGGTCCGCACAGCACGAGCACCTCGGCGCCGGCCGCGAGCCGCCGCACCTGCTCGGCCGCGGCCTGCCCGGCGCGCGTCATCAGCGCCTGCGCCGTCGTGCCTACCCCCATCACCGACGCCTCGGCGGCGCGCATCTCCGCTGCACGGACGATCGGCTGCCCGTCGATCCGCGTCACTTGGCGGCGACCGTCCGCGTCGTCACCGGCAGGCGATAGTGATCGTCGCCCAGCGCCACCTCGATCTCGTCCTTCCCTACCAGCGTCACCTGCGCCGGCTCGGCCCCGTCGGCAGCGACGACGCCGCGTCCGTCGGTGGTCACCAGCAGTCTGCGGAATCCGCCGTCGGGGTGGCGCACCGTCAGCACCATGCCGCGCTCCGTCTCCGCGCGCTCGATCTCGCACACCCGCGCGAAGGCGTCGGCGCCGGCCGGCGCGCATTGCACACGCCCGTCGTCGACCGCTTCGGCAGCCTGGTTGGCCTCCACCTTCGCCAGCACCTTGGTGTCGGTCTTCGCAGGCCCGCACGCCGCGAGCGCGGCCACCAGCGGCACGAGCAACCGTGCGTCAAATATCCGCGTAGACATGGCGTTCGGCAGCAGCTCCCGGATGGGTGACGGCCCCCTTGTACGCCGGCCCGACATTCTGCGCATAGCGCCACAACGCGCCTGACCCATATTCGGACACGCGCGGCTGCCATGCCGCGCGGCGCTGCTCGAGCACGGCAGGTTCGACGAGCAGATCGATCGTCCCCGCCTCGGCATCGATACGGATCGTGTCGCCGTCCTCGACCAGCGCGATCGGCCCGCCCTCCGCCGCCTCTGGCCCAACGTGGCCGATGCAGAAGCCGCGCGTCGCGCCCGAGAAACGCCCGTCGGTGATCAGCGCCACTTTCTCGCCCATGCCAAGGCCGTAGAGCGCCGCGGTGGTTGACAGCATCTCGCGCATGCCCGGCCCGCCCTTCGGCCCTTCGTAGCGGATGATGACCACCTCACCTTCCCGGATCTGGCGATGCTCGACCGCCTCGAACGCATCCTCCTCGCAATCAAAGCAGCGCGCCGGCCCCTCAAACTCCAACCGGTGCATGCCCGCGACCTTGACGATCGCTCCGTTCGGCGCGAGCGATCCGCGCAGGCCGACGACGCCGCCCGTCGGCATGATCGGCGTCTTCGCGTCGTAGATCACCTTCTGGTCGGGGTTCCACGTCACCTGATCGATATTCTCGCCCAGCGTCTTGCCGGTGACCGTCATGCACTCGCCGTGCAGCAGACCTTCGGCGAGCAGCGACTTCATCAGCATGTACGCGCCGCCAGCCTCGTACATGTCCTTCGCGACATATTGCCCGCCGGGCTTCAGGTCAGCGCAATAGGGTGTCGACTTGAAGATCTCGGCGACGTCGAACAGGTCGAATTCGATCCCCGCCTCATGCGCCATCGCCGGCAGGTGAAGCGCGCCGTTGGTCGAGCCACCGGTCGCGGCGACGATGCGCGCGGCATTCTCGAACGCCTCGCGCGTGCAGATGTCGCGCGGACGGATGTTGCGCGCGAGCAGTTCCATCACCTGCGCGCCCGCTGCGACGGCGATCTGCTCGCGCGTCGTGTACGGCGCGGGGACCATGTTGCTGTTCGGTAGCGACAATCCGATCGCCTCGCCGACGCACGCCATCGTGTTGGCGGTATACTGCCCGCCGCACGCGCCATGCCCGGGGCACGCGACCTTCTCCAGCGCGTGCACCTCCTCGATCGGGCAGGTGCCGGCCGCGTAACGGCCGACCACCTCGAACACGTCGACGACAGTCACGTCGCGATCCTGGAAGCGGCCGGGCAGGATCGATCCGCCGTAGACGAAGATCGACGGCACGTTCAGCCGCAGCATCGCCATCATCATGCCCGGCAGCGACTTGTCGCACCCAGCAAAGCCGACCAGCGCGTCGTAGCAATGCCCGCGCACGGAGAGTTCGACCGAATCGGCTATCACCTCGCGGCTGACGAGGCTCGCCTTCATCCCCTGGTGGCCCATCGCGATCCCGTCCGTCACGGTGATCGTGTTGAAGCGCCGCGGCATCCCGCCGCCCTGCTCCACCCCGCGCCGCGCAGCATCGGCCTGCGCGTCGAGCGTCGTGTTGCACGGCGCGCTGTCGTTCCCCGCGCTCGCTAGCCCGACGAACGGCCGCGCGATCTCCTCCTCGCTCAGCCCCATCGCGTAATAGTAACTGCGATGCGGCGCCCGCTCGGGACCGACGGATACATGGCGGCTCGGCAACCGCGACTTGTCGAACGTGTTGGTCATGGCGCCTTAGCGCCTATGCCGCTTACGCCAGCGCGTCGAGCGCCTTTTCCACGCCGTCCATCGTGAAGGGCTTCTGCAGGATCGGACGATCGCGATATTCATCGGCAATCATGTCGTCCGCCCCGCCGGTGGCGAAGACGAAGGGGATGTCGCGCTCGGCCAGCGCCGCAGCGATCGGCCAGCTCTTCTCGCCGCCGCGCAGATTGACGTCGAGGATCGCACAGTCGATCGCACCCGCCTCGATCATCGGCAGCGCCGCCGACACGCTATCCGCGGTTCCGGCACACTGCCGATCGAGCGCCTCGAGAAAATCCTCGAGCATCATGGCGATGAGCGGCTCATCCTCGACGAGCAGTACGCGACTATTCATGCCCCGCCCTTAAAGGCGCCGTTCCATCCTCGCAACGGCTCGTTAGCGGCTCGATCCGTCGCGATACGGGGCAGTTGCCGCGGCTATTGCGCCGACAGCGCCTCGCGCGCCGCCGCGGCCAGCTGCTGCACCGAGAACGGCTTGGGGATGAAGGCGACATTGTCGAGATCGATCGACTTGCGCAGCTGCTCTTCGGCGTAGCCGGACATGAACAGAATCGGCAGATCAGGATAGCGGGCGCGCACGTGGCGCGCCATCGTTGGCCCGTCCATCGCCGGCATCACGACATCGGAGACGAGCAGGTCGGGGCGCGGATGCTCTGCGATAAGCTCCAGCGCAACTTCTCCGTTCTCCGCCGTCAGCACGGTATAGCCCTGCCGCGTCAGCGCGCGCTCGGCGACCGCGCGTACCATGTCCTCGTCTTCGACCAGCAGCACCGTTCCCGTGCCCCACATCTCTGCCGGCTTTGGCTTGGCCGCCGACTTGCGCGGCGCGATCGGCTCACCGCGCGCGTGCACCGGCAGATAGATGGTGAAGCTCGCCCCCTGCCCCGGCTTCGAATCGGCGAAGATATAGCCGCCCGATTGCTTGACGATGCCGTAGACGGTCGACAGCCCGAGCCCGGTTCCCTTGCCCACTTCCTTGGTGGTGAAGAACGGTTCGAAGATCTTCGGCAGAATATCCGGCGGAATGCCCGATCCCGTGTCCGATATCTCGAGCGCGGTGTAATCGCCCGCCGGCATGATGTCCGGCCCCCGTCGGCGCACTTCGGCGATCGTCGCCGAACGCGTCTGGATCGTCAGCTTGCCGCCGCCGTGCGGATGCTTGGCGAGCATCGCGTCGCGCGCGTTGACGGCAAGGTTGACGACCACCTGTTCGAGCTGCCCGGGATCGGCGCGCACCGGCCCCAGATCGCGGCCGTGGCGCACCTCCAGGGTCACCGTCTCGCCCAGCAGCCGCTTCAACAGGTTCGACACCTCCGACACGACGTCGGGCAGTTGCAGCACCTGCGGGCGCAGCGTCTGCTGGCGCGAGAAGGCGAGCAGCTGCCGCGTCAGTCCCGCCGCGCGGTTCGAATTATTTCGGATCTGCTGGATATCGTCGTAGTCGCTGTCACCGGGCGAATGGCGCATCAGCATCAAATCGCAGTGCCCGATGATCGCGGTCAGGATATTGTTGAAATCGTGCGCGACGCCACCGGCTAGTTGCCCCACCGCCTGCATCTTCGTCGCCTGCGCCACTTCGCGCTTGAGCCGCGACTCCTCGCTATTGTCCTTGAGGCTCAGCACCACCGCCGCCTCGCCGAGCCCGCGCGCACCGGCGATCGAGAGCACCACCGGTTCGTCGGGATGATCGCGCAGCCGCACCGCCATGTCGGCCGCGTGCGCCGCGCCCCCGCCGGCGAAGCGCCGTACCGCATCGGCGACCGCCGCCTTGTCCTCGCGCATGACGAGGTCGCCGGGGTAGAGCGGTGGTGCTGCCTTGTCGACCGACGCAGCGCGCAGGAATGCGTCGTTCATCTCCAGGAAGCGGCCGTCGCGATCAACGAGCGCGATGCCCAGCGGCATCATCTGCACCAGCGTGCGGATATGGTCGGTCGTCCCCCCGGCGATCGCGCGCGGTGCCTCCTCCTCGTCGAGCAGCGCGACGAGGATCGGCGCGTCCGGGCGGTCGGCGAACGGCACCTGGACGAGGCGAAGCGGATTGCCGTCAAGCCCCTCGCGCTCGAAGCGGATCAGACCTCGGCTGTCGGTGATCAGGCAGCGCGCGAAATCCTGGCCGAGCAATGCGGCATCGGCGCGCCCGGCGGCGCGGGTGCGCAACACCGGATCCGCCGCCAGCACCCGCCCCTCGGGCGTCATCAGCGCGGCCATGATCCCCGCCTCCGCGAGGCGGCGCCCGAGCGGCCCGGACAGCGCGGCGGCGAGCGCTCGGCTGTCGTCCGCCTCGACAGTCGATGCTGCGCGCCACAGCAGGAGATCCTGCTGCTGCCCGGTACGCACCACCTCGATCGCTACCGAGCGCGTACCGACGTCGATGCGGTCGAGCCGCGCCCGGCCGTCGCGCCACGCCGCGCGCCCGATGTCGGACAGCGCGCCGACCCCAGCCTCGTCGATCGGCAGCGCCGGCGGGGTCGGCAGCCCATCGAACAGCGTTTCGTAGCGGTCGTTGGCGCAGACCAGGCGTCCGGCGCGGTCGGTGATCGCGATCGCGTCGCCGCTTTCTTCCGCCAGCGCGCGGACGAGATGCCAGTCGATCTCGGCCGGGGCAGGCCCTGCGACCGGCGCCAGCAGATGATGGGCGATCACGCCGCCGCCAAGCACGATCGCCGCCGCGACGAAGCCGAGCGCGACGACCGCGTCGCCGACCAGCCACAGGACAAGCAGCGCGGCGATCATGCCAGCGCCGAGCGCGACGGCAAGCGCCCCCCGCGGGGTCAGTCGGTGCAGCTCGGGAGGGGGAAGCGTCGCCATCGCTTCCCCGTCCTTCCGCCCCCGCCGCCCCGCGGTCAAGCGGGTGGCGGGGATCGATCGATCACCAGATGCGAATACGCTGCTGATCGGTCAGGTACAGCTTCTGGCTGGGCTTGGCGTCGAACGCCGCGTACCAAGGATCGAGATTGCGCACGATGTCGGCGCGTCGCATCCCCGGTGAGTGCGGATCGGAAAGTAGCAGCTGGCGCAGCATCGGCTCGCGATACTTTGTTCGCCACACCTGCGCCCAGCCGAGATAGAAACGCTGATCGCCGCTGACCCCGTCGATCACCGGCGCCGGCTTGCCGTTCAGCGACCGGTGATAGGCGTCGATCGCCACCGTCAGCCCCGCGAGATCGGCGATGTTCTCGCCCAGTGTCAGCCCACCCTGCACGTGCTGGCCCGGCAGCGGCTCATAGGCATCGTATTGCGCGACCAGCCGATCGGTGAAGGTCTTGAAGCGCGCGACGTCCTGCGCGGTCCACCAGTCGGTCAGCTTGCCGGTCGCGTCGTACTTGCGGCCCTGATCATCGAAGTGGTGGCTGATCTCGTGGCCGATCACCGCGCCGATCCCGCCGTAGTTTACCGCCGGGTCGGCCTTCGGATCGAAGAACGGCGGCTGCAGGATCGCCGCCGGGAAGACGATCTCGTTCATCGTCGGGTTGGCGTAGGCATTGATCGTCATCGGCGTCATGAACCACTCGCCGCGATCGATCGGCTGGCCGAGCTTGTTCAGGTTGCGCTGGAATTCAAACTCCGTCGCGCGTGCGACGTTGCCGACAAGGTCGTCACGACGGACCTCAAGCGCCGAATAGTCGCGCCACGTCTCGGGATAACCGATCTTGGGCGTGAACGCGGCGAGCTTCGCCAGCGCCTTCTGCTTGGTCTCGGGCGCCATCCATTCCAGCTTTTTCAGCCGATCGCCCATCGAAACGATGACATTGCGCACAAGCGCATCCGCTGCTGCCTTCGCCTCGGGCGGGAAATAGCGCGCGACATAGGCCTTGCCGACATCCTCGCCCAGCTGGTCGCTGACGAGGTCGACACCGCGCTTCCAGCGCGCCTGCTGCTGCGGCGTACCGGCAAGCTCGGTGCCGTAGAAGGCGAAGCGGGTATCGTCGAAGTCCTTCGACAGGTACCGCGCATAGCTCGACAGCATGCGCAGCATCAGGTGATCCTTGAGCACCGGCAGCGGCGTGTCGTTCCACACCTTGGCCTCGCCGGTGAACGCGCTCGGCTGTGCGACGAGCAGCGTCGCGGTGGTCGGAATGCCCGCTGCCTTGAAATGCTCGGCCCAGGGATAGCCGGGTGCGCGCGTGTTGAGATCGGCGAAGCTCAGCTTGTTGTACGTCTTGTCCGCATCGCGGCTCTCGACGCGCGTCCAGTGCGCGGTCGCCAGCCCCTTCTCCATCGCGACCACCGCTGCGGCACGCGCCTCGGCGTTCGGCTCGCCCGCCAGCGTCAGCATCCGCGCCAGATACGCCTGGTACGCGGTGCGGTTGGCGGCGAGCTTGGCGTCGTCCTTCAGATAATAGTCGCGGTCGGGCAGCCCGAGCCCCGACTGGCTGAACGCTACCGCGTAGGTGTCGGGCGCCTTGTCGTCCTGGGTGACGTAGGTGCTCCACAGCGTGCCCACGCCGCGCCGCTGCATCCGCCCTGCCTCTGCAGCGAGCGCCGCCTTGCTCGGCGCCGCCTTGATCGCTGCGATCCACGGCTTCACCGGCGTCACGCCCTTGGCGTTCGCGCCGGCCTCGTCGAGAAAGCTCGCGTAGAAATCGCCCGACTTGCTGCCCGGCTGGCGGCTCTGCTCCTCCAGGATCGTGCGGGTCTGCTCGCGCGACAGGTCCTGCAAAGCGTGGAACATGCCGTAGATTGAGCGGTCCGCCGGGATCTGCGTCGTGCGGTCCCACGTACCGTTGGCGTAGTCATAGAAATCGTCGCCCGGCGCGACGCTGGTGTCGCGGCCCGCCATGTCGAAGCCGAAGGTGCCGATCTGCGGCTTGCCCGCGGTGGCGGGCGTCACCGGGCCGGCGGTTGCCTCGCCGACGGTCGCGGTCTGCTCGGCGGTCTGCGCCTTGGCGGACGCCCGCGTCGTGGTCTGGGCAATGGCGGCCACGGCGGTGGTCGAGAGGATGGCCGCGACGATGTACGATGAACGCATGGATACGATGCCTTCGTTGGGGAAGGCGCGTGTTCTATCCGCTTAAGACTCCTCGTCAATGTGGTTGCGGATGTGACGATGCCGCCACTTGCGCGCGATCCACAGCCGCCAGCCAAGCGCGGACAAGCCGTAACCGGCGGCCGAAAGGACCACCGTGACGATCAGCAACCCCAGCGCGGTCGCAGGCGCCGCATCGGACATCAGCCACTGCATCCAGCTCGACTGCGCGGCATCGTGCGCCGCCTTGCTGACGGGATCGCCCGGCAGTGCCTGATCGAGCCGCAGCGACCATTTGCCGATGTAATAAGCCGCTACCCACAAGGGCGGCGTCGTTAGCGGATTGGTGATGAACGTCGTCAGCGCCGCTGCGGGGATGTTGGCGCGCACCGGCAGCGCGAGCAGTGCGGAGAACGGGATCTGTGCCACGGGAAACAGGATGCCCGTCACCATGCCGAGCGCGACACCGCGCGGCACTGATCGCCGCGTGAAGCGCCACAGCGCCGGCGCGAGCACGCGGTGCGCCACGGGGCGCAGCATCCGGCTCTGCTCCATCGATTCGCGTGTCGGCAGGTTCCGGTGACACCAACCCGCGAACCGCTGCCAGATTGACGGCGGCCGCGCCGCCATCAGCCGCGCTCGCGCATGATTCGCGCCGCGTCGCGTTTCCAGTCGCGCTCCTTGATATGGTCGCGCTTGTCGTGCGCTTTCCTGCCCTTCGCCAATGCCAGCTCCACCTTGGCGCGCCCCTGGCCGTTGAAGTAGATCATCAACGGAACCAGCGTCATGCCGTCGCGCGCCACCGCGCCGTGCAGCTTGTTTACCTCGCGCTCGTGAAGCAGCAGTTTACGCGGCCGCTTAGGCTCGTGATTGAAACGGTTGCCGTGGCTGAATTCGGGGATGTTCGAATTGACCAGCCACACGCCGCCGTCGTTCACCTCGGCGTAGCTCTCCGCGATCGATCCCTCGCCGAAGCGCAGGCTCTTCACCTCGGTACCGGTCAGGACGATCCCCGCCTCGTACTTGGTGTCGATCTCATAATCGAAACGCGCGCGGCGGTTTTCCGCGACGATCTTCTTCTTGTCGAAGGTGGCTGGCTTGGGACGCGACATGGGACGGGCGATGTAGGGCGTCGCATGTCGCGTGGGAAGCCGCGTCCTTCTAGCGCGCGGCGCGGCCCAGCGGGATACGCAGCCGGATCATGGCGCGGTTGATCACGCCGCCCTGCGCGTCCGCCCCCTGCTCCACTTCCGCCGCGACCCGCCCGACGCCGGCGATCGACGTCTCCGCCTTAGGTGGCGTGCGCTCGGCGACGAAACGGTCGGGCAGCGGCTTCAGCCGGAATTCGTCGTTCGGCCGCGCGCACACGACGATGTCCTCACCGGGCTGCGCGACCGGACACGGCCGCTCGGATGCGCGCCGCGGCGGCACCGGTGCGGGTGGGCCGGCGACCACCTGCAGCGCGAGCATCACCCAACCCGCCACTGCCGCCTCCCGCCATGCTTCCGGCGCTACGCTGCGCGGCTATTGCGGCGGCATTGCGGCGTGCCGCGTCAGGCCAGCCCGGCGCGCGCGAGGCCCGCATCTACCGCCGCCCGTGCCGCTTCCCCCGGCCACGTCATCGGCAGCCGCAAACCGGCCGGGAAGCCCGGCCGGACCTTCGTCATCGCATATTTGACCGGGCCCGGCGACGCGTCGGTGAACAGCGCGGTATGCAGCGCGAACAGCTTGTCGTGCAGCGCGAGCGCGTCTGCGCCGGTCCCCACCGCCTGGAAATCCGCGCACAGCCGCGGCGCGACGTTGGCGCTGACCGAGATGCATCCCGCGCCGCCCACCGCATTGTACGCCAGCGCCAGATCGTCGTTGCCGGACAGCTGGCAGAAATCGTCACCCAGCGCCGCGCGATGCTGCGACACGCGCTGCAGCACCCCGCTCGCGTCCTTCACCGCCACGAACACCTTGGGAAAGACGGAAACGATGCGGATCAGCGTCTCGGGCAGGATATCGGTCACCGTCCGCGCCGGCACGTTGTACAGCACGATCGGCAACGCGGCGGTGGGCCCCAGCGCGGCGAAATGCTGATAGATGCCCTCCTGCGACGGGCGATTGTAATAGGGCGGCACCATCAGCGCCGCATCGGCGCCCGCCGCCTTCGCCGCCGCAATGTTCTCCGCCGCGACGCGCGTGTCGTTCGACCCCGCCCCCGCGATCACCGGCACGCGTCCGCGCGCCTGATCGACGCACACCTTCACGATCCCGAACTGCTCGTCCTTGGTCAGCGTCGCCGCCTCCCCGGTCGTGCCGCACGGCACCAGCGCCGACGATCCTTCCGCGATCTGCCATTCGATGTGCTCGCGATACGCCGCCTCGACGAAGCGGCCATCGGCGTCGAACGGCGTGACGAGCGCCGGGATCGAACCGGAAAACATGGGGGATGCTCCTGAAATCGGATAGATGCGTTGATCTGTTCAGGACAGATACGGGTTGGCCGGCTATTCTGTCCACATGGTGACAGGATTGAAATCGGGCGCGATCATCGGAATGGCTCTTGGGCTGGGCGGCGCGCTGTTCGTCGCGCAGGATCAGGACGAGGCCGCCCGCACGCGGGCGGCGAACCTGCTCGGGCAGCAATCGGCGAACGTTCAGCCCACGCCGAGCTACACCGACAATGGCGCGATCGCCGCCGCCGTCGCGCAGTGGCGCGCGCTGCAGCAAACCGATTCGCTGCCGTTCGACAGCTATGCCGGCTTCCTGATGGCGCACCCTGGCTGGCCCAACGAGGCGGCGAACCGCCGCGCGGCCGAGAAACAGGCGGGCAACGGCTATGCCGCGCCCGGCAACGTCGTCGCCTATTTTCGCCGCTTCCCGCCGCAGACCGCCGCCGGCGGCGTCGCCTTCGCGCGCGCGCTGCAGGCAAGCGGCGCGCCTGCCGAGGCCTATGAGGCCGCGCGCAATGCATGGCGCCGCGGCGCGCTGTCGCCCACCGACGAATCCACGCTGCTGACGAGCTTCGCCGGCGCGCTGCGCCCCGACGATCACGACGCGCGCATGGATGCGCTGCTGTGGCAGGGCTCAACCGGGCTCGCGGCGCGGCAGATCGCGCTCACCTCGCCCGCACGACGATCGCTGTTCGAGGCGCGGCTGGCGTTCCGCACCGGCGCCCAGACCGCTTCCGCGCTTGCCGCAGCGAACGACGCGATCGGCAGCAGTGACGCGGGCTATGTCGCCGACAAGGCGGTGTGGCTGCGCAACAGCGGCGCCTCGCCCAGCGCGCGCAGCTGGCTCGCCCGCACCCGTGCGCCCGGCATGATCAGGCCCGGCAATGTCGAGGAATTCTACGAGGTGCTGCTCGTCAACGCGCGCGGCGCGGCGTCGGACAATCAGCATCAGACCGCCTACGACATCGCGCGTCAGGTCGACGACGCCTACCCGCTCGGCACCGACGTGTCGAAGAAGCCATATGGCGAGCGGGACGATTATACGAGCCTCGTCTGGCTTGCCGGCCAGACCGCGCTCAACAAGCTGAACCGTCCCGCCGATGCGATGACGATGTTCGATCGCTACGGGCGCGGGAGCCAGTCGCCGCAGACCCGCGCGAAGGGGTTCTACTGGGCCGGCCGCGCTGCCGAGGCGGCGGGGCGCGCGGCGGATCGCGACGCCTTCTTCAACCGCGCCGCCGGCTATCGCGATCAGTTCTACGGCCAGCTCGCGATCGAGCATCTGCGTCGCCCGCTTGCGGCGCCGCCGCCGCTCGCCCCGCGCGCGATCGATCCTGCGACGCGCCAGGCGTTCTTCGCACGCGAGACCGTCCGCGCGGCGCAGTTCCTCGGCGCGATCGGGCAATATCAGGATCAGTCAGCGTTCGTGAAGGTGATTGCGGGATCGGTCTCTTCCGATGCTGACCACTTCCTCGCCGACGAATTGTCACGGACGATCCGCCGCCCCGACCTCGCGGTGATGGTGGGTCGCGCCGCGATGCAGAATGGCCTCACCGATTACAGCGCGATCGCCTTTCCGACCGTCGCCGTGCCATCGGGGTATGACAATCAGTGGACGATGATTCACGCGATCGCCCGCCAGGAAAGCCAGTTCGATCGCGCCGCCATTTCGTCCGCCGGGGCGCGCGGGCTGATGCAGCTGATGCCCGGCACCGCGCGCGAGCAGGCGGGCAAGATCGGCCTGCCCTACGATACCGGCCGGCTGATCTTGGACACGAGTTATAACGCGCAGCTCGGGTCGAGCTACTTCAGCCGCGTGTTCGACAGCTACGGCAGCTATCCGCTCGCCGTCGCCGCCTATAACGCCGGGCCGGGCAACGTGAACAAGTGGCTGCGCGCCAACGGCGATCCGCGCATCGGCGGCGTCGACATGGTCGACTGGATCGAGGCGATCCCCTTCACCGAGACGCGCAACTACGTTCAGCGCGTGCTCGAGAATGCCGTCGTCTACGATCTGATGAACCCGTCGCGCGCGCGCAGCCGCGGGCCGGCGAACCTCAGCTGGTACCTCGGCCGCAATCGCACGGGGTAAGCCAGCGCGGAGCCGGCTCGAGGGGACTTTGCGACCCGGCGACGACCGCACGGCATGACGGCTGCGGACGCAGCGCGTAGAACGACGCGATGGATCGCCCGAACTACATCACGCCCGCCGGCTATGCCGCGCTGCGCCAGGAATATGACCACCTCTTCGCCACCGAGCGCCCGGCGCTCGTCGAAACGATCGCCTGGGCGGCCGGCAACGGCGATCGGTCGGAGAACGGCGACTATATCTACGGCCGCAAGCGCCTGCGCGAGATCGACCGCAGGCTCGGCTTCTTGTCGCGCCGGATGAAGGCGGCGAAGGTCGTCGATCCCGCGCAGGCGCCCGACCGCTCGCGCGTCTATTTCGGCGCGACGGTGACGATCGCCGATGAGGACGACCAGCATCGCACGCTGACGCTCGTCGGCGACGACGAAGCCGATGCGGGCACCGGGCGCATTGGCTGGAACGCGCCGCTCGCGCGCGCGCTGCGCGGCGCCGCGATTGGCGACCTTCGCCGCGTCGCGCTTCCCGCTGGCGAGCGCGAATATGAGGTGATCTCCGTCAGCTATCCCACTTCCTGAACGCAACCCGACGCGCCGCCCGCCCGTTCTTTGGTTTCCCGTACAAGGAGTTGAGGTAATGGACGAAAATCCCCGCACCGAAAGCGCGCGCGATCACGACGACAAGGATGTCATCGAAGGCATGATCCCCACCGGCGCCGCCGATACCGGTACCAGCGGCGGCGCGCTCGGGCGCGACATCGGCTCTGCCGCTGATCTCAAGCAAGTCGACGATCCGGACGGTACGACGCGCGCCACCAAACAGGACGACATCGATGCCGGCCAAGCGTATCGCAGCGATCGCCGCGGCAACGACTGATCGGCGCGGGCGCGATTGGCCGCGGACTGATTGACGGCAGCACATCCAGCGCCGATGCGGCGCGGATGAGCGACGACTTCCCCACCCGCAACATCGCGCTGCTGATCGATGCCGACAATGCCAGCTGGCATGCCATCGATCCCGTGCTCACCGTCCTTGCCGAGCTCGGCAGCGTCAACGTGCGCCGCGTCTACGGCAACTGGACCAAGCCGGGTCTCAAGGGCTGGCAAGACATGACGGTGAAGCACGGGATCGAACCGCAGCAGCAGTTCGATCTCACCAAGGGCAAGAACGCCACCGACATGAAGATGACGATCGACGCGATGGACCTGCTGTTCCGCGGGCGCGTCCAAGGCTTCGGCATCATGTCATCCGACAGCGATTTCATGCCGCTGGCGACGCGCATCCGGCAGGACGGCCTGCCCGTCTACGGTTTCGGCAACGGCAATACGCCCGAGGGCTTCCGCACTGCGTGCACCCGCTTCATCGACGTCAACGCGCTGCTCGAAACGAGCAAGCCGAAGCGCGTCAAGAAGGTCGACGTGCCGATCGATCAATCGGTTCCGCCATCGATTGGCGCAGCACCGCCCGCCGCGGCAAAGTCACTCGCAGGTACCGTCGACGACCCGGAACTGCTGCAATTGCTGTTCGACGCGTACGAATCGCTGAAGCCCGACGCGAAGGGCTTCGTCGGCCTCTCCGCGCTCGGCCAGCGCGCGGCAAACCGTTCGAGCTTCGACGTGCGCAACTACGGCTACAAGCGTCTCTCCGACCTCGTCGACGCGATCCCCTCGATCGACATCGACCGGCGCGACAATCAGGTATTCGTTCGGTGGAAGGACTAATCATGACCCGCTTTCTCGTGTCCGCGGCACTGGCGGCGGTGCTGGCGGTTCCCGCTACCGCGCAGCGCGCCGCCCCCACCGCGCAGAAAACCGATCCCGCCCGCCTGTCGGAGATGGTGAAGACGCTAGCGTCGGATGAGTTCGGCGGACGCGCGCCGGGCACTGAGGGTGAAAAGAAGACGATCGCCTGGTCGATCGCGCAGTTCAAGGCGCTCGGCCTCGAACCTGCTGGCCCGAACGGCGCGTGGACGCAGGCGGTGCCGCTGATCCACACGCGCCTCGGCGACGGGCCGGTATCGGCCGGCGCGCTCAAGCTCGCGCAGGGCACCGACGTCGCGCTCACCACCGTGCGCCCCGATCCCGCCGTCGCGATCGCCGACGCGCCGCTCGTCTTCGTCGGCTACGGCGTCAGCGCACCCGAAGCGAAGTGGGACGATTTCAAGGGGCAGGACCTGAAGGGCAAGGTCGCAGTCTTCCTGGTCAACGATCCCGATTTCGAAGCTGTCGCGGGTGACGATGCCAAGGGCCGCTTCGGCGACAAGCGCATGACCTATTACGGCCGCTGGACGTACAAATACGAGGAAGCCGCGCGACGCGGTGCGATCGGCGCGCTGATCATCCACGATACCGCCGGTGCCGGCTACCCTTGGTCGACCGCCAACGCCTCGAACGGTGAAAATTACGACATCGTCCGCGGCGCGGACGATCCGCGCATTGCACTGCAGGGCTGGCTCTCGGCTGACGCCGCCGCCCGCCTGTTCGCCGCCGAGAAGCTCGACCTCGCCGATCTGCGCGCAAAGGCACGCAGCGCGTCGTTTCAGCCGGTCGCGATGAAGGCCCGCTTCTCGGCGCGTCTGCCCGTCACCGTCGAGCGGATCGAGAGCGCCAACGTCCTCGCCAAGATCACCGGCCGCGCCCGGCCGCAGGAAACGGTGCAGTTCGCCGCGCATTGGGACGCCTATGGCGAGGGCCCGGCCGACGCCGCCGGCAAGACGATCCGCCCCGGCGCGAACGACGACGCGCTCGGTGTCGCCGGCGTGCTTGAACTCGCGCGCCTGTTCAAGTCCGGCCCCGCCCCCGATCGCACGCTCGTCTTCGCGCTGTGGACTGCGGAGGAGCGCGGTTTGCTCGGCTCCGAATGGTATGCCGCGCATCCCGTCACGCCGCTCGCCACCACCGCCGCGAACCTCACGCTCGATAGCCTGCAAACGGCGGGCCGCGCGAAGGACGTGATCCTCGTCGGCGCGGGCCAGTCCTCGCTCGAGGACCTGCTCACCGAGGCGGCGCGGGCGCAGGGACGGACGGTGACCCCAGAGACCGCCAGCGAGCGCGGCCTGTTCTACCGCGCGGACCATTTCTCGGTCGTCCGCCGCGGCGTGCCCTCGCTCCAGCTGATGGCATTGGGGGGAGCGAGCGACATGCGCGTCGGCGGCCGCCCCGCCGGCCAGCAGTGGCTCGACGGCTACATGGCCTGCTACCACAAGACGTGCGACGTCTGGGCGCCGAGCTGGAACTTCACCGGCGCGGCTGAGGACGTCGATCTGTTCCACGCAATGGGCGCGCGGCTGGCCAAGGCGGGCACATGGCCCACGTGGCGTCCAACGTCGGAATTCGTGTCGGTTCGACAGAAGACGGCCGCCGAGCGGCGCTGATCCGCTCCGCCCGGCGCCCCGCGTTGGCGGCACCGGGCAGGCTCACGATCCGGCAGATAACCTTGAGCCCGGAGACCAACGCTCGCCTCAACAACGCGCTTTGGCTTACGCGTCGTCACCCATGCGAAGCGCGGCGATGAAGGCTTCCTGCGGGATGCTGACCGAGCCGTACTCGCGCATCCGCTTCTTGCCTTCCTTCTGCTTGTCGAGCAGCTTGCGCTTGCGGCTCGCGTCGCCGCCGTAGCATTTCGCCGTCACATCCTTGCGCATCGCCGCGATCGTCTCGCGCGCGATCACCTTGCCGCCGATCGCCGCCTGGATCGGAATCTTGAACAGGTGGCGCGGGATCAGGTCCTTCAGCCGCTCGCACATGCCCCGTCCGCGCGTCTCCGCCGTGCCGCGGTGGACGATCATCGACAGCGCATCGACCGGCTCGTTGTTGACGAGGATGCTCATCTTGACGAGGTCGCCCTCGCGATAGCCGATCTGGTGATAGTCGAAGCTGGCATAGCCGCGGCTGATGCTCTTCAGCCGGTCGTAGAAGTCGAACACAACTTCGTTGAGGGGCAATTCGTACGTCGCCTGCGCGCGCCCGCCGACATAGGTGAGGTTCTTCTGGATGCCGCGGCGGTCTTGGCAGAGCTTCAGGATCGAGCCGAGATATTCGTCGGGAACGTAGATCGTTGCCTCGATCCACGGCTCGCTGATTAGCTCGATCTTGTTCGGATCGGGCATGTCGGCGGGATTGTGCAGCTCGATCTGCCCGCCGCCGTGCGTCAGCTCGATCTCGTACACCACGCTCGGCGCGGTGGTGATGAGGTCGAGATCATATTCGCGCGTCAGCCGCTCCTGGATGATCTCGAGGTGGAGCAGCCCCAGGAAGCCGCAGCGGAAGCCGAAGCCCAGTGCCGCGCTGGTCTCCATCTCGAAGCTGAACGACGCATCGTTGAGCCGGAGCTTGCTGATCGATTCGCGCAGCTTCTCGAAATCGTTCGCGTCGGCCGGGAACAGCCCGCAAAACACTACCGGCTGCACCTCCTTGAACCCCGGCAGCGCTTCCGCGGCGGGCTTCTTGGTGTCCGTCAGCGTGTCGCCGACGCGCGCCTGCGCCACGTCCTTGATCTGCGCGGTGATGAAGCCGATCTCGCCGGGGCCGAGGTCCGCCAGCTGCTCGATCTTGGGGCGGAAACAGCCGACGCGATCGACCAGATGCTGCGTGCCCGCCTGCATGAAGGTCACCTGCTGGCCCTTCTTCAGCATGCCGTCGACGACGCGCACCAGGATGACGACGCCGAGGTACGGATCGTACCAACTGTCGACCAGCATCGCTTTCAGCGGCGCGTTGGGATCGCCCCTTGGCGCCGGGATACGCTCGACGACGGCGTCGAGGATCTCGTCGATGCCGATGCCGGACTTGGCGCTCGCCAGCACAGCGCCGCTCGCGTCCAGCCCGATCACGTCCTCGATCTCGGCACGTACCTTTTCGGGCTCGGCGGCGGGAAGATCGATTTTGTTGATGACCGGAACGATCTCGTGATCGTGCTCGATCGACTGGTAGACGTTGGCGAGCGTCTGCGCCTCCACGCCCTGGGCCGCGTCGACGACCAGCAGCGCGCCCTCGCACGCGGCGAGGCTGCGGCTCACCTCATAGGCAAAGTCGACGTGCCCCGGCGTGTCCATCAGGTTGAGAACGTGGCCCTTCCATTCGAGGCGCACCGTCTGCGCCTTGATGGTGATCCCGCGTTCCTTCTCGATCTCCATGTTGTCGAGCACCTGCGCGCTCATCTCGCGTTCGGACAGGCCGCCGGTACGCTGGATCAGCCGGTCGGCGAGCGTCGACTTGCCGTGATCGATGTGCGCGATGATGCTGAAGTTACGGATCTTGGAAAGCTCGGTCGCCACGAAATTCTGCCAGCAAAAGGGGATTGTCGCGGCCGTTAGCACCGGATGCGGCCGATGCCAAAGGATGGCGCAGCGCGAAGCTGTTCAGGCGGAGCCTACCATGCGTAGTCGGCCGATCACGCCATATGCGATCGGATCGCATCCACCGCGGCGAAATAGCGCTGCGATCCCTGCCCGCTGATCGTCACCCAGCGGACCTGGCGGCGGTCGAGCTCGCGGCGGCACAGATCGAAGAAGCGATGGCGAGCGGCCGGGCTGCCGAACATCCGCGTGCCGTCCGCTTCCCATGGCAGATCGATGTCGAATAGGAGATAGAGGTCGGCGGTGTTCGTCCAGCGATCGAACCATGGATCGCGCCGGCCGAACATCATGTCCGCCCACACCGCGGTCATCAGCGGATCGGTATCGAGGATCAGCGGCGGCACCGCCTTGGCCAGCGCAGCGCGGATCTTCAGATCGTGCGCGTGCCCGATCATCACCAGATCGGCCATCGACAGATCGGTGCCGTAGCGCTCGCAATAGGTACGGCCGAACTCGGCGATGCATTCGGTATCGAAATGCCGCGCGAGCCGCGGCGCCAGCGTCGACTTGCCGGTCGATTCGGGGCCGTGCAGGCAGACCGACCGCAGCGTCAAACCAGATGCTCCGCGTGCAGCGCGCGGCGCCACTGCACGAGGCCGATGATCGCGAGCGCAAGGTAGATCAGATAAAGTCCCGCAAACAGGTACAATCCCTTGGCGAGGTAGAGCGGGATCGAGGCCAGGTCCACCGCAATCCACAGGTGCCAGTTCTCGAGCCGCCGCCGCGCCATCAGCAGCTGCGCAGCGACGCTCGCCGCCGCGATCGCCGCGTCCCACCACGGAAACGACGCGTCGGTGAGGAACCGCATCGCCGCGCCCCAGCCGAGCGTCGCCACGATGATTGCGATCGTCACCAAGGCGCGCCACCGCCCGCTCAGCATCTCGACGCGAACCTCGCCGGCGGCACCTCGCGCGCGCAACCACTCGCGCCAGCCATAGAGATTGGCGGCGACGAAGAACGCCTGAAGCAGCGCGTCGCTGTAGAGCCGCGCCTCGAAGACGACGATGCCGAGCAGCGTTACCGACGCGATTCCGGTCGGAAACGTCCAGATATGCCGCCGCGCCGCCAGCCAAACGCACGCGATTCCCAGCAGGGTGGCAAGCCATTCGAGGTGCGACATGCCGGGGCGGATAACCGCGCTTGCCCCCGCGCGCCAACCCGCTAGCGTGACGGGAGGGAGAGCGAACATGCGTCACGTCGCCATCATCGGCTCGGGCCCGGCAGGCTATTACACCGCCGAGGCGTGCCAGAAGCAGTTCGGCGACGCTGTCCGCGTCGACATCATCGATCGGCTGCCCGTGCCCTATGGCCTGATCCGCACCGGCGTCGCGCCCGATCACCAGTCGATCAAGGCGGTCTCGCGCCGCTACGAGGCGACTGCGCTCAGCGACAACGTGCGTTTCGTCGGCAACGTCACCGTCGGCGTCGACGTGACGATCGACGAGCTGCGCGGGTTCTACGACGCGGTCGTCCTGGCGACGGGCGCGCCGGCCGACCGCCCGCTCGGCATCCCCGGAGACGACCTGCCCGGCGTGATCGGCTCCGCCGCGTTCGTCGGCTGGTACAACGGCCACCCCGACTTCGCCGATCTCGACCCGCCGCTTGCCGGCCCGCACGCGGTGGTGGTCGGCGCGGGCAACGTGGCACTCGACGTCGCACGCATCCTCGCCAAGACGCAAGGCGAGTTCGCCGGCTCGGACATCGTCGGCCATGCGCTCGACGCGCTCGGGACGCATCGGATCATCTCGGTCACGATCCTCGCACGTCGCGGCCCGCACGAAATTGCGATGACGCCCAAGGAGCTCGGCGAGCTCGCGCATCTCGGCCGCGCCCTGCCGCGCGTCGACCCGGCGGACCTGCCACCCGTCGAGGCAGACGAGAAGCTCGACCCCGGAATGCGCAAATCGGTCGCGCACCTGCGTAGCTTCGCGGCTGCGGGCGAGCGCGATAAGCCGGTCACGATCACGTTCGATTTCTTTGCCATGCCGACGACGATCGAGGGCGACGGCCGCGTCGAACGGCTGACGATCGAGCGGACGATGCTCGATACGGAGGGGCGTGCCATCGGCAGCGGCGACCTCTACACTATTCCCGCCGATCTCGTCGTCAGCTGCATCGGCTATCGTACCCCGCCAATCGACGGCGTGCCCTACGATCAGAAGCTCGGCCGCTTCGCCAATGTCGACGGGCGCATCGACGACGGCCTGTACGCCGTGGGGTGGGCGCGCCGCGGGCCCACGGGCACGATTGGAACCAACCGGCCCGACGGGTTCATGATCGCCGAGCGCATCGCCGGCGAGACGGCGGACGACAGCGGCAAGGCGGGTCGCGACGGCCTCGACGCCTTGTTCGCGGCGCGCGGTACTGACGTCGTCACCTTCCGCGACTGGAAGCGCATTGAGGAGGCCGAGATTGCCGCCGCGCGCGATGGCTCGCCGCGTGAGAAATTCACGGCGATCGACGCAATGCTGGCCGCGCGAACGGGCTGAGATCGCCGAGCGAATCCACCCTTGCGGCGGCGATTTTGGCTGCTATACACCGCGACCTGCCGCCGGCCGAAGCGCCGGTTGGCCCCCTGGTCGGGGGATAGCTCAGCCTGGTAGAGCACCACGTTCGGGACGTGGGGGCCGGAGGTTCGAATCCTCTTTCCCCGACCACTTACTCTTCTTCTTTTGTAGCTGCACCGGATGGCGCGTCCACCAGCGTTGACAATCGCTCACATGGTGTCTGTTTACTGTCGTCTCGTACATCGGGATAAGCGCGTTCATGGTTGCCGATATGTCATTGTCGCACGGCACCATCGTCGGCCATGTCGAAAAGCTAGGTGAGATTTTCGGCACCGAAGGCTGGGTGCTCGATCAGGACGATCCATCGCGCGCCTTAGACGTGGAACTGTGGGCTGGCGGTGAGATTATCGCGGTCACCACCAGCGGCATCGACCGACCGGACGTTGCACGCGACCGCGGGATCGTATCGCGGCCTGGTTTCTGCTTCGATCCATCAGTCTGTGATCAGATCGTGGATATTGCAGCTAGCGGTGCCGAGGGCGAGCTGTCCGTACGGGTTCGAGACCCGGCCATCACTCTGCAGTCGTTCGCGCCGCCGCGGTCACTTGAGGCCGTCCGTCGCAACGCCGCCACAAGTCGCCCCGCCACCGTCGACGCGCTATTCGAACGACTGTCACAGCAGATCGGCGAGGCCGAAGGTGCGCGCCAACTTGCGAAGCAATGGGCGACGCAGCACGCGACTGGTTTCATCGAAGCGATTTGTGTCGATGAATCGGGGCTGATCTGGGTGACGGGTTGGATGGTCGACGATGGCGTCGCCGATCGCCCGATCGTCATTCTCGACGATGGGGAATACGCTGGCAGTTTTGCCTACGCGCTCGCGCCGCGTGACGATCTGCCGGTCGGTTGCCTCGCGTTCGCCGGCGTCGTCCATTCGGCGTGGCGTCCGCGCCCCGGGCCCCCGTTCCGCATGTTCATGGCGGACGGCAGCGCACGTATCCTCCAATCGCTCGATCCGGTTCGGCTAATGCCGCGGGCGACGATCGCCCCGGTCGTGCGCGACGTCGTCGATCAGAGCACCGGGCCGCACCGCGCGCATCTTCACGCCCTTTTTCATTTCGACGGCGGCTGGTCTGTCGATCAGGAGCGCGCCAGTGCGGAGCGCGTCCAGATCGATGAAGCCGCTGTCTTGCCCGGTTTCGGTGTCTTCGTGAACGGCTGGGCGCTCAGCCCGCGCAAGGCGGCGCATGGCTTCATGCTGAAGGCTGGAACGACGATCGCGCGTGCGGAAGAGAGCAGCATCGTTCGCTACCGGCGCCCCGATCTCGACGCGATGTATCGACACGTCGATCAGGCGCTCGCGCCGGCCGGTTTCATTGCGCTGTTTCGCGGCACATTCGATGATGCGTCGATCGACGAGATGATCGTCAAAACAACGTGGAATGACGGCAAGAGCACCGCCGCCGCCATCGCTCCGACAGCCGTCCGCGTGATCGGGCGCACCGCGCCGATTGAGACCGTCGAACGCTACTATCCAGCGATCGAGGCAGAACGGTTTTTCGCGAGCTTCGCCCGCCACGCAGCGACGACGTATCGTACCCGTGCACTAGATCTGCGATCCCACGCCGTCGAGCCGGTCGAGCACGCGATGATCTTCGTCGTGCCGTCTTCCAGATCCGACTATCTGCTTCTCGTCGACGATATCGTCCGCAACGCACGACGTGTGGCAAGTACGACGGGTATCGTTCTCGTCGCCGGCGCCGATATCGAACGGTCGCTGCTGCTCTCGTCGTTCACCGAACTCCAACGACACAGCGGCCTTCCCTGCAGCCTCTATTTTTCGGGGCAAAGCCGTCCGACATCCGACGCTGTCGACCCCATCGCGACGGCACTCGGCGCCACGACCTTTGCGTTCATCGCCGGGCACGTACGCTTGACCGAACGGGGCTGGTCGATAGCCGGCACGCCGGCTAGTGATATATCGCTGCTGGCGGTCGACGATCCGGCCGACACGACAGCGGCGCCTACGATCTCTGCGGACGCCGTCGTTGCCGCGCTTGCTGCATGGCAGGCGGAGATTGCCGCCAATCCTTCATTGACTGCAGGCGCGTTCTCCCGAACCCCGCTGATACGAGCCGACACCCATCCCATTATTAGGGGGGCGGCGGTATCGCTTGGCCGCCCGCCTGTCTCACCGCTCGCGGCACGGATCGATCGGGCGCTGGGGTTCGCTCATGTCTGACGCACTATCCTCGCCGGCGATCGCTTCCGCCGTCGGTCGCCGCGTGGCGATCTTCAGTCATACGCATCCGTCGCTGACAAAGGGTGGCGCCGAAATTGCCGCGCGAACGCTATTCCGCGGTTTGCGGTCGATCGGCATCGACGCGATTCTGATCAGCGCGTGCGAGGAAGAAGCGCTGGGCCGGATCGATCTCGACCCGCAGGAATTCGCGCTGCCCTATCGCGGGGCGCTATACGATCACTTCTACCATCTCTCCTCGATCGACGTTCGGCGCTCGCTCGTCGCACTGCTGCAGCGTGAACGAGTTTCGCTGCTCAACGCGCATCACTTTCTCAATGTCGGCGGCGGAATCTTTCGCGACGTCGCGGAAGCTGGGATACCGGTGGTCTTCACCATCCACGAGTTCCTCGCGATCTGCCACAACCACGGGCAATTGGTGAAGCGGCAGAGCAATGCATTGTGTGACGGCCCCACGCCTGCCGGCTGCCGCGCCTGCTATCCGGAGCAAAGCCGTCAGCAATTCGCGGTGCGCCAGCAGTATTTCGCTGATGCCTTGGCGCCGGTAGCGGCCTTCGTTTCGCCCAGCCGCTTCCTGGCCGACACGATGGTTCGCAATGGATTGCCTGCTGAGCGGATGCACGTCGTCGAAAACGGCGTCGAGCAGAGCCGCCCGCAGATTGCGAGATCAAACGCGCGACGGCGGCTCTGGACCTTCGGCTATTTCGGCCAGATCAACCCGTTCAAGGGCGTGGACGTCCTACTCGATGCTTGTCCGATCATCGTGCGCGACGAAGCGCTCTCCGATACTATCCGCATCGTCATCCACGGTAACATGGTCGGCCAATCGTCCGCCTTCATTGAACGCTTCCATACCGCGTGCGAGCGTTATCCTTTTCTGCGTTACGCCGGCGCGTACGATAATAGCAGCGTGGCCGAGTTGATGGCCGCCTGTGACTATGTTGTCTTTCCCAGTACTTGGTGGGAGAACTCGCCGGTCGTGATTCAGGAAGCATTTCAGGCACGGCGCCCGGTCCTGTGTACCAATATCGGGGGGATGGCCGAGAAGGTCGGCGATCAGGTCAATGGGCTTCACTTCATCCGCGGTAATCCCGCCGATCTCGCGGATCGTATTGCCGAGGCAGCCGATCCCAACCTTTACGAGCGGTTGCAAGGCGGTATCCCGCCCGTTCTATCGCCTACGCAGATGGCGGCTCGCTACGCATCGATCTTTGAGGGCGTATTGCCGACGGACGCAGTCACGCACTCTGCAACTGCCATTGATCGGCTTTAACCGGTGGCCAGGGTTCCTGCAGGTACTCGTCGTCCTGGGCATAGCAGGCACGGCTTCGGCAAGCGTTTCCTTCGTGTCGGCTTGAAGGTCGTCATCATCTTCGTGGCGCTATCGCTGCTGTGGGTCGTGGCGCTGCGCTTCGTGCCGCCGCCCTTCACCTTCACGATGCTGGGCGACTTGCTGTCCGGCCATTCGATCACCAAGGAGTGGCGTCCGCTCGACGAGATCGATGCCGATATGCCGCGCGCTGCCATTGCCGGCGAAGATGCGCGCTTCTGCAGCCACAACGGCTTCGATTTCCGCGCGATCGCCGGCGCTGCCTATCGCAACGCCAAGGGCGGGCGCATCCGCGGCGGCTCGACGATCAGCCAGCAGACGGCGAAGAACGTCTTCCTGTTTCAAGGCGGCGGCTACGTACGCAAGGCGTTCGAAGCCTGGTTCACGTTCCTGATCGAGGCGATCTGGGGCAAGCGGCGGATCATGGAAGTCTATCTTAATGTCGCCGAGACCGGGATCGGCACCTATGGCGTCGAGGCGGGGGCGATCCGTTATTTCAACCATTCGGCCGACCGGCTGACCGCGACCGAGGCGGCGCGTATCGCCGCGGTCCTGCCGCTGCCCAAGAAGCGCGCGGCGATCGCGCCGCACGGCTTCGTCCGCCGCCATGGCAACACGCTCGCGCGCTACGTCGGCACCGTTAGGCGCGAGGGGCTCGACGCCTGCCTGCGGTGACCGCAGGCCGCCGAGCCCGTTTGCCGCGGTCGATCAGAACGGCAGCTTGAAGCCCGGCGGCAGCGGCAGTCCGCTGGTCATCTTCGCCATCTCCTGCGAGGAGACGGCGTCGGCCTTCGCCCGCGCGTCGTTGAATGCCGCCGCGACAAGATCCTCGAGCATCTGCTTCTCGGCCGGGACGATCAGGGAGTCGTCGATCGCCACCGACAGGATACGCCCCTTCGCCGTCGCTTTGATCTTGACGAGGCCGCCACCGGCCGCGCCTTCGACCTCGATCTGACCGAGCGTCGCCTGCGCCTGATCCATCTGCTTCTGCACGTTCTCCGCCGCACTCTGCGCGGCCGCGAGCAGTTCGTTGATATCCTTCACGCGTTGTTCCTTTTCTGTGGCCAGTCGATCAGTTCGGCATCGGGAAAGGCATCGATCGCCGCCTTGACCAGCGGCGATGCCAGGATAGCCTGGCGCTCCGCTTCCGCCGCCTGATCGGCGATTTCTTTCAACGTCTGCTCGCCCGGGGCGTCGATCATCGACAGCTTCCAGGCCGTGCCCGTAACGGCGCGCAGCGCGACCGTCGCATCGTTCAGCGTATCCGCGGCAATCGGGCGCGATCCGCTGAAGACGATCTCGGGCGGCGCATAGCGTACGACGCGCGCGCCATGCGCCAACCGCACCGCAAGCAGGTGATGCCCCTCGGCCTCCAGCCGCTCCACCACCGCAGCGAAGCTCGCGGGCAGCGCATCCTGCGCCGAAACCGCTTCGCGAGACGGCGCCGGGGACGCTGGAGATGGTGCGGCTGCTGGCGCCGGCGTGGGCGCCCCCGCCTCGGGCGGCGCGCGCATCAACTCAGCCGGATCGGGCAGGCTGCGCGCGTGAACGACGCGCAGCAGCGCCATCTCCGCCGTCTCGATCGGCAGCGCGGCCCGTGCGACCTCGTCGTGCCCCTTCAGCAGCAGCTGCCACAGGCGGTGCAGCAGCGGAAAGGAGAGCTTGCCGGCCCATTCGTGGAACGCGGCGCGCTCTTCGGCGGGCTGCGCCGGATCGTCTGCCGTCCCGACCTTGACCAGCGTCACGCCGTGCACCGCCTCCAGCAAGGCGCGCAGCACGCCTTGCGGGTCGACACCGAAGTCATACTGCCGCCGCATTGCGGCGAGCGCTCCCGGCCCATCGCCGGCGAGCAGCAGGCCGAGCAGATCACGCACCGCGCCGCGATCGGACAGCCCGAGCATCTCGCGCACTGCCGCCGCGGTGACGCCGCCGCCCTCGAGATCGGCATGCGCGATCGCCTGATCGAGGATCGACAATCCATCGCGCGCCGATCCCTCGGCAGCGCGTGCGATCAGCGCCAGCGCCTCGGGTTCGGCCGAGGCGTTCTCCTTCACGCTGACGGCGGCGAAATGCTCGGCCAGCTTCTCGGCCGGAATGCGCCGCAGGTCGAAGCGCTGGCAGCGCGACAGCACCGTCACGGGAACCTTGCTCACTTCGGTGGTCGCGAACAGAAACTTCACGTGTCCCGGCGGCTCCTCAAGCGTCTTCAGCAGGCCGTTGAACGCCGCCTTCGACAGCATGTGAACTTCGTCGATGATATAGACCTTGTAGCGCGCGGAGACCGCGGCGTAGCGCGACGCCTCGATGATCTCGCGGATGTCGTCGATGCCGGTGTGGCTCGCGGCGTCCATCTCGATCACGTCGATGTGCCGGCCCTCGGCGATCGCGCGGCACGGTTCGCAGACGCCGCAAGGATCGATCGTCGGCCCGCCCTGCCCGTCCGGCCCGATGCAATTCAGCGCCTTGGCGATCAGCCGCGCGGTCGACGTCTTGCCGACGCCGCGCACACCCGTCAGCAGGAAGGCGTGTGCAATACGGTCGCGCTTGATCGCATTCTCCAGCGTGCGGACCATCGCCTCCTGGCCGATCAGCGCCTGGAACGTCTGCGGCCGGTATTTGCGCGCGAGCACGCGATACGCCTCGCCGCCACGCGCCGGTTGCACGGGTTCGTCGAGGCCGAGGAGAGTATCGGTCATACCCGGATCGACGGAGTGACTAGGAGGGAACGGTAACGCACCGTGCCAACATAGGCGCAGGACCGCGCAGAGTCAGTGGGCGATTTCGCGGAAGCCGTATCGCGCGCCCGACGCCTGCGATGACGGTTAAGCGACCATAACCGACCGCCGTCGCGCGTGCGCTCACAAATCTATCGATATCGGAAAGGAGGCGCGGTGGGAGCCGGAACGACCCGCGGCGAAATCGTTGTGGCTGCTTCCTTCCGGATCTGACCAGGTTGGCGACGACCACGTCCGCCCGACTCCCGCGCGGCCATATGGCCGAGCGCGAGGCGGGGTTCAAGAGGGCTCGGTGCGCCTATCGGCGGATGGTGAAGCAGCGCCGTACCGGCCCGTAATAGCCGCGCACGACGCGGCACACGACGCGCGAGCGCGGCCGGTAGCGATAGCCGTAGCCGTAGCCGCGATCACCGCGCCAGTGGCGGTTTGGGCCGCGGCCCCAGCGGCGATCCCCGCGCCAGCGCCGATCGCCGCGCCACCTGCGGTCGCCGCGCCAGTCACGATCGCCACGCCAGTCACGATCGTCATGCCAGCCGCGGCGCTGCGCATCGGCGGGAACGGGGGTCAGCGCGCTGGCAGCGAGCAGGCCAGCGGCGGTGAGAGCGATCAGCTTCATCTCGTTACTCCTTCACACGTTCGCACAAGACGAAGGGGTAAGGAGCGCAAGATGAACGCCGGCTGTGCCTTCAGCGCGGCACCGTGACGCGCAGCCCGGCAAGCGTCTCGTCGAGGACGATCTGGCACGACAGGCGGCTGGTGCGCGTTGCCCCGTAGGCCAGGTCGAGCATGTCTTCCTCCTCCTCGCGCGCCGGCGGTAGCCGCGCGAAGTCGTCGGCATCGACGATGACGTGGCAAGTGGCGCAGGCGAGCTCGCCCTCGCACGTACCCTCCAGCGGCAGCCCATGGCGTTGGCCGACGTGCAGCAAGCGCTCGCCCGGCGCACCATCGGCGACGATCTCGTCGCCGTCCGCTTGTCGAAAGACGATCCTCATCGAACGACCTGCCGATCGGCCGCAGCGACAATCTGGTCGAGCCCGGCGCGCAACTCCGCCTCGCCCGTGTAGCGGCCGAACCCGAGCCGGATCGAGGCGCGGGCCTCGGCATCGAGCAGCCCGATTGCCTTTAAAACATGGCTCGGCCGCCCTGATCCGCTCGCGCAGGCCGATCCGGCCGAGAAGGCGATGTCGCGGCACTCGCTCATCAGCCGGTTCACGTCGAGCCGCGCGCGTCGCACGTTGACGTTCCCGTGGTAGCGGTGCTCGGCCGATCCGTTGAGCGTCCAGCCGGGCAGCCGCTCGGTCGCGATATTCCACAGCCGCGCCACGTGCGCCCGATCCGCATCTTGCCGCTCGGCCATCAGTCGCGCGGCGACGCCGAAGCCGACGCACAGCGCCGGGCTCAGCGTGCCCGACCGCCCGTCCTCCTGGTCGCCGCCGTGCAGCAGCGGCTCGAGCGTCACGCCGTCGCGGATCCACAGCGCGCCGATCCCCTTGGGGCCGTGGATCTTGTGTGCGGATACCGCGATCAGGTCGCATTGCTCGGGGATCGGCACACGGCCGAACCCTTGGACGGCATCGCACAGCACTAGCGCGCCGACCGACCGCGCGCGGCTGGCGAGCTCGCGGATCGGCTGCGTCACTCCGATCTCGTTGTTGACGAGCATCGCGACGAGCAGGCCCGCCCCCTGCCCCAGCACGCGTCGCGCTACCCACAAGTCAAGCCGACCGTCGGGCCGCACCGGCAGCACCGTCACCTCGCGCCCGGCGGCGCTCTCGGCACGCAGCGTGTCGATCACCGCGGCATGTTCGCTCGCGATCGACACGATCGACCCGCGCGTGCCCTTGATCGCCCAGTTGAGCGCCTCGGTCGCACCGCTGGTGAAGACGACGCGTCCCCCGGGCGGAAGCAGCGCCGCTACCTGGTCGCGCGCCACCTCGATCGCGGCTTTTGCGGCGCGGCCGATGCGGCTCGGCGAGTGTGGATTGGCGAACTGGTCACGCAGCCACGGCACCATCGCGTCGAACACCTCGGGCGCGAGCGGGGTCGTTGCCTGGTAATCGAGGTAGATCATGCGGCGAGCGATCGGACGGCGCGCGCCAAGTCGCGCCAGGCGACGATAAAGCGATCGACGTCGGCGGCGCTCGTCGTGCGGCCGAAGCTCACCCGGATCACCGCGCGCGTCGCTTCCTCGTCCCAGCCCATCGCGCGCAGCACGTGGCTCGGCTTCAGACTCCCGCTCGCGCACGCGCTGCCGGCAGAGACTGCGATACCTGCAAGGTCGAGCCGGATGAGCTGCGCGCTCGCCGGCGTGCCCGGCAGTCGGTAGCTGGCGATCGCCGGATGGCGCGGCGACACCTCGGCGACGACGTAGCCGCCCGACCGCCGGATCGCGTCGTCAAGGCGCGCGCGCAAGCCGACATGATCAGGCTCGGGCTCGGCAAGCGCCGCGGCATAGCCGAGCGTGGCGGGCAGGTTCTCGGTACCCGGCCGATAGCCGCGTTCCTGCCCACCGGTCGGGCGAAGCGTCGCCAGATCGCGCACCAGCAACGCCCCGATCCCCGGCGGCCCGCCGCGCTTGTGGGCTGAGAGCGCGACAAAATCGGCATGGTCCGCCAGTTCCGCCGACGAGGGCATCTGCGCTGCGTCGACCAGCAACAGGCCGCCTGCCGCGTGAACAATGCGGGCGATCGCGGCGATCGGCTGACGCACCCCGGTCTCGCTGTTGCACCATTGCACGCACACGAGCGCGCGCGCGCCGGCCTCCGCGGTGAGCGCCGCTTCTAGCGCCGCGCAATCAACGATTCCGTCCGCCCCGACGGGCACCGTCGCCGCCGCGTCGCTCGCGGCTCGGATCGCAGCATCGTGCTCGACTGCCGACACCAGCTGCCGCGTCACGATCGCACGCCCAAGCGCGATCGCCAGCGATTCGCTCGCCCCGCTCGTCAGCAGTACCTCGCGTTCCCAGCCATAGGCCCTGCCGATCGCCCCTCGCGCCTGCTCGAGCGCCGCGCGCGCTGCGCGGCCCTCCTGATGCGGCGACGACGGGTTCGCCCACAGATCGATGCCATGCGCCATCGCGGCACGTGCCGCGGCGGTCATCGGCGTGGTCGCGGCATGGTCGAGATAGAGCCGGTCGGGCAAAAGTCGTTCCCTAAACGAAAGCCCGTCCTATATAGTCCCGCAGTTCCCGCGCCACATCCGGCGTGCGCAAAACGACAAGAGTATCGATGCCCGAAGTGATCTTTCCCGGCCCCGAAGGCCGTCTCGAAGGGCGTTTCGCCCCCGCCCCGAAGCCGCGCGCGCCGGTCGCGATGATCCTTCATCCGCACCCGACGGCGGGCGGCACGATGAACAATCATATCGTTCAGGCGCTCTACAAGACCTTCCAGCGCCGCGGCTTCGCCACCTTGCGCTTCAACTTTCGCGGCGTGGGCAAGAGCCAAGGCACGTTCGACAACGGCGTCGGCGAACTTTCCGACGCGGCGAGTGCGCTCGACTGGGTGCAGAGCTTCCACCCCGAAGCATCGACGACTTGGATTGCGGGCTTCAGCTTCGGCGCGTGGATCGGTATGCAGCTGCTGATGCGCCGCCCCGAGATCCGCGGCTTCATCTCGGTCGCGCCGCCCGCCAACCTCTACGACTTCACCTTCCTCGCGCCCTGCCCGTCGTCGGGCATCATCATCCAGGGCGCCGAGGACGAGGTGGCGACGCCGCCTGCGACACAGAAGCTCGTCGACAAGCTGCGCACGCAGAAGCACATCACGATCCATCACGACACGATCCCGCGCGCGAACCATTTCTTCGAGCACGAGATGGACGACCTGATGAAGTCGGTCGACAATTACCTCGACATGCGGCTCGACCCGAACTCGCCGATCCGCTGACGCGAACGCCGGTTCACAGGTTCCAGATGGCGACGTTGCCGACGAGCACCGTCGCCATCACGATCAGCAGCCAGCCCTTCCGCGCATCGCGCCGCGACGCGATCATCCAGCCACCGCCGATCGCACAGGCGAAGGCAGCGATCATCGCGATCGCGGGGGCGGCGGCGGCGATGCCGGTGTAAGCGTCATTCATGCCTGCGCCCTAGCGTGCCGCGAGCGCGCGCGCATAGGCGGCGATGTCGACGTTTCCGCCGGACAAAATGATGAGCGTCCCGTCGGTGACCGGGGCCGCGCCCGACAGCACCGCGGCCAGCGCCACCGCGCCCCCCGGCTCCACCACCAGCCGCAGCGTCTCCGCCGCCCAGCGCTGCGCTGCGGCGATCTGCTTCTCGCTGACAGTCACCCCCGTCGCATCGCGCCGCGAGAGAACGTCGAACGTCAGCGGCGACACGATCTTGGTCTGCAGCGCGTCGCACGCGGTCGGCGGCGGCGAGTCGCCCACCGGCTCGATCCAGCTCGCCTCTAGGCTGCGGCGCATGTCGTCCCAGCCCTCAGGCTCGACGACCGTGATCGCGGCGTCGGGTAGCGCGAGCGCGATCCCTGCCGCGAGCCCGCCCCCGCCGCACGGCACGATCACCCGCGTCGGTTGGCCCAAACCAGCCTCCTGCATCTGCGTGGTGGCCTCGATTCCGGTCGATCCCTGCCCCTCAATGATCCACGGATCGTCGAAACTCGGCACCAGTGTCGCACCACGCGCTTCCGCGAGCCGCGCTGCAATCAGTTCGCGCGACTCGCGTTCGCGGTCGTAGCTGACGACTTCGGCGCCAAGCGCCAACGTGCCTTCGACCTTCGCGCGCGGCGCATCGGCCGGCATGACGATCGTCGCCGCCATGCCGAGCCGCCGCGCCGCCCAGGCGACGCCCTGCGCATGGTTGCCGCTCGAAAAAGCGACCACGCCGCGCCGCCGCGTCGCCTCGTCGAGCGCCGTCAGCCGATGCCACGCGCCGCGGATCTTGAACGCGCCGATCGGCTGCAGCGATTCCGCCTTCAACGCTACGGTTTTGCCGTGGATCTCGGCGGTGAAAAGCGGCGTTGGCGGCAGGGTCGCCGCTACCTTGGCGGCGGCGTCGCGCACCCCAGCGCGGGTCGGCTGTCGTATAATCGTCACATCTCATCCTAGCGCCAAGAGCGCGGTATCAAAAACCCTTTACATGCTCCCCGGCGGACCCTAACTCGCGCCTCCGCTGCCCCATGGGACTTCCACCGCAAGGCAGTGTTTTCGCAACTGAAGACCGGGGGCTTGCCCTCTGGCATTGGAGGTCCCTTGAATTGCACCAGGATCATTGCGCGCTGGGGCTAGCGCCCCTCTCGACCGACGTCCCGACCGTTTCGGGCGCCATCGACATCGCACAGGGCAAGCCGGTCCAGCCGGTCACGCTCGTGCGTCCGCACGCCGCGGCACGCGCCGCCCGGTTCTTCGTGGAGAAGTTCCCGGGCCGGTCGATGTACGCCGTCAAGGCCAATCCCTCGCCCGAGCTGATCCGGATCCTGTGGGATAACGGCATCACGCATTACGACGTCGCCTCGATCGCCGAGGTGCGGCTCGTCGCGCGCACGCTGCCCGACGCCACCTTGTGCTTCATGCACCCGGTGAAGGCCGAGGAAGCGATCGCCGAGGCGTATTTCACGCATGGCGTGCGCACCTTCAGCCTCGACTCGCTCGAAGAGCTCGAGAAGATCATGCGCGCGACGCGCAATGCGGCGGACCTGACGCTGTGTGTCCGCCTGCGTGTGTCGTCGGAACACTCGAAGCTCAGCCTTGCGTCGAAGTTCGGCGTTGCGCCGCACGAGGCGAAGCCGCTGCTTTTCGCTGCTCGCCAGGCGGCCGATGCGCTCGGCATCTGCTTCCACGTCGGCAGCCAAGCGATGACGCCGGACGCCTATGCCGATGCGATGGAGCGCGTACGCGCGGCGATCGTCGAGGCGGCGGTGACGGTTGACGTGATCGATGTCGGCGGCGGGTTTCCCTCGTCCTACCCGGGCATGGAGCCGCCGCCGCTCGAGGCATATTTCGAGACGATCCACCGCGCGTTCGAGAGCCTGCCGATCAGCTATTCGGCCGAGCTGTGGGCGGAGCCCGGCCGTGCGCTGTGCGCCGAGTACAGCAGCATCGTCGTGCGCGTTGAGAAGCGTCGTGGCAACGAGCTGTACATCAACGACGGCGCCTACGGCGCGCTGTTCGACGCGGCGCATATCGGCTGGCGCTTTCCCGTCGCGCTGCTGCGTGAGCCGGAGTCGACCGTGCGCGATCACCCCTTCTCGTTCTACGGACCGACCTGCGACGATATCGACCACATGCAGGGCCCGTTCCTGCTGCCGGCCGACATCCAGACCAGCGACTATTTCGAGATCGGCATGCTCGGCGCCTACGGCTCGGCGATGCGCACCGCCTTCAACGGCTTCGGATCGGACGAGACGGTGATCGTCGCCGACGAACCGATGGTCTCGATGTACACGACCGTGGAACGCGAAGCCGCATCCAACGTCGTAAAGCTGTAACGCACGGCCTACATCATCGAATAGCGGCGGCGCCCTCGGGTGCCGCCGCACCTACGGGTTAGCGCGTCCCCATTCGAACGACTGTGCAATCATGCGAGAGCATCCTCATGACTGACACCCTCACGAAGACCGCAGCGGCGAACGCGCCGATCAACGACACCCGCAAGGCGGAACTGCTCTCGAAGCAGGTCAAGCATATCGACATCCGCTCGTTCGACGCGCGCCCGATCGTCGACGCGATGAGCGACATGAGCTTCACCAGCCGCGATCTCGGCCGCGCGACCAAGATCTATAACGACATGCTGGCCGACAAGGACTGCACCGTCGTGCTGGTGATTGCAGGCTCGACCTCCGCCGGAGGCTGCATGGATCTCTATGCCGAGCTCGTCCGCAACAACATGGTCGACTGCATCGTCGCGACCGGCGCGACGATCGTCGACATGGATTTCTTCGAGGGGCTCGGCCACAAGCATTACCAGGCGCTCGAAGTGCCCGACGACGACACGCTGCGCTCGCTCTACATCGATCGCATCTACGATACGTACATCGACGAGGAGCAGCTGCAGGACTGCGACTTCACGATCAACAAGATCGCCGAGTCGCTTGAGCCCAAGCCGTACAGCTCGCGTGCCTTCATCCGTGAGATGGGCAAGTATCTCGTCGAACACGGCAAGAAGGACAACAGCCTCGTCAAGCTCGCCTATGAGCATGATGTGCCGATCTTCTGCCCGGCGTTCGTCGACTCGTCGGCCGGTTTCGGTCTGGTGAAGCACCAGGTCGACGCCGCCAAGGAGGGCCGCCCGTATATGGTGCTCGACGCGATTGCCGACTTTCGTGAGCTGACGCAGATCAAGATCGAGGCCGGCACCACCGGGCTCCTGATGATCGGCGGCGGCGTGCCGAAGAACTTCATCCAGGACACCGTCGTCTGCGCCGAGATCCTCGGCCATGAGGACGTCGAGGTGCACAAGTACGCGGTGCAGATCACCGTCGCCGACGTGCGCGACGGCGCCTGTTCGTCCTCGACGCTGCAGGAGGCCGCCTCTTGGGGCAAGGTGAACACCGGCATCGAACAGATGGTGTTTGCCGAGGCGGGGTCGGTGATGCCGCTGCTGGCATCCGACGCCTATCACCGCGGCCACTGGAAGGATCGCGCCAAGCGCGGCTGGGCGAAGCTGTTCGCCTGATCCATTGCAACCGGGTTGAACCATCACCCTCCCGCGCCACGTCGCTTCGGTGACGCTGCTGCGGGAGGGCTTTCTTTTGCCGTAAAACATCCGCCTGACATGCGGCAGCGGGCGCGCTAGCCTGTCGCCATGGCAAAGATCGCGCTGCTCCAACCCGTCGTCACGCTGATCGCGTGGACGCTCGTCATGTTCGGCTGGATGCTCGCGACTCGCCTGCCCGCGCTGCGCAACGCGGGGATCAGCATGGCCGGATTGGTCGGGACCAAGGCGGCGCACGCCGATCGTTCGCTACCCGCCGCCGCGCAGTGGAAGGCGCACAATTATAATCACCTGATGGAGCAGCCGACGCTGTTCTATGCGGTATGCGGCGCGCTGGTGCTTGCCGGTACGGGGAACCACGCCGGCAGCGTGGCCCTGGCCTGGGGCTACACGCTTATCCGTATCGCCCACAGCCTGGTGCAGGCGACCGTCAACAAGGTGAAGCCGCGCTTCATCCTGTTCGTGCTGTCCACCGCCTGCCTAATCGGCCTGACGCTAATCGCGATGACACAGGTCTTCTAGTCGGCCGGGCGCAGCATCGACCAGAAGACCGGCCCGTCGCTGCTGACCTGCCATTCATCGGTGACGACGAAGCCGAACCGCTGATAGAGGCCGATGTTCTTCTCGGTCGCTGTTTCGAGGTACACCGGGAAGCGCCCCGCAACGCGCGACAGGCCAGCGCGGATCACGTTGCCGCCCAGCCCCCGCCCCTGCGCCGCTGGATCGCAGCCTGCGACGTGTAGATACCAAAAGGCGCCGGTCGGCATATGCGCCGCGATCGCCCCGGACAGCGCGAGCGCGCGTGGAATGCCGGGCCCGAGCGCGCGCCAGTAAGACCACAAGCTGCAAGCGATTTGAACCACGTTGGTCCTCGCGCAGCCGGGCGCCCACCACAGCGTCGCAGCCTGCGCTTGCGGCGCCACCAGCCGCATCCCCGCGGCGTCCTCGTCGAACAGAATCGCGAACAGCCGCGGCAATCGGCGGGCGCGTTCCTCCGCATTGGGGAAAATCCAGCGCATCGCGGGATCATCGTCGAACGCGCGCGCCAACATCGCGGCGACACGCATGCGATCGGCCTTCCCGGCAAGCCGCACGAGGTTCACGGCACGATCGTCGTGAACAGATAGGCGGCGAAGATCACCAGATGCACCGCACCGCCGAGGATCGTCGTGCGCCCGGTGCCGAGCGACAGCGTGATCGTGAACATCGACAGGATCAGCAGCGTGATGTTCTTCGATCCGATGCCGAGCGCTAGCGGTAGATCAAGGATCAGCGAGACGATCGCCACCGACGGGATCGTCAGCCCGATCGTCGCCAGCGCAGAACCCAGCGCGAGGTTGAGGCTGGTCTGCAAGCGGTTGCGCTTCGCCGCGCGATACGCAGCCAGGCTCTCCGGCGCGAGCACCAGCGCCGCGATCACGACGCCGACGATCGCCAGCGGCAAGCCTGCATCGAGCACCGCCCGCTCGACGATGCCCGATAGCCCTTTGGCGAGTAGCACGACGCCAACCAACGCCACGAGAAGCAGGCCTACGGACGTCCAGGTCGTCAGCACCGACGGTCGCTCCGCATGCGAGTCGGCGGGCAGTTCCTCGTCGGGCAGGAAGTATTCGCGGTGGCGCACCGTCTGTACGAGGACGAACATCAGGTAAAGGAACAGCGAGACGATCGCGACAAATATCAGCTGCGGCGGTGCGTAGGTCGGCCCCGGCGCGCTGGTAACGAAGTTTGGTAGCACCAGCGACAGGACGACCATTGCGGTGAGCACCGCCAGCGCCGCGCTCACCCCCCGCAACGTGAAGCGCTGCTCGCCATGCCGGAGCCCCCCGGCCATCAGGCACAGGCCGACGATGCCGTTGATGATGATCATGATCGCGGCGAAGACGGTGTCGCGCGCCAGCGCCGACGCGTCGCCGGCATCGGATAGCATCAGACTGACGATCAGCGACACTTCGATCACCGTCACCGCGATCGCCAGCACCAAGGTGCCGAACGGCTCACCGACCCGGTGCGCGACGACTTCGGCATGATGGACGGCGGCAAGCACCGCGCCGATCAGCACAACCGAGGCACCGATCGTCCCCACGGTGCCCATCGTGTAAAGCGATACGAGCACGGCGACGGCGGCAAGGAAAGGGAACAATATCGTCCACCACGGCAGCGCGAGCCGTTTCAAAAGCGCGCGCTGCGTGGCAGGCGGCACGATCGCGTCGACGTTGTTGGCTTGTTCCGGCATTATTTCTCCGTTGGGCTACGTAAGACAAATGTCGCGGGCGCGCGTTGGGTCCGCGCGGATGCGCAACAAAAAGGGGCGCCGGTTTCCCGACGCCCCTCCGTAAGGATTCAAGTGGCGAAAACGGTCACGCCGCGCCGCTGGTCGCCTTTTTCTTGTCGGCATAGACGCGGATCGGCTCCTTGCGCCCGTCGACCACGTCCTTGTCGATCATCACCTCGTCGACCGAATCCATGCCCGGCAGCTCGAACATCGTGTCGAGCAGGATCGCCTCGAGGATCGAGCGAAGCCCGCGCGCGCCCGTCTTGCGATCGATCGCCTTCTTGGCGACCGTCACCAACGCGTCGTCGGTGAAGCCAAGCTTCACCTCCTCCATGTCGAATAGCTTCTGATACTGTTTGACGAGCGCGTTCTTCGGCTCGCTCAGGATCTTCACCAGCGCCGCGATGTCGAGATCCTCGAGCGTCGCGATCACCGGCAGACGGCCGACGAACTCGGGGATTAGGCCGAACTTGAGGAGATCCTCCGGCTCGGTCTGGCGCAGCATCTCGCCGGTGCGGCGCTCCTCCGGCGCGGCGACATAGGCGCCGAACCCGATCGACTTGCCCTGCAAGCGGTCGCCGATGATTTTCTCGAGGCCCGAGAAGGCACCACCGCAGATGAACAGGATATTGGTCGTGTCGACTTGCAGGAATTCCTGCTGCGGATGCTTGCGCCCGCCCTGCGGCGGGACGGAGGCGGTGGTGCCCTCCATCAGCTTCAGCAGCGCCTGCTGCACGCCCTCACCCGACACGTCGCGTGTGATCGACGGGTTCTCGGCCTTGCGGCTGATCTTGTCGATCTCGTCGATATAGACGATGCCGCGCTGTGCCCGCTCCACGTTATAATCGGACGCCTGGAGCAGCTTGAGAATGATGTTCTCGACGTCCTCGCCAACGTAGCCGGCCTCGGTCAGCGTCGTCGCATCCGCCATGGTGAACGGCACGTCGAGGATGCGCGCCAGCGTCTGCGCCAGCAGCGTTTTGCCGCAGCCGGTCGGGCCAACGAGCAAAATGTTCGACTTGGCGAGCTCGACGTCGGCACCCTTGGCGCCGTGATTCAGCCGCTTATAGTGGTTGTGCACAGCCACCGAGAGCACGCGCTTGGCCTGCTTCTGCCCGATGACGTAATCGTCGAGGACGTCGCAGATCTCCTGCGGCGTCGGTACGCCGCCGTCCTTCTTCGACACGAGCGCCGACTTGGTCTCCTCGCGGATGATGTCGTTGCACAGCTCGACGCATTCGTCGCAGATGAACACGGTCGGGCCGGCGATGAGCTTGCGGACCTCGTGCTGCGACTTTCCGCAGAACGAGCAGTAGAGCGTGCTCTTCGAGTCACCGCCGCTGAGCTTGGTCATTCAATCACTTCCTTTTCGGCCGGGCATGGTAACCCGGCCAATCTCGATCCGGCAATGCCGGAAAAAGGCTAACGAGGCTCAGGCCGCCGCTGCCACATCATCGGCCGGGGCGGGCCGCTTGTCGAACACCTCGTCGATCAGGCCGAATTCCTTGGCCTCGTCGGCACTCATGAACTTGTCGCGATCCATCGCGCGCTCGATCTCCTCCAATGGCTTGCCGGTGTATTTGGCGTACAGCGTGTTGAGGAAATGCCGCATGCGCAGGATCTCGCGCGCCTGGATCTCGATGTCCGCCGCCATGCCCTGCGCGCCGCCGGACGGCTGGTGGATCATGATCCGCGAGTTGGTGAGCGCGACGCGCATCCCCGGCTCACCCGAGGCAAGGAGGAAGCTGCCCATCGACGCCGCCTGGCCGACGCACACCGTGCCGACGCGCGGCCGGATGTACTGCATCGTATCGTGGATCGCCATGCCCGCCGTGACGACACCGCCCGGCGAGTTGATGTACATGAAGATGTCCTTCTTCGGGTTCTCCGATTCAAGGAACAGCAGCTGCGCGGTGATCAGGCTGGCCATGCCGTCCTCGACGCCGCCGGTCACGAACACGATGCGCTCGCGCAGCAGGCGGCTGAAGATGTCGAACGAGCGCTCGCCGCGGTTCGACTGCTCGATCACGATGGGGACGAGCCCGGCCTGCGTCTGCTGCATGCCGACACCGGCACGCGCCAGGGCCCCTGCAAAGTCACCGGTCTCGAACGGATTATGCATTGAAAGTCTCTCTTATGCCCTGGAGGTCACCTATGTCGCCCGCGCAACGAGCGACTTCAAGACCTGCGCGCGGTCAGTTCCCGCCGCCGAAGGTGTAGGACGCCGCAAGTCCGGCCGACCATTGGTTGCGTGAGCCATAGGCGCGTACGACAGGCGAACGACCAGCATCGTCGACCAGCCGATCGTACTTGCCGTAGGTATAGACGCCCCAGTGCGGCGTCAGGCGCTTGATGAAGCTCGCGGTGCCGCCGACGGCCTGGACGCCACCCGAAGGACGATAGGTGGGCAGCCCGCTCGCGATCGATCGGTCGGCCGGCACGCCAAAATAGGCGCGCTGATAACGCCCGTTCGACACCGTCAGTCGCGGTCCGATCGCGAACAGCCACTCGTCACGATCGCGCGCGACATAGTCGACGCCGGCGTAGCTCGTCAGCCCCTTGTGCCCGCCGATGCCCTGGCGCACCTCGACGCGGGCGCGCAGCGGCTCGCCGAAGTTATATTGGACGAAGCCACCCGGCTCAAAGGTGAAGCCGACGCGTGGCAGGCCCAGCGCATCGCGCTTGCGCCGCGATCCCTCGAGCCCGAGCACCGGGCCCGCAGCAAAGCCGTTCGCCTGGAACAGCGATAATCCGAAGCTCTCGTCCGCCGCCGAAAAGACGAACTGCTCGTCGCCGCGTGCGCGCGCCAGATCGAAGAACGGCGTGATGTTAGCCCCGTCCGCCCCGGGATAGCGCGGCCCGACCTGCGGCCCTAGCGTCACGCGGTAACGATGCGGCGGCTGCACGTCCTGCGCCTGTACGGGGGAAGACAGCCCAATCGCAGCAAGCGATGCAATGGCAAGCGGGCGGGTAAGACGAACGATCATGCGGCAACGCTAGCCCAGGTCAGACGCAGCCGCCAGCACGATAACGGCGCGCTGCGATCAGCGGCTTCCCGGTGCCGGATGGGCCAGATAGGCGAGGCGCCGAACTTCGCGTCGCCCGCGTACGACGGTGTCAAGGATCAGCCCGGCGAAACCGCACAAAGCGGCGAGGATCGTCAGCCCGGTGACGAGGATCGCGGTGGGGAAGCGCGGCACCAGCCCCGTTTGCGCGTAGGTGATGGCGAGCGGAATCGCGAGCACGACGGCGAGCAGCAGCAGCGCCGCGCCGAACGCGCCGAAGAACCACAGCGGACGCTCGATGCGATACAGCGTCGCGATCGTGCCAAGGATGCGCCAGCCGTCGCGATAGGTGCTGAGCTTCGACACCGAGCCTTCGGGACGCGCGAAATAGGGCGTCTCGATCTCCGCCACCGGCATCTTCAATTCGAGCGCATGGACCGATATCTCCGTCTCGATCTCGAAACCGACCGAGAGCACCGGGAAGCTCTTCACGAACCGTCGCGAGAAGACACGGTAGCCGCTCAGAATGTCGCTGAAGCTGCGGCCGAACAGCCGGGCAAGCATGCCGGTGAGCATCGCGTTGCCGAGCCGATGCCCGCGCCGATACGCCGCCGCCGCCTCGCCGATCCGGCAGCCGACCACCATGTCGAGTTGCTCGTCGTCCATTCGCTGCACCAGCGTCGGGGCTGACGCGGCATCGTAGGTCGCGTCGCCGTCCGCCATGACGTAGATGTCGGCATCGACATCGGCGAACATGCGGCGCACCACCGCGCCCTTGCCTTGCGTTCGCTCGGTGCGCACCACCGCGCCCGCGTCGCGCGCGACTTCGACCGTGCGATCGCGCGAATTATTGTCGTAGACGTAGATCGTCGCGGACGGCAGCGCCGCGCGAAACCCCGCGACCGTCTGCGCGATCGCCGCTTCCTCGTTGTAACACGGCAGAAGAACGGCGATCGTCGGCTCGGGCACGGGTTCTTCCTATCGTCACCGCGCAACGGCCGCGCGGGTCCACTGTCACTGCCTTCTACGACAAGGTTCTTGCGGAACAGTGGACGCCGGTCACGCGCCGGACGGCCGTGACGCGATCAGGCCTCGGTCTTCGGCGCCTTCTTTGCGGCGGCCTTCTTGGGCTTGGCCGCCTCGTCGCCTGCCGGAGCCTCGGCCGCCGCGTTCTGATCCTGCGCGACGGGCTTGGCCTTCTTCGCCGCCGGCTTCTTCACCGGTGCCGCTTCGCCCTCGCCGTCCTGCGGCTCGGCCGCCTTCTTTTTGGCAGCAGGCTTCTTGGCCGGCTTCTGCTCGCCCTCGATTGCCTCGACCGGCGCGTCCGCTGCCGCGTCGGTGTCCGTCGACGACGCGTCGTCGGCCTTCTTGGCCTTCTGCTTGGGCTTGTGGTTGTCGTGATCGTGATGGTGCGTACCGGTCGCGAAGCCGTCCTCGCTCTCGATCGCCGCCTCCAGATCTTCGCGCGTCGTCTCGCGCTCGGTTACCTCGGCCTTGTCGAACAGGAAGTCGACGACCTTGTCCTCGTACAGCGGCGCACGCAGCTGCGCGGCAGCCATCGGCTCCTGCTGGATGTACTGAATGAAGCGCTGCTGCTCCTCACCGCGATACTGCTGCGCGGCCTGTGCGATCAGACGGTTCATTTCCTGGCTCGACACCTCGACGCCGTTCGCCTGGCCGATCTCGCTGAGCAGCAGGCCGAGGCGAACGCGGCGCTCGGCGATCGCGCGATAATCGTCGCGCTCCTTCTCCATCTCTTCCATCGCGGCCTTGGGATCGGGCTCGTGCGTCGCCTCGTGCTCGAGCTGGCTCCAGATCTGCTGGAACTCGGCCTCGACCATCGACGGCGGCACTTCGAAATCGTGCCCCGCGGCAAGCTGGTCGAGCAGCTTGCGCTTCATGTAGGTGCGCGTCAGCCCGGCGAGCTCCTGCTCGATCTGCCCGCGGACGAGGCCGCGCAGCTGCTCCAGGCTCTCGAGGCCCAGGTTCTTCGCCAATTCCTCGTCGACCGTCGCCTCGCCGGCGGTCTTCACCGACTTGATGACCAGATCGAACGTCGCGTCCTGCCCGGCGAGTTCCTTCGCCTGATAGTCCTCGGGGAAAGTCACCTTGATCTGCCGATCCTCGCCAGCCTTCGCGCCGACCACCTGCTCTTCAAAGCCGGGGATCAGACGGCCCGCGCCGAGCTCGACCGCCATGTCGCTGCCGGTACCGCCCTCGAAGGCGACGCCGTCCATCGTCTTGCCGACGAAGTCGACGGTGACGAGGTCGCCGGGCTGCGCGGCATAGCCCTCTTCGGTATCGTCCCAGCGCTTCGACTGGTCGGCGAACTTCTGCAGCTGTGCGTCGACCGTCGCGTCATCGGCGGGAACGGTCAGCTTCTCCAGCTTCAGCCCATCGATTGCCGGCGCCGGCACCTGCGGCAGCACTTCGAGCTCGATCTTGAGCTCGGCATCCTTGCCGGGCTCATATCCTTCGACGAGCTCGACCGACGGCTGGATCGCCGGGCGCAGCTGCTGCTCGGCGATCAGCGACTGGATGCCCTCCTGGATCGAGGTGTTGAGCGCGTCCTGAAGCAGCGCCGGACCGTGCATCTTGCGCACGAGGTTCGCCGGCACCTTGCCGGGGCGGAAGCCGGGCATGCGCACCTGCGGCGCGACGCGCTTCAGCTCCGCATCCACCCGGCCCTCGATGTCCTTGGCCGGGATGGTCAGCGTGTAGGCGCGCTTCAGGCCCTCGTTCAACGTCTCGACAGTCTGCATCTTCGTGCCTTCAACTGAAATTTCGTGGATGGTGCCTGTCCGCGAACATGCCGCGGAGTACTGGTGCGGGCGAAGGGACTCGAACCCCCACATCTTGCGATACTGGAACCTAAATCCAGCGCGTCTACCAGTTCCGCCACGCCCGCATCTAGGCACCGCCGGTCGCGGGCCTCTATACCGCACGCGAGCGCACGGCAAGCCGCGCCGGCAACTTGCATCCGCGCGGCGCGTTGAGCGGGCGAGAGGAACACCACCGATGGCATCCGTCCCCCCCAACGAAGTCCCGCAGCCCACGCAGCCCGGCCAGCCCGACACGCCGCCGCCGGAAATCACGCCGCCCGCGCCCGACATCGATCAGCCGGCACCCGGCACGCCGAGCAGCGACCCCGCGCCAAGTCAGCCAAGCTTATAAGGAGGCGGCATCCGACATGACGGATCAGCGCGGCAGCGACCCCAATCCAGATAGCGTGCCGGAGCACGACAGCGATGTCGCACCGGATAGCCCGCCTGCCGCGCAGGACGACGCGGCCCGCACCGAGGCGGATCAGCATGCGGCCACGCGGACCGCAGGGGCCGACGCCGACGCCGCTGACGAAGGTGCCGCCGGCGATCGAAGCAGCGGGTCGGCACCTTTCGCCGACGTCGACCTAGCGCCGGGAGCCGACAGCGATCCCCTAATCGACTGACACTCGGACGTTTCGCCTAAGTGGCGATAGCGCCGTTGCCGGCGGCAGCCCTTGCGTGTTCGAACAAACGGAACCCACCGGGCAGTCGCGGAGGCTTTCGCCCTTCATGGTTTGCCTCGATGGCGCGGATCGCTCCGACAAGGTCGCGATCCGAATAGGGCTTTGAGAGGCATCCGTTCGCGACGGCCTCCGCCTCCCCCGGACAATGACCGGTAACGAACATGACGGGGATGCCGCGCGCCTGCGCCGCGCGCGCCACGTCGACGCCGCTACCATCGGCCAGTACGACGTCGACCAGCACCAGATGGATATCGGTGCCGGAGGCGATGATCGCGAGCGAGTCGGCGACGCGATCGACCGTCGCGACAATCTCGAACTTCTGTTCGGTCAGCATGTGCTCGACGTCGAACGCGACCAGCGGCTCGTCCTCGACGACGAGAAGCCGAACGATCGATCTTTTCCGTCGGCCGAAGATCATCCGAACATCCTGTTTGTACGAGCCATGCGTCGGCATCGTAACGCCTGCGCAGCGATAACGCTGCCGCCTCTTCCCGGTCGCATTTAATTTCGCGCGCGGCGCATCGCATGTATCAGGCGCCATGCCCAAGACGTCCCCCGATCGGTCCGCTACGCACCGGATCGCCAAACTGCTCGCCCGCGCGGGCGTCGCCTCGCGCCGCGAAGTGGAACGAATGATCGCCGAAGGCCGCGTGTCGCTCCACGGGGCGGTAGTCGACACCCCGGCGACGATCCTGCCGTCGCTGGCCGGCGTCACCGTCGATGGCAACGCCGTCGCCGAGGCCGAACCTGCGCGGCTGTTCCTCTACCACAAGCCCCCCGGCCTGTTGACGACCGAGCGTGATCCCGCCGGTCGCCCGACGATCTACGATCGGCTGCCCAAGGGCTTGCCGCGGCTAATGCCGGTCGGGCGGCTCGATCTTAGCACCGAAGGCCTGCTGCTGATGACCACCGACGGCGAGCTCAAGCGGCAGCTCGAGCTACCCGCGACAGGGGTCGAGCGCGCCTATCGCGCTCGCGCTTACGGTCAGATCAGCCAACCGCAGCTTGAGGAGCTGATCGACGGGATCGAGATCGAGGGCATCCGCTACGGCTCGATCGACGCCAATATCGAACGCCGTACGGGCGCCAATGTATGGATCGAGATGATCCTCAAGGAAGGCAAGAACCGCGAGGTGCGCCGCGTGCTTGAGCATCTCGGGCTTCAGGTCAGCCGCCTGATCCGCACGCGCTACGGGCCGTTCCTGCTCGGCGATCTCCAGCCGGGCCAGATCGGCGAAGTGCGGCGCCACGACGTTGAGAGCTTCCGCGCCGATCCGGTACGCCGCGACCTCCCGCAACCCGCACGCCGTCGCGCGGTGACCCCGGTCGAACTGCCGGCCGATGCCGTTCTCAAACCGACGCCGCCCGCGGGCAGCGAGAAATCGCGGGTCGCCAAACCAGCGCGTGGCGGCAAGCCGCCCGCGAAGGACGAGCCGCGCCGCCGGGCAGACGGCACGGTCGCGACGCGCGGCGCAAAGGGACCATCGGCACGCACCCGTTCGTTCCGCGCAGCGCGTGGTGACGAAGCCGATCGCCCCCCCGCCGCGGCGCGCGGCGCGCACTCGTCGATACCGGTCGCAAGATCTCGGGACGAAGCCGGCGCCGGTCGCACGACCGGCGTATCGCGCGGTCGCCCCACGCGTTCGGCCGAGCGGCCGACATCGAACGCCAAACAGGAAGACAACCAGCGGGTGGGAGCCGGCCGTCGAACCGATCGGAGCGCGCCGAGCGGCAACACCGAGAGGCCGGTACGCGCGGGAGGGTCGCGCTCGGCGGACAATGACCGCCGCCCCGCCTCCGGCACAGGCGGTTCGCGCCCCGGAGCGCGAACGCGTCCAAGCACGCCAAAGCCCGGCAAGCCGCGGCCGGGCAGCCCGCGGGGCAAACGCTGATGCGGGTCATCGCCGGGCATTGGCGCGGTCGCCCGATCGTCGCGCCAAAAGGTGATGCGACGCGGCCGACCGCAGATCGGACGCGCGAGGCGCTGTTCTCGATGCTGGCGAGCCGCGTCGGCAGCTTCGAAGGGCTGGCGGTCGCCGATCTCTTTGCCGGATCGGGCGCGCTCGGCATCGAAGCACTGTCGCGCGGAGCAGCCTCATGCCTGTTCGTCGAGCAGGACAAGTCCGCACTAGATGCGCTGCGCGCCAATGTCGCCGCGCTGGGTGCGTCGGGTGCCGAGGTGCGTGCGGGCAGCGTCCTGGCGCTCGGGCCGGCACGCGCGCCGCTCGACGTAATGCTGATGGACCCGCCCTATGCGAGCGGCGCAGGCGCGGTCGCGCTCGACAAGCTCGCGCGGTTGGGCTGGGTGTCGCCCGCCACCTGGATAAGCGTCGAGACGGGCCGGACGGAGGACGTAGCGGTCGACGGCTTCGCGATCGCCGCCGAGCGGATCTACGGCAAGGCGAAGATCACGATCCTGCGCCGCGCCTGATCGCGCCGCTGCGGCGCGCCCAAGTCGCTACGGCTCGAGCACAACGGCGTGCGTATGCGGCGCCGGCCGGACCGCGATCAACGCGACCAGGCTGAGCGCGGCGGCGGCGCTGCCGTACAGGCCGACCGCGCCGAGCCCGAAGTTGCCCGCCAGCGCCTGCGCCACCAGTGGCGTCAATCCGCCGCCGAGGACGCCGGCGAGGTTGAACGCCATCGACGCGCCCGTGTAGCGTACGCGCGGCGGAAACAGCCCCGGCAGCCACGCGCCGAGCGGGCCGTAGACGAACCCCATCAGCAGCAGCGACAGCGCCAGATAGGCGAACACCAGCACGAGCGATCCGGACCCCATCATCGGTCCGAGGAGGAAACCGGCGCCGATCACGCCCACGCACCCGGCCGCCAACACCCGCCGCTCGTCGTAGCGCATGTCAGCGAGCCACGCCGAGGCGTAGATGCCAATCGCCATGAACAGGATCGCGCCGAGCTGGACGAGCAGCATCGCCTGCATCGAATAGCCGAGCGTCTTCGTCCCGTAGCCGAGCGTGAAGGCGGTCGCGATGTAGTAAAGCGCGAAGCACGCGATCGCCCCGATCGTTCCGGCAAGCGCCGCCGCGCCATGGTGGCGCAGCAGTTCGGCCAGCGGCACCGCGGGTGGCGGCGCCTCTGCCAGCGCGGCGGCAAATTCCGCCGTCTCAGTTAGCTTGAGACGGATCCAGAGCCCCAGCCCGACGAGCAGCGCGCTGACCAGAAACGGGATGCGCCAACCCCAGTCGCGGAACTGCTCCGGTGACAGCCACAGTCCGAGCAGGAGGAACAGGCCATTGGCGGCGATGAACCCCGCCGGCGCGCCCATCTGCGGCGCGCAGCCGAACCGCGCGCGCCAGCCGCGCGGGGCATTCTCCACCGCCAGCAACGCCGCGCCGCCCCACTCGCCGCCGAGGCCGAATCCCTGGCCGAACCGAAGCAGGCAGAGGATGAACGGCGCCCACCAGCCCGCCTGCGCATAGGTCGGTAGAAAGGCGATCAGCGTCGTCGACAGGCCCATCGTCAGCAGGCTGGCGACCAGCGTCGACTTGCGCCCGATACGGTCTCCGAAGTGGCCGAAGAATGCCGCCCCCACCGGCCGCGCGAAGAAGGCGACCGCCAGCGTCGCGAAGCTCGCCATCTGCTGCATGCCCGGCGCCGCCACCGGAAAGAAGATCTGGCCGAAGACGAGGCTGGCGGCGGTCGCGTAGATATAGAAATCGTAGAATTCGACGCCGGTGCCGACGAAGCTCGCCAGCAGGACGCGGCGGTGCGAATTGGAGGATGCGGCAGTCGACATCGGCGTTCCATCCGATCCCCGACCGCCGCCGTCAATGTTTCCGGCGCGCAACAACAACACCCACGCCTGACATACTACGGCAACATCGCGAGCCTAGATCGGATGCGACGACGCTTCTTCCCCCCTGTGAGCGTCGTCTGTCGGGCAGGTTCCCCCCTGCCCGCACCTCCCTGAACTACGGGGCAGCGCGCGATCTGCGTGCTGCCCCGATTTTATCGGCTTTCCCGCGCGAGCACTGCGCCCATCAGCGGGATGACGCCGTTCAGCGCCTTCACAGGCCGGATCATTACCTTGAAATCGACGATCAGCCCCGCGTCGTTCCAAGCGATAATATCGACCCCGTTGACGTCGATCCCGCCTTCGATCCGACAGACGAATTCGAGCACCGCCGATCGCTCGCCGCGCCACTCGCCAACGTAGCGGAAGCCGTCCTTTCCAAGCACTTCGGCCGCGGCGGTTAGATACTTGATCGTCGGCGCCTTGCCGGCCTGCGGCGTATGCACGGCGGGCGAGCGGAATACGCACTCGTCAGCGATCAGCGCGTCGAGCAGGTCGGCGCGTGGCGCCGCCATATAGCCGTGCCACGCATCGATCGGATCGCGCATCATTCGCCCAGGCCGGGATAGGTCGTGAATTGGGGCAGCTCGGTCATCGTCGAAGTCCAGCTCAGCCGATCCTTGACCATGATCTGCGCCCCCGGCGGCTGGCTCTCGGGATCGTCGAGCGTGCCCGAGTGGATGTCGATGAGCCCCGGCAGGAACGCCTCGTTGCGATAGAACAGGCCCGTTCCGCAGGCGCCACAGAACTCGCGCGCGCCATGCTCCGACGATCGGTACACCACGGGTGTGCCCGTCACCGTGACCTGATCGGCCTTGAACGCGATCCAGCCGACCATCGGCGCGCCGGACCAGCGGCGGCAATCGCTGCAATGGCACAGCGCGTGATGCTCGCAGGGCCCCTCGGCCGACCAGCTCACCGCCCCGCAATGGCACCTTCCCGTTGTCGCCATCGATCCTCTCCCGTTATTGTTTCGCCTTTGTTCTCATGGATTGCGCCATCGTGCAACCCTGCCTACCTGTCCCCGGTGACCGATACCCAGCTTGCCGACCCGCCGTATCTGCGCGGCCTCAATCCGCCGCAGCGTGAAGCGGTGCTAACGACCGATGGGCCAGTGCTCGTGCTGGCCGGCGCCGGCACAGGCAAGACCGCGGCGCTGACCGCGCGCCTCGCGCACCTCCTTCACACGCGCAAGGCGTATCCCAGCGAGATCCTGTCCGTCACCTTCACCAACAAGGCGGCGCGCGAGATGCGCGAACGCGTCGGGCGGCTGGTCGGCGACGTGGTCGAGGGGATGCCGTGGCTCGGCACGTTTCACGCGATCGGCGCGAAGATGCTGCGCCGCCATGCCGAACTGGTCGGGCTGCAGAGCAACTTCACCATCCTCGATACCGACGACCAGCTGCGGCTGCTCAAGCAGCTGATTCTCGCGGCGGACATCGACGAGAAGCGCTTCCCCGCGCGCAGCCTTGCCGGGCTGATCGACGAGTGGAAGAACAAGGGGCTTACCCCGCGCGAAATCGATGCGGGCGAGAGTGAGCGCTACGCCAACGGCCGCGGCGGCGAATTGTACGAGCAGTATCAGCAGCGGCTGAAGGCGGTGAACGCCTGTGACTTCGGCGATCTGCTGCTGCACGTACTGACGATCCTCAAGACCGATCGCGAAGTGCTTGCGCATTATCAGCAGCGCTTTCGCTACGTGATGGTGGACGAATATCAGGACACCAACTCGGTCCAATATCTGTGGCTGCGGCTGATTGCCCAGGAGCGGCGCAACATCTGCTGCGTCGGCGACGACGATCAGTCGATCTATTCATGGCGCGGCGCACAGGTCGAAAATATCCTCAAGTTCGAGAAAGATTTTCCGGGCGCCAAGGTCATCCGGCTCGAACAGAATTACCGCTCCACCCCGCATATCCTGGGCGCGGCCGGCGGGGTGATCGGCAACAACACTGGGCGGCTCGGCAAGACGCTTTGGACCGAGATCGACGTTGGCGAGAAGGTCCGCGTAATCGGCGTGTGGGACGGGCCGGAAGAAGCGCGCCGCGTCGGTGACGAGATCGAAGCATGCCAGCGCGCCGGCAAGTCGCTAGACGAGATCGCGATCCTCGTCCGCGCGCAGCATCAGACGCGCGAGTTCGAGGACCGCTTCATCGCGATCGGCATGCCGTATCGCATCGTCGGGGGTTTCCGCTTCTACGAGCGGCAGGAGATCCGTGACGCGCTCGCGTATCTGCGCGTCGTCAACCAGCCGGCGGACGATCTGGCGTTCGAGCGGATCGTCAACACGCCCAAGCGCGGGCTCGGCGACAAGGCGGTGGCGAAGGTGCACCAGCTCGCCCGATCGCAGCAGCTGCCGCTCACGGCGGCGGCGGCGCGCATTCTCGATACCGACGAGCTGACGCCGCAGGCGCGCCGCGCGCTCGGCAACCTCGTCGGCGATATCGCGCGCTGGCGGCAGATGGCGCGCGAGCTGCCGCATCCCGAACTCGCGCGGCAGCTGCTCGACGAGAGCGGCTACACCGCGATGTGGCAGGCGGAGAAGTCGGCGGAGGCGGCCGGCCGGCTCGAGAACCTTACCGAGCTTGTCCGCGCGATGGAGGAGTACGAGAGCCTCGGCGCGTTCCTCGAGCACGTCAGCCTCGTCATGGATAACGAGGGAACGCGCGAGGATCCCAAGGTAACGATCATGACGATCCACGCCGCGAAGGGACTCGAATACGAGACCGTCTTCCTGGTCGGTTGGGAGGAAGGGTTGTTCCCTTCGCAGCGCGCGCTCGACGAGGGCGGCACGCGCAGCCTGGAGGAGGAGCGCCGTCTCGCCTATGTCGCGATCACGCGCGCGCGGCGCCGCGCGGTGATCTTTCACGCCGCCAATCGTCGCATCTACGGCCAGTGGACGTCGTCGATCCCGTCGCGCTTCGTCACCGAGTTGCCCGCCGACCATGTCGATACCGAGACGACGATGTCGGGCGGCGAAAGTCTGTGGCGCGCGAACTGGTCCGAACGCGCCGATCCCTTCGCGGATGTCGGCCGCGGCACCGGGCGCGGACCCGGATGGCAGCGCGCGGCGGGCACGCTCGCGCAGCCGGCGGGCGGCAAGCCCGGCGGCGAGTGGCAGGCGCGCACCTTCAGCCGCGAGCCGACGCGTATCGTGGAAAGTCGCGCCCCGTCGGTCAGCCTCGGCAACAAGGGGCGTGACGATCTGTCGCTCGGCCTGCGCGTTTTCCATCAGAAATTCGGCTACGGCACGATCGCGGAGATCGAGGGCAACAAGCTCGAGATCGAGTTCGAGAAGGCCGGTCGCAAGCGTGTGATGGACAGTTTCGTTTCACTGCCCTGAACCCCGCTCTTACCTCACGCCCGTACGCGCGATAGGAAGCGGGGATGACGCTGTCCCGTGCCGACGCCGATCTGCTTGCCCGCCAGGGGCTCGACGCGTTGCGGCGGGGCGATGGCCCGGCGGCGCGCGGCGCGTTCGAGCGGATCCTGGCCGACGCACCCGATGCGCCGCGACCGTGGTTCGCGCTGGCGCAGGCGTGCCGGCTGATGGCGGACGCGGCCGGCGAAACGCGCGCGCTCGATGCGCTGCTCAAGGCGGAACCGCGGCACCTCGCCGGACTGCTGCTGATGGGCGACCGCAAGCGCGGTGACGGCGACGACCGTGCGGCGATCACCTTCTATCGCGCCGCGCTCAATCAGGCGGGCGTGATGCGCGAGGTTCCGGCAGCGCTGCACCCGCTGCTGCGCCAGGCGGAAAGCCACTGCGCCGAAGCCTCCGCGCGCTTTGCCGATCATCTGACCCGCGCCGTCGGCTCGGGCGTGTCGCCGCGCGTCGCTGAGTCGGTCGATCTGCTGCTCGGCCGCCGGCAATTGTATCTTCAGCAGCCGACGATGTTCTACTTCGCTGGCCTGCCGCAGCGGCCATTCTACGACCGGCGCGAATTCGACTGGGCCGAAGCGTTGGAAGCGGCCACCCCCGCGATCCGCGAGGAATTGACAGCGGCGTCCGCCGGCGCGGGTTTCCGCCCGTATGTCGAGGGCAGCGGTGATCGCCCGCGTCCCAACAATCCGCTGCTGGACGATCCGAGCTGGAGCGCGCTGTACCTGTGGCGCGGCGGTGAGATCGTTGCGGACAACGCCCGCAACTTCCCGCGCACGATGGCGGCGTTGGCCGATCTGCCGATCCCACGCGTCGCCGGTCGCTCGCCGATGGCGCTGTTCTCGCGCCTGACACCCGGTACGCATATCCAGCCGCATCACGGCCTGCTCAACACGCGGCTTATCTGTCACCTGCCGATCGTCGTGCCCGATGGCTGCGCACTGCGCGTCGGCGCGGAGACGCACGTCTGGCGTGAGGGACAGCTGGTGATCTTCGACGATTCGTTCGAGCACGAGGCGTGGAACCGGGGCAGCGGCACCCGCACCGTGCTGCTGTTCGAGATCTGGCGCCCTGAAATCAGCGCGGATGAGCGCGCGGAGCTGACGCAGCTGTTCGAGGCGATCGACTCCTATGGGCCGGCGATGGTCGATCAGGGCTGAGCGGCGCGGCGGCGCGGCGGCACGGCGCCGCTCGCCCACAACGCCCACCAAATGATCAGCGGCTGCAGCAGGAGGCGGGGCGCGTGATAGGCGATCGGCAGGCCGCGTCCGCTGCCGAGGTCGATGATCGCGTGCTGTACGTTCGCCGGCCACACGCACAGCGCGTAGGCGGCGAGCGCCCACCCCGCCGCCCGTCTCGTGCGCACGCTCAGTAGCGCCGCCGCACCGGCAAGCTCGGCCATGCCGGTCGCCAGCACGACGAGGCGCGGCTGCGGTACCCAACCAGGCACGATCCGCACCATCGCGTCGGTGAAGATGAGATGCCCGACGCCGGCGATGGCGTAGAACAGGATCAGGCCGAACCGGGCGATGCGCCGACCGCGTCCTTCCGTGCTGGCGGCGATATCGCTTTGTGTCATCATGCTGGAACGATACGACAGCGTAACCGTATCCAGCATTGCCCGCTTACGGGCAGTGAGAGGATAGTGACATGCTTACCCGTCGCATCGGTATCGCCCTGGCCACGATCGGCATCGCCGTTGGATCCCCCGCGTTCGCCCAGTCGAGCGCTGACGACGCACGCTTCCGGGCGGCGCAGGATCGCTTCGAACGCGAGATGCAGATCTTTCGCAGCGAATATGATCGCTACCAATCGGTACGGCGCGTTCCCGGCGGCGGCTATCGAGATCCGCGCTGGGATGATGGGCGTACAGCGCCCGGCCCGGTGACGCGCTACGATGACGATCAGTGGCGCGACGAGGGCGACTACGATCCCTCGCGCTATTATCGTCAAGGCAATTATCAGGAGCGCGTACTTTCGGCGAACGACCGCGTCTATTCGGGATCAGACGGACGATATTACTGCCGCCGATCCGATGGCACGACGGGGCTGATCGTCGGCGGTGCGCTGGGCGGTGTGCTCGGCAACGTCATCGACGGCGGCCGCAGCAGGATCGTCGGCACGTTGCTCGGCGGTGCCGCAGGCGCGCTCGCCGGCCGCTCGGTGGATCAGAACAGCCAAATCCGCTGCCGCTAGGGCGAGATCTGCATACCTCGGAAGGGCGCTCGCGGGACGCCCTTTCCGAGGCGACGAACCTGACGGCAGGCCGTTGCAGTGACGAAGGCGACCAGCGGCGGGTGGCGCCAAAGCGCTCATGTTACGTCGACGTTGCCTTACGGAGTCTGGCGCAAAAAGGTTTCGCGCCAGCTCGACCGGCCTTCTGGTCGATTACCGGTCGATCGCCAGCAGCGTCACGCCTTCGTATCGCGCTTCCGACGGGTCGAACAGTTCGCTTGGCGTGAAACGACGCGGCGTCACGCGAATGCCGCCGAGACCGGCGATCTTGAACGCGCCGATCTTGGGCTCCTTGGGCGGCTTGCCGTCGCGCTCGAGCGTCACGGCATCGACGTAGAACTCACCGTGCTTGGTGTACACGACGTGCGGCGCGAGCGTGACGGAGCCGAGATTATAGGTCGCGGCCAGCGCCTGCTGCTTGACGATCGCCTCGAAGACGACCGGCATCGAGGCCGGCGGCGGCGATGGCGGCGCGTGCACCCGATCAGCGTCCATTGTCAGTTCCATGCCCGTCAATTAACAAATCTCGCTGCGTTGCAGCAATAAGCGTTTATGCAACGCATCGTTCCGCAATTGCACGTCAACCCCGCGGCGTCGTCGCAGGGCGCCCGTCCTCCTCATTATTGGCCCGCCGCCGGCATCAGTTTCTGCGCCAAATACACCGTTTGCAACGCTTGCAGCCGCGCGCCCTGTGCAATGTCGGCATCGCCCGAATGCCCACCGGCGGTGTCTTCGTAGAACATGTACGGCAGGCCGAACTCCTTCATTCGTGCCGCGAACTTGCGCGCATGCTGCGGGCCGACCCGGTCGTCCTTGGTCGTGGTCCAGATATACGGCTCCGGGTAGCGACCGTCGCGCCGCAGCACGTGATACGGCGAAATCCGCGCGAGGAACGCGCGCTCGTCCGGATTGGCGATAGAGCCATATTCATCGACCCACGACGCCCCCGCTGCGATCCCCTCGTAGCGTAGCATATCGAGCAGCGGCACCTGAATCGTCACCGCGCCCCACAGCTCGGGGTGCTGCGTCAGCTCGACGCCCATCAGCAAGCCGCCGTTCGATCCGCCGAAGATGCCGAGCCGGTCTGCGCGCGTGATGCCGCGCCGCGACAGGTCACGCGCCACCGCGGCGAAGTCGTCGAAGATCAGCTGGCGCTTGGTCTTTCGCCCCGCCTCGTGCCACGCCGGGCCGAACTCGCCGCCCCCGCGAATATTGGCGAGCACGAACGCGCCGCCGCGCTCGAGCCACAGCTTGCCGGTGACGCCAGAATAATAAGGCGTCATCGACACTTCGAACCCGCCATATGCCGTCATCAGCGTCGGCGTGGCGCCGTCCGTCGCAGCGCCTGCGCGGTGGACGACGAAATACGGGATCTTCGTGCCGTCGGACGAGACCGCCTCGATTTGGTCGACCGCCAAACCCGTCGCGTCGAAGCGCGCAGGCAACGCCTTCACGGTGCGCGGTGCCGCATCCTCGGCGAGATCGAACGCCATCAGTCGCGTCGGCGTGGTGAAGCCCGACACGGTCAGGAAGCCGCGATCGTGCCGCAGGTCGGTCGCGACGAGATCGACGGAGAGATTGTCGGGCAGCGCCAGCGTCGTCGCGCGCCACCCGTCCCCAGCGCGGCGGAACGCCATCGCGCGCCCGCGGACGTTGTCGTAGATCGCGGCGATCACCGCGTTGCCGGTGACGCGTATATTGTCGCGCTCGACCGACTGCCGCGGCCCGGGTGCGAAGATCAGCGTCGGCGTTCCTTCGCCAATGCGGGCGGCATCAAGCGGCAGCGATGCGAGTGCTCCCTCCGGGATCGCGCCCCAAGGCTCGCTGACGCGGACAATCAGTTGCCCATCGACCAGCCCCTTGATGTCGGCCTTGTCGGGCATCGCGATCCGCCGCGCCTCCGCGCCGTCCCACAGGAAGTTCTCGGACGTGAAGAAGGTCTTCGCACGCGTAATCACGACCGCGCGATTGCCACGTCCGTCTACGGCGACGAACGGCCAGACGCCGATATCCTCGGCCGTCCCGCGATAGACTTCCTGCGCGGCAGACAGCGGCTGGCCCCGCTTCACGATCTTCGCAACGAAGGGATAGCCCGACTTCGTCAGTGTTCCTGCGCCCCAATCGCGCGATACGATCAGCGTGTCGGCATCGATCCAGTCGGCATTCTGCTTCGATGCCGGCAGGACAAAGCCGCCGTCCACGAAGCGCCCCGTGACGAGATCGAACTCGCGCAGCTCAGTCGCGTCTTCCCCGCCTTCGCTCAGCGCGACGAGACAACTTTTCTCGTCGGGCTGCCGGCAGGTGACGCCCTTCCAGACCCACTTTTTGCCCTCCGCCCGCGACAGCGCGTCGAGATCGATCAGCGTGGTCCAACGCGGCGCAGGGCCGGCATAATCCGCCTCGCTCGTCCATCGCCAGATACCCTGGGGGTGTGCCTTGTCGCGCCACATGTTCATGATCCGCCCGTCGATCAGCTCCGGCATCGGGATGCGATCGTCGGCCGCGGCGATCGCCAGCGCCTCCTCGTTGAACGTGGTGAAGCGTGGATCCGCCTCGAGCCGCGCGAGCGTGCGCTTGTTCTCCGCCTCGATCCAGGCGAGCGCTGCAGAGCCGTCCTTGTCCTCTAGCCAAATATGCGGATCGGCGGCGGCAGGCGGGGCGGCATCGGTCATCGCCGCCGTCTGCGCGATGCCGCCACTTGCCGCAAGCACAGCCAACGCCGCCCCGACCGCCAACCGCCTCATCCGCTTCGCTCCACTGGAAGGTCACACCGCCTGTGCCGCTTGCGCCGGGCATCGGCAATGCTTGCCGCGTGCGCCGTGGGGCGTATGGCGGACCGCGATGTCGGACGGCCTTCCCCTACCCCGCCGCTACGGTGCGATCGCTGCGCTGGGATGCGGATCGGCGCTGGTGATCATCGATGGCGGCGTCGCCAACGTCGCGCTGCCGACGATCGCGCGCGACTTGGGCGTGGCGCCTAGCTCGGTGGTGTCGATCGTCACCGTCTACCAGGTCATGCTGGTGATGCTGCTGCTGCCCTTTGCGGGGCTAGGCGAGCGGATCGGATTGAAGCGCACCTACCAGGCCGGGCAGATGGTTTTCGCCGCGGCGACGCTGCTGTGCTTCTTCGCCAAAAGCCTGCCGTTCCTGCTGATCGTCCGCGCGGTACAGGCGATCGGCGCGGCGGGCGTGCTCAGCGTCTCCTCCGCGCTCATCCGCCAGACCTATCCCGCACGGCAGCTGGGTCGCGGGCTCGGCATCAATTCGGTGATCGTCACCAGCTCGGCAGCGGCGGCGCCGACAATCGGCGGCCTCGTGCTCGCCGTCGCGCCCTGGCCGTGGGTATTTGCCAGCGCCATTCCCTTCGCGGTCATCAGCATCGCGCTTGGTCGCGCGCTGCCCGATCCGGCGCCGCGGCTTGCGCAGCTCGACCTCGCCGGCGCGATTATGTGCGCGGCGATGTTCGGGCTGATCATCGGCGGCGCCGAAAGCCTCGTCCACGGCGACAGCCCGGTGGTCAGCGCCGCCATCATCCTTGCCGGTGCCGCGCTCGGCTGGGTCTTCGTTCGGCGCGAAATAGGCGCGCCCGCCCCGATCTTGCCGGTCGATCTGCTCGCACGGCCGATCATCGCCCTGTCGGCGTTCGGCAGCCTCACCGCCTTCACCGCTTCGATGACGCTTCTCGTCTCCACCCCCTTCCGCCTCTCGGCACTCGGCTTCAGCGCGACACAGATCGGCGCCTGCATCGCTCCGTGGCCGCTGACCAACATGATCGTCGCGCCGCTCTCGGGCTTTCTGTCCGATCGCGTGCCCGCCGGCATACTCGGTGGCCTCGGCATGGCGGTGACGCTGGTGGCGCTCGCGCTGCTCGCGACGATGCCGGCAGATCCGAGCTATGTCGACGTCGCGTGGCGGATGGCGCTGTGCGGATCGGGCTTCGGCCTCTACCTTCCGCCCAATGCACGACTGATCGTCGGATCGGCGCCGAAGGCGCGCGCTGCGGCGGCCGGCGGGCTCGTGTCGACGGTGCGGCTCACTGGACAGACGATCGGCGCGACGCTCGCTGCGGCGCTGCTGGCGGCGGGCATCGGCGCGGGTGCGATTCCACCGCTCGTCGCTGCCGGCCTCGCGCTGCTCGCCGGGCTGTGCAGCGTCGCTCGGCTGCGTCCCTCGATCCGCAATCCGAGTGTCGAAGAGGTGCGTGACGAAGTGCCGACGTTGCGCCAGCCGCGCTGAACGTACGCTTCCGGGCGGTGTCGTCGACAATCGGAACGCCGCCGAACGAGCATCGTTCTCGCATCTTCGAAGCCCGGAGATGACGATGCCCTATGTAAAGACACGCGACGGCGCCGACCTTTTCGTCAAGGACTGGGGCAGTGGCCGGCCGGTCGTGCTGGTTCACGGCTGGCCCCTCTCCGCCGACAGCTGGGATCCGCAGGCCGTCGCACTCGCCGAGGCGGGTTACCGCGTCATCGCCTACGATCGTCGCGGCTTCGGTCGATCGAGCCAGACGTGGGATGGCTACGACTACGATTCGCTCACCGACGATCTCGCTGACGTCATGAAGGCGGCGGAGATCGGCGCTGACGCGACGCTGGTCGGCTTCTCGATGGGTGGCGGCGAGGTGGCGCGCTACATGAGCCGCCATGAGGGCCGCGGCGTTGCTTCGGCGGTGCTGGTCGGATCGGTCGTGCCGTACATGCTCCAGACCGACGACAATCCCAACGGCGTGCCGGAGGATCAGCTCCAGCAGATCGCCGCCGGCATCAAGAAGGATCGGCCGGACTTCTTCCGCACGTTCTTCAAGGATTTCTTCGGCGTCGGCTATGTCACTAGTCCGGTCAGCGAAGCGACGCTCGACTGGGCGTGGCGGCTTGCGATGCAGGCATCGCTGCGCGCGACGCTGCAATGCGCCGACAGCTTTGGGCATACCGATTTCCGCCCCGATCTGCCGGCCTTCCGCGTGCCGACGCTGGTCATCCACGGCACTGGCGACAAGACCGTTCCGATCGACGCAACGGGTCGCGCCGCCGCGGCCGGGATCACCGCTAGCCAACTCGTCGAATATGACGGCGCGCCGCACGGGTTGTTCGCGACCGAAAGCGATCGGTTGACCCAGGATCTGCTGACTTTCCTCCGCTGACGCATGTGGGGCCGGCGATCCCGGCCCCGTATCACGACCAATCAGCGCAGCGGGACGATCACCTCGTCGGGATGCGCGACGTTGAGCTCGCGGCGCACCAATTCGTCGACCATGTCCGGATTGGCGTGGCGCGGATCGAGCAGCGCCACGCGGTTACGCAGCATCTCGCGCCGCTGGTCGAGCGCTGCGAAATAATGCTCGCGCTTCACCAACTGGCGCTTGTAGTCGCCGAACGCGAGCAGCCCGTTGGCGCCCAGCACAGCGTAGCCGCCGAAAAACGCCATGACGACCAGCGCGACCGCCGGCCAGGCGGCGCGCTTCATGACCGATCGGAAATTAGAGGGCTTGCGTCGCATCGTGCCGTGATTCTCGCCCAAGCCCCCCTTAGTTACAAGCGGTTTCAGCGCGTGCGCAGCACGTCACGGCCTGCGTACATCGCGATCGAGCCGAGCTCTTCCTCGATCCGGATCAGCTGGTTGTACTTGGCGAGCCGGTCGGACCGCGCGAGGCTGCCCGTCTTGATCTGCCCGCAATTGGTCGCGACCGCGAGATCAGCGATCGTCGAATCCTCGGTTTCGCCCGAACGGTGGCTCATCACCGCCGTATAGCCCGCGCGCTCGGCGATGCGGATCGCCTCAAGCGTCTCGGACAGCGTGCCGATCTGGTTGACCTTGACGAGCAGCGAATTCGCGAGCCCCTGCGCGATCCCGTCGCGCAGCCGCGCCGGGTTGGTCACGAACAGATCGTCGCCGACGAGCTGCACTTTGCTGCCGATCCGGTCGGTCAGCGCCTTCCAGCCCTCGAAATCGTCTTCCGCCATCCCGTCCTCGATCGATAGGATCGGGTAGCGCGCGACGAGATCGGCGAGATAGTCCGCCATCGCGCCGGGCTCCAGCGTCAGATTCTCGCCAGAGATGACGTATTTGCCGTCTTTGAAGAACTCGGTCGCCGCGCAGTCGAGCGCGAGCATCACATCGTCGCCCGGCGTGTAGCCCGCCTTCTCGATCGAACTCATGATGAAGTCGAGCGCGTCGGTGGTGCTCGCGAGGTTCGGCGCGAAACCGCCCTCGTCGCCGACGGACGTCGCCAACCCCTTGTCGTGCAAACCCTTTTTCAGCGTATGGAAGATCTCCGATCCGCAGCGCACCGCGTCCATGATGTTGTCCGCGCCGACGGGCATGATCATGAATTCTTGGAAATCGATCGGATTGTCGGCATGTTCGCCGCCGTTGATGATATTCATCATCGGCACCGGCAGGACATGCGCGTTGACTCCGCCGACGTAGCGGTAAAGCGGCAGGCCGCGCGCATCGGCCGCGGCCTTCGCCACCGCGAGGCTGACGCCCAGGATCGCGTTGGCGCCCAGCCGCCCCTTGTTCTCGGTGCCATCGAGATCGATCAGCGCAGCGTCGATCTCGATCTGGTCTTCCGCCTCGAGACCACGGATCGCGTCGGCGATCTCGCCATTCACCGCGTCGATCGCCTGCTCGACGCCCTTGCCGAGCCAGCGCGCCTTGTCGCCGTCACGCTTCTCGACGGCCTCGTGCGCGCCGGTCGACGCCCCCGACGGCACCGCCGCACGCCCGAAGCTGCCATCTTCGAGGATCACGTCGACCTCTACGGTCGGGTTGCCCCGGCTGTCGATGATCTGGCGGCCTTGCAGGTCGATAATTGCGGTCACGTAACGATCCTTCTACGATGGCGGGTGACGAGTTCGACGCGTGCGATAACGACGCAATGCCCCAGCGGCAAATGACGATGGAACCGGGGCCAGCGCCGCGGGGTTTCTGGGTTCGACCAAGGAGATACGTGATGGCCGACGAAACGCCCAAACCAATGACCGATCAGGATGTCTCGCCCGCCGCCGCCGACGCTTTCGCGCCGGCCGACCCGCTGAAGAGTGCTGGAGACGATTTCGCATCATCGTCGAATGGCGCGAACGCTACCGTGAACGAGGCAGATAAGGCGACGAGCGGCGAAGAAGGATCGGCCGGCGCGCGTCAGACGATCAGCGAGAATGTGACGAAGCTTAAGGGCGAGGCCGCCGACCGCGTGCTCGGGCTCGCCGACCAAGGAAAGGCTCGGGCAAGCGGTGCGCTCGACCAGCTCTCGCAAATGCTCAACGATGCGGCCGCGCAAGTCGATGACAAGCTCGGCGCGCAATACGGCCAATATGCCCGCAACGCCGCCGAGAGCGTACAGGGCTTCTCCTCGTCACTCAACGAACGGTCAGTTGACGACCTGCTCGATGACGCGCGCGCGCTGGTACGCAAGAGCCCGGCCGTCGCGATCGGCGCTGCCGCCGCCGCCGGCTTCGTCGTCGCCCGCCTGCTCTCCGCCGGTCTCGATCAGCGCGACAAAGGCTGATTTCGGTGACGGGTACCCCCGTACGTCATAGCGAGGCGGGCGTCGGACAACTGGTTTCGCAACTGGTCGTCGACGCGCGCGAAATGGCGCAGGCCGAGATCGGTCTCGTCAAAGCGCGCGCGAGCGCGTCGATCACGCGGTACCGCTCGGCCGCGATATTCTTCGCGATTGCGGCGGTGCTCGGCCTCGCGGGGCTAATCGCGCTGCTTGTCGGGTTGATCCTGAGCCTCGCGACGCTGATCGGTCCGGGTCTAGCCACGCTGGCCGTTGTGGGCGTCGTCTTCGTCATCGCCGGTGTGCTCGCGATAGTCGGCAAGTCGCGCTTGACGCAGGGGACAGCTGCATGAGCGACCCGACCGATGTGCACAGTGCCGAAGCACGCGTCGCAGAGGCGCGCAAACGTTTCGGCGATACTGTCGGGGCGTTGCAGACCAAGCTCGACCCGCGCGTCGTGGTGCGCGACGCGGTCGATGGCTTGACCGAAAGTGGCGAGAAGGCATTGCGCAGTGGTGTCGAGACCGCGCGCCAAAATCCCGAGATCGTCGTATGGGCGACGGCTCTTGCCACCGCACTGCTCGCCCGTCGTCGCATCGCCGGCCTGTTCAAACGGCGCCCGCGCAACCCAACTGAAAAGACCGGCGAAACCGCGCTATCGCTAGCGCGTTCGATCCCTGGTGACTGGCCGGAAAAGGCCGAGAGGAACGAGATATGACCGACAATCGCACTTCGACCGATCACGAGACGCTGCGCGATCGCGCGACCCACGCCTACGACAATGCGCTTGCGCGTGCCGAGGACGCCGCGACCTCGACCAAGGAGCATCTGCGCGAGGCGGCGCATCAGACGGGTGATGTCGTCCAGGATAACCCGCTGGGCGTGCTGGTCGGCGGGCTTGCGGTTGGCGCGCTTGTTGGCGCGCTCGTCCCGCGCAGTGCGCGTGAGAAGGAACTGCTGGCGCCGGTCGGAAAGCGCGTCGGCGCCGCGGCGCTTGCGGCTCTCGCTGCGGCGAAGGACGTCGGTCGCAGTGAACTCGATGAACTCGGCCTCACGAAGGACGCCGCGCGCAATCAGGCGAAGTCGCTGTTCCAAGGCGTCGCCAAGGCGGCGTCGCATGCCGGGACCGCCGCCGCGCAGGCCGGCCGTGAACAGATCAAGGCGCCGCAGTAAGGCGCTTCAAACCCGTCCGCCAACACGGTAAGGAGCCGGCATGAGCAAGCTCCATCTCGTATTCGGCGGGCGGGTTTCCGACCCGCGCACCCTCGACTTCGCAGACTTGAAGTCGATCGATATCGTCGGCGTGTTCCCGGACTATGCTTCCGCCGAGAAGGCGTGGCGCGGTGCCGCGCAGCGCACCGTTGATGATGCCGAAATGAAATATGTCGTGGTGCATATGCACCGCCTGCTTGAGCCCGACCTGCTCAAGCCTGGCACGTCCGAATAATCAGATCAACGATGTGCCGCGGCGATCGCGGCGGCACATCGGCGCTCCACCGCGCTGCGGTCAGATGAACTCAATCTTCGAGACGACGTAGTAGCGCTCGCCTGCCGGCACCGACACCTCGACCTCGTCGTCGACGCTTCGCCCAATCAGCGCCCGCCCCATCGGCGAATTGTAGCTGATGCGCCCCGATTTCGCATCGGCCTCGGTCTGCCCGACGATCTGGTAACGGACCGACTTGTCGTCCTCGTCGAGCAGCGTCACCGTCGCGCCGAACACAATCTTGTCGCCCGACAGATCGCGCGGGTCGATGATCTGCGCGCGGGAAAGCTTGTCCTCGATATCGGCGATCGACGCCTCGATCTGGCCCTGGCGCTCCTTAGCGGCATGATATTCGGCGTTTTCCGAAAGATCGCCGTGCGCCCGCGCTTCCTCGATCGCATCGACGATCGTCGGCCGTTCGATCTTGAGCCGCTTCAGATCAGCCGTCAGCCGATCATAGCCTTCCTGCAGCATCGGCATCTTGTCGACCGTCGCCATCGCGCCTTTTCCTTCCCGAAACCCTGTCCCCCGGCGATCCTCCTCTTCGGATCGCCGCACATCTCAACATCGATGCCGGGGATTAATTGTGCAGCCGCGAATAATAGGATTGAAGCGGCCGCACTTCAAGGTTGCGCGTAGCGGCGGTAACGGCTTTCGCCGCCTGAATGCTCGCCTGTGCGGTGGTGAAATAGGGAATACGCTGATTGACCGCCGACGCGCGGATCGGCTGCGAGTCCTTCAGGCTCTGCCAGCCTTCGGTGGTATTAAAGATCAGCGCGATCCCGCCGTCCTTGATCCGGTCGACGATATGCGGCCGACCCTGTGCCACCTTATTAACGAGCTCTACATCGATTCCTGCGCGCTGCAGGTGATCCGCCGTCCCTCCCGTCGCCACGATCGTGAAGCCCGCATCCGCAAGATCGCGGATCGCCGGAACGATCGCAGCCTTGTCACTGTCCTTGACGCTGACGAACACCGCGCCCGCCTCGGGCAGCACCGTCCCTGCCCCCAGTTGCGATTTGGCAAAGGCGGTGGTGAAATCGCGGTCGATCCCCATCACCTCACCGGTCGACTTCATCTCGGGCGACAGAACCGGATCGATCCCCGGAAAGCGGTTGAAGGGAAACACCGCTTCCTTGACGGCGAAATAGTCGATCCGGCGATCGATCGCGGGCAAGTCGCGCAGCTTCTCGCCCGCCATCACGCGCGCCGCGATCTTGGCAATCGGCGCACCGATCGCCTTGGCGACGAACGGCACCGTACGGCTTGCGCGCGGATTCACCTCAATGAGATAGACCGCGCCGTCCTTCACCGCGAACTGGATGTTCATCAGGCCGCGTACTTCGAGCCCGCGCGCGAGCAGCTCGGTCTGGCGCTCGATTTCGGCGATGATGTCGTCGGGCAGTGAATAGGGCGGGATCGAGCAGGCGCTGTCACCCGAATGGACACCGGCCTCCTCGATATGCTGGAGCACGCCGGCGACCACCACGTCCTCACCGTCGCAGATCGCGTCGACGTCGACCTCGATCGCGTCGCGTAGATACTGGTCGATCAGCACCGGCGCGTCGCCCGACACCTGCACCGCCGTCTGGATATAGTCGTCGAGCTGCGCGGGACCGTCGACGATTTCCATCGCGCGCCCGCCGAGGACGAAGCTCGGCCGCATCAGGACGGGGTAGCCGACGCGCTCGGCGACGTTGAGCGCCTCGTCGCGGCTGCGCGCGATGCCGTTGTTGGGCTGCAGCAGCCGCAGCCGATTGACGAGCGCGGCGAACTGCTCGCGATCCTCCGCCAGATCGATCGCGGCGGGCGACGTTCCCAGGATCGGAATGCCCGCCACTTCCAGCGCGCGCGCAAGATTGAGCGGCGTCTGCCCGCCGAACTGGACGATGACGCCGACGAGCTCGCCGCGGCTCGCCTCGACGTGCAGGATCTCGAGCACGTCCTCCGCCGTCAGCGGCTCAAAGTACAGCCGGTCCGACGTGTCGTAGTCGGTGCTCACCGTCTCCGGATTGCAGTTGACCATGATCGTCTCGAAACCGGCATCCGCCAGCGCGAAACAGGCGTGGCAGCAGCAGTAATCGAATTCGATCCCCTGCCCGATCCGGTTCGGCCCACCACCTAGGATGACGATCTTGCGCCGCTCGCTCGGCTGCGATTCGCACTCCGGCTCGCCGAAGCTCGGCCCCTCGTACGTCGAGTACATGTAAGGCGTCTTAGCGTCGAACTCGGCGGCGCAGGTATCGATCCGCTTATACACCGGACGTACGCCCAGCTTGACGCGGTGCGTGCGCACCTCTTCTTCGGTCACCCCGCCGGTCATCGCCTTGACCGCCTCGTGGATCAGCCCGCTGCCCCGTGCGATGCCGCGCTGCATGCCGCGCAGATTAGCCGATTGCAGCGCCAGCCACGCTAGCCGCTTGTCGCTAAAGCCCATCGACTTCAGCCGCCGCATGCCCGCGGCGTCGATCGGCAGGCCGTTGCGGCACACATCCTCTTCCGCCGCGACGATCTCGGCGATCCGCTCCAGGAACCACGGATCGTATTTGGCGATCGCGTGAACCTCGGCGACGGTGAATCCCTCGCGCAGCGCCTGCGCCGCGACGAGCAACCGGTCAGGGCTCGCCACGGCTAGCGCCGCCTCGATCTCCGCGCGCGGCGCGCCCATCAGACGCTCGACGCGGTTGAAGCCGCTGAGCCCGGTCTCGAGCCCGCGCAGCGCCTTCTGCATCGACTCCTGAATGTTGCGCCCGATCGCCATCACCTCGCCCACGCTCTTCATCGCCGTCGACAGGACGGCTTCGGCGCCCTTGAACTTCTCGAAGGCGAAGCGCGGGATCTTGGTGACGACATAATCGATCGTCGGCTCGAACGACGCCGGCGTCGCACCGGTAATGTCATTGGTGATCTCGTCGAGCGTGTAGCCAACCGCGAGCTTCGCCGCGACCTTGGCGATCGGGAAGCCGGTCGCCTTCGAGGCCAGCGCCGACGACCGTGACACGCGCGGGTTCATCTCGATCACGATCAGGCGGCCGTCCTTCGGATTGACCGCGAACTGGACATTCGACCCGCCCGTCTCGACACCGATCTCGCGCAGCACCGCGATGCTGGCGTTGCGCATGATCTGATATTCCTTGTCGGTCAGCGTCAGCGCCGGCGCGACGGTGATCGAATCGCCCGTGTGAACACCCATCGGATCGACGTTCTCGATCGAGCAGATGATGATGCAATTGTCCGCCCGGTCGCGGACCACCTCCATCTCATATTCCTTCCAGCCGAGCAGCGACTCCTCGATCAGGACCTCGGTCGTCGGCGAGGCATCAAGCCCCTTGCGGACGATCTCGATGAACTCCTCGCGATTGTACGCGACCCCGCCGCCTGTGCCGCCGAGGGTGAAGCTTGGGCGGATGATCGCGGGCAGCCCGACCTTCTCCAATCCCTCCAGCGCCTCCGCCTCGGTATGCGCCACGGCCGAGCGGGCGCTCTCAAGGCCGATCTTGTCCATCGCGTTGCGGAACTTGAGCCGGTCCTCGGCCTTGTCGATCGCCTCGGCATCGGCGCCGATCATGGCGACGCCATACTTTTCCAGCGTACCGTCGCGGAACAACGCGAGCGCGGTGTTGAGCGCGGTCTGCCCGCCCATCGTCGGCAGGACCGCGTCGGGTCGCTCCTTCTCGATGATCTTGGCAACGATCTCGGGCGTGATGGGCTCGACATAGGTAGCGTCGGCGAGCTCGGGATCGGTCATGATCGTCGCCGGGTTCGAATTGACCAGGACGATGCGATAGCCCTCTTCCTTGAGCGCCTTGATCGCCTGCGTGCCCGAGTAATCGAACTCGCACGCCTGACCGATCACGATCGGACCAGCGCCGATGACGAGAATGGAGGAGATGTCGGTGCGTTTGGGCATCTGGGTCTACTCGCTGGAAGTGCCGCCAAGCCGGACGATCGATCGGATCGGCCGGCGGCGCTCGTGCAATGGAGAGGTGGCGCGCAGGAGGACACGCGCGCCGCGCTTATGATCAACGTTTCTAGTTACCCCAGGCGCTCGCGCGCGAACGGGCGCGACGGCGCCGCGCCAGGGGGTGTATCGCTGATGCATCGAAGCCGCGCCCTATGCCACGTCGCCGGGCCAATGCAACCGCCAGTCGCCATGGTAAGTACTGGATTAATTCTTTTTGTTACAGCGCATCTTGCCACGCAGTTGTTCGTAGCTGCTCCGAACATCGAAGGGAGAGTGGACATGGCAACGGTGAACGGCAGCAGGGTTCGTGATGATCAGGCCGGGTATAGCCTGGCAGCGCTCGCAGGCGTGGCGCGCGATTTCGGTGCTGGCTACGACGTTGTTTTTCTTGGTAATCGCGAACAGCTCTACACCCAGGTGCGGCTAACCTTCACCAGCGCAGAAGTCGGCAATGGAACGGCAACGGATAGCGGCACGCTCGCCAATCAAGATGGCGGCCTTGCCGTTCGCGTGCAAGGCGAAGACGCGTCGGGTGCGCTTACCGGACCGATCGGCAGGTTCGACGACGAAGGTATCAGCTTCGTTTCGGATGGTAGCTATACCTTCGACGTGCGTGATCTTGTCAGCGGCGTCGAGCGCGGCACGCAGTTTGGTGTCGTCCGGCTCGGCACGTCCGGAGATGACTATTATGCGGAAGGCGGCTCGACCGTTGCGACCTACATCAACGGCGGCCGCGGCAACGATGACATCAACGGCGGCCTGGGCGACGACTTCCTGGTCGGGGGTGCGGGAAATGACATTCTGTTCGGCGGGCGTGCAGGCAACGACAGCTTCATCGGCGGTGCAGGCGACGATACGATCAGCGGCGGTCAAGGCGACGACCTCGCGATCTTCAACATCTCGACCGACGGATCGGACAGCGTCGATCTCGGGACGGGGAATGACCGTGTCAACGTCGCGGCGGCCACCGGCACGACACAGGTTCGGCTGACGTTCACCAGCGCTGAAGTCGGCAACCTCAGCGCCACCGATGCGGGAACGCTCGCCAACCAGGACGGCGGGCTCGCCGTCCGGATGCAGGCGGAGGATGGCACAGGCGCGTTGACTGGCGCGGTCAGCCGGTACGACGATGAGGGCGTTACCTTCCTGTCCACCACACCCGGGCTGACGTTCGACGTGCGCGATCTGGTGAGCGGCACGGCGCGGGGTGACCAGTTCGCCGCCGTGCAGCTCGGCACGCGCGAGGGCGAGGTGATCGACAACAGTACGGCGACGATCAGTTATTACGTCAACGGCGGTCAGGGCAACGACACGATCTTTGGCGGCAGCGCGAACGACTTCCTCGTCGGCGGCGCAGGCGCGGATCGCCTCGTCGGCGGCGCGGGTGACGACAGCTTCATCGGCGGCGCGCTCAACGATACGATCAGCGGCGGCCAGGGCAACGACACCGCGATCTTCAACGTGTCGACCGACGGTTCCGACACCGTCGACTTGGGCGCAGGCGCCGATCGCGTCAACGTATCGGCTGCAGCGGGCACGACGCAGGTGCGACTGACGTTCACCAGCGCGGAAGTTGGCAACGGCAATGCCAGCGACGGCGGCGCGATTGCCGACCAGGACGGCGGTCTTGCCGTGCGCGTCCAGGCGGAAGATGCCTCTGGCGCACTTACCGGCGGTGTCAGCCGTTACGATGACGAAGGCGTCACCTTCTTCGCTTCCACCGCCGGCCTCACCTTCGACGTGCGCGATCTCGTCAGCGGCACGGCGCGCGGCGATCAGTTCGCGGCGGTGCAGCTCGGGACCGCGCTGAGCGAGGTGATCGACAACAGCGCGACGACCATCAGCTATTACGTCAACGGCGGCGCGGGCAACGACATCATCACCGGCGGCAGCGCGAACGACTTCCTCGTCGGTGGGGCAGGATCCGACCGGCTCATCGGTTCCGCCGGTGACGATAGCTTCATCGGCGGCGGCGGCGCCGACACGATCTTCGGCGGGATCGGCAACGATATCGCGATCTTCAACGTGTCCACCGACGGCGCGGATGCCGTCAACCTCGGCATCGGGGATGATCGCGTCAACGTATCGGCCGCGGCCGGCACGACGCAGGTTCGGCTGACGTTCACCAGCGCGGAAGTCGGTAACGGCAGCGCCGAGGACGCGGGCACGGCGGCCAATCAGGATGGCGGCCTCGCCGTACGTTTGCAGGCGGAAGATGGTGTCGGGGCGCTCACCGGCGCGATCAGCCGCTTCGACGATGAGGGGATCACCTTCTTCTCGTCGGCCGGCGTCACGTTCGATGTCCGCGACCTCGTCAGTGGCACGGCACGCGGTGATCAATTCGCCGCGGTACAGCTTGGCACGCAGGCCGACGACGTGCTCGACAACAGCGCGGCGACGATCAGCTACTACATCAACGGCGGTACGGGGAACGACACGATCACCGGCGGTGGTGCGAACGATTTCCTTGTCGGCGGCGCCGGCAACGACACGCTGAACGGTGGCGCGAACAACGATCAGCACATCGGCGGCGCCGGCGCAGACATCTTCGTCTTCACCACTGGGCCTGGAAACGACACGATCCTCGACTTCGCGTCCGGCACCGACAAGGTCGATCTCAGCGCCTTCGGTATCACCGCCGACGATGTCAGCTTTTCGTCGGTCGGTGGTGTAACGTTCGCCAGCGTCGACACCAATGCAGATGACGTCGCTGACTTCACTATTCAGTTCGCCGGCACCAGCACGGCACCGGTCGAGGGCGATTTCGTCTTCTGATCACTGGTGGATGGCCGGCGGGTTCGCCCGGCGGCCATCACCTCCATTATCACAGCGAGCCGACGAAGCGCGCGAATAGATACAGGCTGTCCTGCGGTCCCGGGCTTGCCTCCGGGTGATATTGCACGCTGAACGCGGGCTTGTCGGTCAGCTCCAGCCCGGCGTTGCTACCATCGAACAGCGAGACATGCGTTTCGCGCACGTTCGCCGGCAGGCTCTCGCGCTCGACCGCGAAACCGTGGTTCATGCTGGTGATCTCGACCACGCCATCGGCGAGGCGCTTGACCGGATGGTTCGCGCCGCGATGGCCCTGGAACATCTTGGTCGTGCGCGCGCCGACTGCCAGTCCGAGCAGCTGGTGGCCGAGGCAGATGCCGAACATCGGCTTGCCCGTATCCAAAAGCTGGCGGATCACCGGCACGGCATACTCGCCAGTCGCCGCCGGATCGCCCGGCCCGTTCGACAGGAAGATGCCGTCAGGCTGCAGCGCCATGATCGTGTCGTAGCTCGCCTCCGCCGGGACGACCGACACCTTCGCGCCGGCCTGCGCCAGATTGCGGAAGATGTTGTGCTTGCTGCCGTAATCGATCGCGACGACGTGCGGGCGATCGTCGTCCACGCTGTCGCCGTAGCCGAAGCCGAGCCGCCAGATGCCACCCGCGCGATCCTCGCCCCAGCTACCGTGCGTCTCGCGCGTCACCTGCTTGGCAAGGTCCATGCCCTCGAGACCTGGCCAAGCGCGCGCCAACTCAAGTAGGAAATCGATGTCGAACGTGCCGCTCGCGGAATGTGCGATGACGCCGTTGGGCGCGCCGCCCTGCCGGATGCGCCGCGTTAGCGCGCGGGTGTCGATACCGGACAGGCCGATGCGCGCGTGCCGCTTCATCCACCCGTCGAGCCGCTCCACCGCGCGGAAGTTCGACGGCGCGGTCACGTCCTCGCGTACGATCATACCCAGCGCGTGCGGCTCGTCCGCCTCGACGTCGTCGGGGTTCGCGCCGACGTTGCCGATATGCGGAAAGGTGAAAGTGATGATCTGCCCGGCGAAGGAGGGATCGGTCATAATCTCCTGATAGCCGGTCATCGCGGTGTGGAAGCACACCTCGCCGACCGCCTGCCCTTCCGCGCCGAAGCCGCGCCCCCACAGAACGTCGCCGGACGCCAGCACGAGGGCGCCGGTGGCGCCGTCGGGTTGAGGCGCGTGCGAGGGCTTGGCGTCGGCCATGGGGCGGGCACTCCTGGGTGATCGGCGATGTGTGTTAAGAGCGGCGCGCTAAACCCGCCCCCCCGCCGCGTCAATCTGATATGGGCCGCCGCACCATGATTCGAGACGACATCAAGCAAGCCCAGATCGCCGCTATGAAGGCCGGCGACAAGGAAGCCCGCGCGGCGATCAGCCTGATCCAGGCGGCGATCAAGAACCGCGACATCGAAGTGCGTACGCAGGCGACGCCCCCGGACGACGATACGCTCGTCGTTGAGGTGCTGCAGAAGATGAAGAAGCAGCGCAGCGAATCGATCGAGATGTATCGCAAGGGCGGGCGCGAGGAGCTGGCGGCGGCGGAAGAGGCCGAAGTGGCAGTGATCGACCGGTTCCTGCCGCGGCAGATGGACGAGGCGGAGACGCGCGCCGCGATCGAGGCGATCAAGACGGAGATCGGCGCGGCGGGCATGAAGGACATGGGCCGTGTCATGGCCGAGTTGAAGGGGCGCCATGGCAGCGTGCTCGACATGTCGAAGGCGAGCGGGCTGGTGAAGGCGGCACTGGCGGGCTGACCGTGGAGCACCGGCCCGAAACAGACAGTCTATGTCGCTGAGCCCCGCATTCCTCGACGAATTGCGCGCGCGCACCTCGCTGAGCGCGTTAATCGGCAAGACGACGAAGCTGACTAAGGCGGGGCGCGAGTACAAGGGTTGCTGCCCGTTCCATAACGAGAAGACGCCGAGCTTCTACGTCAACGACGACAAGGGCTTCTACCACTGTTTCGGCTGCTCGGCGCACGGCGACGCGATCCGCTGGATGACCGATCAGCGCGGGCTGCCGTTCATCGATGCGGTGAAGGAACTGGCGCAGGCGGCGGGGATGGACGTGCCCGCGCCCGACAAGAGATCGGCCGAGCGGGCGGAAAAAGCGCTGTCGCTGCACGGCGTGATGCAGGCGGCGAGCGAGTGGTTCGCCGGTCAATTGGGGGGCCTGGAGGGGGCCGCGGCGCGCGAATTGCTTGACCGGCGCGGCATATCGACCGCGACGGCGCGCGCCTTCGGCTTCGGTTTTGCGCCCGACACACGCGGCAAGCTGCGCGCCGCGCTGAAACAGTTCGGCGACGCGATGCTGATCGAGGCGGGGCTGCTGATCAGCGTCGACGGCAAGGAGCCGTACGATCGCTTCCGCGGTCGGCTTATGATCCCGATCCGCGACCAGCGCGGGCGGGTGATCGCGTTCGGCGGACGGATCATCGGCGACGGAGAGCCGAAGTATCTGAACTCCCCCGACACGCCGCTGTTCGACAAGGGGCGCACGCTCTACAACCTTGATCGCGCGCTGCCCGCCGCGCGCAAGTCGGACCGGGTCTTCGTCGTCGAGGGCTATATGGATGCGATCGCGCTCGCTCAGGCGGGGATCGGCGAGACGGTCGCACCGCTCGGCACCGCGCTGACCGAGCATCAACTAGAGCGGCTGTGGCGGATCGCCGACGTGCCGACGCTCTGCTTCGACGGCGATGCCGCGGGGCAGAAGGCGGCGATGCGCGCCGCGCACCGTGCGCTCCCGATGCTCGCCCCGGGTCGCAGCCTCCGCTTCGTGACGCTGCGCGACGGGCTGGATCCCGACGATCTGGTGCGCGCCAAGGGCGCGGGCGCGTTCGAGGCGCTGGTGCGCGAGGCGACGCCGCTCGTCGATCGGCTGTGGTCGCACGAGGTGGCGGCCGAGCCGCTGACGACGCCCGAGGAGCGCGCCGGGCTGCGCGGGCGTCTGGCCGAACTGGCGAAATCGATCGGCGACCCAGTGGTCCGGTCGGAATATCACAGCGAGTTCCGCCGCCGGTACGACGAGCAGTTCGCCGCCGCGCCGCGCCGCGCGTTCGAGCCGCGGCAGCCGTTCGTCCCGCGCAAGCCGGGGCAGAAATGGTCGCCCCCCCCGCCCCCCGTCACCGAGGACGCCAAGGAGGTACGCGCCGCAGGGATCGATCGCGTGCTGGCCAAGGCGGTGCTCGCCGGACTGATCCGCCATCCGGTGGAGATCGCCCGGCACGTCGAGGTGCTCGGATCGCTCAGGATGGCGGACGGCGCGCTCGGCCGATTGTTCGAGGCGGTGGTCGACGTCGCACTCGAGGATCGCGCGCTGCAGGATCAGACGCTTGATAGCGCGCGCCTCGTTACCATATTGGCACAAAGCGGTTTCGAGGCAGTCGCCCGTGATCTGCTGAGAGCCGATACGATGCCCTATTCCTTCACCCAACCGACGGGGGATGTGACGCGCGCCAGGGAAGACTTGGACGAGGCGATCGCTATCCTCGTCACGCGGCCCGAAGTGGATGCGGCGTTGGCCGACGCGACAAGTGCCATGCAGGCGCGCTTCACCGACGAAGCGTTCGAACGGCAAGTCGCGCTGGTGAGGGAAAAACAGGCGTTGGAGCTTCGACTTGCAAATCTGGTGCAGTCGAACGAAGACGCCCGCGCTTTTGATGCCGAGGACGATTGATGGCGAAGGTGAACGGTAGCGGTGCAGACGAAGGCGCGGAAGTGGCCGATGCCCCGCTGATCGATCTCAATGACGCGGACATAAAGAAGCTGGTCGCTCGTGCCAAGAAGCGCGGGTACATCACCTATGATCAGCTGAACGCCGCGCTGCCGCAGGATCAGATGTCGTCCGATCAGCTCGAGGACGTGATGTCCGCGCTGAACGAGATGGGCGTCAATATCGTCGAGAACGAGGAAGCGGGCGAGGACGGCGAGAGCGAAGAGCAGGCCGAGGACGAGGTCGAGACCGTCGACGCGGACCAGGATAATGCGCCCGCGCCCGAGAAGAAAAAGGAAACCGTTGATCGCACCGACGATCCGGTGCGCATGTACCTGCGCGAGATGGGCGCCGTCGAGCTGCTCAGCCGCGAGGGTGAGATCGCGATCGCCAAGCGCATCGAGGCCGGCCGCGACACGATGATCATGGGGCTGTGCGAATCGCCCATTACGTTCAACGCGATCATCGACTGGTCGACGCAGCTCAACGAAGGCACGATGCAGCTGCGTGAGATCCTCGATCTCGACGCGATGCTGTCGAAGGGGCCGTCCGCCGAGCAGGTCGAGGGCGCCGAGGAGGACAGCGGCGAGATCAGCGAGAAGACCGCGGGCACCAGCTTTAAGGAAGAGGAAGAGCCCGAGGAAGCGTCGGCCGATGAGGACGACGAGCTGACCGAGCGCCGCACACCGCGGCCGTCGGACGACGAGGAAGAGGACAATACCCTCAGCCTCGCGCAGATGGAGGAGACGCTCAAGCCGATGGCGCTTGAGAAGTTTGCCAACATCACGGCAATCTACAAGAAATTCTCCAAGATGCAGCAGGGCCGGCTCGACGCGATGGGCGGCGGGACCGAGCTGACCGCGGCGGACGAGCGCAAGTATCAGAAGCTGCGCGAGGAGCTGACCGCGGAGGTCGAGAGCGTCCAGTTCCACAACGCCAAGATCGAGTATCTCGTCGACCAGCTCTACAGCTACAACCGGCGCCTCACCGCGCTGGGCGGGCAGATGCTGCGCCTCGCCGAGCGCCACAAGGTGAACCGCAAGGACTTCCTCGACCGCTACATGGGCCATGAGCTTGACGATACGTTCCTCGCGAGCGTCAACGGGCTCGACAAGAAGTGGACGGCGTTCGCCACCAACGAGGCGGCGGCGGTCGACCGTATCCGCACCGAGATTGCGGAGATCTCGCAGCAGACCGGCATGGCGCTGATCGAGTTCCGCCGTATCGTCAACATGGTGCAGAAGGGCGAGCGCGAGGCGCGGATCGCCAAGAAGGAGATGGTCGAGGCGAACCTGCGCCTCGTGATCTCGATCGCCAAGAAATATACCAACCGCGGGCTGCAGTTCCTGGATCTCATCCAGGAGGGCAACATCGGCCTGATGAAGGCGGTGGACAAGTTCGAGTATCGCCGCGGCTACAAGTTCTCGACCTACGCCACGTGGTGGATCCGTCAGGCGATCACCCGCTCGATCGCCGATCAGGCGCGCACGATCCGCATTCCGGTTCACATGATCGAGACGATCAACAAGCTGGTGCGCACCAGCCGCCAGTTCCTGCACGAGCAGGGTCGCGAGCCGACCCCGGAGGAGATGGCTGAGCGCCTTTCCATGCCGCTGGAGAAGGTGCGCAAGGTGATGAAGATCGCCAAAGAGCCGATCAGCCTCGAGACGCCGATCGGCGACGAGGAAGATTCGCACCTCGGCGATTTCATCGAAGACAAGAACGCCGTCATCCCGGTCGACGCTGCAATCCAGGCGAACCTCAAGGAAACGGTTACCCGTGTCCTCGCCAGCCTAACGCCGCGTGAGGAGCGCGTGCTGCGGATGCGCTTTGGCATCGGCATGAACACCGATCATACGCTGGAAGAGGTCGGCCAGCAGTTCAGCGTGACGCGCGAGCGCATCCGCCAGATCGAGGCGAAGGCGCTGCGCAAGTTGAAGCATCCGAGCCGCAGCCGAAAGATGCGCAGCTTCCTCGACCAGTAAGGGGCAAGGCGCGGCGGCGCGATCCATCACGCCGTCCGTCTTACGCCACCTAGTGATCGGAACCTTCGTTTCGGGCCTAAAAGCTGCGGGTTGATCCGCTCCGACGCTGATCGGTTGTCGCCGTGACGAGGGTTTGGCGAAACGGGCGCATGGTCAGTCTCTCGCCCGCGCAACCCGGCGCCGAACAGCGCGTCACCGCCTCCGATCTCGTCCGCCATTTCGGCGTCTGGCAGGAGCGGGCGACGCGCGCGCCGGTCTATATCTTGCATCGCGGGCGCCCGCGGCTGGTGCTCACGTCGCTCGACGTGATGGACGCCCTGTGCACGCCGCATTTCGCGGCCGCGTCCGCCGACACCTCGGGCGACACGCTGCTCGATGTCGTCGAGACGATCATGCTGGTGACGGATCGCGACCTCGTCATCACCGGTGCGAGCCGCGGCGCGCGACGCTATTTCGGGGCCGCGGCGAGCGCGGGCCAGCCGATCACCGGCTGCGCCGCGCCGGGCGATACGACACTGCCCGCCACCGTGCGCCGCGTCCTTGCATCGGGCGAGACGGAAACGATCGAGTGCCGCTCGCCGCGCGTTGCGGACCGGCGCCTCGCCTGCACCGTGATCGCGACGCCCGAGGGATGCGTCGTCCAGATCGCTGACACGACGACGACCGAGGAGGGGCAGCGCTGGCGCGAGCGACACGAGGCGCTGTCGGCCGCGCTCGCCGCGACGCGGTCGGCCGCCGTCAGCCTCAACCTTCGCGGCCGGATCGAGGAGCCCACCCCGGCACTGGCCGCGCTGACCGGGGCGACGCTCGACGCGCTTGCCGCGGCCCGGCTGGTATCGCTGATCGCGGTCGCCGATCGCACGCGCGTCGGCGATGCGCTGGAAGCCGTGATCGAGCAGGGTGCAGCGATGTCGCTCTCGGCCTCCCTCCTCGTCGGCGGCGCCGCGATATCGCCGTCGACGATCGGGCTCGTGCCGCTGACCGCGGGCGGGCGCATCACCGGGGTGTCCGCCGTCATCGTGCCGAACGACGGGAGGGCATAAACTCCCTCTTTACACCCCTGCCTGTAAACCGCTCGCTCACCGGTTTGGGGAAATGGGCGTGTCGATGATTTCCAGTGCAGGTTCCACAGCGCTGGGCCCGTCGATCGTCGACATCGTTACCGACGACGGCAGCCTTTCCGCCGCGCATGCCCGGCGAATGATGCAGCCGGGCGCGAGTGGACGCGATCTCGCCGATGCAGTTCACGCCTTCTGCAGCCTGCACGGCACCGCGCCGAGCATCGTCGCGCTGGCGCGGGCGGCGACCGCTGACGCGGACGTGCGCCTGTGGCTCGGCGACGCCGCGCTCGCCTTCGATCAGGAGCGCGAGCGGCTGATCGCGCTTACCGTCGCGATTGGGCCGGTCCCATCGACGCCAGGGCAGACGGAGGCGACGACTGCAATTATCGGGCAACGCCACGCACTGGCGACGCTGGCGCGATCGGATCGGTTGGGCTGCGCCGTCGGCGCGGCGCTTGCCTTCCTCGCCGACTGGCAGCGCATCCGCCCGATGTTCGACGCCGCCGCCGAGCGCGCCAGCACGCCGATCGCGCCGAGCACGCTGCCGCGGCTCGCCGATATCGCACGCATCGCCGATCGTGCGGCGACAACCCCGGCGGCGGAACGCGCGATGCGCTTCGGCGCGCAGCAACTCGTCGCGCAGCATCGCGGGCTGTGGCACCTGCTCGACGCCCGCGCGAGTGCGCGCACCGACTGACGCAGGCGACGCAGCGCCGCTTGCACCGCGGCCAAAATTCCCGCATCGCCCTACCCGATATTCGAAGAAGACGGGGTGAGGGCATGAAGCGTTTCGAAGGTACGCAGAGCTACGTCGCGACCGATGATCTAAAAGTCGCGGTGAATGCCGCCGTCTCGCTGCGCCGGCCGCTGCTGGTGAAGGGGGAACCCGGCACCGGCAAGACCGTCCTTGCCTATGAGATCGCCAAGGCGACGGGCGCGCCGCTGATCGAGTGGAACGTCAAGTCGACGACCAAGGCGCAGCAGGGCCTGTACGAATATGATGCGGTCGCTCGCCTGCGCGACGGCCAGCTCGGCGACGAGCGCGTGCACGACATCGGCAACTACATCCGCAAGGGCAAATTGTGGGAGGCATTCACCGCGCCCGAGCTGCCCGTGCTGCTGATCGACGAGATCGACAAGGCCGACATCGAATTCCCGAACGATCTGCTGCAGGAACTCGATCGGATGGAGTTCCACGTCTACGAGACGAAGGAGACGGTGCGCGCGGCCGAGCGCCCGATCGTCGTCATCACGTCGAACAACGAAAAGGAACTGCCCGACGCGTTCCTGCGCCGCTGCTTCTTCCACTATATCAAATTCCCTGACCGCGAGACGATGCAGGCGATCGTCGACGTCCATTTCCCCGGCATTCAGAAGATGCTCGTCAGCAAGGCGATGGATATCTTCTACGACGTGCGCGACGTGCCGGGCCTGAAGAAAAAGCCGTCGACCAGCGAGCTGCTCGATTGGCTCAAGCTGCTGCTGCACGAGGACATGCCGCTCGACGTGCTGCAGAACCGCGATCCGACCAAGGCGATCCCGCCGCTGCACGGCGCGCTGCTCAAGAACGAGCAGGACGTGATGCTGTTCGAGCGGCTGGCGTTCATGGCCAAGCGGCAGGCGAACAAGAACTGATCGTACCGGCGGGCGGCGCAGGGAATCGACGCGCCGCCCCCCCCCCAGCCAACCGATTCGCGTAACCCGTTGATCGCAAACCACGATCGTTACGCTCGCGGTGCCGCTCCTACGAGGGCGCGCTAACGCTTCGCTAACCATGACACGCAACCTGCCGCTCAGCCGGGCGGGGGTAGGTTCGCGGGGTGATGAAGCGCTCCCCCCTCGCTATCGTCGCAGCGTTTGCGTGTTTGCTCTCCGCCCCGGCGCAGGCCCGATCGCTGCTCGACTATGTTGGTCAGTGCGTGCCGTTCGCGCGGCAGGCATCGGGCATCCAGATCTACGGCGATGCCTGGACCTGGTGGGACCAGGCTGACGGCAAGTATCGCCGCGGTGAGAAGCCAGTCGTCGGTTCGGTCATCGCCTTCGCCAAGCAAGCGCGGCTGCCGCTCGGCCATGTCGCAGTTGTCAGCCGGATCGTCGAGGATCGCGTGCTGATGCTGACGCACGCCAATTGGTCGCGGCAGAACGGCGTGCGCGGCCATGCCGAGCAGGACGTGACGGTGTTCGACGTCAGCAAGCGCAACGACTGGAGCGAGGTGAAGGTGTGGTACCGCGATGCCGACGGGCTGGGCGGGACGACGTATCGCGTACACGGTTTCATCTACTCCCCTGCCCGCCCCGCCGCGGAGCTGACGGGGCGCGACCCCGATTACGTCGGCGCACTCATCGACGCCTACGTGCCCGGCGCCGGCGCCGCCGCGGCCCGCCGCTGAACTGCCTGCACCATACCCGAAGTTCAGGCTGGCCGCTTCGGCGCGGTTCTGGCATCAGCCGTCGTCAAAGCAGACGATAGGGCGGAGAGCCGATGTTCCTGAACTTCCTCGACGAGCTACGCGTCGCCGGCATCCCCGCCAGCATGAAGGAGCATCTGCTGCTGCTCGAGGCGCTGCAGCACGAGGTGATCGACCGCACGCCCGAGGATTTCTACTATCTGTCGCGCGCGGTGTACGTGAAGGACGAGGGGCTGCTCGACAAGTTCGATCAGGTGTTCGCCAAGGTCTTCAAAGGGATCGAGACGAGCTTTGCGCAGGAGGGCGCCGAGATCCCGGCCGACTGGCTGAAGGCGGTCGCGGACAAGTTCCTGACGCCAGAGGAAATGGAAGCGATCAAGTCGCTCGGCTCGTGGGACGAGATCATGGAGACGCTGAAGAAGCGGCTCGAAGAGCAGCAGAAGCGCCACCAGGGCGGCAACAAGTGGATCGGCACCGGCGGCACCAGCCCGTTCGGCAACTCGGGCTACAATCCCGAGGGCGTCAGGATCGGCGGCGAATCGAAGCAGAAGCGCGCGCTGAAGGTGTGGGACCAGCGCGAGTTCCGCAATCTCGACAACACCAAAGAACTCGGCACTCGCAACATCAAGATCGCGCTGCGCCGGCTGCGCAAGTTCGCGCGCGAGGGCGCGCAGGACGAGCTCGACATCGACGGCACGATCGACGGCACTGCGCGGCAGGGTTGGCTCGACATCCGCATGCGTGCCGAGCGCCGCAATGCGGTGAAGCTGCTGCTGTTCCTTGACGTCGGCGGATCGATGGACCCATTCGTCAAGCTGTGCGAGGAGCTGTTCTCCGCGGCAACCAGCGAGTTCAAGAACCTCGAATTCTTCTACTTTCACAATTGCCCGTACGAGGGCGTGTGGAAGGACAACAAGCGCCGCTTCTCCGAGCGGACGCCGATGTGGGACGTCCTGCACAAGTTCCCGCACGATTATAAGCTGGTGTTCGTCGGCGACGCTTCGATGAGCCCGTACGAGATCACGCACCCCGGCGGCTCGGTCGAGCATTTCAACGAGGAATCGGGCGCGGTGTGGATGCAGCGTCTGACCACCACCTATCCCGCCGCGGTTTGGCTGAACCCCGTCGCGCAGGCGCAATGGGGCTATTCGCAATCGGTGAAGGTGATCCGTGAGCTGATGAACGACCGCATGTACCCGCTGTCGCTCGCCGGGCTCGACGATGCGATGCGCGAGCTGACGCGCAAACGCTAGCCCCGATGCTCGCCCCCGCTAGCGTTGCGGGGGCGGTTCGCGCCGCCGATCAGCGGCGCCCGCGCCAGATGCGCAGCTTGGCGCTCGGCGCGACGCCGCCCTGGTGTGCCGGGCAGCGCGCGTAGCGGAAGCTCTTATCCATGCAGATCCACAGCTCGTCGAGCCAGCCCTCGCGCGTCGTGGTGACGCGCATCATGTCGGGGCGCATACCGGGGTTCACGCGCGCGAACGCCTGCGCGAAGCGCCCGGCAGTGAGCGGGCGGCGCGACAGACCCATCATGTCGGGATAGCGCAGCTTGCGGTAGAGCCCGGTGGAGCGCCCAAAATAGCTCTCCGGTGTCTCACCCGCCATGCACGTGCCGTGTTTCGCCCATTCGTGCTGGAGGAGCTGCGCCGAGGGCGTGGCGCACAGGTTCGTGCGGATCGTCGCCGGGGAGAGCAGCGGCGTGGATTTGCAATATTGCGGCCACTCCTTGCCGACGCCATCGGGCCACAGGCCGTGGAGGACAAAGCCGAAGCGATTGTCGCCGCCGCACTGGAAGCTGGCGCGCGGATCGTCCTGCTTGTTGCGGCAATATTGCGGCGCCCAGCTGATCGCGAGCGTGTAATGGCCGATCGGCAGCAACCGCTGCGGCTCGCGCTCGCTGGGCAGATCGGGACGGACCGACAGCGCGGTATTTGGCGATACCGAACATTGCAGCGCCTGCGCGGTCGCCACCCCCGGCAGCAGCATCGACACGGCAAAGGCGGCGCGGATCATTCTTCGTTCTCCAGATCGTCGTCGGCGGCTTCGCCGAACCATTGCCGCGCGTCGTCGCGGAAGAGATAGGCCGCCGCGGCGATGTGAAGCACGCCAGACAGGGCACCGGTGATCGTCGCCGCCAGCGACGGCGACGATCCGCTTGCCAGCGCAAACAGGAGCAGCAGCAGCCCGACAGCCGCGATCGCGGCGAGCGCGACGACGATCCACTTGGCGACGAGGCTCGGTCGACGCGCGGTGAAGTACCAGAGCGTCAGCCGAAGCACGAGGCCGACGGCGACGAGCGTGGGCAACAGCCACGTCATCTCGGCGAGCATCGGGTTGCGCGCGAAACCGCGCAACGACTGTGCCCAGCCGAACCCGGTATTGGCGAGGCCGATGACGACGGCAGCGAGATACAGCTGCTCGAAGCGGACGATCGATGGCGGGCGAAGCACGATCCGCAGGTCCTTCAGATGAGCGCGAAATCAAGGCCGATGTCGGCCGCGGGGGCGGATTGCGTCAGCCGGCCGACGCTGATGAAATCGACCCCCGTCTCCGCGATGGCGCGGATCGTATCGAGGTTGACGCCGCCCGATGCCTCGGTCGGCACGCGGCCGCCGACCAGCGTGACGGCGCCGCGCAACACGGCGGGCAGCATGTTGTCGAGCAGCAGCCGCGTCGCGCCGGCGGCAAGCGCGGGCTCGATTTGGTCGACGCGGTCGACCTCGACGATCACCTCGGCGATGCCGGCGGCAAGCGCGCGGCGCACCGCCTCTCCGACGCTGCCGGCGACCGCGACGTGATTGTCCTTGATCATCGCCGCATCCCACAGGCCCATGCGGTGGTTCTGCGCACCGCCGGTGCGTGTCGCATATTTCTCCAGATGGCGAAGGCCGGGGAGCGTCTTACGCGTGTCGAGCAGTACCGCGCCGGTGCCGGCGATCCGGGCGACATAATGCGCAGTGAGCGTTGCGATCCCCGACAGATGCTGGACGGTGTTGAGCGCCGACCGCTCGGCGGTGAGCAGCGCACGGGCGCTGCCCTCGATCGTCATCAGCCGCGTGCCGGGTGCGGCCCGCGTGCCGTCGCTGACGAGTATGTCGATCGCCGCGGCGGGATCGAGCCGCCGGAAGAAGGCGGCGGCGACGGCGAGCCCCGCGACGGTGATCGCGTCGCGCGTATTCATCGCCGCGACGAAGCGAGCGTCGGCGGGGATTACCGCGGCGGAGGTGATGTCACCCGCGTTGCCGAGATCCTCGGCCAGCGTCGCGGTGACGAAGGCGTCCTGATCGAAGCCGGGGCTCGCCGTCACGGCAGCGTCTCGTCGGGCGTGACGCCCCACAGGCGCGTAGCCTCGGCGTAGCCCGCCTGCCCCTTCACGTCGAAGCGACACCAGCCGCGCGCGCACTGGCTAACGCGGCCGACCACGCCGGGCTCGGCGCGCCACAGGACGCGCGCACCATAGGCCGGGCGCTCACGCAGTTCGACGACCGAGCCCTGGACGATTGCGGTGCGCGTGCCGCTGACGAGCGCGCCGAGCATCCACCCCTGCGTGCCGCCGGGATCCTCCACCTTGCGCCATTCCTTGAACACGTCGACGACGCGGATCGGCAGGTCGGGACGCACGTAGAGCCACGTTGCGGGAAAGGTGCGCCCGGGGCCCGAGCGCATCCGTGCCTTGCCGGCACTGATCGAGGCGAAATACGGCGGCTTGGGCTTGTCCTTGCCTGCCTGTGCGCCGGCACTGCCGGCGCTGCCGGCGAACGCCAGCGTCGCGGCCGCCAATGCCATGATTACGCTACCTGTTCGCCGCATTGCCTGCCCCCGTCGCATGCGCCTGCTGTAGCCGCGCGCGGGGCGTTGCTTCAACCGATCGTTGACGCTTGCGCGGCGCTTCGCCAAGTCGGCACCACGATGGACAGCCAGCGCACCGCAAAGCCGAAGGCAACGCCCCGCGTCGTCGTCACCCGCGAACTGCCCGATGCCGTGATGGATCGGCTCGATACGCTGTTCGACACGGTCAATAACCGCGGCGATCAGGCGATGAGCCGTTCGGCGCTCGAGGCGGCGGTGCGCGACTGCGACGTGCTGGTGCCCACCGTGGTGGACACGATCGACGCCGCGCTGATCGCGGCGGCGGGGCCGCGGCTGAAGCTGATCGCCAATTTCGGCGCGGGCGTGAACCACATCGACCTGAAGGCGGCGCGGGCGCGCGGCATCATCGTCACCAACACCCCCGGCGTGCTGACCGAGGACACCGCCGACATGACGATGGCGCTGATCGTCTCCGTCCCGCGGCGGTTGGCGGAGGGCGAGAAATTGGTGCGCTCAGGCGAGTGGAAGGGCTGGTCGCCCGGCGGGATGCTGGGGCATCGCATCGGCGGCAAGGCACTGGGCATCGTCGGCATGGGGCGGATCGGCCAGGCGGTGGCGCGGCGCGCGCGCGCGTTCGGCCTGTCGATCCATTACCACAACCGTCACCGACTGCCCAAGGTGGTGGAGGCCGAACTGCAGGCGCAGTGGCACCCCAACCTCGACGAGATGCTGGCCGGGGTCGACATCCTGACGATCCACACGCCGCGCAACGCTGACAGCGAGAATCTGATCGACGCGAACCGCATCGCGCTGCTGCGACCGCACGTGTTCCTGATCAACGCGAGCCGCGGCGGGATCGTCGACGAGGAGGCGATGGTCGACGCGCTCGAGGCAGGGCGCCTCGCCGGCGCGGGGCTCGACGTATGGGCGCACGAGCCCGCGATCGATCCGCGGCTGCTCGCGCTGCCCAATGTGGTGATGACGCCGCACATGGGCTCGGCAACCTACGAGGGGCGGCTCGCGACGGGCGAGAAGGTGATCACCAACATCCGCATGTGGGCCGACGGCCATCGCCCGCCCGATCAGGTGCTCGAAGGCTGGGCCTGATCGGGGACGCCGCCGATCGTTACCGATTGGCGCCGTTGCGTCGCCAGACCGATCGAACTGCGAGGCTTCGACGGTGCTGCTTCAGTGTACACGCGGCGTGCTGGCAAGAAGTCAGCCTTGGCAGTGCCGATCGCCCGCGCCTGTGGCTCTCGTTTTGCGTGCGCGGGAGTCCAAGGCGCTCCATATGGTGGCGCGGATCATCGCGGCGTCGCCGATGCGATCCCTGACGACGCCTCGTTTCCAGGGCGCCGGACGATCAACCAATAGCCGGCCGCGCCGACCGGCAGCTCAGTCGCCGGTCAGGATGCGGTCGACGAGCTGCTTCACCGTCGGCACGAAGCCGTTCGAGTAGAAGGGATCGCGCTTGAAATTATAGGCCGCGTGGCCGGCGAACATCAGGTTCGCCTCGGTGTCGCCGCCGTGCGCGATCTCCTGCAGCGTCTTCTGGATGCAGAAGCTGCGCGGATCGGCCAGCCGCCCAGTCGAGTTCGTTTCCGTATCCGCCCAGCTCGAGAACAGGCATTGGCTGAGGCAGCCCATGCAATCGGCCTGGTCCTTGCGGATCTCCGCCTTCTCAAGCGGGGTGACGAACACGAGCGTGTTGTCCGGCGTCTTCAGCGCATCGGTGAAGCCGTGGCCGAACCACTCGCGCGCGCGCATCAGATCACCCTTGGTGACCCAGAAGTTCTTGCCCTTGACCCCGACGTCGAGCTGGAAAACGTGATCGCCCGCCTCCTGGGTCGAGAAGGCGATCTGGCGCTCCGAACGCGCTTCGAGACTGCGTAGGAACGGATTGCGCACGGCGGAGGAGTAGAAGCCGGTCGGCGAGAAGCGATGGAGCAGGACGTCACCCTCCTCGATCGTCATCAGCCGTTCCTTCCACTCCTGTGGAATCGGGCTCTCCTGCGTCAGCAGCGGCCGCGTGCCGTACTGAAAGGCGATCGCGCCGAGCTCGGGATTGTCGATCCAGTTGTTCCAGTCACGCAGGTACCAGACACCGCCGGCCATCACGATCGGCGTGCTGTCCGGAATGCCGCCCTCGCGCATCGTCTCGCGCAGCGCCTTGACGCGGGGATAGGGATCCTCGGGCTTCAGCGGATCTTCGGCGTTCGACAGGCCGTTGTGGCCCCCGGCAAGCCACGGATCCTCGTACACCACCGCGCCGAGCAGCTCCGAGACCTTTGAATAGGCCCGCTTCCACAGCGCGCGGAACGCACGGCCCGAAGAGACGATCGGGAGATAGTTGACATTGTACGATGCGGCGATCTCGCTCAGCTTGTACGGCATGCCCGCGCCGCAGGTAACGCCCGCGACGAGACCCTTGGTACGCTCGAGCACGCCCTGCAGCACGCGCTGCGCGCCGCCCATCTCCCACAGGACGTTGATGTTGATCGCGCCCTTGCCGCCGGCGATGTCCCACGCGCGCTGTACCTGCTGCACCGCGCCCTCGATGGCGTAGGCGATCAGTTCCTCGTGACGCTCGCGCCGCGTGAGCGCGCGGTAGATCTGCGGGATGATCTTGCCGTCGGGATCGTAGCTGTCGGCGTTGACCGCGCTGACCGTGCCGATGCCGCCGGCCGCTGCCCAGGCCCCGGCCGAGGCGTGGTTCGTCGCTGCCACACCCTTACCGCCCTCCACCAGCGGCCACACTTCGCGGCCGGCGTAGTTGATGGGTTGAAGCCCTTTGAACACGGCGGATGCCACGAGCGTCGATCACCTATATTGTGGACAGAATAAGGCGCCCTAGCCCGAAAGGTTGCAGCGCGCGAGCAATTTGCGCGTCACGACAGCGCGCCCGGCCGGCGCATCGCGGCCTCGTAGAGCGCAGCGTAGCGCGCGATCATCTGCTGTTCGTCATATTCAGCTTGCGCCTTCCGACGGTTGGCGGCGCCGACACGCGCGCGCAGATCGGAATCGGCGATCAGCGCCTGCATTGCGTCGCGCAGGCGGATCTCGCCGGGATGATCGGTGATGAACGGCGCGTTCTCCGGCGCGACCATCGCGGGCACGTCGCCGACCGGCGGCGCGACGATCGGCAGCCCTGCCGCCATCGCCTCGATCACCGCGATTGGGAATTGCTCCGAACGCGACGACAGCGCGAGCAGATCGAAATGCCCCATGAAGCGATACGGCCGGTCGAGGAAGCCGGGAAGCAGGACCTGATCCTCGATCCCCATCGCCAGCGCCGTCCGCTCGATGTTGATGCGATCGGGCCCCTCACCGACGATGACGAGGCGAAAGCGGCCCGAAAGTCCGCCTACGGCGCGGACCAGCGCGGGCAGATCCTTGACGGTGCGCAGGCCGGCAACGGTACCGATCACGATCTCCTTTGGCTTGCGGACGAAGCCGGGGATCGCCTTCGGCTCGGGGCGACGCGTGTAGAGATCGGTCGCGATGCCGTTGACGATACGGTGAACCCTGGTGCGCGGCTGCTTCCACGTATCGAGCGCGATGCGTTCGAGCGTTGTCGAGGGCACAACGAGCGCGCGCGCCGCGCCGAGCGCGAGGCGGCGATAAAGGTTGCGCTCCCGCTTCAGCCCGCCGGCCTCATCCTCGTTGAAGCCGTCTTCGTGATGCACCACCGGCGGCACGCCGCGGCCGAACACGCGGCGCGCCATGACGCCGTCGATCGCGCCCCAATTGTACGTCAGCACCAGATCGAAGCACCGCATGTAGCGCGCAATCGCATCGTAGCGCTGGACCGAGGGGCGGCCCTGCAGGGGCGGCGGGTCCTGCGCGATCTCGTACTTCACGTGCCGCTCGATGCGGTCGCGAGCGCCATAGTGGCCGTCCATGCCGGAAACGACCGTGTGGCGTGCACGATCGCCGAACGCGTTCATCAGCCGCACCGCGCGCGCCTCCTTGCCGCCGAGATCGAAGGTGGAATGGAGGTGCAGGATGTTGATCGGCTGAGGCATGGCGCCGCGACGTCTAGGCGAAAAAGCCGCGCGCGTTGAGACCCAGCGCGATTCATGCGTCAGCCGCGTTCCCGGGCGGCCGGACACATGACCGACGTCACCCGTTCGGGTTGTCAGCCATTGGAGAAGAGCGTGCAGCAAATCGTCGACGACATCGCGGCGGAGGTCGCGGACAAGGCCGCCGAGATCGAGGCAGCGGGCGATGCGAAGGAGGAAGGCAAGGCGCCCGGCGCGTTCGGCATCGCCGTCGCCACCGTTGACGACGAAATCTATTCCGCCGGCGAAGCGACGACACCCTTCCCGCTACAGAGCATCGCCAAGGTATTCGCGCTCGAACTCGCGCTGTGCGCGATCGGCGACAAGGTGTTCGACCGCGTCGGGCGCGAACCGTCGGGCGATCCGTTCAACTCGATCGTCGATCTGGAGCGCACGCACGGCATCCCGCGCAATCCGTTCATCAATGCCGGCGCGCTGGCGATCGTCGATATCTTGGTCGAAGAGCTCGGCGACGACGAACAGGCGAGCGCAGTGGTCAATTTCGTGCGCCATCATGCCGGGCGCGACACCGTCCCGCTAAATCCGGACGTGCTGGCATCGGAACATGAGGGCGGCGATCTCAATCGTGCGATGATGAGCTTCATGCGCCATCACGGCAACCTCCACGGCTCGCTCGACGCGGTGATGGAGGCGTACGTCAATCAGTGCGCGATCATGCTCGATTGCCGCGGACTGGCACGCACAGGGCTGTTCCTCGCGCGCACCCGTCGCTCGCGAAGCGACGATGCGGCGGAGGCGACCGCGGTGCGGATGCGCAAGCTGCTCGGGCTGATGATGACGTGCGGGCATTACGACGGATCGGGCGATTTCGCGGTACGCGTTGGTTTGCCGGCGAAGAGCGGGGTCGGCGGCGGCATCATCGCGGTCGCGCCCGAGAGAGGCGCAATCGCGGTCTGGTCACCCAATCTCGATCAGAACGGCAATTCGATGCTCGGCGTGCGCGCGCTCGAGATGTTCGGCGCGCGGACCGGCTGGTCGGTGTTCGGACCACCGCTGGACTGAGCCGGCGGCGGGGGGCATCAGCCGCGAGCGGTGATCGCCGTCTTGGGGATGTGCGTGATGCGGCAGGCGAGATCGGCCTCACCGCTCGCCACGATCCAGTGATCCCCGCCGTCGACCAGCCCCGTCGTGAAGACGACGTTATCGAGATAGAGCTGGTGCTTCAGCGGTTCGGTCAACGCTGGGTTCGGCTCGAGTAGCGCCGTGTGATTGGTGGCGAGCGCGCGCCACGGCTCGTCCTTGTCGAGCAGCGTCCAATAGGTGCGGTAGATGCCGACGACGCCCGACGGCTCGACGCCGTGCCACAGCGTCAGCCACCCTTCCTGCCCGTCGACCTCGGTCAACACCGGCTGCGCGCCGCCGCCCATCCGCGCCGTCGCTACGGTGGCGGCGTGCGGTCGGATGCCGGGGTGGTCGCTCGGCTTCCAGTGCAAGGCGTCGGGCGACGAGGCGAGGTTGATCGACGGGCCGGCGCGCCACTCGCTGCCGGGGGGATAGGCGAAGTAGAGATCGCCCAGCGGCCGCGTCTGTGCCCAGAACTTGCCGCCGATCATTCCTTCGAAGATCAGCATGTCCTTGTTCTGGTGATCGAGAACGATGCCTTCGAGCTGCCAGTCGCGGCCATCCGCGCTGGTATAAAGCGTGGTCGAATGCCGTTCCGGACTGACCGAGCAGCTCGTCATCAAATAGCGTTCGCCGACGCGGCTGATGCGCGCATCCTCGACGCCGTAATTCTGATAGCCGGCGCGCGGCGCGATCGCATGGTCGTAGTGGACCGCCTCGACGCGGCGCCCCTCGGGGTCGAGCTCGACCGGCAGCAGCCATGATAGAGAGGTGAGCGCCATCACCTTCCACCCGCCGCCGCGCATCATGAACTTGCGCGGATCGGCGGTGTCGACGAGCTGGAGCGGCCAAGGGTCGAGCGTGTAGCCGCCGCCGGTGGTACTGCCTTCCCAGCGGATCGCGCGGACGTGACCGTCGCGGATCGGGGTGCGCAGCGCCTCGGCGATCCGCACCATCAAGAGGAGGTTGCCGTTGGGCAGCCGCGTCATCCCCGGATTGAACGCGCCGAGGACGTAGGTCTCCTCGTCGATCCGCCCGGCGAGCGGCGAGCGCGACAGGTCGACATCGTCGGGGGCAAAGACGAGGTGGTCGAGCGGGAACGTCATTCCTGATCCTGCATGCGCGGCGAGATTGTGATCTGCTGCACGACCGCGCGGCGCGGCTGTGTCAGCAGATAATGGACGCCGACCGCGATATCTTCGGCGCGCAGCATCTCTTCTTTGTTGATGCGATCGACCTGGTCCTCGCCGTCCTTCACCATGTCGCTGCCGGTGAGGCCCGGTTCGACCAGCGAGACACGCACGCCCTTCTTGCCGAGCTCGCGACGTAGCGCGATCGCGAAGCCCTGGATGCCGTATTTGATCCCGGCATAGACGGTGGAGCCGGGCCCGAGGACATAGGCGCTCATCGAACCGACGAGAACGATGTCGCCCTGGCCTTTTGCGTCCTCACCATAGGCGCCCATCGCCTTGGCGGCGGCCTGTGCGGACAGGAGATAGCCGGTGAAGTTGCTGCCGATCGCGTAGCGCAGATCGGCTTCACTCATTTCGGTGAGCCCCTCGGCGTGGCGCGCGGCGTTGACGACGGCGACGTCGAGCCCGCCGAGATACTCCGTCGCCGCCGCGAACAGCCGATCGACATTGTCCGCCTCAGCCAGGTCAATCGATAGGCCGTCCCCCTCACCCACCTCGCGGATGCGGGCGAGCGCGTCGGCCAGATGTTGCTGATCGCGGCCGCAGATGAAGACCTTCGCCCCCTCGCTGGCGAGCAGCACCGCGATCGCGCGGCCGATCCCGGTCGTTCCGCCGGTGACGAGGACGCGGCGGCCGGCAAGCGGCGTCGCGCCGGTATGCGCGTCGGAAAAGTCGGTCATCATGGCTCCCGTCTGGTCGAAGCCCCGACGTTTCAGCGGCTTGGCGGTTCCTTGCCGGCGCGTTCCAGCAGCCGGTCGATCGCGCCCTGCACGCCGGGCTCGGCAAGCGTTGGCGCGTGGCCGATGCCGGGCAAGGTGACGAGCTCGGCCTGCGGGAGCGCGGCGACCATGCGGTCGGCGGTAGCGGCGCTCAGGATATCCGATCGGCCGCCGCGCACGATCAGCACGGGCGCGGATGCAAGCGAGGCGAGCGCGCGCCACATGTCCGGCCCCGCCTCGTTCCCCGGCACGCGGAACGGCTCGGCGATCTTGAGGTCATAGTCGAGCACGATGCGGCCGGCGCTGTTGAGGCGATAGAGCCGCTTCGCCATCGCCAGCCACTCCTCGATCCCCCAATCAGGATAGATGTCGGCATTCGCCTCCTGCGTCGCGCGCGCGGCGTGCATCCATGTCGGCCAGGCGCTCGACTTGCCGACATAGCCGCGGATGCGGTGCAGCCCGGCGGCTTCGATCTCGGGCCCGACATCGTTGAGCAGCGCGCCCGCCATGCGCCCCGGCAGCATCCCGGCGAGCAGCATCGCCACGATTCCGCCGAGCGACGTGCCGACCGCGACGAAGCGATCGATCTCCTGATCGGCGAGCAACGCGGCGATGTCCTGCGCGTAGGTGAGCGGGACGTAGCTCATCGGATCCTTGGCATAGGCGCTCTCACCGCGCCCGCGCAGGTCGATCGCGAGCACGCGGCGGCGCCCCGATAGGCGGCGGGCAAGCGCGTCGTAGTCACGCGCGTTGCGCGTCAGCCCAGGCAGGCAGAGTACCGGCAACGCCTCGCCGCCGCTGGCACCGTCGCCCGGATAGTCGCGCGCGTGCAGCCGCAGCCCGTCTCCCGACCACCAAAACAGATCTTGCCACGCGGCCATGCCCGTCCTCCCGTGTCGCGTCGCGCCCCTATCGCCGTGCGTTGCTCACCCCGCAAGCGACACGCCCGTTCGGCTCGCTCATGCGGCGCTCGCGGCCGCGGCTTGTCTCGCGCCGGGCAAGTCTCGTAAGGGCGGGCGAATGCCCATCGCGTACGGGCAGCGTACCAGAGGTTTGCCCTTGAGCGAGATCGTCTCCTTCGAACCCGCGACCGGCGCGGAACTGTGGCGCGGGCCGATCGGCGACGTCGATGCGGAGGTGGCGGCGGCGCGCGGCGGTTGGGCCACCTGGGCGGCGCGCCCGCTGACGTATCGTATCGAGACGATGCGGCGCTTCGCCAACGTGGTGCGCCAGCGGCAGGACGCGCTGGCGGACATCATCGCGCGCGAAACGGGCAAGCCGCTGTGGGAAGCGCGCACCGAAGTCGACACCGTGATCGGCAAGGTCGACATCTCGGTCTCGGCCTATGCCGATCGCACTGCACAGCGGCGGCTCGACGCGCCAATGGGATCGCGCATGGCGCTGCGACACAAGCCGCATGGCGTATTGGCGGTGCTCGGGCCGTATAACTTCCCGGCGCATCTGCCCAACGGCCACATCGTCCCCGCGCTGATTGCGGGCAACGCGGTGATCTTCAAGCCATCGGAAAAGACGCCGGCTACTGGCGCGTTCCTGGTTGAATGCTATCGCGCGGCGGGCGTACCGGAGGAGTGCATCCGCCTGGTGATCGGCGGACCCGACGAGGGCCGCGCGCTCGCCGCACACCCGGACATCGACGGGCTGCTGTTTACCGGATCGGCGCGCACCGGCATCGCGCTCAATCGCGCCTTCGCGGAAAAGCCGGAGAAGATCCTGGCGCTGGAGATGGGCGGCAACAACCCGATCGTGGTGTGGGACACGCCCGAGATCTACACCGCGGCCGTCCTCGTCATCCAATCAGCGTTCACCACCGCGGGCCAGCGCTGCACCGCGGCGCGGCGGCTGATTGTCGACGAGCGGCTGGCGGAGCCGTTGCTCGATCAGATCAACCGGCTGCTCGGACGCCTGATCATCGGTGCGCCGCACGACGACCCCTCGCCGTTCATGGGTCCGGTGATCGACAACGATACCGCCGATCAGCTGACGGAGAGCTTCCTTGCACTGCTGATGCGCGGCGGCAAGGTCATCCGGCATCTCGAACGCCCGGTGGCGGACCGGCCGTTCCTCAGCCCCGGGCTGATCGACATGACCGACGTCGCCGACAGACCCGATCTCGAGCTATTCGGGCCGATCCTGCAGGTCGTTCGCCTGTCCGATTTCGAGGCGGCGATCGCGGAGGCGAACAACACGCGCTACGGTCTCTCCGCCTCGCTGATCAGCCAGACGCCGGCGCTCTACGACCGCTTCTGGGCCGGCGCGCGCGCAGGCATCGTCAATTGGAACCGGCCGACCAACGGCGCCTCGTCCGCCGCGCCGTTCGGCGGGATCGGCTGGTCGGGCAACCACCGGCCGAGCGCCTATTACGCTGCCGACTATTGCGCCTATCCCGTCGTCTCGAACGAGGCCGACGCCGCGCGTGCCTCTATCGGGATCGGGTTGCGCGACGGCTGAAGGCGCCACCGGCGGCGATCAGGCAGCAGGCCCCCGGCGTGGCACAAATGGCACAATCATCGCGAAAAACGCCCGGGTCGGACAACAGGGGTGTCGCAGTGCGGCAAAGTCGCGTCCAAATATACGCTCTTCGCAGTTCGCGCCTCTCGCTGCCTGCATCAACAGGAGAAAAGATATGATGACCAAGTTCCTGACCAGCCTCAGCGCCACTGCGCTCGTCCTCGCGCCTGTCGCCGCTTCGGCCGCGCCGGCGACCTCGCCTGCCGCCAAGCTCTCGGTCGCCAAGTCGGCGCGTGCGGGCACCGCAACCGCGAAGGCCGATCGCCTAGCCGGCGTGTCGATCGTTCCGGCGATCCTCGGCGCGCTGATCATCGCGGGCGGCATCTACCTCATCGTCGACGACAACGACGATTCGGACAGCAACTGATCTGTCGAAGGGGCGGCCCCCGGGTCGCCCCTTCTTTTTGCGCGACCGTCGGCGCCTCTCTCGCCGAGCTGTAATCCGCGCCCGCGGCATCGCCGCCTGTTCGTAGCGCGCGTTGGCACCGGCTCGACATGCCTGGAAGCCGCCAAATCTGACTGCCGCTCCACCGATAGCTAACCTACGCCGACGCGAAGCATCGCTCGGTTGCCGCTCATCCGCGGCTCGCCCATTTCCTCGGGCATGACCAGCCTTCTCGATCCGGACGCGCGCGGGCGCGTCATCCTCGTCGGCGCCGGCCCCGGCGATCCTGGCCTGTTGACGGTGCGCGCGGTCGAGGCGCTGCACGTTGCCGACGTCGTTGTGCACGACGGGCTGATAGATCCGCGCGTGCTGGATATCGCGCCGGCTGGCGCGCACCGTATCTCGGTTGCCAAGCGGCGCGCGCGCCACACGCTGCCGCAGGAGGCGATCAACGCGCTCATCGTCGCGCACGTCCGCGCGGGCAGCATCGTTGTGCGACTGAAGGGCGGCGATCCGTTCATCTTCGGACGCGGCGGCGAGGAGGTCGAGGCGGTGCGCGCCGCCGGCCTTGCGGTGGAAGTGGTGCCGGGCGTGTCGGCGGCCCTCGGTTGCGCGGCGGAGGCGATGCTGCCGCTGACGCACCGCGACCATTCGAGCGCGGTCAGCTTCGTCGCCGGCCAGTGCAAGGGGCTGACCGAGCAGGACTGGGCCGGGCTCGCCGGCCAGGGTCGCACTCTGGTGATCTACATGGGCGTTGCGACCGCTGAAGCGATTGCCGACAAGCTGATGGCCGACGGCGTCGCGCCCGACATGCCTGTCGCCGTGCTCGAGAAGGGTACGCTGCCGGGGCATCGCGCGCTCAAGACGCTGCTTGCCGATCTGGGCCCGATGGTGGAACGCGAGGCGGTGGCGAGCCCGGCGATCATCGTCGTCGGCGAGGTCGTCGAACTGTCCGACGCCGAGGACAAGCTGGTCGCGTGGGCGCGCGCCGCGGAGGGAATGAACGCATGAAACTGCTGACGGGCAACGATCTGCCGACCGGCGACGTGACGTGGTGGACGGGCAACGGCTGGTCGCGCCACGTCGAAGACGCCGTCGACGTCGCCGACAAGGGCGAGGCGATTGCAAAGGCCGAAGAAGGCGCGCGGCGTGTCAACGGCCCCTATGTCATCGATGCGACGGCGACCGCGGAAGGCCCGCGACCTGCGCACATCAAGGATCGTATCCGTGCGCTTGGCCCGACCGTCCGCCCCGACCTGACGCTGAAGCCCGCCGATGCCGATGCCGGCAGCTGGGTGATTTGATGATGTTTCGTCGGGTGGGGCTGCCACGCCGCCCTGCCCTTCCGCTTTCCCTTCTCGCGTAACGCCGCTCCAGGCCTTCCGCGAACCGCAGATTTGGACGAAAGTCGCGATGTATAAATACGATCAATACGACCAGTCGATCGTCGACGCGCGGGTCGACGAGTTTCGCGATCAGGTGAAGCGCCGCCTGGCGGGGCAGATCAGCGAGGACCAGTTCAAGCCGCTGCGGCTAATGAACGGCCTCTATCTGCAGCTTCACGCCTACATGCTGCGCGTCGCAGTGCCCTATGGCACGCTCGACAGCCGGCAGATGCGGATGCTCGGGCATATCGCGCGCAAGTATGACCGCGGTTACGGCCACTTCACCACGCGCCAGAACATCCAGTACAATTGGATCAAGCTGGAGGACGCGCCCGATATCCTCGCCGATTTGGCGACGGTCGAGATGCACGCGATCCAGACCAGCGGCAATTGCATCCGCAACATCAGTTCGGATCAATACGCTGGCGCCGCCGCGGACGAGGTCGCCGATCCGCGTCCCTGGGCCGAGCTGCTGCGCCAGTGGAGCACCTTCCACCCCGAATTCAGCTACCTGCCGCGCAAGTTCAAAATCGCCGTCATCGCTAGCGCGGAGGATCGCGCGGCGATGCGGCTGCACGATATCGGCATTGAGTTGGTGAAGCGTGACGGCGTTCTCGGCGGACGCGTGTTCGTCGGCGGCGGCATGGGCCGTACGCCGATGATCGCTCCCGAGATCAAGGACTTCGTCGCCGCCGACGATCTGCTGAGCTATCTTGAGGCGTGCCTGCGCGTCTACAATCGCTACGGCCGGCGCGACAACATCTACAAGGCGCGGATCAAGATCCTGATCCACGAACTGGGCGCGGACGAATACCGACGCCAGGTCGAGGCGGAGTTCGCACACGTCAAGACGCTGGGGATCGATCCCCCGCTTGCCGAGTTCGAGCGGATCAGCGCCTTCTTCGCGCCGCCCGCGTTCGAGGCAGGCGCGGCCGACGCGGTCGACCGCAGCGACCCTGATTTCGCGGTGTGGCTCGACCAGAACGTGAAATCGCACCAGGCCTCCGGCTATGCAATCGTCAACATTTCGCTGAAGCCTGTGGGCGGCATTCCCGGTGATGCGAGCGCCGACCAGATCGACGTGATGGCCGATCTCGCGCAGCGCTACTCGTTCGACGAGCTGCGCGTCACGCACGCGCAGAACATCGTCCTGCCGCACGTGCGCAAGGCGGACCTCTATGCCGTTTGGCAGGCGCTGACCGACGCCGGGCTCGCGGAGGCGAACCTCGACCTCATCAGCGACATCATCGCCTGTCCCGGCCTCGATTACTGCAGCCTCGCCAACGCGCGCTCGATACCGGTCGCGCAGAAGATCGCGACGCGCTTCAAAGATCTCGATCGACAGCGCGACCTGGGCGAGCTCAAGCTCAAGATCTCGGGCTGCATCAACGCCTGCGGCCACCACCACGCCGGGCACATCGGCATCCTGGGCGTCGACCGTAAGGGCAAGGAGAATTACCAGCTGCTGCTCGGCGGTTCGGGCGCGGAGGATGTGAGTCTCGGCAAGATAACCGGCCCCGGCTTCGACGAGGATGGCATCGTCGACGCGATCGAGCGCGTCACCGACAAGTTTGTCGCGGTGCGCGAGCCAGGCGAGCGCTTCCTCGATACCTATCGCCGCGTCGGCTTCGATGCGTTCAAGGAGGCGATCTACAATGGCTGATCTGGCCGGCAACACCGACGCGCTGCTGCGCTTCCGTGACGACGAGGCGCACGACGAGCCGGCGGTGACGCTCGATTCGTTTCTTGAGGGGCAGACCAACGCCGGCGCGGTGCGGATCGAGGCGGGCGACGACGCGCGCGCGCTGCTGCCGCACCTCGGCCAGCTCGCGCTGATCGAAGTGAGCTTCCCCACCTTCCGTGACGGGCGCGGCTATTCGGCAGCGCGCGTGCTGCGCGAGGCGGGCTATACCGGCGAACTGCGCGCCGCGGGCGACGTGCTGGTCGACCAGCTGCCGTTCATGCGCCGCTGCGGGTTCGACAGCTTCGCCCCGGAGACGCCGATCGACCCGGACACGCTGAAGCGCAGCCTCGATCGCTACGATTACCATTATCAGTCGGCCGCCGACGCGGCCGTGCCGGTGTGGAAGCTGCGCCATGGCTGAGGCCGCGCTGCGCCTCGATACGATCGACGTCTCGCCCGCCTTCACCCAGGCGGACGCGGCGGCGATGGAGGCGCGCTTTGCGGGGGTCGAGACGCAGGAGATGCTGCGCATCCTGCTAACCGGCGATCTCGCTGGGCGGGTGACGGCGGTGTCCTCGTTCGGGTCCGAATCAGCGGTACTGCTGCACATGATCGCACAGGTCGACAAGGACGTGCCGGTCATCTTCACCAATACGCAAAAGATGTTCGGCGAAACGCTTGAATATCGTGACGAACTTTCCGAGCAGCTCGGGTTCACTGATCTGCGCGTCTATCGCCCCGATCCACGGCTGCTGGCGGCGAAGGACGCGACCGGGTTGCGCTGGTCCTACGATCCCGACGGCTGCTGCGACCTACGCAAGGTCGAGCCGCTGCGCCGCGCGCTGCTGCCGTTCGACGCCTGGATCTCCGGCCGCAAGGGGTTCCAGTCGAAGACCCGCGCCGCACTGCCGCGGTTCGAGATCGACGAGGGGCGGCTGAAGCTCAATCCCCTCGCCGACTGGGACAAGGCGCGGATCGACGCCTATTTCGACACGCACGAATTGCCGCGGCACCCGCTGGAGGCGAACGGCTATCCGTCGATCGGCTGCAAGCCGTGCACGTCGAAGGTCCTGCCCGGCGAGGACCCACGCGCCGGACGCTGGCGCGGCTGGGACAAGGTGGAATGCGGGATCCACGTGCCTGAGAAGCCGGGCGAAGAGCCGGCGTTCTGATCCGCCGCGTGGCGGCTGAAGACGCACCGCTCTTCAGGCCTGTCCAGCAGCGACACGAACCTCTTCCGATCAATAGCCGGCGTAGTCGCTGAACCGCGTAACGCTGGGATCGAACTTCATCGTCACCTTGCCCGTGGCACCATGACGCTGCTTGGCGATGATGAGTTCGGCGAGACCGTAGACGCGCTCCATGTCGCTCGCCCACGCCGCATGATCCTCGAAGATCTTCGAATTGTCGCCCTCAGTCGGCCGCTTGGGCTCCTTTGCGGCGACGTAATAATCCTCGCGGAATACGAACCACACCATGTCCGCGTCCTGCTCGATCGAGCCGGATTCGCGAAGGTCCGAGAGCTGCGGGCGTTTGTCCTCACGCTGCTCGACCGCACGGCTGAGCTGTGACAGCGCCAGTACAGGAACGTGAAGATCCTTCGCGAGTGTCTTCAACCCGCGACTGATCTCGGAAATCTCCTGCACGCGATTGCCATCGCTCGACTTGCCGCTGCCGCTGAGGAGCTGGAGGTAATCGACGATGACGAGGCCGATTTCGTTGTTGTGCCGCCGCTGCAAGCGCCGCACGCGCGTGTGCAGCGCACTGATCGACAAGCCGCCGGTATCGTCGATGAACAGCGGCAGGCTTTCTAGGTCGGCGGCCGCGGCTGCGAGCTGGTGGAATTCGGCGCGGCTGATGTCACCGCGGCGCAGCTTCTCCGACGTGATGCGCGACTGTTCGGCGAGGATACGCGTCGCGAGCTGATCGGCGGACATTTCGAGGCTGAAGAAGGCGACCTTGGCGCCGATCGACTCGCTCGGCGCGATGCCCGCCTTCATGTCCATCATCCAGCGCTGCGCGGCGTTGAACGCGATATTGGTGGCAAGCGACGTCTTGCCCATGCCGGGGCGCCCAGCGAGGATCATAAGATCCGAGCGGTGCATGCCGCCGATCCGGCCGTTGACCGTATCGAAGCCGGTGGTGATGCCCGAGACCTTACCGCCCGAGTTGAGCGCGGTCTCCGCCATCTTGAGCGCGACCTTCGTTGCCTGCGCGAAGCTCTTGATCGCATTCTCCGTCGTCCCGTCGGCGGCGACCTTGAACAATTCCTCCTCGGCGAGCTCGATCTGGGCACGCGGGTTGACCTCCTCCGACGTGTCCATCGCACGATCGACCAGCGTGCGACCCACCGTCACTAGCGCGCGGAGCATCGCGAGATCGTAGATCTGCTTGGCAAATTGCCGTGCGCCGATCAGCCCCGCGCCCGAGCCGGTGAGCTGCGCGAGATACGCCGGGCCGCCGAGCTCGCGCATCCCCTCGTCCGCCTCGAACATCGGACGTAGCGTGACGGGGGTGGCGAGCATGTCGTTCGATCGCAGTGTCTTGATCGCCGCAAAGACGCGGCCATGCACCGGTTCGTAGAAATGCTGCGGATCGAGTTGGTCGGCGATGTCGTCCGCCAGCCGGTTGTCGATCATCATCGCGCCGAGCATCGCGGCTTCGGCCTCGACGTTGCGGGGCAGGTGGACGGGTTCGGCCGGGGCCGTGTGCGGGAATGCCAGGGTTGCCATCAGGCGCCGGCTTGTACCGTCGCGCGGCACGGACGGGAACCGCCGGCGTGTGTGGATAACGAGAATTGTCGCAGCGACGATTGGTCTCTATCGCGACCAGATGGCCGATCCGCGGATCATCGACATCGAACTGGACGAACGGACGATCCTGTGGCGCTCGGCCGATATCGAGCAGGAACGGCGGATCGCAATCTTCGATCTGATCGAGGGCAATCACTTCGCCCCGCAGAAGCAGCACCCCGACAGCTATGCCGGGCCGTACCGGCTGGCGCTGTCGGTCGAGGAAGGGCGGCTGGCGATGCAGATCAAGCGCGAGGACGGGACGCCGCTTGAGGCGCACATCCTTGGCATGGGCCGCTTCCGCCGGCCGATCCGCGACTATTTCGCGATCTGCGACAGCTACTTCCAGGCGATACGTCAGGCGACCCCGCAGCAGATCGAAACGGTCGACATGGCGCGGCGGGGCATCCACAACGAGGCCGCCGAGCTGCTGCGCGAGCGGCTGGCGGGAAAGATCGACGTCGATTTTGACACCGCGCGGCGGCTGTTCACGCTGATCTGCGTGCTGCACATCAAGGGCTGACGCGATGTACGGGATCGGCCGTTTCGTCGTCATCGCGCTCGCCGTGGCGGTGCTTGGCGTCGCCGGATGGCGATATGCTGCGCACTGGCGGCCCTCCCCCGAGACTTACCCAGTGCAGGGCGTCGACGTCAGCGAGGCGAACGGCGCGGTCGAGTGGCCGGTGGTGGCGGGCGGTGGCGCCGATTTCGCCTATGCCGTCGCGACCAACGGCGCGGTGCAGCGTGATTGGCAATTCGAGGCGAACTGGCAGGGGATCGCCGCCGCGGGCATGCGGCGCGGGGCGGTTCACGTCTGGTCGATGTGCCAGCCGGCGGTCGCGCAGGCGAATGCGTTCAACACCGTCGTCCCGCGCGATGATGAGGCACTGCCCGCCGCGATCGACATCGACGCGGTCGAGGGATGCGACGCCCAGCCCGAGCGGCAACAGCTGGTCGACGCCGTCCGTCAGGCGGCGAGCATGATCGAGGCGCATACCGGCAAGCCGGTGATGCTGCGCGTGTCGCGCGCCATCGAGCGGCGCTACGATCTGGCGAGTGCGATTCCGCGTCCGCTGTGGGCAGAAGGCAATTTCTTTGCGCCCGATTACGCCTCGCGCCCGTGGCGGATGTGGCGGGCAAGCGACCGGCGGCGGATCGACGGGGTGGACGGAACGATCAACTGGGACGTGGCGGCGCAATGAACGATATTGTGGAACATGGCGATGAGGCGCCGCGGCTGATTGCGGCGGCGCGCGCGGCGGCGAGACACGCGCACGCCCCCTATTCCAATTTCGGCGTCGGCGCGGCGGTGCTGCTCACCGACGACACGATCGTGCCGGGCGCGAATTTCGAGAATGCGAGCTACGGCTTGTCGCTGTGCGCCGAGACGGTGGCGATTGCCACCGCGAGCGCAAGCGGCCGGCTAGGCGACATCGTCGCGATCGGTGTCGTTGGTGGGATGATCCGATCGGGCGCGATCACCGGCGAGGACGTGGTGCGGCCCTGTGGCCGCTGTCGCCAGGTGATCAATGAGGCGGCGCAGATCGGCGGGCGCGACGTTCGCGTCTATTGCGTCGGCGCGCAGGGCGACGCGATCGCGCGTTACCGCCTGTCCGATCTGCTGCCGGACGCCTTCGGGCCGGCGGACCTGGGGATCGGCGTCAACCGCTCCACCTGATCGCCGGCCATCGAAGGCGGGTCAGCCGAGCGCGTTGGCGCTCGCGTCACCCAGATCGCTGCCACCGTCGACGTTGAGGATCGCGCCGGTGACGTATTTCGCCTCGGGGCTCGACAGCCACAGTGCCGCCTCTGCCACGTCGGCCTTGGTGCCATAGTCGCGCAGCGCGAGTCGGCCTTTGATCTGCTGCTCGCGCGCTGGATCGCCGCCGAGCCGCTTCATGCCCTCGGTATCGCCGATCGGGCCGGGCGAGATGCCGTTGACGCGCACGCCGGCCGGCCCCCATTCGAGCGCGAGGCACTTCGTCACCATGTTGACGCCGGCCTTGGCGGCGCAGGCGTGGATCTGGAACGACGACGGGTGAACCGCCTGCCCGGCGGTGATCGCGATCAGCGACGCGCCGGGCTTCACCAGGTGATCGTAGCTCGCCCGGAACACGTTGAACGTGCCGAGCAGGTCGATATCGACGACGGTTTTGAACGCGTTGGCCGACAGCTTGACCGCGGGCGCGAGGAAGTTGCCCGCCGCGCCCGAGATCAGGACGTCGATCAGCCCGAACTTGTCGGTCGCCTGCGTATAAGCCGCCTCCAGCCCCGGATAGTCGCGCACGTCGCACGCTATGCCGATCGCCTCCGCGCCTGTGTCGCGGATCCCGGCCGCCGCCGCCTCGATCTTGTCCGCGCTGCGGCTCAGCACGGTTACCTTGGCGCCTTCGGCGGCAAAGGCATGCGCGATGCCCAGGTTGATCCCGCTCGACGCCCCCGCCACGAATACGTGCTTGCCTGCATACCGACCGGCCATCACCCTCTCCCTTTTGTTACCATAACATCAGTTACGGCGCCGCGATGCCCTGATCCGCCCCGTTGCGCAAGGCTGGCCTTGCCGCCCGATCCGTCGATCGGTAGCGGCGTGGCGGAGCGTTCGAACAGGGCGACGGATTAGCCGATGGCGGCATGGGATGAAGTGGATCGGCTGGCGCAGGCCGTGGTCGCCGTCGGCGCCGAGATCGGCCTGCCATTCGTCGCGGCGCAGAGCGATATCGGGGACGCCGCGCCGATGGCCGATCGCGCCGGCCGCCCCTACGCCGAGCGAATGCCATGGGTGAGCAGCGCGCCGAATTACTGGCTCAACCGCGGCCTGGCGCTGCGCGCCAGCTTCCTTCACGCCGCGCGCGTCTTTGCCGAGCCGATCTGGTTCGCCGACGATCGGCTCCATTCATGGCGACCGACCGACGCGCTCGCCGCGATCGACTGCACCGGCGTGACGCGGCAGTTCGGCTTCGCTGCGGCGCTGATCGTTCCCGTCCACCTGCCCGGCGGGCAGGTCGGCGTGGTGCTGTGGGTCGCGAGCGAACCGGTCGATATCGCCGCGATCTTCACCGCACAGGCGGAGCGGCTGTTCGCACTGGCCTACCGCTTCCTCGCGGCGCATCGCGAGGCGGCGTCGAGCAGGGCCCGGCCGCAGCCTGGTCAGCTGTCCGCGCGCGAGGCGCAATGCGTCCGCTGGGCGGCGGCGGGCAAGACCAACGCGGAGATCGGCACGATCCTGACGCTGTCGGTGTCGACGGTGCGTTTCCACCTGCGCAACGCCGCCGAGAAGCTGGGGGCGACGACGCGCGCGCGGATGATCCAGATCGCCACCGGGCACGGCTTCCTCGGCCCCGATGCGTAAGTGATGCGGCCGACCTGGCAGGAGCGTCAGGGTGGACAGCGGCGCGGCATTGCGCATGATGGCGCGATGGAGAGCCTGAACAGCGCCGCCGCGCGCACCTTTCGCGACGAGGTGCGCACCTTTCTCGACGAGAAGCTGACGCCAGAGCTGCGTCGCGGCGCGCGGCGTGGGACCAGCGTGTTCCTCCACCCCGATATCGCCGTGCCGTGGCAGAAGATCCTGCACGCACAGGGCTGGGCCGCGCCCGACTGGCCGGTCGAGCACGGCGGTACGGGATGGAACGAAATCCAGCGCTATATCTGGGCGGAGGAATATGCCCGCGCGCATGCGCCGTCGCTGTCGCCGATGGGGCTGAAGATGGTCGCCCCCGTCATCATGCATTACGGCACGTCGGAGCAAAAGGCTGAGCTGCTGCCGCGCATCCTGTCGGGCGACGATTACTGGTGCCAAGGCTATTCCGAGCCGGGGTCGGGCTCCGACCTCGCCTCCCTCAAGCTGCGCGCGGTGCGCGACGGCGACGATTACGTCCTCAACGGCTCGAAGATCTGGACGACGCACGCGCATTTCGCGAACCGCATGTTCTGCCTGGTGCGCACCAGCACGGAGGGGCGGCCGCAGACGGGCATCTCGTTCGTCCTGCTCGAGATGAACACGCCGGGGATCACCGTAGCGCCGATCACCACGCTGGCCGGCGAGCACGAGTTCAATCAGGTGTTCTTCGACGACGCGCGCGTGCCGGTGAGTGGTAGGTTAGGCGCGGAGAACGACGGATGGACCGTCGCCAAGCACCTGCTGACGTTCGAGCGTGGCGGCCGCTACGCGCCGGGGCTGGCCTCGCATCTGGCGCTGGTGCGTGAGGCGGCCGAGGCGACCGGCTGGCTCGATCACGACAGCAATCGCGAGCGGCTGGCGCGCGAGGCGATCGCGATCGACGCGTTGCGAGCGATCGAGCTCGCCGTGCTCGAAGGTCGTGGGCCGGCAGACAGTGTGCGCCCGTCGATGCTGAAAGTCTTGGGGACCGAGGCATCGCAGCGGATCGACCTGCTCGCACTCGACGTCGCTGCCGGATGGGACGGGCCGCTCGACGAGGCGCCCGACGCAATCGTAACCGCGATGCCCAAATATCTCAACAACCGCGCGAGCAGCATCTACGCCGGCTCGAATGAGATCCAGCGCGATCTGATCGCGCGCGTCGTCGTCGACTAGGCCGCCTGACGGCCAAACGAAAACGGCCGCCCCGGGGAGGGAGCGGCCGTCAGTCGTCAGATCGGTCAATCGATCAGATCTTGTCGCCAAGCGCGCCCTTGACGCTGCCCTTGACGTCCTGACCGGTGCCCTTCGCCTGCTGCGCCTCGCCTTCGGCTTCCAGACGCTCATTGTCGGTCGCCTTGCCGACGGCTTCCTTGACGTTGCCGGCGATCTTGTTGCCCGCGGCGGACAGCTTGTCGGTGAGTTCACCCATGATGGCGCTCCGTTGGTTCGAGGGGCGCGACCGCTTAAGCGACCGCTTACCTATTCAACGGCATTGATCCGCATCAGTTCCGCAGCGTCCCCGATCAAGCGGCGTAGCGGCGCAGGTGCGCCTGGGCGGTGCCATCGCCCTGTGCCAGCGTACGGGCGCGGCGAAAGTAGCCGCCGAGCGCGAGTTCGGCGGTGAGCCCCATCGCGCCGTGGATCTGCACCGCGCCCTCGCCAACGAGTCGCGCGGCATCGTCACACGTCACGCGCGCGGCGGAGACGGCGTTCACGCGCTCAGCCGCGTCCGCGTCGAGCACGTCGATCGCGACGTCGGTCATTGCCGCGGCAAGTTCGAGCTGCATCGCCATATCTGCCATGCGGTGGCGCAGCGCCTGGAAACTGGCGATCGCGACACCGAACTGACGCCGTTCCTTGGCGAAACGCGCGGCATCGCGCAGCATGGTACGACACAAGCCGACGATCTCCGCACAGTGCAGCACCGTCAGCGCGTCCTCCGCCCACGCCCGCTGATTGCCAGCGCAATCGAGCGCTCGCGCGGGATCGGTCGCGCGGGGGCCGTCATTGCCGCGCTCGCCGAGCCGCGTCGCGATCCAGTGCTCCGCCCAGGGAAGCGTGACGTTGGCGCGACCGAAGGCGGCCGCGACGACGGCGGCATCGCGCACCTCCTCGCCAAGGCCATCGTCCTGCGCCGCGACGCCGAGCGCGCCGAGACCCGCCTCGTCGACGATCCGCCAATCGCTGCTCGCCACCGTCAGCATCCCGTCGAGCGTCTCACCAAGCATCCGCTGCTCTTCGGTGCGTGCGAAATCCATCAGTTCACCTTTCGATCGAGACCGGCCCAGAATGGCTCGCGCAGCGTCCGCCGCAGGATCTTGCCAGACGGGTTGCGCGGGAGCGCGTCAATGAAGTCGACGCTCTTGGGGCATTTGAAACCGGCGATGCGTTCGCGCGCATGGCCGATGATCGCCGCGGCATCGGCATCGGCCCCCGGATGCAGGACGACCATCGCCTTCACCGCCTCGCCCCATTTGGGATCGGGCACGCCGATGACCGCGACGTCGGCGACCGCCGGGTGGCCGTAGATCGCGCTCTCCACCTCCGCGGGATAGACGTTCTCCGCGCCGGTGATGATCATGTCCTTGATGCGATCCTGGATGAAGAGATAGCCGTCCTCGTCGAGAATGCCGGCATCGCCGGTACGCAGCCAGCCGTCGCCGACCAGCGCCTTGACGCTCTCTTCGGGCTTGTTCCAATAGCCGCGCGTGTTGTTCGGGCTGCGGATCGCGACCTCGCCGATCGTCCCTGGCGGCACCTCGTTGCCGTCCTCGTCGAGGATGCGCAGCTCGACGCCGGGCAGCGCCTTACCCGCCGCGGTCATCTTGTGCTCGCGCCCGGGCAGGTGATCCTCGGGCGGCAGCGCGACGATCGAGCCCCACGTCTCGGTCATACCGTAGACCTGGACGAAACCGCAGCCGATACGCGCCACCGCCTGTTGCAGCAGCGGCAGCGGGATCGGGCTAGCGCCGTAGGACAACGTCTCGATTGACGAGAAATCGGCGGTTGCGGCCTTGGGATGCTGCAGCATCAGCCCGATCGCCGCTGGCACGAGGAACAGCCGGCGCACGCGATGCGCGGCGATCGCATCCATCACCGCGCTCGCGTCATATTCAGCGTGGATAATGAGCTCCTGCCCACTGTTCACCGCGCCGAGCGCGACGCCGACCCCGCCGATATGACCGTAGGGCATGGCGATAATCGTCGCGTCGCCCGGGTTGGCGAGCAGCCAGTCGACCTGGGCGTCGAGCTGCGCCTGGCGCTGGCGAATGCCGTTGGCGTGGCTGAGCATCACGCCCTTCGGCGCGCCGGTGGTGCCCGAAGTGTAGAGTTGGAGGACAACATCGTCTTCGTTTACGGCAATCGCTGGCGGTACCGGGCCCTGCGCGTCGCGCCACCGTGCGAAGCCTTCATCGAGGATGACAACGTTCGCCATTGGAAACGCGCGATTGAACGCCGGCTCGACGAATAGCGTCCTGGCGCCTGAATCGGCGAGGATGCCGTCGACCTCCGCCGGCGCCAGCCGCCAGATAACGGGCACCAGGATCATCCCCGCGCGCGCAACGCCGAGTGCGAGCTCGACCGCCCAATCGCTGTTCTTTCCGAGATAGGCGACGCGATCTCCCTTGCGCATCCCCATCGCGATCAGCCCGTTGGCAATCTGGCTCGCATGTCGATCAAATGTCGCGTAATCGGTGACGCGATCCTCGAAGCGCAGTGCGACCTGATCGGGCCGTTCGACGGCGTGCCGCGCCAGCGCTTCGCCGAATGTCGGCGGCAGGTTGCTCATCCTTCCCTCCCCTCACCCGTCGCCGCGCTATGCGCGCGATCCCGATGGTTCATCGGCGAGTGTGCCGACGCCCGCTGCGGCTTGCCAGCACTTTTCACGCTTGCGATCGCCGCACCGCTGCACGCCTAGCAGGACATTCGGATGACGCAGCCTGACACGTTGGTCAGGCTTAGGCGATCGGCCCGGGAGGGAAGCTCGGGCCGATCGCCCTAGTAACCTGCTACGAGATCACTCCTCGCCGCCTTCGGGCTCCGCCATGCCGCGATGCATCTGCGCGAGGACTGACTGCGGCAGCAGCCCGGAGCCGATCACCTGCAGCTTGTTCGACAGGCCGGACACGATGTGCCCCTTGCCCGCGATCAGCGCGTCCCATCCGTCCTGCGCGACCTTGGCCGGATCGGCCTTCGACTCACTTTTGCCGACGGGCGTGTCGAGCATGTCGGCACGCGCGAAGAACTCGGTGTCGGTCGGCCCTGGCATCAGCGTCGTCAGCGTGACGCCGTCGACGTCCTTGATCTCGTTGCGCAGCGCCTCGGTGAAATTGTCGATGAACGCCTTGGTCGCATTGTAGATCGCATTGAAAGCGCCCGGGATGTATCCGGCGATCGATCCCGTGACGAGGATCTTGCCCGAGTTGCGCGCCACCATATCGCGCAGTGTGCGCTGCAGCAGGTAGACGGTACCGGTGATGTTGGTGTCGACCGATCGCCGCCAATCGGCGACGCTCTCGTCGAGGAACGGCCCGCCCTTGCTGATCGCCGCATTGGCACAGACGACGTCGATCCGTCGCCCCGCCGCCGCGTCGAGCACGCGATCGACCCCGTCGATCGTCGACAAATCGGCCTCGATCGCCTGCACTTTCGTGCCGAATTGTTCGAAATCGCGGGCGGCAGCATCGATCAACGGCTCGTCGGCGACGACGATGATGTCATAGCCTTCGCGCGCCGCGATGCTGGCAAGCTCGAACCCAATACCGGTCGATGCGCCGGTGATAATCGCCAATTTGTCGGCCATGATGATATCTCCTAGCGCACCGTCCGCGGCACGCCTCGCTGGTGGATCAGAGCTGGATACGGTCCAGGCCGGGCTTCAGGACCACCTTGGTCACCTCGTTCTGGCGATCGTGGAACATCCGGTATCCGTCCGGGGCGTTCTCGAGCGGCAGCGTGTGACTGATGAGGAAGGTCGTATCGATCTTTCCTTCCATGATCGCGGCGAGCAGCCCCGGTAGGTAATGCTGGACGTGCGTCTGCCCGGTCTTGAGCGTCAGCCCCTTCTCCATGAAGGCGCCGAGCGGGAATTTGTCGACAAAGCCGCCGTACACCGCCGGCATCGACACGCGTCCGCCCTTGCGGCACGCGATGATCGCCTGACGGATCGAGTGCGGACGATCGGTACCGAGGAAGGTTGATGCCTTGATCTGGTCGACGATGTTGTCGACGAACAGGCCGTGCGCTTCGAGGCCGACCGAATCGATGCAGGCATCGGGCCCGATCCCACCGGTCATCTCCATCAGCGCTTCGTAGGCCGCGCTCTCCTCAAAGTTGATCGTCTCGGCGCCGAAGCGCTTGGCGAGTTCCAGCCGATGCGGGAAGTGATCGATCGCGATCACTCGCTCCGCACCCATCAGAAACGCCGACTGGATCGCGAACAGCCCTACGGGCCCGCAGCCCCATACCGCGACGGTATCGCCGGGCTCGATATCGGCGTTCTCCGCCGCCATCCATCCGGTCGGCAGGATGTCGGATAGGAACAGAACCTTCTCGTCCTCGACGCCGTCCGGAACGACGATCGGGCCGACGTCGCTGAACGGCACGCGGACATATTCGGCCTGCCCACCTGAATAGCCGCCCGTCATGTGGCTGTAGCCGAACAGGCCGGCCATCGGCTGGCCGTACAAAGTCTGTGCGATATCCTGGTTATCCGCCGGCAGGCCGTTGTCGCACGCCGAATATTGGTGCTTGCCGCAGTGGAAGCATGATCCGCACGAGATGGTGAAGGGCACAACGACGCGCTGCCCTTTCTTCAAGGTCGATTTGGCACCGATCTCGACCACTTCGCCCATGAACTCGTGGCCAAGAATGTCACCCGACTGCATCGTCGGAATATATCCGTCGTAGAGGTGCAGGTCCGATCCGCAAATCGCGGTCGACGTTATCTTGATGATTGCATCGCGCGGATTGAGGATCTCGGGATCGTCGACCGTGTCGACGCGCACGTCGTGCTTGCCGTGCCAGGTGAGCGCGCGCATCAGTTTTTTCCTTCCTCTAGGAGGCGCGTGTTGCGCGCGCCGGTGGCGATCTCGCCCGTCTCCATCAACTGCTTGAAGCGGCGCAGGTCACGCCGCGCCTGAATCGCGGGCTCACGCTGGAACAGCTTGGCGATCAGCTTGCCGATCGCGCCCGCCGGCGGATCATAGAGGATCGTCGCGGTGACGACCGTGCCACGTCCACCGGAGGCGTCGCGGAACTCGACGCGACCGCTGTTGGGCACCTCCGCTCCCTCCTCGGACGCCCAGGCGATCACCTCGCCCGCACGATCCTCGGTGATCTGCGCAACCCATTCGACATCGCGACCCGCCGGTGCCTTGACCACCCAATGCGAGCGCAGATCGTCGAGCATCTCGATCCGCTCGACATTTTCCATGAAGGTGGCGAGCTGCGGCAGATTGCGCCAATAGGCGTAGAGCTCGTCGCGCGGTCGATTGATCGTGACGCTGCGGGCGACCAGCGTATCCGCATCGCCGTCCGCAGGGACATCGATCGAGCCGTTCGTTGCCGCCGCCACCGCCGCCGCGCGATGCTTCGACGTGGCGAGCGGCGCATCGTCCGCCGACGTCGTGTGGGCTGGATCCGCCATTACCTTCTCCTCGGGAATGCTGATCCAACGAGGGCGACTCGACGCCCGTTCCGCGAATTCTATGTAACCTCAATCAATCTAACGCCGCTGTCGCGCCTTTGCGGTGGACGAAAGCGGCAGAAAGCGTGGACGGCAAATCCTAAGGGATCTCGGCCAAAACACTGGTCAGTTACGGCATCCATCGTGCTTACCTGAAGCAGACGTCCGTTCACCGCTTTGTTGCTGCTTGACGGGAGAAAGATGCAATCCGACTTACGGCGTCGGCGGTAGGAGAATGGATGTGGTCGAAGCACGTTGGAACGGTGCATTGATCGCGCAGAGCGATGATACGGTAATCGTGGAAGGCAACCACTATTTTCCTGCCGACAGCGTCGACGCGGTAGTCCTTCTGCCAAGCAGCACGACAAGTTTCTGCCCGTGGAAAGGGACGGCTCATTACTACAGCTTGCGCGTGAATGGCGCCGAGAACCATGATGCCGCATGGTACTACCCTGAACCCAAAGCAGCGGCCGACCAAATTCGCGGTCGCATAGCATTTTGGAAGGGCGTTCGGGTAGATTAGCTGCCCTGCCCGCTAGTGGGTTTACCGGCCGGGGATCGAAAGCCGTCGTACCTTCTGCAGTTGGACGCCCATAATAGGCGACGTTGGACAGTCAGGTTCTGCAGACACGCTCGACCTCAAGGACGGTTCGACGTGTGACGTTGCCACCTTTGCCTGGCTAACAAACTCCGCCATCCGGCTATCCACCTGCCCCTTCAAAAAAATGTGCATGGGACCTTCGGCGTCCAGCTTCGTTCCTATGACGAGCCAAATCTGGCGACGAAGGAAATCTGCATGAGCGACATGACCACCGCTACCGGCAACGGCGGCGAGACCCATCAGCGTGCGGCGGGCGATGCGCCTGTGCTGACGACCAATCACGGCATGCCCATCAGCGACAATCAGAACAGCCTGAAGTCCGGCGCGCGGGGCCCGACGCTGCTCGAAGATTTCGTCCTGCGCGAAAAGATCTTCCACTTCGATCACGAGCGTATTCCCGAGCGCATCGTGCACGCGCGCGGCTCCGGCGCGCACGGCGTCTTTGAGGCGACCGACGATATCAGCGACCTGTCCAAGGCCGCCGTCTTCACCAAAGGCGAGCAGACCGAGGTATTCGTTCGCTTCTCGACCGTCGCGGGCGGCGCTGGCTCGGTCGACACGCCGCGCGACGTGCGCGGCTTCGCCGTCAAATTCTACACGCGCGAAGGCAATTGGGATCTGGTCGGCAACAACATCCCAGTCTTCTTCATCCAGGACGCGATCAAGTTTCCCGATCTTGTTCACTCCGTGAAGATGGAAGCCGACCGCGCCTATCCGCAGGCGGGAAGCGCACACGATACTTTCTGGGACTGGGCGAGCCTGATGCCTGAGACGACCCACATGCTGATGTGGGCGATGTCGGATCGCACCCTGCCGCGGTCGTTCCGCACGATGGAGGGGTTCGGCGTACACACCTTCAAGCTGGTCAATGCAGGTGGGAAGGCAAGCTTCGTCAAGTTCCATTGGAAGCCGCGCCTCGGCCTTCAATCGACGATCTGGGACGAAGCATTAAAGCTCCAGGCGGCCGACAACGACTACCAGCGCCGCGATCTGTGGGAAGCGATCGACACCGGATCGTTCCCGCAATGGGATCTCGGCATCCAGGTCTTCGACCAGGAATTTGCCGAAGCACAGCCTTATGACGTGCTGGACGCGACCAAGCTGATCCCGGAAGACGACGTGCCCGTGCGGATCATCGGCACGCTGACGTTGAACCGCAATCCGGACAATTTCTTCGCCGAGACGGAGCAAGTCGCATTCCTGCCGACCAATATCGTGCCAGGCATCGACTTCTCGAACGATCCGCTGCTGCAGGGGCGGCTGTTCAGCTACCTGGATACGCAGAACTCGCGGCTGGGAACGACGAACTTCCACCAGATCCCTATCAACGCGCCGCGGTGCCCGTTCGGAAACTTTCAGCGCGACGGGAAAATGCAGACGCATGTACCGAAGGGCCGTGCCAACTACGAGCCGAACAGCCTCGCCGCGCACGGCGAGGACGGCGGCCCGCGCGAGAGCATCGAGCGCGGCTTCGCGACGGTGAACGCCGCCACCGGGCCGGACGAGCAGGGCGACAAGCTGCGCATCCGCGCGGAATTGTTCGCGGATCACTATAGCCAGGCGCGGCTCTTCTATCGGTCCCAGACCGAAAACGAGCAGGCGCATATCGCTTCGTCGTTCGTGTTCGAGCTGTCGAAGGTCGGCGTGCTCGATCAGGTGCCGCCGCGCATGGTCGCCAACCTGCGCAACGTCGATGAAGATCTGGCGAAGCGCGTCGCCGATGGCTTGGGCATCGACCTGCCGCAGAAGGCTGCGGCGGCACGCAACCCGATCGACATGGCGCCTTCCGATGCCTTGTCGATCCACAAGAACATGAAAGACACGCTGAAGGGGCGCAGCGTGGGTGTCCTGTTCAACGACGGCAGTGACGGTGCAGCGATCGACGCTGTGGTCGCGGCTGTCGAAGCCGCTGGGGGTAAGGCCGTGCTGGTCGCGCCAAAGGTTGGCGGTACGACGCTTGCCGATGGATCGAAGCGTAAGGCGGATGGCCAGCTTGCAGGGTCACCGAGCCAGATCTTCGACGCTGTCGCGGTGGTACTATCCGACGAAGGCTGCGCGGCGCTACTGAAGGAAGCAGCGGCTGTGCAGTTCGTGATGGACGCTTTCGGCCACCTGAAGGCCATCGGCGCCAGCGATGCCGCTCAACCGCTGATTGACAAAGCTGGGGTTGAGAAGGACGACGGTGTGACGGAACTGGGCGACGCCTTCGTGGCGGCGGCGAGCCGGCGCTTCTACGCGCGAGAGGCAGGCGTACGAACGCTGGCGTGAAAAGAACGGCGAGCCGGCTCGCTGCCGGCTCGCTGCCGCGTTTAATCAGTTGATACGACGTCGCACGCCATGTGTTGCATGTCGGCTGTTGAATGCCCTGAGCTTGGCACTCCCGCCGTTCGATCATGCGAAAATAGCTTGGCTTCCAACAGGCAGTTCCAGGAAAGATTAGCTACTACGCTCATGGAGTGCGGGAGCGACGCGCCCGTTCGAACCAAGTCAATACAGCAAGTACGCCGAGGCACGCCCGAGCAAAAGCGTCGCCGACGAAATTGTAGATCGTACGGCTGCTTTCGGAACCTGTTATTCTCTTCGGTCCCTTTGCCGTTATCGTTCTGCGGCGTGTTTCGGAGCGGG
>NZ_BDJB01000004.1:53938-220049 GCF_002117915.1 Sphingomonas sp. TZW2008 | reverse complement strand
CAAGTGCGCAACGCCGTCATCTGGCGATCAGGAAGCCAAATCACCGCACAAATGGTCCAGTGGCGTTGAGCTGTTCCCTGAATCTGCTCCCAACTTCGTTTCGGCGCGACTGGTCAGAGCCGTGGTTCGCGGGATGCCTGGCCGTTTTACCGAGCGGCCTTAGATAGAACGAAGTTAGACCGACGGCTCGCTGGCAATACCAACCCGGTATTGAACGGCAGGTCGCAAACAGCCGACCCGATTTCGATCACCCGTACTCACGAAGCGGCGAAAGAGCCGCCGGATGCCCGGTCGCTCAGCGTCTCCCCCGCCCCGGTGAGAGGCTTCTTCGGATGGGATGATATGCCTTCAATACTTCGTGAGCCGGTACGACGGGCCGGCGACGGGCGCACTTCGAGCGGCTGGAATGCGCCATCAACCGTGCAGTCCCTCGAAAAACGACATCTATATGCGCGCACTATGCGATTAGCTGGAATCGCTCTCGAAATGAAACGCGGCGCGGGCCTAATCGCGCATCCCTGATGGTGGTCGTCATGTGATGATTGCCCAATACGGGATGAAGGAATGAAGTGGTATCAAGCAGCCGTCTCGGTTGCCTTCTTCGCGCTGCCGATCGCGGTCGAGGCGCAATCAACGCCGAATGACAAGGCCGAACCGGCCGCCGAAACGGCACCGCCCCCTGCCCTCACGGTCAGCGGCTCGGCGGCGATCGCGTCCGATTATCGCTTCCGCGGCGTATCGCAGTCCGACAAGGACATGGCGGTGCAGGGCGGCATCACCGTCTCGCACGCGAGCGGACCCTACGCCGGTGCCTGGGCATCGAACCTCGCGGGTTGGGGCACCTTCGGCGGCGCCAACATGGAGCTCGACCTGATCGGCGGCTACAAGGCGCAGCTCGCCGACAATGCCGCGCTCGACGTCGGGCTGACGTGGTACATGTATCCGGGCGGCGCCGATAAGACCGATTTCGCCGAGCCCTACATCAAGCTGACCGGCACCGCCGGCGCGGCGACGCTGACCGCGGGCGCTGCCTATGCGCCCGAGCAGCAGGCGATAGGAAAATGGTACAACACCGGCGCGGACGCGGCGACCGGCGTCTACACCAATCCCGGCGACAAGGACGACAACCTCTACCTGTGGGGCGACGGGGCGCTGGCGCTGGCGGGCATGCCATTCACCGCCAAGGCGCATGTCGGCCACAGCTGGGGACAGAACGGGCTTGGCCCCAATGCGACCGCGGTGTCGCCAACCGGCGAATACTGGGATTGGTCGCTCGGCGTCGATGCCACGTACAAGAACCTGACCTTCAACGTCAGCTACGTCGACACCGACATCTCCACCAAAGAGGCGACCTACCTTCGCCCCAGCTTCAGCACGGGCCAGGACGGCACCGGCAACATCGCCGGCGGCACGCTCGTGGTCTCGCTGACGGCCGCCTTCTAATCACCGGAGGATAGCAATGCAGGACCTGCTGTGGATCGGCATCATCATCGGGCTGTGCGCGCTCACGCTCGCCTACGCCCGCCTGTGCGACAATGCTTGACCATCCGGGCGTGAGGGAAACGCGGCGATGACACTCGACCTCTGGCTCGCGGCGCTGACCGCGATCGGCCTGCTCGTCTACCTGGTGGCGGTGCTGATCCGCCCCGAACGCTTCTGAAGGGAGCGGTGCGATGACACTTCAGGGCTGGTTCCTGATCCTCCTCTTCGTCGGCATCCTGCTGGCGCTGACCAAACCCGTGGGCCTGTGGCTCCACGCGCTGTACGAAGGGCGGCATACGCCGCTGCATGTCGTGCTCGGCCCCGTCGAGCGCGGCTTCTACAAGCTCGCCGGCATCGATCCCGGCCAGGAGCAAGGCTGGCGCCGCTACGCGGTGCACATGCTGCTGTTCAACGTGTCGCTGCTGATCCTGACATATGCGGTACTGCGCCTGCAGGGCGTGTTGCCGGGTAATCCGCAGGGGCTGGCGGGACTGTCGCCGCATCTCGCGTTCAACACCGCGGTCAGCTTCACCACCAACACCAACTGGCAGAGCTACGGCGGCGAGAGCACCATGTCGAACCTCAGCCAGATGCTGGGGCTGACGATCCACAACTTCCTGTCGGCGGCGACGGGCATCGCCCTCGCCTTCGCGCTGTTCCGCGGGTTCGCCAGGCGCGAGGCCAAGGCCATCGGCAACTTTTGGGCGGACGTGACGCGCGTCACGCTCTACCTGCTGCTGCCGATCTGCATCGTCTACACGCTGTTCCTGATCGCTAGCGGGGTACCGCAGACGATGGACGCCACGATCGCGATCCGGACGCTGGAAGGCGCCGCGCAGACGCTGGTGACCGGCCCGGTCGCGAGCCAGGAAGCGATCAAGATGCTGGGCACCAACGGTGGCGGCTTCTTCAACACCAATTCGGCGCACCCGTTCGAGAATCCGACAGCGCTCACCAACCTCGTCCAGATGCTGTCGATCTTCCTCATCGGCTTCGGGCTGACGTGGACGTTCGGCAAGGCGGTGGGCAACACGCGCCAGGGCTGGGCGATCCTGTCGGCGATGGTAATCCTGTTCCTCGCGGGCGTCACCGTCACCTATGCGCAGGAAGCGGCGGGCAATCCCGTGCTCCAGCAGCTCAGCGTCGCCGGCGGCAACATGGAGGGCAAGGAGGTGCGCTTCGGTATCGCCGCGAGCGCGCTTTTCTCGGTCGTCACCACCGCGGCATCATGCGGCGCGGTTAACGGCATGCTCGACAGCTTTACCCCGCTCGGCGGCATGATCCCGCTGTTCAACATGCAATTGGGCGAAGTCGTGATCGGCGGCGTCGGCGCCGGGATCTATGGCTTTCTTCTGTTCGCGATCCTGGCGGTGTTCGTCGCCGGGCTGATGGTGGGGCGCACGCCCGAATATGTCGGCAAGAAGATCGAGAGCCGCGAGGTGAAGCTCGCCGTGCTGGCGATCGCGGTGCTGCCGCTCGTCATCCTCGGCTTCACCGCGCTCTCCAGCGTGCTGCAGCAGGGGCTCGCCGGGCCGCTCAACAAGGGGCCGCATGGCTTCTCGGAGATCCTCTACGCCTTCACCAGCGCGGTGGGGAACAATGGATCGGCCTTCGCCGGGCTCACCGCCAATACGCCCTACTATAACGGCCTCTTGGGCGTCGCGATGTGGTTCGGCCGATTCTTCGTGATCGTGCCGATGCTGGCGATCGCCGGCAGCCTCGCGGCGAAGAAGTACACGCCGGAGAGCGCGGGCTCGTTCCCGACCACCGGTGGCCTGTGGGTGGGCCTGCTCGTGGGAATCATCCTGATCCTTGGCGGTCTCACCTTCCTGCCGAGCCTCGCGCTCGGTCCTATCGCCGATCATCTCGCGATGATCCGCGGCCAGCTGTTCTGACGAGAGGCCACGATGGCAAAGTCCGAAACCAAGAGCCTGTTTACGGCCGACCTCGTCGTGCCGGCGATCAAGGCATCGTTCCTGAAGCTCAATCCGAAGGAGCTCGTCCGCAACCCCGTCATGCTCGTCACCGCTGCGGTGGCGGCGCTGATGACGATCCTGCTCGTCATCGGGCAGGACCAACTCAGCGTCGCCTTCAAGGCGCAGCTTGCCGTGTGGCTGTGGCTCACGGTGCTGTTCGGCACCTTCGCCGAGGCACTGGCGGAAGGGCGCGGCAAGGCGCAGGCGGCGAGCCTGCGCGCCACCAAGGCGGAGCTGAGCGCCAAGCGGCTGAAGGGTGACGGCCGCGCCTTCGACGACGTGCCCGCCAGCCAGCTCAAGGTCGGCGACATCGTGCTGGTCGAGACGAACGACCTGATCCCGTCGGATGGCGAGGTCGTCTCTGGGGTCGCGTCGGTCAACGAAGCGGCGATCACCGGCGAGAGTGCGCCGGTGATCCGCGAGGCGGGCGGTGACCGATCGGCGGTGACGGCGGGCACGCGCGTCATTTCAGACGAGATCCGCGTCAAGGTGACGGTGGAGCCGGGCAAGGGCTTCCTCGACCGTATGATCGCGCTGGTCGAGGGGGCCGAGCGGCAGAAGACGCCTAACGAAGTGGCGCTGACGATCCTGCTGGTGGGGCTCACGATCATCTTCCTGATCGCGGTCGGCACGATCCCGGGCTTCGCGTCCTACGCGGGGGGCAGCATCCCCGTCGCGATTCTAGCGGCACTGCTCATCACGCTGATCCCGACGACGATCGCGGCGCTGCTCTCGGCGATCGGTATCGCGGGGATGGACCGGCTGGTGCGCTTCAACGTGCTCGCCAAATCGGGCCGCGCGGTGGAGGCGGCGGGCGACGTCGACGTGCTGCTGCTCGACAAGACGGGCACGATCACGATCGGCGATCGCCAGGCGAGCGAGTTCCGCGCGGTCGGCGGGACGAGCGATGCCGAGCTCGCAGAGGCGGCGCTGCTCGCCAGCCTCGCCGACGAGACACCCGAGGGGCGCTCGATCGTCCTCCTGGCGCGCGACAGGTTCAACCTCCAGCGGCCGATGCCCGACGGCGCGGAGGTCATCGCCTTCACCGCGCAGACGCGCGTGTCGGGGATCAAGGCAGGTGTCACGCTGATCCAGAAGGGCGCGGTCGATTCAATTCTGCGTGCCAATGCCGGATCGGGCGAGACCGCGGCGGCGACCGAGCTGCGGCGCATCACCGACGAGATCGCGCGCGCCGGCGGCACGCCGCTGGCGGTGGCGAAGGACGGTCGCCTGCTCGGCGCGATCTTCCTCAAGGACGTCGTCAAGGCGGGCATCCGCGAGCGTTTCGGCGAACTGCGCACGATGGGCATCCGCACCGTGATGATCACCGGCGACAATCCGCTGACCGCCGCGGCGATCGCGGCTGAGGCCGGGGTCGACGATTTTCTCGCGCAGGCGACGCCGGAGGACAAGCTGGCGCTGATCCGCAAGGAGCAGACCGGTGGCAAGCTGGTCGCGATGTGCGGCGACGGCACCAACGACGCGCCCGCGCTGGCGCAGGCCGACGTCGGCGTCGCGATGAACACCGGCACGCAGGCCGCGCGCGAGGCGGGCAACATGGTCGATCTCGACAGCGATCCGACCAAGCTGATCGAGGTCGTCGGCCTCGGCAAGCAGCTGCTGATGACGCGTGGCGCGCTGACCACCTTCTCGGTCGCGAACGACGTCGCGAAATATTTCGCGATCATCCCGGCGATGTTCGTCGCGCTCTATCCCGGCCTCGGCGTGCTCAACGTGATGGGGCTGGCGACGCCGGAGAGCGCGATCTTGTCGGCGATCATCTTCAACGCGCTGATCATCCCGCTGCTGGTGCCGCTGGCGTTGAAGGGCGTCGCCTACAAGCCGATGGCGGCAGGGCCGCTGCTCGCGCGCAACCTCGCCGTCTACGGCCTCGGCGGCCTTCTCGCGCCGTTCGTCGGCATCAAGATCATCGACCTCGTGGTCGGCGGCCTCGGCCTCGCGTAAGGGAATAGAACGATGGGTAAGGATTTCTCCTCCGCATTGCGTCCGGCGATCGTAATGACGATCCTGTTCGCCGCGCTTCTCGGGCTCGCCTATCCGTTGGCGATGACTGGCATCGGGCAGGCGATCTTCCCGAACCAGGCCAACGGCAGCCTGGTGCGCGGCGCCGATGGCACGGTGATCGGCTCGTCGGTGGTCGGACAGGCGTTCACCGCCGATCGCTACTTCCAGACGCGGCCGTCCGCGGCGGGGAAGGGCTATGATGGGCTTGCCTCGTCCGGTTCGAACCTCGGGCCGACGGCGCAGGCGCTGGTCGATCGCGTGAAGCCCGACGTCGCCAAGCGACAGGCCGAAGGCGTGACCGGGCCGCTGCCGGCCGATCTGGTCACCGCGAGCGGCTCGGGTCTCGACCCTGACCTGTCGCCCGCCGCCGCGCTGGCACAGGCACCGCGCATCGCGCGCGTTCGCGGAATGCCAGCCGATCGCGTTCGCGCGCTCGTGGCAGAGAAGACTGGAACCTCGCTGCTTGGCGATGCCCACGTCAACGTCCTTGCGCTCAACCGCGCGCTCGACGCCATGACGCCCGCGCGCTGATGCGGGCGGGATCAGGACCGGATGTGGGCCGTCCCGATCCCGACGCCCTCCTGCGCGCCGCCACGCAGGACGGCAGAGGTCGCCTAAAGATCTTCCTGGGTGCAGCGCCCGGCGTGGGCAAAACCTTTGAAATGCTGTCGGAAGGCGCGGCAAAGCAGCGTGACGGCGTCGACGTTGTCATCGGTGTGGTCGAAACCCACGGCCGCGCCGAGACCGAGGCGCTGGTCCGTGGATATGAAATCATCCCTCGCCGCGACATGCCCTACGAAGGCCGCACGCTGCGCGAGATGGATCTGGATGGCATCCTTGCCCGCCGTCCGCGGCTCGCGCTGGTCGACGAGCTCGCGCACACCAATGCGGCCGGCAGCCGCCATCCCAAACGCTTCCAGGATATCGAGGAGCTGTTGGCGGCAGGTATCGACGTCTACTCGACCGTCAACATCCAGCACGTCGAAAGCCTGAACGACGTCGTTGCGAGCTTCACGCGCGTGCGCGTGCGCGAGACGGTGCCCGACAATATCCTCGAGCAGGCGGAGATCGAAGTCGTCGATATTCCCCCCGACGAGCTGATCGAGCGCCTTAAAACAGGAAAAGTCTATCTGCCGGCCGAGGCGACCCGCGCACTCGGCCACTTTTTCTCCAAGTCGAACCTGTCGGCCCTGCGCGAACTTGCGCTGCGCCGCGCCGCGCAAGCGGTTGACGTACGGATGCTCGACGACGTGCGAGCACTCGGCCTCGGCGGTACATGGGCCGGTAGCGACCGCATCGTGGTGGCGATCAGCGAGCTGCCGGGATGCGACGCGCTGGTGCGCGCTGCAAAGCGCGTTGCCGATGGCCTGCGTGGCCCGTGGACGGCAGTGTTCATCGAGACGCCCCGCGCCGCCCATTTCACCGCCGAGCAGCACGCGCGTGTCGCCGCAACGATGAACCTGGCGACCCAATTGGGTGGCGCGGTGGCGACCGTACCCGCCGAAAATGTCGTCAGCGGCATCCAGTCGGTGCTGATCGATCTGCGCGCCACGCAGTTGGTGCTTGGCAAGTCGAACCGTACGCGCTGGTTCGAACTTCTCCACGGGTCGATCGTCGACAAGCTGGTCCGCGATACGCCCGACGTCACGGTCCACGTCCTGCCGATGCCCGCTTCTTCGCCGCCAAGACGAGACGCTCGGCGGCCGTCGGGACGCTGGGGTACCCCGGCAGGCTATGCCGCAACGACGGCGATGGTGGCGGCGGTGACCGCTGTGGCGAGTACCCTGTTCCAGATTTTAAATCTTGGAAACGTGGCGCTACTCTACCTGCTGCCGGTCATGGCGGCGGCGACATTCTTCGGTTTGCGCACCGGGCTCTATGCCGGGCTCGCGTCCAGCCTCGGCTATAATTTCTTTTTCCTGCCCCCAACCGGCACGCTGACGATCAGCGATCCGGAAAATTTAATTTCGGTGATGGTCCTGCTCGGCATTGCGATCGCGACCAGCCAACTGACCGCACGTGTTCGCGCGCAGGCCGATCTCGCCGCGGCAAGCGCGCGCACCAACGCTATCTTGGCCGGGTTCCTGGGTCAGATTGCCGGCGTCAACGATCTCGGCGTCGCGACGCAGATGATATGCGACGACGTGCGTCGCCTGCTCGACGTCCAAGTCGTACTGCTTCGGCGGACGGACGGTGCCGAATTGGAGATACTCGCTGCGAGCGATCCCGCCTATCGGCTGGAGGCCATGGACCATGCCGCCGCCAGCTGGGCATTGGACACCGGCAAGCCTGCGGGAAAGGGGTCCGGCACGCTCGCCGCATCGGAGTGGCTGTTCCAACCCATGACGGCAGGTGATCGGGTACTGGGCGTGCTGGGTGTCGCCAGCGACAAGGCCGGAAGCCCGGTTCGTGCGGATCAATTGCCGCTGCTCGGCAGCCTGATCGATCAAGCGGCACTCGTCCTGGAACGCCTCCGCTTGGAAGCCGAGATGCGCGACGTCGATGCGGTCCGCACGCGCGACCGGCTGAGGGCGGCGCTGCTCTCCTCCGTCAGCCACGATCTGCGCACGCCGTTGACTGCCGTGATCGCCGCTGCGGCACAACTGCACCATGGCGCGACGCCGGAGCTGATCGGCACGATCGAGGGCGAAGCGCAACGGCTGAACCGCTTCGTTGCCAACCTGCTGGACATGGCCCGCGTCGAGGCCGGAGCGCTGAAATTGAACGTTGAGGCGACCGATCTGAGCGACGCGGTGACCAGTGCCGCGCACGATGCGCGACGCGCGTTGGAGGGCCATGCCGTGCGGCTCGATGTTCCGCCCGATCTGCCGTTGGTGCGGGCCGATCCGCAACTGCTGCATCACTGCCTGCTCAACCTATTGGATAACGCCGGCCGCTATGGCGAGCCGGGAACGGATGTCGTGATCGAAGGCCGCAACCATTTCGGCGAACTGCGGCTCGCCGTGCTCGATCACGGCCCCGGTCTTCCGCCCGGTCGTGAGAGCGAGGTGTTCGAGACTTTCAGGCGCCTTGAGGGGTCCGATCGCGCGATCGGCGGCACCGGGCTCGGCCTCGCCATCGTCAAGGCCTTTGCCGAAGCGATGGACATGACCGTCGAGGCCGCCAACCGGCCGGACGGTAGCGGTGCCGCCTTCACGCTGGTTTTCCCACCTGCCTTGATCGTCCGCGACAACATCGCCGAAAGCGCCTTCTGACATGCCGGGCAAAATTCTCGTGGTCGATGACGACGCGGCGATCCGTCGCCTGCTGCGTAACACGCTGATCCGGGCGGACTATACCGTCGTCGAAGCCGATGATGCCAAGGGGGCGCTTCGCCAGGCCGCCGTTGAGCACCCCAGCGCGGTTCTGCTCGACCTCGGTCTCCCGGACCGCGATGGTCTGGCCATCATTCCGCAGCTCCGCGCGCACGACGGCATCGTCATCCTAGTGGTTTCTGCGCGGGACGCAGTCGACGAGAAGGTAACCGCGCTCGATCTTGGCGCCGACGATTTCGTGACCAAGCCGTTCGATACCGAAGAGCTTCTTGCCCGCCTCAGGGTCGCGCTGCGACATCATGGATCGTCGGAGACGACGCAGAAGATCGTGCGCCGAGGCGATCTGAGCATCGACCTCGACCGGCGGATCGTCTGCCGCGATGACGAAGAAGTGCATCTTACGCGCAAGGAGCACGAGGTGCTGGGCGTCTTGGCGCGCCATATCGGGCGCGTGGTGACCCACGAACGCGTGCTCGCGGCATGTTGGGGGGCGGAAGAGGATCCACGCGTCGAATATCTGCGCATCGTCATCCGCAATCTGCGTCAGAAACTTGAAGCGCCTAGGCCGGTGGGAAGCGTCATCGCCAACGAATTGGGCGTTGGATACCGGCTACGACCCGATCCCTAATCTGGACGCCGCTCGCCGGGATCGCGGGATGCCTTGACGCTCTACGCGTAGCTCCGTTTGCACAGATCACCTCGACGGCCCGTCCCCGAACGTCTCTCAGTCCCGCCGTTCGCCGATCGTTTCACGTGAATGTTCGACCGCCTGATCACCTGCTCGCCTCACCTGCAATACACGGGAGCTGATTGAAGCGCGGGCATCGAGGCGGCATTCTCGGCAAACATCGTGCGGTGGCCGCTGGCCATGGTTAGCCAAGCTTGCCTGCAAACCTCGAGCGAGCCAGCGAGCTGATCACCGGCAAACGCGACCACTCAAAGACTCAGTCGAAGCAGCAACAAGGTGGCAAGAAAGCGGTGATAGAGCGCTGTGACGGCTAGTATCGACGCGACCATCAGAGCGGTCGACAGCGCGAAGGTCTGATCTAGCTTCACACGCTAAATGGCGGAGAGGGTGGGATTCGAACCCACGGTGAGCGTAAACCCACAACGGTTTTCGAGACCGTCCCAATCGACCACTCTGGCACCTCTCCGCAGAGGCTCCGGAGCGGCGAGAAAGGCCGGTCCGGGCGATCGAGGGGGCGCCTCTATCGTGGAAGTGGATGGTGCGCAAGCGGCAGCTTGTGCCGCGTCGAAGAGCGCTTAGATTGACGCCTATGTCCGCTGCTACCAGCCCAACGACCGTCGATGATGCACCCGTCGCGCCGCCGATTGCCCACGCCCGATTCACCATCGGCGATGTGGTTCGTCACCGCATGCTCGATTTCCGCGGCGTGATCTTCGATGTCGATCCGGTGTTCGCCAATACCGACGAATGGTATCAGTCGATCCCTGAAGGCATCCGGCCGCGTAAGGACCAGCCCTTCTATCATCTGCTCGCCGAGAACGCCGAATCGACCTACGTCGCCTACGTCAGCCAGCAGAACCTGGTGCACGACGAAAGCGACGAGCCGGTCGATCATCCCGCGATCGCTGGGCTGTTCACCGGACTGGTCGACGGCCGTTACAATCTCCGCCGCGAACATCGCCACTGAGTCTAGCGTTTTTCGGCGCTCCTACCTGCCGAAGCGTTGACAAGCGCAGCCCCCTCCCCTAGCTGCGCCGTTCCTCCTGGTCCGGCTGTCCGGTCCGGGCACAGACATTTGGGTAGAGTGACAGGGCCATGTTCGCAATCGTGCGCACAGGCGGCAAGCAGTATCGCGTTGCCGCCGGAGACAAGATCGTCGTCGAGAAGCTGGAGGGCGATGCCGGCGCATCGGTCACGCTGAGCGACATTCTGCTGGCGGGCGAGGGTTCGGACCTGAAGCCCACGAACGGTCTTACCGTCGCTGCCGAGATCGTCGCGCAGGCGAAGGGCGAGAAGGTCATCGTCTTCAAGAAGCGCCGCCGTCACAACTATCGCCGCCGCAACGGTCACCGCCAGAATCACACGATCCTGAAGATCGTGTCGATCGGCGCGTCGGCCTGATCCGCGAAGCGTAAGGAGCAAGCACAATGGCACATAAGAAAGCAGGCGGCTCGTCGCGTAACGGTCGTGATTCGGCCGGCCGTCGCCTTGGCGTCAAGAAGTTCGGCGGTCAGGAAGCGATCGCGGGCAACATCCTCGTGCGTCAGCGCGGTACCAAGTTCTACCCGGGCCGCAACGTCGGCATCGGCAAGGACCATACCCTTTTTGCGCTCGTCGACGGCCGCGTGGTGTTCCACGACGGCAAGCTTGGCCGTAAATTCTGTTCGGTCGACATTATGGCCGAGGCGGCCGAATAACATCGGGTAACCAACCGGGTTGCCCACTGGGCGATCCGGTGCCTCCACTTGGGAGGCCAGCCAACGACGAGGGAGCCGGGTCCGCCCAGGCTCCCTTTTTTCTTGCTCCCGCAACAGCGCGTCGCCGGGTCGTCATCGACGGCCGCTATGGCGCGCCGGGAGGAGAAGCGACGATGTTCGCGCGGACGAAGAGACTGACGCTGCGGCCCGGCTGGCCCGAGGAAACCAACGCCATCATGGCGGCGATCATGCGCGAGAGCGCCGCGGCGCTGCAGGCGGGCCTCCCCTGCCCGCGCCTGCCCGAACGAGCCGCTGCCTTTCTGGCGGCGCCGCACGGCGCCACCGACGCGCGCTTCCTGATCCTCTCGCACGAGTGCGGCTATCCGACGACAGTCGGCGGGATCGGCCTCATCGCGCGCGCGCGCGATAAAGCCGAGCTCGCCTGCTGGCTGATGCCGGCCGCGCGGGGGCGCGGCATCGCGAGCGAGGCGGCGAACGCGGTGATCGACATGGCGCGCGATGCGCTGCCGCTGCGGCGGCTTGAGGCGAACCCGCACGTCGGCAACGCTGCGGCTTTGCGCGTGCTCGCCAAGCTCGGTTTCCGGGACGAAGGCCGCGGCGCCGCGCTTCCGCACGGCGGCGGATCGGCCAGCGCATCGCTGGTGCTCGATCTTGAGGCGGACAGCGACCCAAATCGAATGCCGATCGCGGCGTAGCGGCGCCTTTGCGAAGGATTGCAAAACGTTGCCGGACCGACGAGAGCCGGTGCGATGTCCGTCACCCCGCTACGCCGCCGCCTGAGCCCCGAAGAATCGCGTGCCGCCGCGCTCGAGGCGGCACGCGAGCTGCTGATTGAGGTCGGCCCGCAGGCGGTGACGCTCAAGGCGGTCGGCGCGCGGATCGGTCGGACGCACGCCAATCTGCTGCATCATTTCGGCTCGGCGGAGGAATTGCAGAAGGCGCTGATCGCGCACCTCGCCGGACGCATCGTCGGCACGATCAAGCAGGCGGTGATTCGCTCGCGCGAGCGTGAGGATCCGGCCGAGGTCGTCGATCTCACCTTCGACGCGTTCGGCCGCAACGGCGCAGGCGCGCTCGCCAGTTGGATGATCCTGAGCGGCAACGAGAATGCGCTCGATCCGATCCTCACCGCGATCCACGACCTTGTCGACGAGCTGGCGCAGGACCAGACGGCGACAGGGATGCCGATCCGCGAGGAGACGCTGCAATTGGTGCTGATGGCGCTCGGCGACGCGCTGCTCGGCGCCCCGATGGCGCGGACGCTGGGCCTCCCGCGTGAGACCGCCCGGCTGCTCGCGCGCCGCATGCTGCTCGCCGATCGCGGCAAATAGGCACGTCCCGCCGCACTGCGCTCCGGCTGACAATATCCGTACCATTCGCCTTGCGCGCGCTTAGGCGCTAAGCGGCGAGCCATGCATTTTCTCGACCAAGCAAAGATCTTCGTCCGCTCGGGCGCGGGCGGCCCCGGCGCCGTCAGCTTCCGCCGTGAGAAGTTCATCGAATATGGCGGCCCGGACGGCGGCAACGGCGGCAAGGGCGGCGACATCATCTTCGAAGCAGTCGCCGGGCTCAATACCCTGATCGACTTCCGCTACACGCAGCATTTCCGCGCCGAACGCGGCCATGGCGGATCGGGATCGAACCGCACCGGCGCGGGTGGCGAGGATCTCGTCATCAAGGTACCCGTCGGTACGCAGATCCTCGCTGACGACGACGAGCGGACGCTGCTGGTCGATCTGACCGAGGTCGGCCAGCGCGAGCTGTTCCTGCGCGGCGGTGACGGCGGGCGCGGCAATGCCAGCTACAAGACATCGACGAATCGTGCGCCGCGCCAGCACGGCACCGGCTGGCCCAATGAGGAGGCCTGGGTCTGGCTGCGGCTGAAGCTGCTCGCCGACGCCGGCCTCGTCGGCCTGCCGAACGCCGGCAAGTCGACTTTCATCAACGCCGTTACCAACGCGCAGGCAAAGGTTGGCGCCTATGCCTTCACCACCACGCGTCCGCAGCTCGGCGTCGTCCGCCATAAGGGCAACGAATTCGTCGTTGCCGACATCCCGGGATTGATCGAAGGCGCGGCCGACGGGGCGGGCATCGGCGACCGGTTCCTCGGTCATATCGAGCGCTGCCGCGTGTTGCTTCATCTCGTTGACGCGAACGATCCCGATGTCGCGGAGAGTTACCGCATCGTGCGCGACGAGCTCGCCGCGTACGGCGGCGGGCTCGAGGACAAGCCGGTCGTCGTCGCGCTCAACAAGATCGATACGCTCGACGACGAACTCGTCGCCGCGCTGTCGGCTGAGCTCGAGGAAGCGAGCGGTGCCGCGGTGATCCCGGTATCGGGCGCGAGTGGCGTCGGCGTCGACTGGGTGCTCGACCGGCTACTTGAGGCGATTGGCCCCGATCACGCCCAGGTTGCCGCCGACGACGAGGGTGCGGAACCGGTGGAATGGTCGCCGGTCTGACCGGCGCTGCGGCGGCGCGGGTCGCCAGCGCCGCGGCACTGGCAGCGCTCGCTATCGTTGCACCGCGGCTGGCGCTGCTGGTCGCGATTCTGGCGTCGATCTACTGGGTCGGTCGACGCGACGATGACGTTGGCACCTGGGGTGTGCTGTACGTCGTGTTGCTACTGATCCTCGGTGTCCTCACGCTCCTGATCGCCGGGCTGGCGTTGATCCACCGCTTGGTCGGCGGCTGAGCCGCTTGGCAAGCACGCGCGGTGCCCCTACCCGGCCGCGATGGCCGTCCGATCGCTCTTTCCGACCCTGTTCTACGAGGACACGATCGCCGACGGCGCGCTCGTCGAAGAACTCGAAGCGTCGGTACGCGCGCTGGCGCAGGATGATATTGCAGGCAAACGCTGGTCGAAGGCGCACGGCTATCGCGGCTACACCTCCTATGCGTCGCTGAACGATCTGCCGCTGCGTGATCCGGCCTTCGCCGATCTTAAGCGCCATTTGGACCGCCACGTCGCGCGTTATGCCGAAGCGTGCGGCTTCGCGCTCGGCGGCCGCAAGCTGAAGCTCGACAGCCTGTGGGTGAATTTGCTCAAACCCGGCGGCGCGCATTCGGGGCATATTCATCCGCACAGCGTGGTATCGGGCACGATGTACGTCGCCGTGCCGCCGGGGTCGGGCGCGCTGCGGCTCGAGGATCCGCGGCTCGGGCTGATGATGGCCGCGCCGCCGCGCGAGGGCAGCTTCTTCCACGCCGAGCCGGCCGCCGGCACGATCTTCCTGTGGGAGAGCTGGCTGCGGCACGAGGTGATGCCCAACACCGCCAAGGCGGACCGGATCACCGTCAGCTTTAACTATCGCTGGTGATCGCGCGGCACAAAGGGTGGCGCCCCCCGCGCCCGCGCATTAAGGCCGCCGCCACATCTAGTCTCAAGGATCGATCATGGGTTTCCGCTGCGGCATCGTGGGCCTGCCGAACGTCGGCAAGTCCACCCTCTTCAACGCGCTGACCGAGACGGCGGCGGCGCAGGCGGCGAACTATCCGTTCTGCACGATCGAGCCCAACGTCGGGAACGTCGGCGTGCCCGATCCGCGGCTGCAGAAGCTGGCGGAGATCGCCAAGTCGGCCAAGATCATCGAGACGCAACTGGCGTTCGTCGACATCGCGGGGCTCGTGCGCGGCGCATCCAAGGGTGAAGGGCTCGGCAACCAGTTCCTCGGCAACATCCGGGAGGTGGACGCAATCGTCCACGTGCTGCGTTGCTTCGAGAACGGCGATGTCACACACGTCGAGGGCAAGGTCGATCCGATCGCCGACGCGGAGACGGTGGAAACGGAGCTGATGCTGTCCGACCTCGAGAGCCTCGAGAAGCGCGTGCCCAACCTCGTCAAGAAGGGGCAGCAGGGCGACAAGGAGGCCAAGATCGGCGCCAGCGTGCTCGGCCAGGCGCTCGAGCTGCTGCGCGAGGGCAAGCCCGCGCGGCTGACGGTGCCCAGGGACGCCGAGGAAGCGCGCGTCTTCGCGCAGGCGCAGCTCATCACCGCAAAACCGGTGCTCTACGTGTGCAACGTCGACGAGGGCGACGCGGCGAACGGCAATGCGCTGTCGGCGCGCGTGCATGAGAAGGCGAAGGCAGAGGGCGCCGAAGCGGTGGTCGTCTCGGCCGCGATCGAGGCCGAGATCGCGACCATGCCGCCAGAGGACCGTGGCGAGTTCCTCGCCGAGCTTGGCCTTGAGGAAACCGGCCTCGCGCGGGTAATTCGCGCCGGTTACAAGCTGCTCGATCTGCTTACCTTCTTCACCGTCGGGCCGAAGGAAGCGCGCGCGTGGACCGTCGCCGCGGGATCGAAGGCGCCGCAGGCGGCGGGCGAGATTCACACCGACTTCGAACGCGGCTTCATTCGCGCCGAGACGATCGCCTATGACGACTACGTCGCGTGCGGCGGCGAAGCTGGCGCGCGCGAGACCGGCAAGCTGCGCCAGGAAGGCAAGGAATATGTCGTCCACGATGGCGACGTGATGCTGTTCCGCTTTAACGTCTGAGCCAGGGCGGCTCAGCCGCGCGCGCGGTGTGCCGTGGCGCGCGCGACGCGCCGATCCTCGGGAAAGCGTACGCCGGCCTGGCGGAGCAGTGCGTCCGCCCGCTTGGTTTCGCCGCGATCGCGCAGGCGCTGCGAATCGAGCAGCAGCCGGCTCGCGGTCGCCTCGGCATTGAACGCGTACAGCCGATCGGCGAGTGCATCGAGAAATTCGCTCGACACCTGTTCCGTGTAGCGGCTCGCCGCGAGCCGCTCGGGCGGGTAATCGTAACGGGTGATGCCGAATTGTCGGCCGACGAATGCCACATCGTCACGGCTTTCGGCATAGGCTAGTCGGCGGGCATTGTCGGGCAGATCGAAGCGCTGCCCCGGCAATCCGGCGAAGATGCCTGCCTCGCTGCCGCTGCGCGCCGGGTTGCGCGCACCATCGATCGCCTCCGGCACGCGGACGTTGAGCCGGCCGAGCATCAGCGCGGCCTCCATCGACAGCGATTCGTTCACCGTTTCGCGCTCGCCCCGGAGCAGCGGCGCGATCACGAGCGGCAGGCCGGCCGCATGCGCGAATCGCGCGGCGAACGCGTCGCGCTCCGCCGCGAGTTCCTCATAGGCGAGGACCTCGACCGCGCCCGCGCCGAACACGTGCCGCATTCGGCCGATGATCGCGCGCCACCGCACCGGCTCGGGCTGCGACAGGACGGCATCGATGTCGCTACGCGAGCGCAGATACTGCTGCGCGACGCTCACTGCCCAATCTACCGGATCGCGAATGACGAAGACGATGCGGACGCGGTCGACGTGCCGCACCAGAACGCCGCGCAATTCGGTCAGCTCGGCGATCGAAAAACCGGCCAGCGCTTCGGCTGACAGAAGAAGGGTTTGCCAGTCGTCGCCGCCGAGGCTGCGCTCGAATGCAAGCAGCCCGGCGTTGCGCTCGGCGACGTAGCCGTCGAGCGGTGACGGTGCGCGCACGGCAGTGTGACGCCGGAAGAGGCCGGACAGCGCGAAGGAGTGGTTCGCTTCCCGCAACGGATAGAGCACGCCGAGCGCGCGCAGCGCGTCTGCCGCTCGATGGAAATGATGCTGGATGAAGCTCGTGCCGGTCTTCTTGTGGCCGATGTGCACGACCGCCTCGCGACCTGCCCTCATGCGGCACCGCGCGCGGAGGTGCTATCGTGCGCGGCGATCGCGCGATCGTAGAGGTCGCGATACGTCGCCGCGCATTTTTCCATGCTGAACCGACCGGCGACGGCGCGCGTCAGCGCTGCCGCGCGTTCCCGGAACGCGGCATCGAGGAACAGCGCCATCGTGTCGGCGACGGTCGCGGTGAACGCCCGCGTGTTGCGGATGGACGTCGTCACCGCACCGGCGATTCCGTCGGGCGAGGTCAGCATATCGCGGATCTCGCCGACGTCGTTGCCGAGCACCGGGCATCCCTCCTGCAACGCCTGGATCACGCACAACGGGAACGATTCACCCTCGAACCGTGTCGGCACCAGCGCGCAGTCGGAGAAACGGTAGATCGCGTTGATACACGATTGGTAGCCGAGGAAGTGGATCGCAGCAGCGCCATCGGCGAGACGCTTTGCCGTCTCCGCCGAGCGTCCCTCACCGATCATCAGCAGGTGCATCTCGCGCTCGGGGTGCCGGTCGCGCAGCAGCTTGAACGCCTCGACCGCGACCCGCCATCCCTTGCGCTGGATACCGCGCGCGACGAACGTGAAGACGATCGCGTCCGCCCCGATACCCAGGCTGTCGCGCGATACATCCCCCTCGCGCGTGTCCTGCGGCATCCCGTTCGGCAGCTTGAGGAACCTGTCCCGGTCAAGTGGGATCCCGGCGAATACATCCAGATTGCGCTCCGCCGTATATACCCAATAATCGACGTTGCGCAGCGCGCGGAAAAGCAGCGTGTCGAGCACCCCGCCCGGCAGATTGTGCGACCCGTGCATTGAAACGACGTATGGCTGATCAAGCATCGCGCCGCGCTCAAAGAACAGATTCTCGATGAGCACGCTGTGCGAGTGGACCACGGCGGCGCCGACGCGGCGCAGAAATGCCGCCGGGCCAGCGGCGATGACGTCGTCACGCGCATAGACCGCGACGCGCGGGTCGAGCCGCGCGACCATGTCGGCGTTACGATCGGTCAGGTTTACCGCCAGCAGTGAGACCGGCACGCCATCTTCGGCCAATTGGTTCGCCAGCAGCAGCGGGAAGAGTTCGCCCCCACCGGTTTCGAAGCCGAGGAAACCGATGACAACATGGCGTGCCCGCGGCTCCGGCTCGGCCGGTAACGTCCGCGGGTCATAGCGTGCGTCGAACGGGCCGTGCTCCGCCGCGACCTCGAAATGCGCATATTGGTGCGCCAGATCGGCAACGAAACTCTCCGTCGCATTCGCGCCGACGAGCCAATGGCGTCGGATCTCGTGCTGCACCTGCCAGCATTCATCGTAATAATGCAGCTTGTCGAAATTGCGCGCCGACGTGTTGGCATCGTGCTGGCGGAAATAGCTCACCGCGTCGGGCGAGTAGGCAAGCTTCCCGCCGCCCAGCAGATGGATATAGAGATACCAATCGCCCGCGATGCGGAATCTGCTCGCCTCGTTCCAGATCGCAGGCGGAACCGCTTGGCGACGAAAGACGCACCCGCCGACGTTTGCAACGATATTGCGTTTGGCGAAGGCGCCGTGGAACCAGTGCGCCGCGGGGCGCGAGACCGGCTCGTCCCAGATGCCCGGCTCCGCCGCCTCGCGAAAGCCGGCCATGCCCGCCATGGGCGTGCCGTCGCTGCGGCAGAACTCGATCCGCCCCAGCGCCATCTTGACCGACAATTCAGCGAAACCGGGCACCAACCGCTCGAGGAAATCGAGCTCGGCGTAATCGTCGCTCTCGCAGATCCAGATCAGCTCGCCTTTCGCCATCTCCATGCCGCGCTCCCATTGGCGGAATGGGTTGCCGGTGCCGATGTCGTTGAAGGCCGTACGGTAGGGAAACGGGCAATCCGCCAGCTCGCGATTGATCACGGCGAGGCTATCGTCCGTCGACGCATCATCGAGCACGATCAGCTCGATGTTGCGATAGGTCTGGGCGAAGATCGATCCGAACCGCTGCGGCAGGAACCGCGCGTGATTGAAATTCGGGACGATCACCGAAACCAGCGGCGCGAACGTCAGGGATCGGAAGTAGGCGACTGCCGGCCGCTTCTCGTGCCGGCCGTAGTTCACCCAATGCTGGAACGGGTTTATCCCGGCCGCGGCGACTTCGGGATTGGTATCGAGATAATATCGCGTGCTGAACGCCGCCGATGGGTCCAGCCCGCGCCGCCACCCGATTTCGTTGTAGTGGCGGTAGAGCGACATGCCGGTGGGCGCCGCATCGAGCTGCGACGCATAATGCAGCGGATCGAAGAACTCGCCGGCGGGATCGTTGCTGGGCACGCCCGGATCGTCGAGGACGAGCGCAACCGGCGAGACCGGGTCGGAGAGCGATGCGTGTTCAGCCTTCACGACCATCGTCGGCCGTCGCTCGGCGCGACCGTGGCGGACGAAGTGAAGAAAGGGATTGAGGCCAGCTTCCGCAACGTCGCGGTTGTGTTTCAGGTAATAAGCGGTGTCGAACGACGGCGAGGGATTGAGCCCCTGCCGCCAGCCGTGCTGCAAGTAATGATCGAGCGGGTCGCCCTCGATCGTTTCGGCCAATTGCGCGCGGTAGAACGCTTCGTCGAATAGCGCGCGTACTTCGGCCATGACGCGTTCGGCTTGATCAGCGTCCTCGCCGTCGCGTCCGTGTCGGGACGGCACAACCGGATACTCCTCGAATCGCCCGATCGCGGCGTGAAACTCGAAGGGCGAGCAACCCGCCGCGCGTGCCGCTGCATGCTGTTCGAGATAGGCGTTGGTGGAGAAGTCGGGAGCCGGATCGAACCCGTCCTGCCATCCTTGCTCCAGATAATGTTTCAGCGCGCGCGCAGGCGGCGCCGTCATCCCCGCCGCGCGAAGCTGGCGGCGATAGAAAGCGGCGTCGAACCGATCCACCATCCACTGGCGAATTTCGCTCCTGTCCCGCTGCCCCGGCGCCCGTTCTGCCACCAACCGTCCTTCCCCGCCGCGCCAACCGGCCCGGCCCCGCCCCGCTCTTCCGCGGCGTCGGGCCGCGAAGTCAAGACAGCAGCGCCGCTCGCCACCATTCAGCGGCGGATCTCGCGCCATGCCGCGATGTGGACGTGCTGACGGTAAGCGCCTAGCAACGCGGGCAAGCAGCCGGACGAAGGGGATCGATGGACGCCACGATTGTCGTGCCGAGCGGCTACGAGCGTGTTCTTGATCTGGAGCCGCCCGAAGCGCTGCTCAGCTTCATTGCACGCGCAGGCGGTGTCGGTCGGCTCCGCATCGCCTACGTTGCCGGTACGTCGGTCACGATGGTCGCTAAGTACGATTTGACGGGCGCCCCCCCAAGTCGGATCCGCAAGCGTTTGCCGCCACCGCCACACGGGCTACACGCCGTGCGGATCGATTACACGTCCGGTGGCGCCCCCGACTTCGCCGTCGACCTCCCGGCAATCGCACCCGAGCTCACCGATTATGCGCTCGGTTCGATCAGCTTTGACGATCCAGCCGACGATCTTGTTGCGGGCGCCGAGACGGTACTCAACATCACGCTGAACAATGCTTCGCGTCACCAATGGTCGTCTGGCCCCAATGGCTTGATGCTGCGGCTCGACCTTGGCGGCACGGCACACACCTTCAGCCTCCCCGCCTCGATTGCGCCAGGGGGCAGCGCGTCCATAGCGTTAAGGGTGGTCGTTCCCGACGCACCGGGGGATATCGCGGCCACGTGCGTCCCAACGCTCGGACCCGGTCTGTCCTTCGCACGCGGGCGCACGTTCCGCGTCGCGCGGCGAACCTTCGCGATCGTTGTCCGTCGCCCGAAAAACGTCACACGCGCACCTTGGCGCATCGACATCACGCCACCAGGTACCCAGCTGATCGCCGGGCTGGCGTCGGTGTGCTCGGTCACGGTTCACAACGAAGGGGGCGCTCGGCTCGAGGCAAGCGGGCCGGGCCGTATGCAACTGCGTGCGCGCTGGCGCCGCCAGCCGCGCGACGGCACGGCAATCCGCGACGGCGTGGTCGCCCCTCTCCCCTACCCGCTCGATCCCGGCGAGTCCTGCGTCGTCGCGCTTGATATCAGCCCACCGGAGGTTGCCGGGCGATACACGCTCGACATCATCGCTGATCTGCTCGGCGATGCGCAGCGCAGCCGCGGTGAGGTTGCCCAGAGCACCGCCGTGACGCTCGACGTGCTCGATCCGCTCACGCTCGACAAGGACGCCGAGCAGGCACTTCGATCGGTTCTGGCGGACGAGGCGCAACAGATTAATCGTACGGCCTACGCCGCCTGGGCGCGCGCTCAGGACACGTTCGTAACCCCGGCGGAGGCGATTGCCAGCGTGGGCCTGGAGGCGTGGCGGCATGTTCCGCGAATCGCCATCCTGCTCACCGGCGGAGATGCCGAAGCGGCGCGAGAATGGCTAGTGCGCCAGCCGTATCCACGTTGGACGATGGTCGAACCCGACCGTAACGGCGCGGGCACGATCCCGCCTGATTGCGAGATCGTCGTGCCATGGCACGAACGGATCGGCTGTCTCGCCGATCATGCGCTCCTGTTCCTGGCAGGAGAACTGATGCGCAATCCGACTGCCGCATGGGTTTATGCCGATTTCGATCACTGCGGGTCTGCGGGAGCGCGCTACGAACGCGTATTCCTGCCTGAGCCCGACCCCTTCTTCGCGCGTGCGCAGCCAGCGCTGGCCACAGTTCCTGCCCTACGCGCCTCGCTTCTCACCGATCTGGGCTGGACGCTCGATGATCTTGCCCGCCATGATATCGCAGCTCGGCTGACGGCGCAGCTGCCAGCCGGCGCGATCGCGCATATCCCGCACGTCCTGTTTCACCGCACCGTGTCACATGACGCGCTCGATGCGCCGTTAGCCGCCCCTGTCCCGCCCTCCCCGAACGGCTGGCGAACGATCAAGCTGCACGATGCCCCGGGCTTCGCCGTGCATGCCCTGCCGCCGCCCGTTCCTCCGCGCGTGGCACTGATCGTGCCGACGCGCGACCGGCGGGATCTTCTTGCCAGCTGCATCGGATCGATCCTGGAGCGGACCGACTATCGATCATACGAACTGATCGTCGTCGACAATGGATCGCAGGACGCCAAGACGCTCGACTATCTCGATTGGCTCTCGGCGAACGGGATGGTGCGCGTGCTCCGCGATGACGGCCCCTTCAACTGGTCGCGTCTCAACAATCTGGCCGCCGCCGTTACCGACGCCGATCTCCTCTGCTTTCTCAACAACGACATGGAGATCGTGTCCGAACGCTGGCTTGCCGAACTCGTCGCGCTGGCGACCCGCGCCGATGTCGGCGTCGCGGGCGGTACCTTGTGGTTTCCCGACGGCACGATCCAGCACGGCGGCGTCGCCTTCTCGGCGCGCGGCAGCCCGCTGCACCCGTTCCGCGGTACGCCGCGCGGCGAGGCGGGGTTCTATCTGCGCTCGTTGCGCACTCAGTCGGCAGTAACGGGCGCGTGCCTGATGGTGCGCCGCCACGTGTTCGAGGCGGTCGGCGGCTTCGACGAGCTGTTCCCGCTCGGTTTCAACGACATCGATTTCTGCCTGCGTGTCGCCGAGCGGCTCGCACTGCCATCGATCTGCTCGCCGCACGTCGAATTGATCCACAAGGAGAGCGCGACACGCGGACGGCTGCGCGGCGACACGGAAGGCGCGCGCTTCCTGCAACATCTCGGCTGGTTCGAGGGGCGTTATCTCGAAACGGCGATCGACGATCGCTGGGGCAGCGTCGTGGCGGAGGCGACGCGCCGCCGCGGCCCCGCGAGCCTGCTCGCACGCAGGCCACAGGGCGCGCGCGGCGGTGCCCGGCGCTACGCTCGCGCTGATGCGCGGCCGATCGCCTTCATCCACACGCCCAAGACGGCCGGAACAAGCGTACGCGAAGTCTTCGCACGCGTCCTGCCGGATCGAGCGGTGTTGACGCTGGGCGCGCGTGCCCTCGTTGAGGGACAGGCGGGCGACGCCGCGACGGCCGCCCGGCTACGCCCGCGGCTCGCAAATGCGGAGCTGCTGGTCGCGCATATCAGCCACGGCTTCGGCGACGCGGTCGGTTGGACCTGCGACTATGCGACGGTGCTACGCGATCCGCGGGAGCGCGTGCGCTCGCACCACGGCTTCCTCGTCGAGCCGCCCAACGCCCCGCTCAAGGATACCCCCCTTGCCGATCTGCCGCTCGCCGCGCTCGTGCGTCGGGGCGTCATTCCTGCCAATCTGATGCTCGCCAAAATCCTCGGCGAGCCGCCCGAGACTGTGCCCTGGTCGGCGATCGATGGTCGTTTCCCCCGCTATGCCGGCTTCCGGCTACCGCCGGCGCTGTGGCACGGCGACACGCGCGCACTTGCCGCCTTGCCAGAGCTTGATCCCGATCGCGATTGGGCGAAGGTCGACCGCGCGCTCGCCATCATCGAACGCGACTTCGTCTTCGTCGGATTGCAGGATCGACTAGCGGAGCATCTCGCCGGCTTCGGCGCCGCGATCGGCCTCGATACCATCGGCACTGTGCCGCGCTTCAACGTGTCGCGCCACGACGAAGCGCTGTCGGACGAGGATCGTGAGGCGATTGACGCCTATAATGCGCTCGATCAGATACTCTACGATGCAATCGCTGCCCGGCCAGGGAGCATGTTTCTAAGGCCGCGCTGAGCAGGCGCGGACCGCATTAAACATAAGCGGCGCGTCAGCCCTCGAGCTCGCGCATCAACGTGCGCACCGCGCCGTCGACATCGCGGTCGCTGTCGCGCAGCTCCTCGATTCGCCGCACCGCATGGATCACCGTAGAATGATCACGCCCGCCGAACTTGCGCCCGATCTCGGGCAGCGAGCGCGTCGTCAATCGCTTGGCGAGATACATCGCGATCTGCCGCGGTCGCGCCACCGCACGGGCGCGACGGGCGGAGATGAGGTCCATCGGCGTCAAGTCGAAGTGCGTGGAAACCAGCTTCTGGATCTCGTCGATCGTCACGCGGCGCTGGCTGCCGCGCAGCACGTCGCCGAGTGTCGCGATCGCGAAATCGAGATCGAGCGTTTCGCCGGTCAGCTGCGCATAGGCGACGATCCGGTTGAGCGCGCCTTCGAGCTCGCGAATGTTGCCGGTGATCCGTCCGGCGAGCAGGTCGAGCACGTCCTCGGGCACGCGCGCGTCGGGCAGGTCAGCGATCTTGCGCTGCAGGATCGCGCGGCGCAGATCGATCGACGGCGCCTTGATGTCGGCGACCAGCCCGATCGCCATGCGTCCCACGATGCGCTGCTCGATGCCCTCGAGCGCCTGCGGGCATCGATCGGCAGAGATGACGAGGCGCTTGCCTGCCGACATTATCTCGTTGACGGTGTGGAAGAATTCCTCCTGCGTCGCGTCCTTGCCGGCGATGAATTGGAGGTCGTCAATCAGCAGCAGATCCGCGGAGCGCAGCCTTGCCTTGAACGCGAACGTGTCACGCGCGCGTAGCGCAGCGACGAAATCGAACATGAACCGCTCGGCCGACATCGCGATCACCCGCGCGCCCGGCTCGGCGGCGAGGAACGCGTGGCCGATTGCGTGCATCAAATGCGTCTTGCCCTGGCCGGTGCTTGAATGGAGGAACAGCGGACTGAAGCGGACCGGCCCCGGCTCGGCGAGCAGCCGCGCGGCGTTGAAGGCGACCTTGTTCGACGCGTCGACCACGAAGCGGTCGAACGTCAAACGTGGATCGAGCACTGGGGGCTCCGCATCGGGCAGCGCCGCCACGGGGCCTGCCACCGGCGCCGCAAGCACAGTCGCCGTCGCCGCTGCCGCAACCGGCTCGGCAGGCGCCGCCGGGACTGCGGAAAGCGTAACTACCGCAGGCGCCTCGCTCGCCGTCTCGATCACGACGCTGCGCACCGCCGGCACGATGGCACGGAACTCGTGCACCAGCCGCTCGGCATAGTGGTTGCGCACCCAGTTCGTCATGAACGCCGACGGAAGCGTCAGCCGCACGCGATCGCTCTCGCCCGTCTCCGCCAGCGCGATCGGCTTCAGCCACTGATCGAACAGTCGCGCGCCCGCCGACTCGCGCAGGTTGGTGCGAACTCGCACCCAAGCCCGTGCGATGTCGCTTTCCGCGTGCGGTACTCGATACTGGCTCAATGGCACGCGCGGCTCTCCTCAGGCCGCGACGTGCGTCGCAACCCTGTTCGCATTCGGCAAAAACAGTCCCCCGATGTGGCCCCCGCCACGGTCGGCTACGACGATGGTTCATTTGGGCGCGTCAGGCAGGAAGCCGTCGCGACACGCCAAGGTTTAGGAACAGGCCGATGAGTCGATCAAGGCCGGGACGTGCCACAAATCCGAAATATACCGCCTTGACTCGATTCCAGCCGCGCAAATCCGTCGAAAATCTCACAAGTCACTGTGATCGTTGCAGGATTCTGAAACACGGCGCCGTCGGCCACGCGCGAATCGCGGGAAATCCTTGGGTTCCCTGATCGGGGGGCGCGGACAACAAAAAACCCGCCGGAATGAACCGGCGGGTCTTTCGATCCCGGCGCTGATCGCGCGGGTTACGCGAGCGCGGAGAGCCGCTTGGTCAGGCGCGAGAACTTGCGGCTGGCGGTGTTGCGGTGGAGCACACCGCGCGCGACGCCGCGCGCCAGCTCGGGCTGGACCGCCGCGAGCGCTGCCGTCGCTGCCGTCTTGTCACCCGCCGCGAGCGCTGCCTCCACCTTCTTCACGAAGGTGCGGATGCGGCCGACGCGCGCACCATTGATCTCGGCCCGGCGCTGGTTGCGGCGGATGCGCTTCTTCGCTTGCGGCGTGTTCGCCATTTACAGTCCTCGAATCTCGGTCGATGAAAAAAGGGCGGCGGGAACACCCATCGCCCTGGAAGCCGCGCCCCATAAAGCGCTTCGGCGAAAGCGTCAACTACGCTGGCAGGCCGGGCACCAGAAGGTCGAACGTCCGCCTTCGGCGTAGCGCGCGACGGTGCCGCCGCAGCCGCACGGCTGGCCCTCGCGGCCATAGACGGCGAACTGCTTGGAGAAATAGCCGAGCTCGCCGTCGGGCCGCGCATAGTCGCGCAAGCTCGATCCGCCCGCCTCGATCGCCGACAGCAGCACCGCGCGGATCGCCTCCACCAGACGGTCGAGGCGCGCCAGCCCGATTCGCCCCGCCGCACGCCGCGGCGATATCCGGGCGAGGTGCAGCGCCTCGCAGACGTAGATATTGCCGAGTCCGGCGACGATCCGCTGGTCGAGCAGCATCAGCTTGATCGACGCACGCCGCCCGGCGAGCGCTGCGTGAAGATAAGCCCCGGTCAGTTCCGGACCGAGCGGCTCGGGACCGAGCGCGGCGAAGGCTGGGAAGCGAGTAAGTTCATCGCTCGGCCACAGATCGACGGAGCCGAAGCGCCGTGGATCGTTGAGCGCGATGCGATGTCCCGCTTCGGTGTCGATCACCAGATGGTCGTGCGGCAGCAGCTCGCCTGGATCGAGCCGCCAGCGCCCCGACATGCCAAGGTGGAAGATCATCGTCTGCCCGCGATCGGTGTCGATCAGCCCGTATTTGGCGCGCCGCCCAAGTGCTGTGATCCGCGCGCCCGTCATCACCTGCCGCAGCTCGGGCGGGAATGGGCGCCTGAGGTCGCCGCGGCGCGTCTCGATTGCGGCGACGACCGCGCCGTCGAGTACGGGGCGCAGCCCGCGCACGGTGGTCTCGACTTCGGGGAGCTCGGGCACCGACACCCCCTAGCCCCCCGCCCGGCGCACCGCTAGAGCCGGGGCATGAGCGACACCGTCTCCTTCGGCTACGAAGACATCCCCGCCTCCGAAAAGACCGCGCGCGTCGGCGGCGTCTTCCGCAACGTCGCTAGCCGCTACGATCTGATGAACGATGCGATGTCGGGCGGCATGCACCGGCTGTGGAAGGACCGCTTCGTGCGCCGCGTGAAGCCGCACGCGGGCGAGCAGATCCTCGACATGGCGGGCGGCACGGGCGACATCGCCTTCCGGCTGCAACCGTCGGGCGCGTCGGTCACCGTGGCGGACATCAATCCCGCGATGCTCGATGTCGGCATGAAGCGCGCGGCGGAGCGCGGCATCGACGGGCTGGTGTGGACCGAGGCGAATGCCGAGACGCTGACCTTCCCCGATCGCTTCTTCGATGCGTACACCATCGCCTTCGGCATCCGGAACGTCACCGACATTCCCGCAGCACTGCGCGAGGCGCACCGCGTGCTCCGGCGCGGCGGCCGCTTCTTCTGCCTCGAATTCTCGACCACGACGTGGCCCGGCTTCAAGGAGGCGTACGACGCCTATTCGCACCACATGGTGCCGCGGCTCGGCCAGCTGCTCGCGCGCGACGCGGACAGCTATCGCTATCTGATCGAATCGATCCGCCGCTTCCCCGACATGCCGCGCTTCGAGGCGATGATCCGCGACGCGGGCTTCGCGCAGACGCGGGTCGAGCCGCTGCTCGGCGGGCTGGTCGCGATCCATAGCGGCTGGAAGATTTGACGCACGTGATCGTCCACACCTGGCGGCTCCTGAAATGGGCCCGCACGCTGGCACGGCACGGCGCGCTCCAGGGGTTGGAGCGCGATCCCAATGCGCCCGCGCGGCTGCGTCGGCTGGTGCGGTTGGCGCGTGTCGGCGCGCGCGTTCCCGCCAGTCCGCGCTACGCCGACGCGTTCGAGGCGATCGGCCCGGCGGCGGTGAAGTTCGGCCAGACGCTGGCGACCCGCCCCGACATCGTCGGCGAGGAGGCGGCGCTCGATCTCTACCGGCTGCAGGACGCGCTGCCCCCGCTGCCGTTCGAGACGATCCGCCCGCAAATCGAGGCCAGCCTCGGGCGCCCGATCGAGAGCCTGTTCGCGCATTTCGAGGTCGAGCCCGTCGGCGCGGCGTCGATCGCGCAGGTCCATCGCGCGGTCACGACCGACGGGCGCACCGTCGCGGTCAAGGTGCTGCGCCCCGGCGTCGAGGAGGAGTTCGCCCGCGCGATCGACACCTACGAATGGGCCGCGGCGCAGATCGAGGCGCAGGACCGCGCGGCGGGCGGCGGCGAGATCGGCCGCCTGCAACCGCGCCTCGTCATCGCGACGTTCAAGCGCTGGACCGCCCGCGAGCTCGACCTGCGGCGGGAGGCGGCGTCGGCGAGTGAGCTGGCAGAGACGATGGCCGCCGAGCCCGCGTTCCACGTCCCCGCGATCGATTGGGCGCGCACATCGGGCAAGGTGCTGACGCTCGAGTGGATCGACGGAATCAAGCTGTCGAATCGCGCCGCCCTGGTGGCGGCCGGCTACGATCTGCCGCTGCTCGCCAAGACGTTGGTTCACGCCTTTCTGCGTCAGGCGATTGCCGAAGGATTCTTTCACGCCGATCTGCACCAGGGCAATCTGTTCGCGTTGCCGGTCAATCGCATCGCCGCGATCGATTTTGGCATCATGGGGCGGATCGATCGGCGCGCGCGCGTCTGGCTGGCCGAGATCCTCTACGGCCTGATCACCGGCAATTACCGCCGCGTGGCCGAGATCCATTTCGAGGCAGGTTACGTCCCCGCGCACCACGACGTCGCCGAGTTCGCGACGGCGCTGCGCGCGGTGGGCGAGCCGATGCGCGGGCTGCCGGTGAAGGAGATGTCGATCGGGATGATGCTCGACAGCCTCTTCTCGATCACGCGCGATTTCGACATGGTGACGCAGCCGCACCTCCTGCTGCTGCAGAAGACGATGGTGATGGTGGAGGGCGTCGCCACCGCGCTCGATCCCGACATCAACCTGTGGGATACCGCGCAGCCGTTCGTCGAGGAGTGGATCCGCACCGAGCTAGGCCCCGAAGCCGCGGTGGCCGACCGGATCGTCGCCGACGTCAAGACGCTGTACCGCCTGCCCGATCTGGTACGCCGGATCGAGGCACGCTTCCCCGCGCCGGGTGGCGCGCCGCCCGCCCCGCCGCTGCGCGAGATCGAGATCGTCCGCATCGGCGGCGGCTGGCGCTATGCCGCCGTCGCGATCGCCACCGCCGTCGCCAGCGTCGCCGCGACGTGGCTCGTGATCGGCTGACGTGCGCGCCGCCGCCGCCGCGGAGACGATCTGGCTCGCCGCGCCGTCCCGCTACGCCGGGTGGTCGCGGCGCCGCGCGCGTGGTGCGCTCGCGGTTCTCGTCCTGCTGATCGCCGCATTCACGATCCAGCCGATCCGGCCCGCCCCGCCGCCCGGCACGCCGCCGGCGATCGAGAACAAGGGCAGCGAATCGGATCTCGCGTTGTACGAGGCGATCGTCGACGACGTGCGCCACGGTGAGGATTATTACCAGGCGACCGCGCAGGAGCTTCGCGCGCGGCCGGGCTATCCGCTGCGTCCCTTCGTCACCTTCCGCCTGCCGCTGCTCGCGCGGCTGCAGGCGCTGCTTTCGCCGGCGATGACACTGCTGCTGCTGTGGCTGCTCGCCGCCGCAGCTGCCACTGCGTGGATGGGCCGGCTGCGCGAGCTGCTGCCGCGCCTCGCGCCACGCCTCATCGCCGGCCTGCTCCTCGCCGGCGGGCTCGTCGCCTTCGTCCAGCCTGCACTCACCGCCTCGCACGAGATTTGGGCGGCGCTGCTGATCGCCTGGTCGCTCGCGGTGCGCCGCCCGGGCAATGTCACGCTCGCGCTCGCGCTGGCGACGATCGCGATGCTGATCCGTGAGACGGCCGCGCTCTACGTCCTCGTTATGGGTGGGCTCGCGGTCGTCACCGGGCAGCGGCGCGAGGCGGCGGGCTGGGCGCTGACGCTCGCCGTGCTCGCCGCCGCGGTCGCGGTTCATGCCGGCGCGGTGCACCGCGTGACAGGGCCGCTCGATACCGCGTCCGACGGCTGGACCGGACTTAACGGCGCCTGGTTCTTCGCCATGACGCTGCGCCACGCGACGATCCTCGAGGTGATGCCCTTCCTCCTCGCGGCACCGATCCTCGCGCTCGCGCTGTTCGGCTGGACGGTACCGGCGCATCCACTGGCGCTGCGCATGGCGACGATCCTCGCCGCCTATGGCGTGCTGATCGCCTGCTTCGCGCGGCTCAACAACTTCTACTGGGGATTGATGGTGGCGCCGATCGTCCTCGTCGGGCTGGCCTTCGTGCCCGACGGGCTGCGCGATCTCGGCCGTAGCGCGCTCGACAGGCGACGGGCGCGCGTGACAAGGACCGCAGCATGAGCCGGATACTGCTGATCGTCGGCGGGGGCATCGCCGCCTACAAGGCGTGCGAGATCATCCGCCTGCTGCGCAAGGCCGGCCACGGCGTGCGCTGCGTCCTGACCGAAGGGGGAAGCCACTTCGTCACCGCGATGACGCTCGCGGCGCTGTCGGAGGAGGAGGTCCACACCACCTTGTGGGATCTCAAGGACGAGGCCGAGATGGGGCATATCCAGCTCAGCCGGCAGGCTGATCTCGTCGTCGTCGCGCCGGCGACCGCCGATCTGCTCGCGCGGATGGCCGCCGGCCTGGCGAATGATCTTGCGACGACGCTGCTCCTCGCCACCGACAAGCCGGTGCTCGCCGTGCCGGCGATGAACGTGCGCATGTGGCAGCACGCGGCGACGCAGCGCAACGTCGCGCAGCTGCGCGGCGACGGCGTCACCGTGATGGCACCCGACGAGGGTGCAATGGCGTGCGGTGAGTACGGCCCCGGCCGCCTGCCCGAGCCCATAGCGATCGTCCGCCAGATCGAGGCGATGCTCGCGGGGAACCAGGGCGGTGCGTTCGCCCGGCGGCCACTCACCGGCCGCCACGTCGTCGTCACTGCCGGGCCGACGCACGAGCCGATCGATCCGGTCCGCTACATCGCCAATCGCTCGTCGGGGAAGCAGGGCTTCGCGATCGCGGGCGCACTCGCCGAACTCGGCGCGCGCGTGTCGCTCGTCGCGGGCCCCGTCGCGCTGCCGACGCCGCACGGGGTGACGCGAATCGACGTCGAGACAGCGCGCGAGATGAACGCCGCGGTTGACGCCGCGCTGCCCGCCGACGCCGCGGTGATGGTCGCCGCCGTCGCCGACTGGCGCGTGGCCGATGCGGCCGGGCAGAAGCTAAAAAAGGTCGGCGGCGGCATCCCCGCGCTCCACCTCGTCGAGAATCCCGATATCCTCGCGGCGCTCGCCACTGGCCCGTCGCGCCCCGAGCTGGTGATCGGCTTCGCCGCCGAGACGGAGACGGTCGTCGCGCACGCGCAGGCGAAGCTCGCACGCAAGGGCGCCGACTGGATCGTCGCCAACGACGTATCAGGTGACGTGATGGGCGGCGATGCCAACACCGTCCACCTGGTCCGCGCCGAGGGGGTGGAAACGTGGCAGCGGATGCCGAAGGACGAGGTCGCGCGCCGCCTCGCACAGCGTATCGCCGAAGCACTGGAGCAACCGGCATGATCGCGATCCGCCTCCTTCGCCTGCCGCACGGCGCAGATCTGCCATTGCCGCACTACGCCACTGCCGGTGCCGCCGGGATGGACGTCGTTTCGGCCGAGGACGTGACGATCGCGCCGGGCGGCCGGCACGCAGTGGCGACGGGCTTCGCGATGGCAATCCCCGAGGGGCACGAGGTGCAGGTGCGTCCGCGCTCGGGCCTTGCGCTCAAGCACGGCGTCACCTGCCTCAACACACCAGGTACGATCGACAGCGACTATCGCGGCGAAGTGAAGGTGATCCTTGCCAACCTCGGCAGCGAGGATTTCCACGTCACGCGCGGCGAGCGGATCGCCCAGCTGGTGCCCGCGCCCGTGCTGCGCGCGACGCTGGACGAATGCGACGCGCTGGACGATACTTCGCGCGGCAGCGGAGGTTTCGGATCGACTGGCCGATGAATGCACTCCTGACGATCATGGCAGCGCTTCAGGGCGCGGCGCCGGCGCCGGCGCCGGTCGTTCTTGCACTGCCGCCGGCCGATTGGTCGGCGATGCCCGAACTCCCCTTCCGACGCCGGCCGCCAGCCGTATCCGGCCTGTCCGCCTATGTTCGCGACGAGGTGCGCGACGGGCGCTGCGCGGCGGAGGGACAAGCGCTACGCGTCGATTTGGCCGTGCATGTCGCGGGCAACGGCCAAATTCGCCGCATCCGCCCGCGCGCGATCAACTGCCCGACGGTCGAGCAATATGCCTCGGGCTTGATGCTGCGCATGGCGCGCAGCAACGTTCCCCCGCCCGGCGAGGATCGCTGGTACCGCGCGACGCTCCTCTTCACGTGGCGGTGACGTTGGAGGCCGACGAGCGCGCGCGTTACGCCCGGCAGATCATCCTGAAGGAGATCGGCGGCGCCGGGCAGCGGCGGCTGAAGGCTGCGCGCGTCGCCATGATCGGTGCCGGCGGGATCGGCTCGCCGGCAATCGCCTATCTTGCCGCCGCCGGCATCGGCCACCTCGTCATTATCGAGGACGACGTGGTCGAAGCCTCGAACCTCCACCGCCAGATCCTGTTCGACGCCAGCGTCGCAGGCCTGCCAAAGGGTGACGCCGCGGCGCGGGCGATCGACCGAATCAACCCGCACGTCGGCGTCAGTGTGCAGCGGACGCGCATCAACGCTGCCAACGCAGCGGCGTTGCTGGCGGACAGCGACGTGGTGATCGACGGCAGCGACAATTTCGCGACCCGCCTCGCCGTGGCCGATGCCGCCCTCGCGCTGCACATCCCGCTCGTCTCCGCCGCCGTGGGCCAGTTTGAAGGGCAGATCGCGGTCTACCGCGGCTGGGAGGCCGATCGCCCGTGCTACCGCTGCCTCGTCGGCGAATCGCCTGATCGTGACGAGGCAAGCTGCGCCGAGCAGGGCGTTCTCGGGCCCGTCACCGGGATCCTCGGCAGCATGGCCGCGCTTGAGGCGATCCGCGCGACCGTGCCGTTCGGCGACGATCCCGCCGGCCGCCTCGTCGTCCTCGATCTGCTCGACCTGCGCTTCCGCAGTGTCCGCCTGCCCAAGGATCCCGCCTGCCCTGCCTGCGGCCCAGCCGCCGCAGGCTAGGCGATCAGCGGAGCAGCCCCGTGGCGAAGCTGCGAACCGCCGGGCCGATGTCCTCGCGCTCCAGCGCCACCGCGATGTTGGCCTGAACGAAGCCCGCCTTGTCGCCGCAATCGTAGCGTACGCCGTCGAAGGTGACGCCGTGGAACGGCTGATCGCCGATCATTTGCGCCATCGCGTCGGTCAGCTGGATCTCGCCCCCAGCGCCGGCCGCCTGCCCTTCCAGCACGCGCATCACCTCGGGCTGGAGGATGTAGCGGCCGATCACCGACAGGTTCGACGGCGCGGTTCCCGGCGCCGGCTTCTCGACCAGCCCGGCGACCTCGGTCAGTCGGCCGTCGCGTGCGCCCGGCGTGATAATGCCGTAGCGGTGCGTCTGGTCGTCGGGCACCTCCTCGGCGGAGATCACGTTGCCGCCGACTTTCTGGTACGCCCCCACCATCTGCTTAAGGCAGCCCGGCCGGCCGACCATCAGATCGTCGGGCAGCAGCACCGCGAACGGCTCGTCGCCGACGATGTCGCGCGCGCACCATACCGCGTGGCCGAGCCCAAGCGGCTCCTGCTGGCGGACGTACACCGGCGATCCCGGCCGCTGCCGAATGCCCTCGATCACCGCTAGGCTCTTGCCTCGCGCCGTCATCGTCGCCTCGAGCTCGTACGATATGTCGAAATGATCCTCGAGCGCACCCTTGCCGCGCCCGGTGACGAAGATGATCTGCTCGATCCCCGCCTCCAGCGCTTCCTCGACAGCATATTGGATCAGCGGCTTGTCGACGACCGTCAGCATCTCCTTGGGCATCGACTTGGTCGCCGGGAGAAAACGCGTGCCGAGCCCCGCTACGGGAAACACGGCCTTACGCAGCGGCTTGATCGACGGCATGAAGTGCTTCTCTCCATTAGGACGCGCGAGCGGCATAGCAACGTACCCCGGCGCGACAAGTCGCCAAATGGCTGCAATTGATTAGTCGAGCCTTAAACCAGTCGCGCTATTGGGTCGCGCATGAAAATTCTGGTTATCTTCGGTACCCGCCCTGAGGCGATCAAATTGTTTCCTGTCGTCAGCGCGCTTGCCGCCGTGCCGCACATCACCGTGCGCACCTGCGTCACTGCGCAGCATCGCGGGCTGCTCGATCAGGTGCTGGCGATCGCCGGGCTCGTCCCCGACATCGATCTCGACCTGATGGAGCCAGATCAGTCGCTCGATCGACTCACCGCGCGGCTGCTGACGGGGATCGGCGAGGTGCTCAACCGCGAACGACCCGATCGCGTCATCGTCCAAGGCGATACGGCGACCGCGATGAGCGGCGCGCTCGCGGCCTATTACCGCAAGATCCCCGTCGCACACGTCGAGGCGGGGCTCCGCTCGGGCAACATCTACCATCCCTGGCCCGAGGAGGTGAACCGCCGCATCGTCGCGCCGATCGCCGATCTCCACTTCGCGCCGACGCAGACCGCTGCCGACGCGCTCGCCCGCGAGAACGTGACGCACGGCGTACACGTCACGGGGAACACTGTAATCGACGCGCTGCACTGGACACGCGCGCGCATCGCCGAAGACCCGTCGCTCGCCACCGGCCTCGATGCGATCGCCGCGCGACTGTCGGGCCGCCGCATCGTCCTCGTCACGACGCACCGTCGCGAGAATTTCGGCGACGGCATGGGCGCGATCGCGCGCGCTATCCGGCAGATTGCGGCGCGCGACAACGTCGCGGTGCTGTTCCCGATGCATCCCAATCCCAACGTCGTCTCCGTTATGGACGCGATCCTCGGTGATCATCCAGCGGTCGCGCGGATCGAGCCGCTCGACTATCCGCATTTCATCCGCGCGCTTGGCCTTTGCCACCTCGCACTCACCGATTCGGGCGGCGTGCAGGAGGAAGCGCCCGCACTCGGCAAGCCGGTGCTGGTGATGCGCGACACGACCGAGCGGCCCGAAGGGGTCGCCGCGGGTACGGCCAAGCTGATCGGTACCGACGAGGCACGCATCGTTTCCGAAGTCTTCACCCTTCTCGACGACAAGGCAGCCTACGCCGCGATGGCCCGGGCCCACAATCCGTTCGGGGACGGCCATGCGAGCGAACGCATCGCAAGGGTCGTCGCCGATGGTAACCGATGGTGAATTGAAGGTCGTCGTTCTCGGGCTCGGCTATATCGGCCTGCCCACCGCGGCGGTGATCGCGCGGACCGGCGCCAGTGTGCTCGGCATCGACGTTCACCCGTCGGTGGTCGAGACGGTCAATTCGGGGAAGGTGCATATCGAGGAAGTCGACCTCGACGGCCTCGTCTCGGGCGTCGTCGCCCGCGGATTGCTGCGCGCGTCGATGCTTATCGAGCCCGCGGACGTGTTCGTCATCGCGGTGCCGACGCCGTTCTCTGACGATCACGCACCCAATATCGGCTATGTGCTCAAGGCGGCGACGAGCATCGCGGCGGTGCTGAAGGCCGGCGACACGGTGATCGTCGAATCGACCTCTCCCGTCGGCACGACCGAGCAGGTGCGCGATATGCTCGGCACGCTGCGCCCCGACCTGCGCGCGCCAGGGCTTGGCGACGGCGCGGACTATGCGGTCGCCTATTGCCCCGAGCGTGTGCTGCCCGGCCGCATCCTCGTCGAACTGATCGACAACGATCGCGTGATCGGCGGGATCACGCCGCGCTGCGCGCGAAAGGCGCTCGCCTTCTACCGCCGCTTCGTGCGCGGTGCCTGCGTCACCACCACCGCGCGCGCGGCGGAAATGACTAAGCTCACCGAGAACGCCTTTCGCGACGTCAACATCGCGTTCGCCAACGAACTCAGCCTCGTGGCCGAGACGATGGGCGTTGATGTGTGGGAGGTGATCCGCCTCGCCAACCGCCACCCGCGCGTCAACATCCTGCAGCCTGGGCCCGGTGTCGGCGGCCACTGCATCGCGGTCGATCCGTGGTTTCTCGTCGCCGCCGATCCCGGCAACACGCCGTTGATTCGCACCGCGCGCGAGGTGAACGACGGCAAGACTGATCGCGTGATCGCCCGCGCCAGCGCGTTGATCGAGGCCAACCCGGGCATGCCGGTCGCTGCGCTCGGCCTCGCGTTCAAGGCGAACATCGACGATTTTCGTGAGAGCCCCGCCCTGAAGGTCGCGGTCGCGCTGGCCGAGCGCTTCGGCTCGCGGTTGCGGATCGTCGAACCCTATGCCGCGGCACTGCCGGCCGCGTTCGAGCGCACCGGCGCGACGTTGATCGACATCGACACAGCGATCGAGAGCTGCCCGCTCATGATCGTCCTCGTCGATCACGACATCTTCCGGTCGGTCCCACTCGCGGAGCGCGCCGGCAAGCAGGTGCTCGACACGCGCGGTATCTGGCAGGATCAGCCGCCACCACGCATCGCGCCACCGCTGCGCATCGCCGTGTAGCGCCCCCGCCTCATCGGCGCGGCGTTGCGCGCGGGGCGGCACGCCGGTAAAGCCGCGCGCTTTCGTATAGTAGCGCCCACTTCATGCTCTCGCGTTTCCTGTCCCGCCGCAAACCCGAACCGTTTCAGGCCACCCTGCCTGCGGGACGCCGCATTTACGCGGTCGGCGACATTCATGGCCGGCTCGACCTGCTCGACGATCTGCTCGCGTTGATTGCGGCGGATGATGCGACGCGCGGCCCGGCGCAGACCGGCATCGTGTTTCTTGGGGACCTTGTCGATCGCGGAGCCGAATCGGCCGGCGTGGTCGCGCGCGTGCGCAGCTTGTGCGCCGAGCGGCCCGATACGCGCTGCCTCGCGGGCAACCATGAGGAGATCCTGCTGGGCGCCTATGACGGAGACGCCGACATGGCCCGGCTGCTGCTGCGCGTCGGCGGCTACGATACACTACTCAGCTACGGGCTCGGCCTGGAGGAGATCGACGCGGCGTCGATCTCCGAGCTCGTCGAGCTGATGCAGCGCGACGTGCCGGCTGCCGACGTCGCCTTCCTGCGCGCGCTCGACGATTACATCATCGAAGGCGATTATCTGTTCGTCCATGCCGGCATCCAGCCGGGCGTCCCGATCGAGCGGCAGGTGACGCGCGATCTGCGCTGGATCCGCGATCCATTCCTCAATCACGCGCCCAACCATGCCAAGCTCGTCGTTCACGGCCATACGATCACCGACGCGGTCGACCTGCGCGGCAATCGAATCGGTATCGATACCGGCGCCTACCGCACCGGTCGCCTGACCGCACTCGGCATGGAACTCGATCGACGTTGGATACTTGATACCGTTGATCGCGCCGTCATTCCGGCGTGATGTTGCTTGGGCGGATAGTTGTTTCAGCGCGAAGATCAATTGCGCGCCTCGGAATACGAGTTGCGTTGCAGCGTAACTTCTGCCACAGGCTTTTCGACGGACAAAAAGGGAGTTCGCAATGAAGCTTCGTGGTTATCTCGCGGCTGTCGCCGCTGCCTCGCTGGCAGCTGCTCCGGCTGTTGCGGCGCCGGCCAACTCGGCCGCCAGCCTCTCGGTCGCCAAGGCCGCTCGCTCGGGCACCTCGGTTGCCAAGGGTGAAAAGGCTGCTGGCAGCGGCATCATCGTGGCCGTTCTCGCGGCTGCTGCCGTGATCGCGGGCATCGTGATCATCGCCGATTCGGACGACGATTCGGACAGCAACTGAGCTCTTTGAGCTTGGTTAGGAAATAGCGGCCTTCGGGCCGCTATTTTTTTGTGCGTCGTTCGTGATCGGGCAGCAACGGCAGAGCAGCTTGCATTGCTGCACGCCACGAGGCGCGCGTGCTCAGCGCGTGCGAACCGCGCTCCAGTTGAATAGAAACGCGCGGTGCTCGGCCCACGTCTGCCCTTCCAGATGGTCGCCGCGGACGCACGCGCTACTGTGATAAGGCCCGATGCCGTCGCTAGTGCGGAAGCTGACGCAGCTCCGTCCGTTGGCAGCCTTCCAGCGCCCGGCCTCGATATCGCTGTCGTAGAAGCTACCGGTCACCGCGCCATCGGCCGCGAGGCGCAGGATTAGCGGCTTGGTATAGGGCCTGGATCAGTCGACAGATCGACGGTCCAGCGGCCGCCCAACTGGTTCGCCACCTCGCCATCGCTCAATGCCCGTTGCGCGCTCGCCGCGCCGGATAGAAGCAGCACTCCCGCCAGCGTAGATAGCAAGTGCATGAAAAAGCCCCCGACGATCCGATCGCCGGAGGCTAGCAAATCTTGATCCCTGCGCAATCTACTCGCGCGAGGCAGTCGCCGGTTGCAGTGCGGTCAGCGTCCCCCGGGCGCGGCGGGTCCGGCGGCACCTGGCATCGCGCCGCCCATCATCTGCTGCTGCTGCATCTGGCGGATTACCGCCTCGGGCAGGAAGTCGAGCAGCTCGACGTCGAACACCAGCGTCGAATTGCCGGGGATCGGCCCCTTCGTCTCGGCGCCGTAGCCAAGCTCGGGCTTGATCCAGAAGCGGTACTTCGCACCCTTCGGCATCAGCTTCAGCCCTTCGGAGAAGCCCTTCACCACGCCCGTCACCGGAAAGGGCGTCGGCTGCTGCGACTTGTCAAAGGTGGTGCCGTCGAGCAGCTTGCCCTCGTACATCACGAGCGCGACATCGCTATCGGTCGGCTTCGCGCCCGATCCCGGCGTCAGCACCTGATATTGCAGCCCCGACGCCGTCGTCACGACGCCCTTCTGCCGTGCGTTCCGCGTCAGGAAATCGTCACCCTGGAACGCGAGCGCCGCCGCCGCGGCGAACGCCGCGACGATGCCGACGATCAGCCAGAGGACGTAGCTACGCTTTACCGGGGCGATCGGAACGGCGGTGACGGTCGACATGGCGATCCCCGGTAAGGGCCGGGCGCGACGCACCCGGCAGAAGCAACCAATGCTGGATATTAGGCGTAGGGGCGCGGCTTACCGCGCGCCGTCACGCTCCGCGCGCTTGCGGTCGAGCTTGCGGGCCCGACGAACCGCCGCGGCACGCTCACGCGCGCGCTTCTCCGACGGCTTCTCATAGTGACGGCGAAGCTTCATCTCGCGATACACGCCTTCACGCTGCAGCTTCTTCTTGAGCGCACGCAGGGCCTGATCGACATTGTTGTCGCGAACGATGATTTGCATAAACCGACACTTCTCCGAAATTTGAACGGCAAACGGCGGCCGCGAACGATCGCCCGCGCCGTGAACCATCGGCCCCTAACACCGCCCCGGCGCCAGTGCAACCCGATGCCCGCGTAGTCGCCTAAGGATGCGCAGCGTTGACACGGGACGCCAATGCTTGCCCATCACCGCGACCCCCGCCAGTCGTATTTCACCAGCAGCAGCTTCACCTGCGCGGCGCAGCAGCAAATCCCCCCCGTTCGCGCCTGGGCAGCCCCTTTGCGATACACACGCACCCCAGCTAGAGCCTCGCAAATGACGCCGATTATGCTCTACGACAGTCTCTCGCGCACGTCCCGCCCCTTTTCGCCGCGCGATCCTGCGCTGGGCGCGCGCGTCTATTCCTGCGGGCCGACGGTCTACAATTACGCGCACGTCGGCAATCTGCGCGCCTATGTCTTCACCGACACGTTGTCGCGGGTCCTGACGTGGAAGGGGCTCGAGCTCACCCACGTCATCAACATCACCGATGTCGGCCATCTGACATCCGACGCGGATGCGGGCGACGACAAGATGGAAGCGGCGGCGAGAAGTAGCGGCCGCGATATCTGGGCAATTGCAAGGCATTATACCGATGCCTTCAAGCAGAACCTGAACGACCTCAACATTCGCGCGCCGACGCATCTGCCGCTCGCCACCGATCACGTGGCGGAGATGATCGATTTCGCCGCCGCGATCGAGCCGCGCCACTGCTACAGGTTGGAGAGCGGCCTCTACTTCGACGTCAGCACCGTGCCAGATTACGGCCGGCTTGCCCGGTCGGCAGATGATGCCGGCGAAGGTCGGATCGATCCCGTTGCAGGCAAACGGCACCCGCAGGATTTCGCGATCTGGCGCACCAGCCCGCCGGGCGAGGATCGCCAGATGGAATGGGATTCGCCATGGGGCCGCGGCGCGCCGGGGTGGCATCTCGAATGCTCGGTGATGAGCCAGAAGTATCTCGGCGCGTCGTTCGACATCCACACCGGCGGCATCGATCACCGCGAGATCCACCATCCGAACGAGATCGCGCAGAATCAGGCGCATTGCGGCTGCGCCGACAGCGGCGCCGCCTTCTGGATGCACAACAACTTCCTCGTCGATCGCACGGGAAAGATGAGCAAATCTTCAGGCGAGTTCCTGACGCTAAAGGCGCTGACCGATCGCGGGTTCCACCCCTTGGCGTATCGCATGCTCTGCCTTCAGGCGCATTACCGCAGTGAACTCGAATTCTCGTGGGACAATCTTGCCGCGGCACAGGTGCGGCTGAAGCGGCTCGTTCAGGCGATCGAGGGGCTGCGCGCGCGCGCCGACGCGCCGGCGAAGGGTGACGCGACGGCCTATCGCGTGCAGCTCGACGCGGCGGTGTCAGACGATCTCAACACGCCCAAGGCGCTGCCGGTCCTCGACGCGCTGGTGGCGGACAAGAAGCTGTCACCGGGCACGCGGCTGGCAGCCTTGGCGGACTTCGCCGAGGTTCTCGGGCTACCGCTCGACCGGCTGACGCGGCGTGATCTGCGCGTCCGCCCTGCTCACACGGCGATCGACGAAGCGGCAATCGAGTCGAGCCTAACGGCGCGGCGCGCGGCCCGCGAGGCGAAGGACTTCGCAACCTCCGATGCGATCCGCGACACGCTGATCGCGCAGGGCGTCGAGGTGATGGACGGCGATCCGCTCGGCTGGGACTGGCGCGTCGCGTTGTGAGACGCCGCTACTTGCCGAACGGCTGATCGCGCGCGGCGAGTATCGCGGATAGATAGGGGCGGCGCGCCGGTACCGCGGCGGCGGCGCGCTCGATCGCGGCGATGCGCTGCTTCGTCGCCGGATGCGTGCGGCTGCGGAACAGCCCGCCGTCGATGTCGCCGCCACGCTCGCGCCAGAAGCGCGCCGCCGACGCGACGTCGTATCCCGCATTGTGCAGCAGTGCGACGCCGAGTTCGTCAGCCTCGGTTTCCGCCTGCTGGCCGAGCCGCGCGTTGCGGCCGAACTCGCCGAGCAGCCCGCCCTTCACCCCGGCTGCCTCGAGCCGCACGCGGTGGCGCAGAATCGTATGCGCCAGTTCGTGCGCGACGACCACCGCGACCTCTTCGTCGCGATAGCGTTCGAAGAAGCGCACGCCGATCTGGACGATGCGCCCATCCGACTGCGCCGTCATCTCCGGCCCGAGCAACACCTCGAAGCGGGCGCGGCACGCCCGCGGCGCATCGATCGCGACGGCACGCTGCGCGCCGGCACGATCGATGGTAACGCGTACCGGGCTGTCCGCCCGCTCGAGTATGTCGAGCGCCCGATCGCGATCGACGCTCGACGGCGGCGTGGCAGTGGCGGTGAGCTTGTCCCCGCCGAGCGCAGCGATGCCATCGTTCGCGGCGATACCCACGCGTGCGGCCGCCGAACCGGCGACGACGGCTTCGACTGCGATCGGCGCCGCGAAGCCGAAGGTCGCACGCGCCGCGGCGACTGTCGCTGCGTCATATTGGGTGACCGCGTGAAGCACGAGGCCAGTGGCGGGGGCGCGATCACGGCACAGCGTGACATTGCCGATCATCAGCCGGTGCGCGATCGTCGCGAGCCGCAGATCGATCGCGCGCAGCGCCTCCAGCGCGGGAGCATCGAGACCCGCGGAAGGCGCGGGCGCGGCGGCGAGCAGCAGAACGGCAAACACGCAGCAGCCCATAGGCGAGTGTCGCCGGGCACGCTATCGTCGCCGCATGATAGCCGTCCTTCCCGCGCTCGCGCGCCCGCTTCTCGCCCCGCATCTTCCTGACGATCTGTCGGTCGGCTGGTTCAGCAATGCGGAGGAAGCCAACGCGATGATCGCAGACGCCGATATCGCCTGGGTCGACATGAATACCGCCGCGCGCGTCAACGCGGCGATTCGCTGCGCCGGCCCCAATCTCAAATGGGTGTCCACGATCTTCGCCGGGCTGGACGCGTTTCCGCTCGACGTGCTGCGTGAAAAGGGTGCGATCGTCACCAATGGTGTCGGCATCAACGCCTATGCCGTGGCGGAATATGCGGTGCTGGGCGTGCTCGCCGCGGCAAAACGCTTCGACGAGGTGGTACGCGCGCACGATCGGGCGGAATGGCTCACCGATTCGCCCGGCAAGATCGAACTGTACGAAACGCGCGCGCTGATCGTCGGCTACGGTGCGATCGGCCGGGCGATCGGCGAGCGTCTGCAAGGCTTCGGCATTACGGTGACCGGCGTTACCCGGTCGGGCAGCGACGGCACGCTGACGCCGGACAAGTGGCGCGCGACGCTTGGCGACTATGACTGGGTGATCCTCGCCGCCCCATCCACGGGCGAGACGAAGGCGATGATCGGACGCGACGAGCTTTCCGCGATGAAGCGGGAGGCGTGGCTGATCAACATCGCGCGCGGCGACATGATCGACGACGCCGCGCTGCTCGAAGCGCTGCACGGTGGCACGATAGGCGGCGCGTTCCTCGATCCGACCGCGCCCGAGCCGCTGCCGGCGGATCACCCGCTGTGGAAGGCGCCCAATTGCATGATCACCATGCATCTGTCGGGACGCAGCCAGACCAAGATGTTCCAGCGCGCCGCCGCGCTGTTCCTGCGCAATCTGAAGGCGTTCCGCGCCGGCGCGCCGATGGAGAACGTTGCCGATCTCGACCGCGGCTACTGATCGCCGCGGTCGTTCGCGATCAGGCGAGCATATCGTCGTCGCTGGCGGCGAGAACGCGCCCCATCGCGTCGAACAGATTGTCCATCGCCACCGGTTTGAAGATCACGTCGTTCGCGCCGGCGGCGAGACACCGCTCGCGCAGATCCGCGGCGATATCGGCGGTGACCACGATGATCGGCACCCGCCCCTTGGCATCGCCGCGCGCGCGGATGTGCTTGATCGCGGTAATGCCGTCCATGCCGGGCATGCGCAGATCGACGAGCAGCATGTCAAAATCTTGCGTGTCGAGGATCCGCAGCCCCTCCTCCGCACTCTCCGCTTCGGTCATCGACGCGCCGGCCACGTCGAGCATATCGCGAACGACCCGGCGGTTCATCCGATCGTCCTCGATGAAGAGCACGTTCATCGCCGTTGGCCGGCAGGAGCAGCTATTCGTTTCATGGCCGTCACTATTATCGTCTCAAGCCGCTTTGTGCACAAGCGATGACTCACTCGGTTCGTCGCCAAACACCGCATCCACTAGTAGATTTTTACTAATCGGACGAGCGATGAAGCGGTCGATACCGGCGGCGGCCAGCGTCGCGCGCTCGTCGCCGTCGAGCGCTGGCCCGAGCAGGACCAGCGTCGTTCGAGGGTACTGCGCAGCAACATCGGCGACCAACGCGGCCGGATCGGCGCCGGCGCGCAGCGTCGCATCGTCGAACAGGATCGTCCGCGGCGTGGCGACGCGCAGCGCGTCGTCGATCTCCACCTTCGTCGCGGCAAAGGTGACGCTGCCGGCGACGGGGCCGAACAGCGCCTTGAACATCGCGCGGCTGATCGGGTTGCGGTCGACGACGAGGATGCCGGCGGCGTCATTGGCGGGCGCAACATCGGGGGAGACGACCGCCTCGTACGGCAGATCGAGGACGAAGGTCGCTCCCTCGCCTTCGCGGCTCGTCACCGAAACGTCGCCGCCCATCGCACGCGACAGGTTGCGGCAAATGGACAGGCCGAGCCCCGTCCCGCCGAACTGCCGCGTCGTTCCGGCGTCCGCTTGCCGGAACGCCTCGAAGATCAGCTCGTGCTTGTCGGGGGCGATGCCGATTCCGGTGTCAGCCACCGACAGGCGCCAGCGACCGCCGTCGATCACTCCCCGGACGACGATAGTGCCCGCCGCGGTGAACTTCACCGCGTTCGACAGGAGGTTGAACACGATCTGCCGTAGCCGCGTCGGGTCCGTAACCGCCCAGTCGGGCCCGGCGGACAGATCAAGCGTGAACGACAGCCCCTTGGCGCGTGCCTGATCCTCCCACATCCGCGCCGCCTCCGCGATCGTGCGGCGCACGTCGGCTGGCGCCTGCTCGATCGTCATCCTCCCCGTTTCCATCTTGGCGACGTCGAGGATGTCGTCAACCAGCGCGCGCATCGTCACGCCGGCGCCGTGGACGACCGACAGGCGATCGCGCGTCGCGCTGTCGGTCTTCGGATCGGCGAGCATCACCTGCGTCATGCCGAGGATGCCGTTGAGCGGGGTGCGGATCTCGTGGCTCGTCGTGGCGAGGAACTCGGTCTTTGCCGCCAGCGCCTTGCCAAGCTTGGTGTTCGACACCGCGAGCGCGTCGCGACTGCGACGCAGCGTGAAAAGGCCGAAGCCGAGTAGGGCAATGATCAGCGCCGTCGCGCCCGCGACGCCGAGGAAAATCAGGCGCTGGGTTCGCGCACGCGCCTGTTCGAAGGCAACGCTCTTCTGCAGGTCCGCGGCTTTCAGCTCTGAGATGCGCAGTTCCTGGTTGGCGAAATCGAAGCGCGCGCCCGCGATCGCCGCGGCGGTCGAGCGAACGGTGGCCGTCGCCTGATCGTCGAGCCGCTTCAACGCGGCGAGATGCGGCAAGGCGCGATCGCTGAGCCCAAGCCCGGCATAGATGCGGTAGGCGACGTCGTGCGCCGGCCGATCGGGCAGCAGCGTGGCGGTGAGATCGGTCTTGGCGAAGCGCTGCTCAATCAGCTGCCGCGCCCGCGCGATCTGCCCGCGCTCGAACGCCGCCTGCGCTGCAAGCGCGACAAAAATCGGCCGATACGCCGCGGCGTCAGGCCGATTGGTGAGATCGAGCCCCTGCGCGATCGTCCGGTCGGCAGCACGCAGGTCGCGGCGCGCAAGCCGCACGTCGGCGACGTTGCTAAGGATCAGCGCGTAGAGCAGCGGGCTCTTCATCTCGCGCGCGATGCCCAGAGCCCGCTCCAGCTCGATCGACGCCTCCCGCAGGCGGCCGAGTTCCTTGAGCGCCGTGCCGCGACCATTGTGGATCGCCACCAGCAGCCCGCGATCGGCGCGATAAGCCTCGATTGCCTCGCTGAAGTAGCGCAGCGCTCCCTCGTGGTCGTTGCCATTGGCGTGGACGAGCGCAATCATGATCAGCGCCTTGGCCTGACTGCGCGTGTCGCCGGAGCGGACGAACAGGTCATGAGCCTGCCGCAAATCAGCCAACGCCCGCGCCACCGCGCCAGCGGCGCTGAGCACGCCGCCTTCGGACAGGAGAATGTCAGCATGCAGCTGCGAGCCGGGCGCGGCAACTTCGACCAGCTTCAGCGCCGAGGCAAGCAGAGGGCGGGCGCGCTCCAGTTCGACGATGCGGCTATATCCCTCGCCCAGCAGCCACAATGCCGTCGCTTCCATTTGCGGCGATCCAGCACGCTTTCCGTACGTCAGGGCCTCGCGCGCGCCGGCGATTGCCTGGTTGGGATCGGCCAGCATTTGGGCTTTGATCTTCGCCGTCATCGCCTCGAAGCGCTGGTCCGTCCCAGCGCGAGAAACGGGGGCCGCCGCGAGCAATAGCGGTATCACTAGCAGACCTGCCAGACGCAGGCGGCGCGACCTCACCCGCGCTTCCATACCGTGGCGAGCCGATTAAACGAAGCGCGCGTGTCCTGCGGCGCCTGGTGGTGCCGATCTTCGTCCAAAAAGGTTTCCAGCGCATCGATCGCGATCGGTCGGCTGATCAGAAAGCCCTGCACCATGTCGCAGCCCATGACGGTGAGGAGGGCGAGCGATGCATGCGTCTCTACCCCTTCCGCAACAACCTCCATCTCCAGCGCGTGCGCCAGATCGATCGTCGAACGAACGATCAGCGGGTCGCGATTCGTACTGGTCAGTTGCGTGACGAACAGCTTGTCGATCTTCAGCTCGCGCGCGGGAAGCTGCTTGAGATAGGCAAGACTCGACAGGCCGGCGCCGTAATCATCAATCGCGATGACGATGCCGATGTCGGCGAAGCGCTGCAGGTTCGCGATCGCGGATTGCGGATCGCGGATCACCGAGGTTTCGGTCACCTCGAACCCGAGCTTGGCGTCGGCCTCCGCCACCAGCCGACAGGCGGCCTGGACGAAGGCGGCGTCTGAGAGCAGCTGCCCGGAGATATTGATGAAGATCCGCAGATCGTGGCCGCCCGCCTGCAGACGTCGCTGATCGGCGATCGCGCGGCGGATCGTCCACAAGGTCAAGAGGTCGATTACCCCGCCATCTTCGGCAGCGGCGATGAAATCTCCCGGTAGCACCAGGCCACGCTCCGGATGGCGCCAGCGAAGCAGCGCTTCCGCACTGCAGACCTCCTGGCGTCGCACGTTGATCTTCGGCTGATAGAGGAGCAGCAACTGATCTTCGTCGACTGCGACGCGCAGCTCGTCGACGAGCCGGCGCGCCTCGCGCCCGCCCGGTCCGGTGACGTCGTGCGTAACCGGCGACTGCAGTGCGCGCGCCTCCGACAGTGCGGCCTCGGCTTCCTCGATCAGCCGCACCTCGTCGACCTGAGTCGCGCGGCCGATCGCGGCGCCGAAGACGATCTCGAGCCGATGCTGCTCGCCATCGAGGTCGAATGGCGGCTCGCACGCGCGGCGCAGCGCATCGATAGTCCGATCAACCTCCTCGGCGAAGTCGCCCTCGAACGAGAGCTCGATCAGATCGCGTCCCGCCAGCGCGAAGCGCAAGCCCGGCATCGCGGCGCCGAGGCGATTGGTGACGTCGCCCACCAAGGTCTCGGCGCGGGCGCAGCCGACATGCCGCCGGAGCGCGGCGAAATTGTCGATCGCCGCGAGCACCAGGAATCGCCACGTCGGGCGATAGGCCGCGGTTTTCTGCGGCGCGATGCCCGCACGCCGCTGAGGCGCGGCGACGACGGCGATGGATCCTGGGACCGACATAGAAGCGACGCTAGCGCGCGAAGATTGAAGATACTCTTAAGCACGTCGTCCCGCTGCGGCACGGCGGCGTGCGCGAACAACCGATTGCGAAAAGGTAAATATCTTGTTAACTCAGATATGCGCCAACCGGCGCTAAAAAACCTAGGGAGTTCGTCATGCTCGCTTTCATTCTCGCGCTGATCTACGGCACCGAACTGAAGCCCTGGTAAGGGTTTAAGTTCAGGCCCGGTTTGGCGAGCGGCCCGTGGCTAGACGGGCGGCGCGCAAGGCCGGGCCACTTTGAGCTGCCAACGGATCTGCCGACAGCAGGCTCAGCAAAAAGCCCCGATCCGGCATGCCGGATCGAGGCTTTTTTAATGCCCGTCGAAGAGCGGTGAGGAATGCCGCGATCAGCGCAGGCTCTCGGCCACCGCCTCGTTGACGATACGGCCGCCCTGCACGTTCAGGCCCGCCTTCAATCCCGGATCGTCGTCGCACGCCGCCACACCCTTGTCGGCGAGCGCCAGACCATAGGGCAGCGTTGCGTTGTTGAGCGCGTGGCTCGACGTCAGCGGCACCGCGCCGGGCATGTTCGCGACGCAATAGTGGATCACGCCGTCGACTTCGTAGGTCGGGTCGGCGTGCGTCGTCGCATGGCTCGTCTCGAAACAGCCACCCTGGTCGATCGCGACATCGACCAGCACCGCTCGGCGCTTCATGTGACCGAGCATTGCGCGCGTCACCAGCTTCGGCGCGGAGGCGCCGGGGATGAGCACTGCGCCGATCACGGCATCAGCCTCGCTGATCTCGTGCTCGATCGCCTCCAGCGTCGAAACACGCGTACGCACGCGGCCCTGAAACAGCTCGTCGAGCTGGCGCAGCCGCGGGATCGAGCGATCGACGATCGTCACCTCCGCGCCCAGGCCGACCGCCATGCGTGCCGCATGCGTGCCGACCACACCGCCGCCGAGCACGACGATGCGCGCCGGCGCAACGCCTGGAACGCCGCCGAGTAGCACGCCGCGTCCGCCGTTATACGCCTTGAGCGCAGCGCCCGCCGCCTCGATCGACAGGCGGCCGGCGACTTCGCTCATCGGCGCGAGAAGCGGCAGCCCGCCGAAGCGGTCGGTTACCGTCTCATACGCGACGGCGGTCACGCCCGACGCCATCAGGCCCTTCGCCTGCTCGGGATCGGGAGCGAGGTGGAGATAGGTGAAGAGGATCTGGTCCTCGCGCAGCTGTACCCATTCGCTGGGCTGCGGTTCCTTGACCTTGACGATCATCTGCGCCTCGGCGAACACCTCCTGCGCCGTCGGCACGATCCGCGCGCCAGCGGCGACATAGGCCGCGTCGTCCGCGGCGATGCCAGTGCCGGCGCCGGTCTCGACCAGCACCTCATGGCCGTGCGCGGCATATTCACGCACCGCACCGGGGGTTAGGCCGACGCGATATTCGTGATTCTTGATTTCCTTGTTCACGCCGACGCGCATCACTGTCTCCTGGTATCAGGTGAAACCACATAGCGGCGCAGTGCTGCGCTTGCCAGAGGGCGCGACCGATCACGCGCGCGGGTGCGCGCCGCGATAGACGTCGAGCAGATGCGCCGCATCGACCGCGGTGTAGATCTGGGTCGAGCCGAGGCTGGCATGGCCGAGCAGTTCCTGCAGCGCGCGCAGATCCGCGCCGCGCCCCAGCAGGTGCGTCGCGAACGAGTGGCGCAGCGCGTGCGGCGTCGTGCGATCGGAGAGGCCAAGCGACGCACGCGCCGTCCGCACACTCGCGCGCACCACGCCGGGCGCGAGCGGCCCCCCGCGCAGCCCGAGGAACAGCGGGGTATCGCGCGCCAGCGGCCACGGCATCGCCGCGACATACGCCTCGATCGTTTCGCGAACCTGCGACAGCAGCGGCACGATGCGCATCTTGTCGCGCTTACCTGTCACGGTGATCGTCTCGCCGAGCGGCAGCACCGACGCGGTGAGCGCGAGCGCCTCGCCGATCCGCAGACCAGCACCATAAAGGAGCAGCAGCAGCGCCCAGTCGCGCTTGCCGACCCAATCGACGCGCGATCCGGCGGCGACTTCTTCGGCGAGCGCGATCGCCTCGTGCGGCGCGATCGGCCGCGGCACGCCCTTGCGCACGCGTGGCCCCTTCAACGCCGGCCGCCCGCCCTCTCCGTTCGCCCAGCCGAGGAAATCGCGCGCCGCCGACAGCTCGCGCGCCGCGGACGCGTTCGACAGGCCATCGCCGCGCCGTTGCGCCAAGAAGGCACGCAGATCGGACGCGGTAGTCGCCGACAGCGCTGCGCGATCGACGCCGCCCCCCCAGTGGTTACCAAGAAAGCTGATCAGCCGCGCCGCGGTGGCGCGATAGGCGCGGACGGTGTGAACCGAGCGGCGGCGATCGCGCAGCAAGTGAGCAGCATAAAGGTCGGGCAGATCTTCCACGCGGCGGGGTTTACCATTGCCTTTCCTCCGAGTCGCCTGCGCCCCATATGCCCGTGCGATGTCTCGCGCCCGTGTTCTCGTTCTCAATTCCGCCCTCGGTCCGCTCGATTATCGCGTGCCACACGGCATGGCGGTCGAGCCCGGCTCGATCGTGGTCGCGCCGCTCGGGCCGCGCCAGCTGCTCGGCGTGGTATGGGAGCCCGAGCGGTTGCCGTCGGACGCGGAGGTCGGCGACAACCGCCTGCGCAACCTGATGGGCGTCGCCAGCGTGCCGCCGCTGCGCCCGGCGCTGCGCCGGCTGGTCGAGTGGACCGCCGATTACTATCTCGCGCCGCCCGCCGCGGTGGTGCGCATGGCGCTGTCGTCGACCTCCGCGCTCGAAGGCGCGCGCGTCGTCACCGAATATCGCGCGACCGGCCTCGTTCCCGATCGGCTGACCCCGCAGCGCGCGCAGGCGCTGGAACGTATCGGCGACCGCCAGGGCTTGATCCGCGAACTGGCGACGATCGCCGACGTGTCTGACGGCGTCATCCGCGGCCTGTGCAAGATCGGCGCGATCGAACCGGTCGAGGTCGATATCGACAGCCCCTATCCCGTGCCCGATCCCGATCATGCGCCGCCGACGCTGTCCGACGATCAGCAGCTTGCCGCCGAGACGCTCGCCCGTGACGTCGCTGCGCGCGCGTTTCGGCCGACGCTGCTCGACGGGGTGACGGGATCGGGCAAGACCGAGGTCTATTTCGAAGCGGTGGCGGAGGCGATCCGCGCCGGGCGCCAAGTGCTGGTGCTGCTGCCCGAAATCGCGCTGACCGAGCCGTTCCTCAAGCGCTTCCACGATCGCTTCGGTTGCGAGCCAGTCGCGTGGCATTCGGGCCTGCGCTCCACCCAGCGTCGCCGCGCGTGGCGCGCGATCGCGAGCGGCGAGGCGCTGGTCACCGTCGGTGCGCGATCGGCGCTGTTCCTGCCGTATGCCAATCTCGGCCTTATCGTCGTCGACGAGGCGCACGAGACGAGTTTCAAGCAGGAGGACGGCGTCCATTACCATGCGCGCGACGTCGCAGTGATGCGCGGCAAGTTCGAGGAATGTCCGGTCATCCTCGCCTCGGCGACGCCGGCGATCGAGACGCGCCAGCAGGTCACACTCGGCAATTACGCCGAAGTCAAACTGCCCGGTCGGTACGGCGCGGCCGAACTGCCTGCGATCGAGCCGATCGACCTGCTCGAGCACAAGCCCGATCGTGGGCGGTGGATCGCGCCGCCGCTCGTCGTCGCGCTCGAGGAGACGCTCGCGCGCGGCGAGCAGTCGCTGCTTTTCCTCAACCGCCGCGGCTACGCGCCGCTCACCCTCTGCCGGCACTGCGGCCATCGCTTCCAATGCCCCAATTGCACCGCGTGGATGGTCGAGCACCGGCTGACGCGCCGGCTCGCGTGCCACCATTGCGGCCATATCGAGCCGATCCCGCGCGCCTGCCCCGAATGCGGCGAGGAGGACAGCCTGGTCGCGTGCGGGCCGGGCGTCGAGCGCATCGCCGACGAGGTGACTGCGCTGTTCCCCGAGGCGCGCGTCGCGATCGTCACGTCGGACACGATCTGGTCGCCGGCCAAGGCCGCCGAGTTCGTCGGCCGGATGGAGGCTGGCGCGATCGACATCGTCGTCGGCACGCAGCTCGTCACCAAGGGCTATCATTTCCCCAATTTGACACTGGTTGGCGTGATCGACGCCGATCTCGGGCTTGAGGGGGGCGACCTGCGTGCCGCCGAGCGAACCTTCCAGCAGATCCGCCAGGTATCGGGCCGTGCCGGACGCGGCGAGAAGCCGGGCCGAGTCTTCATCCAGACGCACAGCCCCGGCGCGCAGGTGATGCAGGCGCTGATTACCGGCGACGCCGACGCCTTCTACGCCGCCGAGATCGAGGCGCGGCAGGATGCCGGTGCGCCGCCGTTCGGCCGCTACGCCGCGATCATCGTGTCGAGCGAGGATCAGGGCTGCGCGAAGGACGTCGCGCAGGCGATCGGCCGCGCCGCGCCGCAGGTCGATGGCATGCACGTCTACGGCCCCGCCCCCGCCCCGCTTGCGATGCTGCGCGGTCGCCATCGCTTCCGGCTGCTCGTCCACGCGCGCCGCGCGCTCGACGTGCAGGACGTCATCCGTGGCTGGCTAGGCGGGCTCAACTGGCCCGCCAAGGTACGTGTCGCGGTGGACGTCGATCCCTACAGCTTCCTCTAGCGCCGCTGTTCCGCCGCCGCGAAGCGCGCTAAGCCGCGGCGATGCCAACGCTCGCGCTGCTCGTCATATCGAACGTCTTCATGACGACCGCGTGGTACTGGCATCTGAAAGGCGGGATGGCGAAACCGCTGCCGATCGTGATCCTGATCAGTTGGGGCATCGCCTTCGTCGAATATTGCTTTGCGGTGCCGGCCAACCGGATCGGTTTCGCGCACGGCTGGACGGGCGGCCAGCTCAAGATCACGCAGGAGGTAATCACGCTGCTGGTCTTCGGCGTCTTCTCGGTCGCCGTGCTCGGCGAGCAGCTCAGCTGGCGACATGCGGGCGCGTTCGCCTGCCTCGTCGGCGCCGCGGCGTTCATGTTCGCCGGGCGCAGCTGATCGGCCCGGCGGCCACCTTCAATCGAGGATATGCATCCACAGCGGCTCACCCGCCAGGCTCTGCGACCCGCGTAGCCGTTCCAGCGCCACCGCGACGTTCGCCTCGGGTGCCTCGTGCGTGACGATCGCGACCAGCGCGGTGCCGTCCGCCGCGGCCGCGCGCTGAATCAGGCTCTCGATCGACACGTTGGCGTCGCGCATCGCCGCTGCGATCTCGGCCAGCACGCCGACGCGATCGGCGACGGTGAAGCGCAGATAGGCGCGCCCGCGACGCTCGCCCTCCGCCGCCGCGGGCATGTCGGCAAGCGAGGCGGCGGGCATCGCGTAGGGCGGGCCGTATTCGCCGCGCGCGATGTCGATGAGATCGGCAACCACCGCGCTCGCGGTCGGCCCGTCACCCGCCCCCGCGCCCTGAAACAGCAGCCGGCCGACGAAATTGCCCTCGGCTACCACCGCGTTGGTCGATCCGGTGACGTGCGCCAGCGGATGATCGTTGGGCACCAGATGCGCATGGACGCGCTGGAACAACCCGCGCCCGTTCGCTTCCGCGATCCCAACCAGACGAACGCGATAACCCAGCGCCGCCGCCTCTGCGATGTCGGCCGCGATGACATGGCGGATGCCGCTTGCCGCTACCGAGCCGAAGGCCGGCTGCGTGCCGAACGCAATCGACGACAGGATCGACAGTTTGTGCGCGGCGTCCACCCCGTCGATGTCGAACGACGGATCGGCCTCCGCAAAGCCGCGCGCCTGAGCCTCGACGAGCACGTCGGCGAAGTCGCGTCCTTCGGCCTCCATCTTGCTCAAGATAAAATTGCACGTGCCGTTCAGGATGCCATAGACGCGGCTGATCGCATTCGCCGCTGCGCCCTCGCGTAACCCCTTGATGACCGGGATGCCGCCGGCGACCGCCGCCTCGAACTTGAGCGGCACGCTGACGCGTTCCGCCGCCTGCGCCAGTTCCAGCCCATGGTGCGCCAGCATCGCCTTGTTGGCGGTGACGAAACCTTTGTTCGCCGCCAGCGTGGCACGCGCCAGCGCCAGTGCCGGGCCATCGGCACCTCCGACCAGCTCGACGACCACGTCGGCGTCGCACCGCGCGAGCGCCGTCGTATCATCGACCCATTCGAAGCCCGACAGGTCGATGCCGCGATCCTTGTGGCGATCACGCGCCGATACCGCGACGACCTCAATCGGTCGCCCCGCGCGACGGGTGATGAGATCGCGGTTGGCTTCAAGCACGCGGATCACGCCGCCGCCGACGGTGCCCAATCCCGCCAATGCTACTCGCAACGCGTCCGCCATGCCGCCCCCTTGATCTGCGCGGCCAAGCGCCTACGGGGTCGAAGAAGCGCTGTCGATAGGGCGGTGCAAGGCCTCGATCGACGAGATTTGGACGCCTCCCCCCGCCCGGGGGATGCGGACGGGGTGTGCCCATTGCATCACGGGGCTGCGACCCAAGCCCCCGAACAAAGCGCGGGGGTGACTGGCCCGGCAACCGCGAAGGATTGCCGGGCCTTTTTTTACGCCGCCTTGGCGAAGACGAAGTCCTCGTCGACGGGATCGGTCGATGCAGGAAGAGCCTCGCCGCGTGCCCGTTCTGGCAATGTCGACGTGCGCGCTTCCGGGAACGCCAGGCGCGACACGAGGACGATGAGGCCGAGCGCCAGATAGCCGATCACGACGTTGATCGGCTGAATGACGAAGGCGCAGCCGAGCGCAAGTCGAAGCCAGAGCGGGTTGAAGCCGAAATCCTCCCCCAGCGCATTGCAGATGCCGAGCAGATTGTCCTTGGGGGCGGCAAGCTTGGTAGTCTGGCTGGTCATGTTCGGCTCCATCGTTTTGCACGGCCTCCGCCGCCATGCCAAACGCACTGCACCTACCGTGCCAAATCAGTTTATCCTGATTTGTGAGTGTCTTACACGTTGCCGAGTATCGACGCGCGAGTTTTCCAAAGTGCGTCACGCCAAAGTTTGGCGCAGTTTGCCATCTGTCTTTTCCTTGCGCTTCAGCAATATTGTGCAACACCGGGTGGATGACCGACCCTGCCAAGCCGCTCGCCGAACTCACGCTTCGCAGCGTCATTCTGGGCGGGATCATCACGCTGCTCTTCACCGCGGCGAACGTCTATCTCGGCCTCAAGGTCGGGCTCACCTTCGCGACGTCGATTCCGGCAGCGGTGATTTCTATGGCGATCCTGCGCCAATTCAGCGGATCGTCGATTCTTGAGAACAATATCGTCCAGACCATCGCCAGCGCGGCCGGCACGCTCGCAGCAATCATCTTCGTCCTTCCGGGTCTCGTCATCATTGGCTGGTGGCAAGGCTTTCCCTTTCTGCTGACGGCGGGGATCACCGCGCTGGGCGGCACCCTCGGCGTCATGTTCTCGGTACCGCTGCGCCGCGCGCTCGTGGTGGAGGGCGACCTGCCCTATCCGGAGGGTCGCGCAGCCGCCGAGGTGCTGCAGATCGGATCGGCCTCGAACGCGGGCGCGGCGGAGAGCGCCGCTGGGCTTCGGCTGCTAATCCTCGGCAGCGTCGCCGCCGCCGGCTTTGCGATCCTCACGCAGATGCGGCTCGCCGCGGCCGAGGTGGGTGGCTGGTTCCGCGTCGGCGCCGGCGCGAGCGGCGTATCGGGCGGGCTCTCGTTCGCGCTTTTCGGGGTTGGCCATCTGGTCGGCCTGTCGGTCGGGATCGCGCAGCTCGTCGGGCTCGTCACCGCCTGGTTCATCCTGCTGCCGATCCTCACCGCCGCGCAGCCTATGCCGGGAAGCGTGGAGGACTGGGGGGGCGCGATATTCCGCCAGGACGTGCGCTTCTTCGGCGCCGGCGTGATCGGCGTCGCGGCGGTGTGGACGCTGCTGCGCATCGCGCGCCCGGTGGTCGGCGGCGTCGTCTCGGCGCTCGCCGCCAGCAGGGCGCGCCACTCGGGCGAAACGCTCGCGCTGCAGGAAAAGGATCTGCCGATCGGCGTCGTCGCGGGCGTCGCGATGGCGCTGCTGGTGCCGATCGCGTGGCTGCTGTGGAGCGTCGCATCGGTCGGCCCGATCGCCGGTTCGGCGGCAGTGCTGGTTGGCGGTGCGCTGGTCTTCGTCGTCGTCATCGGACTGATGATCGCGGCGGTGACCGGCTATATGGCCGGGTTGATCGGCGCGTCGAACTCGCCCGTGTCGGGGATCGGCATCCTCTCAATCATCGCCGCCTCCTTGCTGCTCGTCGGACTGTTCGGCCGCGATCTGCCGCCGGATACCACCGCTGCGCTTGTCGCCTACGCGCTGATCGTCACCGGTCTGGTATTCGGCATCGCCACGATCGCGAACGACAATCTGCAGGATCTGAAGACGGGACAGCTCGTCGGCGCGACGCCGTGGAAGCAGCAGATGGCGCTGGTGATCGGCGTAATCTTCGGCTCGATCGTGGTGCCGCCCGTCCTCGACCTGCTCAACACCGCCTTCGGCTTCGCCGGTGCGCCGGGGGCGGGGCCGAACGCCCTGGCCGCGCCGCAGGCGGGGCTCATTTCCTCGCTCGCCAAGGGTGTGCTCGGGGGCGACCTCAACTGGTCGATGCTGCGCTGGGGCGCGCTTGCGGGTGCGATCTTCGTCGTGATCGACGAACTGCTGGGTAAGCTCGGCCGGATGCGCCTGCCGCCGCTCGCGATCGGGATCGCGATCTATCTGCCGATGGCGGTGATCCTGCCGGTCGTGCTCGGCGCCTTTGTCGGCGCGTTCTACGATCGCTGGGCGCGTCGCACTGCTGATCCCGTGCGTGCCGAGCGGATGGGAACATTGGTCGCGACCGGCATGATCGTCGGCGAGAGCCTGTGGGGTGTCGCCTTCGCCGGCATCGTCGCCGTCTCGAGCAGCGACGCACCGCTGGCGGTGGTCGGCGAAGGCTTCGCGCCGCTCGCGGCGGCCGGCGGCGCGCTGCTGTTCGCCGTGCTGATCGCGTGGCTCTACCGCACGACGCGCCGCGCCGCCGTCACATCCGCGCGATCAGCTGCTTGATATCGACGAAGGCGAAGCCCACCGAACTATCCGCGATGCCGTAGGGCATGAACAGTTTGTCGCCATGCCGCATCGCGCCGCAGGTATAGACGACGTTGGGCACATAGCCCTCGCGGTCCTGATCCGCCGCGGCCAGGATCGGCTCGCGCGTCCGCCCGAGTACTTTCGACGGATCGTTCTTGTCGAGCAGCGCCGCCCCGATCGAATATTTGCGCATCGCGCCGACACCGTGCGTCAGCAGCAGCCAGCCCTCGTCGACCTCAATCGGTGGACCGCAATTGCCGATCTGCACCAGTTCCCACGGGAACACCGGCGTCAGGATAAGATCACCGTCGTCCCAGTGATCGAGCCGATCGGAGCGCAGCAGATAAAGGTTCTCGCCGTCCTGCCGGCCGATCGACAGATACTCTCCGTTCACCGTTCGGGGGAACAAGGCGATCCCCTTGTTGCGCGCCGCCGTACCCGTCATCGGCACGAGGTCGAAGCTGCGGAAATCACGCGTGCGGAGCAGCTCGGACTGAATCTTGGCGCCGTTATACGCGGTATAGGTGCCGAGCCACTCGATCGTGCCGTCGTCGTGCGTGAAATGGACGAGGCGTAGGTCTTCCAGCCCCTTCGACTGCGCTTCGGTGATCGGGAAGATCACCGTGCCCGACAGCGTCGAATCGCGATGGCGATGCACCGTGATCGGTCCGCTCGGCATCTCTTCGCCGTCGATCCCAGGCGCGTCGGCGGCGGTCGCGAAGGGCGGCTCGGGCGCGAGGCGCAATTCATTGTCCTCACCGATGATGCCTTCACGGAACGCGACGGACGAGATGTGCCCCTCTCCCACCGCACGCAGGCTCATCAGAATGCGCTGGGCGCCCGGCGGCATGCCCGACTGGTCGAAATGCGGCACCGCACTCGGGTTCATCAGCGCGGCGGCGGCGTAGCTGTATTCATGACAGAAATAGGCACCGATCAGCTGCCGCTTCTCGTCGCCGATGTTGCTGCCATCGAGCCCCATCTGCTCGGCCATGTCGTCGTAGCGCGTCATGAACACGCGGCGCGTCTGCCAGTGGCGCGCCTCGAAATCCTTGAGCACCGCCGCGAGCTGATCGCTCGCCTCGCGCGGCGACATCTCGAGCACTTCGGCGATCATGCGTTCCGCACGGCTCTGCCCCTGCCCGTTGGTGGCCGACCACGGAATGTGGAACGGACGTACCACGACGCGCGAAGGATCGGCGTGCAGCCGAAGCTGATGGTTGAACAGGTCCAAGAAAGCCTCGCGTTGTCGTCAGCAGTCGACGCGCTGAGGCAAGCGGGGCTTACGCGACAGCGCGGTCGGCCCCTGCCACGCCTTGGGTCGCCTTTGATAGCCCCGAAATCGCACAGCTCGACAATTGCAGCGCCAGGATCGACTCGGCACCCTGATTGCGATTGAGGCCCGTCGGCATCAGGCCATCGAAACAGCCGCCATCGTGCATCGTCGCGAGCGGCAGATCGAGATCGTTGCGGCCGAGATACCAGCCGTAAGCACGCTCTGCCTCGTCGCGCCAGCGCTGCTCGCCGGTCGCCGCAAAGGCTGCGCAGCATGCGTCGATCGTCGCCTGCGCCTCGAGCGGCTGCTGGTCGAACGGCAGCGGCTCAGCATAGGGCCGTCCGAAGCTTTCCGAGCCGACCGCGCGGAAATGACCGGCGGGGCTCTTCTGCCGACTGATGATCCACTCGAGCGTCTCGACGCCAACTGCGATCAGGTCGCGGCGGTTGAGCGCCATGCCGGCGCGGATCAGCCCCTCGGGCAGGCGCGCATTGTCATAGGCAAGAACGATCTCGAACCACACCCAGTTCGGCCGCCGCGCCTCGTCGAGCAAGGCGACATGCTGGTCGGGGAAGCGTTCAAGGATCGAACGGGCAAGCTGGTGGCCGGGCGAGGCCTCGAGCATCGCCGCCGCGCCGAGCATCGCGAACGCCTGCGCGCGCGGGCTGCCAAGCTCCAGCGCGAGGCTAGCCGTGGTGTCGAACATCATCGTCGCCCAGTCGCGATGCTTGCGCGTCCGCGCGTCGCGCGCCGTCACGCCGAGCGACCAGAGCGCGCGGCCGTTAGAGTCCTCTGATCCGCAATCCTCACACCATGTGCGGTCGTAGTTCATGAAGTTACGGAAGCGCCGCTTGTCAGGATTCCAAGCATATTGAACGAACGAGGCGTAGATCGTCGTCCACTTGTCGCGTGCGGTCTCGTCGAGATCGTCAACGGCGCTCATCAGGATCAGCGCGCGGGCGTTGTCGTCGATGCAATAGCCGTGGCGTCGATCGGGCACCGAATAGATCGAGTGCTGGAGCATGCCGGTCGCGTCGCTCATCCGCTCGACCGCGGCGATGTCGGGCGCCAGCACCTTGAGCGCGCTCGACGGGACGATCCGCTTCGGCTGGCCGTCGACGATCGCCTCAAGTTCGCCCATCGCCCGCTCGGCGACACGCGACCAAGTCATCGTGCGGCCACGTGCATAGGCGCGCGACGACAGCCGCATGCGGTTGCGCTCGCTGCCGAGCAGGTCGTTGATCTCGCGCGAGAATGCTGCCGAGTCACGGAAATCGACGAGCACGCCGTGGCCATCCGCCAGTATCTCGGTCGCATGGACATAGGGCGTCGAAATAACCGCCTTGCCAACGCCGATCGCGTAGGACAGCGTGCCGCTCGTGATCTGCGCGGGGTTGAGATACGGCGTGACGTAGATGTCCGCCGCCTGGAGATAGTCGATCAGATCGTCCTGCTCGACGAACGCGTCGATGAAGGCAACATTGTCGGCCACGCCCTTATCGGCGGCGAGCGCCTTCAGGCTATCACGATACTTCTCGCCCTCGTGCGCCACGAGGTTGGGATGTGTCGCGCCTAGAACGACGTACATCGCGTCAGGATGCTGCGCGACAACCGCCGGCAGCGCCTCGATCACCGTCTCGATCCCCTTGCCAGGGGCGAGCAACCCGAACGTCAGGATAACCTGCCGCCCCTGCCACCCGAACCGCGGCTTGAATGCGGCAGGCTCGGCAAAGACGCGATCGGGCACGCCGTGCGGGATGTTGACGATCGATCGCAAGTTCGCGCCGTAGACGCGGGTTAGGATCTCGCGCCCCCGCTCTGCCATGACGACGATCTTCGCCGCGCGGCGCAACAGCGCTTCCATCACGACGCGCTCGTCGTGACTTGGCTTTTCGAGCACGGTGTGAAGCGTCACGATGAGCGGCAGCGTGGTTCGATCCAGCAGCGCAAGGATATGCTCGCCCGCCGGCCCGCCATAGATGCCATACTCGTGCTGCAACCAAATCGCCTGCGCACCCGATGCCTCGATCTGCCGTGCCGTATCGAGATAGGCGCCAAGATCGTTCTGTGCGATCGTGCCCGTTACCGCGTCAGGATAGCTGTATCGACCCGGATGATCGTCCATCGCGTAGACGTCCACGGTGAGGTCGGGAAAGCGACCCTTCAACGCGTTGAACGTGTCGGTCGTGAATGTCGCGAGGCCGCACTTGCGCGGCAAGAAGTTACCGATGAGGGCAAGGTGGCCAACGCCGATCGCCTGTGCCTTTTTGTCCATCGTTCAATGCCTTCGCTAACACACCCATTCACGGGTTATTCAGCGGGACAACCGGTGGGGCCGCAGTTGGTTGCACGCTTTGTTGCGATGCAACAACGTCAAATCGCTAATTTCGGTCAGCCGCGCCCGCGGTAGGATGGAACGCCTTGATCCGGCAGCCACAGATCGGCTGGCGGCGCCGCGTTCTGCCAGAATACGTCGATCGGAATGCCGCCGCGCGGGTACCAATAGCCGCCGATACGCAACCACCGCGGCGCCATCTCTACAACGAGACGCTCGCCGATACCGACGGTGCAATCCTCGTGAAACGCGGCATGGTTGCGGAAGCTGCCGAGGAACAGCTTGAGCGACTTCGATTCGACGATCGTGTCGCCGGGCACGTAGTCGATCACGATGTGTGCGAAGTCGGGCTGGCCGGTCACCGGGCACAGCGATGTGAATTCGGGCGCCACGAACCGCACGAGGTAGGTGCGACCGAGGCGTGGGTTGGGGACGTAATCGAGCACTGCTTCTTCCGGCGTCGCGGGAAGCGCGCTGGTCTGTCCGAGATGAAGTGTCATGACGTGTCAGATAGTGGCGCATGCCGCGCTGCGCCAGCGACACGCTGGGCTACGGCAGGCAATACCGAGACGGGGCTTCAATCCCGGCGCCGATGCCGGCTAATGGTGGAGGATGACCCCGCTCGTTTCCACCCAATGGCTCGCCGACGCGCTCGATGCGCGCGATGTCCGCGTCGCCGATGCCAGCTGGTACCTGCCGACCGAAGCACGCGATGCGCGCGCCGACTTCGAAGTGGCGCACATCCCCGGCGCCGTCTTCCTCGATCTGGCCGATCTGGCGAATACGACGTCGGACCTACCGATGATGCTGCCACCGCCGGAAAAGTTCGCCAGCCGGATGACGAAGCTCGGGCTCGGCGATGGCACGCGCATCATCCTCTACGATGATTCCCCGCACCATACCGCCGCCCGCGGATGGGCGATGCTGCGAAGCTTCGGCGTGAGCGACGTGGCACTGCTCGATGGCGGCCTTGCCAAGTGGCGCGCGGAGGGTCGCCCGATCGCGCAGGGACCTATCGAAGCGAAACCGCGACACGTCACGGTTCGTGCACGGGGGGCGGGGATCGCAGATCTGGCGGACATGAAGGCGGCGCAGGCGACGCGCGACACGCAGATCGTAGACGCGCGATCGCCCGGCCGCTTCGCCGGCGCCGAGGCCGAGCCGCGACCTGGCGTCGTGCCCGGCCATATCCCGGGCGCGATCAACCTTCACTATGCCACCTTCTTCAACACGGACGGCACGTGGAAGGAGGTTGACCAACTGGCATCGGTATTCGTCGATGCCGGCATCGATCTCGATCGCCCACTAGTTGCGACATGCGGTTCCGGCGTGACCGCGGCGGTGATCGCCTTTGCCGCGCATCTTCTCGGGCAAACGGTGCCGATCTACGACGGCAGCTGGGCCGAATGGGGCAGCGATCCGACGACGCCCAAGGAGACTGGCCCATGAGCGACGATCGGCCGATCCGCGATGCCACCCGCGTCGTCGCCGCCGGGCGTCGCGCCGAATGGACGCAGGGCATCGTCAACCCGCCGGTGTGGCGCGCCTCGACGCACCTCTACGGCTCGGTCGCCGAGCTGCGCGCCGCAAGTGGCCGCGAGACGCATCATCGCCTGTTCTACGGCCGTCGCGGCAGCCCGACGCAGTGGAGTTTGGCCGATGCACTGACCGAGCTCGAGCCCGGCGCCGAGGCGACCTTTCTCTATCCGTCCGGCGTAGCCGCGATCGCCGCGGCGTTGCTATCGGTGCTGTCGCCCGGCGACGAATTGCTACTCGCCGACACGGCGTACGACCCGACGCGGGCGATGGCAGACGGCCTGCTGCGGCGCTTCGGCATCACGACGCGCTACTACGATCCGCTGGCCGGCAGCGGCATTGTCGACCTGATCGGCGAGCGGACGCGTGCCATCTTCATGGAAAGCCCCGGCAGCCTCACTTTCGAAGTGCAGGACGTGCCCGCGATCGTCGCCGCGGCAAAGGCGCGCGGCGTCACGACACTGCTCGACAACACCTGGGCGACGCCGCTCAACTTCCGCGCGATCGGCCTCGGCGTCGATCTGTCGATCCTCGCCTGCACGAAGTACGTCGTCGGCCATTCGGACGTGATGCTCGGCAGCGTCACCGCCGCGCCGTCGCACTGGCGCAAGCTGCGCGATACCAGCTTTCAATTGGGACAGGTCGCCAGCCCCGACGATGCATGGCTCGCGTCGCGCGGACTGCGCACGATGGCGGTGCGGATGGCCCAGCACCAGTCGAGCGCCCTCCAGATCGCGGAATGGCTGAAAGAGCAGCCCGAAGTCGCGCAGGTCCTGCACCCCGCCCTCGCCTCGTCACCAGCACACGACATCTTCCGACGGGACTTCACCGGATCGAGCGGCCTCTTCTCGTTCGTCCTCGACGGCGGCAACGAGGCAGCACGTGCCGCGCTGATCGACGGGCTCGACCATTTCGGCATCGGTTATTCGTGGGGTGGATTCGAGAGCTTGGCGCTGCCGGTCGATCCGCAGCGCTATCGCACGGCGACGACGCCGCATTTCGCAGGGCCGCTCGTGCGATTGCAGATCGGGCTCGAAGACCCGGCGGATCTAATCGCCGATCTTGAACGCGGGCTCGCTAGGTATCGTGAGGCGCTGAGACGGTAGTAACGTTCCAGGTCGGCGCACGGCACGAGTTGAGCAATCCGCCAACACAGTCGCCCGCCCGCTCCGGACGCTGCTGCCATCAACTCGACGGTCGCGGCGCGGAGACGGTAACGGGTCGCCGCGGAAGCTGCACACGCACCGATACGCTGGTGTTCTTGGCGCTGATCGTCGCGGAAATAGTGATGGTCATGAGGCGAGCCCTCCGGGTGTGTAAATGCACCGGCAAACCATACGTCAGACGCGCGCTCGCACCGGCATGAACACCTACGAAACGGTGCAAATTCAAGCTGGAACATCCGCGATCGGTTGTAAGAACGCCACGTGAACGAACCGCGAGCAACCTCTGTCCGCATCGAGCTTCGCGGTATGCATGCCTGCTTCCGGCGGCCGGAGTTCGTTGACGATCTCATTAGCTACGATGTCATCTCGCCTCGGCAGCGAAGCGCCTTCTATCGGCCATCAGCACGCGTCCGGATACGCAGTGGAGCGTTCGCCGCCTCTGGGTACAGCGTCCCATCGCGTTCGAATGGCTGACGATGAAGACGGCGCGCGGGGAGAAGCGTGCCTTGGTGCTACGCGACGTCGCTTATACGCTCGATGCCGATTTGGTTTCGGCGGTCGCGGACAACGTCATCGCTGAGCAAAGCAACGATCGCGCGCATCTAGGTCTCACCGACTTCAAGGCCGACTTATCGATGGTAGATAGCAGCGCGCCGCCCCGAACCGCCTACGGCGGAAAAGGGAAAATTGACCTTGGCTGGATGATCCACGATCTCGATGGCCGCGGCCGATCACGCGCGCGTTATTTTCGCGCCGAGATGATCAACGGCCTGATCGATTTTGATAAGAGCCGCCCGCTCGAACTGGTCAGCTAGGCCGGCAAGCCGCTGGTAAGTGAAACGGGGTGCCGGTATCAGGCGGCGTGCTCGGCCAGCACGGTCAGCCCGCGCGCATTCACCTCCGCGAACCCGCCGCGGATCGCGATCGTCTCCGCCGCGCCGCCAGCAGTGCGCTGGATCAGCAGATCGCCGTCGCGAATCGTCGACATCAGCGGGGCGTGGCCTTCGAGAACGCCGAAATTACCCTCGGTCCCGGGCACGGTGACCATATAAACCTCCTCGCTGCGGACGAGGCGTTCGGGCGTGACGAGTTCGAAGTGCAGCATGTCTGTGTCTCACTTCCCTACGCCGAGGCGAAGGGCGGGAAAGGGCTTCCGGCGGCGGGATCAAAGCCAAACGGCCGATCCCGCCGGCCAGCAATCCCCGAACCCGTACCGGTTCGGGGGTCGCAGCGCGGGTTCAGGCTTCCTGCGCCAGCTTCTCGGCCTTGGCGACGACGTCGTCGATGCCGCCGACCATGTAGAATGCCGCCTCGGGCAGGTGATCGTACTCGCCGTTCACCACCGCCTTGAACGAGCGCACCGTGTCCTCGATCTGCACGAACTTGCCGTCGATGCCGGTGAAGACCTCCGCAACGTGGAACGGCTGCGACAGGAACTTCTGGATCTTGCGCGCGCGGCTGACGGTCAGCTTATCCTCTTCGGAGAGCTCGTCCATGCCGAGGATCGCGATGATGTCCTGCAGCGACTTGTACTTCTGCAGGATCGTCTGCACGGCGCGTGCGGTCTCATAATGCTCCTGGCCGACGACGCGCGGCTCGAGCACGCGGCTGGTCGAATCGAGCGGATCGACCGCCGGATAGATGCCAAGCTCCGAAATCGCGCGGTTGAGCACGGTCGTCGCGTCCAAGTGGGCGAACGACGTCGCCGGCGCCGGATCGGTCAGATCGTCCGCAGGCACGTACACCGCCTGCACCGAGGTGATCGAGCCCTTGTTGGTCGAGGTGATGCGCTCCTGCAGCGCGCCCATGTCGGTCGACAGCGTCGGCTGGTAGCCCACGGCCGACGGAATACGGCCGAGCAGCGCCGACACCTCTGCGCCCGCCTGGGTAAAGCGGAAGATGTTATCGACGAAGAACAGCACGTCCTGGCCTTCAACGTCGCGGAAATACTCAGCGATCGTCAGGCCCGACAGCGCGACACGCGCACGCGCGCCCGGTGGCTCGTTCATCTGGCCGAACACCAGCGCAACCTTCGAACCCTCGCTCTGCGGGTTGCCATCGGCGTCCTTGGCGATGACGCCCGCGTCGAGGAACTCGTGGTAGAGATCGTTGCCCTCGCGCGTACGCTCACCCACGCCGGCGAACACCGAGGTGCCACCGTGGCCCTTGGCGATGTTGTTGATCAGCTCCTGGATGAGCACCGTCTTGCCGACGCCTGCACCGCCGAACAGGCCGATCTTGCCGCCCTTCGCGTAGGGCGCGAGCAGGTCGATTACCTTGATACCGGTGACCAGGATCGAGCTCTCGGTCGACTGGTCGACGAACAAGGGCGCCGAGGCGTGGATCGGCGCGTGATGCGCCGAGTTGACCGGGCCGCGCTCGTCGATCGGCTCGCCGATGACGTTGAGAATGCGACCAAGCGTCGCCGGACCGACGGGCACAGTGATCTGCGCGCCGGTATCGGTCACGTTCTGGCCGCGGGTCAGACCCTCGGTCGAGTCCATCGCGATCGTGCGAACAGTGTTTTCGCCGAGGTGCTGCGCGACCTCAAGCACCAGCCGCTGGCCGTTGTTGCTCGTTTCCAAGGCCGACAGGATCGCCGGCAGGTGGTCCTGCTCGAACGTCACGTCGACCACGGCGCCGATCACCTGGCTGATCCGGCCGACTTTGTTGCTGCCCGAAATGGTCGGGCGCTCTTCGAGAACGGTGGCCATCTTGCTTCTACCTTCTTCGTCGTACCTGCGAATGCAGGGGGTGTCTTGGTCGTCGGTCCGCCGGGTGTCAGCCCGTCGCCGGCTCGGTACCATTCAATATAGGCGTGGCGCGCGAGAACGTCACCGTCAGGCGGCGCTCGCGCGGGGTCGTCTCGCGCTGCACGGCATAGTTCGCGCCCGCTTTCAGCGATCCTGTCGGCCGCTTGCGCCCGTGGATCGCCTCCACTGCGGTGTCGCCGCCGGTGACGCCGAGCTGGGCGAGTGCCTGCTTCATCCACGCGTCGAACTGGTCGCGCGCCTGCTGATCGTTCGATCGCGCCGGCTCGACGAGAACGAAGGCCACGCGCTTAAGCGACCCCTTGTCGCCCGCCGCGGAAAAATGCGCCATCACCGGATCGGGGGCGGAAGGATCGGTCAGTGCGGTCGGCACAGCGTCCGAACGCCACTCATCGCCCTTCTGCTCGTACGGACCGGGTCGCAGGCCAATTCGGCTGAAGTTGTCGATCGACTTCTGCGGGTTCGCGAACACGCCGCTCCACGTGCCGCCGGCCAGACTCGGCGACGCGAATGCAGTCTTGCCCGCGGCCTTGTCCTTCGCCGCCTGCTCGCCCGCGACGGGCGCACCGGTGCATCCCGCCGCGGCAAGCGCCGCCAACAGCAGGATGCCCGTGCGAATCACAGTGCCTCGGCGCCCGAAATGATCTCGACCAGCTCGGTCGTGATCGCCGCCTGCCGCGCGCGATTGTACTGGATCGACAGCTTCTTGATCATGTCGCCGGCGTTGCGCGTCGCATTGTCCATCGCGGTCATGCGGCTGCCCTGCTCGGACGCAGCATTCTCCAGCATCGCGCGGAAAATCTGGATCGCGACATTGCGCGGCAGCAGATCGGCGAGGATTGCCTCCTCGTCGGGCTCGTACTCGACCGCGGCGCCACCGTCGTTCGGCGCATCGACCGTCGCGGTAGGCACCGGGACGGGAATGATCTGCTGCCCGGTCGGGATCTGCACCAGCGCCGACTGGAACTTGGCGTAGAACAGATGCGCCACGTCGAACTCGCCGCGCAGGTAGCTGGCGATCAGATCGTCCGCCACTTCGCGCGCCTGGTCGAACCCAAGCACCTTATGCTGGCCGAGTTCATGGTCGGCGGCGATCGCATCGGGATAGAAGCGGCGCAGCACGCGGCCCTTCTTGCCGGCGAGGTAGAAGCGCACCGTCTTGCCCGCGGCCTCCAGCTCTTCCGCCTTCTTCCGTGCCGCGCGCACGATGTTGGTGTTGAACGCACCCGCCAGGCCGCGCTCTGACGTCACGACGACGAGCAGATGCACCTGATCGCGGCCGGTACCGGCGAGCAGCGGCGAACTGCCCTCCGTCACGCCGACCTTCGAGGCGAGGCTCGCCATCACCGCTTCCAGCCGCTCGGCATACGGACGACCGGCAACCGCCGCCTCCTGCGCACGGCGCAGCTTGGCCGCCGCGACCATCTTCATCGCCTTGGTGATCTTCTGCGTCGACTTCACCGAGCCGATGCGGATCTTGAGGGCCTTGAGGCTTGCCATTCGTATCCTCTTGTCGTCACGCCAAGCCTTGCCCGGCGTCCCGCTGCCTATGTTCCGTCGTCAGAAGCGGGACCCCGGCCTGGGGCCGGGGTGACGACGGTCGATCAAATCAGGCGAACGTCTTCGCGAACGCGTCGAGCGCGCTCTTCACGCCGGCCTTGGCGTCGTCGCCCAGGTCGCGGCTGTCGCGGATCTTCGCCAGCGTGTCGCCATGCTGGTCGCGCATGAAGGCGAGCATCGCCGCCTCGTAGCGGACCACGTCCTGCACCGGCACGTTGTCGAGATAGCCGTTGGTCCCGGCGAAGATCGACACCGTCTGCTCCTCGAACGGCAGCGGCGAGAACTGCGGCTGCTTCAGCAGCTCGGTCAGGCGCGCGCCGCGGTTCAGCAGCTTCTGCGTCGAGGCGTCGAGGTCCGAGCCGAACTGCGCGAACGCCGCCATCTCGCGATATTGCGCCAGCTCGAGCTTGATCGAGCCCGACACCTTCTTCATCGCCTTGGTCTGCGCCGCCGAACCCACGCGGCTCACCGAGAGGCCGACGTTGATCGCAGGGCGGATGCCGGCGAAGAACAGGTCGGTTTCGAGGAAGATCTGGCCGTCCGTGATCGAGATCACGTTCGTCGGGATGTAGGCCGACACGTCGCCCGCCTGCGTCTCGATGATCGGCAGCGCCGTCAGCGAGCCGTTGCCGTTGGCGTCGTTCATCTTCGCCGCGCGCTCCAGCAGGCGCGAGTGGAGATAGAAGACGTCGCCCGGATACGCTTCACGGCCCGGCGGACGGCGCAGCAGCAGCGACATCTGGCGATAGGCAACCGCCTGCTTCGACAGATCGTCGAACACGATGACGGCGTGCATCGCATTGTCGCGGAAATACTCGCCCATCGCGGTGCCGGTGTAGGGCGCGAGAAACTGCAGCGGCGCCGGATCGGACGCGGTCGCGGCGACGACGATGGAATAATCCATCGCGCCGTTCTCGGTCAGCGTGCGGACGAGCTGCGCCACCGTCGAGCGCTTCTGGCCGACCGCGACGTAGACGCAGTACAGCTTCTTCGATTCATCGTCGCCGGCGTTGACCGACTTCTGGTTGATGAACGTGTCGATCGCGATCGCCGACTTGCCGGTCTGGCGGTCACCGATGATCAGCTCGCGCTGGCCACGGCCGACCGGCACCAGCGCGTCGATCGCCTTCAGGCCCGTCTGCACCGGCTCGTGCACCGACTTGCGCGGGATGATACCCGGCGCCTTCACCTCGACGCGGCGACGCTCGGTCGACACGATCGGACCCTTGCCGTCGATTGGGTTGCCGAGGCCATCGACCACGCGGCCGAGCAGGCCCTTGCCGACCGGCACGTCCACGATCGTGCCGGTACGCTTGACGGTGTCGCCTTCCTTGATCTCGGCGTCCGAGCCGAAGATCACGACGCCGACATTGTCGGCCTCGAGGTTGAGCGCCATGCCCTGCACGCCGTTCGAGAACTCGACCATCTCGCCCGCCTGGACGTTGTCGAGCCCGTAGATGCGCGCGATGCCGTCACCGACGCTGAGCACCTGGCCGGTCTCGCTGACCTGGGCCTCGGTGCCGAAATTGGCGATCTGATCCTTGATCACCTTGGAGATTTCTGCGGCGCGAATATCCATTGCTCTTAGCCCTTCCCGACGGCGTCAGCCGTCAGCCTTTCGTCATCGCGCTGGCGAGCGCATTCAAGCGGGTACGGATCGAGGAATCGATCATCTGCGAGCCGATGCGCACGACCAGTCCGCCGAGCAGCGCCGGATCGATCGATAGATCGACCGAAACCTCGCGCCCCACGCGGCGGCGCAGCTGCTGCTTCAGCTCGTCGATCTGCTCGTCGGTCAGCGCGTGCGCGCTGGTGACCTCGGCGGTGACTTCGCCGCGATGCCGTGCCGCGAGCTGGCGGAACGCACGGATGATCGCGGGCAGCTCGGCAAGACGGCGGTTCTGCGCGAGCACGCCGAGGAAGTTGCGCGTCGTCTGATCGACGCCAAGCTCGTCCGCAGTCGACAGCACCGCCTTGCCGGCGGCGTCGCGTGCGACGACCGGCGAGGTCGTCAGCGCCTTGAAATCGTCCGACTGATCGAGCGCCGCGCGCACCTTGGCGAGGCTCGCCTCGACCGTGTCGATCGTCCGGCTCTGTTCGGCCAGGTCGAACAGTGCGGTCGCGTACCGACCGCCAAGGCTCGCCTGGACGCTGCCACCCAAAGTACCGCTGGAACCATCCACGCGAGTCGAATCCCCGTTCGCACAAAAGTGTGACCCCCATGCGAAAACACGGCGCACGATCGGCGCCGACGCTTGGGTTGGCGGGCGCGTAGCAAAGGGGTAGCCGGGATGCAACAATAGTGACGGAGGGGTGACGATGAACCGGAACGAAAACGACGCGGCACAGGCGGGCGAGACGATCCGCATGACGATGCGCGACGGCGCCGAGATCGCGGTCTATCACGCCAAGCCGCACGGCGAACGGCGCGGCGGTGTCGTGCTGCTGCAGGAGATCTTCGGCGTCACCGATCACATCCGCGAGATGGCGGACGATTTCGCGAGCGAGGGCTATGAGGTATTGTCGCCCGCGCTGTTCGATCGCGAGCACCCCGGGTTCGAGGCGAGCTATACCGGCCCGGACTTCGAACGCGCGGTGGAGCTGGCGCGCAAGCTCCACCCGTTCGATCTGTCGGTTGCCGATACGCAGACCTGCATCGACGCGCTGGCGGCCGAGGGCCCCGTCTTCGTCGTCGGCTATTGCTACGGCGGGTCGCTCGCCTGGGCGGCTGCCACCAAGCTCGAGCGCGTCGCCGCCGCCTCAGCCTACTACGGCAGCATGGTGCCGCAGATCGCCGCGGAAGCCGCGCCGCGCGTGCCCGTCATCGCCCATTTTGGTCGCTTCGATCACGGCATTCCGATGGAGGGCGTCGAGAAAGTGATCGCGAAGGATTTTCCGGTCGCCGCGATTTATGTCTACGAGGCGGGTCACGGCTTCAACTCGGATCGTCGCAAGGACTATCACGAACCCTCGGCTGATCTGGCGCGCGAGCGCACGCTGGCGCTGTTCCGTGCCAATGGCGGCTGATCGGGCGGCCGGCGCGCCAAGCGGTCACCGGCCAGCCGTTCGCGGATGCTTGCCTAGTAGAGGATCACTGCGCCCGTCCCCGCGCCTGCACCCCCGCGCGGCGCGCCTCGACCGCTTCCGGGGTCACCCCGCTATTCGCCGCTGAAGAGCGTTCATGCTCGAGCGCCATCGCCTCGCCGAACGGCCGTGCGAACCCGTCGTCGATCAATCTTTTGTAGGCGGTAATGAAGGCGGTGTCGACGGAGGCGATGTCCGCCGCCAGCTGCTGCGCGGTCGGCAGCAGCGCGTCGGCAGGCACCACGCGGTTGACGAGCCCCCAGCGCTCCGCCGTCGCCGCGTCGAGGAAATTGCCGCTGAGCGACAGTTCCTTGGCGCGCGAAATGCCGATGAGCCGCGACAGCTTCTGGCTCAATCCCCACCCCGGCATCACGCCGACGCGCGCGTGCGTATCCGCGAAGCGGGCGTTCTCGCTCGCGATCAAGATGTCGCAGGCGAGCGCGACCTCGAAGCCGCCGGTGATGGCGACGCCGTTGATCGCGCCGATCACCGGCTTGCTGCACAATTCGATCGCCTTGACCGGGTTCTCGTCCGCTCCGGTCGCATTGGCGGAGCCAAGCGCGCCGGGCTGGGAGCCGAGTTCCTTGAGATCGAGCCCTGCGGTGAAGGCCCGCGTCCCCGCCCCCGTCAGCACCACCGCACGAACGCTGTCGTCGCCATCGATCTGCGACATCACCTCATAGAGCCGCGTGCGTAGCGCCTTCGACAATGCGTTCATCGCCTCGGGGCGGTTGAGCGTCACCGTCGCGACGCCGTCCGCCTTTTCCATCAACACCAGGTCAGCCATTGGTCTCTCCCGTTTCGGCCGGCCGTCCCGCCGCCGGCGATTGCACGGCGTGTTTGGCGCATTCCCCGGCATCCTCCTAGCCGCGACATGCCGGCTCCATCTTCGATCGCTGTCGTTTTGAGCGCAAAGATTGGGATGCCCGCACATAGATGTCCGCTAAGATGGCGGCGATGAGCGACAGTATTGATCCAGACACCGCCTGGGCCGCGTTCGAAGCCCGCGATCGCCGCGCCGACGGCACCTTCGTCGGCGCCGTGCGGACGACGGGTATCTACTGCAAGCCGAGCTGTCCGGCGCGGCGCCCGCGGCGCGAGAACATGGCGTTCTACCGCGATCCGGCGGCGGCGCGCGCAGCGGGCTACCGCGCCTGCCTGCGCTGCCGACCGGACGAGACTGCGCGTGACACGGCGGCCGTCGCCGCGGCGATCGTGCTGATCGACAGCACCGAAACCGCCCCGTCGCTCGATGCGGTTGCGCGCCACGTCGGCTACGCCCCGCACCATTTCCATCGCCTGTTCAAGCAAGCGACGGGCGTGACGCCGGCAAGCTACGCGCGCGGGATCAAGGCCGACCGCGCCGCCCGGGCGCTGACCGACGGCGCTACGGTGACCGGCGCGGTCTATGCCGCGGGCTATTCGGCGCCGAGCCGCTTCTACGCCGACGGCGCCGTCCGGCTCGGCATGGCGCCGCGTGTCTGGTCGCGCGGAGGCGCGGGAACGACGATCCGCTGGACGATCGTCCCGACGGATCTCGGCTCGCTGCTGATCGCCGCGACCGCGCGCGGCATCTGCCGCATCGCCTTCGACGAGGACGGCGCCGCCCTGGCGCAGCGCTTCCCCGCCGCCCGGATCCTCGCCGACGACATCGCGCTGCAGGAGCTGGCGAACGAGGTCGTCGCGCTGGTCGAATCGCCGGCGCGGCACCACGATCTGCCGCTGGACGTACGCGGCACCGCCTTTCAGGAAGCGGTGTGGCAGGCGCTGCGTTCGATCCCCTCGGGCGAGACGCGCAGCTACGCCGAGCTCGCGGCGCTCGCCGGTCATCCGGGGGCGGTGCGCGCGGCCGGCAGCGCGTGCGGGGCGAATCACGTGCCGCTGCTGATCCCGTGCCACCGCGTGACGCGCAGCGACGGTGGCATCGGCGGCTACGCCTATGGCGCCGAGCGCAAGCGGGCGCTGCTCAACCGCGAGGTCGAGCGAAAAGGCGATTGATCGCCGGTTAAGCAATTCGCAAAAGGTGCAGCTTAGCGTGCCCGATCGACCATTAGGGAAGAACGATCGTGAGCGCATTCGGGCGTCGTAACGGGATCACAGCGGGCGCACGCCCCGGCTTCGGCGTCGCACGCCCGATGCAGGGCGGCACCGGGCGACCGGAGGGTGGCGAACAATTCCCGCCTATCGACACGCTCGCGCTTCCCGGTGAGATCGCCGCGCCCGATGCCGGCATGATCCCTGTTGGTCAGATCGACGCGATGCAGCGGCTCGCCGACCGTCAGGCATCATCGGGGGAGGCGGGCAATAGTCGCGTCGAGGGTTTCGAAGCGTCGATCCACAAGATCAAGGAACAGGTGCTCCCGCGCCTGCTCGAGCGCGTCGACCCGGAGGCCGCGGCAACGCTCGGCAAGGACGAGCTCGCGGAAGAATTCCGCCCAATCATCGGCGAGGTGCTCGCCGAACTGAAGCTCACCCTCAACCGCCGCGAACAGTTCGCGCTGGAAAAGGTGCTGGTCGACGAGCTGCTCGGATTGGGGCCGCTCGAGGAGCTGCTCGCCGATCCCGAAATCTCGGACATCATGGTCAACGGGCCCGAGCAGACCTTCATCGAAAAGAAGGGCAAGCTCCAGCTCGCCCAGATCCAGTTCCGCGACGAAGAGCATCTGTTCCAGATTGCGCAGCGCATCTGCAACTCAGTCGGCCGCCGCGTCGACCAGACCACGCCGCTCGCCGACGCCCGCCTCAAGGACGGCAGCCGCGTCAACGTGATCGTCCCGCCGCTCTCGCTTCGCGGCACCGCCATCTCGATCCGTAAATTCTCCGCCAAGCCGATCACGCTCGACATGATGGCGGGCTTCGGCTCGATGTCACCCAAGATGGCGACCGCGCTGAAAATCGCCGGCGCCTGCCGCTTCAACATCGTCATTTCGGGTGGCACCGGCTCGGGCAAGACGACGATGCTCAACGCGTTGTCTAAGATGATCGACCCGGGCGAGCGCGTGCTGACGATCGAGGACGCGGCCGAGCTTCGCCTGCAGCAGCCGCACTGGCTGCCGCTCGAAACCCGCCCCGCCAACCTCGAAGGTCAGGGCGAGATTTCGATCCGCGACCTCGTCAAGAACGCGCTGCGTATGCGCCCCGATCGCATCATTCTGGGCGAAATCCGTGGCAGCGAGTGTTTCGACATGCTCTCGGCAATGAACACCGGCCACGATGGCTCGATGTGCACGCTCCACTCCAACTCCCCGCGCGAGGCGCTGGCGCGTATGGAGAACATGGTGATGATGTCGGACATCAAGGTGCCCAAGGAAGCGATCAGCCGCCAGATCGCCGATTCCGTCGACATGATCATCCAGGTGAAGCGCCTACGCGACGGCTCGCGCCGCGTCACCAACGTCACCGAAGTGATCGGCATGGAAGGCCCCGTCATCGTGACGCAGGAGCTGTTCAAGTTCGAGTATCTCGACGAGAGCGCCGACGGAAAGATCATCGGCGAGTATCGCGCGATGGGCTTGCGCCCCTATTCGATCGACAAGGCCAAGCAGTTCGGGTTCGACCAAGCGTTCCTCGAAGCGTGCCTCTGATCGTCACACCTGACCGTCAGCGCTGATCGGGCACCGGCGCAGCCGCGTGCACGCACCCGACGCAGTGATGGCGGTTCTGCGCGACAGCCGGTAAGCGGGCGCGTGTTTCTCATCCCCATGCTCCTGTCGGCGCTCGCGCTGCCTGCCGCCCAGCCGGTCGGAACCGCGACTCTCGCCGCCGATGCGGAGACGCGCTGGGTGCCGTTCGATCTGACGCCGGGCAACCAGCTGCGCTTCACCATGGCGATCGACGGCCGCCCCGCGACCGCAATTCTGGATACCGGCGTCAGCTATTCGGTGCTGTCGCGTCGCTTCGCCACCGCCGCGGCTATGCCCGTGCGCCCAGGCGGCAGTGCGACCGCGATCGGCGGGCTGGTCGATATCGGCTGGGCCGGTACACGTACGGTGACGCTCGGCGGCGTTACGCGGCGAGGCGGCGGGCTAACCGTCGCGACCCTGCCCGCGCTCGCCACCGGCAGCGCGAAGGCAGTCGACCTTCTTGTCGGCCGCGATCTGACCGGCACCTATGCGCTCGACATCGATTATGCCAACCGCCGCTTCCGCCTGCTACCGAGCGGACGGATGCCGTTCAACGGCCGCACCGCGCCGCTCGCGATCTCGCGCGATCGGCTGGTCTACGTCAGCGAGATCACGCTCGGCGCCGCACGCCTGCGGCCGATGGTGGTCGATACCGGCGACGGATCGTCGATCACCGTCACCAGCGCCGGATGGGCGGCGGCGCGGCTTGCCAAGACGCCGACGACGACCGCGATATCGTTCGGCCTAGCCGGTGCGGTGACGAGTACGATCGGCATCGTCCCTGCGCTGACGCTCGGCCAACTGACGGCACGCTCGGTCGAGGTCCGCGTCGAGCCGGCCGGCGGCTTCTCCGAATCAATCGAAGTCGCGGGGCGCATCGGCTCGGGCTTCCTGCAGAACTATCGCGTCCTGCTCGACCCTGCCGCCGGCCGGATGGTGCTGAGCCCAGGCTCGACCGCCGACCAGCCGCCCGTGCGATCCACCAGCGGGCTTCTGGTCGGCGTCGACACCGATCGGCTGCGCATTCTCCATGTGATGCGCGGAGGGCCCGCCGCCGCGGCGGGATGGAAGGAAGGCGAGACGATCTGCACGATCGATGGCCAGCCGATCCCCGCCAACTACGGCAGCAGCACCCTAGCCACCTGGTCCGCGGGTACGCCCGGCCGTGTCGTCGCGCTGGGCCTGTGCGACGGGACGCAGCGACGGCTGACGCTGCAGCGCTTCTACTGACTATTGCTTGATTGCGAGGACGATCAGCACAAGCGCGGCGCCGATCGCTGCCAGCTGTACCGTGCGCCAATCGACGATCCCGACCGCATCCGGGTCGTAACGGCACGTGCGGCGGCGATCGCGCCACGCCGCGACCAGCGCCGCCGCCGTACACGATCCCGCCGCCCCCAGCAGCACCGCTTGCGTCGCCATCGACTTGCCTCCACACCCCGTGCCATCGCGCCGCTCAAACGTGGCGCACGACGAACCGGAGAGAGATAATGCGCCACGCCGCCATTGCGACCGTCCTTCTCGCCAGCGCCGCCACGCTGGGCGCCGCCCCTGCCGCACCAAAGGCGCCAAGCGGTGCCGTCGCCGCCGCGCTCAAGGATCCGCAGCGCAGCGCCGCGAACCGCGCGCGCGACATCTATCGCCATCCCGCCGAAACGCTCGCCTTCTTCGGCGTCAAACCGGGCGACACCGTGGTCGAATTTATCCCCGGCGGCGGCTGGTACACCGAGATCCTGGCGCCGATGGTCAAGGGCAAGGGGCGCTACGTGGCACTGGTGCCGAGCAACGCGGCCGATCGCACCAAGACGATGCTCGCGGGCAAGCAGGCATGGTTCGGCCCAACAACGGTCGCAACGATCGATCCCGCGACCGGCGCCAGCACGCTGCCTGCCGGCAGCGCCGACGTCGTGCTGACGTTCCGTAACGTCCACAACCTCCTGATGAACGACAATCCGGCCGCCGCGCCGGGCACGTTTGCGGCCTTCTACGCTGCGCTGAAGCCGGGCGGCGTGCTCGGCGTCGTCGATCACCGCCTGCCGGAAACGATGGACACCGCGCTTGAGAAGAAGAGCGGATACATCAAACGTTCGACGGTGGTTCGCCTCGCCGAGGCCGCGGGGTTCAAGCTTGCCGGCGAAAGCCAGGTCAATGCCAATCCCAAGGACACGCACGATCACCCCGGCGGCGTCTGGACGCTGCCGCCGACCTTCGCGCTCAAGGACGTCGATCGCGCGAAATACGCCGCCATCGGCGAGAGCGATCGTTTCACGCTGAAGTTCGTCAAGCCGAAGTGACGGCGTGACGAACCGTCTCCCGGCGTCGCCGCCGGGCGAAGGCGTCAACCGAGCTTGTCGACCTTGTCCTGCAGCTTGGCGAGTTCCGCCTTCAGCGCGGCGATCTCGTCGTCCTTGGTCGCGCTAACCGGCGCTGCTGGCTTCGGCTTGAACGCGCTGGTCGCGGCCTCGAACATCGCCATGTTGCGCTTCGCCATCTCGGCGAACGGCGAACCGGCGAACGCGCCCTCGACTGCCGACTTGAATTGCGCCTGGTTGCGGCGAAAGCTGTCCATCGACGCTTCGAGATAGCCCGGCACCATCGCCTGCATCGAATCGCCGTACATCGAGATCAGCTGGCGCAGGAAATTGACCGGCAGCATCGGTGTTGCGCCGCGGCCTTCCTCCTCCATGATGATCTGAGTCAGCACGTTATGCGTGATATCGTCGTCGGTCTTGGCATCGACGACTTTGAACTCGCGCCCCTCGCGCGTCATCGCCGCAAGGTGGTCGAGCGTGATGTAGGACGAACTTTCGGTGTTGTAGAGCCGCCGGTTGGCGTATTTCTTGATGATGACTGCCCCGGATCCGTCGTGCTGCTTCTTCATCGCAAGGCCCCACCCGTGAATGACAACGGGGCTATAGCATCGCATGCGGCGCTGCAACACGGACCGCGCCCGCTGCCGCTATTCCTCGACATGTTGCGCAGCGAAACCGCAACATCGCCGTCACGTCGCGCCGCGGCATTGGCCGGTCTGCGGCGCTATCAGACATATTCCCGAACGCCGCGTCGCTTGGCGTCGGCGAGGCGGCGGCAGGGCCGAGCGCGACTACGCGATTACGGTGGCGATGGGCGCCCCGTGATCTTCGTCCCCTCGCTGATCAATCCGCCGCACATCCTCGACCTCATCGACGGACGGTCGCTGCTGCGATGGATCGCGACGCAGGGGTTCCGCACGTGGCTGATCGATTGGGGAACGCCGTCTGCCGATGAGCACGCGATGGACGTCGGCGGCCACGTCGAGCGGCTGCTGCTGCCGATGATCCGCCGCTTCGCCCTGCCGCCAATCCTGGTCGGCTACTGCCTCGGCGGGACAATGAGCCTCGCGGCGGCTGCAGCCGGGCCGGTTGCCGGCGTCGCGACGATCGCGTCGCCATGGCGATTTGCGGGCTATGGCGAAGCGGCGCGGCGGGACATCGCGGCGCTGTGGCGGTCCGCACAGCCGGGATGCGCGTCGCTTGGCCTCGTACCAATGGAAGTATTGCAGACCGGCTTCTGGAAGCTCGATCCAGCGCGCACGATCGCGAAGTACGAGGCGTTCGCGACAATGCCCGATGCCGATGCGACGATGTTCGTCGCGATGGAGGACTGGGCCAACGCCGGCGCGCCGCTGACCTATGCCGCGGGCGCCGAACTGTTCGAGGACTTCCTCGCCCGCGACGTGACGGGGCGCGGCGAATGGCGCGTCGCCGGCGCGCCCGTCAATCCGCTCGCGCTCGCCTGCCCCGCTGCGGAGTTCGTGTCGCTCAACGATCGCATCGTGCCCGCCGCCAGCGCGATCGGACTAGCCGACCGGCGTGATCTGGGTGCCGGACACGTCGGCATGGTCGTCGGCAGTCGTGCCAAGGAGCAGTTGTGGGAACCGCTGCGGGATTGGCTGCGCAGCGTCGGGTGAATGATCAGGTCCAGCGGCGCTCGAAACGTGCGCCAAGGCCAGTGAGCAGTTCATACTGCGACACGCCCGATGCGGCAGACACCCGCGCGAGATCGGTGTCGAACGCAACCCACTCACCTTCACCAATCGGACAGTCGGTCACGTCCAGCGCCGTAAGATCCATCGATACGCGGCCGATCACCGGCACTGCGCTGCCACTGACGAACGCCGTGCCACGATCCGACAGCGCACGGCGATACCCGTCCGCATAGCCGAGGTTGACGATCGCCACGTCGCTGTCGCGGCGCGAGGTCCAGGTGGCATTGTAGCCGACGGGCGCGCCGGCCGGCACGCGGCGCACTTGCAGCACCTGCGCCTCGATCGTCACTACCGGCCGGATAATCGCGGCGAACTCGCCGCGCGACACGCCGCCGTAGAGCGCGAGCCCCGGCCGCGTGAGATCGAACGCGTAATCGCCGCCAAGCGCGATCCCGGCGGAGTTGGCAAGACTCAGCCGCCGCGCCGCCGTCCGCCCAGCCAGCCCGGCGAGCGCCTGGCGCTGCCGCGCGTTCATCGCCGCGTCCTCATCGGCGCAGGCAAGGTGGCTCATCAGGGTGTCGATCGTCAGCCCGTCGAGCAGCCCGGCGTGAACGTCAGCGGGAGAGATGCCGAGCCGGTTCATGCCGGTGTCGACCATCACGTCGCATGCCCCGCCCCCCGCTTCACGCCAGCGCCGCACTTGGGCCGCGGTATTGAGCACCGGCCGGGCGTGACCGTGCAGCGCCTGCTCCAAGTCCTCGGCACGAACGCCGTGGAGCACGCTCAGCGGCGCTTCGAGCTCGCCGAGTGCCGCTGCCTCGGCCCAGGTGGCGACGAAGAAGTCGCGGCAACCGGCAGCAGCGAGATGCGTCACGACGGCGCGGGCACCCAGGCCGTAGCCGTCGGCCTTCACCGCCGCGCCGCATGCCGCCGTGCCGCTCATGCGCGCCAGCGCACACCAATTGTCGACTAGTGCGGCTCGATCGAGCCGGAGGCGGCTGGGCGCAGTCATCCGCGGCGCCTTAGCCGCGGCGGCACGATCACGCCACCGTCGCGCGCCCTTGCGCATCGTCGCGCAGCCACACGAGGCACACGATCAGCGCGAGCAGCGTGATCGCCCAGGTATACCATAGCCCGGCGAACGGATTGCCCGTCTTGGCGACGATATACTGGCTGATGAACGGCAGAAATCCGCCGAAATAGCCGGTGCCCAGATGATAGGGGATGGACAGCGACGAGTAGCGGATCGCCGGCGGGAACATCTCTGCCAGCGCCGCCGCCACCGGGCCATAAGTGATGCCCGACAGGCCGGTGATCGCGAGAATGCCGAGCAGGATCAGCGCGACGTTGCCCGCGGACGGCGAAACCTTCGCCAGATCGTAGCCCGCCTGCGCGAGGGCGGCGTCGACCGCCTCGGGTGAGCGATCGGCGAGCGGCTGCGTCCCGATGGTGAGCGTCGTCGCCGGCGCCTCGGCCGTGGTGTACGGCACCCCTTTTTTTGACAGCGTATCAAGCAGCCGGCCGCACTCGGTCGCCTGCTTCGCCGCGAACGGGCTGTAGGTGCAGTCCGGGCCGGACACGACGACCGGCGATGCGCGCCCGGCCGCGGCGAGGGCCGGGTTGGCGGCACCGGCGATCAGCCAGAAGATCGGAAACAGGAAGATCAGCGTCAGGACATACCCGATGACGATCGGCTTCTTGCGCCCGATACGATCCGACAGCCGCCCGAAATAGACGAACCAGAACAGCCCCATCATCGCCCCGGCGCCGGACAGCAGCTGCGCCGTCGTTTCCTCGACGCGCATCGTCGTTTGCAGGAACGACAGGACGCTGAACATCGACGTGTACCAGATCACCGTCAGCCCGGCGGCGATGCCGATCAGCGCGACGAACATCCGCTTGATGTTGCCGGGATAGGTGAAGCTGGCGCGGACCGGGTTCTTCTCGATCTCGCCCGCTGCGCGCATCTTCTTGAACACGGGGCTTTCGGACAGCTTGACGCGCATCCACAGCGATATCGCGAGCAGCAGCACCGAGAAGAGGAACGGCAGGCGCCAGCCCCACGCGCTCCACGCGTCGGCCGGGATCAGCGCCTTGAAGCCGAGCACGACCGCGAGGCTAAGCACGAAGCCGCCCGCGACGCCCGCCTGGATGAAACTCGTGTAATAGCCGCTGCGGCCAGCGGGCGAATGCTCGGCGACATAGACCGCCGCCCCGCCATATTCACCGCCCAGCGCCAGTCCCTGCGCGATCCGCAGCAGGATGACGATGAGCGGCGCCGCCATGCCGATCGCGGCGTAGGACGGGACCAGGCCGACGCCAGCGGTCGCGATGCCCATCAGCGTGATCGTGACGAGGAAGGTGTATTTGCGGCCCAGCCGGTCGCCGAGATAGCCGAACACCACTGCGCCCAGCGGCCGGAACCCGAAGCCAACAGCGAAGCCGGCCCAGGCGAGCAGCGCTTGCACCGTCTCGTTCCCCGCGGGAAAGAAGGTGCGTCCGATCACCCCCGAGGCGGCGAGCGTGCCGTAGATGAAGAAATCATACCATTCGAACACGGTGCCGAGCGCCGACGCCGATATCACCAGTCGAATGTCGCTCGGCGCCGGCTCGCCCGCTACGCCGTCTGCAGCCATCGTCATGCACGCCCCTCCCTTGCCGTTCGTCTAGCGCAACGGCGGAAGGCGGCAAGCGGCTCGATCGCGCCGCCCTTGTGGCCGCGCGATCGGCAAAGTCAGTCTTTCAGGCCGGCGGGCACGACGCCGCCGTTCTTCTCCAGCTCGCGCATCACCGCCTTGTGGAGCCAGATGTTCATTTCCGCCGACCCGTCCTTGGCGCCCGTGTAGCCGAGCTCGGTCGCCAGTTCCTTGCGGTTGTCGAGGCTCGAATCGATGTCGAGCAGCTTCATCAAGTCGACGATCGAGGTTCGCCAATTGAGCTGCGGGCCGCCGCGCTTCGCCGCGATATCCGTCAGCACCTTCTCGACGTCCACCGCCGCAGCAGCGGGCGACGGCTGCGCCGGTGCCGCTGCCGGCGACTGCTGCGGTGCGGGCGCCGGTGCAGGCGTCGGACGCGACTGCGGCGCGGGCGCCGGTGTCGCCTGTGGATTTGGTGCAGGCGCCGGCTTGCCTGAGAACTGTCCGCCAAGCGGCCCGCGATCGCCGAAGATCGCCTTCTTGATCGCACCGAAAATGCTCATGCCGTCGCTCCTGTATATGGGATGCGAGCGAAACGCGGCACGGCATCGTTGGTGCCGTTACTGATGGTACCACCTGGGGCTGATCAGCCGACCGCGATGATCTCGATCGCGTCTTCGCGCCCGTTGAAAGCGACGAGCTCGCCCTCCCCCGCCCCAATCATCGCGCGGGCGAGCGGTGCGGAGAACGAGACGAGGCCGGCGGCGGGTTCGGCCTCGTCGTCCCCGACGAGCGTGATCCGCTGCTCCTTGCCGTTGAGCCGAAACGTCACACTGCTGCCGAAGGCGACCTCGTCGGCGGGCGGTGGCGGCGCGAGGATCGCGGTCGCGCGCCGCGTCACCCAGTAGCGCAGCTCGCGCGCGATCTCGGCCGTGCGCGCCTCGTCGGCGGCGAGCCGCTCGGCCTCGAGAGCGGCGATCCGCTCGTCAATCAGCTCCTGCCCGCGCGCAGTGACAAGGTTCGGCCCCGCCGGCAGCGGCAGTTCGAAGCGCGGTTCCTTGTGCTCCTCGTCGCTCTCTCGGCGGAAGGCGACGCTCATGCCTTGCCCTGCGCCGTCTTGATGATCGCGGAGAAATCGAGATTATCATGCTCGGTGGCGAACGCCTCGTAGAGCTCGGTCGCGCGCGTGCCGAGCGGCAGCGTCGCGCCGGCTTCCGCTGCCGCCGCCATTGCAAGCCGCAGATCCTTCAGCATCAGCGCGGCGGCGAACCCGCCCTGATAGTCGCGGTCCGCCGGGCTTTCGGGGCCCACGCCCGGGAGCGGGCAGTAGCTCGTCATCGACCAGCTCTGCCCCGTCGCCTTGCTCGAAATATCGTAGAACACCTGCGGATCGAGCCCGAGCTTCTCAGCAAGCGCGAAACCCTCGCACGTCGCGATCATCGTGCCGGCGAGGATCAGGTTGTTGCACATCTTGACCGCCTGACCCGCGCCGCTCGCGCCGGCGTGGATCACCGCCTTGCCCATGTCCTCCAGGAACGGCTGCGCGCGGCGGAAGCCGGCATCACTGCCGCCCACCATGAAGGTCAGCGTCCCGCCGTTCGCCGCTGCGATCCCGCCCGACACCGGCGCGTCGACCGCCTCTAGCCCCTTGGCCGCCGCGTCGCTCGCCAGCTGGCGCGCGGTTGCGACGTCGATCGTCGAGCAGTCGATCAACACGGCGCCAGGCGCGGCGTGCGGGAAGACGGCGTCGGTATAGACGCCGGCGACGTGTCGCCCAGCGGGCAGCATGGTGATAATCGCCTCGGCACCGTCCGCCGCCGCGGCCGCATCGGCAACCGGCAGGCAGCCTGCCTGCCTCGCGCGCGCCAGCGCCTCTTCACTCAGGTCGAAGGCGTGAACGTCATGCCCGTTCTTTGCGAGGTTCGCGGCCATGCCGCCGCCCATGTTGCCGAGCCCGATGAAACCCACGCGTGCCATTACCCAATTCCTTCAACATGCTTGCGGCGCAACCAACCGAGGAACGCGCCAAGGGCCGCGATGCCCGCAGCCGCAACGAACGCGAGCAGCCCCGCACCGTAGACGCCGCGCGCGTCCGCCATAAACCCGGCCATCGCGATGACCGCCAGCACCGCCGGCAGGATCGCCACCAGCATCGCGGCGACCAGCGGGTGCAGCCGCGTCCAGCGACCCGCCGCCACGCCCGAAGCGGCGATCACCGCCGCGCCTACCAGCAGGAGTTCGATCAGCGTCCCTTCCACACCCCGGCGCGCTTCTCGATGAACGCCGCCATGCCCTCGGCCTTGTCCTCGGTCGCGGTCAGGATCTGAAAGAGGCGGCGCTCGGTCAGGATGCCCTGCGCGAGGTTGGTCTCGAACGCGGCGTTGACCATCTCCTTGTTCACCATCGCAGCCATCGGCGGCATGCCGGCGATCAGCTCGGCGGTCTTGAGCGTCTCGTTGAGCAGATCTCCGAGCGGCACCACCTTTGCGACAAGCCCACTGCGTTCCGCTTCGGCGGCGTCCATCATCCGGCCGGTCAGGCACATTTCCATCGCCTTGGCCTTGCCGATCGCGCGCGTCAGCCGCTGCGATCCGCCCATGCCCGGCGCGACACCGAGCTTGATTTCGGGCTGGCCGAACTTGGCGGTGTCGGCCGCGTAGATGAAGTCCGCCATCATCGCGAGCTCGCACCCGCCACCGAGCGCGAAGCCGTTCACCGCCGCGATCCACGGCTTGCGCGTCGCGACGACGCCGGTCTGCCAACCGGCGAAGAAATCCTGCAGGAAGAAATCGGCCGCCGCCATGTCCGCCATCTGCTTGATGTCGGCACCCGCCGCGAACGCCTTCTCGCCTGCGCCGGTGAGCACCAGGCAGCGCTGGCCAGGATCCTGATCATAGGCGCCGAACGCCGCGGCGAGATCGGCCAGCACGTCCGAATTGAGCGCATTGAGCGACTGCGGGCGATTGAGCGTGACGAGCGTCACCGCGCCGCGCTGCTCGACCAGGATATTGGCATAATCGGACATCGATTGTCTCTCCCGTTGCCGCCCCGGATCAGCGCAGGGGCGGCGCTTCAGTGTTATTAGGCCGGCGACCACGCCTCGGCATCGGGCAAGGGCGCAAAGATCTGGTCGATCACGTGATCGCTGACCCCCTCCGGCGTCGCCGGATCCCAGCGCGGCGCATTGTCCTTGTCGACGATCACCGCGCGCACGCCTTCGAGGAAATCGTGCCGCTGCACGACGCGCGCGCCGACGGCATATTCCTGACGCATCTCGTCCTCGAACGTCGACATCGAATTGCCGTCGAGGAGCAGCTTGAGGCTGACCTTCATCGTCTGCGGCGACTTGGTGCGAAGCGTCGCCAGCGTATCGCGCGCAAAATCGCTGCCGTCCGCTGCCAGCGCGTCGAACACGTCCTCCAGCCGGTCAGACGCAAACAGCCGATCGATCTCGGCGCGATGTTCGAGGATCGCGGCGCGACCCGGATCGACCGATAGGTCCGTGAGGATCGCTTCGATCCGCGTCGGCTCCGCGGTGATGCACCGCTTCGCCTCGTCCACCTTCTCGGCGGGCACGAAGTGCGTTGCGAGGCCGAGCGCCAACGTCTCCGCACCGTCGAGCCGGTGCCCGGTCAGCGCCAAATATTGCCCGAACCGCCCCGGCAGGCGCGACAGATACCAGCCGCCGCCGACGTCGGGGAACAGGCCGATCCCGGTTTCAGGCATCGCGAACTTCGTATTCTCGGTCGCGACGCGGAAGCGGCATGGCTGCGACAGGCCCACCCCGCCGCCCATCGTGATCCCATCCATGAACGCGATCGTGTCCTTGGCGTAGGTGAACAGGCGGTGGTTCATGCGATATTCGGTGTGGAAGAACGCGCGCGCTTCGGCGCCGTCCTTCGCCCCGCTATCTGCCAGCATGCGGATGTCGCCGCCCGCGCAAAAGCCGCGCCCCTCTGCATGGTCGATCACGATCGCCTGCACGGCCGTGTCGGCGCGCCACGCCTCGAGTGCGGCGAGCAAGCCCTCGCACATCGCGGTGTTGAGCGCATGGATCGCCTTGGGCCGGTTGAGGCGGATGCGGCCGATGGCACCCTCAGTCGTGACGATTAGATCCTGGCTCATGCTGGTTCCTTCCGCCCCGCTCACTGCCGCGTCAGCTCGCGCCCGACGATCATCCGCATCACTTGGTTGGTACCCTCGAGGATCGAGTGGACGCGAAGGTCGCGCCAGAAACGCTCGACCGGATAATCCATCAGATAGCCATAGCCGCCGTGCAGCTGCAGCGCGCGATCGACCACCAACGACCCAGTATCGGTCGCCAGCCGCTTCGCCATCGCCGCGAAGCGCGTCTTGTCGGGCGCGTTCGCGGTTACCTTGGCGGCCGCGACGTAGAGCAGGTAGCGCGCGGCCTGCAGCTCGGTATCCATGTCGGCCAGCGTGAATTGCGTGTTCTGGAAATCGGCGACCGGCCGCCCGAACTGCTGGCGATCCTTGGTATAGGCGATCGCCTCGTCGAGGCAGCGCTGCGCGCCGCCGAGCGAGCAGGCGCCGATGTTGAGCCGCCCGCCGTCGAGACCCATCATCGCGAAGCGGAACCCCTCGCCTTCCTGCCCGACGCGATTGGCCACGGGCACGCGCACGTTGTCGAAGATAACCTGGCGCGTCGGCTGTGCGTGCCACCCGAGCTTGCGCTCGTTCGCGCCAAAGCTGACGCCCGGCGTATCCTTATCGATGACGAGGCACGAAATCCCCTTTGGCCCGTCCGCCCCGGTGCGCACCATCGTGACGTAGACTTCGTTCTCGCCTGCGCCCGAGATGAACTGCTTGGTCCCGTTGACGACGTAATGATCGCCGTCGAGCCGCGCGCTCGTCTTGAGCGCGGCGGCATCCGATCCGGAGCCCGGCTCAGTCAGGCAGTAGCTCGCCATCCGCTCCATCGTGACGAGGTCGGGGAGGTAGCGGCCCTTGAGATCGTCCGACCCGAAGCGATCGATCATCCACGACGCCATGTTGTGGATCGAGATGAACGCGCTCGTCGCGGGGCAGCCATAGGCCATCGCTTCCATGATCAGCGCCGCCTCGAGCCGGCCGAGGTTGATCCCCCCGCTCTCCTCGCTGACGTAGATCGCGGCGAAGCCGAGCTCGGCCGCGGCCTTGATCGTGTCGCGCGGGAAGATGTGCTGCTCATCCCACTCGGCCGCGAACGGCGTGATGCGATCGGCGGTGAAGCGGCGCGCGAGTTCCTGGATCTCGCGCTGGTCGCCCGTCAGATCGAACTGGGCGGTTGGGTCGGACTGGTCGGTCATGGGAACTCTCTAACGGAAGACGACGGTACGCGCACCATTGGCAAGGACGCGGCGCTCGGCGATCCAGCGCACCGCGCGCGCGAGCACCTGCGCCTCGATGTCACGCCCGGTGGCGATGAACTCCTCGACGGTCGCGCGGTGGTCGACGCGCTCGGCCGCCTGCTCGATGATCGGCCCCTCGTCGAGATCGGTGGTGACGAAGTGTGCCGTCGCCCCGATCAGCTTCACGCCACGCGCATGCGCCTGGTGGTAAGGCTTGGCGCCCTTGAAGCTCGGGAGAAAGCTGTGATGGATGTTGACACAGCGCCCGGCGAGCGCCGCGACAAGATCGGGCGACAGCACCTGCATGTAGCGCGCGAGGACCAGCAGATCCGCGCGCGCCTCGTCGAAAATCGCGCGCAGCGCCGCCTCCTGCGCGCCGCGGTTCGCGGCCAACACCGGCAGGTGATGAAACGGCACGCCGTGCCACTCGGCGAGTTTGCGCAGTGTCTCGTGGTTCGAAACCACCGCGACCGGATCGATCGGCAGCGCGCCGATCGACCAGCGATGCAGCAGATCGTTGAGGCAGTGCGACGTCGTCGAGCAGGCGATCACCACGCGCGGGCGGTGATCGGCGGGCACCAGCGTCCAATCGAAGCCAAAGCGCTCGGCGACGATCGACAGCGCATCGCGCACGTCCGGCCCCGCGAAGACGACGCGCATGAAGAAGCGCCCGCTGTCGAGATCGGCATATTGCTGACTGTCGAGAATGAAGCCGCCGGCGTCGGCGAGCGTGCCCGTCACCGCGGCAACGATCCCGCCGCGGTCCTGGCACGAGAAGGTGAGAATCCAGCTTGCCTGCGTCACCGGGCGATCACGCCGCACAACGCGTGTAGCGAAGCGTCTGCCCATCGGCGACGCGGGTCAGCGCATTGCCATTGTCCTCCAGCACCAGCGGCGTCTCCTGCGTCCATTCCTGTCCCTCGCCGCTGAACGCGAGGCTTGCGCGCAACTCGGTCGGCGAGACGGTGGCGAGCTTGGCGATCGTCGCGCGCGATTCGTAGAAGGTGAGACGATCGGCCTCGACCGTCATCAATCCCTTCGCGTCGCCGCGCGTCGACGTGCAATCCGCCGGCACGAGTCCCCAGCGCCCGAGAAACGCGGGCGGCAGGCGGCCGTTGATTGCCGCCACCGCGACGTCCGCAGCGTCATCGCGTGGCGCCGGATCGATCGCGTTAACGACGTTGAACGTGCCGCCCTCCTCGATCACGGTCTCGTTGCGCTGCTCGGGCATCGGAATTTCGCATGCCGAAACCAGCGCCGCCACCGCAGCGATCGCGAACAACGTCGCCTTTCTGTCCATCATGGATCTCCCGCCACACTGCGCCCGACGCGGCTATGCCATCGTCGGCCGGATCAGCCCATCGTCGGGATCACGAACGCGTCCTGGATACGGCTCGGCCCGCCGTCCTCGCTGCCGCGCGGCAAATCGCTGCTGCCGTCGGGCCAGCGCTGCGTGACGGTCTTGACCTTGGTCCAGAACTTCACGCCTTCCATGCCGTGCTGGTTGGTATCGCCGAACGCCGAGCGCTTCCAGCCACCGAAGGTGTGGTAGGCGACCGGCACCGGAATCGGCACGTTGATGCCGACCATGCCGACGTTGACGCGCGCGGCGAACTCACGCGCTGCATGGCCGTTGCGCGTAAAGATCGCGACGCCGTTGCCGTATTGATGCTCGCTCGGCAGTCGCACCGCGGTCTCGAAATCGGGTGCGCGGACGATCTGGAGGACGGGGCCGAAGATCTCTTCCTTGTAGGCGCTCATCTCAGGCGTGACGTGATCGAACAGGCTCGGCCCGATGAAGAAGCCCTCCTCATGCCCCTGCAGCGTGAAGCCGCGTCCGTCAACAACGAGCTCCGCGCCTTCGTCGACGCCGGTCTGGATCCAGTTCTCGACGCGCTGCCGGTGCGCCGCGTTGACGACCGGGCCGTAATGCGCCTCCGCGTCGGTCGACACGCCGACGCGCAGCGCCGCGATCGCGGGGATCAGCTTCTCACGTAGCGCCACCGCGGTCTTCTCGCCGACCGGCACCACCACGGGCAGCGCCATGCAGCGCTCGCCCGCGGAACCGAAGGCGGCACCAGAAAGATCGGCGACGACCTGATCGAGATCGGCGTCGGGCATGACGATGCCGTGGTTCTTCGCGCCGCCCATCGCCTGCACGCGCTTGCCCGCCGCGACGCCGCGACGGTACACGTAATGCGCGATGTCGCTCGAGCCGACGAAGCTGACCGCGCTGATCGCCGGATGATCAAGGATCGCGTCGACCATCTCCTTGTCGCCCTGCACCACCTGCAGGATACCCTCGGGCAGCCCCGCCTCGCGGAACAGCTCGGCGAGCCGCACGGGCACGCTCGGGTCGCGCTCCGACGGCTTAAGGATGAAGGCGTTGCCCGTCGCGATCGCGACGCCGCTCATCCACAGCGGGATCATCGCAGGGAAGTTGAACGGCGTGATGCCAGCGCCGATGCCGAGCGGCTGGCGCATCGAGTAAACGTCGATCCCCGGCCCCGCCCCTTGCGTATACTCGCCCTTCAGCACGTGCGGGATACCGCAGCAGAATTCGATCACTTCCAGTCCGCGCTGGATATCGCCCTTCGCGTCGGCGATCACCTTGCCGTGCTCGCTGCTGAGCAAGTGCGCCAGCTCGTCCATGTTGGCCTCGACCAGCGCCTTGAACGCGAACATCACGCGTGCGCGCCGCTGGGGATTCGTTGCCGCCCATGCCGGCTGCGCCGCCTGCGCTGCTGCAATCGCGCGGTCGAGATCGGCCTGCGTGCCCAACGTCACCGTCGCCTGCACGCGGCCGGTGTTTGGATCGAACACCTCGGAGGTACGGCCGCTGCCCGCGCCGCCCGAACCGACGATGTGGTGATCGATGACACGCATGGGGCTCTCCGGTGATTGTTCGCGCGACTTGTAGCCCAGCGGCGTTTCTGCATACAAGCGCGTGATTTCGCAATGCGTGAATGCATTTTTGCAGCCATGCGGGGGCTGAGCGCTTGAAGAACTGGGACGATCTTCGCGTGTTCCTATCCGTCGCGCACGCCGGCAGAGTTGCGGCGGCCGCGCGCGCGCTCGGCATCGACACCACCACCGTCGCGCGCCGGCTGCAGCGGCTCGAGGCGGCGGTCGGCCAGCCGCTGTTCGAATCGATCGGCGGCGAACGGCGGTTGAGCGACGCCGGGCAGAAGCTGCTCGGCCATGCCGAGGCGGTCGACGCCGCGATCCTCTCCGCGACGGAGGGCGAGCGCGGCGGCGGTATCGCGGGGCACGTGCGGCTCAGCGTCGCCGAGGGTCTCGCGACGCACGTCCTCGCCCGCCGTCTGCCGGCGCTTCAGTCCGCGCATCCGAGGATTCGGCTCGATCTGATTACCGCATCGGGCTTTCTCGATCCGTCGAAGCGCGAAGCCGACATCGCCGTCATGCTTGCCCGCCCGCGCAACCGCCAGTTGATTGCGGGCAAGCTCGCCCACTATCGCCTGCGCCTCTACGCCGCGCCGGCCTATCTCGCCGCCCATGGCGTGCCGGCAGACCGGCAGTCGCTCGAACGCCACATCCTGCTCGGCTACGTGCCCGAGCATATCCATGCGCCCGAGCTCGATTACCTGTCGGAAGTGCACGACGGGCTCGTCGCGCGACTGCGCTCGACCAGCATCAACGTGCAGCACGCAATGGTACGATCGGGCGCCGGGATTGGCATCCTGCCCGACTTCGTCGCCGCGAGTGACACGGCGTTGGTGCCCGTGCTACCCAACGATGTCGCGCTGTCGCGCACCTTCTGGCTCGTCACCCACGCCGACGGACACGCTGCGCCACGTATTCAGGCGGTCAGCCATTGGCTGCGCGATACCGTGATCCCTCCCGCCTGACGGCGCGACCGTCGCGCCGGCACTTGCCGCCTCAGGCTGCGGCGGGCATGACGCGCTGCCGAGCGACGGCGAGGAGGTGACGATGACCGACAAGCGCGAACCGCCGCTTCAGGAACCGCCCCCGCCCGACATGCCGCGACCTGGCGACCCGTCTCTGTTCGTCGACCGGCCCGAACGCGATCCCTATCGCGGTCACCTCGTCTTCGTCGCGATCGCGCTGCTGATCATGCTCGTCGCCTGGTGGGGCTACTAAGCGACTTTCTGCGCCGGTGGATCGCGCACCACCTCGGGCAAGATAGCATCGAGCAGCAGCATGCCGGCCTCCGTGATCCGCAGCCGGTCGCCTTCGCGCACGATCAGCTCGGGCAGGCGCGCGATCGCCGCCTCATCGATGACGCCGGCGATATTTGTCTCGCCGAGCGCGGCGACGCGGCGCAGATCGACGCCCTCACGCAGTCGTAGCCCCATCAGCAGCGCCTCCGATGCACGCGTCTGCGGCGCGAGCGGCTCCTCCGCCTCGGTCCCGTGGCCGTTGCGCGCCACCGCCGCGAGCCAATTTTCGGGCTTGCGCCGCCGCGTCGTCGCTACGCCGATGCGCCGCCCGTGCGCGCCAGGCCCGATCCCGGCATAGTCGCGATAGCGCCAATAGGTCAGGTTGTGCCGGCTCTCGGCGCCCGGTTTCGCGTGATTGCTGATCTCATACGCCGGCAGCCCCGCCGCCGCGGTGATCGCGCGCGTCGTTTCGAACAGCGTCGCCGCCGTATCCTCATCAGGGATCGTCAGCCGCCCCGCCGCCGCCTCGGTGAAGAAGCGCGTCCCCGGCTCGATCGTCAGCTGGTACAAGGACAGATGCTCGGTGCCCAAACCGATCGCGCGGCGAAGTTCCGCCTCCCATGAGGCGATCGGCTGGCCGGGCCGGGCATAGATCAGATCGAAGCTGACGCGCCGGAACACGTCCTGCGCCACCGCCAGCGCCGCCAGCCCCTCGTCGACGCCGTGCGCGCGCCCGAGGAACTGAAGTGCCGCGTCGTCGAGCGCTTGGAGCCCGAGCGAGGCGCGGTTGACGCCGGCGGCGGCAAGGTCCGCGAACCGCGCCGCCTCGACCGACGAGGGGTTCGCCTCCAGCGTGATCTCGATATCGGGCGCGAACCCCCACGCGCGCTCGGCCGCCGTCAGCACTGCGGCGACGGTGGCGGGCGGCATCAGCGACGGCGTGCCGCCGCCGAAGAAGATCGAGCCAAGCCGCCGTCCGGGCAACATCGCCGCCTCATAAGCGAGGTCGGCGAGCAGCGCGTCGCGCCACGCCGCCTGATCGACCGACGCACGCACGTGGCTGTTGAAATCGCAATACGGGCACTTGGACACGCAGAATGGCCAGTGGACGTAGAGCGCCAGCGGATCGTCGATCGCGTGATCGTTCGGCGCGCGATCGATGGCCGGTGCATTGTTGGAAAGCATGGTCAGGCCGATATGGCGGCGATGTCGCCGCACCGCTACCTCCTTCCCCTCGCCCTGATCCTGACGGGATGCGCACAATCGCCCGATCCCGGCCCCGAACGAATCGTCGAACAGCGCGCAACCGACGCGTCGGCACCACGCGGCACAGCGCTGCTCCGCGACACGATGATCGGCGCGCACAATCGCGCCCGTGCGGCCGTGAATGTCCCGCCGCTGGTGTGGGACGATCGTCTTGCAGGCTCGGCGCGTGCCTATGCCGAGGAGATGGCGCGCACCGGCCGGTTCGCGCATGCCGACCAGCCGCACGGCCCGCTGCGCGAGGGCGAAAACCTGTGGACGGGTACACGCGGCGCCTATCGCTACGACGAGATGATCGGGCACTGGGTCGCCGAACGACGCGATTTCGTTGACCGCCCGACGCCGGCGTTCAGCCGCACCGGCCGTTGGGAGGACGTCGCGCACTATACCCAGATCGTCTGGCGCAACACGCAGCGCATCGGCTGCGCGATGGCCTCGACCGCGACCGACGATTATCTCGTCTGCCGCTACAGCCCGGCCGGCAATGTGGTCGGGCAACGGGCGTTTTGATGCTGCGGGAACTAGTTATTTTTTGAACTTGGCAAAGCGTACAGTCCGCTTTCGCCCAACAGCGCACGTCTTCCCAGTCAATGTTGCCAGGTTTTATCCACGTTGACCCCCTTCAAGAAAGCGTTTGCCACGGTACAAGCGTGGCCTTCCAAGGCGCCCATGAAATACGGTGGCACCGTCGTTCTATCGCCCTGAATGTATGAAACCGTCACCGTCCGAATCGCTACTCCACCGTACATGTACGACACGAGCCACTGATTGTTGTCGCGGGCAACGTAAAGAAGGACCTTACCGATTTTGGATCTCGGTCCGACGACATCACCGAAGGTGAGACCTTTTTTCGTTCTTGGATAAATCGCGCCAGCTCGCTTCATGATATCCGTCCTAATCTCTGCCGGAAGTGCGTTCATGTTCTCGAAAAACGTCACGGGTCGGATCAGGGAGCAGTTCTCTAGCGGGTGAAATTGAGCCTGCGCTAGCGCGAGTGTAGCGAGCATGGCGGACATCGCGATTCTCCTTCAGGGACTTCGCTGTCAATCTGGCGAAAAGTAACTAATGTTACTTCCCTCCCGATCCGAGACATCCGCGATATGGTCGGGCATTTGTGAATCCAGACGATTTGCAGCCCCTTATGGCAGACGTCCATCGCTCCCTCAAAACGCAGCCTTTCTCGCCCCGTCCGTCGCTCAGAAGACCGCGGCCACCATCTGGCGGAAGGCGTCCGCGCGATGGCTGATCGCGTGTTTCGCGTCCTCCTCCATCTCGCCGAACGTCTCCGCGGCGCCATCGGGCAGGAACATCGCGTCGTAGCCGAACCCCTTGTCGCCGCGCGGCGGCCAGACGAGCGTGCCGTCAACGCGGCCCTCGAACCATTCGACATGCCCGTCAGGCCAGGCGAGTGCGAGCGCGCAGACGAAGTGCGCGTCGCGCGGCGCGTCTTCTATCTCGCCCAGCTTCGCCTCGACGCGGCGCATCGCCTCGGCGAAGTCCTTGCCCTCGCCCGCCCAGCGCGCCGAGAAGATGCCGGGGTCGCCGCCCAATGCCTCGACGCACAGGCCGCTGTCGTCGGCCAGCGCCGGCAGACCCGACAAATCGGCCGCAGCGCGCGCCTTGAGCTCGGCGTTCATCACGAAGGTGGTGCCCGTCTCCTCGGGTTCGGGCAGGTCGAGCTCGGCCGCGGACACGACGTCGAGCCCGCGCCCCTCGAGCAACGCAGCGATCTCGCGCACCTTGCCCGGATTGTGGCTGGCGATCACCAGCCGTCCCGGTTGCAGCTTGCGGATCGCCTGCGGCGCGTCCCCCTCACCGCTCATCGGCCGACCGCCTTGGCCTGTGCCGCGAAGATATCGGTGCAGCCGATCCGCGCCAGCCGCAGCAGGCGCAGCAGCGCTTCCTCGTCATAGGTCGCGTGCTCGGCGGTCGCTTGCGCTTCGGCGATATTGCCGTTCTCCAGCAGCACGAAATTGCCGTCGGCGTCGGCGTTTGAGTCCTCGATATAGTCGAGGTCGAGCACCGGCTGCCCCTGGTAGATCCCGCAGCTGACCGCGGCGACCTTCTGCGCGATCGGATCCTTGTCGATCTTGCCGGCCTGCATCAGCCCATCGACCGCGAGCCTGAGCGCGACCCACGCGCCCGAGATCGACGCGGTGCGCGTGCCGCCGTCCGCCTGGATCACGTCGCAGTCGAGCACGATCTGCCGCTCGCCAAGTGCCGCCATATCGGTGACGGCGCGCAAGGAACGGCCGATAAGCCGCTGAATTTCCTGCGTCCGCCCCGATTGCTTGCCTTTAGCGGCTTCGCGGCTGCCGCGGGTATGCGTAGCGCGCGGCAGCATGCCGTATTCCGCCGTTACCCAGCCCTGCCCCTTGCCACGCAGGAACGGCGGCACGCGCTCCTCAATGCTCGCGGTGACGAGCACCTTGGTATCGCCGAAGCCGATCAGCACCGAACCTTCGGCGTGGCGGGTGAAGTTCGGCTCGATGCTGATGGCGCGCATCTGGTCGGGCGCACGGCCGCTGGGACGCATGAAATATTTCTCCTGGATAGGCCCGCGCGGTTAGCCGCTCGGCGATTGCCGCGCCAGCCCACGCACCCTAGATTCGCCGGCGTGACCGCATCACTGCCGATCGCCGAACTCAACGACCGCGCCCGCGACATCTTCCGCCGCGTCGTCGACGGCTATCTCGCGAGCGGGCAACCAGTCGGCTCGAAGACGCTGGCGCTTGCCGGGCTGAACCTTTCGCCCGCCTCGATCCGCAGCGTGCTTGCGCAGCTCGAGGATGCCGGCCTGCTCGCCGCACCGCATACCTCCGCGGGGCGGATGCCGACCGACCTCGGGCTGCGTCTGTTCGTCGACGGGATGATGCAGGCGCTCGAGCCCTCCGCTGAAGAACGCGCGACGATCGAAGCGCGCGCGGGCAGCGGCGGCCCGGTCGAGGAAGCGCTCGCCGCGACCACCGCCGCGCTGTCCGGCCTGTCGGCGTGCGCCGGGCTCGTGATGGTGCCAAAGCGCGAGCAGGTGCTACGCTCGATCGGCTTCCTGCCGCTATCGCAGGGCCAGGCGCTGGCTGTGCTCGTCAGCGAGGATGGGTCGGTCGAGAATCGCGTCGTCGATCTGCCCTCCGGCGTCGGCCCCGCGGCGCTGGTCGAGGCAGGCAACTTCATGTCCGCCACGCTTTCTGGTCTGACGCTGTCCGCTGCGCGCGCGCGGATCGATCGCGAACTCGCGCAGGGCCGCGCGGCGCTCGACGGCGCAGCACGCGCGCTGATCGAACGCGGTCTCGCTGTGTGGAGCGAGGACGGCGGGCGGCGCCCGGTGCTGATCGTGCGCGGCCAGGGGCGATTGCTCGACGACGCGGCCAACGCCGACCTCGACCGCGTGCGCGAGCTGCTCGACGATCTCGACGGCAAGCAGGAAATCGCCGCCCTGCTCGATTCGGCGCGCGCCGGTGATGCGACGCGCATCTTCATCGGCGCAGAGAACAAGCTGTTCGCATTGTCAGGCTCGTCGGTGATCGCGCGACCGTTCCATGGCAGCGACGGGCGGGTCGTCGGCGTCGTCGGCGTGATCGGCCCGACTCGGTTGAACTACGCCCGCGTCGTGCCCATGGTGGATTTCACGGCCGCAACGCTCGCCCGCCTGATGGGTTGAGCCGGCAACGAACGACGCAATCAGACAGGGAAACGATGACCGATACGCAAGGCAATACCACCGTCACCGAGGGCGGCGAGGATCTGCGCGAGGAGACCGCGGCCGCAGCGCCCGAAGTGGCGGAGCATCACCGCGTGGCCGAGCTCGAGAACCAGCTCGCCGACGCCAAGCAGCAGACGCTCTACGCGCAGGCCGAAATCCAGAACGTTCGTCGCCGCGCGGAGAAGGACGCCACCGATGCGCGCGCCTATGCCGCAACCGCGTTCGCGCGCGACGTGCTGAGCGTCAACGACAACCTCGAGCGCGCGCTGTCCGCCATTCCGGTGGAGCTGCGCGGGGACGACAAGTTCAAGGGCCTTGTCACGGGGCTTGAGGCGACCGGGCGCGAACTGACGAGCGTGTTCCAACGCCATGGGCTTGTCCGCATCGAGGCGATGGGCCAGCCGCTCGATCCCAACAAGCACCAGGCAATGCTTGAGGTGCCGTCGGACGAGGCGCCGGGTACAATCGTGCAGGAGATGCAGTCGGGCTGGATGATCCGCGATCGGCTGTTGCGGCCGGCGCTGGTAGGCGTCGCGAAGAAGCCCGACTGAACGCGTACCGTTCGGGGCGTTCCTTTGCCCGGCAACGCGCGCTAAGCATCGTTGCATGAACGCGAATCTCACCGCCGACCGGCAGACCTTCGTCACGCATCTCGAATGTTCGATGACGGGGGAGCGCTACGACGCCGACACGCTGCACAACCTGTCGCGGGTCGGCCGGCCGCTGCTGGTGCGCTACGATCTCGCCGCGGTCGGTGCGGCACTGTCGCGCGATGCGCTGGCGGCGCGGCCGACCGATCTGTGGCGGTGGCGCGAGCTGCTCCCCGTCCGTGAGACGCGCAACGTCGTCAGCCTCGGCGAGATCGAAACGCCGCTGGTGCCCATCCCCAAGGCGGGCGGCAGCAACGTGTGGGTCAAGGACGAGGCGCGGCTGCCGACCGGCAGCTTCAAGGCGCGCGGGCTCGTCATGGCGGTGGCGATGGCGAAGGAGCTCGGCGTCACGCGGATCGCGATGCCGACCAACGGCAACGCCGGCGCCGCGCTCGCCGCTTACGCCAGCCGCTGCGGGATCGAGACGATCGTCTTCTGTCCGGAAGATACGCCCGAAGTGAACGTGCGCGAGATTGCGATGCAGGGTGCGCGCGTCTGGCGCGTCAACGGGCTGATCGACGATTGCGGCGCGATCGTCGGTAAGGGCGCGGCCGAGGGCCGGTGGTTCGACTTCTCGACGCTGAAGGAGCCTTACCGAATCGAGGGCAAGAAGACGATGGGGCTCGAACTCGCCGCGCAGCTCGGCTGGCGGCTGCCGAAGGCGATCTTCTATCCCACCGGGGGCGGTACCGGGCTGATTGGCATGTGGAAGGCGTTCGACGAGCTCGAGCGGCTCGGCTGGATCGGCAGCGAGCGACCGCGGATGTACGCAGTGCAGGCATCGGGCTGCGCCCCGATCGTGCGCGCGTTCGAAGCAGGCGAGGAGCATGCCGAGCGCTGGGAGGATGCCGACACGATCGCGATGGGCATCCGCGTGCCGCGCGCGGTGGGCGATTTCCTGATCCTGCGCGCGGTGCGCGAGAGCGGCGGCAAGGCGCTGGCGGTCGGCGACCCTGCGATCCTTCAGGCGGTCGACGATACGGCGCGTAAGGACGGACTGCTGCTCTGCCCGGAGGGCGGCGCGACGCTCGCGGCTTATCGCCAAGCGCTGCGCGACGGCGAGGTCGACGAGGACGAGGAGGTCGTCCTGTTCAATTGCGCGACCGGGCTGAAATATCCGATGCCCCCTGCCGACGCCGCGCTCGATCGCCACCAGCCGATCGACTTCGACGCGCTCTGATCTGCGGCGCGCCCGCTAGAGTTCGGCGAGCGCGTCGACCACCCCGCCGATGAGATTGGCGGTCAGCAGCGATGGTTTCGCACGTCGCGCCGCAGCGATGCGCGTTAGCCATCGCTCGTCCGCCGCCGCCGCGGCACGCGTGATTGCGATCGCTTCGGCCGCATCCACCGCAACGAAGCGTATCGGCGAGCCGACGGCGAGCTGCGCGACGCGGTCGATGTCCGGCTCGACGACTACCGCGATACGCGGATAGCCGCCCGTCGTCTGATGATCGGCGGTCAAGAGGCTGATCCGCCCCTCACCGTCGACCTGCAGCGCGCCGCGCACCGCCGGTTCGCTCGGCATGTCGACCCGCACCGGCCGAAGCGCGGGGCTGCCCAACACCATTCCCATGCGGTCGAAGCGCGCGCTGGCGTTGAACGTGCCCGATGAGAGGATGTGCATCGCTTCGTCGTCGAAGAAGCGCTGCTGGGGCCCGACGACGATCCGCGCGGTCGTTATCGGCACGTGGTCGGGCGGCGGCTCGATCACGGCCGCCGCGAGATGGTCGTCGAGGTCCGCCAGCGGAACCACGTCGCCCGTCCGAATGCGACCGCCTCCCAGCTCGGCGAGAAAGTGCGTCGAACGACTGCCGAGCCACGACAGCGCCGCGATTCGGCCGGCGACGGCGACATAGCCCCAATTGCCGTGCCGCACGTTGATCTGCACTCGTGCGCCCGCCGGAACGCCCGCCACGCACCAGCCGCCTAGCTCGAAACCGTCGATCCTTGCGGCCGCCGCGCCGGTAACGGCGATCACGAACGGCCGCTCGCCCGCGTCTAATGCCAGGCCACCGTGCGACAGCTCGATGGCGGTATCGTCCGCCGACGCGCCGACTGCCGCGAGCGCCGCTGCGAAAGCGCGCCGGTCGACCGGCCCCGACGGGGGTACGCCGAAGCGTCGGTAGCCGGATCGGCCGCGATCCTGGATGCTTGTCATCGGCCCTGCCGCCGCGATGCGCAGCGTCGTCACAGCGCCTCACCCCCAACCCGGACGAAGCGCACGCGGTCACCCGGCTCGAACAGGAACGGGCGTTTCGCATCCGTGTCGAGCACCCGAAGCGGCGTGCGACCGATCACCCACCACCCGGTCGGCATCGGCAGCGTCGTGATCAGGCATTGCGGCCCGGCGATCATCACGCTGCCAACGGGATAGCCGCGTACCGCCGCCGGCTTACGCGGCAGCGCGATCGCCTCCGGCACCCCTCCGAGATACGCGTAGCCTGGCGCGAAGCCGTACATGAAGACGCGGTACTCGCCCGATAGGTGCGACGTGATCAGCGCTTCGGGCGACACGCCTAGCCGCTCCGCCGCTTCCGCCAGATCGGGCGCCGCGGCGCCGTCATAGCAGACCGGAACCTTATGCACCGCCGCGTCGGCAAGGTGCGCGTGCAGCGTTGCCGCGAGGGGGGCGGCGTGCGCCTCAATCGCGACATGGTCCGTCACCAGCGGATCGAACACGATCAGCAGGCTCGTATAGGCGGGAACGGTCTCGATCAGTCCCTCAGGCGCCGCCGCGGTAAGCGCACGGTCGAGCGCGACGACCCGTGCGAACACCGCATCATCGATCGCTCCACCGAAATCGGCGAGCAGCGCCCCCGCGCCCGCCGCGCGGAAGACCGGCGCGCTCACGCGGGCAGGAACGGCGCGATCGTTAGTCCGCGGTCGGTCAGGACTTCTCGAACGCGGCTCGCCATTGCCACTGCCGCGGGGTTGTCGCCGTGGACGCAGATCGAATCGACCGCGAGCGGCACGGTGCCGCCGTCCACCGTCGGCATTTGGCCGTTCGCCAGGAACGCCACGAGCCGGCTTGCTGCGGCGTCCGCGTCGTGGATCAGCGCACCCGGCCGGTCGCGCGGCACCAGATGCCCCTGTGTGGTATAGCCGCGGTCGGCGAACACCTCGCTGTAGACGCGCAGCCCGGCCGCCCGCGCTACCTGCTCGAGCATCGTGCCCGAGATCGCCAGCACTGCCAGCCCCGCGTCGACCGCGCCGATCGCGCGTACGATCGCCTGGGCCACCGCGGCCTCGGCGGCGGCGACGTTCGCGAGCGCGCCGTGCGGCTTGACGTAGCGCACCGGGTGCCCGGCTAGTGCGCCGATCGCTACGAGTGCGCCGATCTGCGCCGCGACGAAGCGCTCGATTTCGCCCGGTGTGCAGGGCAGCCGTCGCCGACCGAAGCCCGCAAGATCGGGGTAGCTGGGATGCGCGCCGACGACGACGCCGTGCGTGCGCGCCAGCGCCATCGTGCGGAACATCGTTTCGGGATCGCTCGCGTGACCGCCACACGCGACGTTGGCGCTGGAGACGAGCGCAAGCATCGCCGCATCGTCCCCGATCGACCAGGGGCCATAGCCTTCGCCCAGATCGGCGTTGAGATCGATCGATCGCATCGCGCGGCGATAGCGCGTGCGATGCCGGTTTGTCGAAGCCTCGCTGCTTGGCCGATCGGATTACAGCGACTGGCCGTCGTCGATATCAATCACCGATCCGGTCACCATCGCACTCGCGTCCGACGCGAAATAGAGCAATTGCGGGTCAAGCACGTCGATCGGCATGAAGCGCCGGCGGTGCCACGCCGCGATCTGCTTCGCGCCGCCCTCGCTCTCGAACCAGTCGCCGGCGATCTCGGTCTGAATATAGCCCGGCTGGATGACGTTGACGTTGATCCCCTGCCGCACCCACTCGCGCGCGAGGTTGCGGCCGAGATGCGCCACCGCCGCCTTCGACGCGGCATAGGCGCTGTCGCCCTGCCCCGTCAGATGCGCGGTGATCGATCCCACCAGCACGATGCGCCCGCGCCCCGTCTCGCGCGATCCCGCCGCAATCAGCCGCCGCGCACCCTCGCGCGCGGTCAGCAGCACGCCGGTGAAGTTCGTGTCGATCGTCGCGCGCAGCGCGCTGGCCGCAACATCGACCGAGCGGCCGCCATTGGCGACGCCGGCATTGGCGATAATCGTGTCGACGGTGCCGAAATGCGCCTCCGCCCGGTCGTATGCCGCGGCAATCGATGTCTCGTCGGTGACGTCGATCGCGACCGGCAGCGCCTTGTCGCCGAGCCTGGCGGCTAGCGCCTCGACGCGATCGATCCGCCGCGCGCCGATCACGACACGGGCGCCAGCGGCGACGAATATTTCCGCGAAATGCGCACCAAGGCCAGATGAGGCGCCGGTGATGAGCGCGGTGCGCCCGCTAAGGTCGAAAGTCATCGCCCGTCCCCCCGTTTATTGCGCCCGCAGGCGCCAACCGGTGCGATCGGGCGTGTGCTGGTGACCCCTACGGGAATCGAACCCGTGCTTCAGCCGTGAAAGGGCCGCGTCCTAACCGCTAGACGAAGGGGCCAGCGGGGGTGCGGTTAGAAGCCGTCCGGCGCGAAGTCAATCGGGCTCGGCGGGAAAGGCGACGCGTTCACGACGCCCATGCGGCATCGTCGACGTGAAGCTCGGCGGCGGGGCGCTGCGCCCAATCGTCGATCTTCGCGCGTCCGGCCAGCCACAGCCGCCGGTGTGACGGCGCACCGAGCAGCGCGGCACCGAGCGGCGTATCCGCAGCGCGGAACGCCATCGCCTTCAGGCTGCGCCCGTCGTCGCCGGCAACGATCGCGCGCACGTGACCGTTGCCGACCACGTCGACGCGCACCGCGCGCACCGGCCCGATCGCGACGCGCGGGCTCGGCCAACCCATTCCATAGGGGCCGCCGACATCGAGCGCCGTCACCAGATCGGGCGTCACTCCGCCGGGGGCGTGAACCGAATCGACCAACAGCGCGCGATCGGCGACGGCCGCAGCGACCCGCGCGGCCAGCAGCTCTTCGAGGAAGTCGGCGAAAGGGTTGATCTTGTCGCCCGCGATGGTGAGCCCGGCCGCCATTGCGTGGCCGCCGCCGGCGATCAGCAGCCCCGCCTCCTTCGCCGCGAGCACCGCCTGACCGAGGTCGACGCCGGGGATCGACCGCCCCGATCCCTTGCCGATGCCCTCGTCGTCGATCGCGATCACGATCGCCGGCTGACCCAGCTTTTCCTTGAGCCGCCCCGCCACGATCCCGATCACGCCGGGGTGCCAGCCGCGGCCGGCAACGACAGTGACCGCGCGCCCCGGCGGGTACAGCGCCTCCGCTTCCGCCTGCACGCCGCTCTCGATCGCGCGCCGCTCCTCGTTGAGGCGATCGAGTTCGGCGGCGAGCGTTCGCGCCTCCTGCGCGTCGCGCGTCGTCAGCAGCCGGACACCGAGATCGCTGCGACCGACGCGCCCGCCGGCGTTGATCCGCGGCCCCAATGCGAAGCCGAGATCGGTCGCGGTCGGCGCACGCGTCAGCCGCGATGCCTCGATCAGCGCCGCCAGGCCGATGTTGCGGCGCGCCGCCATCACCTTCAGCCCCTGCGCGACGAAGGCGCGGTTGAGGCCGCGCAGCTGCGCGACGTCGGCAACGGTGCCTAGCGCGACGAGATCGAGCAGGTCGAGTAGCCGCGGCTCGGCACGTGCCGCGAACCAGCCGCGCCGACGCAGCACGCGCACCAGCGCCGCGCCGAGCAGGAAGGCGACGCCGACCGCGGCGAGATGCCCGTGCGCCGCCCCTTCCGCCTCGTCGAGCCGGTTGGGGTTCACCACCGCATGCGCCAGCGGCAGCTCGCTCGCGCATTGATGGTGATCGACGACGATGACGTCGACCGGCGCACCGCGCGCGGCCGCCAGCGCCTCGAACGCCTGCGCCCCGCAATCGACGGTGACGATCAGCGACGCGCCCTCGCGCGCGAGTTGCAGCATCGCCGCCGCGGTGGGACCGTAGCCTTCGGTCAGGCGATCGGGAATGTAGCTGCGCGCCTCGATCCCCAGCTCGCGCAGCAGCAGGATCATTACCGCCGCGGAGGTTGCGCCGTCGACGTCGTAATCGCCGAAAATCGCGATCGCCTCACCTGCGACGACCGCGTCCGCCAAGCGTTCCGCCGCGCGGTCCATGTCGCGGAAGATCGACGGATCGGGCATGAAGGCGCGGATCGACGGTGCGCGGTGCGCGTCGAGCGCCTCGCGCGGGCAGCCGCGGGCGAGCAACAGCTGCGTCACCAGATCATCGAGCGACAGATCGTCCGACGCGGTCGCGCGCCAGCGCCACGGCTGGCCGAGAATCGACCGCTCGACCCCGAGCACGTGCGGCAGTGCGCTCATCGCCTGGCCATGCCTTCGGGCATCCACGGTCCCTCGCGGAACCATTTCGTGACGATGTACTTCACGCCGTCGGTAACGACGGTGCCCTCGTGCAACGTGTAGCCGTTCGGGCTGCCGTCGGCGTTCATGTTGTTCCACGCGAGAAGCGTGCCGCGCTTGGGGGCAACGCGCAGGCCTGCCTGCGGAAACCAGGTCGCCCCCCCTTCCTCAACGGTGTTGAGGAAGATCATCGCCGTCCACACGCGCTGGCCGCCGCTGGCCAGCATCGCCGGCCAGTAGCTCTCGCCCTCATGGAAATAATCCTGATGCGCCTTGAAATACTGTCCGGGGGCATAGCGCTGGCCCTGCATCGTCTCGCCCCACGCGGGATCGATGCCGAGCAGATGCGCCAACCCCTCGTCGATCGGCCTGATCTCAGGCGCGTCGCGCGCCATGTCACAGCTCTCCGATGTACGAAACGACGTGTCGCCTTGATCGGTCAATACGGTGGACGGGCGACGGTTTGCATCGATCATCGCGATCAGCCGCTTGCAGGTCGCCGCGTCGAGGTAATCGGGCAGCTTCCACGCCGCGGCATAGTTGCTCGGCAGGCGGATCGCGCGCGGATCGGCCGACAGGCGGGCTGCGACGGCGGAACCGATCTGCGCGCGATGGGCCGAAGGATGGCCTGGGACGTTCGCTGATGCCATGGCTGGCCTATGTGCGCGCCCGCGCCGCGATGACAAGCCTGCGGTGCGTTAGTCAGGTATGACCGGCCGACCATCGGCGGCATGATGATCGGTGGGGAGCTTCTGTTGCCCGGCGCTCCCCGTGCCGCTGGAATCCGCTTCTGTTGCCCGGTGCGGTCCAACCGCGCTATTTTGGTGTAACCTTAGGCCGTTAAGCCGTCAGGTTACGCCGCAATCGCGAGTGCTTCGTTATCGTTGGCACTTGTGTATGGGCCGTCACGGTGGTCCCATTCCGAGCAAAGACCAGCGCCTTTCAACACACGTCGATCCTGGTTCGGCCCCATCAATGCCCCTGCTGGAAGCAGCGGCAGTGGTGGAGCCGCCGGGTACTGCCCCCGGGTCCGCTGTGCCTATTTTTCGCCGGCTTTTATCGCCATAGCCGTGGGGCAAGCCCCGCGAGCCCGACCGATATAGGACGCCGGCGGGAAAGTGCCAAGGGCGCCTTTCGGTCGCCATAATATGCCGCCATATAACAGGTATCATGCTTACCCAGCGTTCGCGTTACGCCCTTCGTTCGATGCTCTATCTCGCCACGATGCCGGCTGGTGGCCCGCCCGTGCCGATGAACCGAATCGCGCTCGAGGCGAACGTGCCGCGCAAGTTCCTCGAGCTCATCCTTGCCGATCTGCGCGATGCCGGGCTGCTGCACAGCCAGCGCGGCAAGATGGGCGGGTACGTCCTCTCGCGACCAGGCTATCTCATCTCGCTGGGCGAGGTGATCCGCGTCATCGAAGGGCCGCTTGCCCTCGTCCCGTGCGTCAGCCGCACGGCCTATCGCCCGTGCAAGGACTGCAAGAGCGAGGCCGATTGCGCGATCCGCCACGCAATGGCGCGGGTGCGCGACGAAACCGCACGGATCCTCGACGGCACCAGTCTTGCCGACGCCGCGGCGAAGCAGATGGCGGCGGCCTGAACCGCAATCGCCGCGCCGCTCGAAGGGCAGCGCGGCAAAAAAGGCCTACACGCGCGGTCGCTCGCGAAGCTCGTCGCGGATCTCGCGCAGCAGCGCGACGTCGGTCGGCTCGGCGGCAGGCTCGGCTGCCGCTTTCTCCTTCTCACGCTCGAACATCGCCGTCGCCCGATTCACGGTGCGCAGCAGCATGAAGATGATGAACGCGACGATCACGAAATTGACCGCCTGCGTCAGGAACGCGCCGTAGCCGAGCAGCGGAACGCCGGCCTTCTTCAACGCGACGTAGTCGGTCGATCCGACGAGGTTGGCGGGTACGGTACCCATCACGACGAAATAACTCGAGAAATCGAGACCGCCGAAGATCTTGCCGATGATCGGCATCAGCACGTCCTCGGTCAGCGAGGTGACGATCTTGCCGAAGGCGGCGCCGATGATCACCGCGACCGCGAGATCGAACACGTTGCCGCGCGCGATGAATGCCCGAAACTCCTTCAGCATGCCGTGCTTCCCCTTCTGGCAGTTCCTTATTCGAGGCTACTGCCCGATTAAGCCTTCGCCAAGCGGCTAGAGCGTCCTATATGAGTGACACAGGCCCCCTTGGAGACCAACCACGATGACGTTCCGTCCGCTTCTTCTCGTCGCGCTTTCCGCCAGCCTTGCCGGGTGCGGGATCAACAGCGTTCCGACCGCGGAGGAGAACGCCAAGGCGCGCTGGGCCGACGTGCAGAACCAGTATCAGCGCCGCGCCGATCTCATCCCCAATCTCGTCGCGACGGTGAAGGCCGCCGGTGCGCAGGAGAAGGAGGTGCTGACGCAGGTGACGCAGGCGCGCGCCTCCGCGACGCAGGTGCAGGTTTCGGGTGACGACCTCAGCGATCCCGCCAAGATGCAGGCGTATCAACGTGCGCAAGCCGGGCTGACGCTGTCGCTCCAGCGCTTGCAGGAGGCGTATCCCGAGCTTCGCAGCCAGGCGAACTACACCACGTTGATGAGCCAGCTCGAAGGTACCGAGAACCGCATCACCATCGCGCGCAACGACTACAACGGCGCGGTGCAGGCGTATAACACCCGCATTCGCACCTTCCCCGACGCGGTCGGTGCCAAGATCTTCTACGGCGCGAAGCCGATGGTGCCGTTCCAGGCGACCACGCCCAACGCCGAAACGGCGCCCAAGGTGGATTTCGGCAGCTGAGCCGGCCCTATTCTGTCGGGGCTGGGCGTACCGCGCTCGGCCCCGCCCTGCCGGCGGAGCGGCATGTGGTGCGTATCGGCAAGGTTGTTCGGGGCGGATGGCTGGCGCTGCTCGCCGCGATGTTCGTCGTCGTCACGGCGCTCGCCGGTCCGGCGGCTGCACAGACCTTTCCCAAGTTCACCGGCTTCGTCGTCGACGCGGCCAATGTGCTGCCGCCCGCCGTCGAGCAGGATCTGACCCAGAAACTCGACGCGTTGCAGCGCGATACCAAACGACAGGTGGTGGTCGCCACCGTGCCCAGCCTCGAAAATTACCCGATCGAGGAATATGGCTACAAGCTCGGGCGGGCGTGGGGCGTCGGGCTGAAGGACGTCAACAACGGCGCCATCCTGCTGGTCGCGCCGAACGAGCGCAAGGTACGCGTCGAAGTGGGCAACGGGCTCGAACCGTTTCTCACCGACGCCTTCTCCAGCGTGCTGATCAACCAGACGATCCTGCCGCGCTTCAAGGCTGGGGATCTTCCCGGCGGAATCGTTGCGGGAACCGACGGATTGATCGCGCAGCTGCGCGCATCGCCGGAAGAAGCGCAAGCTAAGCTCGACGCCGCGGTGCGCGAGTTCGATTCAACGGCCAAGGCGCAGCGGCGCGGTGGCGGCGGCGTGCCGATCGGGCTGATCTTTTGGGGTATGGTCGCCGTCTTCGTCTTCCTCTCGGTGGCGCGGCGCGGAAGCACGCGCGGCGCGCGGCGCTACCGCGGCGACGATGGCAGCGGGCTGGGATCAGTGATCCTGTGGAACATCGCGGCCAATGCGGCCAGCGCAGCGATGCACGGCGACCGTGACGATGACGATTGGGGCTCCGGTGGCGGCGGCTGGGGCGGCGGCGGCGGCGGTTGGGGCGGCGGCGGTTTTGGCGGCGGTGGCGGCGGATCGTTCGGCGGCGGCGGCGCTTCGGGGAGTTGGTGATGCGCCTTGCACCGCAAGATCATGCCCGCGTCACGGCGGCCGTCACCGCGGCCGAGCAGGCCACCGACGGCGAGATCGTGACGATCGTCGCGCAATCGTCCGACGCCTACCATGACGTCGGGCTGCACTATGCCGTGCTCGCGATGCTGCTGGTGCTCGCGATCCTCTCGGGCTTTCCCGCGGCGATCGATGCGGTCCATCTGCTGACCGGCGATCCGTGGGAGGAGCACGTCTCCACCGCCACCGCGCTGACGATCGCGACGGTGCTCGCCGCGCTCACCTTTCTGCTCGCGCGCTATCTGTTCGCGATCCGGCCGCTGCGCATGGTGCTCACCCCTGCGGCGACCAAGACGCGCCGCGTCCATGCCCGCGCGCTCGCCCTGTTCCGCGCGAGCGCCGAGCATCGCACGATCGCCGCAACAGGCGTACTACTGTACCTCAGCCTAGACGAGCATCGCGCCGAGATCGTGGCAGACGCCGGGATCCACGATCGCGTGTCACCCGATGTATGGGGCCACGCCATGGCGGCGCTGGTCGAGGCGGTGAAGGACGGGCGGCCTGCCGACGGCATGGCCGCCGCGGTCACCGAGATCGGGGCCGTCCTCGCCGAGCATTTCCCGCCGACTGGACGCAATCCCAACGAACTTCCAGACCGGCTGATCGAGCTGTGACCGACGCACCCGAAACGATGTGGGAAGGCCGCTTCATCAAGGCGGTGAAGCAAGGCAAGTGGGAATATGCCGCGCGCAACCGTGGCATCGAGGCGGCAGTGATCGTCGCAATCACCGACGCGGACGAAATCGTGCTCGTCGAGCAGCATCGCGTTCCGCTTGGCCGCCCGTGTCTCGAGCTGCCCGCCGGGCTGATCGGTGATCAGACCGCCAACGAGCCGCTGGCTGAGGCCGCGAGCCGTGAGCTCGAGGAGGAGACCGGCTATCGCGCGGGTTCGATCGAGCCGCTCGGCACCTTTTTCTCCTCGCCCGGCATGGTCAGCGAGGGCTTCACGCTGGTGCGCGCGCGCGATCTGGTGAAGGTGAGTGACGGCGGCGGCGATGCCGACGAGGATATCGTCGTCCACGTCGTCCCGCGGGGCGAGATTGCTGCGTTCGTCGCCGCGAAGCGCCGCGAGGGGCTTGCGATCGACGTCAAGCTGCTGCTGCTGCTCGCCGACAGCCTGCTGGCGGATGGCGCCCCCTGACGATCCCGGTTCGGCCGGACCGGAACGATCTTCCCCAATCACGCAGGGCGCCCTATCTCTTCCCCATGCGCAAACACATTCTGATCGTCCTCGGCCTGCTGGTTCTCGCCGGCATCGGCGTCTTCGTTTGGCTCGGCTGGCCCGACAAGGCGCGGGTCGACTTCGCTGCCGTCACCGGGCAGCGGCCGCAGATCACCAATCCGCGCAGCCAGATGATCCCGACGGTAAAGGTGGCAAAGGCAGTCGGCTGGCCGCAGGGCGCGATGCCGACGCCCGCCGCCGGCCTCGCGGTTCAGCCGTTCGCCACCGGGCTCGATCACCCGCGCTGGCTCTATCGCCTGCCCAACGGTGACGTGCTGGTCGCGGAGAGCAACTCGCCGCCGCGCGGGCGGAGCTTCACCGATCGCGTGATGGGCTTCCTGATGGGACGCGCCGGCGCCGGCGTGCCGTCCGCCAACCGCATCACACTGCTGCGCGACGCCAACGGCGACGGCCGCGTCGATCAGCGTCACGCCTTCATGACCGGGCTAAATTCGCCGTTCGGCATGGTGCTGTTCGAGGGGCAGCTCTACGTCGCCAACACCGACGCGCTCGTCCGCGTGCCCTACAAGGATGGCGACACGCGCATCACCGCCACTCCCGAAGTCGTCGTCAAGCTGCCCGGCGGGCAGAACCATTGGGCGCGTAACGTGATCGCGGCGGAGGACGGGCGCACGCTCTACGTCTCGGTCGGGTCGGCGTCGAATATCGGCGAGAAGGGACTCGAGCTCGAACAGCGCCGTGCGACGATCCTCCAGGTCTATCCGAAGGAAAAAACGTCGCGCGTGTTCGCGGCCGGCGTGCGCAACGCCAACGGCATGGCGATCCATCCGCAGTCGAAGCAATTGTGGGCCGTCGTCAACGAGCGCGACATGCTCGGCTCGGACATCGTGCCCGACTATCTGACCGAGGTGAGCCTCGGCGACCACTTCGGCTGGCCGTGGTATTACTGGGGCGGCTATCCCGACAAGCGCGTCGAGCCCGCGAACCCGCAGCTCCAGCAATATGCCAAGCGCCCGGACTATGCGCTCGGCCCGCACGTCGCGGCGCTCGGGCTGACGTTCGCCGGGGATGCGAAGCTGGGGCAGCGCTACACCAGCGGGGCGTTCATCGGTGAGCACGGATCGTGGAACCGCGTGCCGGTTTCGGGCTACAAGGTCGTGTTCGTGCCCTTCACTGTGCAGGGGTGGCCGGTGCGCGGTGCCAAGCCGGTGGATGTGCTGACAGGCTTCCTCAACGGCGACGGCGAGGCGCAGGGCCGCCCCGTCGGGGTGATAACCGATCGTACCGGTGCGCTGCTCGTCGCGGATGACGTCGGCAACACCATTTGGCGGGTCACCGCGGCGCAGCGGTCCGCGGCGCGCTGATCCCGGGGCCGCGTTCGTCTTGCACAACGGGACGAGACAGCGCCGGCGCCGCCCGCTAGAGGCAGCGCCATGGTTCGCCGACTCTTCGCGTCGCTCGCCGCCGTCTCCGCGCTCGCGGGATGCGCTTATCCGAAGACCCCGCCGGCCCTGCCGCCCGCTGATCACCTCGCACCGGCGACGTCGCAGGCACTCGCCGGGGCCGAGCTGCGCCAGCCCGTCACGATTCTCGTCTCGATCGACGGCTTTCGTCCCGACTATCTTGATCGCGGTTTGACGCCCAATCTGTCGGCGCTCGCCGCCGGCGGCGTGACGGGGCCGATGCGGCCGTCCTTCCCGTCAAAAACTTATCCCAACCACTGGACGCTCGTCACCGGGCTGCGCCCTGACCGCCACGGCATTACCGCCAACTCGATGGAAGATCCCGCCCGGCCGGGCGAGGTCTTCACGATGGCGACCGACGATCCCTATTGGTGGAACGCCGCGCCGCCGCTGTGGGTCAGCGCGGAGCGCGCCGGCATACCGACCGCCGCGATGTACTGGCCTGGATCGAACGTCGCGTGGGGCGGTACGCGCGCCGCCGAGTGGCCGAACACCGTCGCCGGCGGCACGCGGCCGACCGATTGGCAGCAGTACAGCCAGCAGATGCCCGGCAGCAACCGCGTCCGCGCGGTGATTGACTGGATGCGACGCCCGGCCGCCGCGCGGCCGCGCTTCGTCACCACCTATTTCGACGTCGTCGACACCGCCGGGCATCAGCGCGGCCCCTCTTCCTCCGAGGTGAACGCCGCGATCGCAGAAGTCGACCAGCAGATCGGTGAGCTCGTCGCCGGGCTCGCCGCTCTCGCACAGCCCGCCAATATCGTCGTCGTGTCCGATCACGGGATGAGCGCGACGTCGAGCGACCGGGTGATCGCGCTCGACACGCTTGTGTCTGCAAGCGACGCCCGGGTCGTCGAGAGCGGGCCCTACGCGACCTTCGCACCTATGCCCGGTCGCGAGGCCGCGCTCGCCGCTGCGTTGCTGAAGCCGCACGCGCATCTGCAATGCTGGCGCAAGTCCGAGATCCCGGCGCGCTTCCACTACGGGACGAACCCGCGCGTCCCGCCGTTCCTATGCCTCGCCGAGGATGGGTGGACGACGTACAAGACCGCGCCGACGAAGCCCTTCGCGCGCGGCGAGCACGGCTTTGACAACGACGCGGCCAGCATGCGTGCGCTGTTCATCGCCAACGGACCCGCCTTCGCCGCGGGGCGTACGATCGCGACGTTCGACAACGTGTCCGTCACCCCGCTGCTGCGGCGGCTGATCGGCCTGCCTGCCGATCCGTCGCTGGACGGCAGCGACGCGCCGTTTCAGAAGGTACTGAAACGATAAGGACGGGCGATGCAGTATTTCGAGGATATCGCGATCGGCGCGAAGGCGAGCTTCGGCGCCTATCAGGTGACGCGTGAGGAAGTGATCGACTTCGCCTCGCGCTACGATCCGCAGCCCTTCCACCTCTCTGACGAGGCGGCAGCGGCGACCCATTTCGGGCGACTGTCGGCGAGCGGCTGGCACACCTGCGCGATGGTGATGTCGATGATCGTCGCCAATCTGAAGAACAACAAGCAGGCAGGGCTCGGCTCGCCCGGTGTCGATGAGCTACGATGGCTGAAGCCGGTCTATCCGGGCGACACGCTGCGCTGCGAGACCGAGGTAATCGAAAGGCGCCAATCGCAATCGCGGCCCGAAATGGGAATCTTCAAGAGCCGCATGACGGTGTTCAATCAGGACGACGTCGCCGTCATGTCGATGGTGTCGAACGGCTTGATCGCGACGCGGCCGGCCGGCTGAGCGCGGCGTGCCCGGCGGCGGGACTATACCGCCGGGCGAACCAAGTCAGCGTGGCCGGACGTTGGGATTGGGCAGCGCGCGCCCGACGCCACCGCGATTGGAGCGCGGCGTACGATAGCCATCGGCGCGGTTCTCGCGACGATACTGGCGATAATCCTGCCGCACGTCGTTGCGGAATTCGCGGCGCGCATCGCGCCGGCCCTGCCGAAACTCGCCGCGATCGATCGTACCGTTGCGATAGGCCTGCCGATTGTCGCGAAGGTCGCCGCGATAGTCACGGCGCTCGGCGCGGTAGTCGCGGCGGAAGTCGTTCCAGTTGGCGCGTGCACCGGGCTGGTTCCATCCCGGCCGGCCCTGCCAATAGCGGCGCTGGCCGTCGTTCCACCGGAACGGCCGGCGATTGCGATCGTACACGTACACGCCCGTGCCGGGATAGTAGAAGTCGTTGTACCAACCGTAGCCGAGCCCGGCGCCTACGCCACCGAACCCGCCGCCGTAGAAGTTATCGCCGTAATAGCCACCGCCGTAATACGGATCGGCGTAATAGCCCGAGCCATAGCCGAGCGAGGCGCCGCCATAGCCGTAACCGTCGGTGCAGGCAGCCGTGCCGAGCCCAAGCCCGCCGAGCAGCGCAACGATTCCGAAGCGTTTCCAGTTGAACATCATCGTCTCCCGTACAGCGGAGGGCAGCCGGAATACGCGCCGCCGATCAATTCGTAACGAGAGCGGGTCGGCGCGGTTCCCTAGTGGCCGGGGAAGGACACAAGCGCATCGACCGCGATCCCATCGGCGCGCAGCAAATTGGCGCCGCCTAGGTCGGGCAGATCGACGAGGAACTGTGCCTGCGCCACGCGTGCGCCGGCCTTGCGCAGCAGGCGGACCGCTGCGCGCGCAGTGCCGCCGGTGGCGATCAGATCGTCGATCAGCAGCACGCGCGCTCCCGGCGCGCACGCATCGGCATGCATCGCGATGCGATCCTGCCCGTATTCGAGCGCATAATCCTCCGCGATCGTCGCGCCGGGGAGCTTGCCGTCCTTGCGGATCAGCAGCACGCCCGCGCCTAGCGGCACCGCGAGCGCGGCGGCAAACAGGAAGCCGCGTGCCTCGATCCCCGCGACCAGATCGACTGGCCCGGCCGTCGCGGCAACCATGCGCTCGACGCACGTCGCCAGACCCTTCGGGTCGAGCAGCAGCGTCGTGATGTCGCGGAATTGGATGCCGGGCTTTGGGAAGTCGGGGATCGTCCGGATCAGCGCCTTGAGATCGTCGTTCGCTACCATTGGCCGAAATCCTTCCTATCGCCGGCGACGAAAACGAAACGGGGGGCCGTAGCCCCCCGCCCCGTCGACCGTCCGGCGCGATCAATGCTTAATGTTGCGCCAGACGTTCTGGTACGTGCCCCACGTCAGGAAGCAGAAGATCAGCAGGAAGATGATCGTCGCGAACCCGGCGGCATGACGCGTCTCGAGGTTCGGCTCCGCCGTCCAGGTGAGGAAGGCCGCGACGTCGTTCGCCATCTGCTGCTTGGTAGGCTTCGTGCCGTCCTCGTACGTCACCTGGCCGTCGGAGGTCAGCGGCGGCGGCATCGCGATGTTGAGGTTCGCGAAATACGGGTTGTAGTGCAGCCCCTGCGGCGTCTTGGCGTCGGGGAACTTGCGCAGCAACTCGGCCGGCTGGTTGCGATACCCGGTCAGCAGCGAGCCAACATAGTTCGCGCCGTCATGTCGCGCCTTGGTGATCAGCGACAGATCGGGCGGCAGCGCATTGTTGTTCGCCGCGCGCGCCGCAACCTCGTTGGGATACGGGCTCGGCACGCGGTCGGAGGCGACATTCTTGCGCGTCGCCGCCTCGCCCGTGTCGGGGTTCACGCTCGGCTGCTCGATCGGCCAGCCCTGCGCGATCGCCTTCACCTGGCCTTCGCTGTAGCCGAGCTCCTCGAAATCGCGGAACGAGACGTATTTCAGGCTGTGGCAGGCGGCGCAAACCTCCTGATAGACCTTGAGCCCGCGCTGCAGCTGCTGGCGATCGAACTTGCCGAACAGACCCTCGGACGGCAGCCCGATGTTGTTGGGATGCAGGTGAAACTCGTGTTCCGCCGTTTCGGGCGCCGGATTGCTGATCGCGGTGGAGATCGTGCCGAACAGCGCGATGCCGAGCACGAACACGAAACCCGCGCCGATCAGGAGTGCGATGGTACGAACCATTGTTCTGTTATTCCCCCGTATCGGCTCAGTGCGCCATCGCGGTCTTGGCGGGCGAGGTGCCGCCATGCTTGGCAAGCACCGCTTCGGTGATCGAGTTGGGCAGCGGGCGCGGACGCTCCGAGCGCGACACGACCGGCAGGATGATCAGGAAATGCGCGAAGTAATAAGCCGTCGCGAGCTGACCGATGATGACGTTGCGCGCCGTCGCTTCGGCCCCGCCGATATAGCCGAGGATCAGCACGTCGACGAGCAACACGACGAGGAACCAGCGGTACGTCGGGCGATAGTTCGCCGACCGGACCGGCGAGCTGTCGAGCCACGGCAGGAAGAACAGCAGCAGGATCGAGCCGAACATCGCCAGCACGCCCCACAGCTTGCCCGTCAGGATGAAGTCCGCGGTGAAGCTCTTCAGGATCGCGTAGAACGGAAGGAAGTACCATTCGGGAACGATGTGCGCCGGGGTCGAGAGCGGGTTCGCCTCGATGTAATTGTCCGGGTGGCCCAGCAGATTGGGCGAGAAGAAGATCAGCGAGGCGAAGATCAGGAAGAACACCGCGACGCCGACGCCGTCCTTGGCCGTGTAATACGGGTGGAACGGCACCGTGTCCTGCTCGCCCTTCACGTCGACGCCGGTCGGGTTGTTCGAACCCGGGATGTGCAGCGCCCAGATGTGCATGATGATGACGCCCGCGGTGACGAACGGCAGCAGATAATGGAGCGAGAAGAAGCGGTTGAGCGCGGCATTGTCCGGCGCGAAGCCGCCCAGCAGCCAGATGCGGATCGGCTCACCGACCAGCGGGATGGCTGAGAAGAAGCCGGTGATCACCTGTGCACCCCAGAAGCTCATCTGGCCCCACGGCAGCACGTAGCCCATGAACGCGGTTGCCATCATCAGCAGGAAGATGACGACGCCGAGCAGCCACACCATCTCGCGCGGCGCCTTGTACGAGCCGTAATAGAGGCCGCGGGCGATGTGGATGTAGACGACGAGCAGGAACATCGACGCGCCGTTGGCGTGCGCATAGCGCAGGAACCAGCCGGCGTTGACGTCACGCATGATGCTTTCTACCGAGCCGAACGCGACCAGGCCATTGGCGGCATAGTGCATCGCCAGCACGATGCCGGTGACAATCTGCACCACCAGCGCGAGCCCGGCGAGCACGCCGAAGTTCCAAAAATAGTTGAGGTTGCGCGGCACGGGATAGCCCGCGCCGACAGCGTTGTAGACGAGGCGCGGCAGCGGCAGCTTCTCGTCCAGCCACCGCATCAGCGGCTGCTTCGGCTCGTAATGATGGGCCCAGGGAAAGCTCATGGTGCGCTACCTCAACCGACCGTCACGACAGTGTCGGACGTGAATGCATATTCGGGGACGTGAAGATTGGTCGGCGCCGGACCCTGGCGGATGCGCCCAGCAGTGTCGTACGCCGAACCGTGGCACGGGCAGAAATAGCCGCCGAACGGCCCCTTGTTCTCGCCCTCGCCCGCGCCCAGCGGCACGCAGCCGAGGTGGGTGCAGACGCCCAGCGTGATCAGCCAGTTCTTCTTGCCCGCTTTGGTGCGCTCTTCCAGCGTCTGCGGATCGCGTAGCGAGCTTGGCGACACCGCGTCCGCCTCGGCGATCTCCTTCGGCGTCAGGTTGCGCACGAACAGCGGCTGCTTGCGGAACGTCGTCTTGATCGCCTGGCCGGGCTCGATCTTGCTGATGTCGACCTCGGTGGTCGACAGCGCGAGCACGTCGGCCGACGGGTTCATCTGATTGATCAGCGGCAGGACGATCACGCCCGCGCCGACGCCGGCCCAGGCGACCGCCGCGATGTTGATGAAGTCGCGCCGGCGGGGGTCGTGGCCTTCCTCGTGATAGGGGGCGGGGTTCTCGCCCGGAGGAATCGTGCTGTCGACCGTCGCCATTCGCTAACCCTTGTCCTTCCTGCCTTGGAGAGGCGCATCGATCGGGGAATGCCCGTTGCGCCCGCCCATGGAATCCCTCGTCCCCACGAGAGTTCGCGGCCTGATAGCTTCGCCCCCCTCCCCTGCCAACTGCATTTTGCGGACGGCGGCTCCCGCCGCTAACCAGCATCATGCGCATCACCCTGTTCGAGCCCGATATCGCCGGCAACGTCGGCACGATCCTGCGCACGGCAGCATGTTTCGGCGTGCCGGTCGACCTGATCGAACCGATGGGCTTCCCGTGGGGCGATCGCGCGCTGCGCCGCGCGGGGATGGATTATACCGCCGCGGGCGACGTAACGCGGCACGTCGACTGGGCGGCCTTCACGGCGCGCCGCGCGCCGCCGTCGGCGCGGCTGGTGCTCGCGACGACGCGCGGAGCGGTGGACCTGTGGGACGCACGCTTTGAGCCTGACGACGTGCTGGTGTTCGGCAGCGAGGGCGCAGGCGTACCCGATCACGTACATGAGGCTGCCGATCTGCGCGTGCGCATTCCGATACGGCCGGGTTTCCGCTCGCTTAACGTTGCGATAAGCGCCGGCATCATCCTGGCCGAGGCGCTGCGCCAGACCCGCGAATCAAGCACCTGATGGGACATTCTGTCACCTCGACAGTGCGCGCGTCGCGCCGGTAAGGACCCGCCATGCTGACGCTCGACACCGAACAAGCCGCCGCCCGCCAGTGGTTCGAGACCTTACGCGACCTGATCTGCGCCGAGTTCACGGCGATCGAGCGCGAGGCGGGGTCCGACGCTGATTTCGTCTACACGCCGTGGGACCGGGTCGATCCGGCGGGCGCACCGGGCGGCGGCGGCGTGCGCGGGGTGATGAAGGGGCGCGTATTCGAGAAAGTCGGCGTCAACGTCTCCACCGTCGGCGGCAGTTTCGAGGGCGATTTCGCCAAGACGATCCACGGCGCGGCGGAGGATCCGAGCTTCTTCGCGACCGGCATCAGCCTCGTCGCGCACATGGCGAACCCGCACGTCCCCGCCGTCCACATGAACACGCGCTTCCTCGTCACCACCAAGCGCTGGTTCGGCGGCGGTGCCGATCTCAATCCGCCGCTTCCGATCGACGAGGACACCGACGACTTCCATTCTACGCTCAAGGCCGCCTGCGACGCGCACGACACGGCACATTACCCGCGCTTCAAGCAATGGGCGGACGACTATTTCTACATCCCGCACCGGCGCGTCCACCGCGGCGTGGGCGGCATCTTCTACGATCACCTTGAAGGCAACTTCGCCGCGAACTTCGCCTTCACGCAGGACGTGGGCCGTGGCTTTCTCGACGTTTACCCGCGGATTGTGCGGCGGCGGATGAACATGCCATTCGGCGAGGCCGACATCGCGCAGCGGAACGAGTGGCGCGGCCGCTACGCTGAATTCAACCTCGTTTACGATCGCGGCACCTTGTTCGGCCTTAAGACGGGCGGCAACATCGATGCGATCCTGATGAGCCTGCCGCCGGTCGCCACGTGGGGCTGATCGCGGTTCCCGACGATCAGGTGGCAACGATCGTCACCACGCTGGAGATGAGGCGGAGACCGCCTCTCCGTCCGATCCCCGAAACGCGCTTTCGCCTCCTGCGATGGGAGCGGCCGCGCGCCGAGACGTATCGCACGCTGTTCCGCCGTATCGGCGGGCCGTGGCTTTGGTTCTCGCGCCTGGCGATCGACGACGCCGCGCTACACGCGATCATCAATGATCCCGCAGTGGAGGTCTATGCCGCGGTCGATCGCGCAGGCATCGAGGTAGGAATGCTCGAGCTCGATTTCCGCCGCGCGGGCATCGGCGAGCTATCCTATTTCGGCTTCGTTCCCGAACTTGCCGGCCATGGCCACGGGCGCTGGCTGATGGCCGAAGCGCTGGCCCGCGCGTGGCGTGGCGGTGTCAGCCGGGTGACGGTCAACACTTGCACACTCGACCATCCCCGCGCGCTCGGTTTCTATCGCGCGCAGGGCTTCGTCGCGGTGCGGCGTACGGTGGAGACGTTCGCCGACCCGCGGCTCGCCGGGTTGCTGGACGAGAGCCTCGCCCCTCACGTGCCGATGCTGGCCCAGCGGCGATAGGCGACGACGCCGAGCAACAGCAGCGCCAGATTGTAGACGGTCGACGCCGCGGCGAGCAGCGCGGCGACCAATGCAATGACGAACGGATTCTCGTGGCCCGGCGTGCGCAGCCACGTCTCGGCGGGTAACAGCGGGCTGACGATCAGCCATTGCAGCAGGAACAGCGCGACGATTGCGCCGAGGATCGCCCAGCCGTGCGTCGCGGTCATCCCCCAGCTCCGCCGCACCGCGCGCGCGGCGCTCAGCCCGGGTTCGGCCGCCAGCGCCGGGATCGCCGCGATCAGCCGCGCCTGCAGGTACAGCCCGGGCAAAATGAAGACCCACAGGCCAAGCCCGACGGGAATCGCGACGAGCAGATTGGCGAGGATGAAGCGCGGCAAGCGCCGCCCGACGTCGGCCAGCGCGTCGCGCACCGACGGTCCACGCCGGTCGAGCAGCATCAGCGCGACGGCCGCCAGCCCGATCATGCCGAGGAGGTCGGCGGCAACGTACCAGAAGGCGTTCCCCTGCCCCCACGCGGACACCGCGTCGAGCCACACCTGCATAGCGCGCTCGTCGCGCTCGGTGGGTAGCGCGGGTAACGGATCGCACAGCAGTTGCACCGCGAAGGCCGGCAGGAACACCAGCGCGCCGGCGATCCGCAGCAGAAGATCCGCTTCGCGGCGGAAGGTACGCCACGCATCGATCAGGAGGGCGATGAGATTGGGGTTCACGCCGCGTCGCGCACCGCGCGCGCCTTCAGATAATATTGCCCGCCGAACACGTTTTGCACCACGCTGAAAACGCACGTGACGATCGCCGTGCCCACGGCGACGGCGAACGCCACCGCGCCCGGTGCATCGGCCCCCGCGATCAGCCGCGTCACTAGCCCGATCACCGACGTGACCGCGAGGAGTGCGACCGCCATGACGATCGCGTAGAGGATCAGCACCCCGAACAACTTCGCCGTCGATTCGCGCGTCAAGGCGAACGAGCGCGCGATCGCACCCAGCCCGCGGCGCTCGTTCATCACCACCGCCGGCAGCGGCACGAGTTTGGCGAACACCCACAGCCAGGCGAACAGCGTGACGAGCATGAACAGCCCGCCAAGCGCGAAGCGGCCGGTGTCGAGCGCCTGCTGCGGCGCACCCGCCTGTGCGCGCACGATGTCGAAGCCGGACGTGCCGATCAGGAGGATGGCTGGAAGGAAGCTCGCGAAGAGGACAATACCGAGCACGATTGATACCGCGAGCAGCGGGCCGACCCGCAGACCCGCGGCTTCGAGCGCGCCACGCTGGTCGAGCGACGGGTCGGTCGCCACTGCCGTTACCGCCAGCGCGCCGAGCATCGCCGCGACGAACACCAGCAGTGCGACAAGGCCACCGACGAAGCGCAGCGCCGGCGAGGTGCCCGAAATCGCATCGATCGCCGCCTGCGCGATCGGCGGAGCGAGCAGCAGGAGCGTCGCGATCGACGCTAGCATGGCGAACCGGCCGGCGAACACCGCGACCGTCCGATCCCATATCTCGCTCATGCTGATCATGCGCAGCGTCCCTTGGTGCGATCCATTGCCGCCGCCTACCCGATCGCCGTGACGCTTGCCAATCGTCGTCGGGATGCGCATCTGAGCCGCCGTGACGATCGGCGACATCGAGTGGCGCATCTCGCCAGGGCTGACGGACTATGCCGCGGCGCTGGCCGACATGGAGGCGCGCAACGCCGCAGTCGCGCGACAAGAGGCACGAGAGCTCGTCTGGCTGCTCGAGCATCCGCCGGTCTATACGGCGGGCACCAGCGCAGACGCCGCCGAACTGATCGATCCGCGCTTTCCGGTGGTAAAGGCGGGCCGCGGCGGCCGCTATACCTATCACGGGCCGGGGCAGCGGATCGGCTATCTCATGCTCGATCTGGCGAAGCGGGGGCGCGACGTGCGCTGCTTCGTCCACGGGCTAGAAGGATGGTTGATCGCAGCACTTGACCACATCGGCATCAACGCGTTTCGCGCACCCGGGCGGATCGGGATCTGGACGATCGACCGCGGCGGATGCGAAGCGAAGATCGGTGCGATCGGCGTGCGCGTGCGCAAATGGGTCACGATGCACGGCTTCTCGGTGAACCTCACGCCCGATCTCGCGCACTTCGGCGGCATCGTGCCGTGCGGCATCGCCGACTATCCCGTCACCAGCGCCCAAGCGCTCGGCATCGGGGGGGATTTTGCAACCTTCGACGCTGCTTTGGCGTTGACCGCCGACGCTTTCCTCGAAAGCTTGACTTGTGTGCAACAAATCGAGGCTTGAGGGGGCGGCGTTCTGTGACTAATATCCACCTCGATTTGGGTATTATGGATACGTCCGCCGTCCAAATCCATTATCTAGGGAGCTATCCATGCGTGCACTTTCGAAGATCCTGACCGGTTCGGCAATCGCGGCAGCCGCGCTCGCCGTGTCGGCCTGCGGTTCGAAGACGGAGACCACCGTCGACAACACCACCGTCACCGACATGAACGCCACCGAGGGCATGGACACCATGACCGACAACATGACCGCCGTTGACGGCGCCATGAACGGCGGCATGATGGCGAACGACACCATGATGTCGAACGACATGATGATGACCAACAGCATGACCACCACCAACGCGATGTAATCATCGCGCCATTGGCGTTATGTTGGGGGCCGTCCGGGCGACCGGGCGGCCTTTCTGCGTCAATGGCCCTTTGCGCTGCGTTTGCGCCGAGGCGACCGACCGATCGACGAACATGATGAAGAGACTTGGATAACGGCCCGGAAATGCGTATGAATCCCCCGCGTTCGGGTCGGGGAGTTCAGAGAAAATGGGTGGGTTGCGGATCGCGGGGGTGGCTGTTGCCGCCGTGGCGCTTGTATCGTCGATGCCCGCATCGGCGCAGTTCTTCATGAAGTCCAAGGATTTGACCGGCACGGTCGTGCGCGGCGACGAACCGGGTATTGCGATGACACTGCCGGGTGCCACCGATGCCGAGCTGCGTGCCGGGCTGACGTGGACGCTGCGCGCCGCGCTCAACGTCGCGGCGCTGCAATGCCAGTTCGAACCGACCCTGCTGACGGTCGACAATTACAACGCGATCCTCACCGATCACCGTGCCGAGCTGAAGGACAGCTACGACACGCTGACCAAATATTTCCTGCGCACCAACAAGGCCCCCAAGGCCGGCCAGGGCGCGCTCGACCAGTTCGGCACAAAGACCTATTCGAGCTTCAACGCCGTCGCGTCGCAGTATAATTTCTGCCAGTCCGCCGGCGAGATCGGCCGGCTCGCGCTCTATGCGCCACGCGGCAGCTTCGGCGTGATCGCGCAGGAGCGGATGCGCCAGCTGCGCAACAGCCTGACGCCTTGGGGCGAGCAGCAATTCCCGCGCTCGTTCCACGCCAGCGCGCGCGTGCCGCGGCTCGACAAGGCGTGCTGGTCGGGCAAGGGCGAGTGGCAGGTGAAGAAGTGCGGCGCGCTCGACTTCCCGCCACCTGTGGCTTCGGTCACCGTCGCGCAGCGCTGACACGGTCCGCCGGCGGTTCGCCGCCGGCGCCTGCGGAGGCTGATCAATCTACGACGAAGGCGTTGATCGTGCGATCCTTGCGCACATGCTGGCCGTCGAACAGCGTGCCGTTCATCGCGATCCACACGCCGGCCGGTGCCACCTGCGCTGCGGCGAACGCCATCCCCAGGTTGAACGTCGCGTCGCTCTCGGCAAACCGCGCCGGCGAAAGCGCGCCGACCAGCACCACCGTCTTGCCCGCGATGCCGCGCAGCGCCTGCGCCGTATGCGCCATCGTATCGGTGCCATGCGTGACGACGATGCGCTGTTCGGGAGCATCGGCGATCGCAGCCGCGATCGTCGCGCGATCTGCGTCGGTCAGCTCGAGGCTATCCTTGCGCATCAGTTCGACGCGACGGTACGGCAGCGTCACCCGCGCCGTCGCAAGCATCCGATCAACCACGCTCTCGCCGATCTGATAGGTACTCAGCGCATCGAAATAGAGTTTGTCGATCGTCCCGCCGGTGGTGAGGATCAGGATCTGGTTCACGTGTCGCGCTCCTTCGGCTGGCGAGCGACGCGCCATAGCGCCACGCGCGCGAAAGTGCAGCGGAAAGCGGCGGTTTGACCGGTACGATCCGATGCCCTCGCCCGGCAACCCGCCGGCGCAGCCCGCGTTCGGGGGTGACGTGCATTCGTCAGGATCGATCATGTCGCTTCGCTCACTGCCCCGCCCCGTCGTCATCCTCGGGCTTGCCGGCATCCTGCCGCAGGCGGCGTGCGTCGCGTCGGGTGTCGTTGATCCTTCGGCACGCTGGGCGGCAAATGCAGCCGGATGCTTCTACGCCGCGACGATCCTGTCGTTCCTCGGCGGCATCTGGTGGGCGGACGCGCTGCGTGCCGACGATCGGCGATGGTGGCCCTATCTGCTCGCCGTCGCGCCCAGCCTCATTGCCTGGGGCGCGCTGCTGCCGTGGTTCCAGGGGCTCGCCTGGCCGGGCCCATCGCTCATCCTGCTGGGCGTATCTTTGCTGCTTAGCCCGGCGGCCGATCGCACACTAATACGCAGCGGTGCCGCGCCCGGTGTCCCGGGCTGGCTGCGGCTCAGACTGATTCTCTCCGCCGGCCTCGGGCTCTGCACACTCGCTCTTGCGCTGCTCCCGCCGCCGACGCTCGCCAGCTAGGCGGCGACGCGCTGCGTCGCCGGCTTTGGCGCTGGGTTCGAGAATTCCATACTGTCCTCGACCGATCCGAAGCGCAGCGCCATCACGTCCAGCGCGTAATTCTGGTTGAGCTTCCACGGCTTGCGGTTGCCTTGCTTGGGCAGCTGATCCGCGACGCGCTGGATATAGCCCGAGCTGAAATCAACGAATGGCTCGGGCGTGATTGCGTCGGCGCCAATGCGCGGCGTCGCCTGCCGCAGCCCGCGCTTCTTCATCACGTTGAGGATGCGGCACAGGTACATCGCCACCAGATCCGCCTTCAGCGTCCACGACGCATTGGTGTAGCCGAAGGTGAAGGCGAGGTTGGGCACGTCGGAGAACATCATCCCCTTATATTGCAGCGCCTTGCCGAGCTCCTTGGGAACGCCGTCGACCACCGGCGTGATACCGCTGAGCAGCTTCACCTCAAGCCCCGTCGCGGTGACGATGAAGTCGGCTGGAAGCTCGCGCCCAGACGTGAGCAGGATGCCGGTCGGGGTGAAGCGCTCGATCGTGTCGGTGACGACGTCGGCACGCCCCGCCTTGATCGTGTCGAACAGGTCGGCATCCGGCACCAGGCACAGCCGCTGATCCCACGGATTGTAGCGCGGCGTGAAGTGCGTGGCGACGTCGTAATCGGGGCCGAGGTGCTCGCGCACCTGGTCAAGCAGCTTCTGCTTCACCTTCTCCGGCTGCTTGCGCGTCATGCGGTAGAAAACCATGCCCATCAGCACGTTCTTCCACCGCGTCATGCCATAGGCGGTCTTGCCTGGCAGCTTGCGGCGCAGCCAGTTCGCCAGAGCGTCCTCACCGGGGCGTGAGACGACATAGGTCGGTGAGCGCTGCAGCATCGTGACGGTCGCCGCCTGCTTCGCCATTTCGGGAACCAGCGTCACCGCCGTCGCGCCGCTGCCGATCACCACCACGCGCTTGCCGGCATAGTCGAGGTCGTGAGGCCAGTGCTGCGGATGGACGATGCGGCCGGCAAAGCTCTCCTGCCCCGCGAAATGCGGCGTGTGCCCGCGATCGTAATCGTAATAGCCCGAACACATGTGCAGGAAGTTGCACGTGAAAGTTGCCGTGCCGTCGGATCCCTGCGTCGTCACCGTCCAGCGCGCATCGGGGGTCGACCATTCGATCGCCGTCACCTTGTGGCCGAAGCGGATGTGGCGATCGATCCCGCCGTCGCGCGCGGTATCCTCGATATACTCGCGGATCGATGGGCCGTCGGCGATCGACTTCGCCTTGGTCCACGGGCGGAAATTGTAGCCCAGCGTGTGCATGTCGCTATCCGATCGGATCCCCGGATAGCGGAACAGGTCCCACGTCCCGCCCATCGCCTGCCGAGCCTCGAGGATCAGGTAGCTGCGATCGGGGCAGCGCTGCTGCAGATGATGCGCAGCGCCGATGCCGGACAGCCCGGCGCCTACGATGATGACGTCGACGTGCTCGTTCATGCGCGGGATCCTCTTCCTCGTCGCAACCCTAGCCCAACGACCCGTTGCGGAAAAGGACCTAACTTACCGCGATGTAAATTGCCTGTCCGGTGCCGCCCGCCCCTGCCAGGGGGCGGTGCGGCACGCGATCAATAGTCCTTCGAATAACGCAGCTGCGCATTCGAGCCGCCGAACGAGCCGGCCTGCGTCAACAGGCTGAGCGACTTGGTCAGCGCGATCGTCAGCTGCGTCGCGGTGAAGCCGCGCGCATCGGTGACGATCTCGACGTAGATGTCGTCGGTCAGATACTTGCCTGCCGCCAACGCGCTGCCGCGCCCGCTCGCCTCGTCCGCACCGAGGATCCTGAGCCGGTCGAAGCCGGTGGCCGAGCGCAGCTTGCCGAGCGGATTGAGCCCGCCCCCCGAACCGCGCAGCGAGTTGAGCGCCGCCGCCAGCTGGATCGCCTCGGTCGCCGACAGATTTTCTGGATTGGTGCCGAACAGCAGCCGGCTCAGCACCTCGTCCTGCGGCAGTGCCGGGGTGGAGGTGAAGGCGATCTGCGGCCGCTGCCCCGTCCCCGTGATGGCGATGACGAAGGTGACGTTGTCGTTCGTCGTCGTCGCGCGGATATCGATATCGGGATCGGTCATCGCACCGCCGCGGAAGCGCACGCGGCCACGCTCGACCTCGAAGCGCTTGCCGGCGAACGAATAGGTACCGCGCACCAGATCGAGCCCGCCAGTGATGACCGGCGCCGCGGACGTGCCGCCGACGCGCAGATCCATCTCCCATTCGCTCTCCAACCCCATGCCGGAGACGAACAGGCGATTGTCGGCACGCACGCGCATGTCGAGGCGGAACAGCCCCGGCGGCGAAGCAGGCACGGGCCGGTCGGTAATCCGCGCCGGGCGGATGTCGCGCTTGCGGCGAACGCCGGTCAGTTCGGGCACCTCGGCTGATCCCTGGCGGATGATCTCGTAGCGCGCCTCGGGCACGGTGATGTCGGCCTTGATCAGCCCGCCATTGCGGCCGTTGGTGATCGACACGGTGCCGCTCGCCGTCGCGCCGAGCGCGTCGGACTTGGCGAGCTGCGCGTCGTCGAGCCGCGCGTCGATCTGTAGCGGATAGCCCTGATCGGCGGCGAGGCTGACATAACCCTGCGCCTGCACGGTGCCGCGGCCGGCACGGGCGCGCACGCTGTCGATCTGCAGGCGATCGTTGGTGAAGCGCGCGCGGATCGCCATCTGCGATAGGCGCGTGCCGTAGGTCTCGTTGTCGTAGGTCAGCGCATCGGCGCGGATCACGCCGTTAAGCCGTGGATCGGTCACCCGTCCGCCGAAATCGGCCGCGACCGCGATCGGCCCGGACAATTGCTGCTCGGCAAGGCCGGCGAAGCTGAACAGCACGCCTGACGGACCGTTGTAGCGGATGCCGCCGCTCAGCGGTGCCGCCATCAACCGTGAGGCCCATGATCCGCCGCTGCCGAGCGGGCGCAGGAACGCCTGCATCCGGCCCACCGTCGTCGGCCCGCGCTTGACGAGCGCACGCGCCTCCGCGCCGCTCGCCACCAGCCGCCCGGCGAGCACCACGTCGACCGGCTCTGATACGGCAGCTAGGCTTGATCGCGTGAAGTTGCTGATCGCGACGCGCGCGTCCGCCTGCGGGAAGGCGTTTGCGTTCGCCTGAACGAAATCGAGGCTGCCCGTCGCGCGGCCGCCAAGCCCGAGGTTGGGCACCAGCGCGTTGGCGATCGACAGATCGAGGCGGTCGAGCCGCAGCTGCGCGTTGATGCCGTTGCCGTAGCTGCCGGCGACACGCGCGCGGCCCTGATCGAAGACGATTTGCGTCGGCGACAGGCGGTACGTGCCGCCAGTGGCGATGATCCGCGCCGGATTGCCGGTGCGGAAATTAATTCCGTTCGCCTGGCCCTGCAGCGCGACGAGATAGTCGTTCGGCGACAGGCGCGCGTTCGCCGCCAGCCGGAACGGCACGCTGTTCGATCCGGTGAACAGCGCCTGCGCGGTGCCGCGGCCGCCGGCATAGTTCACCTTGACCCGCCCTGTCTGGATCACCGTCGGGCCGTAGCGTAGGTCGGCGACCTGCGCGTCGGCGATCACCTGCGGCGTATCGTAGAGCACGACGCTAGCCTTCACGATCGCGCGGCCAATGACGAAATCGACCTGCCCCGGGATCTGTGCGGCATAGGCACGCGCATCGACATCGGCGCGTTGGTAGCGGCCCTGCGCGGCGAGCCGCATCGCGCCCGATAGACCCGATCCGGCGAATTGCACCCGGCCGGCGAACGGCCCTGCGGCGGTCTGCACGACGCGCCCGGTGAAGTTGACGCCGGCAAAGATCACGCGGTTGAGGTCAACCGCAAGCTGAGCGCCCGGCCGGACGAGCACGTCGGCGTTGAACGGGCCGTAGGTCGTGTTCCCCGTGGCCGTCACGGCATAAGCGCCGCCGCGCCCGACGATCCGTGCGTTGAGATCGGCGAGCCCCACGCCGACGCCCGGCCGCGGTGCGCGCACCGTCACCACCGGAGCGGCGGCGCTGCCCGTCACCCGTGCGAACAATGGACCGTATTGCGCCGAATAGGCATCGGCGTCGACCAGCACGGCACCGGTGTTTAGATCGTAGCGCCCGCTGCCCCGCGTCACGCGGAAGGCCGGCGCGTTGAGCCGCACGTCGCGGAAGGTGACGATGCCGTTGGTGTCGTAGCCAAGGTTCGCCGCCGCCACCGCATTGCCGCCGAGAAAGCTGCGCACGCCGTCGTTGAAGATCTCGCGCGTCTGCACCGCGACGCGGCCAACGATACCGAAGCCGCCGTTGGGGGTGCTGACGAGCTTCGCGTCGGTCGTCAGGTTGACGATGCCGACGCTCTCGACGCGGAAGTTGTTGACGCGGCCCTTCAGCGCGCCGGTGTAGCGCCCCGTCTCCATATTGGCGGCGATGATCGCGGTTGCATCGATCGTGTCCGATCGGATGCGCAGATTGTCCGACAGGATCGTCGGCATATCGATCGCCAGATCGCCGTCGATCCGTACGTTGGTCGTGAGACCGCCGAGTGCGGGATTGAGCCCGCTGATGCGCCGGGCGCGGGCTTGCACCGGCACGAGAATACGCGCGCTGTCGATCCGCGCGAGCCCCTCGGCGTAGAGGTTTTCGACCGTCGTTTCGGCGAAGCCGAGCGTCGTCGCGCGCACCTTGTAATCCACCGTCGGCGTCGCGAAGGCGCCGTTCAGCACCATCCGCGCGAGCACGTCGCGCCCGCGCAGGCTGGGCGCGATCGCGCCAGGCGTCAGCAGCTTCGCGTCGACCGCGAAATTGCCGAAGCGGCTATTCGCCAGATCGATGATCCCGCCGGCGTCGACCGCCAGCGCGCTCGAGGCGAGCTTGATCCGCGTGTCGGCGCGGCGCTCGGCGAGCGTCGTGTCGATCGCGACGTCGAGCCGCGGCGCGGTAAGCCGTTCGACCGGCCCTTCGAGATAGAGGCCGGGCTGCGTCGTCCCACGGATTTCGATATGTCCGTCGCGCGCCGACAGGTCGAGATCGGCGAATTGCCCGCCGCCGAGCGTCGCCATCGCCTTGCCGCGCCATGCGGCCCAGCTCCCCTGCCCCCCGATCGTCGCCGTCAGTGGCGCCTTGGTGCCCGCGATCGACGCGACGAGGCCGCCCGCCGGCACGAACAGCCGCGCGTCGAGATCGAGCTTGTTGTCGTCGGGTACGGCGTCGAGCTTCAGCCGGAGCGTGTCGCCGCCGGCGACGCCGGGCGCGCGCAGGGCGGCGGCGTCGACCGTCAGCTGTGCGCGGCGGTCGGCGATATGCGCCGCGCCGTCGAGCCGCGCGATATGCCGTTGGCCCGCGACCGGCGCCTCCATCACGAAGCGCGCGACGCGCAGCCGGTCGATATCGATGTCGAGATCGGGCAGCAGCGGCGCGTTAGGATCGCTCGGCTGCGGGATGAATTCGGGGTTGCGCGTCATCGTGACGAGCTGGCTTTCCAAGCTCCGCACGTTGACGTGATTGTTGACGAAGGCGAACGGCCGCCAATCGACGTCGAGCCGCGGCGAGGAGATGAATACACCCTTGGGATCGCTGACGCGCACGTCGCTTAGCACCATGCGGCCGTAGAGCGACCCGTCTATCCGACCGACCTTGATGTTGAGCCCGCCCGCGGTGGTATATCCGCCGAGCTGGTCGGCGACCAAGCGCCGGCCGGGATCGGTGTTGATGCCGAACACGATCACGAGCAGCAGCACGAGCAGCGCGGCGATTGCCACGCCGATCCACTTCAGGATGCGTAGCCACAGCGGGCGGTGCACGGCGACGGTTTCGGTCGCGACGCTGTCCTCGGCCATCAGAATGCCTGCCCGATTGAGACGTAGAGCGCGATCTTGCCGTCTCCCGGGCGCGGGTTCAGTGGCGTCGCCAGGTCGACGCGCATTGGCCCGAAGTTGGTGTAGAAGCGACCGCCGACGCCCGCGCCAAAGCGTAGGTCAGATGCCTTGGGGAAGGTGCTCTCATAGGCATTGCCGGCATCAATGAACGGCACGATGCCGAAATTGCCGAAACGGTAGCGTGCCTCGATCGCGAATTCGTTGATGCTTCGCCCACCGACGGGGCGCAGGTCGCCAATGTCGATCTCGCCGTCCTCGTCGGGCACCAGTGACGATACCGGCTCGAACGGCCCGAGGCGCTGGAAGCCGTAGCCGCGCACCGATCCGCCGCCGCCGCCATAGTAGCGGCGCGATGGAGCGATATCGTCGCGGTCGATGCCGAAGATCGAACCCGCCCGCGCGCGGCCAGCGATCACCAGGCTGTCGCTGATAGGATAATAGACCGTGCCCTCGATCATCGTGCGCGCATAAGGGCGAACCGCACCCTGCACCGATGTTTCAGGGCTGAGGTTTAGCTTTAGGCGATAGCCCTTGGTCGGGTTGAGCAGGTCGTCCGACGTGTCCCACACCGCCTGCGCCGGGATGGCGGCGATGCCGTAGGTCCGGCGCACACGCTCGTTGCGCGCGAAATCGAACACGCTCTCGTTGGTGCCGGTCAGCTCGGCGCCAAAGGCATAGGTGAAGCGCTTCTGCCAAATCGGGGTCGAGTCATACGCCCAGCGCACGAAGGCGGTACCGGTGAAGGCGTCGAACGCGTCGTAGTTCGAATGGTTGGCCGCGACGCCTGCGGAGAAGGACCGGTCGCGTTTGCCCGCGTTCTGCCGGCGGAAGGTGGCCGAGGCGCCCTGCTGCTGCGTGCCGCCAATGGCGGTCAGGATCAGCGCGCCCTCAGGCGGGAAGAGGTTGCGGTGCGTCCAGCTGCCCTCGACCTTGACGCCCTCGCCTGTCCCATAGCCCGCGCTGCCGGCGAGGCTGCGCCACGGCCCCTTGCTCTGGCGGACGACGAGGTCGACCTGCTCGGTGCCGTCTGGCCCGGGCTGCCCAGTGCGCACCGGCTCGACCGCGAGTGTGTCGAACAGCCCGGTAGCGACCAGCGCTTCACGCAGATCGTCGCGCTTGCGATTGTCGAACAGGTCGCCTTGCTTGAACCGCGGGAAAACGTTGAGGTGCTCGACGTAGAACACCGAGTCGCCCTCCGGCCGAAGCACGCCGAACGACGAGCGCGGGCCGGTGTCGACCGGCAGCGTATAGTCGCCCGTCACCGTCTCGTCGTCGAGCAGGATGTCGCGCTCCCCCACCTTAACGAAAGGGTAGCCGCGCTGCGGCAGGATGAGGCTGACATTCGCCTCCGCGCCCTGGATTCGCGCCGCTTCGATCGGATCGCCGGTCTTCAGCGGCAGCTGCTCACGCACAAGGTTGGGCGGCACGGTAGGGCCGGCGTTCACGGTAATCTGGCCGAGCTTGTAGAGCCGGCCCGGCGTCGCGGTGACGATCGCGCGCAGCTTCGCCGGCTCGCCAGGCACCGTTTCCAGCGTCGAGACGGCGACGCCGTCATAATAGCCGAGCGACTTCATCAGCCGCACGGCGAGCCCCTCATCCTCCTTCGCGCGCGCGTTCACTTGCGTCGCATTACCCGCCTTGCCGTCGCCTTCGCGCAGTGCCGAGAGCGACTTGAACTCGTCGTCGAGCCCGAGCGGCTCGAGACCGCGCACCACCGTCTCGTAGCGGATCTCGGGCGCGTCGGCGTCCTTGACGTCCGCCGCCGTCTGCAGCGGCACGGTATCGGCCGCCGACAAGGGCGTGAGCGGCTGGGCGAGTTCGGTATCGGCGGGTGCGGGCGGCGGCAGCGTGCCGGCGGGCACGATCGGCGCCGGCGTGACGGCAGGCGCTCCCGCGATCGGCGCCGCGGGCTCGGCGGAGGGCATCGGCTCGAGCGGCGCGTTCAGATCGTTCGACAGCGGGGGCAGCGCGGCGTTGAATTCGGCATCGGGAACGATCGCGCCGCTGGGGGCATTATCGACGGGCACATCGCCTCGCGCGGCCTCATCCGCCTCCACGTCGGTGGTAGAGCCGGCCTTCGGCGCATCCGGCCCCCGCGCCGGCGCTGTTCCCGGTCTCGCCATTTGCGCAGTCGCCGGCGCTGCCGTCGCGAGCAACGCGACCGCCAACCAGCGATGACACCCCGAATCAAACCCCACCAAATGCCCCTTTTGACCCGCGCGTCGTCAAATTACTGATCTACGCGCAAACTATGCAACGTATGGATGTCGAAAGGGTTTCGCTCGCTTGGGCTTGTTTGCTTGGGGCAGTCGTCCTGCCGCATGCGGGGTGGCCGTGCCGCACGAATGTGGTTACGCTTCAACGTATTTCGCGGTCTTGCGGCCCCGATGCGCTTACCCTCCCGTTCGGAGACCGATCATCGATGCGTCCCTTTGGTTTTCCTTCGATGAAGATCGGTTGCGGCAAAGCGGCTCGCGGACGCATAGCAGACTGATGCAGGTGATCGACGGACGGAAGCTGGCCGCGCTCGGCGCGCTGGCGCTCGCGGCGTGCAGCGGCGGGTCGGAGAAGGCGCAGGAGAAGGGCCGCGGCGGCGGGCCGGTGCAGGTCGGTTATGTTGTGACGCGGCCCACGCAGGTGCCGCTCATCACCGAACTTGCCGGTCGTACCTTTGCCTATCGTAGCTCGGAGGTCCGCCCGCAGGTCACGGGCGTGATCCAGCGGCGCTTCTTCACCGAAGGCACGATCGTCCGCCAGGGCCAGCCGCTCTACCAGATCGATCCCAGCCTCTATCGCGCCGCCGCCAACGAGGCGTCCGCCAACGTCGCAAGTGCGCGCGCCACCGCGGAGGCCGCGCGCATTCGGGCGGACCGCTTCCGCCCGCTCGCTGCGATCGAGGCAGTGAGCAAGCAGGACTATACCGATGCCGTCGCGACGCAGCGGCAGGCCGAGGCGACGATCGCGCAGAACCGCGCGCAGCTTGAAACCGCGCAGATCAACCTGCGCTTCACCACCGTGCCCGCGCCGATCACCGGCCGGATCGGCCGATCGCTATTCACCGTCGGCGCGCTGGTCACCACCAGCCAGACCGATCCGCTGACGACGATCCAGCAGCTTGATCCGATCTACGTCGACATCCAGCAGTCCGCCGCCTCGATCCTGCAGCTGCGCCGCGCGCTGGCGACGGGCGGCGTCCTTCCCGCCAACGCCACGGTGCGGCTGAAGCTGGAGGACGGCAGCGATTATGGCCAGACCGGCACGGTCGAATTCGCGGAAGTCGTCGTTGATCAGCAGACGGGCACGGTCACGCTGCGCGCCCGCTTCCCCAATCCGCAGGGGCTGCTGCTACCCGGCATGTTCGTGCGCGCGGTCTTCGCGCAGGCGATCACCGCCAACGCCATCCTCGTCCCCCAAGCCGCCGTATCGCGCGATCCGCAGGGCAATGCCACCGTGTGGATCGTCAGCGGCAACAAGGCCGTGCAGCGCACGGTGAAGGCCGATCGCGCCGAACGGCAGAACTGGGTCGTCACCGGTGGGCTGCGCGCCGGCGAGAAGGTGATTACGCAGGGCATCGGCACGCTGCGGCCGGGCGCCGAGATCAAGGCGGTGCCCGCCGGCACGCCGCAACAACCCAAACCGCCGTCGCCCGAACAGCTCGAGCAGCAGCAGAAGGCCAAGGGCAAGGGCTGACGTGTCACGCATTTTCATCGACCGGCCCATCTTCGCCTGGGTGCTCGCGATCATCGTGATGATGGCGGGCGTCGGCGCGATCCTCGCGCTGCCGATCGCGCAATATCCCGACGTCGCCCCGCCGCAGGTATCGATCCGCGCAACCTATCCCGGCGCGAACGCCGAGACGATCGAGAATTCGGTCACCCAAATTTTGGAACAGCAGCTGACCGGGATCGACGGGCTGCTCTACTTCGCGTCCTCATCCACCTCGCGCGGATCGGTCTCGATCACCGCGACGTTCGAGAAGGGCACCGATCCCGACATCGCGCAGGTCCAAGTGCAGAACCAGATTCAGCAGGCGCTCACCCGCCTGCCGACGCAGGTGCAGCAGCAAGGCGTCGTCGTCCGCAAGTCAAACCCGGACTTCCTGCTGATCGCCGGCGTGTACGACACGACCGACAAGATGACGAACCGCGACGTGTCCGACCTGATGGTCTCGACGCTGCAGGATCCGCTCGGCCGCACCAAAGGCGTCGGCGATACCAACGTCTTCGGTTCGCAATATGCCATGCGGATCTGGCTCGATCCGGCCAAGCTCGCGAGCTTTCAGCTGATCCCGAACGACGTCATCACCGCAATTCAGACGCAGAATACCGAAGTCGCTGCGGGCGAGCTCGGCGGCCAGCCAATGCCGTCTGAACAGATGCTCAACGCCACGGTCACTGCGCAATCGCGCCTCGCGACACCGCAGCAGTTCCGCGAGATCATCCTCAAGACGTTGCCGTCGGGCGCGACGGTGCGGGTCGGTGACGTCGGGCGGGTCGAGCTCGGCTCGGAAAATTACAATGCGGTGAGCCGGATCAATGGCCACCCCGGCGCTGGCATCGCAGTATTGTTGGCTCCCGGCGCCGACGCGCTTGAGACAGCCGAACTCGTCAAGGCCGAGATCGCGCGGGTCGCCAAGACCTATCCGCCCAACATGAAGGTCGCCTATTCGAGCGACTCGACCGACTTCATCAAGCTGTCGATCGAAGAAGTGGTGAAGACGCTGATCGAAGCGGTGATCCTCGTCGTCATCGTCATGTTCGTCTTCCTGCAGAGCTGGCGCGCGACGCTGATCCCGACGATCGCAGTCCCGGTCGTACTGCTCGGCACCTTTGCCGTGTTCTACGTCGCCGGCTTCTCGATCAACACGCTGACGCTGTTCGGCCTGGTGCTCGCGATCGGCCTGCTCGTCGACGATGCGATCGTCGTGGTCGAGAACGTCGAGCGCCTGCTCGAAGAGAATCCGGACATGACGCCGCGCGAGGCGACGATCGAATCGATGAACGAGATCACCGTCGCGCTCGTCGCGATCGCGCTGGTCCTGTCGGCGGTGTTCCTGCCAATGGCGTTCTTCGGCGGCTCAACGGGCGTCATCTATCGCCAGTTCTCGCTGACGATCATCTCGGCAATGATCCTTTCGGTCGCCGTCGCCATCATCCTCTCGCCCGCGCTCACCGCGCATCTGCTCAAGCAGCGGCACGACAAGGAGCAACAGCAGGGCGGCTGGGCCGAGCGCCGCTTCCCGCGCGTGGCGCAGAAGGTGCACGGTACGCGCGACTGGTTCAACACCAGCTTCGAACGCGGTACCGAGCGCTACGTCAACGCCGTGAAGCGCGTGATCGATCGCAAGTGGCTGTTCCTGGTCATCTATCTCGGCGTCGTCGGCCTGCTCGCGGTGCTGTTCCTCCGCCTGCCGACGGGCTTCCTGCCGACCGAGGATCAGGGCGGCGCAATCGTCCAGTTCCGCCTGCCGGCCGGCGCGACGCAAGGGCGCACGACGCAGGTCCAGCGCCAGATCGAGGAATATTTCCGCAAGTACGAGAATAAGAACGTCAAGGTGATGTTCACCGTCGCGGGCGGCGGCGGCGGCGGTGCGTCGGGACAGAACACCGGCCAGGGCTTCATCGCGCTGACCGACTGGGCGGAGCGCAAGGGCAAGGAAAATACCGCCGACGCGATCGTCGCGCGTGCCGCCGGCGCCTTTCGCGCGCTCCGCGACGGGCAGGTGTTCGCACTCGTTCCGCCGGCGATCCGCGGGCTCGGCCAGTCGGAAGGCTTCACGATGGAGCTGCAGAACACCGGCGGCCTCAGCAAGCAGGAGTTCGCCGCCGCACGCGACAAGCTGCTCGGGCTGGCCAACGGCGATGCGCAGCTGACCGGGGTGCGCCTGTCCGAACTGCCCGACATCGGAACGCTGCAGGTGAAGACCGATCCGCAACGGATCGCGGCGCTCGGCGTCTCGCAGACCGATGTCAACTCGACGCTTTCGACCGCCTGGGGCGGGCGCTACGTCAACGACTTCGTCGATCGCGGCCGCGTGAAGCGCGTCTACGTCCAGGGCGACGCGCCGTATCGTGCCGAGCCGGACGATCTCTACCAATGGTTCGTCCGGGGCTCGAATGGCCAGATGGCGCCCTTCTCGAGCTTCGCCACGACCGCCTGGTCGCAGGCACCGACCACCGTGTCGCGCTTCAACGGCATCGAATCGTTCGAATTCCAGGGGCAGAGCGCGGGCGGCAGCTCGGGCGATGCGATGGATCGGATCGAGGAGCTTGCCCGGCAGATCCCAGGCACAAGCATCGCCTGGGCCGGCATCTCCTATCAGGAACGGCTGTCGTCGGGGCAGGCGCCGCTGCTCTACGGCCTGTCGATCATCGTCGTCTTCCTGTGCCTCGCCGCGCTTTACGAGAGCTGGTCGATCCCGCTCGCGGTGCTGCTCGTCATCCCGACCGGGCTGATCGGGGCGATCCTGTTCGTCACGCTGCGCGGGCTGACCAACGACGTCTATCTTCAGATCGGTCTGCTGACGACGATGGGCCTCGCGGCGAAGAACGCGATCCTAATGATCGAGTTCGCCGAGCAGGAGGAGAAGAAGGGCGCGCGCGTCATCGATGCCGCGCTTACCGCCGCGCGCATCCGGCTCCGCCCGATTTTGATGACCAGCCTCGCCTTCATCTTCGGCGTGCTGCCACTCGCGATCTCGACCGGCGCGGGCGCGAACAGCCGCATCGCGATCGGCACCGCGGTGATCGGCGGGATGCTGACCGCGACGGTACTGGCGGTCTTCTACATCCCGCTGTTCTTCGTCCTCGTCCGCCGCGGCTTCCGCGACGGCATGGCGAAGCTGCGCGGGCGCGAGCCGGGTCACCACCCGCCGGTCGAGAATCGTGAGCCGCCCAACGCACCCCCGACGCTGGAGCAATCGTGATGCGTGCGCTTCGCCCGATCCTGCTTGCCGGCACGCTGGCGCTCGGCGCGTGCAGCATGGCGCCGAAATACGTCCAGCCCGCCTTCCCCGTCCCGCCCTCCTGGCCGGTCGGCGATGCCTATCTACGGCAGAGTGAAGCCGCACTGCCCAGCGTCAGCTATCGCGACGTATTTCGCGACACGCGGTTGCAACGGATCATCGACCAGGCGCTCGCCAACAATCGCGATCTGCGCGCCAGCGTCGCCAACATCGCCGCCGCGCGTGCGCAATATCGCATCCAGCGCGCCGAATTGTTCCCGCAGATCGACGCCAGCGGCGGGGTCAACCGGCGCGACATCGGACGCGGCGCGGCGGGCGGCAATTTCGCGGTCGGCGGCACGACCTATTCCGCCAGCGTCGGCGTGAACGCATTCGAGCTCGACCTGTTCGGCCGCGTCCGTTCGCTCAGCGACGCCGCGCTCAACCGCTATTTCTCGCAGGAGGCCGCCGCCCGCGCGACGCGGCTGACGCTGACCGGCGACGTCGCGGGCGCGTGGCTCACCTACGCCGCCGACCGTACGCTGTTGAAGCTTGCCGAGGATACCGCCGCAATCGCACGTCGCTCGGTCACGCTCACCCGCGCGCGCGTGACTGGCGGCGTCGCGCCGCGCACCGATCTGCGGCAGGCCGAACAGATCCTCGCCACCGCCGAGGGCAATATCGCCAGCCAGCGCACCGCGCTGGCGCAGGACGTCAACGCGCTGCAACTGCTCGTCGGCGCCCCGGTCGATCCCGCGCTGCTCCCCGCCTCGATCGAGGAAGCATCGCGGACAGTTGCCGAACTGCCCGCCGGGCTCGACAGCCGCATCCTCCTGCGCCGCCCCGACGTGGTGCAATCCGAATACGAACTGCGCGCGACCAACGCCGAGATCGGCGCCGCGCGCGCGGCGCTCTTCCCGACGATCTCGCTCACGGGGTTGTTCAGCTTCGCCAGCCAGGCGCTCGGCTCGCTGATCTCGGGCGATGCGCTGACCAAATCCGCGTCGGCGACTGCCAACTACCCGATCTTCCGTGCCGGCGCCGGCCGCGCGGGGGTCGAGCAGGCCAATGCGCTGCAGCGCGCGGCGCTGGCGCAATATGAAGGCACGATCCAGACCGCGTTCCGCGAGGTGGCGGACGCGCTCGCCCGGCGCGGCACGATCACGGACGAACTCGCCGCGAACGAACGCTTCGCCGCCGCCGCCGCCGATACCTACCGGCTGACGGAGGCGCGCTATCGTGGCGGGATCGACACCTTCCTATCCAGCCTCGACGCGCAGCGCTCGCTCTACGCCGCGCAGCAGCAGGTGGTGCAGACGCGGCTGATCCGCGCGACCAATCTCGTCACACTGTACCGCACCCTCGGTGGCGATTCGCAGATAGACACCGCCGCCGGCGCGCCCGCGCTTTCCGCGCAGCAATCGCCGCAGCAATGACTTGACGGGCGCGGGCGGGCGTGAAAGCTTGCCCGTCATGGAGAGAACCCCGCCCGATCCGGCAGCCTTTTTCCGCGACATGCTGGGCCAGTGGGAAAAGACAGTGAACAGCCTCGGCGGCGAGGCGATGCGATCGGAGGAATTCAGCCGCTCGATGGGCGCTGCCACCGCCGCCACCGCGACGATGCAGGCCAACATGCAGCAAATGACCGAGAAGGCGCTAGCCGCGGCCAATCTGCCGACGCGCAGCGATTTCGACGCAATGGCGGGGCGGATCGCGGCGATCGAGGCGTCGCTCGCGCGGATCGAGGCCCAGCTCGGCACTTCCCGGTCCGATCCCGACAAGCCACGGCCGACCCGCGGGCGCAAGCCGCCCGTCGCGCCGCAGAAATGATCGCGCGCGCCCTTGCCCGACACCGCTGAGGATCCGATCGGCATCGCCGCCCGCGAATTCGAGCGGCTGATGGCGCGCAACATCAAGGGGCTCGAATACTTCACCTCGCCCGCCCCCGTCGTCGGCGCCACGCCGAAGGACGTGCTGATCGAGCACGGCACGATGCGGCTGAACCACTATCGCCCGCTCGTCGACGACGTCTATCGCGTGCCCGTGCTGCTGGTGATGGCGACGACCAATCGCGGCTTCATCTTCGATATGGTGCCCGGGCAGAGCATGGTCGAATTCCTGCTGCGCGCCGGGTTCGACGTCTTCATGCTCGAGTGGGAGCCGCCGCGCCCGCACGAGAAATCACTGACGCTGGAGAGCTATACGCTCGGCTTCCTGCCCCGCGCGATCGAGCGGATCACCGAGGAGACGGGCGAACCCGACGTCAGCGTCGTGGGCTATTGCTTCGGCGGCGTCCTGTCGCTGATCTACGCCGCGCTCAACGCAGATGGGCCGCTCGCCAACCTCGCCACGTTCACCACGCCCGTCGACTTCACGCAGATGGAGATGTTCCAGGCGTGGTCCGATCGGCGCTTCTTCGATGTCGATCGCCTGGTCGATACGTTCGGCAACGTGCCGGGCGAGATGCTCTATTCGTCGTTCGACATGCTGCGCCCCGGCGCGCGCGCGGCGGGCAACGTGCGGCTGTTCGACAATCTGTGGGACGACGAATACGTCAAGTCGTTCCGCATGTTCGAACGCTGGAACACCGATACGTTGCCGTTGGCCGGCGAGTATTTCCGCCAGACGACCAAGCGGCTGATGTGGGATAATGCGCTGATGCACGGCACGCTTGACGTCGGCGGGCGCCGCGTCAATCTGTCGCGGATTGACGTACCGTTCCTCCACCTCGCCGCCGAGCACGATCATATCGTGCCGCGCGCCGCATCTCAGCCGCTACTCGGCATGATCGGCGCCACGGACAAGAGCGAGATCGTCCTCAAGGGCGGGCACGTCAGCCTCGTCGCCGGCCCCAATGCGGTCAAGCGCATGTGGCCCGCGCTCGCCGCATGGCTTGCCGAAAGATCGACATGACGCATCGTATTCGCCGTTTCCGCATCGCCGATCGCGAGGCGATGCTCGGCTTCGCCGACGCGCTACCAGATCACGACCTCCTTTTCCTGGGGCGTGACCTGAAGCACCCGCGCGTCATCGCTGCGTGGCTCGGCGCGATCGCGGAGGAGTGGATCGACAGCCTCGTTGCGGAGGATGACGGCGCGATCATCGGCTCCGCCGCGCTGGTCCGCGATCCGCTCGGCTGGTCCGCGCACGTCGGCGAGGTTCGCCTGCTCGTCTCCGCGCAGCGCCGCGGCCAGGGTTTGGGGCGTGATCTGCTCGAAGCGATATTACGCATCGCCGCCGAGCGAGGTCTCGCAAAACTGACGGCGGCGATGACGCCCGACCAGACCGGCGCGATCGCACTCTTCGAAAGCCTCGGCTTCCGCGGCGAAGCATTGTTGAAGGATCAGGTGCGCGATCGTGCCGGTCAGCCTCATGATCTCGTGATCCTGTCCTATGATCTTTCACGCAGCGCCGCACAGCATCGTGCCTATGGTTTCGATTCCTGATCGGCGGCATGATCGAACTTAATAAGCGCCCGCGCGTTCGACGTGGGAAATCCCGGGAGAATATATTTGGCATCTGCTGCCGCATCGACCTCGACCGACGTCAAACCGCCGTCGGCGGTCCTCGCCCTCACCGAATTGCCGCGCGCGCTGGCCGAGTTCGGCTCGCTGCCGTGGGCTGCACCGCTTCTCGCCACCGCGCCGCGTGGCGACGGCCATCCGGTGCTTGTCCTGCCTGGCTTTACCACCACCGACCGCTCGACCGCTGTCCTGCGCCGCTACCTGACGCGCATGGGTTATGACGCGCATACCTGGGACCTCGGCCGCAATCTCGGGCCCCGCGCGGTTGGGTTGCAGGGCGAGAAGCTGGTCGATCGCCTCAACGCCGTGCACGAACTTACCGGCAAGAAGGTCAGCCTCGTCGGCTGGAGCCTCGGCGGCGTCATGGCGCGCATGATCAGCCGCCGCGTACCCGAAGCGGTGCGGCAGGTGATCTCGCTCGGCTCACCGTTCACCGGCACGCCGCGCGCGACCAATGTGTGGCGCGCGTATGAACTGCTCACCGGTCAGCGGATCGACGACAATCACACGCGCGAGCAACTGCGCGAAAGCGCGACGCCGCCCCCCGTTCCGTCGACCGCGATCTGGAGCCGCGAGGACGGCATCGTCGCGTGGCAGAATTGCGTCGAGCCGTTCGCCAGCAACAGTGACAATATCGAGGTGCACGGCAGCCACTGCGGCCTCGGCGTCAACCCGGCGGTGCTCTACGCCGTCGCCGATCGGCTCGCACAGCCCGAGGACGATTGGAAGCCGTTCAACCGCCACGGGCTGGTACGCGCGATGTTCTACCCGTCGGCCGGGCACGCCTGACGCACGCTAGCCGGCCGCCCGATCGCTGAGCGTCCGTCGCACCGCGTCGTGCCATCCGGCGACGAGCGGTGCGCGGGCCTCGGCGGTCATCACCGGCTCAAAACACTGCTCGCGTGCCCATAGCCCAGCCAGCGCGTCGAGCCCCGACCACAAGCCGGTGGCCAGCCCCGCATGGAACGCCGCGCCGCGCGCCGTCGTCTCGAGATCGAGCGGGCGCTCTACTGCGGTATCGGTGAGATCGGCGAGAAACTGGCAGAGCCAGTCGTTCGCCGCCATCCCGCCGTCGACGCGCAGGATCTTTGGCCGGCTGCCGCCGTCCGCGGCCATCGCCTCGGCGAGATCGAGCGTCTGATAGGCAACCGCCTCGAGCGCGGCGCGCGCGAGATGCGCGGCCGTGGTATCGAGCGTCAGTCCGTGGATCGAGCCGCGCGCGTCCGGGTCCCAATGCGGCGCGCCAAGCCCGACGAACGCGGGCACCATGTAGACGCCGTGGCTGTTCTCGACCTTGGTCGCCATGTCGTTGGTCTGGCTGGCATGAGTGATGATGCCGATCCCGTCGCGCAGCCACTTCACCGCCGCGCCCGCGACGAAGATCGATCCCTCGAGCGCGTAGGTCGTCTCACCGCCGAGCCGGTACGCCGGGGTGGTGAGCAGGCGGTGCTTCGATTCGACCGCGTGCGCGCCGGTGTTGAGCAGCATGAAGCAGCCGGTTCCGTAGGTCGACTTGGCACTGCCCCGCTCGAAGCAGGCTTGGCCGAACAGTGCGGCCTGCTGATCGCCCGCAATCCCCGCAATCGGGATTGCCGCGCCGAACAGCGCGGAGTCGGTAGTGCCGTAGACGTGGGCATTGTCGTGCACCGCCGGCAGCATTGCGGAGGGGACGCCGATCAGCCGGCACAGTTCCTCGTCCCACGTGCCGCGATGGATGTCGAACAGCATCGTCCGGCTGGCGTTGGTGACGTCGGTCGCATGGACCTTGCCGCCGGTTAGGCGCCATAGGAGGAAGCTGTCGATCGTCCCGAAGGCGAGCTCGCCGCGCTCGGCGCGCGCACGGGCGCCGGCGACATTGTCGAGGATCCAGGCGATTTTGGTCGCGGAGAAATACGGATCAATCAGCAGCCCGGTGCGCGCGCGGATCAGCGCCTCGGCCCCATCGGCGCGCAACCGCGCGCAATGCGCTGCGCCGCGTCGATCCTGCCACACGATCGCGCGGTGAATCGCCTCGCCGGTCTCGCGGTCCCATACCACCGCCGTCTCGCGCTGGTTGGTGATGCCGATCGCGCCCACGTCCGCCACCGCGACGCCGCTCTTCGCGATCGCCTCGCGCGCGGTCGCCAGCGTGTCACGCCAGATGTCCTCGACGTCGTGCTCGACCCAGCCATGCGCCGGATAATGCTGTGGAAATTCGACTTGGCCGATGGCGACGCGGCGCGCCTGATCGTCGAACAGCACGCTGCGCGTCGAGGTGGTCCCCTGATCGATCACCAGAATATGCGCGCCCACGTCTCTCTCCAAACGAACGTTCGAATGAGCCTTGTCCTGTTTCGCTCGAACGTCAACACCCTTTCGTTTGGCCTGCTTCGGGGGTATGGAGCGGGGATGGTGGAGATATCGGCATGGTGACGGGCACGGCGGCGGACGCGGTCGACCTTTTGATCGTCGGCGGTGGGATCAACGGGGCGGGGATCGCGCGCGACGCAGCGGGGCGCGGGCTCAGCGTCCTGTTGGTCGAGCAGGACGATCTGGCCAGCCATACCTCGTCAGCATCGACCAAGCTGATCCACGGCGGGCTGCGCTACCTTGAGTATGGCGAGTTCCGGCTGGTGCGCGAGGCGCTGATCGAGCGCGAGCGGCTGCTGAATATGGCGCCGCACATCATTTGGCCGCTCGAATTCGTGCTGCCGCAGAACCAGTCGCCGCGCCCGGCGTGGATGGTGCGGCTCGGGCTGTTCCTGTACGATCACCTCGGCGGGCGCGAAAAGCTGCCCGGCACGCGTACGGTGGACCTCGCGCAGTCGCCGGTCGGCGCGGGGCTCGACCCGCGTGCGGGCAAGGCGTTCATCTATTCGGACTGCTGGGTGGAGGACAGCCGGCTGGTTGTGCTCAACGCGATCGATGCCGCAGCGCGTGGCGCGGCGATCGAAACGCGGACGCGACTGGTGGATGCGCAGCGCATCGATGGGGGCTGGAAGGGGACTCTGAAGGGGCCCGAGGGGCGGCGCGAGGTGCACGCAAAGGTGCTCGTCAACGCCGCCGGGCCATGGGTCGCCGACGTGCTCGGCCGCGTGCCCGACGCGCGGACCGATCGCGGCGTGAAGCTGGTCAAGGGCAGCCACATCGTCGTGCCTAAGCTGTACGAGGGCGCACACGCCTTTATGCTGCAGAACCCCGACCGCCGCATCGTCTTCGCGATCCCCTATGAGGGCGAGTATACGCTGGTCGGCACAACCGACGAGGTTTGGAGCGAGAAGCCGGGCAAGGCGGCGATCAGCGCGGGCGAGACGGCGTATCTGCTCGAGACGATCGGGCGCTATTTCGACACGAAGGTCGCGGAGCGCGACATCCGCTGGACCTATGCCGGGATCCGCCCGCTGTACGACGACAAATCGTCCAACGCATCCGCGGTCACGCGCGACTATGTGCTCGATCTCGACGCAGGCGACAATCGCGCGCCCATGCTGAGCATCTTCGGCGGCAAGATCACGACGTATCGCAAGCTCGCCGAGCATGCGATGAAGGAACTCGCGCGTTTCTTCCCGCAGGCGAGCGGGGCGTGGACGGCGGGCGCGGTGCTGCCCGGCGGCGACATGCCCGACGCCGATTTCGATCGCTTCCTTGCGGATTTGGTCACCAAGCGCCCCGCCCTGCCCCCCGCGCTGTTGCGCCGGCTGGCGCGCGCCTATGGCACGCGTACCGATCGTTTGCTCGGTGCGGCGCAGACGGTGAGTGATTTGGGCCAGAACTTCGGCGGCGACCTGTATCAGGCGGAGGTCGATTACCTCGTCGCTCACGAGTGGGCGCGATCGGCCGAGGATATTCTGTACCGACGCAGCAAGCTGGGGCTGCATACGCCTGCCGGCACCGCTGAGGCGCTCGACGAATATCTCGCGGTATCGCCGCCGGTGCCGGTCGCCGTCGCCGGCTGATGCAGCAGGCCGCCGACGTCGTGGCGACGCGCCACCGGATGATCCTGGAGGCGGCGCGGCATACCGGCAGCGTCTCGGTCGATACGCTCGCCGAGACGCTGGGGGTGACGCCGCAGACGATCCGTAAGGATCTGAACGTGCTCGCCAGGCGATCGATGCTGTCGCGTGTCCACGGCGGCGCGGTGGTTACGTCGGGCGTCGGCAATCTGCGCTACGCCGAGCGCCGGCTCGTCGCCGCCGAGACCAAGGACGCGATTGGCGCCGCGGCGGCCGCGCTGGTGCCCGACGGATCGAGCCTGTTCCTCACCATCGGATCGACCACCGAGGCGATCGCGCGGCATCTGACCGGGCATCGCGAGCTGATGGTCATTACCAACAACCTCAACGTCGTCGAGATCCTGGCCGACTGCCCCGGAATCGAGGTGATCGCGGCGGGCGGGCGCGTGCGGCCGGGTGACCGGGCGGTGATCGGTGCGCTGGCGATGGACTTCATCCGCAGCTTCCGCGTCGATTATGCGCTGATCGGCGCGTCGGCGATCGAGAGCGACGGCACCTTCCTCGATTTCGACGTCGACGAGGTGCGGGTGTCTCAGACGATCATCGCGCAGGCGCGCAAGGTGATCCTGACGCTCGATTCGTCGAAGCTCGGCCGGCCGGCACCTGTGCGAATCGGCGGGCTGGGCGACATCGACTATCTCGTCAGCGACGATATGAACGACGACCTGCGCGCCGCGTGCGACGCGGCGAAGGTGACGATGGTACACGTCGCGGGAGAGTGAGCCGGGCGGTGGCGGTAACGTCGCGACGGCAGACGCGGGCAGCGCAAATGACGGGTGGACGAGAGAGCGGTGAGTGATGGATCGGCTTGATTTTGAGGTAGCGCGCACGCTGACGCGGCGCCGGCTGCTCGCCGCTGGCGTGGCCGGCGGCGGGGCGATGCTCGCGGCACGCGCGATTGGCGCCGACGTCGACCTCCGGCTGCCCGGCGGACCGTCCAAGCGCACGATGACGAGCGACTTTCCGCAGAAGGGCGCGATGATCCTGCAGCGCGCGCGGCCCGCGCTGCTCGAGACGCCGATAGAGGTGTTTCAGCAGTCGCTCTACACGCCGAACGACCGTTTTTTCGTGCGCTGGCACTGGGGTGATCTGCCGACCAGCATCGACGTGGAGACGTACCGCATCCGCGTCGGCGGGCATGTCTCGCGGCCGCTGTCGATCCCGCTCGCGCAGCTGCTGCGCATGCCGCGGATCGAGCTGGCGGCGGTGAACCAGTGTTCGGGCAATTCACGCGGGCTGTTCGAGCCGCGCGTGCCCGGCGCGCAATGGGGCCACGGCGCGATGGGCAACGCCAAATGGATGGGTGTGCCGCTGCGTCACGTGCTCGACCTCGCCGGCGTGCGCCCTGGCGCCGTCGCGGTACGCGTCGGCGGGATGGACAAGCCGCTGGTCGCGGGCGCCCCCGATTTCGAGAAAGCGCTCGCCATCGATCACGCGCGCGACGGCGAGGTGATGCTGGCGTTCGCGATGAACGGCGAGCAGCTGCCGCTGCTCAACGGCTTCCCCGTGCGCCTCGTCGTGCCCGGCTGGTTCTCGACATACTGGATGAAGACGCTCGACACGATCGAGGTGCTTCCTGCGCCTGATGAACGATATTGGATGGCGAAGGCATACAAGATCCCCACCGCGCCGCGCGCCAACGTGGCGCCGGGATCGAAGGACTTTCCGACCACGCCGATCAACCGCATGATCCCGCGATCGTGGATCACCAGCGTCGCCGACGGCGCGACCTATGGCTACGATCCCGTCCTGCCGATCGAGGGGATCGCAATGGGCGGCGACGTGGGCGTCGCGCGCGTCGACATATCAGCGACGGGCGGGCGGACGTGGGAGCCGGCGACGCTCGGCCGCGAGGACGACCGCTACGGCTTCCGCCGCTTTACCGCGCGGGTAGGCGTGCCGCGCCCGGGCCGCGTCAAGGTGATGGCGCGATGCACCAACACACGCGGAGAGACACAGCCGATGGAGGCGAACTGGAACCCGGGCGGCTATATGCGCAATTGCGTCGAGCCCGTTGTCGTGAGGCTGACGTGATGCGCGCGCCATCGCTTGCCGCCATCGTCGTGCTGCTGATCGCCGGCAGCCTGTTCGTGCTGGTCGCGATCGGTGGGGGTAGCCACACCGCGCCTGTGCCTGCATCATCGGCCGCCCCCCCCGCCCCAGCCGTATCGGCCAACGGCTTCGAGCTCACCTCGACCCCGATCGAGCTGCCCGACGATGCCGCGACCTATCCGCCCGGGCCGCACGCAGATCTCGTCAACCAGCGCTGCCTGTCGTGCCATTCGGCGAGCATGGGGCTGGCGCAGCCGAAGCTGACTGCCGCGCAATGGCAGGCCACGGTGGAGAAGATGCGCGACACGTACAAGGCGCCGATCGCGCCGGGCGACGTGCCGGCGATCGTCGATTATTTCACCGCGCTGCAGGGCGGCGCGGCGCCGCCGGCGAAATGAGCCGATTGGCGGCGTGACAAAGCGCGCGTCTGTCCTATGGGACAGACGATGAGCATCACGGCGCCCGACCCTATCCGCCCGACGATCCGCGACGTCGCGCGGATCGCGGGCGTTTCGATCAAGACCGTCTCGCGCGTCATCAACGATCAGCAATATGTCAGCGCGGACAAGCGCGAGCGTGTGCGAGAGGTGATGCGCGAGATCGGGTTCCAACCGAGCCAGGCGGCGCGCGCGCTGGCCGGGCATCGATCACACCAGATCGCGCTGATCTGCGACAATCCCAATCCGTGGTACGTCTACGAGATCCAGCTCGGCGTGCGCGAACGCTGCACGCGCGACAAGATCCGCATGATCGCACAGCCATATGATCGTGCGTCGCCAACGCTGCTCGAGGATATCGTCGCGCTGCTCGATCAGGCGCATCCCGATGGGCTCGTGCTCGCGCCGCCGGCATGCGACGACGCGCGCGTGCTGGGCGAGCTCGCGCGGCGCGGCATCCCCTTCGTGCGGCTGCAGCCCGGCGTACGGATCGACGAGGCGCCGGCGGTGCTGATCGACAACGAGCGCGCGGCGTTCGACATGACGACGCATCTCCTCGATCTGGGACATCGCCGGATCGGCTTCGTCGTCGGTGATCGCAGCTTCGCCGCGTCGGCGCAGCGGCTGGCGGGGTACATCCGTGCGCTCGGCGAGGAGGCGGTCGCGGTCGATCTCGATCTCATCCGGCAGGGGCAGTTCGACGTCGCCTCGGGCGAGGCGGCGGCGGACGTTCTGCTCTCGCTGCCGCAGCCGCCGACCGCGATCTTCGCGTCGAGCGACGACATGGCGGCGGGCGTCCTCGCCGCCGCGCATCGCCGCGGCGTGCGCGTGCCCGACGCGCTCTCCGTTGCCGGGTTCGACGACGGGCCGACCGCGACGATCGTGTGGCCGGCGTTGACCACAGTGCGTCAGCCTGTGCGCGCACTCGCCGATGCGGCGACCGATCTGCTGCTCGCGCCGCCTGCGGACGGGACGCCGTCGCAACGCAGGCTGGCGCACGAGGTGGTGCCGCGCGCGTCATCCGCCGCACCGCCTGTTGCGCAAGCGGTCGAATGATGACACCGTTGTCTTACGGGTAGGTGGAGAGGGTGATGGTTCAGGGCATCGGCAATACGCGCCGGTTGTTGATCGTGGCGCTGGCCTTCACCGCGATCATGCTCAATTACGTCGATCGGCAGATCATCGCGCTTTTGAAACCGATGCTGCAGACCGAGTTCGGCTGGAGCGACCGCGACTACAGCCACATGGCCTCCGCCTTCCAATTCTCCGCTGCGGTCGCGTTTCTCGGCACCGGCTGGTTCATCGACCGCATTGGCCTGCGCCGCGGGTTCGCGATCGGCGTCGGCGCGTGGAGCCTCGCGGGCATGGCGCACGCGTTCGTCGGCAGTGTCGGCGGATTTGTCGGGGTGCGCGCCGCGCTGGGCGCGGCCGAATCGATCGGAACGCCGGCGCAAGTGAAGACCGCCGCGACCTATTTCCCGCCCGAGCAGCGCTCGCTGATGCTCGGCGTCGGCAACATGGCGTCGAACTTCGGCGCGGTGGTGGCGCCGCTGACGATCCCGGCACTCGCGCTGGCGCTCGGCTGGCGCGCGGCGTTCCTGATCGCCGGCGGGCTCGGGCTGGTGTGGGTCGTCGCGTGGCTCTTGGTGACGCCGCGCTCGTCGGCGACGCCGGGCGAGGCAAGCGCTGCGGACGGCGATCGTGGCGCATCGGTGCCGTGGTCGGCGCTGCTGCGCGACCGGCGGCAATGGGCAGTGATCGCGGCCAAGGCGCTCAGCGACCAGGTGTGGTGGTTCCTCCTGTTCTTCATGCCCGACCTGTTCCACCGCATGTTCGGGATGAGCCAGGGCAGCTTGGGCGTGCCGATCGCGATGATCTATTTTCTCGCCGCGCTCGGCAGCCTGAGTGGCGGGATCCTGCCGACGTATCTGCTGCGGCGCGGGGTGGACGTGAACCGGGCGCGTAAGGGATCGATGCTGCTCTACGCCTGCCTGATCCTGCCGGTGCCGCTGGTGCTGCTGACGGGCGATCCGTGGGTCGCGGCGGGGCTGCTCGGGCTCGGCCTGTTCGCGCACCAGGGCTTCTCGACCAACGTGTTCGCGATGACCGCGGACATCTTTCCGTCGCGAATGATCGGCACGGCGATCGGAATCGGCGCGTTTGCGGGCAACCTGTCGGGCATGGGGATGATCGAGCTCGCCGGCTGGTCGCTCGACAATGGCCACGGCTACACGCCGATGCTGCTAATCTGTGGCGGATCGTATCTCGTCGCGTTGCTGCTGATCCACCTGCTGGTACCGCGCCTGGTGGTGGCGGAGCCGGGCGTGGCGAAGGCGGCACCTGTCGGGCATTGAGCTGGCCGGCCGATCGGGGCGCGGCGGCGGCACGCGAGGCGTCTCCCCAGGCATCGACGTCGCGCCGGCGAGTCCGCCGCTGCCAACACGTTCGCTCGAAATAGCTGCACCGCCAATACGCGCCGGTCGGTTATGTCGTAGGGAGGTGGTGGTAGAAGCGCACATGATTGCCCGGCACCGCACCCCGTAGCATCTCGCCGATTAACAATTTTGAGACGAATCAACCAGTTAGCCCGTCGTCGCGTGCAGCTTTTCACGGTGCCGCGCGTAGCTGCTCTGGCCGCTTATGGATCAGCGGGCCCGTCCCCCGTCTACACGGGGAGGAGAGCATTGCCATGCCCGCTACCGACAAGATGTTGGACGCGCTCGACGCGAGCGTCCACCGGCGATCCCCGAGGCGAGACTTCTTCCGCATGGCGCTTGCCGGGGCGGCTGTGGGCGTTGGCGGGCTCGCGCTGACCAGCCCCGCGCTGGCGCAGTCGGCGCCGAGCGAATCGGACGTCCTCAACTTCGCGCTCAACCTCGAATATCTCGAGGCGCAATTCTACAGCTTCGCTGCCAACGGCACCGGCCTCCCCGCCGATCAACTGACGGGCACGCAGACGCAGGGCGCCGTTTCCGGCGCGCGCAAGGCGAACCTCACCGATCCCGCGGTGATCCAATATGCCCGCGAGATCGCGGGCGACGAGGTTGCGCACGTCGGCTCGCTGCGCCGCGTGCTGTCGACCGCAGCGGTGTCGCAGCCGGCGATCGACCTATCGCCGGCAGTGTTCACCGCAGCGGCGACCGCGGCGGGCATCGACCTGTCGGCAACGGGCGGCGTGTTCGATCCCTATGCTAACGACGATAGCTTTCTCATCGCGGCCTATATCTTCGAGGATGTCGGCGTGACCGCGTACAAGGGCGGATCGCCGCTGCTCAGCAACCCCGACATCGTCGATGCGGCGGCCGGCCTGCTCGCGGCGGAAGCGTTCCACGCCGGGATCATCCGCGGCGCACTGTATCGGCGCGGCGTCGCGATACCCGCGCTGCGCACCAACGCGGACAAGATTTCCGACGCGCGCGACACGCTGGACGGAACGGTCACCGCCTCCGGCCCGCCGCAGCGCGTGGCGGACGACGATCAGGGCATCTCGCCGGTGCAGACGCAGTTCGGCACGACATCCAATTTCGTGCCGACCGACGGCAATGGCATCGTCTTCAGCCGAACCGCGGAGCAGGTGCACAACATCGCCTATCTGACGCGCGCACAGGCCACGTCGGGCGGCTTCTTCCCCAACGGCACCAACAATCCCAATCCGGCGCTTCGTCGCTCCGGCGCGAACTGAGGAGGCGGGACATGACCGATACGATCGAATTTCTCGACCTGATGGAACGTGCCGAGCATCAGCGTCGCGCACGCCGAAGCTTCATCCGGCTGTGCGGCGGAGCCGCGGCGATGACGGGCGGCCTCGCCCTCCTCGCGGGGTGCGACGAGGACAGCACGCTGATCCCCGACCCGGTGCCCTCCCCCACTCCGACCCTGGGGCCCGCCCCCGCCGTGACCGAGGTGGACGTGCTGAACTTCGCACTTCAGCTCGAGTATCTGGAGGGCAATTATTATTCCTACGCCGTCTCGGGCCGCGGTATCTCGGACAATCTGCAGTCCGGACAGGGCACGCAAGGCCCGGCGATCACCGGCAGCGGCGACGGCGCCGCGCGTGCGGTGAACTTCACCGACAACGTGGTGCGCGAATATGCGCGCGAGATCGCGGTCGACGAGCTTGGCCATATCGGCTTCCTGCGGACCACGCTGGGTAGTGCGGCGTCGGCGCAGGCGGCGCTCAACATCTCGGGCAGCGCGAGCGTGACGGTAGGCAGTGCCACCGCCGTGGGTGCCTTCACCGCCGCGGCGCGTGCGGCGGGAGTGATCGGGGCGAACGAGATCTTCGACCCTTATGCCAATGACGAGAACTTCCTGATCGGATCGTACCTCCTGACCGACGTCGGCGTCACGGCTTATCGGGGTTCCGCGCGGCTCATCACCAACAAGGTGTTCCTAGAAGCGTCTGCGGGGATCCTCGCGACCGAATGCTACCACGACGGCGTCATCCGGTCCGAACTGTGGCGGCGCGGGCTGACGGTGCCGAGCATCTACAGTCGCATCACGCAGATCTCCAATGCGCGCGATGCACTGGACGGGACGAGCGATACCGATCAGGACATCGGCAACGCGGCGACGGCGAACCTCGTGCCGACCGATAGCGGCGGGCTGGTGCTTGGCCGCACCGCGCCACAGGTGCTCAACGTCGTGTACCAGAACCGCGCCGCGGTGGCGGCGGGCGGGTTCTTCCCCAACGGGGTGAACGGCACGATCCGGACGAGCGCCGCCAACGCTTGACCGGCGAACCTTGAATGGGGCCGTGGCGACGAAGCCGCTACGGCCCCATTCGTCAGCGACCAGCATGCGTTGCTCGATGAAGGGCTGCCTGCCGCCGTTAGGCCCTAGCTGCACGCGCCTTCCCCCGAGCCGGTTGCACCCCGACGACTGGACAGGGCCAACAAAGAGGCCCCCGGATCGCTCCGGGGGCCTCCTGCTTCCGATCCGAGCGGGAATGGATCAGAAGTTCACGCGACCGGTGACGCCGTAGTAGCGATCGGCGTCGCGCGGGATCTGATAGCGGTACGAGCCGGCCGGGCCGCCGTTCTGGATCGCCGCGGCGTAGCTCTGGTCGAACAGGTTGCGCACCTGGAAGGTCAGGCGGAAGCGATCGTCCTGGTCACCCACACCGGCGGACAGGTTGACGAGGCCGTAGCCGTCGATCGTGCCGAGCCGGCGCTGCACCGCATCGGGCGAAAACAGCGCGAGCTGCTTCGACTGATAGTTGCCGTTGGCGCCGAGATAGATGTCGAACGCGCCGCCGGTGCGCACGCGATAGTCGACGCCGAGCGAGCCCTTCCACTTCGGTGCGAAGGGCAAGGAGGTGCCCGACGGGATCACCGCCGTCGCCGCCGCGCCGGGCGCAACGAAGAACTGGTCGACCTTGGCATCGGTGTACGCGATGCCGCCCGAGATCGACAGATCGTCGATCGGACGCAGCACCAGATCCGCCTCGACGCCGCGCGTCGACACTTCACCCGCGTTGGTAAAGCGCGTCACCACCACGCCGGCGACGAGATCCGGGTTGTTGGCCTGGAAATTGTCGTACTTGGCGTAGAAGGCCGCGAGGTTGAGCGTCAGCATACCGTCGAACAGCGTGTTCTTGAGGCCGACCTCGTAGCTGTCCGAGGTTTCCGGCGCGATCACGTTGGTGCCGTTCGAATTCAGATTGTAGAAGACGTTGAACGCCGGGCCCTTGTAGCCGCGCGTCCAGCCGCCGTAGGCGACGATGTCGCGGCTGATGTCGAACTGCAGCGAGGCCTTGCCCGACCAATTGTCGTTGGTCGTCTTGCCGCGCCACGCGACGCCGTTCGAGGCGAGCACCGCCTGCGTCTGTGCCGCACCAGGCGCGACGCCGGCGGCGAGCAGCTGATTGTAGCGATCGAACACGCCCTGGTCGAAGTTCGCGTTGACGCCCGGACCGGCCAGCGTGGTGCGGCGGATGTGCGACACCTCGAGCTGATCGGCGGTGTAGCGCGCGCCGCCGATGAAGCGGAAGCGATCGGTGAAGTTCACCGTGAACTGGCCGAACGCCGCCATGTTGGTGAACACCGAGCCGAAGGTGGCAGTGCCGAACGGGTTGGTCGTCGGCGTGGCGTTGGCGCTGCCGCACGGCACGAGCGCGTTGGGCGTGGCGACGATCGCGTTGCAGCTAAGCACCGAGCGCGAGAAGGTCCGCTCCGATTCGGCGCGCGAGTAATAGAGGCCGAGGACGTAGGACACGAACTGGCGCGAAGGCGACGTCAGGCGCAGCTCCTGGCTGAAGGTATCGCCCGTCTGCGGCCCGAGATCGTGCAGCTGGGTAAAGCCGGCATACGGCGCGGCGAGGAAATCGCCGTCGCGGATCTCGGTGTTCTTATATTCGCGATAGGCGGTGATGCTGGTGACGGTCTGCGTGCCGAGCTCCGTATCGATCTGCAGCGATGCGCCGTAGCCCTCCTCCTTCGTGCGGGTGATGAGGTTCTGGTTGATGCGACGCGTTTCGTCACCGCGCGGCGTCGGCAGCACACCCGAGATCGGGCTGGTGAAGGCGACGCCCGCGCCGGTCAGCGGACCGGTGCCGATCACCTCGGCGCAGCAATCGTCGTCGTTCTTGTGATAATCGCCGATCAGCGCGATCGTCGTCGTGTCGCTCGGCGTCCACTTGAGCTGCACGCGGCCGCCGAAATGCTCGTAGCCGTTGACGCGGCGCCCGCCGAAGGCGTCGTTGCGGATATTGCCGTCATAGCGGCTGTAGAAGCCGGTGAAGCGCGAGAGGAGGTTCTCGCCGAGCGGCACGTTGAGCGCGCCGCGGATGCGTGCCTCGTCACCGCCGGTGAAGTAGCTGCCCTCGACGTAGCCGCCGAAATCGCGCGTCGGCTGCTTGGTGACGATGTTGACGACGCCGGCCGAGGCGTTGCGGCCGAACAGCGTGCCCTGCGGGCCGCGCAGCACTTCCATCCGCTCGATATCGACGAGGTCGCTGAACGCCTCGCCGGTGCGCGCGAAGACGACGCCGTCGACGACCGACGACACCGACGGCTCGCCCGCGATCGAGAAGGTGGTGGTGCCGACACCGCGCAGGAACAGCGATTGGTTGAGCGTGGTGCCCGACTTCTGGAAGTTGAGCGAGGGCACGAGCGCGACCGCGCCGTCGAGCCCCGGCGCGCCGGTGGCGGTGAGCGCGTCGCCGCCGATCACCGACACGGCGAGCGGCACGTCCTGCAGACGCTCGCTGCGCTTCTGCGCGGTAACGACGATGTCGCCGCTGCCGACATCCTCGGTCGTTGGTGCTTCAGCCGCAACGCCCGGCGCGGGCGCATCCTGCTGCTTCTCGGTGACCGGTTCGACCGTCTGCCCCTCGGGCGACATGGCCTGAGCGCTGGCGACCTGCGCGAACAGCGCGAGACCGCACGTGGCGGTCAACAAGACCGCCTTCGATTTGAAACCCGTCATTTCCCTCTCCTAACCCCGAACCCTGAACCAATCTTCGAACAACACAAACCACTGAACACCGCTGCCCCGACGCGCCGCCCGCCCGCCGTGCCGTTACCGGCATCAGCGGGCCAAAGCAGCGCGCAGGCCAGCGGCGCGATCAATTGACTGCTTTCCCCATCGCGCATTTCTTCGTATAAGACAACGGTGTCTTATTTACCCGCCCCCGCTCGCTCCGTCGCTCTCGGCGACACTGGTTTAACCGTCAGCACGATTGCCTGGGGCATGTGGCGCTTCTGCGGCACCGATGTCGCCAAGGCGCGCGCGCTGGTCGATGCAGCGTTCGAGGCCGGCATCACGCTGTTCGACACGGCGGATATCTACGGGCCCGACAATAACGAAGAATTCGGCGCGGCCGAGGCGCTGCTCGGGCGGGTGTTCGCCGAAGCACCCGAACTGCGCGACCGGATGGTGCTCGCGTCGAAGGGCGGCATCAGCATGGGCGTGCCGTACGATTCGAGCGCAGACTATCTCGCCAGCGCGATCGACGCGTCGCTGGCACGGCTCGGCTGCGACAAGATCGACCTCTACCAGATCCACCGCCCCGACCTCCTGACGCATCCGCAGGAAGTCGCGCGTGCGCTCGACGATGCGCGGACCGCCGGCAAGATCACCGCGATCGGCGTGTCGAATCATACGCCGACGCAGACCGCCGCGCTTGCCGAGTTTCTCCCCGTCCCGATCGTCAGCCACCAGCCGGAATTCTCGGCGCTGGTGACGACGCCGCTGTTCGATGGTCTGTTCGACCAGGCGATGCAGCGCGGCATGGCGGTGCTCGCCTGGTCGCCGCTCGGTGGCGGGCGGCTCGCCGATCCGCAGGACGCCAAGGCGCAGGCGGTGGCTACGCTGCTCGACGCCAAGGCACAGGAGACCGGCGTCGATCGCGCGGCGGCGGCGTACAGCTGGATCATGGCGCATCCCGCGCGGCCGATCCCGATTGTCGGAACACAGAATGCGTCGCGGATCGCCACGATCTCCGACGCCTACAAGCCGCAGTGGACGCGCCAGGAGTGGTATGCGGTGCTGCAGGCGAGCATGGGGGAACAGCTGCCGTGAGCGAGACGCAAGCCAAATCGTGTGAAGTCAGCTGGTTCTCGGCGCTGTGCGACGACGACTATGAATTCCTCGGCGTTCCCGATCCGAAGCTGAAGTCGAGCTGGGAGCATTGCCGCGACATCGTGCTGCAGGCCGAGAGCGGCGGGTTCGACAACATCCTGCTGCCGTCGGGCTATGCACTGGGGATCGACACCACCGCTTTCGCCGCGGCGATCGCGACGATGGTCGAGCGTATTCGCCTGCTGATGGCGGTACGGATCGGCGAGAGCTGGCCGCCGCAGCTGGCACGCCAGATCGCGACGATTGATCGCATTCTGGGCGGACGCCTGACGGTGAACATCATCTCGTCAGACCTGCCGGGCGAGACGCTGGCGAGCGCACCGCGCTACGCCCGCACGCTCGAGGCGATGCAGATCCTCAAGACGATGCTCAACGGCGAAGCGCTCGATCACCAGGGCGAGTTCTGGCAGCTCAAGCTCGATCCGCCGGCGGTGACGACGGTGTCAGGCAAGGCGCCGCCGCTGTATTTCGGCGGCCTGTCGCCCGACGCGCGCGAGGTCGCGGCGCAGGGGGCGGACGTCTATCTGATGTGGCCCGACAAGCGCGAGGCCGTGCAGGCTATCATCGACGACATGACGGCGCGCGCCGCGAAGCACGGCCGCACGCTCAAGTTCGGCTATCGTGCGCATGTGATCGTGCGCGATACCGAGGCAGAGGCGCGCGCCGCTGCCGATCGGCTGCTGTCGAAGCTCGACGCCAAGGAAGGCGAGGCGATCCGCAACAAGTCGCTCGACACGACGTCGACCGGCGTCGCGGCGCAAGCCGCGCTGCGCGAGGGATCGAAGGACGACGGCTATGCCGAGGAGCATCTATGGACCGGCGTCGGCCGGGCACGGTCGGGCTGCGGCGCGGCGATTGTCGGCGATCCCGATCAGGTGCTCGCCAAGCTTCGGATGTACCAAGACATGGGGATCGAGGCGTTTATCCTGTCGGGCTATCCGCACGCCGCCGAAGCGGATCTGTTCGCGCGGCACGTGCTGCCCAAGCTCAGCCACGGGCCGCTCATCCTTTAAGGCGTGACCGCGTTGCATCGATCCGTTGCCGTCGCTGTGAGCGCAGCGAAGCATAGCAGAGCCCCGCGCTCGACACTGGCTTGCTTCGCTACGCTCGCATTGACGAGCCGGGTCACCGAAGAACGATAGCGACGACCGGGGAGAGGACGATGACCCACCACAAACCATTGATCGTCGGCATCGGTGGGACGACCGTCGCCGGATCATCGACCGAGCGGGCGCTCGAGATCGCGCTCGCCGCGGCGGCGGAGGCAGGCGCCGAGACGCAGCTGTTCGGCGGCGCCGCGCTCGTCCAGCTGCCGCTCTACACCCCGGGCCTGGCCGAGCGCACGGCGGACGAGACCGCGCTGGTCGCCGCGGTGCGCGCCGCGTCGGGCGTCATCATCGCCTCGCCCGGATATCACGGCAGCGTATCGGGGCTCGTCAAGAACGCGATCGACCTGCTTGAGGAAACCGCACGTGATCCGCGCCCCTATCTCGCCGACGTGCCGGTCGGGCTGATCGCCACCGCGTACGGCTGGCAGGCGACCGGATCGACGGTGGCGGCGCTGCGCTCGATCGCGCACGCACTACGTGGCTGGCCAACGCCGTTCGCCGCGACGGTGAACAGCGCGCAGGCGAAGCTCGACGCGGAGGGCGGATGCAGCGATCAAGCGGTTGCCGAGCAGCTGCGACTGGTCGGCCGACAGGTCGCCGCGGCAGCGCTGCGCGACGTTGCCGTGCGCCAAGCGGCAAGCCCGGCAGCGGGCGTCGCGGCATGACGCTGCGGCTCGACGCGGTCGATGGCGGCTTCGACATCTACGCCGGTGTCGCGCTGGTCATCCGCCATCGCCCCGATTCGCCCGCGCTGTTCGTCGGCACGGGAACGCCGCTGGTCGACATGTACCGCGGCAATTACTTCCTCGAGGACCGGCTGGCGGAGCGGATCGCGCTACGCGGGGCGACGATCGACGGTGATACGATCCTGCTGTCGGCCGAAGGTAGCGCAACGCTGCTGACGGTAACGCTGCGCGACGGCGCGCTGCACCTCGATGCGCACGACGCGGTGCTCAATCGCTTCTGGCTGACGTGCGTCGGCGACGCCGGCGAGCGCTTCTGGGGCGGCGGCGAGCAATTGTCCTACGTTGACATGGCGGGACGGCGCTTCCCGATGTGGACGTCGGAGCCCGGCGTCGGCCGCGACAAGTCGACGCTAATGACGTTCCAGTGCGATCGCGACCACCGCTCGGGCGGCGATTACTGGAACACCAATTATCCGCAGCCGACCTATCTGTCGTCGCGCCGCTACGCCCTGCACGTCGACACGACGGCGTACAGCTGCTTCGACTTCCGCGACGCGGCGGCGCCCGAGATCGCGGTGTGGGAAGTCCCGGCGCGGATCGAGCTTTTCGCCGCGAACCGCTTCGCTGCGATCGTCGAGCAATTGTCGACGCGCTTCGGCCGCCAGCCGCTGCTCCCCGAATGGGCCTATTCGGGCGCGATCCTGGGATTGAAGGACGGCACGCGCAGCTTCGAGCGGATGGAGGCGATGCTTGCCGCGGGCGCAATCGTCACCGGTCTGTGGTGCGAGGACTGGGTCGGCCTGCGCGTCACCAGTTTCGGCAAGCGGCTGTTCTGGGACTGGAAGGCGAACGACGCGCGCTACCCGCATCTCAAGCAGAAGATCGCTGAGCTGAACGATCGCGGCATCCGCTTCCTCGGCTACGTCAATCCTTATCTTGCGGTCGACGGGACGCAATATGGCGAGGCGCGCGATGTGGGTTACCTCGCGCTAAAACTCGATGCGGACGAGCCGTATCTGGTTGATTTCGGTGAATTCGACTGCGGCGTTGTGGACTTCACCAATCCGGCCGCGGCGGCGTGGTTCGCCGAGCGGGTGATCGGGCAGGAAATGCTCGACATCGGCCTGTCGGGCTGGATGGCTGATTTCGGCGAGTATCTGCCGACCGACGTGCGGCTCTACGACGGTAGCGACGGGATGCTCGCGCACAATGCCTGGCCGACGATTTGGGCGGAGGTGAACGCGCGTGCGGTCGCCAGCCGCGGCCGGACGGGCGACGCGGTGTTCTTCATGCGCGCCGGCTTCACCGGCGTCGGTGCGTACTGTCCACTGCTGTGGGCGGGCGACCAGTGCGTCGATTTCTCGCGCCACGACGGGATCGGCACCGTGGTCCGCGGCGCGCTGTCGTCGGGCCTCGTCGGCAACGCGTATCACCACAGCGATCTGGGCGGCTACACCAGCCTGTACGACAATGTCCGCACGCCCGAACTGTTGATGCGGTGGAGCGAGCTGTCGGCATTCTCGCCGGTCATGCGCAGCCATGAGGGAAACCGGCCCGACAGCAACCTGCAGCTTGATGGCGATCGGCAAGTGCTGGCGCATTTCGTCGCGATGACGCGGGTCCACGCGGCGCTCGCGCCCTATGTCGCGCATTTGTGTGCCGAAGCGGCAGCGACCGGACTGCCGCTGCAACGCGCGATGTTCCTCGATTACGAGGACGACGAAGCCAGCTGGGACGTCGAGACGCAATTCGCTTACGGGCGCGACCTGATCGTCGCACCGGTGATCGCGGCGGGCGCCGCGCGCTGGTCGGCGTACCTTCCCGCGGGCGCCGAGTGGCGGCATCTGTGGTCGGACGAGACCTACGCCGGCGGGCAAAGCGTCGAGGTCGCGGCGCCGATCGGGCAGCCGCCCGTGTTCTGGCGGACCGACAGCGACTTCGCCGCGCTGTTCGCGGCGATTGCGATGGCGTGACGATCACGCGCGCTGCCGAGCGGGGCCGACGACTTTCGCCGGTCGTACGGCGGCGCCAGATGCTTCAATGGATATGACGTGACCGGATACCCCACCCTCCCCCTCGCCGCGGATCTCTACAACGATCTCGAGCCGTCCCCGAAAGCGAGCTGGCGCGATCTGGTGCCCGGGCTGATGGTCGCGGTGCTGGCGACGATGGCGGCGGCGTTCGTCGCCGATCACTATAGCGCGCCGCTGACGCTGATGGCGCTGCTGATCGGGCTCGCGCTCAACTTCCTCGGCGCCGATCCGCGCATGGGACCGGGGCTCGGCTTCGCGTCCAAGACGCTGCTGCGGTGGGGCATCGTGCTGGTCGGCGCGCGGATCACGATGGGGCAGATCGTCGGGCTCGGGCCTATGACGCTGCTGGCGGTGATGGTGATTCTGCTGGTGACGCTGGGCAGCGGCGTGCTTATTGCGCGCGCGCTAGGGCTGGGTAGCGCGTTCGGCACGCTGGCGGGCGGCGCGGTGGCGATCTGCGGCGCGTCCGCGGCGATGGCGCTGGCGACGACGCTGGGCGAGAAGCGCGCCAATCAGGCGCAGCTCGCGCTGGTGCTCGTCGTGATTTCGGCAGCGAGCGCGAGCGCGATGTTTCTCTACCCTACCCTGGCCCATCAGCTTGGGCTCAGCGACCGGCAGGCGGGCTTCATGCTGGGTGCGTCGATCCACGACGTCGCGCAGGCGCTGGGCGCCGGCTACAGCTATTCGGATGGTGCGGGGCAGATCGCCGCGATCGTCAAGCTGACGCGCGTCGCGCTGCTTGCACCGGTGCTGGCGCTAGTCGCCGCATTCTTCCGGCCCGAAGACGGTAAGAAGACGGGCATTACGCTGCCCTGGTTCGTCGTCGGCTTCTTCGTCTTCGCCGGGATCAACTCGCTCGGCGTCATCCCGGCGGTGGCGAGCCGCGGCGCACAGGACGTCGCAACTGCGTGTCTCGCCTGCGCAGTGGCGGCGACGGGGATCCGCGCGCCGATGAGTTCGCTGCTCGAGACCGGGGTCAAGCCGATCTTGGTGATCGTCACCGCGTCGCTGGTGGCACTGGCGCTGTCGCTGGCGGGAGCAATCCTCCTGCTCTGAAGCATGCCGGGGCAACGGCGCATCGCCGCCGCCCCGGATCATGTTACTTGCCGTCCTTGCCCGACGCGTCGGACACCGCCTCGCCGGCGGATTTGAGGTCGCGGCCGGCGCCGTCGACGGTGTTGCAGGCCGAGAGGATGAACGCGGCGGTGAGGCCGAGCGCGAGACCGATCTTCTTTGTCATCGATTGGGCTTCCTTATTTCTGGTGGGGGGCGGCGTTGCGCCGCCCCCCGTGCCGTGATGCCGATCAGAAGCGGCGGCGGGCTGCGGCGCCAGCGCCGAAGGCAGCGGCGACCGCACCGACGAGCAGCGCCAGAACGATCACGAACGACGTGCCGGCCGCGGCGCCCGCCACCTTGTCGGTCGCGACCTTGGCATCCTTGACGGTCTCGTTCTTCGCTTGGACGAACTGCGCCTTGGCGCGCGTCACCTGCGCCTGCGCCTGATCGCGCGGGATCTTGCGCTGCGCCGCGACGATGTCGACGATCTCATTCTCGGCACGCGCGCCGTCGGCGCCGCCGCGGGCGAGCGCGGGGAGCCGCTTGGCAACCTCGGTCTGCGCCTGTTCTGGCGTCATCTGCGCCGGATCGGACGGCGCATCGGACAGATAGGCCGAGGCCTGTTCGCGCACGTCAGCCGCGCTGACGCCGGCGACCTGCGCCACCTGCGGCGCCGCCGCGCCGACCGTCGCCCCCGCCGCACCGGCAACGCTGCCGACCGTACGGAACGCGCCGCCGATGATCCCGCCGACTGCCGAGGTGAGCAGGTACAGCGTGAGGATCAGCGTGACGCCCCAGACGACGAGCCCGTGAACCATCGCGTCGAACCGCTCGGTAACACCCGAGACGCGCGCGGCCGCATAGCCGCCCGCGCCAAGCGCGACGATCGTGGTGATCAGCCAGTAGATCCCGGCGCCGATACCGAAGCCCGCCGCGCCCGGCGTCGTCCCGTCCGACGGATCGACCATCGAAAGCCCGATGCCCGTTCCCAGAATGCCGAGCAGCAGCTGGACGGCGACTGCAATGACGACGCCGGCGAAGATCGCGCCCCACGAGATGCGCCGGATGGTGCCGACTACCGCGGTCTGCTCGCGCGGTAGGTCGGCATAGTTCAGATTAGTTGCCATAGTCACTCCTGTTGATCGGATGTCTTGTTGCTCGTCGGGCGCACGTCATCCTGTGCGGCGCGGCCGTCGCGGACGGCGGCGTCGTCACCGATCAGCTTGCCGATGATCTCGTGTGCGGCACCCTTGCCCTTGCGGCGCGCGGCCGCACGCTTGGGGCCCTCGCCCGTGCGATCGCCTGTCATGCCGAATGCTCCCGAATAAGACCGGCGGCGACCATCTCGCTCTCGAAGCCGCGGGCGCGCGCCCAGGCGGCGGCGGCGGTGCGGCGGTTGACGCCGATCTTGGCGTAGATCCGCGCGACGTGATTGCGCACGGTGTTGCCCGATACGTCGAGCGTTCGCGCGATGCTCTTGTCGTCGAGCCCGCGGCAGATCAGCGCCAGCACCTCGCGCTCGCGCACGGTGAGGTCCTTGAGCCCGACGCCCGTCTCATCCGGGGCCGGGGCGCGCAGCCGGGCGAGCTTGTCCATGATCGATCGGCTGAGCCAGCTGGTGTCCTTCATCACCGCCTCGATCGCCTCGACCAGTTCGAGCTCGGTCGCCTTGCGCTGCGTGATGTCCTGGAACGCCCACAGCACGCATGCATCGTCGCCGATCGTGATCGCCTCGGTCGAGACGAGGCAGTCGATCCGCCCGCCCTCCTTGGCGCCGATCGCCGCCTCGTGCCCGCGCAGGTCCTCGCCGCGCTCGATCGCGGCCTCGATCTCCTGCCGCACCGCATCGGTCGCCCACAGGGCGACGTCGCCGAGCGCGCGGCCGATGATCTCGGTCGCGGCATAGCCTGTCAGCGCCGCGAAACTGTGGTTGACCTCGCACAGGCGATGTCCGTCACGCGAGCCGATCGCCATCGGCACGGGCGCCATCTGGAAGGTGCGGGTGAAGCGCTCCTCGCTGTGGCGCAACGCCGACTCGGCCTTCCGCCGCGGCTCCAGATCGGCGAAGGTGAACAGCATGCACGGCTGATCGTTGAGATCGATCGGCTGGCCTGCGACGATGACCAGCTTGGACCCCGCCGGCAGATCAAGCGAGGCTTCCATCTGCGGGATCGTGCGCCCCTCTGTAAGCCGCTGCTTGGCAAGATCGCGCTGCGTCGCCTCGCGCAGCACGTCGATGTCATACACCGTCTTGCACAACACCTCGTCCTTGGCGAAGCCGGTCATGTCCAGGAACCCCTGGTTGACCTTGACGTAGCGCAGGTCGGCGAGGCGGCAGATCACCGCCGGCGCCGGATTGGCGTTGAACGACTGTTCGAAACGGTCCTCCGCCTCGTATTGCGCGGTCACGTCCTGGATCACCAGTACGACGCACGACGGATCGTCTTCGTCGGCGTCGTTGAGCACGAGGCTTCGCACCTGGTGAACCCAGCGCGGCTTGTCCTCGCCCGCCACGCTCACCTCAACGACAACTTCGGAGAAGGAATCGCCCGCAACGACGCGCTCGATCGGATAGTCGTCCGCCTCGAGGCGGTGATTGTTGCGGTAGCGCAGTTGGAAGCGCGCGCGATAGTCGTCGACCGTCGTGCCGAGCGCATCGAGGCTGTCGACGCCGTGCATGCGCAGCGCAGCCTCGTTCGCCCAGAGCAGGCTCTGGTCGGGATCGATCAGGATCACGCCTTCGTCGAGCCCGGCGATGATCTGGCGCAGGTGGCGCAGATCCGCCGTCTCGCGGAGCGTCTTCAGCGTCGGCGACACGTGGGCGATCAGTCGCGCGGCCGGTGGATCAGCCAGCCGAGCGCATAGCCGCCCAGCGCCGCGCCGGCGGCCCACAGCCCCGGATTGTCGCGGATCTCGTCAGCAAGCGAACGAGCGCCCTGCTTTGCCGCCGCCATCGCCGGCGCGGCGCGCTCTTGCACGTCATCGATCGCGTCGCGCAACGCGCCGGGCGCGGTTTCGATCGCGTCTTCGGCGACGCTGACGGCGCGGCCGTAGCTGTGCTGCACGGCACCGGCGACCTGATCTACGACGCCGTCGACCTGCCAGCCGCGATCGTCGATCACGTCACCGACGAACTTTTCGGCCTTGCCGCCGACGTAGCGCACGCCGCCGTGCACTTCATCCTTGTTCATGATGATTGTCCTTTTGAATTGCGTCGCGGATCAGAGCAGCACGCCGCATCCGGCAGCGGCCTTGCCCACTTCGAGCGCGATCTTGGGATCGCTGATCTCCCCCGCGACGCGCACCAGATCGCTCGCCGTCAGCCGCGCCGGATCATTATCGTCGCGACGATACGCGGCGGCCGCCTTGCCGAGCTGCTGCAACTGGCCGAGAGACAGGTTCGCCTGCAGCCGATCGCCGACGCAGGTCGATCGCTGCGCGTCGAGCCCGTAGCGCTGCAGCCCGGTCGAGATCCGCGTCGAGGGTGCGGCGCACCCCACGATTGCCAGGGTCGCCAGGGTGCAGAGAAGTGGCTTGATCACGCTATCGCCTCCACGATCGGCGACGAAATGTGCCCGATCCGGACGCTTAAACTGGCGCTGCGGCTTGTCGTTCCTAGTATCTTTGCGCGGTGTACCTAGTCGTCTTCTACCACGATCAGCATCTCGGCCCGCGCGAAATAGAGAACGGCGAAGCGCTGGTGCAATGCTCGCCGCGCGGGATCATCCGACAATTCCACCAACTTACAGTGGTCTAGACTGCGCTTAAGAAAATATTCCCGATCATCCGCGACGCTATGCTTCACCATGGGATCACCGAACCTTGCTGCTGCACGGGCGGTATCGAAGCGCGGAGTGCCACGAAATGGCACGGAAATACCCCGCGCATGGTAGATTCTCGTGGCAACGGCGCGGCTTCGTGGGGGCGCGGCGGGCTCGCCGGACGGCAACGCCCGTCGGGCGAACCGTGCGAGGCGGAAATGGATACAGCGCTAAGCGCTAATCTGCCGGCAATGCCGCGCTACGGTGCCTGAACCTGTCGGTAAGGACTTGCGACCGCTTGGTGGTTAGGAAGCGCTATGCCCCGGCAGCCGCACGGCGCGCATGTTCAAGAGACGTCCAGCGCGATCGTCGTGCAGATGCTGAATATGGCGAGGCAGGACGGGCGGAATGGTGGAGCCGAGGGGGATCGAACCCCTGACCTTCGCAATGCCATTGCCCGAAGAGCAAGCCGGATTATTGATTTTCCTAGCTTTTCGCCTGCGATACCGAGCGGAACGCAGCGGGAACATGCTTATCCTGCGATACCGCTGCGATACCGTTGGTTCGGTGGCAAGAGACCTGCACTAAGGTCACAAACCTCACATTATTGGGTGGTCACCACCGTCAGAGCAAAACACAGGAGGCAGCAGACAGACGTTAGAAGAAAGAAACGTACCCAGCCGCACGACGGCCCACTTAGTAAATGGAGAAGAACCCGTTCGATGCTCACGACGTCTCGCGAGTTCTTGTTCGCCGCCAGCATCTCGGCCACCTTCGTCGGTGCGCTCGGCTGGGCGGCCTTCAGACCGCCACGATCAGGTTACTGTTGAGCGGCGTGCAGGCTGCGCCGTTTGGCGCGATTATCGTGAAGCGGGCGACACCCCGTACGCTGCTGCGGCTGGCCGGCTGCCTGCTCGTGCTGACCAGCCTGTTCGGCGTCTCTGGTCTCTCCAGAGATGAGCCGGCTGCGATACTCAGAGCTCCTCCCCCCTCTACCCGCTGCGCGTTCGACAAACGGCGCGCGATAATACAATTTCGCCGTCGAAGTTCAGGCACCGCGACGAGTTCCCGGAACGTTTGCCTCGTCATCGGACCGAGCGCGAGCAGCCGCGCGTTGGGCCGACCGTTGACGTCGAGGACTTCCGCCTGGGCATTCCCGTCGATTCCGAGACGGTGCGGATCTGCGCGGGTCAGCGCCCCCCAGCGGGTGATCGGGTAGCGGGCCGCGACCGCCTGGGGCCTGTCACGGCGCCACTGCCGGAACGCATTCAGCAGCGTTCCGGCCTGGCTTGGCGCTCGCATCGCCGCTCGTCAGGTGATCGGCCGCGCGCGTTTTGCTCGACCGCGAAGAGCCCGGCGATGTAGTCGAGCGCCTCCCGGGCTGTGGTCGAGCCGGTTGCGGCATGGACGTCGAAGAGCTTGCGTCTGACGTGTGCCCAGCACGCGGCGGCGGCAATCTGCTCTTCGCAGAGCCGGTCAGACCCAGCATAGTCGTCAGCATGGAGATCGCCTCGGAACTGTGCGAGGTGCTCGGTGGGGCGCTCGGCCTTGCGGTCGGGCGCATAGCGGAACAGCACGGCAGGCGGCGCCTTACCGCTAGACGCGGGCGAGCGTGTCCGACCCGAAGTCGGCCGGACCGGTAGCCGTGTTTCCGCCGCGTTGTCCGCCAGTCGTGGTTGCGTTCTGCAACAGCGCTTCTTCAACCGCCCGATACGTCGCCTCGTAGAAGGGATTGCCCTTCATCATTCTGGTGATCTGCTCAGGCGTCGGGTCGCCGTTAACGATCGCCGAAAGCTGTTTGATCGCCGCCGTGTCCGCGTCAGTGTACTGCATTCAATCTTGCCGCAACCGCTGGTCGAACGCGTTCCGACGCCGCAGTTTATAGCGGCGACCATCGCATCGGTCGCTTTCTGTCTGGCCTTCTTCTGGGCGCCGCCGCCAAACGGACCTTCGACGGCCCAACGTGGCTCAAGGCATAGTCGCACAGTATGGTATAGCGATGCTGACGGGCGACCGCCTGTATGTCTCGCACCTCTCAGGACACGATACAGAGGCCACACAGCGCCTCGACGCACTTCAGGCCTTCATCCTATCGCCTCGTCGCTGGCGAGGCTCTAGTGTGGCTCCTCCGAGCAAATAGCGGCAACATGGTAGAGGCAGCGGCATGAGCGCAAACCTCGTGCCGCTCCCCGGCGCCGCCGTTTTGCCGATCAAAGCGCCGGATGCGCCGCTTGTGGTCCAATGAGTTGAACACTCGAGGCTAGGAGACCGGTCACACGCCGACCTCAATCAGCTCCTGCATTGTTGTAGCTCGGCTGAAGATAGGCTGGGTCGAAGTTCGCAATCCTTTGTATCAAATCCCAGTTATGGATCGTGACCAGTCGGTTTTGGAGGGTCATGACACTTCGCTCCCGAAGTTCTCTTAACATGCGATTTACGTGAATCGGCGTGAGGGCTAGTACGTCGGATAAGTGTTGTTGAGTGGCGCCAAAGGAAAAGCTGAACGAGTTTGATCCCTTGGAAGGGATGGCGTCGGAGCGGATTGCCAGTTCGCAGAAAAGATGGGCTGTGCGCGAATATGCGTCTAGAGACCTGATGGCGAACAATCGCTCAGCAATAATCTCGCTGGTGCTGACACATTCCCGCCAGAAGGCCATGGAGATTGCGGGATAGCGATCAGCAAGCCGGCGCAGATCGGTAAGCGACAAAATCAGGAACGAGGCATCCCCTAACGCCTGTAGGCCAAGCGGCAGGTGCGAAGTCATAATCCGCTCGAGCCCCATGATGTCGCCGCTGACGTGAATGGATGTGATCTGCCGCGCTCCATTTCGCGCCTGCCTGAAAGCTCCTATCAAACCCGATACAAGTACAAGGACGTTACTCTCGGAAAGTTGCGGCCGCCAAATGTCCCGGCTCTTCGCCACACGTTCAAGCCTGCTAGGGACCATCAAGATCGCGTCTCTCTCCTCGGTGCTGAGGCGCGAACGCGCTGCAAGCCTCTGTGCAATCGGATGTAGGGCATGTTCGTGAGCGTTCATTTCGCTTCAGCCATCTTGACCAAAGCTCTAAGAAGACGAGGTTCGTCACCGACGTTCTGCTTCAACCCTTGTTCCTCCTCTCTTGTGGGACAAACGGGCGTGACGGTCCGCCGCTGCCGTCCGCAGGATTTCAGAAAGCCTACTCTGCTCCTTGAAGTAAATGCCAATAAATGGCCTTAGACCTAACTCACATTAGGTAGTCAGATTTGGACCAACTCGCCCGCCTCGCGTTTCAAACCAGCGAAACGTGGAGAAATGGCAATGTCCAAGGTGTACGACGATCCGTCTTACGTCAGTGCAAAAGATGGAAAGGTGCTGCTTGACGGGCCCGACGGCGTAGCGGTCGCGGTCACGCCTGAAGCCGCGCTCGAAACGTCCGACCGCTTGCTGCATAAAGCCGCAGAAGCGCAGGGCCAGGAGGTGCAGAGCGGTTACGGCCAGGAAGCAGGCGGTCGTCGCAAACGCGCTAGTGAGGGCGGCAGCGTCACGAACTGACCTATCGCTCGTGTGGGTCGAACATTCCCTTGCTTAGACCCACTTGCAGGAGCAGCATTGGTTGGCCTCAGTCCGGGAGAGGTGTATGCAGATATCAATGCAAACGCTCGGTATTGCGGCTGCTGAAAGTGCGTTCGATCTCGGCAGGAAGGCAGGGTGGCGCACAGCCGACTGGCAGCGCTCCTGTCCCTTCGATGCTAAGGAGCGAAGCACTCTTCGCACTGCTTGGATGAACGGCTTTATTGTAGGACGAACTGAGCAGGGCCAAGTAGCAGCTGGCATAATATACAGTTAGTTAGGATCCCGGCTCATCACTTACATGCATCATACGGATCGACGCTGGTTCAAGCTTTGTCCGCGCGGCGAGCAGCCGGCCGGATCGTTAACCATTCTTCAAACGTTTCTGAGGTAGGTAGTTCTCAGCGAGAGGGGCTTCAAACACTCGCGCAGCGCCCCGCCTCTTCAATCAAGGCGGGGCGCTTTTCTTTCTCTCATAGCTTTGTACTTTGCGGACAGGCTCTAAGCGGCGTAAATAGATGTTGTTCTTATCTATCTGTGCATTATAGGTCTGAGGCACAGACAAGCCGCTTGTGTATGGATCTCGTCTTGGGACAGCGCACGGAATTGACACAACGGACTTACCACGTCAGCATTTGGCCATGACTATCTGGTCGTCATTGTCGAGGCTCTTTTGTGGGGAAAGCGTAAAGGCCGGCAAAGGCCGTCGCCTTCTTGAACGCGATTGGTGGAAGCTTGAAGACTCGTTTCCATTAGCTACGGGCGGCGGAATGAGTGTTGTGGGCGAACGCTCGCACCAGGCCGTGTTACGGGAGATTATCGGGCACAGGTGGCGTGAAGGAGTCTATTGGCAAGTAGTCGCTCAACTGGCAGCGACTAATGACAATGCGTCTGCGAAGAGTGCGGTCGTTGTCGCGATCCATGGTGTGCCGGTGGGTCAAATCCCTAAGCAGCACGTCGCCGCATTCTGTGCTACTATCAACGAGGCCGAAGCCGCTGGCTTATCTGTTATCTGCAAAGCGGTGATTACAGGTGGCTTTGAGGAATCTCACAAGATAGCGAGCTATGGGCTAACCTTAGACGTTTCCTTGCCACTACAGAGAAAAGTTAGGTAGTTAAAGCCCGCGCGAATGCGTTTTGAGGCGCTGCTTTGTCCTCACTTCGGTGGGAAGCAGTTTTCCATGTTTCAGATGTTGCAGAAATGCTTCCTATCGCCGTGGTCGTCAGGCATGCGCGTGGCGTAGTAAGATCACGTGATTACTAACGTGAGAGGCAGCTGGATGGGTTCCGAGGTTAGCGCTTCAGCTGGTGCTTCGAACGGAGCCGCAGAAGCAGGCAGACCTTCTACTGGAAGCGCGCGTTCTTCTCCCCGCATGGCATCAGCTTCAATTCTTCGACTGGCCTCTGCCAATGATTGCGCCAGTGCTGCATCACGGGCTCGATCTTCTCTCGTCCATCGAGCCTCGAGTTTTTCCACATCGTCGAGCCAGTCACCTTTTCCGGCGTCAGTTGCAAGCTGCTCAGCTGCGTCACCCGCGCCATAGAAAGTTCCAGTCCAAGTAGCCCTTGGCACGTCCACCTCGGGCATCGGCGGGATGCCGAAATTTTCTGAGTCACCGCTTACGCGAAATGATGCCAGGCGATCGCCCGGCCGCGCAATCGGGCTGATCTGGCCGACAGCGTATTCAGCAATTAGCGCCCCGGTTAGTATGCTGCCGAGAAGGCCGCTTGCGGCGTACGCCCAGATCTTGGCCACTCGGTGCCGGTTGCGCCGACGCCTTAGTGTCAAATTTCCACTCCCCGGTCGATTTGCGTTGTCAACGTTCGGAAGCCGTTCCAGTCACGAAACCAAATGGTTGCGCTTCCGTTTTGTAGCTGCGCCAAAGGATCAGGTGAAGCTGTCTGTTGCAAGCGGATCAGCAATTCATCGGAACGTAGCGGCTCAATATAGGCAGCTTGCGGCTTGCGTATCATGGCCGCGTGTAGGGAGGGACGGAGAAGTTTTACTCTTTCGTCCTGCCATCTCGGGCCATTTGCGTATGCGGTATGCGCCAAGTGGCTAGTAAGGTCAGCAGTCCTATATGGAACAAAGTGCGTATGAGGTTACCGATCTGATCGGTCAAAAGCTTGGCTTCGGTCGCAGGTTTGGGCCGCCACGCTTCATAATGTTCTGTGTGCTGCTCCCGGTCGCCGTGTTCGCGCTGAAGCCGTTCATCGGTATCGACAAAGCGCTACTCGCAGGCTTCGACATTGCCAGCGGCGTATTCCTTATATCGGTC
>NZ_BDJB01000004.1:0-53855 GCF_002117915.1 Sphingomonas sp. TZW2008 | reverse complement strand
CATCGCATTGTCGATTGGTACGCTACTGCTTGCCTGGGCATTCTCCCACGTCGTCTACGCGCTCCACTACGCACACATATTCTACGGCGACACCGACAAGGATGATGCGGACGACAGAGGAATCGATTTTCCCGGCTGCAACGAGCCGGATTACTGGGAGTTTCTTTACCTAAGCTTCGCGCTCGGCATGACGCTGCAGCCAGCCGACGTGAGCATCCTTACCCGGCGGCTGCGACGAACGGTACTCGGCCACTCTATAGCTGCCTTCATCTTCAACCTGGGGGTCGTTGCTTTTACAATCAACATCATCAGTAGCTAAGCAGCGCTTTGGCCGGACGGAAGCCTACAGGCGGAAGGGCAAGCTGGCAGAGTTCCCAACACCCTTATCTCTAACGATCCCTTGAGCATGCCACGTGGTTCAGAGGGTTATGCTCACGCATCACCGCGCTGAGGACGTATCGCAGACTAAGTCTTAATCTTAAGACTATTTTCAGACGCGTGACGTTGAGCCTTGTGAGAAGGCCTTCATGAAAACCGCATTAATCGTCGGATGAATTTGCAGAGCACCTTTGAGGTTCGCCTGATCCTACAGATCTCCGCTATCATGATCGGCGCGATTTTCTAACCTGGATCGCGCTCATCAAGTGACAAGATCCTACGTACGAGGCGGCGGCAAGATGACCGCCTGTCATCGCATACAGTGCGGTAACCACGAGTAAGACGTCGCTTTTGTTCACTTACAACTTTGAACTGCTCGAAATTGTTCACACCCTTCTTCGCCAATGAGGTGCTGCAGGACGATCCAGAACCCTTTTACGGCCTCACCGCCGGAGGCAGCATATGCCTGTGCCATACTGCCATGAAGTTCATTAAAAAGCTGTCGTTCAAGAGTTGAACCAGCTTCGGTAAGGTGCACCAGACGTTGTCGGCGGTCGACCTGACTGTGCCGCAATTCGATAAGGCCGCGCGCAATCAGGTCGTGAGTGACGCGTTTCAATGATTGCTTCGTGATAGCGAGGATTGCTAGAAGTCCCGAGATTGGCAAGCCCGGTTTGCGCTGGACAAAGTACAATACGCGGTGATGGGCCCGACCCATCCCCAATTCCGCGAGCTTTTCATCCGCACGCCGCAGATGACGTGTATTGGCGAAGAAAAGCAGGTCCATCCCGCCCCGTATCGCGTCTTCGCGAAGGAAAAGGTCGGGCGACGGAACGACGATATCAACCATGCGATGCCACTGCCGCTTCAAGCCGGGAAACGCCAGCACCGTGTACGTTCATAACAGGACGGGTGCGCCGAATTCGCTAAAACCTTGCTGTTTCCGCGCGGTGTGCTGGGCTTCGTCCGCCTTTTGACCGCTTCCGATAACCATGGGCGACCGGATCTCGGTTTCGCCAGGCAAGCTGTCAACGAGACGGTAAAGAAGGTTTGGCTGCCACCGCGCGAAAAGCTTGGCGATCAGGACCGGCAACCGAAGCTACAAGCGATAGGATCGCCGAACACGCTGCGGCACACCATTCAAACGCGGCATCACGTGCCCTCCTCGCGGGTACGATAGGCGACCGCCGCCGTGGTACCTGAATCGATGTCCTTCAGCAGCGACAGCGTGTCGGTCGTCGAGCCAAGAACGAATCCTTCGACCCAACGTGCCAGGGCACCATCCTTGTCAACGTGGATGGGACGCAGCAGCGCGCCTAGGTCGGTGGCCTCATCATCCGAGTAGCTGAAGGGGTAGGAGTGCGCGCCCGGGGCGATCCGGAACACGGGCCACTGTGGCGCTGATTGCTCGATAAGGAGATCGACCGCGATCACGAGTTCGGAGGCGGGCTCGGCAAAGCAGGCGGTGGCGACAACGTAGCCGAACACGTCCTGCGTCCATTCCAGGTAGACCCCCGGCTGGCAGTCGAGTTCGCGCGCGAACACCCGCAGATCATGATCGCCGCGCGGCGTGAGCAACAGCCGGCGAGGCCCGATCTTCACCGACCGACGATAATTGTAGGTCGTGGTGTGGCGGATGCGAATCTTCACGTCGGACCGAACGCTTCAGGCTGCGTGCAGGGACAGCGGAAATCTCCAGCATGCCCCGCACTATCTTCCCGGCACCCGCCCCCTATATCAGTCTAGGCAAACGTCGCCTGCGACGAATTTGGGGCCCCTCAGGCTCCCCTTGTCCCTTTCTAGCCTCACGAAGCCGGGATGCGCCGCTGTTGGCGTATGCCCGACAACCCATGGGACAAAGGATGCCCATATGATCACCGGCACCGTCAAATTCTTCAATGCCGACAAGGGCTATGGCTTCATCGCGCCCGAGGACGGCAGCACCGACGCCTTCGTCCACATCACCGCTGTCGAGCGCGCCGGCATGCGCACGCTCAACAAGGACGACCGCGTCTCCTACGAGTTCGAAACGGAGCGCCGCGGCAAGGCCTCGGCGGTGAACCTTCAGGCAGCCTGAGCAAGGCCGATCGGCGGAGGCCCTCGGGGGCTTTCGCCAAACCGTCCATCTGCGCAGGAGCCGTCATGTCCTTACAGCTTTATCGAAACGAGGCCGCTCGTCAGCGCTTGGCCGCCGAGGCATCCACTCTCCGGAACGTGCGCGAGCGGTGTGAACGCGCTGCCCAGGCCTGGGATGCACTCGCCGGTCGCAGCGAACGCGCCGACGCGACGCGCACCAAGGCGGCCGCGGACAAGCTGCTGGGCGACCCGAGCGAGAACCCGGACCGCGGACTTGCCGCACTCGTTCGTCGCGACACTTGACGTTGGTGACGCTCGAAGCTGCGATCGGCGACGCCGTAACCGAGCGAGCGGGCCTGCTCGTGGACACGGCCGACATACCCGGCGGCGGTGAGCTGCGCCTGCTTCGACATGGGCCTCATTACGAGATCATGTTCGGCCACGAGCAGCTGATGGGAAGCTGGTCCTACCGCTCGGAGCAGGTGCTCGCGACATTGGCGCTCGACGGCTTGGGCGAACGACCGCGGGTCCTGATCGGCGGGCTGGGCATGGGGTTCACCCTCGCCGCCGCGCGAGCCGGATTGCCGACGGGGGCCAGCATCGTCGTCGCCGAGCTCGTGCCCAAGATCGTGACTTGGGCTGGGAGCCACCTGCGCCATCTGTTCGGCAGCTCTCTCGAAGATCCACGGGTTACCATGGAGGTGCAGGACATGCATGACCTGATTGTCGGTCAGGCCGGCGGATACGACGCGATCCTGCTCGATGTCGACAATGGGCCGGACGGGCTCATCAGCCTCGCCAATGAGCGGCTCTATTCCGCCTGGGGCTTGCGCACGGCGCGTGCGGCACTGCGGCCCGGCGGCGTGCTCGCCATCTGGTCGGCTTACCCGGATCACGGCTTCTCCCGTCAGCTGCGGGCGACCGGCTTCGACGTCGAGGAGTTCACGGTCGACACGGATCGAGGCGAGGACAACCCGGATCACACGATCTGGCTCGCCACGGTAGATCGATCAGGCGATCGGTCGAGCGGCATCGATGCCGCCCGACTGGGAGTTGAGGCATGACGAAGCGCACGGCATCGCCATTCCTCTGGTTCGACATGTGGATGGAGAGCTGCACTGTCAGCCTTCGCCTGTTCGAGACGATGGCCGCAGCGCCGGCGGTGGTGAACGCCCGCATGCCGACGATCGGGGCAGCCGCTTTCGACCCGCTCCATGGCAATTGGCCAGAGCTATACAGGATGGTGGCCGAAAAGACCGAAGCCTTCATGCAGGCCAGCCTCTCGATCACAGGGGACATGCAGGCGATCCAATCCGAGATGTTGCGGCCCATGCGATCTGCGAAGAGCGCGGTCGCATCGAGCGCACGGATCCAGCATCACGCTGTCGGGGCTGCCGGGCGGGCACTTGCCCCGCTCCACACCGCGGTGACTGGAAACGCGAGGCGCTTGCAAGCCCGGCGCTGAACAACGGTCGACGCTCAGGCGGGTCAAACTGCTTAACCCATCTGCGAACGGTCCGGCCGGTACCGCGCTGCTCGGACGCGATCACTCGTTAATGGTCAAGTGTTCTGCATTGGCGAGGCAGATCATCTCAGCTTGAGCGCGGCTAGCGCGCAGGCCTGCGCGCTGATCTCCACGACAATTTATCGATGGTAGCCGGGCCCGCGAACTGACCGGGCTCGTTGTACGCTGCAAAGCGACAAGGCGGACACAGGATGAACAAAATCGAGCGCGGCTCTGGACGCGCGCTGCTCCTGATCCACGGCCTTGGCGGGAGCTGGCGATCCTGGGGCACCATGCTGGCCCCGCTCAGCGCCTCGCGGAAGGTCATTGCGATCGATCTTCCCGGCCACGGCGCCACCCCTTCAGAAGCGGATAGCGGAACATTCGACGGTCTTGTCGGCAGCGTCGAGCGGTTCATCGCAAGCGCCGGGTTAGCCGGCGTAGACGTTGTCGGCAGCTCCATGGGTGCGCGGATCGTGCTCGAGCTCGCGCGGCGCGGCGTGGTCGGCAATGTTGTCGCGCTCGATCCCGGCGGCTTCTGGCGCGGCTGGGAGCGGGCCTTCTTCAGGATCACCATAGGCGCGTCCGGTCGCCTGCTACGAGCGATCCGGTCGAGCCTGCCCGCACTGAGCCGGAACGCGGCATTGCGTACGGCACTGCTCGCCCAGCTCTCCGCGCGTCCATGGGCGCTTGACGGGCAGATGGTCGCAACAGAACTAGAGGGTCTCAGCACAACGCCGACGTTCGACGCGCTGGTTCACAACCTCGCAACGGGGCCCGAACAGACCGGCCCCGCCGCCGCCATTACTGGCCGGATCGTCATTGGGTGGGGCAGACACGACCGGCTCTGCCTCCCAAGACAGGCTGCGCGCGCGCAAGCAGCCTTTCCAACGGCCAAACTTCACTGGTTCGAAGGCAGCGGCCACTTTCCAATGTGGGATGCGCCAGCGGATACGGCCGCGGTGATTCTCGATGCGACTCAGCAAGCGGCCGAAGCGCCGAAGGCCTGAGTTGAGTGAGAGTGGCAGCCTAGACCCACATCCGGCCATATCAGGCCTCTTAACGCCTCCCGACTTCAGCCACTGATTCATGTGGGCGGACGAGGAAGTGCTTAGCCTCGGCCCCGCCCGCTACCCGCCAACTTCCCAAAAAAGGCATGGTCAGTTGCGAAAGAGCGCACAAACTGTCTGTCGACACTCCGGGGACGCAGGCGTCGTGGAAAGGATGCCTTCAGCGAGTGGAAGTGGTTTATATCTCGAATTCTTGGCAGCCGGCCATCTTGGTCCTGAGACCAGGTAAGGACCAAAGGCGGGCATGAACGATCAGGGAATAAGGGGCAGAGGTTCCGATCTCCGTAGTCTGGCGGACGCTTGTGAGTGGTCGAGCACATCGCTGGGCGCTCGCGAAAGATGGCCGCGCTCGCTCGAAACCATCCTCGACATGATGCTGTCGTCGCAATTTGCCATGTGCGTTGGCTGGGGGCCGGAGCTGACGCTCTTCTACAACGACACCTATGCGCCGTTCCTCGGTTCGCGGCACCCCGACGCGCTGGGGAAGCCCTTGAGCGAGGTCTGGGCGGAAGTCTGGCCTGACATCGAACCTCTCGTCGCGTCGGCGATGGCCGGCACGCCGGTTGGGCATGAAGACCTGCCCCTCACCATGACACGGCACGGTCATTCGGAAGAAACGTGGTGGACCTTCGCCTACAGTCCGCTGCGCGACGATCTGGGCGTCATCGCCGGCTTCCTCAACATCGCAACCGAGACCACCGGGAAGATTGTGCACGAGCGCGAACTGGCGGCGCGCGAGGCGGAGCTGCGGGTGCTCAATAGCGACCTCGAAGCACAGATCGTCGCGCGCGCACGCGAACGAGCGACGACGTGGACGGTTACGTCGGAGCTGTTGTCGGTCATCGATCTGCGCACGGGTTGCTTCGACCGCGTCAATCCGGCCTGGACGATAGCACTCGGTTGGACGGCACAGGAGCTGGAAGGGTCGCCGTTCTCCGACTTTCTGATGCCTGACGACGAGCTTGCCAGTGCCGCGGCCTTCGAAGAGGTGCGCGACGGCAATCTGGTGATGCGGTTCGACAATCGCTACCGGACGAAGGACGGTGAGATACGCTGGCTGTCGTGGGTCGCCGTACCGTTCGAGGGAAAGCTGTACTCCAGCGCTCGCGATATCACCGGTGAGCGCGCCCAGACGGACAGACTGGCGTTGGCCGAAGATTCGTTACGCCAGGCACAAAAAATGGAGGCGGTCGGCCAGCTCACCGGCGGCGTCGCACACGACTTCAACAACCTGCTGACCGTGATCCGTGGCTCGGTCGATCTCCTTCGCCGACCCGATCTCAGCGATGATGGCCATGCAAAATATATCGACGCAATCGGCGACACCGCGGACCGCGCGGCCAAACTGACGGGACAGCTGCTCGCCTTTGCGCGAAGGCAAGCGCTGAAGCCTGAGACGTTCGATTGCGGTCAAAGTGTCGCTGATCTGGTATCGATGGTCCGGACGCTCACCGGCTCGCGCATCGTCATTAACACGGTCCTGCCCGAAGAACCCTGCTACGTCCTGGCCGACAAGGGGCAGTTCGACACCGCCATTGTCAACATGAGCATCAACGCGCGCGATGCGATGGACGGTGAAGGAGATCTCACTATCTTCGTCAGTCCCGTGTCAGGCATCCCGGAGATCCGGCTGCATCCACCGATCGCCGGCGACTATGTCGCGGTGACGATCAGTGACACCGGCAGCGGCATTTCGCCCGAGAACGTGGCGCGCATCTTTGAGCCGTTCTTCACCACCAAGGGTGTCGGCAAGGGCACGGGCCTGGGTCTTTCCCAGGTGATCGGTTTTGCCAAGCAGTCGGACGGAGATATCCGGGTCGAAAGCGGCGAGCACGGCGGCACCACCTTCACCCTCTACCTGCCCCGTGTCGCGATCAATGGCAGTCGCGCGACGGTGGAGGAGGACGAACCCGTCGCTGCCACGGGTGACGACGTATGCGTGCTGGTCGTCGAGGAAACAGCAGCGTCGGCGATTTCGCGACCCAGGCGCTGCGCGAGCTGGGTACGACACGATCCTGGCGCTCAACGCCGATGAGGCGCTGGCCGAACTGGAGAAGGATAGCAGCCGTTTCCACATAGTCTTCTCGGACGTGGTGATGCCCGGAATGTCCGGCCTTGAACTGGCGCAGGAGGTTCGCCGTCGCCATCCACGGCTGCCCGTCATCCTGACCAGCGGCTACAGCCATGTGCTGGCGCAGAACGGGCGCCATGGCTTCGAGCTGCTGCACAAACCCTATTCGATCGAGCAGCTGTCTCGCGTGTTCCGCAAGTCGATTACCTGGCAGCCCCGGCGATAGCGAGGCACATGTTGGCCAGCGTCGTCAAAACGAAGCTGTTGCATCGGCCACGCCAAAAGCTTGGTTTTGATTGGAATGGTCGGTAATCTACGGTGACAGGATGGCACCGGGCCATGCCGAGCATGGATAACGGCCAGCGTGACGACCCACGGATCAAACGCGAAAAGCCCGTACCTCGTCGATACGCCTTCTCTGATGCCAGATTTTACCCGAGCCACCGACTGGGCCTCGACACCGCTTGCGCCTGTTGACCATTGGCCGCAGAGCCTGCGCACGGCGGTCGACATGATGCTGGGGTCTGGCCATGCGATGTGCATCGTCTGGGGCAAGGACCGCACCCTGCTCTACAACGATGCCTATGTGCCGATCCTGGGGAGCCGCCACCCACAGGCGCTTGGCAAGCCTTTCGCAGAGGTCTGGCCGGAGATCTGGCCCGAGATCGAACCGCTGGTCGAGCGTACATTTGCGGGCGAGACATGCACATTCGAGGACTTGCCGCTGCTGATGACCCGCAACGGCTATGCGGAGGACACGTGGTGGTCGTTCTCCTATTCGCCGATCCACGATGAGCAGGGGCGTGTCGCCGGCTTGCTGAACGTGACGCTCGAGACAACCGGCCGGGTGCTGGTCGAAAGACAGCGTGACGCTGCCATAGCTGACCTGCGGGCCAGCGAAGCGCGGTACAGGGCCATCTTCCAGAACATCGATGCCGGCTTCTGCATCAGCGAGGTCAAGTTCGATGCGAACGGCGCACCGGTGGATCACCGGGTCGTCGAAGCCAATCCTGCGTTCGAGCGTCACACGGGACTGAGCGATGCCGTTGGACGCTGGGCCAACGAGATCGCACCCGGCATCGAACAGCATTGGCATGATGCCCATGGACACGTCGCCAAGACCGGCTAGCCGGTGCGGTTCGAAGGCGAGGCGAAGCCGCTCGGGCGCTGGTACGACGCGCACCTCTTTCCCGTCGCCGATGGTCGTGTCGCGATGCTCATCGCCGACACGACCGAGCGTCGCCGAACCGAGGATGCCGTCGCCCGCGACGAGGCGAAGTGGCGCACCATCTTCGAGACGCTGCGCGAGGGCTTCATTCTCGGCGAGCTTGTCCGCGACGAGGCAGGCCGGGTCGTCGACTGGCGATATGATGAGGTCAACAACGCCTGGTACGACCTTGTCGGTATCGAGCGGGGTTGCGCGGTCGGGCGGACGATCCGGGAGGTCTTTCCTGGCATCGAGGACGCCTGGGTTTTCGAACCCGTGACCGCAGTGGAAACCGGCGAGCCCGTCCGCTTCACGCGCCAGGTCGGGACGCTCGGCCGCTGGTATGACGGCGTGATGCAGCACGCCGGAGACGATCATTTCACGATCATCTTCACAGAGGTCACCGACCGTGTGCTGCGCGAACGGCGGCAGGCAGCCCTGATCCGCCTAAGTGACCGATTGCTGGACGAGGAACCAACCGATGATCTGGGCCCGTTGGCGAGTGCCGTGCTTGGGGAGACGCTGGGCGTCGAGCTCGTCGGTTATGGCGACATCGACCCCGTGGCCGAAACGATCACGGTCGAGCGCGATTGGACAGCGGAACCTGCCCTTAGCCTGAGCGGAACGCTACGCCTTCGCGACTTTGGTTCGTTCATCGATAATCTGAAAGCCGGAGAGACGGTTGTCGTTCGCGACTGTCGCTCCGATGCCTGTACGCGCGACCAAGCCGCTGCGCTGGAAGCGCGCGGTGCGCGCGCTTTCGTCAATATTCCCATGATGCAGCAAGGCGCCTGCGTGGCGATGCTCTACGTCTGCACCGTCGCAGCCCGTGATTGGACCAGTGACGAAGTGCAGTTCGTCCGCGACGTCGCCTACCGCGTCCATGTCGCGATCGAACAGCGCCGGGCACGGGCGCAGGAGGCGCTGCTCAACGGCGAGCTGGCGCACCGGGTCAAGAATACGCTCAGCGTGGTGCAGGCGATCGCCAATGCGACGCTGGCGCGCACCGCCAGCGATGCCGCGGCCACCGAGTTCGGCAACCGGACGAAGGCGCTGGCATCGGCGCACGACGTGCTGCTGGCACGATCCTGGTCCGCGGCAGGGTTCCGACAGATCGCCGAGGCGGCACTGACGTCCTTCGACACTGCCCGCATCACTATCTCGGGACCGGAGGTCAGGATCGGCTCGCGCACCGCCATGTCGCTGTCGCTGCTGCTACATGAGCTGTCGACCAACGCCGCCAAGCACGGTGCGTTGAGCGTGCCCGATGGCCGCGTCACGCTGAGCTGGACGATATCTCACAGCGAAGACGTCGAGATCCTCGACACGCGTTGGGCGGAACGCGGTGGTCCACCGGCGGTTGAACCATCCCACCGTGGTTTCGGATCACGCATCATCCGCATGGGTCTTACCGGGTCGGGAGGCGTTAAGCTTCACTATGATACCGAGGGGCTGACAGCAGATATGAGCGCGCCGCTTCACCAGATCATCCAGGGTTAAGTCGATCAGCCACGTTATGGGTCAGTCACAACCGATCGGGCCTTTGCCTGTTCTCATCATCGAGGATCAGCCGGTGCTCCGCATCGAGGTCGCCGATATGGTCGAACGGGCCGGTTTCATTCCCGTCGAGGCAACCAGCGTCGATGAGGCGATCAGGATCCTTGAGACCCGCACGGACCTCCGGATCGTATATATCGATCTCGACATGCCACGGGGCGTGAAAGGGATCGAGATCGCCGCTGCAATTCGCAATCGATGGCCGCCGATCGAGATCATCCTAACCGCCGCCACCTTTGCCAAGGCCGACCTCGACCTGCCGGTCCCCGCGGAGTTCTACTCCAAGCCCATCCATCATGGTGACGTGATCGCCGCCATGCGCCGTATGGCAGCCACCCCGGATCACAAAGGCTCTGATCGATCGACCTGACATCCAACCCGTTGTTACGAATAGATCTGCGCCGGCCTACGCTTTGAAAGGTGAAGGTTGAACGGGGGTAGCCGCGGCCGCATCCGTGATCTTAAGGTACCCGGCAAAGCCGCTTTCCCAGGATACTGTTTATTTGCGTTTTTCTTAAAACGGTTTGTTCGGCATGGAGAAATGGCACTGCTGTTTCCTGGGACAGGCCGGTTTCGAGTTGCCGCGGCGATCTGCTGACCGACCGACATCGTTCGACGGCAGCCACCCTGCCCTACCCGGCTTGGCGGGTAAACTAGCTCATACTCAAATAAGCGATGAGCCGATTTACCAGCTACAGGAACATTGAAGGCGAGAACTTAACGGGACTTGCTGCTTCTATGATTCCGAACAATATGATCAGCTGTTCAGGGTAACGTTAGCCTATCCTGCATCGAATCGGCCGCTCGTTTGTGCCATTCGTGCTTTGGGTGCGATCGGACGCAGAGGCGTTCGCCCGCGAAACGACGCTCATGCTTCCGTCCGTTTCCAAAACCACCAAAGCGATGGCGTCTAAACCATCGAAGCCGGCACCCCGAACGGCCGCGTCAATCTCGTCCGGAGTAACTCTCTCGCTCTTCATAGGCTCCGAAAGCATCATCCCGTTTCGGACCAGTGTCGTGGGTTCGGCCTTCACCCAGCCGCGAAAGCGACTCGACCTCACCGACAGCCATGTCACGGCAAGTTGCGCGACTGCCAGCATCACGAAAGCGGTTACACCTTCGGCAAGCGCGACGTCCTTGGACAGGATTACCGTTGCGAGGGTTGATCCCAACGCGACGGTGACAATCAGGTCGAACGCATTCATTTTCGACAGCGTTCGCTTGCCCGTCGTCCTCAGGACAAAGATGAGCAAAACGTACGCACACAGCCCCACCAGCAGCGTTCGCCACACTCCCGAAGCTCCAGCGAAGAACATCTGCTCGCTCATCATGTACCCCCCGTCCTCTTCGCAGAAGCATCATGGACCGACATCGATTGCTTCCGGCTTTGCTACGGACGCCCCTTTTCCGGAGAAGCCAAGGGCTGCCGCTATGGGCGCGTTCCAGCCGTACGGGTCAGTCCGATAAGCGACCTGGCCATCGGCTGCCACGAAGACGTTGTGGTAGAGCATGCGCACTGAGATGTCTCGTGGCAGGGCGACGAACCGCTGTCGCCCCGTATCGAGGGCGCGCTGCCACTCGCTTGCCACGCCCTCCTGCTCTGCGAGCATCTCGGCGAATCCAAGCGCGTCGGCGACCCGGACGCACCCGTGGCTGAGATGGCGCTGGCTCCGTTCGAACAGATGACGGGACGACGTGTCGTGGAGGTAGATGGCGCGCCGGTTGTGCATGTCGAACTTCACCAGTCCGAGCGCATTGCCGGGTCCCGAACGCTGCACGATCCAGCCGCCCCGGCGTACCATGTTGTGCGCGCGCAGATAGCGCCGGTCGACCCCCGCGAGTTCGCCGTTCTGGATCGATTTGGGGACCGTCCATGTCGGATTGGCGACCACCCGGTAGATGGGCGACGACAGCGCGGGCGTTTCCTTTCCCGGCTTCCCGACGATCACCTTGCGTTCGTCGACAAGTGCGCCGTCGCGATAGTAATGCAACGTGGCCGCCGCGGTGTTGACGTCGATGCGGGTCGGCGGCGGATTGCGGGACAGCCAGCGTCGGCGCTCCAGCGCGAGGGCCAGGGCCCGCGCGCGGTCCCCGGGCTCGAGGTTCAGCACCGCCAGCGTGTCGGGGCCGACGATCCCATCGGCCGCAATGCCGTAATCCCGCTGCAGCCGGGTGACGGCGTCCGCAAGCGCTGGACTGTAGGTCGATCCCAAGTAAGGCTGATCGAGATAGCCGTCTGCATGCAACTGCGCCGCAATCGTTGCCACGGCCGCGCTCTCATCCCCGATGCGGAGCGGTTCGGCACTTGCCAACACCTCTGATCGATCTATCCCGCGCCGATCGTTGGCAGCCATGTAGGCGTCACTCAGCGCGCGATAGGCCGCATCCTGTGGTGCCAGGCCGTACAGCCAGGGCGCAAGACGGTTTTCCTGAAGTGCGCGGTGAAGCTCGTCAGCGAGCTGCCTGTCTGTAGGTCGCGGGTCGGTGTAGATCGCGTGCAGCGAGGTGGGATCGACCACACCACGTGCCAGTGCGTCGGCATAGGCGAGCGCCGCCTTGTTGAGGCTTGCGGGAGAACCGTCCGGAACCGGCAGCTGCAGGTGATCAAGACCGTGTCGGGCGCGGGCGGCAAGAGCGTCCCGGAACGTGTCGCGGTTCTGCGGCGACCAGAGGCTTTCCACGTCCGCTATAGCGGGTGGACTGCTGATCGGCGATGCAGCGGAAGCGACTGAAAGGGAGGCAAGAAGCAAGAAGGCGGAAGAGGTGAAAAGTCCAAGTTTCGTCATGCAATATCAACGATCGGGGACGCTGATCAGTCCTCTCGGGAGGTCACCCGCCTGCGCCGTCGGCTTGGCCTTTCGGCTTTGCTCGCGTGAGCGGCAACGGTTCCTTGAAGGTGAGCGTACGGTAGGGAAACGGAATCTCCATGCCGGCATCATCCAACGCGCGCTTGATCGCGCGCACCACCTCGTCGCGCGACTGGTGCGCGTCGACTGGCTTTGAACCCGCCCACCATCGGACGAGGAAGTTTATCGAGCTGTCGCCGAACTCCTTGGCATAGACTTCGACCGGCCGATCGTCCTGCACGGGGCCGACCGCGGCGACCGCGTCATGGATAACCGTGCGGGCGGCGTCGAGGTCGACGTCATAGGCGACGCCGACCTCCACCGTGTGACGCCGCTGCTGGCTCTGTGTGACGACCTCCACGGGGTTCTTGAATAGGTAGGCGTTGGGCACGACTACGAGCTCGTTGCTGAGGTGACGCAGGTGCGTGTCGCGAAGGCTGATCATCTCAATCCGGCCCTCGACGTCCTGGCAGCGGATGAAGTCACCCATGCGCATCTGCTTGCGCAGCATGATGAGGACGCCAGCGAGGAAGTTCTCGAAAATGTCCTTGAACGCGAAGCCGACCGCCACGGAGCCCAGACCCAGCACCGCGAGGATGTTGGCCGGCGTGACGCCGGGCAGCACGATTGACATCGCGATCAGCAGCCCCAGCACCCAGATTGCCACTCCCACCAGCGTCTCGACCAGATTGACCAGGGTTCCGCGAAGATCGGTGTGCGAGAGCAGGCGCTCGGCGATCCGCCGCGCAGATTTTGCAACGAAGAAGGTCGCGACCAGCACCAACAGCGCGATGCCGAGCTGGGGCAGGATCCGCACGAACTCGGTTCCCATATCGCGTATGCGGCGGAGGAGAATGGCAACAATATCCATAATTCACTGTAACCTACCGCAGCCTTGTCATGCAAAGACCGCGGCCTCGCCTTCGTGACAAGAGGTTTGCCGGGAGGCTTGTCTTCTCCCATGATGAGGCATGCCGAGCGACGAGAAGACTGCGCGTACTGATCTGGCGGAGGACCGCACCGACCTCGCGGAGGACCGCACTCTGCTGGCGAACGAGCGGACGTTCAGCGGCTGGGCGCGGACGGCGACGGCCTGCATCGGCATCGGCCTGGGCTTCAGCGCGCTGTTCAAACCCGTCGAGCCGACCTGGGTAGCGAAAGCGATCGCCACCGTGTTCATCCTGCTCGGCATTTTCCTGGTGATCGCCGCAGAGCGTCGGGCGCGTGGCCTGCACGAGCGGCTGACGGCGCATCACATAGCCGGCGTCTCGCCGATCAACTTCAGGGTCATGGCCGTCGCAATCTCGGTCGCGGCGACGGGCCTCATCGTCGCTATATGGCTGCTGACGTGATCCACTGCCGGCCGCTCCGGAAGGCGTGGAGCCTCGTTGCTGACCCTAATAGAGGCCGAGCACGATGATCGACGCTCCCTCCGCCCACGCAATTGCCGCCATGCTGGTCACGGTGGCGATGTTCTATGGCTTCGCTTCGGGGCGGCTGAAGGTCGAGATCATCTCCCTGCTGACGATCAGCGTCATCGCGCTGGGCCTGTACTGGTTTCCCTTGCCGGGCGAGCGACCGACGGACGGGCTTAAGCTAGCCTTCGAGGGTTTTGGCCATTACGCTCTCATTACAATCTGCGCGCTGATGGTTATGGGGCGCGGCTTGGTAGCGACCGGCGCGCTCGACCCGGCCGCACGCCTCCTGACCAGATTATGGCGCTTCAACCGCGGCGTCGGTTTCCTGACCACCCTGGTGCTAGCCATGGTGATGAGCATGATGGTCAATGACACGCCCGTGCTCGTGCTGCTGTTGCCAATCATGGTGGCGCTGGCTTCGCGCGGCGGAATGCCGGCCTCGCGAACGCTGATCCCCATCAACAGTGCGGTGCTGATCGGGGGCATGTCGACCACGATCGGCACATCGACCAACCTGCTGGTGGTGTCTATCGCGACCGACCTGGGGATGCGGCCTATGGGCGTGTTCTACTTCACCCCACTCGTCATCATCGCGGCGCTTGTGGCACTGCCCTTCATCTGGCTGGTGATGCCTCGACTGCTGCCCGACAATTCGGTAGCGACCGGCCATGCGCCGCGCCGCTTCTATGCGTCGCTCCGGCTCGGATCCCGCTCGCCCGCGATCGGTCAGGTGCCGGCCGCGTTCCTTGCGCGCGTGGTGCCGCAGGTCGAACTTGTCGGCGCTCCGGAGAAACCGGCGGTTGTCGACGATCGGATTGCCGTCATAGCGCCGCACGAGGTGCTGGAGGACGCAATGCGGGCGCTCGGCGCCACGACCGCACCGGCAGCCCTGCTCGACCGAGTGCACGCGGCGTCACGCGATCGTCGTGAGGACCTCGCGGTGGTGGAGATGTCCATCGGCGCCGACTCCACCCTGGTCGGCAAGCGGATTGAAACCTCCGGCCTCGCCGAGACGCACGACGTCGCGGTCCTTGGTGTTCATCATGCCAGAACGGCGTGGGAGTGGCGGAATGAGACGTTGCTCGAGGCACCCCTCGAAGAAGGCGACATCCTCCTCGTCACCGGCACGATGGCCGACATCGCGGCACTCGCGCGTGCTGAGAGCCTGCTGATGTTGGATGGCGCGAAGGAGGTGCCGCGCACCGCCAAGGCTTCCCTTGCGCTTGCGATCATGGGCGGCTCCGTCGGGCTTGCCAGCGTCGGACTCCTGCCAATCGCGATTTCGGCGCTCGCGGGCGCCATCCTCATGTTCGTGACTGGTTGCGTTCGCTTCGACAAGGTCGGGCGGGCGCTGTCGGCCAAGGTCATCGTCCTGGTCGCGGCCAGCATCGCCATCGGCCGGGTCATTCTGGAGAGCGGCGCGGCCGAGTGGCTCGGCCAGCTGATCGCGCTGGGGCTGCATCATCTGCCCCCAGGCGGCGCGCTGGCCGCGGTAATGGTGTTCGTCACTATTCTCACCAACTTCGCCTCGAACACGACTGCCGCGGCGGTCGGCACCCCCATCGCCTTCAGCCTGGCGCAGAAGCTGTCCATCCCGGTTGAGCCGCTGGTGCTCGCCGTGCTGTTCGGCTGCAACCTCTGCTATGCGACGCCCGTGGCCTATCAGACGAACATGCTCATCATGACGGCCGGCGACTACAAGTTCGGCGATTACACCCGCACCGGCATCCCGCTGGTGCTGCTCATGATCGTCACGCTGTCGGCCCTACTCGTCTTCAAATACGGGCTCTACTGACGGTTGCGCCCACGGGTGGGATCCTGGTGGATCATCGCGCCAGCCCTGGCGGCGGGCTGTTCGCGTGCGCCAAGCGATCCCCTGGCGGCGCGCTCGCCGGACGGGCAAATCGAGATCTCGGCTGGCACCTTCGCCAACGGGAGTTTGGCGGTGCGGATCAGGCGTCACGGCGCGGACGTGATCGCGCCCTCGCCGGTCGGCCTCATCCTAGCAGACCAGCCGCTCGGCTCCTTGCGGATCGAACGATCGCAACGACCCACCGCGGAGACGGCGCAGCCTTATCGCGAACTGCTCATCCAGGCACGCGAGACCGGGGGCGACAAGCGCGCCCTTCTACTGCGCCTCCGCGCCTACAACAGCGGCGCAGCCTTCCGCATCGAGCAGCCCCGCGCTGCTGCTGCGCGCGATACCCGGCTGGTCGGGGAGACAACGTCGTTGCGTTTCCCGCGCGATTATCAATGCCTTGCCGTTAGCCACACCAAATATCTGAACTCGCACGAAGGCGATTACGCTCCCGTGAGTGCCAGCGCCCTTCGGCCCGGCATTCTGTACGACCTGCCGCTGAGCTGCCGGACCGGGCGGGGCGGCGAAGCCATCGCGCTGACCGAGAGCGACGTGGAGAACTATCCGGGCGGGTATCTGGTCAGGTCGAAGGGGCTGGGCGTCGACCTGCGGCTGACCCCGCTGCCCGCGCGTGACCACCTCGCCGCGGTCCTGCCGGCGGGCGGCCCGACCCTCAGGACCCCATGGCGGGTTATCATGATCGCCGATCGGCCCGAAACGCTGATCGAGAACCAGCTCGTGCAACAGCTCGCATCGCCCTCGCGTATCGGCGATGGGTCATGGATCAGACCGGGCAAGGCCGCCTGGGCCTGGTGGTCGGGCATCAAGGCGGCCGGCGTCCCGAACGCCGGGTTCAACAACCCGACCTACCGCCACTATGTCGACTTTGCAGGCCGCTTCGGCCTGCCCTATTTTGTGATCGACTGGGGTTGGGCGGCGCGGCCGGGCGGCGACAAGGCGTTGGCCGACGTGACCCGCTTCCGACCGGGTGTCGATATCCCGGCGCTGGCCCGCTACGCAGCGCCGCGCGGTGTCCGCCTGTGGCTGTGGACGAACTGGGAGGCGATCGGACCCGATATGGACCGGGTGTTCGCGCTCTATCATGCGTGGGGGGTCGCCGGGATCAAGGTCGATTACGTCTATCGACAGGACCAGGTTGCGATCGCCTATTACCACCGGCTGCTCGCCGCCGCCGCGCGGCACCAGCTGATGGTGAACATTCATGGCGCACCTGTGCCGCGCGGGCTGGAGCGCACCTATCCCAACCTGCTGACCCAGGAAGGCGTGATGGGAGCCGAGTACAACAAGTGGAGCCGCAAGGTGACTGCCGGCGCCAATGTTCGCCTCGCCTATAGCCGGGCGACGATTGGGCCGATGGACTACACGCCCGGCGGCTTTCGCAACGTCACGCCTGCGCAGTTCAAGGCGGGCCAGGTCCTGCCGCTGGTGATGACGACGCGGGCGCAGCAGCTCGCCATGTTCGTGGTCTATCCCAGCCCGCTGCAATCGCTGGCGGATGCGCCGCGGGCGTATCTGGACGACAGCGGCGCGCCGCGGCCCGGCGCAGGCTTCCTGCGGCTCGTGCCCGCATCCTGGGACGAGACGCACGGGGTGGCAGGCGATTGGGGACGCTGGATCGCGGTTGCGCGGCGCAGCGGCAAACGCTGGTTTGTGGGCGTGATGAACGACGAACAGCCGCGCATGGTGTCGCTCCCGCTCGCCTTCCTGACGAACGGGCGATGGCGCCTTCGAGCGCTGGTCGACGGCGCCACGCCTACGGCCGTCAAGGCGCATGGCGGCGTTGTACGTGCCGGCACCAGCCTCCAGGTGCCGGTTGCCGCCGGCGGCGGTGCAGTGGTCGTCCTTGAACCCGAATAAGGCGATCAGGCTCCGTCCTGCGGCAGGACCTCGATGACGGTGTCGCCCTCATGAACGATCGCGTCTTCCTCCCAGAAGCCGATCGCACGCCCGTCGCGATAAAGCCGGAGCCCCTGTCCGGGTCGCAGCTCCCGCAGATGAAGGCCGATATCCTGCGCGGCTGCGGCGCGTTCGCGCAGCGCAATACGGCCATGCGAGGTGACCAGATCGGAGACATAGTCTGCGATGTGCGCGCCGCGGCTTGCTCCGGCGAGCAACTGCCCGCCGAAGCTCACGGGATTGACGATCACCGTCGCACCCGCATCGCTGGCCAGCACCTCGTTTTCCGTCGCCTGGATCGCCACGGCAACTGGCACGTGCGCCGCGAGCCGCCGCGCGGTGAGCGCAATGAGCACGGCGGTATCGTCGCGCCCGGGCGTGACGATCAGCGAGCGTGCCCGATCGATCCCGGCTGCGGTCAGGACGGCATTGTGGGTGGCGTCGCCGTGGACGGTCGCGAGCTGCTGCTCCACCGCCTCCTCCAGCGCGCCCTCAGCTTGGTCGACCACCACGATCTCGCTTGGCGGACAGCCACGGCGCACCAGTTCGTCCGCCGCTTCCCGCCCGGTCGCGCCGAAGCCGCAGATAATCGTGTGGTCGTTCAGTCGCCGCTGGATGGCCGCCATGCGCCAACGCTCCCAGGTATTTCGAAGAAGAAAGCTGTAGGCCGAACCCAAGAAGATCAGCCACACGAAGACGCGCACCGGCGTTACCACGAAGGTGTCGAACATGCGCGCGCGGTCGGTCACCGGCACGATGTCGCCGTAACCAACGGTCGTGACGGTGATCATGGTGAAATAGACCACGTCGAGAAACGACACGACGCCATCCGTATTGTCGCGCAGTCCAGCGCGATCGAACCAGTGGCCTGCGAGCGCGATGCCGACCAGCCCCAGCGCAGCCGCCACCCGTGCGAGCAGGGTCACCGACGGCGGCAGGACGCTCCGGCGGTAGAACCGCGGCGTCGTGCGTGCTCCGGATTTTGCGCGCTTCATGCCAACCGCTTTAAACGAGCGTCACACGATTGTCCCTGCGATGTGGCCCTTCGCCGACTTGCCCGTCTTGGCCAAACATGGGATAGGGCGTTCAGGGTGTCCGGCGTGGTGATCGGGCAGGTTGATGTGCTGGTCGGGCCGCCAGCACCAGTGTCTGCGCCCGAGGTCCCGTTTGTCCGAAATTCCCGCGCCTGCAGCGCCGGTCATTGCCGTTGCCAAGAAGATCGCGGACCAAGTCGCCCGGCCGCGTTCCGCAATGCGTGCCTTTCTGCGCAGCGGCGCATCGGGCGGGATCGTCCTGATCGTCGCGGCTCTGGCGGCGATGGGGATCGCCAACAGCCCACTTGCGCCGACATACTTCGCCTTACTCGAACATCATGTCGGACCGCTCTCTGTCCTGCACTGGATCAACGATGGGCTGATGGCACTGTTCTTCCTGCTCGTTGGTCTTGAGATCAAGCGCGAGCTGGTCGACGGGCATCTGGCAACTTGGGCGGACCGGGCGCTGCCAATGGCTGCGGCGCTCAGCGGCATGATTGTCCCGGCGCTGGTCTATCTGGCGATCGCCGGCTCGACCCCTGGGCTCGCGCGAGGCTGGGCCATCCCGTCGGCGACCGACATCGCCTTTGCCATCGGAGTGATGGCTCTGCTCGGCAGGCGGGTGCCTGCCTCGCTCAAACTGTTCCTGACCACCGTCGCAATCGTTGACGACATGGGGGCGGTCGCTGTGATCGCCGTTGCCTATACAAGCTCGGTGAGCGGCCCTGCCCTGCTGGCTGCGGCGCTGATCCTCGGACTCATGTTCGTCCTCAACCGCTTCGGCGTGGTCCGCCTCTGGCCATACCTGCTGCTCGGCGTGCTGCTCTGGATCGCCATCTGGTCGTCGGGCATCCACGCCACGATCGCCGGGGTGCTGACCGCCAGCCTGATCCCGATCCGCCGCTCGCCCGGCACGCCGGATGCAAGGGACTCGCCGCTTCACCGACTGGAACACGCAATCCAGCGATGGGTCGCCTACCTCATCGTCCCCGTGTTCGGCTTCGCGAATGCCGGTGTCTCGCTTGCCGGCGTGGGGCTGGCGGCCCTGCTATCGCCGCTGCCGCTCGGCGTAGCGGCCGGCCTGTTCCTCGGCAAGCAGCTGGGCGTCCTCGGCGCCGTATGGGCAGCGTCACGGCTGGGAGTCGCGCGGCCGCCGGGCGGTGCGTCGTGGCCGCAGATCTACGGCATGGCGCTGCTGTGCGGCATCGGCTTCACCATGAGCCTGTTTATCGCCGGGCTCGCCTTCGCCGACCCCGATCTTGTCGAGGCGGTCAAGGTCGGCATCCTTGCCGGCTCTGTGCTGTCCGCTTGCGCGGGCTATCTCGTGCTCCGCTTGTCGGCATCGCGTTCAAGACAGGTCGAAGCGTGACGATGAAGGCCATGTTCCGCATAAGGCGTTGCCATGACTGAAGCACTCAGGAGCACGTCCGATCTGACCGCCCGACTGGCACAGTTGACGCTGTATCGCTGGTGGCGCCGATCGGTCGTGGGCCGGGTCGACCATCAAGCCGTGGTCGCCCGGATCGTGGAGGATAGCGGCTGGTCGGCGCGCTTCGCATTCATGACCATGATGTCGGCCGGCATCGCGGTACTTGGCTTGCTTCTATCTTCACCCGCCGTCGTCATCGGCGCGATGCTGATCTCGCCGTTGATGAGCCCGATCCTTGGCTTCGGCTTCAGCCTGGCGCTGTTCGACTTTGCGGAGCTGCGCCGGTCATTGAAGGCGCTGGCGATCGGCGCGGGCGCGGCGGTCGCCTTTACGGCGCTGATCGTCCTCGTCTCGCCCCTGCAGGCGCCGACGTCCGAGATCGTGGCGCGCACGCGGCCCAACCTGTTCGACCTCGCGGTTGCCCTGTTCGCCGCCCTGGCCGGCACGTTCGCCATCATTCGGGGAAGGGGCGAGACGATCGTGGGCGTCGCGATTGCGACCGCGCTCATGCCGCCGCTGGCCGTGGTCGGCTATGGGGTTGCCACGCGCAACGTGCCGGTGGGTGCCGGCGCCTTCGCGCTGTTCGTCACCAACTTCATCACGATTGCGCTCTCGGCGACGGCGATGGCGCGCTTCTACGGGTTTGGGCATCATTTATCACGCCGGCAGAGTTGGGCGCAGACACTGGTCCTGATTCTCGTGTTCGTCGCCATGGCCGTGCCGCTGGGTATCTCGCTCAATCGCATCGGTCGTGAGGCTCTGGCCGTTTCACAGACACGCGCGCTGCTCAACGAACGCTTCGGTGACAATGCTCGCGTCACCCAGCTCGACCTCGACTTCGCCGCTGCCCCGCTGCTCGTCCGCGCCGTGGTGATCACCCCGCGCGGCTCGATGCAGAAGACGCCTGCACTTCAGGCTGCGCTGCAGGAGAAGCTCGGCCGTCCGATCCGGCTCAACCTCGATCAGATCCTGCTTGAAGCGGGCGCAGGCGCGCTGGAGGCGCAACGCGAGGAGCTGCGGCAGGCCGGCGACATGGCTGGGCAAGAGGCGCAACGCATGACGGCGTTGAGCAAGATGATCGCGCTCGTGACCGGCGTTTCGGCCGATGACGTGACGATTGACCGCGACCATCGACGCGCGACGGCTGCAGCCGCCGCCCTGCCGGGCGCGACCGTCGCCACCTATCGCACGCTCGAGGCGCGCGCTGCGGCGGAGACCGAGGGCTGGTCGGTCGTGATCGTGCCGCCCCAAATGCCTCTGCCGGAGATCGCTTTCGCAGACAATGTCGACACGCTTGACGCTGCTGCACAAGCTGCGGTGCTGACATCTGCCTGGGCTGCCCGCCGCTGGAACATGGCGGCGCTCGGCGTCCCCGGCCTTCCGTCCGGAACCCCGCCTGACCGGCCCAATCTTTCGCAACGCCGTGCGCTGGCGATCGCCGCCGTGCTGAAGGCGAAAAACCTGGCCGCGGTCGCGGCGCCTCCTGCCGGGCAGCGGTTCTCGTTGCTGACCGGCGTGTCGGTACCCGCGCCATGATCGGGGGGTTCGCACTCACCCCGTTCGATGCCGCGGCGATCCTGATCGTTCTGGCCGCTGCGCTCGGCTATCTCAACTACCGCTTCGTTAAGCTGCCCTCCTCAATCGGCCTCACCATCATGGGCGCGATCGCCTCGCTGATCGTCGTCGGGCTGGACGGCCTCTTCCCAGGCGCCGGGCTTGGCCATGATATAGTCGGCTTCATCGCAGGCATCGATTTCCATACCAACCTGATGGAGGGCATGCTGTCGTTCCTGCTCTTCGCCGGCGCGCTGCACGTCGATTGGCAGGAGATGGCCCGCGGTCGCTGGCCAATCCTGGTCCTCAGCACGATTGGGGTGGCGCTCTCGACGGTGCTGGTCGGCAGCGGATTTATGTTTCTCTCGCGCCTAATCGGCTTCGAGCTGCCCGCGATCTGGTGCTTCGTCTTCGGCGCGCTCATCAGCCCGACTGATCCCGTGTCAGTCATGGGTGTCCTCAAGCGCGCCAACGTCTCGCCTGCGCTGGAAGCGACGGTCGCCGGTGAGAGCCTGTTCAACGACGGCGTCGGGGTGGTGATCTTCACCATCCTGCTCTCCTCCGCTATGTCGGGCAAACCCTTCTCGATCGCGCATGCGGCCGAGCTGTTCGCGGTTGAAGCCGGGGGCGGCGTCGCGCTTGGGCTCGCGATCGGATGGATCGCGTTTCGCGCGATGCGCTCAGTCGACGAGTACAAGGTCGAGGTGCTGATCAGCCTGGCCGTGGTGATGGGCGGATATGCAGTCGCCCGCCCGCTCCATGCCAGCGGACCGGTGGCTATGGCCGTGGCGGGTCTCATCATCGGGAATGCTGGCGTCGCGCACGCGATGAGTGAGACCACCCGTGATTATCTCCACAAATTTTGGGACCTGATCGACGATATCTTGAATACCGTGCTGTTCCTGCTGATCGGGCTGGAGGTGGTCACAATTCCGGGCGACCTGCGCCTGCTCGTGCTTGGCCTGGCCGCCATTCCGCTGGCGCTTGCCTGCCGCGCGGTGTCGGTCGTGCTCCCCTTGCGCGCGATCCGGCCGACGCATCGTTACGGGCTTATTGCACCGGTGACGCTGATCTGGGGCGGCCTGCGCGGCGGAATCTCGATCGCACTCGCGCTCGGCCTGCCGGATGGGCCGGCGCGCAGCGTCATCCTCGCCGCCACCTATGTGGTGGTGCTGTTCTCAGTGATTGGCCAGGGCGGCACTATCAAGCGCGTGCTGGAGCACCTGACCGCGCGAGAGGCGCGGACGTGAGAGCCCGGCTCACCCGCTTCGCCAACACGCTGAGCGAGAGCTACTGGTTCGTTCCCACGATCATGGCGCTAGCGGCGCTGCTACTCGCCGCGGCGATGATCTGGCTCGACAGCCACCACGCGACAGGCTGGATGGACCGCCTGCCTTGGCTCTATGCGGCCCGGCCCGATGGAGCTCGCAGCCTCTTGTCCTCGATCGGCGGGTCGATGATCGGGGTGGCGGGCACGACCTTCTCCGTCACCATCGCGGCCGTGGTCTATGCCTCCGGCCAGTACGGACCGCGCCTGCTCAGCAACTTCATGTCCGATCGTGGCAATCAGGTGACGCTCGGCACCTTCATTGCGACGTTCCTCTACTCGCTCGTCGTGGTGCGCACGATCCGCTCCCCGGGCGAGACACCTGGAGAGCCGGGCTTCGTGCCCCAGCTCGCGGTGCTGGTCGGCGTGCTGCTGGTGCTCTGCTCCATCGCGGTGCTGATCTACTTTATCCACCACGTGCCCAGCCGCATCCATATCAACAGCGTTATCGAGCGGATCGGCGACCGCCTGCTGACGGAGATCGACCACCGCTTCCCGGTCGGCGTCGGCGAGCCGCTCGAAAAGCAATCGGACGACGACCGGGTCCCCCCACCGTTCCGTGAAAACGCCACGGCCGGCGAAGCCGCCAAGCGCGTCGGGGTGCGAGCCAAGAGCACTGGCTACGTCCAGCTGATCGACACGGACGCGATCATGGAGGTGGCGCAGGATCGCGAAGCGGTCCTGCGCTTGCAATATCAGGCGGGCGACTTCGTGCACCGCGGCAGCGTGTTGCTGGAAGCCGTGCCGACCGATGCGCTCGATGATAACGCGGAGACTAAACTGTGCGGCGCCTTCGCGATTGGCGCACGCCGCACCGCGCTTCAGGACCTGCGCTTCCTTATCGACGAACTGGTCGAAATTGCCGCGCGTGCGCTGTCGCCGGGTGTCAACGATCCGTTCACCGCCAACTCCTGCCTCGACTGGCTGGGTGCCGCTCTAGCCGATCTTGCCCGCCGCGAGCTGCCGTCCCGGCTTCGCGCGGACGAAGACGGCGCGCTGCGCGTGATCGCGCATCCGGTCTCCTTCGCCGGCTTCGTCGATCGGGGGTTCGGCGCGCTGGCCCAATATGCCAGCGCCGACGCGCTGGCGGGCAAGCGCTTCATCGCAGCGTTGGGCGACGTCGCGCTCCAGTGCGATGCGCCGGCCAGGCTAGAAGTGCTTCGCGCCCAGGCCGAAGCGTTCCGCGATCTCGCCGACCGCACGCTGGAGGGCGCCAGTCGCCAGACCGTGCTGGCGCGGGCCGATGCGCTGCTGCGCGCGCTGGCCGAGCCGGATCACAAGCGAAAGCTGCGCGATGGACAGGCTTGGTTGGGGGGAAGTGCATGATTGTCGCCATCGCGCTCGTAGTGGCGCTTGCCGTCACGCTGGCGCTCACCTTTGGCCGGTTCGCGCGCAGCGATAGCTGGCGGGCGACGGTGACGCCGCTCGCCTCCATCATCGGCTCGGGCTTCCTGATCTGCGGTCCGCTGCTGGCGCGCGAGTTCGGGAGCGCTGCGATCCTCGCCATGACCGCGCTGCTGGGCATCGCTTACGCGGCCGGCTGGGTGATCCGCTTCAACATCATCCATGTCGAAGACCACCTCGCCAGCGCGCCCTTCCACGACAGTATCGCCTGGGTCGCCCGCATCACCCAGGGGGTGCTCGCCCTCGCTTATGCCGTGTCCGTCGCTTATTACCTGAAGCTCCTGGCGGAGTTCTCGCTGAAGCCGGTCGCGATCGATCCCGCCTGGCGGTCGATCGCGGCGAACGTGATCGTGACCGTCATCATCGGGCTGATGACGCTGCTGGCGTTCGGTGGTAGCTTGCGCCGGGTCGAACATCTCGCGCACGGCACCGTGTCGATCAAGATCGGGATCATCGCCGGCCTGCTCGTGGCGCTGGCGATAGCATGGGCCCGCAGCGGCATCGTCGATCCCCTGCCCCCGGTGCGCCTGTCCTTCGCCAGCATTCCCATGCTGCTCGGCCTCATCATCACCGTGCAGGGCTTCGAGACCTCACGCTACCTCGGCCACGACTATCCGGCCGCCCTGCGGATCCGCACCATGCGGCACGCACAGTGGATCGCCTCGGCGATCTATCTCGCGTTCATCGCGCTGCTCACCCCATTCCTGTCGCGGGCCGCGGCAACCGAAGGCGTCGCCGGCATTCTCGACATCATGGAGCTGATCGCACCGGCACTCGGCCTCTTCGTGCTCGCCGGCGCGGTGTCCAGTCAGCTGAGCGCGGCCGTGGCGGACTCGATCGGCTCTGGTGGGCTCGTCAATGAGGTATCGCGACGTCGGATCAGCGTGCCACTCGCTTTCACGCTGGCGGGGGCGCTGGCGGTCCTCATCGTCTGGCTGACCGACCCCTTCGAGGTCGTTGCGCTGTCGTCACGCGCCTTCGCTCTGTTCTATGCGCTGCAGTGCGTGCTGGCGCTGATGGTATCGGTACGAGACCGCAGCGCCACCAACGCGCAGCGCGTCGGCTTTGTGGTGATCGGGCTAATCTGTCTGGTGGCGGTGTTCGTCGGCGCGCCGGCAGAAGGTTAGAGCGTTGAAGTGCAATCCTCCGACGGTGAGGGGAACCATGGACGACAAGCAGATGCGCGGCATGAGCTATTTGCGGTTCGCCGCGATGATCGCGACCTCCACGGTTGTGATGTTCGGCCTCATGTACCTCAACACCTACGCGATCAGCGACGTCGAATACAGCCAGACACGGACGTGGATGGCCATCGTCATGGGCGCGGTTATGGCCGTGATCATGATTGGCTTCATGTGGGGCATGTATCCGAACCGACGCGCCAACATAGGGATTGTCGCCGGCGCTGCAGTGGTGTTCGCAGGGGCGCTGTGGCTGGTGCGCAGCCAGGAGACGGTTGGAGATGTCGCGTACATGAAGGCGATGATCCCCCATCATTCCATCGCAATCATGACCAGCGAACGCGCTCACATCCGCGATCCCCAAGTACGACGGCTTGCCGATGGCATTATCGACGCCCAGGTCCGCGAGATCGCCGAGATGAAGCGCATGATCGCGAGGCTGGAAGCGCAGCCGGTGCCCGGCGACGCACCGGACCTTCCTTCCTATCGCCATCTCGGGACAGCGCCGCCGCCTCCCGAAACGGATGCCGATACCGGTATAAATGCGCTGGCGCCGATCCGTTAGGATCAGAGTCCCATTAGCGCAGGCCGGCTGGATTATAGAGGTGTGCTCGCCGCCCAATCGGGGCAGTGCTGTTAGGCGGACCCTCACGGGCGGATCAGCCCAGAGGGAGCGCGTTGGCGATCTCCTGGTCGCTGACCGGCATTTCAAAAAAGTTGTGCCCGCCCGCGTAGGCTACCAGAAGTTCGCGCCGCTGCGCCTCACAGACTATCGGCGTCGCTTATTCCCCAATCGATAGCTTCCTAGTTCACGGCGTTTCACTTGCGCGAAGGTCCGGTGCGCGAATGAGACGTTTGTGCCGCAATGAAGATTAAACCATTTGCCAGCACCGCCGCGCCGCCGTTGTTCGACATGGCGATTGTGAGCGGCAGCCCCGAGGGGATGCTGAATTGTTCAATCGTGCAGGTGGTGCGAAGGGGTGATCCCCGACCTACTTTCAGTCGCCATGCCAATCGCGTGGATACCGCCATAGAGAGGCTGCTTACGGGTCAGTTGAGGTCTGGCCGATCGTGGCCGCCTTTGCCCGGTGCATCGCGGTTACGCGTTTGACTTGCGCAACGCTGCACCCCGCCAGCTCCGCTGTCTTGGCGATGCTCATGCCTGCTTGGCGCATGCCAATGATCCGACGGTGATGAGCTAGGTCGGGCTTGCGCCCGGCATACCGCCCTGCCCGCTTGGCGATCTCAATGCCCTCGCGCTGGCGCTCTCGTCGAGTCTCATAATCGTCGCGTGCGGTCTGAAGCGCTACGCGCAGCAGCATGTCCTGCACGGCTTCCAAAACGATGCGGGCGACGCCGGCGCTGTCGGCGACCAGATCGGTAAGATCGACGATGCCCGGCACCGCGAGGCGCGCACCCTTTGGCCGGATCGTCGCCACCAGCACCTCCGCCTCGGCGAGCGGGAGCCGGCTGATTCGGTCGATCTTTTCGGCGACCATCACTTCCCCGGGCTGGAGATCGGCAACCATGCGAAGCAGCTCCGGCCGGTCGGGCCGCGCGCCGGAAGCTTTTTCGCGGTACACTGCCGCCACGTAATAGCCCGCTGATCGGGCACCTGCGACAATCGCCTCCTGCCCGGTCAGATCCTGCTCTTCGGTGCTGACTCGCAGGTACACTCGCGCCGCGCGGACCGTTAGAAGCGTGCTGTCGTTCTTCATGGCCAATCCGGACATATTCTTGTGAGCCGAACCAAATCATATAGCTCAAGCTCTGAACTGCCGACTTATAGGAGCCTAGCTCATCGGGCCAATACAAGTTGGCCATCTATGTCGAGGCTGGAGAAAGGATCGATAGGCAGCTCTCCTGGCTCACTGCCCCTCGCAAATCGAACTACGAACATCAAGCGACTGGGCGTCGTTCGGACGGTCGAGCCGAGGATTAGCTTCTCATTGGCCTTGACGCAGGTCTGCGATCCTGCGGCGCGACCGACCGGTACGCGCCTCGAGTGAGCATGAACAGTCGCTTTTCGCGGTCAGTCCCTTTATCAGCTAAGCCTTACATCTCGCCCGGCTGAGCCTGCCGCGCGGTGGCAGCCCTGAAGGTAAGGAGCGAGCGTGTCGCCGAACGATCAACAACCCAGACTGGCCTCCACCGGCACCGCTGGCCTGGACCAGATCCTCGGCGGCGGCCTCACGCCGGAGCGCATGTACCTGGTCGAAGGCACGCCAGGCACGGGCAAGACAACATTGGCCCTGCGGTTCCTGCTCGAGGGCGCGACTCTTGGCCAAACAGCCTTGTACATCACTCTGGCCGAAACCGAGGTCGAACTTCGCGCGGTCGGCGAAGCGCATGGCTGGTCGTTGGAGGGTCTCGACTTGTTCGAGATGGTACCCCCGGATGGGTTTGCCGAGGACCATGAGCAGACGCTGCTGCACCCGAGCGAGGTCGAACTGGGCGAGACGGTCCGCGACATTATGACGAAGGTCGACGATGTCCGCCCCACCCGCCTCGTCCTCGACAGCCTGTCCGAGCTGCGGCTGCTGTCGCAGAGCCCGATCCGCTACCGCCGCCAGATCCTGGCGCTGAAGCACTTTTTCGCGACGCGGGCCTGCACGGTGCTCGTGCTTGACGATCGGGGCGCGACCGGAAGCGATCTTCAACTGCATAGCATCGCCCATGGCGTCATTTCGCTCGACCAGACGCTGGCGAGCTTCGGCGGTCAACGACGTCGCTTGCACATCGTGAAGATGCGCCAGCGGCAGTTCAGGGGTGGATATCACGATTTCGAGATCGAGCGCGGTGGATTGTGCGTGTACCCGCGCCTGGTCGCCGCGGATCACCCTTCCGAGAAAGGCGGCCAACCTGTCTCGACCGGCTCGTCGGAACTGGATGCCCTGCTGGGTGGAGGTCTTGTGCCTGGAACCGCCACGCTGCTGGCTGGTCCTGCTGGAGTAGGGAAAACGACGGCCTCCATCCAATGCATAGACGCGGCACTCAGGCGCGGCGAAAAAGCGTCCTACTTTCTTTTCGATGAGCGCGCGGCGACGCTGCTCGCCCGCAGCGCCGCCCTCGGCCTGGATCTGCAGCCGCACATCGACAGTGGCCTACTCGAGCTACGAGCCATCGATCCGGCCGAAATGTCCCCGGGCGAGTTCGCAAGCCGCATTCAGAAGGCGGTCGACGGCGGGGCGACCATGGTCGCGATCGACAGTCTCAATGCCTACTTGCAGGCGATGCCCAACGAGCAGTTCCTTGTTCTGCAGATGCATGAGCTGCTGAGCTATCTCGGCCAAAAGGGCGTTGTCAGCCTCCTCATCCTTGGCCTCCATGGTATCGCCGGGGACATCCGATCAGATGTGGATCTCAGCTACCTGGCGGATACGGTCGTCCAATTGCGCTATTTCGAGGCGTTGGGCGAAGTACGGCAGGCGATTTCAGTCATAAAGACACGCACGGCGCGGCACGAACGCACGATTCGGGAGTTCCAGATCGACCGCAACGGGCTGCGATTGGGTGAGCCGCTCAACCGTTTCCAAGGCGTTCTGACAGGCGCGCCTACGTTCTCCGGCACGCAGGAGACACTGATGGCTAGTCAGATCGATCCGGAAGATCCGCGCACCTAGCATGCATGACCGAGTTCTGATCCTTGCCCCGCGCGGGCGGGACGCCGCCATTGCAGCCGAGCTCCTGAAGCGGCACGATATCAACGCGCGGATCTGCTCGGATGAGCTGCAGCTTGTCGAGCTGCTCGATCAAGGCGCGGGTGCGGTCCTCATCACCGAAGAAGCGCTGGCGGCGGCGCCCCTGTCGAGCTTGGTGACGTGGGTCGCAGCGCAGCCCGCCTGGTCCGACATCCCGTTCGTCGTACTGGCCAACGGTTCACGCACCCCGCGGACCATCTCCGCCACGGATCGCCTTTCGGAACTCGGCAACGTCGTGCTGCTGGAGCGCCCGCTCCATGCCGAGGCAATGCTCGGCGCGATCCGCTCCTCGCTCAAGGCCCGGGCGCGGCAGTATCAGGTGCGCGACACCACCGCGCAGCTGAGAGACAGTGAGGAACGCCTGAGGCTGGCGGTCGAGAATGCAGAGGTCGGCTTCTGGGACGTCGACGTCGTCAACGACCGGCTGATCTGGCCCGCGCGGACCAAGGCGATGTTCGGCATCTCTCCGGACGTGCCGGTGACGATGGACGATTTCTACAATGGCCTCCATCCCGACGACCGGGAGGCTACGAGCATTGCCTACGCGGCGGCGGCTGACCCGAGTTTGCGTGCCCTGTACGACGTCGAATATCGCACGATCGGCAAGGAGGACGGCGTCGAACGCTGGGTCGCCGCCAAGGGTCGGGGCGTGTTCGATCAGACAGGCCGCTGCCTACGCGTAACCGGCACTGTATTAGAGATTACCGAACGGAGGACGACGGAGGTTCGCCGCTTGGCGCTGGGCGACCTTACCGATGCCTTGGCTGACCTGCAGGAGCCGTCCGACATCGCCTATGCCGCTGCCTGTGTTCTCGGCAAAACGCTCGGCGTCACGCGTGTAGGTTATGGCGCAATCGACGCAGATTCCGACAGGCTCCACGTTGATCGCGATTGGACGGCATCTGGGGTTGAGAGCCTCGCCGGGGCGACACCGCTGCGAGAGTATGGCTCGTTCATCGACAGCCTGAAACGCGGCGAGTTCACGGTGATCGCCGATGCGCGCCTCGACAGCCGCACCTCCGGCGCAGCCGAGGCGCTGGAACGCAAGGCCGCACGCTCGTTCGTCAACGCGCCCTTGCTGGAGCGCGGTCGGCTGGAGGCGGTGTTCTTCGTCAACGATGGCAGGGTGCGGAACTGGAGCGACGCCGATCTCGCGCTCATCCGCGAATTCGCCGAGCGCACACGAGGCGCCGTCGAGCGGGCTCGCGGCGAGCACGCGCTGCGCGAGAGCGAGGCGCGTTTGCGCGAGCTCAACGAGACACTGGAAATGCAGGTCGAGGCGCGTGCGGCGGAGCGCGATCGGTTGTGGAACCTCTCGCAGGACATGCTGGCTCGGGCTGATTACCGGGGCATGATGTCGGCTGTCAGCCCCGCCTGGAAGCTGGTCCTCGGCTGGTTCGAGAGCGAGTTGCTCTCGAACGGCTATGCTACCTTCATGCATCCCGAAGATGCTCCGCCGACCCTCGCGGCGATCGAGACCATGCAGAGGACGGGGCAGCCCACCCGCTTCGAGAACCGGATCAGCACGCGCGACGGCGGGTGGAAGCCCATCGAGTGGACCGTGGCGCCCGAGCCCGACGGCGTGAACTTCATCGCAATCGGCCGCGATCTCAGCCATGCCAAGGCGCGGGAAGCCGAACTCGCCCGCGCGCAGGAGGCGCTGCGCCAGAGCCAGAAAATGGAGGCGATGGGCCAGCTCACCGGCGGGGTTGCTCATGATTTCAACAATCTTTTGACCCCGATCGTCGGCTCTCTCGACATGCTCCAGCGCAAGGGACTCGGCGGCGAGCGCGAGCAGCGCCTCATCGCCGGCGCGGCACAATCGGCCGAGCGCGCGCGGACGCTGGTCCAGCGACTGCTGTCGTTCGCACGGCGCCAACCGCTCCAGGCCGTCCCGGTCGATGTGGCGGCACTGGTCGTTGGCATGGGGGACCTGATCGAGAGCACGACTGGGCCGCAGATCAAGGTGAGCGTCGATGTGGCCGAGAACCTGTCGCCAGCCCATGCGGACCCGAACCAGCTGGAGATGGCGCTGCTGAACCTGTCGGTAAATGCGCGGGATGCGATGCCGGACGGCGGCACCCTGCGCATCTCGACCAGCACCGAACCGGTCGGCGCCGGCCATCGTTCTGAGCTTCCGAGCGGAACCTATGTGCGGCTTTCCGTCGCGGATACCGGAACCGGCATGGACGAAGCGACGCTCGCCCGCGCGATCGAACCGTTCTTCTCGACCAAGGGCATCGGCAAGGGAACCGGGCTCGGCCTGTCGTCGGTACACGGCCTGGCTTCCCAGCTTGGCGGAGCCATGACCATCCAGAGCCGGCCGGGCGTCGGCACCAATGTCGAGCTGTGGCTGCCGGTCAGCGCCGACAGGGCGGAACACCTCGCCTCGGCTCACCGCCGGGATGACGGTGCAGCCGATCGCGGCGTAGCGCTCCTGGTCGACGACGAGGAGCTGGTGCGCATGAGCACCGCGGACATGCTCTCTGACCTCGGCTTCGCCGTGATCGAAGTGGGATCGGGCGAAGAAGCAATGCAACTGCTCGAACAGGAGCAGGCCATCGCCGTCGTCGTCACCGACCACCTGATGCCGGGCATGACAGGTACCGAGCTTGCCCGCCACGTGCAGCAGGCTCGCCCCAGTCTTCCCGTCCTGCTGGTATCCGGTTACGCGGATATCGAGGGCGTGGATGCCGATCGCCCCCGCCTGACCAAGCCGTTCCGGAAGGACGAGCTGGCGGCAACACTACTGAGCTTGCTGGACTAGCCTACTCGCATCAACGCGACACTATCATGAGCTATAACGCCTTGTACCATAGGTGGATTTAGCTATCGTAGTAGATCAAATTTGCATAAACAGACGTCAATCCTTTTAGGTAAGATGGACGATGCGTCAGAGCTGACATAAAGAGCAAGCGACTTCCGATTTTAGTCGCAGGGCGCTACTTGCAGGAGGAATACGGCTGGACCAGTTTCATGGTGCAAGCTGTTGCACTTGCGACCTGCGCGCTGATCAAAAATCTTTCGCGATCTTGCGATCTTGCGACACGACTGTGAAACCCGCTCCCACTTGTGTCGGCAGCCCGCAACAATGCGTGACTTCTGATACTCTCCATGTCGGTGGCGATGACGCCACGGCAAGAATGATCAATAGCTGACGAATCGCGTGCGGGGATCGTGCCCGCGTCGAAGACTAGCTGTTCGGAACCGCTGAGCTCGCGGAAGCAGTTGTGACGCTCAACCGGTGAAAAGCAGCCGTTTCGACCTGCTTGCGAGTGACATCAGTCCGCCTGTAAACCGGACCAATCGGATACCATCTAAGATGTTTGCCCCGTTGCCGACATCAAAAGCTCGCGGCGATCTTGACCGCTACGACGCGAGGATCGCGCGCATCTCGGCAAGAACGTTGTTTTCCCTCCACGGCTTCGCAATGAAACGGCCGTGGTCCGGGATCATCTCGGGAGTGAGTCGATGGTGGCCCGAGGTCATCAGAAGACCAATCTTTGGCCAGCGCAGGTGGACACGTCGCGCAAGTTCCAGGCCGTCCATGCTGCCCGGCATGTCAACGTCGGAGAACAGCAGACGCACGTGGCCGTGGCGTTCCAAAAGATCGAGCGCCTCATCGGCCGTCTGTGCCTCAATCACGTCAAAGCCGGCACTCTCGAGCAGATCGCAGCCATGCATTCGCACGAGCGGCTCGTCTTCAACGATCAGAACGGTCGGACAGTGATCGATCATCATGGCGAGGAGACTCCATCCCACCATGTCCACGGAACATACTGGGATGGAGAGAACGCTCGATGTGACAATAGGTTACCGCCCGTCACTCAGAATGCGGGACCCCCGCGTTGACAGAGCGATTAAGCGGCATCGTGAAAGAGAAGCACGTCCGCGTCTCGTCTGAGGTGACCTCCAACTTCCCGGCGTGCGCTTTGGCGATCTCCGCGGCGATGTGCAGCCCCAACCCCAGTCCATCCCGATCGGAACGCACGCGCCCCCGCACGAAAGGCTCGAACAGGTGCGCCATGGTCTCCGGCGGGATCGCGGCGCCCCCGTTCGTGACAGATATCGTGAGGACATCGTCCGCGATCGAGGCTTCAATGCGCACGGGCATGTCCTTGGAACCATGGGAAAGCGCGTTACCGAGCAGATTTGAGAGCAGCTGGCCTAGCCTCTGACGGTCACAGTCCACCGAACGGTTGAACGCAAAATTTGCTGTAATTTCGCGATCTGGTGAGATCGCGCGCAGTTCGTCCACCACCTGCCTCAGCACCGGCTCAAGCGGAGCATCGGCATCCCTCGACAACACTATGCCACCACCTAAGCGACCGCGCGCAAAGTCGAGCACGTTGTCAATCAGCCCACCCGCGCGCAGGATGCTCCCATCGATCAGGTTAGTGACCCGCCGTCCGCGGTCGCTCAACGGCTCCTTTGCAAGCAGCCGCATCCCACTCGCGATCGAGGCGAGCGGGTTGCGCAGGTCGTGTCCCAGCACGGCGATGAACTCCTCGCGCAACTTGGAGGTCGCACGCTCGGCTCTGGCACTTTCTTCCGCCCGGGCGCGGGCATCGAGCAGGTCGCGCTCGTAGCGCCGCCGGTCGGTCGACCGGAAGATCGCCAGTCTGACCTCCTGCGGCCGTCCGTCGCGGTCGCGCAGCTCCACCGCGTTTACCAGCGCTGGCATGCGCGTTCCGTCGGCCCGCACGAAGTCGAGCGCCACCTCGTCGAAGTGCGCCTGGAGCCGCAACATCGGCACGAAATGAGTCTCGTAGAAGATCTTGCCGCTGATCGGCAGGATGTCCGGTAGTGATTGCCCGACGAGAACCTCCCGGTTGTAGCCGGTCCAGAGGGCGAAGATCGCATTAGCCTCGACAATGCAGCCCTCCACGTCTGTCCGCAGGAGACCACAGGGTGCGCCGTCGAACCAGTCTCCGGGGTCGGCGATGGCGTTTGAGCCGTTCATCGCCAGTCGGTGCCCGGGTCAGACAAAGGCTCTGATCGCCGCGATCGTCTCAGCAGGGGCACTCAGATTGGGGCAATGCCCAACCGCGTCGAGCAGCACGAACTCGCTGCCGCGGATCTGACGGTGGACAAACTCGCCCACACTGACCGGCGCGATAAGATCGTTGCGGCATTGCAGGATCAACACGCGCGCGTGAACCCGGGCGAGGTCTTCGCGATTGTCGGACAGAAAGGTAGTCCGCGCGAAGTGCCTGGCGATCTCTGGATCGGTGCGGCAGAAGCTGTTGATCAACTCCTCGCCAAGCTCGGGCCGATCAGCGTTGCCCATGATGACCGGCGCCATCGTCTGGGACCAGCCCATGTGATTGCTGTCGAGGAAGTCGAGCAACTCCTCGATCTGCTCGGCCGTAAACCCGCCGACATAGGCGCCGTCGTCGACGTAGCGGGGGGACGGACCGACCAAAACGAGATTTGCAAACAGCTCGGGCGCTAGATTGGCGGCGAGCACGCCGATCATTGCGCTCACGGAGTGGCCGACGAAGGTTCCGCCTCGGATGTCGAGCGCCCGTGCGAGCGCGACCACGTCATTGGCGTAGCCCGCGAGCGACCCATACTTCTCGGCATCATACGCCGCCAGATCGGAGGCGCCTGCGCCGACATAGTCAAACAGGACTACCCGATGGTCGCGCTCGAACGCCGGCGCAACGTACCGCCACATCGCCTGATCGCACCCAAACCCATGCGCGAACATCATCGCCTGCGGCCCTGCGCCACGAACGTTCACCGCGAGCCGTGCCATCAATCCGGGATCTGCGACGGTGTCAGTCTTCGTCATCGATCGGGCCTTCCTCATCCGGAGCGGGTCGATGGCGACAGGCAGGTCGGTCGATCTGAGCGGGACACTAAGCCTTTAGCACACGCAATCATGTCATGCCATTGCTGGTCGGGCATCGCCTGGGCAGCTAGATCCGTAAGTTGAACAGCGCGTCGGTTTTCGAGCAACTCCAGCTTTGACCGCAGATACCCGCGTCCTGATCGGCGTCACGTGCTGCGCGGCCCGCGATCGGCATCTACAACCTCCTTCGGGCCGAGCGCTGAACCGACCCGCATCACGGCAATTGGCATCCGGAGGAGAGGAGAAGGCCAGCCTGTCGAAAGGTGATCGGGACAGCCCTGCTCTGCCCCGCTACCATAGGCTTCCGGTTTCGATTACGCTCACGTAACGGCACGCTGAGGGGCGCGCGGGGTAGTGACTAACGGAGTGCGCATTGCGGGATCACGTTGAGCATTCGCGCATCGCAAACGAGCTGGTGCGCAAGGATCGAGGCACCGACCCGTTCTCTGCCGCTGTCCGCGCGACGCGCATGCCGATGCTGATCACCGATCCCAATCAGCCCGACAATCCGATCGTTTTCGTAAACGCGGCTTTTTCGCGTCTGACCGGCTTTGATCATGACGAGATCATTGGACGCAATTGCCGGTTCCTGCAGGGCCCAGCCACCGACCGGGGGGAGGTGCAGCGGCTACGGGAGGCGATCGCGGCCCGACAGCCGATCGAACTGGAATTGCTGAACTATCGTAAAGATGGTCAGACGTTCTGGAACCGCCTTCTGGTGTCCCCGGTGTTCGACGAGGAAGGCGACGTGACCTACTTCTTCGCTTCACAGTTCGACGTCACGCTCGAACGCGAACGGCTTGTTCGGCTGCAGCGGGATCGCGATGACCTGGAGATCGAAGTCGGCCAGCGCACGAGCGATCTGATCCAGGCGGAAAGCCAGCTAAGGTTTGCGCTAAAGGCGGCGCAATTGGGATCGTGGACTCTTGATCTAGCGACTGAGCGAATGTCCGTCACAGAGGGGTGCAAGGAAAATTTCGGGCGCGCCGTCTCCGAGCCGTTCCTCTACGAGCATATCAAGGCGGCCGTGCATCCGGAGGATCGCGCTCGTCGCGACGAAGCACTTCGAGTCGCGTTGGAGGAGACCGACGACTACCAGGTCGAATACCGTATTCACACGCCTGCTGGCGAGGAACGATGGATCGCCGTCCGCGGGCAGGTTTTCCGCCGCGCCGATGGAACTCCGCTGCTTCTTGTAGGCGTTTCCCAGAACATCACCGACCGTAAGCGTGCCGAGGAGCATCGCACCCTTCTGGCCAATGAGCTCAGTCACCGGGTGAAGAACATGCTCGCCACCTTGCAGGCAATCGTTGGGCAGACACTGCGCACTGCCAATTCGGTCGAGGAGGCAAGCGCCACGCTGTCCGCGCGCATTCAGTCGATGGACGCTGCCAACGACTTACTTGTTAATGAGCGCTGGGAGAGCGCCAACATGCATGATCTGGTCGATCGCGCGCTCGCGCCGTTCCGCGCGACCGACCGTAGTCGCCTCAGGACCGAAGGACCAAACGTGCGGGTTCCTCCCCGCATCGCGATCGGCTTGGCACTCGCCCTGCACGAACTGGCGACAAACGCCGCGAAATACGGTGCGCTGTCCAGCCCGACCGGTTATGTCGAGATCAGCTGGCACGTTTCGGAGGACGTGGCGGCAAGCCTCCACTTTCGTTGGCAGGAGATCAACGGACCGACCGTCACGCCGCCATCCCGGATCGGGTTCGGATCTAAGCTCATCGAACGGGTGTTAAAGAGCGAAATCAACGGCAAGGTCGATTTACAATATCCACCTAGCGGTGTGGTGTTCAGCGCCTCAGCCCCATTGCCGGAACTGGAAAGCGAATAGCGGCCGTTAGGCTTATCGCAGTTCGTCGAGTGCGGCGCGCTCGCAGTCTTCCAACGCCCAGAACTTCTTACCCGACTGGATTGTGGGTGCGCCATCTTCGATGCGCTCGCGGGCGAGGACCCGCCACCGTCTTCCCTGCGCGTGAGGCTTGATGGAGCGCACCACGTCAGGCTCGGGGCGGCGTTGTCGTCACCTCGGTTGGCCATCGCGTGCTCTTAGCCGTCGACCATCTCCTCGACCATCCGCGCGGGGGTCACGCCCGGCAGGTCGGAGCCGCGCGCGGCAGTCGCAAGCGACAACCCCACGCAGATCCGGTGGTGCGCGGCGTTGCCGACAACGGTCTGATCGAGATCGCGAATTTGGATCTGGATTTCGCCGCTGCCGTCGCTGAGAGGTCGCAAATTGCCCAGGTGACAGTCGTCACAGATTTAAATGAACAGACCGACTGGTACCCGCGCGGTAATCGAAAAGGTGGCGAGCCATCCATAAAACTTGGCCGTGTTCCCTCGGCCATAGGCGCGCACCAAGCGCGCCATCTTGGCGGTTTGCGCCTGCTCCAGTTCGCGGAGCGATGCTCACTAGGTATGGTAGACAGATTTGAATCCTGGCCCGATCGACCGGCCGGACTCAGGAATTGCGCCTGGCTGCCAGCGCGGCGAACGCTACCCCTGCGGATACGCCCGCTGCTGCAAGGACGACGAGAGGCGCTGGCAGCTTCTGCATCTGCAATGTGAGGCTCGATCGACGGGCGTGAACACGCTGGCTGCCGCGCAACGCATCGGTGCGCGGCTCATAGAGATTGTCGCGCCGCGTCAGATCACCGGCATCATCGGGCTTCTGCTGCGCAGTCGTGCCAATCATCTCCATCGCCAGATCGGCCAAACGCGGGGCAGCTTGCGAGAACAGCGAGGAAAGCAGACCGCCGCCGCCGGCGTAGAGCGTCCGCTTGGGGTGCGCGCAGGCGAACAGGACGGCGTCGGCGACGACATCGGGGACGTAAAGCGGCGGAGGCAGGCGCGGCGGCGTGTCCATGAAGTTCCGGGCGTGCTCGGGGAACGGAGTGTCGATCGCTCCTGGCTTCACCAACGTGACCGAGATGCCGGCGCGCTCGCGTTCCAGCTCCATCCTGAGCGTGTCTGTCAGGGCCTGTACGGCGTGCTTTGTCGCGCAATACGGACCCTGCTGGATGATAGCGCGATCGCCCAAGATCGAGCCGACGTTGACGATTGCACCTCCGCGCCCGCGCAGTCGCCTGGCGGCAACCAGTGATCCGTGCAGCGTGCCAAAATAGTTCACGTCGAACACGCGGCGGTGGTCCTCCACGGGTACCTTCTCCAGCGTACCGTAAGTCCCGGTCCCGGCATTATTGACCCAACTGTCGAACCCGCCGAACGCCTCGACCGCGATGTCGGCAGCCCGTTCCAGTGCGGCCATGTCGCTGACGTCCGCCACGCAAACCGCGATGCGCGCGCCTGACACACTCAGGCGAGTCTCAAGCTCGTTCAGGCCAGTCGCATTCCGGGCGACCGCCACCACTGCGGCACCGGCCGCAACCGCCTGTTCGACAATGGCAAGCCCATTTCCGCTGGTCGCGCCGGTCACGACGATCACCTGCTTTCGAAGGGGCTTCAACTTGATCGGCATGGGCGTGATCCTCGGCCGGCTCGGCGCGAGGCGACATGCGAGACAACGGGCAGAGTGGAGGATTGCTCCGGGCTTACCGACCTTTTGACGAGCGTTCTGCCTTCGACCATCATCGTCGACCCTATCCTCTTCCGAACGCGGACAACGCTATCTGCTTCGATCCATGAGGTGCGCTTGAGGTGTATGCCAAGTGTAGGGCAAGTAGCACGGCGTATAGCATCCCGTTGACCGGGACACGAAGCAGGTCTAACCGCCCCTTGCTTTGTCGCCGGCTGCAAAGTGGGCCAGCTGATCAGCGTAGGCCTTCTTGAAGGCGGGACGTCCTGTGAGGCGTGCCACATAGGCTTCTGTGGCCGGCCGATAGCCGAACGCCCGCACCTTCACCACGCGCAAAACATCGGCCATCAAGAGGTCGGCAACGGTAAAACGACCGGCGGCCAACCATTCGCGTTCGGCCAAGACGCGTTCCATATGAGCGAGGCGACTTTCGAACCAGCCTGTAAGCTTCCCGTTCGCGGCACCTGAAACCTCCAGAAACCACCATGGCACGGTCACTGGCTCTATTGAATTTAGCGCAGCAATGGTCCATTCGAGTGCTTCTGCCGCTCCGCGAGGATCACGTGGCATCAGATCCTCGCTCTTGCCGGCGAGGTGAAGCAGGCAGGCGCCGCTCTCGAACATCTTCAATCCCGCATCGTCGAGATAGGGCACCTGGCCGAACGGCTGGCACGCGAGGTGATTGGTCGCTCTATCGTCGAACGGAACGGATCGGATTACATAGGCGAGGCCGGCTTCCTCGCATGCCCATCGCAGTCTCAGGTCTCGCACGAACCCCCGCGGACCTTCAGGGACCCAGTCGAGCGTCCAAATCGATAGCTCGGTCATCAAAGTGAACCTTCTACAATGCGATGGCTACGCCCCGGCTTCGGGGTGCCGTGAACACGATCGACCCCCAGCAGAATACAGCGTGCGCTCGTTGTCCTGACAGTGGGTTGAATGGCAAGTCAGCGGCGTCAGATCCTCGTCAAGCGTCAGTGCACCCTCGCTCGCGCGAGCTCATCCAACGCGCTGATCACCACAGCCCACCGCGCCACAGCTATGGAGTCTTGTCGCACGCGAACTTCGTCGAGGTAGGCATCTGCCCAGACGACGGCCTCGGCAAGGCCCAGATCCGATCGAAGGTCGATCGCGATCGCCCAGGCCTCTTTGAAAAAGTGCTGATCCGGCGAAAGCTTCTGATCGCTCGAATCTGTTCGGTCTGTGTCCAGCAAGGCAAGCTCAGTCATCGAAATAGGTCTCGTCCGGCCAAAGGCCATCCCTTGCTGCGCTGGGAGGCTCACGTCGCGCCAAGGTCATTGCAGGCAGCAAGGGCTGTTCTCCGTCGAAGCCGACACGGATGGCGGCACCGGCCGGCGTGGCCGCCTGAAAGATCGCCTCGATCTCGCGGCCGTTGCGAAGCATGCCGCCGATCCATGGAGCGCGATCAGCGGTCAGGTAGCCGATTTGGACACCGCGCGCGCTGAAGACAGCAATAGCGTTCGGGTCGGCAGGGTTCTTGGGCTCGGGCAAGAGCTCAACCGGCTCGCCGGGCGCACGGTCGCCGCATCGTGCAGCACGCCGGCCTCGTCGACATGCGCCGGGAGTAGGATGGAGAGCATGCGCTCGCCCGTCCGGACGGCGACGCTGCCGCCACGACCCGTCCGCGGCAACTGCCGCTCGGGCCCTGCCGCAGGATCGGCCCCTTGCTCGGCGACTTGGCCGATCGCGGCCGCATCGATCCTGGTCATTGGCGCGCAGGTGCCGGCCGGCGCGCGGCAGGTGAAGTCACCCTTCACAGTGCCGCCGAGCGTCGTGCAGCCCCCGAGCGCCGAGGCGCCGGCGAGCAGGAGCGGGAGAATGGCGCGGTTCATGCCCGGCCTCCCGCGACAAAGGCTTTGAGCTGCTCGGCGGTGTGGAAGCCCTGCAGTACCGCACCGCCGCGGCGCCGAGGTGCGCCCAGGGATCCTTCTCCCGCCTGACGAATAGCTGATGGGCATTGCGCCACGAATCCTCGCGCATGGGAAGCGCGATGGTGGCGACCTGCTCCACGCCCAGCGTGCCGCCTGCCCCGTTGACCAGTTCGACGGACACCGCGATCTGACGTCCCGGGGGACCCATCACCTTCAACTCGGTCAGCCCCTCCCAGAACGCGTCGAGCGTCGAATCATGCGGCTCGGTCGTGGCGATCAGACCGGCGTGTCCAATGCCGCCGCTGACCCATGTGTCCGGCGGACGGACCGACAACGAGATCAGCCCCTCCGCCGGCCGGGTAGGGGCCTCACCCTCAATTCGCGCCACTGAAATAGCGAGGACGTGATTGCCCGGCGGCAGAGGCTGCAACCTGATGAAGGTGGGCTCACCCGGTGGCTTCGCCGGGACGGTTAACGCGGGTCCCGCACCAAGTCGGAACTCGTACGCTGCGATTGGATGGTCGTGCTCGATCCCGAAGCAGGGCCGCTCACCCTCCAGCCACTCGGTCGTGCCCTCCCCATCCCAGCCGCGCGCGGACAGTCCCGCCGGCCAGATCCGGATAGTCTCAGCGACGGAGAGCCCAAGCCCGCGCAGCACCGACACATCCGACTCACTCAGCGCCGCGGGCACCTCGATCCGATGCGCGACGACGCCTGCGCACCTGATCGTGGTTGGTTTCGCGATCGGGGAGTCCGGGGCGCCTTCTGACTGGACGAGGAGGTAAGACTTGCCTGGTCGGACGAGCAGGCTTGCGATCTCCAAAGCGCGCCCATCCGATCCGACGCGGAAGAGCCAAGACGGACCGGGCGATATGCGGCATTCGCTCGAGAGGAGATGCTCGACGGCCGCGTTGGGAGACTGGAAGGAGAGCACCGGCTTCCCCGGGTCAGGCCAGGTTGCGATCACCCTCCGTTGCGGCCCGGTCAGGAGCCATCCCGGAGGCCGCAGGCCTGCGGCACCGGCGACGCTGCACCGCGTGCCGCTCAGAAACTCGCCCACCTCGGGCGAAATGGCCGCGACCTGTCGAAAGCTGGGAAGCTCCAGCATCGGCGTCCACTCATCCGGCGCGGTGCGCGAGAGCAGAATCGACGGGCGCATTGACGGGCGGGGTTCCGCGGACTCCTCCTGGCCAGCCTGCGGCCTCGAGCTAGACTGCCGCGCAGGAGCCGTGCCCTTCAGCCGGGCGATCTCCACCGCCCTGCGCGCCTCCTTCAACCAGGCCCTCGCCTCGCGCGCCCTTTCGAGGTCCTGCACGACGCGCTCGAGAGCAGCCGGATGGATGGCGATGGCGTCCTCGGCAGGCATGTGCTGGAGGAGCGCCAGCACCAGATGGCCGACCAACTCCTTCTGCTGGAGGAAGTTCTCGTATCTCGAGCTGCCGCCGTAGTTGAAGCTGGCGACGTAGCGGCCGATCTCAGCCGGCGTTCGATCCAGCCGCGATACCAGGTTGTATCGAAGCGAATAGAGCGTTCTCGCCAGTTGCCACTGGAGGTCCTTCGGCAGAAGCGAATGCGTGATGGGCCAGGCTATAATGGAAAAGAAGTTGGCCCATGCGCCGTTTGGCCGCAGACCGCGGTACTTGGTACCGAACCTGTGGAACCAGGCGCGTAGGGAAGAACGCCAGCTCCGGTCCCAGCCGGGCGTGCGGCGCTCGAAGGAGTGCCAATACTCGTCACCGTCGTAGTCATAGCCCTGCTCAGTTGCGTAGACGACCCAGACGAGCCAGTGCTTACTAAGCTGATAGCCGCCGACGCGAAGCTTTCTCCGGAGTTCTGCGGACATGTCCGCAAGTTCGTCGGCTGGAATGCCGTGTTCCAGCGCAAAGACCGGCAACTTCCGCGCACGCCGGATCTCCGCGAGCGCCTCGAAATGAGCTTCCAGCCGAGTCTGAAGGGCGTCAAGCGTAGCGCTCAAGAAGCTTCTCCCGCGGCCTCAGGCCGCGGAACGCCAGATCGGCTCTCCCGCACCACCCCACCACCCCCTTCTGCCCCGGCCGCAGTGCCGAGGCCGGCAGCAGCTCATTTCAGAAGCTTATACTTCCAGATTCAAGTACGGGCTTGTCAATTCCCCGCCACTGGATTTGTGGATCAAGACCGATGCGCGCGGGCCGGAGCGAGTTCCAAGCGCACGCTGAGAAAGGTGCATTCGCCGTGTAGGCCGCTCAGATGCATAGTAGCGCGGCCCACAGGCCCGGCCCCTCGGAGCGCTCCGCCTCATGTACTGAGTCGAGCCTTTAACGACAGATTGAGGGCATCGAGAATGAGACTATTGGGACGAGTTTGTGTGCCTGGCCGGCGCCACGGCCCAAGGATCAATCTTCTTCGGCATATCGATCCACCATTCGAGCCGGCCCTCAGCTCAAATCTGAGTTACAGGTTTGCGGTGTTAGCCTCGCCAGCCGCACGTTCACGGGAAAGCCGGCTCCGCAACAAACACCTTCCGGTTCTCACTCAAGCCAACTGAAAGCTTGCACCGGCGGTGTTTCGAGCAGATCGCCGCTGCGATACCAGCGCGATACCAGACGCGGCCAGCAGATCTGACATAGCCAAGCATCTGGCCAAGTCTTCCGATTGATTTCAGAGACTTAGGTTGGTGGAGCCGAGGGGGATCGAACCCCTGACCTTCGCAATGCCATTGCGACGCTCTCCCAGCTGAGCTACGGCCCCAATCCGTCCGGGAAGCGCCCCCTAGCGGGGCGCGATTGGCTTGGCAAGCGGCCTGTTCGGGCCGCTTGCCGAATTGCCGTCAATTGTTGTCGTCGTCGTCCGTCTGCGTCTCGACGCCGAGATCGTCGTCGCCGCCCAGATCGACCTCATCGTCGGCGCTGGGCTCCTCGTCCTCGTCCGCGACCAGATCGTTCTCGTCGTCACCTGCCAGATCGCTGTCGGGGGTCTTCTCGGCCTTGGCGGCCTCGAACGGCATCGGCTGCTTCGATTTCAGGATCGGCTCGGGCACGAACGCGAAGCCGCATTCGATGCACGTGACCGGATCGTCCTTTTGCAGATCGTAGAAACGCGTGGCGCATTTCGGGCACGTCCGCTTCGTGCCCCATTCCGGCTTAATCATGCCGTGTCGTGCCTTTCGGATGGGAAGAGTCAACAGGTTCGGGAAAGCCCCAGACCCGCGAAGTGGGGCGGCCATTGCCATAGCACAACCCCGCTGGCAAGGCGCGGCGCGCAATGCCGCACCCCCCTGCCCCGCCCGCCAATCTTCCTGCCGATCAGCGCCACGGCGCGCACGAGGCGACCGTCCACGCCGCCGCGACGCTGCGCGGGCGGATCCGCGTGCCGGGCGACAAATCGATCAGCCATCGCGCGCTGATGCTTTCCGCACTGGCCGTGGGCGAGAGCCGCGTCGAGGGGCTCCTGGAGGGCGAGGACGTGCTCGCCACCGCCGCCGCGATGCGCGCGATGGGCGCGACGATCACGCGCGGCGAGGATGCGATCTGGCGCATCCACGGCGTCGGCGTCGGTGGGCTGCTCCAACCGGCGGGGGCGGTCGAAATGGGCAATTCGGGCACGTCGACGCGGCTGCTGATGGGGCTGGTCGCGAGCCATCCGATCACCGTTACGTTCACCGGCGACGCGTCGCTCTCCGGCCGGCCAATGAAGCGCGTGATCGATCCGCTGGCGAGCATGGGGGCGGACATCACCGCCAGCCCGGGCGGGCGATTGCCGCTGATGGTGCGCGGCCTGTGCCCGGCAGTCCCGATCAGTTACGAACTGCCGGTCGCATCCGCGCAGGTGAAATCGGCGGTATTGCTTGCCGGCCTAAACACGCCGGGCGTCACGCGCGTGATCGAGCCGGTGGCCACGCGCGATCACAGCGAGCGGATGCTGGCGGGGTTCGGCGCGACGATCGAGGTCGAGGCGACCAACCGGGGCCGGATCATCTCGATCACGGGCGAGGCGGAGCTGCGGCCGCAGACGATCGTCGTGCCGGGCGATCCCTCGTCCGCTGCCTTCTTCATGGTGGCCGCGAGCGTCGTGCCGGGCAGCGACGTGGTCGTCGAGAACGTCGGCCTCAACCCGACGCGTGCCGGGCTGCTGACCGCGCTGCGGCTGATGGGGGCCGACATCACCGAACTCGATCCGCGTAGCGTCGGCGGCGAGCCGGTGGCGGACCTGCGCGTGCGGCATGCGCCACTGACAGGAATCGAGGTGCCGCACGATCTGGCGCCATCGATGATCGACGAATATCCCGCGCTGTTCGTTGCGGCGGCGTTCGCCGGCGGGCGCACGATCGCGCGCGGTGCGGACGAATTGCGCGTCAAGGAATCGGACCGCATCGCGGTGATGAAGGCCGCGCTCGACGCGTGCGGCGTCACCACCACCGAGCATCCCGACGGGCTGACGATCGAGGGCAGCGGCGGCGAGCCGATCGCGGGCGGCGCACGGATCGCCTCGCGTCTCGACCATCGTATCGCGATGAGCATGGCGATCGCTGGACTTCACGCCCGTTCGCCGGTCACGATCGACGACGCGAGCCCGGTGGCGACGAGCTTCCCCGGCTTCTTCGCGCTGCTCGAGACACTGGGAGGGACGGTCAGCTGGACGTGATCGATCGCCGGGGCCTGATCGCCGGACTCGCCGCCAGCCTCGCCGCGGCGCCGGCGCTCGCACGCGTGCTCGATCGGCCCGTACGCACGGCGATGGTACCGGTAACGGGCGGGCGGATCTTCGTTCGCGTCGACGGCGATCTCGCCGCGAAGCGCCCGCCGGTGGTGATGATCCACGGCGGGCCGGGCGGGACGCACGCGGGCTTCCTCGAGGCGCTGGCGCTCGCCGACGAGCGCGCGGTGATCCTGTACGATCAGCTCGATTCGGGGCGCTCGGACCGCCCAGGCGATCCGGCGAACTGGCGTGTCGCGCGCTTCGTCGACGAGCTTGACGCGATCCGGCAGGCGCTCGGCATCGCGCGCTGGCACGTGCTCGGCGCTAGCTGGGGCGGCACGATCGCGCTGGAATATGGCGCGCGGCGGCCGGCGGCGCTGGCCGGGCTCGCGCTCGCCAGCCCGCTCGTGTCGACGCGCAGCTGGCTCTCCGACGCGCAGGCACTGATCGGCGCTCTGCCGCCGGCGGTTCAGATGCAGCTTCGGCAGTGCGGCGCGCTGACTCAGCTTGTGCCGCCACCCGCGTGCGACGCGCCGACCGCCGCCTTCTACGCCGCGTACGGCCGGCGCGAGGCAGCCGCCGCCGACGTCGCGGCCTATCGCCGCGCGGTGCCGGGATCGAACCAGGCGCTGTACCGCGCGATGTGGGGGGCGAGCGAGTTCGTCTCCACCGGCACGCTCAAGGATTACGACGGCGAGCCGCTGCTCGCCAAGCTGGAAGGAAGGCGTACCTTGTTCCTTTGTGGCCAACATGACGAGGCGCGCCCCGTCACCACGGCAGGCTTTGCAGCGCGCGTGCCCGGCGCCGAGTTCGCGGTTATGCCGGGCGCCGGACACGGGCTGTTCAACGATCGGCCGGCGGAGACGGTGGCGCTGGTGCGCGGCTGGCTCGCGCGCCAGGACGTGTTGGCATGATCATCGCCGTCGACGGGCCCGCCGCGTCGGGCAAGGGCACGATCGCCAAGGCGCTCGCTCGCCATTACCGGCTGCCGCACCTCGACACGGGGCTGCTGTATCGCGCGGTGGGCGCGACGGTGGCGCGATTGGAGCTCGATCCAACCAAGGAAGCCGATGCCGTCGCCGCGTGCGACTTCGATGAACTGACGCTCGCCGATCCCGCGCTGCGCGACGACGACATGGGCAAGCTTGCCTCGATCGTCTCGGCGCACCCGCTGGTGCGCGCGGCGCTGCTCCAGCGGCAGAAGAGGTTCGCGCACCAGGAGGGCGGCGCGGTGCTCGACGGGCGCGATATCGGCACCGTCATCGCGCCCGATGCGCAGGCCAAGCTGTTCGTCCGCGCAACGCCGACGATCCGGGCCCGCCGCCGCCACAACGAGCTTTTGTCGCGCGGATCGACCGCGTCGTTCGATCAGGTGCTCGGCGACATTCGCGCGCGCGACCAGCGCGACAGCTCGCGTGCCGCCGCGCCGCTGGTGCCGGCGAGCGACGCCGCGCTGCTCGATACCAGTTTCTTGTCGATCGAGGCATCGATCGAGAAGGCGATCGCGCTGGTCGAGGCGCGGCGCGGCGGCTGAGGCGATGCGCCTTGTGATCGGCCGCGCTTTGCAGTAAGGCGCGCCGTCCGGCGGACTGGGTTCGCGGAGGCGTGGCGCGGAGGAAATCCTCTCGCGCCCTTTTCGCATAAGCGCGTTCTGGCCCTCCTCCCTCCCTTGCCCGTGCGGACGCCGCGGCGGCATTCGGCCGCAGCGGCGGTGATGGCCAAGACCAGCGGAACCAACCGCTTGGCCGGAAACGAACTGAGTTAGGACCAACGACTTTATGGCGACCCAGCCAACCCCAACCCGTGATGATTTCGCGGCGATGCTCGATGACATGTTCGGCGGCGCCGACAGCTTCGAGGGCCGCGTGGTGCATGGCACCGTGACCGCGATCGAGAACGACATGGCCGTGATCGACGTCGGCCTGAAGAGCGAGGGCCGCGTGCCGCTGCGCGAGTTCGCGCCGGCGCCGGGCCAGAAGGCCGAGCTAAAGGTCGGCGACGAAGTCGAAGTCTATGTCGACCGCGTCGAGAACATGCACGGCGAAGCGATGCTGTCGCGCGACCGCGCGCGCCGCGAAGCCGCCTGGGACAAGCTGGAAACCGAATTCGCCAAGACCGCGCGCGTCGAGGGCGTGATCTTCGGCCGCGTGAAGGGTGGCTTCACCGTCGATCTGAACGGCGCCGTGGCCTTCCTGCCGGGCAGCCAGGTCGACATCCGTCCGGTGCGTGATGTCACGCCGCTGATGGACATCCCGCAGCCGTTCCAGATCCTGAAGATGGACCGCAAGCGCGGCAACATCGTCGTCTCGCGTCGCGCCGTGCTCGAAGAGACCCGCGCCGAGCAGCGTTCGGGCCTGATCCAGAGCCTCGCCGAGGGTCAGATCATTGACGGCGTCGTCAAGAACATCACCGACTACGGTGCGTTCGTCGACCTGGGCGGCATCGACGGCCTGCTGCACGTCACCGACCTCAGCTACAAGCGCGTCCAGCACCCGTCCGAGATGATCAACATCGGCGACACGGTGAAGGTGCAGATCATCCGCATCAACAAGGACACGCAGCGCATCTCGCTGGGCATGAAGCAGCTCGAGAGCGATCCGTGGGATGGCGCATCGGCCAAGTATCCGGTCGGCGCGAAGCTGTCGGGCCGCGTCACGAACATCACCGAATATGGTGCGTTCGTCGAGCTGGAGCCGGGCATCGAGGGCCTGGTGCACGTCAGCGAAATGTCGTGGACCAAGAAGAACGTCCACCCGGGCAAGATCGTCTCGACCTCGCAGGAAGTCGACGTGGTGGTGCTCGAGGTCGATGCCGACAAGCGTCGCATCTCGCTTGGCCTGAAGCAGGCGCAGCAGAACCCGTGGGAGCGCTTCGCCGCCGAGCATCCGGTCGGCACGACCGTCGAAGGCGAAGTCAAGAACGCGACCGAGTTCGGCCTGTTCATCGGCCTCGACAACGACGTCGACGGCATGGTCCACATGTCCGACATCGCGTGGGGCGTGTCGGGTGAGGACGCGCTCAACCTGCACCGCAAGGGCGAGACCGTTCAGGCGATCGTGCTCGACGTCGACGCCGAGAAGGAGCGCATCAGCCTCGGCATGAAGCAGCTCGAGCGCGGCGCGCCTGTGGCGGGCGGCGCGGCGGCAGCCGGCGATCGTCTGGGCAAGAACCAGATCACCACCGTCACCGTGCTCGAAGTCCGCGACGCGGGCCTCGAGGTTCAGGCGGGCGACGATGGCGCGACGGGCTTCATCAAGCGCACCGATCTAGGCCGCGACCGCGACGAGCAGCGTCCGGAGCGGTTCCAGGTCGGCCAGAAGTTCGACGCGATGGTGACCGGCTTCGACCGTTCGAAGAAGCCGACCTTCTCGATCAAGGCGATGCAGATCTCCGAGGAGAAGCAGGCCGTGGCGCAGTACGGCTCGTCCGACTCGGGCGCGTCGCTCGGCGACATCCTCGGCGAGGCGCTCAAGGCGCGCCAGAGCAAGGACTGACCGTTACGGAAAGGGCCGGGTCGCACATGCGATCCGGCCCGATTTCCGCCAGCACCGAAAATTAATGTCGTTTCGGTCCTATTATGATCACTCCTGACCTGTATTAGAGTAGCCGCCGCCGTGCAGCCGATGGCGTGTCAGAGGGTAGACGAATGATCCGATCGGAATTGGTGCAGTTGCTGGTCGAGGAAAATCCCAGCCTGTCGACGCGCGACGTCGAGTCGCTGGTGGCGACATTCTTCGATGAGATCGTTCGGCGGCTGGCAGAGGACGGCCGCGTCGAACTGCGCGGCTTCGGTGCCTTCTCCACGCGCGCGCGTGATGCCCGCACCGGGCGCAACCCGCGCACCGGCGAAACGGTGGACGTGACGGCCAAGCGTGTGCCCTATTTCAAGCCCGGCAAGGAGATGCGGGCACGCCTTAACGTCTGAACGCTTGACGTTGGCCGCCAGCGCGCGCTTTCGAGCGTGAGTGATGCGCGGACGTGGCGGAACCGGTAGACGCCGGAGACTTAAAATCTTCTGCCCCTATGGGCGTGCGGGTTCGAGTCCCGCCGTCCGCACCATCACAAGTCTCTGTAAAAGCTGGTTATTCGCGGGACGGGCGCAGACACCCATCCCGTATCTATCAGGCTGCGTGTAAAACTGATGTAGCTGCGGAACGCTCGTTTACGTCCAATACCGCAATCGCCTGGTCGATATGGCGGCCGTGAACGTGAGCGTACCTAAGAACCATCGCGAGCGTTTTATGACCGCTGATTCTTTGTATAGTGGGAAGATCGACACCAGCCTTCACCAACCTTGTTATCGCCGTATGCCGCATGACGTGCGGGGTGACCTTGCCCGGCAGCAAACCGGCCCGAATCACCGCTCGCTTGAATGGAACCGCTAGGCTCGTTCGGTGCGGCTGACGCGCCGTCTTTCCAACTGATGGGAACACCCAATCTGCCGATTCGCCATCGACTGCCAACTGGCTCTGTAGGTGATTCGCGAGGCTAGAAGTGATCGGCTGCTCGCGCTCGCCCGCTTTCGCATCCGGGATGAAGATGCGACAGTTCGCGAAGTCGATATGATCGTATCGAACCCGCAGGATTTCGGCGTGACGCATCGCCGCGTTCAGTCCGAACGCAATGAAAAGCCACAACCTCGAGTCGGAATCGGCCTTGGCCGCTTCCATCAACGCCGTTGCGTGCTGCTCATCAAGAACAGCGATTTTCTTACGCGGCTCCAACCCTTTCACGATTCGCGGCGCATCGTCGTGCTTGATCCACTTCCATTGCACGAACCGCTTCAAGGCGTGGGAGAGGGTAGCCAACTCGCGATTGACGGTTGGCTGCTTCACAACCTCCAAGCGCTTCCGGGCGTACTGCTGCACCTGAAAGTCGGTAAGGCGATCAGCCCGCACGCTCCCGAACGCAGGAACAAGGTGCGCATTGATGTGGCGGGTCTTCGATTTGAGGTTTCGCCCTCCGGTCTGTTCCATCCGTTCTAGGTAGCCCTTGGCGGCTTCCGCGAAGCTAAGATGCAGCTTACGTCCTGCCGGTAGGTTCAAGCGCCCTTCCCTCGCTTGCGTTCGAAACTGCTCGATAGCGCGTTCCACTTGCTCGCGAGTGACGCCGTCGCTTTCAGTCCCGATCGTACGATGAATGCGTTCGCCATCCACCATCACGTTGACGCTGTACCGCAGGTCACCCTTCTTCGTTCGTTGTACGACGATTCCATGTTCGGCGATGCGCTTGCCGGGAATGAGCTTGCGTACGTTGTCACGCGTCATCTTCACAAACTTCGGCATAATAACCTCAAATAAGTGCAAAGAACCATAACGATAATTGCAAGTTGACGGGCGTTTCATTGAAGTGGAAATACTGGTTACATCGCATTTTATCCGGTCGCTCTCCCGCCTAGTTCCGATTCGCGGGCCGATTATGGCATCGCGTGAAAATGGAGTCTATGACTGTGATTGAGAGTAACACCGTACGCATTACGCCTGATGGACGCATGACCCGTCGTCACGCGGCGTCTTATTTGGGATTATCTTACAGGACGCTATCAAATTGGGGCAGTCGGAATATTGGCCCGGCTAGCGTTCGCGTCGGCGGCCGCCGGTTCTACCGCGTCGCTGATCTTGACGCCTTCATTGGCGGAGGTGCTAGCAATGTCGCGTAAGCGCACCGCACCCACCGCGTGGATCAATCAGATTTTCGACAGCAGCAAAGTCGCCCGTCGCGGTGGACCGGTCCGACGCCGTTTACCGTCTCTTGACAGGAACACGTCTCGCGCGTCCGTCATCGCGGAAGCGTTGCGTCGTGGCTGGATCGTCACGCAGATTGGTGACGAATGGTTCTTCTATGACGCCGGATTGACAGCACGAACGATCGTCTCGCGGTTCGATATTGCAGCGGCTGGAAGGTAGCGAACTATCCGTCGTCGCAGCGCAATAAAACATTCATGCTGTGAGCTTCGTGACGCACCAAGCTAAAACTGCGTCACAAGCCCTACTAACTATTGGCTTACCACTTTTTCATTCTTACGCTTCCAAGTCTTATTTCCGTAAATGTTAAATACGATGCGTTTTTTATATTCCGAATAGCTATATAAACTTAGAATTCGCGAATTCTATTAATATCAGCCATACTTATCTTAACACGTAAATCATAACCACCGGTACTAACGGTGTTCTTTTCTACAGCCGGTGTTAGAAGAGCGAGCATCGAGACCGATTGCTCAATTCAATCCGCATCGCCGCCAATACCATTTTACGCATCACTGTCCGCCCGCAATGGTCAACCCGCAAGGTTCGATCGTGGTTCGCGGGGCTTGGGACGGTGTGCCCAACCCTCGTCATGGGAAAGGCCGATGGCATTGGCTTCGCCCAAACCGCAAGCATATCAACAAGAATTGATTTTGCGGGATAGACTCAAATACCCCACTTTAGGTGGAAATTCAACAAAGTAGTCCAACTCTGTATATATAAGGATATTGGACTACATATTTTTAACTCAAATAGGAAAACATGTTTAACTCATATACGTTCTACAGTCAGAATACCACAAACTACAAATCACATGCCGCATCAGGTAATAGCACAGTCTTTATCAAAGAACCTGTTAGTTTTCTTATACCGGTGGCACCGTCATCGATCACAGATGCCTTACAACTATCTTTGGAAGAGCGAATTGAAAAATCAATCTTTGTTCTTAGTGCTGATTGCGGTACTGGAAAGTCAATTGCTGTATCTAAGAAACTAGCGAAGTGTAAGGCTAAGGGTTCATACGGGAAAGGCGTCATTATCTTTGTTAATTCTTTTGACGAAGTTGATACCTATGTACTGGCTGCTGGCCTAGAGAAAGAAGACTACGCCATTCAGACGGGCGCCGAACCGTATGCCGGGTACGGTTCCGGGCGGCATAAGGCGAGTGAAGTGCCCGTTCTTTTCGCCTCTCATGCGAAAGCTCGACGGGTATTCAAAGAAGTAGGAAGCTTCGGATTAGCGGAATGCTTCTACTACCGTGGCAAGCCTAGGGCGCTGAGGGTTTGGGATGAAGCGTTGCCCCCCGTTGAAACTGCTTCTTTTGCACTCGCCGACGTTATGGCTCTACCTAGCCAGTATAAAGCCTTACCTCACGATCACCGACATACGCTCTTTTGGCTAGCGGTTGAAATGCAACGTGCCAGCGCAGGTGCAGCGATTGAAATACCCGCTGAACTGCAAGAAATCGCAGACGCCGTGTTGAAGGTCGGCTTCAAGGCGAGCGATACGGCAAAGCAGACGCTACACGCGCTGGCGAAGCTTTCAGGGTCAAAGGCGTACCTCCAGGGTAGCGTAGGCAGCGATACAAGCCTCATCGGGACCGGTAAGCCCCTTCCGGTTGATATCGCCCCGCTGATCGTCCTAGACGCATCTGCACGCCTTACAGGGCGTTACGACGATTGGTCCCCCTATGGCATGGTTGTGCGCCCACTTCCGCCTATTGCCGTGAGCTATTGCAACCTAACGGTTCATTGTTGGAACCGTGGAGCGGGGAAGACGCAAATGCGAAAGCCGGAAGAGCGTAACACCGTCTTTCGTGCCATTGCTGATCTTATCAACGGTGCTGCCGGGGAACGCTTTCTTATCGTGATGGCAAAAGAGTTCTGTGGCTTAGATGATGATCGCGCGGTTCTGCCAAACAGCCTCGCGGATATGATCGATGATCTGTCACGCGTCGCTATCACCAATTGGGGGCGTCACGTTGGGATCAACAGTTTTCGCGATATCCCCAATGTCATCATCGTTGGTGACTATAGCTACGACGAAACGGCCTACGATGCGTTAGCGCTAGGGGTAAGCGGGAATACAAAGGGTATCATCTCTAGGGTTGAGCGAAGCGCACAGAAGGATGCGGAATTCATCAGCAACCTGTATCAGGCGGTTTGTCGTAGTTCGGTCCGCAATGTGAGCGGCGCTGAATGCGGTCGAGCTAATGCCTATTTGATCATGGCGGAAGGCGACCATAGGCGATCTTTGATCGAACGCGCCTTTCCTGATTGCTCGATGAAAGCATGGGAGCCGGTGCCGCAAGCGAAGCAGCGGAAGGCGGATAAAATCCTCGCACTGGTTGTATCGATGATAGAAGATCGCGCGCTAGCCATGACTTTGCCATTCGTCTCGTTCAGCGAAGTCATCAAGGCGAGCGAAGCTAAAAGTCGATCCTATCTGACTAAGATCGTTGGATCATCAAGGTTCAAGAGCAAATTGGCGGAACAACAGATTACTATTAGGGGACGACAGTTTGTACGCTGTTCTTCCGGCGCGTTCACAGCTTAGGCTCAGGACTCGTTGATCACAGCCAGAAGATGACGGTTGCAGCGAGGGCGACGGCGGAG
>NZ_BDJB01000003.1 GCF_002117915.1 Sphingomonas sp. TZW2008 | reverse complement strand
CCGCGGACGAACCAGCGCTCGTCCATGCCGTTGAGCTGGATCTGCGCGTTGACCTGCTCGTAGCCCTGGATGCGATTGATCCGGCCGTTGAAGATGTTGCCGAAGCTTTCGCCGGTGTAGGTCAGGTCGGCGCGGGGCACGAGGCTCATGCCGTTGGCGAAGTCGAACGTCTTCTGCACGCCGGCGGAGAATTTCACCACCGGTGCCTGTGGCAGTTCGTTGCCCTTCAGGCTGACACCGATACCCTCCAGCACGCTGATCGCGCCCGCCGTGCCGGACGACGCGCCGGTCAGTACCGAGCAGAGGCCGAACGCGCCCGTCGCCGCGCCGAGATTGGCGTCGGTCGGGAAGGCCGCCGGCCCGCGCAGCCCGAGCGCCGCGTTGACGCCGGCGACGAATGCCTGCGCCGTCGCCGCGCCGCCGGTGTTGGCGCGAACCACGCAGTTCGAACCGTTGCCGATGTCCTTGATGATGACGGTGTTCGGGTTGCCGCCCGATACGTCGCGCTGGTTGATGAACGGCGCGTCCGAGGTGACTTCGGTATTGAGATAGCTCGCGCCGAAGTTGATCACCCAGCCCGGGCCCGGCCGCACCACCGATTCGAGCTCGACGCCCCAGATGTCGGCATCGATATTGTCGTTGATCGAAGTGCGCGCGACGATGCGGCTGAGCTGCAGCCCCTTATACTTGTAGTAGAAGCCGGTGAGATTGAGCGTCAGCTTGCCGTCGGCGAAGGTGTTCTTTGATCCGATCTCGAACGCGTTGATGATTTCGGGCTGGAACGCGTCGGGCACCGTCAACCCCGGCACCTGCACCGGCGGGTTGAAGCCGCCCGACTTGTAGCCGCGCGAGTAGGAGGCATAGAGCAAATTATTGTCGGTGATCTTGAAGTCGAGTACTGCGCGGCCAGTGATCTCGTCGAACGTCTTGTTGCGCACGGCATAGGGCTGGATACCGGCGATGACGGGGTCGGCGTCGTACAGCGCGGCGCGCGGCGCGTCGAACGCGCTGCCCGTCTGCGTGTATGGCACCGGGAAGCTCGCCAGTGTCGAGCGCGAGCGGACGAACTTCTTGTCGTTGTTGTAACGCGCACCCAGCGTCAGCTTGAGCGTGTCGGTGAAGTCGAAATAGGTTTCGCCGAAGATGCCGTAGGACTTCAGGCGGAACAGATCGGTGTTGCTGCGGAAGAACGGCGTCGCCGAGAATTCCGGCGCGCGGCCGGCGCCCAGCGCGCCGAACGTGCCGAGGATGCCGGTGACATAGTCGATCGCGAAGGCGTTGACGTAATAGTCACCGTCGCGGACCTTGGCGTCGACGTAGATGCCGCCGAGCAGGAAGTTGAACATGCCGTCGAAATCCGACGAGATGATCGCTTCGGCCGACCAGTCGCGCGTCCGCTGCACCGACCGGTCATAGGCATTGGGGACCGGCCCGCAGCGGCTAAAACCGCCATAGACGCCGAGGCCCGATTTCTCGGGCAGCGACGTGCACAGATCGCCCTGCGGCCCGTTGGGGATCAGCGCGCGCGCGATCGGTTGGAAATACGCCGCCGGCAGCCCGGGCACGCCGCCCGCCGCGGCCGCCGCCAGCGTGTTGAGCGTCGGCTGGATTAGCGAGCGGTTGCTGACGCCAAGGTTGTAGTCTTGCGATGAATCGACCGTCGTCTCGTGGTAGAAACCGGTCAGCTGTGCCTTGATCGGCCCGAAATTATGCTCGAGCCGTCCCTGCACCGTCAGTTCGTCGGTCTTGTAGGTCGGGTTGAACGCGGTGAACACCTCGCGCGGATCGGTGAGGATCGGGTTCCCGGCATAGCCATCCTGGCCGTACAGGCTGCCGAGGCCGAATGCGTTGCCCAGTGCCGGATTGGCGAAGGCGATCGACAGGAATTCGCGGCTGCCCAGCGTGCCGGTGAAGGTTGAGTTGGTATTGGTACGCCCCGCGTCGCGGCGATTGTTAAGGCAGCCGAGCACGCCGGTCGGATCGGTCTGGCACAGCTGCTTCTGGATGCGCAGGCGATCGTCGTCTTCCTTGAAGTACGACACGAGGACGTCGACGGTGGTGTCGACCGACGGCTCCCAACGGATCGAGCCACGCACCGAATACATATCGCGGCCGTCGATGCTGGTATTGTCGAAGAGATTGCGCGTGTAGCCGTCGCGATTGAGGTAGAAGCCCGCGAGGCGCACGGCGAGCGTCTCGCCCAACGGCACGTTGATCATCGCTTTGGCGCGGATCGAATCGTAGTTGCCGTATTCCGCCTCGGCCGAGGCGGCGAACTTGTCGGTGCGTGGCTTGGCGCTGATGAAGTTGACCACGCCCGACGATGCCGAGCGGCCGAACAGCGTGCCCTGCGGGCCGCGCAGCACCTCGACGCGCTCGAGATCGAAATATTCGGTCTCGAAGATGCGTGTGGCGAGCAGCGGCGAGCCGTTGAGGTGGATCGCGGTCGCGGCGTCGCACGAGATGCCGACGCACAGGTCGCCGATACCGCGGATGGTGAAGCTCGCACCCGAGAAATTGCCCTTGGAGAAGGTGACGTTGGGCAGCGTCAGCTGGAGGTCGGACGCGTTGTCGATCTGCTGCGCCTCGAGTGCGGCGGCGGAGAAGGCGCTGACCGCGATCGGCACTTCCTGCAGTGTCTGCGCCTGGCGCTGCGCGGTGACGACGATGTCGGCGCCGTAGCCGGTGCTCGAAGCGTCGCTGCCCGTACCTCCTGTCGCGCCCGTGCCCTGCGCCGGTGCCGCGCCCTGCGTCACCGTGGCATCTGCGGGCGCGTTCTGCGCCAGCGCCGCCCCCGGCAGCAGCGCGACCAACGCCATGGCGGTCGCGCCGAACAATTCGATCTTACGCATCGACATCCTCCCCTAAGGCCCGCGCCGGCTTGAGCCGGTCTACGGTTCATTCGTTATGCCAATTAAAACTGCGCCTGAAAATTTCGTGCGTCAAGTTGTTCGCGCAACGATGTTGCACAGTGAAACGGTCGTGTTTTCCGGAGCCTAGTTGAAAACCACTCGTTTGTGCGATGCGGCAGAGATGAAATTAAATTTGCAATTGAAAACACGATAAACTGTGAACGAACATTCCTTCTCATCGCGACTAGATAATGACGTTGCCGTGAGGCAGCAGCGTTGACCTACCCGGAGAAGCCCTTTGAATACCGCGGATGAGTAAACGGTCTTACTATACTATGTTATGCACGATCGCTGCCCGATCGGCCACGCTTGGGCCCGCCGGTCAAAGATCATCGCTGCCGATCGGCATGCCCGGCGGGATTTCGGGAGCCGCGTTCTCCCGTGCGAGTTCATCGCGCAGCGCGTCGCGATCGAGCAGCAGCCGCGCGGTCGCGGCGGCGTATCGCTCGTCCTTGCTGCGCCGCACCTGCGCCTGCGCCCAGTCGGTGACCGCTGCGTCGATCATGCCTGCGGCGAGCGTGCCCGTCGCCGGATCGCGCGCGGCCTTCGCCAGGCTCAGCAGGATACGCCGTCCGACCACCTGCCGTACCGCGTCCGTGCGCGGCGTCGCGGCGCGATTCGATGCGATCGCGATCAGCCGTGCGGCAAGCTCGGCGGGGCCGGGCACGCTTGAATCACGCCGGTGCTGATCGGCGATGCGGGCGAGCCGCGCGGGGGCGAGCAGTGCACCCAACGTCACCTGCGCGGCGACGTCGGCCGCGACGAGCGGGTCGAACACCGTGCCCCCCGCGGTGCGCATCACCTCGATATCGAACTGGCGGTCGTTGTCGCCCGACCAACCCGCCGACAGCGCGGGGATCAGCGCCTCGGGCACGTCGAGCGCGGCGGGATCAAGCGTCGCGAGCAGCGCGTCGAGCGCTGTCGCCTGCGCTGATCCGGGCACCGCCGCCGCCGCGCCGTGCCCGTCACCGGCCATCGCATATTCGGACTGCACCCCGCCGACGAGCTTCGCCGCCGCCTCCACCTGATAGCGGTGCAGCAGCCAGATTGGCACGAACTTGCGCCGGAGGTTCGCCGCCGGCTCGTCCGCGGCAAGCGCGCCCGGCCCGAACCGCGCGATCGCGGCGGCACGCACCTGCATCATCCGCGCGAGTTCGGCGGCGGGATCGGCGCCGTCGTCCCACAGGCTGCCCCAGGGCTGCGCACTCGGCGCGGCGCGCGCGTTCTCGTCCGCGACGAAGCGCAGCCCGCGCGCCTGCGCCGCGGCGGCCTTGGTGCGCGCCGCGGCGTCGGGATCAGCCCCCGCCGGATCGCCGTACAGCCAGTCGATCGCATAGGCGTCCCACGCGCCAAGCCCCACGCCATAAGCGTCCGACAGATCAGGCGCGCCGTCGACCAGCCCGATGCGCGGGGCGGGATAATCCATCACCGATGCGCGATCCTGCGTGCTGCCCGCGAAATTATGGAGAAGGCCGAGCGCGTGACCCACTTCGTGCGCGGCGAGCTGGCGGATGCGCGCGAGTGCGACCTGCGCGGGATCGTTCGGGCCGCCGCTACCGGTCTTCGCCGCGCCGACCAACCCCTCGTAGATAAGCATGTCTTGTCGCACGCGCAGTGAGCCGAGCAGCACCGCGCCCTTCAGGATCTCGCCGGTGCGCGGATCGGTGACGGCATAACCGTACGACCAGCCGCGCGTCGCGCGATTGACCCAGTTGACGACGTTGTAGCGCATGTCGAGCGGGTCGGCGTCGTCGGGCAGGATCTCGACGCGATAGGCATCGATATAGCCCGCGGCGTCGAACGCCTGCTTCCACCACGACGCGCCTTCTTGCAGCGCCGTGCGGATCGGCTCAGGCGCGGCATTGTCGATGTAGAAGACGATTGGCTTGGTGACGCGCGATCGCGCGGCCGCGGGATCGGTCTTCTCCAGCCGGAAGCGATTGGCAAGGTTGCGGACGATCTGCCGCCCGAGCGGCGCGCCAAAATCGAGGATTTGCGTCGAGAAGCTGCCGCCGCGCGGATCGAACGCGCGCGGCACGTAGCCGCCGGCGGGAAGGGCGACGAAGCTGTGCCGCACCACCAAAGTGAACTGGCGCGGATCGGGCGCGATGTTGCGCACCTCCGCGCCGGGCGTGTCGCTGGCAAAGGTTTGCCGCGCCTCGAACTCGAGGTTGAGCGGGAATGCCTTCACCGCATTGACGTCCGCAGCGCTCAGCTCGCCGACGAGCTTCCAGCCCTTCTCGCCGCCGGCCTTAAGCTGGTCGGCGATCCCCTTGGTATCGCGCGCGAGGAAGGGCGCAATGTCGACCAGCAGGCGGCCGTCGGCGGCGGGGATCGCGTCGCCCAGCCACAGCGTCGAGGTTGCAAAGGCGTCGCTAGCTGCCGCGGCCTCGGCGGCCGACGCGCCCGTCGCGCGGAAACGTGGATTTTCCAGCTCGAACGCCACCTTCTTGCCCAGCCGGCGGACGAGCAGCATCTGCGCCGGCCCGGGCTGCGCGCGATCGAGCCCGATCGGCGCCGAGCCGAGCCCGGTGCGCAGCGCAGTAGTGTAGAGCATCCGCGTCACCACGCCGTCCTTGCCCGCCGGCGGCAGCGACAGCAGGATGCGCCCGTCGGCGCGATCGACGTGCACCGGCACCAGCCCGTCGAGCCGCTCGGTGCCTGCCAGCGGATCCTTCGCCGCTTGCGCGGTCGCGACCGGCGCGATGGCCAGCGCCACCCCTAGCAGCAGCGTCGATCGGATTATCATGGCGTCGTTTCCCCCGAGAAGTGCGGACGACCGTAGAAACGTGTGCCGCGCTTGCAAATGCCTTTGCGCGAGGCCGCGGGGAGCTGCGGCGAAGGGGGCTAGGCCTGTTCGCGCTCCGCCAGCAGCGCGCTCGCCGGGCGCTGGCGCAGCGCCACCACCAGAACGCCGGCAAGCGCCAGAACCGCGCCCGCCACCATCCGCGCGTCGAGCCGGTCGCTCGTCAGCATCACGCCGAACGCGATCGTGAATATCGGCGTCATCAGCGTCAGCGGCGCGAGGAGATTGGCCTCGTAGCGCTGGATCAACCCATAGTAGCTCGTGTGCCCAAGCACCGAGACGACGAGCGCGGCAAACAGCACCGCGCCGACGAACGGCCAGCCGACCGCCGCCGCGCTTCCCCACTGGTTATGTTCGAACGCGGCGGAGGCGAGCGCGAGCGGCACGAACGAAACCAGCCCGACCCACGCCTGGAAGCGCAGCGGCTTCACGTCCTCCACCTGCTTCATCAGCACGGCGCCGAGCGATCCGGTGAACGCCGCGCCGACGACGAACCACAGCCCGGTCGACAGGGCGATACCGTCGGGGTTCCACACCACCAGCAGCACGCCGGCCAGCGTCAGCGCGATGCCAAGGGCGCGGCGCCAGTGGATCCGCTCGCCCAGCACCACGATCGACAGCAGCGTCGTGAACGGCACGCCGATCTGGATCACCACCGCCGCCGCCGACGGGCTGGCGCTCTGCAACCCGATGAACAGCAGTGCGAAATTGCCCGCACCCATCAGGATGCCGATCGCGACGATCCGCCAGCGCGGGCGCGGCATCGGCAGCAGCCACGGCAGCGTCGCCGCGATGACGATGGCGAAGCGGATCGCGGCGAAGAACAGCGGCGGCACCGCCCACTGCCCGACGACGATCTTGCTCAGCACGTTGCTATAGCCCCATACGAGGCACACCAGCACCAAGAGCAGGAAATCGCGGAGCTTCATCGTGGGGGCGCCGTGGCAGAGACGAGCGCGAGACGCCACCCATGGCCAGAAAGAAGCGATACCTGACGGCGACAATGCCCGACGGCTACACCAAGACGATCGGGCCGACCGCGGCGCCGTTCACGCATTACTGGCGGATCGTCGCCGAGTTGGCGAACGGCCGCACCGAGGTGTTTTGGGGGCATGAGAAATCGCTGAAGGATGCGCAGGCGAAGGACGCGGCGACACGCGACGCCGCCCGTCAGCGCGGCTGGACGCGCTACGTTTTCGAAATCGCGCCGCTGGTCGAGACCGCCGCGTGAGCCGGAGCCGCGATCCCGTCCCGCTCGGCTATTACGCATGGATCGTGCTGTTCGCGCTGTGGTGGCTGGTCGGCTACGTTATGGGCGAGCGCGGCGGCTGACAAACAGGACGCCTATCAGCCCGCGCCGAAGAACTTCCCCTTTCGCCGGCTGGTGAGGTGGAAGTGCCCGCAGCGATCGCAACGATACGATCGCAAGCTGCCGTCCCACGTCGCTGCCGCCAGCGCCACGTCAGCGCTGGGGTAGCGCGCCTTGCGCCGGCAGGTGCTCAGCTTGCTGCGCATTGGCTATGCGCCGGTGACGAGGGAAGCGGGCTTGATCATGCAACCGTCCGCCGCCCCCCGCTGTTCTCGCCTGCGTATCGGGAGACGCACGTGGGCAACATCAAGGGCATCGAACATATCGGCATCACCGTGCCGCAGATCGAACAGGCGGAGGAATTCTTCAAGGCGGCGTTTGGCGCCGAGACGCTGTACGCGTTGATCGAGAAGGGCGGCAAGCCGCAGGTCGGCGAGGAGATGCACGGGAAGAACGGGCTCGAGCCCGGTGCGCGGATCATCGCGATGCGGATGATGCGCATCGCCGACGGCGCGAATGTCGAGCTGTTCGAGGTCGACGGCGTGCATGGTTCCACTCCCGACGGCCCGACGCGCATGGGGCTGCACCATTTCGCGCTCTACGTCGACGATCTCGGCGCCGCGGCAGAGCGTTTTCGCCAAGCGGGCGGCACGATGCTCGACGGGCCGATTGATCTCGGCGGCAAGGAGAAGGGGCCTGGTAACCAATGCTGGTTCGGCAACACGCCGTGGGGGCTGCACGTCGAATTCGTCCATTTGCCCGCCCCGATTGCGCTCGACGATCCCGATCGCACCGGCCCGCGCTGGATGCCCGCCGGCGTCTGACGTGCCGGTCCGGCGCTGAATAGCGCCGGGTGGACAGGCGGGCTGGGGCGCTCTATCGCGCGCGGCGTCGCGTGCGCCTCTTACGGGTTTCCGGCCGCCGCATCTTCAACAGAGCCCGCAAGATCAGGAGCCAGGCCATATGGCATGGGTCATCCTCGGCGTTGCCGTCGTCACCGAAATCATCTGGGCGCTGAGCCTCAAATGGGCCGCGATGCAGGGGACGCTGCTCGCCTCGGCGGTGCCGATCACGCTCAGCTTCGTCAACATGGGGCTGCTCGCGCTCGCGATGCGCGGGCTGTCGGCGGGTACCGCTTATGCGGTGTGGACCGGGCTCGGCGCGGTCGGCGTCACCATCTTCGGCGCGGTGATCTTCGGCGAGCGGCTGGCACCGATCCAGATCGGCTTCATCGCGCTGATCATCGTCGGCGTCGTCGGCACCAAGTTCTTCGCGCCCGCCTGACCGTTCAGTCGATCTTCGCCCATGCGGCTTTGCCGATCGCGTCGTAGCGGCGCATCGCCGCGATCATCGCCGCGCGCAGATCGGTGTCGATCATCGCAGCGGGCAGCAGCGGATCGCGGTTGATCGCGCGGATCACCGCCTGGCCGAGCAGCAGCGTCTCGCGCGCCGCCGCCTCCGGCGACAGCGCGGGGAGGCGCGCCTCGCTCGTCGCTATTTCGGCGATCCAGTGGCGATAGCCGCACTCGATCGCGGCGGCCGGCCACAAGTTGCGCCACGCCGCATTGTCTGCCGCCGCGGCACTCGCGTTGCCGAGGATCGTCGCCCCGTCATCGAGCCCCAGTGCCACCAGTCGTGCAGCGATCGCGTCGCGCGATGCGGCGAGATTATCGGGGCGCACCCACGCGCCCCAGTCGGTCCGTGCCAGCCCCTGCAACGCGAGCGCGCGCTCGCGCTGTCGCAGCCGGCGCTTGTCGGTCCGCCCGAGATGATCGGTCACCACCACCAGCCACCCGCCGTGCCAGTCGCGCACCCGGGTCTCCGCCGTGCGCCAACCGCGCGCGAGATCGTTCAGCGCGACCCCCGTCGTGCCGATCGCATAGACGCCGCGCTCGACCTGGCGCACGCGCCCCTCGCGCACCAGCCGCGCCAGCGCCATGCGCACCGCCGCGGCATCCGCGCCGACGATCCCCGCGCGCCGCACCAGCGCACCGACGCGCATCGTCGCCCCGCCGCTGGTCGACAAAAAGGCAAGAACCAGCGCCCGCGCGGTCGGTACCTCATGCCAGTCTTGTAACTCGAATTGACTCAGAGCGGCGCTCGCTGTTACATGATGATCGAACCGAGGGCCTATAGCATGACCGCCGCACGCTTCACCGATGTCTTGTCGCGCGACGAGCTCGCCGCGCTGACGCGCGCGTCCGACTGGCGCGGGGCCTGGACGGTGGCGGTCAACTGGGCGCTGATCGCCGGTGCCTTCGGGCTTGTGGCGGCGTGGCCCAATCCGCTGACGATCGTGCTCGCGATCCTGGTGCTGGCGGGGCGGCAGCTCGGACTCGGCATCATCGTCCACGACTGCGCGCACCACGCGCTGTTCCGCTCGCGCCGTCTCAACGAGCGTGTCGGCCAGTGGCTCGCGGGGGTGCCGATGAACACCTCGCTTGCAAAGTATCGCAGCTACCACCTCAAGCACCATCAATACGCCGGCACGCCGCGCGATCCCGACATCGGCTTCGTCAAGAGTTACCCGGTCGAGCGCGTGTCGCTGCGGCGCAAATTCGTCCGCGATCTGACGGGACGCACCGGCATCCGCGACCTGCGCCAGTCGCTCGCGCGGTTCAGCTGGCGCGAGCAGGGGCCGTGGGTCGGTTTCCACCTCGCATTGTTCGGCGTGCTCGCCGCGGCGGGCGCGGCCTGGACCTACGCCTTGTGGTGGGTCGCCTATCTGTTCGTCTATCCCGCGATCGTCCGGCTGCGGCAGATCGGCGAGCACGGTGTCGCGGCGGACCGCGGCGAGCTCGACCCACGGCGCAACACCTCGACGACGCTTGCGCGCTGGTGGGAGCGGCTGTTCGTCGCGCCCAACCACGTCCATTACCATCTGGAGCATCACATGGCGGCGACGGTGCCGCCGTATCGCCTCGCCGCCATGCACCGGCTGCTCAAGGCGCGTGGCTTCTACGACGGGCATGATTGCGTGCGGCGGGGCTATGGCGACGTGCTGCGCCGTGCGGTGCGCGCCTGACGCGCGGGTGCGCCTGATTTGAGGGGGGCCTAGTCGGCGCGCCCGCCCGGCCGCCGCGTGATCTTCTTGATCACGCCCGAGAAGCTCATCACCGGCTCACCTGCATCGTCGATTAAACCGCGTACGAAAATGAGGCTGCGTCCCGCCTTGGTCACCTCGCCGCGCGCCGTCAGCAGGTGATCGGGGCGGGCGGCCCCGACGAATTCGGCGTTGAGCGTCGCCGTCACGCCGTAGAATTCTGGCAGCGCGGCGGACGCGATCATGAACAGCGAGAAATCGGCAAAGGTCAGCAGCGCGCCGCCGTGGACGTTGCCGCCCCCGTTGCGGTTCTTCGCTTCCGGCCGGAAGCCGCACTCGATCGCCCCGTCGGCCGTGTAGCGCGCGAAGAACGGCCCGGTATGGTCTTCGAACGGGTCGGTGCCCGGCCAGCGCAGCCAGTCCTGCCACGGTCCATCATTAACCGGCACCAGCCGGACGCCCGGCGTCGTCGTCGTATCCAAGTGCTTTCCCCCTTATCCGTCTAGCGCGCGGGCGAGCCGACATGCGGCAGCGTCGCCTCGTCGGCGCGCGGCATGCGACCGAACAGCGCGCGATCCTCCGGCCCGAATGCCCAGCGCCACAGGATGAGGAGGTACGTCGCCGCGATCGCCGGAATGCCGATCACGATCTCCGCCCATTCGAAGCGCTGCGGCAGCGCGGTGAACGCCGCGCCGACCGCGAGCGCCGCCAGCGTCGCCCACAATAGCGGCCAGCGCAGCGGCGAGACGGGCGCGGCCAGGATGCGCTTCAGCAGCCAAACCTTGATCGCCGACGTCAGCCCGACGCTGATCATCAGCGCCACCGCCGGCCCCGCCGCCTGGAACGCGGGCGGCCAGCCCAGACCACGCATCGCGCCGATCAGCGCGAAGCTCAGCACCACCTGGAAACCCAGCATCACCGCCGAGATCATCAGGTTGCGGTGCCGCGCGGTATAGACCAGCGCGGTCTCGCAAACCGCGCCGGTCGACGCGAGCACCTCTGCGGTCAGCAGGAAGACGAGCGCGGCGGTACCGGCGACGAATTGCGGGCCGACGATCCCCATCACCGCCTCGCCCGGGATCGATCCCATCAGCGTCAGGCAGCCCTGCGCGGCGACGATCCAAAACGCCACCTGCCGCACCTGCCGTGCGATCGCGGGCAGATCGTTCGCGGCAAGGCTCTTGGTGATGACGGGGCCGAGTATCGGATCGAACGACGTCTTCAATTTCTGCGGCAGGCTCGCGACCTGCTGCGCCATGTAATAGATGCCGACCACCTTGGGTTCGAACATCACGCCCAGGATGAAGCGGTCGACGTTGCGCGTGCCCCATTCGAGCGCGTCGGCGCCGGCGAGCGGCACGTTGTCGCGGATCAGCGTCAGCAACTCGGTGAAGTGCGGCTGCCAGCCGCGCGGCACGCCGTAACTGCGCACCAGCGGCACGATCGACGCGATCAGCGCCGCGATCATCGAGGCGACGTAGCTCAGCACCAGCCCGTCGCGCGTGGTAAAGAAGGAGAAGACCCATGCCGCGATCGAGATCGTCCACGGCTCAACCACCGCGCGCGCCGTCACCGCCGCTTTCACATTGTGGCGATAGGCGAGCGCGGCGAGGCTGACGTCGGACCAGGCGACCGCGAGGATGATCAGCGGCAGCCAACGGTCGAGCCCGACGATCGGCGTGTTGGGATACATCACCTGCGGGAACAGCCACAGCACCGCGCTGGCGATCAGCGACAGGATCGCCGCCACCATCAGCGCGTCGCACACGACGTGCGCGTGCGGCCGCTCGGTGCGGCTCAGCGCCTGCGCCAGCCCGCGCTTCAGGCCCAGCGTCGCGACCAGTGCGGCGAGCTCCACCACGACCACCGCGATCGCGAACCGCCCGACGAGATCGGGGCCGTAGAGCCGCCCGGCGATGAACAGGAACGGGATGCGCGCCGCGAGCCGCAGGATGAAGCCTGCAACGTTCGTCCGCCCCCCCTTGGCGAGCTGCGCGATATCCTGCGACGTCTCGGTCACCGACGCGGCCTTCCGGCCACGGCGGTGACGAGTATTGTCCGCGTGCGCCCGCGCACTAGTGCGCCGCGCCCCAGCTCGCGCCCGTGCCGATCTCGACTGCGAGCGGCACGTCGAGCGTGACATAGGGCTCCGCCGCGGTTGCCATCACGCGCTCGATCACTGGCTTCGCAGCCTCGACTTCGGCGTCGGGCACCTCGAAGACGAGTTCGTCGTGCACCTGCAGCAGCATCCGCGTGCCGGTGAGCCCGGCGTCGGCCAAAGCCGGCTCCATCCGTGCCATCGCGCGCTTAATGATATCGGCGCTCGTGCCCTGGATCGGCGCGTTGATCGCGGCGCGCTCGGCGCCCTGCCGCTCGTGCTGCACCTTGCTCTTGATCCGCGAGAAGTGCGTCTTGCGACCGAACAGCGTCTCGGTGAACCCCTGTTCGCGCACCGATTGCAGCGTCTCGGCGATGTAGCGGTTGATGCCGGGGAAGCGCTCGAAATAGCGATCGATCATCGCCTGCGCCTCGTCCGCGCTGACATCCAGCCGCCCGGCCAACCCCCAGCGGCTGATGCCGTAGAGGATCGCGAAGTTGATCGTCTTGGCACGCCCGCGCGTGTCGCGATCGACGGTACCGAACAGTTCCTGCGCGGTCAGCGAGTGGATGTCGTCGCCGCGCGCGAAGGCTTCCTTCAGCGCCGGCACGTCTGCCATGTGCGCCGCTAGCCGAAGCTCGATCTGCGAATAGTCCGCCGCCAGGATGACGTGCCCCGGTTCGGCAACGAAGGCGTCGCGGATCTGCCGCCCCGTCTCGGTGCGGATCGGGATGTTCTGGAGGTTGGGATCGGTCGAGGACAGGCGCCCGGTCTGCGCGCCGGTCAGCGAGTAGCTGGTGTGGACGCGGCCGGTGGCGGGGTGGATCTGCTCCTGCAGGCTGTCGGTGTAGGTCGATTTGAGCTTCGACAGCTGGCGCCATTCGAGCACCTTGGCGGCGATCTCGGCGCCCGGGCCGTCCTTGTCCGCCGCAATCCGCTCGAGCTCGTTGACGTCGGTCGAATAGACGCCGCTCTTGCCCTTTCGCCCGCCCTTGATCCCCATCTTCTCGAACAGGACGTCGCCCAATTGCTTCGGGCTTCCGATTGTGAACGGCGCGCCGGCGATGCCGTGAATCACGCCTTCCAGCTGCGCCATCTGCGTCGCGAACTCGCCCGACAGCTGCGCCAGCCGCTCGCGATCGACCTTGATCCCGTGCCGCTCCATCCGCGCGATGACGGCGACGAGCGGCCGGTCGACCATCTCGTACACCCGCGTCGCGCGCTCGATCGGCAGACGTGCGCGGAAACGCCGCCACAGCCGCAGCGTCACGTCAGCATCTTCCGCGGCGTAGCGCGTCGCCGCCTTCAGATCGACCTGATGGAAGCCGATCGCCTTTTTGCCGCTACCGGTCACGTCCTTGTACGCGATGCAGCTGTGCGACAGGTGTGTCGCCGCGAGCTCGTCCATCCCATGACCGTGCAGCCCGGCGTCGAGATCGAAGCTCATCACGATCGTGTCGTCGTACGGCGCGACCGCGATGCCCAGCCGGTCGAGCACGATCATGTCGTATTTCAGATTGTGCCCGATTTTGAGCACCGCCGGATCCTCCAGCAGCGGCTTCAGCGCCGCCAGCGCCGCGTCGCGATCGAGCTGCACCGGCCGGTCGGCGAACATGTCGGCGCCGCCCGCCTCGCCCTCGTGGCCGAGCGGCACGTAGCAGGCGCGATTGGGCGCGAGTGCGAGCGATACGCCGACCAGTTCGGCCAGCATCGGGTCCTTCGCCGTCGTCTCGGTATCGATCGCCAGCCACCCCTGGTGGCGCGCTGCCGTGATCCATTCGTCGAGCGCCGACTCGTCGACGACGGTTTCATAGCCGTCGTGGTTGCACGGCGGCTCTTCCTCGTGCGGTACGCCGCTCGGCTCGGGCGGCGTCGGATCGACGCCCTCGTTCTGATCCGCCAGCAGCTTGGCGAGCAGCGATTTGAAACCGTGATGCTCGAGGAACGCACGCAGCGGCGCCTCCGGAATGCCGTCGAGCGCCATCTCCTCGAGCGGCTGCGGCAGCGGCACGTCGCACGCGAGCTCGACCAGCTTGCGCGACAGGCGCGCCATCTCGGCATGCTCGATCAGATTGTCGCGCAGCTTGCCCTTCTTCATCTCGGGCGCCGCGGCCAGCACGCCCTCGACGCTGCCGTGCTCAAGGATCAGCTTCGCCGCGGTCTTGGGGCCGACGCCCGGCACGCCGGGCACGTTGTCGACGCTGTCGCCCATCAGCGCCAGCACCTCGCCCAGCTTGTCGGGGAGAACGCCGAACTTCTCCTCCACCTCGGCCGGTCCGAAGCGTTTGTCCTTCATCGTATCGAGCATGTCGATGCCGGGCTCGGTCAGGAGCTGCATCAGGTCCTTGTCCGAACTGACGATCGTCACCTGCCAGCCCTGCGCCAGCGCGGCCTTGCTGTACGACGCGATCAGATCGTCCGCCTCCCAGCCTTCCTCCTCGATGCACGGCAGCGAGAAGGCGCGCGTCGCATCGCGGATCATCGGGAATTGCGGCTTCAGATCCTCGGGCGCGGGCGGGCGGTGCGCCTTGTACTGATCGTACATTTCGTTGCGGAACGTGCTCTCCGACTTGTCGAGGATCACCGCCAGATGGCTCGGCCCGTCCGCCTTGTGGAGATCGTTGGCGAGCTTCCACAGCATCGTCGTATAGCCGTAGACCGCACCAGCCGGCTCGCCGTGCTTGTTGGTGAGCTTCGGCAGCACGTGATAGGCGCGGAAGATGAAGCTCGATCCGTCGACGAGGTAGAGGTGCGGCATGCCGCGCGGCTTAGCGGATAGAGGCGGGCGGAACAAACGGTGAGGGCAGGGGATCGCGGACGGCCGCTCAGCCCTCCGGGTCGTCGCCCTCGCGCGTCGCGATCGTCGCTGCGCCGCGATAGCCCGTTACCGTCGCCGCGACCGCCTGGATCAGCTGCTGGCGCACGCGCATCGGCTGCGTCGTGTCGCCGATCATCACCGCGACCGCGTAGCGCCGCCCGTCGGGCGAGGTGATCACGCCGACGTCGTTGAACCCGGCGTTGCGGCGGCCGAGCTCCTGACCGGTGCCGGTCTTGTGCGCGAGCGTCCAGCCCGGCGCGATGCCCGCTTTCAGCCGCGCGCGCCCGGTACGGCTCGATTCCATCGTGCTGACGATGAGGCGGGTCGAGGTTTCCGACAGCAGTTCGCCGCGGAACAGCCGCGCGAGCGCGTCGGCGATCGCCAGCGGCGCCGCGCCGTCGGGCGGATTGACGATGTAGCGCTGCATCGCCGCCTGCCGCGCCTCAGGCGACAGCCGCGAGCGCATGATTTCGAACGTATTGCCGACGCTCATCGACTGGTTCCACGTCAGCCCGGCGGTGCCCGCCTGCAGCAGCCGCTCGCCTGGGCCGAAGCGGATATCGCCGAGCTGCTTGCGCTCGATGAAGTCGCGCACCGCCGACGGTCCGCCGACCAGCGTCAGCAGCCGGTCGTTGGCGGTATTGTCGCTCTGCGTCAGCGCGCGGAACAGGAGGTTTCCGACGGTGGTCTCGAAGCTGCCGCCCTTCACCAGATAGGCGATCGGCTGGTGAAACAGCGTCAGATCGGCCGGGGTGACGCTGATCGGATCGTCGAGCCGCAGCCGCCCCTGGTCGCGCTGGTCGAGGACGGTCATCGCGACCCACAATTTGCTGACGCTCTGCTGCGGCAGCTTGAGCCGACCGTTGGCCTGCACCGTCCAGCCTTCGTCAACCGCGCGGATCGCGACACCCGCGGTGCCCGGGAACTCGCGCACCAGCTGCTGGATCGACGCTGTCAGTTGCCGCGGCGCGTTGTCGGTCGGCAGCCGGCGCGGCGTGGGAACGGGAATGGCAACGACGTACGACGGTGCGTCATAGGCCGGCTGCGCTGGCGCTTTCGCCGACTGCGCGGGTCGCGGCTCGACGCATCCCGCTAGCATCGCCGTCATCGCCGCCGCGGCGGCCAATCGTCCCAACATCTTCTCGTACGTGCCCCGCCCTGACCCAGACGTGCACGCTACCGGCAAATCACTCATTGAAAACGAGGCGTTACGCGATCTGCGATGAATAGGGCCTGACGTACGCCAGGTCGCCGCCGCATCACGGAACGAGTACCGTGTCCACCGGCTGCGGCAGGGTTTCGGGCCAGTCTAGCGTGAAGTGCAGGCCGCGGCTCTCGTGACGGTGCAACGCCGATCGCACGATCAGGTCGGCGGTCTGCAGCAGGTTGCGTAGCTCGATGAGGTCGGGCGTCACGCGGAAGTGGCCGTAATAATCTTCCACTTCGCTGGTCAGCAGCTTGATGCGGTGCTGCGCGCGCTGGAGCCGCTTGGTCGTGCGCACGATGCCGACGTAGTTCCACATGAAGCGGCGGATCTCGGTCCAGTTCTGCTTGATCACGACTTCCTCGTCGGAATCGGTGACGCGGCTCTCGTCCCACGGGCGGATCGCCGGCACGGGGGGCAGCGCGTCCCAATTGGCCGCGATGTGCTTCGCCGCCGCCTCGCCGAACACAAAGCATTCGAGCAGCGAGTTTGACGCCAGGCGGTTCGCGCCGTGCAATCCGCTCTCGGTACATTCGCCCGCGGCGTACAGGTGCGGCAGATCGGTGCGCCCGTCCCGATCGACGACGATCCCCCCGCAGGTGTAATGCTGCGCGGGCACGACGGGGATCGGCTGCACCGTCATGTCGATGCCGAGCCCCTTCAGCTTCTCATAGATATTGGGGAAATGCCCGCGCACGAAATCGGCGGGCTGGTGGCTGATATCAAGGTGGACGTAATCGAGCCCATAGCGCTTGATCTCAGCGTCGATCGCTCGTGCCACCACGTCGCGCGGTGCGAGTTCGAGCCGTTCGGGATCGTAATAGGTCATGAAGCGCTTGCCGGTCTGCGGGTTGATCAGCCGTCCGCCCTCGCCGCGCACCGCCTCTGTGATGAGGAAGTTCTTGACCTCGAGATTGTAGAGGCAGGTCGGGTGGAACTGCATCATCTCCATGTTGGAGACGCGCGCGCCGGCGCGCCACGCCATCGCGATCCCGTCGCCGGTCGCGCCCCGCGGCGCGGTGGAGAAGAGGTACGTGCGCCCCGCGCCGCCGGTCGCGAGAATCGTCGCGCGCGCGGTGTAAAGGTTCACCCGTCCGGTCTGGCGATCGACCGCGTAGACGCCCCACACGGTGCCGGCGCCCGAGTAGCGCTGTTCATGCCGCCCGGTGGCGAGGTCGATCGCGACCTGATCGGGCACCAGCGTGATGTTGGGATGCGCCTCGGCGGCCTTCTGCAAGGCTTCCTGCACCGCCCATCCGGTGGCGTCATCAACATGCACGATGCGGCGGTGCGAATGTCCTCCCTCGCGCGTCAGGTGCAAAGCATTGCCGTCCTGCGCGAACGGCACGCCGAGCTTCTGCAGCCGCTCGATCGCGGCGGGCGCGTTCTCGACCACGAACTCGACGATCTCACGATCGTTGAGCCCGGCACCGGCGACCATCGTGTCCTCGACGTGGTTCTCGAACGTGTCGCCCGGCTCGAGCACCGCGGCGATCCCGCCCTGTGCCCAAGCGGTCGACCCTTCGTTGAGCGCGCCCTTGGCGAGTACGGTGACCTGGAAGCGATCGGCGAGGTTGAGCGCGGCGGTGAGCCCGGCGGCGCCCGATCCGATGATGAGGACGTCGGCGTTCATGCGCGGGGCGGGGTAGAGGCGAGCATCCGCGCTGCATGGCACGAAGCGCGCGTATCTGCCATATCGGGGCGGTAACGAACCTGCCCCGCCCGCCGCCGGTGAGGGGGGCGGGTGGCCGATCGAGGAGCCCCATGTCCACCTACACCGACCGACTTGCCGCCCTGCGCGACCAGCTCGCCCGCCAGCAGCTCGACGGCTTCGTCGTGCCGCTGACCGACGAGCATATGAGCGAATATGTCGGCGCCTATGCGCAGCGCCTCGCCTGGCTCACCGGCTTTCAGGGATCGGCCGGCACCGCGGTGGTGCTGCCGGCGGAAGCGGCGATCTTCACCGACGGGCGCTACACGTTGCAGGTGCGCCAGCAGGTGTCGGCGGACGACTGGCAGTTCGTCGGCGTGCCCGAGACGAGCGTGTCGGGCTGGCTTGCCGGGCATGTGAAGCAGGACGCGCGGATCGGTTATGATCCGTGGCTCCACACGCGCGCCTGGGTCGACGAGGCGTCGAAGGCGCTCGCCGCAGTCGGCGCAACGCTCGTTCCGGTTGATACCAATCCGGTCGACGCGATCTGGCCTGATCAGCCGCAGCGCTCCGACGCGAAGCTCGCGGTGCACGATGATCGCCATGCCGGGCGCTCGTCGGGCGAGAAGCGTGCGGCGGTCGCCGACTGGCTCGGCGAGCAGAAGGCCGACGCGGTCGTTCTCGCCGCGCTCGAATCGATCGCCTGGGTGTTCAACGTGCGCGGCGGCGACGTCTCACGCACCCCGGTCGCGCTGTCCTACGCGATCGTCAACGCCGACGGCACCGCGGACCTCTTCGTCGCGCCCGAGAAGATGACGGAGGCGGTCGCGCAGCATCTCGGCAATGCGGTCCGGGTCCACGATCGCGCCGCGTTCGCCGATGCGCTCGGCGGTTTTTCGGGCAAGCGCGTCGCGGTCGACCCGGCGTTGTCGGTTGCCGCGATCCCGCTCGCGATCGAGGCGGCGGGCGGACGCGTCCTCGCGCTGCGCGATCCCACCGTCATCCCCCGCGCGGTCAAGAACCCGGTCGAGCAGGCGGGGCACCGCGCCGCGAGCATCCGCGACGGCGCGGCGCTGACCCGCTTCCTGCGCTGGATCTCGATCGAAGGCCCCAAGGGCAAGCAGACGGAGCTATCTGCTGCGGCGCGGCTGGAGGCGTTCCGGCGCGAAACCGGCGTGCTGCGCGACCTGTCGTTCGACGCGATCTCCGCGACCGGCCCCAACGGCGCGATCCCGCACTATCACGTCACCGAGGAATCGAGCCTGCCGATCGAGCCGGGGCAGCTCTACCTGATTGATTCGGGCGGCCAGTATGACGACGGCACGACCGACGTGACGCGCGTCGTCCCGATCGGCGCGCCGACCGCCGAGATGCGTGATCGCTACACCCGCGTGCTGAAGGGGCATATCGCGCTCGCCACCGCCGTCTTCCCGCGCGGCACGGTGGGATCGCAGCTCGATATCCTCGCGCGATTGCCGCTGTGGCAGGCGGGGCTCGATTTCGCGCACGGCACCGGCCACGGCGTGGGAAGCTACCTCTCGGTCCATGAAGGACCGGCGCGGATCGCCAAGCCGAGCTATCCCGGCGGCGGCCCGTCCGAGCCGCTACTGCCGGGCATGATCCTCTCCAACGAGCCCGGCTATTACAAGACGGGCGATTACGGCATCCGCATCGAGAATCTGCTGCTGGTCGAGGAGCGCCGGATCGACGGCGGCGAAGACGTGATGCTCGGCTTCGACACGCTGACGCTGGTGCCGATCGAGCGCGATCTGATCGACCCGTCATTGCTGACGGCGGACGAGCTGGCGTGGCTCAACGCCTATCATGCGCGCGTCGCGGCTGCACTTGGTGCGGTGCTCGACGGCGCGGACCGCGCGTGGCTCGAGGAGAAGTGCGCGCCGATCGTTGCTAGCTGAGCACTGTAAGGCACCGCGAGCGCGTTGGGCGGCTCAGGTGCCAGACGCGTCCTCGTCGGGGCGCGGCGCTGCCGATGCCGGCTTGCCGGCGGGAAATGCCGTTTCGCCTGCGTCGGTCGCGCCGGCGTCGGCGATGCCGCGTGCCTGCTCCTTGCGGCGGCGCAGGTTGGCGCGCAGCGCCGCGGCGCGGCGGGCCGCGCGATCCTCGTTGCTGTCCATCGCGGTTGCTATCGCGCGCCGTCAGCGCCTTGACAATCGGGTCCCGCTCGTCTCTAGGGCGCCCTCGCTCGCAGCCGATCGGCGCGCGGGCAGTGCTGCCGTAGCTCAGTGGTAGAGCGCATCCTTGGTAAGGCTGAGGTCGTGAGTTCAATCCTCACCGGCAGCACCATTCTTTCCGCCGTTAGCGCCACTCGCCCCGCCCGACTTCGTCGGCCGGGCGGGGCGGCGGACGTTACAGCACGAAGCGGCTGAGATCGGTGTTGCGCGCGACGCTGGCGAGTTGCTTGTCGACATAGGCGGCGTCGACCGTCAGCGCGGTGCCGCCGCGATCCTCCGCGTCGAAGCTCACCTCCTCGAGCAGCTTTTCCATCACCGTCTGCAAGCGGCGCGCGCCGATATTCTCAATCTCGCCGTTCACCTCCGCCGCGATCCGCGCGACCGCGCGAATGCCATCGTCGGTAAAGGTCACGTCGACGCCCTCGGTGCCGATCAGTGCCTTGTACTGCGCCGGCAACGAGGCCTTGGTGTCCGACAGGATGGCGACGAAATCGTCCTCGGTCAGCCCCTTCAGCTCAACGCGGATCGGCAGGCGGCCCTGAAGCTCGGGCAGCAGGTCGCTCGGCTTCGCGACGTGGAACGCGCCGCTCGCGATGAACAGGATATGGTCGGTCTTCATCGGGCCGTATTTGGTCGACACGGTGGTGCCCTCGATCAGCGGCAGCAGATCGCGTTGCACGCCCTCGCGGCTGACGGATCCACCGCGCACGTCGCTGACCGCGATCTTGTCGATCTCGTCGAGGAAGACGATGCCGTTCGCCTCCGCGTCGGCAAGTGCGATTCGGCTCACCTCGTCCTGGTCGAGCCGCTTGTCGGCCTCCTCCTCGACCAGCTTCTCCCACGCCGATGGCACCAGGAGCTTGCGCCGCTTGGTCTGCCCGCCGCCGAGCTTGCCGAACATCTCGCCGAGGTTGATCATCCCCATTTGCGCGCCGCCCGGCAGCTCGAACGGCATCTGCGGCGCAGCCTGCAGCTCGAGCTCGATCTCGGTCTGGTCGAGATGCCCGTCGCGAAAGCGCTGGCGGAAGCTCTCGCGCGTCGCCTGGCTCGAATCCTTGCCGACCAGCGCATCGAGCAGCCGCGCCATCGCGGCCTCCTCCGCCTTGTCCTTCACCGCAGCGCGGCGGCGCTCCTTCTCCAGCCGGATCGCCTCCTCGACGAGGTCGCGCGCGATCTGCTCGACGTCGCGGCCGACGTAGCCGACCTCGGTGAACTTGGTCGCTTCCACTTTCACGAACGGCGCATCGGCGAGCTTCGCGAGGCGGCGGCTGATCTCGGTCTTGCCGCAGCCGGTCGGCCCGATCATCAGGATGTTCTTGGGCGTCACTTCGTCGCGTAGGTCAGGGCTCAGCTGCTGGCGCCGCCACCGGTTGCGCAGCGCAACCGCTACCGCGCGCTTGGCGTCCCGTTGTCCGATGATGTGTGCGTCGAGAGCGGCGACGATCGCCTTGGGCGTGAGATTGTCCTTCATCGCCGCGGCATATCGGGGTGCGGCGGCGAGGGATCAAGCAGGGCGGGGCGCCGATCGGAGTGCCGGACGCTGCGCCTCAGCCCTCGCGCACCATCGCCTTCAGCCGGTATAATTGATCGAGCGCCTCGCGCGGGGAGAGCGTGTCGACGTCGAGCCCCTCAACCGCTTCACGCAACGGATCGCGCGCCTCTTCGCTCTGCGCCGCCGCGGCGGCCGCGAACAGCGGCAGATCGTCTAACCCCGCGGCGAGCCCACCGGTCTTGGCGCGGCCTGCTTCCAGCTTCGCCAGCACCGCTTTGGCACGCGCGACCGTTGCCGGCGGCATCCCGGCCAGCCGCGCGACGGCAAGCCCGTAGCTGCGATCCGCCGGCCCGTCGGCGAGTTCGTGAAGCAGCACCAGCTCGCCCTTCCACTCGCGCGCGCGGACGTGATGGAGCGACAGCGCTTCGCAGCGCTCGGCGAGCCGCGTCAGCTCGTGGTAATGAGTCGCGAACAGGCAGCGGCAGCGATTGTCCTCGTGGATCGCCTCCACCACCGCCCAGGCGATCGCCAGCCCGTCATAGGTCGACGTGCCGCGGCCCACTTCGTCGAGGATCACGAAGCTCGCCGGCGTTGCCTGCGCCAAAATCGCCGCGGTCTCGACCATCTCGACCATGAAGGTCGACCGTCCGCGTGCGAGATTGTCCGACGCCCCGACGCGGCTGAACAGGCGGTCGACCAGCCCGAGCGTTGCGCTGGTCGCGGGCACGTAGCTTCCGGCCTGCGCGAGCACGGCGATCAGCGCGTTCTGCCGCAGGAAGGTCGACTTGCCGCCCATGTTGGGGCCGGTCACCAGCCATAGGCGTGAGCTTTCCGACAGCGAGCAGTCGTTGGCGACGAAGCGATTAGCCGATTTCGCCACCGCCGCCTCGACCACCGGGTGCCGGCCGCCGACGACGTCGAAGCAGGCGTGATCGACCAAGGCGGGCCGCGTCCAGCCGCCCTCCGCCGCGCGCTCGGCGAGGCCGGCGGCGACGTCGAGCCGCGCGAGCGCGTCGGCGGTCGCCGCGATCGGCTCGGCACAGGCGAGCGCGGCGGCGATCAGATCCTCGAGATGCGCCGCCTCCGCCGCGATCGCATGCGCGCCCGCCTGCGTCACGCGGCTCGCCACCTCGTGCAGCTCGGGCGCGTTGAAGCGAACGACGCCGGCGAGCGTCTGGCGGTGCGTGAACTCCGAATCCGGCTTCATCAGCGGGTCGGCGCTGCGCGCGGCGACCTCGACGTGATAGCCAAGTACGTTGTTGTGCCGGATCTTGAGCGCGGCGATGCCCGTCTCCTCGCGGTACCGCGCCTCCAACGCGGCAATCGCGCGCCGGCCGCCGCTGCCCGCATCGCGCAGATCGTCGAGCGCCGCATCATAGCCCTCGGCAATGAACCCGCCTGCCGCTGCGTCGATTGGCGGAACGGGGACGAGCGCGCGCTTGAGCAGATCGATCAGCGCGCCGTGCCCGCGTAGCTTCGGCGCGAGTTGCGCCAGCAGATCGTCGCCGGCATGCTCGACGAGCCCGGGCAGCGAGCTGCCGAGCGTCTCGCCGAGCAGCCACGCGCCGTCGAGCCCGTCGCGCAACTGCCCGAGATCGCGCGGGCTGCCGCGCCCCGCGGCGATCCGGCCGAGCGCGCGACCGATGTCGGGGAGGGCGCGCAGCCGATCGCGCAGTCGCGCGCGCGCGTCGCTGTCGTCGTGGAAGAAGGCGACCAGCGCTAGCCTCGCTTCGATCGCGGCCTTGTCCATCAGCGGCGCGCCGATGTCCGCGGCGAGCAGGCGCGCGCCAGCGCCGGTCACCGTGCGGTCGACCGCGTCGAGCAGGCTGCCCTTGCGCACGCCGCCCGCGCTGCACGTCAGTTCCAGGCTCTCGCGCGTCGCTGCGTCGATCGCCATCGCCTCTGCGCTGCGGCGGATCACCGGCGGGCGCAGCAGCGGCAGCGTGCCCTTGCCGTTGTGCTCGAGATACGCGACCAGCCCGCCCGCGGCGGCGAGCATCGCGCGGTCGAATTGGCCGAAGCCGTCGAGCGTCGCGACGCCGTGCAGCCGGCGCAGCCGCTCCTCGCCGCGCGTGCTGTCGAAATCGCCGCGCGGCCGCCATACCGTCGCGGGCGCGTCGCTCCCTTCCGCGGCGATCACCTCCGCCGCGCCGAGGCGCGCGAGTTCCGCCCCCAGCGCCTGCGCGCTGCACGCGATCACCTCGAACCGCCCGGTCGAGATGTCCGCCGCCGCGACGCCGACGCTGCCCGCCGCTTCGCCCACCGCGACGCACCAGTTCGCCGCGCGCGCATCGAGCAGCGCCTCCTCGGTCAGCGTGCCCGCGGTGACGAAGCGGACGATCGCGCGATTGACCAGTGCCTTCGATCCGCGCGCCTTGCGCGCCGCCTCGGGGCTCTCGGTCTGCTCCGCGATCGCGACGCGGTGTCCCGCCTTGATCAGCCGCTGGAGATAGGCCGTCGCAGCGTGAACCGGCACGCCGCACATTGGAATCTTTTCCCCTGCGTGCTCGCCGCGCGCCGTCAGCGCGATGTCAAGCACGCCGCTAGCGATCCGCGCATCGTCGAAGAACAGCTCGAAGAAATCGCCCATTCGATAAAATAGCAGGCAGTCGCCCGCCTCTTCCTTGAGCGCGAGATATTGCGCCATCATCGGCGTCGGGGCGGGGGCGTCGGTCATGGCGGGCGAAGAATCTATCTGGCGCGGAGTATAGGAAGCCCGCGGCTTACCCAGCGCATGCCCGGTTGGCGAGGGAGGCTTTGAGCGCAAGCCGCGGGATGCCGGCACGCACAGCACACGTTAGGAGACGCGTATGAGCTATGCCGCGACCATTATCGCCTCGCCGACCGGCGACCTCACGCTCCTCGCCAGCGACCGCGGGCTCGCCGCCGTGTTGTGGAACGACGATGCTTCGATGCAGCGGCGCTACGCCCCGCGAACCGATGGGCGCGATCATCCGGTGCTCGCCGCCGCCACGCGGCAGCTGGCGGAGTATTTCGCGGGTACGCGCACCGCGTTCGACCTTCCGCTCGATCCGATCGGCACCGATTTCCAGCGCGCGGTATGGGCAGCGCTGCTCGCCATCCCCTACGGCGAGACGCGCAGCTACCGCGATATCGCGGCGGCGATCGGCCGGCCGACCGCGACGCGCGCGGTGGGGGCGGCGAACGGGCGCAATCCGCTGTCGATCGTCACCCCGTGCCATCGCGTGATCGGCGCGGGCGGCGCGCTGACCGGGTTCGGCGGCGGTCTGCCCAACAAGCAGCTGCTGCTCGCGCTCGAGCGCCGCGTCGCGGGTGCCACCTTCGGTCAGCCCGATCTCTTTGTCGCCCGCGCGGTTGCATCGTGACCATGCGCCCGTAAAGGTCGCGGGCGAACCTCTCCCCCGGGTGCCCGCATGACCGATCAGACCAAGACCAACGTCCAGTTTTCCGAGCGCGAGGCGCTGCTGTTCCATTCCGAAGGACGGCCCGGCAAGATCGAGATCGTCGCGTCCAAACCGATGGCGACACAGCGCGATCTCGCGCTCGCCTATTCGCCCGGCGTCGCGGTGCCGGTGCAGGCGATCGCCGATGATCCCGCCACGGCCTATGACTACACCACCAAGGGCAATCTCGTCGCCGTCATCTCGAACGGCACCGCGATCCTCGGCATGGGCAATCTCGGCGCGCTCGCGTCAAAGCCGGTGATGGAAGGCAAGGCGGTGCTGTTCAAGCGCTTCGCCGACGTCGATTCGATCGATCTCGAGGTCGCGACCGAGGATGTCGACGCCTTCATCAACTGCGTCGCGTTGCTCGAGCCGTCGTTCGGCGGGATCAACCTCGAGGACATCAAGGCGCCCGAGTGCTTCATCATCGAGCAGACGCTGCGCGAGCGGATGAACATCCCCGTCTTCCACGACGACCAGCACGGCACCGCGATCATCACCGCCGCCGGGCTGATCAACGCCTGCCTGCTCACCGGGCGGCGGCTGGGCGACATCAAGGTCGTCGTCAACGGCGCGGGCGCGGCGGCGATCGCCTGCACCGAACTGATCAAGGCGATGGGCGTCGGCGGCGACAACGTGATCCTGTGCGATCGCAAGGGCGTGATCCACCAGGGGCGCGAGAGCGTCAACCAGTGGCAGTCGGCGCACGCCGTGCCGACCGAGGCGCGCACGCTGACGGAGGCGCTGGTCGGCGCCGACGTGTTCCTCGGCCTCTCCGCCGCCGGTGCGCTCAAGCCCGAGATGGTCAAGGACATGGCGCCCGCGCCGATCATCTTCGCGATGGCCAATCCCGAGCCGGAGATCCGCCCCGAGCTTGCCAAGGCGGCGCGGCCCGATGCGATCATCGCCACCGGCCGGTCGGATTATCCCAATCAGGTCAACAACGTGCTCGGCTTCCCGTTCATCTTCCGCGGCGCGCTCGACGTGCGCGCGACGGGGATCAACGAGGAGATGAAGATCGCCGCGGCGCAGGCGATCGCCGAGCTCGCGCGTGAGCGCGTTCCCGAGGAAGTCGCCGCCGCGTACGGCGTGCAGCACGTCTTCGGTGCGGACTATATCATCCCGGCGCCGTTCGATCCGCGGCTGATGGAGATCGTGCCCGCCGCGGTCGCCAAGGCGGCGATGGATTCGGGCGTCGCGACGCGTCCGATCCTCGACATGGAGGGCTATCGCCAGAGCCTGCGCGCGCGGCTCAACCCGACGACGTCGGTGCTCAGCCTCGCCTATGAGGGCGCGCGCGCGCATCCCAAGCGCGTGCTGTTCGCCGAGGGCGAGGAGGAAGTGGTGCTGCGTGCGGCGGTCGCTTTCAAGGAGGGCGGCTACGGCGTGCCGGTGCTGGTCGGGCGCGACGACGTCCCCGATCGGCTCCGTGCGCTCGGCATCAGCAATCCGGAAGAGTATGAGCTGCACAACAGCCGCATCTCGCCGCTGGTGCCCGAGATGGTCGACTTCCTCTACAAGCGCCTCCAGCGGCGCGGCTATCTGCGCCGCGATTGCGAGCGGATGATCAACCAGGATCGCAACACGTTCGGCGCGGTGCTGCTGCAGATGGGCCATGCCGATGCGATGATCACCGGCGTAACGCGGACCTGGGCGCAATCGATGAGGGAGGTGCGCCGCGTGATCGATCCGGCGCCCGGCCGCACGCCGTTCGGCATCCACCTGATGGTGGGGCAGAGCCACACGGTGTTCATCGCCGACACCACCGTGAACGAGCGGCCGACGCCCGAGCAGCTCGCCGACATCGCCGAGCAGACCGCCGCCGTCGCGCGCCGCATGGGGCACGAGCCGCGCGTCGCGTTCCTCAGCTATTCGACGTTCGGCAATCCCAAGGGCACCTTCCTCGACAACGTGCGCGAGGCGATCACCGTGCTCGACGGGCGCAACGTCGGGTTCGAGTACGAGGGCGAGATGACGCCCGACGTCGCGCTCAACCCGGCGCAGCTTGCCAATTATCCCTTCGCGCGCCTGTCGGGGCCGGCGAACGTTCTCATCATGCCCGGCCTCCAGTCGGCGCACATCTCGGCGAAGCTGCTGCGCGAACTTGGCGGCGACAGCGTGATCGGGCCGATGCTGGTGGGGATGGAGAAGCCGGTCCAGATCGCGCCGATGACGTCGTCGGCGAGTGATCTGATGACGCTGGCGGTGCTCGCCGCGGGCGGCATCGCCCGCTGACGCGGCATCTTCGCGGCGCGTGAAAGTACCGCCGTGATGCTGATCCGGCGCAACCAAGCGCCGGATCGACGATTACGTCTTCACCCAAACAACAGGAGAAGACGATGCGGAGTGTAGCGTTGGCCGCGATCGGCGCGGCGGTGATGGTGACGGGTTGCGTCGGCGACCGCTATGGCGGCGGTCCCGGCTATGTCGACAGCGGCTACAGCCGGTACGACTACAACAATCCCGATCCGGCCTATGGCGGCTACGAGGCCGACCGCTATTATCGCGACGACGCGCGCTATCGCGAGCGCCGCTTGTCCAACAACGATCGTGTCTATGCGGGCCGCGACGGACGCTACTACTGCCGCCGTTCGGACGGCACCACGGGCCTGATCGTCGGCGGCATCGCGGGCGGCGTGCTCGGCTCGGCGATCTCGCCCGGCGGGTCGGGCTTGCTCGGCGCGCTGCTCGGCGGCGCGGGCGGCGCAGCACTCGGCAAGTCGATCGATCGCAACAACGTGCGCTGCCGCTAACGAAACGACGGGTGTCGGCGTTGCCGGCACCCGTTTTCGGCACGATCTAACGCAACCGACTTAAACCCTCTTCCATCACTTCGCCGGACACGGCATCGTGCGCGCCGAGCGGAGCAAAACCGCCGATGGAGAGCGTGATGAGCAAGCGGGTTGCGGTGATCGGTGCGGGCATGGGCGGGCTGTGCGCCGCGATCAAGGCTCGCGAGGCCGGCCACGACGTCACCGTGTTCGAGCACGCCGATTCGGTTGGTGGCACGTGGCGTGCGAACCGCTACCCCGGCGTCGCGTGCGACGTGCCGGCAATCCTCTACCAGTTTAGCTTCGCGCCCAATCCCAATTGGAGCCACAATTACGCGCGCGGGGCGCAGATCCACGACTATACCAAGGGTCTGGTCGAGCAATTTGGGCTGCACGACGCGCTGCGCCTCAACGAAGGGGTGTCGAGCGCGACGTGGGACGGCGCGGCGGGCGAGTGGATCGTCGAGACCGAGCGCGGCGCGACCGAGCGGTTCGACGCGATCGTTCCCGCGCTCGGCCAACTCAGCCGACCGTGCTTTCCCGACATTCCCGGTGTCGAGGATTTCGCCGGGCCGAAATGGCATGCGGCGGCGTGGGACGACAGCGTCGATCTTGCCGGCAAGCGTGTCGGTGTGATCGGGTCGGCCGCCAGCGCGGTGCAGTTCATTCCGGAAATCGCGAAGGAGGCGGGGCACCTCGTCGTCTTCCAGCGTACCCCTAACTGGGTCGTGCCGCGCAACGACCAGCATGTCACCGACGAAACCAAGGCGCTGATGGCGACCAACATCGACGTCGCGATGAAGCTCGGCGCGGCGCAGCGCGCGATGATCTTCGACAATGCCGACAATTTCTTCTGGCAGGCGTTCAAGTGGACGCCCGAAGGCCGCGCCGCCTACACGCGCACTGCGCTCGATCATCTCGAGGCGCAGGTGCCCGATCCCGACCTGCGTGCGAAGCTGACCCCTGATTACCCGATCGGGTGCAAGCGCATCCTCATCACCGACGATTTCTACCCCGCGCTGATGCGCGACAATGTCACGCTCGAAACCGTCGGGATCACGGGCATCGAGGCGAACGGCGTGCGCACCGCCGATGGCTTCCACGAGCTCGACGTGCTGATCTTCGCCACTGGTTTCGAGACCACGCAATGGGACTGGTCGATGTCGGTCACCGGCGAGGGCGGGCGCACGTTGAAGGACACGTGGCGCGAGGGACCGGAAGCATATCTTGGCATCATGGTCGCGGGCTTTCCCAACATGTTCATCCTCTATGGACCGAACACAAACCTCGGGCATAATTCGATCAGCTTCATGATTGAGCAGCAGGTCGGCTACATGCTCAGGACGCTGGAACTGGTCGAGGACAGCCAGGCGAAGGCAGCAGCGGTGAGCGAGGACGGGCAGCGGCGCTTCAACGAGCGGATCCAGCAATTGCTGTCGAATACCGTATGGGCCGATCCGCACTGCCGCAGCTGGTACAAAGCGGCGAACGGCCGCGTGTACCAGAATTGGGCCGGCGACTGCGCGAGCTACGCCGAGATGACGGCAACGGTCGATCGCGAGGCCGTGCTGGTGCGGTAGGAGCCCGCGTCCGCTAGCCTGGGTCAGACAGGGAAAGCGCTGGCCGGGCTGTCGGGCAGGTTCGCGAGCGAGGCGCGGCTTATCCGTCGCTGACGCGCTCGATATCGGCGCCGACCGCCGACAGCTTCTCCTCGAGCCGCTCATAGCCGCGATCGAGGTGATAGACGCGCGCGACCGACGTCTCGCCCTCCGCCGCAAGCCCGGCGAGAATGAGGCTCATCGACGCGCGCAGGTCGGTCGCCATGACTGGTGCTCCAGCGAGCCGCTCGACCCCGCGTACCACCGCGGTGCGCCCGCTCACGGTGATGTCCGCGCCCATCCGCGCCAGCTCGGGCACGTGCATGTAGCGGTTCTCGAAGATCGTCTCGGTCAGCACGCTCGCGCCCGTCGCCTTGCACAGCATCGCCATGAACTGCGCCTGCATGTCGGTGGCGAAGCCGGGGAAAGGCGCCGTCGTCAGCGTCAGCGGCTGCAGCGGACCCTGCGCCGTCACCGTCACCGCATTCTTCTTGAGCTCGACCAGCACGCCCGCATCGGCGAGCGCGGACAGCGTCGCGCCCATACTCTCGGCATCGACGTTGAGGAGTTCGAGGCTGCCCCCGGTGATCGCCGCGGCGCAGGCGTAGCTGCCTGCCTCGATCCGATCGGGCATCACCGCATAGGTCGCACCGTGCAGCCGGTCGACCCCCTCGATCTCCAGCGTCTCGGTGCCGATCCCCTCGATCTGCGCGCCCATCGCGACGAGGCAGCGGCACAGATCGACGATCTCGGGCTCGCGCGCGGCATTCTCGATCCGCGACGATCCCTTCGCCGTCACCGCCGCCATGACGACGTTCTCCGTCGCGCCGACCGAGACGACGGGGAAGCGATACCGGCCACCGCTCAGACGCCGCCCGCCCGACGCGGTCGACGGCGCGCGTGCGGTGACGTAGCCCGCGCTCATCTCCAGCTCCGCACCGATCGCCTCCAGCGCCTTCAGGTGCAAGTCGATCGGACGGTTGCCGATCGCGCATCCGCCCGGCAGCGAGACGCGCGCCTCGCCGGCGCGCGCGAGGATCGGGCCGAGCACCAGGATCGACGCGCGCATCTTTCGAACGATGTCGTACGGCGCTTCGGTCGAGGTCAGCTGGCCGGCGCGGATCGTCATCACGCGGCCGAACTCGTCGGGGCGCGTGCCCTCGATCGCGGTCGATGCACCGAGCTGGTTGAGCAGGTGGCCGAACCCGTCGACGTCCGCCAACCGCGGCAGGTTGCGCAGCGTCAGCGGCTGGTCGGTCAGCAGCGCGCACGGCATCAGCGTCAGCGCGGCGTTCTTCGCGCCCGAAATCGGCAACTTGCCCGACAGCCGCTGGCCGCCGCGAATGAGAATACGATCCATCCGCCGCGTCTACCCAACCGCCGCGCCCTCGCCAAGCGACGGGTGCGTAACGGTGTTGATCGACTTTAATGCGCCCTCCCCGAGGGTGCGACTAGCGTCGCGGCTATAGAAGGGGATCGTCACCGGGTGCCAAGCAGTTCTTTCGCCGATCGGCTCGGCGAGCATGTGGTTCTGACCGAAGAGGAACGAACGGCGCTCCAGCGGCTGGAGGATCGCGAACGCGCGCTGCGGCGCGGCAGCGCGCTGTGGCGGGAGAACGATGCGGTCTCCGACGTCTTCTTCCTGAAGCGCGGCATGCTGATGAGCTTCGTCATCCTCAACGACGGCAGCCGTCAGATCCTGCGCTTCATCTTTCCGGGCGATATCGTCAGCCTGTCGACACTCGCCTATACCCGCGCGACCGAGACGATCTCCGCCCTGGCAGACAGCGTCGTCGGGATGTTCGACCGTCCGGCGCTGACGCGCGTTCAGCGCGATCACCCGCGCCTGTACGCCGGTATCATGGCGCTCGAGCAGGTAACGTGCGCCGCGCTCAGCGATCGGATCGCAAGCCTCGGCCGCACCTCGGCGCGCGCCCGCGTCGCGTCGGTGCTGCTCGAGATTCGAGACCGTACACGCCGGCTCGATCCAACCTGCACCACCAGCTTCACGCTGGGGCTGACGCAGGAGGAGATCGGCGATGCGACCGGGCTGACCGCGGTGCACGTCAACCGCATGCTGCGGCAGCTGGAGGACGAGGGGTTGATCGCGCGCGACGGTGCGCGCGTGACGCTGATCGACGAGGCGCGGCTCGTGCGCGCGGCGCACTACATCGATCGTGCGGGCAGGGTCGACCTATCGTGGCTGTCGTCCCCGGCGTAGCGCCGGACGACGCTATTCGCCGGTCAGCGCAGGCGGTCGACGAAGCCGATGACGTGTTCGTAAGCGGCGCGATCCTCCTGTCCGAAGCGCGCGGCGAGTGCCGCGGCGTCACCCCCCACGGTGCGCGATCGCCACAGCGCGATCTGATACGCCTTGCGCTCGGTGCCGCACGCCTGCTCGGTCTGCAACGCGATCGTCGCGGTCGTGCCCGTGCTCGCCATCGCGACCTGCGCGTAATCCTCGAGGCAGGCGTACCACGCGGCGCGCTCGGGCGCGGCAGGGACGGCAGGCGCAGCCGCGTCCGCGGCGAGCGCAATCAGCAGGGGAGAGAGGAACGGCAACGCGCTAGCGACCCGGCGGTCAGGCCTTCTCGAGCGTGCATTGCAGCGGGTGCTGGTTCTGCCGCGCGAAATCCATCACCTGGCTGACCTTGGTTTCCGCCACTTCGTAGCTGAATACGCCGCACACACCGACGCCCTTCTGATGGACGTGCAGCATCACGCGCGTCGCCTCTTCGGACGTCATGCGGAAGAAGCGCTGCAGGCACAGTACGACGAATTCCATCGGCGTGTAATCGTCGTTGAGCATCAGGACGCGATACGGCGTCGGCTGCTTGGTCTTGGCGCGGGTACGCGTCGCGATGCCGACGCCGGTTCCCTCACCGCCATCGTCGCGCCGCTCGGCCATGGTGATCGGAAGGCTGGTCATGGTCACGCCGCAAAATATGGCAAGCGGGCGGGCGAGGGCAAGGGCCCGTCGTCCGAACACGTCACCCATCAAACGAAAACGACCGGGACAGGATATCCAGGCCGCAGACGAAAACGGGCGGCCGCTGCGAAGCGACCGCCCGGTTACGCGGTTACTGAAGGACGACGCGGGTTACGCGGCGACCTTGATCTTCTCGGCAGCGAGCGCAACGCGGTTCGAGATCGGCTGGGCGATCTCACCGGCGAGCTTTAGCGCCGCTTCGGTCGAGCGCGAGGCTTCGGCGACGAACGCGTCGAACGAGGTACGCGCATAGTCGCTCTGCAGCTTGAACAGTTCGGTCGGCGACTTCACCGTCGTCATCGACTTGAACGCGCTCGACGCATGCTCGAACGAGGTCTTGGCATAGGCAGCGGCGTTCTGGCCCATCTGCTCCATGCCCTTGGCAGCGATCTTCGACGATTCGACGATCGCCTCGATGTTGCCCTTGTTGAAGGTGGCGACGTCCTCGAGCGCGCGCGCGCCCTTCTCCATCGAAGCCTTGGCGCGCTCGTTCACGTCGGCGAACGCGGTCTTCGTCTTGTCGGTCATCATCTCGATCGTTTCGACCATCTTGAATTCCTTCATCCTGCGGACCGCCGGAGCGGCTGACTGATTGGGTTCGGCAACGGGCTGCGCGTCTGCGACGGTCTCGGGTGCGGGCGCGGCAGTCTTGGCCACGGCCGGCTTCTTGGTGGCCGGCTTCGCGGTCGGCGCCTTGAGCACCGGCGGCACCGGGCTGGGCCCGTCTTCGGCATTCGGCACGACGATCTCATCGAGGCTGATCGGCGTCGGGATATCGGTCATGCGTGAAAGCTCCACAATGCTGCACTGCACAAATAGGCGGCTGCTTACATCGATGCAAGTGTCTTTTGTGCGCTGCAGCAATAAAGCCGCAATCAGCGCGCGCGAACGTAGCGTCCGGGCGCCGGCTCGATCGCGGGAAGTGCACCTTGCCCCGGCTGCCGCGCGCCGTCGGCGGCGACACGCGCCGCATCATGCGCCTCCAGCCAATCGAACCAATAGGCCCACCAGCTACCCTTGGTCTCGGTCGCGCCGGCGACGAACGCGTCGAGTGTGTCGGCGGGCGCGTCATTGGTCCAATATTGGTATTTCTGCGCCGACGGCGGATTGACGACCCCGGCGATATGCCCCGATCCGGCAAGCAGGAAGCGCACGGGCCCGCGGAAATGCCCAGTAATCTCCCACACGCTCTCCGCCGGGGCGATATGATCCTCCCGCCCCGCCTGGACAAAGCTCGGCGTCGCGACGCGCGTGAGGTCGATCGGCGTGCCGTCAATCGACAGCGCGCCGGGCTTCACCAGCAGATTGTCGCGATACAGGTCGGTCAGGTAGCTCCGGTGCCACTTCGCCGGCAGGTTGGTAGTGTCACCGTTCCAGTGCAGCAGATCGAACGGCGCGTAGTCGTTGCCGAGCAGGTAATTGTTGGTGACGTAGTTCCAGATGAGGTCGCGCCCGCGCAGCAGGTTGAACGTCGCCGCCATGTAGCGCCCGTCGAGATAGCCCTCGCCCGACAGCGACCGCACCAGCGCCAGCTGCTCGTCGTCGACGAAATGCTTCAGTTCGCCCGCGCGCGCGAAATCGACCTGCGCGGTGAAGAAGGTGGCGCTACGCACCTTGTCGGCTTCGCCGCGCGCGGCGAGCAGCGCGAGCGTCGCGGCGAGCGTCGTCCCCGCGACGCAATAGCCGATCGCGTGCACCGCCGGCACGTCGAGCAGCGCGCGGATCGTGTCGATCGCATCGATCTGCGCGGCGACGTAATCGTCCCACACCATGTCCTTCATCGTCGCGTCGGCGGACTTCCACGATACCATGAACACGGTGATCCCGCACTCGACGCACCAACGGATGAAGCTCTTTTCGGGCGTCAGGTCGAGGATGTAGAAGCGGTTGATCCACGGCGGGAAAATGACCAGCGGCGTGGCGAGGACGTCAGGCGTCGCCGGCGCATATTGAATCAGTTCGTAGAGCGGGGTGCGGTGGATCACCTGGCCGGGGGTGACCGCCAGGTTGCGGCCGATCTCGAACGCGCCGCCGGGCGTATGCGTCAGCTGCCCGCGGCCCATGTCGGCGAGCATATGCTGCAGGCCCTTGAGCAGATTCTCGCCGCGCGTCTCGATCGTCTTGGCGATCACCTCGGGATTGGTCAGCGCGAAGTTCGACGGGCTCATCGCGTCGACGAAGCCGCGCGTTGCGAAGCGCAGCTGTTCCTTCTGCCGCTCGTCGACGCCGTCGAGCGCGTCGATCCCGCGCAGCATATGATCCGAGATCAAGAAGTACGACTGGCGGATCCAGTCGAACATCGGATTGTCGCGCCACGCGTCGGCCTTGAAGCGCTTGTCGCGCGCCTGCGCGCCGGACTCCTCAGGCTTCGGCCGGGCGGGATCGAGGAAGCGCTGCCACAGCGCGAGGCTGTCAGCCCAGAAATCACGTACCTGTGCGGCGAGCGGATTGGCGGCGGGCGCGGCGTCGAGCGTCGCCAGCCCCTGTTCCAGCATCATCTGCTGCGCCCGCCCCATCACCCACGTCCAATGCTGGAGATCGGCGAGGCTGGGGACGGAAGCGCCGGCGACGGCTTTCGTCGGCGCATCGGGGGCGCCTGCATCGGAGCCGGTAGCGGAATGGGGTCGATCGGTCATGCAATCCTCTTCCACCCAACAGCATAGCACGGCTTCGCGGCGGCGAAACCCCGGCTGCCTTCCGCTCGCCCGATGCAGCCGCTATGCCGGGCGCTCCCGAAACGAGGGTACGCCCATGTCCGACGAATTCTACCGCATCAAGCGCCTGCCGCCGTATGTCATCGCCGAAGTGAATGCGATGCGGGCCGCGGCGCGTGCGGGCGGCGAGGACATCATCGATCTCGGCATGGGCAACCCCGATCTGCCGCCGCCGCCGCACGTCATCGACAAGCTGGTGGAGGTGGCGAAGAAACCCGACGCGCACGGTTATTCGGCGTCGAAGGGGATCCCGGGGCTGCGCCGCGCGCAGGCCAATTACTACGGTCGCCGCTTCGGCGTCGACATCGATCCCGAGACCGAGGTCGTGGTGACGATGGGATCGAAGGAGGGGCTCGCCAGCCTCGCCACCGCGATCACCGCGCCGGGTGACGTCGTGCTCGCGCCCAACCCGAGCTACCCGATTCACACCTTCGGCTTCATCATCGCCGGCGCGACGATCCGTGCGGTGCCGACGACGCCCGACGAGCGCTATTTCGAAAGCCTTGAGCGCGCGATGGCCTTCACCGTCCCGCGGCCGAGCATCCTCGTCGTCAACTACCCGTCGAACCCGACGGCGGAGGCGGTCGATCTCGCCTTCTACGAGCGGCTGGTCGCCTGGGCGCGCGATAACCAGGTGTGGATCATCTCCGACCTCGCCTATTCGGAGCTTTATTACGACGGCAATCCGACGCCCTCGATCATGCAGGTGAAGGGCGCGAAGGACGTCGCGATCGAGTTCACTTCGCTCAGCAAGACCTATTCGATGGCCGGCTGGCGGATCGGCTTCGCAGTCGGCAACAAGACGCTGATCGCGGCGATGACACGCGTCAAATCGTATCTCGATTACGGCGCCTTCACGCCGATCCAGGCGGCGGCCTGCGCGGCGTTGAACGGCCCGCAGGACATCGTCGAGCAGAACCGCCGCCTCTACCACAAGCGCCGCGACGTGATGGTGGAGAGCTTCGGCCGCGCCGGCTGGGACATCCCGTCCCCGCGCGCCTCAATGTTCGCCTGGGCGCCGCTGCCGCCCGCACTCGCGCACCTCGGCAGCCTTGAATTCTCCAAGCAGATGCTCACCCACGCCAAGGTCGCGGTGGCACCGGGCGTCGGCTACGGCGAGAACGGCGAGGGGTTCGTGCGCATCGCGATGGTCGAGAACGAGCAGCGGCTGCGCCAGGCGGCGCGCAACGTGAAGAAGTATCTCGCCAGCATGGGCGTCAACACGCCGGCGCGGAACGCGGGTTGAGCCACCCGTCCGTACGGCGGCCGCAACGCGATCGCCGCGTCGCGGGCCGCCGCGGCGAGCCTGTGCGATCGCCGGTGCAGCCGGTCGCCGCCACGTGATCGCCGCGTACAACCCGCTCTACTCGCTCGTGGGCGTACTCGTGGGCATGCTCGTCGGGCTGACCGGCGTCGGCGGCGGATCGCTGATGACGCCGCTGCTCGTGCTCGCCTTTGGGTTTCATCCGGCGACCGCGGTCGGCACTGATCTGCTCTACGCCTCGGCGACCAAGACCGTCGGCGGCGCGGTGCACGGGCTGCGCGGCACGGTGGACTGGGCGATCGTCCGCCGGCTGGCGATCGGCAGCGTGCCGGCCGCGGCGCTGACGCTGCTGGTGCTGAGCCGGGTGAACGCGCACACCAGTGAAACGGGCACGACGATCGCGGCGGTGCTGGGAATCGCGCTGATCCTGACCGCGCTCGCCACTTTCTTCCGTACGCGGATCGTCGCGCGCGTCGGGCCGCGCTTTCGCGGCATGAGTGCGCGGCGGCTGGCGGGGCTGACGGTGCTGCTCGGGGCGCTGCTCGGCGTGCTCGTCTCGCTCACCTCGGTCGGGGCGGGCGCGCTCGGCATGACGGCGCTGCTGATCCTCTACCCCACGACGCCGATCAACCGGCTGGTCGGTTCGGATATCGCGCACGCGGTGCCGCTGACGCTGATCGCGGGGACTGGGCACTGGTGGCTCGGCTCGGTCGACGCCGCGCTGCTCGTTTCGCTGCTGGCGGGTTCGATCCCGGGAATCGTGCTCGGCAGCGTGATCGCCTCGCGCGTCACCGACCGCGTGCTGACACCGATCCTCGCGACGACGCTCGCCGTCGTCGGGCTCAAGCTGATCCTGTAGCAGCGCGTTCACGCAGCGACGCGGCGCGGACACTGCCGCCGCCCACGCCCCTAACAGACACAGGTATCAGGATCATCGCATGACCCGTCCCGGCTTCGCCTTCTCGACCGCGCTCAAGGTGCGCTACGCCGAAATTGACGGCCAGCGCGTCGTCTTCAACTCGCGCTACCTCGAATATGCCGACGTCGCGGTCACCGAATATTGGGACTGGACCGGGATCGCCCACGCGCTCGGCGAGACGTGGCGCGAGATGGAGTTCCACGTCCGCCGCGCCACCGTCGATTATCTCAAGCCGCTGATGCTCGGCGACACCGTCGACGTGTCGGTGCGGATCGACCGCGTCGGCACGTCGAGCATCACCAAGCGCTTCGAACTCGCCAATCAGCACGGTGATCTTTGTAACGTGATCGAGATCGTCAGCGTCAACGTGCACCTGCCCACCGGACGCCCGGTGCCGATCGACGGCGACGTACGCCGCTTCATCGAGGCGCTGGTGGTGGCGCAGCCCGATCGGGTGGCGTAGAGTCGCGGCGATGCTAGAGATGCGCCCCGATTGCGAACGCTGCGGCACCGATCTTCCCGCCGACGAGGGCGGGGCGTTCATCTGCTCGTTCGAATGCACCTTCTGCGCCGACTGTGCCGATGCGATGGACGAGCGCTGCCCCAACTGCGGCGGCGAACTGCTCGACCGCCCCGCGCGCGTCGGTGCGGCGCTGAAGAAACATCCCGCCTCGATGACGCGGTTCCACAAGGGGTGAGCCGGGCGGCCCGCCCGCTGCCGGTCGTCCGATCGACAGGCGCGCCGCGAGGTCGTCGATGACGGCGCGGATCCTCATCGTCGCCGGCTCCGATTCGGGCGGCGGGGCGGGCATCCAGGCCGATATCCGCACCGTCACGATGCTGGGCGGCCATGCGATGACGGCGGTGACCGCGATCACCGCGCAGAATACGCTGGGCGTGCAGGGCGTCCACCCGATCCCGCCGGCGATGGTGGTGCAGCAGATGCGCGCCTGCCTCGACGATATCGGCGCCGATGCGGTGAAGATCGGGATGATCGGATCGGCCGAAACGGTGCATGCGGTCGCGGGCGTGCTCGAAGGATTGCGCGGCGTGCCGATCGTGTTCGATCCGGTGATGATCGCGACGTCGGGATCGGTGCTCGCCGACGACGCGACGATTGCCGCGTTCGATCGGCTGATGCGCGGCGCGACGCTCGTCACCCCCAATCTGCCGGAGCTCGCGGCACTCGGGGGCGAGGCGGCGGTACTCACGACCGGCGCGGCGTTGCTCGCCAAAGGCGGGCACGCGGAAGGGGCGACGATCACCGACCGGCTGATCACGCGTGACGGCGAGGTCGCGCGCTGGTCCGCCCCGCGGATCGACACGCCGCACACGCACGGCACTGGCTGCACGCTGGCGAGCGCGATCGCGGAAGGATTAGGCCGCGGCCTGCCGCTGCCTGCGGCGGTCGATTGCGCGCGACGCTTCGTGCGCATCGCGCTCAAGGACGCGCCGGGGCTCGGCAGCGGGCACGGCCCAATGGGGCATCACAAGGTCCGCCTCGACTGCGATCTCGGGGGCGCGACGATCAATCAGGTGACGCTCCCCGCGACCAACCACGCAGCCAGCTTCGCCTTCTATCGCGCGCTCGGCCTCACCCCGATCGTCGACAGCGGCGGCCGCTACGCGCGGTTCGAGAGCGCGGGTGGCACCACGCTGTCGATCGAGGCGGCAGCGGAGGTCGACGAACGGGCGATCGTGTTTCTCGAGGTCGGCGATCTTGATGCCGCGGTCGCTGCGGCGCGCGCGCAGGGTATCGCGGTCGCCGATCCGATCGATCAGTCGTGGGGCTGGCGCGAGGCGGCGCTCGTCGATCCCGCGGGCAATCCGCTTCGTCTCTACACCGCTGGCGAGAACCGCCGCTTCCCGCCATGGCGGGTCGCATCATGCCCGGATTGAAGCACGAACGCCTGTATCTCGCCCCCGTCGCCGGCGTCGACGAAGCGGGGAGGGGGCCGCTCGCGGGGCCGGTGGTCGCCGCCGCGGTGATCCTGCCCCAACGCGGTGTGCCGCGCGGGATCGATGATTCGAAGAAGCTCGTCGCCGCCGAACGCGGGCGGCTGTGCGCGCGAATCACTGATTGCGCGACCGTCGGTATCGGCATCGTCGAGGCGGACGAGATCGATGCGCTCAACATCTACTGGGCGACGATGAAGGCGATGACGCTGGCGGTCGATCAGCTCGCCGCTACGCTTGGCTGCCCGCCGGGGCACGTGCTGGTCGACGGCAACCGCCTGCCGCGCTGGGGCTATGCCGCGACGCCGATCGTCGGCGGCGACGCGTTGAGCCGCTCGATCGCCGCCGCCTCGATCGTCGCCAAGCATACGCGCGACACGATCATGCTCACGCATCACGAATCATATCCGCACTACGACTGGGCGTCGAACAAGGGCTATGGCGCGCCCGCGCACCGCCGTGCGCTGGCCGAGCACGGGCCGTGTCCGCTGCACCGGCGCAGCTTCGCCCCGGTCGCCCAGACGGTTCTGCCGCTCTAGAGTCTTTTGCGCCACACCCCACGGCTTGAGTCAAATCGTGTCGGCGGACTCAATATCTGGGAGGGGCCGCGCAATGTTCCGCCGCGTTAACGAATTCGCAACCGCGATCGTTAACCAATGTACGCTTGACGACGAGTCCACCGCGCGGCGACCATCGCGTGCGAACAGGGGGAATCAATGGGGGTCATCGAGAAGACGCGCGTCCGCCGCGTGAAGGCAGCGCCGTCGGCGCCGGCCGCGGCCGCGCCGGCAGTCCTGCCGCTGGACGAGATCCTGATGGGCGACTGCATCGCGCACATGCGCGCGCTGCCGGCGAAGTCGATCGACATGATCTTCGCCGATCCGCCGTACAATCTGCAGCTCGGCGGCGAACTGTTCCGGCCCGACGGCAGCCACGTCGACGCAGTGACCGATGATTGGGACAAGTTCGACAGCCTGAAGCATTACGACGCCTTCACCCGCGCGTGGCTGGCCGAGGCGCACCGCATCCTGAAGGACGACGGCACGATCTGGGTGATCGGCAGCTATCACAACATCTTCCGCGTCGGCGTGGCGGTGCAGGATCTGGGCTATTGGATCCTCAACGACATCGTGTGGCGCAAGAACAACCCGATGCCCAATTTCCGCGGCACGCGCTTCACCAACGCGCACGAGACGCTGATCTGGGCGTCGAAGGGCGAAAAGGCGAAATACACCTTCAACTACCGTTCGATGAAGACGCTCAACGACGAACTGCAGATGCGCTCCGACTGGGAATTCCCGATCTGCGGCGGGCAGGAGCGGCTGAAGGACGCCGAGGGGCACAAGGTGCATCCGACGCAGAAGCCTGAGGCGCTGCTGTACCGCATCCTGCTCGCCTGCACGAAGCCGGGCGACGTGGTGCTCGATCCGTTCTTCGGCACCGGCACGACCGGGGCGGTCGCCAAGCGGCTCGGCCGGCGCTGGATCGGCGTCGAGCGCGAGGCCGATTATGTCGCGGCGGCGCGCACGCGCATCGCCGCGGCGCTGCCGCTCGACGAGTCGGCGCTGACGACGATGCAGAGCCCGCGCCAGCAGCCCAAGGTGGCGTTCGGCGCCTTGGTCGAGAACGCGTACCTTCCCGCCGGCAGCATCGTCACCGACGCCAAGCGGCGCTGGCGCGCCACCGTGCGCGCCGACGGCAGCCTGGCGAGCGAGTGCGGCACGATCGGCTCGATCCACAAGCTCGGCGCGACGCTGCAGAACGCGCCGGCGTGCAACGGCTGGACCTTCTGGCATTACGACGCGGGCGGTGCGCTGGCGCCGATCGATACGCTGCGTCAGACGTATTTGCTCGCCACGCAGGTTTGATGGCCTGACCAAGGACGGGCGTGCGGCAGGCTTGCCGGCCGGTGCCGCGCGACGCATGAGCGGCGGCGCATTCTGAAAGGCTGTCATGCACCTTCGCCCGGTCCACTTCCTCGATGCGCCGTTCGCCTATCCCGATGGCGCGGCGGTGCGGCTGGCGGGCGGCCTGCAATGGTTCGCCGCCTATGAGGTGATCGAACAGGGTGCCAAGCGCGTCGTGCCGGTGGCCGAGATCGCGACGCTGGGCGCGCGCGCGGCGCAGATTCACGCTCGCGTGATCGCGGCGCGCCCGCCGCTGACGCTGGGCGAGCGGACGCTGCGCTTCGACCAGCCGGTCGTCGCGGGCATCCTCAACCTGACGCCCGACAGTTTCTCCGACGGCGGCGTGCACCGCGACGATGTTGCCGCGGCGACCGCCGCGGGCATGGCGATGGCGGGCAGTGGCGCCGCGATCGTCGATGTCGGTGGCGAATCGACGCGTCCAGGCGCGGCACTGGTGTGGGAGGAGGACGAGGCGGCGCGCGTCGTGCCGGTGATCGAGCGGCTTGCTGCGGCAGGCGCGCTCGTCTCGATCGACACGCGCAAGGCGCTGGTGATGGAGCGCGCGCTGGGAGCGGGCGCGGCAATCGTCAACGACGTGTCCGCGCTGCTGTGGGACAAGCGCGCGGCCGAGGTCGTCGCGCGCGCCGGCTGCCCGGTGATCGTGATGCACTCGCCCGATCCCGCCAAGGGACCGCACGGCGGCAGCGGCTATCGCGACGTCGTGACCGAGGTGTTCGACTGGCTCGACGCGCGCGTCGCGGCGATCGTTGCGGCAGGAATCGATCGATCGCGCATCATCGTCGATCCGGGCATCGGTTTCGGCAAGTCGCTGCAGGACAATCTCGCACTGCTCAATGCGCTGGCGATGTTCCACGGGCTCGGCTGCCCGATCATGCTGGGGGCGAGCCGCAAGCGGCTGATCGGCGCGCTGTCGAACGAGGCGCCGGTGGGTGAGCGGCTCGGCGGATCGGTGGCTCTTGCGCTTACCGGCGCAGCGGCGGGAGTGCAGCTGCTGCGCGTCCACGACGTCGCCGAGACGGTGCAGGCGCTGCGCGTGTGGCGCGGGCTGCGCGACCGAGCGTTCGTCGGATGATGCGTCGCACGGCGGAGCGCGGCTGATGTGCGTCGTCGCGCTGGCGATCGACGCCGATCCGCGCTGGCCGCTGATCGTCGTCGGCAACCGCGACGAGTTCCACAGCCGGGCGTCGGCGCCGCTGGCGTGGTGGGACGATGCGGATGGGGTGCTCGCCGGCCGCGATCTGGTGTCGGGCGGTACGTGGATGGGTGTCTCCGCGGCCGGGCGATTCGCGGTCGTCACCAATGTCGCGGGTTACCCGCGCGGTGCCGATGCGCCCTCGCGCGGCGCGCTGGTGGCGGATTATCTCCGCGACGGATCGCTGCCGGACGACGCAGCGCTGCCGGCCTACGGCGGGTTCAGCCTGATCACTGTCGGTGACACTGTGACGTTCCGTACCAACCAGCCGGAGCCACGGATCCAGCCGCTGGCGCCCGGCCTGCACGGCATCGCCAACGGCCCGCTCGATCCGCCTTCACCGCGCACCCGGCTGTTGCAGGCGTCGCTCGGTGGCTGGCTGGCGGCGGCGGGAGAGGTCGAGACGCTGCTCGATCTGCTCGCCGATGAGACGCCCGCTGTCACCGGCGAGCGGCCGGTGTTCATCCGCGACACCGTCTACGGCACGCGGTGCAGCACGATCGTCGCGGTCGATGCCGCCGGCCGCGGGATCATGATCGAGCGGCGCTTCGGACCGGGCGGCGCGGCGGAAGGCGACACCCGGCTGGCGTTCGACTGGCCCGAAGGTGCCGCGCGAGGTTAAGCCTGCGCCTTCCCCTCGAGGCTGTTGCGGCGCCCGTAGAGGAAATAGATCGCCAGCCCGATCACGTTCCAGATCACGAAACGGCCGATCGTCGCCGAGGGCAGGCTGAACAACAGGTACACGCAGCCGGCGATCGCCAACGTGCCGACGAGATAGGGCTGCGGGCAGCGGAACAGGCGGTGCGCGTCGGGCGCGCGGCGGCGCAGCACCATCAGACATGCGCCGACCGCGATAAAGGCGAGCAGCGTTCCCGCGTTGGCGAGCTCGGCGATCTCGTCGAGCCGGAAGATGCCGGCGACGATCGCGATCGATACGCCGGTGACGAGCGTGATCAGCGTCGGCGCGCCGGTCCGCTCGCTGACCGTGGCGAGCCGACGCGGCAGCAGACCGTCGCGCGCCATGGTGAAGAACACGCGGCTCTGCCCGTACATCATGACGAGGATCACCGAGGGCAGCGCGATGACGGCGGCGAGCGCGATAAGATAGGCCGCCTGCGGGTGATCGAGCGAGCGCAGCACGAGCGCGAGCGGCTCGGGCGAGTTGGCGAGGCTGGTGAACGGCAGCGCGCCGATCGCGGCGACCGCGACGAGCATGTAGATCAGCGTGCAGACCAGCATCGATCCGACGATGCCGATCGTCAGGTCGCGGCCCGGGTTCTTCGCCTCTTCCGCCGACGTCGCTACCGCATCGAAGCCGTAGAAGGCGAAGAAGACGATCGCCGCCGCCGCCATCACGCCGCGCTTCTCGCCGCCGGTTTCGACCGAGCCGAAGCCATAGGGCATGAACGGCTGCAGGTTGCCGTCGTCGAACGCAGGCAGGGCGAAGGCGATGAACACCGCGAGCGCGGTGAGCTTCACCACGACGAGGACGATGTTGAGCGTCGCGCTCTCGCGCGTGCCGGCGATCAGCAGACCCATGACGGCGAGCGCGACCGCGACGGCGGGCAGGTTGATCAGGCCGCCGTCGTGCGGGCCGGACAGGAGCAGCGGTGGCAGCGTGACCCCCGCGGCCTGGATCCAGCCGACGAGATAACCCGACCAGCCGACCGCGACGGTCGCGCAGGCAAGCGAATATTCGAGGATCAGGCTCCACCCGACGATCCACGCCAGCGCTTCGCCCAGCGCGGCATAGCTGAAGGTATAGGCGCTGCCCGCGGCGGGGATCATTGTCGCGAGTTCGGCATAGGCGAGCGCGGCGCAGGCACACACCGCGCCGGCGATGACGAAGGCGAGGATCACCGCCGGGCCGGCGCGCTCAGCGCCGACGCCGATCAGCGTATAGATGCCGGTGCCGACGATCGCGCCGACGCCGAGCGCGATGAGGTGCGGCCAGGACAGCGTCTTGGCGAGCGCGTGGCGTGCATCGTGCTGCGTCACCGATTCCAGCGACTTGCGTGGACCGAACATCTATTCCCCCGTGAACCGTGCGATCGACCGTGACGTGTTAGCGGCGATCAGGCAACCGTCGCCGTGCATGGCATTGCCGCGGGCCCCGCCCGCATGGCATGATACGAGTCGCCTTCGTTCGGGGAAAAGCGATGTCCACCGCCGTACTGCCGATGCCCAGCCGTTTCTCGATCATCACGATCGCCGCGCCCGACGTCACGGCGCCGGCATGGCACGCGCGGCTGCGCTGGCCGAGCCACGGCGACGAACACGTCACGCTCGACAGCGGCGCACGGCGCGGGATCTGGGCGGCGCAGCTCGACGCGGCGGTGATGCGCGCCGATCGTGCAGTGGTGCTCGTCGCCGAGGGTATCGGCTGCCACGCGGCGTCGTGGTGGGCGCGCCTGTCGCCGGCGGGCTACGTCGGGCGGGTCGCCGGCGCGCTGCTGTTCGATCCGCCGGGCGATGGCGCGGGGGCGAAGGACGATTACGCCTCCCCCGCGATCGCGCTGCCCTTTCCGTCGCTGGTGCTTACCGACACGAGCGGTGCGCCGCCGGCTGACGCGATCGAGGGCTGGGGCAGTCGGCTAATCGACGGGCATCGCCAGCGGCAGGGCGAGCTGCGCCCGTGGCGCAGCGCGCAGCGGCTGGTGGAACGCGTGACGGCCAAGGTGATCGAGCGCGACGTCGAGCGGGTTTTCGCGCTCAATCCGCGCGCGCGCCGCTGAGCGGATCGCGCGGCAGCGCGCAACCGGCGGACGCCCCGCAGCTTCCAGTTGCCCTCGTTTCCGCGGCTCGCTAACCGCCGAGCATGGCGCAGGTCGGCATCATCATGGGCTCGACGTCCGATTGGGAGACGATGCGGCACGCCGCGGAGACGCTCGACGCGCTCGCCGTCCCGCATGAGACGCGCGTCGTCTCGGCGCATCGCACGCCGCAGCGGCTCTACGATTACGCCACCGGCGCCGCCGATCGCGGCATCAAGGTGATCGTCGCAGGCGCGGGCGGCGCGGCGCACCTGCCGGGGATGGCGGCGGCGATGACGCACCTGCCGGTGCTCGGCGTGCCCGTCGAATCTAAGGCGCTTAAGGGCATGGATAGCCTGTTGTCGATCGTGCAGATGCCCGGCGGCATCCCGGTCGGCACGCTGGCGATCGGCAAGGCCGGTGCGATCAACGCCGGGCTGCTCGCCGCCGCGATCCTGGCCACGGGCGATGCGGCGCTCGCCGAGCGGCTGAAGGCATGGCGCGCGGCGCAGACCGAGGCGGTGGCGGAGCGCCCGGCATGACGCCGCTGCCGCCGGGATCGACGATCGGCATCCTGGGTGGCGGTCAATTGGGGCGGATGATCGCCTCGGCTGCGGCGCAGCTCGGCTATCGCACGCACGTCCTCGCCCCCGACCGCGAGAGCGTCGCGGCGCAGACCGCCTCGTCAATGACGCGTGCGGACTACCACAACCGCATCGTGCTCGCCGACTTCGCGGCGCAGTGCGACGTCGTCACCTACGAATTCGAGAACATCGCCGCCGGCCCGGTCGAGTGGCTCGCCGAGCGCGTGCCGGTGCATCCTTCGCCCGCCAGCCTGCGCGTGGCACAGGAACGAGTGGCGGAGAAGGAATTCGTCGCGGCACTCGGCGGCACGCCGGCGCGCTGGGCGGCGGTCGGCTCGCGCGCCGAGCTCGATACGGCGCTGGCGCGGATCGGCACGCCGTCGGTGCTCAAGACGACGCGCATGGGATACGACGGCAAGGGCCAGGTGCGGCTGCATTCGGCGGACGATGCCGACGCGGCGTGGACGGCGATCGACGGACCGGCGGTGCTCGAGGCTTTCGTCGACTTCACGCACGAATTCTCGATCGTGCTGGTGCGCGATCATGCGGGCAACATGGTGAGCTACCCCCCGCCGTGGAACGAGCATGTCGACGCGATCCTCGCGCGCTCGACCGTTCCGGCGCCGGCGGAAATCGCCGCGCATTGGACCGAGGCGGCGGCGCTGACCGGGCGGATCGCCGACGCGCTGGGGCATGTCGGCGTGCTGACGTGCGAGTATTTCGCGACGCCTGCGGGACCGGTGTTCAACGAGATGGCGCCGCGCGTGCACAATTCGGGGCATTGGACGATCGAGGGCGCGGTCACCTCGCAGTTCGAGAACCACGTCCGCGCGATTTGCGGGCTGCCGCTCGGCGATACCGGGCTGACCGGCAGCGAAGTGACGATGGAGAATCTGATCGGCGACGCAGCGGGGCGCTGGGGCGAGCTGCTCGCCGAGCCGGGCGCGCACCTCCACCTCTACGGCAAGCGCGAGGTGCGCGCCGGCCGCAAGATGGGGCACGTCACCCGCGTTCGCCGCTAGGGTCGGTACTCAATCAGAACAGGGTGACCGCGCAGCGGCGGACGGAAATGACGACTGGGCGGCGTCTCGGCGTCGGTCACGAGGCTTCGGCATCGCTCCCTCCTTGCTCCTAGCCCAGCCGCCATTTCTGCTCCGTCACGACCCTGTTCTGATTGGGTACGGATCCTAGAGCGCGAGTGCCTGCCGCATCAGCGCGGCATAGCGCTTCGCATGGTGATCGCCGGCGCCGAACTGCTGCTCGATCGCCGTCGCGCGACGGAAATAGTGGCCGACCGCCAGCTCGTCGGTCATCCCCATCCCGCCGTGCAGCTGGACGGCGTTCTGGCCGACGAAGCGCACGGCATCGGCCACCGTCGCCTTCGCCGCCGCAATCGAGCGCGCGCGCGTTGCGGCATCCGCATCGAGATGGAGCGCGGCGAGATAGGCGGCGGAAGTCGCCTGCTCGACCGCGATGAACATGTCGACCATGCGGTGCTGCAGCGCCTGGAAGCTGGCGAGCGGCTGGCCGAACTGCTTGCGCTCCTTGGTATAGGCGACGGTATCGCCGAGCAGCTTGCGCGTGAGCCCGGCGGCCTCGGCGCAGAGCGCGGCGATGCCCTCGTCGCGCGCCTGTTCGAGCAGCGGCAGCGCGGCGCCCTCCTCGCCGAGCAGCGCGTCGGCGGGCAGCGTCACGTTGCGCATTGTCAGGTCGGAGGCAGGCAGGCCGTCGATCAGCGCGTAATCGTGGCGGCCGATGCCCGGCGCGTCGGCGGGCACGAGGAACAGCGACACGCCGCGCACGTCGCGCGGCGCACCGTCAGTCCGCGCGGTGACGATCAGCCACTCGGCGCCCGGCGCGCCGGCGACCACGACTTTGTCGCCGTCGAGCGTCCAGCCGTTGCCGCTGCGCCGCGCGGTGGTCGCGACCGCCTCGAGCGCCTGGCGGCTATCCGCCTCGCCCGCGGCGAGCACCGCGCGCGTCGCACCCTCGGCGATCAGCGGCAGCAGCGCCGCCGCGCGCTCGCCACCGACGCGCTTAAGCAGGCCGGCGGCGACGACCACGGTCTCGATATAAGGGACGCTCGCCAGCGCCTCGCCGAGCGCATCGGCGACGACCATCGCTTCGACGGCGCCGCCGCCCAGCCCGCCAGCTTCGGTCGGCAGCGTCGCGCCGAGCACGCCGAGATCGCGGCCGAGCGCGTGCCACAGTGCCCCGGTATCGCACGTGCGGTGCGGATCGAACGCGTGATGCTGCGCCAGATAGCGTTTCAGCGTGTCGCGGAGCATCGCCTGCTCGTCGCTGAGCGAAAGATCCATGGCCCTCTCCCGTCGTATTTGGAACGCGCTATGAATTGGCCAGCGCGGCGACGCAAGATCAGTCGGCGGCGACGGGACCCGCGCCATTCGCCGACGGCCGGCGGCATAGCCAGACGAGGATCAGCAGCGAGCCGCTGAGATAGGCCGACAGGCGGAACAGATCGGTCGAGGCGAGGAGATACGCTTGGCCGACCATCTGGCGCGTGACCGCCGCCGCAGCCTGCGTCGCGTCGAGGCCGAGGCGGGTGAGGTTCTCGACCGCCATGCGATACGGCACGCCGTTGCCGATGGCGTCGGAAAGCCGGCCCTGGTGCAGCGCCTCGCGCCGATCCCAGGCGGTAGTGATGATCGACGCGGCGAACGCCCCGGCGACGATGCGCGTGAAGTTCGACAGGCCGGTGGCGGACGGCAGCCGCTCTGGCGGGATGCGATCGAGCGAGATGGTCAGCATCGACAGGAAGAAGGTCGACATCGCGACGCCCTGAACGAGCAGCGGGAAGACGAAATCCCAGAAGCCGGCATTGGTGGTGTAGCCCGAGCGCAGCCAGTAACTGATCGCAAAGGCGACGAACGCCACGCTGGCGAGGATGCGCGCGTCGATCTTGCCCGACAGCCGCGCGCTGAGCGGCGTCAGCAGCACCGCGACGACGCCGCTTGGCGCGGCGACGAGGCCCGCCCAGGTTGCGGTGTAGCCGAGCTGCGTCTGCAGCCACAGCGGCAGCAGCAGGATGTTGGCGAAGAACACGGCATAGCCGAGGCAGAAGGCGATATTGCCGATCGCGAAATTGCGGTTGGCAAACAGCGACAGGTCGACGATCGGATTGGCGTCGGTCAGCTCCCAGATCAGCCATGCGACGAAGCCGATCGCGGCGACGACGGTCAGCACCACGATCATCGGATCGTTGAACCAATCGGCGTTCTTGCCGAGATCGAGCATGATCTGGAGCGAGCCGACCCACAGTACGAGCAGCGCGAGGCCGATCGTGTCGATCGGCACCTTGGCGGTCGGCGTCTCACGGCTGGCGAGATTGGTCCAGCAGATCGCGACGGTGAAGATGCCAAAGGGCACGTTGATCAGGAAGATCCACGACCAGTGGTAATTGTCCGAGATGAACCCGCCGAGAATCGGGCCCATGATCGGCGCGACCAGCGTCGTCATCGACCAGATGCCGAGCGCGGTGGAGCGCTTGTCGGGCGGGAAGACCGAGATGAGCAGCGCCTGGCTGCCCGGCATCATCGGCCCGGATACGGCGCCCTGGAGAACGCGGAACGCGATCAGCGACGGCAGATCCCACGCGACGCCGCACAGGAACGAGGCGATCGTGAAGAGCGTGAGCGAGACGCAGAAGGTGCGCACGACGCCGAAGCGGCGCATCAGCCACCCGGTAAGCGGCACCGAGATGCCGTTGGCTACCGCGAAGGCGGTGACGATCCAGGTCGAATTGTCCGAACTGACGCCGAGATTGCCGGCGATCGTCGGCAGCGAGACGTTGGCGATGGTGGTGTCGAGCACCATCATGAACGTGCCGAGCGCGAGCGCGAAGGCGACAAGCCCGAGCCGCGGCCCGGCGAGCGGCGCGGGTTGCGGCGGCGCGCTAGCCACGTCGCGAGGCTTCCTGTCGCGTCGATACAATCGTCGCGCACGCTGGTGACCGCGTACCAGCCCGTCGCGCTCGCGCCGAAATCACCGAAAGCGCCATCGGCTCAGCGGTTCGCGGCGATGATCTGCGCGATCTTCGCCTCCACCGCAGGATCGGCCTCGGCGATCGCGCCGCGGTACGGCTGGCTCGCCGGTTGCGCGAGCCGCGCGCCGCGCGCGTCCGCTGTGTCGATCGTCGCCATCACCGACAGGCCGACACGCAGCGGGTTCACGCGCAGCTCGCGCGGATCAAGCATGATGCGCACCGGCACACGCTGGACGATCTTGATCCAATTGCCGCTCGCGTTCTGCGGCGGCAGCAGCGCGAAGGCGTTGCCGCTGCCTGCCGACAGGCCGACGACGCGGCCGTGGTAGACGATGTCGTCGCCATAGGCGTCCGCCACGATCGTCGCGCGCTGGCCGATGCGCAGGTCCTTGAGCTGCGTTTCGCGGAAGTTGGCGTCGACCCACAAGCGGTTGAGCGGCACGATCGCCATCAGCGGCGTGCCGGCGGCAATCTGCTGGCCGACCTGCGCGTTGCGCTGCGCAACGACGCCGTCGATCGGCGCAACGACGTGCATGTGGCTGCGCACGATTGCGGCACGGCGATAGCCCGCGATCGCGGCGAGCACCGCCGGGTTGGTGCCGACCGCGGTGCCGGCGACGGTGGTTTGCGCCTGCGCGCGGCGGCTGCGCGCGAGGTTGAGCGCGGCAGTCGCGACCTTCACCTGATCCGCAGCGTGGCCGAGCTCCTCGCCCGACACCGCGCCCTCGGCGGCGGCACCGCGGCGGCGCTGATAGTCGGCGCGCGCGGCGGCGAGTTCCGCCTCGGCCTGGACGACCGCGGCCTGCGTTTCGTTGACGCGCGAGAAGTCGGAGCGTGTGCCGCGCACCGCGCGGGCGAGTTCCGCCTCCGCCGCGGCGAGATTCACGTCGGCTGTCAGCGGATCGAGGTCGATCAGCGGCTGCCCCGCCTTCACCGCCTGCGTATTGTCCGCGTGCAGCGCGACGATCGTGCCCGGATCGCGCGCGGTGACGGCGACGACGTCGCCGGCGACATAGGCGTCGTCGGTCTCCTCCTCGGGCTTCGCTAGCAGGAAGTGAAACACCGCCCAGATCGCGAGGCCGACGAGCACGACGACGGCAAGGATCAGCAACAGGCGCTTGCGCGTCGCGGGCTTGCCGTTCGGCGGGGATGCGGGCGAGGTGGCGGCAGTGTCGGTCATGGCTGGGTGGTCCGGGCGGGAAGGGCGGTGGCGGCGGGGGTGCGCGCGGGATCAAAGCCGCCGCCCAGCGCCTGGACGAGGCGTGCGCGCGCCGCGAGGGCGTCGATGCCGAGCGTCGCTTGCGCCAGCTGGGCGTCGAGCAGGCGGATGTCGGTATCGATCCCGGTCAGCCGCGAATCGAGACCCGCGGCGATGCGCACCGCGTTGAGGCGGTTGGTTTCGGCGAAGCCGCGCACGACGGCGCCCTGCGCCGCGGCCTCGCGCTCGGTCGCCTGGATCGTCGCGAGAGCGTCGGCGGCGTCGCGCACCGCGCCGACCACGACGCCGTTATAGTCAGCGATCGCGAGATCGACCGCGGCGGTAGCCTCGGCGAGATCGGCGCGCAGCCGCCCGCCGTCGAAGATCGGCAGGTGCAGCGCCGCGCCGGCGCCGGCGGTCGCGGCTTCGGGATTGAAGAAATTGCCGATGCCGACCGCCTGGAGCCCGGCGAGCGCGATGAGGTTGACGTCGGGATAGAAGGCGCGGCGCGCCACTTGGCGGCCGGCGGCGGCGGCCTCGACCCGCGCGGTGGCGGCGGCAATGTCGGCGCGGCGCGCGAGCAGGTCGGCTGGGATCGCGGCGGGCAGCGGCAGCGTGGTTGGCGCGGTAAGCCGTGTGGGCCCGATTCCGGCGGGGTAATCGGCGCCGCGCCCGGCGAGCTGCGCGAGCGCGTTCGCCGCCAGCACGCGTGCGGCCTGCGCACGGGTCAATGCGACGCGCGCCTGCGCGAGCAGCGTGGTGGCGGCCTGCACGTCGAGTTGGCTCGCGAGCCGGTTCTCGACGCGGACGGTGACGAGGCGGACGGCGCGCTCGCGCGTGGCGATCGTGGCGCGCGCGATCTCGGCGATCCGCTCGGCGCGCGCAACCTCGGCATAGGTCGAGACGACCGCGCCGGCGAGCATCAGCCGCGCTGCTTCGACGTCGAGCGCGGCAGCGGCGGCGGACGCGCGCGCGCCAGCGATCGCGGCACGCTGGCGGCCGAACAGGTCGAGGTTCCACGACAGATTCGCCTGCGCCGTGCCGAGGAAGCGCACGCTGCCGGCAAAGGGCGGCGGGATCGTGTAGCGGCCGGAGAGGCGCGCCACCTGCGCGTTGCCGTCGGCGGTGATCGACGGGGCGAGATCGGCGTCGCGGCGTGCCAGCACCGCCTCCGCCTGGCGCACGCGGGCGAGCGCGGCATCGAGCGTCGGGCTGCCGGCGAGTGCGTCGGCGACGATCCGGTCGAGCTGAGGATCGCGATAGGCGGTCCACCATTCGGGATCGATCACCGGCATCGGCGCGCCGATGAGGCCGAGATCGGCCGGCGCCTTTGCCGTGAGCTGCGGGTGCGTATCGGGTGGCGAGCACGCGGCAAGGGCGAGGAGCGCGGCGCCGATGCTGCTGGACACGCCGAATTTGGATCGTCCCGCCCCGATCCCCTTGCGACCGGCGGCGCGGCCGATGCGGATCGCCGGGCGGGACATGTTCAGGCGGCGCATGCGGCGCTTTCCTCCATCGTGCGGCGCAGGCGCTGCAGCGTCGCGATCAGATCGGCGACCTCCGCGTCGCTCCAGTCGGCAAGAAAGCCGTTCCAGCAGTCGATCACCTTGCGCTTGGCGGCGACCGCGGCCTCGCGCCCAGCCTCGGTCAGCGTCAGCCGCACGACGCGGCGATCGGCGTCGTCGCGCTGGCGCACCACCCACCCGGCCTGTTCCATCTGATCGATCAGCCGCGTCATCGCGCCCTTGTCATGCCCCAGCGTGCGCGCCAGCCCGGCGCAGGTATCGGCATGGTCGAAATAGAGCGACACCAGCGTCATCCACTGCGTCGCGCTCATTCCGTCGTCGGCAAGCGTGCGGTCGATCGCGGCGACGCTCATCTGGTGAATCTGACGGACGAAATAGCCGGGCGACACGTCGGGATAGAAAGTCGAGTCGGTAAACGGCATATCGTTGCTTAGGCAATGACTGCCGCGGCAGTCAATATCCGTGACGAAATGTTGCCGGCTTCCGCGCGGGTCAATCGCGCGTTAGGCTCGCGCCATCTGTAGGAGTTCCCCATCTTGCGCCTGTCGATCAAGCTTGCCGCCGGCGTTGCGGCAATGGCTCTCGTTGTACCAGTCACCGTCACCGCTCAGACCAACGCCCCGGCCGGGCCCGCCGTCGCGAAGCCGGCACCGGTGGCCGACCTCGTCCGCGCGGTCGACATACCGTACGAACAGTTCACGCTGCCCAACGGCCTGCGCGTGGTGGTGCACACCGATCGCAAGGCGCCGGTCGTCGCAGTATCGGTGTGGTACGACGTCGGATCGAAGCACGAGCCGGCGGGCAAGACCGGCTTCGCGCACCTCTTCGAACATCTGATGTTCAACGGCAGCGAGAATGCGCCGGGCGACTTCTTCGAGCCATTGAAGCAGGTCGGCGCGACCGACCTCAATGGCACGACCTATTTCGATCGCACCAACTATTTCGAGACGGTGCCGACTGCGGCGCTCGAGCAGGCGTTGTACCTCGAGAGCGACCGCATGGGCTATCTCACCGGCGCGATCTCGCAGGCGGTGCTCGATGAGCAGCGCGGCGTTGTCCAGAACGAGAAGCGCGAGGGCGACAATCAGCCCTACGGGCTGGTCAGCTACAAGCTGATCGAGGGCGTCTTTCCCGATGGGCATCCCTATGGCCACAGCACGATCGGATCGATGGCGGACCTCGACAAGGCGAGCCTGGGCGACGTCAAGGCATGGTTCCGCGATCACTACGGCCCCAACAATGCCGTGCTGGTGCTCGCGGGCGACATCGACGTCGCGACGGCGAAGCGGCTGACGGCGAAATACTTCGGCGCGATCAAGCCGGGACCGAAGAGCGTCGCGCCGGCCGCGGCGGTGCCGACGCTGGCCGCGTCCAAGGCCGAGGTGATGAAGGATCGCGTCGCCGCCCCGCTGATCATCAAGAGCTGGCCGGTGCCCGGGTTGAACGATCCCGCCGCGCCCGCGCTGGAAGTGGCGGCCGCCGTGCTCGGCGGGCTGGCGAGCTCGCGCTTCGACAATGCGCTGGTGAAGGGCGACAAGACCGCGGTGCAGGTGAGCGCGAGCTACTCGGACTATGCGCAGGTCGGCACCTTCACGATCAGCGCGGTGGTACGCCCTGACGTCGATCCGGCCACCGTATCCAAGCGGCTCGACGCGCTGGTCGCCGATTTCATCCGCACCGGCCCGACGGCAGACGAGGTACAGCGCACGCTGACGTCGACGATCGCGCGGCGGATCGGCGGGCTCGAAGCGGTCGGCGGGTTCGGCGGCAAGGCGGTCGCGCTTGCCGAGGGCGCGCTCTATTCGAACGATCCGGGCTTCTACAAGAAGCAGCTCGCTCGGCTCGCGGCGCAGACGCCGGCAAGCGTCAAGGCGGCGGCGCAGCAGTGGCTGACGCGGCCGGCCTATGCGCTGACCGTCGTGCCGGGCGACCGCGATGCCTATGCCGAAGCGGAAGTGCCGCCGGCGGTCGCGACCACCACAGCGCCCGAGACGCCGCCCAAGGGCACGCGCGCGCCGATGCCCGCGGTGGGCACCGTCGGCACGCTCGCCTTCCCGGCGATCGAGCGCGCGCGGCTCGCCAACGGGGTGGAGCTGATCTACGCCAACCGCACCACGGTGCCGGTGACGCAGATGGTGGCGAGCTTCGATGCGGGCGTCGCGGCGGACGTGCCCGACAAGCTCGGCACGCAGGCGATGATGCTGGCGATGATCGACGAGGGGACACAGCGGCTCGATTCGTTCCAGCTCGCAGAGGCGAAGGAGCGGCTGGGGCTCGACATCTACACCGGCTCGTCGCCCGATCGCACCACGGTGAGCTTCCGCGCGCCGAGCGCCAACCTCGCGCCCGCCGCGGGGCTGTGGGCCGAGCTGCTGCGCGCGCCGTCCTTCCCGGACAGCGAGCTGCCGCGCGTGCGCGGGCAGATGCTGACGCAGATCGCGCAGGAGCTGACCGATCCCGAGGGCATCGCGCAGCGCATCGTGCCGCCGATCCTCTACGGCGCGGGCAGCCCTTATGCGAAGAGCCGCGGCAGCGGCGATGCGGCGGCAGTGAAGGCGCTGACCCGCCGCGATCTCGTCGGCTTCCACCAGGCGTGGATGCGGCCCGACAAGGCGAAGATCTTCGTCGTCAGCGATCGGCCGCTCGCCGAGATCAAGGCGACGCTCGATACCGCGCTCGCCGGCTGGACCGCGACCGGCATCGCGGGCACGAAGGTGTTCCGCGAGGACCGCATGCTGCCCGCGCCGCGCATCCTGCTGGTCGATCGCCCAAACTCGCCGCAGTCACGCATCACCGGCGGGCTGCGCACGTCGCTGAAGGGCACCGACGACCTGTTGCCGCTGATCACCGCGAACGATGCGCTGGGCGGCGACTTTCTCGGCCGGATCAACATGGACCTGCGCGAGGCGAAGCACTGGTCGTACGGCGCGTTCGGCAATTTCAACCGCAACGCCTTTGCCGCGCCCTATGTGATCGTGGCGCCGGTGCAGGCGGACAAGACCGGCGCGTCGATCGCGTCGATGCGGCAGGAACTGAGCGCGTTCGTGGGCGCGAAGCCGCTGACGCAGGCCGAGTTCGATCGCACGATCACCGGCGCGACGCGCTCGCTCGCCGGCGATTTCGAGACGTCGGGCGCGGTGCTCGGCGCGATGCAGGCGAACGACCTCTACCGCCGGCCCGACAATTATTATGCGACGATCACGCAGCGCTATCGTGCGATGACGCGCGACGAGCTCGATCGCGCGATCCGTAGCGTCATCGATCCGAACCGCTTCGTGTGGGTGGTGATCGGCGACGCCAAGGTCGTCCGCCCGCAGCTTGACACGCTGGGACTGCCGGTCGAGGTGACGAGCGCTGCGTCCGTGGCGGGCGCGTCTGAGGAGAGCAAGTGATGGCTGGTGTCGACGGTACGTACGACGTGGTGGTCAAGTCGCCGCTGGGCGACCAGAAGTCGACGCTGACGGTGAAGAGCGACGGCAACACCTTTACCGGCACCAACGCGGGCGCGATGGGCTCGAACGACGTGTCGGGCGAGGTGAACGGCAACACGCTGACCTGGAAGCAGCAGATGACGGTGCCGATGCCGATGACGCTCGACATGAGTGTGACGATCGACGGCGATACCGTCAACGGCACGGTGGGCGCAGGCGCGTTCGGCAGCTTCCCGCTGACGGGCACGCGCACCGCCTGATCTGACGGATCAAGGTGACGCGGGGGCAGGGCACGGCCGGCCCCCGCGCCATCCCGGCGATCGCGCGGGGTGGTGAAGGGGGGCTTACCCCTCGAGGCTCTTCGAGGCCTGTTCGAACAGATCCTTCGACAGGCCGGGCGTCGCGACGATGCGTTCGAGCTCGGCGCGCATCAGTGCCGCGCGCGCGGGATCGAAGCGCCGCCAGCGGCCGAGCGGCGGGAGCAGCTTCGCCGCGGTCTGCGGGTTGAGCCGGTCGAGCGCGATCAGCTGATCGGCGAGGAAGCGATAGCCCGCCCCGTCGGCGGTATTGAACGCGCGTTGGTTGACCGCGAAGGCACCAATCAGGCTGCGTGCGCGGTTGGGGTTCGACAGCGCGAAATCGGGATGTTCGGCGAGCGCGGCAACTGCCGCAGGCGTATCGTCGCGCGTCGACAGCGCCTGCGTCTGGAACCATTTGTCGAGCACCAGCGGATTGCCGGCGTAGCGGTTGTAGAAGATGTCGAGCGCCGCCTCGCGCAGATCGCTAGTCCCGTTGGCGAGCGTCCCGAGCGCGCCCTGCCGGTCGGTCATGTTGTCGGCGCGCTCGAACTGGCGGAAGGCGATCGCATCGGCATCGGCATCCGCCGCGCCGGAGGCGGCGATATAGCCGAGCGCGACATTGCGGATGCGGCGCGCGGCCTTGGCGACCGGCGTATATTCGAAAGCCGTATCGTGGCTGTTCACTTCGTACACCGAGCGCCAGCGATCGGCGAGCTCGCGGCCGAGATCGCGGCGCAGCGCCTCGCGTGCGCGGTGGATCGCGTCGGGATCGACGGTGGCGAGCTGGTCGCCGACGAAGCTTTCGGACGGCAGCAGCACCGCCTCGGCGATGAAGGCGGCATCGAGCGCGGGATTGTCGAGCGTGTCGGCGACCGCATCGATCACCGCGCGGTGGTCGGCGCTGCCCTCAACCGCGCCGGCGACGAGCGTGTCGAGCATCAGCTGCTGCATCGCCTCGTAGCGCGCGAACGGATCGTCGTCGTGCCGCGCGAGGAAGGCGAGATCGGCGGCGGTGCGATCGCTCTCGATCGTGACGGGGGCGGAGAAGCCGCGGTTGATCGATAGGACGGGGCGCTCGGGCACGGTCTCGAACACGATTGTCTCGCTCGCATCCTGGAACAGGACGAGCCGTTCGGGGCCGAGCGGCTGGCCGGTCTCGGCGCCGAACAGGCGGATGCGCAGCGGCAGCACCATCGGCTGCTTGACCGGCTGGCCTGGTGTCGGCGGCACTTGCTGCGCGAGGCGCAGCGTCGCGCGACCGCCCTCATGCTCTAGGCTGGCGGAGACGCGCGGTGTGCCGGCCTGGCTGTACCACAGGCGGAAGCGCTTGAGGTCGATGTCGCCCGCTTCCTCCATGCAGGCAACGAAATCCTCGCACGTCGCGGCGGTGCCGTCGAACCGATCGAAGTACAGATCGCTGCCCATGCGGAAGCGCGCAGGGCCGAGGATCGTCGCCATCATGCGGATCAGTTCGGCGCCCTTGTTGTAGATCGTCGAGGTGTAGAAATTGGAGATCTCGAGGTAGCTCTCGGGACGGACGGGATGCGCGAGCGGCCCCGAATCCTCGGGGAACTGGCTGGCGCGCAGGCCGCGCACGTCCTCGATCCGCTTGACCGCGGCCGAGCCCTGGTCGGCGGAGAAGCCCTGGTCGCGGAAGACGGTGAAGCCTTCCTTGAGGCTCAGCTGGAACCAGTCGCGGCAGGTGACGCGGTTGCCTGACCAATTGTGGAAATACTCGTGCGCGACGACGGTGGCGATCGCATCGTAATCGTAATCGGTCGCGGTATCGGGATCGGCGAGGATGTAGCGGCTGTTGAAGATGTTCAGCCCCTTGTTCTCCATCGCGCCGAAATTGAAATCGTCGACCGCGACGATGTTGAACACGTCGAGATCGTACTCGCGGCCGTAGACGCGCTCGTCCCACGCCATCGCGGTCTTGAGCGCGTGAAGTGCGTGATCGGTCTTTGGCAGGTCACCCGCGCGCACCCAAATGCCGAGTTCGACCTCGCGCCCCGACGCGGTGACGAAGGTACCGCGATTGCACGCGAGGTCGCCGGCGACGAGCGCGAACAGGTACGACGGCTTGGGGAATGGATCGTGCCATTCGGCCCAGTGCGTCCCATCGCCGTTGTCGCCAGAGGCAATCGGATCGCCGTTCGCCAGCAGGACGGGGTAGCGCGCCTTGTCCGCGCTCATCCGCACGCGATAGGTGGCGAGCACGTCGGGGCGATCGGGGAAAAAGGTGATCCGGCGGAAACCCTCCGCCTCGCATTGCGTGCACAGATTGCCGCCCGAGGCGTAGAGCCCCATCAGCTGTGTGTTGCGATCGGGCGCGATCTCCACCTCGGTCTCGATCACGTGCGCATCGCCGGCGAGCGGCACGACGAGTGTGTCGCCATCCATCTGCCAGTCGTTGATCGCGACGCCATCGACGCTGACCGACAGCGGGACGAGGCCTTCGCCGTCGAGCCGCAGCGGCTCGTCGTTCGCGGCGTTGCGTGCAACGTCGAGCCGCGCAAGGACGCGCGTGGCGGCGGGATCGAGCGCGAAATCGAGTGCGACGCTCGGCACCAGCCATGCCGGCGGGGCATAATCTTCGCGGCGCTTGGCGGCGGGAACGGCGGGCGCGGTGAGGGCGTCGAGCATGGGGGAGACTATAAACGGCGCGCGCAGTGGTTCCATCGAAACCTTGCGGCGGGCGGGACGGCTGCTACGGCAGTGGTATCAAACAATACGTTCGTTCGTGCCGGGGTGCGCCGCTGCCGCCCGTCGGGGATACGGGTGGACCCTTGCCGGAAGCCGTGATGCGTCGTCTTGCCCTATCACTCAGCCTCGTCACCCTGCCGGTTTCCGGCGTCACGCAGGAGGCGACGCGCACGGCCGATACGCCTGCCGCCGCTTCCGCGGCCGCCGCGACGCCGCTGTCCGCCGGGGCGGCGGCGATCAAGGGACACGTCATGTTCCTCGCGTCCGATGCGATGCGCGGGCGTGAGGCGGGCAGCGCGGAATTTGACATCGCGGCGCAATATGTCGCGTCGCAATTCTTCGCGGCGGGGCTGAAGCCGGGCGGCGACGCGGCGGCGGGCGCGCGCAGCTATCTTCAGCAGGTCCCGCTCGTCGCGTACAAGCCGGCGGGTAAGGGCACGATGAGCATCGCGCACGCTGGCGGGACGCCGCAGCCGCTCGTTCACGGCGTCGACTACGTGCCGTCGGCCGATCCGCGCGCGAAGGAGACCGCGGTGACCGCGCCGGTGGTGTTCGTCGGCTACGGCATCGTCGCGCCGGCCTATGGTCGCGACGATTACCGGGGTGTCGACGTGCGCGGCAAGATCGTCGCCTTCGTCAGCGGATCGCCCGCCAAAATGACGGGCGAGGAGCGCGCGTGGCTGGGATCAGCAACGACCAAGGCACGCTTCGCCGCCGAGCGCGGTGCGATCGGCACGATCACGCTGCAGACGCCGCGCGCGGAGAATCAGCGCGCGTTCGCGCAGCTCGTCGAGGCGAGCACGCACACGCGGATGACGTGGGCGAATCCCGACGGCACCGGCAACGTCGAGGCGGGATCGATCCCGAACCTCGCAACGCTGAGCGTGGCCGGCGCGGCGAAGCTGTTCGCCGGTGCCCGGACGCCGTGGGCGAAGGTCGCGCGCGCCGCCGACAAGCCCGACGCGGTGTTCGTCGCCGAGCAGCTGCCCGCGACGCTTGCCGCCGCGACGCAGACGAGCTTCGCGCCGGCGCGCTCGTCCAACGTCGTTGGCGTGCTGCCCGGCAGCGACCCGGTGCTGTCGAAGGAAGTGGTGGTGCTGTCGGCGCACCTCGATCACGTCGGCGTCAGCGGTAAGGGCACCGACACCATCCACAACGGCGCGCTCGACAATGCGATCGGCATCGCGAGCCTGATCGAAGAGGCCAAAAGGTTCCAAAAGGAAGGCGCGCCCAAGCGGACCATCGTGTTCCTCGCGGTGACCGCGGAGGAGAAGGGGCTGATCGGCAGCGACTATTTCGCCAATCACCCGACCATGCCGCTGCAGTCGATCGTCGCGGACGTGAACCTCGACATGCCGATCCTGACCTATCGCTTCGAGGACATGGTGGCGTTCGGCGGCGACCGCTCGACGCTCGGCCCGATCATCCGCCGCGTGGTGGAGGGGGCGGGGTTCGCGCTGTCGCCCGATCCGATGCCCGACGAGGGGATCTTCGTCCGCTCGGACCACTTCCGCTTCGTGCAGAAGGGCGTGCCCTCGGTGTTCCTGTGGCCGGGGCAGAAGGGGCCGGGCAAGGCGGCGGTCGAGCATTTCATGTCGACCAACTACCACAAGCCGGGCGACGATCTGTCGCAGCCGATCGAGTGGGAGCAGGGCGTGCGCTTCGTCGACGTCAACTATCGCATCGCGCGCGAGATCGCCGACAGCGTGGCGCGACCAGTGTGGAACAAGGGCGATTATTTCGGCACGCTGTTCAAGGGGCCGATGGCGGAGTGAGTTGCCGGCGGGTGCTGCCAGCGCGTGGCGCCTGAACGGGGCCAGCTCGCCGATTGCCGCGTTATCTGGTTGCGGGTGTTGAGCGTTGCCGACGCGCGGCTAGCGAAAAGGATTTCGATGCGGCTGTTCATCTTCGGGCTGGGCTATGCCGCCGGGGCGATCGCGCGGGCGAGCGGCTGGCCGGTGCTGGCGACGACGCGCGACGGTCGCGACGGCACGATCCGTTTCGACGACGCCGCGGCGGTGCGCGCCGGCGTGGCGAGCGCGACGCACGTCCTGTCTTCCGTTCCCGCCGACGAGGGTAGCGGCGATCCGGTGCTCGCGCGCTACGGCGATTCGCTCGGCAGCCGCTGGCTCGGCTACCTTTCCTCGACCGGGGTTTACGGCGATGCGGGTGGCGGCTGGGTCGACGAGAGCGCGCCGATCCGTGGGCGCCGGGCGGGGCGCAATGCGGCGGATGCGGCGTGGCTTGCGCTGGGTGCGCGGGTATTCCGCCTGCCCGGTATCTACGGCCCCGGCCGCTCGCCGATCGAGCGGCTGCGCGAGGGCAAGGCGCACCGCACTGGGCTAACCGATCAGGTGTTCAGCCGGATCCATGTCGACGATATCGTGCGCGGCGTGATCGCCGGGTTCGACGGGCCGGCGGGGGCGTACAACCTTGCCGACGATCTACCGGCGAGCCAGGACGCGGTGGTGAGCTACGCCGCGGCGCTGATCGGCGTGGCGCCGCCGCCGATCGTGCCGCTCGACAGTTTGTCGCCGATGGCGCGCGCTTTCTACGCGGAGAACCGGCGGGTCGCGAACGGCAAGGCGAAGCGGGTGCTTGGCTGGCGTCCGCTCTACCCCGATTACCGGTTGGGCCTGCGCGCGGTGAGCGCGATGATCAGCCCGACGCCGGCGAGCGCCGCGCCGCCGGCGGCGAGCGGCGTCCAGCGATAACCCTCGAACGCGGTCGACAGCGCCATCGCGATGACGGGGACGATCACGCTCGAATAGGCCGATTTGGCGGGGCCGATGATGCGGATCACGCCGAAATAGAGCGGAAAGGCGAGCGCCGAGGCGGCGAGCCCGAGGTAGAGGATGCCGGCAATGTAGCCCGCGCGCCACTCGATCACCGGCGGGCCGACGGTGGCATAGGCCCAGGCGGCATCGAAGGCGCCGCCCAGCAGCATCGCGATCGCGGTGGTGCGCAGCATCGGATAGGCGCGCGCCGTGGCCGTTCCCTGCATCACGTTCGCGCTCGACGCCGAGAGGATGGCGCAGAGCGTAAGCGCGATGCCCGTCAGCGAGTCGCCGGGCCCGTTGGGATCGCTGCGCACCTCGTAGAGGAAGAGCAGCGTGACGCCGGCCATCGCGATAGCGGATCCGACGATCAGCTGCCGACCGAGACGCTGGCCGAGGAAGATCCGGCCGAATAGCGCATTGGGCACGAGCAGCAGCGCAAAGACCACCGCGACGAGCCCCGAGGTGATGAATTGTTCGGCGCGGTAGACGAAGTTGAAGTTGAGCACGAACTGCGCGAGCCCGAGCGCAGCGGCGAAGCGCAGCCCGCGCGCGTCGATCCGCCCCTCCTCGCGGCGGATCGCCGACCAGGCGTAGAGCGCGATACCGGCGACGAGGAAGCGGTAGCTGACCGACCAAGACGGCGGCACGACGCCGAGCTGGTCGCGGATGACGAGCCAGGTCGAGCCCCAGATCAGCGTGACGATCGCGAAGGGTACGAGGACGCGGGCGCGGGTCGACTGCGGGGGCGGGGCGGCGGTCATCGCGCCCGCGCTAGAGGCGTTTGCCCTACGGCGCCACTGTTTCGCAGGGCCGTGGGCCGGGGGGCGATGAGCCGAGCGCGGCGATCGCGTCGGCGAGCGGGCGGATGTCCTCGGCGCGCTGGTTCCACGAGACAACGAGCCGCGCCTCGCCCGGCCCCCAATCGTAGAAGTCGAAGCCGGTGGCGCGCAGCGTCGCCGCCTCCTCTGCGGAGACGCGCAGGAACACCTCGTTCGCCTCGACCGGGTGGACGAGGCGATCGCCCGCGGCGGCGGCGATCAGCGCCGCCCCGGCGTTGGCGGCGCGCGCGTTGGCGAGCCAGCGGTCCTCGTCAAGCAGCGCGAGGATCTGCGCGGCGAGATAGCGGCCCTTGGACAGCAGCAGCCCGGCGCGCTTGCGGCGATAGCGCGTCGCATCGACGAGGCCCGGCTTGAAGAACACCAGCGCCTCCGCGCTCATGCCCCCGTTCTTGACGAAGCCGAGGCTAAGCGCGGTGACGCCGGCGCGCCACGTCAGGTCCGCCGCCGAGCAGCCGGCGGTGACCAGCGCGTTGGCGAAGCGCGCGCCGTCCATGTGCAGCGCGAGGCCGCGTTCGGCGGCGAGCGCGCCGATCGCGGCGACCTCGTACGGCTGGTAGACGAGGCCGTATTCGGTGGCGTTAGTGATCGAGATCGCGTGCGGCTGCACTTGGTGCACATCGTTGCGGATCGTCGCGAGCAGCGCGGCGATCGTCTCGGGCGTCAGCTTCGCGCCCTCGCCCTGCGCGAGCATGAGTTTCGCGCCATGGGTGTAGAATTCAGGCGCGCCGCACTCGTCGTTCTGGATGTGGGCATCGTGGTGGCAGACCACCGCGCCGTGCGGCGGGCAGAGCGCGGCGAGCGCGAGGCAATTGGCGGCAGTGCCGCTCGGCACCCACAGCCCCTCGACCGCGGTCTCGAACAGGTCGGAGAGCCTTGCGTCGAGCGCCTTTGACCAGCGATCGCCGTCGTAGGCGGTGTCGAGCACGTCGGCCTCTGCCAGCGCGGCGAGCACGGCGGGATGGACGGGGGCGGCATTGTCCGAGAAGAAGCGCATGCCTGCCGCCTTTGCGCGGCGGACCGGCGGCGTCAATCGACGTGGGTTACGCCTCCGCCACTGGCGACGGGATTGGACTTGCAGTGAACGGCGCGATCAAAGCTTCCCGAACCGGTCCTCGTACGTCCTGACGTCGCCGGCGCTGAGCAGCTGCGCCTGTTCGAGCCAGCGGTCACGACCCATGCGGCCGGTGAAATTGCCAAGCCGCGCGTCGAGATCCTCCGCGGCGCGCTGATCGAGCGCGGCGAGATCGCCGACGGTGACGATGCCGTGCTCGGCAAGCATCGCCGCGACCTTGGGACCGAGGCCCTTGATCGTCGTCACCGGCGCGTCGCCGGCGGGGCTGGCGGGCGGCGCAGGGGATGGCGCGGGTTCGGGCGCGACGGGGGAAGGTTCGGGCTGCGCCTCGGCGGCGGGGGAGGCGTCCTGCGGGGCGGCGGCGGCGATCGGTTCATCGGCGAGCGGCGTGGTCGGCTGTGTTTCGGTATCGACTGGCACGGTCGTCGGCGCAGTGCTCACCTCGGGCAGGTCGGCGAGCGGCGGCGGGGGCGGCGCGACGGGCGGCGCAGCGACGGTGGTTGGGGCGGGGACGGGCGTCGGCGCGGATGTTGCGGACGCGGCGTCGACGACCGGCTGCGGATCGGCGCGGCGCACCGATTGCGGGCGCGGGCGTGCCTCGCGCCGTTCAGCGGCGAGCCGTTCCTCCTCGATCCGCTGCGCCTCGGCCCGCGCGCGCTTCTTGCGGGCGCCGACAAGGATGCCGATCACCGTCAGCACGGCGAGGATGGCGATCGCCGCGAGTAGGATGCCGGTCAACGTGCCGGTATCCGATATGCCTTGGTCCATGCTACGCTCCGCTACGCCGAACGCTAAGCCTTAGGTAAGCGCCGCGGTTCCCGCAACGGCAGCGGAACGATCATGCCCGCCGTCAGGCGATCGCCCGCCAGCCGATGTCGCGGCGGCAGAAGCCGGTCGGGAAATCGAGCGCGTCGACCGCGCGGTAGGCGGCGGCCTGCGCCTCGGCGACGCTCGCACCCGTGGCCGTCACCGCGAGCACGCGTCCGCCGGCAGCGACGATCGCGTCATCCTGCGCGCGCGTGCCGGCCTGGAACACGATTGCGCCGGTCGCCTCGGCCGCGTCGATCCCGCCAATCGTGCCGCCGGTGCGCGGCGTGCCGGGATAGCCCTCCGCGGCCATCACGACGGTGAGTGCGATGTCGGGGGTGAAGGCGGGGGCGGGCAGATCGGCGAGGCGCCCTTCCGCAACGGCGCGCAGCGTGTGGAGCAGATCGCCGTCGAAGCGCGCCATCAGCACCTGACATTCGGGATCGCCGAAACGCACGTTGTACTCGATCAGCTTGGGGCCGTCCGCCGTCAGCATCAGCCCGGCGTAGAGCACGCCGACATAGGGCGTGCCGGCGGCGGCGAGCGCGTCGATCGTCGGGCGGACGATCTCGCCCAGCGCACGCTCCTCGAGTTCAGGCGTCAGGACGGCGGCGGGGGAGTAGGCGCCCATGCCGCCGGTATTGGGCCCGGTGTCGCCGTCGCCGACGCGCTTGTGATCCTGCGCGCTGCCGAAACTCGCCGTGGCGGTGCCGTCGGACAGGACGAACAGGCTCGCCTCCTCGCCCTCGAGGAATTCCTCGATCACCGCTTCGGCCGGCCCGTCGGCGAACAGCGCGGCGATCGCCGCCTCGGCCTCGGCGCGGCTCATCGCGACGACGACGCCCTTGCCGGCGGCGAGCCCGTCCGCCTTAATCACGCAGCGGCATTCGCCGTCGGCGACGAAATCGTCGAGGCAGGCGAGCGCGCCGTCGCGCGAGGTGACGCGGAAATAGCGCGCAGTGGGAATGCCGACGCGCGCGCACAGATCCTTGGTGAACCCCTTCGATCCCTCGAGCTGCGCCGCCGCGCGGCCGGGGCCGAACACGGGTACGCCGATCGTGCGGATATTGTCGGCGAGACCGTCGACCAGCGGTGCCTCGGGGCCGATCACGACCAGGCCGATCTGCTGCCGGCGGATGAAATCGATCACCGCGCGGTGATCCGCCACGTTGAGCTCGGCGATCGTCGCATGGCGCGCGATGCCGGGGTTGCCGGGGGCGGCATAGAGCGTATCTAACCCCTCAGACTGCGCGAGCTTCCAGGCGAGCGCGTGTTCGCGGCCCCCCGCGCCCACCAGCAGGACGTTCATGCCAGACCCCTTTCTCGATCTTCCCGCGCGGCTCGTAGCGGACCCGATCCCGGGGGACAACGCGGCGGCGATGTCGGTCGGCGAGCTGTCGAGCCGGCTGAAGCGCGTGGTGGAGGGCGAGTTCGGCCACGTGCGGCTGCGCGGCGAGATCTCGGGATACAAGCGCGTCGCGTCGGGCCACTGCTATCTGTGCCTGAAGGACGATGCCGCGGTGATCGACGGCGTGATCTGGAAGGGGCAGGCGGCGAGCCTCGCCTTCCGGCCCGAGGACGGGATCGAGGTGATCGCAACCGGGAGGCTGACGACCTATCCCGGCCGCTCCAAATATCAGGTCATCATCGAGCGGATGGAGCTCGCCGGCGCAGGCGCGCTGATGGCGCTGCTCGAGCGCAACAAGGCGCGGTTCGAGGCGGAGGGACTGTTCGCAAAGTCGAAGGCGCGGCGCACGCTGCCGTTCTTGCCGCGGCGGATCGGCGTCGTCACCTCGCCGACCGGCGCGGTGATCCGCGACATCATCCACCGGCTGGAGGATCGCTGCCCGAGCCACCTCCTCGTCTGGCCGGTCAAGGTGCAGGGCGACGGCGCGGCGGCGGAGGTTGCCGCCGCGGTGCGCGGGTTCGACGCGCTGCCCGCCGACCTGCGCCCCGATCTCGTCATCGTCGCGCGCGGCGGCGGCTCGATCGAGGATCTGTGGGCGTTCAACGAGGAAGCCGTGGTGCGCGCGGTCGCCGAGTGCCGCATCCCGATCATCTCTGCCGTCGGGCACGAGACCGACACCACCTTGTGTGACTATGCCGCCGACCTGCGCGCACCGACGCCGACCGCCGCCGCCGAACTGGCCATGCCGGTGCTCGCCGACGTCCGGCTGACGGTGGGCGCGCACGGCCAGCGGATCGAGCGCTGCGCGCGCCGGCACGTCGAGCGCGGACGCGAGCGGCTCGACGCGCTCGCCCGGCTGCTGCCGACGCGTGACCGGCTGCTCGGGCCGCAGCGCCAGCGGATCGACGACCTTAGCGGGCGGCTCGACCGCGGGCTAGAACGGCACGTGGTGCGCGCACGGGGCACGCTCGACCGGACGGGGGCGGTGCTGCGCCCGGCGCTGCTCGACCGGCGGGTGGAGAGCGCGCGGCAGCGGCTGAACGATCTCGGGCGGCTGCTTGCCTCGGTCGATCCCGACGCGCCGCTTGCGCGCGGTTATGCCCGGGTGACGGGGCCGGACGGGACGACGCTGGCGACCGCCGCGGCGGCGCGTGCGGCGGGTGCGGTGACGCTGCACTTCCGCGATGCGACCGTCGATGCCGTGATCGACGGTGGGCGTGCCGAGCGGGCAAGGGCCGAGGTTACGCCGCGAAAGGCGGCGGCCAAGGTGGATCAGCCGACGCTGTTTTGAAGTTGGATTGCGCGGGCGGACCAGAGGCCCGGCGCGGTATAGGATGAGTGAGAGGCGTTCAGGGATGTTGATGTCGAATTCGGATCGGCCCGCACGGCTGCACTATATGGCGAACGGGTTTCGCGTGCTAACCCCCGGCGATCACGTGACCTGCGCGATCAGCGGCGCGCGGATTGCGATCGAGGATCTGCGCTACTGGGACGTCGCCTCGCAGCGCGCGTTCGCCAGCGCGACGTTGGCGGCGGAGGCGATGGCGCCGCGATGAGGCGAGCGCTGGCCGTGGTCGCGATCGCATCGGCGAGCATGGCCGGCGCGGCCGTGAGGGTCGCGCAGCCGATGGTGGCGGCAGATGAGCGCATCGCCATCGCCGGCAGTGCCAGTCAGGGTGGGTTGCTGCTTGGCACCGCGCCGCGCGGCACGATCGCGCTGGCGCTCGACGGCAAGCCGGTGGCGGTCGCCCCCGACGGCCGCTTCGTCATCGCCTTTGACCGCGATGCGGCGAGCCGCGCCACGCTGTTCGCGACGCTTGCCGACCGGCGGGTCGTGACGCAGGAGATCGCCGTCGCGCCGCGCGCGTGGCGGATCGAGCGGCTCGACCGGGTGGCGAAGGTGCCGGTACCGTCGGCCGACTTCCTGGCGCGGCGACCGGGCGAGCTGGCGCAGATCAACGCCGCGCGCGCCGGTAGCGCGGACGTCGCAGGGTGGCGGGAGCGCTTCATCTGGCCTGCGACGGGGCGTATCTCCGGATTGTTCGGGGCGCAGCGCATCTATCGCGGCGAGCCGGGATCGTACCATTCGGGCGTCGACGTAGCGCGCCCCACCGGCACCCCTGTCGTCGCGCCGGCAGACGGTGTGGTCGTGCTCGCCGCCGCGGCGCCGTTCACCCTCGAAGGCAACCTTCTCGTGATCGATCACGGCATGGGGCTGAACAGCGCCTTCCTCCACCTGTCGCGGATCGACGTGCGCGTCGGCGCGCGTGTACGGCAGGGCGAACAGATCGGCGCGGTCGGCGCGACGGGCCGCGCGTCCGGCCCGCACCTGCACTGGGCGATGAAGTGGCGGGACGCGCGGATCGATCCGCTGCTGGTGGCGGGGCCGATGCCCGGCGGCTGAGGCCGGCGCCGGTGGCTATTGTCAGCGCACGCGCATGCCGCGCACCGCCTTGCCGCCGAAGGTGATGAAGTAGCTTCCGATCGCGCCCTTGCGGATGCGGATCTTGTCGCCCGGCTTGGGCGGGAACATCACCGCCTCGGTTGTCTGCCAGACGGCGTCCGATCCGTCCGCAAGCGTGATCTCGACCCGGCCGTTCGCCGCCGGGCGCGCGGCGGCGACGGTGGTGTTGATCTCCGCGAACTTCTCCTCCTCGGCGCGATCCTCGTCGTCGTTGCCGAACAGGTTGAGCTTGGGCAGCGTGAAGCCGAACAGCGAGCGGCGTGCCTTGCGCACGTCGCTGCGGTCGACGATCCGGATGTCCTTCGCCTTCACGCCCTGTTCGAGCGCGCTGGCGGCCTTGTCGAAACAGTCGAGCCGCTGCGCCGGATCGGTGATCGCACGACACTGCGCGAAGCCTTGCATCAGTCGGTCGCCCGCCGTTTCCGGATCGGCGGCGATCGCAGTGCCGGCCGTCAGGGCCGCCGCAGCCGCGGTGCCGATCCACATCAACCTTGCCATTTCCTGCCTCCCTTGGACCCTTAGGCGATAGAGTCTGTCGCGAAAACGGACAAGCCGGACACTAAACTGTGTCCTTCCTGTTACAGTCGCTTGGCAATGTTGCAGGCGCGTCGCGGCGACATTGCAGCGCCGTGAATTCCTGATTAGCCGTTGTCGTATGTGGTTGGCGTAAAGCCAGCCGACATAGGGCAAGCCGTGAAGCCGGGTTCAACCGGGGCATCAAAAGGGAAGCTTACATGCGCACAAACTACCGTTCGCGCCTTCTGACGACGACGCTGTTCGTCGGCGCCGTGATGGCGTCGGGTTCTGCGTTCGCGCAGAGCGTCGATTCGACCACGACCCCGGGCGCGGCGGCGCCGGGCATCGTCACCGCCGAAGGTGCGAGCAACAACGAGACGTCGACCGGCGACATCGTCGTCACCGGCACGCTGATCAAGAACCCGAACCTGGTGCAGGCCACCCCGGTGAAGGTCGTCGGCGCCGACGAAATCGATCTTCAGCAGGCCAACGTCGCTGAAGAGCTGCTGCGCGAAATCCCGGGCATCACCCCGTCGATCGGCTCGGCCGTCAACAACGGCAACGGCGGCGCCTCGTTCGTCAACCTGCGCAACCTCGGCTCGAACCGTAACGTCGTGCTGCTCGACGGCGTGCGCCTCGTCCCGGCCGAACTGAACGGCCGCTTCGACCTTAACAACGTGCCGCTCGCGCTCGTCGAGCGCGTCGACGTGCTGACCGGCGGTGCATCGACCACCTACGGCGCGGACGCCGTGTCGGGTGTCGTCAACTTCATCACGCGCCGCGACTTCTCGGGCATCGAGGCGAACGTTTCCGAGCAGATCAGCGAAGACGGCGACGGCAACGTGTTCCGCGCTGACATGACGATCGGTGCGAACTTCGACGACGGCCGCGGCAACGCGGTGTTCAGCATCGGCTATCAGGAAGCCGATCCGATCTATCAGGGCGGCCGCGACTATGGTCGCTTCGGCCTCAGCTCGACGACGGGCGGCGGCGGCGGCTCGGGCACTACGGTGCCTTCGCGCTTCTCGCTCCCGGGTGCGGGCACCGTGCAGGTCAATGCGGCCGGCACCGACTTCAACCGTGGCGCGACCGGCGCGGTCAGCAACGCGTTCACCGCGTTCAACTTCAACCCGTTCAACGTTTATCAGACGCCGTTCCAGCGCTTCAACATGTACGGCGCGGCGAACTATGAAGTGACCGACGACGTCGAGGTCTACACGCGCGGCATCTTCTCGAAGAACACCGTCGAGACGATCATCGCACCGTCGGGCGCGTTCGGCGTCGCCGTCAACATCCCGCTCAACAACCCGTTCCTGACCGCCGGTCTGCGCAACGAGTTCTGCACGCGCAACAACATCAGCGCCGCCGACTGCGCGATCGCCGCCAACCCCGCGCTGACGCCGGGCCAGGCCGGCTACCGCACCGTCACGTCGAATCTGTCGCGTCGTGCCGTCGAAGTCGGTCCGCGCGTGAGCGAGTACACGACGCAGTTCTTCGACTATCGCCTGGGGCTGAAGGGCAACATCATCGACTCGATCGATTGGGACGTGTTCGGTTCGTACGGCGAATCCGAGAACCTGCAGCAGATCCAGAACTACACGCTCAACTCGCGCGTTCGTGAGAGCTTCCTCGCCAACAACGTGAACTCGTGCTTCGCGGGCACTACGGCGGGCTGCGTTCCGATCAACTGGTTCGGCCCGCAGAACAACGCCACGTTCACGCCCGACGCGATCGACTTCCTGAACGAAATTTCGACCGTGCGCACCAAGACGACGCTGTCGCAGGCCCGTGCCACGATCAGTGGCGACTTCGGCGTGACCAGCCCGTTCGGCGCGAACCCGATCTCATTCGCGGTCGGCGGTGAATATCGTCGTTACACCGCCTCGCAGTCGTCGGACACGCTGGCGGCCAGCGGTGATCTGGGTGGCGCCGGCGGCGCGACCCCGAACATCGACGGTTCGTTCGACGTGTACGAAGCGATCGGCGAATTGATCGTGCCGCTCGTGCAGGACAAGCCGTTCTTCCAGGACCTGACGGTCGAGGGCGGCGTCCGCTACTCGAGCTACACGATCGGTGCACCGGGTGACCCCGGCTTCAACACCACGACGTGGAAGGCAGCAGGAAGCTGGACCCCCGTCGATGGCCTGAAGTTCCGCGGCAACTACGCCCGTGCGGTTCGTGCCCCTAACATTGCTGAGCTGTTCTCGCCGGTTAACACTGGCCTGACCAACCTCAGCGACGATCCGTGCGCGACGTTCAACGACCAGGGCGTCCGCATCAACCCGAACCCGACCGGCAACCTGCGCGCAATCTGTCTCGCACAGGGCGCAACGGCGGCAACCGTCGACTCGATCTCGCAGCCGACGGCTGGCCAGGCAGCGGCAACGGGCGGTGGCAACATCAACCTGCGTCCTGAAACGTCGAACAGCTGGACGGCCGGCGCGGTATTCACCCCGTCGTTCATCCCGCGCCTGTCGATCTCGGCCGATTACTACAACATCAAGATCAAGGGTGCGATCACCTCGCCGACCCCGGGCGATGCGATCACCGCATGCTTCGGTGCCAACCCGCGCAACCCGCCGGCAGCAGCGAACACGCCGGCGTGTCTCGCGATCCGTCGTGATCCGCTCGACGGCGATCTGAACGGCGATCCGAACTCGGTTCCCGGCCTGTTCCTGACGACCTCGAACCTCGGCCAGCTGGAGACCAGCGGCGTCGACGTCACGGTCAACTATGCCCACGACCTCGGCTTCACCAAGCTGAGCCTCGCGGCTTCGGGCAATTGGACCGAGAAGTCGAAGTTCGCAGCGGTGGCCGGTGGCTACAGCCGTGACTGCGTCGGCTACTATTCGTCGAACTGCGGCCAGCCGATCCCCGAGTGGCAGTGGTCCGTCCGCGGCACGCTGACGTTCGATGCGGTCGACGTCTCGCTGCTGTGGCGCCACATCGACGGCACGGTCTACGAAGGCCAGGCCGACGACTTCGCGGCGCGCGGCTTCGCTGCCAACGCACGTACGCTGTTCCGCGGCGCTCTGCCGGCCAGCGCCGGCGAACTGGCGGGTAAGAACGTCGACTTCAACCGCATCGGTTCGAAGGATTACTTCGACCTGACCGCGCGGGCGAACGTCGCCGAGAACTTCACCTTCACCTTCGGTGTGCAGAACCTGTTCGACATCGAGCCGCCGCTGGTCGGTGGTGAGGCTGGTTCGACCACCTTCAATAGCGGCAACACCTTCCCGTCGACCTATGACGCGATCGGGCGCCGCTACGTCGCGGGTGCGAAGGTCCGCTTCTGATCCGACGACCCTGACTTCAAAGAGGGGGCGGGCAGCGATGCCCGCCCCTTTTTTTATGCAGCTGGTGCTGGCGGCGGCGTGATGCCGCCGCGCGAGCGTGAAGGCTCAGCCCAACAGCGGCGCGGGCAGTGTGATCGCGATCCCGGCACTGGCGGCGAGCGCGAGTGCCCACGCTTCGACCTTGTCGATTTCGTCGCGGTGCGCGTCCTGCGTTGCGCGCTGCTCTTCGCGGCGATCGGCGGCGGTGAAGGGGGCGCCCGTCTTGCTGTGCCGGCCAAGCGCGTTGTTCGGCGTCGCCGCCATATTCGTGTGGCCGAAGAACCGCTCTGCTGCCGCGATCGCCCGTGAAGGATCGGTGAGCAATGTTGCGGAGTCGAGCGTGCGGACACGATCGGGAACGTGCGTTGCCAGCGCCGCGAACTGGCGGTGCTGTGCCAGCCATCCCACCGCTGCGACCTGGAGATCGCTCAGCCGAAAATAGTTCTCGGGGGCGAAGCCGAGATCGACGAGGCCGTCGCGCAGCAATCCTTCGAGCAGCTCGCGCACCCACAGCCGGCACCACAATCCCTTGCGCGCGACGGAGATCAGGAATTCCCGCAGCGGGGCGTGGAGCAGGATCGCGTTCGCGTCCGCGCGGAGCGCGAGCAGCGGCCTTTGCAAGCCGCACAGGATGTTCGACGGCTTGACGACGACGCCTTCGACAGGGGCCCAGCGCCGCGCGAGCAGCGACATCGCATCGTCTAGCAGGCGCGCGAGGTCGGCGCCCTGACGCTCACTGCGGCGCCGCAGCCCAACGACGTCGTTGAGCAGCACGGGTTCCGACAGGCCCATCGCAACGCCCGGCCGATCAAGCGCGCGCACCAGCATCGTCGATGCGCAGAAGGCCGAGTGGAAGATGAAATGCACCGGCGCCGGGTTCGCCCTGGCGGCGGCGACCGCAGCCGGGCGCGCTAGCAACGCTTGCGGCTGTTCGCCGATTAGTTCATCCGTCAGGAAAGGGCCGGATCGGTGCATCGTGCGGGGAACATGACGATACATAATGCGATCGCTCGCCGCATCGTAGCGATGCGCAAGCCATGCGGGATCGGCGGGATCGAAAGCGGGGGTCACGGTCATGCCGCGATCCTAGCCGGGGATCGCGCGTGCGCCATGCCCTATCCCATGCAGGCAGGGTAGCGGTCGGTGGCTCTTTCCTCGCAGGAGGCGAATGCGCGCGGGCTCGTGGCGCTGCGCGGCGGCGATGCGGCGGGCGCGCGGCGTTACTTCGAGCAGGCGGTGGACGCCGATCCGGGGGCGGGCAGCCTGTGGCGCAATCTCGCGCACGCGTGCCGGCTGCTCGACGATGCGGCCGCAGAGCGCGCGGCGCTCGACGGGGCGCTGGCGATCGATGCGCGCGACCTGTCCGCGCTGGTGCGCCTGGCGCAGTGGTTCGAGCGGGCGGGCGAGGAGCGCGAGGCGATGCTGCGCTGGTCCGGCGTCATTCAGCTCGGCGAGCAGGTGGCCGAGCCGTCGCCCGATTTTGTTCGGCTGCTTGATCACGCGCGGGCCTATTGCGCGGCGCAGCAGGAGCGGCTGGCAGTACCGGTGCAGCAGGCGCTCGGCGGCCGCGTCGCGGCGCTCGATCAGACGGGGCGGCGGCGGGCGGGGGCGTTCGTCGACCATGCGCTAGGGCAGCGGCGGATCTATCCCAACGTCTGCGCGGGCATCCACTATCCGTTCCTGCCGGCAGACGAGTTCTTCGACGACGTCCACTTCCCATGGTTCGCCGCGCTGGCGGCGCAAACCGATGCGATCCGCGGCGAGCTTGAGGCGCTGATCGCCGATCCGGGCGACGCGCTGATCCCGTACGTGCGGATGGAGAAGGGAGTTTCTGGCAGCCAGTGGGACGGGCTCAACGGCAACCTCGACTGGGGAGCGTGCTTCCTGTGGGAATATGGCCGCCCGAACCAGCCGGTGCTCGACCGCTGCCCGGTGACCGCGGCGGCGCTCGCGGCCCTGCCGCGATCGTACATTCCGGGGCGGGCGCCGAGCGCGTTCTTTTCGATGCTGAAGCCGCACACGCGCATCCCGCCGCACACCGGCGTCACCAACACGCGCGCGATCGTTCACCTGCCGCTGATCGTGCCGCCCGGCTGCGGCTTTCGCGTCGGCGGGGAAACGCGGGAGTGGGAGCCGGGACGGCCGTTCGCGTTCGATGACACGATCGAGCACGAGGCGTGGAACGACAGCGACGATCTGCGCGCGGTGCTGATCTTCGATGTGTGGAACCCGCACATGAGCCTGGAAGAGCAGGCTATTGTCGCCGACTATTGTGCCATGATAGACAAATTGACGTAGTCTTCAGCGGCGAAAACTTGATCCTCGCCGCCCGAGATTGGGGAAATGGCATGTCGATCACGTCCTTATTGCTAACCGCGCTACTGCAGGGCGCAACGCTGACGCCGGTGAGCGCGGCCGCCGCCGATCCGAACGACGAGGTGAAGTGCCGCCGCATCGAAGTGACCGGATCGATCGCGCGCAAGGAAAAGGTCTGCAAGACGATCGGCGAATGGCGCCGGCTGGCCGATAGCGGCAATGGCGTGGCGCGCGCGGTGGTGGAATATAGTACCGGGCGACCGAGCGGCCAGTAAGGCGGACGCGACACGCCGACCCGGGGGCGGGCGGCGTATCGGACGAGGCGACGAGAGAATGGTTCCCGCGCGTCTGCGAGGGGGCGGGGGGACTTTCAGTGTTGATCTATGCGTTGATGATCCAGGCTGCGGTCGGGAGCGTGCCGGCTGCGGCGGAAACAAAGCCCGACGATATTGTTCGGTGCCGCCGTATCGCAGTGACGGGCTCGATCGTGCGCAAGGAACGCGTGTGTCGCACGGTCGGTGAATGGCGCCGCATGGGCGAGTACGGCAACGGCATCGCGCGCGGTATTGTCGATCAGGGGCGGTCGCCGATCTTTCCGCGCTAGGCGTTCGCGATCTTAACACGAAGAGGGCGGGCCGGTCGATCGACCGGCCCGCTTCGTTTCAGGCAACCGACAGCGCGAGTTTGCCGTCGCCTTCGTCGACTGCGATCGTGCTGCCGTCCTTGACTTCGCCGCGCAGGATGAGATCGGCGAGCGGATCCTGCAGGTAGCGCTGCACCGCGCGTTTTAGCGGACGGGCGCCATAGACCGGATCGTAGCCGACGCGGCCGAGCCACGCACGCGCGGCATCGGTGAGGTCGAGCGTCACCTTGCGATCGGCGAGCAGCTTGCCGACGCGCGCCACCTGGATGTCGACGATCGGCCCCATGTGCGCCTGGCCCAAGCGGTGGAACAGGATGATCTCGTCCAGCCGGTTGAGGAATTCCGGGCGGAAGTGCGCGCGGACAATCTCCATCACCTGCGGCTCGACCGTCTCGACATCCTCGCCCTCGCCGAGATTGGCGAGATACTGGCTGCCGAGGTTCGACGTCAGGATGATCAGCGTGTTCGAGAAGTCGACTGTGCGGCCCTGGCCGTCGGTGAGGCGGCCGTCGTCGAGCACCTGGAGGAGGACGTTGAACACGTCGCCGTGCGCCTTTTCCACCTCGTCGAACAGCACGACCTGATAGGGCCGGCGCCGCACGGCCTCGGTCAGCACGCCGCCTTCCTCATAGCCGACATAGCCCGGAGGGGCGCCGATCAGCCGCGCGACCGCGTGCTTCTCCATGAACTCGCTCATGTCGATGCGCACCATCGCGTTGGGATCGTCGAACAGGAATTCGGCGAGCGCCTTGGTCAGCTCGGTCTTGCCGACGCCCGTCGGGCCAAGGAACAGGAACGAGCCGAGCGGGCGGTTCGGATCCTGTAGCCCGGCACGCGCGCGGCGGACGGCGGTGGAAACGGCGCGCACGGCATCGGCCTGGCCGATCACGCGCTTGCCGATCACTTCCTCCATCTTGAGGAGCTTGTCGCGCTCGCCCTCCATCATCCGCTCGACCGGGATGCCGGTCCAGCGAGCGACGACGCCGGCGATGTCTTCGGCGGTAACTTCCTCGCGCAGCATCGCGTTCGCCGCGGCACCTTCCGCCTCGGCGAGCTGCTTCTCAAGCGCGGGGATGCGGCCGTAGGAAAGCTCGCCCGCTTTGGCGAGATCGCCCTGGCGCTGCGCCTGTTCCAATTCCAGCCGCGCGGCGTCGAGCTGTTCCTTCAGCTTTGCCTCGCCCGCCAGCTTGTCCTTCTCGGACTGCCAGCGCTGGGTCAGCTCGGCGGACTGCTGCTCGAGATTGGCGAGTTCGCCCTCGATCTTGTCGAGCCGATCCTGCGAGGCCTCGTCGGTCTCACGGCGCAGCCCCTCGCGCTCGATCTTGAGGCGAAGGATGCGGCGGTCGAGCGTCTCGATCTCCTCGGGCTTAGACTCCACTTCCATGCGGATGCGGCTCGCGGCCTCGTCCATCAGGTCGATCGCCTTGTCGGGCAGGAAGCGATCGGTGATGTAGCGGTTCGACAGCGTCGCGGCGGAGACGAGCGCGCCGTCGGTGATGCGCACGCCGTGGTGAAGCTCATACTTCTCCTTGAGCCCGCGCAGGATCGAGATCGTATCCTCGACCGTGGGCTCGCCGACGAACACCGGCTGGAAGCGCCGCTGGAGCGCGGGATCCTTCTCGACATACTTGCGATATTCGTCGAGCGTGGTCGCGCCGACGCAGTGCAGCTCACCGCGAGCGAGCGCCGGCTTCAGCAGGTTGCCCGCGTCCATCGCGCCTTCGGATTTGCCGGCGCCGATCAGCTGGTGCATTTCGTCGATGAAGAGGATGATGTCGCCCTCGGCGGCCTTCACCTCGTCGATTACGCCTTTCAGCCGCTCCTCGAACTCGCCGCGATATTTCGCGCCCGCGATCAGCGCGCCCATGTCAAGCGCCATCAGCGTCTTGTTCTTGAGCGTATCGGGCACATCACCATTGGCGATGCGCAGCGCCAGGCCCTCAGCGATGGCGGTCTTGCCGACGCCGGGTTCGCCGATCAGCACGGGATTGTTCTTGGTGCGGCGGGCGAGAACCTGGATGGTCCGGCGGATTTCCTCGTCGCGGCCGATCACCGGATCGAGTTTGCCGGCACGTGCCGCCTCGGTCAGATCCCGCGCGAACTTCTTCAGCGCGTCATAGCGATCCTCGGCCGTTGCGGTGTCGGCGGTGCGGCCGCCACGCAAATCGTTGATTGCGGTGTTGAGCGCTTCGGCGCGCACGCCTGCGGCCTGCAGTGCCTTGCCCGCGGGGGTGTTGAGCGACAGCGCGAGCGCGACCAGCAAACGTTCGACGGTGACGTAGCTGTCGCCGGCCTTCTGCGCGATCTGCTCCGCTTGGTCGAGCACGCGGACGGCATCGTTGTTGAGACCGGGCGTCGACTGTGCGCCCGAGCCGCTGACGGCAGGGATGCGGGCGAGCGCGGCGTCGGTTTCCGTCACCGCGCGGCGGGCGTCGCCGCCGGCCGACTGGATAAGGCCCGCGGCCATGCCCTGCTCGTCCTCAAGCAGCGCCTTCAACAGATGCTCTGGCGCGATCTGCTGATGGCTCAGGCGGATCGCGACGGTTTGCGCCGACTGGAGGAAGCCCTTGGCGCGGTCGGTGAATTTCTCGAGGTTCATGGGTGTCCCTGTTTCCTTCGAGCATCAAATGGTGTTGCTCTTATGCAACACAAGGGGCGGCTAGATCAAAAGATGGCGATGCCGTGATCGGGCGTCCAGCCCTTGACGCACGCGGCATGTTCGGCTCCGCTAAGCCAAAGGACTTAGGAGCGGATCATGAAGGCACTGCGCTATTTCGGGGCGCGCGACATCCAGTACGGATCGACCGACGACGCCACGCTCACCGACGACCGCGACGTCCTCGTCCGCGTCAAGCATTGCGCGATTTGCGGCAGTGACCTGCACATTTATCACGGCCACGGCTTCTCGCAGGACACCGGCTTCTGCGTCGGGCACGAGGCGGTCGGTGAGGTGGTCGAGACGGGACGGGCGGTGCGTACGCTGCGTTCGGGCGACCGGGTGATGATCTCCGCCGCGGTCGGGTGCGGCGCGTGCCCGGGATGCCTCGCCGGGCGAGTGCACGAGTGCGAGAACAACGGGGCGGGCTGCTACGGTCTCTCGGCCGCATTGCAGGGCAGCCAGGCCGAGGCGGTGCGGGTGCCGGCGGGCGACGTCAACGCGCGGCGCATTCCCGACGGAATCAGCGACGAGCAAGCGCTGATGCTGACCGACGCGCTGCCGACGAGTTGGATGGCGGTGCGCAACGCGGACATCAAGCCGGGCGCCACCGTGGCGGTGATCGGGCTCGGGCCGATCGGGCTGATGGCGGTGGAAGGATGTTTCGCCATGGGCGCGGGGCGCGTCTACGCGATCGACCTGGTGGCAGAGCGGCGTGCGATCGCCGCGGAGCTGGGCGCGATCGGCGTCGATCCGTCGGCAGCGGTCGACACGATCCGCGAGGAAACGCGCGGGCGGCTGTGCAGCAGCGTCGTCGAGGCGGTGGGCGCCGATGCGACGATCGACCTCGCGCTGCGGCTGGTGGGGAAATGGGGCACCGTCTCGTGCCTCGGCGTCAACCAGACGCGGCGCTTTCCGTTCCCGATGGAGCGCGCGTTCGCGAGCGGGCTGACGTTCCGCACCGGCACCTGCTCGGTACCGCACTGGTGGCCCGAACTGGTGCCGCTGGTGCAGCAGGGGCGGCTGCGGCCGGAACGCTACATCTCGCACCGCCTGCCGCTGTCGCAGGGCGCGGAGGCGTATGCCGTGCTCGACCGGCGCGAGGCGCTGAAGGTGGTGATGACGCCGGACTGAGCGCGCTCGGTGCCGCCGGCCCGCGCCTCGCGTCGATTGCCCGTGCGGCGCCGAAGGGCTATGGCGGGCCAAGCGATAAGCAGGAGAGCGCATCATGGCCAAGCTGGCATCGGTCGACAACACCGCCCAATATGCCCCCGGCGAGTGGGAGGCGCGGGTCGATCTCGCCGCCGCCTATCGCCTCGTCGCGCTGTACGGCTGGGACGACCTGATCTTCACCCACCTGTCGGCGCGCGTGCCGGGGCCCGAGCATCACTTCCTGATCAATCCCTACGACATGATGTTCGAGGAGATCACCGCGTCGAGCCTCGTCAAGATCGATGTCGAGGGCAATCCGGTAGGGCACAGCGACCATCCGGTGAACCCGGCGGGCTTCACGATCCACTCGGCGATCCACATGGCGCGCGAGGATGCCGCCGCGGTGATGCACCTCCACACGCCGCACGGCCAGGCGGTGAGCGCGATGGAGTTCGGGCTGCTGCCGCACACGCAGACGGCGATGATCGCCAAGCACAATGTCGCCTATCACGACTATGAGGGCGTCGCGACCGACCTCGACGAGCGTGAGCGGCTGGTGGCGGACATCGGCGATAAGCACGCGATGATCCTGCGTAACCACGGCACGCTTGCGGTGGGCAGCAGCGTCGGCGATTGTTTCCTGCGGCTCTACTATCTCGAGCGGGCGTGCGAGGCGCAGGTGCTGATGCTGTCCGCCGGGCGCGAGAACCTCAACAACCCGCCGCAGGGGGTGGAGGAAAAGGTCGCCGGGCAGACGCCGGCCGAGGGCATGAGCAAGCTCGCCGCGAAGCTTGCTTGGCCCGCGCTGCTGCGTAAGCTCGACCGGATCGATCCGAGCTTCCGCAACTAGGCGAGCCGCGTGGCATCGGTGCGCCGCGGGGGGATCGCCGCCCAGTCAGCGATCCTGCTCGCCGCATCGGCCGCGGTGCTGGCGCTGGGGGCCTGCGGTACGCGCGACTATCGCCCGGTAAGCGACTGGCCGGTCAAGATCGGCAAGCCGTATAGCGTGCGCGGCGTGACCTACGTGCCGGCGGACGATGCGTCGTTCGACGTGCTCGGCTATGCGAGCTGGTATGGCAGCGAGAGCGGCAATCAGGTCGCGCTCGGCGAGCGGTTTCGCGCCAAGTGGCTGACCGCGGCGCACACCACGCTGCCGCTGCCGAGCTACGTCGAGGTGACGTCGCTGGAGAGCGGGCGGACGATCCTGGTGCGCGTCAACGATCGTGGGCCGTTCGCGCGCGGCCGGATCCTCGACCTGTCACGCGGCGCCGCCGATGCGCTGGGCATGCGCGCGCAGGGGACGGCGCCGGTGCGGGTGCGGCGCGTCGATCCGCCCGAGGCCGATCGCGCGCGGCTGCGACAGGGCAAGCCGGCGGCGCGCCGCCCCGATGCGAGCGAGACGGTGCTCGCCAACCTGCGTGCGCAATTGGCAGCGGGCATCGCGGCAGGGACTGTGGCACGGCCACCGCGCTAGCCTCAGCCGTGCGGTAGGTGGAGGCGGGCGGCGGTGGTTTCACCGCCGGTCAGTTCGTATCGACCGCCGGCCTGGCGCGCGAGCATCGTCGCGATCGACAGGCCGAGGCTGTCGGTATCGTCGAGAGAGAAATCCGCGGGCAGGCGACCGCCGTTGTCGGTGATGCCAATCGTCAGTTCCCGGTCCGCCTGCGTCACCTCGATCGCGATCTGCGGCGCGCGATGATCGGCCAGACCATGCTCGATCGCGTTGGCGATCGATTCGGCGACGATCAGCGCGACTGGCAGCAGCTGTTCGGTCGATAGGCGGACGTTCGCCGGGCAGGTGACGGTGCGCACGATGTCGATCCGCCCATTCGCCTGCACCACGTCGTCGAGCAGGGCGGTAAGAAAGGCGGCGAGCCCCTTGCCGGTTTCGTCGGCGTCATAGAGGCGGCGGCTGATCCGGCCGACCAGTGCGACGCGCTGCGAGGCTTCTGCCAGGGCGGCGGCGGCCTGCGGATCGGCAAGGCGCCGGCGCTGGAGCGCAAGGAGACCGGCGACGGCCTGCAGGTTGTTCGAGATGCGATGCTGCAATTCGTCGAACAAAAGCGCGCGCGTATCGGCGAGCGCGGCGCTCCGCTCGCGCTCGAGCGCGAGATGACCGTTGGCGCGCTGCATCCAATGGATGATGGCGATGTCGGTGGTGACGACGAAGGTGTAGAAGGTCATCGCGGTCAGCGAGCCGTGGCTGATGTCGAGTGTCTGGACCGGCGGGATGAAGAAATACCAGGCGGCGAGCCCGCTGAACACCGCGGCGACGATGCCGTAGCGCGCGCCGAACACCACCGATACCAGGATGACGGCGGGGAAGAAGCTGACGAAGGGGAAGCCCGACGGCAGCGCGCCGTCGAACAGATAGCGCAGCCACAGCGCCGCCCCCACCGCCGCGAGCGTCGCCGCCGTTGCGACCGATGGCCGGACAACGAGCGGAAGCCGCTCGATCAGAAGCAGGGGCGCCTTCATGTGCGGATCACTGGAGCGGATTTCGCCGCCGGACGCTAGAGGCGCGGCGTTGCTTCCATGTCACACTGACGCAAGGATGCGACTCAGTGTCTACGATGGCCGCCCGACTGCGGCGAGCGATGCCCGGTGCGTCAGCCCCACCATGGGTAGCCCGGCGGCATGTCTGACGCGATCCGGCCGGGAAAGGCAGGCGCGCGTTTCTCGAGAAAGGCGGCGACCCCTTCGCGGACGTCGGGGCCCGCGCCGAGCGCCATCGCGAAGCCGCCATCGACCTTGAGTGCTGCGGCGGGCGATGCTTCGCCGGCGAAGCGCCACAGCATCTGGCGGGTGAGCGCGACCGAAACGGGGGCGGTGTTCTCGGCGATCTCGCGTGCGATCGCGTGCGCGCGGGCAAGCAGAGCGTCGGGCGCGACCACCTCGCTGACCAAGCCACCTTTTAATGCTTCGGCCGCATCGAAGACGTTGCCCGAGAGGCACCAGCGCAGCGCCTGCGGCAGGCCGACGACCTGCGGCAGGAACCAGGCGCTGCCGGCTTCGGGCACCAGCCCGCGGCGCGCGAAGACGAAGCCGAAGCGCGCCGTGTCGGCGGCGATGCGGATGTCGCACGGCAGCGTCAGCGTCGCGCCGACGCCGACCGCGGCCCCGTTGATCGCGGCGATCGTCGGCTTGGTGCTGTCGAACAAAGCGCCGACGAAGCCGCCGCCTTCCTCACGCGGGCGATCGCTGGCGGCGAAGTTCGGCCCGTTGCCGCCGAAGCTGTCGGCGCCACCCGAAATGTCCGCGCCGGCACAGAAGCCCCGACCCTCACCGGTGAGGACGATCGCGCGGATCGCGTCGTCGGTGCCCGCCGCGCGGATCGCGGCGGCAAGCTCAATTCCCATCACCGCGGTATAGGCGTTGAGCTTCTCGGGCCGCGCCAGTGTGATGGTGGCGACAGGGCCGTCGGTCTCGTAGCGGATCTGTTCGTAGGTCATCGGCTCTCCTGCGGCGGATCGCTGCCCGCCTGTTCGATCAGCGACATAGCGCGATTTCGCCCCCGAGCGCCACGCCGAGCCGGGCGGTCGCCAAAGCGGCTTTCGCGACGGCGCCGGCGCGCCTAACGATGACGCCATGTGGCAGCTCTATCACTTCCCGCTATGCCCGTTCACCCGCAAGGTGCGCATCCTGCTGGGCGAGAAGGACGTCGGCTACGAGTTGATCCGCGAGGTGCCGTGGGCGCGGCGCGACGAGTTCGTCGACCTCAATCCGGCGGGGCAGACGCCAGTGATGGTCGATGCCGAGCGCGGCACGACGCTGATCGATTCGATGGCGATCTGCGAGTATTTCGAGGAGACGGTCGATCGTAACGCGATGATCAACGGATCGGCGGCGAATCGCGCCGAGATCCGCCGGCTCGTCACCTGGTTCGATACGCAATTCTACCGCGATGTGAGCGGCCCGCTGCTCGAGGAGCGGATGGTGAAGCGGCTGATCCACCGCCAGTCGCCCAATGCCGCGCGGCTGCGCGAGGCGATGAAATCGGCGATCGGTCACCTCGATTACATCGATTTCCTGCTCGACCATCGCAAATGGATGGCGGGCGCGACGATCAGCCTCGCCGATCTCGCCGCGGCGGCGCATATCTCGGTGGCAGACTATCTCGGCGGGATCGACTGGACCGGGCACGGCCATGCCAAGGCGTGGTATTCGGCGTTCAAAAGCAGGCGCAGCTTCCGCCCGCTGCTCGGCGAGCGGATGAGCGGGATCGAGCCGCCGGCTTATTACGAGAACCCGGATTTCTGAGCGATGCATGTCAACCATGATGCCGGCGCGACGGCTGCTGAGACGATCGGCTTCGACGATTTCCTGAAGGTTGATATCCGCGTCGGGACGATCGTATCCGCCGAGCCCTTTCCCGAAGCGCGCAAGCCGGCGTTGAAGCTGCTGATCGATTTCGGCTCGGCGATCGGGCGCAAGAAATCGTCGGCGCAGATCACCGAGAATCATGCGGCCGAGGATCTCGTCGGGCGGCAGGTGATGGCGGTGGTGAACTTTCCGCCGCGGCAGATCGGCCCGGTGATGAGCGAGGTGCTGACGCTCGGCTTTCCCGATGCGGCGGGGAAGGTGGTATTGGCGGCACCGCTGCTGAAGGTGCCGGATGGGGGGCGGTTGTTCTAGCGCTTTGTGAATGACGGGTTTGGGAGGGCAGCGGACGTTAGCGTCGAACAATTTCGGCCAGCGATCGCCAAGCCATCAACGCGTTTCGCTCAGTCCGCAGCCAGCGGCGGGAAGAAGCGCGCCACGATATCACCCGCTAAGCGCGCAGGCCGCAGCGTCTGGGCATCGACACAGCACCAACTCGAGCGCACTTCGGCGAGCACGTCCTCGCCTCGCTTGATGATCGTTTCATAGAACGCCCGCGCGCCTTGCACCTTCTCAAGAAGCACGGTGGCGATCACCTCGTCACCGATGAAGGAAGGGCGTCGATACGTGATCTCATGCTTTAGGGCGACCCAAAGATGCTGGGCAACGGCGTCCGGGGGTGCCAGCGACCGCCAATGGTCGATGACAGCCTCCTGAACCCACTTCAGGTAGCTTGCGTTATTCACGTGCCCCATGAAGTCGATGTCTGAGGGCTCAACCGGGACGGGGTAGCTGTGAGGCGTCGATTTGGTCACGCCCTAAAAGTAGCACAAAACGGGGAGGGAAACCACGAGCAACTCGCCGATGGCCGCGTTCCCGATCAACCGACCCTGGGTCGTAAGCGGGTGCTAGCAGCAGTCCGCTTTCGAAGGCATCAGCTACGGTCGCAGCCGATGAAAACGAGAAAAAGGTGGTCTGCTGCGGCAAATTCCGGGCTATGCGGCCAGACGCGCCTGGTCTTGCTCATGAAGGTAGCTGCTTCTGAAGTCGCCAGCGAGCTGCAGTCCCAGCCAGTCGACGATCCGGACCTCGCCGCGACCTAACTTCACCAATTCGTCGCGACGGAGGCTCTGGATAATGCGATTGGTGTGAACCGAGGTGAGCCCCGATGCGTCGCCGATCTGTTCCTGCGTGAGCGGCCAAACGTACTTCGATCCGCTGCCCAAGCCTGCTGCCTCTGAACGGACCGCCATCTCGCAGATCATATGGGCAACGCGTTGGCGGGCGTTGCGACGTCCGACGTTCAGAAGCCACTCGCGGGCCACCGAACCGTCGATCAGATTATCTCGCCACACTGCGCGGGCGAGGACAGGATGCGCTTCAAACGCGGCGAGGAGCGCGGCCTGCGGGATGTAGGCCAACCGGGCGCGGGTCAGCGCCTGAATGTTGTGGTCGGCTTCTCCAAGGAGCTGGTCGTGAGCGCACACGAGGTCACCGTGGAGATGAACTGACAGAATTTGGCGCCCGCCGTCTCCGGTTATCTTGTTTCGGTATATGAAGCCCTCAACGATCGCCATGCAATGGCCGGGCTTGTCACCCTCGCGCACGATGAAGCGGCCACGATCCACTTCTGCGATGTAATGGGGCAGCCTTTCCAGCGCCTCGATCTCTACGGCGCCGAGCTTCACGCGCCTGTCCAGTTTGCGGATCAATGGCGCAAGTGCATGCTCCGCCGAACGTGTCATCGCTCTTCTCGATGTGCTTGGGGCGAGGGAAGCCAGCCCTCCGCCGCTAGCGCCCTTCATGCAGGCCAGCGATAATTTCTAAACCGGTGGAACTAATCTGTGTTCCCGTAAAGCTACTAGATAAGGATCAAGGTATCTGTTTGCAAAAAGTCGGGAATGGGCGAAAGCTGACGTTCCTGATAGCCAACGCTTGAGATCGTTCGGCAGACGTCACGGAACGCCAGACTCGTTCTCCTGCCGCGAAGGGTGCGCGCTACAGACCCAGCACCTGTTTGGCGATGATGTTGCGCTGGATCTCGTTCGAGCCGGCGTAGATCGGGCCGGCGCGCTCGTTCATGTAGCGCAGGGGCGCAAGCGCGTGCCAGGTTTCGCCCGAGACGTAGCCGTCGGCGGGCGGCGTGTGGCGCGGGACGGGGCCGCCGGGCATCGTCGCGTGCGGCTGGTAGACGAGGCCGCGGTCGCCGGCCGCCTCCATCGTCAGTTCGGTGAGCGTGCCGGCGAGTTCGGTGCCCATGATCTTCATCATTGACGACAGCGCGCCGACGCTGCCGTCGCCATCGGCGGCGGAAAGCAGGCGAAGCTCCATGATCTCGAGCACGTCGGCGCGAATGCGCGCGCGGGCGAGCTTGGTGGCGAAGACGGGATCGTCGAGCAGCGGCTCGCCGTCACTGCCGGTCGTCTCGGCGGCGTGGCGCGCGATGGCGTCGGCGCGTGCCTTGAGCGCCGGGGCATAGGCGTTGCCGCCACGTTCGAACTCTAGGAGATATTTGGCGACGCTCCAGCCGCGGTCGATCTCGCCCATCACGTTGGCCTTGGGCACGCGGACATCGGTGAAGAAGACCGCGTTCTGGATCTGCTCGCCCGACGACATGGTGAAGGGGCGGACCTCGACGCCGGGCGTCGTCATGTCGATGAGGAGGAAGGTGATGCCCTGCTGCGGGCGGCCTTCTTTGGAGGTGCGCACCAGCGCGAAGATCCAGTTCGCCTCGTTGGCGTGGGTGGTCCACACCTTCTGGCCATTGACGATGAGATCGTCGCCGTCCTCGACCGCGCTGGTCTGCAGCGAGGCCAGGTCGCTGCCGGAGCCGGGTTCGGAATAGCCCTGGCAGAAGAAGATCTCGCCCGAGAGGATGCGCGGGAGGAAGAAGCGCTGCTGCTCCACCGTGCCATATTTCATGATGACGTACGCCACCATCGAGATGCCCATCGGCGACAGACCGGGCGCGCCGGCGGCGATGCGCTCACGATTCCAGATGTAATGCTGCGCGACGGTCCAGTCGGTGCCGCCGTGCTCGGGCGCCCAGTGCGGCGCGGCCCAGCCCTTGGCGACGAGGATCTCCTGCCATTTCATGCTGGCGTGGTGATCGGCGTAGACGCTGGTCGAGAGCTGGCCGGCGCGCTTCAGATCGGGCGTAAGGCTGGTGGCGAGGAAATCGCGGACCTCGGTTTCGAACGCTTGCTCCTCGGGGCTCCAGTTCAGGTCCATCGCCGCTCTCCTCATGCCTCGCGGGGTTGCACCCCCGTCACGAGGGTCTATGTCGCAGCCGGTTCCCCATATCCAGAGGCGAGTGCACCCGATGGCTGACGAATTCGACTATGACGTTCTCGTGATCGGTGCCGGTCCGGGCGGCTATGTCGCGGCGATCCGGGCGGCGCAGCTGGGGCTGAAGACGGCGTGCGCGGAGAGCCGCGAGACGCTGGGCGGGACGTGCCTCAATGTCGGCTGCATCCCGTCGAAAGCGATGCTGCATGCGAGCGAATATTTCGACGCGGCGGCCAACGGCGCGATGGCGAAGATGGGGATCAAGGTGACCCCGGAGCTCGATCTCGACGCGATGCACGGCCAGCGCCGCGAGGCGGTGAAGGGGCTGACCGGGGGCATCGAATATCTGTTCAAGAAAAACAAGGTGACGTGGCTGAAGGGGAAGGCCGCGTTCGAGAGTGCGAACACCGTGACGGTCGGCGGCGAAACGGTGCGCGCCAAGAACATCGTCATCGCGACGGGTTCGAGCGTGACGCCGCTGCCCGGCGTGACGATCGACCAGCAGGTGGTGGTCGATTCGACCGGTGCGCTCGAGCTCGCCAAGGTGCCCGAGCATATGGTGGTGATTGGCGGCGGCGTGATCGGGCTCGAGCTCGGCTCGGTCTGGCGGCGGCTGGGCGCCAAGGTGACGTGCGTCGAGTTCCTCGACCAGATCCTGCCAGGCTTCGATGGTGACATCCGCAAGGAAGCCAACAAGATCTTCAAGAAGCAGGGGATCGAATTCAAGCTGTCGACCAAGGTGACGAATGTTGCGGTGAACGGCGACAAGGCGACGCTGACGGTCGAGCCGGCGGCGGGCGGCGAAGCGACGACGATCGAGGCGGACTGCGTGTTGGTATCGATCGGGCGGCGGCCCAACACCGACGGGCTGGGGCTGGAGAAGATCGGCCTTGCGCCGAACAACCGCGGGCAGATCGAGACCGACCACGATTTCCGCACCACCGTCGCCGGCGTGTGGGCGATCGGTGACGTCATCCCCGGACCGATGCTGGCGCACAAGGCCGAGGACGAGGGCATCGCGGTGGCCGAGAACATCGCCGGGCAGCACGGCATCGTGAACCACGATATCATCCCGTCGGTCGTCTATACCTGGCCGGAGATCGCGGGCGTCGGGCTGACCGAGGAGGCGGCGAAGGAGAAGGGCGAGGTCAAGGTCGGCAAGTTCCCGATGCTGGGCAACAGCCGCGCGAAGACCAATCACGAGCCCGACGGCTTCGTGAAGATCATTGCCGATGCCAAGACCGACCGCGTCGTCGGCGTGTGGGCGATCGCGGTGCCGGCGGGGACGATGATCGCGCAGGCGGCGCAGGCGATGGAGTTCGGCGCGACGAGCGAGGACATCGCTTATACCTGCCACGCGCACCCGACGCATTCGGAAGCGATCAAGGAAGCGGCGATGGCGGTGCGGGGCAAGCCGATCCACGTCTGATCGCGCACATCATTAATCGGACGGCGAGCTGGCTCGCCCTGCCTTCGATCACGGAGGCAGGGGGGCCGGCTCTGTCGTTTGGCGAGCCGCGGGAGCGTATCGCCGCTCCTGTCAAAAGCGTGCGGCGCGACGCAGCATAAAGCGCTTGACAGCGCGACGCTGTTTGAGTACAAAACACGAACATAGAGAAATCGTAGCTGCGGTGGCGGGCTGGTGAGCGCGGGGGTGACCCTGCTGCTCCCGGCCCGCTTTGCGTTGGGGCGGCGGCAACGATCGATCGGCAGGGGAGGGGCGCGATGCGGAAGGCGGCGGCGGGGGCCGAGGTGGGTGTGTTCGCGCGTACGGGCACGCGGCAGGCGAAGTTCGCGGCGATCCTGGCGGAGACGTGCAACGTATCCGCGGCGGCCAGGGCGGCGGGGGTCGCGGCATCGACCTGCTACCGCTGGCGCGCACAGGATGCCGGCTTCGCCGCGTCGTGGGATGCGGCGCTGGGGATCGGCTACGATCGGCTGGAGGCGGCGCTGCTCGACTACGCGCTTGAGCGGATCGGCCATGGCGTGGGCGATCCCGCCGCGATCAGCCCCGACGAGGTGAAGGGCAGCATCGCCGCCGCGGTGGCGCAGCGCTGCGTGAGCCATGCCGATCTGCAGTTCGCGGTGGGGATGCTGACGCGGCATCGTGCGGCGGGCGAGGGGCGCAAGGCCGCAGCGAAGGGCAAGGGGGCGGTGACGCGCGCCGAGGCCGATGCAGCGCTGCGCCGCGCGCTCGACGGGTTGGCGCGGCGGGTGAAGCCGGCGTGACGCCGTTGCAGGAGCTCGCGCTGCTGCCGCCCGCTGGACGCGACACGATCATCGACGCGCTGCCCCCCGGCACGGCGGCCGAGCTGCTGACGCGATGGGACGAATATGCGCACCGCGGCCAGCATTGGAGCGATGCGGCGTGGCGCATCTGGCTGATCCGCGCCGGGCGCGGCTTCGGCAAGACGCGCGCGGGATCGGAATGGGTCAACCACGTCGCGCGCACGGTGTCGGGCGCGCGGATCGCGCTGGTCGGCGCCACCGCCGACGAGGCACGGCGCGTGATGGTGGAGGGGCCGAGCGGTGTGCTGGCGACGGCGCGGCTCGACGCGCGGCCGGACTGGACCGCGACGAAGGGCGAGGTGCGCTGGCCCGGCGGGGCGGTGGCGACGGTCTATTCGGCGGATGCGCCCGAGGGGTTGCGCGGGCCGGAGCATCACGCGGCGTGGTGCGACGAGCTGGCGAAGTGGCGCCGCGGCGATGCGGCGTGGGACAATCTGATGATGACGATGCGGCTCGGCGCGCAGCCGCAGGTGGTGGTGACGACGACCCCGCGGCCGACCGCGCTGATGCGGCGCGTGATGGCGCTGCCGGGCCTCGTCACCTCGACCGGACGGACCGGCGACAACGTTCACCTGCCGGAGAGCTTCGTCGCTTCGATGACCGACAGCTACGGCGGGACGGCGACCGGGCGGCAGGAACTGGACGGCGAGTTGATCGAAGACGTCGCGGGAGCTTTGTGGACGCGCGCGACGATCGAGCGGAGCCGCGTGGCAGCGCTGCCGGCGGTGCGGCGGGTGGTGATCGGCGTCGATCCGCCGGCCGGGATCGGCGGCGACGCGTGCGGGATCGTCGCGGTGGCGCTGGGCGAGGACATGCACGGCTACGTGATCGACGACGCGAGCGTGACCAGCTTGACCCCCGAGGGCTGGGCGCGCGCGGTGGCGGCATGCGCCGCACGTCATGGCGCCGATCGCGTGGTGGCGGAGGCGAACCAGGGCGGGGCGATGGTGCGGTCGGTACTCGTCGCGGCCGATGCCGCGTTGCCGGTGACGCTGGTGCATGCCAGCCGCGGCAAGGCGGCGCGCGCCGAGCCGGTGGCGGCGCTGTACGAGCGCGGACGGGTGCGACACGTCGGCGTCTTCGCGGCGCTCGAGGACGAATTGTGCGGGCTGGTCGCGGGCGGCGGCTACGAGGGGCCGGGGCGATCACCGGATCGCGCCGATGCGCTGGTCTGGGCATTGACCGACCTGATGCTGGCGCGGCGCACGGAGGCGGGCGTGCGCGTGGTCTGACGCCGATCGCCGACACCCGGCGAGGGTGTTGGCCAGACGCGTGAAGGCGGGCGGCGCGACGGATTTCGGGAGAGAGACATGAAATGGTTCGGCTGGAAGGCCGGGCGCGAAGGATCGCGTCCGGCGTTGGCGGGCGGGGGCGGCGTGCACGCGCATGGCGCGTGGCCGCAGGGGTACGAGCCGCAGGTGCGCGCGGGCTATCTGGGCAATGCGGTGGCGCAGCGCGCGGTGCGGCTGGTGGCGGAGGCGGTGGGATCGGCACCGATCGACGCGAGCGATCCCAGGCTGGCGGCGCTTGTCGGCGCCGGTCCGGGCGGGCGGCGGCTGGGCGAGGTGGTCGCGGCGCAGCTGCTGCTGCACGGCAATGCCTTCATCCAGTTGCTGCGCGACGAGACCGGCGCCGTCGCCGAGCTCTATCCGCTGCGCCCCGAACGGGTCAGCATCGTGCCCGACGCGGGCGGGTGGCCGGCCGGATACCGCTACGTCGTGACCGGACGGGTAACCGTGTCTGCGGTCGACTGGCACGTCCAGGATGCGCCGACGTGGATCAGCAGCGGCACGATCGGCACCGTCGAGATCGGCGAGGCGGCGTTCACCGCCGAATTGCTGGGGATGGCGGCGGCGCTCGACCGGCCGGTGAGCGAGGCGACGAGCGCTGGATGCCGTGCGAGCCTTGGTGACGCGCGCTGCCGCGTGCCGATGGCGGGGCGCCGGCGGTACGCGTGCGTCGTATCGGTCGAGGGGCGCACCGTAACGGTCGATCGTGACGAGCCGTCGCCCGATGCCTATGGCGGCGGATCGCTGCGCTGGCTGGGCGGAGCCGGCTGCGGGCTGGAGGATGGCATCGCGCAGTCGAGCGGCCGCACGCTGGCGCTGCGCCTGCCGCCGCACGTCGCGGCCACCGCCGGTACACTGATCGAGCTGCGCGAAGGCTGCGACAAGACGATCGCGACGTGCGCGGCGCGGTTCGCCAATGCGGCGAACTTTCGCGGCGAGCCGTATCTGCCGGGGATCGACCTGCTGACGCGGTACCCCGGCGCATGACGCCGGGCGAGCGCGCCGCAGCGGCGGCGTGCAGGGCGGTCGGCGCGCGCTTTCGATTGCACGGGCGCGATCCGGCGACCGGGCTCGACTGCGTCGGTGTCGCGCTGCTGGCCCTGCGGGCGGGGGGCCATGCCGGGCCGTCGCCCGAGGGATATCCGCTGCGGACGGGCGACGTGGCGCGCTATGCCGCATGCTGGGACGGGTTGGCGGCGGCGGACGGCGCCGTGCCGGGCGACGTGATCGTGATGCGGACGGCGGCGGGACAGGTGCATCTGGCGGTGCGCACCGCGGCGGGGTTCGTCCACGCCGACATTGCCCTGCGCCGCGTGGTGGAGCGTCCGGGCGCGCCGCCGTGGCCGGTGATCGCGGCGTGGCGGCTGCGCGGGGACGGGTTGGGAGGCTGAGGCGATGGCGACTCTGGTACTGACGACCGTTGGCGGGATCGTCGGCGGCCCGATCGGCGCGGCGCTGGGCGGCGCGATCGGACAGTCGCTCGATCGAACGCTGCTGTTCAAGCCGAAGGGACGAGAGGGGCCGCGGCTGACCGAACTCGCGGTGCAGACGTCGAGCTACGGCCGGCCGATCCCACAGCTGTTTGGACGGCTGCGTGTTGCGGGACAGGTGATCTGGTCGACCGACCTCTTCGAGCATCGCACGCGGCAGGGTGGCGGGAAAGGGCGGCCGAGCACGACGACGTACAGCTATTCCGCGTCCTTCGCCGTTGCCCTCGCGTCGCGGCCGATCGCGGGGGTCGGGCGGATCTGGGCCGACGGCAACCTGCTGCGCGGCGCGGCAGGGGACTGGAAGGTGCCGGTGACCTTTCGCCTTCATAAGGGCGGGGAGGATCAGCCGGCCGATCCGCTGATTGCGAGTGCCGAAGGGATTGGCGCGACGCCGGCGCATCGCGGCGTCGCCTATGCCGTGTTCGAGGATTTGCCGCTGGAGAGTTTCGGTAATCGCATCCCGTCGCTGACGTTCGAAGTCGTCGCCGATCCTTCCGCGCCGACGATCGGCGCAATTGCGCGGGCGATCGGCGGCGATACGATCGTGGGGACCGGACCGGCGATGCCGGTGGACGGCTTCTCCGCCTACGGCGACGACGCGCGCGGCGTAGCCGAACTGCTGGCCAACGTGGCGGGCGGCTGGTTCGTACCACGTGCGGAGGGTGTGGAAATGCGCGCGTCGGGGGTGGCGGATCACGTGATCGCCGCCGAGGGCGGGCAGCGGCGGATCGTACCGATCGGGCGCGTGCCCCGAACGGTATCGGTGGCGCATTACGACCCGGCGCGCGACTGGCAGACCGGCGTGCAGCATGCCGTGCGATCCGGCGCCGGGGGCGCAACGTCGAGCGTCGAGGCGCCGCTCGCGCTCGATGCCGGAGCTGCGCGGGTGGTGGCGGAGAGAATGCTGGCGCGGGCGCTGACGACACGGACGGTGCGCGACGTCCGCACCGACCTATCGGCGTTGCACCTCGGCCCGGGCTGGATCGTGACGATCGCGGGTGAGAGCGGAACGTGGCGGATCGTTTCCGCCACGCTCGAGCGACACGAGGTGGCGCTGTCGCTCGTCCCGCTCGAACCCGAACCGATCGCGATAGCGGCGAGCGGCGGCCGGATCGTTCGCGCGGCCGACGATCCCGCGGGGACAACGATCCTCCACGCGTTCGAGACGATCGGCGTCGGCGATGGAGCGACCGCATCGCAGCCGAGCGTCACGATCGTCGCGGGCGGCAGCGCGGCGGGGTGGCGGCGGGCGGCCATCGAGTACAGCCGCGATACGGGTGCGACGTGGATCGCGGCGGGCACCGCGTTCGGCGGGGCGGCGATGGGATCGCTGCTGACACCGCTGCGCGCGGGCTCCTCGCTGCTGGTCGATCGTGCGACGGCGATCGACATCGTCCTGACGCACGATGGCATGACGCTGCTGAATGCCGACGTGACCTCGCTCGACCTGGGCGCGAACCTCGCGCTGGTCGGCGACGAGCTGCTGCAGTTCGGTACGGCCGAGCAGATCGACGCGCGGACGTGGCGCCTGCGCGAGCTGTGGCGCGGGCGCGGCGGCACGCGTGCCGCCGGTGCGGCGGGGGGTGCGCGCTTCGTCATGATCGACGGCGAGGGGCTGCTGCGGGTTACGCTCGATGCGGCGCCCGGAACGCAGCTACGATTCGCGGCGCGCGGCGTGGGCGACACAGTTGCCGTCGAGCGCGATCTGGTGATCACCGGCGCGGCGATGCTGCCGCTGCCGCCGGTCCACCTGATGGCGGCGCGACGTGGCGATGGAACCGTGCGGCTGACGTGGCGCCGCCGCAGCCGAAGCGACTGGCGCTGGCGTGACGGCGTCGACGCGGCGCTCGGCGAAGAACGCGAGGCTTATCGCATCACCATCGGCGACAGCGGCGCGCCCATCGAGGCGACGGTCTCGTGGTGTGACCTGCCAAGCGGCGTCTTCGCGAGCGGCGCCATTCCAGTGCACGTCAGCCAGATCGGAACGTACGGCGCGTCCGCCGCGGCGACGATCATCGTCCAGGGAGAACCACATGAGTGAAGATCGTACCCCCAGGTTCGGCCTGCCGCTGCTCCACGCGGGGCAGGCGCAGAAGGAACTCGATCACAACGAGGCGATCACGCTGCTGGAGGTCTTGGCACAGCCCGTCGTTCGCGGGATCGGTGTGGATGTTCCCCCCAGCGAGTCGGCGCCGGGCGATTGCTGGGTTACCGGTACAAACCCAGTCGGCGACTGGTCCGGCCATCCGGAGGCGCTTGCCGTCCGGACGGCGGGTGGATGGCGCTTCGCCGCTGCCTGCGACGGCATGTCGGTGCGTGCACCCGATGGGATCAGCGCGGTCCGGATCGACGGCGTGTGGCGCACCGGCGAGGTGCGCGCCGACGCGTTCTTCGTCGGAAATCATCAGGTTGTCGGCTCGCAAGCGGCGGCGATCGAGGATCCGTCAGGTGGTGCATCCGTTGATCATGAAGCGCGCACGGCGCTCTTGGCGATCCTTGCTGCCCTGCGCGGCCATGGTCTTGTAGCGCTCTAACAGTGTGTCAGATCGGCAACAGTTCCGGCTTTTGTCAACTTGCGTGGAAACCTCCCTTTCGATAGTGGGTTTGCACTGTCCGTAGTGACACTTTTGAAAGGGGAATAAGATGCGGAAGCTTGCCGTAGTTATGGCACTCGCCTCCACCGCACTCGCCTCGCCAGCACTCGCCCGCGACAACGCGTGGTATGTTGGCGCCGAGTTCGGTGGCATGATCGTCGAAGACATCGACTATGACATCGCCAATGGCGCCACTGGTGGCACCGCGACCCTCGATCACGACTATGGCTGGGATGCCGATGGCGTCGTGGGTTACGATTTCGGTGGCTTCCGCCTCGAAGCCGAAGTCGCGTACAAGTCGGCTGACGTCGACAGCTACACGTCGAACCTGGTGACCCCGGCGAACTTCGCCACCGGCACGCGCAACGTTGCCGCCGGCACGTATCCGCTGGCGGGTGGTCGCTCGACCGCGCTCAGCTTCATGGTCAACGGTCTGCTCGACTTCGGCGACGACGACGGCCTGCAGGGCTTCGTCGGCGGCGGTGCCGGTGTGGCGCGCGTAAAGACGCGCATCGCGCTGAACCAGCGTGGCAGCTTCCTCGACGACTCCGACACCGTCTTCGCATGGCAGGGCATCGCGGGCATCCGCGCGCCGCTGACCGACAACGTCGACGTGTCGCTGAAGTATCGCTTCTTCAACGCGAGCAACGTCGAGACGGTCGACTTCCTGAACCGCCAGTTCGAGGGTCGTTTCCGCTCGCACAGCATCCTGGGTGGTCTGACCTACAACTTCGGTGAGCCGGCCGCACCGCCGCCGCCGCCGCCGCCGCCGCCTCCCCCGCCCCCGCCGCCGCCGCCGCCGGAAGTGGTCTGCTCGCCGGGTCCGTTCATTGTGTTCTTCGAGTGGGACAAGTCGGACATCACGCCGGAAGCAGCGTCGATCCTCGACAACGCGGTCACGCAGTACCAGTCGTGCGGCAACGCGCAGGTCATGCTGGCCGGCCACGCCGACCGTTCGGGTGCCGCTTCGTACAACGTGGGTCTCTCGCAGCGTCGTGCAGACGCGGTGAAGGGCTACCTCACGTCGAAGGCGATCCCCGAGGGCGTCATCTCGACCGAGGCGTTCGGCGAAAGCCGTCCGCGTGTCGATACCGCCGACGGTGTGCGCGAAGTGCAGAACCGTCGCGTGGAAGTCACCTACGGTCCGGGTTCGGGCCAGTAAGGTCGACGGCCATTCGGCTAAAGGATTGGGGAGGTCGGTTCGCCGGGCTCCCTTTTCTTTGTGCGCTGCCCGTTCCATTCGTAATTCCGCCGACTGACTGCGTTCAGGCGGTAAAACCGGTAGCCGCAGCCATCGGCATCGCGTCGACATCGTGGCGCGGCATCGGCTGAGCGACGGGGCCGAGGCGCGAGTGGACCGCTATCTCAAGATCGACTTTGTTACATCTTGTCGCTGCGCGTCGTGTCTCGCGGCGACGTGGAACCGCCGCGCAGTCCGCCGGTATAGTCTGCATCATCGTTGCAGGAGCTATCGTGATCCGTTCCCTGTTCGTCGCCGGTATGGTTGTCGCCACGGCATGTTCCGCGGCGCCGCAATCGCCTCCTAAGTCGAGCGCAGGTGTGCCTTTCACCGCCACCCCAATTGCCGACTTCGATTCGCCGTGGGCGATGACGTTCCTCCCCGATCGGCGGATGCTGGTGACAGAGAAGGACGGGCGCCTGCTGCTGGTGAGCGCTGACGGCAAAAGCCGTACGACCGTCGCGACGCTACCGGTCGACAGTGCGGGGCAGGGCGGCCTGATGGACGTCGTGCTCGCACCGGACTTCGGGACGACGAAGCGCGTCTACCTCAGCTGGTCGAGCGCGGGCGAGGGCGGGAAAGGCGTGGTGCTGGCGCGCGGCGTGCTCGACACGGCGGCCGGTGCCGAGAGACTGCGGCAGATCGAAGTGCTGTTCCGGGCGACGCCGTTCGTCGAGGGGAACGGCCATTACTCGGGCCGCATCGCCTTCTCGCCCGACAGCAGATATCTCTTCTTCACCAATGGCGAGCGGCAGAAGTTCGATCCAGCGCAAGATCCGAAAGCAACGCTCGGCAAGGTGCTGCGGCTGACGCTTGACGGTAAGCCAGCGCCGGGCAATCCACTCGCCGCGCGGGGGTTCCACCCGGCAGTTTGGAGCTACGGGCATCGCAACCTGCTGGGGATCGCGTTCGACGCGTCGGGCAATCTGTGGGAGCAGGAGATGGGCCCGAAGGGCGGCGACGAGGTCAATCTCATCCAGCCCGGTCGGAACTACGGCTATCCCAAGGTTTCAAATGGCGATCACTACGACGGCCGGCCGATCCCCGATCATGCGCCCGGCGACGGGTTCGAAGCGCCCAAGGTGTCGTGGAACCCGGTGATCTCACCCGGCGGCCTGATGATCTATTCGGGCAATCTCTTCCCGCAGTGGAAGGGCGACGCGTTCATCGGTGGGCTTTCGTCCAAGGCGCTGGTGCGCGTCGACCTCAACGGCACGCAGGCGACCAAGGGCGATCAATGGGACATGGGCGCCCGCATCCGCGAGGTCGAGCAAGGGCCGGAGGGCGCGATCTACGTGCTGGAGGACGGCGCACAGGGATCGCAGGGGCGGCTGATCAAGCTTACCCCCGCACGATGAGGTAGTTCATGCGAGCAGCGGCGATCGGCTTCGTACGATCGTCCTGCCACGCGATCGCCTCGACATTGGCAATCCGCGTGCCAAGCCGGGTCACCGTGCCAGCGGCGCGGGTGACGCGTTCGCGGCCACCACGCATGAAATCGACGGTGACATTGATCGGCTTGATGCGCCCGCCACCCTCTGCGGCGAGCTGGTGGCGCAAAGCGGCGATCGCGGCGACCTCGATCAGCCCGGTGATCGCCCCGCCCTGTACGAAGCCCGGGCGGCCGAGCACGGCGTGGCTGAACGGCATGGCGAGAACCGGCAGCCCATCCTCCCACTCGAGCGTCGCGCCGAGGAGCTCGGCATAGGGCGGCAGCTTCATGCGCTCGCTCCTACGCCGGCGCCGTCGAGGAACATGAACGTCCCGCTGACGTGCGCGATCGGATCAGCAGGATCGCCATCATGCGCGTGGCCGCGGACGAAGGCGATCGAGCGTTTGATCGCGAAGCTCTCGCCATGACCGATGACGGTGTGACCCGGCCGCGCGGGGCGCAGGTAATCGAGCCGCAGATCAAGCGTGGCGTGCGGCACGAAGCGGCCGAGCTTGCGCATAGTCGCCAGGCTGGTGGCGATATCCATCAAGGCGAAGATCGGCCCCGAGGCGATGACACCGCTATCCTCGTCTCCGATCATGTCAGCCGCGTAGGGCAGGGCGAGCTCGACCCAATCGGCGCCGTGCGCGTGATAGCCGATGCCGAGCCGTGATCCATGCCCGCCGAAGCGCACGTCCTTCAGCCCAGGCAGCCCCGCCAATGCCGCATCGATATTCATGGAAGAGCGATCTACACCAGCCCCGGGCGAGCGCAACGGCGCGGCATCAGCGGCATTGATGCCTGACGCTGCCTGATCTAAGTCGATCGTATCACTTTCGAGCGAGAGGCGGACATGGACGAGCGCGTTACGGTCACGGTGGAGAACGGTATTGCCGATGTGCGGCTGATCCGGACCGACAAGATGAATGCCTTGGATCCCGCGATGTTCGCTGGGATCAACGGCGCGATCGAGAAGCTGGCCGCGATGAAGGACGTGCGCGTGGCCGTTCTATCGGGCGATGGGCGCGCCTTTTGTGCGGGGCTCGACATGGCGTCGATGGCGGGCGGTGGCTCGGGCAACGATCTGGGGGCGCGCAGCCACGGTGTCGCGAATACCGCGCAGAACGTCGCCTGGGGTTGGCGCGCACTGCCCATGCCGGTGATCGCTGCGGTGCACGGCGTAGCGCTCGGCGGTGGTTTCCAGATCATGTCGGGCGCCTGCGTTCGCATCGCCCATCCCGCGACGCGCATGTCGATCCGCGAGACCTATTGGGGGCTGGTGCCGGACATGGCGGGACTCGCGCTGTGGCGAACGCTGGTACGCGACGATGTGCTACGCGACCTGACCTACAGCGCGCGCGAATTCACCGCAGTCGACGCCGAGCGCTACGGCTTCGTCACGCGGCTGGCCGATGATCCGCGCGCTGCGGCGTTCGAACTGGCGCGCGAGATCGCCGGGCGTAACCCCGACGCGGTCAAGGCGTCGAAGCGGCTGATCAACCTGATGGCCGACGGTGATACCGCGACGATGCTGCAGGCGGAGAGCGACGAGCAGATCAAGCTCATGCGCTCGCCCAATCAGGTCGAGGCGGTTCGCGCCAACATGGAGAAGCGCGTGGCCGTATTCGCCGATTGAGGCACGATACGGCACTATTTCGTGGGTCATTGGTTTGCGCACCTGTCTCAACAACTAGGAGTTCGAACCATGGTCGACGCGGTAATTGGTGATCTCAACAACGTCACCGGCAAGGTGAAGGAAACCGCGGGCGCAGCGACCGGCGACCGTTCGCTGCAGGCGAGCGGGATCGTGGATCAGGTGAAGGGCGCGTTCCAGAAGGCGACCGCACCGGGCGTCGACGGGCAGCCGCAGGTCGTCGGCAAGGCGAAGGCGTTCGCCAAGGAGCGGCCGTGGGCGACGGCGGCACTGGTCGGCGTGCTCGGCCTCGCCACGCTCGGCACGCTGCGCGGCCAGCGTTGATGAAGCAGCTCCCGCGCTGGGTGATTGCCCGGCGCGGGCGCTACTGACCGCTGACCTGCACCGCTTTCAAACGCGCAACGAAGTCTTCCGGCAGCCCGACGCCTTTGGGATCAGTCATCACGATCGTCGTGTCGCAGGTGGCGATGCACGCCCCCGACTGGAAAGCGGCCGCCAGCATTTCGAAGCTGCGGGTGCCGATCTTGCCGATCCCCAGCGCGATTTCGACGTCCTCGGGGAAGCTGCCCTCCGCTAGATAATTGATCTCGTTGCGCGCGACGACTGCGCGGAACGACCCTTCCGCCATCTTGCCGCGCGAGACGCGGCCGAGCGCCTGGTTCATCCGCACGCGCGCATCCTCGAACAACGAGGCGTAGGCGACGTTGTTAAGATGCCCCATCGTGTCGAGATCCTGAAAGCGCGTCTGCTTCGTCTCGTGCTTCGGATAGGATGCGGGATCGAGGCGCCACGGCGCGGGGCGAGGCATCGGCTGTTATCCTGGCTAGGCCGGACCCCCGAACGGGATCGCTGGCGATTGTTTCAGCGGATCTATCGCCGCTGAAATGTCGACGCCGGGACGAGCCCGGCGTGACTTCTTCAGGTTCTGTGCGGCGTGGCCGTCACGGAGCGAGTTCCGTGACGTCAGACGCGGCGCATTGCATCGCGCTGGCCGACGTGGGGCGTTGTCGCGTGCAGTTTGCACGCGCTCGCCCTGCGGCTCACCGCGGCGCCATGCGGATTGCGCCGTCGAGGCGGACGTCCTCGCCGTTGAAATAGCCATTCTCGATCATGAGCGTGGCGAGTGCGGCATATTCCTCCGGGTTGCCGAGGCGCTTGGGGAACGGCACCGACGCGGACAGTGCGTCCTTCACGTTCTGCGGTGCGGCAGCGAGCAGCGGCGTGTTGAAGATGCCGGGCAGGATGGTGTTGACGCGGATGCCCTCGCTCATCAGGTCGCGCGCGATCGGCAGCGTCATGCCGACGACACCACCCTTCGAAGCCGAATAGGCCGCCTGGCCGATCTGGCCGTCCTCGGCCGCGACGCTCGCGGTGTTGACGATCGCGCCGCGATCACCGTCCTCGAGCGGATCGAGCGTCATCATGCCCGCTGCCGACTTGGCGATGCAGCGGAACGTGCCAACGAGGTTGATCTGGATGATCCAGTTGAACGCATCGAGCGGGAAGTGCTTGATCGAGCCGTCTTCCTTGCTGCGGCTGGCGGTCTTTACCGCATTGCCGGTGCCCGCGCAGTTTACCAGAATGCGCTCCTGCCCGATTGCCTCGCGCGCCTTGGCAAAGCCGGCGTCGACCGACGCCTCGTCAGTGACGTTGACCTTGCAGAACACACCGCCGAGTTCCTTGGCCATCGCCTCGCCCTTCTCCTCCTGAAGGTCGAAGATCGCGACCTTGACGCCCTTCGAGGCGAGCAGGCGTGCGGTGGCGGCGCCGAGGCCGGATGCGCCGCCGGTGACGACGGCGGAAATATTGTTGTCGAGCTTCATGCGATAATCCCCTCCCGATACGGCATGACGGCTGTGACCGGCATCCGCGGATGTTTGCGGCGCCACACGGCGCCCATAGAAAGACTTAGCGGCAAAGGCCCGCCGTCATCGGGCGCGTGCGCACGATGACGGCGGGCAAACGCGCAGCGCTTATTCTGCCGCTTGCGCGACGTCGCCCTGCCAGTCGCAATTCTCGATGATCGTGACGTTGGCGACGCCGCCGCCCTCGCACATCGTCTGCAGGCCATAGCGGCCGCCGCGACGCTTCAACTCGTGCACCAGCGTCGCCATCAGCTTCGTCCCCGACGCGCCGAGCGGGTGGCCGAGCGCGATCGCGCCGCCGTTGACGTTGAGCTTGTTGGGATCGGCCTTGGTGTGCTGCAGCCACGCGACCGGCACCGACGCGAACGCCTCGTTCACCTCGTAGAGATCGATGTCGTCGATCGAGAGGCCGGCCTTCTTGAGCGCCTTGTCGGTCGCGAACAGCGGCTCTTCGAGCATGATCACCGGATCACCCGCGGTGACGGTAAGGTTGACGATCTTCGCCAGCGGCTTGAGGTTGTACTTCTTCAGCGCTTCCTCGCTGACGATCAGCACCGCGCTGGCGCCGTCGCAGATCTGGCTCGACGAGGCCGCGGTCAGCACGCCCTCTTCCGACAGCTTCTTGACGCCCGCCATGCCCTCGGCCGAGGCGTCGTAGCGGATGCCCTCGTCGCTGGTATGCTGGTCCTTACCGTCGGCAGCCTCGACCTCGACGGGAACGATCTCGTCCTTGAACTTGCCGCCCTGCGTCGCGGCGACCGCCTTGCGGTGAGAGTTCAGCGAATATTCGTCGAGCTGCTCACGCGTATAGCCGTATTTCTTGGCAATCATCTCGGCACCGGCGAACTGGTTGAAGTTGATGCCGGGGAACTTCTCCTCGAGCCCCGGCGACTTGTTCTTGCCGAGACCCGCGTCGTAGAACAGCTTGTAGGTCGAGCCCATCGGCACGCGCGTCATGCTCTCAACGCCTGCCGCGATCACCACGTCCTGCGTGCCCGACATCACCGCCTGTGCCGCGAACTGGATCGCCTGCTGCGACGAGCCGCACTGGCGATCGATCGTCACCGCCGGGGTCGACTGCGCGAGCTTCTTCGACGCGAGCACCGCGTTGCGCCCGACCTGGCCGGCCTGCTCGCCGCCCTGGCTGACGCAGCCCATCACGACGTCCTCGACCGCATCGCCGGGCAAGCCCGACCGCTCGATGACGGCATCCAGCACCGTGGCCGCCAGATCGACCGGATGAACGCCCGCGAGCTTGCCGCCGCGCCGTCCCCCAGCCGTCCGAACCGCTTCGACGATATACGCCTCAGGCATCTTCCGACTCTCCATAACAGATGTTATCCCAGCCGCTCATGTGGCGCGATTTGACGCGCACGGCAAGGGGTGGAGAGGCGAATGAACGTTTCCGAAGCAGTGGCCGAACGGCGCTCGGTGCGCGGATTTCTCGACAAGGAGGTGCCGCTCGACGTGCTGAAGGCGCTGGCGCTCAAGTCGGCGCGTGCGGCGACCGGGGGCAATATCCAGCCGTGGCATATCGACATCGTCACTGGCGGCAAGATGGACGAGTTGAAGGAGATCATGCGCGGCAAGATCGAGCGGCGCGAGACCGAGACGCCCGGCTACGACATTTATCCGCGCGAGATGACCGACGCGACCAAGGCGCGAACGCAGCAGATCGGCGAGATCATGTACGGCCATCTCGGCATCCCGCGCGACGACAAGCGGGCGCGGGCGCAGTGGTTCGCGCGCAACTTCCAGTTCTTCGGCGCTCCGTCGGCCTTTTTCGTCACCGTCGATCGACGGATGGGGCCGCCGCAATGGTCCGATCTGGGCATGTATCTGCAGACGCTGATGCTGCTCGCGGTCGAGGAAGGGCTGGCGACATGCCCGCAGGAGTGCTGGGCGGTCTACCCAAACACGGTCGAGGCGTTTCTCGGCACGCCGTCCGAGCGGATGCTCTTCTGCGGCGTCGCGATCGGCTACGAGGATGCCGCCGAGCCGGCGAATCGCACGCGCAGCCCGCGCGCGCCGGAGGAGGAATGGCTCACCGTGCTCGCCTAGCACAATGAGGTAGCGCGCGGCCCGGGATCGACCGGGTCGCGCCGCCTCAATTGTTCTCCGGCCGCCCTTCGTCGATCGCGGCGAGGATCATGCGCTCCCACGCGGCGGTATCGCCGACGCTCGCCATCGCCTCGCTCGGCGCGCGCAAGGTGTGGAGCACCGCGAGAGCATCGTTGCGATAGTCCCGCCACGTCGCATCGATCGCGCCGCTGGCGGATTCCTGATCGCCATCGGCGTTGGCGCTGATGCGCTGTCCGGCGAGAACGCGTGCAATACGCTCCACCACCGATCCTGTCGCTGTATCCATCGTGCTGCTCCTCCTGAGGTCGAAGGGTGAACCGATGGGCGCGGCGCCGGGTTTCACGGCACCGCGTTGATCGAGGTCAAGCGAGAAGCAGCAGGTTACGCGTCAGGCCTGCGCTGCCGACCGCGGCCCGCCGCGACCGCGGCCGCCGCGGCTCCGACCACCGCCGCCACCGCCACCATTGCCGCGGCGGCTGGCGTTCGCGTAATCGCGCGTCGCCGTCGGCGCGTGTGTCGCGCGCGGCCGCGCCGGCCCACGCTGCGCCCGCGGGCGATCCTCGCGCGGCGCAGGGTCGGCGCCGATCGCCTTGACGCGAGCAGCCTTGAGCGCGTCGGCGCGCTTCATGAAATCGTCGGGCAGCGCGCGCTGCGGCACCTTCTGCCGCGTCACCTTCTCGATGTCCTTCAGATACGGCCGCTCGTCGTCGGCGCAGAAGGCGATGGCGACGCCGCTCGCCCCGGCACGTGCCGTCCGGCCGATACGGTGGACATACTGTTCCGCGACGTTGGGCAGCTCAAAATTGAAGACGTGGCTGACGCCCGAGACGTCGATTCCGCGCGCGGCGATATCGGTCGCGACCAGGATCGGCGTCTCGCCCGACTTGAATGCGGCGAGCGCGCGCTCGCGTTGCGGCTGGCTCTTGTTGCCGTGGATTGCGTTCGACGCGATACCGTTGCCCGCCAGCAACTTCACGACACGGTCGGCGCCATGCTTGGTACGGGTGAAGACCAGCGCGCGCTCGATCTTCTCCTCCTGGATCAGCATCGTCAGCAACGCCTGCTTTTCCGACTGGTTGACGAACACCACCTGCTGCGCGACGCGCTCCGCCGTGGTCGCCGCCGGCACGACCGATACGGTCTGCGGATCGGTGAGGAACTGGTTGGCGAGATCGCGGATCGACGTCGGCATCGTCGCCGAGAAGAACAGCGTCTGGCGGCGGCGCGGGACGATGCGCACGATCTTCTTCAGCGCGTGGATGAAGCCGAGGTCCATCATCTGGTCGGCCTCGTCGAGCACCAAGATCTCGACCATCGTCAAGTTGCAGAAGCCCTGTTCGACGAGATCAAGCAGGCGGCCCGGCGTCGCGACGAGGATGTCGACGCCGCGCGCCAGATCCTGCCGGTTCTTGTTGATGCTGGTGCCGCCGAACACGGTGGCGACGCTGAGCTTCGAATTGCCGGCATAGGCGCGCGCATTATCGGCGATCTGGCTGGCGAGCTCGCGCGTCGGGGCGAGCACAAGCATGCGCACGTGCGTCGGCAGAACGCGCTTCTGCCCTTCGAGCAGGCGCTGGATCGACGGCAACACGAACGCCGCCGTCTTGCCGGTACCGGTCTGCGCGATGCCGAGCAGATCGCGCCCGGTGAGCACGATCGGGATCGCGTCGCGCTGAATCGGGGTGGGGGTGGTATAGCCCTTGGTGTCGAGCGCGCGGACGAGCGGCTCGGCAAGGCCGAGAGTGGCGAATGACATGGAAAAATCGTACCTAAATGGTCGCGCCCCGCGCGCCATGTGGGCGCACGGGTAGCGGGGGAGAGATGACACCCCGCGTGACTTGGGAAGCCGGTTAGATCAACCGAGGCGGAGCCGGGGCCAAGGGCCCGATCACGCTGCATACGCCTCGATGCTGAGCCAGATGCGCGCGACGCGCGCAAAAGTCAAGCTACGTGATTTGCGTACGCTGCCGTACGCCGGCGTTAACCTTCATCGCTCGATAACCAATCGCCGTCAAAGCGCCCCTATGCGTTTCAGTCTGCAACAGCCCGCCGCGATGGTTCTGCTTCACGCGGCGATCTGCCTCTCGGGCGCCGCGGCAATGGCGCTGGCGCCACCTGCCAGCGGCGCCATGCTGCTGGTGCCGCTGATCGGTGATCCGGGTGTCGTGCGGATCGCGCGGGCGAGCGGCGCACTGCTCGTCGGCACCGGGCCGGCGGGCAGCGTTGTGATCCGTGGCGAGCGCGGCTTGCTGTTCTGGCGGATGCTGCGCGCCGGCGTGCTGCCGATCGCCGCACCCGCCGCCTACTGTGGGAAAGGCCTGTGATGTCGTCGCTCGACGCGCTGCGCGTACGCACGATCCGTACGTTGGCCGTGATAGGCTGGCTCTGCCTGCCGCTGATCGCCGTGTGGGGCGTCGCGATGGGCTCGCCCAACACGTCACTGGCGGTGTTCGTCGCGGCGATGGGCAACATCGTGCCGACGATGATGGCGGTGCGTGGCCGGCATGATCTTTCCGCACGCATGAGCTTCGCGATCCTCGCCGCGCTGCTTCCCGCAGTCTACGTCTATCTGCTGGCCGGTCACATTTGGCAGATGGACGCGCACATGTATTTCTTCGTGGCACTGTCGATGCTCGCGGTGCTGTGCGACTGGCGGCCGCTGGCGCTCGCGTCCGTCCTGATCGCGATCCACCATCTGCTGCTGTCGTACATCCTGCCGCAATGGGTGTTCGAGACGGACGGCACGCTCGGGCGTGTACTGTTCCATGCGCTGGCGGTCATTTTGCAGTTCGCCGCGCTGACCTATCTGACAACGCGGCTGCGCGCGCTGATCCTTGCGCAGGACGCCGCGCGCGGCGAAGCCGAAGCGCTCGTCGCAACGGCGGAGACCGAGCGCAGCCGGGCCTGCGAGGCGCTCGCCGCGGCAGAGGCGGCCGAGGAGCGCTCGCGCCACGAACGGATGCGGCGCAAGGATGCCGAAGTGCGGCTCGAGCGCGAGCGTCGGCAGGCATTCGACCGGCTTGCCGACGAGTTCGAACACTCCGTCTCGGGCGTCGCCGTCGCGATCGAGCAGGCCGCTGCGACGCTCGAGGATTCTGCCACTACGCTCACTCGAATCGCGGCGGACGCGGGGCGGCAGGCGAGCGAGGTCGCCGCCGGCGCGTGCCAGGCGGCCGGCGCGACGCAGGACGTGGCAGATGCCGTGCATCGCCTGACCGGGTCGATCGGCGATATCGCGGGCAGCGCCGCCGCGCAGGCCGCGCTGACGACTACGGTGGAGCGCAATGCCGAGGAGGGCAATCGCGCCGTCCTAGACCTGGCGCGCCGCACTGGCGATATCGGCGGCCTCGTTGGCGAGATCCACGAGATCGCCGCGCGTACCAACCTGCTGGCGTTGAACGCCACGATCGAGGCGGCGCGCGCGGGCGATGCGGGGCGCGGCTTCGCCGTCGTCGCGGGTGAGGTGAAGCAGCTCGCCGGCGGTACCGCCCAGGCGACTGACAAGATCGTCGCGCTGATTGAGAGCGTCCGGCAGGGGATCCACGTCGCAGAGGCGAACATGCTCGGCGCGACCGACGCGGTCAGCCGCGTCGCCACCGCGGCGGGCGACATCCGTGGCGCCGTGTCGGATCAGCGCGGCATGGCGGCAGAGATCGAGCGAACCGCGCAGGACGCGGCGCGCGGTGTCGACATGATCGAGCAGCGGATCGAGCGCGTGGCGAACGCCGTCAACGAGGCCGATGCCCTGTCACGCGGCGTGCGTGAGGCGGCCGTCGCCCTGTCCGATCAGGCGCGGCAGCTGCGGCAGACTACCGACGGCTTCGTCGATCAGCTGCGCTCGGGCGAACGCGCCGCCTGATCTACCGCAGCGGCGACGCGTCGCGCGCGCGTCTTGTCTCGCTTGGCGGCGAGGATGGCGTCGACGTGCTCGCGCCGCACGGTCACGCTCAGCCGCAGCCACGCATCCATCGCCGCCCCGCGCTCGAGCGCAACGGCGAGATCGTCCGGGATCGCCACGGTGCGAGGCTCGGTGTCGAGCGCCAGCGTCACCGCATAGGATTCGCCGGAGACGACGCCGGCCGCGATGCGATGCGAGCGTCGCAGCGGCACGAAAGCGCACCCCGCCCGGATCGCGATCGTCGATCGATAGCAATAGCCGTTGATCGTAACGACGACCGGCGGGTTGGCGCGGCCGAAGACGGCGCGCGGATCGGCGTCGATCGGGATGGCCGCTATCGTCCCGTCCAGCCGCAGCGGCGTGGTGAAGCTGAGCGTCGGTCCGTCACGCATCGCCGCACGCTAGAACGACAACGGCCGACAGCATAGCTGCCGGCCGCCGTATCGTTGCGCGATCGACGCGTGCTTACAGCTTGCGCCCGATCACTTCCTTCATGATCTCGTTCGTGCCGCCGTAGATCCGGCTGACGCGCGCGCCGCGCCACATCTTGGCGATCGGATATTCGTTCATGTAACCCGCGCCGCCGTGCAGCTGGAGGCACTTGTCCATCACTTCCCACTGGAGGTCGGTGTGCCACAGCTTAGCCGCGGCGCCTTCCTCGTTGGTCAGCTCGCCCTTCAAGTGGCGCGCGATCGCCCAGTCGAGGTGCGCCCAACCGACCTGCAGCTTCGCCTTGAGATCGGCGAGGACGAACTTGGTGTTCTGGAAGTCGAACACCGTGCCCTTGAACGCCTTGCGATCCTTCACGAACGCGACGGTATCGTCGAACGCCTTCTGCGCCGAGGCATGCGTCGATACCGCGATCGACAGCCGCTCCTGCGGCAGCTGGCTCATCAGGTAGATGAAGCCCATGCCCTCTTCACCAAGGCAGTTGGTGATCGGCACGCGCACGTCCTCGAAGAACAGCTCGGACGTGTCCGCCGCGTCCTGCCCGATCTTGTCGAGCTTGCGCCCCTTGCTGAACCCCTCGCGATCGCTCTCGACCAGGATGATCGACATGCCCTTGTAGGCGGGCTGCGCGGTCGGATCGGTCTTCGCGACGACCAGCGTCAGATCGGTGTTCTGGCCATTGGTGATGTACGTCTTCGATCCGTTGATGACGTAGTGGTTGCCGTCCTTCTTCGCGGTGGTGCGGATCGACTGAAGATCGCTGCCCGTGCCAGGCTCGGTCATCGCGATCGCGGTGATCACGTCGCCCGATACCATCTTGGGCAGCCACTCCTTCTTCTGCTCCTCGGACCCGTAGGTTTCCATGTAGCCGGCGACGATGTCCGACTGGAGCGAGAAGCCCGCAGGCACGCCCGAATAGGCCATTTCCTCGTCGACGATCGCGTTGTAGCCGAAATCGAGGCCGAGCCCGCCGTACTCCTCCGGCACGGTCGGACACAGCATGCCGACTTCTCCGGCCTTCTGCCAGAAGGACTTGGGCACCAGGCGATCCTTCTCCCACTGATCGGCGTGGGGCACGCCGTCCTTGGCCAGGAAGCTGCGCACCGTCTGGCGGAACGCCTCGTGATCCTCATTATACGCAAAACGGCCCGCGACCTGGTCGAGCGACATGGAAAAACCCCTCCGAAACGTGATCACTAATTCTCGCGATCACGCACGATCGGGTCAAGTAACTTTTGTTATGGTGCCACCCCCCGATGCAGCGCGCGGCAGCGCATGACGAGCGCCCGCGCGCGCAGCGCGTCGAGCCCGCCGCGTTGCTCGGCACAGATCCGCCCATCGGCCCCGATCGCGACGCTGTACGGCAGGCCAGGCGTGCGCGCGAGCAGTGCGACGCGCGCCGCAGCATGGATCGCGGGGTCCGGCTCCCAGCGACGCGGCGGCGGCAGGGTGGCGACCATGCGGCGCCCGCTGCGATCGTCGTCGATCAGCATCACGCGCACCGACAACGGCGCTGCCGCCTGCGCAATCGCGTCGAGTTGGGCGAGCTCGCCGCGGCACGGCGCGCACCAGCCTGCGACCAGCAGTAGAACCGTGCCGGGCGGATAGGGCACCGGCTCGATCGCTGCTGACGTCGCGGCAAGCCCGAGCAATGCGGTGATGATAGTGCCACTTCGCATCATCCAGCGGCTCGACTTGGCGACGAATTCATGATTGTTCTGCCGCAACGGGGGGGATGTAAGATGCTGTATCTGCTAGCGTTGCTGGCCACGGGTCAAGCGGGGGGCACGCCGCCGGCCGGCGCGGCCAGCTTGCAACAACAGTTCGACGCCGCGAGCGATGCCTCGGCCAGCCCGGGCAGGTGCGAGGAAGCGATCGCCGCGTTCGAGGCGATCGAGCGATCGGGGGCGGCAAAGCGCAACGCGCTCGTCGCCGCGGCGATCGACGTGCGCAAAGGGCGCTGCCTGGTGACGGTCGGTCGCGATGCGGAAGGGGAAGCGGCGATCCGTCGGGGCCTGCCGCAACTGCAGGCGCGCGGGGCGACGTTCGCCAGCGACGTGCGTGACGCTATTGTCATGCTCGGTGAGGTCGCGATCAGGCGATCGGATTACGACGGCGCGCTCGTCGAGTACCGCCGCGCGCTCGAGCTCTCGGCCGGGCCGCAGCGTATACTGCCGCTGATGCTGATGGCGCAGGCGCTGATGTTCGACCACGACGGCCAGGCGCTGCGCTATGCGGAGGAGGCGCGCACCATCGTCACCACCTCGCCGGGACTCAGCCCGCGCGACGTCGCGCGGGTCCAGACGATCTATGCGCGCGTCCTGCTCAACGAGGGGCGCGACAAGGAGGCCTATGCGGTGCTGCGCGACAGCCTCGCCAAGCAGGGCGGGCTGGGGCTCAAGGTGACGCTCGACGATATCGCGACGCGATCGGACCTCGCGATCGCCGCGCTGCGCAACAACGACGTCGTCAACGCGCGGCGCTACCTCGTCTACACCGGCGCTGGGCGGATGAAGGACGCGCCGTTCGCGACCGCGGTCGATATGGAGCCGCCGGCCTGCGACCCCGCCGGCGGCGTCCGGCCCGAGGATATCGCGGTGGTCGAGTTCACGCTCGGCAACGACGGGCACGTGACGGACGTCACGCCGATTTTCACCACCGGCGGGAGAGCCAGTGCGATCGCCTTCGCGCAGGCGGTGCGCGACTGGTCGTGGAAGCCCGAGAGCGCGCGCGCCATTCCGCTGATCTACCGCGCGTCGACACGGATCGAGCTGCGCTGCATCCGGGCGGCGGAGCGGCCCTCGATCTTCGGGCCGGTGGCGGACGCGCTTAGCGCCTGGTTCGACAGCCGCGGCGTTGGCAGTCCGGCGTGGGCGGACATGCCCGATGCGCGCGCTCTGCCTATGCAGCGGATCGATGCCGCGCGCGACGACCTCGTCGGATTGCGCGGCGCGATAATGCTCTCGATGAGCCCGCTGCTTGACGAGAAGGAGCGCGATGTGATGCGGGCGAAGGCGCGCGCGCTGGCGACCACGCTCAACGCCCCACCCGCGGCGCAGGCGCTGCTGACCGGGCGCGACATGAAGAAATACGATGCCACGAAATATCGCGCCGCCTTGCGCGCGACGCTCGCGGAGCCGGCGGTCGCTGCCGATGCCGTGTCTGCCGCTACGCTGCGGCTCGCGATCGCCGCGCCGCGGTTCAAAGCCTCGGCACCGCCTGATGCGGTGCAATTGCTCGACGCCGTGATCGCCGCGCCATTGCAGGCCGGCCACCCGCTCAAGGTCGCGGCGCTGTTGCAGAAGGCGGACGCGCTTGCCCGCCTGCGCGATGTCGCAGGCGCGCAGGCCGCGTTCCGGCAGACTGGTCTGACGGCGGAGCAATGCGCGCTGATCGGGCTGGAGCCGGCGGTCAGGCGCACTGGCGGCGGCAGCTCGGATTATCCCGACGCGGCCGCGCGCTTCGGCTTCGAGGGATGGGTGCGCGCCGAATTCGATGTGACCGCGGATGGCCGTACCGCAACGCAGCGCGCCGTTGCCGCTTATCCCCCCTTTATCTTCAACGACGCTGCGATGGGCGTGGTGCGTGACGCGCGCTTCACCAGCAGCTTCCGTCCCGAAGGCGCACTGGCCTGTTCGGGGCAGCAGCAGTCGATCGTCTTCCACATGCCGTGACCGCCGCTCTCGACTTCGCCCGGCGCGCGCGCCTATGCCGGGCGGTGAAGGAGAGGTAACCGATGAAACTTGCGAGCCTGAAGCACGGACGGGACGGCAAGCTCGTCGTCGTATCGAACGATCTCGCCTGGTGCGCCGATGCAACGCATATCGCACCCACGCTGCAGGCGGCGCTCGACGATTGGGATCGGCTGCTGCCCGATCTGCGCAACCTCGCCACCGATCTTGCGCACGAGGTGATCCCGCGCGATCGCTTCCACGAGCATGACGCCGCCTCGCCGCTACCGCGGGCCTATCAGTGGGCGGACGGCTCGGCCTACGTCAATCACGTCGCGCTGGTGCGACAGGCGCGCGGTGCGGAGATGCCCGACAGCTTTTGGCACGATCCGCTGATGTATCAGGGCGGCTCGGACGGGTTCCTCGCCCCGCGCGATCCGATCCCGCTCGCCGACGAGAGCTGGGGCTGCGATCTCGAAGCGGAAGTCGTCGTCGTGACCGGCGACGTGCCGATGGGCGCGAGCCGCGAGGAAGCGCTCGCCGCGATCCGCCTCGTCGGGCTGACCAACGACGTCTCGCTGCGTAACCTTATCCCCGGCGAGCTCGGCAAGGGATTCGGCTTCTTCCAGTCGAAACCGGCGTCGGCCTTCTCACCGGTGTTCGTCACCCCCGACGCGCTGGGCGACTGGTGGCAGGGCGGCAAGCTGCACCGCAAGCTGATGGTCGATCTCAACGGCCAGCCGTTCGGCCGCGCCGAGGCGGGCGAGGACATGACCTTCGACTTCGGCACGCTCGTCGCCCACGCCGCCAGGACGCGCGCGCTCGGCGCAGGCACGATCGTCGGCTCGGGCACCGTGTCGAACCGCGACGCGGACGGCGGGCCGGGCAAGCCGATCGGTGAGGGCGGGGTGGGCTATTCGTGCATCGCCGAGGTGCGCACGATCGAGACGATCGCTGGCGGCCAGCCAGTGACGCCGTTCCTCAAGGCCGGTGATACCGTGCGCATCTGGGCCGAGGACGATCGCCACCACCCGATCTTCGGCGTGATCGAGCAGACTGTCGGCGGTTGACCATGATCGCGCGCATCTTCGTCGGCGCGAAGCATCCGGCCGCGCGGCTAGTCGTGCGGTAGCGTCACCAGCCGCACTTCGCCCGGCGCGTCGGTCATCGCCAGCAGGCGCGCGATCGCGACGGGCTTGGCCGGATCGCCCTGATGCGCGTCGACGTCGATCGTGATCGCTCGCCGGCCGGTCCGCCGCGGCACGACGCGGGTGACGAGCGGGCGGTCGGCGCGCGCGGGGGCGAGATAGCGGATCTCGATGTCTAGCGGGCGGAAGCCGGGATCGAGGGTGGCGACGGCGGATGCCTCGAGCAGCGCCGCGATCACGCCGCCGTGGAACGCCGGCAGCGGCGCGCCGACATGCTCCGGCCGCGGCGTGACCGACATTCCGTCACCCGTCGTCGTTGCGGCAAGATAAGTTGTGAAATCGGTGTCGGTCGAGGGCGGCAGGATCGTCGTGCGGTCCTCGATCCGTCCACCGCCGCCGCCCGGCATCGATCCGATCAGATAGCGCCCGGTCGCCGCACCGACCGGCACGCCATCCGTCAACAACAGCCCGCGCGCGAGTGCGAGATCGCCGTCGCGCACGACGTTCTCGATCACGCAATCGAGCCGCCCGGTAGGCAGCGGCGCGAACCAGTCGACGCGCAGGTCGAGCGTCATCATCGGCGTCGGCTGCGCAAGCGTCGCGAACACGCCGCCCGCGGTCGCCTGATCGGCGAGCACCAGCGCCGCGCCACGCGCGACGCGGCCGTCGGCGTCGCGGGTCGACGGCAGCGAGGCGTCGAGCGAAGTGACGACCGGCCCGCTGTGCGCGGCGCGCTGCTGCATGCCGAGCGCGGCGCAGGCCGGGATGGTGCGCAGATGCTGGTTGGCGTCACGTCCAGGAAAGCCGGGATAGAGGCGCTCGGGATCGCTGAGGCTCACTTGGCGTGATACCGGATCGGCAGGCGCTTGATCCCGCTGACGAAGCTTGCGCGCGTCCACGCTGGATCGCCGTCGAGGGTGAAATCGTCGAAGCGGGCGAGCAATTCCTCGAACAGGATGCGCATCTCCATCTTCGCCAGATGCTGCCCCAGGCACAGATGCGGGCCGTAGCCGAAGGCGAGATGCTGCTTTGCATTGGCGCGATCGACGCGGAACGCGAACGGATCGTCGAACACCGCGGCGTCGCGATTGGCGGACGGGTAGGCCATGACGAGGCCGTCGCCGGCCTTGATCGGCATTCCGGCCACTTCGGTGTCGACCGCGGCGGTGCGGAAGAAATGCTTCACTGGGCTGGACCAGCGGATCATCTCATCGATCGCATTGGGCAGCAGCGCGGGATCGTCGCGCAGCTTCTTCATCTCGGCCGGGTTGCGGATCAGCTCGAGCAGGCCGACGGAGGAGGAGGAACTGGTCGTGTCGTGCCCCGCGGCGGCGATAATGAGGTAGTAGCTCATCGCCTCCATGTTGCCCATCGGCGACCCGTCGGTCAGCGTCGCGTTGGCGATGATCGTCGACACGTCCTCGCGCGGGTTGGCCTTGCGATCGGCGGTGATGCGATCGCACCAGGCATTGAACTCGGCGATGGTGGCGAACAGGCCGCCCATCTCCTCGGGGCGCATGTGGTCGAAATCCTGCGCGCCGAACACTTCCTGCGTGATCTTCATCAGGAACGCTTCGTCCTCGCGCGGCGCACCCAGCGTCAGCATGATGACGCGCAGCGGAAACCAGATCGCGACTTCGGTGGCGAAATCGCATCGCCCGCCGAGCGATGCCATATGCTCGACGCTCTCCTTCGCCAGCGCGCGGATGTCGGCTTCCAGCTGGCGCATGTGCTTGGCGGAGAAATAGCCTTGCGTCATCGCACGGAAGTGGCGGTGATCGGGATTGTCCATGCTGACGAGATTGCGCGTCAGCTTGTCGCTGCCCCCCGTCAGTGCCTTGACGCGCTCCTCGTCGGCGATCGGCGATAGCGTCAGCCGCGGATCGTTGAGAAAGGTCTCGGTATCGAGCTCGACGCGCTTGATGTCGGCATGCCGTGCGACCGTCCAGAACGGGCGATAGCCTTCGGGCTCGCACCAGTAGACCGGTGCTTCCTCGCGCAGATGCTTGAAGATCGCGTGGTAGCGGTCCTCGTTGGCATAGCTGTCGGGATCGACGATCGCGGCGTCGAACGCGGCCTTGTCTGCGGGTCCGGGCACGTTCGGGGTGAGGCCGATGCGCGGTTCCGGGGCGGGCTGGGGGGCGAGGGCGGCGGTGGCCATGGTCGATCTCTCCGATGCGCCGGTCGGTGCCGGTTCGACAGGCTTGTTAAGCCGCTCGCTTTATCAATGGAAGTCGTGGCTGCGGATCGGGATCAGATCGCCCGGCGGGCCTTCGCGCGGTCGTTCGCGATAATGGTAATCGGTACGCCCCTTGTGCTTCCAGCCCGGATCGCCGCGATCGGGCGCGCCCGGATGCGTCGCCCCGTCGCCGCGCGATACCATGCTGGGCAGCTTCAGGTGCGGCAGGTCGATCTCGCCCACCTCGCGCAGCATCCACGTGAGATCGGTGATGAGATCCGCGACGACGTGGATCACGATCCCCTCCTTCTGCACGCGACCCTTGATGCTGACCATCGCGGAGGACATCACCGTGCGGCGCTGCGCCTCGAACCGGTCGGGCCACAGGATGCCGTTGGCGATCCCCGTCTCGTCCTCGATCGTGATGAACAGCACGCCCTTGGCGCTGCCCGGCCGTTGGCGGACGAGGATGATGCCGGCGACCTCGATCGCCTTGCCCTCCTTGATCGTCTTCAAATCGCCGCAGCACACCATCCGCCGCCGCGTCAGCCGCTCGCGCAGAAAGGTCAGCGGGTGCTGGCGCAACGTCAGCTGCGTCGCGCGGTAATCCTCCACCACTTCACGGCCGGCGGTCAGCGCGCGCAGGTGGACGGGCTCCTCGCGCGTCTCGATCGCCGCGAGCAGCGGCAGCGGCGTATCGCCCAGCCCGCGGATCGCCCACAAGGCCTGCCGCCGGTCGAGCCCCATGCCGGCGAACGCGTCCGCCTTGGCGAGCTTCTCCAGCGCGGCGAGCGGCACGCCCGATCGCCGCCACACGTCCTCGACCGATCGGAACGGCCGCTCTCCGCGCGCTGCCAGGATCTTGCCACCGTCCACCGCCGACAGCCCGTGGACGATGCGAAGGCCGAGCCGCAGCGGGTGCAATCCGCGTCGCGCCGCCAGCAGCGACGTGTCCCACTCGCTCGTCAGCACGCATACCGGCAGCACCTCTACCCCATGTTCGCGCGCGTCGCGCACGATCTGTGCCGGCGCGTAGAAGCCCATCGGCTGCGCGTTGAGCAGCGCGGCGCAGAACACGTCGGGATGGTGGCATTTCATCCACGACGAGGCGTAGGCGATCTTGGCGAAGCTCGCCGCGTGGCTCTCGGGAAAGCCGTAGCTGCCGAACCCTTCGATCTGCTTCACCAGCCGCTCGGCGAATTCCTGCGCGATGCCGTTGCCGCGCATCCCGTCGATCAGCTTGTCGCGGAACTCGCCGACGCCGCCGGTCATCTTGAACGTCGCCATCGCGCGGCGCAGCAGGTCCGCCTCGCCCGGGGTGAAGCCGGCGCCGAGGATCGCGACTTGCATTGCCTGTTCCTGGAACAGCGGCACGCCCAGCGTCTTCTTCAGCACGTCCCTGAGCAACGGGCTGGGATATTCGATCTTCTCCTGCTCGGCGGCCGAAAGCGCGCGGCGCTTGAGATACGGGTGCACCATGTCGCCCTGGATCGGGCCGGGGCGGACGATCGCGACCTGGATCGCGATGTCGTAGAAATTGGTCGGCTTCATCCGCGGCAGCATGCTCATCTGCGCGCGACTCTCGATCTGGAACACGCCCAGCGTATCGGCGCGGCGGATCATCTTGAAGGTCGCAGGATCGTCGTCCTGCAACGGCTCGCTCGCCATCGTCATCGCGACCTGCTTGTGCTCGGCCAGGAGATCGAATGCGCGGCGCATGCAGCCGAGCATGCCGAGGCCGAGGATATCGACCTTCATGAAGCCGAGATGCTCGATGTCCTCCTTTTCCCATTCGATGACGTGGCGCGCCTCCATCGCGGCGGGCTCGATCGGCACCAGATCGTGCAGCGGATCGCGCGTCAGCACGAAGCCGCCGGGATGCTGCGACAGGTGGCGCGGCGTGCCGATCAGTTCCTTGGCGAGTTCGAGCGCGAGCGCGAGGCGCGGTTCGCCGGCGTCGAGGTTGAGCGCCTGGACGTGCGCGTCAGGCACGCCTTCGTTCGACCAGCCCCACACCTGCCCCGCCAAGGCGCCCGTCATATCCTCAGTAAGCCCAAGCACCTTGCCCACCTCGCGGATCGCGCCGCGCGTGCGGAAGCGGCTGACCACCGCCGTCAGCGCGGCATGGTCACGGCCATAGGTGTCGTAGATCCACTGGATCACTTCCTCGCGCCGCTCATGCTCGAAATCGATGTCGATATCGGGCGGTTCGCGGCGTTCCTCCGACACGAAGCGCTCGAACAGCAGCTGGTGCTTGACCGGGTCGATCGAGGTGATGCCGAGCACGAAGCAGATCACCGAATTGGCCGCCGAGCCGCGGCCTTGGCACAGGATGTCCTGGCCGCGGGCGAACTGGACGATCGAGTTCACCGTCAGGAAATATGGCGCATAGCCCATCTTGGCGACGAGCCGCAGCTCGTGTTCCAGTTTCTGGCTGTACTCGGCCGGCGGATTGCCGTCGAACCGTTGCGCCAAGGCGTTGCGCGACAGCAGTTCGAGCCCTTCCTGCGCGCTGCGGCCGGTCATGATGATCTCGTCGGGATATTGGTAATCGAGGTCCTTCAGCGAAAAGGTGCAGCGTTCGACGATCGCTTCGACCGCGGCGAGTGCATCGGGATGGTCGGCGAAACGGCGCGCCATCGCCGATGGGGGCTGGAGGTAGCGGTCGGCGTGACGCTCGCGGCGGTGGCCGAGCTCATCGATCGTGCACTTCTCACGGATCGCGGTGACGACGTCGTGCAGCATCCGCCGGTCGGGCGCATGGTACAGCACGTCGCCGGTGGCGAGCGGACGCAGGCCGTAGGCATCGGCGGCCTGCACCGTCTCATGCCAGCGGCGGCGCTCGCCCGGCCGGCGCCAGGGGGTGAGGCAAACGTGGCCGCGCGCGCCGAAGATGTCGGCGGTCGCAGCGAGTGCGGTCGGCGCCACGCCGCCGCGCCCGGGCACCAGCGCCGCGATGAGGCCATCAGCCAGCGCGGCGACATCCTCCCAATGCAGGAAGCATTGCCCCTTCTCGCCGCGCTGCGCGTCCGCCCGCGCCTTGCCGCGCGTCAGCAGCCGCGTCAGCCGGCTCCACGCCGCGCGATCCTCCGGCCAGACAAGCAGCGATTCGCCGGTCACTAGGTCGAGCCGGCAGCCGGGGATCGAGCGGATGCGAAGGCCGTTCTTCTTTTTCAGCTGCTCGCAGGCGAACAGCGCGCGCACCACGCCGGCGACCGAATTACGATCGACGATGCCGAGCGCGGGCATTCCCATCACCGCGGCGGTGGAGAACAGCTCCTCGCACGACGAGGCGCCGCGCAGGAACGAGAAATGCGTGGTGACCTGAAGCTCGCTGTACGTCACGGCGTGCTCCCCCGCCGATCAGGCCCGCACCAATCAGGCAAAGGTGCCATGGATGTACCAGCTGCGGTCGCCCGTCTCGGTGCGCTCGCCGTCGCCGCGGCGGAACAGCCAGAAGCGGTGGCCGTCGCTGTCCTCGACGCGAAAATAGTCGCGCACGGCGTCGCGCTCGCCGGACCGGCGCCACCATTCGCCGGTGATCCGTTCGGGGCCATCCGACAGCGTCACCAGATGCTGACGGCCACGCCAGATGAAGCGACGGGGCGCACGATCGGGCAACTCGGCCATCACATTGTCGAGCGGTTCGGGGCGATGCAGCAGGCGCGCCGGGCGCGGCCAGCGCGGATGCCAGGGATGATCGGGCGTGCGGCGGTCGAGCTGGCGCACGTCGTGCAACTTCAACCGCAACCCTTCGGCAGCGGCCGGCCCAAGCGGGTCGAGCGGGCTTACCGAGCGCTCGGGCACGTCGCTCTCGACCGGCTGGTGGCGCCACAAGCGCGCCGGCCCGATGCGGTTGGCGAGCGTATCGACCAGTGGCGCAAGATCGGGTGCCTTTTGCTCCGCCAGCGCCGCGCCGAGCGCTTCGGGTCCGAGTGGATCGGCGCGGACGAGATGCAGCGTCAGCGCGTCGAGGCCGTAGCCGACATCGATCTCCTCGATCCGGCGCGCGATCAGCCGCAGCAGGTGCGCCGGATCGCGGCTGGCGCGCGCAAGGCCGACGCGGATCACCTGATCGGTCGAATCGACACGCGCCGCGACGAACGCGAGCGCACGCGCGCCGACGCCCGCCTCGGCGAGCTCGACCGCCAGATCGTCGATCAGCCCCGCCAGCCAGTGGCCGATCGCCTCGGCGGTGGCGATCGGTTCGGCGAAGCGGCGGGTGACCGCGATCGGCTGTACCGGGACGACGGGATCGAGCGGCTCTGGCGCGGCGCCGGTCGCCTGGTCGAGGCGCTGCGCGATGGCGCGGCCGAAGCGGCGGACGAGCGGCGCGCGCGGCATCGTCATGAGTTCCCCCACCGTGTCGACGCCAAGCCGGGCGAGCAATTCGCGCGCAGCATCGTCGAGACGCAGCGCCGCAACGTGCAGCGGCGCGATCGCCTCGCCGTGCGCGCCGGGCGGAACGATCGCCGCCGTCGCCTTCTGCCGTGCCAGCCCCCACGCCGCGCCGGCGGTATCGGCGATCGCCAGCTGTGCTGAAACGCCGAGCCGCGCGAGCAGGCGCAGCAGGCGCCGCGCCAGTGCCGCCTCACCGCCGTGGAGGTGCGCGGTGCCCGTGATGTCGAGGAACAGGCCATCGCTATCGGAGACCGCGACGACCGGGCACCAGCGGCGGGCGAGCGCGACGGCGAGGCGCAGCAGATCGGCGCGGTCGCCCTCGGGATCGGCATCGCGCACGTCGAGATCGGGAACGGCGGCGCGCGCCTGCGTCAACGCCGTGCCTGGTACGAGGCCGAGCGCCTGCGCCTCGCGCGAGGCGGCGGCGATCTCGATGCGGCTGCCGATCTTGTGCACGGTAACGAGCGGCCGGGGCCTGTCATGCCCGGCGGCTTCGTCCGCGGCCTTGGAGTGGGGCCGGGCAGGGCGCGCGCGGTTCTGATGGTGCACGCGCGCTCGGTTCGCGGCAGTGCGCGTCGGCGGCGCATCGGAGTCGTCCCCTGCGGCCCGCTCGGGACCGGGAGCGACGGCGTCGCATACCCTTGCCACGATGCCGCCGAGGCTGCGGCCGGTATCGAAGAAGGGGGCGACGCCCGGGACATGCGCGCCGGCGTCGTTTGAGCCGGCACGCGCGTATTTGTCGGGATGCGGACCCTCGCCGGGATAGCGGACCGCCGGCATGCCCGTCCTGAGTGGCTGCGGCCGGCCGCCGGCCGGCGGGGCGTTCCAGCGTGCGAGGGCAGCGGCGGCACGATCGTCGGCATTTGGATCGAGCCCGTCGAAGCCGCGCCAACGCTGGCTCGGCACGTCTTCCGGATCGGGGCGGACGGGCAGCGTCGATTGCACCGGACGTACGCCTTCGTCGGGCGGCATCGCGCGGAACGGATTGTCGGCGGCTTCGCTGCGGCGACCCATTTCGCGCATCGGCGGGCGCCGATGTTCGGGCATCGCCTCGATACGCCGTGCGACGTCCGCGCGCGTCGACTGCGACCACGGTTTGTCTAGTGATTTGTCCTGGGGGCTGTCCTGAACCCTGTCGGACGGCGCCGCGGCATCCGAACGCGCCCAGCGCGCACCTGGACGCCAGCCGGTGTTCTTGGGCGCGTCGCATTGCAGCACCTGCTCCTCAGCCACGGCGGCGGCGAGCGGCGCGAGATCGAGCGGGACGCCCGAATCGCGAACGGCATCAGGCCGCGGCGGAGCGTGGCGACGCTCGGCCCGACGCACGCGATCGATCGCCCAGTGCGGCAGGTAGAGCGAGACGACCCGTGTCATCGCAAGCCTCCATCAGCATGTTAAAAGGTTCGCCGCCGCGCTGGCGATCGAGTGCCACGTTCCAGCGCGCGCGGCCGAGGCTGCCCGACCGATCGGGCACCGACGGGGCCGAGGCGATCCGCCAGCGCGTGAGCGCGGCGGACGGCATGCCGAGCGGGTCGACGCCCTCGCGTGCGTGGCGGCGCATCAGCAGCGCGATCGTACGCCCGCCTTCGGCCGCGAGCTGCAGCCGACGCGTCGCCGCCAGCCCTGCGCGCTTCACCTCGCCGATCACCGCGCCGAGGCCGCGGTGCCGGAGCCCTTCCTCCATCAGCGCGAGCAGTTCGGCATCGTCGCGCGCCTCGGCATAGAGGACGCGTTCGGGGGCGAGCCCCGCCTGGTAGAGCCCCGGCGCGAACAGGTCGCGCCGCCGCACCACCCACAATACCGGACCTGAGGCGCGCGCTGCGATTCCGGCGATGAACAGCGTCGCCGCCGCATCGTCGCCCAGCGCCGCGGTGTCAGCCGCCACTTCGTGCAGTGCATCGAGCCGGAGGCCGCCGTCGGCCAGTTTCGTATCAATCGGGGGGATGCCGAACGGCAGCGTCTCGCGCCGCCGGTAGCCATCGCCCTCGATCGCGCGTAGCGTCTCGCGAAGCTCGGCAATGACGGCTGGGGACGACACGTTTCTCGACTCGCTCGCTACGAATGTTCCTATTTTGTTCCAACGCTGCGGAGAGTCAATCGTTCATCACGGCTGCTTGGCCGGCGAGAAAGCCAGGCACATCGTTTCAGCTGAAACGACCTCTTTCGCGAGCGGGTGAAATTTTATAACAAGGCGCCGAGCGACGCGTTGGTGCGTTTTGCCCGACGCGTTTGAAACCGGAGAGACCATGGCGGACGCCGCCCGCAGCAACCTGCCCCCGCTCGCGCTGCATGTGCCCGAGCCCAAGTTCCGCCCCGGCGACACGGTCGACTTCGCCGACGTCGACGTCCCCCCCGCGGGATCTGCCCGGCGGCCCGACACCGCCGAGGATGCGCGCGGTTTCACCGATCTCGTCTACACGATGGTGCGCGTGCTCGACGAGGAGAACCGCGCGGTCGGCCCTTGGGATCCCAAGCTGTCACCCGACACGCTGCGCCGCATGCTGCGCCACATGGCGACGGTGCGCGCATTCGACGAGCGCATGTTCCGCGCGCAGCGACAGGGCAAGACGAGCTTCTACATGAAGTCGCTCGGCGAGGAGGCGGTGGCGGTACCGCAGGCCTATGCGCTCGATGCCGAAGACATGTGCTTCCCCTCGTATCGCCAGCAGGGCCTGCTGATCGCGCGTGGCTGCCCGCTGGTCGACATGATGAACCAGATCTACTCGAATCGCGGCGACAAGCTGCAGGGCAAGCAGCTGCCGATCATGTATTCGGAGAAGCGCTTCGGCTTCTTCTCGATCTCGGGCAATCTGACGACGCAATATCCACAGGCGGTGGGCTGGGCGATGGCCTCCGCGTCGAAGGGCGACACGCGCATCGCGGCGACCTGGTGCGGCGAAGGATCGACCGCGGAAGGCGACTTCCACTCCGCGCTGACCTTTGCGACGGTCTACCGCGCGCCGGTGATCTTCAACGTCGTCAACAACCAGTGGGCGATCTCGAGTTTCTCGGGCTTCGCGGGGGCGGAAGCGACGACGTTCGCGGCGCGTGCGGTCGGTTACGGCATCGCCGGGCTGCGCGTCGACGGCAACGACGCGCTGGCGGTTTATGCGGCGACGCAATGGGCGGCGGAGCGCGCACGGACCAACCAGGGACCGACGCTGATCGAGCATTTCACCTATCGCGCGGAAGGCCATTCGACCTCCGACGATCCGACGCAATATCGCTCCGCCGGTGAGCCGACCGCGTGGCCGCTTGGCGATCCGATCCGTCGGCTCAAGGATCACCTCGTCACGATCGGCGAGTGGGACGACGAGCGACACGCGGCGATGGACCGCGAGGTCGCCAGCGAGGTGAAGGCGGCGCAGAAGGAAGCCGAGAAGAACGGTATCCTCGGCCACGGCTTGCACCAGCCGCTCGATACGCTGTTCGATGGCGTGTTCGAGGAAATGCCCTGGCACCTGCGCGAGCAGCGCCAGCAGATGATCGACGAAGAGACCGAGAGCGGCCGACCGTGGGATCGAAAGTGAGCGACGTGGCTGATACGAACGATGCGCCGGCTGTGCCGGTTGTGGCGGATGCCGCCACGGACGCCACCACCCGCATGAACATGATCCAGGCGATCAATTCCGCCATGGACGTGATGATGGAACGCGACGCGGGCGTCGTGGTGATGGGCGAGGATGTCGGCTATTTCGGCGGCGTGTTCCGCGCCACCGCGGGCCTGCAGGCGAAATACGGCAAGACGCGCGTGTTCGACACGCCGATCACCGAGATCGGCATCATCGGCGTGTCGATCGGCATGGGCGCCTACGGCCTTCGCCCGGTGCCCGAGATCCAGTTCGCCGATTATATCTACCCTGCGCTCGACCAGCTCGTCAGCGAGGCGGCGCGGCTGCGCTACCGCTCGGACGGCGAGTTCACCGCGCCGATCACGGTGCGCTCGCCGTTCGGCGGCGGCATCTTCGGCGGGCAGACGCACTCGCAAAGCCCGGAGGGCATCTTCACCCACGTGTCGGGGCTAAAGACGGTGATCCCGTCGACGCCGTACGACGCCAAGGGGCTGCTGATCGCGGCGATCGAGGACAATGATCCGACGATCTTCTTCGAGCCCAAGCGCATCTACAACGGGCCGTTCAACGGGCATTGGGATCGCCCGGCGGCGAACTGGTCTAAGCATCCCGGCGGCGAGGTGCCGACCGGCTATTACAAGATCCCGCTCGGCAAGGCGGCGGTGGTACGCAAAGGCGAGGCGGTGACGATGCTCGCCTACGGTACGATGGTGCACGTCTGCGCGCAGGTCGTCGAGGATACCGGCGTCGATGCCGAGATCATCGACCTCAGGACGCTTGTGCCGCTCGACATCGAGACCATCGAGGAAAGCGTGAAGAAGACCGGGCGCTGCCTGATCGTGCACGAGGCGACGCGCACCGGCGGGTTCGGCGCGGAACTGTCGGCGCTGGTGCAGGAGCGCTGCTTCTACCACCTCGAAGCGCCGGTGGAGCGGGTGACGGGCTTCGACACGCCCTATCCGCACAGCCTGGAGTGGGCGTATTTCCCCGGCCCCGTGCGCATCGGCATGGCACTCAAGAAGATTCTGAAGGACTGATCGGCACATGGCGCGTTTCACGTTCAAGCTGCCCGACATCGGCGAAGGCATTGCCGAGGCGGAGATCGTCGGCTGGCACGTCAAGGTCGGCGACCGGGTTGAGGAAGACCAGAATATCGCCGACATGATGACCGACAAGGCGACCGTCGAGATGGAATCGCCGGTGTCGGGGACGGTCGTCGAGGTTGCCGGCGAGGTTGGCGATCAGGTGGCGATCGGCGCGATGCTGGTGGTGATCGAGACCGAGGCAGACGCAGCAGACAACGCTCCCGCCCCCGCCGCGACGGTGGAGCAGAAGCTCGGCGGTGCGGACGAGGCCGAGGCGTTTGAGGCGGAGAACCCGGGCGTCGAGGAAGTCGCGGAAACTGTGTCTTCCGCCGCTCCGGCACCAGCTGCCGCCGCGCCCTCTGCGCCGCAGACATCGCCTGCGGATATCGCGCCGAGCGCGCCTGCCGTGTCGCCGGCCGCGCCCGTTCTCGCCTCCCCGACGGTGCGTGCGCGCGCGAAGGACCTCGGCGTTGACCTGACCCAGGTGAAGGTGTCGGAGGGCGATCGCATCCGTCACGCCGATCTCGACGCCTATCTGCGCTACGCCGGCGGGCAGGGCTATCACGCGCCGCACGCCAGCCGCGCGCGGGCGGACGAGCAGGTCAAGGTGATCGGGATGCGCCGCCGCATTGCCGAGAACATGGCAGCGTCGAAGCGCCACATTCCGCACTTCACCTATGTCGACGAGATCGACGTGACCGCGCTGGAAGAGATGCGCGCGGACCTCAACGACAATCGTGGTGGGCGGCCCAAGCTCACCATGCTGCCGTTTCTGATCGTCGCGATCTGCCGCACGTTGCCCGACTTTCCCATGCTCAACGCGCGCTACGACGACGAGACGGGTGTGGTGACGCGCTCGGGGAAAGTGCACATGGGGATCGCGGCGCAGACCGACGCCGGGCTGACGGTGCCGGTGATCCGCGACGCGCAGGACAAGAACGTGTGGCAACTCGCGGGCGAGATCGGGCGCCTCGCCGAGGCGGCTCGCACGCAGAAGCTGAAGCCCGACGAATTGGGCAACGGGACGATCACCGTCACCTCGCTCGGGCCGCTCGGCGGCATCGCGACGACACCGGTCATCAACCGACCCGAGGTCGCGATCATCGGGCCGAACAAGATCGTCGAGCGGCCGGTCTTCAGGGGCGACGACATTGTTCGCGCCAAGCTGATGAATCTGTCGATCAGCTGCGACCACCGCGTGGTCGATGGCTGGGACGCGGCGAGCTACGTCCAAGCGGTGAAGAAACTGCTCGAAACGCCCGTGCTGCTGTTCGCCGACTGACCGGCCCGCCGATCATTGCGTACGGGGATTGTCGCGGGCGGGCGCCTGCGCTATATCGCGCGTGCTTTCTCTTACATCGTTAGATGCAAGGGGTCGCGGGGCTCGCTCCGCGGCGGCAACGACCCGTGCTTGGAGCCTCGATGACGGACATTTCCGCGCTGATTCGATTGATCGAACCCGAAGCGACCGCGCTCGGCTTCGATCTCGTGCGCGTGGCGTTGTTCGGCAAGGGCGATGAGCGCACGTTGCAGGTGATGGCCGAGCGGCCCGATACGCGGCAGCTCACGATCGACGACTGCGCCGATCTGTCGCGTCGCATCTCCGACGTGTTCGACGCGCTGGAAGAGGCGGGGCGTGATCCGATCGACGGCGCCTACCGCCTCGAAGTGTCGAGCCCCGGGATCGATCGTCCGCTGACCCGCCTCGCCGACTATGCCGACTGGCAGGGGCATGAGGCGAAGCTGACGCTCGACGCGCCGCTCGACGGGCAGAAGCAGTTCCGCGGCGAGATCGCGGCCGTCGACGGCGAGGACATCTCGATCCGCAATCGCACCGGCAGCGTCGCGAGCGTGCCGTTCGGCCGGATCGTCGATGCCAAGCTGGTGCTCACCGACAAGTTGATTGCAGCAACCGTCCCGCTCTCGATCGAAGGCGCGGACGAGGAAGAAATCGAAGCAGAGGAATCCTAAGCAATGGCCACCGGCGTCACCGCGAACCGCGCGGAACTGATCGCGATCGCCAACAGCGTCGCCAGCGAGAAGATGATCGACAAGGCGATCGTCATCGAAGCGATGGAGGATGCGATCCAGCGTGCGGCGCGTACGCGCTACGGCCAGGAAATGGACATTCGCGCGAAGCTCGACGCGAACAACGGCGATCTGCGACTGTGGCGCGTCGTCGAGGTCGTTGAGGAGGTCGACGATCTCTACAAGCAGGTCGACGTCGCCGGGGCGCAGAAGCTGCAAACTGGCGCCAAGGTCGGCGACTATCTGGTCGATCCGCTGCCCCCGATCGAATTCGGCCGCATCCAGGCGCAGGCTGCCAAGCAGACGATCTTCCAGAAGGTCCGCGATGCAGAGCGCGAGCGCCAGTATGAGGAATTTAAGGATCGCGCGGGCGAGATCATCACCGGCGTCGTCAAGCGCGTCGAGTTCGGCCACATCGTCGTCGATCTGGGTCGTGCAGAGGGCGTGATCCGCCGCGACCAGCAGATCCCGCGCGAAGTGGTGCGCGTGAACGACCGCATCCGCAGCCTTATCCTAAAGGTGGTCCGCGAAAACCGTGGGCCGCAGATCTTCCTCAGCCGCGCGCATCCCGACTTCATGAAGAAGCTGTTCGCGCAGGAAGTGCCCGAGATCTACGACGGCATCATCGAGATCAAGGCCGCCGCCCGCGATCCGGGTTCGCGCGCCAAGATCGGCGTCATCAGCCACGACTCGTCGATCGATCCGGTCGGCGCTTGCGTCGGCATGAAGGGCAGCCGCGTCCAGGCCGTCGTGCAGGAGATGCAGGGCGAGAAGATCGACATCATCCCCTGGTCGCCCGACATCGCGACCTTCGTCGTCAACGCGCTGCAGCCGGCCAACGTTAGCCGCGTGATTATCGACGAAGAAGAGGAGCGGATCGAGGTCGTCGTGCCCGACGACATGCTGAGCCTCGCAATTGGCCGCCGCGGGCAGAACGTGCGTCTCGCCAGCCAGCTGACGGCCAAGGCAATCGACATCATGACCGAGACCGATTCGTCGGAGAAGCGCCAGCAGGACTTCGTCACGCGGACCGAGATGTTCCAGAACGAGCTCGACGTCGACGAGACGCTGGCGCAGCTGCTGGTGGCGGAAGGCTTCACCGAGATGGAGGAGGTCGCTTACGTCGAGCTCGACGAGCTCGCTGCGATCGAGGGCTTCGACGAGGATCTCGCGCAGGAGCTGCAGAGCCGCGCTGCCGAGGCGATCGAGCGCCGCGAGCAGGCCAATCGCGACGAGCGCCGCGCGCTTGGCGTCGAGGACGCCGTGGCTGAGCTGCCGCACCTGACCGAGGCGATGCTGGTAACATTGGGCAAGGCCGGGATCCGGACGCTCGACGATGTCGCCGATCTCGCCACTGACGAGCTGATCGAGAAGAAGCGTGCCGAGCCGCGCCGCCGCAACGAGGACGCGCCCAAGCGTCCCGAGCACAAGGGCGGGGTGCTTGGTCAGTATGGCCTCACCGAGGAGCAGGGCAACGAGATCATTATGGCCGCACGCGCGCATTGGTTCGAGGATGAGCCGGCGGCGCAGACGGAGGGATCGGAGGCCTGATGCCGTTCGTCTCGATCAGGATATCGGGCTCCGCATCGAAGGAGCAGAAGGCGGGGATCGTGGCTGACGTCACGTCCTCGCTCGTCACCCGGCTGGGCAAGAACCCGGCCGCGGTGCAGATCGTGATCGAAGAGGTGTCGACGGAGAATTACGGCGCCGGGGGCGTGCTGATCGCCGATCGGGACGCGCCCAAAGCGGCGACGAGCGAGGGAGACGCGCATGCGGGTCCCTCGCAATGATCGGCTAACGACACTCCGGCAGGTTCGGCTTCAACTGTCTCCCACCTCGGCGGGCGGTGACGTCGTGCGCATGTCCCGCCGCCGCGATGGAGGCGGCGCATGAGCGATCCTATCCGGACCTGCATTCTCTCGCGTGACGAGGCCCCCCGTGATGGCCTCGTCCGACTCGTGCGTGCGCCGGACGGCCGCGTCCTGCCCGACGTGCGCGCCAAGGCGCCGGGGCGCGGGGCGTGGATTGGCGTGACGCGCGCGGCGCTCGAGACGGCGCAGGCCAAGGGCAAGTTGCGCGGCGCGCTGGCGCGGGCGTTCAAGACGGGCGAGATCGTCATCCCCGATGATCTTGCCGCGCTCGTCGCCGAGGCGCTCGAACGCAATGCGCTCGACCGGCTGGGGCTCGAATCGCGCGCCGGCATGCTGCTTACCGGATCGGAACGGATCGCGGAGGCGGCGCGGGCCGGGCGTCTCCACGCACTCTACCATGCCGCCGATGCGAGCGAGGACGGCTGTCGCCGGCTGGCACAGGCATGGCGGGTGGGATCGGACCGCGAAGGCTCCGATCTTCGGGGCTTGGTTCTTCCGGTCGCGCGCCCCATATTGTCGATGGCGCTGGGCCGCGAAAACGTGGTACATATCGGCGTCACCGACCGCTTGGCGGCCGGCAGGTTGGGCGAGGCGCTCGATCGCTGGCGGCATTTCATCGGCCCCGACCCTGTGGGTTTCCGTCAAGGCGATGCCTCGACGGCGAACCCGATTGCCGCACCTTGCGCAACGGCCGCGCAAGGCGCATCGGCGCCCGGACTTTCCGGGCATGAACCGGCCGTGACGACACACGAGGATTTTGAGTGAGCGAGACCGACAACGAAAAGCCGAAACTTGGCATGCGCGCGCCGCTGGGCGTTCGGCGCACGGTCGAGACCGGCAAGGTGAAGCAGAGCTTCAGCCACGGCCGCTCGAACACGGTGATCGTGGAGACGAAGAAGGCGCGCACGATCCGTCGCCCGGGCGATCCGGCGCCGGTCGCAGAAGCGCCCGTCGCGCCGGCACCGGTTGCAGCGCCGGCTGCACCCGCCCCTGCGCCGACGCCGCCGCGCGCGCCGTCGAACGAGACGCCGCAGGAGCGTCAGGCCCGCATGCTGCGCGAGGCCGAGGATCAGCGGATGCGCACGCTCGAGGAGCTGCGCCACCGCGAGGAAGCCGAGCGTGCGCGCGCCGCGGAAGACGAGCGCCGCCGGGCCGAGGAAAAGGCGGCAGCGGAGGCCGAGCAGGCAAAGGTCGCCGCTACGCCGGCGCCTGAGCCGACGGCCGCACCCGAGCCGGCGCCCGAGCCTGCTCCTGCCCCGGTAGCCGAAACGCCGGTGACTGAAGCGCCTGCTGCGCCAACGCCGGCGCCCGTTGCTGCCGCCACCCCGCAGCCAGCGGCACCGGCTGCGCCTGCGACGCCGGCCGCACCGCCCGCGCCGCCGCAAATCCTGGAACTGGCGCGCGATCCGTCGATGCCGGCGCCGCGCCGCTTCTCGCCGGTGGCGCGTCCCGAGATTCCCAAGCCGCAGCCGAAGCCCGAGCCCAAGCCCGAGCCGGCACCCGCTGCGGCGTCGACTGCGAGCGGCAGCCAGCCCACGCGCAGCCTGCCGTCGGGTCAGGCCACGCCGCGCAGCGCGCCGCCGGCGCGCCCGCAGCAGCGTGATCGCAAGGGCGACGAACGTCGCGGCGGCAAGCTGACCGTCAATCGTGCCCTGAACGAGGACGGCGCGCGTGCCCGCTCGCTCGCCGCGCTGAAGCGTGCGCGCGAGAAGGAGAAGCGCGGCTGGACCGGCCCGCGCGAGCCGCAGGCGAAGCAGGTGCGCGACGTGCAGGTGCCCGAGGCGATCACCGTCCAGGAACTCGCCAACCGCATGGCCGAGCGTGGCGCGGACCTCGTCAAGGCGCTGTTCAAGATGGGCTCGCCCGTCACGATGACGCAGACGATCGATCAGGATACGGCCGAGCTGCTCGTCACCGAATTCGGTCACAACGTCGTACGTGTCAGCGACAGCGACATCGATCTGGTGCTCGACACCACCGAGGATACCGAGGAGCAGCTGCTGCCGCGTCCCCCGGTCGTCACGATCATGGGTCACGTCGATCACGGCAAGACCAGCCTGCTCGACGCGCTCCGCGGCACCGATGTGGTGCGCGGCGAGGCCGGCGGCATTACGCAGCATATCGGCGCCTATCAGGTGACGCTGAAGGACAAGTCGAAGATCACCTTCCTCGACACGCCGGGCCACGAGGCGTTCACCGCGATGCGCGCGCGCGGCGCGGACGTGACCGACATCGTGGTGCTGGTGGTTGCCGCTGACGACGGGCTGATGCCGCAGACGATTGAGGCGATCAACCACACCAAGGCCGCCGGCAAGCCGATGATCGTCGCGATCAACAAGATCGACAAGCACGACGCCAATCCGCAGCGCGTGCGCGAGCGGCTGCTCGAGCATGACGTCCAGGTCGAAGCGATGGGCGGCGAGACGCAGGACGTCGAAGTGTCGGCGCTCAAGAAGACCGGCCTCGACGAGCTGATCGAGAAGATCCAGCTGCAGGCCGAACTGATGGAGCTGAAGGCCAACCCCAATCGCGATGCCGAGGGCAGCGTGATTGAGGCGAAGCTCGACAAGGGGCGCGGTCCGGTCGCGACGATGCTCGTCACGCGCGGCACGCTCAAGGTCGGCGACATCTTCGTCGTCGGTGCGGAGAGCGGCAAGGTGCGTGCGCTGGTCGACGACAAGGGACGCCAGCTCAAGCAGGCCGAGCCGTCGATGCCGGTCGAGGTGCTCGGCATCTCTGGCACGCCATCGGCGGGCGATCGCCTGCAGGTGGTGGAGAGCGAGGCGCGTGCGCGCGAAGTCGCCGAATATCGCCAGGGCGTGCTGACGCAGAAGCGCACCACGTCGGCGCCGGCCAGCCTCGAGAGCATGTTCTCCGCGCTCGCGGCGAACAAGGCGATCGAATATCCGATCGTCGTCAAGGCGGACACGCAAGGCACCGTCGAGGCGATCGTCGCGTCGCTCAACAAGCTGTCGACCGACGACATCCGCGTGCGTATCCTGCACTCGGCGGTCGGCGGTATCACTGAGAGTGACGTCAACGCCGCAGCGGCATCGGGCGCGCCGATCATCGGCTTCCACGTTCGCGCCAACGCCAAGGCGCGCGAAATCGCCGATCGGCACAAGGTGGCGCTGAAATATTACGACGTCATCTATGACCTGATTGACGAGATCCGTGCGGGCATGGCGGGGCAGCTCGGGCCGGAAGCGTTCGAGACGGTCGTCGGCCGCGCGGAGATCCGCGAGGTGTTCTCGGCCGGCAAGCATGGCCGCGCTGCCGGTCTGCTGGTCGTCGAAGGCGTCATCCGCAAGGCGCTCAAGGCGCGCATCACGCGCAACGACGTCATCATCTACCAGGGTGAGATCGCGTCGCTGCGCCGCTTCAAGGACGACGTGCCCGAGGTTCGCGCTGGCCTCGAGTGCGGCGTGACGTTCACGCAGAACTTTACCGACATCAAGTCGGGCGACTTCCTCGAGACCTACGAAGTCGAGATGCGCGAGCGCACGCTCTAAGGGACGATCCCCTCCGTCGCTGTGCGGCGGAGGGGAGGTTTTGCACGATGACCGAACAGCCAGAGAAATCCGTTCGCACGCTGCGCGTCGGTGAGCAGGTGCGCCACATCCTGTCCGAGATTTTGCAGCGTGGCGACGTGCACGACGACGTGCTCGCCAGCCACCTCGTCAGCGTCACCGAAGTGCGCATGTCGCCCGACCTGCGGCATGCGACCGTGTTCGTGAAGCCGCTGCTCGGCCGCGACGAGGAGAAGGTGCTGAAGGCGCTGCGTACCAACACCGCCTATCTGCAACGCGAAGTCGCACACCGCGTGAAGATGAAATATGCCGCGCGGCTCAAGTTCCTCGCCGACGAGAGCTTCGACGAGGGCACGCACATCGACCAGCTGCTTCGCGATCCCAAGGTCGCGCGCGATCTGGACGGCGACCGCGACTGATCGGAACACTCGGCCGATTCAGTTGCGCGGTGATCTCGCGCAATGATGCTACTGCGCTTCCCGTTGATGCAGCTAGCCCCTTGCCGAAGCGCGTCTGCCTTTGACGCGAAAACGGTAGCGCGACGTAGCCGGATCGGCGAGATCGACGCATGGCCAAGCTCTATTTCTACTACGCCAGCATGAACGCGGGCAAATCGACCAACCTGCTCCAGGCCGACTTCAATTATCGCGAGCGCGGCATGGCGACGATGCTGTTCACTGCGGCGATCGACGACCGCTTCGCTGCGGGTACGATCACCTCGCGGATCGGCCTGTCGGCCGCCGCAACGATGTTCGACGCTGACACCAACATCGCCGCATGCGTGCTCGATCGCCATGCCGAGGAAAGTATCGCCTGCGTGCTCGTCGACGAGGCGCAGTTCCTCACCGCCGCGCAGGTCGACCAGCTCGCCCGGCTCGCCGATATCGATCGTATTCCCGTCCTCGCCTACGGGCTGCGCACCGATTTCCAGGGCGCGCTGTTCGAGGGATCGGCGCGGCTGCTCGCGCTCGCGGATGCGTTGGTTGAGATCAAGTCGGTCTGCGCGTGCGGGCGCAAGGCGACGATGAACCTGCGCGTCGATTCAGCCGGCAAGCCGGTCGCGGCGGGCGCGCAGACCGAGATCGGCGGCAACGATCGCTACGTCGCGCTGTGCCGCCGCCATTTCACCGCCGCATTGGCGGGCGACGGCGGCTGACGCGAGATCGGCAACTTTTCCGTCCGTTGCACTCCGCCGACAGCGTGAGCGGCGGTCATCATTGCCGATAGCGCCGCTATGCCAACGCAGGCACACCGCTGGCGCAACCAGCGCGCCGCGCCTATCTCGCGCTGCATGACACCCGACAATGTCGTCTACGCCGCCGCGGTATGGATCATCCCGCTGGTGATCGCGATCGTCTTCCACGAAGTGGCGCACGGGCTGATGGCACGCGCGCTGGGTGATCCCACCGCCGCGCGGCTCAACCGCCTGTCGTTCAATCCGCTGCGCCACGTCGATCCGGTCGGCACGGTGATCCTGCCGCTCGCGCTCGCGCTCGCCAAGGCGCCGGTGTTCGGCTGGGCGAAGCCGGTGCCGGTCGATGGCACGCGGCTGCGCAACCCGCGCTGGGGCATGGTCGCGGTCGCACTCGCCGGGCCGGGCATGAACTTTGCGCTCGCGGCAGTGGCGGCGATCGCCCTCGGCGTACTGTTCGGCGGGGCGGAGGCGCCGCCGCAGGGACTGGCGGGCTTCGTCCTCGCCAACCTCGTCAATTTCCTGCTGATCAACATCTTCCTCGCGGTGTTCAACCTGCTGCCGCTGCCGCCATTCGACGGGGGGCATGTCGTGCAGGGCGTCCTGCCACGGCGCCTTGCCGTGGAGTGGGCGAAGCTTGCGCGGTTCGGCTTCCCGCTCGTCATCATCCTGTTCGTCGTCGTGCCGATGATCTGGCCGGGCGCGAGCATCGTCGCCAAGCTCGTCGGCCCGCCCGCCGACTGGCTCGTGCGCCAGTATCTCGGGTTTGCGCAGGCGCTGTCGTAAGGGTTCAAGGTGAACGGCTGGCTCATCCTCGACAAGCCGCTCGGGCTCGGCTCGACGCAGGGCGTCAGCGCGGTCAAGCGCGCGCTGCGTGACGGCGGCTATGCTAAGGCCAAGATCGGTCACGGCGGCACGCTAGATCCGCTTGCGTCGGGCGTGCTGCCGATCGCGCTCGGCGAGGCGACCAAGCTCGCCGGCCGGATGCTCGACGGCGACAAGGCATACGACTTCACCGTGTCGTTCGGGACGCAGACCGACACGCTCGATACGGAGGGCGCGGTGATCGCGACGAGCGACGTTCGCCCGTCGCGTGCCGCCATATCCGCGATTCTGCCACGCTTCACCGGCGCGATCGACCAGATGCCGCCCGCCTATTCCGCGCTAAAGGTGGACGGGCGTCGCGCCTATGATCTCGCCCGCGCTGGCGAGGCGGTGGTGCTCGCGAGCCGCGGCGTAACGATCCATGCCCTTTCGCTTACCGATGCGCCGGCGGCAGGGGAGGTGGAGACGGCGACGTTCACCGCGCTCGTCTCCAAGGGCACCTATATCCGCAGCCTCGCGCGCGATATCGCGCTCGCGCTCGGCACCGTCGGCCACGTCACCTATTTGCGGCGCACCCGCGCCGGCCCGTTCGACCTGTCCCACGCGATATCGCTGGACAAATTGAGCGAAGCCGCTAAGGCGCGCACCCTTGAACACCTGATCCTGCCATTGAGGGCGGGGCTGGACGACATCCCGGCTCTATCCCTCACCCCCGACCAGGCAGGGGCGCTCCGCCAGGGGCGTGTTCTGGCCGGGATCGCTGCCGACGATGGCCAGTATTTCGCCTGCTTGCACGACGTGCCGGTGGCGCTGATCGAGGTCCAGACCCGTGAGGGTCGTGTCGTACGCGGCTTCAACCTATGACGATGTCGAAGGAAAATACGTGACGATCACCGCAGAACGCCGCCAGGAACTCATCAAGGATCACGCGCGCGCCGAAGGCGACACTGGTTCGCCCGAGGTGCAGGTCGCGATCCTGACCGAGCGGATCCGCAACCTGACCGAGCATTTCAAGGGCCATGCGAAGGACAATCACTCGCGCCGCGGCCTGCTCATGATGGTCAACAAGCGCCGCTCGCTGCTCGATTATCTGCGCAAGAAGGATGGGGATCGCTACCTCGCCCTCATCGCGAAGCTCGGTCTTCGCAAGTAATTACGGAAGGGCGCCCTCGCGGCGCCCTTCTCGCATTTGCGCTTCGCGTGTGACGCGAGCGTGCAACGCCAGCGGGCAATAAGGCCCGACTGGCACGAGCCAAGACTGGCTCAAGCAGGCCCCGGCTGCATAGGGCGGCCGGAGTGAAGGAAACGACATGTTCGACAAGAAAACGGTAAGCATCGAGTGGGGCGGCGACACCCTGACGCTCGAGACGGGCAAGGTTGCCCGCCAGGCCGACGGCGCGGTGATCGCGACGCTCGGCGAGACGGTGGTGCTGTGCGCCGTCACCGCGGCCAAGACGGTCAAGGAAGGGCAGGATTTCTTCCCGCTTACCGTCCACTACCAGGAAAAGTTTTCGTCGGCCGGGCGCATCCCGGGCGGCTTCTTCAAGCGTGAGCGCGGTGCGACCGAAAAGGAGACGCTGGTTTCGCGTCTCATCGACCGCCCGATCCGCCCGCTGTTCCCGGAAGGCTTCTACAACGAGATCAACGCCATCGCTCAGGTGCTGAGCTATGACGGCGAGAACGAGCCCGACATCCTCTCGATGGTCGCCGCGTCGGCCGCGCTCACCATCTCGGGCGTGCCCTTCATGGGCCCGATCGGTGCCGCACGCGTCGGCTATGTCGATGGCGAGTACGTCCTGAACCCGACCGACAAGCAGGTCGCAGAGGGTCAGCTCGATCTGGTCGTCGCCGCCACCTACGATGCGGTGATGATGGTCGAATCCGAAGCCAAGGAGCTGTCGGAAGAGATCATGCTTGGCGCCGTGCTGTTCGCGCACGATGCCTGCCGTGAAGTCGTCAAGGCGATCGTCAAGCTCGCCGAGCAGGCCGCCAAGGATCCGTGGGAGCTGGCACCGGTCGACGACAAGTCGGCGACCATGAAGAAGCTCGACAAGGCGATCGGCAAGGACATCGCAGCCGCCTACAAGCTGACCGACAAGCAGCAGCGCCAGAACGCGCTGAATGCGGCACGCACCAAAGCGCGCGAGGCGTTCGCCGACCTCAAGGAAAGCGATCCCGCCCAGTATCTCGGCACGCTGAAGCTGGTGAAGAAGCTGGAGGCGAACATCGTCCGTCAGGCGATCCTGAAGGACGGCAAGCGCATCGACGGCCGTACCACCACGCAGATCCGCCCGATCGAAGCAGAGACGCACTTCCTGCCGCGTGCGCATGGCTCCGCGCTGTTCACGCGCGGTGAGACGCAGACGATCGCGACCGCGACGCTCGGCACCCGCGATGCGGAGCAGATGATCGACGGCCTCAATGGCCTGTCGTATCAGCACTTCATGCTGCACTATAACTTCCCGCCCTACTCGGTCGGTGAAGTGGGCCGCTTCGGCGCGCCGGGCCGCCGCGAGGTCGGCCACGGCAAGCTGGCATGGCGTGCGCTGCACCCGGTGCTGCCGTCGAAGGAAGAGTTTCCGTACACCATCCGCCTGACCAGCGACATCACCGAGTCCAACGGCTCGTCGTCGATGGCGTCGGTGTGCGGTGGGTCGTTGGCGCTGATGGACGCCGGCGTGCCGATCTCGCGCCCGGTATCTGGCATCGCCATGGGCTTGATCCTGGAAGGCAAGGATTTCGCGATCCTGTCCGACATCCTGGGTGACGAGGATCACCTCGGCGACATGGACTTCAAGGTGGCTGGCACGTCCGAAGGCATCACCACGATGCAGATGGACATCAAGATCGCCGGCATCACCAAGGAGATCTTCGAGGCGGCGCTGCACCAGGCCAAGGAAGGCCGTGCGCACATCCTGGGCGAGATGAACAAGGCGCTGGGCGAAACCCGGACCGAACTGTCGGCGCATGCGCCGCGGATCGAGACGCTGACGGTCGACAAGTCCAAGATCCGCGACATCATCGGCACCGGCGGCAAGGTGATCCGCGAGATCGTCGCCACCACCGGCGCCAAGGTCGACATCGACGACGAGGGCGTGGTGAAGATCAGCTCGTCCGATCACTCGCAGATCGAGGCCGCGATCAAGTGGATCAAGGGCATCGTCGAAGAGGCGGAAGTCGGCAAGATCTACAACGGCAAGGTCGTCAACATCGTCGACTTCGGTGCGTTCGTGAACTTCATGGGTGGCAAGGACGGTCTCGTCCACGTCTCCGAGATGAAGAACGAGCGCGTCGAGAAGCCGGGTGACGTCGTGTCCGAAGGCCAGGAAGTAAAGGTCAAGGTCCTCGAGATCGATCCGCGCGGCAAGGTTCGCCTGTCGATGCGCGTCGTTGATCAGGAGACCGGCGCCGAGCTCGAGGACACGCGCCCGGCACGTGAACCGCGCGAGCCGCGCGGCGACCGTGGCCCGCGCCGTGACGGCGGCGGCGATCGCGGCGGCCGCGGTGGCGATCGTGGCCCACGTGGCGGCGGCGACCGTGGTCCGCGCCGCGATCGCGGCCCGCGCCCGGAGGGTGGCCGTGAAGGCGGTAGCGACGAGGGCAACGCCCCCGAGTTCGCGCCGGCCTTCCTGACGAACGACCGCGACTAGGCGGTCTTGCCGATAGGCACAGACAGGAAAGGGCCCTGGCAGCGATGCCGGGGCCCTTCTTGTTTCGCGCCCTGCCGACCCGCCTTATCTGGCGATGACGCGGGCTAAGCCGGCCGCGCTTCACGCAAACGCCGGCGCCTGGCGTAGCTGCTGATACGCCGCAATCACCTGTTGCAGCATCGCTTCGTGGCTGCGGTCGCCGCCGTTGCGATCTGGGTGATAGCGCCGCACCAATTCGCTGTAGCGCTTGCGCAGCGCCGATCGGTCGGCGTCCGCCGCGAGCCCGAGCACCCTGAGGCTCGCGCGATCCTGCCCCGACAGCGGCTTGCCGTCGGCGCGCTCGGGCGCGGTCTCGCGGCGGAAGCGCGCGCTGATCGCGTCGAGCGGGTCGGCGAAATCGTGCCAGCGCGGCCCCGGATCGCCGCCACCCGCGCGGGCGAAGGCGCGCGTCTCGCGCTCCCACCCCGCCAGCGGACGCTGCGCATGGTGGATCTCCTCCGCCGTCATCCCGTCGAAGTAATTGTACCCGGCATTGAACGCGCGAACGTGCTCCAGGCAGAACCAGCGGAACGCCGGCGGCCCGTCGCTGCTCGCCCCTTCGAGCGGCGGCGCCCTGAATTCACCCGGCGCGGGGCAACCGGGTACGGCGCACGGCCGATCGCCTTCGATCCTTCCGTGAAACCGTGTGTTCGCCCTTTCCTTCGCCAAAACCCGACAATCCCCGTCAAAACGCATTATGTAGGCAGCATGACCGACGCTTCCACCGGCCCGATCGAACAGGCGATCACCGCTCGTCTCACCCAGGCGCTCGCCCCGACGCGGCTCGCCGTGATCAACGAAAGCGCGCAGCATCGCGGCCATGCGGGCGACGATGGATCGGGCGAGTCGCATTTCCGCGTCGTTGTCGAGAGTGCAGCCTTCGCCGGGCTCTCGCGCGTCGCGCGCCAGCGCCTCGTCAACCAGGCGCTCGGCGATCTCATGCGCGACTCGATCCACGCGCTGGCGATGAAGACGCTCGCGCCGGGGGATGCACCCGCGTGACCTATCGCTTGTGGTACTGGCCCGATCTGCAGGGGCGCGGCGAGTTTATCCGCTTGCCGCTCGAGGCCGCAGGTATCGCGTACGAGGACTGCGCGCGCGATGCCGGTGCAGAGGCGCTCGTCGCGGACATGAAGGCACGCACCGGCCGCACGCCGTTCGCGCCGCCCTATCTGGAGGCGGACGGGATCACCATCGCGCAGGTCGCCAATATCCTTCTGTATCTGGGTGAGCGGCACGATCTCGCCCCGTCCGCGCTTGCCGATCGGCTGTGGATCAATCAGCTCCAGCTGACGATCGCCGATCTCGTCGCCGAGGTGCACAACGTGCACCATCCGGTCGACATGATGGCCTATTACGACGAGCAAGCGAGCGAGGCGGCGCGCGCCGCGGCACAGTTCCGTGCCGAGCGGCTGCCCAAATTCCTCGCGCATTTCGAGGCCGCGGCCGGCGCCAATACGGGCGACTGGCTGGCCGGCGATCGGTGGAGCTACGCCGATACCTCGCTGTTCCAGGTCGTCGCCGGGCTGCGCTACATGTTCCCGCGGCGGATGGCGGCGATCGAGCAGGATTATCCGCGGCTGATCGCGTTGCACGATCGAGTCGCGGCGCTGCCGGGGATCGCCGCCTATCTCGCCAGCGATCGCCGCATCGCGTTCAACGAGGACGGCATCTTCCGCCATTATCCCGAGCTCGACGATGACGCGTGACGCGGCGGCGCCTGCCGAGCGGCTGGTCGCGCGCGCGAAGCGGCCCGCGGCGCGGATCATGCTCGTCGATCGCGCCGGCCGTGCGCTGCTGTTTCGCTTCACGCCCGACGATCGCCCCCCGTTCTGGTGCACGCCGGGCGGCGCGCTCGATCCCGGCGAGAGCTATGCCGCCGCGGCGCGCCGGGAATTGTACGAAGAGACCGGGATCGCCGCCGATCCGGGTCCTGAGGTGGCGCAGCGCAACGTCGAGTTCCTGACGCTCGAGCGAATTGCGGTCACCGCGGACGAGCGCTGGTTCCGCGTCGACGTCGATGCCCCGGTGATCGATCCCGCCGGGCACACCGATCTCGAGCGGCGCGTGATGACGACTTGGCGCTGGTTCGCGCGCGACGAACTCGCCGACTGGCCCGAGACGATCTACCCCGCCGATCTGCCGGCGATGCTGGAGGCGACCGATGACGCGTGAAGACCTGATCGAACAGACCCTGCTGCCCGCCACTCACGACATCGGCGGGTTCAAGGTGCATCGCACGCTGCCCCACCGCGAGCGCACGATGGTCGGCCCGTTCCTGTTCTTCGACCAGATGGGTCCGGCACAGTTGCCGCCGGGGCAGGGGATCGACGTGCGTCCGCATCCGCACATCAACCTGTCGACCGTCACCTACCTGTTCGACGGCGCGATGGGGCATTGCGATTCGCTCGGCACCGCGATCACGATCCGGCCGGGGGCGGTGAACCTGATGACGGCGGGCAGCGGCATCGTCCACTCGGAGCGCTCGCCCGAGGATGTCCGCCCCGGCGGCCCCGCGCTGTCGGGCATCCAGACGTGGCTCGCGCTGCCTGACGGGCGCGAGGAGATCGCGCCGGCCTTCGAGCACGTTGCTGCTGACGATCTGCCCGTGATCGAGGGCGCCGGCGTCACCGCGCGCATCATCATGGGCGATCTGTGGGGCAAGTCTGCGCCGACGACGACCTATGCCGGCACGATCTACGCCGACATTCGCCTTGCCGGAGGGGCCAGCGTGCCGATCGATGCCGAGGCGGACGAGCGCGCGATCTATCTTGTCGAAGGCGACGCGACGCTCGAAGGGCTGCCGCTCGAACCGCAGCGGCTCTATGTCGTGCGTCCAGGGATTGCCGCGACGCTGCGCAGCGCGGGCGGTGCGCGGGCGATGCTTGCGGGCGGCGAAGCGTTCAAGACCCCGCGCCACGTGTGGTGGAATTTCGTCAGCTCGTCGCGCGAGCGCATTCAGGAGGCGAAGCGCGCCTGGATGGCGCGCGAGTTCCCCGTCGTGCCGGGTGACGAGATCGAGTGGATCCCGATCCCGGGCCAGCCCAACACGGTGAGCTATCCCTGATCAGGGCCGAGCAGGTGGGAGCGGGCGGCGACGACCGGACCTATGCGCCAGCCAGCTTGCGTGTCGCCGCATTCTCCCAATAGCCGGCGCCGCCTGACACGAAATCGCCGTCGGGTGGCGTATCGGCCGGGTCGGTCGGCGCAACCCACGTGCCGTGCGCGTGGCTCTGCGCCACGCGGCGCGGCGCGGCGGCGCCGGGCCACGCCTGCACCCACACTTCCTGCACCGCGCTCTGCTTGTTGGGCTCCATCCGCACCCAGGCGAGCGGCCGCTCTGGCGTCGCGCGCGCCGCCGCCATCGCCATCGATTCGCGGATCGTCGCCTGCCGCGCCGCACCGAGATATTGCCACACGACCGAGTGGATCAGCACCCGTGTCTCGCCCGCCGCCTGCGGCTCGGCCAGCCGCTCCGCCACCCACTGCGCGGCATCGCCGGCATCTAACCGCGGCGGATCGGCATTGATCAGCGCAATGACCTGCTCGATCCGCGCGATCCGCTCGGGCGTGTCGATCCAGGCATAGGCGGCAAGCCGCCGCGCGTTCGCCGGATCGCGCGCATCGATCGGCTGGATGTCGACCCCGCGGATTGAGGCGAAGCGTACGTCCGCAGGCGGCGGCGCATCGCCCCGCCACTCGGGCCGGATCGTCACGGCGGCATCGGCGGGGCCGTAGCGCGAGCCGCCCAGATCAAAGCCGAAGCGATCGATCATCAGGTTCAGCCCAGCGCTTGAGCCGATCTCGAGCAGCGCGATCGGCTGGTCGAAGCGGCGCACGACATCGATCAGGCCGGTCATCAGCGCGGCCGATCGCCCCGGCTCGTTCGTCTGCGGCGGCGAATCAAGCCAGCCGAACAGCGCATCGTCATGCGCCACCAGCGTTTCGCCGATGATCCGCGCGACTGCCGCCTCGTCGGTAATCTCGCCGCTGAACACTTGGCTCAAATCCGGCGCGGTGCCGTCGCGATGCAGCGCGTGCAGCCCGCCGACCAGCCGCAGCGGCAGCGCGTCCGCGGTCGGCTCGCCCGGCCAGTCGAGAACGCGCGCGCCCGTCCGGCTATCGCGGGATACCGCCGTCGACAGCGCCTGGCAGACGCGCGCGGTGATCGGCGCCGCCATCACCGTGCAATAATGGTGCTGGATCATGAATGCCACGCGATTGGTCGCCTCGTCTGCCATTTGCGCCTCCGTTGCTGCCCCTTGTTGCGCCTCCATCCACCGCCCCGTAAAGCCCGCGGCATGGCCGAACCGCTCGTCATCGCCGTTCCCAAGGGGCGCATCCTTGCCGAGGTGCAGCCGCTGCTCGCCGCCGCCGGCGTGGTGCCCGAGCCGGCGTTCTTCGACGAAGACAGCCGCGCGCTGCGCTTTGCGACGCAGGATGCGGGCATCGCGCTGATCCGCGTGCGCGCGTTCGACGTGGCGACCTTCGTCGCGCATGGGGCGGCGCAGCTCGGCATCGTCGGATCGGACGTGCTCGGCGAGTTTGCCTATCCCGAACTCTACGCGCCGGTCGATCTCGGCATCGGCCATTGCCGCCTGTCGGTCGCCGAGCCCGCCGATCTCGCCGCGCGCGACGATCCGCGCGGCTGGAGCCACGTGCGCGTCGCGACCAAATATCCGCATTTGACGGCGCAGCATTTTGCGCGGCGCGGCGTGCAGGCCGAATGCATCAAGCTCAACGGCGCGATGGAACTTGCTCCGATGCTCGGCCTCGCGCCGCGGATAGTCGATCTCGTCTCGTCGGGCCGCACGCTGAAGGAGAACGGGCTGGTCGAGGTCGAACGGATCCTCGAGGTGTCGTCGCGTCTGATCGTCAACCGCGCAGCGATGAAGATGCGCGCGGGCCGCGTGGTGCCACTGGTGGAGGCCTTCCGCCGCGCGGTGACCGAGGCTGCCGCCGCATGATCCGTCTATCCACCGCCGAAGCGAATTTTGCCGCGGACTTTGCGTCGCTGGTCGACGCGCGCCGCGAGTCGGACAGCGACGTGACGCGCGACGTGTCGGCGATCCTCGCGCGCGTTCGTGCGGAAGGCGATGCGGCGCTGCGCGACTATACCCAGCGGTTCGACGGCCACGACCTCGATGCCGGCGGCTGGTCGGTCCCGCTCGGTGATTGCGCCGACGCGTTCGACCGCCTCGAACCCGATTTGCGTTCCGCACTCGAACTCGCGGCGTCGCGGATCCGCGCCTATCACGAGAAGCAGCGCCCGGACGACACGGCGTTCACCGACGATGCCGGTGTGCGCCTGGGCGCGCGGTGGCGGGCGGTGGATGCCGCGGGAATCTATGTTCCCGGCGGGCGGGCGGCTTACCCATCGACGCTGCTGATGAACGCGATTCCGGCCAAGGTGGCGGGTGTCGAGCGGCTCGTCGTCGTGACGCCGACGCCGAAGGGCTTCATCAATCCGCTCGTCCTCGCCGCGGCGCATCTCGCCGGGGCGGACGAGGTGTGGCGGATCGGCGGCGCGCAAGCTGTCGGTGCGCTCGCCTGGGGCACCGAGCGGATCGCGCGCGTCGACGTCGTGACGGGGCCGGGCAACGCCTGGGTCGCCGAAGCCAAGCGCCAGGTCTACGGCGTCGTCGGGATCGATATGGTCGCCGGGCCGAGCGAGATCGTCGTCGTCGCGGACGGCGCGAATGATCCCGAATGGATCGCCGCCGATCTGCTCAGCCAGGCCGAGCATGACGTGACGACGCAGTCGATCCTGTTCACCGACGACTGCCGCTTCGCCGATGCCGTCGCCGCCGCGGTCGAGCGGCAGCTCGGTGGGCTAGCGACGGGCGAGACGGCGCGGATCGCGTGGGAGCGCAGCGGCGCGATCATTCTGGTCCGCGACCTCGACGAGGCGATGCCACTGGTCGATGCGCTGGCGCCCGAGCACGTCGAGATCGCCGTGGATGATCCCCAGCCGCTGTTCGATCGGCTGCGCCACGCTGGCTCCGCCTTCCTCGGCCGCCATACGCCCGAGGCGATTGGCGATTACGTCGCGGGCCCGAACCATGTGCTGCCCACCGGGCGGCGCGCGCGCTTCGCCAGCGGGCTCGGCGTCACCGATTTCATGAAGCGCACCAGCTTCCTCCACCTCGATGCCGCCGCACTAGACAAGCTAGGCCCCGCCACCGTCGCGCTGGCCACGGCGGAGGGCCTGCCAGCGCACGCTCAGTCGGTCGCGCTCCGCCTTCAGGGGCGCCGCTGAACTGCGTAGGGAGCGTGCGGCACGACGCGCGCGGGGACTGGCCCAACCCGCGCCGGCGGCGTAAAGCCCGCGACCATGTCCCGTACCGCTGCCCGTACCAAGGCGCGCGCTGCCGCGCGTCTCGCCGCCACCCAGGCACTCTACCAATATGAGATGGAGGGGACGCCGATCACTGCGCTCCTCCACGAATTTCATCATCATCGCATCGGTGCGACGATCGAGGACGTCGAATATGCCGAAGCGGATGTCGCCTTCTTCGACGATCTCGTCACCGGCGCGCATGCCCGAGCGGGCGAGATCGACAAATTGATCGAGGGCCGGCTCGCCAGCGGCTGGACGCTGGAGCGGCTCGACAAGCCGATGAAGGCGATCCTGCGCGCCGGCACCTATGAGCTTCTCTCGCGCGTCGACGTGCCTAAGGGTGCGGTAATCAGCGAGTACGTCGACGTGGCGCACGCCTTCTACGAGCGGCGCGAGGCGGGCTTCGTCAATGGCCTGCTCGACGGCATCGCGCGCGAAGTCCGTCCCTGACGTGCGGCGCGGCGCGCATGGGTGAGGTGATCAACCTGCGCCGCGCGCGCAAGGCCCGCGCGCGGCAGGCGGCGGCAGATACCGCGGCGGCGAACCGTGTCGCCTTCGGCCGCACCAAGGCGGAGCGTGAGGCTACGACGAAGGACGCCGAGCGGCAGGCACGCCTGCTCGACGGAGCAAAGCGCGACGAGCCATCGGACCAGTAGCGCGGATCGCGTAACAGCTGTTATGGTGACTGCGATAACAGGCCTGGAGAGCGATCGATGGACTTCCAAAACGATTACCGCATGCTGATCGGCGGCGAGCTGGTGACCGGCTCGGCGACGCTCGATGTCGTCAATCCTGCCAACGAGGAGGTGATTGCGCGCGTACCGGATGCGACGCGTGAAGACCTCGACCGCGCGATCGACGCCGCGCGCAAGGCGTTCCCCGCCTGGTCGGCGACGCCGATCGCGGAGCGCAAGGCGAAGCTTGCCGCGCTCGGCCAGGCGATCATGGCCAATGCCGATCCGCTGATGCGGCTGCTGACCACCGAACAGGGCAAGCCGCATGCCGAGGCGCAGGGCGAAGTGATGGGCGCGGGTTACTGGCTGATGGCGGCGTCGCAGCTCGACCTTCCGGTGACGGTGAACGAGGATTCGGACGATCGCTACAGCGAAACGCGCCACGTGCCGCTGGGCGTCGTCGGGGCGATCGCGCCGTGGAACTTCCCCATGATCCTGGCGATGTTCAAGGTCGGTCCGGCGCTGCTGGCGGGCAATACGATGGTGCTGAAGCCGTCGCCGTTCACGCCCTTGTCGACGCTCAAGTTCGGCGAGCTGGCCGCCGAGCTGCTGCCGCCCGGCGTGCTCAACATCGTCACCGGCGGCGACGATCTGGGGCCGTGGATGACGAGCCACCCCGGCTTCGACAAGATCAGCTTCACCGGATCGACCGCCACCGGCAAGCGCGTGATGCAGTCCGCCGCGCCGACGCTGAAGCGCGTGACGCTGGAGCTCGGCGGTAACGACGCCGCGATCGTGATGCCCGACGTCGATGTCGAAAAGGTTGCCGAGGAGCTGTTCTGGGCGGCGTTCCGCAACAACGGCCAGATCTGCATCGCGACCAAGCGGATGTACGTCCACAAGGACATCTACGATCAGCTGCGCGATGCGCTGGTCGCTTATGCCAAGACGGTGAAGGTCGGCGACGGATCGGAGCAGGGCACGCAGATCGGCCCGATCAACAACAAGCAGCAATATGCCCGCGTGCTCGAGCTGATCCAGGATGCCAAGGACAAGGGCTACAAGTTCCTGGTCGGCGGCGAGAAGGCCGACGTGCCGGGATATTTCGTGCCGGTGACGATCCTCGACAATCCGCCGGAGGACGCGCGGATCGTGCAGGAGGAGCAGTTCGGCCCCGTGCTGCCGCTGCTCAAGTTCGACGATTTGGACGACGTCGTCGCGCGCGCCAATGCGACCGATTACGGCCTCGGCGGCTCCGTCTGGGGCAATGACGAGGACAAGGCGTTCGAGATCGCGCAGCGTATCGCCAGCGGCACGGTTTGGGTCAACGAGACGCAGCATCTGTCGCCGATGGCGGCGTTCGGCGGCATGAAACAGTCGGGCGTCGGCGTCGAAGGCGGGATCGAAGGCCTGCTCGAATATACCAACGCGCAGACGATCGTCCGCAAGAAGCGCAAGGAAGCCGTTCCCGCCTGATCGCGGGGGCATTTTCCGACCCCCGGGGCGGCGTCCGGCGCCGCCCCTATACTATGAAGGACGATCGATGGTCGATCTGCTCGGCGCCTGGTCGCTGCTTTCGTGCGTCAACATGCGCGATGGCGAAGAAACGCGCACCTTTGGCGATCCGCCGTCGGGCCAGCTGCAATATACCGCCGACGGCCGCATGTCGGCGTTCCTGATGGATCCGGCCTGGGCAGCGCGCGGCGACACGACCGCGGACAGCTTCACCGAATTCTTCGCCTACGCCGGCACGTGGCGGCGCGAGGGTGATCGCGTCCACCACGACATCGCGTTCAGTTCGGTACCGACGCGGGTCGGCACCAGCTTCACGCGGATTGTGAAGGTGATCGATGCCGACCGGATCGTCCTGGAAACCGAGCCTGAAGTGTCGAAATCGGGGCGCACCTACGTGACGGTCCTCGCCTGGCAGCGCGCCAGCCTCAGCTGAGCGACGCGCAGCCGGTACGCTCTCACCGATCGCGCACGGCGGGGGTGTCCTTCACGTGATGCGGGATCTGATCCAGCGCGCGGAGCAGATCGTCGAAACTATCGTCGTCCGTCACCGGATATAGTCGCGACAGCCGGCCGCCAAGCGAATCGACGTCCGCCTGGGTCAGCAACCCGACGGCGACGATGCGGTCGCCAGCTTCTCGTTTCCTCGACATGCGTCATGAACAAGGCGGGGAGCAATTGTGTCCCATTGTTGCGAATGCGCATCAAACACTATGCCGACGAGCGTATCGATCCCGCACACCGATCATGACAGTTCGCTGACAGGCGCCTATCGGCGCGCGATGTCCCGCCGCATCCAACCGATTGCCCTGCCGCTTGTGGCGGTTGGTGCCACCTTAGCCAATCCGGCCGCCGCGCAGCAACAGGACGAGCAATTGTGGCTGCAGATTAACACCCACGTTCCCGTCGCCGATCGCGTCCGCGTGACGCTTGAACAGATCGCACGCTTCGGCGACCGCGCCGGCGGCCTGTTCCAGACCGAATTCGGCGGGATTGTGGGCTATCGCGCGAGCGACCAGATCGAACTCGGTATCGGGTTCCGCAAGGTCGGCGCGCATAATGGCAACTCCGCCGATGACGAGGATCGCCTGCGTCAGCACGTTGTCGGCACCTTCGGCCCGTTCACCACGCGCTTCCGCATCGACGAGCGCTTCCACCCGCGTGGCGACGAGATCGGTTTTCGTATCCGTCCGCTGGTGCGCTACAATCACCGCCTCGGCCGCAAGGGGCTGGCGATGTTCGTCAGCCACGAGAGCTTCATCCTGCCCAATTCGACCGCCTGGGGGCAGCGCCGCGGCTATGAGCGGATGCGCAACATCGTTGGTTTCGTCGTGCCGTTCGGAAAACGGGTCAGCGCCGACATCGGCTATCTCAACCAGTATCGCTTCGCTGCGGGCGGATCGCGCGCGCAGATGGATCATGCGCTCTCGTTCCAGCTGACGATCAGCCTGCCAGGCTGGACGGGGGCGAAGCTCGACGACTGATCGCGGCGTGCGTCGCGCCGGATTTGAAAAGCGGCATCCGTCGCATCTGTCGCCGCGCTCCCCCAATTTTGCCTCAATCAGCAACCATGTGGCGAGAACAAGTGTATTACTCCGGTGTTGCCGGCTGATGAAAGGTTGCGTCCTTGAAGCCATCGAGCCTCGTTGAATCGCCGTTGGCAGGTGCGCTGCGCTTCGATGCGGGCGCCCTGTCTCCGCGCGTGCGCAACGAAGCGGTGGAGCGGCGGGCGCGACTGGCGGCGCCGCACAGTCTGCGGGTCGGCGTGATCCTCAACCAGCGCGCGCACCGCAACCTCGCCAGTGAGCGGATGCTGCCCGCAGTGTCGCCGCAGCTCGATTGGGCCGCGCCAAACACGATGGTCGACCTCTCGCGCGCGCTCGCCCGCTTCGCGACCACCGGGATCGACCTTCTGGTGATCGACGGCGGCGACGGCACGATCCGCGACACGCTGAGCGCGGCGCAGGCCTATTTCCCCGCCGGTCTGCCGCCGATTGCGCTGGTTCCTTCAGGCAAGACCAACGCGCTCGCGCTCGACGTCGGCGTACCGTCTGACTGGACGGTGCACGACGCGATCGCGGCGGCGAATACCGGACGGATCGTGCGACGAACGCCGATCGAGATCACGCGCGAGGGCGAGGATGCGCCTTCGCTCAGCGGGTTCATCTTCGGCGCAGGTGCCTTCGTCAAAGCGACCGCCCTGGCGCAGCAGACGCATCGCCTCGGTGCCTTCAAGGGGCTGGCGGTCGGCATGTCGCTGCTCGGCGCGATTGCGCAGACGCTGTTCGCCGGCCGCGACAATCCGTGGCGGCGCGGCGTGCCCGTCGGCATCGAACTCGAGGACGGTCGAACGATCGAGCAAGACCTGTACCTGCTGCTCGCCTCGACGCTCGAGCGGCTGCCGCTCGGCATTAAGCCGTTTGGCGCAGTGCGCGACGGGCTGAAGGTGCTAGGTGTCGATGCACCGCCGCGGCAGCTGCTGACGAGTTTTCCGGCGGTGCTTGCCGGATCGGAGGCGGCGTGGCTCGAGCGACTCGGCTACCACCGGCGCGATTTCACGCGGCTCACGTTGTCGCTGTCCGCGGGCTTCATCCTCGACGGCGAGCAATATCCCGGCTCGCGGCTGACGCTCGCGCGCGGCCGGGCGATCGATTTCATCGTTCCCTGATCGATCGATGGCCGACGATCTGACCGCGTTCGTCGCCCGCGATCTCGCGCGCGACGTGCCGTCACAAGTGCGCGATGTGGCGAGCACGCTGGCCGCGCGGCTCGATGGCGTGGCGGTGCTGTTCTACGGATCGGTGCTCCGTACGCAGGCGCTGGGCGACATCCTCGATTTCTACGTGCTGACCGGCGCGCCGCGCGGCTCGGTCCTGCGCCGATTGGGCGTGCGGTACCTGTGGCCCGACGTCAGCTATCATGAAATCGTCGTCGACGGCGCGACGATCCGCGCGAAGGTCGCGGCCATGCCGCTCGATACGTTCGAACGTGCTGCGGGCGGTGGCCTGATCGACACGACCGTCTGGGGCCGGTTCGCGCAGCCAAGCGCGCTGCTGTGGGCCGCCGATACGACGATAAGGCGGCGCGTCGAGCGATCGGTCGCCGCTGCGATCCGGACGGCCGCTCGGTTCGCCGCGGCGCTTGGGCCCCGGCGTGGCGCGGCGCTCGACTTCTGGACAGCGCTCTTCCGGCAAACCTATCGCGCCGAATTGCGGGTGGAAGCGCCCGGCCGTGAAACGCAGATCATCGCCCACGCGCCCGATCGGTATCGCGCGCTGCTGCCGCTCGCCTGGGCCGCGGACGGTATCGCGTTTGATCGCGAGGGTGACGTGTTGGCGCCGTCGATCGCGGACGCGCAGCGCCGCCGGTGGCTGGGGGCATGGCGCGCGCGCGCACGCTGGGGCCGCCCGCTCAACGTCGCGCGACTGGCGAAGGCGGCGTTCACCTTTGATGGCGCGGCGCGCTACGGCGTGTGGAAGATCGAGCGGCACACAGGCGTACGTGTGCAGTTGACGCCGTGGCGCGAGAAGCATCCGGTGCTCGCCGGCCCAGGCGTGCTGTGGACCGTGTTCCGCCGAACCTCGCGATGACGCCGTCGGCCCTGATTCTCGCGGGTTCGCGCGGCGGGGTCGATCCCGTCGCCGCCTATGCCGGCGTGCCGCACAAGGCGCTGATCGCGCTTGGCGGCGAGACGCTGCTCGCGCGCGTTGCCGGCGCACTGCGCGGCGCCGACGTGGCACGCGTGCTGGTGAGCGCCGCGGCAGGCCCGGTGGCGGACGAGGTCCGCCGACTCGGGCTCGAGCGTCTCGCCCCCGCGGCGGGGCCGAGCGCCAGTGCAGCGGCAGGTTTTGCGGCGGGCGGCGCGCCGATGCTCGTCACTACCGCCGACCACGCACTGCTGCAGCCCGAATGGATCACCGCGTTCCTCGATCGCGCGCCACGCGACGCGGACGTCAGCATCCTGCTCGCACGGCGCGAGATCGTCGAGCGTGACGCGCCCGCGACCAAGCGGACGTGGCTGCACTTCGCCGACGGCGACTGGTCGGGATGCAATCTGTTCCTGCTCGCGAGCCCGCGTGCCGCGGCGGCGCTGGCGCTGTGGCAGGAGGTGGAGCGCGATCGCAAGCGGCCATGGCGGATCGTCGTCCGGCTCGGGCCCGGCATGCTGATGCGCTACCTGCTGCGGCGGCTGACGCTGGCCGAGGCGGTGGCGCGGATCGGGGCGCGAGCGGGGATCAAGGCGGCGATCGTCGAATCGCCCTTTGGCCTGGCGGCAGTCGACGTCGACAAGCCTGCCGACCTCGACCTGGTCCGCACGCTCGTCCGGTGAGCGCCGCCGCTTCCGTCCGGCTGGCGATTTACGATCTCGACCGGACCATCACCGCACTGCCGACGTGGACGCCGTTCCTGCTTTTCGCCGCGTGGCGATCGACGCGCTGGCGGCTGGCGCTATTGCCGGCGGTCGGCGTCGCTGCTCTGCTGCGCGCGCTGGGCGTGATCGATCGCGATCGGTTGAAGGAGACGATGCATCGTCTGCTGCTCGGCCCGTCACTCTCCCCGCGGGACGCCGAAGCGTTGGCAGATGCCTTTGCGGGGTGGCTGGTCGCGCGGTACGTCCGGCCGGGAGCATTGGCGCAGCTTGCCGCCGACCGCGCAGCGGGGCGACGGGTCGTCATTGCGACGGCGGCTCATCGTTTCTATGCGGCGGCGATCGCCCGGCGGCTCGGCGTCAGCGATCTGGTCGCTACCGAGGCACGGCGCGATGCCGGCGGGAACATCCTGCCACGGCTCGCCGGGCCGAACTGCTACGGGCCGGCGAAGCAGGCGATGCTTGCGGGCTGGCTCGACCGAAACGGCTTCGAACGGCAGACGACCCATATCCGCTTCTATTCGGACCATGTGACCGACGCGGCGACGTTCGATTGGGTCGACGAGGCGGTGGCGGTCGATCCGCATCCGCCGCTCCGCGCGCTGGCATACACACGCGGGTGGCAGATCGCGGACTGGCGCTAGCCGAACCGTGCGACGATCGCCGCCGCTGCACGTCGTGACGCCGGCTCGTCGGTGCGCGAGAAGGTCGCCGCGAACGCCGCCTCCTGCGCCGCGCGATAGGCATCGGGTCGGCGCCCCGCGCGGTCGAGCGCGCCGGCAAGCTCGGCCGCGTCGTCGATCACTTCGCCCAGCTGCCAGTGAGCGAAGTTCGCGTCGCCGCGCCAGTCGGCTCGGCTCGCGTTGAGGAACACCGCCGGGCGCGGCCGGGCGATCCATTCGTAGATCTGGCTGCTCGCATCGCCGAGGTAGATGTCGGCGGCGCGCGTGTAGGTCATGTCGATCGACCGCTCGCTGCCCATGTCGATCAGCATGTGCGGCAGGTCGCGATAGCGATCCTCGAACTCGCGCCGCCAGCGGATTAGCCGATGCTCGACCGAGGCGTGCAGCCGGCGCTGTGCCAGCATGACGTGCGGCGCGACGATGAGATTGAAGCGATCCTGCACCGCGAACCAGTCAAGCACCGGCCGCCCCATCGTGTACCACGACGAGAGCTTCGGATCGAAATGCGGGTTATACAACACGATCGGCCGTCGATCGGCGAACAGGCGCGGCGCCGCGGCGGCATCGATCGTGTCGAATTTGGGATAGCCGACGATCGCGTGATTGTCCGGGCTGATGATGCCGGCCGCGAGCATCCGGTCGCGCACCTTCTCGCCCGACAGCAGCACGAGATCGAAGCCGCGCGCGACGTCGCGGAAGCCGACCGAGCGGTCGCCGGCGCCGTGCGGGATCCAGACGAACTTGGGCCGCGTCACGCCGTACCGCTCGCGCAGCAGCAGCGAGGTCGTCTCGGGTACGACGAGCACGTCGAGATCGGTGAAGGCGGCGGCATTCTGGCGCAGCGTCGCGACGCGGCGGAACGGCGCCACAAAGCGCAGTGCGCGATCGAGTGCGGCGACCAGCGGCGTGACGGCAATGCGGACGAACGTGACCGATCGCGCCGCATCGCCGATCAATGCCCGGACATGATCCTCCTGCACCTGCGACGAGGTGAGCACAACCGCCTCGACCTGCAGGTAACGGACGATTTCGGCGATAATAGGCGCGGTGTGGCGGATCTGGTGCAGGGCATCGTGATTGAACAGGAAGCCGACCTTCATGCCGCACGCCCCTCTCGCCGGAGAAATGCGACGATCGCGTCGGCCGCACGCGCCGCGGCGCCGGGGCTGGTATCGCCCAGGCTCGCCGCCACCATCGCCTCCTGCCGCGCGCGATACAGCGCGTGGCGTGCGGGCGCGGCGTGGATCGCGCGCATCAGATCGGCAGGATCATCGACGACGTCGCCGAGATGCCAGTGCGCGAAGCTCGGATCGTCGCGCCAGTCGATCCGATGCGCGTTGAGGAAGACGCAAGGGCGCGGGCGGGCGAGGAATTCGTAGACTTGGCTGCTCACGTCGCCGACGTAGATGTCGGCCGCCGCCGCGTAGCTCATGTCGACCGAACGATCGGAGCCGGGGTCGACCAGGACGTTGCCGGTGCTCCGCGCCGCCCATGCCGCACGGAACGCGGCGGAGCGCCGCCGCAGTAGCTTGACGTGCGGCGCGACAAGCAGGTTCATCGATCGATCGGCTGCGAAGCCGGCGAGCATCGGCTCGACGAAGCGATGCCACGACGTCAGCCGGGGTTCCTTGTGCGCATTGTACAGCACGACGGGGCGGGGCGCGTCGAACGGCAGCGTGGTGGCGCTGGCGATGCGCTCGGCCGTGTCGAGCTTGACCGAGCCGGTCAGCGCATAGTCGCCGGCGCGAATCAGCCCCAGCGACAGCATCCGCGCTGCCGTCTTCTCGCCCGCCAGCAACACATAGTCGAACGTCGCGATCCGCGGGATGAAGCCGCGCGCCCGGTCGCCGAAGCCGTGCGGGCTGTAGATCAGCTTGGGCCGATGCGCGCCAAGCCGGCGCAGCGCCGCGACGGTATTCTCGACCGCGAAGATCGCGTCATAGCCGTCCAGCTCGGCCAGGTTGTCGCGCATCACCAGATCCTTGAACATGCCAAGCCGCTTCAGGCGCTGCAGCCCGCGCGTCAGCGGCGTGCGGCGCAGGCGGCGCTGCTCGCCCGGCGCCGCGCCCCACGCGGCGGCGATGCGATCGAGGTGATGCGGCGTCTCGGGATCGTTATGGTAGCTGACCACCGGCCAGCCCGTACGCCGCGTGATTTCCAGCGCGATCGCAGCGCCGTGGTAGCACTGATAGGCTTCTGCGATATAGAGAAAGGCGATGCGCATACGGCTCCCCCTCTAAGGCGCTTACCGGTGGAAGAAAGACGTTGAAGGCCCCGGCGGCGGCCACGACCCCGTTTGGGCGCGCGCTGCGCAACGTCGGCTGGCTGCTGACGGGCAAGGGCGTGGGCGCGGTGCTGAGCATCGTCTACCTTGCGCTGGCGACGCGATCGCTCGGCGTCGAGGGCTTCGGCCAGTTCACGTTGATCCTCAGCACCGCGCAGGCGGTTGTGGCATTCGTCGGTTTCCAGACGTGGCAGATCGTCGTCCGGTACGGCATGGCGCACCGCGAGGCGGAACGGCCGGACGCGCTCGCCCGGCTGATCCGCTTCTGCCTCGCGCTCGATCTTGCGGGGGCGGCGATCGGTATCGGCATCGCGTTCGTCGCGCTGGTGCTGATGCAGCGCCATTTCGGATGGTCGGACACGCTGACAAATGAGGCGTTCGCCTTCTCAATCATCCTGCTGATCGCGGTGCGATCGACCGCGGTCGGCATTCTGCGGCTGTTCGATCGTTTCGCGATCGGCGCGGGGGCGGATGCCGTGACGCCGATCGCGCGCTTCCTGGGCGCTTCAATCGCGGCGTGGCAGGGGGCTGACCTGCTCGGATTCCTGCTCGCCTGGGCGGCGGCGGAGGTGCTGACGACGCTTGCCTATTGGATCAGCGCGACGCGCGCTGCCCCCGGCGTCCTGCGGCGCTGGCGCGACACCCTCGATGCCCCGCGCGAGAACGCAGGGCTATGGAATTTCGCGCTCGTCACCAATCTCAATTCGACGCTGAACGCAGCCAGCCGGCAGTTCGTGGTGGTGCTGGTCGGGCTGTTCACCGGCGCCGCGGCGGCGGGCAATTACCGGCTGGCGTACCAGCTGAGCCAGGCACTGGTGCGCCTGTCCGACATGTTCGCGCGCGGCGTCTTTCCCGAGATGACGCGCGCCGGGACGAGTAAGGCCAACGGCGGGCTGGCGACGCTGGTGCGTCAGTCATCGCGGCTCGCGATCGCAGTCGGCCTAGCGACGTGCCTGCTCGTGCCGCTGCTCGGCCAGCCGGCGCTGCTGCTGATCGCGGGCAAGAGTTATCTCGGCGCCTATCCCGTCCTGGTCCTGCTCGGCATCGCCGCTGGGCTCGATATCATGGCGGTCGGGTTCGAGCCGGTGCTGCTCGGCACCGGCCACGCGGCGCAGGCGCTGCGCATCCGCGCCGCCAGCGTGGCAGTTCTTTTCCTGGGCGTCGTGTTGCTGATGCCGACGTTCGAGGTGATCGGCGCCGGGCTCGCCTCGCTAGCCGCCTCGGCGCTCAGCCTCGGCCTGCTCGCGCAAGCGGCGATGCGGCTGGTGCGGCGCGATCGCGCGGGCTGACTGCGGAACGGTCGGGGAAGCGCGCCCGTAACCGGTATCAGGCCGAGTGCGCCGGCGTCATCTCCGCGGCGAGGCGGCGCGCGATGATGTGCGGCGAGGCGGCGCGGCGGGCGAGCAGGCGATAGAGCACGGGGATCAGGAACAGCGTGATCGCGGTCGCGATCGACACGCCGGCGACGATCACCACGCCGATCGCCCCGCGCGCGCCGGCGCCCGCGCCGTGGCTGAGCGCCAGCGGCACCGCGCCGAACACGGTGGCGATCGACGTCATCAGGATCGGGCGCAGCCGGCGAATCGCCGCCTCGCGGATCGCGGGGGCAAGCGCTTGCCCGTCGTCGCGCAGTTGATTGGCATATTCGACGATCAGGATGCCGTTCTTCGCCGCGAGCCCGACGAGCATGACGATGCCGATCTGGCTAAACAGGTTGAGCGTCATCCCAGCGAGCCATAGCCCGATCACCCCGCCGCCCGCCGCCAGTGGCACGGTGGCGATGATTACCGCGGGATGGACGAAGCTTTCGAACTGCGCGGCGAGCAGCAGGTAGATGATGACCACGGTCAACCCGAACACCAGCCAGATCGCATTACCCGTCTGCTTCAGCGACTGGCTCTCACCGCGATAGCCGATCGCCTGCACCTCGGGGGATCGGCGTGCCTGATCCTCGAGGAAGGTGAGCGCTTCGCCGAGCGAGTAGCCGGGCGCGAGGCCCCCTTGCAGCGTGATCGCGCGCATCTTGTTGAAGCGGCCTAGCTCGCGCGCCGACGCCGCCTCGCGCATGTTGACGAGGTTCGACAGGGGCACGAGCTCGCCGGAGCGCGAGCGGACGTAGACGCTCGCCAGCCGCGCCTCGCTGTCGCGATCGCCGACGCCGGCTTGCACCATGACGCGATATTCCTCGCCGCGGTCGACGTAGGTCGACACGCGGCGCGATCCCATCACCGTCTGCAACGCCTGGCTGACGTCATCGACCGAGACGCCGAGATCGCCGGCGCGATTGGCGTCGACGTCGATCAGCAGCTGCGGCTTCGATTCGACGTAGTCCGCGTCGAGGTTGACGAGGCCGGGATTGTCGCGCGCGGCGGCGAGGATGCGGTCGCGCGCGCGGGCGAGATCGGCGTAGGTCGCGCCGGCGATGACGAACGCCACCGGCTGGCCGCGCCCGCGCCCCAGCGAGGAGCGGACGTTGGCGTTGCCGCGGATGCCCGGCACGTCCTGCAGCGCAGCCGTCACCTTGCGCGCGACCTCCTGCGACGTCGCCTCGCGCTGCTCCCACGGCTTGAGGAAGACGCTCATGCTCGACGCGTTGAAATCCTCCGACAGGCCGTTGACGAGCGGCAGGCGCGAGTTGAACCCGCGGATCGGCCCGTCGTCGGTCATCAGCACGGCGACCTTCTGCTCGACCTGAAGGGCGTAGCGGTCGAGCTCGGCGAAGCTCGTGCCTTCCGGCGCATTGACGCGTACCTCGACCACGCCGGTGTCCTCGGGCGGCACCAGCTCGGCCGACAATTGCGTGAAGAGAAAGCCGCAGCCGGCGAGGAACAGCGCCACGCCGCCGAGCACCGGCAAGGGATGCGCCAGCGCACGATCCAATGCGCCGCCATAGCCACGCTCAAGACGACCGAAGCCGCGCTCGATCGTGCGGGCGAGCCGCCCGCTTTCGCCGTGCCGCAGTAGCTTCGACGACAGCATCGGCACCAGGCTGAGCGCGAGGACGCCCGAGATCGCGATCGCTGCGATCATCGCCACTGCCAGTTCGCGGAACAGAAGCCCGGTCTGGCCGGTGATGAACATGACCGGCACGAACACCGCGCAGACGACGGCGGTCGTCGCGACCACCGCGAAACCAACCTCGCGCGTGCCACGATAGGCGGCGACGAGTGGGCTTTCCCCGCCGACAATGCGGTGATGGATATTCTCCAGCACGACGATCGCGTCGTCGACGACGAGGCCGATCGCCAGCACCAGCGCAAGCAGTGTCAGCAGGTTGATCGAATAGCCGAACGCCCACAGTACCGCGAACGTGCCCAGCAGGCAGATCGGCACGGTGATCGTCGGGATCAGCGTCGCGCGCCAGCTGCCAAGGAACAGGAAGATCACGATCACGACGAGGACCACCGCCTCGCCCAGCGTGCGCCACACCTCGCTGATCGCGCGATCGATGAACAATGAATTGTCGGAGCCGAGCGTCAGCGACACGCCCGCCGGCAGATCGGGCTGGAGCGTCGCAACCAGCGCCTTGACGTTGTTGGCGACCTCCAGCGTGTTCGCGCCCGACTGGCGGATGATGCCGAGCCCCAAGGCGGTCTGCTGCCGGAAACGGAAGGCGGTATAGGGGTTTTCCGGCCCCCGCTCGACCTTGGCGATATCCCCCAGGCGGACGAGATAGCCGTCGCCGCCGCGGCCGATCACCAGGCTGCGGAACGTGTCTGGGCTGGCGAAGGCGCGATCGACGCGCAGCGACACGTTCTGCGCCGACGATTCGATCCGCCCCGCCGGCAGCTCGACATTCTGCCGCCGCAGTGCATCCTCCACGTCGCGCGGTGTCAGACGATAGGCGGCGAGCCGCCCGAGATCGAGCCACACGCGCATCGACGGGCGCGCCTGGCCGGTGAACTGCACCTGCGCGACGCCGTCGATCGTCGAGAAACGATCGACCAGGAAGCGCTCGACATAGTCGGACAGGTCGATCTTGTTCCACGTCGGCGCTTGCACCACGACGTACATGATCGCCTGTGCGTCGGCATCGACCTTGCGTACCTCGGGCGGCAGCGCCTCGTCGGGCAGATCGGCGAGCGCGCCCGACACGCGATCGCGCACGTCGTTCGCCGCGGCGTCGACGTCGCGCGTCGGGCGGAATTCGATCGTGATCTCCGAGCGGCCGTCGGTCGAGCGTGACGAGATCGTCTCGATCCCCTCGACGCCGGCGAGTCGCTCCTCGAGCGGTTGGGTGACGCGGCTCTCCACCACCGCGGCGGCGGCGCCGATATAGTTGGTCGACACCGACACGACGGGCGGATCGATTTCGGGAAATTCGCGGACGGAAAGGTTGAGGAAGGCGACGATGCCGACGATGACGATCAGGATCGCGCCGACCGCCGCCACGATCGGTCGGCGGACCGAGAGATCCGACAGCATCATGCGCGGGGCACGCGTGCTGCGGCGGAAATACTTGCTGCCGCTTCGGCCTTATCTTCGCCGCTGCCGACTTTGACTTTGACGCCGTCACTCACCTTTACGACGCCCTCGGTGATGACCCGCGCATCCGGCGCGACGCCCGTTACCTCGATATAGCCGCCGTCGCGCATCCCGGTGGTCACCTTGGTGCGCTTGGCCACGTTGTCGGCGCCGATCGTGAAGACGTAGCGATCCGCCCCGTCGCCGAGAACGGCGAGTTCGGGCACCGCCGCCGCGTCGCGTTCCCCCGTCACGACGCTGACGGTGAGCAGCATGCCGGGCTTCAGCCGGTTGCCGGGATTGGGCAGGATCGCGCGGACGCTGGCGGCGCGCGTCGTCGGATCGATCACCGGATCGATCGAACTGATCGTGCCGGTGAAGATCGCATCGGGATAGGCCGCGGCGCGCGCGTTGACGCGCTCGCCGATGTGCAGTGTGGCGATCGCCGTTTCGGGCACGGTGAAATCGAGCTTGATCCGCGACACGTCGCTGATCGTTGCGATCGGCGCACCGGCGGAGATGATCGTCCCCTGCGAGATCAGCCGCTGCGAGGCGAAGCCGGAAAAGGGCGCGCGAACAATGCGATCGGTGATCTGCGCGCGGGCCGTATCGGCGTCGGCGCGCGCGCGCTGCGCCAGCGCGCGCTGCTGGTCGAGCGTCGCCGGGGTGACGAAGCCGCGATCGTTCAACGCGCTCATGCGGCCGAACTGCGCCGACGCCTGGCGCTCGGCGGCAAGTGCCCCGGCGAGCGCCGCGCGTTCCTGCGCCTGCGCCAGGACCGCGATCACCTGGCCTCGGCGCACGAAGCCGCCGTCGGTGAAGCTCACCCGCTCGATCCGCTCGGTCACCGGCGATGACAAGGTCACCTGCTCGTTGGCACGCGCGGTGCCGACCGCCTCGACCTGATCGACGAAATGGCGCGTCGCGGGGCGCGCCACCGTTACCAGCGGCAGCGACTTGGGCTTTGACGGCGCCGCGGCGTCGCAGCCGGCGAGCATGATTGCGGGCAGGCAAAGGCCGACGAATCGCACCAACCCGCGCTGCCGCAATGGAAAGGATTGAGCGGCCATTGCCTTGTCCACACGTTGGGAAGCTCGACGACCCCGGGGTCGCGTTATCAAGTAACCACAGGAGACGCGCGTGCCGCAAGCCGCATTCGTTATCGATTTCGCATTTGCAGCAGAAAGTTCTTGCGCGGATCAGCCAAATGCAATCGCGCGTTGCAAGCGGAGATTATAGAACAGGCGCCCGCGCCCGGGTGGATAGGGAAACCCCGCGCTCGCGCGCACGCGAGAGCGGCCCGCAAAGCGGCTTGGCAGGCGGTGCTGGCGTGTTATCGTCCTGTCATAAAAGATTCGCCCTTGGGGGAGGGACGGGAAAAGTACCGGGGGGTCGCGAATGAATCTGCGCCATATCGAGGTGTTCCACGCCGTCTATTCGGTCGGCTCGATCAGCGGTGCCTCGCGCCTGCTCAACGTGTCGCAACCGTCAGTGAGCAAGATCGTCAAACATGCCGAGACTCGGCTTGGCTTCGCGCTGTTCACGCTGGTGCGCGGGCGGCTGACGCCGACGGACGAGGCACATATCCTGTTCCGCGAGGTCGACGATCTGCACAGCCGGATCGACACCTTCCAGCGCGCCGCGCGGAATCTGCGGTCCACCTCCGAAGGCCATATCCGGCTCGGCGTCCTGCCCTCGCTCGCACTGCGCACGACGCCGGTGGCGATCGCCCGGTTCCGGCGGCAATGGCCGCTCGTCACGTTCGATGTCGCGGCGGTCCACAACGACGCGGCGCGCGAGGCACTGATGCGGCGCGAGTGCGATTTCGTGATCGGCCATCACACCTCGACCGAGCCTGAGATCGCGTCGGTGCCGCTTGGCTCGGGCCGCGTCGGTGCGCTGTTCTGCGACGGCATGCTGCCAAGTGACCAGGCGGCGATCCCGTTCGACCAGTTGCGGCGGCACGAGGTGATCGGCCTCGCGCCGAGCGTCGCGATTGCGGAGATCGTCGGGCCGATCGTGTCGGCGGCGACCGGCGGCCGCCCGGCAATCTCGGTCAGATCGGTGTATATCGCGGCGGCGCTGGCGCGAAGCTGCGCCGGCATCGCGATCGTCGACGAGTTCACCGCACAGGCGTTCGTCGACGACGATCTCCACTTCCGTCCGATCAATCCGGTGATGACGTTCGACCTCTCGGTCCATCACCTCGCCGCCCATCCGCTCTCCCGCCTCGCGCGCAGCTTCATCGATCTGAAGCGCGATCTTATCGAAAGCGCGGCGGATGGCAGCATGCCGATGCAGTGTGGCGGCGGCATCGCCGCCCAGCAGCACTGATCGCCATCGGTGATAGCGCGCAACAAACGTGCGTGCATAACCGATTGTTATGTCTCGCCGAACATTTGAACAGGCTGCTGGGCAACTTAAGGACTCGCGCTATTGCGGTAAAGCGATAGCATGGCGGAGGAGGGGCGGCACCGAAGCCGGCCGCGGATCGTGCTCCGTCGAGAGAGCCGTACGCGCCGAACCAATATGATCATCAGGGGGGTCGCGATGTTGAAGACGGGAATGACGATGGCGCTGCTCGCCGCAGCCGTAATGCCGGCGCTCGCCACGGCGCAGAGCCGTGACGCGGCGGCCAAGGCGTTGCTCGCCAGCCCCAAGTTTGCCGCCGCCAAGGCGTCGCTCGCCGCCGATCACGAGCGGATCGTGGCCGACGTCATCAAGCTTACCGAGATCCAGGCTCCGCCCTTCAAGGAAACCGCGCGCGGTGCGGCGTTCCTCGAGATGCTGCGCGCCGAGGGGCTGAGCGATCTCACCACCGATGCCGAGGGCAACGTCTACGGCATTCGCAAGGGTAGCGGCGGCGGCCCGCTGATCATCGTCACCGCGCACCTCGACACCGTGTTTCCTGCGGGCACCAACGTGAAGGTGCGGCGCGAGGGCAACATGCTCTACGCGCCGGGCGTCGGCGACGACACGTGCAGCCTGCCGGTCCTCCTCGCTTTCATTCGCGCGATGAAGGCGGCGAACTACACCACCAAGGCTGACATCGTCTTCATGGGCAACGTTGGAGAAGAGGGGCCGGGCGATCTGCGCGGCACCCGCTACCTCTTCACCAAAAGCCCGCTCAAGGATCGGATCAAGTATTTCATTTCGTTCGAGCCGGGCCGGGCGGGGGACATTACCGACGCGGGGATCGGATCGAAGCGTTACAAGGTGACGTTCACCGGCCCCGGCGGCCATTCGAACGGTGACTTCGGCATCGTCAACCCGGCCTATGCGATGGCCAATGCAATGGTCGCCTTCGGGCAGATGAAGGTGCCGGCGCAGCCGCGCACGGTGTACAATATCGGGTTGCTCGAGGGCGGCACCTCGGTCAATTCGATCCCCTTCTCCACTGCGATGACGATCGACATGCGCTCGCCAGGCAAGGCCGAGCTCGATGCCGAGGAGCAGGCGTTCCTCGCGCTGCTGCCCCCTGCGGTGGCCGCCGAGAATGCGGCGCGCTCCACGGCCAAGGGCAAGATCGCTTACGAGGCGAAGAAGGTCGGCGACCGGCCGGTCGGATCGACCGCCCACAGCGTCGATATCATGCAGATCGCCACCGCCGTCACCAAGGCGAGCGGCTTCACGCCGAGCTACGGCGCCGGATCGAGCGATTCGAACATCCCGATGAGCCTCGGCATCCCGGCGGTGACGCTGGGATCTGGGTTCGAGACGATGCGGGCGCACTCGCTGGAAGAGGCGATGGTGATCGACAAGGAAAAGGACGTGGCCAGCATGGCGGTCGGTCTCGCCACCGTGCTGATGCTCGCCGACGCGAAATAAGGGAGAAGATCCGATGCGTGCATTGATGCTGACGGCGACCGGATTGTCGCTGGTGATGAGCGCGGCGACCGGCGTCGCGCAGAGCCGAACCGTCACCGATCCGGCGACGGTGTTCAAGGCGAAGCCCGGCTCCGACTATTTCCTCGCCAACTACAAGCAGGTCACGGCCTGGCTGCAGCAGGTGGCGCAGCAGAGCGACCGGATGAAGCTCGTCAGCATCGGCAAGACCGCCGAGGGGCGCGAGCAGTATATGGCGATCGTCTCTTCGCCCGAGAACATTCGCAACCTCGATCGGTACCGCGGCATCTCGCAGCAGCTCGCGCTGGCGAAGGGGCTGAACGACGAGCAAGCGAAGGCGTTGGCGGCGCAAGGCAAGGCGGTGGTGCTAATCGACGCCGGGCTCCACGCCACCGAGGTCGTCAACGCGCAGAGCCACGTCCAGCTGATCAACGAGATGCTGACGCGCACCGACGCGGAGACGACGCGAATCCTCGACGACACGATCGCGCTCTACGTCTTCGCCAACCCCGATGGTCTCGATCTCGTCGCCGACTGGTACATGCGCCCCGCCGACAAGACCAAGCGCAACAGCAACACGATCCCCGTCCTGTACCAGAAGTACGTCGGGCACGATAACAACCGCGACAGCTTCGCCTCGAACCAGCCCGAGACGACCAACATGAACCGGCTCGCGTACCGCGAGTGGTTCCCGCAGATCCTCTACAACCAGCATCAGACCGGGCCGGTCGGCACCGTCGTCTTCATCCCGCCCTTCCGCGATCCGTACAATTTCAACAACGAGCCCCTCGTGATCGCCGGCACCGACGCTGTGGGCACCGCGATGCACGAGCGGCTCCTGTCGCAGAACAAGGCTGGATCGGTGTCGCGCTCGGGCGCGCCCTATTCGACGTGGTTCAACGGCGGCATCCGCACCGTTGGCTATTTCCACAACCAGATCGGCATCCTGACCGAGATCATCGGCAATCCGACGCCGATGGAAATTCCGCTGGTGCCCGCGAAGCAACTCGCGGGGCAGGACGCGTACATGCCGATCGCGCCGCAGCAGTGGCATTTCCAGCAATCGATCGATTACGTGAAGGAAATGTCGCGCGCGATCCTCGATTATGCGTCGCGCAACCGCGAAACCGTGCTGTTCAACCGCTACGTCATGGGGCGTAACCAGATCCAGAAGGGCAGCGCGGACAGCTGGATCGTGACGCCCAAGCGGATTGACGCCGCCAAGGCCGCCGCCGACAGCATGAAGAAGGACGGCGGCGGCAGCCCGCTCGACGATCTCACCGGCTACAACAGCCGCGATATCGCGCCCTCCTCGCTCTACAAGACGGTGCTGCAGGATCCGAAATATCGCGCACCGCGCGCCTTCGTCATCCCGGCCGATCGGCAGGCGGACATGCCGACGACGATCGCCTTCCTCAATTCGCTGATCAAGAACGGCGTCGAGGTGGAGCGCGCGCCGCAGGCGTTCAGCTACGGCGGCAAGCGCTATGCCGCCGGGTCGTACGTCGTTCGCTCGGACCAGGCATTCCGCCCGCACGTGCTCGACATGTTCGAGCCGCAGGATCACCCGCAGGACTTCGCCTATCCCGGCGGCCCGCCGATCCGGCCGTATGACATCACCGGCTATACGCTCGCCTATCAGATGAACGTGACGTTCGATCGGTTGCTTGACGGAGCACCGGCGCACTTCCCGGTCGTGCCCGACGTCATCACCACGCCGCCCGCGGGCCGCGTGATCGGCAACGGTTCGGCGGGCTATGTCGTCGACCATGCGACGAACAACAGCTTCATCCTCACCAATCGCCTGCTCAAGGCCGGCGTGCCGGTCTACTGGTTGAAGCAGGGCGTGACGGTCGACGGCGACGCGCTCGCGCCGGGTGCGCTGTGGATCCCGGCGGGCGGCGCGGCGAAGGGGATCGTTGACACCGCCGTTCAGTCGCTCGGCATCGATGCGCACGCCGTCGCGGCGCAACCCGCGGGCGACACGATCAAGCTGAAGCCGGTGCGGATCGCGCTGGTCGATACCTATGGCGGGTCGATGGCGTCGGGCTGGAACCGGTGGATCTTCGAGAAGTACGAATTTCCCTACACCAAGGTGTTCCCGCAGGAGCTCGATAAGGGCGGGCTCGAGCGGAAGTACGACGTGATCGTCGTCCAGTCCGACGTGCTCGGGCGTGAGGGGCGGCCGCCGCAGAAGCAGCCCGATCCCGCCGACCTGCCGGCCGAATGGCGCACCGCGCTGGGCAGCGTGACGTCGGAGAAGACGGTGCCGCAGCTCGCCTCGTTCGCGCGGGCGGGAGGCACGGTGATCGCGGTCGGCAATGCGACGCGGCTCGGGCCCGAAATGGGCTTGCCGGTGTACAATGCGCTGACCAGCGTCGACGCGTCGGGCAAGCGCACGCCGCTGCCGGGCACCAAATTCTACGTGCCCGGATCGGTGCTCCAGGCGAAGGTCGATCCGACCGATCCGCTCGCTTATGGCGTGCCCGAGACGCTCGACGTCTTCTACAATAACAATCCGACCTATGCGCTGACGCCGGGGCAGCCGGGCGTCCGCCGCGTCTCGTGGTTCGCGAGCGAGGATCCGCTGCGCTCGGGCTGGGCTTGGGGGCAGAAGGCGCTCAACGACACCGCTACCGTCGTTGATGGGACGCTCGGGCGCGGCCACGTCTACCTGCTCGCGCCGGAAGTGACGCAGCGCGGCCAATCCTACGCCTCGTTCAAGTTCCTGTTCAACGCCGCGCTGTTCGGGCCGGCGCAGGTTGGCGTCGGCACGAGCACCGACTGATCCAGCGACCGCGGCGATGGCATGGGGTCATCGCCGCGGCGTGGACGGCGTACGGTTGCGGATCGCTGGGATCAGGCGCGGACGGGTTCGTCGGCAGCACGCCGATACTGGCCGCCCCGACTGCCTGACGCCTGACGGGCGACCAGCGTGGCACCGAGCACGTGACGCCCGCGCGATCCGAACGCCGATGAGTCATAACGGGTGACAGACACCGTTAACCGCCGGCCTCCGGGAGGCCGCCGGCGTGCTGGCGCCGGCAGCCGCGCTTCGTCATGCGACCTGCGGCAACCCCGCGAGATGCTTGTCGAGCGTGATCGGATAGTCGCGCACCCGTACGCCGGTCGCGTTGTAGATCGCGTTGGCGATCGCCGCGCCGACCCCGCATAGCCCGAGTTCGCCGACGCCTTTGGCCTTCATCGGCGAGGACTTGTCGTCGGGATAGTCGAGGAAGATCACTTCCTGGTGCGGGATGTCGGCGTGAACGGGCACCTCGTACCCCGCAAGATCATGGTTGACGAAGAAGCCGAAGCGCTTGTCGACCGCGAGCTCCTCGATCAGCGCGGAGCCGACGCCCATCGTCATTGCTCCGATCACTTGGCTGCGCGCCGCCTTGGGATTGAGGATGCGGCCGGCATCGCACACCGCAAGCATGCGGCGGATGCGCGCTTCGCCGGTATAGGCGTCGACTGCGGCCTCGACGAAGTGCGCGGCGAAGGTCGACTGCTGGTACTTCTTGTCGAGATCGCCGTACTCGATCGCCTCTTCCGCAACGACCGTGCCGTCGCGCGCCGCATCACGCAGCGCGACCGAGCGGTTGCCGGCGGTGACCTTGCCGTCCGAGAAGGTGACGTCGGCGGCGTTGAAGCCAAGCTTCTGCGCCACCGTTTCGCGCAGCTTGGTGCAGGCGGCGTAGAGTCCGGCGGTCGAGTTGTTCGCCCCCCACTGGCCACCTGAGCCGGCTGAGGCGGGGAAGTCCGAATCGCCGAGCTTCACCGTCACCTGATCGAGCCCGACGCCCATCATTTCCGCCGCGGTCTGCGCCAAGATCGTGTAGGTGCCGGTGCCGATGTCGGTCATGTCGGTCTCGACCGTGAGGCGCCCGTCACGCTCCAGCCGGATGCGCGCCGCCGACTTCATCACCATCGAATTGCGGAAGCCGACCGCCATGCCCATACCGACGAGCCAGCGGCCGTCGCGCACCTGCGCCGGCTTCGCATTGCGCCGCGACCAGCCAAAACGGTCTGCGCCCGTGCGCAGACATTCGACGAGATGCCGCTGCGAGAACGGCCGCTCGGGCTTCTCGGGATCGACCATCGTGTCGTTGACGATGCGCAGCTGGACGGGATCCATGCCGAGCTTCTCGGCAAGCTCGTCCATCGCCATCTCGAGCACCATCAGCCCGGGTGCCTCGCCCGGCGCACGCATCGCATTGCCCTCGGGCAGGTCTAGCACCGCGAGCTTTAGGTAGGTCTCGCGGTTGGGCGCGGCGTAGAGCAGCTTGGTCTGCGACACCGCGGTCTCGGGATCGCCCTTGGGCAGATTGCCGCTGATCGAACTGTGCGCGATCGCGGTGAGCTTGCCGTCCTTCGTCGCGCCGAGCCGGACGTGCTGGATCGTTGCCGGACGGTGCGTCGTGTTGTTGGCCATCATCGGCCGCGTCAGCGCGACCTTGACCGGCCGGCCGGCGGCCTTGGCGCCGAGCGCCGCCAGCACGACGTCGGCGCGAATGAACAGCTTGCCGCCGAACCCGCCGCCGACATAGGGCGAATCGAGGCGCACGTTGGCCTCGGGCAGCGACAGCGTCTTGGCGAGATCGCGCTTGCCCCAGGCGATCATCTGGTTCGACGTCCAGACGGTGAGCTTGTCGCCGCTCCACGCCGCGATCGAGGCGTGCGGCTCCATCATCGCGTGGCTCTCGTCCGACGTCGTATAGGTCTGGTCGATCTTAACCGGCGCGGCGGCGAACGCCTTGGCGAAATCGCCGACGCGATCGATCGGCGGCGCGGCCGATCCCTCGTCGCTGCTGCCGCCTTTCAGCGGCGCGTTGGGCGCTTCCTTGGCAAGATCAAACTTGCCGGCGGTGCGCGCGTAATCGGTGCGGATCAGCGCAGCGGCGGCGCGCGCCTGCTCGAACGTCTCGGCGACGACCAGCGCAATCGCCTGGTGATAATGCTCGACCCCCGCGCCGCCGAACAGATGCGCGGTGTTCGACTGGCTGAGCGGCAGCGGCTTGGGGTAATCAAGCGTCGAGACCACCGCCAAGACACCCGGCGCGGCCTTCGCCGCCGCGGTATCCATCCGCGTGATGCTGCCCTTCGCGATCGCCGCGCCGACAACATAGCCATAGGCCTGGTTGGGCGCGACGCCGTGCCGTTCATAGGCGTAGGGCGCGGTGCCGGTAGTCTTGTACTTGCCGTCGATCCGATCGGTCGGCTTGCCGACGACCTTCAGCTGATCGATCGGGTTCTGCCCCGCGGGCGTTTCGAATTTCATGCGTCCTGCGCCTTTGCCTGGGCCATGACCGACGCGAGCGTGCGCTCGGCCAGCGGCAGCTTGAAGCGATTGTCCTCGGTCGGCCTTGCGCCTGCGAAAGCCTGTGTCGTCACGGCGCGCGCGCCTTGCGGCATCGCTGCTTCCGCGGCCTCGACGCGCCAGGGTTTGGGTGCGACCCCGCCGAACGCGACCCGCCCGGTGCCGTCGGGCTGGATCACCGCGGCGACGGAGACGAGCGCATAGGCGTAGGAAGCGCGATCGCGCACCTTCTGATAGAAATGCCGGCCGCCGATCGGCTTCGGGAGCGTGACCGCGGTGATGAGCTCGCCGCGCTCGAGCGCAGTTTCGATGTGCGGCGTGTCGCCCCACAGGCGATGGAAGTCGGCGAAGGGGATCGCGCGCGTTGTGCCGTCGGGCTTCACCGTTTGCACGGTCGCGTCGAGCACGCGCAGCGCGACGGCCATGTCGCCAGGGAAGGTCGCGATGCACGCGTCCGACGTGCCGATCACGCCTAGCTGGCGCGAATAGCCGCCGATCGCCGCGCAGCCCGAGCCCGGCTTGCGCTTGTTGCACGGCTGGTCGGTGTCATAGAAATAGGGGCAGCGCGTGCGCTGCAGGATGTTGCCCGCAGTGGTCGCCTTGTTGCGCAACTGGCCCGACGCACCCGCGACGATCGCCCGCGTCAGCACGCCATAGTCGCGCCGCACGCGCGCGTCGCTCGCCAGCGCGGTGTTGGAGACGAGCGCGCCGATCCGCAGCCCGCCCTCGTCGGTCGCATCGATCCGGTCGAGCTTCAGATCCTGCACGTCGACGAGGTGCGTTGGCGTCTCGATCTGCAACTTCATCAGATCGAGCAGGTTGGTGCCGCCGGCGATGAACTTCGCGCCGGGGCTGGCGGCGACGGCGCGCGCAGCTTCCGCCGGCGTCTTGGCGCGCTGATAGGTGAAGGGCTTCATGCGCGCACCCCCGCGACGTCCTCGATCGCCTCGAGGATGTTGGAATAGGCGCCGCAGCGACAGATGTTGCCGCTCATCCGCTCGCGGATCTCGCCGTTCGACAGCGCGGGCGCGGTGGCGACGTCGCGCTGCGCGTGGCTCGGTACGCCGCGCTTGATCTCGTCGAGCACGCCGACCGCCGAGCAGATCTGACCCGGCGTACAATAGCCGCACTGGTAGCCATCGTGGCGGATGAAGGCGGTCTGCATCGGGTGGAGCTTGTCGGGGGTGCCGAGCCCTTCGATCGTTGTCACCTTGTCGCCCTCGTGCATCAACGCGAGGCTAAGGCAGGAATTGATCCGCTCGCCATTCACCAGCACGGTGCATGCGCCGCACTGGCCGTGGTCGCAGCCCTTCTTGGTGCCGGTGAGCTGCAGGTTCTCGCGCAGCATGTCGAGCAGCGTCGTGCGCGTGTCGAGCGACAGATCGTGGCGCTTGCCGTTCACCGTCATCCCGACCTTGGCGATCGCCGGGGCAGGAGCCTTCGGCGCTTGCGCGGCAACGCCCGCGGGCACCGCGGCCGCCGCGGCAGACGCCGCCCCGCCGACCAGCACGCCGCGGCGCGATATCTCGAGTTCCTCGGATCGGGGCATCCGTCTTCCTTCCGTGGCGGTCGCGATGTCGCGGCCGGCTGCTTCATGCGTCAATGATGTGGGTGTACTATACGCGATACGGTGGATAGCGCGGAATCGGGCCTGCGGTTCCCAGCGCGACGTCGATTTCGAGCGCCGGGCAAGCCGCGGTACGCCAGCGTACCGATGCGCGTCGCGCGGGTCAGCTGGCGGCGGCCATCGCTTCCGACAGCGCGTGTTCGACCAGCCGCTGCAACGCCTCGCCCAGTTCCGCCTGACGGAACGGTTTGGCGAGATGCGGAAGGCCGAGCTCGAGATCGCCGCCGGCATAGCCGGTGACGACGAGGACGGGTAACGCGGCGACCAGTTCGCGGAGTTGCGTCGCGAGCTGCGCGCCGTTCATCCGCGGCATGAGATAGTCGGTGACCACCGCGTCGATCGCCAAGCCCCGCTTGACCATCGCCAGCGCCTTCGCCCCGCCCGACGCCTCGTGCACCTCGTGGCCGAGCGAGCGGAGCATCTCCGCGGTGCCGGCACGCACCAGATCCTCGTCGTCGACGAGCAGGATCGACAGCCGGCGGCCGGCGGGATCGATCGTCGCCGCGGTGCGCTCGATGGCACGCGCAGGCGCCGCCGCGGCCGGCAGGTAGAGATCGGCCTGCGTGCCGACGCCCGGCGCGCTGGTGAGGATGAAGCCGCCGCCGAGCTGCGCCGCGAGACCATGGACCATCGACAGGCCGAGCCCGGTGCCGCGGCCGATGCCCTTGGTGGAGAAGAACGGCTCGACCGCCTTGGCGAGTGTCGCCGCATCCATGCCGGCGCCGGTATCGATCACCGACAGCTTCACATAGGCCCCGGGTTTGAGCACGCCGGCGGCCTTGCGCCGCACGGTCGCTGCCTCCGCCGTGATCGTCAGCTTACCGCCGCCCTCCATCGCATCGCGCGCGTTGACGCACAGGTTCAGCAGCGCGAGTTCAAGCTGGTTGGGATCGGCGAGCGCGGCGGGCAGATCGGCGGGCGGCGCCATGCTGATCTCGACCGCCGCGCCGACCGAGCTCGCGATCAGATCGCGCATTCCGTCGAGCAGTGCGACGAGGTCGACCGGGCGGGTCTCTAGCGCCTGGCGCCGCGCGAAGCCGAGCAGGCGGCTGACCAGGATCTTCGCGCGTTCGGCTGATTGCAGCGCCCCGTCGAGCAGCCGTGCGGCGCGCGGATCGCTGTCGGCGTAGCGGCGGTTGAGAAGGTCGAGCGCGCCGGTGATCGGCGTCAGCAGATTGTTGATGTCATGCGCGACCCCGCCGGTCAGCTGGCCGAGCGTCTCAAGCTTCTGCGCCTCGTGGAGCTGCGCCTGCGCCTGCTCGCGCTGCGCCACGGCATCCTCGATCCTGCCTTCCAGCGTCTCGTTGAGATCACGCAGCGCGAGCTCGGCGCGGCGTCGCTCGGTGATATCCTCGAAGATCACGGCCACCTCGCGGCGCGCAGCCGGCTCGACGCGGAAGGCGGCGAGTTCGAGGTGACGGCCCGTCGCGACCAGCTCGCGCTCGAAGCGGACCGGCTCGCCCGTCAGCAGCACGCGGCGATAGAGGTCGATCCACGCGTCGGCCTCTTCCGGTACCATGTCGCGCACCTTCTGCCCGACGACGTTCGGAATGCCGGCGTGGCGCTCGTACGCCGGATTGGCCTGCACGTGGATGTAATCGTCGAGCGGCCCGCCTGGGCCGGGGATGAACTCGATGACGCAGAAGCCCTCGTCCATCGTATCGAACAGCGTGCGAAAGCGGGTCTCGCTCTGGCGCAGCGCAACAAGGCGTGCGCGCGCCTCGTACTGCCGCCGGCGTCCGCGCAACGCGGCCTGCGCGAGGCTGATCAGCGTCGTCGGATGAAACGGCCGTTCGAGGAAGGTGACGTTGCCGAGCAGCTCGAGGTAGCGCGCGGCGGCCGGATTGCGCTCCAGCCCGCCGCCGCGCCGCGTCAGCAGGACGAAGGGCAGGTCCGACCATTCCTCCTGGTCGCCGAGCCAGGCGGCGAGCGGCCCGAGATCGGCGCTGGCGATTGCTTCCTCGGTCACGACGACAAAGGCCGCGCCGGCGTTGAGCGCGGCGATCAGCGCGGGAAGGTTGTGGCACACTGTCGCGGTGATCTGCGCCTCACGCAGCATGGCGGTCGCCACCGCCGCGTCCCGCCCGCGCGGTGCCAGCACCAGCGCGCGTTCGGAGACGGTGGTGCGCTTCATGCCTTCGACGGATCCATCAAAACCTGATCGCCGACCGGGGTAGGGCTGCCCCGCAGCACGCCCTGGAAGCGATCGAGCGGATCACCGAACGTCACTCCGCGGCTACCGATCTGATATTCCCGGATCGTGTTCTCGTGCGCGCCCATGCGCTTCTTCAACACGGAAACGGCGCGGCGTACGTGGCCCATCGCCTCGAAGTAGCGCAGCAAGATCACCGTATCGGCGAGGTACGTCACGTCGACGGGTGTGTTCATGTCGCCGACCAGCCCATGCTGCGCGACGGTGAGGAAGGTCGTGGCACCGCGCCGGTTGAGATATTGAAGCAGCTCGTGGATGTGCAGCACCAGCGCTTCCTCGCCGGGCATCGCCGCGCGATAGCCGTTGAGGCTGTCGATTACGACCGTTTCCGCCTTCACCGTCTGCACGCTCTCGCGCACGCGATCAGTGAACTCTCCCGGGGTCAGTTCGGCCGCGTCGACCTGTTCGAGCAGCAGCGCGCCCGCATCGATCATTTTTTTGAGATCGATGCCGAGGGTCAGCGCGCGCGCGATCATCAGCCCGATCTCCTCGTCGAAGACGAACATCGCCGCGCGCTCGCCGCGCGCCACCGCCTGCGCGATCAGCGACAGCGCGATGATCGTCTTGCCCGATCCCGCGGGGCCGAGCAGCAGGACGCCCGACCCGCGATCGATCCCGCCGCCCAGCAGCCCGTCGAACTCACGCGATCCGGTGGATACGATCGCGCGCGAGATGTCGCCCTTGTGCTCGGCCGAGACGAGCCGCGGGAAGACGCGGATGCCTCCCGTCAGGATGGCGAAATCGTGGTAGCCGCCGCGGTAGCGCCGGCCGCGATACTTCACGACGCGCATTCGGCGGCGCGCAGCACCGTATTCAGGGGTCGTCTCCTCGAGCCGGACGACGCCGTGCGCGACCGAGTGGACCGTCTTGTCGTTGGCATCGCTCGTCAGATCATCGAGCATCAGCACGGTTGTGCGCTGGCGAGCGAAATAATGCTTCATCGCCAGGATCTGACGGCGGTAGCGCAGCGAGCTTTGCGCGAGGAGCCGGATCTCGGACAGGCTGTCGATCACCACCCGATCGGGTTTCACCCGTTCATACGCCTCGAAGATGCGACGCGTCGTCTCACCGAGCTCGAGATCGGAGGAATAGAGCAGGCTCTGCTGCTGATCGTCGTCGAGCAGGCTCTCCGGCGGCACCAGTTCGTATACCTCGACGCCTTCCAGCGACCAGCCGTGCGCGCGCGCGGTGGCATGCAGTTCGTCGGTGGTTTCGGAGAGGGTGATGTAGAGGCAGCGCTCGTCCGCCGCGGCGCCGGCGAGCAGGAACTGGAGCGCAATCGTCGTTTTGCCCGCACCCGGCGTTCCTTCGAGCAGGAAGACGCGGCCGCGCTCGAACCCGCCGGCGAGAACGTCGTCCAGCCCCGCGATCTTCGTCATCGCCTGATCAGAACGGCCAGTCATCGATCACTCCCGACCGCCAGGCTGGCGACCACTTTCTCCATTCGTAGCATGGCGTTGTGCGGGCCGCTAACAATGTTACGCCCCGATCCCCGGCGCGGCGCGCGGCGGTGTAAGGCTTCGTTGCCCGGCGGACCTACAGGCGCCGGCGGTCGTTCTGCGATCCTTGCGACCAACATAGCTCAGGACGCCCGCCGATGAACGCTGCCGAAGTCTTCAGCAAATTGCCGATCGAGCTCAAACCCGATCCGTCTCGCACCGTGATCCGGCCGTTCAGCTTCGAATATCCCGCCGCCTTCGCCGACGGGCGGCCGACGCGCATGAAACAGGTGGCCGAGCGTGTGCTGGCGCTGGAGCCCGAGATGCGCCACCGTATGCGCGATCTGATCGCTGCGCCGATGGACGAGCGCCACCCCAATGCGGCGGCAACCTTCCTCGCGCGGTTCGACGCGCTGCGAGACGAGCTCGGCATCGCGGACGATCTTGACGAGTGCGATCGCTATCTGATCGGCGCCTATTACAGCCAGGAATATGCCTTCGAATCGGCGGCCCTGTTCAACCCCAGCATGGTGCGCATGCCCGACAGCGATCTCGACGATGGCAAGATGCCGTTCCTGCTGTCGCTGCGCGGCATCGGCGAGGGGCACGTGTCGTCGGTGACGTTCCGCACCGGCATGTGGGACGGCGACATGGGCGTCGTCATCGATCCGGCGAGCGAGCACGGCGTGCCGCCGCGGATCGTGAAGGAGGACGACGGCTGGGTGCGGCTGCTGTGCGACGACAGCAGCGAAGCGTCGGAGACGGTGATCTTCCCGGTGCTGCCGAGCCAGCGGTCGGGGGTGGAGGACCTGCGGCTGGTCAACTTCACCGACGACGACGGCACCGAGAGCGTCATCGGCACCTATACCGCGTTCGACGGGCAGAACGCGCGGCAGGAGATGCTGCGCGGCGTCGACCTGCGCACCTTCGAGATGCGCAAGCTCGGCGGCACGATGACGGGTTACAAGGGCATGGCGCTGTTCCCGCGACGGATCGACGGCAAGTTCGTGATGCTCGGCCGGCAGGACAACGAGCATATCTGGCTACTGCGGTCAGACTCGCTGCACGAATGGGACGCCGGCGAGCGGATCATGGCGCCCAAATATCCGTGGGAGTTCGTCCAGCTGGGCAATTGCGGCTCGCCGATCGAGATTGACGAGGGCTGGCTGGTGTTCACCCATGGCGTGGGCATGGTGCGCGGCTATTGCATCGGCGCGTGCCTGCTCGACAAGGACGATCCGGCGCAGGTGCTGAAGCGCACGCCCTCGCCGCTGCTGTTCCCCAGTGCGGAGCAGCGCGGCGGCTACGTGCCCAATGTCACCTACAGCTGCGGCGGTCTGCTGCACGGGCGGCGCATCCTGCTGCCCTATGCGATCGGCGATGAATATAGCGCGTTCGCGGTGGCGAGCGTCGACGATATCCTGAGCGTCATGGTGCCCGCATGATGTCGCCGTGCCCCTAGAAGAACAGCTTGCGGAAGCTGAGCCGCACCGAACGCCCGAGCGGATCGAGCAGCGAGGGATTGTAGCCGATCGGCGTGACGCCCAGCGTGTCGCGTACGTCGAGCCGCTGGTTGAACAGATTGTTGACCGACAGCGTTACGCGCGCGCCGCGGAAGAACGGCGCCTTCTCTACCAGCGTCCTCTGCTGACCGAGATCGGCGAAGACGCGCAGGTTGCTGGTGAACAGCGAGCCGAACGCCAGATCCTGCGGCGAGGGCGCGCCCGATGGATCGGCGTTGAGCGTCGTGCCGCTGACCCAGTTGCCGCTAAGCCGCACGCCGAGGCCGTTGCGGTTGTAGCCGGCGTTAAATTCGATCTCGTGTCGCGGCCGCCCGCCGCGTGACCCGATCGCCGATCCGCCGAGCAGATCGAGTTCGGGTACGCCCGGGCGGACGAGGATCGTGTCCTCCAGCCGCCAGGTATGAAAGGCGCTGAGCTGGATCCGACCCTGCCGCGCGCCGCGCCCGCCAAAGCCGCCCGCTCCAAACCCGCCGCCACCGAAACCGCCCCGCCCGAAGCCACGGCCGGCGCCCGGCTCGCGCACGCCGCTCGCGCTCGCACCCGGCGCGTTCCCAGCGCGGCGGGCCTCGCGGAAGGCGGCGCGGCGCTCCTCGATCTGCTCGGGCGTGAGCGGCTGGCCGTCGGGGCCGGTCGGCGGCGGGGCCTCGAGCGTTTCGGACCAATTGACGCCCCAGCGGATCTGGCGCTGGCGACTGCTGGTGAAATTTACCGCGCGATTGTCGATCTGGATCAGCGTGCCCGCGTCATCGCGAATGAAGCGGTTGCGGAATGCCGCCTCGATCTCGGGCGAGGCGGTGGGGAAGCTCGCGATCGGATCGGTAATCCGGCTGTCGGTATAATTGGCAATCAGCGTCAGATCGGTGTCGGCGATCGGCTTGGCGGTTAGGCCAAGCTTCAGCACGCGGCGGCGATCGGCGCGCAGCGCAGGATTGCCGCCTTCCACCACCGTTACATCGACCGTCTGGCCGGTTGTCAGATCGAGCACGCGCACGTTGGGGGTCGCGATCTGCGGGTTGCCGAGCTGCTGGATCGAGGGCGCGCCCTGCTCGTGCGTGACGGAGCCGATCAGCCGGATCGCGGCGCTCGGCCGCCAGTTGAAACCGTAGCCGAAGGTGCCGAGCGTGCCGAAATCCGACAGCTGGTCGATCCCGCCGTTGATCGTCGCCGACAGCGCCCCCACCGGGCTGTTGCGCAATATCGGCACGTCGATATTCGCCTGCCCGCTGCCCTGATCACGCGACAGGTCGACGGGGCGCAACACGCCGGCGCGAACCGATTCGCCGGTGATGTCGCGCAGCGTGACGCCCGCCTTCAGCGTCGTCGTCACCGCGCCGGCGGGAAGATCGAACAGGCGGCCGTTGATCGTCGCCTCATTGGTGATCGTCTCGGCGACCGACCGAGCGCGATCGCGCGTGGTGCCGACCGCCGCGTCGCGATCGGTCAGCGTCGTCGACCAGTCGCGGGTGTAGCCACCGTTCAGCGTCCAGCGCCACTGCGCGAGATCGCCGTTCAGCGCATAGTTGAGCGTGCCGGTGCGCGTACGATTGTCGCGCAGCAGCCGGCGCGTGCCGTCGCTCGACCGGCCGAGCGCGGCAAGGCTGTTCTGTCCCTCCAGCCCGCCGCTGAGCGTCGCGGAAATGTTGCCGAAGATCGTCCGGTTGTACGTCGCATCGAGCTTCGCCGCGTCGCTCGCGGCGAGCAGGGTACGATCGGGATCGGCGCCGGGAAAGGCGCGTTGCGTCTCGAACAACGGATTGCTGCGGGTATATTCGCCGTCGATGCTGAAGCGGCTGTTGCTGCCGAGTCGCAGGTAGTTGACGTCGGCCTCGTGCACCTGCCGCCCACCGTCCGTGGCGAGCGTCGTCTGCGCCTCCGCGGTGATCGCGTTGAAGCGGCGGCGCAGGACGATGTTCACCACCTTCTGATCGGGGCGGTAGCCGTATTTGAGCGCGACCTCCTCGGGCAGGATCTCGACGCGGGCGATCGCCTCGGGCGGCAGATCGCGCACCTCGCGAAAGCCGCTGATCCGCCGGCCGGAGAGGAGAACGACGGGCTGGCCCTCGCCGCGGCCCTGGATGCTGCCGGTCAGCGGGCTCAATTCCTGCAGCAGCTCGCCGATGTTGCTCGCGCCATAGGCGCGGATGTCGCGCGCGTTGAGTGTCACCTCGGGCTTGATGTCGCCGACGACCGAGCCGCGCGGCGTGCGGCTGCCGGTGACGACGATATCCTCGCCGTCGGTTTCCTCGTCCGCGATCTCGTCGACCGGGCTGTCGGCGGGCGCCGCGGGGGTCTCGCTAGGCGGCGCAGCGGGCGGCGCTTGCTGTGCGGCAGGAGCGGCGAGGAGGAGGAACGGCCAAATCTGGGTCATCGGGCGGTCATAACGTCCGCCGCGATGAACCGGGCGCGAACGCGGCGTTCAGCTTGGAAGCGCGGGCATGCTGCGGTTGCCGACGATGCCGCTAGCCGACTAGGTCCGGCGATCTTCGGGGACAGAACGATGCTGGACGGCAAGAGAGCGATCGTGACGGGGGCGGGCGGCGGGCTCGGCCGCGAGATCGCGCATGGGCTGGCCGGGGCGGGCGCGCACGTCGTGCTGGTCGGCCGACGCGCGGCGGTGCTGAAGGACGTGGCGGCGCAGATCGGCGCGGCGGGCGGGCGGGCGGAGATCGCCGCGATCGATCTGGGCGACGCCACCGCCGTGGCGGCGCTGATCGCGCGACTGCCGCCGATCGACATTCTCGTCAACAACGCCGGGCGACGCGACCGTCGTACGATCGACGCGCTCGATCGCGACGCGGTGCGCGCGATGATCGAGGTGAACCTCGTCGCGCCGTTCGACCTATGTCGGCTGGTCGCGGCGCGGATGCCGGCCGGCGGGCGGATCATCAACGTCAGTTCGATCGCGGGGCAGATCGCGCGCGGCGGCGACGCCGCCTATACCGCGTCGAAGGGCGCGCTTGACGCAATGACGCGCGCGCTGGCGGCGGAGCTCGGCCCGCGCGGCATCACCGTCAACGCGGTCGCGCCGGGCTATTTCGCGACCGACGCGAACGAGGCGATGGTCGCCGATGCGGAAGTCGCCGCGCATCTCGCGCGCCGTACCAGCCTCGGGCGATGGGGGCGGCCGGCGGAGATCGCCGGGCCGGTGCTGTTCCTCGCCTCGCCGGCGGCGTCCTACGTCACCGGGCAGGTGCTCGCGGTCGATGGCGGGTATCTGGCGCATTTCTGACGCGCGATCGGCGCGCTAAAGCATCGCTTGCTTGTCGCGGCGGGCGCCCGCGCCGATAGGGCGCGCGATGACTTCCGCCTCCCCGATCGAGACCCGCCCGGCCAGCGCCGGCATGCACCCGCGCGAATTCGTGTGCTTCATCGCCGCCGTGATGGCGGTCAACGCGCTCGGCGTCGACCTGATGCTGCCGGCGCTCGCCGATATCGCCCATGACCTCGCCATCGCCGCCGCCAATCACCGGCAATGGGTGATCACCGCCTATATGCTCGGCTTCGGCATGGGGCAGCTCGTCTACGGTCCGCTTGCCGACCGCTTCGGGCGGCGCCCGGTGCTGATCGCGACGCTCGCCGGGTTCGTCGGCGCGAGCATCTTCGCGGCGAGCTCGGCGACGTTCGCGGCGCTGCTCGGCGCGCGCGTGCTCCAGGGGCTGATGTCCGCATCGACCCGCGTTCTTGCGGTCGCGATCGTGCGCGACGGGTCGTCGGGGCGGCAGATGGCGCGCACCATGTCGGTGGCGCAGATGATCTTCTTCATCGTGCCGATCATGGCGCCGACGCTGGGGCAGGGGCTGCTGCTGATCGGCCCGTGGCGGTTCATCTTCTACGCGCTCGGCGGGTTTGCGGCGTTCGTGCTCGCCTGGGTCGCGTTCCGGCTGGTCGAGACGCTGCCGGCCGAACGGCGCGTGCCGATTTCGCTGACGCGGCTGCGGCAGAGCTACACGTTGACGCTGACCAACCGCTATTCGATCGGCTACGCGCTCGCCGCGGCGCTCACCTTCGGCGGGATCATCGCCTTCGTCTCGTTGTCGCAGCAGATCTTCGTCGACGAATTCGGCGCGGGCGATCGTTTCACCCTGCTGTTCGGCATCTGCGCGACGGCGATGGGCGTCGCCTCCTTCGCCAACAGCCGGCTGGTCGAGCGGCTCGGCACACGGCTGATCTCGCAGGTCGCGGTGCTCGCTCTGATCGGGCTGTCGATCGTCCACGTCGCGTTGATCGTCGCGGGATGGGAGAGCCTGGCGAGCTACATCGTGTTCCAGGCGCTGAGCATGACGTGCATCGGGCTGTGCGGCTCGAATTTCGGCGCGATGGCGATGGAGCCGGTCGGGCATATCGCGGGCACCGCATCGTCGGTGCAGGGCTTCATCACCAGCGTCGGCGCAGTCATCGTCGGCTCGGCGATCGGCCAGTCGTACGCCGGCACGACGATGCCGCTCGCAGTAGGCTACCTGTGCATCGGCGTCGCGGTACTGGCAATCGTCTTCGTGGTTGAGGAGGGCAAGCTGTTCCACGCCAGGATGCGCGCGAGCTAACATCTTTCGCGACAAGACTGCGAGCGCTTCGCAATAGCGTTGACTCGCGATAATGATTCGCAATAGGGAGCGCCCAAGCAAAGGGGGTTCCATGATCATTACCGTGCCGCAGTCGAGTGCATTCCTCGCACTGTCATGCGCAGGCGTTCTCTCGACGTCGCCCGCGCTGGCAGCGCCTGCGGGGGGCGAGCCGGTCGCGGCGGGGACCGCGACGGCGGAGGCCGACGCGCAAGCCAATCGCAATCCCGACGACATCGTCGTCAACGGTGAGCGCGAGCGGCGCAGCGCCGATCCCAAGGCGGTCGCGCCGCTGGTCGATACGCCGCGCTCGATCGTGGTGCTGCCAGCGGCCGTGATCGAGCAGACCGGCTCGGCGACGCTGACCGAGGCACTGCGCACCGTGCCAGGGATCACCTTTGGCGCAGCCGAGGGCGGCAATCCGGTCGGCGATCGGCCGTTCATCCGCGGCTTCGACAGCCAGGGATCGACCTTCGTCGACGGCGTGCGCGACACCGCGGCGCAAAGCCGCGAAGTGTTCGCGGTCGAGCAGATCCAAGTGGTGCGCGGATCGGACGGGACGCTGGGCGGGCGTGGCAGCGCGGGCGGATCGATCAACATCATCACCAAGATGCCCAAGCTCGATACGTTCGCGCAGGCGAGCGGCAGCTACGGCGAGGCGGACTACAAGCGCCTCACCGCCGACGTGAACGTGCAGCTCGGCGACATGGCGGCAGTGCGCGTCGCGGGCGCGTGGCACGACCAAGACGTCGCCGGGCGTGACGCGATCTGGCAGAAACGCTGGGGCATCGCGCCATCGATCGCGATCGGGCTAGGCACGCCGACGCGGCTCAGCATCAACTATTATCACCTGACGACGGAGGAGCTGCCCGACAGCGGCATCCCGTACCTCTACACGCTCGCCAACGCGCCGCTCGGCACGACGCGCAACGAGCCCGCGGTGGGCCGCGTGACGACCGCCAACGGCACCGTCGGGCGGGTCGACCGGTCGACCTTCTACGGCCTGCGCAACCGCGATTTCCGCGATACCAAGACCGATCAGGCGATGATGCGGGTGGAGCATGACTTTGGCACGCTGACGGTGCGCAACTCGTCGCGCTACAGCCATAACAGCCAGCAATATATCTTCACCCAGCCCGACGACAGCCAGGGCAACGTCTTCGGTGTCGGCACCGCCGCGCCGGCATCAGGCGGGGGCTTGGTGTGGCGGCGTGCCAACACACGCTACGGCTATGTCGAGACGCTAGCGAACCAGACCGACCTGTTCGGCAAGGTGATGACCGGCGGAATCGAACACTCGATCGCGATCGGCGCGGAGCTTCTGTGGGAGAAGGCACGGCGCGGCACCTTTGTCGTCACCACCAGCCCGCGCTGCACGGCCGAGGGCATCGCGCGGTTCAACTGCACCAGCCTGTTCGCGCCCAATCCGAACGATCCGTGGGTCAATTACGCGTCCGACACCTCGAATATGGCGACGCCGATCACCCGCACGCCGATCACCGGCGAGACGCAGAATGAATCGCGAACGCGCGGCGTCTACGCGTTCGATTCGATCACGTTCCTGCCGCAGCTGATCCTCAACCTCGGCGCACGGTTCGACAATTTCCGTTCGACCGTCACGCCGCCGAGCACCACCGGCACGTTCGAGCTGACGCGAGAGGACGATATCTTCAACTGGCAGGCGGGGCTCGTCTTCAAGCCGACGCCGACGACCAGCGTCTATGCCTCGTACGCGACGTCGGCGACGCCACCCAACAGCCTCGTCGGCGAGGGGCAGGAGGGTAATTCGCTCGGCACCACCAACACGCCCGCCGCGCTGCTGCTGCTCGATTCGCTCAAGGTCGAGAAGTCGAAGTCGTACGAAATCGGCGCCAAGGCCGACCTGATGGGCGGGAGGCTGTCGCTCGGGCTCGCCGGCTTCCGCACCGAAACCGCCAATGCCCGCGTCACCGGTCCGGGCAACACGATCGAGTTCATCGGCAAGCGTCGCATCCAGGGCGCCGAATTCACCGCGAGCGGGACGATCCTGCCCGGCTGGACGATCTTCGGCGGCTATACTTATCTCGACGCCAAGATCGTCGACGGCGGGTTTACCGCGCTGACCGCGCCCGCCGTCGGCACGCGGCCTGCGCAGACGGTGCTTGTGCCCGCCGCCAATACCGGGCGCCCCGCGCCCCAGGCGGCGAAGCACAATCTGTCGATCTGGACCAACGCGACGCTGTTCGACCGCGTCGAGATCGGCGGCGGCGCCTTTTACCAGAGCCGCGTCTACGGCGGGTTCCAGGACAATCGCTCGGCGACGCAGACCGCCGCCGGCGTAGTGACGGTGAACCCGGCGACGCGGATCATCGAGCGCAGCGTGCCGGGCTATTGGCGGTTCGACGCGCGTGCCGCGCTCAAGCTGAACGAGCATCTCGATCTCGCGGTCAACGCGCAGAATCTGACGAACGAGACGTACTTCAATCAGGTGTTCACCACGCACTATGCGGGCATCGCGCCGGGCCGAACGATCTTCGGCACGGTGACGGTGAAATATTGAGCCGCGCTTGCTCGATACGCTGACATCGGAGGAGATCGCCGCGCGGCTCGCGGGGCCGCCCGCCGCGCGCGCGGCGTTCCTGCGCGCCGCGGCGGAGGAGGGGCATGCCGAGGCGCAGGCGGTCTACGCGCAGATGCTGCTCGACGGCGTTGGCGTTGCGATGGATCCTGCCGCGGCGTTCGGCTGGTTCCGGCGCGCGGCGGCGCAGCATCACCTGATGGCGCTCAACATGGTTGGGCGCTGCTACGAACTGGGGTGGGGCGTCGCGGTCGACATGGAGCGGGCGGCGACGTGCTTCCGCCTCGCCGCCGAGCGCGGGCTGGCGGAAGGCATGTACAATTACGCCACCCGTCTGACGCTGGGCGAGGGCGTGGCGCAGGACCGTGAGGCTGCGCTCGCGTGGTTCGAGCGCGCCGCGGGGATGGGCTACGCCAAGGCGCTCAACTACGTCGGCAGTTTCGCCGAAGACGGCTGGGCCGGGCCGCGCGACATGGCGCGCGCGGCGGATTGCTACGCGCGCGCGGCGGGCGGCGATTTTCGCGGCGCGTTCAACCATGCGCGGATGCTCCACGCCGCGGGCGACGACGATGCCGCGCAGCGATGGTTCGTCGACGCGGCTGAGCGCGGAACGCCGGCATTCCGCGTGAAACTGATCGCGTGGCTCCGCGCCGCTGCGGACGCACGGCTGCACGCACTGGCCACGTCGCTCGAGCGCTGACAACGCCCGCGTCTTTCGTCGCGGAGCGGAATCGTCTTATGGCTGTTCAACGCAGGTCGGGCCGACGTAATCCGGTGCGGACCAAGCGTCGAAGGACAGCGTGTGAGTGGTGACGAAGAACTAGAGGGTCGTGAGCCGCACGGCCGGGACGTCGAGGGCGGCGGGCAGAGCAGCGGCGTGCCGGCCGAGGGCGCGGCGGATGTGGGCGCACGCGAGCCGCTCGGCCGCCCAGGGCTGCATCACTGGCGCGAGGCGACCATCACCGAGCCTGGGCTTGAAGATCGCGGTAACGTGTTCTTCGCCGCGATCGAGATGACGCGGATGCCGATGATCCTCACCGATCCGCATCAGGACGACAATCCCATCGTCTTCGCCAACAAGGCATTCCTCGACCTCACGCAATATGAGGAAGACGAGGTGCTTGGACGCAACTGCCGCTTCCTGCAGGGCGCGCAGACCGATCGTGAGGCGGTCGCCGAGTTGCGCACCGCGGTCGAGCATCGCGATTCGATTGCGCTCGAACTGCTCAACTACCGCCGCGACGGCTCGCCGTTCTGGAACGCGGTGTTCATCGGCCCGGTCTACGACACGTCGGGCAAACTGCTCTATTTTTTCGCCAGCCAGCTCGACGTGACGCGGCGGCGCGAGAGCGAGAAATCGTTCCTCCAGGCGCAGAAGATGGAGGCGGTGGGGCAGCTGACCGCCGGGCTGGCGCACGATTTCAACAACCTGCTGCAGGTGGTGAACGGCAATCTCGAACTCGCCACCGGGCGCGTCGAGGACGAGCGCGTGCTGCGCTATCTTAACGCCGCGCGCGGCGCGGCGGAACGCGGCGCGAAGCTGACCGGGCAGCTGCTCGCCTTCGCGCGCAAGACCAGGCTGGATCCGCGACCAACCGACGTCAGCGCTTGCCTGACGAGCTTCATCGACGTCATGGAAAGCTCGCTCGGCAAGCGCGTCGAAGTCCATCTCAGCCTGCGGCGCGGGCTGCCCAAGGCGGTGATCGATCCCGAGCAGTTCGAGATGGCGGTGCTCAACATCGCGATCAACGCGCGCGACGCGATGCCCGACGGCGGGCTGGTCGAGATATCGACGCGCAAGATCCACCTCAACGGCGACGCGGCCGCACGCGGGCTGACGCCGGGCGACTATGTCGCGGTCGAGGTGAAGGACGAAGGCGAGGGCATGCCCCCGCACGTGATCGACCGCGCGACCGAGCCGTTCTTCACCACCAAGGGCACCGGCAAAGGCACCGGGCTCGGGCTGGCGATGGCATCGGGCTTCGTTCAGCAATCGCGCGGCCGGCTGGAAATCGAGAGCGTCGTCGGACAGGGTACGCAGGTGCGGATGCTGTTCCCGATCGCGCGCGATCCCGTCACCGAGCCGCCGGAAGCGCCGCAGCCCGCGCCGGATGCGGGATCGCGCGGGCGCGGCTCGGCGCACATCCTGGTGGTGGAGGACAGCCCCGAAGTGCTCGCCTTGTCGCGCGAAATCCTGGAAGAGGTGGGCTATCGCGTGACGTCGGCGGAGACCGGCGATGCTGCGCTGAAGCTGTTCGAGGCGACCGAGCCCGATACGTTCGACCTGCTCTTCACCGATCTTGTCATGCCCGGATCGATCAACGGCATCGTGCTGGCGGATCGGATCGGCGCGCTCGCACCCGAGCTGCCGGTGCTGATGACGACGGGCTATAATGAGGAATTGGTGATCGAGGGACCGCGTCAGTCGGGGCTCGACGTGCTGGGCAAGCCGTATCGCCGATCGGACCTGCTCGATCGCGTGGCGCAGGCGCTCAACCGGCGCGGGCCGCGCATGCCGCGGCGGCGGCCGTCCGATTTCGGCTCGGCCGAGGAATAAGGCGCGGCTTTTCCACAACTAACGTGATCGCGCTGCGATTGCGTCGCGCAGCATTCGCGGCAAGAACGCGCGCCATCGATCAGGAGAGAATGACTATGCGTGCGACCCTTGCCCTGCTGTTGCTGACCGCCGTGCCGCTGGCGACGGCGAGCGCCCCGGCACCGACGCCGGCCGCGGCACAGCCGGGCGCGCAGGATGCGGCGCTGCTCGCGTTCCTCGACAAGGCGTATGACGAACAGGTGGCGCTGAGCCCCGAGACGCAGACGCAGCTGGGCTTCAAGACCGATTACGACAAGCTCGACGATTATACCGACGCCGCCGCGGTGCGATCGCGCGATCTGGCCGAGCGGCAGCTGAAGGCGATGCGCGCGCAGTTCGATCCCGCCAAGCTGGGGGAGAGCGCGCGCGTCAGCTATCGATTGTTCGAATATGAGGTGGAGCGCAGCCGCGAGTCGTTCCGCTTCCGCAAGCTGCGCTTCCCCGTATCGACCAACGGCAGCCCGGCGGGCGACATCCCCGTGCTGCTGATCAACACGCATAAGATCGACACCGTCGCCGATGCCGAGGCGTATATCGCGCGGCTGCGCGAGACCGAGCGCGTGATGCGCGAAGTGACCGCGACGATGCGCGAGCAGGCGGCGGCGGGGATCGTCCCCAACAAGGTCAATTTCGCGCCGGCGCGGGCGGACGCGAAGAAGGTGGTGACGGGCGCGCCGTTCGACGGCGGCACGGATTCGACAGTGCTTGCCGATTTCCGCAAGAAGGTGACCGCGCTCGACGCGCCGGCGGCGACCAAGGCGAAGCTGATCGCCGACGCGCAAGCGGCACTGACCGGCCCGTTCAAGCGCGGCTACGACATGCTGTTCGCCGCGCTCGACGAGATCGAGCCCAAGTCGAAGGGCAATTTCGGCGCGTGGAGCCTGCCCGATGGCGCGGCGTACTACAACGACCGGCTCGAAGGCTCGACGACGACCAAGCTCACCGCCGATCAGATCCATCAGACCGGGCTGCAGCAGGTCGCCGCGATCCGGCAGGAGATGGAGGCGATCAAGAAGGAGGTCGGCTTCACCGGCACGCTGGAGCAGTTCTTCGACAAGATCCGCACCGACCCGCAGTTCAAATATTCCAATACCGAGGCGGGCCGCGAACAATATCTCGCCGATGCGCGCGCGGTGATCGCCTCGGTGATGACCGCCGCGCCGCGCTATTTCCGCGTGCTGCCCAAGGCGCCGCTCGAGGTGCGTGCGGTGGAGAAGTGGCGCGAGGGAACGGCGTCGACCGCCTTCTACAATTCGCCGTCGGCCGACGGGAAGCGGCCGGGCATCTATTACGTCAACCTCGTCGACATGAACCAGACGCAGAAGGTGCAGGTGGCGGGGATCGCGGCGCACGAGGGCGCGCCGGGGCACCATTTCCAGATCGCGCGTCAGCAGGAGCTGCAGGGCATTCCCAAGTTCCGCCGCTTCGGCGGCTACGGCGCGTACATGGAAGGCTGGGGGCTCTATTCGGAGCGGCTGGCGAACGAGATGGGCGTGTACAAGACACCCTACGATCGCTTCGGCATGCTCTCGCTGCAGGTATGGCGCGCGATCCGGCTTGTGCTCGACACCGGCATCCATTCCAAGCGGTGGACGCGCGAGCAGGCGATCGCGTATTTCAAGGCGAACAGTTCGGTCTCGGACACCGATATCGCGCGCGAGGTCGATCGCTACTTCAACTGGCCGGGGCAGGCGACGAGCTACATGGTCGGCCAACTCAAGATCGCCGAGCTGCGCAAGCGTGCCGAGCAGCAACTCGGCCAGCGCTTCGACATCCGCGATTTCCACGAGGCGGTATTGAGCCAGGGCGCGCTGCCGCTCGACGTGCTAGAGGAGCAGGTCAACCGCTACATCGCGGCGAAGAAGGGATAGGGGCGGCGATACCCGCGGCGGCGCAGCGCCGGCTGGAGGCGTGGCGGGCATCGCTCGCCGTCGACGGACGGCGCGTGCCGGGCTTTGACCCGGCGGATGGCGGCGCCACAGCGCGCCTCCTGCTGCTGCTCGAAACGCCTGGCCCAGACCCGTGTCCTGGCCGTGCGCCGAGTGACGGCGCGCCGCGCATCGTCTCGCGCGACAACGCCACGGGCACCGCGCGCAATCTCGTCCGCTTCCTCGGCGCGGCGGGGATCGCACGCGGCGATACGCTGCTCTGGAACGCGGTACCGTGGATCGTCCACGCGCCCGGCGCGCGCAATCGCGCGCTGCGGCGCGGCGAGATCGTTGCCGGGCGCGCGTCTCTGCCGCCGCTGCTCGCGCTGCTCCGGCGGCTGCGCGTCGTCGTACTCGCCGGGCGCGTTGCGGCGAGGCGCGCGATCTGGTCACCGCAACGCGGCCCGATGTCGTGGTGCTTGCGATGCCGCATCCCTCGCCGACCTACGTATGCACCAGCCCCAGCGTACCGGCGCGGATCGCGGGCGTCCTCGCCGAAGCCGCGCGGCTGCTCGAAGATGGGTGAAACCAGTGCCTGGAGCGCCGAAGTCGCATCGGCGCCCAGCGTCAAGCCTGAGCGGTCAGCAGCCGCCGACCGCTCGCTGACTGGCGCATAGCGCGTAGCCACGCACGCGGTGGCTGGCTTCGCCAAAGCAGGCCCACACCCGCGCCATGCGATCCGGCTACGGCTATTTAGTCGTCGACCAACAGATCGTTCGATGGAACAGCGCTAGGACGAGGATCACGCTCGTCACTCCCAAGTGGCAATGAAGCGTCAATCCACCCGGCTTGCGCAGACCGACAACACCATGAGCTTCGGCCTCCGCTTAGCATTTCACGGATCAGCAGCTGCCCGACCAGACACTATACAGTGAACCGCGATCGCTATGGCACTGCCGCGCGGCGACTTGCCTCACCCGTGGAGTGCGCGGCGCAACGCCTCGCGGCTGTCGCGCTGCGCCGCCTGCGCCACGCGCGCGCCGGGCACGATGGTGAAGGCGTGAAAGGCGCCGGGATAGACGTGAAGCTCGGTCGGCACGCCGGCGGCGATCAGGCGACGGGCATAGTCGATGTCCTCGTCGACGAAGAGATCGAGCGCGCCGGTCGAGATGAACGTAGGCGGCAGGCCAGCAAGATCGATCGCGCGCCCCGGGGCGGCGTGCGGTGACACGCCTTCGCGGCCCGGTTCGTGGCCGAGCAGCGCCGTCCAGCCGAAGATGTTCTTTGCGCGGTTCCAAATGAACTCGCCGGCGGTCGGATGCGGATCGGCGGTGCAGGTGCGATCGTCGAGCATCGGGTAGATGAGGTGCTGGAACGCCAGGCGATGCTCGCCGCGGTCACGCGCGAGCAATGCCAGCGCCGCCGCGAGCCCACCGCCAGCGCTCTCGCCCATCACCCCGACGCGCGCAGTGTCGAGCCCCAGCGCATCGGCCTCGCGCATGACGTGATCGAGCCCGGCGTAGCAATCTTCGATATTGCCGGGGAAGCTCGTCTCCGGCGCAAGGCGATAGTCGACCGAGACGATGGCGCAGCGAAGATCGTCCGCCAGCACCCGATGAAAGTCCGCTAGCTCGCCCGCGCTGCCGGCAACATAGCCGCCCCCGTGCAGGTGAAGAATGCACGGTAAAGCGCCGTCCGCGTTCCGCGCGCGATAAACGTGAAGCGGAACGCTAGGTGCCCCATCGCGTCTGGGCGCCTTGAGAAGATCGTAGGCGACGTCGACCGGCGGCATCGGCGGCCGCGGCAATTGCCGCGAGCGCACCGCCGGCAGCGTCTCCACCGAAAGATCGAACGCCGGCCATGCATCGAGTAGCGGCGCGAGCTCGGGATCGACGAGATGACGGGTGTTCGGCACGGCTTTATCCTCTCCGCGCTCGTAATCCCATGCTTCGCAGCAGTCGGCAAGCGCATGCCAGTCCGCGCCGCCGCTCCCCTTTATCAGGCGTTGCGGCGTCGCACGCTGTTGGCGAGGACGGTGGCGAAGACGAGCCAGCCGGTCAGCGGGGCGCCGGCAAGCGCGGCGGGCCGGTCGACGCGCGCGGCGGCGGCGACATAGCCCGCGCTCGCGACCGTCGTTGCGGCCGAGGCGGCAGTGCTGGCGCTGAGCGCGTGGCGGCGGAAAAACAATTCGGTCCAGCCGCCGATCATCGCGCTGGTGCCGAGCCACAGGCCGAGCGCCGCGGTGCGCTGCGGTGAGGGCGGCGCGCGCAGCACGCGATAGCCGCCGACCGCCATCGCACTTTCGAGCACCGGCCACACGGCGCCGAATACCGGCTTGGGCGGCGTGAAGGGCGGCTTGCTGAGCCGGCGATACCACCGCGCGACACCGGGATGCGACGCATCGGGTGCATTGCGCCGGCCAAGCAGCGCGCTCGCGCCCAGCACGCCGGCGACGATGGTGCCGGCGACGAGCGGGGAGGAGCGCGGAATGGTGAGCGTTGCCATGATCGGGTAACGGCCGATCCCGCGCTGGGTTGCCGAGCCCGGTGTTTGGCCGATGTCTTGCCATGGTTGAAAGCTACGGACGCTGCCGCCCCACACCGCGAGATGAGCTCATCCGCAGGCGCTACAACGGCAGGTCGCGGGCGCTGTAACCGTTCCGTGAGCGCGTTCGTTGCGGCGGACTGCCGACGGTATTCACGCTGGAGCTTGCAAGTGCGTGGCTTCCTGTCCGGCGGATCGCCGCGCGCGATATCGGGTGGTCGGTCGAACTCGCCTTGCTGCCGTTTGCGATCGCGTTGGCCGTGTTGTTGACGGCAAGCCTGCTGCTTGGCCTGACGCTCGTGTGGCTGCTGCGGCGGATGCGACGCGAGTCAAGAGGCGTTTACCTGGCGAGCGTCGCGGCCCTCGGCTTCGTGACTTCGTTGGCCGTCCCCATGATGCTGCAGAGCGCGCCGCTGGTCTGGCCGGCTCATGCAGCGGCGAGGCGAAATCGGCACCTCCGACACGCGACGGAATAGCGCGAACTCGCCTCGTCAGGTCCCGCGTTTCGCATCGTGACGCGCAAGAACGGCGACGAGGTCGCGCACCCGCTCGCGAAGTTCCTCGACCCCTTCGGGATCGTACCCGCCCGCCATCGTCTCGGGCACGTGCAGCGCGCGCGCGCGCATCGCGCGGCCTTCGGGGGTGAGGCGGATGATGACGCGGCGCTCGTCGGCGGGATCGCGGTCACGCGTGACGATCCCGGCGCGCTCCATTCGCTTGAGCAGCGGGGTCAGCGTCCCGCTGTCGAGATGCAGCCGCGCACCGAGCGCTCCGACCGACTGCGCGTCCTTTTCCCACAGCACGAGCAGCACGAGATATTGCGGATAGGTGAGGCCGAGCGCGCCGAGTACCGGCCCGTACAGCCGGTTCAACAGGTTGGAGGCGGCGTAGAGCGGGAAGCACACCTGCCGATCAAGCAGCAGGGGATCGTCATCCGTCATCGCACGTCGCCTCTCGCACCCGGCCTCGCTCGTGTCTCAGCGCGCGGTGACGTTGAGCTTGACGTCTACATTGCCCTTGATGGCGTTGGAATAGGGGCACACGGCGTGCGCGGCCTGGACGATCTGCTCCGCCTTCGCCTGATCGACGCCGCTGATCGCGACGTCGAGCGTGACGGTGAGGCCGAAGCCGGCGCCGGCGGGGACGAGCCCGACCTCGCCGACGACCTCGATCTGGTCGTCGCGCACCTTATCCGCCTGCGCGCGCGTGACGTGGATCACGGCATTCTCGAAGCATGCGGCATAGCCCGCGGCGAAGAGCTGCTCGGGATTGGTCGCGCCGCCCTTGCCGCCAAGTTCCTTGGGCATGGCGAGCGGCAGATCGAGGATGCCGTCCTCGCTCTTGATCGTGCCGCTACGGCCGCCGACCGCAGTAACCTTGGTGGTGTACAGATGGCTCATGCTACATCTCCTTGCTTGCTGCGTTAGTATGTATTGTACGCAATACAATTGCAAGCCGCTGAAGTGTGGTTGTGGCGCCAGGATCGACGTGCGATAGGCGCCGCCCCGCATTGCCTGAGGAGCAGCGCCATGGATCACGCCGCGACCGCACTCGGCCTTGATTTTGGCACGACCAATACCGTCGCGGCGCTCGCCGATGGCCGTGGGACGTCGCGCCTGGTCGAGCTTGCTGGCGACGCGGCGGCGGGGGCGGTGTTCCGGTCGGCGCTGTGCTTCTGGGAGGATGATCGCGGCTGGGACGGGATCGCGCACGAAGCGGGACCGTGGGCGATTGCCGAATATCTCGATGCGCCGCTCGACAGCCGCTTCGTGCAATCGTTCAAGACCGTCGCGGCGAGCGCGTCGTTCGAGCGCGCGCTGATCTTCGGCAAGCCGTTCCGGTTCGAGGATCTGGGTCGCCGCTTCCTGCAGCGGCTGGTGGCGCACACCGGCGGCGCGCTCGCCGATCGGCCGCGCCGCGTGGTGGTCGGCCGCCCGGTCGAATATGCCGGGGCGCGGCCCGATCCGGCGCTGGCGCGGGCGCGCTACGACCTGATGCTCGAGGGGTTCGGCACCGGGATTCACTATGTCTACGAGCCGCTCGGCGCGGCCTACAGCTATGCCGCGCGGTTGACCGAGCCGGCGACGATCCTGGTGGCGGATTTCGGCGGCGGCACGACCGACTTCTCGATCGTGCGTGTCGCCGCGCCCGGCGCGCCGCACCGCTGCGTGCCGCTGGCATCCGCCGGCGTCGGTATCGCGGGCGATCGCTTTGATCAGCGGATAATGAACCAACTGGTACTGCCGCTGCTCGGCAAGGGCGGCAGCTACCGTTCGTTCGGCAAGCTGCTCGAGATACCCGGCGGCTATTTCAGCGATTTTGCCGACTGGTCCCGCCTAGCGATGATGCGCAACCGCCGCACGCTGGAGGAACTGCGCAAGCTGCAGCGTGACGCCGCCGATCCCGCGGCGATCGGGCGGATGATCGCGCTGATCGAGAACGAGCAGGGCTTCCCGCTCTACGATGCGGTCGGACGGGTGAAGCGCGCCCTGTCGGTCGACGAGGAAGCGCGCTTCGCCTTTGAGGGCGGCGGGGTGGCGATCAGCGCGCCGGTACGCCGGCCTGAGTTCGAGGCGTGGATCGCGGGCGACCTTGCGCGGATTGAGGCGGCGATGGACGTCGCGCTGGCGCGTGCGGCGACCGAGGCAGGCGCGATCGATCGCGTGTTCCTAACTGGCGGATCATCGCTGATCCCGGCGATCCGCGCGATTTTCGACCGGCGCTTCGGCGCGGAGCGAATCGCGACCGGGGGCGAGCTGACGTCGATCGCGCACGGCCTCGCGCTGATCGGCGAGCAGGACGATCTGGCGGAGTGGACGGCCTGACCGATTACGTGCCGCAGAAGGTGGCGGCGACGCGCTCGTGTGCCAGCGGCGGCTGCGCGTAGCGCGCATAGTCGGGCTGATCGTCGTACGGATGCGCGAGGACGGCAAGCATCTCCTCGAATGGTCCGAAATCGTCGCGCTCGACCGCCGCGGCGATCATCGCTTCGACGTGGTGGTTGCGCGGGATGAAGGCTGGGTTGACCGCGTTCATTGCCGCGCGGCGATCCTCGCCACCCACCGTGTCCGACAGCCGCGCATGCCACCGCGCCGCCCATTCGTCATAGGCGGTAGGATCGACGAACAGAGCGCGTGCTGGCTCCTCGTCACCCGCCACAGCATCGCCCAGCGCGCGGAAGAACAAGGTGAAATCGACCTGGTTCTGCTGCATCTTGGTCAACAGCTCGCTGATGAGATCGATGTCGCCGGCTTCCTCGCTGGCCAGGCCGAGCTTGCGGCGCAGCCCGCCGTGATAAGCGCGCTCGAACGCGGGACCGAAGGCGGCGAGCGCGTCCTGCGCGTCGGCGATCGCGGGATCGCTGTCGTCCGCCAGGAGCGGCAGCATCGCCTCGGCCAGCCGCGTCAGGTTCCAGTGCGCGATGCGCGGCTGATTACCATAGGCGTAGCGTCCTGCGCGGTCGATCGAGCTGAACACCGTGGCGGGGTCGTACTCGTCCATGAAGGCGCATGGGCCGTAATCGATCGTCTCGCCCGCGACGGAGACGTTGTCGGTGTTCATCACGCCGTGAATGAAGCCGATCAGCAGCCACTGCGCGACAAGCCGCGCCTGCGCGGCGATCACCGCGTCGAGCAGCGCGCGATACGGGCGGTCGGCCGATGAGGCATCGGGATAGTGGCGCGCGATGACATGGTCGGCGAGCAGGCGCAGCGCGTCGACGTCCTCGCGCGCCGCGAAGAACTGGAAGGTACCGACGCGGATGTGGCTCGCCGCGACGCGGGTGATGATCGCGCCGGGCAGCTCGGCGTCTCGCACGATCGTCTCGCCCGTCAGCACCGCGGCAAGCGCGCGGGTGGTGGGAATGCCGAGCGCGGCCATCGTCTCGCTGACCAGATATTCACGCAGCACGGGGCCGAGCGCAGCGTTGCCGTCGCCGCTGCGCGAATAGAAGGTGCGGCCGGCGCCCTTCAGCTGGATGTCGCGCCGGCGGCCCTGTGTATCGATCACCTCGCCAAGCAGGATCGCCCGCCCGTCGCCCAGCTGCGGCACGAAATTGCCGAACTGATGACCGGCATAGGCGAGCGCGATCGGCTGCGACCCTTCCGCGACCGTCTGGCCGGAGAGAATTGCGATGCCGTCAGCACTCTCCAGCATGGCCGGATCGAGCCCGAGCTCGCGCGCGAGCGGATGGTTGACGCGGATCAGCCGCGGTGCCCGCGCCGGCGCCGCGGCGGCGGGGGCGTGGAAGTGGGCCGGCAGGCGGGCGTAGCTGTTGTCGAAACGGAAGGTCATGCAATGCAAACGCGCCGTGCGCGGGTCACGTTCAGCGGCGATGACGTGCAGCCCATACTTTTTGCGCTAAACTGCGTTTAGCGTGCTCGATATACCAAAAGGGGGCTTCGGCAGGTTCATGGCTATCCGGCGACACCGCGTCGAGAACGGCGGGTTGATCACGTTTCTGGCGCTGATCACGATCGGGCTGATGCTGATCGTATCGAGCTTCGCCGGCGCCTTGCTGTGGGCGGCGCTCGCGGCGCTGCTGTTCCAGCCGCTGTTCCAGCGCATGCTCGCCCGCGCGCCCGACAAGCGCAATCGCGCGGCCGCGCTGACGCTGTTGATCATCACCGTCGCGGTCGTCATCCCGGCGATGATCGTTGCCAGCCTGGTCGTCGATCAGGCCGCGGGCGTCTACGCGCAGATGCGCAGCGGGCAGATCAACTTCGCGACCTATTTCGATCAGATCCACGATGCGCTGCCGACGCGGCTGCAGCGCCTGCTCGACAATGCCGGGTTCGGCAGTTTCGAACGCGCGCAGGCGCAGATCACGCAAGCGGTGGGCAGCAGCGCCAGCATGCTGGCGCAGCGCGCGCTATCGATCGGCGCGAATGCCGCGGCGTTCCTGCTCGCGTTCGGCGTCGGCCTCTACGTCACCTACTTCCTGCTGCGCGACGGCGAGCGGATCGGGCCGGCGGTGGTGCGCGCGCTGCCGCTCGAGCGGACTGTGGCGCAGCGGCTCAGCGACAAGTTCGTCGCGGTCGTGCGCGCGACGATCAAGGGATCGGGCGTCGTCGCGCTGGTGCAAGGCGCGCTGGGCGCGATCACCTTTTGGATCGTCGGGCTGCCCGCCGCGCTGCTGTGGGGCGTGCTGATGGCGATCGCCGCGCTGCTGCCGGCGATCGGCCCCGCGATCATCTGGGGGCCGGTCGCGATCTACCTGCTCGCGACGGGCGCGATCTGGCAGGCGGCGGTCGTGATCGTGTCGGGCGTCGTCGTGATCGGGCTGGCGGACAATATCCTGCGCCCGATCCTAGTCGGCCGCGATACGGGCATTCCGGACTGGCTGGTGCTGGTGACGACGCTGGGCGGGATCGATCTCGTCGGCCTGAGCGGGATCGTCGTCGGCCCGCTCTTCGGCGCGCTATTCCTCACCGGCTGGCAGATCCTGCGCGAGCAGCGCGATGCTCGCACGGAGCCTTTTGATGCTTCGGACGGCGCAGCGGACGGGGTTCCCGGCACGACTGGCTAACGCAGCGATGTTGCCGCGCTGCAACATTGTTGTCGCAAAGCAACCGATCGGCGATCAGCCGCTTGCGCGCCGCCGCTGAACGACGCAGCCTCCGCACATAAACGGGTGGAGGGGAAGCCACCCGAGATAACAGGGGGTTTCTTCATGCGTCAGTACGTTCGTCTTCTCGCCGGTGTGTCGTTCGCCGCCGTCGCCATGCCGGCCGTCGCGCAGACCGCCCAGACCGCGCCGAGCCAGGAAATCTCGACCGAGCCCGCCGGCGAGACCGATGCGACGCCCGAGAACACGATCGTCGTCGTCGGCAGCCGCGTCGCCAACCGCACCGTCGCCGACAGCCCGGTGCCGATCGACGTCATTTCGGACAGCGCGCTGCAATCGTCGGGGCTGGGCGAAGTTAACAAGATCCTCAATCAGCAGGTGCCCTCCTTCAACTTCCCGCAGCCGTCGATCGCCGACGGATCGGACGTGACGCGCCCCGCGACGCTGCGCGGCCTCAGCCCAGATCAGACGCTGGTGCTGGTCAACGGCAAGCGCCGCCACGTGTCCGCGCTGCTTAACATCAACGGCACCGTCGGGCGCGGCTCGGCGGCGGTCGACATGAACCAGATCCCGGCGCTGGCGATCGGGCGGATCGAAGTGCTGCGCGACGGCGCTTCGTCGCAATATGGCTCGGACGCGATCGCGGGCGTGATCAACGTCCAGCTCAAGAGCGCAAGCGACGGCGGCCGCGCGCAGGTGAGCTTTGGCAAGTACGTCACGACGCTGAACGACGTGTCGAACTTCGGCGGGCTGGTGCTGAACGGCGGACAGCCGGTGCTCGATCCCGCCGACACGCGCTACCTTCAGGCGAACAGCGACGGCGAGCGCAAGGCGCGCGACGGCGAGCTGCTGACCTACGGCGTCAACGTCGGCCTGCCCGTGGGCGACGGCGGATTCTTCAACTTTACCGGCGAGTATCGCGACCGCGGCTTCACCAACCGCCAGGGCTATGACCTCCGGCCGAACTACATTCGCCCGTCGACGACGACGTTCGACGCGCGCGAGGCGTCGTTCAACCGCCTCAACTTCCGCTACGGCGATGCGAAGACCGAGGATTTCAATTTCCTCATCAATTCGGAAGTGCCGCTCGGCGCAGCCGATTTCTACGCCTTCTTCACCTATGGCCATCGCGACGGCCAGTCGGCGGCGAACTTCCGCCAGCAGTCGGCCGCGACCAACCGCGATTTCTCCGCGGTGCTGCCGGGTGCGACGCTGACCAACGCCAATTTCGTCGGGCTGACGCCGGACGGCTATCTGCCCTTCATCCAGTCGCGCATCGACGATCTCGCCGGCACCGGTGGCATCCGCACCGAAATCGCCGGGTTCAAGAGCGATTTCTCGGTCGGCTTCGGGCGCAACGAGCTGAGCTACCGCACCACCAACAGCGTCAACGTGTCGTTCGGGCCGAACAGCCAGCGCAACTTCGATGCCGGCGGCCTGCGCTTCTCGCAGATCCTCGCCAACGCCGATCTGTCGCGCCAGTTCGACATCGGGCTCGCCGGCCCGCTGACGTTCGCGTTCGGCGGTGAATATCGCCACGAGATCTTCGAGATCCGCCCCGGCGATCCGCAATCCTATCGCACCGGCCCGTTTTTCGTGCCGACGCAGACGACGACGCGGGCGAACTGCGACGCGCAGGGCGGCAACTTCGCGGCGGCGACGGGCGTGTGCACCTTCCCCGGCCGCACCGCGGCAGCGGGCGCGCAGGGCTTCGGCGGGCTGCCCGCCTCGGCGCGCACCAACGTCAACCGCGACAGCTTCGCCGGCTACCTCGAGTTCGACGCCGACCTGTTCGACGGGCTGACCGCGACGGCGGCGGGGCGCTACGAGCATTTCAGCGATTTCGGCGATACGCTGAACGGCAAGCTCGCGCTGCGCTACGAATTCACGCAAGGTTTCGCGGTGCGCGGTTCGGTGTCGAACGGCTTCCGCGCGCCGTCGCTGCACCAGCAGTTCTTCACCACCACCTCGACCAACTTCCTCGCCGGCGTGCCGGTGGACGTGTCGACGGTGCCGGTGAACAGCCCGGTGGCGCGTGCGCTCGGCTCGCAGCCGCTTGATCCCGAAAAGTCGCTCAACCTGTCGGCGGGCTTCACCGCCAACCCGTTCCCCGGCTTCAACCTGACGGTCGACTATTTCCACATCAAGATCAAAGACCGCATCGTCCTGTCGGAGAACCTCGGCGCGGCCGGCGTCGGCACCGCGGCGCAGAATGCCGCGGTGAAGGCGATCCTCGACGCCAACGGTTTCGCCAGCGTCGGCGCGGCGCGCTTCTTCCTCAACGGGCTCGATACGACGACGCAGGGTGTCGACGCGGTGGCGACCTATCGCGCCAACCTTGGCGGGCTGGGCGCTTGGAACTTCTCGGCAGCGTATAACTACACGCAGAACAAGATCGACGAGCGGCTGAACAATCTCAGCGGCCTGTCGCAGATCCCCGGCCTCGTCCTGTTCGGGCGCGTCGAGGGCATCCGCTTCGAACGCGGTCAGCCGCGTGACAAGTTGGTGCTGGCGACCGACGGCAAGATCGCCGGGATCGGCGTGTCGGCGCGCACCACGCGCTACGGCTCGGTAATTTCGCCTGAGACGACCGCGCCGCTCGGCGCGGATGCGCTCAGCCTCACCGCACTCGGCCCCGACGATCAGCGGCTCAGCCCGAAGTGGGTGACCGATCTGTCGCTGAGCGTCGACGTACGTGGCGCGCAGCTGACGGTGGGCGCGGACAATGTGTTCGACGTCTACCCCGATCGCCGCCCGTTCGGGCCGCGCCCGGCGGCGGTCGGCGGCAGCTACCCGGCGACCTACCAGTTCCTGCCGTACAGCAACTTCTCGCCGTTCGGCTTCAACGGGCGGTTCCTGTACGCGAAGCTCGCGATCGGCTTCTGATCGGCGCCGCGCCTGCCGCGGCTAGCCGGACGACGGCATCGATGGCAGGGAAGCGGGCGTGAGCCTGCGCCCTGCCATCCTCGTCGACGCCGATGCCTGCCCGGTGAAGGAGGAGATCTACCGCGTCGCCTATCGCCTCGCGGTGCCCGTCACCATCGTCAGCAACGCGCACCTGCGCGTGCCCGCGCACTCGCTGATCCGCCGCGTCGTCGTGTCGGACGGGTTCGATGCCGCCGACGACTGGATCGCCGACCATGCCGACGCCGCGGCGGTCGTCGTGACGGCGGACATCCTGCTCGCCGATCGATGCATCAAGGCGGGCGCGAGCGTGCTCGCCCCCACCGGCAAGCCGTTCACCGCCGCGTCGATCGGCAACGCGGTGGCAGTGCGCGCGATCATGAGCGATCTTCGCGCGGGCGGCGAGCAGATCGGCGGGCCGAAGCCGTTCGGCAAGGAGGATCGCTCGCGCTTCCTATCGGCGCTGGACACCGCGCTCGTCCAGTTGCGCCGCCGCTACCCGGCGTGACCGGCGACACCTTGGAAATCCGCTCGCCATCGCGCGTTGCACTGATCTATGTCTAACTAGCCATGAGCGTGATGGAGAATGACGTGCGCGGGCTCGATGCCGTCGCATCGCTGAGCGAGCGGGAGCGCACCGTGCTTCGCATGGTGCACGGCGGCTACCAAACCGATGAGATCGCGCGCGCGCTCGGCCGCTCGCCCAACACGATCGAGAATCAAGTCGCCAGTGCGCGCCGCAAGCTGGGGGGCGTCACCCGGCGCCAGGCGGCGCGGATGCTCGGCGCGGCCGACGCCGCGGGGATGACCGACGATGCACCGGGGCGGGACGCGCTCTCGGACGTAGCGCAGGCGGATAGTGGTTCACCCACTAACCAGCCGTTCGCTATCCCCGAAACCGTTCGGAACAGTGATGACAGTGATCGTCGCCCGGCGATGGTCCAGGAAGAACGAGCGATCTTCCTTCCCGAACCACTGGCGGTGCGACCGGTCCGCGAGCAGCCAGCATCGCTCGACGGCCGGATCTCGACCGTCGCGATGATCGTCGCGACGACCATCGGGATCATCGTGATCTTTGCCGCCACGCCGATGCTCGTCGAAAGCTTCCGGGCTTTCACCGCGTGGATCATCCGAACCTTTTACTAGCCTCGCGCGGTGCGCTCTCCGCGCGAGCGGGGAGCACCGATGACCGTCACCGCCGAAGCCCTCGAGCGCAAGCTGCTCGCCCGTTCCGTCCGCGCCGCACCGGTCGTGCCCGATGATGCCATGCATTTCGTCGATCAGGTCGGTAGCGACATCGTCAGCGCGATGACCGCGGCGGACAACACCGTCGCTGCGACCGCGCGCACCATCGCCACCTTCGTCGAAGAGCGGCGCAACCGCCGCATGCCGCTGGCGCTCGGCTTCGATGCGCTCGACGTCGCTGCCGAAGCGCTGGCGAGTTCGATCAAGGCGCGGCGCGATGTCGCGCGGCTCGAACTCGAGCTCTATCGGTTGCCGCCGCAGATTGGGGTCACCGCCTGGGGGCCGTGGTGCCCGTGCGAGATGCCGTGAGTTGATGCCGCCGCGCGGCGCGGGCAGGATCGCGCGATGGCCTTCGTCATCGCCTTTTATCTCGCCTTCGCCGTGCTCGCCGCGCTCGCCTTGTGGCGCGCGGCACTGCCGGAGCGTCTGGCGGTGGCGTTGTTCGCCGCGGCCGCGCTCCTGTCTTATCTATCGCTGCCCACCATCCGCGCGGATGCGCCGCAGGTCCTGATCCGGCTGCTGCTGATCGACCTCGCGGTGCTCGCCGGACTGGTGGCGCTGGCGATCCGACATGGGCGCCGATGGTGTATTATCGCAGCCGCGTTTCAGATCGTGTCGACGCTCGCGCATTTCGGGCGGGTGATCGATCCGGCAATGGATCTCGACGTCTACGCCATCATGGAAAGCGCATCGAGCATCCCGCAGCTCGTACTGCTGGCAGCGGCGATCTGGCGCCACCCCCGCCGGCCGAGACGATCCTTGCCCGAATCCTGACGGGCGTCGTCGAAGAGCCGGGTCGTGCGTCGGCGACACTGATCGACGAGTTCGGCTCGCTCGGCGCGCTGCTCGCGGGCTCACGTAAGCGCATCGAGCGGCTCGCTGGCAGCGGTGTCGCGCCGCTGGTCGACGCGCTGGGCCAAGCGGTGCACGAAATATTGCACGAGCGGATCGCCGAGCGCCCGCTGCTGGGGGACTGGGCTGCGCTGCTCGACTATCTACGCGCCGATCTGGCGCATCGCCGCGTTGAGCAGGTGCGGCTGCTGCATCTCGACGCCGGCAATCGGCTGATCCGCGACGAGCTTCTGAGCGAAGGCACCGTCGACGGCGCGCCGCTGCCAGTGCGCGAGGTGGTGGCAAGCTGCCTCGAACTCGGCTCGGCGGCGCTGATCCTCGTCCACAATCATCCGTCGGGCGATCCGCAGCCGAGCAAGGCGGACATCGCAATCACCCGTGCGCTGGCGGCGGTGTGTCGGCAGATCGGCATCGTGGTGCACGATCACCTGATCATCGGCGCCGCGGGCCACGTCAGCCTGCGCGCGCGCGGCGATCTCGCATGAGCGTCAGTGCAGGCGCTCCGCATCGTGCGCGTCGAGCCCGCCGGGGCGCAGCGTTTCCAGCGCGTGCGCGACGTGCAGCGCGACGACCAGCTCGCCGGCCGCCTCCGCCGTATCGAGCGCTGACGTCAGCAGATGTTCGAGATCCCGAAGCAATTCCGTCCGATCACTGCCCGACACGCCCATTCACGCACCTTACGTCAAGCCGGGCGCTCCTGCGCGATCATGCGCGCGGTTGCCCGGCGGCGGTCTTAGCCCGCCCGGGGGCGGGCGGCACCCTTCTTTTCGGTTCCGAGGTCCCACAATGGAAAAGATGATACTCGAGATGGCGCGCCGGCATCAGGCGATCCGCCGCGGGCGGCGCGCGATGCTCGAGGGAAGCGATCTCGCGACCGAGGGGCCGTGGGACCTGCTGCTCGCGATCTTCATCGCCGAAGAGGAGAAGGGCGCCCCGGTCGATCGTCGCGCAGCGGGGCGGCTGTGCCAGGCGCCGGCATCGCTGCTCGACCGCTGGATCGCGGTGCTCGGCCCGTGCGATCTGCTAGTCGCGGAGCCGGGGCCGACCGGACGCATCTCGATGACCGAGACCGCGCGGGGCAAGCTGGAGCAGTTGCTGCGCGAAGCGGCGGCGTTCAGCGCGTCGACCAGCGCGCACTGAGCGGGCGGCCTAGCGATCGTGGAGCCGCGCCAGCGCGATGCCGGCGAGGTTCTGCGCGCGCCGCAAATAGCGGATGCGGGTGCGCGGCGGGAGCGGCAGCGCGCGCAGCGTCGCGAGCTGCGCCGCGTGGCGCGGCGGGCAGCGCACCGCGCCGTTCGCCTGCGCGATCACCGCGGCCGCATCGCCCAGCAGGATCGGCTCGCACAACTCCAGCGCGACCACGAGCCGCGCCGCGGCGATCAGCGCGAGCCACTCCGCCTCCATGCTGGTGCCGGCACCCAGATCGCGGCAGATCGTCAACTTGCCCGCCGCTACCAGCGCATATTCCATCCCGGCGGGCAGCGGGCGACAGCCGCCGTCGAAGAAGATCTTCACGCCAGCCGCCACACGCCCGGCGCCAGACCGTCGAGCGACCACTCGCCGATCCGCCAGCGCACCAAACGCAGTGTCGGATGTCCGACCGCCGCCGTCATCCGGCGTACCTGGCGGTTACGTCCTTCGTGGATCGTCAGTCGCAGCCAGCTGTCGAGGATCGCCGCGCGGTAGCGGATCGGCGGATCGCGCGGCCACAGCGCGGGCGGCGCGATCACTGCAGCTTCGGCGGGGCGGGTGGGCCCGTCGGCGAGCGTGACGCCGGCGCGCAGCTGATCGAGCGCGGCGTCGTTGGGCACGCCCTCGACCTGCACGAGATACGTCTTGGGCAGTTTGAAACGGGGATCGGCGATCCGCGCCTGAAGCTGGCCATCGTCGGTCAGCAGCAGCAATCCTTCACTGTCACGATCGAGCCGACCGGCGGGGTAAACGCCGGGCAGGTCGATATAGTCCGACAGCGTCCGCCGCTGCGTCGGGCTGCCGCGATCGGTGAACTGGCTTAGGACGTCGAACGGCTTGTTGAACAGGACCAAGCGGCGCGCGCCCGCTGGCCGCGCCGGCTTGCCTGCAGCAGGCCGGCGCGTCAGTGGCGCGTCGCCGCGGCGGTGTTGATCCCCGCTGCCTGCGGCTCGGCGAGTTCCGCCTCCCCGGCCATCGCGTGGTCGCCGTCGTTGCGCAGCGTGTCGAGGTGCATCAGGCGACGCACGAACGGGCTCAGCGCCAGCACGACCGCGGCGATGCCGATCGTCCACCAGCCGATCGTCGAATAGACCGCGAGCGTCGCCTCCTTGGTCATCTCGCCGCTCTCGCCGCCGGTCGCCTCACCGATCTTGCCGGCGACGAAATTGCCCACCGCCGTCATGTAGAACCAAGCGCCCATGATCAGGCTGGCGAGGTGCTTGGGCGCGAGCCGGTTCATCGCGCTGAGGCCAACGGGGCTGAGGCACAATTCGCCAGTGGTCTGCAGGAAGTAGATCGCGAAGACGAAGAAGACGGGCGTCGCGACTTCGACGCCGACGGTATGCGCGCCCCAAACGAAGACCAGGAACGACAGGCCGACCTGAGCCAAAGCGAGGCCGAACTTGGCCGGCGCGGAGGGCTCGAGTCCGCGCTTGCCGAGCCACACCCACAGGCCCGCGAAGATCGGGCCGAGCAGCACGATGTAGATCGGGTTGATCGACTGGAACAGCGAGGCGGGCACCCCGCCGCGATCGACGTAGCGATCGGTATAGAGGTTGAGGCTGCCGCCCGCCTGTTCGAATAGGCCCCAGAAAACGGGGTTGAGCGCGATCAGGAACAAGACGGCGAACATCCGGTCGCGCGCATGCGGCTCGAGCTTGAAGCTTTCGAACAGGACGTAGCCGAGCAGCGCGACGCCCGAGATGATCAGCAGCGTCTGGATCACGCTCTGATACTGAACCAGCGCCCATATCACCGCGATGGCGGCGAGGCCGATCGCGTAGATCGACCATTCGGCCTTCTTGGTCAGCGGATGCGGCGCCTCGCCCTTGCCGAGCAGCAGCGGCTTGCCGAGGACGAACACGACGAGGCCGAGCAGCATGCCGATCCCCGCCGCGCCGAAACCATAGGCCCAGCCATAGGTCTCGCCAAGCCAGCCGGCCATGATCGTGCCGATCGCCGCGCCGGTGTTAATCCCGATGTAGAAGATCGTGTACGCGCCGTCGCGGCGCACGTCGGTCAGCGGATAGAGCTGGCCGACGATCACCGAAATGTTCGCTTTCAGGAAGCCCGAGCCGACGATGATGAAGGCGAGCGCCATCCAGAAGACGTTGATCGCCGCCGAACCCTGGCCGCCGTCGCCCTCCACCGCCATCAGCAGGTGGCCGAGCGTCAGCAGCACCGCGCCGAACACCACCGCCTTGCGCTGCCCGAGATAGCGATCGGCAAGATAGCCGCCAAGCACGGGGGTGATGTAGACGAGGCTGGTATAGGCGCCGTAGATCAGGTTCGACTTGCCGTCGTCGAACAGCCAGTGCTTGGTAAGGTAGAAGATCAGCAGCGCGCGCATGCCGTAATAGGAGAAGCGCTCCCACATTTCGGCAAAGAACAGGACGTAGAGACCCTTGGGATGGCCCATGAACTCGGGGCCCTTGGTGGTCGCCGCGACGGCGCCGCCGCCGATCAGGATCGCAAGGAAGCCGAGCGCGATCGATGGAATGATGGGCAAGGATACGCTCCCAAGATACAGCCGGGCCAAGTTGCGGATCGGGAGAGGCCTCCCCCAAAGCGGGCGAACCTAACGCATCGCGCGCGGATGCCAAGCGGGTTGTTGCAGGTGAGACGACCGCCGGCCAGGCGCACCGCAACGCTGCGTTGCCGCGATTGCGCTCGACTTGCGAACGGTTCGCGATAAGAGGGCGGATATGTTCAACGACACCTCAACACCGCTCGCGCTGCTCGCCTCGCGCCGCTCGGGCAAGCCGCGCGATCTGGTAGCACCGGGGCCGAGCGAGGCGCAGCTCGCCGAAATGTGCGCGATCGCCAGCCGCACCCCCGATCACGGCAAGCTCGCGCCGTGGCGCTTCGTGATCGTCGGCGACGAGCAGCGCGAAGCGCTCGCCGCGCTGCTGGTCGACGCCTATAGCGCCGAGAAGCCCGACGCGAAGCCGCACGAGCTCGACGCGCAGGTGCAGTTTGCGCGGCAGGCGCCGGCATTGGTCGTGGTGCTGTCGTCGCCGCGGCTCGACAGCCCGATCCCGGTGTGGGAGCAGGAATTGTCGGCTGGCGCCGCATGCATGAACCTCCTCCATGCGGCGCATGCGATGGGCTTCGCCGCCGGATGGCTGACGACCTGGGCGGCGTTCGCCGAGCCGGTGCGCGACGCGTTCGGCGCTGCGCCGGAGCGGATCGCCGGCTTCATGTTCATCGGCACCCCGTCGCGCGGGCTGGAGGAGCGGCCGCGGCCCGACCTCGCGACAACTGTCCGGAAATGGACAGTCTAGGACTCGACGTGCGCGTTCATTGCTGTATTAAGGCAGCATGACAGCGCTGAGCAGCGAGGACAGCCCGGTCTACATCCGGCTGCGCGGGACGATCGCCGCGGGAATTCTGCGCGGCGATTTTCGCGCGGGCGACCAGCTCCCCTCGGTACGTGCGCTCGCCGCGGAACATGGCGCCAATCCGCTGACGGTGGCCAAGGCGTATCAGTCGTTCCAGGACGAGGGCTATGTCGAGGTGCGGCGCGGGGTCGGCATGTTCGTCCTTCCCGGCGCGTCGGAGCGGCTGCGGACGGCCGAGCGCGAGACGTTCGTGACGCAGCATTGGCCGCGCATCCACGGCTACATCGATCTGCTCGGGCTCGACGCCGCCGACCTGCTCGCGCGCGAGCGCGCCTGAGCCGCGGCGATCAGAACAGCCCGAGTGCCGCTACCTCTTCGGCGGTGAGATCGATCCCGAACATCATGCTCAGCCGCATGCGATAGACGCGCGGATCGCCGATCGTCGCCTCATTCTCCTCCTCGCCGGCGCGGCGGCGGTAAGCGCGATCGGTCAGGCTGGCGAAGCCGTGCGGTAGCACGATGCTGGCGATCTTCAGCGTGGTGAAACGCGTGCCAGGCGCGGTCGACGTCCAGTGGTTCGACAGCGCAAGATCCGCCGGCCAGACGGTGTCGGTGGTGAAGCTGTACTGCGGCTGGAAGCCGTCGCCAGCGCCGCGCCCGTCGGTGCTCGCCGCATGGCCGTCGCGCGCGAGCAGCCAGCCGTGCGTCGCATCCTGCGTTAGGCGGAAGCGCGCGCCGTCGGGCGCCTCCGCTTCCGCCCCGTCGGCGAGCGGCATCGGCGGCGCGTAGCTGCCGCCGAAGCCGGCATCGGCGATCCACGGCTGGCCGTCGACGGTGACGAGGCTCAGCGTGTGCGTCTTGGGCGGCACGCCGTCGCCGTTGAGCCAGACGCGCGCGAGCAGCGGGCGTGCGTCGAACCCCAGTGCGCCCAGCGCGTCGAGAAACAACCGGTTCTGCTCGAAGCAATAACCGCCGCGGCGCGCGACGACGAGCTTCGAGAAGACGGCGGGGGAATCGATCGCGATCGGGCGGCCGAGCGCGACGTCGAGGTTTTCGAACGGGATTGCGAGGCGATGCGCGCGCTGAACCGCCGCCAGCCCGAAATGATCGAGCGTCGGGCGGGCGGGCAGGCGGATGCGATCGATATAGGCGGGCAGGTTGAACGGCAGGCTCACGCGGCGAACGCCTCCGCCGACAGCGCGTAGAGCGGGGCGGCTAGCGCCTCGGCCGCGGCACGCAGCCCCATCGCCTCGGGCACGATCTGATCGAGGTAGAAGGCGACCACCGCCTTCTTGGCGCGACCGAACGCGTCGTCGCCCGCGGCCGCCGCCTCGCGCTCGAGCAGCCAGCCGCACGTCGCGACCGACAGCATGGTGAGGAACGGATAGCTCGCCGCATTGCGATCGTCGGCGTCGGCCGTCTGCAAGCGGCGGCCGACCGCGTCGCACGCGGCGACCAGCGCGCCCAGCCCCTCGTGCTTGGCGCCGCGCAGATCGTCGATCAGCGTCGCAAAGGCCGCGCCGTTCGACAGCGACAGCTTGCGCCCGACGAGGTCGGCAGCCTGAATGCCGTTGGTGCCCTCATAGATCGGGGTAATGCGCGCATCGCGGAAGAACTGCGCCGCGCCGGTCTCCTCGACATAGCCCATGCCGCCGTGCACCTGCACGCCGAGGCTCGCGACTTCGTTGCCGAGATCGGTGCCGTGCGCCTTGGCGAGCGGGGTCGCGATCTCCAGCCGGTCGCGCGCGGCGGCATCACCCAGCCCGGCGCGATCGACCTGGCCCGCGGCATAATAGACCAGCGCGCGCGCCGCCTGCGTCTGTGCCTTCATCCGCATCAGCATGCGGCGCACGTCGGGGTGCTCGATGATTGCCGTCAGCTTGCCCTCGCGTGCGCCCTGGACGCGCTCGCGGGCGTATTCGACCGCCTTCTGCGTCGCCGCCTCGGCCACCTGCACGCCCTGTAGGCCGACGTTGAGGCGCGCGTTGTTCATCATCGTGAACATCGCGCGCATCCCGCCATATTCGGGGCCGATCAGCTCGCCAACGCAATCCTCGTGATCGCCGAACGCCAGCACGCAGGTAGGTGAGGCGTGCAGCCCCATCTTATGCTCGATCGAGACGACGCGAACGTCGTTGGGCGTGCCGTCGCTGCGCACCTTGGGGACGAGGAACAGCGAGATGCCGCGCGTGCCGGCGGGCGCATCGGGGGTGCGCGCGAGGACGAGGTGGACGATGTTCTCGGCCAGATCGTGGTCGCCGAACGATATGTAGATCTTGGTGCCCTTGATCGCGAACGTGCCGTCGCCGCGCGGCGTGGCCATCGTGCGCAGCGCGCCGACATCGCTGCCCGCCTGCGGCTCGGTCAGGTTCATTGTGCCGGTCCACTCGCCGGTCGCGAGCTTGGGCAGCCACGTCGCCTGCTGCTCGGGCGTGCCGTGATGCTGCAGCGCCTCGATCGCGCCAACTGACAGGATCGGGGCGAGCGCGAAGCCCATGTTGGCGCTGCCGAGCGTCTCGAGCACCGCGCACTGCACCGCGAAGGGCAGGCCCTGGCCGCCGAACGCCTCGGGCACGCCGATCGTCCCCCAGCCGCCCTCGACATAAGCGCGGTACGCCGCCTTGTAGCCGTCGGGCATCACCACGCCGTCGGGCGTCCACTTCGCGCCCACGGTATCGCCGGCGCGCGCGAGCGGCGCCCACTCGCCCTCCGCCAGCTGCGCAATGCCCTCGAGCACCGCGTCGATCACGTCGGGGGTGGCGGCGGCGAAGCGTTCGGTGCCGGCGAGCGCGTCGATGCCGACGATCTGGTCGAGGACGAAACGCTGTTCGGCGATGGGGGCGGCGTAGGGCATGTTCTTCTCCGGGCTGGGTCCGCTATACCGTGCGGCGATGACGGCTCAACTCCCCCGTATCGTGCCGTTCGGCGACGATGCCGTCGCCGCGGCGGTAGCGGTGCTGCGCGTAGGCGCGATCGTCGCATTGCCGACCGAGACGGTCTACGGCCTCGCCGCGGACGCGACGCATGGCGCGGCGGTGGCGAGCATCTATGGCGCCAAGGGCAGGCCGAGCTTCAACCCGCTGATCGTCCACGTCGCCGATCTCGCCGCGGCGGAGCGGATCGCCCTGTTCGACGAGGAGGCGCGCGGACTGGCCGCGCGCTGGTGGCCCGGCCCGCTGACGCTGGTGCTGCCGCTGCGCGGCGAAGCGGGGATCGCCGGGCTCGTCACTGCGGGGCTTGAGACGATCGCGATCCGCGTACCGGCGCACCGTGCGATGCAGGCGGTTCTGCGAGCTTTCGGCGGGCCGCTCGCCGCGCCCTCGGCGAATGTGAGCAACGCGATCAGCCCAACGCGTGCGGCGCACGTTGCCGCCAGCCTAGGCGCGCGCGTGCCGCTGATCCTCGACGACGGGCCGACCAGCGCCGGCGTCGAATCGACGATCATCGGCTGGGGCGCGGCGGGGGCTGCGATCCTGCGGCCCGGGCCGATCACCGCGGAGGATCTCGGCCTGCCGCTCGCGGCCGGCGAGGCGCGGATCAACGCGCCCGGGCAGCTCGCCACCCATTACGCGCCGCACAAGCCGCTGCGGCTCCATGCGATCACGCGTGAGGCAGGCGAATGGCTGATCGGCTTCGGCGCGGTCACTGGCGACGACACGCTGTCAGCCAGCGGCGACCTTCTCGAAGCGGCCGCGCGCCTGTTCGACGCGCTGCACCGCGCCGATGCCGCGCCCGCCGAACGGATCGCCGTCGCGCCGGTGCCGGCGACCGGGATTGGCGCCGCGATCAACGATCGCCTGCGCCGCGCGGCGCACCGCTGAGCCGCTAGGCCGATGCGGGGAGGATCGCCGCGTTAGGCGATCAGTGCTGCCTGAGCCGCCGCGGCTCAACCGGCACAAGCGGCAGATGAGCCGCCGATTTCACGCGCCGGATCGGCAAGAATAGCAGCAACGTCGGCGCGTGCGTTCCGCGAGACCGTCTCAGCTGGATCGCGACCGATGCGCTCCGCCAGCAGCCGCGTCGTGCGCGTTCGACCGCGGAACGCGAAATCCACCAGTCGCGCGGTCTCGACCTCCGCCCGGCGCAGCAGCGCCGAGCGGAGATCGAACACCATCGCGTCAGGCCGCGACCGTCGCCGCCTTGGAGCGCGCGGCGAAGCTCTTGCGCAGCTTCTGCAGCTTGGGCGGGATCACCGCCATGCAATAGGGGTTCCGCTTGCCCTCGGTATCCCAATAGTCCTGGTGATAATCCTCCGCCGGGAACCAGTTGTCGGCCTGCTCGATCGTCGTGACGATCGGCTTCGACTGGTCTTCCTGCGCGCGCTTGATCGCCTGATTGGCCTGCTCTTCCTGCATCACCGTCATCGGGAAGATCGCCGAACGATATTGCGTGCCGACGTCGTTGCCCTGGCGATTGAGCTGCGTCGGATCATGCGTCGCGAAGAAGATGTCGAGCAGGTCGCCGTAGCTCACTTTCTCAGGATCGAAACCGACGCGGATCGCCTCGGCATGGCCGGTATCGCCGTTGCACACCTGCTTGTACGTCGGATTATCGACGGTGCCGCCAATATAGCCGCTCTCGACGCTTTCGACACCGATCACGTCCTTGAACACGGCCTCGGTACACCAGAAGCAGCCGCCGGCCAGCGTTGCATATTCGGTCATGGATGCAGTCTCCTTTGCCGCCAATGTAGGAAGCCGCTAGGCGACGCGCAAAGAGGGAGAATGGCATGACGCTCGGCAGCAAAACTTTGAGCGGCAAGGTGATGGTGACGGGCGGGGCCGGCTATATCGGCAGCCACGCGGTGCTCGCGCTGCTCGATGCCGGCCACGACGTGGTGGTGATCGACAATCTCGTCACTGGGTTCGACTGGGCGATCGACCGCCGCGCCGCCTTTGTCGAGATCGCGGTCGAGGATCCAGGCGTGCGCGAGGTGATTCGCGCTCACAACGTCCGCGCGATCATGCATTTCGCCGGTTCGGTGGTGGTGCCCGAATCGGTCGAGAACCCGCTCAAATATTACCGCAACAACACCGCCGCGACGCGCAGCCTGATCGAAAGCGCAGTGGCGGAGGGCGTCCCCCACTTCATCTTCTCCTCGACCGCCGCGACCTACGGCAACCCCACCAAGGTGCCGATCACGGAGGGCGATCCCCAGGGGCCGATTAACCCTTATGGCATGTCGAAGTTGATGACCGAGGCGATGCTGCGCGACGTCGCCGCGGCGCATCCGATCAATTACGGCGCGCTGCGCTACTTCAACGTCGCCGGCGCCGATCCGCAGACACGCAGCGGGCAATCGACGGTGGGCGCGACGCACCTCATCAAGATCGCGGTCGAGGCGGCGACGGGCAAGCGTGCCGCGGTCGGCGTGTTCGGCACCGATTTCCCGACGCGCGACGGCACCGGGGTGCGCGACTATATCCACGTGTCCGACCTAGCCGACGCGCATGTCGCGGCTTTGTCGCAGCTGATCGCCGCACCCACCGAAAGCTTCACCTTCAACTGCGGCTACGGCCGCGGCTTCTCGGTGCTCGAAGTGCTCGACGCGGTCGACCGCGTCACCAACATGACGATCGAGCGCCGCATCGAGGGGCGGCGCGCGGGCGATCCGGCGGAACTGGTGGCGGACAACAGCGCGATCCTCGCCGCGCTCGACTGGCGGCCGAAGCGCGCCGATCTCGATGGCATCGTGCGCGACGCACTGGCCTGGGAACGCAAGCTGGCGGAGATGGGCAAGTGAGGCTCCGCTCGCTGCTGTTCGTGCCCGGCGACCGGCCCGAGCGTTTCCCCAAGGCGGTCGCCACCGGCGCCGACGCGCTGATCCTCGACCTCGAGGATTCGGTGGTGCCCGATCGCAAGCCCGAAGCGCGCGCCGCGGTGCGCGACTGGATCGCCGCGCCGCGCGAGGAAGACGGCCCGGCGGTCTTCGTGCGGATCAACCCGATCGACAGCGACGAGGCGGCGGCCGATCTCGACGCGCTGGCGGGGCTGGCGCTCGACGGCATCGTGCTGCCCAAGGCCGAAGGCGCCGAATCGGTCGCGATGCTGATCGATCGGCTGCCAGGCGATTACCTGGTGCTGCCTGTCGCGAGCGAGACGCCCGCCGCGGTCTTCCGCCTCGGCACCTTCGCCGAGGTGGCAGGGCGCCTCGCGGGCGTCACCTGGGGGGCGGAGGATCTGCCCGCCGCAATCGGCGCGATGACCGCGCGCGAGGACGATGGCAGCTACACCGATCCCTATCGCGTCGTCCGTGCGCTCACGCTGTTCGGCGCACACGCCGCCGCCGTGCCCGCGATCGAGACGGTGTTCCCTGATTTCCGCAACCTAGAGGGCCTCGCCGGCTACGCCGCGCGCGGCCGGCGCGACGGGTTCACCGGGATGATGGCGATCCACCCGACGCAGGTGGCGGTGATCAACGAGGCCTTTACCCCGAGCGACGCCGAGATCGCGCACGCCCGCGCCGTCGTCGCCGCATTCGATGCGAACCCCGGCGCGGGGGCGCTGCAGCTCGACGGCAGGATGATCGACGCGCCGCACCTCAAGAGCGCGCGGCGCCTGCTCGCGCTGATCGACTGAGCGACGACGCCGCGCCGATAACGCTGGCGACACGAAACGAAACACGACAAGAGCCTGGGGCTCGGGCAACAATGATGCGGGAATGACGATGACGAGAGGCCAGGAGATCGCCGCCAAGGTCGAGGCATTCGTGCGCGAACAGATCGTGCCGTACGAACGCGATCCGCGCTGCGGCGATCACGGGCCGTCGGACGCGCTGGTGCAGGAGATGCGCGGGCTGGCGCGCGCGGCCGGCGTGCTGACGCCGCACATCCTGCCCGACGGTGACCATCTGACGCATCGCGAAACCGCCGACGTGCTGCGCGCGTCGGGCCTGTCGCCGCTCGGGCCGCTGGCGGTCAACGTGATGGCGCCCGACGAGGGCAACATGTACCTGCTCGGCAAGAAGGCGAGCCCCGAGCTTAAGGAACGCTTCCTCAAGCCGCTCGTCAGCGGCGACGCCCGCAGCGCCTTCTTCATGACCGAGCCGGCGATGGACGGAGAGGGCGGTGGTGGCGCTGGATCCGACCCGTCGATGATGCGCACCACGGCGGTGCGCGACGGCAATCACTGGGTCATCGACGGCCGCAAGACGTTCATCACCGGCGCGGACGGCGCGAAAGTCGGCATCGTCATGGCCAAGGCCGACGAAGGCGCGTCGATGTTCCTCGTCGACCTGCCCGATCCCGCGATCCGCATCGAACGCGTTCTCGACACGATCGACAGCTCGATGCCCGGCGGCCATTCGGTGGTCACGATCGACAATCTGCGCGTGCCGGCGGACCAGATGCTCGGCGATCCGGGTGACGGGTTCAAGCTCGCGCAGGTCCGCCTCGCGCCTGCGCGTCTCACGCACTGCATGCGCTGGCATGGCGCGTGCGCCCGCGCGCACGAGATCGCCACCGATTACGCCAACCGTCGCCACGCCTTCGGCAAGCCGCTGGTCGATCACGAGGGCGTCGGCTTCATGCTCGCCGAAAACCTCATCGATCTGAAGCAGGCCGAATTGATGATCGATTGGTGCGCCGACGTGCTCGACACTGGCGTGCTCGGCACGGTGGAAAGCTCGATGGCGAAGGTTGCGGTGTCGGAGGCGCTGATGCGCATCGCCGATCGCTGCGTCCAGGTGATGGGTGCGACGGGCGTCAGCGGCGACACGATCGTCGAGCAGGTGTTCCGCGAGATCCGCGCCTTCCGCATCTACGACGGCCCGACCGAGGTGCACAAATGGAGCCTCGCGAAGAAGGTGAAGCGTGACTGGAAGGCGGCGCAGGCGGCCTGATCCGGCACGGTCCAGCCGGGGTTGTGCGGGCATGACGCGTGCCGCACAGTTTCGGCTTGGAACATGACAACAAGGAGTGCCGGGATGCACCCGGCACGACGACGATGGAGAGAAGATCGATGCTGGGCCTGATGCAGTCGGGGCAATTGACGGTCGACACGTTCCTCGATCACGCCGCGACATGGTCGGGCACGCGCGAGATCGTGTCGCGCGACGCTGCGGGCATCGTGACGCGCAGCGATTACGCGGCGGTGCATGCGATGGCAAAGCGCGTCTCGTCGGCGCTCGCGCGTGCCGGCATCGGGCAGGGCGATCGCGTCGCGACGATGGGATGGAACACGCATCGCCACCTCGCCGCCTGGTACGGCGCGACGAACATGGGCGCGGTGCTCCACACGCTCAATCCGCGGCTGTTCCTCGAACAGATCGCCTATATCGCCAATCACGCGGGCGATCGCATCCTGCTCGCCGATCCCAATTGCGCCGAAACGATCGCGCAGCTGCTGCCGCAGGCGCCAGGGATCGAGCGCGTGATATTCCTGTGCGACGCGGCCGCAATGCCGCGGACCGACTATGCCGCGACCGCGTTCGACGATTGGATCGCGGGCGAGCCGGCGGAATATGCCTGGGGCGGGTTCGACGAGAATCTCGCCTGCGGGCTGTGCTACACCAGCGGCACGACGGGCAATCCCAAGGGCGTGCTCTACTCGCACCGCTCGAACTACCTCCATACGATGCTGACGCTGCAGGCCGACGCGCTCGCGCTGTCGGCGCGCGACACGGTGCTGCTGGTGGTCCCGATGTACCACGCCAACGCGTGGGGCGTCGTCTATTCCGCGCCCGCGGTCGGCGCGAAGCTGGTGCTGCCGGGGCCGCAGATGGACGGCCAATCGATCTGCGACCTGATCGAGCAGGAGGGCGTCACCTATTCCGCCGCGGTGCCGACGGTGTGGCAGGGTCTGCTGCAATATCTGCGCAGCTCTGGCCGCAAGCTCGAGACGCTGCAGCGCGTGACGATCGGCGGTTCGGCGGTGCCCGAGATGCTGGTGCGCGCCTTCCACGACGAATTCGGCGTCGAGGTGGTGCAGGGCTGGGGGATGACCGAGACGTCGCCGTTGGCGACGCTCTCCTCGCCCAGCGCCGAGGTCGCGGCAATGGACGCGGACGCGCAGGTCGCGCACAAGATCAAGCAGGGCCGGCTGATGTGCGGGCTCAAGTTCAAGCTGACCGACGACGCGGGCACGCCGCTGCCGCACGACGGCGAGACGTTCGGCCGGCTGAAGATCAAGGGGCCAACGATCGTCGAATCCTATTTCGGCGGGGAAGGCGGCGAGATCCTCGACGCGGACGGCTATTTCGATACCGGCGACGTCGCGACGATCGACCAGCGCGGTTACATGACGATCACCGATCGCGCGAAGGACGTGGTGAAGTCGGGCGGCGAGTGGATCAGCTCGATCGAAATCGAGAATATCGCCGCCGGCCACCCGGCGGTGGCGCTTGCTGCCGTCATCGGTGTCGCGCACCCCAAATGGGACGAGCGGCCGATCCTGCTGTGCCAGCTCAAGCCCGGCGAAGCGGCGGCGAAGGAAGACCTGACCGGCTTCCTCGATGGCAAGATCGCCAAATGGTGGATGCCCGACGACGTCGTCTTCGTCGACGAAATTCCGCTCGGCGCGACGGGCAAGATCGACAAGAAGCTGATCCGCCAGCGCATGACGGGCTATCAATTGCCGTTTGCAGGATAGCGCGGCTTGCGCCATGTTGACGCCGCTTACTTAGGAGGCGGCAATGGGTAACCTGGTGCTGGCAGCGATCGCGTTCGTCGGGACGCACTTTCTCCTGTCGCATCCGCTACGCGCGCCAATCGTGCGGGCGGCGGGGGAGCGCGGGTTCCTGGGAATCTACAGCCTCGTCGCGTTCGCCACGCTGATCTGGCTCGCGCTGGCGTATCGCGCCGCGCCGCCGGCCGCGCCGCTGTGGCCCGTCGGCGACGCATTGTGGGCGATCGGCACCGTAGTGATGGCGGCGGGAGCGATCCTGTTCATGGGATCGCTGGTGCGCAACCCTGCGCTGCCCGAGGCCCGGACCGTCACCGTACCGCAAGCGCGCGGCGTGTTCGCGATCACGCGCCACCCGATGATGTGGGGCTTTGCCTTGTGGGGCGTAGTCCACATCCTCGTCTATCCCGATCCGTCGAACATCGTTCTCTCGCTCGCCGTCATCGTCCTCGCGCTCGTCGGCGCGCACCTGCAGGATCGCAAGAAGGCGCGGCTGCAACCCGATTTCTGGCCCGCGTGGCAGGCACGGACGAGCTACTGGCCGTTCGCCGCGATCGCCGCCGGGCGTGCGCGGGTCGGAACGATCGGAATGCACGCGCTCGCCGGCGGGCTGCTCGTCTGGCTGGTCGCCACCTGGGCGCACATCCCGCTCGCCGGCTGGCGCGCAGGCATCTGGCGCTGGATCGGGTAGCTGCGATCAGCCGCCTAGCGCGGCGAGATCGGCGGGCGTGTTGACGTTGGGCGGCAGTCGATCGACGTCGACCGCGCGCGCCTCGATCGCCGCGGCCCAGCGCCGTACCGCGCGTGGACGGTCGTCGGCCAGCCACTGCGCGAGCGGCGCCGCCAGCCTTGCCGGCCACCAGCCGATCACGGGCAGGTCGCGCAGATAGGCCGGGCCGTCCTCGCCGAGGATGTGGCGCAGGTCGGCGGGCAGCAGCGGCGCGTCGCACGGCACGCTGAGCACCGCGCTAAAACCGTAGTCCACAGCGTAGCGCAGCGCGCCCGCGAGCGCGCCAAGCGGACCGAGGCCGGGGGCGGGCACGTCGGCAATGCTCGTCAATGCGGGGTGGACACGCCCGACAACGGCGAGCGCATCGACCTGCGGCGCGAGCGCGGCAGCGACATGGTCGAGCAGCGTCGTGCCGCCGAGCAGCGCGTCCGCCTTGTCCGACCCGAAGCGCGACGATCGGCCGCCCGCGAGGATTGCGCCAAGCACGCGGGGTGAGGGTTGGCTACCGGTCATGGAGCAGGTGTTAGCAGGCGGCGCGGACGGCGGCGACGATTGGCGGAGTTCCGAATAATCGCGCCGGACTGCATCGATCCCGCGGGCCGGAAAAGGGAAGGGCCCGGCGATCACTCGCCGAGCCCCGGGGTACGCGCCGTTACTTCCGGCTGAAACGATTTACCTTCAGCGGCAGACCACGTTGCCGCGATCGATCGACGCGCCGAGCGCCGCGCCTGCGCCTGCGCCGAGCAGCGCGCCGAGCGTGTTCGAACGGCCGTTCGCGATCAGGCTGCCGAGCACGCCACCACCCAGACCGCCGATGATCAGCCCGTCGTGCCGTCACCGCGGCGGCAATAGTAGCGGCCGTTGTTGCCGCGATAGACGCGGTCGGCACGCGACAGGCGGCGCGGCTGGTAGTAGCGGCCGTCACGATAGAAACTGTCGGCGTAATAATAGCGCTGACCCGGCGGCAGACGATTGTAGTCGAACTGGCGCCACTGGCGATAGTCGCGACGATAATCCTGACGGGCGTCGCGCACATCACGGCGATATTCACGATTGGCACGGCGCACGTCGCGCGGCGAATCGGCATTGCGCAGATCGCGGCGATAGTCGCGCTCCGCCTGGCGGACGTCCTGACGATATTCGCGCGCCGCACCCGACTGGGCGGTCGCAGGCATCGCGGCGACGGTGGTCGCGGCGAGCGCCGCGGCAAGAACGATACGCATCACGTTACTCCTTGATGGCGATGCGGGTAGAACAGTGAAGGCGCGACGTAGTTGCGTGAACCAGAAACTACGTCGCGTTCATGCGCGCGTCAGTTACTCGGCGAGCGAATGCTTAAGCGTGATCTCCGCCTTAAGTACCTTTGACACCGGGCAATTTGCCTTTGCTTCCGCTGCGATGTGATCGAAGTCGGCGGCAGCGATGCCCGGCACGCTGGCACGCAGATCGAGTTCGGACTTGGTGATGGTGAAGCCGTCGCCATCCTTTTCCAGGCTGACCTTGGCGTGCGTCTCGAGCGTGCCCTTCGTATGTCCGGCGCGCGCGAGTGCGAAGCTCAGCGCCATGGTGAAGCAGCTCGCGTGCGCGGCGGCGATCAGCTCCTCGGGGTTCGTCCCCGGCGTGTCTTCAAAGCGCGTGGCGAAGCCGTAGGACTGATCGGCGAGCGCGCCCGACTGGGTTGATACCCAACCCTTGCCGTCCTTGCCGAGGCCTTCGTACCGGGCGGAACCACTGTGAACGGGCATCGAAACGTCTCCTGCAAACCAAAAGGGGCGCGACCGTAACGATCGCGCCCCCGAAAGGCTTCACAGAAGAAGATCGCTTAGCGGCAGCGACGGCTGCTCGTCCCGCGCTCCACCTCGCGACCGGCAAGCGCGCCTACGGCAGCACCGCCCAGCGTGCCGAGCGTCCGGTCGCCGCGCGTGTCGATCGTGCGGCCGAGCAGCGCGCCGGCGACACCGCCGACGACGAGGCCGGTCGTGCCGTTCGGTTTGCGGCAGCGCAGGCGGCCGTCGTTGCCGCGCCATTCGCGATACTTGTAACGGCGCTGCGCGTCCGCCTCGGTCGTGGTGGCGACGAGCGTTGGCAGAACCATCGCGGAGGCGCCGAGCGCCAGCAACATCTTACGCATGATACTCTTCCTTTCGGATCGGGTCGAAAAAAGCAGTGACGCGATCGTAACGTGCGCTTGTGGCTCGGGTTGCATGAACCTGAAACAACGACCCGTTCAGAGTGCGAAACTACTGCGCTCGTCGATCGCAGCGGAGAGGCAGCGTCCGGCGTCAGTCCCGCAGCAGCTCGTTGATGCTCGTCTTCGACCGCGTCCGCTCGTCGACGCGTTTGACGATCACCGCGCAATAGAGGCCGAGGTTACCGCCCGTCGTGCCGGGCACCACCACGGCATAGGGTGGCACTTCGCCGATAAAGGTCTCGCCGGTCGCGCGATCGATGATCTTGGTCGAGGCGCCGAGATATACGCCCATCGAGAGCACCGCGCCCTCGCCGACGCGCACGCCTTCGGCGACTTCGGAGCGCGCGCCGATGAACGCGCCGTCGCCGATAATGACGGGATCGGCCTGCAGCGGCTCGAGCACGCCGCCGATGCCCGCGCCGCCCGATAGATGGACGTTCTTGCCGATCTGCGCGCAGCTGCCCACCGTCGCCCAGGTATCGACCATCGTTCCTTCGCCGACATGGGCGCCGATGTTGACGAAACTCGGCATCAGGATCGCACCCTTGCCGACAAAGGCGCCGCGCCGCACCACGCTGCCGGGCACCGCGCGGAAGCCGGCGGCGCGGAACTCGGTCTCGCTCCAGCCGGAGAATTTCGATGGCACCTTGTCGAACCAGTGTCCCGCGCCCGGCCCGTTGTCGATCAGCGCATTGTCGTTGAGCCGGAACGACAGCAACACCGCCTTCTTGAGCCACTGGTTGACGCGCCAGCCGCCGCTGGCGTCTGGCTCGGCGACGCGCGCGGCGCCGCTGTCGAGCAGCGCCAGCGCGCGGTCGACCGCGATGCGCACCTCGCCGCTGGTGGAAAGGCCGATCTCGGCGCGGTTTTCCCAGGCGGCGTCGATGGTGGTTTCGAGTTCGCTCATGCCGGTTCCAATATCCCCTGAAGCCACGCCGTCAGATCGGGCGTCGTGTAATCGATGAAGCTGCGATCGGCGTCGGCGGCCTGCTCCGATCCGTTGTCGACCCACACCGTCGTCATGCCGATCGCCTTGGCGGGCGCTAGGTTGCGCGCCATGTCGTCGGCGAACAGCGCGCACGCCGGATCGATCGCCAGCGCCTTGCACAGCCCGGCATAGGCCGACGGCGCGGGCTTGGGCGCGAGATCCATCGCGTGGATGTCGTGCACCGCCTCGAAACTCTCGCCGAGGCCGAGGCGATCGAGCACGCGCCGCGCATAGGGCGCATCGCCGTTGGTGAAGACGACCTTGCGGCCGGGTAGCTTGGCGACGGCGGCGACGAGCGGCACGTTGCGTTCGAGCACGTCCATCTCGATGTCGTGGACGTAGGCGAGGAAATCGTGCGGATCGACGTCGTGCTCCGCCATCAGCCCAGCGAGCGTCGTGCCGTGGCCGAGGAAGTACGCCTTCTGGATCCGCCGCGCCTCGACCCGGTCGAGATCGAGCAGGCGCGCGATATAGTCGGTCATCTTGGCGTCGATGCGCGCGAACAGATCGGCGCTCGACGGGTAGAGCGTATTGTCCAGATCGAAGATCCAGGCGCTGACGTGATCGAGGGCCGGTGGCATCGGCTGCGGGCTCTACGCGACGCGCGCCCGCGCGGGCAACCCCGGCTGCTTTGCGCGCATGCCGCCCTCAGCCGCGGTGTCTGGCGCCAACCCGAAGCCGCATAGCGAAGCTTTGGCGGGGCGAAGCGGGGGATGGTTGCGATCAGCAACCCTTCGGCCCACATTCAATCCATGACCCAATATTCGCTGCTCGATCTCGTCCCCGTCGTCGAAGGCCGCACGGTCGCCGACGCACTCGCCAACGCCGCCGATCTCGCGCGGCATGCGGAGGCGGTGGGGTTCAACCGCTACTGGGTGGCGGAGCATCACGGCATGGCGGGCATTGCGTCGGCGGCGACCTCGGTGGTGATCGCGCATGTCGCGCAGGCGACGAAGACGATCCGGGTCGGCGCGGGCGGGATCATGCTGCCTAACCATGCGCCGCTGCAGATCGCCGAGCAATTCGGCACGCTCGACGCGCTGTTTCCTGGCCGGATCGACCTAGGTCTGGGGCGTGCGCCGGGCAGCGACCAGCGCGTCGCGCACGCGATGCGGCGCAATCTCGATACCGATCCCAACGCCTTCCCCAACGATGTGGTCGAGCTGCAAAGCTATTTCGCCGACGACGGCCGTACCGGCATCCAGGCGACCCCCGGGGCGGGGGCGGCGCCGCAACTATGGATCCTTGGCTCGTCGACTTACGGTGCGCAGCTCGCAGCGATTCTCGGCCTTCCTTATGCCTTTGCGTCGCACTTTGCGCCCGACGCGCTCGATCAGGCGATGGCGATCTACCGCCGCGATTTCCGCCCGTCGGCGCAGCTCGAGAAACCCTATGCGATGGCAGGGTTCAACGTCTTCGCCGCCGACACGCACGCCGAGGCGGAATATCTCGCCAGCTCGCAGCAGCAGGCGTTCGTCGCGCTGCGCACCGGCAACCCCGGCAAGATGAAGCCGCCGGTCGAGGGCTATCGCGAGAGCCTGCCGCGCGCGCATTCGGCGATTCTTGATCACGTGCTGTCGTGCAGCGCGGTCGGCACGCGCGACGAGATCGCGGCGGGGATCGCGGCGTTCGTCAAGCGCACCGGGGTCGACGAAGTGATGCTGACAAGCAGCATCTACGACCATGATGCGCGCAAACACTCGATCGCGATTGCGGCCGAGGCGATGCGCGTTCCCGAATTCGCCTGAGCGCGCTTCAAAACCTGCCGCGTCAGCCCGCCATCGGCAGTCGCAGCCGGACGAGCAGCCCGCCCAGGTCGTCGCTTTCCTCGAGGCTGACGGTGCCCTCGTAGATTTCCGCCACGTCGCGCACGATCGCGAGGCCGAGGCCGGTGCCGGGCTTGCCGGTATCGAGCCGTACGCCGCGATCGAAGATGCGGATGCGGTCCTCCTCCGGGATGCCCATGCCGTCGTCCTCGACCATGATCTCGACGAAGCCGGCCTGCGCGCCGACGGTGACGAACACGCTGCCACCGCCGTATTTCGCGGCATTCTCGACCAGATTGCCCATGATCTCGTCGAGATCCTGCCGCTCGATATGCGCGACGAGGTCCTTCGGCCCATCCATGTCGATGCGCACGTGCGGGTAGAGCCGCTGTACGGCGCGCTCGACCGACTCGACGCTTGGCCATACCTCCGCCCGGCTGTGCGCCGAGCCGCGGCGCCCAACCGCGCGGGCACGGGCGAGGTGGTGATCGACCTGGCGGCGCATCGTCCGCGCCTCGCGCACCACGGTATCCGCGAGATCGTCCGACTGCGCGGTCGCTGCGTTCATGATGACGGTCAGCGGCGTCTTAAGCGCATGCGCGAGATTGCCCGCGTGGCGGCGCGCCTCCTCCGCCTGCGTCTCGTTATGCGCCACGAGCGCGTTGAGCTCCTCCACCATCGGTGCGACCTCAAGCGGCAGCGGGCCGGCGACGCGATTGATCCGCCCGCCGCGCATCCGCGCGATCTCGAGCCTGAGGCGGCGCAGCGGCAGCAGGCCGTAGAAGGTCTGCAACGCGGCGAGCACCATCAGCCCGAGCCCGAGCAGCAGGAAGCTGCGCACCAGCGTCCGCCGCAGCGCGCCGATCTGCGCGTCGAGCCCGTCACGGCTCTGGGCGACCTGGAACCGCCAGCGAACCGTGGAGCCCGGCAGCTTCACGTCGCGCTCGACGATGCGCAGCTTCTCCGCGCCGAACTGGCGGCTGTCGTAGGTGTGCACCGCGCGATCGTCGTGGACGACACCATAGGCGAGCTGGCGATCCCACAACGAGCGCGAGGGAAACGCCTCGCGCCCCTTGGCGGAGACCTGCCAGTAGAGCCCTGAATAGGGCTCGAGGAAACGCTGATCGGCTGGCTCGCGGTTGAACACCACCTCGCCCTCCGGCCCGATCTCCGCCGAGACGAGCAAAGAGCGTAGCACGTATTCGAGCTGGTCGTCGAAGTTCTGCGTCACCGCTGAGGTAAGTACCCGGTCGAGCGCGAAGCCGCCGCCGGCCAGCAGCAGCGAAATCCACAGCGCCGCAATCACGATCATCCGCCGCGTCAGCGAGCCTGAATGCGTGATCGGCGCGCGCGCAGCGCTCTCGTCGTCCTTCGGAACCATCATGATTTACTGTTGTTTGACGCAACCGAAGGGAGACCAGTCGTGTCGCGTACCTTTCCGTTGTTCGCCATCCTGTTTCTCGGTGGTCTGTTCGTCAGCCTCCTCGGCGGCTTCCTGCTCGCCTCCTGGACCGTCGCCGGCATCATCCCTGCCTACGCCGCACCGCCGTCGCTGGCGCAGGCCGCACCCAGCATCGACGATAAATGGCGCGGGGCGGGGTATGAGCGCATCGGCCTGTGGGAAGAACCGCGAGCCGAGGATCTCTACGCGGGTTCTTCCAGGCTGTAACCCAGCCCGCGGATCGTGGTGATTACGTCCTGTCCCAGCTTCTTGCGGATGCGCGTGACGAACACTTCGATCGTATTCGAATCGCGATCGAAGTCCTGATCGTAGATATGCTCGATCAGCTCGGTGCGGCTGACCACCTTGCCCTTGTGGTGCAGCAGGTATGATAGCAGCTTGTATTCCTGCGCGGTGAGCTTCACCGGCTCGCCCGCGCGCGTGACCTTGCCCGAGCGCGTATCGAGGCGGATATCGCCGGCGGTAAGTTCCGACGAAGCGTTGCCCGATGCGCGCCGGATCAGCGCACGCAGGCGCGCGATCAGTTCTTCGGTCTGGAACGGCTTGGCGACGTAATCGTCGGCGCCCGCATCGAGCCCGGCGACCTTGTCGGACCAGCTGTCGCGCGCCGTCAGCACGAGCACCGGCGTCACCTTGCCTTCCTTGCGCCAGCGATCGAGCACGGTCAGCCCGTCGATCTCGGGCAACCCAAGGTCGAGTACGATCGCATCGTAATTCTCGGTCGATCCGAGGAAATGGCCTTCCTCGCCATCGGTGGCGAGGTCGATCGCATAGCCCGCGCCCTCGAGCGTGTTCTTCAACTGCTGGCCCAGATTGGGCTCATCCTCGACAATCAGGACGCGCATGCTCACTCCCTTGTTCGATGGCGCGGACTAGCATCCCCCGCCGCGCCGCGACAGTCTCGTTCATTTGCCGGTACGGCCGATCACCTGGCCCGAGCGGCCGTCGACGTCGACCCAGATGACGGTGCCGTCGCGCAGGAACTTCAGCGTGTAGACCGCGCTCGGCATCTCGAAGTCGAAGCCGATATACTGCGCGTCCTTCATCGTCGGCACGACGCGCTTCTCGATCTCGCGGATCGACAGGATGCGTCCCTCGCGCAGCGCCCGCCACGCCGCCACGCCGTCGCGCTGCCCGTCGCCCGGCTGGGCAGCGGCCGGCGACACGGCGAGCAACAGGGGCAGGGCAAACCACATCCTCATGCCCGCTCGCATAGCCCCAAGCGATTGAACACCCTGTGAATAGCCGTCACCGCGCCGCATCGTGCCGTGGCGGGAATGTCACAGCCCGATACCGGTCACGATCGCCCCGATCAGCCCTTCATCGCCTCTAGGAGCTTCTTCACCTCCTGGCTGCGCCCGCGCGGCAGGATCAGGATGTCGTTGCCCGAGGCGACGACGATAAGGTCGCTGACGCCGACCATCGCGATCCGCGCCCCGTCGCTGCGCGCGAGGCAGTTGGCGGTATCGACCGCGATCACCTCGCCTCCAAACGCGTTGCCCGCATCGTCCGCCTGGCTGATCGCGTGCAGCGCGTCCCAGCTGCCGACGTCGTTCCAGCCCATCGCCACCGGCACCACCGCGACGCGATCGGCCTTTTCCATCACGGCATAATCGATCGATTCGCTCGGTGCCTCGGCGAAGGCGGCGGCGGCGGGATGCAGCCGCGAACCCGAGCGATCGCCCTGCGCCAGCGAGCGGCGTACCGCGTCGAGCATCGTCGGCTCGTGCTGCGCCAGCGCGTCCAGGAAAGCGTCGGCGCGAAATAGGAAGATGCCGCCGTTCCACGCGTGGTCGCCGCTCGCCAGCATCGCCTCGGCAACGTCGCGCGGCGGCTTCTCGACGAAGCGGTCGACGCGGTGGACGCCGGACGCGATCGGCGCGCCGACCTTGATATAGCCGTAGCCTGTCTCGGGCGCGTCGGGCGTGATCCCGAAGGTGACGAGCCAGCCGTCCTCGACCAGCGGCAGCGCCGCCTCGATCGCCTGCTGGAAGGCGGCGACATCGCCGATGACGTGATCGGACGGCATGACGAGGAGCGGCGCCGATGGATCGGGCGCCGCCAGCGCCGCGAGCGCGATTGCCGGCGCGGTGTTGCGGCCGACGGGCTCGAGGATCAGCGCCTGCGGCCGCACGCCGATCGCCGCCAGCTGATCCTCGATCAGTTCGGTGTGGCGCGCATTGGCGACGACGATCGGCGCGTCAAACCGTTCGCCAACGGCGCGCGCGGCGGTTAGCTGGAGCATCGTCTGCTCCGCGGTCAGCGCCAGCATCTGCTTGGGCCGCTCGGGCGTCGACATCGGCCACAGCCGGGTTCCCGACCCGCCGGAAAGGATGACGGGAACGATCAGCGACATCAATACAATCCCCACGATTATAGGCCGCCGGTCGGGCGCGAACCGGCGTAGCTTAAGCGAATCAATTTAGATGCTCCCCGAGCGCCTAACACACGGCAACGGATTTCGATCCGCCCGCGGCCACGTTCAGCCTTTCTTTGCCATTTGCTGCGACACCGTGCCTGTCGGATTGTCTTACAGATCGGGCGAACGGACGGACGGGCGTTGCGCGGATGATCAGGATTTTCAAACACTACGTCCCCAATGCGGTGGCGCTGCTCGGGCTGATCGACGTCCTGCTGCTGCTGCTGGCGGCGGAGCTCGGCTGGCTGCTGCGCGCCTGGCAGATCGACATGGTCCCCGAGCCGGTCTGGACGCGCACGCCGCAGCTGCTCGGTTTCGCCGCCCCGCTGTTCGTCGCGATGGTGGCGGTGGGCGCCTATCACGCCGACGTGCTTGTTTCGACGCGACAGGCGGTGATGCGGCTGATCGTCGCGGTATCGCTCGGCATCATCTTCCTCAGCCTGCTCTACTTCTTCCTGCCGACGGTCACGCTGTGGCGATCGAGCCTGTTCTACGCGATGCTGTTCGCGATCGGCGGGCTCGCCGCGGCGCGCATCCTGTTCGGCCGGATGCTGGGCGGTGAGCGCTTCAAGCGGCGCATCGTCGTGCTGGGCGCTGGCAATCGTGCGGCACGGCTGAAGGCGCTGGAGCCGATGACGGGATCGAGTTTCGTCGTCGCCGCCTATGTCGCGATGGGCGAGCCGACACTCGCGATTGCGGACGCGGTGCCGCGTGCCGACATCCCCAATCTTGCCGCCTTCGTCGTCGAGCGCGGCGCGACCGAGGTCGTCCTAGCGATTGAGGAACGCCGCAACGCGCTGCCGCTCAAGGACCTGCTGCGGGTCAAGACGACAGGCGTGCACGTCAACGAGATATCGACCTTCCTCGAGCGCGAGACGGGGCGGATCGACCTCGCCAGCGTCAATCCGTCGTGGCTGATTTTCTCCGATGGGTTCGCGTCGGGCCGCGTCCTTTCCGGCATGGCGAAGCGCGCGTTCGACGTGGTGGCGAGCGCGCTGCTGCTCGCGCTCGCGCTGCCCGTGATCGTGGTAACGGCGATCGCGATCAAGCTGGAAAGCCGCGGCCCTGCCTTCTATCGCCAGCGCCGCGTCGGGCTCTACAATGAGGGCTTCGATATCCTCAAGCTGCGCTCGATGCGGCAGGATGCCGAGGTTGCCGGCCGCCCCGTCTGGGCGGCGCAGGACGATCCGCGCGTCACCCGCATCGGCCGCTTCATCCGCAAGGTGCGGATCGACGAGCTGCCGCAATGCTGGAGTGTGCTGAAGGGCGAGATGAGCTTCGTCGGCCCGCGTCCCGAGCGGCCGCAGTTCGTCAAGGAACTCGAGGACCAGCTACCCTTTTACGCAGAGCGCCACATGGTGAAGCCGGGGATCACCGGCTGGGCGCAGATCAACTATCCTTATGGCGCGTCGATCGAGGATGCGCGGCACAAGCTTGAATACGATCTCTACTACGCCAAGAATTACTCGCCGTTCCTCGATCTGTTGATCCTGCTGCAGACGCTGCGCGTCGTGCTATGGCCGGCGGGCGCACGCTAGCGTGACCACTGCACCGCTGACCCTATGGACGCACGCGCTCGCGGCGCTGCTGTTCGGCATGCTCGCGCTGGCGCAGATCCGCGCAGGGGGCGGGGGGCTGCCGCGCGCAACCTTCATCGCCGCGCTGATCGCCACCGCTCTGTGGGCGCTCGCCGTCGCTGGGATCGACAGCCGCGACGTCGCGACCCGCGTCGCCGAATCGGTGCGCAATCTCGCCTGGCTCGCCTTCATGTACGCGCTCGCGCGGCGTGACGGCGCCCACGCGCCGTTGCGCTGGGTGAGTGGCGTCTACGGTGCGGTCGCACTCGTCGCGATCGGCTGCGCGATGCTCGCGCTCGTATCGGCCACCGTCAGCGATCGCGCGGCGCTGTCGGCGCTCAGCTATACCCGCGTCGCGCTCCGGATGCTCGTCGCGGCCGCGGCGCTTGTGCTGGTCCATCAGCTGCGCGCCGGGGCGCTGTGGCGTGCGCGCGGCGGCATGCGGATCGTCGGCATCGCGCTGATGCTGATGTGGGGCGTCGATCTCGCGGTCTACGCCGGCGCCTGGCTAACCGACAGGTGGCCCGCTGGGCTGATCGACGCGCGCGGCGCGGTGATGGTGGCATTGGCGCCGCTGTTCGGCCTAGCCGTGCAGCGCGACGGCGAGTGGACGTTGCAGGTGTCGCGCACCGTGGCGCTGCAATCGCTGTCAATCGTGACGGCGGGTCTTTACGTCGTCGTCACCGGGTTGGTGATGGGGGTGATCGCAGCATTCGGCGGGGATCACGCGCGCATCGCGCAGACCGCCTTTGTGCTCGGCACCGCGGCGGCGCTAATGACGATCGTCTCAACGCCGTGGGTGCGCGCCTGGGCCAAGGTGCAGGTGGCGAAACATCTCTTCAGCCACCGCTACGATTATCGCAGCGAGTGGCTTCGCTTTACCGAGACGCTGGGATCGCCCGGCGTCGAACTCGCCTCGCTCGACCGCCGCGTGATTAAGGCGATCGCCGACCTCACGGGCTCGCCCGGCGGCGCGCTGCTGGTGCCCGACGGCGCGGCGCTTGGCGCGGGTGCCGATTGGGCGTGGCCCGACGCCCCGCTGCCACCCGAGCCGGACACTGCGCTGTTCGCGCACCTTGCCGGCACCGCACGGATCATCGAGATCGACGCGGTGCGCGCCGGCACCGCGGATCCCGCCGACGTGGCGGCGGTAGGCGACTGGCTGCGTGACAGCAGCACGGCATGGGCGGTGGTGCCGCTGCTGCATTTCGACCGCCTCGCCGGCGCTGTGGTGCTGCACCGACCGATGCTCGACCGTGCGCTCGATTGGGAGGACTTCGACCTGTTCGGCGTCGCCGGGCGGCAGGCGGCGAGCTACCTCGCCGAGGCGCGCGCGCATGCCGCGCTCGCCGACGCGCAGCGGTTCGACGAATTCAATCGCCGCTTCGCTTTCATCATGCACGACCTGAAGAACCTCGTCAGCCAACTCACCCTGGTCGCGCGCAATGCCGAGCGGCACGCCGACAACCCCGCGTTCCGTGCCGATATGGTCGCGACGCTCACCGATTCGTCGCAGCGGATGAACGCGCTGCTCGCCAAGCTGTCGCAGCATCACGGCAGCCGCGGTGAGCCGGTGCGCGCGGTGCCGCTGCTGGGGATCGCGCAGCGCATCGCAGACGGCCGCCGCGCGCAGCATCCGGTGCTGGTGAGCGGCGACGCCGGCGTGGCGGCGATCGCCGATCCCGTCGCGCTCGAGACGTTGGTCACACACCTCGTGCAGAACGCGATCGAGGCGAGCGCGCCCGACGCACCTGTCACGCTCGCGGTCGCGGCGGCAAATGGGGCAGCATCGATCACCGTCGTCGATCGCGGCTGCGGCATGACGCCGGCCTTCGTGCGCGATGAGCTGTTCCGCCCGTTCGTCTCCGCCAAGCCCGGCGGGTTCGGATTGGGCGCCTTCGAGGCGCGGCAGCTGGCGGAGGCGATGGGGGGGACGATCGGCGTGGCGAGCCGCGAGGGGGAGGGGACGCGCTTCTGCATCACCCTGCCGCTCGCGCCGCCGAGCGATGCAGTGATGGGAATGGCGGCATGACGGGTTCGCGCAAGCTGTTGATCGTCGAGGACGATCTGGGACTGCAGCGCCAACTGCGCTGGGCGTACGAGGGCTATGACGTGATCGTCGCGGGCGATCGCACCAGCGCGATCGAGGCCTTGCGCGCGGAGGAGCCGGGGGTGGTGACGCTGGACCTTGGCCTCCCGCCCGATCCCGACGGCACCAGCGAGGGGTTCGCGGTGCTCGCGGAAATCCTCGCCTTGAAGCCCGATACCAAGGTGATCGTCGCCTCGGGACACGGCGCGCGCGAGAGCGCCTTGCGCGCGATCGCCGACGGCGCGTGGGATTTCTACCAGAAGCCGATCGATATCGACGCACTGGGACTGATCGTCGCGCGTGCCTTTCACGTCCGCGATCTCGAGCAGGAGAACCGGCGGCTGGCGGCGAGCAGCGCCGCGCCCGCGCTCGGCGGCCTCGTCACGGCCGCGCCCGAAATGGCCAAGGTGATGCGTACGATCGAGCGCGTCGCGCCCGCCGACGTGTCGGTGATGCTGCTCGGCGCGAGCGGCACGGGCAAGGAACTGCTCGCGCGCGGGCTGCACGATGCGTCGCGCCGCGCGGGCGGCACGTTCGTCGCGATCAACTGCGCCGCGATCCCCGAGACGCTGCTCGAGAGCGAACTGTTCGGGCACGAGAAGGGCGCGTTTACCGGCGCGGTGAAGACCGTCGAGGGCAAGATCGAGCAGGCGGCGGGCGGCACGCTGTTCCTCGACGAGATCGGCGACGTGTCGCTGCCGCTCCAGGTAAAGCTGCTCCGCTTCCTGCAGGAACGCGTGATCGAGCGGATCGGCGGGCGCAAGCCGATCGCCGTCGACACGCGCATCGTGTGCGCCACGCACCGCGATATCGACGCGATGGTCGCCGACGGCAGCTTCCGCGAGGATCTCTATTACCGCCTAGCCGAGATCGTCGTGCGCATCCCGACGCTGGCCGAGCGGCCCGGCGATGCAGCGCTGCTCGCGAAGCATTTCGTGCGGCGCTACGCCAAGGCGATGAACCCCGCGGTGACGGGCGTAGCGCCCGATGCGCGCGCGGCGATCGATTCGCACCGCTGGCCCGGCAATGTGCGCGAGCTCGAGAACCGCGTGAAGCGCGCGGTGATCATGGCCGACGGCAAGCTCGTGACCGCGGCCGATCTTGACCTCGACGATGTCGCCGACACGCCGATCAACCTGCGCGCGATCCGCGAGCGAGCCGATCGCGAGGCGATCCGCCACGCGCTGTCGCGCGCGGACGGCAACATCTCGCAGACCGCGCGGCTGCTCGGTGTCAGCCGCCCGACGCTGTACGATCTGCTCAAGAGCTACGACCTTCATGCTTGAGGAACCGCGCCGCTACCCGATGTTGCGCGGCCGGCGCCGTGCGTCGCGCCGCCTCGCGCGCCCGGCGTGGCTCTCCGCGAGCGTGTTGCGTCTCGTCGCCGGGCTCGCGCTCGCCGGCCTGCTCCTCGGCGGGATCGTGCTGCTCGCACGCCGCGCCGCCGCGCCCGATCCGCGCGGCGCGCTCTCGGCCAGCCTCGCCGCACTCGACCGCGGCAACTATAGCGCGGCACGCAATCACGCGCTGGTCGCCAGCAAGGGGCCCGACGGCGCGATCGCCAGCGCCGTGCTCGGCCGCATCTATCTTCTTCTCGGCGAAGGCGTCGCGGCGGAAGGCGCGCTCAACCGAGCGGTCGCGGGCGGCGTCTCCCGGGCGCGGCTGCACCAATTGTTCGCCGACGCGTGGCTGGCGCAGGACGACCCCGATCGTGCGATCGCTGAGGCCGCGCGCACCGCGCCGCGCTACGCCATCTACGCCCGGCGCGTGGCCGCGCGCGCACTTGCCGCGAAGGGCGACGTGCCGGGCGCGACACAGGCGCTGCAAGCAATCGTCGCCGTTAACCCGCGCGACGCCGAGGCGTTCGCCGATCTCGGCCGCATCCGCTTTGACGCTGGCGACGTGCGCAGCGGCGGCGAGGCGGCGCAGCGCGCGCTCGCGCTTGATCCGGCGAACCTCGCGGCGACCGTGCTCGTCGGGCAGGTGGTGCGCAGCCGCTTCGGCCTCGTCGCCGCGCTGCCGTGGTTCGAGCGGGCGCTGGCGCGCGATGCTTACTATCAGCCCGCACTGATCGAATATGCCGCGACCGCGGGGGACGCTGGGCGCTACGCCGACATGCTCGGCGCGACACGGCGCGCGCTCGCCGCGCGACCCGGCGATCCGCAGGCGCTGTATCTCCAAGCAGTGATGGCGGCGCGCGCCGGCAAGCGCGATCTCGCGCGCGCGATGCTCGGCCGGATGAACGGCGCCAGCGGGAACACAGGCGCCGTCCTGCTCACCGGCCTGCTCGCCTATGCCGACGGCGGCTACGAACAGGCGGTGGCGAGCTTCCGCGAGGTCGTCGCGCGGCAGCCGATGAACCTCGTCGCGCGGCGGCTGCTCGGCGCCGCGCTGCTTCGTTCGGGCGATGCGCAGGGCACGCTCGACGTGCTCGAACCGGTCGCCACCCGCCGCGACGCGGACAGCTACACGCTCGGTCTCGTCGCGCGCGCGTTCGAGGCGAAGGGCGCGCGCGACTGGGCGGCGCGCTTCCTCGATCGTGCCGCCCGGCCGGCGCTCGCCGGGCCGACATCGTTCGGCAGCGACAATGGCGTCGCAGTACTCGCCAACGCCGTCGCCGCGGCGCCGGGCGATCCCGGCGCGGCCGTCGCCTTTATCCGCGGTCTCCTCGATGCCGGCGACGGCGCGGCCGCGCTGCGCGAGGCGCAGGGGATCGCCGACGTCTCGCCCGGCGTGCCCGACGCGCAGCTGCTCGCCGGTGACGTCTATGCGACGCAGGGGCAGTTCGCGCCCGCGCTCGCCGCCTATCGCCGCGCGGCGGACCTGCGTTTCGACGCGCCGACGCTGCTGCGGCTCGCCGACGCGGCGGACCGGGCCGGGCAGCGGCGGCTCGGCGCAGAGGCGCTAGCATTGTATCTCTCGCAGAACCCGCAGAGCATCGTCGCGCGGCGGGCACTCGCCAATCTGCAACTCGGTGTGCGTGACTGGGCCGCTGCGATCGACACGCTCGAGGGACTGCGTGCCGATATCGGCACGCGCGACGCGGTCGTGCTGGCGCAACTCGGCTACGCCTATGTCGGGGCGGGCGACGCCGATACCGGGCTGGTCTACGCGCGGGCGGCGCATCGGCTGGTGCCGATGAACCCGGCGGCGTGCGACGCCTATGGCTGGGCGTTGTACGAAGAGGGCGATGCGCGCGCCGCGCTGCCGCTGCTCGCCAAGGCCGCGACGCTCGCGCCGCAGCACGCCGGCATCCGCTGGCACCTCGCGCAGGCGCTGGCTGAGCTCGGCCGGGGGGCGGAGGCGCGGCAGGCGATATCGCGCGCACTCGCCGACCCCGCTTTCCTCGATCGCAAGCCCGCGCTGGCGCTGCTCGCCGCGCTGTAGCAAGCGTTGCGCGGGGCGGGGCGGCACCCTAGCACGCGCAACCATGGACGATCTCGCCCGTATCGCCGCCGCGCTCGAACGGCTCGCGCCGCCGCCACCGCCGCCCGCCGATCCGCGCGCGCATCCCGCCTATGTCTGGCGCGCTGGCACGCTCGCGCCCGCGCGCGCCTTCGCGCCGCTGCCGCTCGATCTGCTCCACGGGGTGGAGGCGCAGCGCGCCGCGCTGCTCGCCAATCTCGAGCGGCTGGCGGCGGGGCACGCCGCGCAGGACGCGCTGCTGTGGGGTGCGCGCGGCACGGGCAAGTCGGCGCTGGTCAAGGCGTGCGTCGGCGCGGTGCAGCGCGCAGGCGGCGATCTCGCGCTGGTCGAGGTGGCGGCGGACCAGCTTGGTGGGCTGCCCGCCCTGTTCGATACGATCGCCGCTGTGCCGCGCGCCTTCGTCCTCTTCCTCGACGATCTCGGCTTCGACGCGGCGTCCGACGCGCGCACGCTGCGCTCGCTGCTCGAAGGCGGCGCAGAGGCGCGGCCCGCGAACGCGCGGCTGGTGGTAACGTCGAACCGCCGCCATCTCATCCCGCGCGACATTCACGAGCAGGAGAGCGCGATCAATGCGCGCGATGCGGTCGACGATCAGCTCGCGCTCGCCGATCGCTTCGGGCTCAGCCTCGGCTTCCACGTCGTCGACCAGCCGCTCTACCTCGCGATCGTGCGCGGCTATGCCGAGCGCTACGGGTTGGCATTCGATCCCGCCGACGCGCTGCTGTGGGCGACGCGGCGCGGCAGCCGCTCGGGCCGGGTGGCGTGGCAGTACGTCGTCGACCTCGCCGGACGATCGGGCACCGCGCTATAGCCGCTCAGCCGAGCGCTTCGGCCTGCTCGGCAAGTTCCAGCCAACGCAGCTCCGCCGCGTCTTTCTCACCGCGCGCCGCGGCAATCGCCTTCATCAGCCGATCGAACCCTGCCGGGTCTCGGACGTAGAGCGACGGATCGGCGAGTAGCGCCTCGTCGCGCGCGATAGCGGCGTCGAGCGCCTCGATCCGCTTGGGAAGCTGATCATAGTCGCGCTGGTCCTTGTAGCTGAGCTTGGTCTTCGCCTGTGCCTGGGCCGGCGCGGCGGCCGCCGGCTTGGCGGCGGCCTTCTTCGCCTCGATCCTGGGCGCGCGCTGCCGCTCCCAGTCTTCGTAGCCGCCCGCCACCACGTCGACCTTGCCCGATCCATCGAGCCCCAGCGTCACGGTCACGGTGCGGTCGAGGAAGTCGCGGTCGTGGCTGACGATCAGCACGGTGCCGCCATAGTCGCCGATCACTTCCTGCAAGAGGTCGAGCGTCTCGAGATCGAGGTCGTTGGTCGGCTCGTCGAGGACGAGGAGGTTCGACGGCCGCGCGAACTCGCGCGCCAGCAGCAGGCGCGACCGCTCGCCGCCCGATAGCGACGCGATCTTCGCCTCGGTCAGGTTGGGATCGAACAGGAATTCCTTGAGATAGCCGTGGATGTGCTTCTTGACGCCCATCACCTCGATCCAGTCGCCGCCGTCGGCCAGCACCTCGCGAACCGTCTTGTCGGGTGCCATCAGCCGCCGCTGCTGGTCGATCACGATCCCGTCGAGCGTCTTGGCGAGCTTCACCTCGCCGCTGTCGGGCTGAATCTCGCCGGTCAGCAGCTTGAGCAGCGTCGTCTTGCCCGCGCCATTGCGCCCGACGATGCCGATGCGGTCGCCGCGCGCGACGCGGAACGTCAGGTCGCGGATGATCGTGCGCCCGCCATATTCCTTGGTGACGTGTGCGGCGTCGATCACGATCTTGGTCTTGTTGTCGTCGCTTCCGACCGACAGCGCCGCTGACCCCTGCGGCCCGATCATCGCCGCGCGCTCGGCACGCATCTCCTTCAGCTTGGTGAGCCGGCCCTGGTTGCGCCGCCGCCGCCCCGTCACCCCGCGCTGCAGCCAATGCTCCTCGAGCTTGAGCTTGGCGTCGAGCTTCTCCGCCGCGCGCTGTTCCTCGGCATAGACCTGGTCGGTCCACGCATCGAACCCGCCGAAGCCGACTTCAGCGCGGCGCAGGTTGCCGCGATCGAGCCACAGCGTCTGCTTGGTCAGCCGCGTCAGGAAGGTGCGGTCGTGGCTGATGACGACGAACGCGCCGCGAAACCGGCCGAGCCATTCCTCCAGCCATTCGATCGCACCGATATCGAGGTGGTTGGTCGGCTCGTCTAGCAGCAGCACGTCGGGATCCTGCGCCAGCGCGCGGACGATCGCGGCGCGGCGCCGCTCGCCCCCCGATGCGGTCGCCGCCTCGCGGCCGAGATCGATGCCGAGCTGGTCGGCGATCGCCGCAGCCTCGAAATGCTCGGGCGCGTCACTCCCCGACAGGACATAGTCGGCAAGCGTCGCGAAGCCGGTGAGGTTCGGGTCCTGCTCCAGCAGCACGACACGCGTGCCTGGCACGATCGTGCGGCGGCCCTCGTCGCCTTCCACCGTGCCGGCGATCAGCTTCAGCAGCGTCGTCTTGCCCGCGCCATTGCGCCCGATCAGCGCCAGCCGGTCGCGCGGCCCGACGTAGAAGTTGAGGTGGCGGAACAGCCAGCCGGCGCCCTGGATGAGGCCGAGGTCTTCGTAGGCGAGAATAGGGGCAGCCATGGCGGCGGCAGATAGGCGCGCACAGGCGATGCGCCAAGCCGCCGCCGGCGATCGCCGTTCGCTAATGCATGAAGCTGTGCTTCAGCCACGGCAAAGCGCTTCTACCATTGGCGCGCGCAGCCTTCCGTGTATTCCTATGCGCGAAATAGGAATTGAGGGGGAATCGATGGTCCGCAGCCATGTCGCGGCGCTTCTGGTGGGTAGTGCGCTGGGATTGGTCCCCGCCGGGGGCGCGGCCGCGCAGGTCGCCGACAGCGCGGTGACCGCGCCGGCGACAGCAGACGCGGTGCCCGCCGCAAACGCCCCCCAGCCGCAGACGCCGACCGCGACCGAGCCAGCGACCCCGCCCGCTGCCACCAACGGCGGCGACATCCTCGTTACCGCGCGGCGCAAGGCGGAGAATGTCCAGGACGTGCCGATCGCGATCAGCGTGATCGACGCCGGCACGCTCGAATCGCAGGGCACATACAACATTAACCGGCTGACTCAGCTGCAGCCGACGCTGCAGTTCTTCTCCACCAATCCGCGCAATACGTTCATCAACATCCGCGGTATCGGCGCGCCGTTCGGCCTTACCAACGACGGCTTCGAACAAGGCGTCGGAATCTACATAGATCAGGTGTATTACAACCGCATCGCGGCCGCGACGCTCGATTTCGTCGACGTCGAGCAGATCGAGGTGCTGCGCGGGCCGCAGGGCACGCTCTACGGCAAGAACACCACCGCCGGCGCGATCAACATCACCACCCGCGCGCCGAGCTTCGAGTATGAGGGCAAGGCCGAGGTGTCGCTCGGCAATTACAGCTTCAAACAGGGCAAGGCGTCGGTCTCCGGCCCGATCACCGACGATCTCGCCGCGCGGATCAGCGTGTCCACCACCGATCGCCGCGGCACGATCTACAACGTCACCAGCAACCAGTGGATCAACTCGCAGGACAATCTGGGCGTGCGCGGATCGCTGCTGTGGAAGCCGATGGACGGGCTGCGGCTGACGCTGTCGGGCGATTACAACCTGCAGGATCCGATCTGCTGCGGCCAGATCTACGCCCGCGTCGGCACGACGCAGCGCGCCGCCAACCGCCAATATGCCGCGCTCACCGCGCTGTTTCCCGGCTATCGCGTGCCGAGCACCGATCCGTTCGATCGCCTGACCGATCTCGACGCGGCGCTGGCCGCGCGCAACGAGATGGGCGGGCTGTCGCTGCGTGCCGAGGCGGACGTCGGCGACGGCACGCTTACGTCGGTCACCGCGTGGCGCTACTGGGATTGGGGGCCGAAGAACGACCGCGATTTCACCGGCCTGCCGGTCTACACGCGCGTCAACAACCCGACCAAGCAGAACCAGTATACGCAGGAACTGCGCTACGCCTATGACGCGGGCAAGATCGACTTCGTCGTCGGTGCGTTCGGCTTTTATCAGGAAATTCGCACCAGCGGGGTGCAGGAGACGGGCCCCGCGGGAAGCGCGTGGCTGCTCGCGCCCAGCAGCGCGCTGTCGCGCAACCCGGCGGTGCTGAACGGGTTGCTCGCGGAAAACGACATCCGGCTCGACAATCTCAGCGTCGCGGCGTTCGGCAAGCTCAACTGGCATCCGACCGAGGCGCTGACGATCTCGCCAGGCATCCGCATCAACTACGACAAGAAGGATGGGCTGTATAACTCGATCGTCACCGGCACCGCGTCGGACGGCACGCGGCGCGTCGTCTCGAACGACCCGGCAAGCGCCTATTACAACGATCCCTGGATCGCGGCGCAGCGCGGCACGCAGGCATCGCAATTCTTTGAGCCCAAGTTCAGCGACTGGAATCTGTCGTACGATCTGAACCTGTCGTACAAGGTCGCGCCCGACGTGCTCGGCTACGCCACCTATGCGCGATCGTTCAAGACCGGCGGGATCAACCTCAACGGTGTGCCCAGCCTGCCGAGCGGCCTTCCCGCGCTCGACGTCGCGCAGATCGATCCGGAAAAGGTCGATCACTTCGAAATCGGCGTCAAATCGCAATTCTGGGATCGCCGCGCGACGCTCAACGTCACCGGCTTCTGGACCAACATCAAAGATTTCCAGGCGAGCGTGATCAGCAACGTCAGCGGCAGCAACGTGCTGCGCGGCTATCTCGCCAACGCCGACAAGGTACGCGTGCGCGGCGTCGAGGCAGATTTCTCGGTCCGCCCGACCGACCGGTTCAGCGGCTATGTCAGCGGTGCGTACACCGACGGCAAGTTCGTCCGCTTCGTCGATGCGCCGTGCCCGCCCGAGCTCGCCGGCGGCGGCACCGGCACGCCGCCGGGGCCGGCCGCGACGCCGGGCGCAAACAGCCCGGCGAATTGCAACGTCTCGGGCCAGTGGCTGCCGGGCCTGTCGAAATGGGCCTTCTCGTGGGGCGGCGAATATAACGTGCCGGGCATCGTCTTCGGGCAGGAGGCGCAGGGCTATGTCGGCTACGACGCCAATTACCGCTCGAAATTCTCGTCCAACGCGTCACGCTCGATCTACACCGATATCGACGGCTATTCGATCCACAACTTCCGCGTCGGCATCCGCAACGATCGCTTCGACGTCTTCGCCTGGGTGCGCAACGCGTTCGATCGCAACTACTTCGAATCGCTTGCGGTTACGCCGGGCAACACCGGGCTCATCTCCGCGCAACTCGGCGATCCGCGCACCTGGGGCGGCACGGTGCGGCTGACCTTCTAGGCGCCGCCCGCCGTCGTGCGTCCGGCGTGGCGCCCCGCCGCGTTGCGGGGTAGGACGGCGGCGTGGACATCTATCTGCACATCGGCTTGGAAAAGACCGGCACGACGACGATCCAGCAGTTCCTGGCGGCGAACCGCGCCGCACTGCGCGCCGATGGCATCCTTTTCCCGCTGTCGCCCGGCGAGCAGAACCAGACGCGGCTGGCCGCCTTCGCGCTTGATCCGGACAGCAGCGATAGCGTGCTTCGCCGGCATGAGGATGATGCGGCAGACGGCGACTTTCGTGCCTCGTTCCGGGCCGCCTTCGTCGCGGAGGCACAGGCGAGCGGTTGCCGGCAAATGGTGCTCTCCAACGAACATTGCTCGTCGCGACTGCGCACGGTGGAGGAAATCGCGCGACTGAAGGCGCTGCTGGACGCCGTCGGTCGGGTGAAACGCGTCGTCGTCTACCTGCGGCGGCAGGACGATTTTCTGATCAGCACTTATTCGACGTCGATCAAGACGGGGGCCGTCACCCGCTTTGCGCTGCCGCGGCAGCGCAAGGTGGAGCGGCGATACGATTTCGCCGAGCTGCTCGCCGGCTGGGCTGCGGTGTTCGGCGAGGCGGTGATTCAGCCGCGACTCTTCGCGCGCGAAGAACTTGCCGGCGACGATCTGCTGACCGATTTCTGCGTTGCGATGGATATCGCCACCCCCGGGCTGGCGGCCGGGGGGCGGCGGCGCAATGTCAGCCTCAGCGCCGAGGGGGTGGAATATCTGCGCCTGCTGAACGCGGCGGTAGCACGCGATCGGCGCAACGGCCGCGACCAACGCGTGCTGGTGAACCGCGTGCAAAGGGCGACACCCGGTCCGGGCATCTCGCTGTCGGCCGCGTCACGGCGCGCGTTCCTCGCGACGGTCGCCGAATCGAACGACGCTGTCCGGCGACGGTTCTTCCCCGATAGACCCTATCTCTTCGCGCCGGTCGATCCCGCAACGCGCGAAACGCTGCCGCCGACACTGACGGTCGAGCGCGTCATGGCGATCACCGCCGCCATCCTGCGCGACGAAATGGGTGACGATGACGAGACCATCGCGGAACACGAGCAGCGCCAGGGGCAACGCCGCGCGCTGATGATCGAGGCCCGCGAGACACGCCGCACGGCGCGTGAACAGCGCCGCGCGCGCCGCCGGGCGGATCTGCCCGGCAACGCGTGAACGCTGGGCGTACGATCAGAATCCGTCGTCATCATCGGAATCGCCGGCGGGCGGCGCGCGGCGCGGGCGGCAATCCTCATCCGCGGCGCAGGCGCGCCGCGGCCGGGCTGCACCGCCGACCGCCTTATGCAGCACCGGCGCACGCACCAGAATATTGTCCGCCAACGTCACGTCGCCAGCGCCGACGATCAGAATGCCGCGCGCCGCATCGGTGATGCGGTTGCGGCGCACGACACCACTCGCGTCCGCCAGGGCGATCGCGTCGTCGCCGGTCTTCTCGAACACATTATCCTCGACGACATGCCCGGTCGTGAGCGGATCCCCCGGGTGTCCGATCTGCGGCCCGCCGGCACTCGTCGCGAAAAGATACGGCATACCAGCGATCTGCGCTGGTGGTGTGACGCGCACGCCGCGGATCGTCACGCGATCGACACGGCGGAACTTGCCGCGCGCATCACCGATCCAGCGCACGTTCTGGAACGTGATGTCATGCCCGTTGACGAAGCGATACGCCTGTCCGCCCGACTTGGCGGTAAGCCCGACGAGATCGCCCATCTTAAATTGCGTGGCGCCCGGTCGGCCAACATCGATCGTGATGCGAAAGCGAAGGGGTTTTCCCGGCACGGGAACTGCGCCCGTCCAGCGTACCGCGCGTTCGTTGACGATCATTCGCACATCGCTGCCGACGCGCTCGAAGCGCTTTGCCCAGCGGATCGCGCGGCCGTTATAGTCACGCGAGGGCGTGACGGCGGCGAGTGCGGCAGGCGATGCGAAGCCGGCGGGGACGTCGATGTCGATCGTGCCCGGCGCGACCGCGGTGACAGTCCCCTGCGACACCTCCGGCCGCTTCTGGGCAAGCGTCAGATCGGTGATCGTCAGACAGCTGGCGTTGCGCGCGATGATTCCGACCAGATCGTCGTCCTTGATCAGCGTGGTACGCATCATCCCGGCGCCACGCAGCACAAGGCCCGCCGGGCAGGCGTCGATCCCCGACAGGTCGATCGATGCCGGACGTCGTCCCGCGCGGGGGCCTGATAGATCGAAGGTGCCCGCCGGCAGCTGTAGCACGACGCGTGTTCCCGGACGCTCGGCCAACTGCTGACGCGCACGCGCGATCGCGTCTGCCAGACCCGCTGCACTCACGTCGGCGACGGGCAGATCGATGCTGCGCGCAACCGCTGCGCGCTCTTCGCTGCGTGGCGACTGGCCACCCGCAAATACTGCCGCAGAAGCTAGCGCGCCGCCAACGACGACGACGAGCGCCGCGTATCGAGGCATTGAATATCGTCGCGTCACCGATGCTCGCTTCATTGCCGCGCTCCCTCGCGCCCGCCGCGTCCACGCGGCGCAAGATGCTACGCCCGGCGCTTGCGAAGGTTCACGCTGCCCCGCGTTGACCGGCGCGGGGGGCGATCCTAAGCCCCGGTGCGGGGCACGCCGCTTTGGGAGAACGTGCCGATGGTTCGGAAGGATACCGACCGATCGATGACGCGTTTGGGGGATCTGCACGCCGCGGCGCTTGGCGACCTTTTCGCGGATGCAGCGCCGAAGGCAGGCGTGACCCGCGTCGCCGCCTGGCTCGCGCGCGCGCAGCAGTCGGGGCGGGGTGCAGCGGATCAGCGCGCGCTGCGCAGCGCTCTATGCACCAGCACCATGAAAGGGCGCCGCGGCTATCGCCGGATGATCGACTCCGGCCAGACGACGACGCGTGTCGCCGTGCTCGACGGTCCCGCGGGCATTGCCGACGTTCGGCGGCTACTCGGCGCACGCTGGGGAGAGGCGTATCTCGATCCTGCGGCAACGCTGCACGCGCTGCACGCGATTGAACCCGTTCGGCTGATCGATGAGCGGCTGGCCGACTGGCTGTTCTGCCGCAGCGGCTGGGCGCCCGACGATCGCGATGCGTGGCAGCGTCGGCAGACGTGGGGGTTGCTCGCCGATATCTACTTGCGTGACCTGTCGGGGCTGGCGAACCGGGCCCGTCAGCGCGATCGCCCGCGCCTCGCCGAGACGATCGAGCGCGGACTGGATACGCTGATCGATCGGACGCCGCTCGATGCCGTGCGTGCCGCGTCGCACGACCGCGGCGTGCTGCTGTGCGGCAGTCACGCCGGGGCGTTCCGCATCGGCCGCAGCACCCTGCGCGCCGCCGTGCCGGGCTTGTTCACCATCGGCGCGGCGAACGAAGGAGAGGGGCGCCTGACCACGGCCGATCCGGTGCGCGCATTGTACCAGTTCACCAAGCATCTGCGACAGTCCGATGCGGTCGGCCTGATCGGTGCCGATGGCGGTTACGGCGAGGCGGTCGGAGAGATCACTGTTCATGGCCTGCCGCTGCCGATCGCGCTCGGACCGCCGACGATCGTGCGCGGCGCGCGTTGCCCGGCATTCTTCTTTCTCGCGCGCTGGTCGGCGGATCGCATCCGGCTTGATTTCACGCCGGCCCCGACCGTCGATCCCGCGATGCCCGCCGCGACGTGGAACGCCATTTGGCTGGACGCCTACGCGCAGCATCTGTCAGCGATCGTGACCGGCGCGCCGGAGAATCTACGCGGTACATCGGGTATCTGGGGGAAGATCGAGGACGCGCTGATGCGTGCTGACGCCGGAGACCATCGCTGACGACGCTGCGCGATCGGCTGGCGATGAGCCGCCTCGAAAACCGCGATCGCCCCGCGTTGTGGATTGGCGGCGCGACGCTCACGTACGACGCATTGGCGCGGCTAGGCGACATGCTGATCGATCGATCGGCGGCGGATGCAGGCGTCGTCGCGATCGTCGGTGGCCGCACGATCGCGACCTATGCGGCGATCTACGCCTGCCTGTCGCGCGGCGTCGCCTACGTCCCGGTCAATCCGCGCTGGCCGATCGCGCGTATTCATCGCATCCTCGCGGCTGCGGCGCCCGATGCGGTGCTCGTCGATGCCGGCGATGCTGCGCGCGATACCGCGGCCGCGATGGTCGCGGCGGGCGGCGCGGCGATCTGGCGCATCGCGGACGATGGCACCAGCGAGCGCCTTGTGCACGCGCGCGCCGTCGCGATGCGCCCCTACGATGCGTCGGGTCTCGCCTACGTCATGTTCACCAGCGGATCGACAGGCGAACCGAAGGGGGTGCCGATCCCGTCCGCCGCCGTCGATCACTATGCCGCCGCGATCAGCGATCTGGTGCGGTTCGACGCGACCGATCGGTTCATCCAGAGCGTCGAGCTGACATTCGATCTGTCGGTGCACGACATGACGCTGTGCTGGGGCGCCGGGGCGATGCTGTGCGTCGTGCCGGAAGGAGCAGCGCCGCTCGGCCCGCGCTTCGTGCGCCAGCTCGAGGCAACGCACTGGCTCTCGGTTCCGTCGGTTGCGGCGCAGGGCAAGAATCTGAAGCTGCTGCGCGCCGGCGCGCTGCCGTCGCTGCGCACCGGTTTCTTCTGCGGCGAGGCGCTGGCCGCGCCGCTGGCGGCGAGCTGTCGTGAGGCGGCGCCGAACGCGCGCCTGTTCAACATTTACGGCCCGACCGAAGCGACGATCGCATTCAGCGCATTTGATTATACCGACCATGCGCTCACCGATCCGATCGTGCCGCTGGGCTGGCCGATCGGCGGGCAGCACATGCGGATCGATCCGGTAACCGACGAGATCATGCTCGCCGGGCCGCAGCTGTCGCCGGGTTATCTTGCCGATCCCGCGCGCACCGCCGCCGCCTTCGTCGAGCAGGACGGGAGGCGCTGGTATCGCACGGGCGATCGTGGGTATGTCGATCCGGCGCAGGGGTTCATCTATCGCGGCCGGCTCGACGCGCAGATCAAGCTGCGAGGCTACCGTGTCGAGCTCGGCGATGTCGAGGCGGCGCTACGACGCCACAGCGGGAGCGATCTCGTCGCCGCAATCCCCGTGCGCGAAATCGGCCCGTCGTCGTTCGATGGCATCGTCGGCGTGATCGGCGGCGCACCCGATGGCGCCGATCTGGCCGACATCCGCAGTGCCATGCGACAGGACCTGCCCGACTATATGTTGCCCGAACGGCTGATCGCGATGGAGACGATGCCCAAGAACGCGAGCGACAAGGTCGATCATCGCGCCCTGCGCCGGATGATTGCCGATGGCTGACGTGGTGGAGATTGGCCCGATCACCGATGCGGCGAGTGACCATGCGCTCGAAGCGCTGTTCGCGGCGCTCTACACGCATCTCGAAGCCGCGGCGGGGCGCCGGCTGCTGCGCGACGACGGCTACGAACACTGGATCGCGCGGTATGACAAGGTTGCCGGGCGCAGCCGCGTGCTGATCGGCGCGTGGGACGCGGGCCGGTTGATCGGCTTCCTCGATGCCCTGCTGCGCGCGGCACCGGCCCATCAGATCGAGCCGGTGAGCGGCTTCATCGCCCACCTCTACGTCGATCCGGCGTATCGCGAACGCGCCGTGGCAACGCGGCTTACCGATGCGGCGGGCGCCTGGTTCCGCGATCGCAACGTCACCACGATCGAATTGCAGGTAGTTGCGGGCAATGAGGCGGCGCACCTTTATTGGCGGCGCCTCGGCTTCGAAGCGGATAACGTTCAGTACAGGAAGATGTTGTGACCGATACAGGCAGGGCCGTCGCCGCCGACAGGGTACGCGCGATCATCGCGGACTTCTTCTCGGTGCCCGTCGCCGCCGTGTCCGACGACACGGTGGTCGACGATATTCCCGGTTGGGATTCAACGACACACGTCGGGTTGATCCTAGAGGTCGAGGATCGGCTCGGCATCGAGTTCGACGTCGCGCGGATCACCGCCTTCCGCGACGTCGGTGACCTGATCGACGAATGCGCCCGCGCGTGCGGCGAGTAGGTGCGTCGATCTAACGCGCGGCGGCGAGGTAGCGCGCGAGCGGTTCGATCATCTCTTCGGGAATGCGGCGTGCGATGACGGGCATCGTCGCGTGGCTCTTGCGCGCATCGACGACGTTCTTGTCGCCATGCCACTGACGCAGCCGCCCGGCGATATAGGCCGCACGCTGCCCGGCGATGACGGGATAGGGCTTGCCGGCCGCGTGGCAGCTAGCGCAGGCGGGAAGCTGCTTGGCGGGCAGTCCCTGCGCGACGATCCGGGCGGCCAGTGCGGTGCCGGCAGACTGCGCGGGCTGGACGCGCTGCGTGGGCAGGGCGGGCAGCGTGCCGCCGATCCCCGGCATTGCTGAGAACTGCCGCGCGGTGCTGGCCATCGTGGCCGGCTCCATCCGCATCGCCACCTGCTGCATCACCGCGCTCGAGCGGCGGCCGCTGGCATAGGCGCGCAGCGCGGCGTGCAGATACTCTGGCCGCTGCCCACCCAAGATCGGAATGTCCACCGCGCCGCGCCCACGCCCGTCGTCGCCGTGGCAGCCGGTGCAGGCCGCCAAGTCGCGCCCCGGCTGCGCCTCGCCGACGAGCTGCTTGTACTCCTCGGCACGCATCTCGGGTAGCCGGCGGACGAAGGCGACCATGCGGCGCACCTCGTCCGGGCGATCCTGCACCGCCCAGGCGGGCATGCCGGTATATTTGACGCCGTGCTGCAGGATCCAGAACAGCTGCTTGTCGGTCCACTCGCGCGCGTTGATCGCAAGGTTAGGCGCGGGCGGCGTCGCCGCCTGCATCACCGGCGCCGGCTTCACGCCCGGCGCACCGTGGCAGACAGAGCAGGCGTTGGCGAAATGCCCCGCCGCGCTCACCATCCCGCTGCGATCGATCGGATCGTCGGGCGAGGAAAAGGCGGCGTGTGTGCGCACCGAATTGCGCATCGTCCAGTGCAGGAACCAATCGGTAATCGCCCAATGCCCGCTCGACGCGGCGATGTTGAACACGCCCGACCAGGCGAACAGCAGGCCGGCGAGAGCGAGGCCGACGAGCGTCGCGATCGCGCGCGCCCAGGTGATGCGGATCGTCATGCGGGCGCCTCGCCACGGTGTTGGAGCAGCCGGCCGAGCATCGCCAGCCCGCCGAAGAGGTACGCGATCCCGCCGACCAGCAGCATCACGACGCCGGCGACCTGCTGGTCCGCCAGCGCCGCCGCGCCGGCGTGACCGTAGAGCGGCCGCGGTGCGAGGCCGATCAGCGCGCCGAGCAGCGTCATGTGCATCGACGTGACGAGCAGCGCGCCGACGCCTGCCATACGGTGGCGCGGCGCGAGCACGGCGGCCCACAGCAGCAGTCCCGCGGCGAGGAAGCTGGCCTGCTCGACGATCAGCCAGCCGGGATGATCGTGGACCAGCCGGCGCAGCGCGGGCACGTGCCAGCCCCACACGACGATCGCCTCGATCAGCGCCGCCGTGCTCGGCGTCACTGCCCGAGGCCAGCGCCGCGCGGGATCGGCCCGCGTATCTTGCAGGCCGAACGCGACGAGCGGCGCCGCGACCGCGACCGCGATCATGTGCGCCACCATATGCCCGGTCATCGCCCAAGCGCCGACCGTGACGCTGCTCGCCGCCCAGCCGAGCGGGAACAGCGCGAGCCCAGCCGCCAGTGCGCCGCGCTTCACCGGCAATCGCTCAGCACGAGGACGGGGAGCGCGGTGAACACCACGCCGATGAAGCTCAGCCCGGCGAGCAGCAGCGTCGAATAGGCGAGGAAGCGCAGCCGGTCGACGTCGGTGCCCTCGTCGTGCGGCGCGACATCGCCCGGCGTGCGCGACTGTTGCAGCGCGATGATGCCGGAGACGACGATGACGGCGAGCGCCGCAACCGTGCCGATCGCGAAGGCGGTGGGAAAGCGCGCCCATTCGCCAAGCTTCGCACACGACACCGCCGCCCACAGGTACGAGAACAGGAAATGTACCGCCCACGTCGTCGGCGGTACGATCAGCGTCCACAAGGTGACGCGCAGCCGCTGCGCCCGTTTCAGCCAGCGCCTCACAGTCCCGCCTCCGGGAACAGCCCGACGGTCAGATAGGCGACGATCGCGGTCAGCGCGAAAAAGTGCTGGTAGACGGTGATATTGCGTAGATCGGCGTCATGCGCCGGATCCATCTTGCCGGCGATGCTGCGCGCTAGCGTGTAAAGCTGCATCACGATGCCGACCGCGGCGTGCGCCACCGTCCAGATCACCAGCACCCAGACGATCGCCGGATAGACGTTCGCCTTCGGATCGAGCCCGTCGAGGCTGCCAAGGCCTGCCGCCATACTCGCCGCCGCCGCCACAGCGCCGGCGATCAGCAGCCCGCGCGCCGCTGTCACGCCGCCGCGCCGATGCACCTTGCGCGCCGCCACGGTTGCCGCCCAGCTGCCGAGCGAGCAAGCCAGCGCGAACAGCGGCCCGGCGCTTCCCGGCCAGTCGAACCCAACGCCGAAATCGGGATGGATCGTCCAGTAGAAGTAATAACCGAAGACGAGGCCGGAGAAGGCAGTGGCATCGGCCATCATCGTGATGAACATCGCCCACCAGCCGGGCGCCGCCGGGCCCGACAGGTACAGCGGCATCGTCATTCCGTGGCCGATCGGCTTCTCGGGCTTCTCGGGAATCTCGGCGGTATCCCACAGCCACCACAGCACGCAGCCGAGCGTGACGACGCCGAACAGCGCCGCCGCCAGGTACAGGTGATACGTCGTCAGGATGAACACCGATCCCAGCGCCACCGCGGTGATCATTGGCTTGACGCTCGGCGTGCCCAGCCGGATCACCGATACCGGCTTCGCATCGAGAACCGAGGTGATGATCGTCTCGCGCCGGCCCTCCTCCGCGTCGGGCAGGAAGAAGCGGCCTTCGTCCACCTTGGCGACGAAATTCTTCTGGTCCCAGATCGGATAGCGGCTCTCGATCAGCGGCACCGATCGGATGCCCCAATCCTCGTCGTCGGGATGCGCCAGCCACTCGAGCGTGCCCGCGTCCCACGGATTGCGCGGCGCCTTCTTTCGCGTCGGTGACAGCGCAAGGTCGATCACCAGCACCAGCACGCCCGATGCGAAAAGATACGATCCCGCGGTCGAGGCGAGGTTGAGCCAGCCGATATTGAGCTCGGCCGGGTAGGTGAACACGCGCCGCGGCATCCCTTCCAGCCCCGACAAATGCATCGGGAAGAAGGTCAAGTTGATGCCGACGAACATGATCCAGAAGGCGGTGCGGCCCAGCCGGTCGCTCAGCTTCTTCCCCGTGATCAGCGGCCAAAAATAATAGAGCCCGCCGAACAAAGGCAGCAGCGTGCCGCCGATCAGCACGTAATGGAGGTGCGCGACGACGAAATAGGTGTCGTGCGCTTGCCAGTCGAACGGCGCGATCGCCACCATCACGCCCGTCAGCCCGCCAATTACGAAGACCGCCAGGCTGCCGCTGGCGTAGAGCAGCGGCGTTGACCATTTCACCTTGCCCGCCCACAGCGTTGCGATGAACGCGAAGATCTGCACGCCCGTGGGGATCGCCACCGCTTCGGACGCGGCGGAGAAGAAGGCGAGGCTGATCTTGGGCAGGCCGGTCGCGAACATGTGGTGCACCCACAAGCCGAACGACAGGAAGGCGGTGCCGACCGCGGCGAGCACGATCCACGGATAGCCGAGCAGGTGACGCTGCGCGAAGGTCGGGATCATCATCGCGAACAGCGCGATCGACGGCAGGAAGACGATGTAGACTTCGGGATGGCCGAAGATCCAGAACAGGTGCTGCCACAGCAGCGGATCGCCGCCCTTCGCCGCATCGAAGAACGGCCAGCCGAGCAGCCGCTCCATCTCGAACAGCAGGTCGCCCGCGATCAGCGGAGGGAAGGCGAACAGGATCATCACCGCGACGACCAGGATGTACCAGGCGTAGAGCGGCATCAGGTTGAGTCGCATGCCCGGCGGGCGGCATTTCAGCACGCCGACGATCAGCTCCACAGCCGCCGCGACCGACGATACCTCGATGAAGCTGAGGCCGAGCATCCAGATGTCGGCGCCGATGCCGCTCAAGTCGGTGCGCGTCGTCAGCGGCGGATACATGAACCACCCGCCGTCGGGCGCGGCGTTGAAGAAAATCGATCCGCCGACGAACACGCCGCCCAGCAGGAAGCTCCAGTAACCGAAGGCGGAAAGGCGCGGGAAGGGCAAGTCGCGCGCGCCCAAGAGCTGCGGTAGAAGGATGATGGACACCGCCTCGAACATCGGCACGGCGAACAGGAACATCATCATCGAGCCGTGCAGCGTAAACAGCTGGTTGAAGGTGGCCGCCGAGACGAGGTCGTTCTCAGGCACCGCCAGCTGCGTGCGCATGATCAGCGCCAGCACGCCGGCGAACAGCATAAAGCCGAACGCCGTCAGCGTGTACCACACGCCGACGCGGTTGTTGTTGACGTCGGTCCAGCGGAAGAACCAGCCCGACGGCGGCTTCCACACCGCGCGCAGCCGTTCTTCCTGCGCGGCGCGCAGCGCCGGATCGTCCTGGGCGTGGAGGCTCATTTCAGGCTTTGCAAATAGCGCGCGATCTGGGTCGCCTCCGCCTGCGAGATATGGGGAAAGGCGGGCATGCGCACGCCGGGCTTTGTCGCCTCGGGATGGCGGATGAACGCGGCGACGTTGGCGGTCGTCATCGGCAAGATGCCCGCGGCGAGCGTGCGCCGCGCGCCGAAATGCGTCAGGTCCGGCCCGATCGCGGACGCCGCGCCGGCGCCACGCACGCTGTGGCATGCGGCGCAACCATTGGCGGCGAAGGCGCGCGCGCCGGCCGCGTCGGCGTCCGCGGTGGCGGGCTGCCGCTCGCGCGCCAGCCAGGCGTCGAACGCCGGCGCTGGCATCGCGACGACGTCGAACGCCATCAGCGCGTGGCTCAGCCCGCAGAATTCGGTGCACTGCCCGCGGTACCGGCCGGGCGCGTCGGCCCGCACCACCAGCCGGTTGGTGCGGCCGGGGATCATGTCCATCTTGCCGGCGAGCCCGGGTATCCAGAAACTGTGGACGACATCGCCCGCCGCCAGCTCGAAGGCGACGGTGCGGCCGACGGGAATGCGCACCTCGTTGGCGCTCGTCACCGCCGGTGCGCCGGCGGGGCGATAGATCACCCGCCACCAGAATTGTTCGCCTTCCACGCCAATCCTGAGGTCAGCGGGCGCGGTCGGCCGCGGCTTCATGAACGGCAGCGAATAGGCGAGCAGGCCGAGTAGGACGACGGTCGGGATGATCCCGCCGAGCCATAGCACCAGCCGCATGCCGCCCTTATGGGTCAATTCGCCCTCCGGCGCGCGCACCGCGTGGCGCATCAGCAGCGCGACGCCGATTGCGATCACCACCGCGCCCACCAGCATCACGATGAAAAGATGCCGAATATCGGCCGCGTCGGCGCCGAACGGCGCCAGCGTCGATTGGTGCCGGTTGCACGCCGACAACACGCCGGTCGCCCCGGCGATCAGTAGAGATTTCCCCCGCACCGAAAACAAACGCTTCGCGGCCGAAACGGTTCTACCCGCGATGTGTCATTTCGTGTCCGACAACAGCTTTTCAGCCAAGTCGTTGAACGGCGACGATGACTTCCCAACGGCGCGTCGCACGCACCGTCCGCACCCGCCAGGGTCCGCCCGCTGCTGCCAGGAAGCGCGCGTTGATCGCGGCGGCGCGCTGCGCGAAGTCGTAGAAATCGATGCGATGATGCGCCAGGATCAGCCGGCCGCCCAGGCGCAGGGCCACACGGACATCCCGCGCCACCGCCGCCATTTCACGCGCGGAGAGGTAGTAGAGCAGTTCCGCGACGACGATCGCGTCATAGCAGGCGTGCGGGAATGCACCCGGTAGCGGCAAGCGCGTTGCCTCTGCACGCGGAAAGCGCGCGATCGCGCGCGCCGTCAGCACGGTGCCTTCCGCCGTCCCCTCGGTGGCATCGAGCCGCAGTGCGCGCGGCGCAATGCCCGCGCTGTTCGATCCGTTGCCGCTGGCGAGTTCGAGTACGCGGCCGATCGGACCCGGCCCTAGCGCGTGGAGGATCGCGGCGCGCTTCACCGCTTCGTCGTGGCTGGTGAAGGTGCGCCACGGATCGTCGTCGCCGGCGAATTTGGCCGCGAAGCCGCCGAGCCCGATTGCGCTCATCGCGGCGTTGCCGTGAACCGCTCGAGCGGATGCGCGAACGCGGCGAGTTCATGCCGCGCGATCGAGAAGCCCGCCGGATCGTCGCTGATTGCACCCAGCTGCGTGCGGTGCGCGCGGATCAGCGAACGCTTCGCCGCGGCGCCGCGCGCTATGACGAGCGTGATCGCGCGCGGGTGTCGCTGTCGTGGCGGCCACACCTGATAGTCGAGACGCCGCGCCGGCGTGCGGATCGTGCGCAACGCGGCGGCCACCGCACGGTGATCGGGGTGCGCGTCGCTCGGGGCAGGCCCGACGATCAGCGTCGGCTCAATTTGCGCGACGAGGCGGTGGAGCGCGCGGCGGCACAGCGTCGCCTGCTTGGCGAGCGCGCCGTCGGGCAGGGCGACAAAGGTCACCGCATCCGCCGGTACCGCCAAGCGGCGCAGCGCGCGGCGGCTCTCGCGCCGGCGCTCGGCGACAAGGCGCGCGCGCGGCCACGCGGCGCTGCCGGGGTGCGACGCGCCCCCGTCGGACACGATCACCACGCGAACCGCGACGCCGCGCTGGCGCAGCGTGGCTATCAGCCCCGCCGTGCCGATAATTTCGTCGTCCGGATGCGGCGCGACGATCAGCGCCGATCGGATGTTGCCCAGCGCCACCCTCACAGATCAGGCGACAGCAGGCCGTCGCGCACCGCGCGCCCGACGCGCAGCCGCTGCGCGTCGGGCGCCGGCTGACGCACGTAGACCGAGAGGTCGGCGAGCGTCGCGGCGAGCGGATGTGCGAGGAACTGCCCCTGCAGCCCCACCGCTTGCTGCGCGAGGATGATCGCACGCTCCGCCGCATCGGTCACCGCCAGTCGCGCCGCGGCGACGCGAGCGAGCCTCGCCTCGCCGTACCCCTCGAACCAGGCAACCGCGGCGTCGCGCACGGTCGCCGCCGCCCCTGCCGCAAGCGCGAACAGCTCGGCGAGCCGCGCCGCCTGAAACGGATCGTCGGCGCGGGCCGTGGCAACGAGGTGGTCGCGCGTATGGTCGAACAGCGCGGCGATCCCGCCGGCATGCACCGCGACGAAGCGCAGCGCGCCGCCGCTGAAATACGGCTCGCGCGCGTAGCAGCCCGGCGAGCCGATCCGTGCGTCGTCCAGCACCGCCGCGCCGCGCCAATGCACCTGATGCGTCTCCGATCGCTGCATCCCCGTCACGCGCCACCAGTCACGATCGATCGTCGGTGCGACGCGGGTGAGATCGAGCAGCAGCAGGTGCTGGCCCGCTGGCGTGTCGGCGGTAACCAGCGCGTGGCTCAGCACGCCTGCGCCCGAGGCATAGCTCTTGCCGCCCTCAAGCCCGCCTTCGCCAAGCACCAGCGGCACGCCCGGCAGCGCCGCATTCCATACGCCAAGCGTCGCGCCTCCGGCGAGCGCGTTCGCCAGCGCCGCCCGCTGGTTCGCGTCGCCGTAGCGCTGCACGATCTGCACCGCATCGACATGCCCCTCGAGCAGCCGGCCGAGCGGCAAATCGCGCCGCCCCGCGGCGTATAGCGGCCGCAGCAGCGCGTGATACGCCCCCGCGTCGCCTGGGTCGCACGGCGGCGCGACGTGCCACCCCGCCGCGACGATCGCCTTTTGCAATGCCTCGGCGATCCCCGTCATGCCGCAATCCCGCTCAGTTCGGCTTCCAGCGCCGCCAGCGCGGCCTCAGCAACCGCCAGCGTGACCAGCCGGTCGTGCCCGGGAGCCGCCGGCACCACGCGCATCGCGAACGCTTCCCCGTTGGGGCAGTCGCGCGCGACGCCGCGAAGGTGATCCGCTGACAGCCCGATCAGCGCGCCCAGCGCAGCCAGCTGCGCGGCATCGTCGATCGTGCCAAAGGCTCGCCGCGCCAACGCTTGGGCGCGCGCCTGCCACGCCACCGTTGCCGGGTGCGCGACCATCTGCACCGCGCCTCGATCGATCGCCTGGAGCGCGTCAGCGAGGCCGTTGACCGCACGTCCCTCCCGCCGCGATGAGGTGTCGACCACCAGCGCGGCGTCGCGGCGCACGCGCAGCCCCAGCCGCGCCGCATCGTCGAGCAGCGTCGCATCCTCGCCATGTGCAAGCGCGCGGAAGCCGCCCAGCGCGCCGTAGGCGTCCGCTGTCATCGCGAGGTTCGCGCCGCCGCCGAAGTGATGCGTGTCGCTCGCTTCCCACCCGACGGGATCTAGCCGGCGCCGGAAGCGATGGAGGCGATCGTAATAATCCTCGATCCGCTGTTGCGCCGGATCGCCGGCGGCATCGTCGCGGCGGATCCGCCCGGCAACGACGTCCGCCTGGCGCAGCGCCGCGGTTCCCGCCGCGATCCAGTCGGGTTGCGGCCGGCTATCGGCGTCGGTGGTGAACAGAAGGGAAGGGCGCGTACCGACCTGCGCGAGCGCGAGCGCCATCGCCGCGCCGCGTGCGTGGCCGGCATTGGGCTCTGCCTGCCGCTCGCCGAGCACGACATGCAAGCGATGCGGAAAGCCGTCGGCGGCCTGCCGCGCGATCGCGATGCCGTCATCGGCGCAGCCGTCGAAATAGAGAAAGATGCTCAGCCGCGCGCGGCCGACACGCAGGTCGCCGAGTGATGCCAGCAATTGCGGCAAAAGCCGGGCCTCGTCACGGACGGGTACGCAGATAGAACTGTCGACGTCGACGTCGGCGCTCGATGGGACGCCCGAGCCGGCATCGCCCTCTGCCCGCAGATCGCCGGATGCCGCATGGTCGAACATGATTCTGATCGATAATCAATGTTGGCAATGGCGCCAGCGATCATTCCGCCGACTTGATCCAGGTTGTTGAATTGTTGGGCAGCTACGTGGTCGGATCGGAATACGCCGCCGGTATGCAGCGGCACGGCCCAGTCTAATATTTTATAAATCCAGGGCCGATGCTGCTACGACCCAGCCGTGAAAGACGTATTGAAAGATCGGTTATTTCGACGGGGCTTGAGAACCTTACCGTTTAATCGCGAGGTGGTGATCACGGTACTTGCGCGCTTCCTCGCTCATCGCGATCGATCGAACGACGGCAATTAGCGTTTCCCGGTTGGGCGCCTCTGCAATCATCTTGCCGTAGCTGCTGAGGCCGATGCGGTCCGGCGCACGGCCCAAAATGGCGTGGTAGCAGATGTCGATGAACGTCTCGGTATCGGAGTTCCCATGCTGCAACGCTTTCGTCACACCGCCGGCTCCGCCAACCTTTATCGACTTCAACATCAGCTATTCTCTCCCCGTCCCGGCGTTACACTAGGCTAGTCTTGCGGCGAAATGATCTATTTCTACTACATGTCGTGTTGCGAGGGCGTTCTCCCTGATCGAGGTCACACCGTTCCAATAGCGGAACGAAAGCGGCGGGCTGGATGTTTGCGTCGCGATAGAAGGGGTTATCATGTCGGCCAGTTCATCGCTCACGCTGCTGACCCGTGTCGGTTTCGCCACTCGCGGCCTGCTTTACACCGTCATCGCCGTGCTCGTGCTGCGCACCGGGCGGACCGAGGATCCGGCCGGCGCGCTCGCCTATCTTGGCGACGGGGGCGGGCGGGTGCTGCTCGCGATCATGGCCGCGGGGCTGCTTGCCTACGGCCTTTGGCGACTGAGCGACGCGGCGTTTGATATCGAGCGCCACGGCAGCGAGCGCAAAGGACTAGTCGAGCGCGCGGGCGCGGCGATCAGCGGGATCGTGCACCTGTTCCTCACCTATCAGGCGGTGCGGCTGATGCAGGGGATCAAGGCAGCAAAGGATAGCGCGGAGCAGGGCACGCAGACGGCGCTCGCGCTGCCCGGCGGCACCTTCCTCGTGATGCTCGGCGGCGTACTGCTGCTCGTCGTCGGCGGCGTGCAGTTGGCGAAGGCGATCAAGGCCGGCTTCCTGCGCTATCTAGAGCCCGACGCGGCGCGCCGGGCGTGGGTGCAGTGGAGCGGGCGGCTCGGCTACGCCGCGCGTGGGCTCATCTTCCTCGTCACCGGCTTCTTCCTGTTGCGCGCCGGCTTCTCCGAACGGGCAAGCGCCGCCGGGGGCATGGCGGAGGCGATCGACTGGCTCTCGAGCCCGGTCGATCTTCTCGTCGCGATCGGCCTGCTCGGCTTCGGCATCTTCAGCTTCATCGAGGCGCGCTACCGCGTGCTCCACGACGTGCCGGTCGACGATGCGGTGCGCAAGGTGACGGGCGCAAGGTGACGGGCGGAGCGTGACGCGCGCGTGGACGGTCTAACTTACTAGATCGTCCGCCAGCGTGCGGCCGGCCTTGCGGAAGCAGGCGGTCGCCGCGACCAGCATCACCGCGAATACGATCATCGCGACGCGCAGCCCCTCGTCGGCCCCCATCGTCCGCGCAAGTACGTCGCTCATCGCGCCCGCGATCACCGGCCCCATGCCGAGCCCGATCGCGTTGACGAAGAACAGGAACACCGCGATCGCCGTCGCGCGCGACCGCGGGGCGACCATCCCCTGCACACATGCGAACACCGGGCCGTACCACATCGCCTTCATGAAATGTGGCACCAGCAGCAGCGCCAGCGCCGCCATGGCGCTTGGCACGAGAAACGCCGCGACGAGAAAGGGGATCGCGATCAGCGTCGACCAGGCGGGCACCTTCATATAGCCCGACGGGTGAATCGCCGCGGCGCGATCCGCCATCCGTCCGCCAATTCCGGTGCCCATCGTGCCGGCGATGCCGATGATGAGGCCGAGAGCGATGCCGAGGAACGCGAGCCTGTTGCTCAGGCCGAACACGCCCGCCCAGTAATCGAGTGCGGGGCCGTGATTGCGCAGGAAGAACGAGCCGTAAAAGGTCTGGTGGGCATAGCCGGTCGCGGCGAGCAGCGCGGCGCCGATTGTCATCCACACGAAGCTCGGCCGCTGGCGCAGGTGGCGGAACACGCCCGTCGCGCTCAGTACCTCCTCGCCGCCGGCGGTGACGGCGCGCCCGCTCGGCCGCGGATCGCGCACTGTCAGCAGCGTCAGCAGCGCGAGCGCGATGCCGGGCAGCCCGACGAGGAAGAAGGCGGCGCGCCAGCCGAACGCCCCGGCGACGACGCCGCCCATCGCCAGCCCGACGAGTGAGCCGAGCGGCAGCCCCATCGAGAAGATCGCCAGCGCGCTCGCCCGCTGGTCCTTGGGCGTAATGTCGCTGATCAGCGAGTGCGCGGCGGGGACGCATCCCGCCTCGCCGATGCCGACGCCGGTGCGCGCGAGCAGCAGGTGGACGAAGTTGTTGGCGAAGCCCGACAGCGCGGTGAACGCGCTCCACAGCGTCACCGCGCCGGCAATGATCCAAGATCGGTTGCCACGTTCAGTCAGCCGCGCCGCGGGCAGCCCGAAGGTGGTATAGAGCAGCGCAAAGGCGAAACCCGAGAGCGCGCCCATTTGCCAGTCGGCAAGGTGAAGGTCGGCCTTGATTGGTTCGGCGAGGATGTTGATGATTTGACGATCGATAAAGGCGAGCGTGTAGATCACCGTCAGCAGGATCAGCACATAGCTGCGGCGCCCCGGCGAGATCGTGAACGCGGCCTCGTCATCGCGCGCCGTCTGGGTGCCGTGCATCAAGCTCTCGCCTCATTTAACTATCGTTAAATAGCGATAGTCGGCGGGCGTCGGCCGGGCAAGCGTTACCGTCGTTCGGCGCGCAACCCGTTCAGGATCACGTCTAGTACCGCGTTGGGAAAGTCGCGCGCGAACGCCGGGTCGGCGAACTTGCCGCCCATGATGTCGGCGAAAGCGACGCGCGAGGAGAACAGATACTGGCACGCGCCGACAATGATGAAATACAGCTGGTCGGGATCGATCGGGCGCAGCTGCCCCGCCGCGACGCCCTCTTCGATAATACGGCGCTGCGCGTCGATCAGCGGGGTGACGAAACTCGCCTTGATCCGCTCGGACGCCTCGTTGCGCGTCTCGCGCAGCAGGTGGTTGAGCAGCCCGACAAGGTACGGATAGCGGCTGTAGGTGCGCACGATCCCGGCAATGTGGATCTTCAGCTTGGCGAGCGGATCGAGCGCCATTGCGTTCAACCCCTCGAGCTGGGCGAGCGAGCGCGCGGTATCGCGCTCGACCAGCGCGACGAGCAGCCCTTCCTTGCTGCCGAAATAATATTTGACGAGCGGCGCGGTGACGCCCGCCTTGCGCGCGATCGCGTGGAGCGAGACCTCGGGCGTGCCGAGCTCGATCATCAGGTCGCTCGCCGCGGCGAGCAGCACGTCGCGCGACGGGCCTTCGCTACGGCCAGCAGCGGGTATCGCCGCCTCGATCGCCTTTGCCATCTGTTCCCCTCGTCCGGCCGGCGCGCTTATGCCGCGCCCGCGACGCTGGCGAGGCCGAGATCGGCGCGGATTGCGGCCCCGTCCGCGTCGAGCGCGGGCGCGCGGCGGCGGGGCGGCAGCGCGGCGCCGAAATCGATCGGCGTCGCGGGCAGGCGCATCGTCTCGCCCGCCTCGTCGGGCACGTCGACGTAGCAGCCTGCCGCCAGCACCTGCGGATCCTTGGTCGCTTGGCCGACCGACAGGACGGGTGAGTAGACGAGCTTCTCGCGCGTCAGCGCGGCGCGCGCCTCGTCCCAGGTCATCGCGCCGAAGCCCGCGTCGAGCAGCGCGACGACCTCCGCACCGTTCGCGCGGCGCTGGCGGATCGAGTTGAAGCGCGGATCGTCGATCACGTCCTCGCGCCCGATCGCGCGTGCGAAGCGCGGCCAGTCGTCGGCGCCCTGTCGCGGCACCGCGACGAACCATTGGCCGTCGGCGGTGCGGAAGAAGTTGTTGAGCGGGTTGATCGCCTCGGGCCGCGACTTGGTCGAGGCGAGCTTGCCCATCTGCAGCTGCACGGCATGCTCGCTGCTGCCGGCGTAAACGCCCATGCGCAGCAGCGACGTCTCGATCTTCTGCCCCTCACCGGTCCGCTCGCGATGGAAGAGCGCGGCCATGATCCCCGCCGCCAGCCCCATCGCCGACATGTGATCGCCAATCCCGGTGCGCAGCTGCGCGGGATCGCCGCCCTTGACCGTGCCGAGCGAGCACAGCCCCGAGCGCGCCCAGAAGGCCGTGATGTCGAACCCCGGCTTGTCGGCATCCTCGCCGACCGGGCCGTAGCCGGTGAAATTGGCAAAGATCAGATCGGGCTTAATCGCGCGAATCTGCTCCCACGAGATGCCGAGCCGCTCGAGACTCTGCGGCCGCGTGTTGGTGACGAACACGTCGGCGGTGGCGAGCAGCCGGCGCAACACCTCGGCATCGTCAGGCTGCGCGAGGTTGAGGACGATCGATCGCTTGCCGCGATTGTCGTTCTCGAAAACGCGGTTCTCGACGTCGTCGCGCCCGACCGAGGCGTAGAAGCCGCGGAACGGATCGCCGCCCGGTGCCTCGATCTTGATCACTTCGGCGCCCCAGTCGGCGAGCAGCCCGCACGCCCCCGGTCCCGCGACATAGGTGGCCAGTTCGACGACCCGGATGCCCTGCAACACTTCGCTTCTCCCCATCCGCGGCGCGGCTCGCGGTCGCCGCGCCATCGTCGTTGCCGCACCTTTAACGCGGCGGTTTCCGATCGTTCAAGGCCGCAGCCGCACCGCCTGCTCGATCACGCCGTACGCGCCGCCCATCACGCGGTCCGCGCAGCCTTGTCCTTCGCCGTCGTCGCGCGGATCGAATCGCGTGCCGCGGACCATTGATCGTCGTCCCACGCGCGCAGCGACGCAAAGTTGCCGCCCGTCGCAAGGAAGCGCGCGCCGTCGATCGCGATCGTCTGTCCGGTAAGATATTCCGCCTGGCGCGACATCAGGAAGGCGGCGAGGTTGGCGAGCTCGGGCATCCGCCCAACGCGCCCCATCGGATAATCGCTGGTGTCGCGGAACGCGCCGTCGCCGTCGGTCGGGCGCAGCCGCGCCGACATGCCCTCGGTCGGGAAGGTGCCCGGCGCGATGCAGTTCAACCGGATGCCGCGATCGGCCCATTCCACCGCCAGGCTCTGCGACATGACGTTGATGCCCGCCTTGCTCATCGCGCTCGGTACGGTGAATGCCGATCCGTTCCACACCCATGTGGCGAGGATCGATAGCACCGATGCCGGGATGCCTTCCGCGATCCAGCGTTTGCCGCACGCCAGCGTCACCGCGAACGAGCCGCGGAAGACGATGGAGGAGATCGCGTCGAAGCCGCGGATCGACAGGTCCTCGGTGCGGCTGACGAAATTGCCCGCGGCGTTGTTGACGAGCCCGGTCAGCGCGCCGCCGTTGCTCCAGATCCGGTCGAGCATCGCCTCGATCGCGGCATCGTCGCGGATGTCGCAGGCAAGCCCCACCACCTTGCCGCCGTGCGCCGCGGTCAGTGCCTCGGCGGTCTCGTCGAGCACGCTGCCGCGCCGACCGCAGATGAACACCTCGGCGCCCAGGATCAGGAACGCCTCGGCCATCACGCGGCCGAGCCCCGTGCCGCCCCCCGTCACCAGGATGCGCTGCCCGTCGAGCAGGCCGTCGCGGAACATCAGATCGTCACGTGTCATGCCCGTATCTCCCCCTCGCGGCGCTCAGAACCGGATGCGCCCGCCGATCGTGATGTACCGCCCGACCGTGTCGTAGAGCAGCGGGTCGACGACGCGCGACGTGCCCAGCGTGACGTTGTTGGTGTCTGACGGCGGCGGGTCGCGATCGAACAGGTTGTTGATCGTCAGGAACAGCTCGGGCTTCACGTCGCCCGCCTCGATTTGCTGGCGCAGCGTGAGGTTGGTGTAGAACACCTCGGGCACGCGATTGTTGTCGACGGTGATCGGCGCGATCACGCGGCCGTGCGCGCCGATGAAGCGCTCCTGCACCGACACGGTGGTGCCGCCCGAGGTATAGGTCGCCTGCAGATTCGCGCGCCAGCTGGGGAAGGAGCCGGTGCCGTCGTAGCGCACCGTGGCGACGCCGCGCGCCTCCTGCGTGTAATTGTCGAGATAGGTCGCGATGCCGCGCAGGCTGAACTTGCCACCGAACAGATCGGTCGAATAGCTCGCGTCGAGGTCGATGCCCGAGATCTTGACCGTCGCGATGTTGAGCGCGACGCCGTTGACGTCGGTCAGCCGCCCGTCCGCGCCGCGGATCGTCAGCGCGCACAGGCTCTGGTCGCCGCCGAAACACTGGTTGACGAGCTGCTGCGCCGACAGCGTGGTGATCGCGTCCTCGATCTTGATGTTGTAGTAATCGACCGAGAAGCCGAACCCGGGCAGGAAATCGGGGCGATACGAGAAACCGGCGGCGATCGTCTTGGCGCGCTCGGGCAGCAGATCGGGGTTGCTGCCGGTGAAGGTGAAGACGTTCTGCGTCACCTCGTTGTTGCGGAACGGATCGATGATCGCCGCGACGTTGCGCGTGCGCGGCCCGAACAGGTCGCCGATATTGGGCGCGCGGATGTCGCGCGAATAGGTGCCGCGCAGCCGCAGCCCGTCGATCAGCTCGCTGGTGAGGCCGAGCTTCCACGTCGTCACGCCGCCGCTGGTGCTGTAATCGGTGCGCCGCACTGCGCCGTTGAAGTCGATCGACTTCAGAAAATTCTCGCCGCGGAACAGCGGCACGACGACTTCGCCGAACACTTCCTTCACGTCATAGCCGCCGCCCGATCCTTGCGGGTTGGTCGCGCCGAAGCCGATCACCGAGGAGATCGGGTCGACGCGGATCGTGCCCGACAAGTCGCGATATTCCGCGCCCACCGCCGCGGCGACCTCGCCCGCCCAGGTCGAGAACAGATTGCCGCGCACCGTCAGCGCAACGACGTCCTGCTTGGCGATCGATCGCGCGAAGCCGCTGCCGCCCTGATAGGCGCGCTGTTCGGGCGTGAAGGCGGCGGTGCCGAACGGATTCCACGGCACGCAGCCGTTGGTCGGATTGGTCAGCGTCGAGCGGCAGACGATCTGGCCGGTCGCCGGGTTCACCACCGCGTCCGCGGCGAGCCGCGTGTTGGCGAGCACCCGCTGGTTGTCGGTCTCGAGCAGGTAGCGCGATTCGCCGTGCTCGTAATAGCCGTCGATCGTGAAGCCGCCCAGTGTCGCCTTGAACCCGGTGGTCAGGTTCAGCGTCTTGGTGGTGTTGGTGACGATATTCTGCCCCCACGTCCCGTCGAGCTTGCCGAGTTCGATCGAGGTGAAGCCGTTCGCCGCCATCGTGCGGCGGATGTTGTCGGGCAGGAAGGCGTTGTCGGCCTGAATCACCAGCCCGCCGCTGCCAATGAAATACGGCATCAGCAGCGGGTAGAAGGTCTTGGAATAGCCGTACGAGCCCTCGGCGAAGACGGAGAAGCCGTCGCTGAATTCGAACTCGGCGTGGCCGAACGCGGTCTTGGCGTTGACGTCGGAAACGATCGCAGCCGGGTAGCGCGGGCCTTCGCCACCCACCTCGACGGTGCCGGTGAACAGGTCGCCGTGCTGGTACAGCGACTGCGCGCCGTTGGCGTCGAACTGGATGTCGCGCAGCGTGCCGGCACCGACGCGCGTCGTGCCGCGCCGTGCGCCCGTAATGATCCCGCCATAGGTCGCGGCGGCAAGGTTCACATCCTCGCGAAGCAGCAGCTGCGGCTGGCCGTTGGTCGGCGAATAGGTGGGGTTGGGGACGGTCGCCCAGCCGCGCTGCGCCCAGCCGCGTGCACGCCCGTCGATCGGGTCCTGCTCGTTGATGCTGCCCGACAGGATCACGCTGCCGCGATCCTCGGCGAAGCCGAACCCGGCGGAGGCTTCGGCGGTCCAGCTATGCCCATCGCCGCGCGTCGAGATGCCGTTGCGCAGCTCGCCCATCACCCCGCGAAAGCGCGTGTCGAGCACAAAATTGACGACGCCGGCCACCGCGTCCGAGCCATAGGCGGCCGACGCGCCGCCGGTGACGATGTCGACGCGCTTGATCAGCTGCTGCGGGAACAGCGCGATATCGGCGGTGCCGGTGACGCCCGACGCGGGCGGGCGGCGACCGTCGAGCAGCACCAGCGTGCGGGTGATGCCCAAGTTGCGCAGGTTCGCGGTGCTAGCCGTGCTCGATACCGATCCGCCGGGGGTGAAACTCGGCGTCGAGGGGCCGGTCGAGCCGGTCAGCTGCGGCAACTGGCGCAGCGCGTCGGTGATGTTGGGCGCGGCGTTCTTCAGATCCTCGCTGCCGACGACGGTGATCGGCGTTGGCGCCTGATAGCCGTTGCTGACGACGCGCGATCCGGTGACGACGATGTCGCCGTCGATCGACGCGGCAGATGCCTCAGGCGCCTGCTCGGCGGGCTGCAGTGCATCCGTCTGTGATTGCCCCGGCGTGCCCTTTTCCGCCTCGCCCGTAACAGCGGCGTCGGGCACGGTGCCGATCCCGGCGAGCGGGGTCTGCGCCGTAGCTGCGGTCGCGCTCATCGCGCTCAGTGCGATGATCGAGCTGCACGCCAGCATGTTGATGAGTTTCACAGGCCCGTCCTCTCCCTTTCGTCGCGGCGCCGTTGGCGGGAAGGGCGGGCCTCGTATGCTCGAGGATACCGCCACGCGCCGACGCCGCGACCTGCCGTCACGACATCCATTTAACGGATGATCAATGGTGCGCTTAATGATTGGTCATGATCGACTTTACAAGCGTGAAAATCGCCGCCACCTGTTAGTCCGAGAGTGTGTCGGCAAAAAGCACGGATAGGGGTCTCGGCGTGTCTTCAGTGATCGATCCCGCCGCCGCCCGGCTCGGCGCGTCCAGCCGCGCGGTACTGCTCGATGCCGCGCGTGACCTGATGATTGAGCGCGGCAGCACCGACGTATCGCTCCATGCGATCGCGCGCCGCGCCGGGCTCACCGCACCGCTCGTCAAATATCATTTCGGCAGCAAGGAGGGTCTGCTCACCGCATTGGTCGAGGCGGACACCGCGCGCTCGATCGGCCAGCTCGACGATCTCGTCGCGCTGGACGTGACGCCGACGCAGAAGCTGCGGCTGCACGTCACCGGCATCATCCGCACCTATGCCCGTCACCCCTATCTCAACGGGCTGCTCAACCGGCTCGTGCGCGATTCGGGGCACGAGGCGTCGGCGCGGATCAAGGCGAACTTCGTCACTCCGCTGATCGACGCGCAGCGCCGCATCATTGAGGCAGGGATCGCTGCGGGCGAGTTTCGCGCGATCGATCCCGACCACGCCTATTTCATGATCGTCGGCACGTGCCAGTATCTGTTCGCGACGCGCGTGCCGTTCCGCGACATGATGGGCGGCGCGCCCGCGCAGGACGCGTTCGTGCGCAGCTACGCCACTGCCGCGGTCGACTTCATCCTCGCTGGCCTCGCCGCCCCGCGCTGACCCTCACCAAGCCTACACGAACCCTACACGAAGCCCCACCAGAGCCCCCAGGAAACCCCGATGCATCCTCGCCGCTTCGCCACCGAAACGCCCGACAAGCCCGCCTACGTCATGGCCGGCAGCGGCGAGAGCGTGAGCTACGCCCAGCTTGAGGCACGCGCCAACCAGGTCGCGCACTGGCTGCGCGGGCAGGGCGTCGCGGCGGGTGACGTCGTTGCGCTGATGGTGGAAAACCATCCGCGGCTCTACGAATTGCTGTGGGGCGCGCAGCGCATCGGCCTCCATTACCTGCTGATCGCGACAGGGCTCACGGCGGGCGAGGCAAGCTACATCCTGCGCGATGCCGACGCGCGGATCGCGATCGTCTCGCGCAAGGTGAACGATCGCCTCGGTGAAGATGCGGACCTGCCATGCCCGGTCGCGATCCTCGACGACGATCTCGTCACCGCGATCCGTAGCTTCCCCGAAACGCCCGTGGCGAACGAGGCGCCGGGTACCGATATGCTCTATTCGTCGGGCACGACGGGCTTTCCCAAGGGGATCAAGTCACCACTGCCGGCCAGCTTCGACGCGGCGCCGCGCGCGGTGTCGATCGGCGCGCAATATTTCGGGTGCGGGCAGGACAGCGTCTATCTCTGTCCCGCGCCGCTCTACCACGCGGCGCCGCTGCGTTGGAGCCTCGCGATCCATCGCCACGGCGGCACGGTGGTGCTGATGGAGCGGTTCGACGCCGCCGCCGCGCTCGCCGCGATCGAGCGACACCGCGTGACGGTGGCGCAGGTCGTGCCGACGCATCTGGCGCGCATGCTGGCGCTTCCCGCTGAAGTGCGCGAGCGCCATGACCTGTCCTCGCTCGTCTCGGTCTTCCACGCCGGCGCGCCATGCCCCGTACCGCTCAAGCAGCGCGCGATCGACTGGCTCGGCCCGATCGTCGGTGAATTCTACAGCGGCACCGAAGGGGTCGGCATCACCGTCGCCACCTGCGCCGACTGGCTCGCACGGCCCGGCACCGTCGGTCGCGCGGTGCAGGCCGAGATCCGCATCTGCGACGCCGACGGCGAGCCGCTGCCGGTGGGGGAGGAGGGGCTGGTGCGCTTCGCCAACGCCAATCTCTTCGCCTATCACAACGATCCCGAGCGGACCGCCGCGTCGTTTAATCAGCATGGCTGGCCGACGCTCGGCGACATCGGCCGGCTCGACGCCGACGGCTTCCTCTTCCTTACCGATCGCGCGAATTTCATGATCATTTCGGGCGGGGTGAACATCTACCCGCAGGAGATCGAGAACCGGCTGGTGCAGCATCCCGCGGTCGCCGACGCCGCGGTGATCGGCGTGCCAGACGAGGAAATGGGCGAGCGCGTCGTCGCGCTGATCGAGCCCGCCGCATGGCCAGTGAACGATGCGGCAGCATTCGCCTCTGATCTCGATCGGTTCGCGCGCGGCGGGCTGAGCGCGGTGAAGGTGCCGCGCCGCTACGTCTTCCGCGCGACGCTCGATCGCACCGATACGGGCAAGCTCGTCAAGCGCCGCCTGCGCGACACGCTGCTCGCGGAGGATCAGACGAGCAGCAGCACGGCGTCGTCGGGGGTCGCGGCGTAGAGCCGCGCGACCGCGTCGGTGCGGCGGGCGAGCACTGCACGCTGGTTGATATAGCCCTTCTCGGTAATCTCGCCCGCCGCGACACTCGGCGGCTCGTCGAGCAACAGCAGCCGCGCGACTTGGCGCGACGATCCGCCCTGCGCGGCATTGAACGCGCGAAGCCGCGCGGCAATCGCCTGCTCGGCCGCAGCACGATCGAGATCGGCGCCGGCGAGCCAGGCTAGCGCGCCGAGATAAGGCCGGTCAGCGCCGGTGATGACTACGTCACGCAGATACGGGCTGGCCGCGGCGACCACCGCCGGGCGCAGCGTGCCGACCGACACCCAGGTGCCGCTCGTCAGCTTGAAATCCTCTGAAATGCGCCCGTCGAACTCTAGCCCCAGCGTAGGGTCGGCCGGATCGACGAAGCGCGCCGCGTCGCCGAGGCAATAAAAACCTTCCTCGTCGAACGCTGCGGCATTCTGCTCCGGCGCGCCGAGATACCCCGCCATCACCGACGGCCCCTTAACGCGCACCTCCAGCTTGTCGCCGACCGGCGCGAGCTTAAGCAGCACGCCGGGCAAGGGAACGCCGATCATGCCGACTGCGCGCGTCGGCCAGTGCACCATCGTGATCCCCTGCACCTCGGTCGAGCCATAGGTGGTGATGATCGGGATCGTCCGCCCGATGACCTCGAGCGCGAGCCGCTGCACGCGATCCGCCAGGTCCTGCGACAGCGCCGCGCCGCCATAGGCCATCCAGCGCAGACCGGGGAGCAGCGCTGCCGCCGCCGTCCAGTCGCGTTCGAGCGCGGTGACGAGCATCTCGAACGCGATCGGCGCCGAACTGAACAGCTGCGGCTTTACGTCCAGCAGGTTGTGCAGCGTTGTCGCGAACTGCCCGGGCAACGGTCGCCCGTCGTCGAGATACAGGGTGCCGCCGGCCCATATGTTGTTGTTGAAGCCGATATTGCCGGCGCTGAGATGGCTCCACGGCATCCAGTCGACCGATGTCGGCGGACAACGCTCGGCCGGGTCGGCCATCAGCCCGGCGCGCGCGGCGACCATCGCCGTCATCATGCCGTGCGTCTGCGGCACGGCCTTGGGCATGCCGGTGGAGCCCGAGGTGAAGAGATATTTGGCGATCGTCGCGTGGTCGATCGCGGCCAACGCGGAGTCGACCGCCGGCGTTTCCGCAATAGCAGTGAGCGTATCGAGCGCGATCGTATTGCCGGCGCCATCGGCCGAGACGGTGATGACGTCGGGCAGCAGCGCGCGCACTGCCGCGATGGCGTCGGCATAGGCCGCGCCTGCCTCGACGAAGACGACACCGGGGCGGATCGTGGCGGCGCAGTGGCGCAGCTTGGCATGATCACTCGCGCCGAGGCTGTACGCCTGGCTCAGCGCGGTCGAGGGTCTGCCGGCGAGGTAGCAGCCTAGCATCACCGTCGCGTGCGCGACCGAATTGCCCGACAGGACGAGGACGCCGCCCGCTGCGCCCGGCTGCGCGAGCAGCCACTGCGCGAAGCCACGCGCGCGCGCCGCCATCTCGCCGTACGTAAGCCCGCGCCACGCGCCTTCGGCATCGCGCTGCAGGATGAACGGCCGGTCGGCGTGGCTCGCCGCCTGATCGAGGAACAGGTGCGCGATCGAGCGCGGGGGCGAGGCCGGCGGGTAAGGCGAGCGGAGCAGGATTGCGCCGTCGTCGCGGCGCTCGATCTCGACCGCGCGTGCGACATAGGGAAGCGAGCTTGCCGCGGGTTCGGCAATCTTGTTCGCCACTGCCTCGGCCATCGCGCCCTCCTGTTTCTGCATTTCGATCAGATCGCGTCGACGCGCTCGATGATTAGCGCCGGCGCCATGCCGCCGAAGGCGCATTGTGTGATCAGCGCGTAGCGGCCGCCGGTACGTTCGAGCTCGTCGAGCGCGGTGCCGATCAGCATCGATCCGGTCGCGCCGATCGGATGGCCGAGCGCGATCGCCCCGCCGTTGACGTTGACCTTGGCACGGTCGAGCCCGAGGTCGCGGATCGCCTTTTCGGTGACGACCGCGAACGCTTCGTTGATCTCCCACACGTCGATATCGTCGATCGCCAGCCCGGCACGGGCCAGCGCCTTTTTCGCGGCTGGCACGGGCGCGTTGAGGATCAGCGTCGGGCAATCGCCGTGGTTCACCGCGGTAACGATGCGCGCACGCGGTGTCCAGCCGTTCGCCTTCAGCCCTTCGGCCGAAGCGAGCAGCAGCGCCGCCGATCCGTCGACGACGCCCGACGAGGTGCCGGCGTGGTGCACCGGCTCCCACTCCAGATCGGGGTATTTGCGCTGGATCATCTGCTTCATCGTCGTGCCGTCGGGCGCGGCAGCGACGTCGTTGATCGCCGCGAAGCTCGGTTTCAACGCCGCGAGCGTTTCCGCCGTCGTCTGCGGCCGCGGAAACTCGTCACGGTCGAGCGCGATGGTGCCGTCGTCGTTGTGGACGGGCACCACGCTGCTGTCGAAACGCCCCTCCGCCATCGCCACCGCGGCGCGGCGCTGGCTCTCGGCGCCGAACGCGTCGAGCTCTTCGCGGCTGATCCCCTCCATCGCTGCGATCGCGTCTGCCGCGACGCCGACGTGCGAAATCGGATGATCGTCGTAGAGTGCGTAATTGCCTTTCGCGCGACCAAGCGCGGCGAGGGGCGTGCCCTGTTCCCAGGCGTCCGCCTCGGCATGGTGGCTCATCATCTCGGTGCCGCCGGCGATGACGACGTCCTCGAACCCCGCCATGATCTGCGACGCGGCGAAGCCGACGCTGCTGATCCCGCCGCCGCAATAGCGATCGAGCGTGACGCCCGAGGCGTTGACGTCATAACCCGCGAAGAGCGCGGAAAGCCGGCCGAGATCGCCGCCCTGCTTGCCGCGCTGCTGGCTGGTCGACCAGATGATGTCGTCGACCGTCGAGGTATCGAGCGCGTTGCGGTCGCAGAGCGCGCGCAGCACCGTTGCACCGAGATGCTGAGGATGAAGATGGGTGAGCGCGCCCTTGCCCGGGCGGCCCGCGCCACGCGGGGTGCGCACCGCGTCGACGATATAGGCGTTGGTCATGCTCGCTCTCCTGCCGCGCGTCTCGATCGTATGCCGCTGCCGCTTGCCGATCAGCGCGGCGCCATGCGGATCGCGCCGTCGAGGCGGATCGACTGGCCGTTGAAGTAGCTGTTGCGGACCAGTTCCAGCGCCAGCGAGGCATATTCGGTCGGCTTGCCGAGACGCTTGGGGAAGGGCACCGAGGCGCTGAGATTGTCGAACACCTGCTGCGGCAGGCGGCCGAGTAGCGGCGTGCCGAAGATGCCGGGCATGATCGCGTTGACGCGGATGCCGAGGTCCATAAGGTCGCGCGCCATCGGCAGCACCATGCCGTTGATCCCCGCCTTGCCCGCACCATAGGCGATCTGGCCGATCTGCGCGTCCTGTGCGGCGACCGACGAGGTAAGGATGATCGTGCCGCGCTCGCCGTCTTCGAGCGGGTCGAGGCCCGCCATACCAAGCGCCGAAAGCGAGGCGAGGCGGTAGCTGGCAATCAGGATGCCCTGCGTCGCAAATTCGAAATCCTCGGTCGAGAAGCGGGTGAGCTCACCGGTCTGCTTGTTGCGGCCGACCGTCTTGCCCTTGCGGTTGGCCATCGCGCAGTGGACGAGGATTCGTTCCTGCCGGTGAGCTGCGCGCGCCTGTTCGAAGCCGGCAACGACTGATTCCTCGCTGGTGATGTCGACCTTGCAGAACAGCCCGCCGATCGCCTGTGCGACCTCGCTGCCGGCTTCCTCGTTGAGATCGAAAATCGCAACGCGGACGCCCGCCGCCGCCAGTGCTTCCGCCGTTGCACGGCCCAGCCCCGAGGCACCGCCGGTGACGACTGCCGCGGTTTCGTTGGTGATTTCCACTCGACCCTCCCAAAGTTTTTACGACCATTAAGGAGGCTTTTGGGGGGAGGCAAGAGGGGGGTTTGAGTGGACTCCGTGTAGGCTCGAGGTGGACCGGTCGAGCGGCATGGGGCGAAGTTGGAGGTGCTGCGTTGTGCACCGCGAAGGGAAAGTCATGACACCCGATGACGAACATTGGATGCGCGAAGCGATCAGGATCGCGCGCTCGAAAGGATCCGATCCGTCGACTTCGCCGCTGGGCAGTGTGATCGTGCTCGACGGCAAGGTGATCGGGGCCGAGCGTAACCAGACCAAGGAATTGCCCGACGCGACCGCTCACGCCGAGATGATGGCGATCCGCCGTGCGTGCGAGGCGACGGGCGAGCTCGAGCTGCGCGGCGCGACGCTTTATTCGACGCTGCAGCCGTGCGGGATGTGCACCATGGCGTCGATCTGGTCGAAGGTCGGGCGCGTCGTATACGGCGCGGGGCGCGACGACGTGCACGAGATGTATTTCGAGGCGCGCCACGTCGACACGCTAAGCTTCATCGCCGACGCTTATCGCGACGACATCGTGATCGAGGGCGGCTGCCTGCGCGCCGAATGTGCCAAGCTATACTACGGCCCCGATGCCGATCTTCCCGAAGAGGAGCAGGCGAACCTATGATCGACGTCAACACGGCGAGTGCCGACGAGCTCGACCAGGTGCCCGGACTGGAAGGACACGGGTTCGAGATCGTGCGCTATCGCAGCGAGCGCGGCGGGTTCACCGACCTGCGCCAGCTGGCGGAGGTGCCGGGACTTGCCAGCAAGGCGGAAGCCGCCGCGGGCGAGCTGCGCGTCGGCGCGGGCGATTAGCGGCCGGCCTACGGACGCGTGACGATCCTGATTCCGGTGCTGGGCGACCAGCTGTCGCCGACACTCGCCAGCCTGCGCGACGTCGATCGGGCGAACGCGATCGTGCTGATGATGGAGGTGTGGGACGAGGCGACCTACGTCCGGCACCACAAGAAGAAGATCGCGCTGATCTTCTCCGCGATGCGCCACTTCGCCGCCGAGCTGCGCGCGGACGGCTGGACGGTCGATTACGTCACGCTCGACGCCGACGGTAATACGCACAGCTTCACCGGCGAGGTGCGCCGCGCGGTCGAGCGGCACGCGCCGGCATCGATCCGCGTCGTCGCCGGCGGTGAATATCGCGTGCGCCAGCAGCAGGACGAGTGGGCGGATAGAGCCGGGCTGCCGGTCGAGATCCTGGAAGACGATCGCTTCGTCTGTCCGCTACCCGATTTCTACGCCTGGGCGCAGGGACGGCGCGAGTTTCGCATGGAGCATTTCTATCGCGACATGCGGCGCCGCACCGGACTTCTGCTGACGCCCGCGGGCAAGCCCGTCGGCGATCAGTGGAATTTCGACCACGACAATCGCGGGACGCCGCCGCGTGGGCTGAACTATCCCGCGCCGGCGCGGTTCGCGCCCGATGAAACGACGCGCGAAGTGCTCGATCTCGTCGCCAAGCGCTTCGCCGGGCATTTCGGCGATCTGGAGCCGTTCGGCCTGCCGGTGACGCGCGCGCAGGCGCTGGAAGCGCTGGACCAGTTCGTCGCGACCGCGCTGCCCGATTTCGGGCAGTACCAGGACGCGATGATCGCCGGGCAGGATTATCTGTACCACAGCAGCCTGTCGTCGAGCATCAACCTGGGGCTGCTCGATCCGATCGAGGTGTGCGAGGCAGCGGTGGCGGCGTACGAGAAGGGCGACGCGCCGCTCAACTCGGTCGAGGGGTTCGTTCGGCAGATCATCGGCTGGCGCGAATATATGCGCGGCATGTACTGGTGGGACATGCCCAAGTTCGCCGAGCGCAACGCGCTGAAGGCGAAGCGCGCGCTGCCCGACTTCTACTGGACTGGCGAAACCCAGATGCGCTGCCTGGCGCAAAGCGTCGATCAGACGCGGCGCGAGGCTTATGCGCATCATATCCAGCGGCTGATGGTGCTGGGCAATTTCGCGATGCTCGCCGGCGTCGATCCCCAGGCGATCTCCGACTGGTTCCTGGTCGTCTATTTCGACGCGTACGAGTGGGTCGAGATGCCGAACGTGATCGGGATGAGCCAGTTCGCCGATGGCGGCATGATCGCGTCCAAACCCTATGCCGGATCGGGCGCGTACATCGATCGGATGTCGGATTATTGCGGGCGCTGCCGCTACGACGTGAAGCAGAAGACCGGGCCCGATGCGTGCCCGTTCAACGCGCTCTACTGGGACTTTCTCGCGCGGCACGAGAAACGGTTCGCGGGCAACGCGCGGATGCGCAACATGTACGCGACGTGGCGCCGCTTCAGCCCCGAGCGGCAGGCCGAGTATCGCGCAAGCGCGGCGGCGTTCCTGGACACGCTGGAGCCGGCCGGGAAGGGCTGGGCGCGCGAGGGCTGAGCTGGTGAGACCGGGCGGCGACGAGGCGTAGGCCGCGCGCCGCCCGGCTGGGATCAGTTCGGCGTCTCGGTCGGCGCCGGAGCAGCGCTGCTCGTCGGCGGAACGGGCGGCGTGGCCGAGCGCGCGTCGGACACCGCCTCGTCGTACCAGCGCGACAGATCGGCCTTCATCTGGCGCAGCGCGTCGGGATTGAGATACGTCATGTGCCCGGCGGGATAGTAGGTATAGCGCAAATTCTCCTGCTGCGCGGGCTCGAGCATCATGTGACCGAGATCGTTCTCCGTGCCGAAGAACGGCGTCGCCATATCGTAATAGCCGTTCATCGACAGCACCTTGAGATACGGATTGCCGCGCATCGCGGCGGCAAGATCGATTGCGGTGTTGGGATTGTTCTGGCTGCCGTAGCCGCCGCCGGGCGCCTTGTGCTTCCAATTCCAGTTCCAGCCCGCGCCGTCGCGCGCCGACAGGCGGTACGGGAGGTCAGTCTGATAGCCGAGCGTCGCGGTGAGATAGTTGCGGAACGAGGCGATGTACGCGCCGGAGATCGCGTCCGACGACGCGTCGGTCTCCGGCCGCTCGCCCGCGGCGTCGGTATCGATGCCGAGATAGCGCGAATCGAACCGACCGATCGTGCGTGCCGATCCGCGCAGCAGCTCCTTCTGGAAACGCGGCAGATCGATCCGCAGGTTGGCGCGCTTGATGAACTCGGGCGACAGGCCGATCAGCTGGCTCATCCGCTCCGCCACCTGATCGCGCTCCTGCGGGGAGATCAGCTGCCCCTTGGCAAGCGCGGCCATGTAGGGGCCGGTGGCGAAGGCGCGCGCCTCGGCGACGATCGTCGCGACGTCCGCCGGGCGGTTCTGGATCCGGTTATGGTACCAGGCGGTCGCGGCGTAGCTTGGCAGGTAGTTGAGATAGACCTGGTCGAGCCCCGGCTGGCGGTAGCCGTAGTTCATGATCGAGCTCAACAGGATGACGCCGTTGAGCGCCATGCCGCGATCCTGCAGCTGATAGGCGAGCGCGCCAGAGCGCAGCGTGCCGTAGCTTTCGCCGAGGATGAACTTGGGGCTCATCCAGCGGCTGTATTTGGTGACATAGCGTTCGATCGCGCGGGCGAAGACGTCGACGTCCTCGTCGACGCCGTAGAATTGCTCGGGCTTCATGTCGCCGAGCGGGCGCGAATAGCCCGAGCCGATCGCGTCGAGGAACACGAGATCGGTCTTGTCGAGCAGCGAATCGGGATTGGGCCCGACGTCGTACGGCGCGGGGCGGACGAATTCGGGGCTGGTGGTGCGGATGCGGACCGGTGCGAACGATCCCATGCGCAGCCAGAACGACGGCGAGCCGGGCCCGCCGTTGTAGAGGAAGGTGATCGGCCGCTTGGTGCCCGGCTTCGTCCCGTCGAGCGTATAGGCGGTATAGAACATCGATGCGGTCGGCTTGCCTTCCGAATCGCGCGTGGTGAGCGTGCCCGCCGACGCGACATAGGCGTAGCGCTTGCCGCCGATCGTCACGCTGTCGCGATGGCGCACCTCGGTTTCCTCGACCGGCGCGGTGGCCCAGCCGGCTTCCGCCTCCGCCTTCACCGTCTCGGCGTGGCTCTTCGCGGGCGGCTTGGCGGGGGCGGCGGCGTCTTGCGCGAAAAGCGCGGTAGGAGCGGCGGTGGCGACGAGCGCGAGAAGGAAGTGCTTGGTCACGAACAACCTTTTCTGGGGAGACTCCGGCAGGATGCCGGGGAGAGAGGGACAGCCCGTCTTCCCTTCATTTGCGACGCGGCGCAAGCGGGCTGCGCACACCGCGTCGTCGAACGGGTATGGCGAACGGGTGGCGGGTTCGCCTTGGCAGGCATGATCGGCTAGCGGGGCGGGGGAATCATGACGGACGATCAGGCGATGACGAGCGACGAGGCCGAAGCGGGCGCGATCGGGGCGGCGAGCTGGAACCTCGACGCGCTCGCGTCAGGCCTTCAGGCGGCGCGTGACGACTGGCGGCGATCGCGCCAGCGCGACGTGGGCAACGGTGAGGCGCCGTTTCCCTCGCGCCGCGTGGTGGCGGCGATCCGCGACGATCTGGCGGGGGCGCTGTTCCCGCTGCGGCTCGGCACCGGCGGGGTGCGGCCGGACAATGAGAGCGCTTATGTGCGCGAGACGCTCGATCGCGCGCTCACCGGGCTCGCCGAGCAGGTACGGCTGGAGCTGATCCACCAGCGCCGGGGCGTGGGCAACGACGCGGGCGCGGCGGCGCGCGCGATCGTCGCCGCCTTCGCGCAGCGGCTGCCCGGCATCCGGCGGCTGATCGATAGTGACGTCACCGCGGCCTATGTCGGCGATCCAGCGGCGCGCAGCGTGGACGAGATCCTGCTGTGCTATCCCTTCGTCACCGCGATGGTATGCCACCGCCCGGCGCATGCGCTGTACGAGCTTGGCGCGCCGCTGGTGGCGCGAATGCTCGCCGAGATCGCACATTCGGAGACAGCGATCGACATCCATCCCGGCGCGCGGATCGGCGGAAGCTTCTTCATCGACCACGGCAGCGGGGTGGTGATCGGCGAGACGGCGATCATCGGCGAGCGCGTGCGCATCTACCAGGCGGTGACGCTGGGCGCGCGCAGCTTCCCCACCGATGAGGACGGCGCGCTGACCAAGGGGATCGCGCGGCATCCGATCGTCGAGGATGACGTGGTGATCTACGCCGGGGCGACGATCCTTGGGCGGGTGACGATCGGCGCGGGATCGGTGATCGGCGGCAACGTGTGGCTGACGCAGGACGTGCCGCCGCGCAGCGTGATCCACCAGGCATTCGCCGAGCGCGAGAAGGTGAAGACGTGCATCGTGCCCGCCGGGCACGTCGTGAGCGAGCCGGCCCGCGACGACGCGTGACGCGCGACAATTCGAACCTAGGGTATCCGCGCAGGCCATTGACAAACCGGCGGCCGGCGCGAACAAATAAGTCGAAGTGATTAGAACCCGTGGCAAGCGGGTCAGGACCGATACGGGGCGTCGCGGGGGCGCTTCGGGGACAGGATGCCGATCCGTTCGTCGCCGGGCCAGCGCCCGCGCCGTGCTCGTCGCGTGTCCGTGGCAGACGCGTTGAGAGGTTGACCATGGCTCGATTGAAATTCGGTGCGTTCCTCGCGCCGCACCACCCGATCGGCGAGCATCCGATGCTCCAGTTCCGCGGCAACATCGCGCTCGCCAAGCATATGGACGAGCTGGGCTTCGACGAATTCTGGGTCGGCGAGCACCATTCCACCGGCTGGGAGACGATCGCTTCGCCCGAGCTGTTCCTGGCGGCGGTGGGCGAGCAGACGCAGCGCATCCGGCTGGGCACGGGCGTCGTTTCGCTGCCGTACCACCATCCGTTCAACGTCGCGCAGCGCATCGTCCAGCTCGACCACATGACGCGCGGGCGGGTGATCTTCGGCACCGGGCCGGGCGCCTTGCCGTCCGACGCGTACATGCTGGGCATCGACCCGATGACGCAGCGCGACCGGCAGGACGAGGCGATCGGCGTGATCCGCCGGCTGTTCGCGGGTGAACGGGTGACCCATGAGAGCGAGTGGTTCACGCTGCGCGACGCGCGGCTGCAGCTGTTTCCGTTGCAGGAGGACATGCCGTTCGTCGTCGCCTCGTCGATCAGCCCGTCGGGCATGACGCTGGCGGGCAAATACGGCATTGGCGCCTTGTCGATCGGCTCCAATTCGGACGCCGGGCTCGCCGCGCTGCCGACGCAATGGGGCTTTGCCGAACAGGCGGCAGCGAAATCGGGCAAGACGGTGAGCCGCGACAATTGGCGCGTGCTGATGAGCTGGCACATCGCCGAGACGCGCGAGCAGGCGCGCGCCGAGGCGGGCGCCGGGCTGATGAAGTGGCACAACGAATATACCGTCGGCACGCTGATGCGGCCGGGGGCGAAGGAATTCACCTCGCCCGATCACGCGGTGGACGAGACGGCGTTCGCCGACGGCGCAGCGGCGGTGATCGGCACGCCCGACGATCTGGTGGCGGCGATCCGCAAGCTGCTCGCATCGGCCGGGGGCTTCGGCACGGTGCTCGGCTTCGCGCACGACTGGGCCAACCGCGCTAACACGCTGAAGAGCTGGGACCTCGTCGCGCGCTACGTCATCCCGGAGATCCACGGGCTGCTCGAGGGATATCGCACGTCGCGGCAGTATGTCGTCGACCACCGGGAATCGTTCGAGCGTGCAGGCCAGGCGGTGCTCTCCAAGATCATGTCGCACGAGGGCGCGGCGGCGGCGCTGAAGGCCGGGCAGGAGGGCGGCGTCGCGATGCGATCGCCCAATGCGCCCGATCTCAACAAGGCCGCCGAGGCGATGAAGAACTGATCGTCGATCACGGCGACCGAACTACTTTCCCGAAAAGGATGCCGCATGTCGATCGACTTTGAAATTCCCGCGGAAGCCAAGGCGATCCGCGCCAAGGTGCGCCAGTGGGTGCACGACGAGTGCAAGCCCGCCGAGAAGCGGCTAACCGACGGCGAGGATTACAAGACGGTCCTCAACGAGCTGCGCGGCAAGGCGCGCGCGCAGGGGCTGTGGTGCCCGTTCATTCCCAAGGAATATGGCGGCATGGGGCTCGGCCCGCTCGCCAATGCGCTGGTGCAGATGGAGCTGGGCGAGAGCCACCTCGGCGCCTTGTCGATGAACACGCAGGGGCCCGACGACGCGACGATGATGACGCTGCTGGCGCACGGCACCGAGCACCAGAAGGAGAAGTACCTCAAGCCCCTGCTCAACGGCGAGAAGCGCATCTGCTATTCGATGACCGAGAAGGCGGCGGGTGCCGACGCCACCGGCATGCAGACGCGCGCGGTGAAGGACGGCAATGAGAATTACGTGCTGAACGGCGAGAAATGGTTCTCGTCCGCCGCCAGCGTCGCCGACATCGCGCTCGTCATGGCGATGACCGATCCCGACGCGCCGCGCCACCAGCGCTATTCGACCTTCATCGTCGAACTGCCGAACCCCGGCTACAAGATCGTCCGCGACATCGAGACGATGGCGGTGCACGGCCCGCTGACCGAGATCCTCGGTGGCGGCCATTCGGAAGTCGAGATCAAGGACCTGGTCGTCCCCGCCGAGGATCTGCTGGGCGGCGAGGGCAACGGCTTCAACATGGGGCAGCACCGGCTCGCCTACGGCCGGCTGCGCCATGGCATGCACAACGTGTCGGTGGCGCAGCGCGCGCTCGACCTTGCGACCGCGCACGTCGTCAAGCGCGAGACGTTCGGCAAGAAGCTGTCCGAGCGGCAGGGCGTGCAGTGGATGCTCGCCGATTGCGCGGCGGAGATCTACAAGGCGCGGCTGATGCTGCTCCACATTGCCTACAAGGCGGAGCGCGGCGACGATATCCGGCAGGAGAATTCGATCGCCAAGATCTTCCTCGCCAACATGGTGCATCAGGTGGTCGACACCGCGATCCAGCTGCACGGCGCGTTGGGCTTCAGCCTCGATACCCCGCTTGCCGCCTGGTACACGCACATCCGCTCGCAGCGGCTGGTCGATGGGCCGGACGAGGTGCACCGCTGGACGGTAGGCCGCAACGTCATCAAGGCGTTCGAGCGCGAGGGAACGACGGCGTCCGCGTGCGGCGGCGACCTGCTCTGATCGAATAGCGACGGACTGGAGCGGCGCGGGGAGGCGAGCGGATGGCGGACAAGAGCTGGCCGGCGGTGGGGATCCAGGAGACCTACCGCATCCTCACCGCGCCCGGCGCGCCGTTCGAGATGCGCGACGCGGTGATCCGCGGCGTGACGCTGCGCACCTACGTCAATGCGCTGAACGATCTGCGGCAGGTGTTCGACCTGGGCCGTGGCTGGGGCGAGCGCGAGTTCATCGTCTACGAGGGCGAGCGGCAGAGCTACGCCGCGCATTTCCGCGCGGCCGGGGCGCTCGGGCGCGTGCTGGCCGAGCGCTACGGCGTGAAGAAGGGCGATCGGCTGGTCGTCGCGATGCGCAACCTGCCCGAATGGTCGATCGCCTTCTGGGCGGGCGTATCGATCGGCGCGGTGGTGACGCCGCTCAACGCCTGGGGGCTGGGCGACGAGCTGGCGTACGGGATCAGCGATTCGGGCGCGCGCGTCGCGATCGTCGACAGCGAGCGGCTCGAACGGCTCGCGCCGCATGTCGCCGGGCTCGATCTCGACGCACTGATATCGGTGCGGACGGGGGACGATCACGGCACCGGCGCGGTGACGCTCGACGCGCTGATCGGCCCGCGCGACGGCTATGCCGACCTGCCCGACGATCCGATGCCCGATCCAGCGCTGCACACCGACGATCCGGCGACGATCCTCTACACCAGCGGAACGACCGGCAGGCCCAAGGGCGCGCTGGGCACGCACCGCAACGTGCTGAGCAACGTCATTTCGATTGCGTTCAACGGTGCGCGCGCCGCGATCCGGCGCGGCGAGGAACTGCCCGCGCCAGATCCCGACGCGGCGCAGCGCGTAAACCTGCTGCCGGTGCCGCTGTTCCACGTGACAGGCACCAATTCGATGCTGATCCCGAGCGTGATCGCGGGCGCGAAGCTCGTGCTGATGCACAAGTGGAATGCCGAGCGGTTCCTGGAGCTGGTCGAGCGCGAGCGCGTCAATTCGACGACGGGCGTACCGGCGATGGTGTGGCAGGTGCTCGAATCGCCCGACTTCGCGCGGCGCGATCTCTCCAGCCTCGACAGCTACGGCTATGGCGGGGCGGCGATCGCGCCCGAGCTGACGCAGCGCTTCGCCGAACTGTTTCCGTGGTTCAAGCCGGGGCAGGGCTATGGCGCGACCGAGACGTCATCGGTGTCGGTCGGCAACAGCGCGGAGGATTATCTGCGCCATCCTGACAGCGTCGGCCTGCCGGTGCCGGTGTGCGACGTGAAGGTGGTCGACGCCGCGGGTAACGCGCTGCCGCCGGGCGAGGCGGGCGAGTTGTGGATCCGCGGGCCCAACGTGGTGGTGGGATATTGGAACAAGCCCGAGGCGACCGCCGAGAGCTTCACCGACGGCTGGTATCATACCGGCGACATCTGCCGCATCGACGACGAGGGCTTCGTCTATCTGCTCGATCGCGCCAAGGACATGCTGATCCGCGGCGGCGAGAATGTCTATTGCGTCGAGATCGAGGACGTCCTCGTCACCCATCCCGCGATCATGGACGCGGCGGTGGTCGGCCTGCCGCACCGCATCCTGGGCGAGGAAGTGGGTGCGGTGGTGCAGCTGCGGCCCGGCGCGGAAGCAAGCGAGGCGGCGCTGATCGCCTACGCCGCACGCCACCTGGCGCCGTTCAAGATACCGGTGCGGATCGACGTGCGCACCGCCGAGTTTCCGCGCAACGCCAGCGGCAAGACGCTGAAGCCGGTGCTGCGCGCCGATCTGCTGGCCCGGCTCGGCGCGGCGTGAACGAAGCGGCTTCCCTCGACCGCTGATTGGTGAGACGGCGGCGCGCATGAAGTTCGTCATGGCCGATCTGCCGCCACGCCAGCGCTACAGGCTGCTCGTCTCCACCGTGACACCGCGGCCGATTGCCTGGGTGACGACGCGCGGCCGCAACGGCGTGGTGAATGCGGCGCCGTACAGCTTCTTCAACGCGATGGGCGACGATCCGCCGCTGCTGGTGCTCGGGCTGCTCAAGGACGGCGAGGGCGCGAACAAGGATACCGCGACCAACATCATCGAGACGGGCGAGTTCGTCGTGAACCTTGTCAGCGAGGACGATGCCGAGGCGATGAACCAATCGTGCGTCGATGCGCCGCGCGATGTGAGCGAGATTGATTACGCCGGGATCGAGACCGCGCCTGCGACGCGCGTCGCGCCGCCGCTGATCGCGAGCGCGCCGGTGAGCTTCGAGTGCGTCCGGCGCGAGCTGCTCGAGATCGGGCCACGTCAGGTGATCGCGGTGGGCGAAGTGCTGGTCACGCATATCCGCGACGCGTTCGTCACCGATCCCGAAAGGTTGCATATCGATACTGCGGCGATGAAGCTGATCGGGCGGATGCACGGCGCGGGGACGTATCTGCGCAACAGCGATACCTTCACGATGCAGCGCCCCGCCTATGATCCGGGACGCGCAGGCAGGGCTGACGGAGAGGCGCGATAAGGCCGATCAGCCGCATCGACCTGAACCTGCTCGGCACGTTCGAGGCGATCTACACGCACGGCGGGGTTACGGCGGCGGCGCGGCACCTGCACCTGTCGCAATCGGCGATCAGCCACGCATTGGCGCGACTGCGCGTCGCGTTCGACGACGAATTGTTCGTGCGCGCGGGCAATGCGATCGTGCCGACCGCGCTGGCGCGATCGATCATCGATCCTGTGCGCGACGCGCTGCGCGGCATGGAGCAGGCGATGATCGCCGCGGTACGTTTCGACCCGGGGACGTCGACGCGGTCGTTCCGCATCGGACTGCGCCAGGCGAACGAAGCGCGGGTATTCGCCGGCATCGTCGCTGCGGGGCTGCGCGCGGCGCCCGGCGTGACGCTGGCGAGTGTCAACTTTCGCCGTAGCGAGGTGGCGGACGCGCTGGCGCGCGGCGAGCTCGACCTCGCGATCGACGTCGCGAGTGACGCGACGATCGGGCTCCACGCGGCCCCCTTGCAGACTGACACGATGGTGGTGGCGGCACGGCGCGGCCATCCGCGGATCGCGGGCGCGATCGATCTCGCCGCGTACCTCGCGGCCGATCACGTCCAGGCGTCGCCGCGCCCGTCGGGGCCGGGGCTCGAGGACGAGGGGCTGGCGGCGCTCGGCGAGACGCGACGGGTGGCGATCCGCTGCCAGAACATCTGGTCCGCGTGGCAGGTGGTGGCGCAGACCGACCTTCTCCTGACGCTGCTGGCAACGCATGCGGCGACGCTGCTGCCAGTCGCCGACAACCAGATCCTGCCGCTGCCGTTCGCGATCGCGCCGCGACCGTTGCAATTGCTGTGGCATCCGGCGGCAACGCGCGATCCGGGCAATATGTGGCTGCGCGATCTTGTCCAGGGGCGGCTGGCGGAGGCTTAGCGGCCAACGTCGGACGGTCGCATCGGCTGCTCGCACTAACACAGTCATGCAGCACGTTCATGACGGCGATCGCGGATCAGCATTGGCGTCGATGGGCATCGGGCCGCTATTGCGGGCGCAGTTACACTGCTGGGTGGGAATAATGTCCAACATCTTCACGATTCCGGAACTCGACGATCTGCGCATGTCGGAAGGCGTGCGGCCGCTGTTTGACGCGGTGAAGGCGTTCGTGCGCGATCACGTCGACCCGATCTATCCCGAGTTCGAGCGGCTGGGCGAGGGGCGCGCCGACCGCTGGAGCTTCGCGCCGGGACAGCTCGAACTGCTGCAGGGAGCGAAGGACAAGGCGAAGGCGGCGGGGCTGTGGAACTTCTTCCTGCCCAACGCCGAGACGGGGGAGGGGCTGTCAAACCTTGATTATGCCTATATCGCCGCTGAGCTCGGCAAGTCGCCGCTCGCCTCCGAAGCACTCAACTGTTCGGCGCCCGATACCGGCAACATGGAAGTGCTCGAGCGCGTCGGCACGCCCGAGCAGAAGAAGCAGTGGCTCGAGCCGCTGCTCGCCGGCGAGATCCGCTCCGCCTATGCGATGACCGAGCCGGACGTCGCCTCGTCCGACGCCAAGAACGTGCGCTGCGCCGCGCGGCTCGAGGGTGACGAATGGGTCATCAACGGCGAGAAGCATTACATCTCGGGCGCCGGCGATCCGCGCTGCAAGGTGATGATCACCATGGTGCGCACCAATCCCGATGCGCCGTCGTCGCAGCAGCAGTCGCAGATCCTGGTGCCAATGGACGCGCCGGGCGTCGAGATCCTTGGTGCGATGGAAGTGTTCGGCAAGGACCACGCGCCGCGCGGGCACATGCACCTGCGCTTCAACAACGTGCGCGTGCCGCGCGAGAACATCCTGTTGGGTGAGGGCCGCGGCTTCGAAATCTCGCAGGTGCGGCTCGGGCCGGGGCGTATCCACCACTGCATGCGCACGATCGGCAAAGCGGAGATTGCGCTCGACCTGATGGTGAAGCGTGGCAATTCGCGCGAGGCGTTCGGCCACTCGCTGATCATGCTCGGCAAGAACCTCGAGCTCGTCAGCCGCGCGCGGATCGAAATCGAGGCGATGCGGCTGATGGTGCTGAAGGCGGCGAAGGCGATGGACGTGCTGGGCAACCGCGAGGCGCGCGTGTGGGTCAGTATGGTGAAGGCGATGGTGCCCGAGAAGACCTGCCAGATCCTCGACCAGGCGATCCAGATTCATGGCGCCTACGGCATGAGCCAGTTCACCCCGCTCGCCGAACTCTACGCCGACGTGCGCCACCTGCGCTTCGCCGACGGGCCGGACGAGGTGCACCACATGGTGGTCGGCCGCAACGAGCTGGCACTGCACTGATCGCCCTATCCAAGCGACACAACAGGCGACAGTAAAGGCGCCGGGGAACATCGCGGTTCCCCGGCGCCTTTACTTTAAGGGGATCCGAGTGACCGATGCCATCTTCACGCGCGACGGCGCCGGGTTCGTCGCGAGCGGCTATGCCGCGGGGCCATGGCACCCGGGCCTGCAGCACGGCGGGGCGCCGTCCGCACTGGTCGCCTGGGCGGCGGAACAGGTGCCGACTGCCTCGCCGATGCGCGTTGCGCGCGTGACGGTCGAGCTGCTGCGGCCGGTGCCGGTCGATCGGCTGGCGGTGGAGACGGAGGTGATCCGTGACGGGCGCAAGATCCAGCTCGTCCAGGTGCGGCTGCTGCACGCCGACAAGGAAGTGACGCGCGGGATCGTGCTGCGCGTGCGGATCGGCGACGAGTCTTTGCCCGAGGGGGCGGGGATCGCCGGCGGGCCGGGATCGCCCGACGACGTGCCGCCTGACACGACATTCCAGCGCGAACTGCCGAGCCGCATCAACTTCGGCGCGAACTTCGACATGCGGCGCATCCGCGGCGGCTTCGGGCAATTGGGGCCGGGTAAGATGTGGTTCCGCCAGCACCGCGCGCTGATCGCGGGCGAGCCGCAGACTCCCGCGACGCGCGCGATGGCAGTGGCGGATTTCTCCAACGGCATCGCGCCGATGTTGCCGTTCGACGCGTGGACCTTCCTCAACGCCGACTTGACCGTCAGCTTCGCTCGCGTGCCTGAGGGCGATTGGATCTTCTCCGACGCGGAGACGTGGCTGGGCGAGGATGGCGCGGGGCTGGCGATGACGCGGCTCGGCGACGCGCGCGGCTGGTTCGGGCGCGCGGTGCAGTCGCTGATCGTCGAGCGGCGCTGACCGGCGTGCGTGGCGGGACGGCCAACCGGTACTTTATGCTGCGTTGGCGGCGCGCGGAGGTGACGGGTGGCGGATGATTACGCGCACGGCCGCCGCGACGGGCTGCGGCTCGCGCTCGCGATCCTCGCGGCGGAGGAGGCGAAATGGGCGGCGCTGCTCGGCGAAAGCCGATCGTGGCGAACCAACCAGATACGCGAGGTTCGTTATAAAACGCTGCAGGTGGCGCAGAAGCGCGTGCAGACCGCGCTCAATCGGATGAGCCCGAAGGAAGCGGACGGGACGAGCGAGGAGCTCGCGGCGGCGCTCGACAAGCTCGGGCTGTAGCGGCCGGGCGCGCCGGGCAGTCAGGCGCGGCGGGCGGTGGGGCGCACGCCGAGCGCGTCGAGCGCATCGGCATTGTCGCGGCCCCAGGCGTAGAGCAGCTCGACCGGCTCGACGAAACGGCAGCCGAGCGGGGTGAGGCGATATTCGACCGCGGGCGGCATCGCGCTTTCGACGTGGCGCGTGACGAGGCCCGCGCTCGCCATGTCGCGCAGCGTCTGCGTCAACATCTTCTTCGAAATGCCGGGCAGGCTGCGCTGGAGCACGCCCGTGCGCGCGGCACCGGCGTGACGCGCATGGAGCGTGTGGAGGACCATGCTGGTCCATTTCGTCGCGAACAGCGCGAGGACGCGGCGTGGCGCGCAATCCTCGCGCCAGTCCGCGTCTGGTGTGCCGGGTGTCATTCGTGGTTACCTGTCGGTGCCCGGAGGCGTGAATGGTGCCGTCTGGAAGCGTTCGGCGGCGATGCCTAGTTCTCGGTGCGACGAGACGAAGGATCGGACATGGCAAAGACGGCATTGGTGGTGGGCGCGAGCGGGATCGTCGGCAGCGCGACGGCGGCGTTGCTGGTGGCCGAGGGCTGGACCGTTCATGGTCTGGCACGCGGCGCGGTGCGGCAGGACGGCGTGACGCAGGTGCGCGCCGATCTGCTCGATGCGGCGGGCACGCGCGCGGCACTGGCGGACGTGTCGCCCGATGCGGTGTTCATCAGCACGTGGCTGCGGCAGGACAGCGAGGCGGAGAATATCCGCGTCAATGCGGCAATGGTGCGCAACCTGCTGGCCGCGCTGCCCAAGGCGGACGCGCCGCGCCATGTCGCGTTGGTGACGGGGCTGAAGCATTATCTCGGGCCGTTCGAGGCGTATGGCAAAGGCAGTTTGCCGCAGACGCCGTTTCGCGAGGAGCAGGAGCGGCTCGACGTCGAGAACTTCTATTATGCGCAGGAGGACGAACTGTTCGCGGCCGCGGCGCGCGACGGGTTCAGCTGGAGCGTGCACCGCCCGCATACCGTGATCGGCAAGGCGGTGGGCAATGCGATGAATATGGGCACGACGCTGGCGGCGTACGCCAGCTTGTGCCGCGAGCTGGGCCGGCCGTTCGTCTTCCCCGGGTCGGCGGCGCAGTGGGAGGGGCTGACCGACATGACCGATGCGGGGCAGCTGGCGCGGCATCTGCTGTGGGCAGTGGAGACGCCGGCGGCGCATGACGAGGCGTTCAACGTCGTCAACGGCGACGTCTTTCGCTGGCAATGGATGTGGGAGCGGATCGCGGAGTGGTTCGGCGTCGACGCGGCGCCGTTCGACGGCGTGGTGCGGCCGCTGGAGGAGCAGATGGCGGATGACCAGGAGGTGTGGCGCTCGATCGCGGAACGTCATGGATTGGTGGAGGCGGATCTGACGCGGCTCGCGTCGCCGTGGCACACCGATGCCGATCTCGGCCGGCCGATCGAGGTGGTGACCGACATGTCGAAGAGCCGGCGATTGGGCTTCACGGCCTATCAGCCGACCGACGACGCCTTTTTCGCACTGTTCGCACAATTGCGGGCCGATCGGCTGATCCCGTGACGATGCGGCGTCAGTAGGGCTCGACCGATACGCTAGGGCGCGGCGTGACGATCACGCCGCGCTCGGCCATCTCCTTGGCGAAGTCGTGCCGCGCATCGGCGACCTCGCGGCGGTATTCCGCCCAGGCGTCGATCCGGTCCCCGGGGTCGTTCGCCCGCGCCAGATCCTTGCGCAGCTCGCGTCGCGCTTCGCTGAGGTCGGTCTTGTAATCGAGATAATGTGAATTGCTGTCGTCGTAGACGCCGCCCGGAAAACGCTTGGGTCCACCGGCGAGTGCGGGGGTTGCCGCGGTGGCGAGCGTGCCGGCCAGCGCCAGCATGGTCAGGGTCTTCATACGCCTCACTCCTTTGGGTCGTTTCGGCATGGCGGAAGGAACGGCGCGCGGGCGCGGCGGGTTCCGTTTGGCGTACCGACGAGCGCTGAATGAGAGACCGCGATGAGGTTGCCACATCCCGAACCCGACGCGGCGGGACCGGGGCAGGAGAGCGTGTGGCGCTATCCGCGGCCGGCGGCTGCAGAGCGGGTGGCGAACCACCTCAAGGTCGTTTTCGACGGTCGCACGCTCGCTGAGACGCGCGCTGGCGTGCGCACGATCGAGACAAGCCATCCGCCGACCTTCTACTTCCCGCCTGGCGACGTCGATCAGGCGATGCTCGAGGCGGTGGCGGGCGGCAGCTTCTGCGAGTGGAAGGGCAACGCGCGCTACTATGACGTCGTGTCGGGCGGGCGACGCGCGGCGCGCGCGGCCTGGGCCTATCCCGCGCCGACGGCGTCGTTCGCGATCATCCGCGACCATATCGCCTTTTACCCGGCGCTGATGGACGCGTGCTTCGTCGACGACGAGCAGGCAGTGTCGCAGCCGGGGCGCTTCTATGGCGGCTGGATCACGTCGCGCGTGGCAGGGCCGTTCAAGGGCCCTCCGGGAACCGAATTCTGGTGATCGCCGGAAAAGAGAAGGGCCGCGGCACCGGGGTGCTGCGGCCCTTCTCTTTTGGAGCGTGGGCAGCGGCTTCGCCGCTGCCGGACGTCAGACCAGTCCGGCTGACGCCGGCTGGCTAGCCGCTTCCGATTTCGTGTCGGGCGCAGCTTCCGCTGCGCCCGTCCGAAATCAGAAGTCCATGCCGCCCATGCCGCCGCCGGGCATTGCCGGCATCGCGGGCTTGTCTTCCGGCAGCTCGGAGACGGTCGCCTCGGTGGTGATGAGGAGACCCGCCACCGATGCGGCGTTCTGCAGCGCGGTGCGCACGACCTTGGTCGGGTCGATCACGCCGGCCGACACGAGGTTCTCGTACACGTCGGTCGAAGCGTTGAAGCCGAACGACGTGTCGTCCTGATCGAGCAGCTTGCCCGAGACGACCGCGCCGTCGTGACCAGCGTTCTGTGCGATCTGACGCACCAGCGCCGTCAGCGACTTGCGGACGATGTCGATGCCGCGCGTCTGGTCCTCGTTCGCGCCGGTCAGGCCCTGCAACGACTTGGTCGCGTACAGCAGCGCCGTGCCGCCACCCGGGACGATGCCCTCTTCAACCGCGGCGCGGGTCGCGTGCAGCGCGTCGTCGACGCGATCCTTGCGCTCCTTCACTTCGACCTCGGTCGCACCACCGACCTTGATCACCGCGACGCCGCCGGCGAGCTTGGCGAGACGCTCCTGCAGCTTCTCACGGTCATAGTCCGAGGTCGTCACCTCGATCTGCTGACGGATTGCCTCGGTGCGGCCCTTGATCGCATCGGCTTCACCCGCACCGTCGACGATGGTGGTGTTGTCCTTGTCGATCGACACGCGCTTGGCGGTGCCGAGCATGCCCAGCGTGACGCTCTCGAGCTTGATGCCGAGATCCTCGCTGATGACTTCGCCCTTGGTAAGGATCGCGATGTCCTCGAGCATCGCCTTGCGACGATCGCCGAAGCCCGGTGCCTTGACCGCTGCGACCTTCAGGCCGCCGCGCAGCTTGTTGACGACGAGCGTGGCGAGCGCCTCGCCCTCGATGTCCTCGGCGATGATGAGGAGCGGACGACCCGACTGAACGACGGCTTCCAGAATCGGGAGCATCGCCTGCAGGTTCGACAGCTTCTTCTCGTGAATCAGGATGTACGGATCGTTGAGCTCGACCGCCATCTTCTCCGGATTGGTGATGAAGTACGGCGACAGATAGCCGCGGTCGAACTGCATACCCTCGACGACGTCGAGCTCGAACTCGAGACCCTTCGCCTCTTCGACGGTGATCACGCCTTCCTTGCCGACCTTCTCCATCGCTTCCGCGATCTTCTCGCCGACTTCCTTGTCGCCGTTGGCCGAGATGATGCCGACCTGGGCGATCTCGCTCGAACCAGCGACCGGCTTCGAACGGGCCTTCACGTCCTCGACGACCTTGGTCACGGCGATGTCGATGCCGCGCTTCAGATCCATCGGGTTCATGCCGGCGGCGACCGACTTCATGCCCTCGCGCACGATCGCCTGGGCGAGAACGGTCGCGGTGGTGGTGCCGTCACCGGCGATGTCGTTGGTCTTCGAGGCCACTTCGCGCACCATCTGCGCGCCCATGTTCTCGAACTTGTCCTTGAGCTCGATTTCCTTGGCGACGGTGACGCCGTCCTTGGTGATGCGCGGTGCGCCGAAGCTCTTGTCGATCACGACGTTGCGACCCTTCGGGCCGAGCGTCACCTTCACCGCGTCGGCGAGGATGTCGACACCCTTGAGGATGCGCTCGCGTGCGTCGCGGCCGAATTTCACGTCCTTGGCTGCCATGTGGCTACCCTTTCAACTGAACGAATGATGGAAAAAGAAAGAAGGAAATGATGCGTTCGCTCAGCCGACGATGCCGAGGATGTCGCTTTCCTTCATGATCAGCAGGTCCTCGCCGTTCACCTTCACCTCGGTGCCCGACCACTTGCCGAACAGGATACGGTCACCGGCCTTGACGTCGAGCGGGGTGACCTTGCCGTCCTCGGCCTTGGCGCCTGCACCGGCGGCGACGACCTCGCCCTCCTGCGGCTTCTCCTTGGCGGTGTCGGGGATGATGATCCCGCCGGCGGTCTTTTCCTCGGCCTCGACGCGGCGCACGAGCACGCGGTCGTGCAGCGGACGAAAGTTCATGGCTGTACCCTCTTTTGAGCGGTGTATGACAATTTCTTGGCACTCAGCGATACCGAGTGCCAGCAGCCGCCATATGTGGGTGCCCCCCGGCACCGTCAACGGGTACCACCGACAAAAATCGGAACTATTCGTCAGGCCGTGCGTGGCAGCAGGCCGAGGCGATCGCGCACGTGCCAGCGCCACAGCAGCAGGATCGATACGGCGAGCAGGCCGACGGCGAGCCCGATCCATACGCCGACGCCGCCCCAGCCGAACCGAAAACCTAGCAGGATCGACGTGCCGAAGCCGATCACCCAATAGCCGAACAGCGCGATCAGCATCGGCGCGCGCGTATCCTGCACGCCGCGCAGCACGCCGGCGGTGACGACCTGCGCGCCGTCGAGCAGCTGGAAGATCGCGGCAATGAGGAGGAATTGCAGCGCGAGGGCGATCACCGGCGCGTTAACTGGATCGGCAAGATCGAGATAGGCGCCGACGAACGGCAGCGGCGCGATCCAGATCGCGGCGGCGGTGAGCACCATCGCGCCGATGCCGAGCGCGACCGCGACGTTGCCCGCGCGCCCGACCCATGCCGGATCGCGCGCGCCATACGCCATACCGACGCGGATCGTCGCCGCCTGACCAATGCCGAGCGGGATCTGGAAGGCGATTGCAGCGATGTTGAGCGCGACGGCGTGCGCGGCGACCTCCGCCACGCCGATCAGCCCCATAAGGACGGCGGCGCCACCGAACAGCGCGCCCTCGAACGTCAGCGTCAGCGCGATCGGCACGCCGAGGCGGACGATCTGTGCCATGCGCGGCCATTCGGTCTGCCACCAGCGGCCGAACAGGCGGTAGCGCCGCAGCCGGCGATCGCGCACGAGGATCACGGCATAGGCGATCGTCATCACCAAAGTGGTGACGAGGCTGGCGAGCGCGGATCCTTCGAGCCCCATGCGGGGAAAGCCGGCGTTGCCGAACACGAAGCACCAGTTGGCGACGATGCCGACACCGAGCGCGATCGCAGTGACGACCATCGCCCAGCCCGGTCGGCCGAGCGCCGCGGCAGTGGTACGCATCACCCCGCACAGGACGCTGGGCACGAGGGCAAACAGCAGGATGTCGAGAAAGGCGTCGGCGCGATCGGCGACCGCCGGATCCTGCCCGGCGGCGAGTAGAATCGTCTCGCCGAACGCCATCGCGACGGCGAGCGGCGTCGCGACAAGGACGCCGAGCCACATCGCCATGCGGAACGAGCGGCGGACCTGGCGCACGGCATGGCGTCGCGCGCCGAGTTCCGCGGCGATCAGCGGAGCGCAGGCACCGGTGAGCCCAATGAGGCCCCACATCACCAGCGAGTAGATGAAGAGGCCGAGCGTCGAGGCGGCGAGTTCGAGCGCCCCGAGCCGTGCAACGAACACAACGTCGACCGCGTAAACCGCCATCTGAAGCAAGTTCGCCGCCACCAGCGGGCCCGCGAGCCGGCCGAGCGCGACCAGTTCCGCGCGATTGCTCGCGGGGCGATGCTCGGTCAGCGTGCGAGGGGCGACGGCGGCGTCCATGTCGAGCGGCGCTCTAGAAGCTAAGCGGGGCGCGTGAAAGTGGTGTGGACGGGTTCAGGGGTGCGACGTCCCGTGCTGCGCACGCGACGAAAGCAATGTTTTCTTACGAAGCCGGAACAAACGTGCAGCATCTGTCGTTCGGGGCTGCTGAAAGTACTAGTAATGGGAGGTTCTGATGGCTGATTATCGCACAACGGACGATCGAGTGGTGGTGAAGCGCGGCGGCGCGGGTCGCACGATCGCGATTCTGCTCGGCATCGTCGCGCTGGTCGCCGTCGTCCTCTTCGCGACCGGCTTCTGGTCCGCCGACGTTAAGGAAGGCGCGCTGCCGGACGTTGATATCAGCGCCAAGGGCGGCGCGCTCCCCAAGGTCGACGTCGACAGCAAGGAAGTCGTCGTCGGCACCAAGAAGACCGAGGTCGAGGTGCCGACCGTCGGCGTCAAGGACAACGGCGAGAAGTAAGCGCCCCGCGCCTGCTTTGCCGAATGAAGCGCCGGTCCCCAATGGGGGCCGGCGTTGTCGTTTGTGCGGCACCCGCGCGAAAGCTGCGGCGGCCGTATTGCTCACGCCATACACTGTCGGCTAGATCGGCGGCGGACTTCCCGGGAAAAATAAGATGAAGCTGGTTCGCGGCGCGTGGAGATTGCTGGTCGGCATCAAGGACGCGCTGGTGCTCGTCGCGATGCTGCTGTTCTTTGCCGCGCTGTTCGCGGCGCTCAACAGCCGCCCGACGCCGGCCGCGATCAAGGACGGCGCGCTGGTGCTCGACCTCGACGGGCCGATCGTCGAGCAGCCCGAGGAGGTGCCGCCGCTGGCGTTCGTCAGCGGGCAGGAAGTCGGCCGGCAATATCGGCTGCGTGACGTGGTGCGTGCGATCGACAAGGCGCGCGGCGACGATCGGGTGAAGGCGATCGTGCTGGATCTCGACCGTTTCGGCGGCGCCTATCCCGCGCTGCTCGGCGAAGTCGCGGACGCGCTGTTGCGCGCGCGGCAGGCGGGCAAGCCGGTGCTCGCCTATGCCACCGCCTACACCGACGGCGGCTATCGCCTGGCGGCGGCAGCGAGCGAGATCTGGATGGACCCGATGGGCGGCACGCTGTTCGCGGGCCCAGGCGGCAACCGGCTGTACTACAAGGGGCTGATCGATCGGCTGGGCGTCAACACGCACGTCTATCGCGTCGGCAAGTTCAAGTCGGCGGTCGAGCCCTATACCCGCGCCGACGAGAGCCCGGAATCGCGCGAGGCGTCGACCGCGCTGTACGGCAATTTGTTCGAGCAGTGGAAGGAGGCGGTCGCCCGCGCGCGCCCGAAGGCGCAGCTCGCCGGCTGGCTGACCGCGCCCGAGCAGGTGGTGCGCGCCACCGGCGGCGACATGGGGCAGGCGAACCTGCGCAGTGGGATCGTCGACAAGCTGGGTGACCGGGTGGCATTCGGCCGGCGCGTCGCGCAATTGGCAGGCAGCGAGAGCGGCAAGCCCGCGGGATCGTTCCGCGAGATCAAGCTCGCGTCGTACGTCGATGCCAATCCCGTCCCAACCGATGGCGCGATCGGCGTGGTGACGGTGGCGGGCGAGATCGTCGACGGCAAGGCCGATCCAGGCACCGCGGGCGGCGATACGATCGCCAAGTTCATCTACGACGGGCTGGCGCAGAAGCAGCTGAAAGCGCTGGTCGTCCGCGTCGATTCGCCGGGCGGATCGGTGCTCGCGTCCGAGCGCATTCGGCTCGCGATCATGGAGGCGAAGCGGCGCGGGCTGCCGATCGTCGTCTCGATGGGCGGGCTCGCCGCGTCCGGCGGTTACTGGGTGTCGACACCCGCTGACGTGATCTTCGCCGAGCCGAGCACGATCACCGGATCGATCGGCATCTTCGGCATCATCCCGACGTTCGAGAATACGCTGGCGAAGATCGGCGTGACGTCCGACGGGGTGAAGCTGACCCCGCTCGCCGGGCAACCCGACGTGATCGGCGGCACCAATGCACAGACCGACGCGGTGATCCAGGCGTCGATTGAGCACGGCTATCGCCAGTTCCTGACCCGCGTATCGCAATCGCGCCGGCTGCCGATCGCACGCGTCGACGAGATCGGGCAGGGGCGCGTGTGGGCGGGCGGCACAGCGCGGCAGATCGGGCTGGTCGACCGGTTCGGCACGCTCGACGATGCGGTGGCGGAGGCGGCGCGGCGCGCGAAGCTCGATCCCGCTGGCGCCAAGGCGGTGTATCTGGAGAAGAAGCCGGGCTGGGCGGCGCAGCTCGCGCGGCAGATCAGCGCCCGCGAGGACGACGAGGACGACGAGGACGCCGGCGCGCCGACCGATGCGCTGGCGCGGATGGCCTGGGAGCAGCGCCAGACGCTGGCGCGCGCGCTAGGCGACGTGCGGCGGCTGGTGACGGGCGGTGGCATCCAGGCGCGGTGCCTCGAGTGCGGCGGACTGGGGCCGACGCGGGCGAGCGGCGGCGATACGAGGATGTTCGACGCGCTGCTGGTGCGGCTGGGGCTGTGACGATCGCGGCGCTGCTGCTGCTGGCACAGGCCGGCGCGCCGGGCATATCGCCGGCGCCGGTAGCGGTGATGCATCCGGCGTCGCCGCGGACGCTGACGGGGCGCTTCACCTGTGCGGCGGCGGTGTACGAGGTGCAGGTGACGGCGGCGCCGCTGGCCGGGACGGGCGTGGTGCTCGACCGGCTGGCGAGCGGTGGCCGATCGGTGGAGGCGGGCGCGCTCGCCGAAGCGCGGCGCATGACGGCGCGGCTTGCCGACGTCCAGTCGCTCGACGTGCGCTGCCGCGACGACGGCACAGGCGAGCTGAGCATCTACGGCACACAGGGAACCGCTGGCGCGCCGCCGCGTCGCGCGCGGCTGCGCGGTACGATCCGAGGTGACGCGATCAGCGGCCTCGTCGTGGCGGTGGCGCGCTGACCGCGCGTCGCGCCGACGTCGCGATCCGGGCGGCGCGGCCGTCCGACGCGGCGGCGATCGCGGCGATCTACGCGCCACACGTGCTGACCGGGACGGTGTCATTCGAGACCGAGGCGCCCGATGCCGACGCGATCGTGGCGCGCATGGCGGCGGCCGGCGACGTTTATCCCTGGCTGGTGCCGGCGGACGGCGAGACGGTGCTCGGCTACGCCTATGCCGGCCGGTTCCGCGAGCGGGCGGCATATCGCTTCGCAGTAGAGACGACGATCTATCTTGCCGATGCCGTGCAGCGGCGCGGGATCGGGCGGCGGCTGTACGGGGCGCTGCTAGAGGATTTGCGCGGGCGCGGGTTCACGCAGGCGATCGGCGTGATCGCGCTGCCCAACGACGCGTCGGTGGCGCTGCACGAGGCGCTGGGCTTCCGCGCTGCGGGGCGGTTCGCCGCGGTCGGTTGCAAGTTCGGGCGGTGGGTGGATGTCGGCTATTGGCAATGCGCGCTGGCCGATCGCGACGGTGCGCCGTATTAGCCGCCGGGCGACCCGGCCGCACGATCGCGGTAGGCGGGAAGATGGATTTGCCAGCGGATCGCGGCGGCGCGCAAGCCGAAGCCGGCGGCGGCGGCGATCGCGGCAGCAATCGCACCGGGCAGGCCGGCGAGCGACAGGACGATGAACAGCGCCGAGGCGAGCGCGGCGGCGGTGACGTAGAGTTCGGGCCGCATCAGGATCGACGGCTCGCCCGCGAGCACATCGCGGATAATGCCGCCGACGCAGGCGGTGACGACGCCCATGACGAAGGCAGGGATCGGCGGGACGCCGTAGCCCAGCGCCTTGGCCGCGCCGTAGACGGCGTAAGCGGCGAGGCCGACCGCGTCGAACCAGTCGAGCGCCGCGCCGCGCCACCAGCGCTGCGGCGTGATCCAGATGACGACGGCCACCGAGAGGCAAACGGTCGCCGCGCGGGCATCGACGATCCAGAAGACGGGCGCGCCGATCAGGAGATCGCGCAGCGTGCCGCCGCCGACGCCGGTGACGAGCGCGAAGAAGGCGAGCGTGACCATCGTCTGCCCGCGCCGCGCCGCGGCGAGCGCGCCCGATGCGGCGAACACCGCGAGGCCGGCGAGATCGAACCACGGCGCAAAGGCGGGAAGGAGCGTTTCGGGCGGCACCGGCGGCCTTTAGTCGGCGGTGGGCGCGGCGGAAAGCCGGAGGAACGACAGGCGGGAAGGATCAGTCGGCCAGCGTGATCCACGTCGGGGCGTGATCGCTAGTCTTCTCCCACCCGCGTACGGCGCGATCGACGCCTGCGTCGGCGAGGCGCGGCGCGAGCGCGGGGCTTAGCAGCAGGTGGTCGATCCGCAGCCCGGCGTCGCGGGTGTAGGCGTTCCGGAAATAATCCCAAAAGGTGTAGATCGTTTCGTCGGGATGAAGGTGGCGCAGCGCGTCGGTCCAGCCCTGATCGAGCAAGCGCGCGTAGCGGTCGCGCACCTCCGGCGCGAACAGCGCGTCGTCGAGCCAGCGTTCGGGTTTGTAGACATCCCGCGCCGTCGGCATGACGTTGAAGTCGCCGGCGAGCAGCACCGGTGCGCCGGTGTCGAGCAGCGTTCGCGCGTGATCGATCAGCCGATCGAACCAGGCGAGCTTATTGTCGAACTTCGGACCGGGACGCGGATTGCCGTTGGGTAGGTACAGGCCGGCGACGATGATGCCGTTGACCGCGGCCTCGATGTACCGGCTCTGCGCCGGATCGGGATCACCCGGCAGCCCGCGCCGAGTCTCGTGAATCGAGCCGACCCGCGACAGGATCGCGACGCCGTTCCAACTCTTCTGCCCGTGCCAGATCGCGTCATAGCCGAGCGCCTGAAGTGCCGCGGCGGGAAAGCGCGCGTCGGGTGCCTTCAGCTCCTGCAGACACACGATGTCCGGCGTCGTCTGCTCGAGCCAGCGCAGCAGGACAGGCAGCCGGCCGTTGACGCCGTTGACGTTGTAGGTCGCGATCCGCACGGCGGCTGATTAGCCGATCCTGCCCGCCCCGTCTCGTTCAGCCGTCTTCAGCCGGTCCTCTTCAGTTGCTCGGCGGCGGCATCGAGCTTCGCGCGGTCGTTGCCGATATTGTGGATGAGATCGCGCGCCGCGTCCGCACTTATGCCGTGCTTACGTGCAAAATACTCGACCTCATAACTCTCGCCTGCCGCGACGCGCGCGCGATCTGCCGCGCCCTGCTTGGTCTTATCGTCCGCCATCACTCTCTCCTTCGCTGCGGCAGGAATCCGCGATTCTCCGCTTCGGTTCCGCCGACGCAATTATCCCCAGCTTGTAAGTGGCTGGCGGACTTGAACTTTCCGTTCGCCTTTCCATATCGCGATCACTGTTCAACAACTGAAAGGAGGTGGTCGAATGTCTCATTGTCTCACGCCGCTGAAGGCGGGTTCGGTGGAAGCGACCTCCCTCGGGAAGTTCGCCCACCGATAAGGACGCCAGCCTTCGGTGGCTGACAATGGAAGGGCCGTTCCCCGCTGAGGCGGGGGGCGGCCCTTCGTCTTTTGTGCGGGGCGTGCGACGTACCAATCTGGAGCAGGACGACGCGCGGGAACATCGCCGGGAAACAGTCGTCTGACGATCATGGAAGACGAAATCGTCCATCTCGGACTGCTCGACGACGACGCGATCCTGATTGATGCCGAGGCACTGCGGATCGCGAAGCTCGACCACCCCGACGTATCGCTTGCCCCCTACGCCGATCTGCTGAGCGAACTCACCGAACGGCTGGTCGAAGTGGGCGGCGGGGCAGAAACGGCGGCGGAGCGCGCCGCGGTGCTGGCGCAAGTGATCGCGGAGGAGCACGATTTCGTCGGCGACTTCGAGACGTACGACGATCCCGACAATGCCGATCTGATCCGCGTGATCGACCGGCGCCGCGGGCTGCCGGTGAGCCTCGCCATCCTGTACGTCGCCGCGGCGCGACGGATGAGCTGGGAGGCGGACGCGCTCAACACGCCGGGGCACGTGCTGGTGCGGATCGGATCGGCGACGGAGCCGGTGCTGATCGACCCCTTCGCCGCGGGGCGGGTGACGGGCGCGCCGCAGCTTGCCCGCCTGTTGCAGCGCGCGCTTGGACCCGACGCGATGGTGACGGGCGAGCATCTGATGCCGATGACCAACCGCACGATCTTGGTGCGGCTGCTGATGAACCAGGCGACGCGCGCCGAGGCGGCGGGGCAGGCCGACCGCACGCTGACGCTGTTCCGACGCATCACGACGATCGCGCCAGCGCACGCGCACGGCTGGTGGGAATGCGCGCGGCTCGAACTGCTGCATGGCGACGTCGCGGGCGCGCGATCGAGCCTGAGCGCGATGCTGGAGATGACGCGCGAGCCGAGCCTGCGCGCGCATATCTTCGCCGCGCTCGACGCGCTGTCGCACCGTACCTGACGCGGATGACGCGCCGCTAGCGGTCCTGCCCGCCATCGACGGGGATCACCGCGCCGGTGACGAAGCTGGCGGCGGGGCTGAGCAGGAAGGCAGCAACGCGGCCGATCTCGTCCGGGGTGCCGAAGCGCTGCAGCGGTACCTCGCGCTTGATCCAGCGCCACCAGCTCTGCGCGCGCGCGCCGGTCGATCGCTCCTCCCAGTCGCCGCCGGGAAAGATGATGTTGCCCGGCGCGATCGTGTTGACGCGCACCCCTGTCGGCCCTGCGATGACCGCGAGTTCGCGCGACAGGTGGTTCATCGCTGCCTTCGCGGTGCCGTAGGTGAGCGGCGTGCCCTTGGCGGCGAGGCCGGCGATCGAGCTGATCAGCAGCACCGATCCGGCGCCCCGCGCCGTCATGCCGCGCAGCGCGGCGCGGGCGAGGAAGAAGGCCGAATCGAGGTTCTGCGCGAAGCCGCCGCGCCATGTGGCGTCGTCGACCTCGAAGCCGGGCGGGCAGGGATGCAGGCCGACGTTGGCGACCGCGCCCCACAGCGGGCCGAACGCGGCTTCGGCGTCCGCCAGCGCTTCCTCGACGGTGGCGGACGCGGTCATGTCACCGGCGAAGCTGCGGATCGCGTCGGCACCGAAGCGGTTGGCGAGATCGGCATGGGTGGCGGCGAGCGCGTCGGCACCGCGCGCGGTGATTGCGACGCGCGCCCCTTCGCCGAGCAGCGCCTCGACGATGCCGCGCCCGATGCCGCGGCTGCTACCGGCGACGAGGATCGCCTTGCCGGCAAGGTTCAGGTCCATGCGTCTCTCCCGTATCTTTTGCGCAGTTTCGGCGCGGCTTGTGCGCAAGTCCAGCGCGCGTGAACCAAAGGTCAGCACTTACGCGCTACGCGCGGCGGGATGAGCAGGCAGGATGGAATGGCGGACGGGCGTGCGGCGATCGTCACGCTGTCGGTCGACGATGCGACGCTGGCCGCGTGGGACGTGCTGGCGCGTGACGCGGGGGCGGCGAACCCGTTCTACGCCCCCGCCGGCGTCGCGGCGGGGCAGCTGCTGCCGGAGAGCGGGCGGGTGCGGTTGCTGCTCGTGTGGGAGGGCGCGCGGCTGATCGGCGCGCTGCCGCTACGGACCAAGACGGCGCGCGGCATCGCGCTGTTCGTCGAGAATTGGGACCAGCGGCTGCGCGCACTTGGCGAGCCGCTAGTGCTACCGGGGCACGAAACCGCGTTCTGGCAGGCCGCGCTGCCGGCGCTGGCGCGCGCGCCAGGGCAGTGGCTGCGACTGTCCGCGATCGATCGCGACAGCGCGTCGACGCGGGCGCTGTTGGCGGTGCTCGGCGCGCGCGGGCGGCCGTTCTACGAGACGCGCCGCTACGCCCGCGCTGTGCTGCACGCCGGGCTGTCGAGCGCCGAGCACGCCGCGCAGCACGTGCGCGGCAAGGTGCTGAAGGAGCATCGCCGGCTGCGCGCGCGACTCGCCGACCGCGGCGCGCTGCGCTTCGAGCGGCTGGCGGCGGGGGAGGACGTTGGGCCGTGGATCGACGCACTGTTCGCGCTCGAGCAGACCGGGTGGAAGGGGCGCGAGGGGGTGGCGGCCGCGGCCGATCCGGCGACCGAGGCGTGTTTCCGCGCGATGATCGCCGCGGCGCACGCGGCGGGTGAGCTGGACTTCCATCGCATGACAGTGGGCGGGCAGCCGATCGCGATGCTCGCGAACCTCGAGCGCGGCGACGAGGCGTTCCAGCTCAAGATCGCCTATGACGAGGAATGGGCGAGCTTCTCGCCCGGGGTGCTGATCGAGATGGAGTATCTTGCGTATGCGCTCGACGTACGCCGTCTTTCACGCGTCGACAGTTGCGCGCGCGCGGGCCATCCGATGATCGACCGCATCTGGCCGGATCGGCGCACGATCGTGTCGCTGATCGTGCCGCACCCGACGCTCCGCTCGCGGCTGCTGTGTCGCGGGCAGGCGATGTGGCGCGCGCGGCGGCAACGTGCGCTTAACCCCGATGTGGGAGAGACGGCAGCATGACGACGCACGCCTGCTTCACCGCCGATGGCCTCGACCGCTTCGCCGCCGCCTATCCCGGTGCGTCGGCGCCGGTGCGGCACCAGCTGCACGATCACCCGCTGTTCCAGCGCGAGGCGCTGGCGGCGCTCGCCGAGCGGCTGCCGGCAAGCCATGTCGAGCACAACCTCGGCAATCTGAAGGTCGACCAGCGTCCCGACGCGATCGCGCAGGCGGCGATGTCACCCGGCGAGATCGTGCGGACGATCGCCGACAACGGCTGCTGGATGGTGCTGAAGAAGGTCGACGTCGATCCCGCCTATGCCGCGCTGATCGACGCCTGCCTCGCCGAGATCGCCCCGATCACGGCGGCGGCGACGGGCGAATACCGACGGCGCGAGGCGTTCATTTTCCTCTCGGCGCCCAATTCGGTGACGCCGTTCCACATGGATCCTGAGCACAACATCCTGCTGCAGATCGCCGGGCGCAAGACGATGCGCGTCTATCCCGCGGGCGACCTGTCGATCGTGCCGCAGACGGTGCACGAGGCGTTCCACCGTGGCGGCGCGCACCGCAACATGCGGCACGACCCGGCGTTCGACGCCAAGGCGACCGACTATCCCATGGGCGCGGGCGAGGCGGTGTACGTCCCCGTCAAAGCACCGCACTGGGTGCAGAACGGCGCCGAGCCGTCGATCTCGTTCAGCATCACTTGGCGATCGCGGATGAGCGACGGCGAGGCGCGGCTGCACCGTGTCAATCAGCGGATGCGCGGGATCGGCATCGCGCCGGGCATACCTGGCAGTGCGCCGGCGCTCGACGCGGCGAAGGTGGCGGGTCATCGGCTGTACAAGAGCGCGGTCGGCGCGGCGAAACGCGTGATCGGCAAGGAGCACGACCGCTCCGCCTATTAAGCGGCAGGCGTCGTTTCTGGAAAGAACAAGGAGAGCTGGCGGCGCGCGTTGACCGCGAGGTCGAAATCGCGTGCGACATGCGCGCGGCCACGCCGCGCCATCGCCAGCGCGGCGGCGGGATCGGCGTGGACGCGTAGCAACGCGGCGGCGAGCGCGGCGGCGTCGCCCGGCGGTACGAGCAGCCCGGTATCGCCGTCGCGGATCAGTTCGGGGATGCCCGAGATCGCGGTGGTGATCGCCGGGCGCTGATAGGCGAGCGCCTCGATCATCACGTTGGGAATGCCTTCCTGCCGGCCGTTGGGGCCGATCACGCTGGGCGCGACGCACACGCTGGCGGTGGCATAGGCCTCCGCCACCGCCTCGAACGGCTGCATGCCGGCGAACCGAACGCGATCTCCCAGGCCGAGCGCGGCGGCGCGGGCGCGCAGCGCGTCCGCGTCCGGCCCGTGGCCGATCAGCGTGCAGCGCCAGTCGCCGAGGCGGTTTCCCGCGACGACGAGGGCGTCAAGCAGATGGCTGACGCCTTTCTTGGGCTCGAGCGCGCCGACGTAGAGGATGTGGAACGGCGTGGTCGACGGCGGCGTCTCGACCGGACTGATCCGCGCGACGTCCACCGACGAGTGGATGACGTGAATGTCGCGCGTCCCCATGGCCGGCACCGTCCGCTGCAGAAAGGCGCGGCCGAAATCGCTGACGGTGCGCACGGCCTGCGCCTCGCCGAGCTTATCGCCAAGCAGCGCCTGCGTGCGGAACAGATCGTGCGCGCGGCAGCTGACCGAATAGGGTGCGCCGCCCGCGCGGTGCCCGAGCCACGCCGCCGTTGCCGGGTGGCCGGCGAATTCGGCGTGGACGTGAGTCGCGCCCCAGGCACGCGCGTCGTCGGCAATGGCGAGCGCCTTGGGAACGAGCGCGAGCGACTTGGCGGCGATCTTTGGGTGCGCGCGATAGGCCCACAGCATCCTGGCAATGCCGCCGATCACTGCGCGCGGACGGCGGGCGAGTGCGCGCAGCAGCGCGGCGGGCTGCCAGAAACCGAGATCGACCGCGCGCGCGGCGAGCGGCCGGGCAAAGCCGTGCAGCGTCTGCTTCGCGCGGTACGGCGCGACATGGTACAGGCGCAGCTCGACGCCGGCGTCCAAAAAGGTGACCAGATCGCGGTAAATGAACGTCTCGGTCGACTTGGGAAATTCGGTGACGATCACCGCGAGCTTCAGGGGGGCGGGGTTCACGGAATACGCTCCTGCGCACGCGCCAGCCGGCCGCACTGGATGGCGATCGCCACCAACAGCCAGAGGTAGCGCAAATCCTTATGCGGCATGAAGAAGCACGCGACCATCAGCCCGGCGAGCGCGACGCCAACCGCCATGCCGATACGTGCGAGCGGCGGCGACGCCGACTGCGCTGCCCGCCACGCCGAGAGCAACGCGTAGCCGAGCGCGGCGGCGAACAAGAGAAACCCGACGATGCCATATTCGGTCGCCGCATCGAGATAGGTATTGTGCAACTCGCGCGGGTAGACCTCGCGCCCCGGCATCCAGCGATAGGCGTCGGTCACGTAGTAGAGCGGGAAATTGCCCGGGCCGACGCCCCAGATCGGCGACTGGCCAATGAGGTCCGCACCGATGCGCAGATAGGTGATGCGGCGATAGAGCGTTGGATCGAGGCCGAAGTCGCCGATTGCGGTGAAGCGCGCAATGAGCGTCGGCGGCAGGAAGGGAAGCGCGCCGATCGCGGCGACGATCCCGGCGAGGACGAGCAGCGGGAAATAGGGCTTGTGGCGGAACGACAGGCCGATGAGGCCGAGCCCCGCGGCATAGCCGATGATCGCCGAGCGCGCCGAGGCGAGCACGAGCGCGAAGGTGCCAAGCGCCATCACGCCGGCGAGCACGACGCGCCATAGCCGCTTGCCCGAGAACAGCCAGCCGCTGGCGAGCAGCAGCGAGACGAGCAGCATCTGTGCCGCGGTGGTGGGGTTCTGATCCGAGCCGCCAGCCGAGCGCGCGACGCCTTCGAACCCAGCGGTGGTGGCGGCGATCGAGGTGGAAACGATACGCGTGCCGGTGCGCCATTCGGCGACGACGATCGCGGCGGAGACCGCGCCCGCGGCGATGATCGCCCATAGCAGCCAGCGCAGCCGCGCGGGCGTATTGACGATCACCAGGACGCAGAAGGCGGGAAGCAGCGCGATGGCGAGCTTCTGCAGATAATCGAGCCCGGCGTCGGCGTGGCGCGACATCGTCCAGCTAAACACCGCCCAGCAGAACATCGCCGCGATCAGACGCGCGCCCGTGTGGTTGCCGCCGGATGCCGATGCGGCAGGCGTGGGGGAGAGCAGCAGCAGCGCGGTGCTGCCGAGCAGTGCGGCGAGGATCAGCTCGGTCGTCCCGATCGGCAGGCCGGCCGAGATGCGGTTCGCCACCGCGTCGAGCTGCGTCAGGACGGCGTAGGCGAGCAGCGGTACCATCGCCACCGCGCGCATTGTCGCGGCGGTGGCTGGGGGTACCGCGAGCGGCGCCTCAGCGATCGAGCGCGACGACATGAGCGGGGTGCGGCGCGCGGAGGCCGAGCGACCGACGCCAGTCCTGCGGATCGCCAGGCCGAGTCGCGAGCACCAGATGCGCGTCCGCCGGCATGCGTGCGAGCGTATCGGCGACCGTGCTATCGCCGAGCCGACCGAGGTAGACGAAAGGCTTGCCGGCGCGATTCCAGCGGCTGCCCGGCTGCCGCCCGTCGACCACGGCGAGTGCGACGTCGTCGCGGCCGAGCGCGGCGTGGAGGAATTGCGCGAGCTGGCGGGCGTCTTCCTCGTGCCCGATCGATCCGACGAACAGGCCGCGATCGTCGGGGGCGAGCTGCTCGAACATCCATACGCCAAGGCGCGGGTGGAGGCGCGCGATCTCGTCCGCCGCGTAAGCCGTACCATTGGCCGGGCGCGGCAGCGTGCCGGGGAAGCGGCGGTCGGTGATCGGCGCGTCGACGGGCTGGGCCTCGTCAACCGCCGGAGCGGTGGTGGCGACCGCCGTGACTGGTTCTGCCGCGATCGGCTCAGGCACGGGCGTGACTGGCGCTTCGGTGGCAGGGGTCCTTTCGCCCGGTGCGGTCGCAGGCTCAACCTCTGGCTCGGCGGGCACGTCGGGTGCTGCGGATTCCGGCTGTGCGGGCGGATACCGTGCGTCTATCTCGGCCGAGGCTGGCTGCTCCGTCGCGTCAGACGGATTGACGAGCGCGGGTTCGGGCTCGTCGATCGGATCGATCGGTACAACGGGGGCAGCCTCGGGACGCGCGGCGACGGTGATCGGCCAGGTGACGTCATCGTCGTGGTACGGCGCGACGTCGCGGGCGAGCGCGGCGTTGCCGGCGAGTGCGAGCTCCTCGTAGCGGAGCGCGACGTTGCCTGCCTCGCGCGGTCGGCGCAGCGCCGGCGTCTCGACGATCGGGCGCGGAGCTTCGCGACGGATCGTGTGAACGGCGGCGAGCGGACGGGGTTCGGCAGGCGGATCGAGTGGAGCGGCGTCGGCCGGTTGCGGCTCGTTCGAAGCCGTTGGTGACGTATCGACGGGTGGTGCGACGTCGGGTCGCGGCGTGTCGACGGGCCGCGGCGCTTCCGCGTCGGTAGCCGCCTGGTCGTGCCCGTCGCGCGTTTCTTCCCCTGCGCGCTCCTTGGGCTTGGCGGGGCCAAGCAGGAGCAGCGCGCAGGCGGCGAGCGCGCAGCCCCCGATGAAGCCAAGTACCGTGTTGAAGAAAACCTTCGGGCTCGACCGGGTGAGCGGCGGCGTGGCGCGCTCGATCAGCTGGATGCGCGGCGCGTTGGCGAGGTTCTCGGTCTGGCTGAAGCTGACGCGTTCGGTGAGCGCGGTGACCTCCTGCTGGAGCAGCGCGGCGCGATCGTCGAGCGCCTTGACGCGATCCTCGCTGCCGCCGAGCCCGGCAATCTGGCGATCGATCTGGCCGATCCGCGCGGCGCGGATCGCGACGCTGCGTTCGAGCCCGGCAGCGCGCGGCGCCTCGATCGCCAGCGTCTGATCGACGGTGTTCTGCGCGCCGGTGAGCTTGCCGCTCGACTGGCTGCGCAGCGCGGCGACCTGGCTCTTCGCCGAATCGAGCGCGGCGCGATCGGTGGTGAGCTGCGCCTGTTCGGTGAGGCGCGCCTCGAGCAGCGCGGTCTTCTGCCGATCGAGGTCGACGACGCCGATCGAGGATTTCAGCCCGCGGCTCTGGCGCAGCACGGCGGCGAGCTCGGCGCGCTTCGCCGCGAGCCGTTCCTCGAGCGTGCCGGCGATCTCGCGCCCGGTGCTGCGCGAGGCGACTTCGGCGCGTGCGATGATCGCGTCGGCGAGTGCGTTGGCGAACCAAGCGGCGGACTTGGCGTCTTCCCACTCGACCGCGAGGCGCAGGAGATAGGTGCCCTCGACGGTTTCGATCTTGGTGTTCTCGGTCAGCTCCTCGATCATTTCGTCGCGCAACGGGACGACGGGTGCCTCGCCGTAATTGAGGATGGCGAGGATGCGGCCGGGCGAGAAGCCGGGCGCCCCGGTGTTCGCGGCGAGCCAGGCGCGCGGGCTGATGCCCTGCGCCGCCGCGGCCTCGGCGATGTAGCGATCGACGATCGGCGCAACGACAGGGCGCGTGTGCGCGTATTCGGCATAGGTGCCGAGCAGCACGCTGCCGCCGTCGAACGTCGATCCGCGCACGAAGCGGCTGGCGTAGCCGAGCTCTTCCGCGGTGGGCACGATGTTGAGCCGTGCCGCCGCCTCGAACTTCGGCTTGGTCGCGAGATAGAAGACGCTGACCGCCCAGGCGCCGATCGCGCCAAGCGCGATGAGCGTGAGGACGAGGCGCCAGCGCGACAGGACGATGCGCAGATAGACGAGGCCGATGGCCATCAGCGATGCTCCCCGCGAATCACGGCTGGATCAGCGTGATGGCGGATCCGATGTTGAACCCGTTGAAGCCGATGATCTGGCGGATCTGGCGCGACCGATCGGCGTCGCGCGCGAGACCCGTCGGCGGCACGATCAGGATCGTGTACGGCGGCAGAACGTCGATCGCGCGCGTGCTGCCGTGGAGCGTGGCGGAAAGATCGAGCATCCGCGCCTCCAGCCGGTCGCCGACCGGGGTGAGCATCACGACCCGCGTCAGATCGGCATCGCGATTGCCGCCGCCGGCGCGCGCCAGCCCCTCGAACGGCGTGGTGCCGTCGCGATACGGGAAGTTGCCCGGTTTCACGACTTCACCGAGCACGAAGATCTCGGGCGGGGGCGGCGGGCGGTTGTATTCGAGCAGCGCGACCGAGACGTCGGGGCGGGCGAGCTTGGCCCGGTACAGCGACTTGAGGCGCGCCTGCAGCGCGGCGGTGCTGAGCCCGCGGATCGACAAGGGTGGCAGCAGCGGCGGACTGATAGAGCCCGACAGCTGGACCCGCTGGTCGGTGTTGAGCTGCGGCGTATAGGGAAAGGACAGGCGCACGAGATCGCCGGGACGGAAATCGCCGTCCTGGTTCAGCCGATCCTCGACCATGCGGCTCGCCTCGCGCGCGAGATCGACCGAGCCAGCGGTGATCGGCACTTCGGGCGCGGGGGCGTAGCGCACCGGGCCGGCGCAGGCCGCGAGGGGGAGCGCGATCAGGAAAGAACGGAAGATTGGACGCATCGGACCTCTCGCAGGGAGGATGGCGCTATGGCGCAGGGGCCGTAACTTTAGCGTTAAGCCGGTGTTGACCGCGCGGGGCGGCACCGGGCGTCGCGGCTAGAACGCCGTCGAGCAATGCAGTGAACTCGGCGACCGAAGCCGCGACGGTGTAGCGTGCGGCGGTATCACGCGCGGCGGCGCGGACCGATAGCCGCCGCGCGGGATTGGCGAGCAGCGCGGCGATCGTGTCGGCGAGCGCGGGCGCATCGTCGGGCGGGACGAGGAAGCCATTCGCGGCCTCGTCGATGAACGTCTCGGGGCCACCGGCGCGGGCGGCGAGCACGGGCGTGCCGAGCGCCATCGCCTCGATCAGCGCGTTGCCGAAGCCTTCGCGGCGTGACGACGAGACCATGAGATCGGCGCCGGCGAGCAGCGGCGCGAGATGCGCGGCGTGGCCGGCGAGCGTCACGCGGTCGCCGAGCCGGAGATCGTCGATCTGCGCCTGAAGCGTGGTGCGGAGCGGGCCGTCGCCGTGGATTGCGAGCGTGAACGGCTGGCCACGCGCGGCGAGCAGCGCGGCGGCATCGATCAGCGTATCGAACCCCTTGGCCGGCACGAGGCGACCGGCGGCGACGAGATGCGTGCCGTGCAGAGGCTTGTCGCCGAGCGGCGGCGGGGCGGTGCGCAGGACGGGATTGCGGACCAGCGCGACGGGCGCGCCGCGCACGACGGACCCGATCGCAGCGGTCGGCACCGCGACGGCGGCGGCGCGGCGAGTGAGCAGGCGCGTCGCGGCGCGGCGCAGCCACGGCCACTTCGATTCGCGGCGAAACGCGTCGGGTGGCGTGTGTTCGGACGTGATGCGCGGCACCCGCGTCGGCGCGGCGAGCAGCGCGAGGTTCATCGCCGACGTCGCGGAATAGGCGACGTCGATACGGTGCGCGGCGAGCGAGCGGGCGATGCGCAACGGGCGACGCAACGCGCGGCCGCCGCCGATCGCCGCGACGGTGACGTACGGCGGTACGTGTTCGAGCAAGTCGCCGTCGAGCCTTCCGAGCAGCAGCACCGGCTGCCAGCGCGCGGGATCGAGTGCCTCGATCCAGTGGAGCACGACACGCTCCGCCCCGCCGGTGCGGAAATGCGGGAGCAGGAACGCGATGCGCCGTGGCGTGACGGGCGGCGTCATGCGCGGCGCGCGCGGCGGCGGGCGAGCAGCTTGGCCGCGACCTCGCGCAGCGCCGCCATCTCGGGCACACGCAGCAGCGCGGCGGCGGCGGCATAGACGACGACGATCAGCGCGCCGAGCGCGGCGAGCAGCGCGAGTTCGCCGAACAGCTTGTGCGTGTGGGGAACGAGCCGCAGCAGCAACACGCCCGCACCGGTAGCGATCAGCGCACAGGCGGCGGTCTGCGCGAAGTCGACGAGTTGCGCGCGGTGCGTGAAATGGTGGAAGCGCCGCACCGCCACGATCTGCGCTACGGCACAAGTTAGCGCGGTGGCGATCGCCGCGCCCCAGGCGATGCCCGGCGCCCCCCAGATCGGCGCGGCGACCGCGAGGACGGCGACGCGCAACACCGTGCCGGCGACCGCGATCACGGTGAGATCGCGCAGCGCGGGGGCGTGCGGATCGGCGTAGATCGAGGTGGTGATCGCGCTCATCGGCGCGAGAAAGATCGCTGCGGCGGCATAGCCGGCGGTGCACGCGGCGGCGGTGGCGATCGCCTGCGGCCCGAATGCGCCGTGGCCGAACAGCGCGCTGACCATCAGCGGCGCGCCGAGCATCATGCCGACCGACACCGGCATCTGTGCGAACACGCCGATCCGCTGGAAGCGCTGGATCCCGGCGGCGGCGGCGGCGCGATCGGATTGCTGGACCGCGCGGATCAGTTCGGGCGTCAGCACCGTCGCGAGGCTCGACATGACGAGGCCGGGGACTAGCGACACGAGGCGCGAGCCATATTCGAGTGAAGCGACATTGCCTTCGCCGCCAATCGTCGCGAAGGCGAAATCAAGCAGTGCGCTCGCCTGAAAATAGACGTTGATGACGATCGCGGCGGCCATGCCGCCACCCTTCGTCTCGGGCGGGGCGACGGTCGGCTGGCGATCGGCAGGGCGTCGCGTCGGTCGGACGATCGACCACGCGCCGGCGAGCAGGATCAGGAAGCCGACGATACCGGCGGCAAGCATCGTCCACGCGCCGGCGACGATGCCGAGCGGCGGGACGAACAGCGCGAGGACGAGAACGAGCAGCGCGCGCTGGACGAGGTTGGTGCCTTCGCTGAGGAGGTAGCGGCGGCGCGCCTGGAGCACCGCGGCGAGCAGCGAGGCGACGACGGCGAGCGGAAGCAGCGGGAGCATGATGCGCATCATGCCGGCGGTGAGCGCCTGCTGCCCGCCGCGGAAGCCGGGAGCGAAGACCTGCGCCCACAGCGTCGGCGCGAACATTCCGGCGAGCATCACCAGTGCGAAACACGCCAGGAACCAGCCCATGCGGCGCGGCAGGTGTTGGAGCGACGGCGCCTCGCCGCGGTCGACTGCGGCGAGCACGGGAGGCAGCACGATCTGGCCGACGAGCTTGCGGATCGTGTCGGCGAAGCCGACCGTCGTGCGGCGCGCGAGGAAGAAGGCGTCGAGCTGCCCCGATGCACCGAAGCGGTTGGCGAGCAGCACCGAGACGAGGAACGACAGGCCAAAATCGAGCCCGCGGACGAGCATCACGATCCCGGTGGAGCGCAGGAGATTTCCCCCGCCGGCCGCGCGCGGCGGCGCGGTGCCCGCGACGGTCGCGGTGCCGTCAGATGTCGTGCTGCCGCTCATGCCCGGCGGCGCCCGCGGCGCGGATCGTAGAGGCCGAGCGTGCCGTCGTAGCGCGACACGCGCGTCCAGCAGCGGTGTAGCAGGACATAGTGGCGCACCAGCGTGCCGCTTTCACGATAGCCGAACCGTTCGAGCACGCGGTACGACGCGCGATTGGCGCGGTCGACAACACCGTACATGCGCCTGACTCCGCGATTGCGCAGTGTGGCGACGACCCAGCGGACGAACGGCAGCGCAGTGCCGCGCGGCCGTTCCGCTGGATCGAGCAGCCAGCTGAAATGATACGCCTCGCCGGGTGCAACGGCATAGTATTCGCGCGTGCGCGGATCGTGATGATCGCTGAGCGCGATCCATGCGCAGCCGACCGCGATGCGATCGCGCAGCACGAAGAAACCAAGCAACCCCGCCTTCAGCATCCGCGCGAAGTCGGCGTGGCGGTGTCGCATCCATGGGCAGAGCGGCGGGACGGGGTCGTCGCCGGAGATGGCGAGCAGGGCGACCCCGGGATCGACGCGAATCTCGCCGAGTCGCACGTCGCGGCTGTCCGCTTCGAGCACGACGCTCGCGCTCGATCGGAATACGTGATCGGCGAACGCCTTGCGCAGCACCGCGCCCACGCCGTCGCGGCGCAGGCGGTGACGCAGCCGGGCCAATCGGCCGTCAGCCATGCGCCTCGCCCCGCCGTTTGCGAAGGGCGCGATAGGCGCGCCGGGCGCCGAGTAGCATGGTGTGCCGCAGCGGGGCGAGCGCGGCCATCTGCATCGGCGGCATCTGGCGGCGGTGCGGCGCGAAAGCGGTCTTGAACTGCAATCGGCCGGCCTCGCCCGGATCGGCGGGCGCGCCATCGGGCAGCCCCGCCAGATCGTAGCCGACGCAGCCGAGATCGCGCGCCGCGCGCATCCCCGCCCACAGCAACGGATAGCCGGGCGATGCACCGTCGCGGTCGATCGTGGCGAGCGACAGCCAGATCGCCTCGTCCGCCTGCCGCACGAAGGCGTGGGCGCCGATCGGCGAACCCTCGCGCTCTGCCAGCAGCATCGCCCCGCCGAGCGCCGCGACCAACGCAGACTGGGCGCGCGCGTCGGCCTGGCCCGAACGATCATAATCCGGCCGGCTAGCATGGAAGGCGTCGAGCAAGCGCTGGTAGGCGGCAAGATCGTCCGGGCCGTCAACGGGACGGACGACGATCCCCGCCTTGTCGGCGCTGCGCAGCGCGCGACGGGCGCGCTGCTTAAAGCCCGCGAGGATTTCGTCCTCCGGCTTGTCGAGCCAGACGATGCCGGTGACGTGGTGGAGCGCCTGATCGGCGGGGGGCAGCGGGGCGAAGCCGGTCGCCCGCATCGCTTCGGCCATCTGTGGCAGCGCGCGGCCGCGCACGCGCGGGCCGATCTGCACCGAACAGCACCCCGCGACGCGCAGCGCGCGCGCGAGCTCGGCGAGGACCGGTGCGAGCTGTGCGGGATCGTGGACGATCGGCCCGCGCTGGATCGTTGCGAGCCACGCGCCGAGTGCGAGCCGCGTCGCGCGAATGACGCACGCGCCGACCAGCGCCTCGCCGTCGTACGCGGCGAAATAGCGCCATTCGCGCCGGGGGTGCCGGGGCGCGGCGAGCGGCCAGGCGCGCGACTGCTGATAGGCGGCGAAGGGACTGTCGCGCAGAAATGCATCGATGCGCATCGCCTCCGCGCCGTCGAGCAGCGTCACCAGGGTCGATCGGATCGTCATGACGGCGGCGTTCTTCCCCGACTTGCAGCGTTCACCAATTCTTGGGACGCCCGCGATAGAGGGCACCTAACAAGCAGCGATTGCGGAGTGGTTAAGTGCTGGCGGCACGCGAGGGCGAGCCCTTTCATCTCGGAAATGGTTGGTTTTCGTGCTGGTCGGACGCATTCGGGCCGGTGACCTACCGCCATGCCCTGCCGATGATCGCGGCGCGTGAGCCGATCGGGCCGCTCGCCTTCGCTGGACTGCGCGGGGCGACCAATCCGCACAGCGCGCATTATGACGCCGCGCCCGGCATCGCGATCGCCGATGATCTGGCGGAGCGGCTGCTGGCGGAGAGCGGGGCGGCGAGCGTGCGCTTCGATTATTTACGAGACGATGCGGTGCTGCTCGCGGCGGCGGCGCGCTGGCCGCGCGCGCGGATCGCGCCGCACGCGGTGTCGCCGGTGGTCGATTGCCGCGTCGGCTATGACACGTGGTTCGCCGCGCGCAGCAAGCGAATTCGCCAGCGCCTGCGCCGCGACGGGCGCGAGGCGCTGTGCGAGCACAAGATGCGGTGCGAGTTTAGCACCGACGACCCCGTCCCTTCGGGCCTGTTCGACGCGATGTTGTCGGTCGAGCGATCGGGCTGGAAGGGGCGCGGCGGGACGGCGATCGCCGACAATCCCGCCGAACGATCGTTCTACACCGCGCTGGTCCAGCGCGCGGCGGCGGCGGGTGTGCTGCGAATCGCGCTGCTGTGGGATGGCGAGCGGCTGGCGGCGTTCGAGTTCGGCGTCGTCGGCGGGCGGCGATTGTTCCTGCTCAAGGTTGGCTACGACGAGCGCTACGCCGACCTGTCTGTCGGCTATGTGTTGGCGGCCGAGCATATCCGGCAGTGCTGCGACGATCCCGCGATCGACTGGTACGACAAGATGGGCAACGGCATGTCGCCGGCCGAGTACAAGATGCGCTTCGCCGACCAATGCGACACGCTGTATCGCGTCACCGTCTATGCGGCCGACTGGCGCGGGTGGCTGCTCCACGCGCGCGACGTGCTGCGCGCGCGTGCCAAAAGGTGGCGCGATCGACTGCGGGCGCGCAAGGCATGACGCGCAAGGCGGAACGGCGGCGGCGCGTGGTACGCTGGGCGGCAAGCGTGACGGCCGGCGTCGCGCTGGCGGCGGCAGCGGTGATGCTGCTGCCGGGCATTGCAGGCGCGATCGGTGCGGCGGTCGCGGTGCTGATCGGACTCGCGGCCGGACATCGCGCGATGATCGCGCCGCCGGGCGTTGCGATCCTCACCTATCATTCAGTGAGCCCGGCGCCTGGCTGGCTACCGTGGTCGCGCGATATTGCGGTGCATCCCGACACGTTCGCACGCCATCTCGACACGTTGCGGCGGATGGGCGCGACGGTGATGGCGACACGCGACCTGGTGGCGCGGCGCGCGGCCGGAGAACCGCTGCCAAGACGTCCGGTGGTGCTGCACTTCGACGACGGTTATCTCGACAACCACCGCCACGCGCGGCCGTTGCTCGAGCGCTACGCGATGCCGGCGACCTTCTTTCCATCGCTCGACTTCATCGCGCCGGAGGACACGATACGGCTCGATGGCGACGAGGCAGGATACATGCGGTGGCGCGAGTTGCGCGATCTTCATCGTGCGGGGTTCGAGATCGAGCCGCACGGCGTCGATCACGCGCGCGTGCCGACATCCGACGCGGTGGTCGGCACGCTCGACGCTGGCAACTGGCGGCGCAACGCGTGGATGCAGTGGCGCGCGACGCCGGGGCCGAAGCACGACTGGTTCCGGTTGGAGACGCCAGTGGCGGTGCCGCTGGGCAGTGCGATCCCGGCATCGGGGCTGGCGCTTGCCGAACGCGCCTGGATCGATGGCGCGCACGAGGCCCCCGCCACGTTCGAGACGCGGATCGAACGCGATCTTGCGCGCTGCCGCGACGCTTTTGTCGAGCATCTAGGAAGCCCTCCGCAGATCTTCTGCTGGCCGGAGAACAAGACCTGCGGCGAGGCACGGCGGATCGCGCGGCAACTTGGCTATCGCGCGACGACGGGGGGCAAGGGGCGCAACGCCGCCGATGAGCCCGCCGAGGTCCTGTCGCGAATCCACGTCGACGATCGGGCGATCGGCGTTCGCTGGCTGGCGATCGAAGGGTTGTACCTGCGCGCCGCCGTGCGGCTGATGCAGGGGAACCATTATTGGTATCTGCTGTTGGCGCCGATGCACATGACGAGGCGCATCATTTTCGCATTACGTCGCCGTTTCGGCGACGATTTCGCCTGAGCGATGTTTCTTAACCATCTTTTCCCGCGCAATCGTGATGCGAAACCGGCAGAGGCCGAGCGCCTTGCCGAGTTACGGGTCCAATTCCGCATGACCGACACCGCCCTGTCGCCAACGCTGCACCCCGAACGCCGCAAGGACATGGCGCGCCGTGTGCGGTTCGAATGCGACATGCGCGGTGTGCCGCTGCATTTGGAAGTGCGGCGGGGGCTTTACGTGCGGCGGCTGAAGCCGGTGGTGGACGGAGTGCTGGCGCTGGGTGCGCTGATCGTCCTGTCGCCGGTGATGATCGCGGTGGCGATCGCGATCAAGCTGCACGACGGCGGGCCGGTATTGTTCATCCAAAGCCGCACGGGATATCTCGGCCGCCGCTTCCGCCTGTACAAGTTTCGCACGATGGTGACCGATGCGGAGGCGCTGAAGGCAAAGCTGCGCGCGCACAACATTCACGGCGATGATTCGCCCGATTTCAAGCTGACCGACGATCCACGCGTGACGCGCGTCGGGCGCCTGCTGCGCAAGACCAGCCTCGACGAGCTGCCGAACCTGTGGAACGTCGTGCGCGGTGACATGGCGCTGGTGGGGCCGCGGCCGACGTCGTTCGATGCGACGACGTATCGCATGGGGCATCTCCCACGGCTGGCGGTGAAGCCCGGGCTGACCGGCCTGTGGCAGGTATCGGGGCGCGCCAACATCGACTTCGACGAGCGTGCCGAGCTCGACGTGCGCTACATCCGCTCGCTGTCAGCGAAGCAAGACCTGGGGCTGATCGTGAAGACCATCAGCGCGGTGAAGCGGGGCGACGGCGCGCACTGACGCCGCGTGTCAGCGGCGGATGGTGGCGGCGATGTTGTCGAACCAGGCACTTGCGGGGACCGGATTCGAATTGGCGGTGATGCCGATCTGGATGCGATCCGCCCCGAGCCGCGGCAGCACGGCAAGCGTCGCGCCCCGTGCGGCGAGCACCTCGCGCCCGTCGAGTAGAACGCGCGTCGTGCCGCGATCGTCGGGGGCGAGCTGTAGCTGCCACGTAATGCGATGCCAGCGGTCCGGACGCAGCGTCGGAGCGTCGTCGCGCGTCCAGGCGTGACGAATGCCGATCTTCGACCGATCGACCCGCAACCGGCCGCGCCGCAGATAGAGACGGATACCGGGATTGCCGCCCTCGCCACAGGTCGCGCACTCGACGTCGACGAGCTGGAGCGAATCGAGCGGGGTCGTCGCCGGCGCGCGGAAATCGAACGCGATCTCGAGCCGCGTGCCTGGCAGCATCAGCGCGACGCGCGCGACGAGATCAGCCTTGGCGACGGTGCCGCCGCGCTTCGGCCCGGCGGCGGCAAGTAGCGCGCGGCCCACCCGATCGGGCGCGGACGCGAGGCGGACGCTGCCGTTGACCTGCTGCGCAAGCGCCCAGGGCCGGCGATCGAACCGCAGCCCGCGCTCGAAATCGTCGCCGCCGCGCTCCACCGCCGGCCCGGTCGCGAGTGCGAGCCCGGCGGCGAGAAGGAGCGGCGGGGTGAGGAGCAGGGGCGCGCGCGTCATGCCTGTTTCTGCGGCGTCCATTGCGCGTAGCGACGCCCGCCGACGAACAGCAGCGTGCCGAGCGCGAGGCCGGCGAGGTGGAGCATCGCGCCGTGGACAAGGCGCAGCGGGCCGCGCAGCCGGACGCCCAGCGCGCCGGCGAGCGCGACCGCGGCGGCGGCGCTCAGGCCGGTAGCGACGAGCGCCCACCACGCCGATCCGTGAAGCCCGAGCCACAGCGCGATCAGCCACAGCGGCACGAGGCACAGCGGCGCGAGCCGACGGCCAACCTTGTGAAGGACGAGCGCGGGCGCATACCAGCCGGTACGCCAGGGGTTCATTAGCACGCGGCGACGCCACAGCGCGGTGAGCCCTCGCACGGTAATTCGTACGCGGCGGCGAAACTGCTGACGCCCGCCGCCGATGCTGTGTTCCCACACACGCGCGTCGTCAGCGAAGGCGATGCGGTAGCCCGCCGCAACTGCGCCGGTACTGATGTGGAAATCGTCGGTGACGTCCGCCGGGACGAGCGGCACGAGTGCGCGGCGGATCGCGTAGAGCCCGCCATCGGCCGAGACGCAGCCGAACAGCCGATCCTCCGCAGCGCGGAGCGCGGATTCATAGGCGCGGAACCAGCGATCGGCGCCTGCGAAACGCCCGGTCTTGCCGATTGTCGCGACATGGCCGGCGACCGCGCCGACGTGCGGATCGGCGAAGGGGGCGAGGAGCGCGGGAAGCGTGCCTTCGTCGAATAACGGATCGGCGTCGGTCATCACGATCACGTCGCCGCGCGCCTGCGGGACCGCGCGGTTGAGCGCCGCCGCCTTGCCGCCGCGTGGGGCGCGGACGACGTGCGCGCCGGCGGCTTCAGCGATCCGCGCTGTATCGTCGGTCGAGCCGTCGTCGGCGACGATCACCTCGGCGAGCCCCGGCCAGGCGGCGAGCGCGGCGGTGACCGAGGCGAGCTTCGCGCCGATCGTCGCGGCCTCGTTGTGCGCGCCGATCAGGATCGTGATCGGCAGCGGCGACCCCGCGGGCGGGTTGGGGCGCGGGCGGGGCGGGCGAAGCGCGGCGGCGACGAGGATCAGCGCGGGATAGCCTGCGAAGATCGCGGCCGGCAGCAGAAGGAGGATCCAGGCGGCGCTGTGCATGGTGCCTGCCTTATGCGGGCAAGATTAGAGGAAGGCTAACAGGACTGGCGCCGGATCAGCCCTGGAAGGTCGGTGCGGGCAGGGCGGCGCTCGGGAAGACGCCGCCCCATGGTCGCGATCAGGCGAGCGGTTGCGCGCCGCGCAGCAGGCGGCCCGGGGTGCGGCCGGTCCAATGACCGCGTTCGAACGTCGGCACGCCCGACTTCACCGTCCAGCGATAGCCGCGCGGCTGCTGGAGCAGGCGCGTGCCGCCGGCGGGAAGATCCTGCACGATTTCCGGCGGGGCGAGCGCAAGATCGTCGAGCGCGATGACATTGAGATCGGCGAGATAGCCCGGCGCCAGTACGCCGCGATCGTGCCACCCGACATGCGCCGCATTCTTCTGCGTATAGCCGTGGACGAGGCGTTCGAGCGGGGTCGACAGCCCGGCCTTGTTACCGCGTGACCAGAGCGCGACCGTGGTCGTCGGGAAGCTGCCGTCGCAGATCGTGCCGCAGTGCGCGCCGCCGTCGGACAGGCCGTAGAGCACGTGATCGCCCGTCATCATGCCGTGGACGTCGTCGAGGTTGCCGTTCGCGTAGTTGATCAGCGGCATGTAGAGCAGGCGCTGCCCGCCTTCCTCCATCAGCGCGTCGTAGACATAGGCCGCGGGATCGACCCCGGCGCGCGCCGCCTCGGCAGCGATCGACTGGCTCTCGTGCGGTTCGTAATCGACCGGATCGGTCATCCGGAACATGCGCGAATAGCCGCGCGTGATCAGCGCGATGAACCCTTCGCTGGCGTGGAAGGCGGCGTGTTCGGCGAGGATCTCGGCGCGCACCTGCGGATCGGCGAGCGCGCGCAGGCGATCATCGACGCATGCCGCCTGCGACGCGATGCGGCGATAGGTCGGCGCGACGACGAACGGGTTGGTGGTGGACGCGAAGGAGAGGATCGCGCCGATCGGGCGCGGCGCGACCTGCGCGCTGACGGGAAGGCCGTCCGCCACCATCTGGTCGATTTCGCGATAGATGCTCTTCCAGCGGTCGGGCGCGTCATCGGTCTGCTGCACGGTGAAGGAGACGCGGCGGCCGCTGGTTTCGGCGAGGCGGCGGATCAGCTGAAGCTCGGCGGTGGCGAAGGCGTCGTCGGCGGTGAGATACGCGTCGGAGATAAGCTGGATCACGCCCTTGCCCGTCTGGCGCAGCGCGGCGGCGATGCCGAGCAGCTCGGGATCCTCCGCCGTCAGCGTGCCGATATTGAGCCCGTCGCGGCTGCGATGCGCGTGCGTGCGCGAGGTGGAGAAGCCGAGCGCGCCGGCCTCCATCGCTTCCGCCGTCAGCCGCGCCATACGGTCGACCTCAGCCGTCGTCGGGCGTTCCATATGGTCGCCGCCGCGATCGCCCATGACATAGGCGCGAAGTGCCGCGTGCGGCATGTGCGCACCGAGATCGATGGCATATTCGCGCGCGGCAAGCGCATCGAGATAGTCGGGGAAGCTCTCCCAATCCCACGTCAGCCCCTCGGCGAGCGCGGTGCCGGGAATGTCCTCGACGCCTTCGAGCAGCTGGATCAGCCAATCGTGCTTGTCGGCGCGCGCTGGTGCGAAGCCGACGCCGCAATTGCCCATCGCCGCCGAGGTGACGCCGTTGATCGACGAGGGGGCGAGCACGCTGTCCCACGACACCTGGCCGTCGTAATGCGTATGAATATCGACGAAGCCGGGCGTGACGACGCAGCCGTCCGCGTCGATCGTCTCGCGCGCGGTGCCGGAGATGGCGCCGACCTCGACGATCTTGCCGTCCGCGACGGCGACGTCGCCGCGGAAGCGTGGTGCGCCGGTACCATCGACGATGGTGCCGTTCTTGACGAGCAGGTCGTACATGGGGGCTCTCTCCTGTGTTTCTTACTCGTTACGTTTCGAACATTCTGCCGTTCGCCCTGAGGAGGTCCTGAGCGTCGCGAAGGGCCGTCTCGAAGGGCTGGTGTCACGAAACGGTGCTTCGAGACGGCGCTTCGCCTCCGGCTCAGCACCTCTTCAGCACGAACGGAGGTGGGGTGTGCGGAAGGATGGGCGGCGAGCCGCGCATCACCGGCCGTCCGCCACCGCGGCGACGGCCTGCAGGCGGTCGACGATCACCGCTTCGTCGGGGTGCGGGCCGGCATCGAACATTGCGGCGGCGAGGACGTGGACGAGCGGACCGTCGCGCTCGACCGGCACGGCGACGCCGAGGATGCCGGCGTTGACATGGCCGCGATCGATCCCGACGCCGCTGCGCCGCGCGGTGGCGACCTCGCCTAGCCAGACGGCGAAATCGGGTGCGATCGCCCAGGGGACGGCGTCGAACCCCTCCCTCAGCGTGTCGCCGTCGAGATCGCCGCGCGCCGCGACGAGACGGCCCATCGCACCGAGCAGCATCGGCAGGCGGCGGCCGATGGTGAAGGCGACGCGCATCGTCGCGGACGAATCCGCGACGTGGATCAGTTCGACCGCGTCGCCGACGCGGCGCCACAGCCCGATCGTGGCGTGCAGCTCCTGCGCGGCGGCGGCCATCGCGGGGGCGGCGCGACGCACCGGATCGTCGTGGCCGACGAGCGGCGCGGCGAGATCAGCGAGGCCGCGCGCGAGCGTGTAGCGCTTGGTCTCGCGATCGAAGGCAACGAGCCGTTCGTGCTCGAGCGTGCGCAGGATATTGAGCGCGGTGGAGGTATTGAGACGCTCCTCGCGCACGATATCGGATAGCCGAAGCGCCCCGCGGTGGCGGCCGAGGCAGCGCAGGATGGCGACCGCCGCGATCACCGCGCCGACCGGCTTGGCGAGATGCGTGACGTTGCCCGCGTCGCGATCGGCGGCGTCTTGCAGCGCGTGCGGCGCGGCGGCGCTCACCGCGGAAGCTTCAGCAGCGCGGCGGCTTGCGTCGGCGTCGCGATCGGACGACCGGCGGCGTTCGCCAGATCGACGACCTCCGCAATGAGATCGAGATTGTTCGGCTGACGCTCGCCGCCCCAATCCTCTAAACCGACGCGGACGTGCCCGCCGCGCTCGATCGCGAGCTTTGCGAGGCCAGTCTCGACGACGCAATCGCCGATCGCGGCCACCGCCCAAGGCAGATCGGAACCTTCAAGCAGCTCGAGATAGGCGTCGAGCGCCTTTTCCGTCGGTGGCAGGCCAAAGGTGACATCACTGCGCTTGCCGTCGAGGAAGTTGTAGCGGCCGCCAAAATAGAGCTTCACGAACGCGCCCGCGGGAAGCTTGCCGGCGCGGTGATAGGCGAGCGTGGTGCGCAGCCAGCCGGGCTCGTAGATCGCGATCGCAGGGGCAAGCTTCTCCTGATCGTGGAGGTTGGCGAGCCAGGCGATGTCGCGATAGGTGGTGGCGTAGAGCACCGACGCGCCCGGAAGGCCATCGGGGCCATGCGTGCCGAGATTGACCGAGCCGGGATCGAACGCGCCCATCCGGACGCCGGCGCGCGCGAGCCCGCGATAATGGCCGAAGCGCGCCTCGACGTCGGGGCCGGTGGCGACGGTGCCCCACAGGATCGCGTCGGGACGCTGCGCCAGGACGGGCGCGAAGCCTTCCATGTAGCGGTCGGCCGCGGCATCGCCGGTCATGTCCATCCGCTCGATATGCGTATGAACGATCGCAGCGCCCGCCTTCATCGCGGCGAGCGCCTGCGCCGTGATCTCCCCGGGCGACACGGGAACGTTGGGGTTGCGCGCCTTTGGCGTCGCGCCGTTCAGCGCCGCTTCGATGATCAGCGGCGGCATGTCAGGCGGCGACCGCGGCGCGCTCGGCAGCAGGGACGGGGGCGGGCTGGCGGCCGCGGATGAGCTTGCCGGGCAGCGCCTCGGTCGGCTCGCCGTTGCGGTAGATCACCTGGCCGGACTTGATCGTCGCGAGATAGCCCGTCGCCTTCTGCATCAGGCGGCGCGCGCCGGTGGGCAGATCGTAGACCATATACGGCTTGCCGAGTTCGAGCGCGTCGAAATCGATCACGTTGACATCGGCGAGGTAGCCCGGCGCGAGCAGCCCGCGATCGTCGAGGCCGACCGCCCTGGCGGTGTCGAGCGTCTGCTGCTTCACCGTATCGGCGAGACCCAACAGCGGGCCGCGGGTGCGATCACGGCACCAGTGGGTGAGCATGAAGGTCGGCAGGCTGACGTCGCAGATCGCGCCGACGTGTGCGCCCCCGTCCGACAGGCCGGACAGCGTGTTGGGGTTGGTGATCATCGCGTGGACGTTGTCGAGATTGCCCTCGACGTAATTGTGCATCGGGAAGAACAGGAAGGCGCGGCCGTCGTCCTCGAGCAGCGCGTCGTAGACGAGTTCGTCGGGGTGGACGCCCAGCCGTTCGGCCTCGGCGGCGAGGCTATTCGAGGGATCGGGCTCGTAATCGACGCGATCGGTGATGCGGAACATCTTGTGCTGCGCGCCGGCGACCGAATTGACGAAGGGGTGGTCCTTCTCGGGCATCTCGGCGATCAGCCGGGCGCGATATTCGGGGTCGCGCATCCGGGCGACCTTCTCCTCGAGCGGCAGGTCGGCGATCTCGCGGTAGCTCGGGCGGCTGATGAACGGGTGAACCGAGCCTTGGAGGCCGAGCATCAGCCCGACCGGGCGGCCGGCGATCTGCGCCTTGAGCGGATACCCCTCGGCAACCGACGCATCGAGGCGCTCGGTCAGCTGACGCCACTGGTTGGGGACGACATCGGCCTGAACCATCGAGAAGCTCAATGGTTGGCCCGAGATCTTCGTCAGATCGCGCACCAGGCTGAACTCCTCGTCCATCTCCTGGAAATCGGACACCCATTGCAGCACGCCGGTGCCGGCATCGGCGATGCCGCGCGCGATCGCCTCCATCTCCTCGCGCGCCGCGCGAACGGTAGGGGTGAGATCGCCGTCGGCGGTGCGGTGGACCATCGTGCGCGTGGTGGAGAAGCCGAGCGCACCGTCGCGCAGCGCCTCGGCCGTCAGCCGGCGCATTTCTTCATTCTCTTCCGGCGTGGCGGGATCGCGGTCGGCGCCGCGCTGGCCCATCACGTAGACGCGCAACGCGCCGTGCGGCACCTGCACGGCGACATCGATGTCGTGCGGCAGCTTGTCGATCGCGTCCATATACTCGCCGAAGCTTTCCCACTGCCACGACAGCCCTTCGTGGAGCGCGGCGCCGGGGATGTCCTCCACGCCCTCCATCAGGCGGATCAGCGTGTCGTGATCCTGCGGGCGGACGGGCGCGAAGCCGACGCCACAATTGCCGACGACGACGGTGGTGGCGCCGAGCGTCGACGAGGGATCCATCCGCGAGGCCCAGGTGATCTGGCCGTCGTAATGGGTGTGGATATCGACCCAGCCGGGGGTGACGAGCTTGCCGGCGGCATCGATCTCGCGCGCGGCGGCGCCGTCGACGCTGCCGATCGCGGCGATACGGTCGCCCTTGATCGCGACGTCGCCGACATAGGGCGTGCCGCCCGAACCGTCGACGATCGTGCCGCTGCGAATGACCAGATCGTACATGGCCCTCTCCTCATTGATTTTGCGGCGATGGTGACTTCGTCGTACGGATGAGGCAAGGTTTATTCGCGTGGAAGAACAACATTCTCGATAGAGAAAAGAAAGGACGAGGCATGCAGGCGACGGCGACGATCGATCGGACGGCTCGCGATGACAGTGATGTGCTCTACGATCTGCTGCGTGAGCGGCGTTCGGTCCGCGGGTTCAAGCCCGATCGGGTGCCGGCTGATCTCCTCGAGCGGGTAATGGACATGGCGCAGCTCGCGCCGTCGAACTGCAACGTCCAGCCGTGGACCGCGCACGTCGTGTCGGGCGAGGCGGCGGAGCGGATGCGCACCGCGCTGCACGATGCGGCCAAGAACGGCACCAAGATGACGCCCGATTTTCCGCTGACCGGCGCCTATCCCGGCCATTATCGGGGGCGGCAGATCGATGCCGCGAAATCGCTGTTCGCGGCGACGAACGTGGCGCGGGACGACGTGCCGGCGCGGACCGAATCGTTCCTGCGCAACTTCCGCTTCTTCGACGCGCCGCACGCGATGTTCCTGTTCATCCCGGCCTGGGCGGGGATGCGCGAGGCGGCGGACTGCGGGATGTATGCGCAATCGTTCATGCTGGCGCTGACCGCGAACGGCCTTGCCTCGTGCGCGCAGGGGGCGCTGAGCCACCATGCCGAGATCGTGCACCGCGAGCTCGGCGTCGGGGAGGATCAGAAGCTGCTGTTCGGCATCGCGTTCGGCTACGAGGATGCGGCGCATCCGGCGAACAGCGCGCGGACGGTGCGTGACCGGGATCACGTGCTGCACGGCTGAGGATCGACGACGTCTCGCCATCACGGACGGCCTGCTATCGGCGCGGGGTACCTGCCTCGCGGTACGCTGTGGCGCGCTGCACCGGTATCGGTCGACCGTAGCGGTGCCGGCATCGTGCGGCGCGACGCCCTTCCCCCTCGCGATGCATCGGCGTATGGCGCGTCGCGAACCGATGACACCGACCGCCCCCCTGCTACCGCCGGCCGACTGGCGCGATTTCCTGGCGCTGACCAAGCCGCGGGTGATGACGCTCGTCGTCTTCACCGGGCTGTGCGGCATGCTGGCGGCGCCCGTGCCGATCCATCCGGTGCTGGGCTTCACCGCGATCCTGTGCATCGCGCTGGGCGCGGGCGCGGCGGGCGCGCTCAACCAATGGTATGAGGCCGATATCGACGCGGTGATGAAGCGCACCGCGCAGCGCCCGCTGCCCGCGGGGCGGATGGATCGGCAGGCGGCGCTCCACTTCGGCGTCGGGCTGAGCGCCTTTTCGGTGATCCTGATGGGGTTGGCGCTGAACTATGCCGCCGCGGCGATCCTGGCGATCTCGATCCTGTTCTACGTCCTCGTCTATACCGTGTGGCTCAAGCGACGGACGCCGCAGAACATCGTCATCGGCGGCGCGGCGGGGGCGTTTCCGCCGCTGATCGGCTGGGCCGCGGCGACGGGGCAGGTGGCGCTGCTGCCGCTGCTCTTGTTCATGCTCGTCTTCCTGTGGACGCCGCCGCATTTCTGGGCGCTCGCGCTGTTCGTCGAGACCGACTACGCCAACGCCGGCGTGCCGATGCTGCCGGTGGTGGCGGGCGAGCGCGTGACGCGGCGGCAGATCGGGCTCTACACGATCCCGATGGCGTTCGTCGCGATCGCGCCGTGGCCGCTGGGGCTGACAGGCGCCATCTACGGCGTCGTATCGCTGGCGATGACGGCGTGGTTCGCGCTGCTGGCGGTGCGCGTCGCGGCGCGCACGACCGGCGCGGACGATGCGATGCTGCCCGAAAAGGGCCTCTTCAAATTCTCGATCCTTTATCTCTTCGTGGTGTTCGGCGCGCTCGTCGTCGATCGGTGGATGGCATGATGCAAGACGATGACAGGCTGACGCAGGAAGAATTGATCCGGCGGCGTCAGAAAGGGCGCTCGATCGTGATGGCGCTGCTGCTGGGGGCGTTCGTGATCCTGGTGTTCGCGATCTCGCTGGTGAAGATCCAGCAGGGCGTGACGGTCGGATGATCCGCGTTTTCTCCGGCAAGGCGCGCACTGCGGCGCTCGCGGTGCTGGGTATCTGCTTCATGACCGGGCTCGCCTTCGCCAGCGTGCCTTTGTACCGCCTGTTCTGCCAGGTGACCGGGCTGAACGGCACGACGCAGCGCGGGCTGGTGGCGCCCGGCGCGGTGGGCGGCGAGATCCGCGTCGATTTCGACGCCAACACCAACACCCGGCTGCCGTGGCGCTTCGCCCCCGAACAGGCCAGCCAGACGGTGGCGATCGGCGCGCGCACGATGGCGTTCTTCACCGCGACCAACCGCGCGGCGCAGCCGGTGACGGGCACGGCGACGTTCAACGTCACCCCCGACCAGGCGGGCAAATATTTCACCAAGATCGAGTGTTTCTGCTTCACCCAGCAGACGCTGAAGCCGGGTGAGACGGTGCGCATGCCGGTGATCTATTTCGTCGATCCCAAGATCCGCGACGATCCCGACGCGCGCGACATCGACACGATCACGCTCAGCTACACGTTTTACCCGGTGGATTCCGGCAAGACGCCAAGCTAAGCGGGTCGCAACAGCGTACTGACAGGGAAAGCCAGATGGCCGGCGCCAAGAACCACCAATATCATATCCTGCCCCCCGATCCCTGGCCGATGATCAGCGCCTTTTCCGCGCTGGCGATGGCGGCGGGCGGCATCATGTGGATGCACGGCGGCCACGTCGGCAAGCCGAACGGCGGCGGCATCCTGTTCTTTGCCGGCCTCCTTGCGGTGCTGTTCTCCGCGTACAGCTGGTGGCGCAACGTCATCAAGGAAGCGCATGCGGGCGATCACACGCCGGTGGTGCAGCTGCACTTCCGCTACGGCATGATCCTGTTCATCGCGTCCGAAGTGATGTTCTTCGTCGGCTGGTTCTGGGCGTATTTCGATTTCGCGCTGTTCCCCGATGCGATCGCCTTCGTCGACGGCGCGGTGGAGCGCAGCAGCGACGCCGCGGCGATCATCGCGCAGTGGCCGCCCAAGGGGCTGGAAGTCATCAACGCGTTCGAGCTGCCGTTGCTCAACACGCTGATCCTGCTGCTGTCGGGCACCACCGTCACCTGGGCCCACCACGGGCTGATCCACAATCAGCGCGGCGGCGAGAAGCGCGGTGCGTGGGGGCTGCTGGGCGTCGGCGAGCGCGACAGCGTGCTGAAGGGGCTGTGGCTGACGATCGTGCTTGGCCTGATCTTCAGCGCGATCCAGGCGTACGAATACATGCATGCGCCGTTCCCGTTCAAGGGCATCAACTACGGCGCGTCGTTCTTTATGGCGACGGGCTTCCATGGCTTCCACGTCGTCATCGGCACGATCTTCCTGATCGTCTGCCTGATCCGCGCCTACAAGGGTGACTTCACGCCCAAGCAGCACTTTGGCTTCGAAGCGGCGGCCTGGTACTGGCACTTCGTCGACGTGGTGTGGCTGTTCCTGTTCGTCTCGATCTACATCTGGGGCGGCTGGGGTGCACCGGTACACGGCGGCTGACCGGCACCATTGATGAGCACGGGGAGGGCGCGGTTCCGCAGGGGACCGCGCCCTTGCTGTTTGGGGCAGGGCAGGCGACGGGTGAGCGCATGGCAGGATCGACGCTGAACGAGACGCGGCAGGCGGGACGGCGGGTGCCGATCGTGGCGTCGCTGATCGTCGCGCTGGCGATCGCGCTGATGATCGCGCTCGGGCTGTGGCAGTTGCTGATCCGCTTGCCCGAGAAGGAGGCTCAGCTCGCGCAGCTGGCGGCGAATCCGGCGCGGCCGCCGGTCGCCTTTCCGCTGGCACCCGATGATTCGCTGCTCTTCCGGCGCAGCGCCGCGACGTGCCGGGAGGTGGTCGGAATAGGCCGTGCTGGGGCAGGGGGTGCGGGATATCGCCTGATCGCCGAATGCCGTTCGGCGCCGGACGCGCCGACCTTCAAGGTGCAGTTGGGGACGACGCGCGACCCGATGCGCATGGTTAGCTGGACGGGCGGGGCGGTGAGCGGCTGGATCAGCCACGCGCCCGATGCGACGCCGCTCGGGCTGCGGCTGATCCGGCGCGTGCCGCAGCAGATGCTGCTGGTCGCCGACCGCCCGATCGGTGACCTTTCGGCAAACACGCGGCCCGACGTCGGCCTCGTGCCGAACAATCACCTCGCCTATGCCGGCCAGTGGTTCTTCTTCGCCGCGGTGGCGGCGGTGGTATACGTCGTGGCGCTGCGTCACCGCTGGCGGGCGCGCCGGGAGGCCTAAGGCGGCAAACCGGCGTTCGGTGGCGGGATAGACGAGCTACGGTTGTTCTCGCCCCGCGGGGCGGCTAACCGGCGGGCCCATGCGCTACATCAGTACCCGCGGGACCGCCCCGACGCTCGACTTTCGCGGTGCGACGCTCGCCGGGCTCGCGTCTGACGGCGGGCTCTACATACCCGAGCACTGGCCGACGCTGAGCCGCGACGCGATCGCCGGCATGGCGGGGCTGTCGTATGTCGACACGGCGGTGGCGGTGATGGCGCCGTTCGTCGGCGACGCGCTGTCGCACGACGAGCTGCGCGCGCTGTGCGAACAGGCCTATGGCCGCTTCGCGCACGCCGCGGTGACGCCGCTGCGGCAGCTCGATCACGATCAGTGGGTGCTGGAGCTGTTCCATGGCCCGACGCTGGCGTTCAAGGACGTGGCGCTGCAGCTGCTCGGGCTGCTGTTCGAGCGATTCCTGAAGGAAGACGATGGCGCGCCGCTGACGATCGTCGGCGCGACTAGCGGAGATACCGGGTCGGCGGCGATCGATGCGGTGGCGGGGCGCGCGGGGATCGACATCTTCATGCTGCATCCGGCCGGCCGGGTGAGCGAGGTGCAGCGGCGGCAGATGACGACGGTGCAGGCGCCCAACGTCCACAATATCGCGATCCGCGGTGATTTCGATACAGCGCAGGCGCTGGTGAAGGCGATGTTCAACGATCGCGGCTTCGCCGGGCGGTTCCGGCTGAGCGCGGTCAATTCGATCAACTGGGCGCGGCTGATGGCGCAGGTGGTCTATTACTTCTACGCCGCCGTGCGGCTGGGCGCACCCGAGCGCGCGATCGCGTTCAGCGTGCCGACGGGCAATTTCGGAGACGTCTTCGCGGGTTATGTTGCGGCCAAGATGGGGTTGCCGATCGCCAAGCTGATCGTCGCCACCAACGTCAACGACATCCTGCATCGCGCACTGTCCAACGGCGATTATTCCTCGGCGAGCGTGGTGCCGACCGCGACACCGTCGATGGACATCCAGGTGTCGAGCAATTTCGAGCGACTGTTGTTCGATCTGGGCGGGCGCGACGGGGTGGCGCTGGCGGGGCAGATGGGCGGTTTCGAGACGTCGAGGGCGATGCGGCTGACCAACGCGCAGCACGAGGGCGCGGCGGCGCTGCTGACGAGCGCCAGCATCGACGCCGATGGCATGGCGATGGCGATGCGCTGGGCGTGCGAACACGCCGGCGAGGTGATCGACCCGCATACCGCGATCGCGCTCGCAGCCGCGCGCCAGGCAGGTGTCGCCGCGCCGATGGTGACGCTGGCGACCGCGCATCCGGCGAAATTCCCCGAGGCGGTCGAGCGCGCGACCGGAGTGAGCCCGAACCTGCCGTCGCGCGTCGGCGACCTGTTCGAGCGCGAGGAGGCGCTCGTCACGCTCGACGCTACTTTTGGCGCGGTGAGCGACTATATCGCCGGACGCGCGACACCGCGTACCTAATCCACGTCGGTTCAACCTGAGGAGAGGCTGAGCGCAGTCGAAGACTTGTCTCGAAGGGCACGTGCTGTGCTTCGAGACGGCATTTCGACAAGCTCAATGCCTCCTCAGCACGAACGGATGTTTGTGTACGTCCTTCTATTCGAGAGCTGACATGCCATCCCCCCGCCGTACTTTCGCGATCATCTCGCACCCCGACGCCGGCAAGACGACGCTGACCGAGAAGCTGCTGTACGTCGGCGGCGCGATCCACCTCGCCGGCGAGGTCAAGGCGCGGGGCCAGAACCGGCGCGCGCGATCGGACTGGATGAAGATCGAGCAGCAGCGCGGCATCTCGGTCACGTCCTCCGTCATGACGTTCGAGAAGGACGGCGTGTTCTTCAACCTGCTCGATACGCCGGGGCACGAGGATTTCAGCGAGGACACATACCGCACGCTCACCGCCGTCGATTCGGCGGTGATGGTGATCGACGCGGCGCGCGGCATCGAGGCGCAGACGCGCAAGCTGTTCGAGGTGTGCCGCCTCAGGAACGTGCCGATCATCACCTTCGTCAACAAGGTCGATCGCGAGGGGCGGCCGGTGTTCGAGCTGCTCGACGAGATCGCCGATGTGCTCGCGCTCGACGTGTGTCCGATGAGCTGGCCGGTCGGCATGGGGGGCACGTTCGAGGGCGTGCTGGACCTTGCGACGAATCGCATCAGCCGCCCCGATGGCGATAGCCGGACGTTCCAGGGGCGCACCGAGGATGCGCCCGAGCTGCCGGTGGAGGTGGCCGAGGAGATCGAGCTGGCGCAGGCAGGCTATGCGCCGTTCGATGCGGAGGCGTATCGCGCCGGGGACCTGACGCCGGTCTATTTTGGATCGGCGCTCAAGGATTTCGGGCCGGCCGAGCTGATCGCCGCGCTGGCCGATTTCGCGCCGCCGCCGCGCCCGCAGCCGGCCGAGCCGGCGCCGGTGCAGCCCGACGAGAAGGACGTGACCGGCTTCGTCTTCAAGGTTCAGGCCAACATGGACCCGCAGCATCGCGACCGGATCGCGTTCATGCGGCTGTGCTCGGGCACGTTCAAGCGCGGCATGAAGCTGACGCCGACGGGGCACGGCAAGCCGATCGCGGTGCATTCGCCGATCCTGTTCTTCGCGCAGGACCGCGAGATCGCCGATGAGGCGTTTCCGGGGGACATCATCGGCATTCCCAACCATGGCACGCTGCGCGTCGGCGACACGCTGAGCGAGAAGCCGGGGGTGCGGATCACCGGCCTGCCGAACTTCGCGCCGGAAATCCTGCGACGTGTCGCGCTGAAGGACCCGACCAAGACCAAGCAGCTGCGCAAGGCGCTGGACGACCTGAGCGAAGAGGGCGTGATCCAGGTGTTCTATCCCGAAATCGGATCGAACTGGATCATCGGCGTGGTCGGGCAGCTGCAGCTCGAGGTGCTGCTGTCGCGGCTGGAGGCGGAGTATAAGGTGGGCGCGAACCTCGAGCCGTCGCCTTACGATACCGCGCGCTGGATTTCGTCGGACGATCCCGCCGCGCTCAAGGACTTCATGGAGCTCAATCGCGGCGCGCTGGCGAAGGATCGCGACGGCAATCCGGTGTTCCTCGCCAAGAGCGCTTGGGAGGTCGGGTATATCGCCGACCGCTATGCCAAGGTGACGTTCGCCGCGACGCGCGAGCGGTAAGGGCTATCCCAGGCGCTGATCTGCGTTGCCGTCTTCCGTTTGAGGTGGCGGCTGATCGGATGAGCTTTATGTCGGCGACGACGACGGCAAAGCCGCCGTCGTCGGTCGATCGGCTACGCCGTCGCCGGCCGTGACGGCCGATGCCCGCGTGGCGGGCACCGGCACCGCGGCGCGGCGCCTTCGGCCGTCAGAACCGGAAGCCGGCGGTTACGTTCCAGGTACGTGGATCGCCGTAATAGACCGTCTGGATATTGCCGACGCTGGAGAATTCTTGCCCGTCGGTCTTGTACAATTCCTTGGTCAAGTTCTTTACGCCGCCACGCAGATAGTAGCGGCCGCCGGGCGCATCATATTGCACGAAGGCGTTGAACAGCGTGTAGCCATCCTCCGACAGGCCGGGGCGATTGTCGACCGACAGGAACTGCTTGTCGACGAAGCGCACGTCGCCGCCGACCGTCAGGCTGCCCGCGTTGCCGAGCGGGATTGCATAGTCCGACGCGAGGCTGAAGGTGATCGGCGGCGCGAAGGCGGGTTTGCAGACGATCGCCTGGCCGGTGGGATTGCACGAGAAGCTGGCGGCCGGCGCACGGCGCGCGTCGTCGAACTCGCGGTACTTGGCATTGAGATAGCCGAAGCTCGAACGGATCGCCCATTCGGGCATCGGGCGGACCGCGATCTCGCTCTCGACACCCCAGATGCGCAGCTTGCCGGCATTGAGCACGGGCAGCGCGCCGCCGCTCGTCCCCGTATTGTTGCCGGCGCCGACGCGCGCCTGGAAGTTACGGTAATCGGAGTAGAAGGCGGCGCCCGACAGGCTGACGCGCCCGCCGAGGAAATTGCCCTTCGCGCCGGTCTCGTACGTCCACACCGTTTCAGGCTTGAAGAAGGGACGGACGACGGGCTGGCCGTTCACCACCTCCGTCACGTCGTTGAGCGAGTTGACGCGGCCGTTGAACCCGCCCGATTTGAAGCCGCGCGAGGCGGAAGCGTAGAGCAGCGTATCGCGCGTCGGCTTGAACGACAGCGTGGCGGACGGCGTCCAGGCGTCGAACGACACTTCGTTGTCCGCATTGAGCGGCGCGGGCAGGTTGCCCGGGAAGGCGAACGTGATGTTGTTGAGCGCGGGCAGCGTCGAGACGGTGCGCGTGAAGCGATCGTAGCGCTTCGTCTCCTTGGTGTAGCGCAGCCCGCCGGTGAGCGAGAACTGATCGGTCAGATCGTAGGTCAGCTGGCCGTAGGCGGCGTAGCTGTCGAGCCGCTGATCGTCGTCGATGAAGCGGGTGAAGGTGAAGGGGATGGCGGGCGTGAGTTCGAACAGGCTGTCGGCATAGGCCTCCTGATGCGAGGTCACGTCTTCGCGCAGATAGTAGAGGCCGAACACGCCGTTGACGCGATCGCCGGCGTATTTCAGCTGCAGTTCCTGGCTGAATTGCTGCTGCCGCACGCCGACAAAGACGTCACCGAGCTCGAACTGCGTCGCGTCGATATCGATGAAGGCATCCGAATTCAGATCGCGAAAGGCGCTGATCGAGGTGAGCGTGAAGCCGCCGCCGAGGTTCAGGTTGGCGGTGAGCGCGATGCCGGCGTGGTCGAGGTCCTGACCCTGGCCGGGCGCGAGCGAGGTGCGCGCCTCGTAGCGGAAGCGGCGGCCGAGCGGATAGGCGGGCGCGAGCACGCGCGTGCCGGTGGTGAAGCTGGTCGCGATCAGCGGCGCGGTCGCCTGGCCGAGCGTGGGGGCGGTGCGGATGCGAGTGTAATCACCCGCAAGGCTGAAATCGAGATCGTCGGTCGCCTGGAAACGCAGGATCGCGCGGCCGGCTAGCGTGTCGCGATCGTTGAACTTGCGGCCGGTGACCGGATCGGTGACGAGCCCGTCGCGCTTGTCGTAGACGCCCGCGACGCTGAGTGCGACGCGATCGGTGACGATCGGGGCGGAGACATAGCCGTTGACGAGCCACTGGTCGTAGCTGCCGTAGGTGACGCTGCCGCTCGCGCGAAAGTCGTTCAGGTCCGGCTTGCGGCTGACGATGTTGACCGCGCCGCCGATCGCGTTCTTGCCGTAGAGCGTGCCCTGCGGCCCGCGCAGCACCTCCATCCGCTCGACGTCGAACAGGTTGAACAGCGCGCCCTGGATGCGGCTGATATAGACGCCGTCGACGTAGATGCCGACCGCGGGATCGAACGTCTGCAGCGCATCGGGCTGGCCGATGCCGCGGATGAAGATGTTGGCGTTGGTGGAGGTGCCGCGGCCCTGGACGAGGTTCACGTTGGGCACCGCGCCCTGAATGCCCGAGATGTCGAGCGCCTGGCTCTTCGACAGCTGCTCCGCCGACAGCGCGCTGACCGCGATCGGTACGTCGACCAACCGCTCCTCGCGCCGGCGTGCGACGACGACAATCTCGCCGCCGGCATCGTTCGCGAGAGCTTCGGCCGTGTCGGGCGCGGGCTCGGCGGTCTGCGCGTAAGCCGGCAGCGCGGTGAGCAGGCTGGAGGCGAGAAGCGCCGAAGCGAGCGGCAGACGACGCATGGCGGACGCGCGGAAAGTCATGGGATATCCCCCCCGATGATGAACCGGCGTCCCTGCGACGCCGCCCGGTCTTGGCCGGGTTGTGAAACGATGACGCGTCCAATAGTGAAAGATGAACCAGGTTTCAACTTGGGAATGGAGGGCAGGGTGAGCGAGGCGACGGATAGCGAGGCGATGCCGCCCGAACCCAAGGCGCCGCGCACCGCACGTGGGCGGCGCACGCAGCGCGCGATCCTCGACGCAGCGATGGGTGAGTTCGGGGAGCGCGGCTTCCACGAGGCGTCGATCAGCACGATCACCAAGCGCGCGGGCGTCGCGCTGGGCAGTTTCTACACCTATTTCGATTCAAAGGACGCGGTGTTCCGCGCGCTGGTGCGTGACCTGTCGGACCGGGTGCGTGACCATGTCGGCCCGGCGATCCGCGCTGCACCTGATCAGATCGCGGCCGAGCGCGCGGGCCTCGTCAGCTTTCTCGACTTCGTGCGCGGGCACAAGGCAATCTACCGCGTGATCGACGAGGCGGAGTTCGTCGACCCGGAAAGCTTCCGCCTTCATTACTCAACCACGGCGGAGCGGATCGCCGAGCGGCTGCAGGCGGCAGCGGCACGCGGCGAGGTGCGCGGCGACGTGGGCGAAGTCCACGCCTGGGCGATCATGGGGATGAACGTGTTCCTAGGGCTGCGCTACGGCGTGTGGGACGATGACCCCGCGATCGACGCGATCGGCGATACGATCGCCGCGATGCTGGCGCGCGGATTGGCGGCAGACGGCAAGGCCGCCGCGCGCTAAAGCGCCCGCCATGGCCGAACGCTTTGAGAGACACCGCCAGCCGTGGCGGCCCGACGAGATCCAGAAGCTGCACACGCTGGCGAAGAAGGGGATGGCGCTGAAGGCGATCGCCAAGGCCCTGACGCGCAGCGAGGAATCGGTGAAGGAACAGGCGAAGAAGGACGGCCTGTCGATCGCCAAGCTGCACTGAGCCGGTGGCAAGCGAACCTTATGACGCGATCGTGCTTGGGGGCGGCGCGGCGGGGCTGATGTGCGCCGCGATCGCCGGGCAGCGCGGGCGGCGCGTGCTGGTGATCGATCACGCGGAGAAGGTGGGCAAGAAGATCCTGATCTCGGGCGGGGGGCGGTGCAACTTCACCAACCTCGGCACCGTGCCCGAGCGCTACCTGTCGGCGAACCCGCATTTCGCGCGATCGGCGCTGGCGCGCTACACGCCGGCGGACTTTCTGGCGCTGGTCGAGCGATACGGCATCGCGTGGCACGAGAAGACGCTGGGGCAATTGTTCTGCGACGGATCGGCGCGGCAGATCGTGGCGATGCTGGTGGCGGAATGCGACAAGGGCGGGGTCGAGTTCGCGCTAGGGAACGATACCGGTGCGGTGATGCACGCCGATGGCCTTTTCACCGTCGCGAGTGGCGATCGGACGTATCGCGGCGCGGCGTTGGTGATCGCGACCGGCGGGCCGGCGATCCCGCAGATGGGGGCGAGCGGCTTCGCCTATGATCTGGCGCGGCAGTTCGGGCTGAAGGTGGTCGAGCCGCGGCCGGCGTTGGTGCCGCTGACGCTGGCGGGCGAGGAGCAAAGGTTTCGTGCGCTGGCGGGCGTCGCGACGCCGGTCGTCGCGCGCGCGGGCAAGGCGGCGTTCCGTGAGGCGATGCTGTTCACGCACCGTGGCCTGTCCGGCCCGGCGACGCTGCAGGCGTCGTCCTACTGGCGGCACGGCGAGCCCGTGACCGTCGACCTGGTGCCTGATCAGGATGCGGGCTGGTTACGCGCGGCGAAGCGCGCGGCACCGCGTGCAAGCGGTGGCAAGGTGCTGGCCGGAGCGCTGCCGCAGCGGCTGGCGGACGCGCTGGCAGACGAACTCGGCATCGTTGGCGAGTTGGGCGGCCAGACCGATGCGAAACTCGCCGCGGCGGAGCAGACGCTGGCGGCGTGGCGCTTCACGCCAAGCGGCAGCGAGGGCTTTGCCAAGGCGGAGGTGACGGTTGGCGGCGTATCGACCGCCGAGCTGTCGTCGCAGACGATGGCGGCGAAGAAGGTGCCGGGGCTGTACGTGATCGGCGAGGCGGTCGACGTTACCGGGTGGCTCGGCGGCTACAACTTTCAGTGGGCGTGGGCGAGCGGCGTCGCAGCGGGGCAGGCGATCTAGCCCGACGCAAGTCGGTGCGCGCCCAGAGCCGCAAGCTAGTTTAGTGCGCGGGGGCGACGCCCAGCAGGCTCGCGACCTTGGCTTTGAACGCGCGCAACTTCTCGCCCGACAGCGTCGCGACGCTGGACAGCGAAATCGAGCGCGGGTTCACGTTGACGCCGTTCTTCCAAACTTCCCAGTGAAGGTGCGGGCCAGTCGACAGGCCGGTCGACCCGACGTAGCCGATGATCTGGCCGCGCTGCACGCGCTGCCCCGACGAGACGGCGAAGCGGCTGAGATGGCCGTAGCCGCTGGCGACGCCGCTGCCGTGATCGAGCTTGATGAAATTGCCGTAGCCGCGGTTGCGCCCCGCCATCGCGACGCGCCCGTCGATCGGGGCGTATATTGGCGTGCCGCTCGGCGCGGCGAGATCGAGCCCCTTGTGCATGCGCAGGAAGCCGAGCAGCGGGTGGCGTCGCATTCCGAAGGTGGACGAGACGCGGCCCGAGACGGGCATGCCCATGAAGCCGCTGCGCTTGACCTGGCCGTTGGCGTCCCAGAACTGCCCGCCGTTGCCGTCGCCGTCTTCCCAGCGGACGAGGCGGAGCTTCTTCGATCCCTGATCGAGCCCGGCATATTGCAGCTGGCCGATCTGTATCTCACCGGTCGCGGCACGCGCGTGATCGGCGATGATGTCGAACCGGTCGTTCGCGCCGATGCCGCCGATCGAGGTGCGCGCGGCGATCGCCTTGATATAGGCTTCGACGAGCTTCGCCGAGGCGCCGGCGGCGCGCGCCGAGCGATAGAGGCTGGCGCCGACGAGGCCCTGGATGCGCAGCGGGGTGCGATCGATCGCGATCGGGCGCCGCTCCAGCGTCAACCCGCCCTCCTGGCGGTGCAGCGCGAGGTTGAGGTCGAACCGCGCGCGGAAGGCGAGCTGCTCGAGCGGGCGCGCGGTGCGGCGATCGTGGCGGCGGCCGAGCGTGAGATCGAGCACGGTGCCGGGCTGGAGATCGCCCAGCGCGACCTCGCCTGCCACGAGATCGGCGGCGCGCGCCGCATCGGCGCGGCCAACGCCGGCACGCTGGAGCGCGGCGCCGAAGCTGTCGCCGCTGCCGAGCGTCGCGGTAAGCTCAATCACCGGGCGTTCGGGCGTTTCGGCGAGCGGGCGGACGAGATCGTTCGCCGCCATCCGCCGGCCGGTCGAGGCGCCGAGGCCAAGCGGGGCGATCGACAGCGTGCGTGCTTCCTCGCGCTCCGCACCCGTCATCCCGGTCGCGACGAAGCCGGGGATCGGGCGGATGCCGGGATTGGTCAGCGTGACGGTCGCGATCAGCCCGACGCAGGTGGCTAGGCCGCGCCACCACGTGGCGCTGCCGATACGCGCGCCGAGATCGGGCACCCAATCGATCTGGTGCAGCGCGCCGCGCATGCGATCGTGCAGCGGCACCTGCCGCACCGGCACGATCGCGCGCCCGAAATCGCGCGACCGGGCAAGGCCACGCGAACCGGCGGCGCCGGCAAGCTCAAGTCCTGGCTGCTCGCGCAGAAACACGGCGAGAAGAAGCGCCCCCAAACGCAAAACTGGTCGCCGATCCACCCCCGGCGCAGGCAGGAGCGTTGTGATCGCGAGATGCTAAAGTCAAATTAACCGCCGCGCTGCGCGACTCGCCTTGCGCCGAAGCGTGGGCCGGGCGCGGCGAAACGGCCGGGCTTGATTCAGCTAGTTGATTCAGCGGCGATTGCGCCCGATGTTCAGCGGCATGCCTGGCCATGACAACGCCCGCGTCAGCGCGGTTCTGGGGCCGACCAATACCGGCAAGACCCACCTCGCGGTCGAGCGGATGGTGGCGCATTCGAGCGGCATGATCGGCTTTCCGCTGCGGCTGCTGGCGCGCGAGGTGTACGACCGCGTCGTCGCGATGAAGGGGCCGGATCGCGTGGCGCTGATCACCGGCGAGGAACGCATCGTGCCCAAGGACGCGCGCTGGTTCCTGTGCACCGCGGAGAGCATGCCGATCGATCGCGATGTCGCCTTTGTCGCGCTCGACGAGGCGCAGCTGGGCGCGGACGCCGAGCGCGGGCACGTGTTCACCGATCGCCTGCTGCATGCGCGCGGGCGCGAGGAGACGATGATCCTTGGCTCGGCGGCGCTCAAGCCGGTGGTGCGTGCGCTGGTGCCGGGCGTCGAGATCGTCGAGCGGCCGCGCTTCTCCGACCTCTCCTACGCCGGCGCGAAGAAGATCAGCCGGCTGCCACGCCGCTCCGCGATCGTCGCGTTCAGCGCGGAGGAAGTCTACGCCGTCGCCGAGATGCTGCGCCGGCTGCGCGGCGGGGCGGCGGTGGTGATGGGCGCGCTTAGCCCGCGCACCCGCAACGCGCAGGTGGCGATGTTCCAGGCCGGCGAGGTCGACTATCTGGTCGCCACCGACGCGATCGGCATGGGCCTCAACATGGACGTGGCGCACGTCGCCTTCGCGGGGCTGCACAAGTTCGACGGCAAGCGGCGCCGACGGCTGTTCACCGCGGAGATGGCGCAGATCGCGGGCCGTGCGGGGCGGCACCAGCGCGACGGCACGTTCGGTGCGATCGCGGAAGAGGGCCCCGACGCCTTCCTGCCCGAGGAAGTGCTGGCGATCGAGGAGCATCGATTTCCCACGCTCGACACGCTGTTCTGGCGCGAGGGCGCGCCCGATCTGTCGAGCGTCGACGCGCTGCTCGCCTCGCTGAGCGCGCCGCCGATGCACGACGCGCTGCGCCCTGCGCCCGAGGCGGTCGATCTTGCCGTGGTCCGCCGGCTGACCGATGATCCGGCGGTGCGCGCGCGCGCGCGCGGGCAGGTCGATCGGCTGTGGGCGGCGTGCAGTATCCCCGATTTCCAGAAGCTGGGCGTCGAGCCGCACGCGCGGTTCGTCGCGCGCGTTTTCGGCTATCTTGCCGAGGGATATCTGCCGCACCAGTGGTTCGCCGACGAGGTGGCGCGGCTCGACCGTGCGGATGGCGACGTCGAGACGATTGCTGGGCGCGTCGCGGCGATCCGCACCTGGGCGTATATCGCGCAGCGCCGCGACTGGCTCGCCGACCCCGCGCACTGGGCGGCGCGCACGCTGGCGGTGGAGGAGCGGCTGTCCGATGCGCTGCACGCCAGCCTGACGCAACGCTTCGTCGACAAGCGGACCAGCGCGCTGATGAAGCAGATCGGCGCGGGGGCCGGTGCGCTGCCGGTCGAGATCGGGCCGCAGGGCGAGGTGACGATCGACACCCACGCCATCGGACGGCTCGACGGCTTTCGCTTCACCGTCGCGCCCGAGGCGCGGGCGAGCGACAAGCGACTGCTGCTGGCGACCGCCGAGAAGCGGTTGGCGAGCGAGCGGCGGACGCGCGGCGAGGCGCTGGTGGGGGCGGCCGACGATGCCTTCGTGTTGGAGCCGGGCGGCGGAATAGTTTGGGACGGCCATGTCACGGGGCGGCTGGCCCGCGGGCGCTCGCTCGCGCGGCCGGTTGTCGTACTCGACGATGCGCTCGATTGCCTCGATCCGACGCAGCGGCGGGCGGCGGCCGAGCGGATGCAGCGCTGGGTGGAGGGGCAGATCGCGGCGCAGCTCCCCGCGCTAGCCGCGCTGGCGACGATGGCGCGCGATCCGGCCGCGACGCCGGCGCTGCGCAGCGTCGCGGGGGCGATTGAGGCGAGCGGTGGGCTGGCGGCGCGGCTGCCGGTCCGCGTCGCGGTGGAGGCGCTGACCGGCGCCGACCGCCAGCGGCTGCGCCGCGCCGGCGTGACGATCGGCGCCCTCGACCTGTTCGACGCACGGTTACTGCGACCGCGGGCGCGCGGCTGGCGCGCGGCGCTGCTCGCCGCAGCGGGGCTGGCGGTGCCCGACGCCCCGCGCGACGGCGCGAGCGTACTACCGCGCGGCGCGCCGGGCGCGGTGATCGAGGCTGGCTATCGGCCGCTCGGCACGCAGGCGGTGCGCATCGATCTGGTCGAGCGGATCGCGCGCGCAGCGCACGACGCGCGCAACGGGCGGGCGCCGTTCGTGCCCGATCCGGCGCTCGCCACGTCGATCGGGTTGGAGGCGGGGACGATCGCGCGGCTGATGGCCGAACTCGGTTTCCGGCCGTTGCCCGAAGGGCGCTGGGCATGGCGCGGGCGACCGCCGGCCAAGGTTGCCGCGCCGCGCCGCGACAACGCCTTTGCCGCACTGGCGGAGCTCGGCCTTGGCTGACGCGCGTGGTGCGGGCGCGACGATGCGGCTCGACCGCTACCTGTGGTTCACGCGGCTCGCCAAGACGCGCAGCGCGGCGCAGGCAATGGCGGCGGCGGGGCGGATGCGGATCGACGGCCGGGTGATCGACCGCGCGCACGCCGCGGTGCGAATCGGCAATATCGTCACCTTCGTGAAGGCGGGCGCGGTGCGCGTCATCCGCATCGAGGCTCTGCCGCTGCGCCGCGGCCCAGCGCCCGAGGCGCAAGGATGTTATCGCGAGCTGCAGCCCGGAGCGCCAGACGAGAGTGAATCGCAGGAAGGCGCGGGCGATTGACGCTGGCGGCAGGCAGGCATAGCAGCAGCGCCCAAGTCCGACTGAGGGGAGTTTACCGGCCATGACCTATGTCGTCACCGACGCGTGCATCCGTTGCAAATATATGGATTGCGTCGAAGTGTGCCCGGTCGACTGTTTCTACGAAGGCGAGAACATGCTCGTCATCAATCCCAGCGAGTGCATCGATTGCGGCGTGTGCGAGCCGGAATGTCCCGCCGAGGCGATCCTGCCCGATACCGAGAGCGGGCTGGAGCAGTGGCTGGAGATCAACGCGACCTTCTCGAGCCAATGGCCCAACGTGACGCGCAAGGGCGACCAGACCCCCGCCGATGCCGACGAGCACAAGGGCGAAGAGGGCAAGTACGACAAGTATTTTTCGGCCGAGCCGGGCGCGGGCGACTGATCGCAGCGCTTCGTCACCCGTCCGTCAGGGTCCGAGCGACCGTCAACCGCCGCGCCGGGATCGATCCCGCGCGGCGGTTTTTCGTGGTGGCGTGAAAACGCCAGCGATGCTGCCCGATCGGCGCTGGTAATATTGCTGCAACGCTGCTATATAAGACCACGACGGACGCATCGCTCTTTCGCGTCCGCTGGAGAAGCTCAACCCTTCACGCTTGCGCAGGCCGGATACGGGCGGGCACCAGCCCGCGCATCTCCGCGTCCCTGGCGTGATCAACCCCGAGGGTCCGGTTCCTATGGCTGCCAAGGCGCTGCATTTCGATGTCGGTGATTACGTCGTTTACCCCAAGCACGGTGTCGGCCGTGTCATCGAGCTGCAGAAACAAGAAATCGCCGGCATGCAGCTCGAGCTGTACGTGCTGCGGTTCGAAAAGGAGAAGATGACGCTCCGCGTGCCGACCAACAAGGCCGAGAGCGTCGGCATGCGCAAGCTGTCGAGCGACAAGACGATGCGCGAGGCGATGGAGACGCTGAAGGGCAAGCCCAAGGTGAAGCGCACCATGTGGTCGCGCCGCGCGCAGGAATATGAGGCGAAGATCAATTCGGGCGACCTGGTGTCGATCGCCGAAGTGGTCCGCGACCTGTTCCGTGCCGAGGATCAGCCCGAGCAGAGCTATTCCGAGCGGCAGATCTTCGAGGGCGCGACGAGCCGACTCGCGCGCGAGCTTGCCGCGATGGAGCAGATCGACGAGCCGGCGGCGCAGGAAAAGATCCTCGAGATCCTGCGGGCGGCAGCGGCGATCTACAACAAGGACAAGGTGGCGGCCTGACCCGGTCACGCCGATGATGATCGAGGGGCGCTCCCGGTGGGGGCGCCCCTTTTTCTTTGTCCTGCGCTCATTGTTTACAAGCGTAGTCGAAGCGGCTATCGTTTTCCCGAATCTGCTGGAGACTAACGATGCGCTTCCTTGCCCTGCTGCTGCTTCCCCTCGCCGGTGAGGCGATCGCGCAGGATCGAGGGGGCGTCGAGATTGCGGGCGAGCGCAGCGGCGACGCGATGATCTATCGCGCGCAGGGGTTCGACGGAGTGGCGCTCGGCACTGCGGCGACGGTGGATGTGCGCGTCGGACCGGCGTGGTCGGTGCGCGCGACCGGCCCGGCGGCAGCGCTCGCGGCGCTGCGCGTCGAACGCGACGGCAACACGCTGGCGCTCCGTCGGCCGAAGGGTGCGCGCAACGGCGACTGGCGGCTGGAGCAGCAGGTGCGCATCTCCGTCACGCTGCCGCGGCTCGCCAGCGCGTCGGTCGGCGGGGCGGGGCGTATGCGGGTCGATCAGGTGACCGGCGGCCGGCTGAACGCGGCGGTCGGGGGATCGGGCGCGCTGTCGTTCGCGCGGATCGCGGTCGACGAATTCGACGTCGCGATCGGCGGATCGGGGAGCGTCGCGGCGGCAGGTACGGCCGCGCGGCTCGACGTCAAGACGGGTGGTTCGGGCGGCCTCGTCGCACCCGATCTTCGTGCGCGCAGTGCCGAGGTGACGACGGCAGGGTCGGGCAGCGTGCGCGCCAGCGTCGACGGCACGGCGAGCGTTTCCCTGGTCGGTAGCGGCTCGGTCGATCTTGGTCGGGGGGCGCGGTGCACCGTGTCGCGGATGGGCAGCGGCCGCGTGACATGCGGTAGCTGAAACGGGGTTGCGAGCGATCTGCTGGTGTATTAATACAGTGATACACAGGAGGAGGATCGATCATGCGTGCGCTGACCCTGGCAATGCTGATGCCGCTTGCCGCGTGCAACATCAGCTGGTCCGACGATGACGACGGCCCCGCGATCGCGGCGAGCGGGAGCGGCACAACGCGAAGCTATGCCGCGACCGACTTCACCAAGATCGATCAGCGCGGCCCCGACGACATCGACGTGCGGGTCGGCTCGGGTTTCTCCGTGCGTGCCGAAGGCGACGCTGAAACGCTCGACAAGATCCGTATCGCGCGCATTGGCGATTCGCTGCGGGTCGGGCGCGCGCGGCTGAGCGGCATCAACTGGAACAGCGGTGAGGGCATCAAGATCTACGTAACGATGCCGCGTATCGCCGGGGCGAACCTGGCCGGATCGGGCGACATGAACATCGACCGCGTCGAGGGCGGCGCGTTCGACGGCGCGATCGCGGGATCGGGCAGCATGACGCTGGGCAGAGTGGCGGTGGAGGCGCTGGGCCTGTCGATCGCCGGATCAGGCAGCGCCGCGGCACGCGGCACGGCGGATATGCTCAAGATCAACATCGCGGGGTCAGGGGATGTCGATGGCGACGGGCTCGAGACGCGCGGCGCATCGATCAACATTGCGGGATCGGGCAGCGTCAAGGCGATGGTGGACGGTGACGCCAAGGTTTCGATCATGGGATCCGGCGACGTCGATCTGGGGCCGAAGGCGCGCTGCAAGACGAGCAAGATGGGCGCCGGTGAGGTGCGCTGCGGCGGCTGAACCCCTTGCGCGGCGCGCGCGGTTGGTGCGACGTGCGCGCATGACGCCTCGCCTGCTGCCGCTCGCCCTGTTCCTGCTGTCCGCGACGCCGGCGTCGGCGGCGGATCGCGTCTTCTCGGTCGGCAGTTACGACCGCGTGCGTGTCGACGGGCCGTTTGAGGTGCGCATCGTGACGGGAACGTCGCCGGGCGCAAAGGCGTCGGGCGACCGGCAGCTGCTGGAGCGGCTCGCAATCGCGGTCAACGGTACGACGCTGACGGTGCGGATCGGCACCGGGGGGTGGGGCGAGACGCCGCTGCGCCGTGACGGTAGCGCGCCGGTGGTATCGCTGTCGACACCGCGGCTGACGACGCTGTTCGTGACGGCGGGCGCGCAGGTTAAAGTCGATCGGATGAAGGCGCAGCGGATCGATCTGTCGATCACGGGCAGCGGGCGGCTCGCGGTGGCGCAGGCCGATACCGATCAGCTGTACGCTTCGATCCTTGGCGCGGGATCGGTGACGCTCGGCGGGCGAGCGAACCGCGCGCGCCTGCTGACCGACGGCGCGGGAACGATGGACGCGACGGATCTGGCGGTGAATGATCTGACGGTGCGGCTGGACGGCCCGGGCGAGACGCGGGCGGCGGCGCGCTATACAGCGGCGGTCACCTCAACCGGGCTCGGCAGCGTGACGGTGACGGGCAAGGCGAAGTGCACGGTACAGGCCTCGGCCGGCGGCCCGGTGCGCTGCGGTGAGGGGGGCGGTACGGGCCAACTGCGCTGACGGTCAGCCACGCGTCGACCGGCGCCGGTCACGCAAAAAGCCGCCGCCGCGGTGCGGCGACGGCTCGATCGAAACGCGCAGAATCGCCACCGCGCTCGAGGCGCAGCGCGACGCGGCCGCTTACTTGATCTTGGCTTCCTTGAACTCGACGTGCTTGCGGACGACGGGATCGTACTTGTTGAAGCTCAGCTTCTCGGTCTTGGTGCGCGGGTTCTTCTTGGTGACGTAGAAGAAGCCGGTGTCGGCCGTGCTGACGAGCTTGATCTTGACGGTGGTCGGCTTTGCCATGACCCGCGAATCCTGTTCTTTTGAAGCAAAACAAAAAAGAGCGGCGAGCGTGGGCGCGCCGCTTCCAACGCTGCGCCGCATGGCGGATCGGGCGGGGCAAGTCAAGCCGGGCGCGCGCTTCCTGACCTTTAGGGATTATGCTCGGAGTCGGCAGGAGGTGCTGCGTTGTGTCTCGTCGCCAAGGGTCGGACAACGTTGTTCTGGCTATCCGGACTCCTTCTCTATCCGAAGGTGCCGCGCTGGCTAAGTAACGCCGCCTTTACGCCGCGCGTGCGATACCGATGATGATCGGGATGCGGCGGCATGCCACGTCGATCCGAGGAGGGGCAGGCGATGACCAACGACGGTTTGCAGGACGTGCGCGCAGAGCTGCTGCATCGCATCGGCGCGATCGAGTGGCGGGCGCGGCCCGGCGTGATCGCGGGTGATATCGACGCGATCCGGCGCACCGCGCACCGTGCGCAGATGCTGCCCGCGGTGACGGTCGCGCAGCTGCTCGAAGCGGCGCTGGCGCGCGGCGAACGCGGCGCGCTCGTCCATGGCTGGCTCGGCATCCTGCGCGAAGCGGTCGGCAGCGACCGGCAGGACGCGGCAGCATCCGCCGCGTTCGCCGCGGCCTGCCAGGTGCGCTTCGCAGCGTGATCGTTTGCGATGGGTGAGTTGATGGCTGCGCTGGTGCTCGGCGCGATCTGTCAGGCGGGCGATAAGACGCCGTGGCTGGCGGCGATCCTAGCCGATCGTTTCCGGGCGCCGGGACTGGTGATCGCCGCGACCGCCGCCGGCCTCGCCGCGAATTACGCGCTTGGCGTCCTCGGCGCACTGCTGATCGCGCCGCTGCTGACGCCTAATGCGCGGCTGCTGCTGCTTGCGCTCGCGCTGGTGCTCGCGGGGGCGAGCACGACGCTGCGCGCGACCTCGCCCGATCGGCTGGAGGGATGGCGGCTCGGTTCGTGGGGGACGAGTGTATTGGGCCTTGCGATCATGATATTCGGCGATCGCATGCAGTTCATCGTCGCCGCGCTGGCGGCGGGGAGCACGCTGCCGTGGCTCGCCGCGATCGGTGCGACGATCGGCGCGCTGGCGGTGGCAGCGCCGGCGGCGCTGATCGGCGAGCGGCAGTGGCTCGCGCTGCCGCAGCGCGCGATCCGCTGGACCACCGCCGCCCTGCTGGTGATCGCGGGCGTGGTGTTCGGCCTGTCGGCGGTGCGGTTGATCTGATCGGCGGGCGCGATGATCGCGATCGCCGGCTTGCGTGGAGCGATTCTACGATCGGTCCGTTGTCGCAACGAACCGTTCTGATGGAGCCGAAACCGTGGCCGATATTGCCCCCCAGCTGAAGACCCCGACCGACCTGCAGCGCAACGACGTCAAGTCGGTTGCCGATGCGCTCAACTCGTCGCTCGCCGATTGCTACGCGCTGTACCTCAAGACCAAGAATTTTCACTGGCACGTCTCGGGGCCGCATTTTCGCGACTACCACCTGCTGCTCGACGATCAGGCGACGCAGATCTTGGGCGTGACCGACGCGATCGCCGAGCGCGTGCGCAAGACGGGCAACGTCACGCTGCGGTCGATTGGCGATATCTCGCGCCGGCAGACGATCACTGACAACGATCGTGACTTCGTGCCAGCAGCCGAGATGCTTTCCGAGCTGCGCGAGGACAATCTTAAGCTGGTCGAGAGCTTCCGCGTGGTAAAGGACGCCGCCGATGCGGCGAAGGACAATGCGACGAGCGGGATCGTCGACGACTGGACCGACGAGGCCGAGGAGCGCGCCTGGTTCCTGTTCGAAGCCAGCCGCAAGGCCTGACGCGCCATGCTGAAGTGGGCGCTGATCTTCCTCGTGCTCGGGCTGATCCTGGGCGCGATGGGGTTTGGCGGTGTCGGCGGCGCGTTCGTCGGTATCGCCAAGATCCTGTTCTTCGTTGCGATCGCGATTTTTGCCGTGCTGCTGGTGCTCGGCTTGGTCGCGGGCAAGACGGTGAAGGACGCGATCGACTGATCGCAGGGCCGCGACGCTTCAGTTGCGTCGCGGACCAAGCGTGACGAGCCAGATGTCGGGGGGCGCACCGATGCGCACCGGTACCATGCTGGTGCCGAGGCCCGCCGTGATGACGAGCGTGCGTCCACCCTCACGCACGATGCCGCAGCGATAGCGGTTGCCGTAGCGCGACGGCACCCACAGCGCGCCGATCAGCGGCAGCACGATCTGGCCGCAGTGCGTGTGGCCGGCGAGCAGCGTGGCGGTGGGTGGCAGCTTGGTCGCCACGTCAGGCGAATGGGTGACGAACAGCCGCGCGCCGGGTTTGCTTTGCATGGCCGCAACCGTGCGTGCCACGCGATCGTGCCCGCTGTACGCGTCGCCGACGCCGCCGATCACCAGCGGACCGCGCACCGCCGCCTCGTTCTCTAGCACGGTCGCACCGCCCGCCCGCACCGCGCGCGCGACCGCGGCGGAATCGCTGTCATTGTCGTGGTTGCCGAGCACCGCGATCGTCCCGAGCAGTGGGTGCAGGCGGCGAAGCGCGGCGGCAAGCGATGGGGCGGCGGCGCGCGCGGTTCGGCCTTCGTGCCCATCGACGAAATCGCCCGCCAAAATCACCAGCGCAGGGTTCGTCGCGGCGATCCGGTCGATCATCCGCACGAGACGATCCGCCGGCATCGCGCCGCCGCCGGCGTGGATGTCGCTGGCGAGGGCGACGCGGATCGGCGGCGCCCCGCGCGGCCAATCGGGCAGTGACAGCGTCACGCGGCGGATGACCGGATCGCGATGCGCCGCGCGCCAGCCGCCAACGAGGATCGCGAGCACGACGACGATCGACACGCCGGCGAGATAGCGGAGCAGAGCGGACGCACGCGGCATGCCCGACGCGATAGCCGGAGCGCAACCGCGGTGCCATGCGTTGGCTGTGCCATGCACGCCTTCGCCCAGCTGCTCGATTCACTGATCTATACGCGGTCGCGCAACGCCAAGCTGAAGCTAATCGGCGACTATCTGCGCGCGACGCCCGATCCAGACCGCGGCTGGGCGATGGCGGCGCTGACCGGCGACCTCGACATTCCGGGCGTCAAGCCGGCGGTGATCCGCGGGCTGATCGAGGAGCGGATCGATCCCGTCCTCTATCGCATGAGCCGCGACTTCGTAGGCGATTCGGCAGAAACGGTGTCGCTGTTGTGGCCGACGCCCGAGGTGCTGCCCGACGTGCCGCCGCTGAGCGTATCGGCGGTGGTCGATCGGCTGATGCACTTGCCCCGCGGCGAGGCGCCGGCGGCGCTCGCTGCGATGCTCGACGTGCTCGATCCGGAAGAGCGGTTCGCGCTGCTCAAGATGGCGACGGGGGCGCTGCGCGTCGGCGTGTCCGCACGGCTAGCAAAGCAGGCGCTGGCCGATGCCTTCGGCATCGCGGTGGAGGCGGTGGAGGAGGTGTGGCACGGCATCGATCCGCCGTACGACGCGCTGTTCGCCTGGGCCGAGGGGCGCGGCGAGCAGCCGACCGCCGCCGATGTGCCGGTGTTCCGCCCGTTCATGCTCGCGCATCCGCTGGAAGATTTGCGCGTCGACCTCACCGACTATGTCGCCGAGTGGAAGTGGGACGGCATCCGCGTGCAGATCGTCCATGTGCCAGGTGAAGGCGGCGGCGAGACGCGGCTCTACAGCCGCACCGGTGACGACGTGACGCGGGCGTTTCCTGATGTCGCCGCAGCGTTCGCGACGCATGGCGTGGTCGACGGCGAACTGTTGGTGAAGGGCGAGGCGCAGGGCGGCACGCTGGAGGACGGCGGCGGCGCGGCGAGCTTCAACGCGCTGCAGCAGCGGCTTGGGCGCAAGGTCGTGTCGGCAAAAATGCTCGAGGAAGCGCCCGCCTTCGTGCGGCTGTACGACATCCTGTTCGACGGCGCGGAGGATCTGCGCGAATTGCCGTGGCACGCGCGCCGCGCCCGGCTGGAGGCGTTCGCCGCGCGGCTCGACCCCGATCGCTTCGACGTGAGCGCGGTGGTGGAGGCGGCGGACTTCACCGCGCTGGAGGGCATTCGCGCCGGCGCACGCGACGCTGCAATCGAAGGGATGATGCTCAAGCGGCGCGATTCGCCCTATGTGCAAGGGCGGCGCGCGGGACTGTGGTACAAGTGGAAGCGCGATCCGCTGACCGCCGACTGCGTCATGATGTACGCCCAGCGCGGCAGTGGGCGCCGATCGTCCTTCTACAGCGATTATACCTTCGGCTGCTGGACCGCGGACGGCGAGCTGCTGCCGGTGGGCAAGGCCTATTCGGGGATCACCGACGAGGAGCTGAAGATGCTCGACAAGTTCGTGCGGACCAAGACGGTCGCGCGGTTCGGGCCGGTGCGCGAGGTGGAGAAGACGCTGGTGCTGGAGATCGCGTTCGATTCGATCCACGCGTCGAAGCGGCACAAGTCGGGGGTCGCGATGCGCTTCCCGCGGATCGCGCGCATCCGGACCGACAAGCCTGCGGCGGAGGCGGATACGGTGGCGGCGCTGGAGAAACTGGTGACGTGAGGGACCGGCCCTCGCGAGGTGCGGGCGGATGGTGTCCGCCAGGGAGGGGACCGTGCGGCATCAATCGATACATGATCAGGGGATCGAGCGTTCACCTTCGACCGTGAGATCGCGTGCCGACCTGAGAACGAGGTGCGTCTGGAAATAGTATTTCCCCGTCGGCTGCCCATTGGCCGTGAAGTCGATCCTCGTTTTTCGAGCGACGCCGCGGACGGCGATCACCTTGCGCACGAGATGACTTTCGACCGGCTGTCCCAGGCGCTCGACCAGCGCCTGCTCCTGCGGCAGTGCGATCACGATCGTCAGGTTTCGGGGGTCGCGATAATCCTTCTCGGAGTTGAGGTATAGAAAGCCGCCCTGCCTGCCCGTCGCGCGTACAACCATCTCGAACACGCCGCCGATCCCACGCGGCATTTCCGCTGCGTTGATGACCGCTTGCACTGGCGACAGCCGCGACGACGCGGCTGGAGATGGTTGCGCCGCGGATTGAACCGGCGCCGCCATGCAAGCGATCGCGATCGTCACAAGTGTCCGCTTCATCGTCGACTCCCCCCTTGTGGCACCCTGCCACTGCCATGTGACAGCCGGCTTACTGTAGCTTAGCCGTGAATTTCAGGTCGAACGATCGGGCCGCCGTGCCTCCTCGCGCGTCAGCCACTGCGCCTTGAGCGTCTCGCTGGTGGCGCGCGAGCCGTCGTGGCTCCAGCCGGGTGGGCGCCAGAGGTAGCCGAGCTTCGATCCCCACGGCGCGTGCCATGCGTCCCGCGCGATCGCGATCCATTCGTGGAACGCGGCCCACAAAAGGTTGAAGCTGCCGAGCTGATGGACGATGCCGTAGCGCGGCCGATCGTCATCCCGTTCGGGCTCGAACGTGCCGAACAGGCGATCCCAGACGATGAATACGCCGGCATAGTTGCGATCGAGATAGCGCGGGTTGGTGGCGTGGTGGACGCGGTGGTGTGAGGGCGTGTTCATCACCGCCTCGACCCAGCGAGGCAGCCGGCCGATCACCTCGGTATGGATCCAGAACTGGTAGACGAGGTTGAGCCCGGCGACGAAGAACACCATCGCGGGCGGGAAGCCAAGGAGGAACAGCGGCAGCCGGAAGAGGAAGGCGAGGCTGAAGAAGCCGGTCCACGTCTGACGCAGCGCAGTCGACAGATTATAGTGCTGCGAGCTGTGGTGGATGACGTGGCTCGCCCAAAACCAGCGGACGCGATCCGCCGAGCGGTGGAAAAGGTAGTAAGCGAGATCGTCGAGCACGAAGGCGACGACGAACCAGTACCATGCATAGCCGATGTCGAAGAGGCGGAAGCGATGCAGCCAGGTGGCGAGCGCGAAGACCGCGCCCGCCGACAGGACGCCGGCAACGGTGCTGCCGAGCCCAAGACCGAGTGAGGTGAGCGTATCACGCGCTTCGTAGCGCGTCCGGTCTTTCGCCCAGGCGACGACCATCTCGGCGAGAACGAGCAGGACGAAGCCCGGCACCGCCAGGCTCACGGGGTCGGGTAGCGCCATGGTGCGCGGCAAGCCTCTCCTGTTATGAAGAAGTGCTTACACGCGTGTAAGTTGCGGCGCCAGCCGGCGGACGTCGAGATTGTCGACCCCGGCGACGAGGACCTCGCCGAAGCGCCGCTCGCCGGTGGCGACGACCATCCCCTCATGCGTCGCGCGCACGTCGCGCCAGACGATCTCGCGCGCCGCGATGCGGGCGCCATGTGCCTTCACCACGACGATACGCATGCCGTCGCCGAAGATCAGCGCGGCGCGCCCGTCGCTGCCGACCGCCGCGGACTGCGCGACGAAACCAGGAAGCGATTCTTCTGCGGCGAGCATGACCTGCTCGGGATCGGCGAGCCGCCGGTCGGTACCGCCGAGCTTGAGCCAGGCAGCGAGCCCGGCGAGCGCGAGCACCGCGGCGAGCGAGGCGGCGAAGACGATCCAATTCATGCGGGGCGATCGGTCGGGAGGAAGGATGACGCGTCGGCGATCGATGCCGCGCGCTTACTCGGCGGGTTTTACGGCATCCATCAGCGGGCGCAGCCCCGAGATGTCGTAGCCGGCGCCGCGCGCCTGCGTGACGAGCGCCTCCGCATCGGCGCCGAGCCCCGCCTGCGCCAGCGCCCAAAGGTTGCACGAGCGGGTGCCCGAGCGGCAGTAGGCGAGCACCGGGCCGCTCGCGGTGGCGAGCGCATCGATCATCGCGCTGACCTGCGGCATCGAAAAGCCGGCATGCGTCACGGGGATGGCGGTATAGGCGAGGCCGTGATCCTCGGCGGCGGCGCGGATCGCGTCGCCGGTCGGCTGGCCGCCCTCTTCGCCATCGGGCCGGTTGTTGACGATCGCGACGAAGCCCGCGGCCTTGATCGCGGCGATATCCTCGGGGGCGATCTGCGGGGCGACCGAGACGCGATCGTCGATGCGGCGGATGTCGAGCATGGCATCGTTCCTAGCGCAGGTTGGCGCGGGGGAGAACCGCTTCGTCGAGCCTGTTTCGGCGATTCCGGTTGGCGCGGCGTATCGATCGAGCCGGCGTGGCGGCGACGGGGCAGACGGGCGGCGTCGGATCTCGAGCAGCCGCTGTGGCGATGGCAAAGCGAGCACCCGTACGTCAACGGCGGAAATCGCTGAGTCCGGTTCGTTGCGTGTGGGCGTTCAACCGATCGGTAGAGCTGGTCGATCGATACGGCGGCTAATTCTCGCGGATCACCCTAAGGAAGGGTTCGCCATAGGCATCGAGCTTGCGTTGGCCGATGCCGGTCAGGCGGCCGAGCGCGTGGAGCGTGGCGGGCCGGAGTGCCGCCATCTCGCGCAGCACCGAATCGTGAAAGATGACGTAGGGTGGGACGCCAGCCTCCTGCGCCAGCTCGCGGCGGCGGTTGCGCAGCGCGTCGAACAGCGGATCGTTGACGGGATTGGCTGGCTGATCACCGCGGCGGCGGCGCGCGCGCTTGGGCGGGACGACGAGCTTCAAACTGTCCTCACCCTTGATTAGGCCGCGCGCGGCGGGGCCGAATTCAAGCCCGCCGTGATGATTGGCGCGTAGCGCGTCGCGCAGCAGCAGCGCGCGCCCGACGGGCTTGAGCAGCATCGCCTCGTCGCCGGCGACGATGTTCCACACCGACAGCGCCTCGTGCCCGTTCATCAGGCTGCGCTCGCTCGATTTGCCGGTGAGCACCTCCTCGACATAGGTCGCGCCGAAGCTCTGCCCGGTGCGGAACACCGCGGAGAGATATTTGCGCGCCGTCTCGGTCGCGTCGATCGCGGCGGGGGGCGAGAGGCAATTGTCGCAATTGCCGCATGTCTCGGGCGGGTGCTCGCCGAAATGCGCGAGCAGGATGCGGCGGCGGCAACCTGCGGTCTCGACCAGCGCGCCGAGCGCGTTCAGCCGCTGACGCTCGCCGGGCTGGCGGGCGGGCTCGACCTCGCCGATGCGCTGGCGCGCGCGGGCGAAATCGTCTGCGCCCCAGAAGAGATGCGCGACCGCCGGATCGCCATCGCGCCCGGCGCGGCCGGTTTCCTGGTAATAGGCCTCGATCGATTTGGGCAGGCCGGCGTGCGCGACGAAGCGCACGTCGGGCTTGTCGATCCCCATGCCGAACGCGACCGTGGCGCAGATCACCATGTCCTCGCTGGCGACGAAATCTGCCTGGTTGCGGCGGCGCACTTCCGGATCGAGCCCGGCGTGATACGCGCGCACCGGGCGCCCCGTCGTGGTGCGCAGCGCGTCGGCCATCTTCTCGGTACCAGCGCGCGAGGGGACGTAGACGATCCCGGCGCCGGGCGTGTCGCGGATCAGGTCCGCGATCTGGCGCGTCGTATTGTCGCGCGGCGTGATCGCGTAGCGGATGTTGGGGCGGTCGAAACCCGCGACGATCATCCCGTCGTGCGGGATGCCGAGCTGTTCGAGGATGTCGGCCCGCGTATGTGCGTCGGCGGTCGCCGTCAGCGCGAGGCGCGGGACATCGGGGAAGCGATCGAGCAGCGGGCGCAGCAGGCGGTAATCGGGGCGGAAATCATGCCCCCACTCGCTGACGCAATGCGCCTCGTCGATCGCGAACAAGGCGACGCGGCCGCGATCGAGCAGCTCGCGGAAATCACCGGTCGAGGCGCGTTCCGGGGCGATATACAGCAGGTCGAGCGCGCCATCGAGGAAGCGGCCGCGCGTCTCCGCCTTGTTCTCGTCAACGCTGGTGAGCGTCGCGGCGCGGATGCCGACCGCCTCCGCCGCGCGCAGCTGATCGTGCATGAGCGCGATCAGCGGCGACACGACGACGCAGGTGCCCTCGAGCATTGTGGCGGGCAGCTGATACGTCAGCGACTTGCCCGCGCCCGTCGGCATCACCGCGAGCGTCGACTGCCCTGCGAGGACACGGTCGACGACCTGGCGCTGAACACCGCGGAAATCGGGGAAACCAAACAGCTTCTGAAGGATGGGAACGGGATCGGCGGCCATTGCCGGCGGCTCTAGGCGGGGGAGGCGGGGGCGGCAACCAGCCGGCAGGCGGGAACCACGGATCGGCGCCGGGCATTGATCCGACGTCATTTCGGGAGAGAATCGATGCGCAGGACGTGGGGAGGCATGTCGCTGATCGTGGCCGCGGCGTTGGTGGGATGCTCCGCCCCGCGTGACGACACGCAGGCGAACGCCTCTGCATCCGAGACCAAAGATGATGTATCGGCGGGGGGCGCCGGCGTGACCCGCGAGCTCGTTCCCGCAGCCACGCCGAGCGCTTCGCCGGTGGCGCAGATCCAGGCACCCGCGATCCAGACGCAGCCGGGGCCGAAGGGGAACAACGTCGCATTGAACCGCGTCGCCGTCACCGGCGATATCCTGACGGTGTCGATGACCTTTTCGGGCGGCACGTGTTGCGTGCATATGCGCATCGAGGACGTCAGTGTGATCGACGACGCGACGTCGCAGCGGATCGGCGTGTTGAAGGACAACGCCGGGAAGTACATGGCGGCGCCGCTCGAATCGAACGGCACGAGCGTGAGCCCGGAGAGCTGGCGCACCCCTTCGGTGGTGTGGTTCAAATTCCCCGCACCGCCCGCGACCAGCAAGACGGTGTCGATCGCGCTGCCCGGCGTGGCGCCGTTCGATGCGGTGCCGGTGACGCGATGATCCGTCGGCCCACAGGTTGGGCGTTGGCAGGCGCGGCGGCGATCGGCCTTGCAGCATGCGGGAAGCCGGCACCGGACGCCGCGGTAGAGCAACCTACCGAGGCAGCACCCGCCGCGACGCCGACCGCGCCGTCACGGCAGATCGGTACCGTCAGTGCGCTGAGCGGGACGACGAGCCCGCTCAGCGGCGCCGTCAGTGACTTCGTGGTCGAACGGACCGCGATGCAGACGCGCGTCCAGCTCGCCGCCGACACGCTGTTCGCGTTCGACGAGGCGACGCTGACCCCGGAGGCGCAGGCCAATTTGCAGCGCGCGGCCGATCTGGTGCGTCAGGGCGGACCCGGCGAGATCAGCGTCGTCGGGCACAGCGACGCGAAGGGGGAGGAAGCGTACAATCTCGACCTGTCGACGCGTCGCGCCGAAGCAGTGGTCGCCTGGTTGAAGAGTCAGCCGGGCATGGCGGGTCGCGCGTTCGTCGCCGCCGGCCGCGGTGAGGCCGAGCCGATCGCACCCAATGCGCGCCCGGACGGCACCGATGATCCGGACGGCCGGGCGCGAAACCGCCGCGTCGTCGTCAACATCCCGCGGTGATCGAATCGCACCGGGTCGGCTGATCCGGTTGATGCGCTGCGCCAGTGACGCGGCGCCGCCGACGCGCTAGGCCGATCGCATGAACACCGTTCGCGACAATCGTGCCGAGCAGGAATTCGAGCTCGACCTCGACGGCCACCGCGCCGTCGCCGCCTATCAGCGGGAGGGGGGCCGCATCGTCTTCACCCACACTGTCGTGCCGCCCGCGATCGAGGGGCGGGGCGTGGGATCGAAGCTGATCCGCGCCGCGCTCGACAGCGCGCGTGATCAGGGGCTGAAAGTCGTCCCGCAATGCCCGTTCGTCGCGGCGTTCATTCGCAAGCATCCGGCGTATCGCGACCTGCTGGCGTAGCAAGGAACGAAGCGCGACGCCGGCGTCGCGACGTTCGACGTATGAAGTGGGTCTGACACTAGGATTATGACGCGTCAGCCGACCCCGTAGCAGTCGACGGCGCGTACCATCCAAGTCCGCGCGGCAGGTCTGACCGGGCATGGACGCTGTTCGCGCAGCAGCTTAGCTTATCCCCTCTTCTCAGTGTTTCCGCAGCAAGCACACCTGGCGAGCGGTGAGCGGCTTAGCCGTCGACCAGCGCCTCGCGCCGCTCGTTCGCCTGGCGCGCCCATAGTTCGGCATAGGTGCCGTCGGCGCGCAGCAACTCGGCGTGCGTGCCCTGTTCGACGACGCGCCCAGCCTCGAGCACGACGATCTTGTCGGCATGGACGATCGTCGACAGGCGGTGCGCGATGACAATGGTGGTGCGGCCGCGCTCGATCGCGTGGAGCGTCGCCATGATGTCCGCCTCCGTCCGGCTGTCGAGCGCCGACGTCGCCTCGTCGAGGATCAGGATCGGTGGGTTCTTGAGCAACGTGCGCGCGATCGCGACGCGCTGCTTCTCGCCGCCCGACAGTTTGAGCCCGCGCTCGCCGACGCGCGTGTCGTAGCCGTCGCTCTGCCCCTCGATGAAGCCGGCGATCGCGGCACCGCGCGCAGCGGCGTGGATCTCCGCTTCGCTGGCGCCCTCCCGGCCGTAGGCGATGTTGTAGCCGATCGTATCGTTGAACAGCACCGTATCCTGCGGCACGATGCCGATCGCGCGGCGCAGCGACGCCTGCGTGACCTTGGCGATATCCTGCCCGTCGATCGTGACGCGCCCGTCGGTGAGATCGTAGAAGCGGTAGAGGAGGCGCGCGAGCGTCGACTTGCCCGCGCCCGACGGGCCGACCACCGCGACGGTGGCGCCGGCGGGGATGTCGAGCGTGATGCCCTTCAGGATCAGCCGATCGGCGTCGTAGCCGAAACGCACGTCCTCGAAGCGCAGAAGGCCGCGATCGACCACCAGCGGCTGTGCGTCTGGCGCGTCGACCACCTCTGACGGCGTGTCGACCAGATCGAACATCGCGCCCATGTCGATCACGCCTTGGCGGATCGTGCGATAGACCATGCCGAGCAGGTCGAGCGGGCGGAACAGCTGCGCAAGCAGCGTCGAGACGAGCACCACGTCGCCGGCGCTGAACCGCCCCTGCGCCCAGCCCCAGACGACGAACGCCATGCCGCCGCCGAGCATCAGGTTGGTGATCGCCCCCTGCCCGACGTTGAGCCAGGCGAGGCTGTTTTCCGAACGCACGGCGGCCTTGGCGTAGGCGCCCATCGCCGCGTCGTAGCGCTTGGCCTCGCGGTCCTCGGCGCCGAAATATTTCACCGTTTCGAAGTTGAGGAGCGAATCGACCGCGTGCGCGACCGCACCGGTATCGAGATCGTTCATCCGTTCGCGCAAGGCGGCGCGCCAGTCGGTCACCTTCCGCGTGAACCAGATGTACACGACGACCATCACCACCGTCGCGGCGACCAGCGGCCAGCCGAATTTCACCCAGAAGATGCCGAGCACGAGGCTTAGCTCGAGCACGGTCGGCGCGATGTTGAACAGGAGGAAGTAGAGCATCGTGTCGATGCTCTTGGTGCCGCGCTCGACCACCTTCGTGACCGCGCCGGTGCGCCGTTCCAGGTGGAAACGTAGCGACAGATCGTGGAGGTGGCGGAACACCTGCGCGGCGAGCCGGCGTGTCGCCTCCTGCCCGACGCTCTCGAACACCGTGTTGCGCAGATTGTCGAACAGCGTGCTGCCGAACCGCGCGGCGGCATAGCCGATGACGAGCAGAATCACGAGACTGGCGGGCGAGCGCGGCACGCCGGCCATGCCATCGACCGCACCTTGCAGCGCGAAGGGGGCGCCATAGACCTGCACCAGCTTCGAGGCGACGACGAGCAGCATCGCGCCGGTGACGCGCAGCTTCATCCCCGGTGCGTCCGAGGGCCAGAGATAGGGGAGGAAGCGGCGCAGTGTCGGCCCGAGCGGGCGGTCGGCGGTGCGGTTGGTCGGATCGGAAGGCGGCATTGCCGCGCTATGTCGGCGCGGGAGCGGCCGGGTGCAATGGCCCGGACGTGGGGGCTCTCGCGTACAAAGTCTTACACGCGGGTTCCGGCACGATGCGGCTTGCGTCGCGGGCGTCGCTGGCGGATGGGCGCGCGCCTGATGGTCGACAAGAGCTGGGGGCTGGCCCCAACACCACCAATTGAACGACGCGCGCGGGGCGAGCCGCTGGCCGACCGACTGGAATCGCGCGCGGCGGCACGTGCCGCATCGGCCGCCTCTCGCGAAACGGCGCGGCAGTCGGCGCGCGCGGCGGATGCGGCGCTGAGGGAGAGCGATCCGCATACCGCAGCGGCGCAGCGGCGGCGCGGATCGGGGCGCAAGGACATCGTGCGCGAGGATCGCGACACCAGCGGCTATCGCATGGTGACCGATCCGGCGCGGATCCGCGCGCTGGCGGCGCGCGGCGCATCGGCCCAAAGCCTGTCCGACGTCCTTGGCCTGCCGGTCGAGACGATACGGCAGGCACTGGCGGACGCCGGCTGAGGCGTAGGCCGGCTGAGGGGGGGCGAGCCTAGTTGGTGGCGCCGAGCCCGGTGACGTAGCTGGCGCCGTGGCGGATCTCGGCGGTCGAGCCCTTCAGCGCGTCGCCGATCGGTTCGGCGCGGCCGCCGAGGCAGGGGGCGAGGAAATTCTCCGTCACCGCGTTGAACGCGATGTTGTTCACCGGCCGCGCGAAGCCGTGGCCCTCGTCGGGGAAGACGACGTAGGTGACGGGAATGTTCTTTGCGCGCATCGCGTCCACCACCTGGTCGCTCTCGCGGATGTTGACGCGCGGATCGTTCGCGCCCTGACCAATCAGCAGCGGCCGCTTGATCTTGTCGGCGGCGAACAGCGGCGAGCGTTCCTTGAGGATCGCCTGGCCTTCCGGCGTGGTCGGATCACCCATGCGGCGGTACATCTGCTGCTTGCCGGCCTCCCAATAAGGCGGGATCGCGGCGAGCAGCGTGTTGAGGTTCGACGGGCCGACGATGTCCACCCCACAGGCGAACGTGTCCGGCGTGAAGGCGAGACCGGCGAGCGTGGCATAGCCGCCGTACGAGCCGCCCATGATGGCCACCTTGTTCTTGGTGGTGACGCCGCGCTTCACCGCCCAGTCCACCGCGTCGAGCAGATCGTCGTGCATCTTGCGGCCCCATTCCATGTTGCCGGCGGCGAGGAACTTCTTCCCGAAGCCGGTCGAGGCGCGGAAGTTGACCGATAGGACCGCGTAGCCGCGATTGGCGAGCCACTGGTGGTAGCTGTTGTAGCCGTAGCCGTCGCGGCCCCATGGGCCGCCGTGGACGAACAGCACCATCGGCACCGGCCTGTCCGCCGTGCCGTCGCCGTTCGCGTCGGCACCCTTGGGCAGCGTCAGATAGGAGACGAGATCGAGCCCGTCGCGCGACCTGATGACGGTCGGGATCATCGGGACGAGCGGCGCGCCGACCAGCGCTGGGCGCGAGACGTAGAGCTGCTTCAGCGTCTTTGCCCGGCGATCGTAGACCCAGGTCGAGGCGGGGGCGGATACAGGATCGAACGCGACGAGCCACTTGTCATCCGCCTCCGTGCGGCTGGTCACCGTGAACTCGCCCTTGTTCTGCGCCTTGAGGAAGGCGAGATCGGCCTTCACCGCGTCGCCCACGGGCACATACTCGCTGCGGAGATAATCCTGCTGATACGCCTCGATCGTGCCGGTCCCGGGGTTGAACAGCGCGCGCCTGACGTCGACGCGCGGATCCTGCGCGACGAGCGTCATCTTGCCGTTCGCATCCTGCGCCATGATCGCGCTGGTGTCGCGATCGCGCGAATCCATCCAGTAGATCGTCTTGCCGTCGGTGGTGATGCCGAGCGGCGCGGTGGTGAGGCTGTCGTCATGCCCGTAGGAGACGAGCGGGGTCGCCTCGACCGTGCCGTTGGTCACGCGGAACCAGTCGTCACCGCCGTCGGGGCGCGGACGCGAGGCAAGCCGGACGGTGAGCGCGTCGTCGGCGAGGAACCCGCCGTAGCCCTCGTTCCGCATCACCAGCGTCAGCTTGCCGGTCGCGAGATCGAGGCTGTAGACGTCGTGCCAGCGTGGATCGCGGTTGTTGAGGCCGATCAGGATGCGGTCTTTGATCGTCGTGCTCTCCCCGATCGGCATCACGCGAACCTTGTCGAAGGGCGTATAGTCGCGCGCCGCGCCACCATCGACGGCGACGCCGTAGAGGCGGAAGTTCTCGTCGCCGCCCTTGTCGTTGACGAACAGGATCTGGCGCGAATCGGGCGCCCAGAAGGTCTGGCGGATCGGACGAATCTTCTCGGCGGTCAGCGGGCGCGCGGCGGCGGGATCGGCTGCGGGCGCGACCCACACGTTGAGAACCCCGTCGCGCGGCGCGATGAAGCTGATCCACTTGCCGTCGGGGGACAGGAGGCCGCCGGTCTTCTCGGGATTGCCGAACAGCTTGGTGCGCTCGATCAGCGGCACATCGCCGGGCGCCTTCGGCGCGGCGAGCGCCGCAGTGGCGGCGGCAAGCGCGATGCCGGTCGCAGCGAGCAAAATCTTGGTCTTGGACGGCATGATCGATCCTCCCCTGGCAGTCGCGTTCCCGACCGGTGTCCGGGTGTGTCATCATACTAAGACACACGCAAGAGTTTCCAGGGAACATCTTGTGTCGATACGGTTTTATAGCCGGGAGAGTGGAGGCGATGTATGCAACCGATCTTCTTCGTCCTGGCGATTATGGGCTGTGGGGACGATACCAGTGCATGCGCTGAGGCACGCATCGAGCCGGTGCAGTATGCAACGGTGCAGCAGTGCCGCGCGGCGCTGCCGGCGGCGCTCGCGCGCAACACCGACCTTAGCTATCCAGTAATCAGCGCAGCCTGCCGCTCGAACGGTCCGCAGTGGGTTTCGGCGAGCGAAACGAAGCCGAAGGGCTGATCGTCAGCGGCGCGTCGCGGCGAGGATGTAGTTCAGCGCGAGCGAAGACGAGAGACTGAACCCCGACGTAGGCGAAAAGGCGATGCCGCGGCTGTCGCGCACGTGTAGGCCACTGGCCTCAAGCATCGTTTTCAATTCGTCGGGTGTGACAAAGCGATCCCAGTCATGGGTTCCGCGCGGGATCTGCCCGGTTCCTTCGGCGACAGTAATCATCGCGACGCGCGACAGCGGCGTGCGGTTGGGCGTCGACACGATCAGCAGACCGCCAGGTGCGAGCGTCGCGGCGAGCCCCGCGACGAAGGTGGTGGGATCGGCAACGTGCTCGATCACCTCGAGGCATGTGACGAGATCGAACCTCTCGCCCGCTGCCGCCTCGATCCCGCCGGCGCGATAATCGATTACCAGGCCGCTCGTCTGGGCGTGAAGACGGGCCACCGCGACGTTCTCCGCCGCGGCATCGAACGCGGTCACGCGTGCGCCGAGGCGTGCCAGCGGTTCGGCGAGCAGCCCGGCACCGCAACCGACGTCAAGCGCGGTGCGGCCCTTCAGCGGTGTGAAGCTTGCGGGGTCGCCGTCCCAGTGCCGGTCGGCCTGCTCGCGGATGTAGCGCAGCCGGACCGGGTTGAGCCGGTGAAGCATCGCGGAGGAGCCACGCGGATCCCACCATTCCTTCGCCATCGCGCCGAAATGCGCGGCTTCCTTCGCGACCACGCTGGCGCTGCCCGGCGCCGGGACGGTGACATTGGCGGTGGGAGAGGTATCGGTTGTTACGGTTGCGTCGGCCATGTGCGCTTCCTATCAGGCGCGCCTGTTTCTCCCAAGCATTCCGAAGGTCTCAGCGCGTGGCCCGCATCGTCATGAAGTTCGGCGGCACATCGATGGCGGGGATCGAGCGGATCCGCTCGGTCGCCGCGCGGGTGAAGCGCGAAGTGGCGGCGGGCAACGAGGTGGCGGTGGTCGTCTCCGCGATGGCGGGCGAGACCGACCGGCTGGTCAATTTCTGCCGCGAGGCGAGCGCGCTGTACGACGCGCGCGAATATGACGTCGTCGTTTCGGCCGGCGAGCAGATCACCAGCGGGCTGTTGGCGATCGCGCTGCAGGCGGCGGGCGTTCCCGCGCGCTCGTGGCTCGGATGGCAATTGCCGATCGATACCTCCGATGCCTTCGCCAAGGCGCGGATCGAGGATATCGGCACCGACGCGCTGCTCGCCAGCATGGGCGCGGGCGAGGTGGCGGTGATCCCCGGCTTCCAGGGCGTGCACGACCAAAGGGTCACGACGCTGGGCCGCGGCGGATCGGACACGTCGGCGGTGGCGGTCGCGGCGGCGATCAAGGCGGATCGCTGCGACATCTACACCGACGTCGACGGCGTCTATACCACCGATCCGCGCATCGTGCCGCGCGCGCGCAAGCTCGCCAAGGTAACGTACGAGGAGATGCTGGAGCTCGCCAGCGTCGGCGCCAAGGTGCTGCAGACGCGATCGGTGGGCCTCGCCATGAAGGAGAACGTCCGCGTCCAGGTGCTCTCGTCGTTCACCGGCGAGACGGCACCGATGGCGGATACGCTGCCCGGAACGATGATCGTGGGCGAACAGGAGGTTGAAGACGTGGAACGCCAGCTGATCACCGGGATCGCGCACGACAAGAACGAGGCGAAGATCACGCTGACCGCGGTGCCCGACAAGCCGGGCTCGGTCTCCGCGATCTTCGAGCCGCTCGCGGCGGCGAACATCAACGTCGACATGATTATCCAGAATATCGCGCATGGGTCGGGCTCGACCGACGTGACCTTCACCGTGCCAGCGGCGGATCTCGCCCGCTCGATCGAGGCGCTCAACCAGGGGCGCGAGGCGATCGGCTTCGGCGAGCTGGTGCACGACACGCGCGTGGCGAAGATCAGCGTCGTGGGCGTCGGCATGCGCAGCCACGCCGGCGTCGCGAGCACGATGTTCTCGACGCTGGGGCAACGCGGAATCAACATCCAGGCGATCTCGACCAGCGAGATCAAGGTGAGCGTGCTGATCCACGAAGACGAGACCGAGCTCGCGGTGCGCGTGCTCCATACCGCCTACGGGCTGGATGCGGACGAGGCGGCGTAGGTAGATCCGCCGCCCGTCCTTAGGCACCCCGCGGTTCGTATGACTCAGGGCTGACCAGACGCGATTAGTCACTCCCCAAGCAGATGGACCGCGACTTCGCGGCGATGTGGCGCGCGGCGGTGCTCGAACAGGTAGATGCCCTGCCACGTACCGAGCACCGGGCGGCCGCCGACAACGGGGATCGACAGGGTCGTGGCGGTGAGCGCGGCGCGCAAGTGCGCAGGCATGTCGTCCGGGCCCTCGTCGTCATGCTCGTACGCGCGTGATTCGGGTGCGATCTGCGCGACCCAGCGTTCGAGGTCACGCCGTGCGGCGGGGGCGGCGTTCTCCTGGATCAGCAGCGATGCCGAGGTGTGGCGGATGAACAGCGTCAGCAGGCCCTGCTCGATCGCGGTTTGCGCGACCCAGGCCAGCACTCGATCGGTGATTTCGTGCAAACTCTGGCCGGGCGTCGCGACGATGATGTTGCTCGATTGTTGCCGCATATTTGTCTCCGCGGCCGCGCCGGTGTAGCGGCGCGGGCATGACCGATACCGCCATCGACCGCCCGAGTTCCACCGACAGCGGCGCTGCCCGCCTCACCCGCCGCATGGCGCGCGGCGCGGCGTTCCTCGGCAGCGAGGTGGCGATCATGGCGGGCGCGATGAGCTGGGTGAGCGAGCGCAACCTCGTCGCCGCCATGTCCAACGCCGGCGGCTTCGGCGTGATCGCGTGCGGCGCGATGACGACCGACCTGCTCGACGCTGAGATCGCCGCGACCAAGGCGCTGACCGACAAGCCGTTCGGCGTCAATCTGATCACGATGCACCCCGATCTGATGGCGCTGATCGCGGTCTGCGCGAAGCACCGCGTCGGGCATGTCGTGCTCGCTGGCGGACTGCCACCGAAGGGGTCGCTCGAGGCGATCAAGGCGCCGCGGGAAGACGGCAGCCGTGCGAAGGTGATCTGCTTCGCACCGACGCTGGCGCTGGCGAAGAAGCTGATCCGCTCGGGCGTCGACGCGCTGGTGATCGAAGGGATGGAGGCGGGCGGGCATATTGGCCCCGTTTCGACCAGCGTGCTGGCGCAGGAGATGCTACCTGAGATCGCCGAGGCAGTGCCGGTGTTCGTTGCCGGCGGGATCGGGCGTGGGCAGGCGATTGCGGGATATCTCGATATGGGCGCGGCGGGCGTTCAGCTCGGCACGCGCTTCGTGTGCGCGAACGAGTCGATCGCGCACCCGAAGTTCAAGCAGGCGTTCATCCGCGCCTCCGCGCGCGATGCGGTGGCGAGCGTACAGATCGATCCGCGGCTGCCGGTGATCCCCGTGCGCGCGCTGAAGAACGCGGGCGGCGAGCTGTTCACCGCCAAGCAGCGCGAGGTGGCGCAATCGCTCGACGAGGGTGCGGTGGCGATGGCGGAGGCGCAGCTGGCGATCGAACATTATTGGGCGGGCGCGTTGCGCCGCGCGGTGATCGACGGCGACGTCGAGCACGGCAGCGTGATGGCGGGCCAGTCCGTCGGCATGGTGACGAAGGAAGAGCCGATCACCGACATCATCGCGACGCTGCTCGACGAGGCGGCAGAAGCGCTCGCGGCGCGCGCAGCGTAGCGGGCGGCGCCATCACGCAGCACCGGATCGCGGGGAAGCGGCAGGTCGGCTCTTCTAGGATCGCCCGTTCTTTAGCGCAGGCACGACAGGCGCGGCGCTGGCTGCCTGTGTCGCTAGACCGGGTCGGAAGGGGCGGCGCGTTTGCCGCACGACCGTTGCGGCTATTCGCGGCGAACCGTTCGGCGCACGCTTTAGACGGCATTAACCTTAGTGCGCGCATCGCGGGGCATCAGGAGCCGGGGGAAAACGGAGCCGCCATGTCCCGCGTCAGCATTGTCATGTCCCGCGTCAGCAAAGCCGCTGCCATCGTCGCCCTAGCCGCCATCGCCGGATGTGCCGCCAAGCCGAAGGAGATCGCGGCGGTGCCGCCGCCGCCACCGGCGCCGGTCGTGCCCGTCTATGTCGCGCCGCCGATCTCGCCGATCAACCGTGGACTGAGCGAAGCGGCGACGGTGTGGCATGTGCGCTCGGCGCTCAACGTCGCGGCGCTCGCGTGTCGCGGCGCGGGGGAGGCCGAGATCGTGCGGCGCTACAATGCGATGCTCGCGACGCACAAGACCACGCTCGCCGGCGCGCAGACGACGCTGTCGGCCGAGTATAAGGCGGGCGGCGGCGACTGGCAGGATCGCTACGACGACGCGATGACGCGGCTCTACAACTTCTTTTCGCAGGCGCAGGCGCGCGACGCCTTCTGCACCGCCGCCGCAGCGACGCTGGCGGAGAGTGAGCGGCTGACCCCGGGCGAGCTGCAGCGCTTCGCCGCGGTGGTGCTGCCGACGCTCGACGCGCCATTCGCCGAGATGGCGCTGCCGCGGCAAGTGATTGCGGTCGCCTCCTCGACGATGGGGCCGGTCGTCGCGCCGGCGAGCTACGCGCCGCGCGCCGTCGCGGCTCCGGCCGTCGCGCCGCGTTCGATCGCTCCATTGGCCGCGCCAACGGCAGTGACGACGCCTGTGGCAGCGGCGATCGTCAAGCCGCAGCCGATGCCTGCCATGGGAACGCGCGCTGTGGCGATCCCGCCGTCGCCGGCCACCACATCAGCACCGAAAGCGGCTACCCGCGTCGTGCCGAAGCTGGAGCTCGACCTCACAGGCCTGTGACAGCCGGCTGATCGCGCGGCACGGCGCGCGACGCCGCAACGTCTTCATTGATAACGCGCCGGCCGGGTTGCAGCGTGGGGTTCCGCGCGGCGGTGCGTTCGGTTAACAGCGCTTTCATGGAGACCGGCCGCGCCGACCTGCCCGTCGAGGGGCGCTTCGACGGGATCGAGCACCGCCTGCCCGTGCGCGTCTATTTCGAGGATACCGACCTGTCGGGCGTCGTCTATCACGCCAATTACCTGCGCTACATGGAGCGTGGGCGATCCGACATGCTGCGGCTCGCGGGCGTCGACCAGCGTGCCGCACAGGAGGCGGGCGAGGGCGCCTATGCCGTCGCGAGCCTTGCGATCCGCTATGCCGCGCCCGCGCGGCTCGACGATGCGCTGATCGTCGCGACGCGCGTGACGGCGGTACGCGCCGCCAGCGTCTCCATTCATCAGAGAGTCATGCGCGACGCGCTTGTGCTGGCCGAAGCGGACGTGGTGGCCGCGCTGGTCGCCCCCAGCGGGCGGCCGCGGCGGCAACCGCGCGCGTGGATCGACCGTTTCGCGGCTCTCGTCGATCAGGGGGAAACAAGGCCTTGAACCCGTTCTTCAATACCGACGCTGCCACCTTGTCGCCGATCGCGCTGTTTTTGCAGGCTGATTTCGTCGTCAAGGCGGTGATGTTCGGTCTGCTCGCGGCGAGCGTGTGGACCTGGGCGATCATCTTCATGTTCTGGCGCAAGCTGGGCCGGACGCGCAAAGCGACCGAGGTGTTCGAGCGCGATTTCTGGAAGGCGGAGGATATCGACGCTTTCTACAAAACACGCGCCGACGAGGATCTGCCGAGCGCGCGCGTCTTCGCCGCGGGCGTGGCGGAATGGCGGCGATCGACGCAGGGCGTCGGCATCGACCGTTCGGGCACGCGCGAGCGGCTGGCGACGACCATGGGCGCCGCGGTGGCGAACGAGATCGACAAATTGTCCGACCGGTTGAACGTGCTGGCGACGGTGGGCTCGGTGGCGCCGTTCGTCGGCCTGTTCGGCACGGTGTGGGGCATCATGCGCAGCTTCACCAGCATCGCGAGCCAACAGAACACGAGCCTTGCGGTCGTCGCGCCGGGCATTGCGGAAGCGCTGTTCGCCACCGCGATCGGCCTATTCGCGGCGATCCCGGCGGTGATCGCGTACAATCGCTTCAGCCACGGCATCAACCGGATCGAGGCGCGATTGAACCGCTTCGCCGACGGCTTCCACGCGACGCTGTCGCGCCAGCTCGACCGCGAGAAGTGAGAGGGTAGCCGATGGCGATGCAGCTTCCCTCGCAGCGCTCGGGCGGGCGCCGCGCGCCGATGGCCGACATCAACGTGACGCCGCTGGTCGACGTGATGCTGGTGCTGCTGATCATCTTCATGGTGACGGCGCCGCTGCTGACCGCGGGCGTGCCGGTGAACCTGCCAGACAGCCGCGCCAAGCCGCTCGACCAGGACAAGCAGCCGACCGAGATCTCGCTCGACGCCGACGGCAAGATCTTCATCGCCAAGGAAGAGGTGAGCGCCGACGCGCTGCCCGCGCGGCTCGACGCGATCGCCGCGGCGGCGGGCGAGGGCGAGCCGCCGCAGGTGTATCTGCGCGCTGACCGCGTGCTGGGCTACGGCCAGGTGATGAAGGTGATGGGTGAGCTCAACCGCGCCGGGCTGAACCGCGTGGCGCTGGTGACGATCGGGGACGAATAACCCGATGGAGCGGGCCGAACGCATCGGGCTGGGCATCGCCGGCGCGGGACATCTGATCCTGTTCGGGCTGCTGTCGGTCGGCTTTCTGGCAACGCCCAATCCGGAAAAGCTGAAGCAGACGCCGATCGAGGTGAGCCTCGTCAAGGACGTCGGACTGGAAGCGACCGCGCCGCAGGCGGTGGAGCAACCCGCACCATCGATAGCACCCGAGACCGGCGAGCCCGACGATGCGGCGCCGCCTGCGCCGGCCGAGCAGCCGGCACCCGAGCCCGCGCCGGCCCCGCCGCCGCCTGCGCCGCAGCCCAAGCCCGCGCCGCCGCAGCCAGCGCCAAAGGCGGCGCCGAAGGTGGAACCCAAGCCGAAGCCCGCGCCGCCCAAGCCGCAACCCGCGCCCAAACCGGTTCCGAAACCCGCGCCCGCGCCCAAGCCGCGCCCCAATCCAGCGGCGGAACGCGCCGCGGCGCAGAAGGCCGAGGCGGCGCTGGCCGAGGCGGCAGCGAAGCGCGCGGCGGCTGCGGCACAGGCCAAGGCCGCTGCGGCAGCGCGGGCGCAGGCGGCATCCGACGCGCGCGCGAAGGCCGCGGCCGATGCGAAGGCAAAGGCGGCCGCGGTGGCCAAGGCACGCGGATCGGGGACGGACAGCAAGTCGACCGCGTCGCGGCCGCGCGGCGGGCGGCTAGGCGACGATTTCCTCAAGGGGCTGACGACCGAGCCATCGACGAGCAAAAGCCAGACGCCGCGCGCGGCGAAGATCGACGGGCGCGCGCTCGCCTCAATCGTCCAGGCGATCGCGCGGCAGATCCAGCCGTGCGCCGACCGGCAGGTCGATCCCGGGCCCGGCGCGAACCAGATCGTGACGACGCTGAACCTGCGGCTCAACGCCAATGGCACGCTCGCCGCGACGCCGACGGTGGTGCGCCAGCGCGGACTGACCGACGAGAACGAGCGCTACGCCCAGCGCGTCAAGGACCTGGGCATCGCGGCGTTCAAGGGCTGTTCGCCGCTCAAGCTGCCGGCGGAATATTACGACACGCCTGGCGGCGGCTGGAACAACATCAATTTCAACTGGAAGCTGCGGTGATCGCGGCGTCGCGCGCTCGTGCCGCAAAGCCACCGGCGAGCGACACCGGATGCGACGGTGAGGGAAGATACAGACGATGAAGCGCTTCGTTCTACTGGCCACGCTGCTGGCGTCGTCCGCCTTCGCGCAGGATGTGCCGCCGACGCCGCTCGACGTTCCCGCGCAGGCACCTGCGACTGGTGTGGGGGCGCCGACGAGCGGCGGGCCGCTCGAGGTGGACGTGACCGGCGGTATCTCGGCGCCGATGCCGATCGCGATCCCCTATATGCCCGCCGCGGCGATCGCACAGACGCCCGCGGGGTCGACCGATGCGTTGGGACGGCAGCTCGCCGAGATCGTTACCAACGACCTCAGGAATTCCGGCTTGTTCACGCCGCTGCCGCCCGCGCAGCTGCGCACGGTGATGTTCCCAGAGGTGCAGGCGCCGGCGTTCGATTACTGGAGCGGATCGGGCGCGCAGGCGCTGGTGCAGGGGTACATCCGTGCCAACGGCGACGGCACGTTGACGGTCGGCTGCTACCTCTACGACGTGTCGGCGCAGAACGAGCTGATGCGGCAGGGGTTCGTCGTGCCGCCATCGGACTGGCGGCGCGCGGCGCACAAGTGTGCTGACATGGTTTATGCCCGGCTGACCGGCGAGGGTCCGTATTTCGACAGCCGCGTGGTCTACGTGTCGGAGACGGGGCCGAAGGGCAACCGCATCAAGCGGCTGTCGATCATGGACCAGGACGGCGCGAACCACCGCTTCCTGACCAACGGCCAGTCGATCGTGCTCACGCCGCGCTTCTCGCCCAACCAGCAGTCGATCGTCTACATGAGCTACGTCGGGCGCGTGCCGGCGATCTACGTCTACGAGATCGGATCGGGGCGGCAGCGGATGGTGGTGCAGAATGTCGCCACCACCTTCGCGCCGCGCTTCTCGCCCGACGGACGGTGGATCCTGTTTTCGATGGCGACGGGCGGGAATACCGATCTCTACCGCGTGTCGGCGCAGGGCGGCGCGCCGCAGAAGCTGACCAACTCACCCGGCATCGACACCGGCGGCAGCTATTCGCCCGACGGCAGCCGGATCGTGTTCGAGAGCGACCGGTCGGGCGGGCAGCAATTGTACGTGATGAATGCCGACGGATCGAACCAGCAGCGCATCAGCTTCGGTGGCGGGCGCTATGCGACGCCGGTGTGGAGCCCGCGCGGCGACCTCATTGCCTTTACGCGCATCTCAGGCGGCTTCCGCATCGGCGTGATGAGCCCTAGCGGCGGGGGCGAGAAGATCCTGACCAACAGCTGGCAGGACGAAGGGCCGTCTTGGTCGCCCAACGGCCGCGTGCTGATGTTCTATCGCGCCGCGCAGGGGCGCAGTGGCAAGGCCGATCTGTGGTCGGTCGACCTTACCGGCGTGAACGAACGGCGCGTGCCGACGCCGCTCGACGGGTCCGATCCGTCATGGGGTCCGCTCAGGCCCTGAAGCTGCTATCGGACCAGTATCTGTTATCGGGGGCGACAAAGGGGTGCGACATATGGAGAAGACGATGGCCAGAATGACCACCACCATGCTGCTCGCGGCGGCGCTCGTGACCACGGCGGCCTGCTCCAAGAAGCGGCCGGAAGTGCTGCCGCCAGCGCCGGGCGATGCGCCGTCGGGTGCGGTCGATCCCAACGGCGGCGGCGCGGGCGGTTCGGGCGTCGCGACGCCGGGCTCTTCGGAGGATTTCAAGCGATCGGTGACGAGCGACACGATAAACTTCGGGCTCGACATGATCGACATCGACGCGACCGCGCGCGGCATCCTCGACAGCCAGGTCGTGTGGCTCAACCGCTATCCCAACGTGCGCGTGACGCTTGAGGGCCATGCCGACGAGCGCGGGACGCGCGAGTATAATCTCGCACTGGGCGATCGACGTGCAAACTCGGCCAAGAACTATCTCGTCGCGCGTGGCATCTCGCCGAGCCGGATCACGACGATCAGCTACGGCAAGGAACGCCCGGTGGCGCTTGGTTCGGACGAGGAGAGCTGGGCGCAGAACCGTCGCGCAGTGACGGTGGTGCTCAACTGACGCTGGATTGACGGGGGTGCCGGGTTCGTCCCGGCACCGATCGCTGGCTATCGCCTGCCCAGGTGGCGGGCGAGCCAGGCGGCGGCGGCTTTGGGCGTCGCCTTATTCGCGTCGCGATCGACCATGTAGTTCGCCTCACGCATCGCGGTGACACCGATCCGGCCGACGAGTGGGCGCAGCGCCGCGAGGAATTCCGCGTCATCGGCGCGGCGCGGCGCGGCGAGCAGGATCGCGTCATAGCCGGGGATCGCGCCTCTGGGATCGCTCAGTACGACGAGCTTGTCGGCCGCGATGCGGCCGTCCGACGAGAAGGCGCTGATGACGTCAGCCCGGCCGCTGGCGAGCGCGCGGTACATGAATGTCGGGCTGTACGGCGTCATCGCGCTGAAGCGCAGCGGATAGGCGCGGCGCACCGCGACCCATTCCGGACGGTCGAGGAATTCGAGATCGGCGCCAAGCGTGAGGCGCGGGGCAGCGGGCACAAGATCGTCGAGCGAGGCGATCCCCAGGCGGCGGGCGTCCGCGCCGCGCATCGTGAAGGCGTAGGCGTTCTCGAAGCCGAGCGACCCGACGAGCGAGACATTGTGCGTACGCTTCGCCCAATCGCCGATCGCCGCCACTTGCGCCGCACGCGGCAGCACGTCGGCGCGCTTCATCTGGCCGGTCCAGATCGTGCCCGCGTAATCGACGTAGACGTCGATCGCGCCGCTCGCGACCGCGCCGAACGCGACCGCCGAGCCGAGCCCGTCGCGATATTCGACGTCATACCCCGCCGCGCGCAGGCGATCGCCGATCAGACGCGCGAGAATATATTGCTCCGAAAAGTTCTTCGCGCCGACGACGATGCGGCGATCGTCCGTTCCGCGCCACAGCGGCGCGCTGGCGGCGAGTGTCGCGCCGACAAGCAGCGCGAGCGCGCCGATCGCGAGCCAGCGGCGGCGGGTGGCGAGGCCGTATTCGGTGAGGCCGAGCAGCGCGTCGACCGACAGCGCGAGCGCGGCGGCGGCGACGCAGCCGGCGAGGACGAGCGGCCACGCCTGCGTCTGCAACCCGGCGAAGATCAGATCGCCGAGGCTCGGCTGGCCGACCGTCGTGGAGAGCGTCGCGGCGCCGATCGTCCACACCGCGGCGGTGCGGATGCCGGCGGTGACGACAGGCAGAACGAGCGGCGCCTCGACCAGCCGGCGTTTCTGCCAGCGCGTCATGCCGATGCCGTCGGCGGCCTCGATCACCGCAGGGTCGAGCCCTTGCAGGCCGGTGACGACGTTGCGCAGGATCGGCAGCAGCGCGTAGAGCGTCAGCGCGAGCAGCGAGGGCAGGAAGCCGAGCGCGGGCACACCGCCGATCCACAGCAGCACGGGATAGAAGAGCGCGAGGAGCGCGAGGCTGGGGATCGTCTGAACGAGGCTGGCGAACCCGAGAGCGACGCGGGCGGCAACCGGGCGATGCGCCGACCAGAAGCCGAGCGGGACGGCGATCGTGATGCCGAGCGCGAGCGCCGCCATCGCAAGCAGCAGATGCTGCGCGGCAAGCTCGGGAACGCGCGCCCAGGCGTCGTTCATCGCGCGAGCGCCGCGAGTTGTTCAGCCTGCGTCCGCGGCACCGCGACGAGCGCCTGCGCCGCGTCGCCGCCGTGGCCGGCGAGCAGGTGTTGCGGGGTTTCGTCGGCGACGATGCGACCTTGCTGCATCACCAGCACGCGCGTGGCGAGGAGCAGCGCCTCCGCCATGTCGTGCGTCACCATGATCGTGGTGAGGCCGAGCCGATCGTGCAGCGCGCGCACTGCCTGGCCGAGCGAATCGCGCGTCACGGGATCGAGTGCACCGAACGGCTCGTCCATCAGCAGCAGCTTCGGGCCGGCGACGAGCGCACGGGCGACGCCGACACGCTGCCGCTGGCCGCCCGACAGCTGCGCGGGCATGCGGCGGGCGAGATCGCGCGGCAGCTCGACCAGATCGAGCATCTCGTCCACGCGCGTCTCCATCGCACGTCCGGCGATACGCAGCGGCAGCGCGATATTGTCGCCGACGGTGAGGTGCGGGAACAGCCCGACGTTCTGGAACACGTAGCCTATCCCGCGGCGCAGCGCGGGTAGCGGTCGGTCTGCGACGTCCGCGCCTTCGATCATCACATGGCCGGCGGTCGGCGCGACCAGGCGGTTGATCGTCTTGAGCAGCGTCGACTTGCCCGAACCCGAGGTGCCGACGAGCGCGACGAAGCTGCCCCCCGCGATTTCGAGCGTCACGTCGCCGACCGCCGGTGCCGCTTCCCCGAAGCTCTTGGTGACGCCGTGGAAGGCGACCGTCGGTCCGGGCTTTTCCGCTGGCATCGAGCGCGAGGATGCGGGATGCGGCAGGCGACGTCAAACGCGGGAAACTCGGATAATGAAGGCAATCCTCATCACCGGCGGCGGATCGGGCATCGGGCGCGCGGTGGCGCAGCTTTTCGCAGGCCGCGGCTGGCGCGTCGGGCTGGCAGACCGCGACCCGGCGGGGCTGGTCGATACCGCCGCGCTGCTGCCGGCCGATCGGACGACGAGCCACGTCATGGACGTGCGCTCACCTGAGGATTGGGAGGAAGTGCTCGGCGAATTCACGCGCGCGAGCGGCGGACGGCTCGACGTCCTGTTCAACAACGCGGGCATCGCGGTGGGCGGCGCGTTCGGCGCGGCGGCGCTCGACGATCTCGACCGCGCGCTCGACGTCAATCTGAAGGGCGTCGTGTACGGCGCGCGGCTGGCCTATCCGTATCTCGCCGCGACGCCGGGATCGTGCCTGCTCAACACCGCGTCGGCCGCCGGCATCTACGGCACGGCGGGCGCGGCGGTCTATTCGGCAACCAAGTTCGGCGTGCGCGGGCTGACCGAGGCGCTCGATGGCGAGTGGGCGGCGGACGGCATCCGCGTTCGCAGCCTGATGCCGGGCTTCATCGATACGCCGCTGCTGCAAGCGGGCGTCGGCGGATCGAACCGCAACGTGCGCGAGACGGTGGTCGAGGCGGGGCTGGAATTCACCCCGGTTGAGACGGTGGCGGAGGCGGCCTGGGCGGCGGTGCACGGCAACAAGGTGCACACGCTGGTCGGCAAGACGGCACGGCGGTTGAGCTTCGCGGCGCGGTGGATGCCGGGGAGTCTGCGCAAGCGAATGCGCGCGGGCGGCGGGGTCTGAGGCGTTACGCTTCGGGAAGTGTGAGACCGGTCAATCGGAAATGGTAGCGCCACCGGTCGGGTTGCAAACAATCGGGGGGGCGCACACCAGCGCTGAACGAAGGCTGCCTTCCGCCCAAAGCGCCGGCCCGATGCGCCCTTTCAAGCGGCATGGGCCGGCGATGAATGTGATACCTTACTTGGGCGTGCGGATCGACATCAGCGAAAGACGTGCGTCACGCCGGAAAATGGATGCCGCACAATTTGTTGCCGTCCGGATCGCGGACATAGGCAAGCTCGACCGTGCCGAGCGAGGCGGTTTCACGGGTGCCGGGAGGCGCTTCGATCGACGTGCCGCCATTGGCGACCGCGACGTCGTGGAACTGCTTCACCTGTTCGGGCGAATCGCACTGGAACGCGACCGTCCCGCCGTTGGCCACCGTTGCGGGTTCGTCGTTGATCGGCTGCGTGACGATGAACAGCGTGCCTTGCTGGCCGCGATAGATGAGCCGGGTATGGCCGCTGTCGGCCACGTTGCGCGACGCCTCGCCCACCCCCAGTGTGCCGAGAACGGTATCGTAGAAGCGTTTCGACCGCTCGATATCGTTGGATCCAATCATAGTGTGAAACAGCATCTGTCGTCTCCTGCCGTGGCCCGGCGCGGCGCGATCGGGCGCCGGCCACGGCAGGCGATAGCGCATGCGACGGCGGACCCCCCCTCATTTCGGCGGCAAGCAGTGCTAATTCTGAAAGGGGGAGCGTGCGACTGAGGACGCGCCGGCAATGGCCACCGGAACATGCGGCCATACGCTTCATTGTCGCGCGGCGGCTCTAGCCGGCCGCTTGCGACGGGCCTGGCGAGTTTACTAGTCTCGCCGGGTCTTGGCTTGCCGCTGTGCCGCTTGGCGATTGAATGGCCCTGATCGAACGGCGGCGCGGGAGCCTGACGGGCTTCGGCGCGTTGGCGGCGAATCATTTCAAGTGCGAGCCGATCACGATGCAGAAACGCGGTCCTTATATCGTCTATGCCGCGCTAGCGCTGCTCGTGCTGTGTGTGGTGTCTGCAATGAGTTACCTGCAGACTTATGTGCCAGTGCGCGCGATGGAGCGCGCCTCGTTGGGCGCACCGCTTTCCAAGCAGCAGATTGATTCGCGACGGCAGGCGGCGATGGGGACGGTTGCGATCGCCGGTGCGACGACGCAGTGAGCGCGCCGTCCTAGCCGATCAGCAGCCCGGCGAGCGCGGCGGACATGAGGTTGGCGAGGCTGCCGGCGAGCAGCGCACGGATGCCGAGCTTAGCGATCATCGGCCGCTGGTTGGGTGCGAGGTTGCCCGTCACCGCCATCTGGATCGCGATCGAGGAGAAATTGGCGAAGCCGCACAGCGCAAAGGTGACGATGGCGACGGTGCGCGCCGAGAGGCCGGCGGCGGCCTGCTTGCCGAGATCGATGTAGGCGACGAATTCATTGAGCACGATCTTCTCGCCGAACAGCCCGCCCGCACGCAGCGCCTCGTCCCACGGCACGTTAATGAGGAACATGACGGGCGCGAAGACGTAGCCAAGGACTTGCTGGAAGCTCAGTTGCGGGTAGCCGAACATCCCGCCGATCCCGCCGAGAATGCCGTTGGCGAGCGCGACTAAGGCAACGAAGGCGAGCACCATCGCGCCGACCGCCACGGCGAGCCGCACACCGGTCTGCGCGCCTTGTGCCGCGGCCATGATGAGGTTGGCGGGCGCCTCCTCGTCGTGCGTCGCCTGTGGCATCGGCTCGCCCGGCGTCAGTTCGTCGGGCAGCGCGGCGATGCTGGCGGGGGCGATGCGCGCCTCGGAAACGCGGATCTCGACGTCGGGATCGGGCACGTCGCCTAGCGGCAGCTCGCCTTCGGGTGGCACCGACGAATCGGGCATGATGATCTTCGCCATTAGGATGCCGCCGGGCGCCGCCATGAAGCTGGCGGCGAGCAGGTAATCGATGCGGATCCCCATCGAGGCATAGGCCGCGAGGATCGTGCCCGCGACGCCCGCCATTCCGCTCGTCATCACCGTAAACAGCTGCGGCGGGGTGAGCCCGGCAAGATAGGGGCGGATGACGAGCGGCGATTCGCTCTGTCCGACGAAGACGTTGGCGGCGGCGCACAGGCTCTCGACCTTGGAAACGCCGATCACCTTCTCGATCGCCCCGCCGAGCCAGCGCACGACGAGCTGCATGATGCCGAGATAGTAGAGGATCGAGACGAGGCTGGCGAAGAAGATGATGACGGGCAGCGCCGCGATCGCGAAGCTGTTGCCGCCGATCGCCGGGCTGGCGAGTGGGCCGAACAGGAAATCGACCCCCGCCTTGGCATAGCCGAGCAGGTTCGACACGCCTGCCGACATGCCCGACAGGATCCGCTTGCCCCAATCGACGTAGAGGACGAGCACGGCGATGCCCACCTGCAGCGCGAAGGCGCTGGCGACGACGCGCGGGCGGATCGCGCGACGGTTCGTCGACAGGGCGAGCGCGAGCGCCAGGATCACGACGATACCGGCGATGCCGATCAGAAAACGGCTCAAGTGCGACCCCCGTTGCGGGCGGAAGCGCGCCGCCTGTGCTTTACGCCCGTCATCATAGGGAAGGTGGCGGCGGTTCGACAAGACGGGCGCGCATTCGCTGCCGCGGCGTGTCGCTCGGGCGACACAGGTGCCGGCGGGCGGTGCGGTGTGGTCTGAAGCGGCGCAAAACGGGCTTTCGCCCGCGCCGGTCGCGATGCTACCCGCGATCGGATGGAAACAGCCCGTCCAGCGTCAATCTCGCGCTCGCTCTTCGCCTTCGCGATCTTCTACGGCGGGATGGTGTGCATCGCCGGGGTGCTCGGCAACAAGCAGGTGTCGCTCGGGCCGCTCGCCGTGGAGGCGGGGATCTTCGCCTTCCTGCTGCTCGTCGTCACGTCGAGCGCGGTGGCGGAGCTGCACGGCCGGCACGTCGCCACCCGGCTGGTCCAGATCGGCTTCGTGCCGCTGATCGCATCGCTGATCCTGTCGTGGATCGTCCACATGCTGCCCGCCGCGCCCGAGATGCAGCCGGCGAACCGCGACGCGATCCAGCTGATCCTGGGATCGACATGGCGGATCTGGATCGGCGGGATCATCGCCTACGGCACGTCGCAGACGCTCAACGTCACGCTGTTCGCCGCGCTGAAAGGGCAGGAGGGGGGGCGGTTGCTGTGGCTGCGCGCGGCGGTGGCGAGCGTCCTGTCGCAGATCGTCGACACGTTGCTGTTCGTGACGATCGCCTTCTACGGCGTGTTCCCGATCGGGGAGCTGCTGCTGGGGCAGATGCTCGCCAAGGTGACGCTGTCGATCGTGCTGGTGCCGCCACTGATCTACGGATTCGTGGCGTTGGGCAAGCGACTGGATCGATGATGCAAGCTACGGACGGGATCAGTCGGGAACAAGTTCGGCAAGCCTATCAAATGCTGCTGGGCCGCGAGCCGGAATCGGTGGAGGTGATAGACGCCCATCGATCGCAGCACGCAACGCTGTCGTCGCTGGCAGATGCCTTCATCGCCTCGGACGAGTTCCGGCAACGCCTGGGAGGACAGCGACAACCGGCGCCGATCGGGGTCGAACGCGGTTACTGGGCGCAGCCTACGATGGTCGAGCATCAGGTCGCGCCCGAGGTGCTGGATCGACTGGCCGAGCGAATTCGCGCGCAATGGACCGCGCTGGGCGAGCAGGATCCTTACTGGTCGGTATTGACGGCGGACAAGTTTCGCAGCGCGCGGATCGATGCGGCGGCGCTCGAGGAGTTCAAGATCTCCGGCGTTCAAGCGGCTTCGTTGATCGATTTGACGATTGGGCGCAGCACCAGGGACGCGCCCCGGGGCGTGTGTCTGGAGCTGGGATGTGGCGTGGGCCGCGTGACGCGGCACCTTTCGCGCCGGTTCGATCGGGTGATCGCCGTCGATATATCGCCCGGCAACCTCGCCCTATGCCGCCGGTACATGGAAGAGGAGAGCATCGACAACGTCGAAACCGTGCTGGTGCGCGACCTCGCTGATTTCGATGCCCTACCAGCGTTCGATTTCTTTTATTCCGTGATCGTGCTGCAGCACAATTCCCCGCCCGTCCAGCGGCACATATTGCAGGTGTTGCTGTCAAAGTTGCGGGTTGGCGGCCAGTATCTGTTCCAGGCGATCGCCGATCAGCCGGGTTACGTCTTCACGATTGATCGGTATCTCGCGACGCCGTCACCAGAAATGGAGGTCCATTCGCTGCCGATGTCGGCGATCATGCAGATCATCCGCGACGCCGGTCTCGTTCTAGATACGGCGCGCCTCGATACCTGGGCAGGCTTCTATGGCAGCTATACCTTCCATGGCTGCCGCGAGGGGTGACGCGCGCGGGGCGGTTGCATTAAGGGCGCCCGCATGACCGACCATGCCCCTGCGCCGGCGCTGCTGGCCAAAGCCGAGACGCTCGTCGAGGCGCTGCCGTATCTGCAACGCTATGCCGGTGCGACGTTTGTCGTGAAATACGGCGGGCATGCGATGGGCGATCCGGAGGCGCAGCGCGACTTTGCCGAGGATGTGGTGCTGCTGAAGGCGGTCGGCATCAATCCTGTCGTGGTGCATGGCGGCGGCCCGCAGATCGGATCGATGCTGAAACGGCTCGGCGTCGAATCGCGCTTCGTCGACGGTCTACGCGTGACCGATGCCGAGACCGCCGAGATCGCCGAAATGGTCCTCGCCGGATCGATCAACAAGCAGATCGTTTCGTGGATCGCGGCGGCGGGCGGGCGCGCGGTGGGCATTTCGGGCAAGGACGCTGGCTTGGTGCAGGCGGAAAAGGTCGGCCGCAACCAGCCCGATCCGCTGCAGGGGATCGAGCGCAAGGTCGACCTTGGGTTCGTCGGCGAGCCGGTGGCAGTCGACCGGACGATCATCGATACGCTGAGCGCGGCGGGCATCATCCCGGTTATCGCGCCGATCGGGATCGGCGCGGACGGGCACACCTACAACATTAACGCCGACACGATGGCAGGTGCGATCGCCGCGGCGCTGGGGGCCAAACGCTTCTTCCTTCTGACCGACGTCGCCGGCGTGCTCGACAAAAGCGGCGAGCTGATGACCGATCTGACGCCGGGCGACATCGCCGGGCTGCGCGCCGACGGGACGATATCCGGCGGGATGATCCCCAAGCTGGAGACGTGCGTCGCAGCGGTCGAATCGGGCGTTGACGCGGCGGTGGTGCTTGACGGGCGTGTGCCGCACGGGATGCTGCTCGAGATCTTCACGCGGCGCGGCGCGGGCACGTTGATCCGCCACGGCTGACGCCTTGATCGGGGTGCATGTTGCCCCCAAACTGTGCTATGCGAATGATACACGCCGACGGAGATCGATCTTGCTGCTGCTAACCATCATCCAGATCCTGCAGGTGCTGCTAAACGTCGTCTGGTGGGTGATCATCATCCAGTTCGTGCTGTCGCTGCTGGTCGCATTCAACGTCGTCAACATGCAGTCGAACTTCGTCCGCTCGCTCTATCAGGGGCTCGATCGGTTGACCGAGCCGATGTACCGTCCGCTGCGCCGCATCCTGCCGCAGCTGCAGGGGATCGATCTGGCGCCGGCGGTGGTGCTGATCGGTATCGCGATCCTGACGATCGTGCTCAACAACATCGCCGCCAGCGTGATGATGGGATCGATCTGATCCGCGCCGCGCTGCGCCGGGTGCGTCGTGATGTCGTGACGATTTGCCCGCGCGTGTGTGGCGTAACCGCGCCACCGCGGCTATGCGCGCGGCCATGACGGCACGGATGATCGACGGAAAGGCGTTCGCGGCGGATCTCCGCGCGCGGATAGCGACAGGCGCAGCCGAGGTGACGGCGGCGACCGGCCGCCGGCCGGGGCTGGCGGTGGTGCTGATCGGCGAGGACCCGGCATCGTCGGTCTATGTCCGCTCGAAGGGCAAGGCGACGATTGCCGCCGGGATGGAGAGTTTCGAGCATCGCCTGCCGGCCGATACGCAGCAGGCGGCGCTGGAGGCGCTGGTCGATCGGCTCAACGCCGATCCGGTAGTGGACGGTATCCTAGTCCAGCTGCCGTTGCCAAAGCATCTGGATGAGAGCGCGATCATCACGCGGATCGATCCCGACAAGGACGTCGACGGATTCCACCCGGTCAATGCCGGGCGGCTGGCGACGGGGCTCGAGGGCTTCGTGCCTTGCACGCCGCTCGGCTGCCTGATGCTGCTGCGCGATGTGCTCGGCGACCTGAGCGGCAGAGACGCGGTGGTGATCGGGCGATCGAACATCGTCGGCAAGCCGATGGCGCAGCTGCTGATCGGCGAAAGCTGCACCGTCACGGTCGCCCATTCACGCACGCGCGACTTGCCCGAGGTCGTGAAGCGCGCCGATATCGTCGTCGCGGCGGTGGGCCGCGCGAAGATGGTGAAGCCGGATTGGATCAAGCCGGGCGCGACGCTGATCGACGTCGGCATCAACCGCACCGAAGAAGGCCTGGTGGGTGACATCGATCCTGCCTGTGCCGAAGTGGCTGGCGCGATGACGCCGGTGCCGGGCGGCGTCGGGCCGATGACGATCGCGGTGCTGCTGCGCAACACTTTGGTCTCCGCCGCGCGTCGCGCCGGTGTTACACTCGCGGCGGCGATCTGATGTTCTCGGCGCTGTTGCTCGTGGCGGCCGCGCCGCAGTCCGCGGTCGAGGCGGAGCGCGCCTTTGCCGCCGACGCGAAGGCGATCGGGCAGTGGACGGCGTTTCGCAAATGGGCCGCGGACGATGCGATCTTCCTGCCGCCCCAGCGAGTGGCGGACGCGCTGAAGGACGCGCCCGATCCGCCAGTCGCGGTCGACTGGTGGCCGACGGCGAGCTTTACCTCGTGCGACGGCGCGACTGCGGCGAATACCGGCGGGGCGCTGTGGCCGGGCGGTCGATCGAGCTATTTCTCCACCATCTGGCAGCGGCAACCCGGCGGTGCGTGGCGCTGGCGGCTCGATCATGGCGCCGATCTCTCAAGCCCGCGCGCGCGGGTGGCGCAGCCGGCTTTGCGCCGCGCCTCGTGCCGGCGGACGCCGACGCTCGACGACGCAGGGGCCGATGGCGGCGCCTCCGCCGACGGCACGCTGCGCTGGCGCTGGACCGTCGCGCCGGGCGGTGGGCATAGCTTTGCCGTACAGATGTGGACCGGCGGCAGTTACGAAACAGTGATCGACGACCGCGTTCCAGCGCCGCCGGCGAAAGTGACGCGACCGTGATCGAGCTATTCGTCTCGTCCTTCATCACCTTCTTCGTGGTGATCGATCCGCCGGGCTGCGCGCCGATTTATGCTGGCCTTACCGCAGGTGCGGGCGCGGCGCAGCGGCGGGCGATGGCGGTGCGCGCTGTCGGCGTCGCGGCGCTGATCCTGCTTGTCTTCGCGCTATTTGGCGAGAAGCTGCTCAAGGGGCTGGGCATCGAGCTTGCCTCGTTCCGCATCGCGGGCGGAATCATGCTGTTCCTGATCGCGCTGGAGATGGTGTTCGAGAAGCGGACGCAGCGGCGCGAGGATCGCGCGGCGAATATCACGCCCCAGGAGGCGGAGGACGTGTCGATCTTCCCGATGGCGATGCCGATGATCGCGGGGCCGGGATCGATCGCGAGCGTGATGCTGCTGATGGCGCGCAACGACGGGCTGGAGCGATCGGCGATCGTCATGGCGGCGCTGGGGCTGAACCTCGCGCTGACGCTTGTCGCGCTGCTCGCCGCGGGGCCGCTGATGCGGCTGTTGGGGCACAAGATCGAGGCGGTTATTACCCGGCTGCTCGGCGTGCTGCTTGCCGCACTGGCGGTGCAGTTCGTGATCGACGGCATCCAGATCCAGCTGGGATAGCGAGCAGCTCCTCTTCCTGCCGCCCGCGCCCGAACCCACGCTGAGGCGCGGCGGGTTGCCAAGCGTGTCGCGCAGCGGCCATCAGGGCGCAAAAGGAGACGATGCATGGCCGACGAGCAACTCTATCGCGTGCCCGCCGCATGGGCGGCGGCGGCGCGGGTCGATCGGGCGGGTTATGACGCGCTTTATGCGGCGGCTGCCAGCGATCCCGATGCCTTCTGGCTGGAGCAGGCGAATCGACTCGATTGGATGACTTCGCCGACCGTGGCGGGTGACTGGTCGTTCGATGAGGGTGATTTCCACATCGAATGGTTCAAGGACGGCGTGCTCAACGTCTCCGCCAATTGCATCGACCGGCATCTGCCCGAGCGCGCCGACAGCGTTGCGATCATCTGGGAACCCGACGAGCCAGGGGAGGCGCCGCGCCGCTTCACCTATGCCGAGCTTCACGCCGAAGTGTGCCGCTTCGCCAACGTGCTGAAGGCGCAGGGCGTGCGCAAGGGCGACCGCGTGACGATCTACCTGTCGATGATCCCCGAGGCGGCGTTCGCGCTGCTCGCCTGCGCCAGGATCGGCGCGATTCATTCGGTGGTGTTCGGCGGCTTCTCCCCCGATGCTCTCGCCGGGCGGATCGAGGATTGCGACTCGAAGCTCGTCATCACCGCCGATTGCGGGCGGCGCGGGGGCAAGAAGATCCCGCTGAAGGCGAACGTCGACGCCGCGGCCGAGCGCGCGCCGAGCCTGGAGACGGTGATCGTCATCAAGGCGACGGGCGACGACGTGCCGATGCACGCGCGCGACGTCTGGTATCACGAGGCCGCAGCGAGCGTATCGGCCGATTGCGCACCCGAGCCGATGAACGCGGAGGACCCGCTGTTCATCCTCTATACCAGCGGGTCGACGGGGAAGCCCAAGGGCGTGCTGCACACCACCGGCGGGTACCTGCTGTGGGCGAGCTACACACACGAGCTGGTGTTCGATTACCGCCCGGGCAATGTCTTCTGGTGCGCGGCGGACATCGGCTGGGTCACGGGGCATACGTACATCGTCTACGGCCCGCTGGCGAATGGCGCGACGACGCTGATGTACGAGGGGCTGCCGACCTGGCCCGACGCGAGCCGCATCTGGCAGGTCGTCGACCGGCACCAGGTGCACACGATCTTCACTGCGCCGACCGCGCTCCGCGCGCTGATGAAGGAGGGCGACGCGCCGGTGAAGGCGACCAGCCGGGCGAGCTTGCGATTGCTCGGCACCGTCGGCGAGCCGATCAATCCGGAGGCGTGGCGCTGGTATCACGATGTGGTGGGTGAGGGTCGTTCGCCGATCGTCGATACCTGGTGGCAGACCGAGACGGGCGGCGCGCTGATCGCGCCGCTGCCCGGTGCAACCGACCTGAAGCCCGGATCGGCGACCAAGCCGCTGCCGGGCGTCCACCCGCAACTGGTCGACGAAAATGGCGCGGTGCTTGAGGGGGCGGTGAGCGGCAATTTGTGCATTACGCGCAGCTGGCCGGGGCAGATGCGCACCGTGTGGGGCGATCACGAACGCTTCTTCCAGACCTATTTCACCACCTATCGCGGCAAGTATTTCACCGGTGACGGCTGCCGGCGCGACGCGGACGGCTATTATTGGATCACGGGCCGCGTCGACGACGTGATCAACGTGTCGGGCCATCGCATGGGCACTGCGGAGGTGGAAAGCGCGCTGGTCCTCCACCCCAAGGTCGCCGAGGCGGCGGTGGTCGGCATGCCGCACGACGTGAAGGGGCAGGGCATCTACGCCTATGTCACGCTCAACGTCGGCGAGGAGGGAACGGACGCGCTGGGGGACGAGCTGCGCCAGTGGGTGCGGAAGGAGATCGGGCCGATCGCCAGCCCCGACGCGCTGCAGTTCGCCCCGGGGCTCCCCAAGACGCGCAGCGGCAAGATCATGCGGCGGATCCTGCGCAAGATCGCCGAAGGCGACGTGTCGAGCCTGGGCGACACATCGACACTGGCAGACCCCGCGGTGGTCGATGATCTGGTGGCGAACCGGATCGGTTAAGCGGCCGACTCGGGCCGGATCGTGCGCCGTCGCACGGATCGATTCACCCTCTCACGGCGCTTTCACCGCGCTGGGACGGCCCGGCCTCAACGACTCGTCGCCGAAACGTTTCGGCCGAACAGATGGCGCCGCGCATCGGCTTGACCCGCGCGGCGAGTCGGCGCTCGGTAGCCGTGCAGGCCGCATCCGACGGCCGGTCACCCGTGGGGGGTTCGCATTGGGTCAGCAAGACGACGGCGCGTGGATCACGCCCGAATTGCTCGAGAAGGTTTTGGGGTCCGCGCGTCATGCCGGGCCGCATCTGATGATCTCGCGCGGCGACTGCCAATATACGCTCGACGCGCTGACGCGGCAGGGCTGGGTGCAGGAGAAGCGCGGCCATATCGTGCTGACCGCCAAGGCACGCGCGCGCCGCACGAACGAGGCGCGCGTCGCAGCTAATTGACACGCCGCCGCTATGCCGCGGCGCGTTTCGGTGTACCGTCATGCGATGCGGGCGGGGGCTTTCCAGATCGGGCGTGAGGTCGCGCATGAACATGCGCTGCGGCCGGTGATCGGCGCGTGATGCGCTGGTGGTTTGCGATTCCATTGTGGCAGCGCGTGCTCGGCGGCCTTGCGGCGGGCGTGCTGCTGGCGCTCGTCTGGCCCGCGGCGACGCCGCGGGTGGCGTTCCTCGGCGAGTTGTTCGTCCGCGCGATCCGCATGCTCGTCGCGCCGATCGTGCTGGTGACGATCGCGGCTGGGATCACGACGCTCGCCGATCCGCGGCGGCTGGGCGCGCTGGGTGCGCGGACGATCGGGTTGTTCGCGCTCACGACGTTGCTTGCCGTGTCGGTCGGCATCGCCGCGGGGCTGCTGATCGCGCCGGGGGCGGGGGCGCCGATCGGCACTGCGCCGCCGCACGCGCTCGGCCGCGCGGTGTCGCCGTACCAGCAGTTGATCGGCATCGTGCCGGTCAACATCGTCGAGGCGCTGGCGAAGGGCGACATGCTGGCGCTGATCCTGTTCGCGATCCTCACCGGCGTCGGCACCGTGCTGGCGGGCGAGGCGGGGCGGCCGTTCGCCGCGTTGTTGCAGTCGCTGTCTGCCGTGTTGCTGCGCATCGTCACGCTGGTGATGGAAGCCGCGCCGCTCGGCGTCTTCGCGCTGATCGCCAATGCGGTGGCGGCGCACGGCGCGGCGGTCTTCGTCCACGTCGGTTGGCTCGCGCTCGCCGTGTTGCTGGGTTCGATCGCGCAGGTGGCGGTGGTGCACGCCGTGCTGCTGCGCTGGGTGGCGCGCGTTCCCGTCGTGCGCTTCCTGAGCGGCATCGCCGACGCGCTGGTGGTGGCGTTCTCGACCGCGTCCAGCTCCGCCACGCTGCCGGTCGCGATGCGCGTCGCGGGTGAGAATGTCGGCATCGGCCGCACGATCTATTCGACCGTGCTGCCGGTGGGCGCGAGCGTCGGCAAGGACGGCACGGCGATGTACGTCGGACTGCTAAGCCTGTTCGCGCTGCAAGCGCTGGGTGTTGCGACCACGCCGGGGGTGCTCGGCATGGTGCTGCTGACCGGAGCGCTGGCGGCGTTCGGCACCGCGCCGGTGCCTTCGGCGTCGCTGTTCATGCTTTCCGCCGTACTCTCCGCCGTCGGCGTTGCGCCCGAGCAGACCGCGCTGGTCGTCGGCTTCGTGCTGCCGTTCGACCGGCTGCTCGACATGACGCGAACCGTGCCGAGCGCGAGCGCGAACCTGACGGTGGCGGCGGCGGTGGCGCGGTTGGAGGGCGAGCTCGATGCGTCGCGCTTACGGCGAGAGCCGGCGGCGTAAGCGGCACGGGTTGCGCGGCGCGGCGTAGCGGCGGATGATGCGGCGGACGGCACGGTGCCGATGGGAGAGATAGACTGATCCTGCTCGCTCTGCTTGCCGCGGCCGAGATCATTGCGCCCGCCGCCACCCCGCGCCCCGTCGCGAGCGTCCGCGTCGCGTTCGACCGGCGCGGCGAAACAGCGACGGCGGTGGAGGGGTTGGCGGATCGCGCCACGGGGCGGCGGGTGGCGGCGGACGATCCGGTGCGGATCGCCTCGATCAGCAAGCTGGTGACTGCGATCGGCGTGATGCGGCTGGTGGAGCAGGGGACGCTCGACCTCGACGCCGATGTGTCGACGCTGCTCGGCTGGCGGCTGCGCAACCCGGCGTTCCCCGATGTGCCGATCACGCTGCGGCTGCTGCTGTCGCACCGTTCGAGCTTGACCGATGCGGCGGGCTATGTGCTGGCGATGGATGAGGCGCTGGTGGACAAGGTGGCGGCACCCGCGGCGTGGGATGCGGTGCACGCCCCGGGCAGTTTCTTCCGCTACACCAACTTCAATTTCCCGATCGTCGCGGCGGTGATGGAGCGGGCGACCGGCGAGCGGTTCGATCGGCTGATGCAGCGGCTGGTGCTGGCGCCGCTCCAGCTGAAGGCGTGCTTCAACTGGGCGACGTGCGGTGCCGCGACCAAGGCGCATGTGGTGGTGCTGTACGACAAGGGCGTGGCGGTCCGCGACGAGCCGGCGTTCGTCGCTGGTTGCCCGGTGACGCCCGCCCGCGACGGATCGTGCGACCTCGCGACATGGCGGGCGGGACGCAACGGCGCGTGGTTCTCGCCGCAGGGCGGGCTGCGGATCTCGATGCGCGAACTGGCGAAGATCGGGCGATTGCTGCTTGGTGACGGATCGGTCGACGGCGTGCGGCTGCTCCGCCCGGCGTCGATGCGACTGCTGGCGACGCCCGAGTGGACGTTCGACGGCAGCAACGGGGTGCAGAACGAGGAGGCGGAGAGCGGGGTGACACCGGGCGGTTTCAACTGCCGCTACGGCCTCGCGGTCAGCTTTACCGCGACGCCGCTGCCGCAATGCCGCGACGATCCGTTCGGCGACGGACGGACGCGGATCGGCCATGCGGGCGAGGCTTACGGCCTTCGGTCGGGGCTATGGGTCGACCGGGTGCGTGGGACCGGCGTCGCCTATTTCGCGACCGACGTACCCGCCGATCCCGGTACGCGATCGGCGCTGAGCGCGACCGAGGAGGCGCTGGCACGCGGCCCAAGCTGAGGCGATCGGCCATTCGCGGGCGCGCGCCGACAAGGTCGCGCTATAGCAACGGCTTGTCGATCCGGCGCAGCGCGCGTTCGAACAGCGAGATGGTGTGCGCGTGGAGCGCGTCGCCGATCGGCTTCGGGGTGAGGCCAGCGCAGGCGCGCGCATGGCTGCCTTCCAAGATCGCGCCGAGCTTGAACGGGGCGAGCACGGTGTACCAGCGCGCGTCGGCGGCGCTGCGGCCGGTGGCGGTGAGATAGCGATCGAAGATCTCGGCGAGCGTTGGGAACCCGTCCCACGGCGTGACCGAGACGCGCTGGTTTGCCTCGTCGGGATCGCGCCAGGTGGCCGTCAGCCAGCCGAGATCGAGCAGCGGATCGCCGCGGCTGGCGAGCTCCCAATCGACGATCGCGGCGAGCTCTGGCCCGTCGGGACGGTACATGACGTTGGAGAGGTGATAGTCACCGTGGATCAGCCCCGCCTGCATCGTGGCGGGGCGATTGGCATCGAGCCACGCGCAGATCGCCTCGACGTCGGGCAGCGCTTCGAGCCCGCTCCATCCGTCGAACTTGGCATAGCCGTCGAGCTGCGCACGCCAGCGGCCGACCTGCCGTTCGAGCCAGCCGTCGAGCTTGCCGAGATCGTCGAGCCCCGCCTCGTGCGGATCGACGCGTGACAAGGCGACCGCGCCGTCGACGATCGCCTCCCCCATGCGGCGGCGCACGTCGGCGCTGCCGGCGTGAAGCGGCGGTAGGCCGACCGTCGCGTTAAAGCCGTCGATCGGCTCCATGAGGTAGAAAGCGGTGCCGAGCGCGGCGGGATCGCCCTCACCGGCGATGAAGCCCGGGTGCGGCACGTCCGATCCGGCGAGCGCGGCGAGCACCTTCATTTCGCGCCGCATCACCTCGTCGCTTTCGGGTCGCGGGCGACGCGGCGGCCGACGCAGGACATAGGTGCGGCCGGCGCGGGTGAAGCGCAGCAGGATGTTCTGCGTGCCGCCGCCGAGTGTGTCGGCGTCCTCGATCGGCGTGCCGGTGCCGAGGTCTTTGCCATCCATCCAGCGTGCAAGCGCGCCGAGATCGATCAGTTCGCGCCAAGCCTCCCGGTCGTGCGCCAGCTCTGCCACGATCGCCTCTCCCACCCGTCGTTAAGTCGTTCGGATTATCATGGAGAGGGGGGTGGGGCACGTCAATCTAAGCCAGATGACTTGAACCGCCGCGCTCCATGGTCGATGCTGCCGCCGTATGAACCTTGCGCGTCCCCAATCCGCCGGCCGTGGCGGCACCACCCGAAACGAGCTGAAGCGCGCCGCCCGCCGCCTGTTCGCCGAGCGCGGGATCGCGGCGGTGGGCATGCGCGAGATCGTCGAGGCGGCAGGACAGCGCAACGCGGCGGCGGTGCATTATTATTTCGGCAGCAAGGACGATCTGCTGCGCGAACTCGTCGTCGAGGGCGCCGATCTGATCGACGGGCTGCGCATGCGGATGCTCGACGAGGCGGAGGCGCGCGGGCCGGTCGAGCTGCGCGATGTTGTCCGTGCGCTCGTCGTTCCCAATGCCGAGATGGGCGGGGCGAACGGTGAGAGCGAGACGTATTTCCGCTTCATGACGAGCATGCAGACCGAGCGGCGGCAGATGTTCGATCAATGGGCGGGGGGCGAGCATTCGGCGGGCTATGTGCGGTGCCTGACGCATTTCCACCGCCTGCTCGATCACCTGCCGCTCGCATTGGTTAATCAACGACTGCTGTTCGCAGGTCTGTCGCTGCGCACGCTGCTCGCCGGGCGCGAGGCGGCGCGCGATGCCGGCGCGGGGCTCGACCACCCCTATTGGGGCGAGCCGGTGGCGACCGAGGGGATGATCGACGCGGTCGAGGCGGTGCTCATCGGCCCCGCCAGAGGCGCCTGATCGCCGGCGCCAGCGTGGCGGGCACGCCGGGGCGAAGCAGCAGCCAGTCGCGGATCGCAGGGCCTTCGGCGGCGCCGATCGTTCGCTTGTAGCCGCTGTCGCCCGCCCCCCAGTCGACGCGGGCGATGCCGCGATCGAGCGCGTCGACGAGGTTGCGATAGTAGAGCAGCTTGCCCGGCGAATGTTTGGCGAAGGCGGGGTCGTAGCTGTTGGCGATCGCATATTTGAGCGGGCCGGCGTCGATATCGAACGAGAAGGCGGCGGGGCGATCGTCGACGGTGAGGAGCGCCGCGCGGAACATCGCGGCGAGCACCGGATCGGCGGCGGCGGCGCGCCAGAAGGCGCCGTGTCCCGCACGCGTGAACTTGGCGTCGCGCCCGTCGGTGCGCGTCGCGATCCAGCTGGTCCATTCGACCGCCGCGAAATCGTCGAACGCGGCTGGCCAGTCGGCGCCCGAGACGAAGCGCCATTCGAGCCGGCCGTGTTCGGCGAGATGCTTCTCGTGGAAGCGATTCTTGCGCAGCGTGGAATTGCGCGGCCACGTGCCCTCGGCGCGCGCCGCGGCCATGTCGAGCAGGAAGCTCGATGCGATGAAGCGCCCGACGACGCCCCAGCCGCGCGCGCGCGCCGCGTCGAGCAGCGGGATGACGGCCGCATCGTCATCGTACACCGGACCGATACGCAGCGCGGCGATCCGCGGGGCGAGCGCCGCGAGCGCGGCATCGAGCACCTCGGCGCCGGCATCCTGCGCCAGCGGAAAGCTGCGGAACGGCCAGTAGCTCCCTGGCACCGCCGCGACGCCGAGCAGCGCGGGGCCGACCGATACCAGCGGTAGCGCCAGAACGGGGTGATCCTCGGCGTGGACGGTGAGCGTGCGCGCCCGTCCGCCGTACGCGGTTATCGCCGCCGCGAACCACGACTGGCGAAGGAAGCCGTGGCTCGGCGCGGCCGCTTCCGCCACCTGATCGATCGTGTTCGACAGCCCTTCGACGAAGGTGGTGCGGACCAGCCGGGGCAGGCGTTCGAACGCATCGAGGACGAGCGGCTTGGTCATGACCGCGCGCTTAGCGCGACAGGAGTTACCGCGGCGTTGCCGCAGGGGGGTTACCGCCGCATTGCTGCGGCGGCGGGGGTTACCGCGGCGTTGCCGCTTGCCCACGATCCGACAGCGCGGCACATCACGCGGCATGCCCTACTCGCCCGAAGTGTTGACGATCGCGCAGACGATTCAGCTGTCGCTGAGCCCGGTGTTTATGCTGGCGGGGATCGGCGCGCTGCTCAACGTGCTCGCGGGGCGGCTGTCGCGCGTGATCGATCGCGCGCGGGCACTCGAGGCGCTGCACCCGCGATCGAGCGGGCCTGAGCACGATCGCCACGTGTGGGAATTGCGGCTGCTCGACCGGCGCATGACGATCATCAACCGCGCGCTGTTCCTCGCGGTCTCGTCGGCGGTGATGACCTGCGCGGTCGTCGCGCTGCTGTTCGTCGCGGTGCTCGCCAAGCTGCATATCGGGCAATATGTCGCGGTTGCCTTCATCCTCGCGATGCTGCTGCTGATCGCCAGCCTGGTCTCGTTCATGATCGAGGTGCGGATCTCGCTGCGTGCGATCCACGTGCGCGACGAACTGCTTCGCGGGTGACGGGCAGATGACGGTCGGCGGAACCCGCCGAGCCGCTTGATCTTTATCAATCGCTACGCAGCATGGGACGAGACGATGGCGCTGATCCTCACGCGACTTGGCGCGATCGCGCTGTTCGTCGTCGTCGCGATGCTGCTGACCGTGACGATCGTGCCGCGCTTCCTCGACCGCATCTATTATGAGGGGCCGGCGAGCGACCATTTCGACAGCGCGCGCTTCTTCAATCCTGACGGAGACGAGGATACCGCGCGCCCGCCGACGGGCGGCAGCCGCGCCGGCTTCCTCTGGCGCAACCTGACCGGGACTGACGGGCGGCCGGCGTGGCCCGAGCGCGTCGCGGTGACGCAGCATCGCCCGGCGCCGCGGATCGCGGGCGCGCGGATGGTCGCGACGTGGATCGGCCACGCGAGCGTGCTGGTTCAGACGCAGGGGATCAACATCCTCACCGATCCGATTTGGGCCGAGAATGCCGGACCGTTCGGGTTCGGGCCGACGCGCGTAACCGCGCCGGGCATCCGGATCGAGGACCTGCCCAAGATCGACCTCATCCTCGTCAGCCACAATCACTACGACCATCTCGATAAGGCGACGCTGAAGCGGCTGTGGGAGCGCGACCGGCCGACGATCGTAACGAGCCTCGGCAACGACAGCGTCATCGGGCAGACCGGCGCGCGCGCGACCGCGATCGATTGGGGGCAGCGCGTGGCGGTGCGGCCCGGGATCGAGGTGGCGGTGGTGCGCAACCATCACTGGGGCAGCCGCTGGTTCGCCGATCGCAACCGTGCGCTGTGGTCCGCCTTTGTCGTTCGCCTGCCGGGCGGCAATTTGTTCTTCGCCGGCGACACGGGGCTGGGGGACGGCAAATGGCCAGCGGAAGCGGCGGCGCTTGGCCCGGTGCGGCTGGCGCTGATTCCGATCGGGGCGTTCCGCTTCGTGCCGGGACAGATGGAATCGGGCAGCCATATCGGGCCCGGCCAGGCCGCGCAGGTGTTTGCACGGCTCGGCGCGGCGCACGCGATCCCAATCCACTGGGGCACGTTCCGGCTGAGCTACGAGGGGCGCGACACGCCGCCGCGGATGCTCGACGCGGTGCTTCGCGCGAGCGGCGGCGACCCGGCGGCATTCGCGCCGGTGCCGATCGGCGCGCCGGTGGAGGTGCCGAGCTACGCGCCGCCGACGCAGCGGATCGATGAGGCGCGGATCGGGCCGGCGCTGCGCAGCCCGGCGGTCAGCGCGCTGCGCTAACGCGCCGCCGGGCGCGGATCATTTCTTGCAGTCGGCGGCCCAGCGCTGATCCATCGCGGTATCGGTCGACAGTTGCGACGCGAGCGTGACCTTGCCGTCTTTGAGGATGAAGCGCTCGTAGCCCGTTTGCCCCATGCCGACGCTGGCGTTGACCTCGCCGCACACCGTCTGGCCATACGCCGCGACGTTCTTGAACTGCGCGGTCTGAGGCTGCTTGAGCGTCGCGCGGACCGCCTCGGTGCCCTCGCGGATGCGCGCGACCTCGGCGGGGTCGGGGCCGACGTCACATGCGGCGAGCAGGATCGCGGGAAGCAGCGCGCCGAGCGCAGCGGTGGCTCGGGTCACTGCGCGGCTCCCGCAGCGGCGCCGGGCTTAAGCAGATCAAGTGCGGCGGCGGTCATCGCTGTCGCGCCGGTGACGATGACGGGTTCGGGGGTGATCTTAAACAGCGGCGAGTGGTGCGAGGGCACCGCGGGCCCGCCCTGGCGCTCCGCCTCGAACGCCGCGCGCGGCGTGCCGCCGACCGCGAAATAATAGCCTTTCACGCCCGTGTCGGGCTGCACCAGATAGGCGAAATCCTCCGCCCCCATGCCCATCTGTTCGAACGGCACGACGTTGGCGGCGCCGAGCGTGTCGACCATCACCGCATTGAGCCGCTTGGCAAGCGGCGTGTCGTTGATCGTCGTCGGCGTACCCTCGCTCACCGTCACGACGGGCATCTTGTCCGCCGGCATGCCGTTCAGCGTGCCGATGCCGGCGGCGACGCGCTTGATCCCGGCGAGGAGCTGCGCGCGCGTCGCCTCGTCATTAGCGCGCACTGTTACCTGCAGCTTCGCCTCGTCCGAGATGATGTTGTGCTTCAGCCCGGCGTGGAATGAGCCCACGGTGATGACGCCGGGCGCGAGCGGCGAGCGCTCGCGGCTGACAAGCCCCTGCAGCGCGACGACCAGCTGCGAGGCCATGTAAACCGGGTCCTTGCCCATGTGCGGGCTGGCGCCGTGCGCGCCGATGCCGGGGATGGTGATGTCGACCGAGTCGGACGAGGAATATTGGATCGTCTCGCCAGCCGCGACCTTGCCCGTCTCCATCGCGGCGGCGACGTGGAAGGCGAGCGCGTAATCGGGCTTGGGGAATTTGCTGTAGAGGCCATCCGCGAGCATCGCCTTGGCACCGCCGACGCGCTCCTCAGCCGGCTGGACGATGAACACGATCGTGCCGGCCCAGCGATCCTTGAGCGCGGCGAGGCGGCGCGCAGATGCGAGCAGCGCGACGATGTGCGTATCGTGGCCGCAGGCGTGCATCACCGGCGCCTCGACGCCGTCCACGCCGACCTGGCGAACCTTGGACGCGTTGGCGAGGCCGGATTTCTCCTCCACCGGCAGCCCGTCCATGTCGGCGCGGATCAGCACTACGGGCCCGGCGCCATTCTTCAGCACGCCGACGACGCCGGTCTGGCCGACCTTTTCCGTCACCTGCATGCCGGGCACCTTGCGCAATTCGGCCGCCATTGCCGCGCCGGTCTTGATCTCGCGGAACGACAGCTCGGGATTGCGGTGGAACTGGTCCCACAATTTGCCGAGGTCGCGATCCCAATCGGCCTTCACCTGTGCCTGGTAATCGGGTGCGGCGAGCGCGGGCACGGGGGCTGCGGCGAGCAGGATGGCGGTGATGGTGCGGCGCATGCGATTCCCTCGATTGATCGGGTGGCACCATAGCCGGCGCGGGCGCGTGGTGAAGCCGCTTCGTCGCCGCCCACGCCCTTTCGTTCGCCCCTGATCCGACCCATATCGTGCGCATGGCGATCCAGATCCGAACGACTCTCGACGAACCAGAAACCGGCGCAGGCTTCGTTCCGCATCGCCCGACCCGGCCCGAGAAGGTGGAGGGCGGGCGCCGGTTCAAGCTGGTGTCCGATTACGAGCCGGCGGGTGATCAGCCGGCGGCGATCGCCGAGCTGACGCAGGCGGCGCTGGCGGGCGAGAAGGATCAGGTGCTGCTGGGCGTCACCGGATCGGGCAAGACCTTCACCATGGCCAAGGTGATCGAGCAGTTGCAGCGCCCGGCGCTGATCCTAGCGCCCAACAAGATCCTCGCGGCGCAGCTCTACGGCGAATTCAAGAGCTTCTTTCCGGAGAATGCTGTCGAATATTTCGTCAGCTACTATGATTATTATCAACCGGAGGCGTACGTCCCGCGGTCCGACACGTACATCGAGAAGGAAAGCTCGGTAAACGAGGCGATCGACCGGATGCGCCACTCGGCCACGCGATCGCTGCTGGAGCGGGACGACGTGCTGATCGTCGCTTCGGTATCGTGCCTCTACGGCATCGGATCGGTCGAGACCTATTCGGCGATGATCTTCGATCTGAAGAAAGGCCAGACCGTCGACCAGCGCGAGATCGTCCGCAAGCTCGTCGCGCTGCAGTACAAGCGCAACGACGCGGCTTTCGCGCGCGGCAATTTCCGCGTGAAGGGCGACAATCTGGAAATCTTCCCGTCGCACCTCGAGGATGCGGCGTGGCGGATCAGCTTCTTCGGCGACGATATCGAGGAGATCGTCGAGTTCGATCCGCTGACCGGCAAGAAGGCGGCGAGCATGAACTCGGTGCGGATCTACGCCAATTCGCACTATGTGACGCCCGGCCCGACGATGAAACAGGCGAGCGAGGCGATCCGCCACGAACTGACCGAGCGGCTCAAGGAACTAGAGGCGGAGGGCAAGCTGCTGGAGCATCAGCGGCTGGAGCAGCGCACCAATTTCGATCTCGAGATGATCGCGGCGACGGGCAGCTGCAACGGGATTGAGAATTACAGCCGCTTCCTCACCGGCCGCCTGCCGGGCGAGCCGCCGCCGACGCTGTTCGAATATCTCCCCGAGAATGCGCTGCTGTTCGTCGACGAGAGCCACCAGACGGTACCGCAGATCGGCGCGATGGCGCGCGGCGACCATCGGCGGAAGATCACGCTGGCGGAGTACGGCTTCCGCCTGCCGAGCTGCATCGACAACCGGCCGCTGCGCTTCAACGAATGGGACGCGATGCGCCCGCAGACTGTCAGCGTCTCCGCGACGCCAGGCGGATGGGAGATGGAGCAGACCGGCGGCGTCTTTGCTGAGCAGGTGATCCGCCCCACCGGCCTCATCGATCCGCCGGTCGAGATCAAGCCGGTCGAGGAGCAGGTGCAGGACTGCATCGTCGAGTGCCGCAAGACAGCCGAGCTAGGTTATCGTACGCTCGTCACCACGCTGACCAAGCGCATGGCCGAGGACCTGACCGAGTATATGCACGAGGCGGGCGTCAAGGTCCGCTACATGCACTCCGACGTCGAGACGCTGGAGCGTATCGAGCTGATCCGCGACCTTCGGCTGGGCGTGTACGACGTGCTGATCGGCATCAACCTGCTCCGCGAGGGCCTCGACATTCCCGAATGTGGCCTCGTGTGCATCATGGATGCCGATAAGGAAGGCTTCCTGCGTTCCGAGACGTCGCTGATCCAGACGATCGGACGCGCCGCGCGCAACGTCGACGGACGGGTGATCCTCTATGCCGACCGGATCACCGGCTCGATGGAGCGGGCGATGAACGAGACCGCGCGCCGCCGCGAGAAGCAGGAAGCGTACAACCTCGAACACGGCATCACGCCGACGACGATCAAGCGCAACATCGGCGACATCATCGCGCACGTCTCCAACCAGGACAGCGTGCTGGTGGATACGGGTGACGAGCAGCGGCCGCACATGGTTGGGCACAATCTGCGCGCGTATATCGAGGAGCTCGAGAAGAAGATGCGCAAGGCCGCGGCGGACCTCGAGTTCGAGGAAGCGGGTCGCCTGCGCGACGAGATCCGCAACCTCGAGCAGGAAGAGCTCGGCCTGCCGGTGCACGAGCAGAAGGCGCCGCTGATGGGGCGCAGCAACGAGGGCAAGCCGGGGACGCGCAAGACGCGTTTCGGCAAGCAACAGCAGATGCGGATGGCGAAGCGGCGCTGATCGCCGCTTCGCTTCCGCCGTCGCGTCAGTTTAGCGAGAGATCCTCGGTTCCCGCGCCGTAGTAGCTCGCAACGCGATCGGCATAGGCCTGGTCGAATTGCGGGGCGTTGTTCGCCCAGCTCGGCCCGCCCTCGAGCAGCCGTCGATCGATCGTGACAACGTAGAGGTCGCGCACCGGATCGAATTGCAGCAGCGAGAAGGGCAGGGGGTAATAGCTTTTGCCGACGCCCAGGAAGCCGCCGAGGCTGAGCACGGCGTGCGTCGCGCGGCCGGTGCGCTTGTGGACCATGAAGGCTGATACGCTGCCAAGCTTGTCGCCGTCGCGACTCTCGACCTTCATCGTGCCGGCGAGCGACGTTTCGATCAGTACCAGGGTCTGCGTATCGGTCGTGCTCATAAAGATCCTCCTGCCGCGCTGAACCGCTCCGGGGCCGCGCCGGTTCCGGTTGAGCCTTTCGGCAGGGCCGCTAGGGTGCACGCGATGCGCCACCTTCGCCCCATCGCCGCCAGCGCCCTGATGCTCGCCGTCACCTGCTGCGTCGCGCCGCCGGCCGAACCGCCCGCGCCGCCGCCGCCCGCTCCGGCCCCGAGACCTGCGCCGGCACCCGCGCCCGCGCCGCTCGCGTCGGACTGGCAGGATTGGCCGCGCACGCCGGGGACGTGGACCTACCGGCGCGATGAGCGCGGATCGCGCGCGATGTTCGGGCAGGCGGGCGGCGACGCGCGCGCGGTGCTGCGCTGCGATCGGGGGGCGGGGCGCGTCTATCTGTCGCGCGCCGGCGACGCGACCGGGGCGATGACGGTGCGTACCAGCAGCACAACGCGCGCGTTGCCGGTTCGGCCGACGGGTGGCGCGCTGCCGTATGTCGCGGCGGAGCTCGGCACGCGCGATCCACTGCTCGACGCGATGGCGTTCAGCCGCGGACGCGTGGCGCTGGAACAGGCCGGCACGCCGCCGCTGGTGCTGCCGACATATGCCGAGATCGGGCGCGTAATCGAGGATTGCCGCGGCTGATGCGGATGTGGCGGGTGAAGCGGCGGGCCGTGCAAAACACCCCTTGCATCGCGCCGCGGTTCGGCTGACATTGCCGGTGTGGCCGGGCTGGCCACGCTCGTTATCAACCAGCGAAAGGAGGTGATCCGATGTCTCATGGTTCAGCAATGGGGTCGGTTCAGTTCGTTCGGGGGACGCGCTTCTAACGCCGCCGCGGCCCGGCGGGGGGTATCCTCCCCCAGGCAACGCCGGAATGCATAGGCAGTAGAGGCCCGCATGGTCTCCCGGGCTGGAGCTCTCCGGCCGCTGACCATGTTTAGGGGTTGTCGGGCGGTCCTGCGGGATCGTTCGGCAACCTCTTCTCATATCTGGCTCTTCTCATATCCGCCCCTTCTCATATCTGGACCGTCCCGGTAGCGTGGCGGGAAAGCAGGGGGTCAGCAGATGAAGATGGTTGGGATGCTCGCGGCGATGTTGCTGGCGGCGAGCAGCGCGCAAGCGGCGCCGGCGGCAGGCGCGGCGGACGCGCAGGCGATCGAGATCGCCAAGAAGCTGATCGCGCTGCGCACGGTGCGCGGGGCCGGCAACCAGACGCCGGCGGCGGCGGCCTATCTCAAGCAGCAGATGGTGGCGGCGGGGTTCCCAGCCGGGGACATTACCGTCGAGCCGGTCGACGATACCGCGCTGTTCATGGCCCGGTGGCGCGGGAGTGATCCAAAGGCGCCGGCCCTCGTCATCTCCGGCCATATGGATGTCGTCGAGGCGAAGCCTGCCGACTGGCAGCGCGACCCGTTCACCCCCGTGATCGAGAACGGCTATCTCTTCGGCCGCGGCGCGACCGACATGAAGCTCGACATGGCGCTGGTGGTCGCCACGCTGATCGACATGAAACGTGCCGGCTACACGCCGCGGCGCGACATCGTACTTGCCTTCTCGGGCGACGAGGAAACGGTGATGAAGACATCGTCGATCCTCGCCGAGCGGTTGAAGGGGGCGGAGATGGCGCTCAACGTCGATGGCGGCGGCGGGCTGCTGGGCGAGGACGGGCGGCCGCAATATTTCACCGTGGGTGCAGCGGAAAAGACCTACGCCGATTTCCAGCTCGAGGTGACCAACGCCGGCGGCCATTCGTCGGCGCCACGGCGTGACAATGCGATCAACCAGCTGGCAGCGGCACTGGCGCGGATCGGCGGCTATCGCTTCGCGCCGCAGCTGAGTCCGATCACCAAGGGATATTTCGAGGGCATCGCCGCGCGGCAGACACCCGAACTCGGCAAGGCGATGCGCGCTTTTGCGGCGAACCCGGCTGACAAGGCGGCGATCGAAACGCTGGCGGCGAGCCCCGCCTATGTCGGGCAGATCGGCACCACGTGCGTGACGACAACGATAAGCGGCGGGCACGCGCTGAATGCGCTGCCGCAGCGCGCGACCGCCAACATCAACTGCCGCATCTTTCCGGGCGTGAAGCCCGCGGCGGTGATGGCCGAGCTGCAACGCGTCGCCGCCGATCCGGCGGTAAAGTTCAGCGACGTGACCGAGGGATCGAACCCGACCGACGCCTCGCCGCTGCGCCCCGACCTGATGACCGCGGTGAAGAAGGCGATCGGCGCGGTGCGGCCCGGCGTGCCGGTGTTCCCGTCGATGTCCGCCGGCGCGAGCGATTCGATGTGGTTCCGTTCGGTCGGCATCCCCAGCTACGGCATCAGCCCGCTGTTCCTGAAGGAATCGGACGAGTTCGCGCACGGGCTGAACGAGCGCACCCCGATCGACAACGTGCCACTGGGCGTGCGCTATTACCGGTCGGTGCTGACCGATCTGTCGAAATGAGGTGAGCGCGCGGAGCGCTGGCGCTGCGAAGCGTCGGCGGCTACCGCGCGGGGATGCGTATCATCCTGTCGTCCGCGCTGATCGGCGCGATGCTGCCCGCGATCATGGCCCCCGCCGCCGCGCAGCGCGCCGATCGGCCGACGCCGGGGTTCGTCCGCGTGCGGCTGGAGACGGCGATGGGGCCGATCGTGCTGGCGCTGAACGCGAAGCGAGCGCCGGAGACGACCGCCAACTTCATGCGCTATGTCGACGACGGGCGGTTCGACGGGATCGCCTTCTATCGCGTGGCGCGCAACAAGGCGGCGCCGCAATATGGCTTCGTGCAATCGGGCATCCGCACTGACGCGCGCCGCTTCCTTGATCTGATCCCGCATGAATCGACGGCGAAGACGGGGATCAAGCACCTCGACATGACGATATCGATGGCGCGGCGCGGGCCGCCCGGATCGGCGAACGGCAATTGGTTCATCACTGTCGGCGCCGCGCCGCAGATGGACTGGACGAAGACCAATCCGGGCTATGCGGCGTTCGGCCGGGTCGTGGGGGGGCAAGCGGTGATCAAACGCATCCTGGCGCAGCCGACCGGCGGGCGGATGGCAGGAACGATGCTGATGAAGCCCGTCGTCATCACCCGATCAGTGCGGCTCGACGGCAAACCACGCCCCACCGGCCGCCCGCGCCCATGGCTGATCGAGGGGCGCAAGGACGGCTGAGCGGCGACGCTAGGCAGGCGTCGGCTCGTCCGACGCGGCGGGATCAGCGGCCGCTTCGTCCGTGTCGTTATAAACCTTGTCCAGATAGTAGCTGGCGATCGTGTAATGCGCCTTCACCGCCTCCGGATGCTCGGTGCGCTGCGCCATTTCCAGCTCGAGTTCGGCGCGGCGGTAGAAATAGTCCTTGTCGTCGGTCACCAATGCTACTCCGGTCTCTCCTGCGCTTCCATATGGGCGCGATTTTACAGTTTTAAATCAGGCGGGTGGCGGACGTTCGAAACACGGCACATGGCGTTGATATAGCAACGGCCGTTTACCTTGATCTTTCGGCCGCGTGACGTTCCAATGCTGCGTATCCCGGCACGATCGCCGGGAGGGAATGGTGCGGAACGCGGTATCTCCGTTTCCGTTCCGTTCCGATATGGGGAGCCTCAATGTCGTTGATCGCCATCCTGCTTGCCGCCGCGGCGCCCGCGTCGCCGCCGGTGCCCGCACGCGTGACGCAATTGCTGGAACGTTCCCCGATTATCGACGGCCACAACGATCTCGCCTGGGAAATCCGCGAGCGGCACGAGGCGCGGGTGGAGGCACTGGATCTCTCGCGCGATACGGCCGCGCTGCCGTATCCGCTGCAGACCGATGTGCCGCGCCTTCGGCGGGGCGGGGTAGGCGGGCAGTTCTGGTCGGTGTGGATACCCGCCGACACGACCGGGCCGCGCGCGGTGGAAATGACGCTCGAGCAGATCGACATCGTACGCCGCTTCGTCGCGGCGAACCCAACTGCGTTTGCCCTGGCGACAAGCGCCACCGACATCCGCGAGGCGCAGCGCGGCGGGCGGATCGCCTCGTTGATCGGGATCGAGGGTGGGCATCAGATCGACGGGCGGCTCTCGGTGCTGCGCCAGATGAAGGCGCTCGGCGTCGGTTACATGACGCTGACGCATGGCAAGAGCCTTGCCTGGGCCGATTCGTCGACCGACGCCCCGCGCGCGAACGGGCTCACTGCCTTCGGGCGGCAGGTAGTGGCGGAGATGAACCGCATCGGGATGATCGTCGACGTGAGCCACGTGTCCGACGCGACGCTGGCTGCGGTCCTCGACGTCGCGGTGGCGCCGGTAATCGCGTCGCATTCCTCGGCGCGCGCGCTGGCGGATGCGCCGCGCAACATCCCTGACGATCTGCTGCGGCGGATCGGGGCGGCGGGCGGCGTGGTGATGGTCAACGTCTATCCGGCGTTCCTGTCGAGCGCGTGGCGGGCGTGGGATCGCGAGCGGACCGCGTTCGGCAAGGCGAACGGGCTCGCCACCGATGCCTACGGCCCCAAGGCGCCCGCGCCGCTCGTCGCGTGGGATGCCGCGCATCCGATGCCGCGTGTGACCGCCGCGACCGTTGCCGACCACGTCGAGCATATCGCGCGCGTGGCAGGGCGCGGCGCGGTCGGGATCGGCGGCGATTACGACGGCATCGGCGGCACAGCGCCCGAGGATATGGCGGGGGTGGACGGCTATCCGCGGCTGTTCGCCGAGCTTGCCCGGCGTGGATGGAACGATGCCGATCTCGCGGCACTGGCGCAAGGCAACGTGCTGCGCGTGATCGAGAGGGTGGGGGCGGTGGCGGCAAGCCAGAAGGGCCGGCCGCCGATCGACGCGACTGCGCTGAACTGAAGCCTCAGAAGCCGGCGAGGAGGCTTGCGACGTTGGCGCCGAGCGCGTCGATCGCATAGCCACCCTCCATCACGATCGCGGTCGGCAGCCCGAGCGCAGCGATATCGCGCCCGATTACGGTGTAATCGGGCGTGCGCAGCGCGAAGTGGCTGATCGGATCGCCCTCCCACGTGTCCGCGCCGAAGCTGAGCACGAGGAAGCTCGCGCCCCAGCGCGCAATTGCGTCGAGAGCGCGGCTCTGCGCCGTGCGGAACGCGTCAAGCGTGGTGCCGTGCGGCAGTGGCAGGTTGAGCGTCGCGCCTTCGCCAGCGCCCTCGCCGGTCTCGTCGGTGTGGCCCCAGTAGAAGGGATAATCGGTTGCGGGGTCGGCGTGGACGCTGGCGTAGAAGACATCGCCGCGCTGCCAGAAGATGTCCTGCGTGCCGTTGCCGTGGTGATAATCGATATCGAGGATCGCGACGCGCGCGTGGCCCGCGTCGCGCGCCGCCTGCGCGGCGATCGCGGCGATGTTGAGGTGGCAGTAGCCGCCGCAATAATCGGCGCCGGCGTGGTGGCCGGGCGGACGACATAGCGCGAAGGCGGCGCGTTCCCCGCCGAGCACCGCGTGTGTCGCGGCGAGCGCCGACTGTGCGCTGCCGTAGGCGCTGGCCCAGGTCTGCGCGGTGATGGGCGTCGTCGCGTCGAACGAGTGGCGGCCGAGCAGCGCGTCGACCCGGTCGAGTCGCAGCGGGCGGCGGCCGACGATCGGAAAGGCATAGGGCAGGGCATCGCCGGGGCGTCCGGCGGCAGCCCAGGCGGCGGGCGCTTGTTGCAGGAACGCGCAATAGTCGGGCGAATGCACCGCGAGGATCGGCGCGTCGCCGCAATCGGGCGGGGCGTCCGCGCCGCCGATCGCGTCGAGGATCGCCTGAGCGCGTTCCGGCTTCTCAGCATAGTCGGTGAAGCCGCCGTTATGGAGCTCGTGCCGTGGCGCGTGCGCAAGCTGTGCGGGCGAGAAGAAGCGCTTCACGACGCCCGGCTCGCGGGCTTGGCGAGCGCGAGGACGATCGCGCCGGCAAGCGCCGATGCGATCGAGCCGGCGAGCACCCCGACCTTCACTTCCTCGACCAGCGGGGGGTCGCCGGGGAAGGCGAGCGTGCCGATGAACAGGCTCATTGTGAAGCCGATCCCGGCGAGCAGCGCCATGCCGTAGAGCTGTGCCCAGCTGACGCGATGCGGCGGCTTGGCGATGCCGAGCCGCGCGGCGCCCCAGATCATGCCGAAGATGCCGATCTGCTTGCCGAAGAACAGCCCTGCCGCCACCGCGAGCACGAGCGGCTCGCCGGCGATCGCCCAACCCGTGGCGCCCAGCGCGACGCCGGCATTGGCGAAGGCGAACAGCGGCACGACCGCGAAGGCGACCCACGGGTGAAGCGCGTGTTCGAGGCGGTGAAGCGACGAGTGCGCGGCGTCGGGGGCGCCGGGCGTGCGGACGATCGGCACGAAGGCCGCGGTCACGACGCCCGCGATCGTCGCATGGACGCCCGATCGCAGCACGAACAGCCACAATGCGGCGCCGACGAGCAGATACGGCCACAGCACCATAATCCCGCGCCGGTTCATGACGTAGAGAACGATCGTGGCGAGCCCCGCGCCGGCGAGCGCAACAGCGCTGATCTGATCAGTATAGGCGAGCGCGATGATCGCGACGGCGCCCATATCGTCGACGATCGCCACCGTCGTCAGCAGCAGCTTCAGCGCGGAGGGAACGCGCGAGCCCAGCATCGCCATGATGCCGACGGCGAAGGCGATATCGGTCGCCGCGGGGATCGCCCAGCCGCGCTGCAGCTGCGGCGCGTCGCCGACGATCGCGAGGAAGACGAGCGCGGGGACCGCCATGCCGGCGGCGGCGGCGAGGAAGGGCAGGCGGCGCTGATCGGCCTGTGCCAGCCGGCCGTCGACGAACTCGCGCTTGATCTCCAGCCCGACGAGCAGGAAGAACAGCGCCATCAGCCCATCGTTGATCCACAGGTGGACCGTCATCGCGCCGAGCTGCGGCGCGAGGACCGGCCCAATCTCGGCATGGAGCGCGTGCGCATAGCCTTCCGCCGTCACGGGCAGATTGGCGACGATCATCGCGAGGATCGCGGCGACGATCAGGACGACGCCGCCGGCGGCCTCGTTCGCGAGGAACGCGCGCAGCGCGGAGCGGCGCCGCGTCAACGCGCCGGCTCCACCGAGAGGCTGCCCGCGGGCAGCGGCCGGCACAGATCGGCCGAGGGAACCGCCGGATCGAGCCACGCTGCCCAGGTATCGCGGCCGAGCACGACGACCTGGCGCGAATGGTAGGGCGCGATATCGGGACCCGGCTCGCACGTCAGCATGGTGAAGGCTTCGCCGACGGCCGCGTCGTGCCGCCACAGACCGGCAATGCAGAACCACGAATGATCGACGAGGCGAAAGGCCCATTTGTCTTTGCGCTTCGCCTTGGGATCGGCCGGCGCGGTGAACTCAAAGAACGCGTCGACCGGGATGAGGCAGCGGCCCTTGACGAGGCTCCGCCCGTCCGAGCGATAGTTGTAGACCGGCCGCCCGCCCGCACCCGGCCAGCTCCAGCGGCGCGTGACGCACTCCGCCCGATCCGCAGCGCCCTCGACGCCGCGGATGATGATCGTCGAATCGGTAATGCGGAAGCCGTCGAGCGGTGCCATGTTGGGCGCGCCTTCGGGGAAGACGAGCGGGATGCGCGTCTCGCCCCAGTCGTTGCGGAGCTCGCCAAGGGCGATGCGGCGGGCGGCCTCGTTGCACATGCGGGGGAGGGTTAGCGGGTCGCGCGCGCGGGCGCTAACGTTGTCGGCAGGTTCCGATCGATCTGTTGGCGATTCACTTGCCCCTCGCTCGCGCGTGCGATCGCGCCGCGTCGGTGGCACGGCTGCTAGGTTGCTGCGCGATTGTGGAGTGCCGCTGCCGCGCGCATGACCCTGTGATGCGCTCGTTCCAGCACCTCGGCGTCACCATTCCCATCGTACAGGCTCCGATGGCGGGCGTTTCAACACCGCAATTGGCGGCTGCGGTGTCCGAGGCCGGCGGGCTGGGTTCGATCGGTGTCGGCGCGACCGATGCCGACGGAGCACGATCGATGATCGACGCCGTTCGCGCCCGCACCTGCCGCGCCTTCAACGTCAATCTCTTCGTCCATGCGACGCCGCGACCGGACGCGATGCGCGAGCGGCGATGGATCGATGCGCTGCGGCCGACTTTCGAGCGCTACGGCGCGACGCCACCGGCAGCGTTGAGGACGATCTACACCAGCTTCGCCGATGACGACGCGATGCTTGCGATGCTGCTGGAGACGGCGCCGCCGGTGATCAGTTTCCACTTCGGCGTGCCGCCAAAGGAAAAGATTGCGGCGTTGAAGGGCGCCGGCAGCCTGTTGCTCGCCTCTGCTACCAACCTCGATGAAGCGCGGCAGATCGAAGCGGCCGGCATCGACCTGATCGTCGCGCAGGGCTGGGAGGCCGGCGGGCATCGCGGCGTGTTCGATCCTGCGGCGCGCGATGACCGCCTCGGCACGGTGGCGCTGACGCGGCTGCTCGTCACGCATACGACCCTACCCGTCATCGCCGCCGGCGGGATCATGGATGGCGCCGGCATCCGTGCGGCGCTCAGCCTAGGCGCCGCGGCCGCGCAGCTGGGCACCGCCTTCGTCGCGTGTCCGGAGAGCAGCGCCGACACCGGCTATCGCGCGGCGCTGTTCGGGGAAGCTGCGCATCACACGACGATGACGAGCGCAATATCGGGCCGGCCGGCGCGTTGCCTGACGAACCGCTTTACCCGATGGGGAGAGGCGACCGGGCTTCCCGCGCCGGATTATCCAATCGCCTACGATGCGGGTAAGGCGCTGAACGCGGCGGCGCGCGCCGCCGGCGAGCCGGGTTTCGGCGCGCACTGGGCCGGCCAAGGCGCGCGGCTGGCGCGTTCGCTGCCTGCCGCGCAGCTGGTCGAGGCCCTGTGGCGGGAGGCGCAAGACACTAGCGCGCAGGGGGATGCGGACCAGTGAGCGAAGTGAGGCCCGGGCGCTCACCGTCCGGGCGTTAAGCGGAGCCGGCGGCGCGATGCATTGTCGCGCCAAGCATGCTGCCGGTCGCTGCGACGGTACGATCGCCCGCGGTTACGCCAGCGCGAGGGCCTCGGCGATGAGGCGGCGGGTGTTGGCGATCCCGTAGAGGCGGATGAAGCTGCCCATGCGCGGGCCCTGGCTCGAGCCGAGCAGCGTTTCGTACAGCGCCTTGAACCAATCGCGCAGCTCGGCGAAGCCGCCGGCGTCGCCGAACGCACTCTTGCCGATCTCATAGACGGCGTTCTGGATGTCCTCTGCCGAGGCGTCCTCGCCGAGCGCGGCGAGATCGCCGTCGAGGCGGCGCAGTGCGTCGACCTCGATCCCCTCGGGCGCACGACGCTTCAACGTGGGCGCGATGAAGTCGCCGTGGTAGGCGAGCGCGTAGCCGATCATGCGATCGAGCTCGGGGTGCTTCTCCGGCGCCGCATCGGGCAGATAATTGGCGAGATAGCCCCACACCTGCGCCTTGGTCGCGCCTTCGCCCATCACGCCGACGAGGTTGAGTAGCAACCCGAAGGTAACGGGCAGCGTCTCGCCGGGCACGTCGCCCGAGTGGACGTGGTGCACCGGATTGCCGAGCCGCTCCTTCCAGCCCTGACCCGCGTAATTGGCGCGGAACTGCCAGTAATCGTCGATCGCGCGCGGGATCAGGCCGAGGTGGAGCGACTTGGCCTTCTTGGGCTCGCGATAGATGTAGAAGGCGAGGCTCTCGTCGGGGCCGTAGGTGAGCCACTCCTCGATCGAGAGCCCGTTGCCCTTCGACTTGGAGATCTTCTCGCCCTTGGCGTCGAGGAACAGCTCGTAGATCAGCCCCTCGGGCTTACGCCCGCCGAGCACCTGCGCGATCTCGCCGCCGAGCACGCCCGAATCGATCAGGTCCTTGCCGTACATCTCATAGTCGACGCCGAGCGCGGCCCAGCGCATCCCCCAGTCCGGCTTCCACTGCAGCTTGGCGCGGCCGCCGAGGATCGACTGTTCGACCGTCTCACCCCCCGGAACGGAGGCGTCGGTGAAGCGGATGATCCCGGCTTCGGCGTCGACCACCTCGACGGGGACCTGGAGGACGATGCCGCTCGTCGGGCTGATCGGGAGGACAGGGGAATAGGTCGCCTGCCGCTCGGCGCGCAGCGTCGGTAGCATGACCGCCATGATCTTGTCGTAGTGGCGCAGCACGTCGCGCAGCTTCTCGTCGAAGCGGCCCGACGCGTAATAGTCGGTCGACGAGACGAACTCGTAATCGAAGCCGAAGCGATCGAGGAAGTCGCGCAGCATGGCGTTGTTGTGGGCGGCGAAGCTGTCGAACTTGCCGAATGGATCGGGGACGCGCGACAGCGGCTTGCCGAGGTTCGCCTCCAGCAATTCCTTGTTGGGTACGTTGTCGGGCACCTTGCGCAGCCCGTCCATGTCGTCGCTGAACGCCACCAGGCGCGTCGGAAGCCCGGTCATCTCCTCATAGGCGCGGCGGACCATGGTGGTGCGCAGCACTTCCTGGAAGGTGCCGATGTGCGGCAGGCCCGAGGGGCCGTAGCCGGTCTCGAACAGCATCGGCTCGCCGTTCGGCTTGCCATTGGGCCAGCGCTTGATGAGCTTGCGCGCTTCCTCGTACGGCCAGGCCTTGGACTCGAGCGCGGCGGCGCGGCGCTCATCATGGGTGGCGGCGTTCTGGGTGGGGGCAGCGGCGTCGTCGGTCATGGTGCGGTGCGACGTAGCGACGGCGGGCGGTGATGGCTATATGCGAAGGCGCGTTGTTCCAGGCCGTGGCCGCCGTGCAGATGCGTTTGCCGAAAAGTAACGAATGCGTCGGATAAGTTCGTCCCATGGACAACGCTGCATCTCTTTCGATCCCGGGTGAAAGCGAAGAAAGCCGCCGTGCGCTGCGCAAGGCGGTCCGGATGCGCGCCCATCTGCGCGATCGTGGCACGACCCGCTTCGAGATCGAAGTGGTCGACCTGTCGGTGACGGGGTTCCGCGCGCAGACGAGCTTCACGCTGTGGCCGGGAACCACGGTGTGGCTGACGCTGCCGGGGCTCGCGGGGCTGGAGGCGGTGGTCGCGTGGCGCGACAAGTACCGCTACGGCTGCGCGTTCTCCAAGCCGCTGCACCCGGCGGTGTTCGATCACATCGTGGCACTTGGGAACAGCTAGGCGCGCTCGCGCGGCGATCGCAACGCGAAGCTGTTCCCCGGCCGGCGGGTCGGCGAAGCCGAATCCGTCCGACGCCGCGGCTTGGCCGCGGCGCTTTCTATCTTTGTACCCGAACTGAAGCGAACCTAGACCTCAGTCGAACAGCGACGAGACGCTCGTCTCGTCGGCGATTCGTTTGATCGCCTCGGCGAGCAGCGGGGCGATGGTGAGGTGGCGGATGCGCTTGGCATTCCCGATCGCCTCGGCGTTGCCGATCGAATCGGTGATGACGAGCTCGCGCAGCACCGATCCCTCGACCCGCGCGACCGCGCCGCCCGACAGTACGCCGTGGGTGACATAGGCGACGACGTCCTCCGCGCCGGCTTCCTTCAGCGCGGCGGCGGCGTTGCACAGCGTACCCGCCGAATCGACGATGTCGTCGATCAGGATGCAGAAGCGCCCTTCGACCTCGCCGATGATGTTCATCACTTCCGATTCGCCCGCGCGCTCGCGCCGCTTGTCGACGATCGCGAGCGGGGCGTTGTTGAGCCGCTTGGCGAGCGCGCGGGCGCGCACCACGCCGCCGACGTCGGGCGAGACGACCGTCAGATTCTTCGAGCCGAAGCGCGCGTTGATGTCCGCCGACATCACCGGCGCGCCGAACAGATTGTCGGTCGGAATGTCGAAGAAGCCCTGAATCTGCCCGGCGTGAAGATCGACCGAGAGCACGCGATCCGCGCCCGCGGTGGTGATGAGGTTGGCGACGAGCTTGGCCGAGATCGGCGTGCGCGGGCCGGGTTTGCGATCCTGCCGGGCATAGCCGAAATAGGGCAGCACCGCGGTGATCCGCTTCGCCGAAGCGCGTTTCAGCGCGTCAATGCAGATCAGCAGTTCCATGAGGTTGTCGTTGACCGGAAAGCTGGTCGACTGGATCAGGAAGACGTCCTCGCCCCGGACGTTCTCCATAATCTCAACGAAGATCTCCTCGTCAGCGAAGCGGCGCACCAGCGCCTCCGTCAACGGCAGTTCGAGATAGGCAGCGATGTCCCGTGCCAGCGGCAGGTTCGAATTGCCCGTCATCAGTTTCATGCGTTGCGCCCTTTCGTCGCGGCCCCCTTAGCGCCGCCGCCTCATGTTGCAATCTCGCGTCACGATCCGAGCGTGTGCACCGGGTGGTTTGCGTGTGCCCCGCCGCACGCTAACCGCTGGCGGCATGACGATCGTTACCCGCTTCGCCCCATCCCCGACCGGCCGGCTCCACGTCGGCAACATCCGCACTGCGCTGTTTAACTGGATGTGGGCGCGCGCGAACGGCGGCCGCTTCCTGCTGCGCATCGACGATACCGACGCGGCGCGCAGCGAGGAACGGTTCGTCGCGGCGATCCGGGAGGATCTCGCGTGGCTAGGCCTGGCGCCCGACGACGAGGTGCGCCAGTCGGACCGGTTCGCACTGTATCAGGCGCGGTTCGACGCGCTGGTGGCGGCGGGGCGGATCTATCCCGCCTACGAGACCAGCCAGGAGCTCGACCTCAAGCGGAAGGTGCAGCTCGGTCGTGGGTTGCCGCCGATCTATGATCGCGCGGCGCTCGCGCTGAGCGACGCCGATCGCGCGCGACTCGAGGCTGATGGCGTGCGGCCGCACTGGCGCTTCCGCCTCGATCACGACGCGCCGGTCGAATGGGACGATCTGGTGCGCGGGCCCCAGCGGTTCGATCCGGCGACGATGAGCGATCCGGTGATCCGCCGCGCCGACGGATCGTGGCTCTACATGCTGCCGTCGGCGATCGACGATGTCGACTTGGGGATCACGCATGTCGTGCGCGGCGAGGATCACGTCGCCAACACCGCGCTGCAGATCCAGATGTTCGCGGCACTCGGCGGCACGCCGCCGGCGTTCGCGCACGCCGCGCTGCTGACGGGTGCGGAGGGCAAGCTTTCCAAGCGGCTCGGCAGCCTAGGCGTCGACGAGCTGCGCGCGGGCGGAATCGAACCACAGGCGATCCGCGCGTTGCTGGCGCGGCTCGGCACCAGCGACCCGGTCGAGCCGACGCCGGAGATGACGCCGCTCCTCGCCGGGTTCGATTTTGCCCGCTTCGGCCGCGCCCCGGCGCGGTTCGACGAGGGCGAACTCGCGCAGGTGAACGCGCGGATCATCCACCAGCTGCCCTATGCTGCCGTCGCCGATCGGCTGCCGGCCGGGATGGACGCACGCGCCTGGGAGGCGGTGCGGCCGAACCTGTCGACGCTCGCCGAGGCGGCGGACTGGTGGCAGGTGATCGAGGGGCCGGTCGACGCTGCGGCAGTGGAGGGCGAGGATGCCGAATATCTGGCGGCGGCAGCCGAGGCGGCGGCGAGCGTCGACTGGTCGGACGCCCCGTGGCACGCGCTGACGGCGCGGCTCAAGGCGGCGACCGGGCGCAAGGGCAAGGCACTGTTCCTGCCGCTGCGCCGCGCGCTGACGGGGCGCGACCATGGACCGGACATGGCGGCGCTGCTGCCGCTGATCGGCCGCGATCGGGCGCTCGCCCGGCTTCGGCAGGGCTGATCGATCAGCCTCAAGAAACGTATTGCAACGGTCTGGTTACGTTGTAACATCACGATCTGGGCAAGAGACCCGGGAAGGAGCAGCATCGAGGAGAGGTAAGGCCATGTATGCGGACCGTCACGCCCCGCCGGAGGGCATCAAGCCCGGCAGCCTGATCGTCGCCATCGGTATCAACGCAGGGCTGATCGGTGCCCTGCTGTTCGTGACGCCGGTGTTCGAGGTGAAGGAGCGCAATCGCGGACTGACGATCGAGAACGTGCCGATCGACCCGCTGCCCGAACCGCTTCCCCCCGAAGCGAAACCCGTCGCGAATACGCGGTCCGCAGCTTTGCCCGAGCGGGTCGACGTGACGATGCCGGTACTGCCGACGAGGCACGGCGACTTCGTGCTGCCCCCACCGTTGCCGCCACTGCCGCCCTTACCGCCGTTGCCGCCAGGCGAGGCAGTGCGGATCGATCCGCCTCCCGCGCCAGTGACGGTCGAGGCGCGGCTTGACCCGCAGTACGCGCGCGATCTCCAGCCCGCCTATCCACCGGGCGAGCGTCGCGCCGAGCACGAGGGGCGGGTGACGGTGCGCGTCACGATTGGTGTCGACGGACGGGTCACCGCGGCGGAGTGCATCAGCGCGGCGAGCGACGCCTTCTGCCGCGCGACGCGTGCGCAGGCGCTGGCGAAGTGGCGGTTCCAGCCAGCAACGCGTGATGGCGTACCGGTGGAGGCGACCAAGGAGATGACGGTGCGTTTCGAACTGCAATCGTGAGGGGCGGGCACGGCCGCAGCGGACATCGCCTTCGCTGTTGTGTCGTTCCGGGGTCGGGGCTGGTCGCGCCGTCCCCGGAGCCCTATATCGACGCTATGAACTTCTTTGCCCGGATGAGCCCGCTGCGCGCGGTTCGCGACCTGCGGCTGTTCCTGGCGCAGCGCCAGCCGTACGAACTGGTGTTCCTGCTGATCTCGATTTTGGTGACGGGCGTAATCCTGATCGGGTTCGTCAAGGATTCGCATATCGAGAAAGAATATCGCCCCAAGATCATTTACGTGCAGCAGTGGCGGCTCGACCGGACCGATGCCGAGATCCGCGCGCAGCAGGCGATCGACGCGCCGATCAAGCAGAAGGCGATCGACGACGAGCGCAAGCGGCGCGAGGCGCGGCAGGCGCAGTTCAAGCGGATCGACGACAAGCTCAACCAGTGGGGGCTGTAGCCAGCGAAGACGCGCGCTGGATGGGTGCAGCGCTGGCGCTTGCCGCGCGAGGGCGCGGACGAACCAGCCCGAACCCCAGCGTCGGCTGCGTGATCGTTGGTGACGGTCGGATCGTCGGGCGCGGCTGGACGCAGCCGGGGGGGCGTCCGCATGCCGAGGCGATGGCGCTGGCGCAGGCGGGCGAGGGCGCGCGCGGGTCGACCGCCTATGTCACGCTGGAGCCGTGTGCGCACCAGTCAGCGCGTGGGCCGGCCTGCGCCGACCTGCTGGTCGCGGCCGGGGTGGCGCGCGTCGTGGCCGGGAGCGGCGACCCCGATCCACGGACCGACGGCAAGGGGTTGGCGCGACTCGCGGCGGCGGGGATCGCGACGACGAGCGGCGTGCGGGCGGAAGAAGCGCGGACGGCGATGGCAGGGTTCCTGACGCGGCTGTCGCAGGGGCGGCCGCACGTGACGCTGAAGCTCGCCACCTCGCTCGACGGATGCATTGCGCGTGCCGACGGGGAGAGCCGCTGGATCACCGGTGCCGAGGCGCGCGCGCACGCGCATCTTGAGCGCAGCCGGCACGAGGCGATCCTGGTCGGCCGCGGGACATGGGAGATCGACCGCCCGGCGCTCGACGTGCGATTGCGGGGGCGGGAGGCGCGCGCGCCGCAGCGCGTCGTCCTGTCGAGCCGATCGGATCGCCTGCCGAACGCGGACGGCGTGACCGTCATCGCCGCGCCCGGCGCGATCGCCGGGCTGCCGGGCGACCATCTCTTCGTCGAGGGGGGCGCGGGGGCGGCGTCGGCGTTCCTCGCCGCGGACCTTGTCGACCGGCTGCTCCTGTACCGCGCGCCGATCCTGATCGGTGGCGGGCGGCCGGCGCTCGGCGACATCGGGCTGGGCGCGCTCGGCGAGGCGCACGGCCGTTGGCGATTGACCGATGCGCGCCAGCTTGGCAGCGACCGGCTCGAAGTCTACGAGCGGGTGCGATGTTCACCGGGATCATAACCGACGTCGGAGAGATTGCGCGCGTCGAGACGCGCGGCGACACCCGCGTCGTCGTCCGCACTGCCTATGAAACCGCCGAGATCGATCTCGGCGCGTCGGTCGCGTGCTCGGGCGTCTGCCTGACCGTCGTCGACAAGGGGCCGAACTGGCTCGCGTTCGACGTGTCGGGCGAGACGATCAGCCGCAGCGCGCAGGGGCAGTGGAGCGAGGGACGCCCACTCAACCTCGAACGCGCGATGAAGCTCGGCGACGAACTGGGCGGACATATCGTGACGGGGCACGTCGACGGCGTTGCCGAGGTGATTGACGTTACCGCCGACGGCGATTCAAAACGCGTGCGTTTCCGCGTGCCGAGCGATCTAGCGCCGTTCCTCGCGCCCAAGGGGTCGGTGACGGTCGACGGCGTGTCGCTGACGGTCAACGCCGTCGACGATGCCGCCGATGGATCGAGCACCTTCGCAATCAACATTATCCCGCATACCCAGGCCGTCACCACGTTGTCCGCGCTCGCGCCCGGCAAGGCGGTCAACATCGAGATCGACGTCCTCGCCCGCTACCTCCAACGGATGGAACATTATCGTGCAAAAGCCCGCTGAGCTCGCGCGCCTGCGCCACGCCTTCCTCTCGACGCCCGAGGAAATCATCGACGAGGCGAAGAACGGGCGGATGTTCATCCTGGTCGACGACGAGGATCGCGAGAACGAGGGCGATCTGGTGATCCCGGCGCAGATGGCGACGCCCGAGAAGATCAACTTCATGGCGAGGCACGGGCGCGGGCTGATCTGCCTCGCCATGACCAAGTCGCGGGTCGACGCGCTCGGGCTCGATCTGATGAGCCGCCACAACGGCACGCGGCACGAGACTGCCTTCACCGTCTCGATCGAGGCCCGCGACGGGGTGACGACCGGCATTTCCGCGGCGGACCGTGCGCGGACGATCGCGGTTGCGATCGACGCGTCGAAGAGCCGCGACGAGATCGTGACGCCGGGCCACGTCTTCCCGCTGGTCGCGCGCGACGGCGGCGTGCTGGTGCGCGCAGGGCATACCGAGGCTGCGGTCGACGTGTCGCGGCTTGCCGGGCTCAATCCGTCGGGCGTGATCTGCGAGATCATGAACGAGGACGGGACGATGTCGCGGATGGACGACCTCGTCTCCTTCGCGCAGCTCCACAACCTCAAGATCGGCACGATCCGCGATCTCATCGCCTATCGCCGGCGCCACGATCACCTCGTCGAGAAGAAGGCCGAGATGGCGTTCGAATCGAAGTGGGGCGGGCAGTGGAAGGCGATGACGTTCCACAACAAGGCGACCGGCGACGAGACGATCGCGCTGGTCAAGGGCAAGATCGATCCTGCCAAGCCAACGCTGGTGCGGATGCACACCGCGAGCTTCTTCGTCGACATGTTCGGCGAGACGTCCGAGCGTTCGGGACTGCTGTCGCATTCGATGGAGCTGATCGCCGAAGAAGGCGCGGGCGTGATCGTCGTCATCAATCGGCCGATGAAGGGCGTCATCACCCGTTTCATGCAGCTGCGCGCCGAGGGCAAGAGCGCCGGAGCACCCGAGGTTGAGGAGCTGCGCGACTATGGCGTGGGCGCGCAGATCCTGGCGGACTTGGGTGTCGAGGAGATGATCCTGCTCACCAATACGCACCACACGCTGGTCGGGCTCGAGGGCTATGGCCTGTCGATCGTCGGCGAGCGGCCGATCCCGGGCACCGGCGGGGAGTGATGCGGACCGGCGCCGACGAAGCGGCGGTGCCGAAATACGCGCACATCGAACGCGAGCGCCGCTGGCTGATCGATCCGTCACGTCTGCCCACCCTGCCCGCGGATCACGTGCTGATCGAGGATCGCTATCTGGCGGGCACGCGGATGCGGCTGCGGCGGATGACCGACAGCGGGGGTGGCGGTGCCGCGCTGAAGCTGACCAAGAAGTACGAGGCCGACGATCCGCTCGCGCGCGCGATCGTCACCGCCTATCTCGACGAGCCTGAATACGCGCTGCTCGCCGGGCTGCCGGGGGCAACGATCGTCAAGCGGCGCCACGCTCTGGTATCGGGCGGCCTGACTTACAGCGTAGACCGTTTCGAGGGGGCGCTGGCCGGGCTGATCCTCGCCGAGATCGAATGGGCCGACGATGCAGGGCTTCGAGGCTTGCCCGCGCCGTCCGGTGCGATACGGGAGGTCAGCGACGATCCACGCTATCAAGGCGGCGGCCTCGTCGTGCACGGCATACCGAAGGAAGACTGATGGCCAACATCCTCATCGTCGAGGCACGTTTCTACGATCACCTGAACGATATGCTGATCGCCGGCGCGCGCGCGGCGATCGAGGCAGCGGGGCACCAGGCCGAGGTGCTGACGGTGCCCGGCGCGCTCGAGGTGCCCGGCGCGATCGCGATGGCGGCGGAGAGCGAGCGCTATGACGCGTTCGTTGCGCTGGGCGTCGTCATTCGAGGCGAGACCTATCACTTTGAGATCGTCTCGAACGAGAGCGCGCGCGGGATCATGGCGCTGACGATGGACGGCATCCCGATCGGCAACGGCATCCTGACGACCGAGAACGAGGCGCAAGCGATTGCCCGGGCCGATCCCGCGCAGCTCAACAAGGGCGGTGGCGCGGCGCAGGCGGCGCTGGCGATGCTCGACCTGCGCGAGCGGCTGGGTTGATCAACGCCGGCCGGCGGCGGCCGGCCAGCCTTCTGCAAAACTTCGTTACGGACCCGCAGCGCGCGCAGCGCGTATGGCGCACTGCACTTATCGTAACGAGTTGATCCAGGTTCATGATCACTACGGCCTCTCCGCGGCTCAGCAACATCATCAGCGAGGTGTGGCGCCCGCTCGCCGCGCTGTTCGTCTGGGATTGCATCGTCACCGCGGTGTACATCTTCGCGCCGTTCACCGCGCCGTCGCTGCCCCTGACGCTGTTCGGCTCCGCGCTCGCGCTGTTCCTCGGCTTCCGCGATAATTCCGCGTACGAACGCTGGTGGGAAGGGCGCGGGCTGTGGGGGCTGATGATCAACGCCTCACGCAGCCTGGCGCGCGGCGCGCGCAGCATGCTGCCCGAGGAAGCGCGCGACTTGAAGCGCACGATCGTGCTGCGCCATGTCGCCTATGTGAATGCGCTGCGCTGCCAGTTGCGGAAGCAGCCCGCTGACGGCGAGGTGCTGCGCTTCCTGTCGCGCGGCGAGGCGGAGCCGGCGCTGCAACGGACCAACATCGCCAACGGCATCCTCGACGGCACCTCGCGGCGGATCGACGATGCGCGCAAGGCGGGAATGATCGACACCATCCAGCAAGCGCACCTGGAGGGGTTGCTGGTCGATATCGCCAACGCGCAGGGCGGCATGGAGCGGATCAAGAACACGCCGCTGCCCAACCAGTACCGCTTCTTCCCGACCTTCTTCACCCGCCTGTTCTGCGTCCTGCTGCCGATCGGGCTGGTCGAGACGTTGGGGATCGCGACGCCGATCGGATCGACGATCGCGGGGCTGATGTTCCTTGCCATCCTGCAGATCGGCGACGACCTGGTCGATCCGTTCGCCAACACGATCCACGATGTGCCGCTCAACGCGATGTGCCGCACGATCGAGATCGATCTGTTGCAAGCGATCGGTGACGAGGCGCCGCCCCCGCTGACGCCGGAGAAAGGCGTCTTGTGGTAGGGATGGCGTAACCGCTCCGGCTTACTTATACCGATGTAAGTAAGCCGGAGCTGGAGCCGCCAGGGAGAGATTCGCCATGCAGCACGCGCACACGATCGAGGCCAATCCGCACTGGCTGCCGCTCAATCCGCCATCGTCGCTGAACGCGATTCCCGGGGAGCGCGGCTGGCCCTTCATCGGCAACACGTTCGAGGTGCTGAAGGACCCGCTCGCCTTCACCAGGAAGATGGTGGCGAAACACGGGCCGGTTTATCGCAACAACAGCTTCGGCGGCGATTCGGTCGTGCTGCTCGGGCCGGAGGCGAACGAACTCGTCCTGTTCGACAAGGACAAGAACTTCTCGTCCGAGCAGGGCTGGGGTCCGGTGCTCAACCTCGTCTTCCCGCGCGGCCTGATGCTGATGGATTTCGAGAAGCATCGCGCCGACCGCAAGGCGCTGTCGGTGGCGTTCAAGCCCGAACCGATGAAGCATTATGCCGAGGAACTGAACGCCGGGATCGCCTCGCAGGTCGGCGGCTGGGCGAACCGCCCGCTCGATTTCTACCCGACGATCAAGGCGCTGACGCTCGATCTCGCCGCCACCAGCTTTCTCGGCGTGCCGCTGGGTGACGAGGCGGCGCGGATCAATCAGGCGTTCGTCGACGAGGTCCAGGCGTCGGTGTCGCCGATCCGGACGCCGCTGCCCGGCACGTCGATGCGCAAGGGGGTGAAGGCGCGCGAATATCTCGTCGATTTCTTTACGCGTGAAATCCCTGCGCGCCGCAACGGCAGCGGGCAGGATTTCTTCTCGCAATTCTGCCGCGCGACCGACGAGAGTGGCGCGCCGCTGCCCGCCGATGCGATCGTCGATCACATGAACTTCCTGATGATGGCGGCGCACGACACGATCACGTCATCGGCAACGAGCCTCGTCATGCTTCTCGGCCGCAACGTCGCTTGGCAGGAACGGCTGCGCGCGGAGATTGCGGGGCTCGGCAGCAACGACGGGACGGTGCCGTACGGCCAACTCGATCGGCTGGTGCTGACCGAATATGCGTTCAAGGAATCGCTGCGGCTGATGCCGCCGGTGCCGTCGATCCCGCGCCGGGCGATGCGCGACTTCGAGTTCGGCGGCTATCACATTCCGGCGGGCACGTTCGTCGGCGTCAATACCGCTTACACGCATCACATGGCCGAACACTGGCCCGATCCCGAGACGTTCGATCCGATGCGCTTCTCGCCCGAAGCGTCGAAGGGCCGGCACCGCTTCGCCTGGGTGCCGTTCGGCGGCGGCGCGCATATGTGCATCGGTCTGCACTTCGCGACGATGCAGATCCGCATCCTGATGGCGCAGCTGCTGAGCCGCTATCGCATCGAGCTGACGCCGGGTGCGGGCACGGACTGGCAGATCTTCCCGATCCCCAAGCCCAAGGACGGCCTGCCGGTGCGGTTCGTACCGGTCTGACGGTATAGACCGGCGCGCCGCCAGACGCGTGGCGCCAGGATCTGGATCGGCGCTGCGCCGATCCCGATGCGCGTCAGTCCTTCTTGCGGTTGGCGAAGATTACCGCGGCGGCGACGGCGGCCGAGCCGATGCCGACCCCGAGACCGATCTTGCCGAGATCCCAACCCTTGCGATCGCGGCGCGCATCGTTGGCGGCGGTCTGATGCTGCTTCGCCGCGGCGGCGGCGGCGAGGATCTCGTTGGGTTCGTCGGACACGCTTACTCTCCGCAATCTTGGGCCGAACGTCAGCCTTTGCTCCGCTGATATCGCGCACGGAAGCCATCGGCGAACGTTTTCAGCCGCGCCCCGGCGATCGCCGCGCGCAGATCGGCCATCAGCGCCTCGTAGAAGAAGATGTTATGCTCGGTCATCAGCATCGCGCCGAGGATCTCGCCGCTGCGAACGAGGTGATGGAGATAGGCGCGGCTCCACCCGGCGCAGGTCGGGCAGCCGCAGTCGGGATCGAGCGGGCCCTGATCCTCGTTGAAGCGCGCGTTGCGGATGTTGAGCGGCCCGTCGCGCGTGAACGCCTGACCCGTGCGCCCCGAACGCGTCGGCAGCACGCAATCGAACATGTCGACCCCGCGCTCGACCGCGCCGACGATGTCGTCTGGCTTGCCGACCCCCATAAGGTAGCGCGGCCGATCCGCGGGCAGTTGGCCGGGGGCGAAATCGAGGCAGCCGAACATCGCCTCCTGCCCCTCGCCGACCGCGAGACCGCCGATCGCATAGCCATCGAAGCCGATGTCGATCAGTGCGTCGGCGCTCGCCTTGCGAAAGCCTTGGTCGAGCGCGCCTTGCTGGATGCCGAAGATTGCGTTCTGCGCGGCGTGCGCGCCTCCGGCGTCGAACGCGGCGCGGCTGCGCTTCGCCCAGCGCATCGAGCGCTCCATCGCCGCCGCCTGCACCTCGCGCGTCGACGTGGTCGGCACCAGTTCGTCAAACGCCATGACAATGTTCGAGCCGAGCAGCCGCTGGATCTCGATCGAGCGTTCGGGGCTCAGCAGATGGCGCGTACCGTCAAGGTGCGACTTGAAGGTGATGCCTTCTTCCGACCGCTTGGTCAGATCGGCGAGGCTCATCACTTGATACCCGCCCGAATCGGTAAGGATCGGCCGGTCCCAGCCCATGAAGGTGTGCAGCCCGCCGAGCCGCGCGACGCGTTCCGCCCCGGGGCGCAGCATCAGGTGATAGGTATTGCCGAGGATGATGTCTGCGCCGGTCGCCGCGACGTCAGCGGGCTTCATCGCCTTAACGGTTGCGGCAGTGCCGACGGGCATGAAGGCGGGGGTCCGGATCGTGCCGCGGTGCATCGCGATCGCGCCGGTGCGCGCCGCGCCGTCGGTCGCCTCGATGGTGAAGGCGAAGCGCTCGCTCATCGCCGGCGCGGCTTTCGGCCGGGTGGCGGCACGCGATCGTCGCCATAGGCGCGGGCGCGGATCGTCAGCAATTCGGCGCGCGTGACGGCGCCGTCCTTGTCGCGGTCGTAGCGGGTGAAGAATTCGCGCATCTTTGCCTGAAGCTCGGCCAGCGAGATGCGGTTGTCACCGTCGCTGTCGGTTTCGAACGGGCTGGGCAGCGCGTTGCGATCGCCGAGATAGCGCTCGGCCCAGTCGGCAAAGGCGATGTAGCCGAGCGTGCCTGCCTTGGCGGTGTCGATCGCGGCGAAGCTGCGACGGACACCGGCTTCCAGCTCCGCACGCGTGACGCGAGCGTCGCCGTCGGTGTCGAACGTCGCGATCAACATCGCGGCGGGTTCGAACGCCATCGTCGCAGGCGGCTGTGCCGGTGGGGGCGGGGGACCGGCCGGTTGCGGCGAGGCAGCTTGGAGCAAGAGCGAGAGGATCAGCATCGGTCAGGCGCTCTTCGACGACAGCCGCCAAGGATCACCACGGCCCGCGAGGCAGCGCGCCACTGATCGACCGGCGGTTTGAGGAGCTGCTGGATGCCCGACAAGGACTCGAACCTTGATTGACGGAGTCAGAGTCCGCTCTCTTACCATTAGAGGATCGGGCACCGGCAGGGCCGCGCCTCTAAGACGCTCCGCAGGGAAGGTCAAGCGCCCGCTTGCAGCTTGCGGCACTGCACGCTAGCTTCACTGCCAAGCACCGAACGGGCGCGATGTCCGTGACGGCAGAACATAGAATGAAAGCAACGGCACGTGGCGCAACAATCCGCCGACTTGCCGTACCGGCGCGACCCATCCCGCGCCCGTCCGGCCTCCGAGGGCCCGTCAGCGGCCCGGCTACGCCAGGGCTTCGCGCGCCATTATGCCGCGCTCGATCTGGGCACCAACAACTGCCGTCTGTTGATCGCGCGGCCGCAGGGCGATGGCTTCGCGGTGGTCGACGCCTTCTCGCGCATTGTGCGGCTGGGCGAGGGGCTGGCGACGAGCGGGCGGCTGTCCGATGCGGCGATCGAGCGCACGATCGGCGCGCTGCGGATCTGCTCCGAAAAGCTGAAGCGGCGCAACGTCACGCTGGCGCGATCGGTCGCGACCGAGGCGTGCCGGCGCGCCTCAAACGGCGCGGCGTTCATCGCCCGCGCGCATGAGGAGACGGGCATCCACCTTGACGTCATTTCGGCGGAGGAGGAGGCGCGGCTCGCGGTGCTCGGCTGCCACGTGCTGCTCGAACCGGGCAATGCGCCCGCGCTGGTATTCGATATCGGCGGCGGATCGACCGAGCTCGTCCTGATCGACACGTCGACCACCGTGCCAACGGTGATCGACTGGCATTCGGCACCATGGGGCGTCGTGTCGCTGACCGAGAGCGCCGGCGGCAGCGGCAGCGAGGGCCCGGCGGGACTTGCAGCGGTGTACGAACGGATGCGTGGGCTGGTGCGCGAGAGTTTCGCGCCGTTCACGGCGCGGCTGCCAAAGGTGGAGGGGCCGCGGCGGCTGCTCGGCACGTCGGGAACGGTGACTACCCTGGCGAGCGTCCACCTCGGGCTCGACCGTTACGATCGCGCCCAGGTCGATGGGCTGATCGCGCCCTCGGCGTCGATGCGCGCGATCAGCCAGCGACTGGCGCATCTGTCGATCGCCGAACGCGCGCTGCTGCCGTGCATCGGGCGCGAGCGTGCCGATCTCGTCGTCGCGGGGTGCGCGATCCTCGAGACGATCCTCGACCTGTGGCCGGCCGAGCGGCTCGGCATCGCGGACCGTGGGATTCGCGAGGGTATCCTGCGGCGGCTGATGGCAACGGCGCGATAGAGACTGTGACGTGAAGGATCGATCGTGAGGGATGGTGGTGGCCTGCGCACGCGAGTGAAGACCGCGCGGCGGCGTACGGCACAGTCGACGCGCTGGCTCGAGCGGCAGCTGAACGACCCCTATGTCCGCCGCGCCAAGGCGGAAGGATATCGCAGCCGCGCGGCCTACAAGCTGATCGAGCTCGATGAGCGCTTCGGATTCCTGAAGGGGGCGAAGCGGATCGTCGATCTGGGCATGGCGCCGGGCGGCTGGAGCCAGGTGGTGCGCCGGCAGGTGCCGGGATGCGCGGTGGTCGGCATCGATTTGCTGCCGGTCGATCCGCTGGACGGCGTGACGATCCTGCAGCTCGATTTCATGGACGACGATGCGCCCGACCGGCTCATCGCCGAGCTTGGCGGCGCGCCCGACATCGTTCTGTCGGACATGGCGGCGAACACCGTCGGCCACCCACAGACCGACGCGTTGCGGACGATGGGGCTGGTGGAGGCGGCGAGCGACTTCGCGATATCGGTGCTGCGCCCCGGCGGCGCGTTCGTTGCCAAGGTGTTCGCGGGCGGCGCCGATTCGACGCTGGTCGCGCTGCTCAAGAAGAATTTCATGACGGTGAAGCACGCCAAGCCGCCGGCGAGCCGCAAGGGTTCGGTGGAATGGTTCGTCGTGGCGCAGGGTTTCAAGGGACGCGCCGCGCCGGCTTTGGACGAACAGGGGTAGGTTACCGGGGCCTGATCTGCGCCGTCATCCCGCCGCCTGTTGCTGCCATCACCGATCAGGACCGAAATCGGTGGTGATCTGAATCACGAAAGCCGCAGCGTTGCCGCTGCGGCTTCGTTTGTCTTGCGTGCGCGAGCCCGCGCTCGCGACATAAGGCGAGCTAGGCTATTGCTAATCGCAGGCGTCAGCCCTCGTAGTCGGCGCCGAGGTTCTGGTTGCGCGGCGGGGCGGCGGCGGTGAGGCGCAATGCCTCGGCCGATGCCGCGAGCGAGCCGACGGCGTCGGCTTCTTCCTCGTCGTCGATCTGCACGCGCTGCAGGCTCTGGATCACCGATTCCTTGAGATCCTTCGGCTTCACCGTCTGCTCGGCGATCTCGCGCAGCGCGACGACCGGGTTCTTGTCGCGATCGCGATCGATCGTCAGTTCGGCGCCGCCCGACACCTGACGCGCGCGCTGCGCGGCGAGCAGGACCAGATCGAAGCGGTTGGGGATCTTGTCGACGCAATCCTCGACGGTGACGCGCGCCATGGACGCTTCCTTCGCAAAATACCGATAGATGAAGCGCCGCGACCTACGCGCGGGCACGCGTCAAGTCAAGGAAGTACGTGGGTTGCCGCCGCCGCGCGCGCACGCCATCACCGCCCGATGACCAGCGCCACCGCCTTCACCGTCGACGGCAACCAGCTCACGCTGCTCGCCGAGGGACCTGAGCGGCTGGCCGCGCTGCTCGACCTGATCGGCGGCGCGCGTACCTCACTGCGCATCCTTTACTATATCTACGCAGATGATGCTTCCGGGCGCCAAGTCTCGGCGGCGCTGATCGACGCGGCGCGACGTGGTGTCGTGGTTCAGCTGATCGTCGACGGTTTCGGCAGCGGTGAGGCGGCGGAGAACAATTTCTTCGACGGGATGGAGGAGGCGGGAGTCTCCGTCTGCCGGTTCGTGCCGCGTCTCGGGCGGCGCTATCTGCTGCGCAACCACCAGAAGCTCGCGCTCGCCGACGGTGAGGCGGAGACGGCGCGGATCATCATCGGCGGGTTCAACGTCGAGGACGATTATTTCGGCACCGACGAGGAGCAGGCGTGGCGTGACTTGGGGCTGCTGGTCGAGGGTCCGGCGGCGGCGCGGATGGCCGGGTATTTTGACGCGCTGGAGGCGTGGGTGCGCACGCCCAAGGCGAAGCTTCGCCGGCTCAATCGCGATCTCGCGCGCTGGAGCGAGACCGAAGGGCCGGTCCGCTGGCTGATCGGCGGGCCGACGCGGCGCCTGTCGCCCTGGGCACGCGCCGTGCGCGCCGACATGCGCCTCGCGCCGCGGATCGACATTATCGCAGCCTATTTCACGCCCAGCCCCGCCCTGTTGCGGCGGCTCGACAAGGCCGGGCGATTGCGGCGGCCGGTCCGCGTCGTCACCGCGCGCAAGTCGGACAACAACGCGACGATCGCCGCCGCGCGCTTCACCTATCGCGGGCTATTGAAGAAAGGCGTGCGGGTGTTCGAGTTCGTCCCGACCAAGCTCCACACCAAACTCTATTCGGTAGGGGACGCGACGCATATCGGCAGCGCCAATTTCGACATGCGCAGCCTGTTCATCAACCTCGAACTGATGCTGCGGATCGAGGATGCGGCGTTCGCCGCGCACGTGCGCGACTATATCGACGGCGAGATCGCGCGCTCGGAGGAGATCACGCTCGACCGCTACCTTGCCGCGACCGGGCTATGGCAGCGCACGAAGCAGTTCGTGGCCTATCTGATCGTCGGCGTCGCCGACCCGTTCCTGTCACGAAGCCTCAATTTCGGGATCGACGAATGAGCGTGCCGCACGACTTTAACCCCCGCATCGCCTGGACGGGTAATCGCGGCGACGGGACGGCGCGTTACCTGGGCTATGATCGCACGTGGTCGATCGAGACGCCGGGCAAACCGGTGGTGCGATGTTCGAACGACCCGCGGCTCGGCGGAGATCCGGCGCTGCACAATCCTGAGGATCTGCTTATCGCCGCGCTCTCGGCGTGCCACATGCTGTGGTATCTGCATCTGGCGAGCGCGGCGGGCATCGCGGTGATCGCCTATGCCGACGATCCGCTGGGGCATGGCGAGAGCACGCCCGACGGGGCGGGCCGCTTCGTCGGCGCGACGCTGCGCCCCACGATCACCGTGCCACGCGGCACGGATCTGGCGCTCGCCGATTCATTGCACGGTGAGATCGCGCCAGTGTGCTTCATTGCTCGATCGGTGAAGTTTCCGTTGCGCTACGCGGCAACCTACGTCGACGCCTGACGCGCCGACCGCGTCAGTCCTTCCAGCACCAATAGAGTTGGGCGGGCGGCACGTTCCACCATTCCATGTCGTGATCGATCCGCCCGAAGTGCGGGGCGAGGAAATCACGCACTTTGGGGCTGAACTGATAAACGAGGAACGCACCGCCGGGGCGGATCACGCGCTGCGTTGCCGCGGCGATCGCGGGGCCGACGCCCGCTGGCAGCGTCGAGAAGGGCAGGCCGGAAAGGACGAAATCGGCCGCCTCATGCCCGCGTTCGGCGACGATCGCCTCGACCTCGGCGGCCGAGCCGTGGACGGCGACGAAGCGCGAATCGACGATCGTGTGATCGAGATAACGGATGAAATCAGGGTTGGTGTCGATCGCGATCAGCGTCGCGTCCGGCGCCATCCGCTCGAGGATCGGACGGCAGAAGGTGCCGACACCCGGGCCGTACTCAACGAACACCTTGCAATTCGCCCAGTCGACCGGCGCGAGCATCTTGTCGATCAGCTTCGCCGACGAGGGGATCACCGATCCGACCATCACCGGATGTTTCAGGAAGCCGGAAAAGAACATTTGCCATGGCCCGGGGACGCCGGCGGAACGGGTTCGCGCGCGGCGCACCGCACTGGTCGAGCTTGGCATGGAGGACACGGTACTCCCGAACGATCGTCTATGGTGCCGAACGCGGCACACGTACGTCGGTTGCCATAGCGGGGTTGCACCGGCGCCCCAAGGCCCTAATCGACGGATCGATGGAGAGTGACGGGGGACAGGAGAGGCGCGGCCTGCGCGCGCGCCGACGCAGGCGCCGCGGGCAGCCGTTCGATCGGCGTTTCGCGCTGATGTTCATGGTCATGCTGACGATCGCGGCGGGCAACACCGCGCTGCAATCGGTGCTGCCGGCGCTCGGGCGCTCGCTGGGCGTCGCCGACAGCGCGGTCGCGGCGGCATTCTCCGTATCGGCGCTGTTGTGGGTGATCGCGGCGCCATTCTGGGCCAACCGATCGGATCGGCACGGGCGGCGCGTGATGATCCTGCTGGGCATGGGCGGGTTCTGCGTCAGCCTGACGACGTGCGGCGTGTTCCTCGCGGCCGGCATCAACGGCTGGATCGGGGGGACGATGGCGTTCGTCCTCTTCATTCTCGGTCGGCTGATCTACGGTACGTTCGGCTCCGCGGCGCCGCCCGCGGTGCAGGCGATGGTCGCCGGCGACACGACGCGCGAGGAGCGGACGCGCGCGCTGACGCTGCTCGCCAGCGCGTTCGGGCTCGGCACGATCCTGGGGCCGGCGATCGCCCCCTATCTGATCCTGGGGCATCTCGGCACGATCGAGGTCGGGCTGGCGGGGCCGGCGTTCGTCTTCGCGATTTTCGGCATCATCATGTTCGTCACGGTGCGCGCGATCCTGCCCGACGATCGCGGGGTGGCGAGCACGGCGCACGGTGCGGCCAACGCCTATCCGTCGATCGGCGGCCAGGCGTCGGGGGCGAGCGTGCGCGCCGCGACCGAGCCGAAGGGCGGCGCGGGCGTCAGCTATTTCGACCGGCGCATCCGCGTCTGGATGATCGCCGGGCTGGTGATGGGCCACGCGCAGGCGATGACAGGGCAGGCGATCGGCTTCCTCGTCATCGATCGCCTCGCGCTTCCGCCGGCGCAGGCTTTGGAGCCGACGGGCATCGTGCTGATGATGGGCGCGGGTGCGGCGCTGCTGGCGCAATGGGGGATCATCCCGACGCTCAACCTCGCGCCGCGCGCGCTGGTGCTGGTGGGATTGGTGCTTGCCGCGGCCGGCACCGCTATGACCGGGCTCGCGACGTCGCTCTACGGCATTGCGACCGCCTATGCGCTCGCCAGCCTTGGCTTCGGCTTTACCCGGCCTGGGTTCACCGCCGGATCCAGCCTCGCCGTCGGGCCGGCGCAGCAGGGCTCGGTCGCGGGCAAGGTGACGAGCGTCAACGGCGCGAGCTTCGTCCTTGGTCCGTCGATCGGGGTGGGACTGTACACGATGTGGCATTCGCTGCCGTATCTCGTGGCGGGCGCGGGATGCGTGCTGCTATTCCTCTACTGCTGGTTCACGCTGCGCGAGCCCGATCCGCAGGAAGTCGCGGCGTTCGACGACCCGGTGGTGTGAGTGCGCGCGAAGGTTGATGGCGGCGGCGTCACCCCCTAGACGCGCCGACCATGACCGACTCCTCTCCCAACCGCCCCGCCGGTGTCGCCGGAATCAAGAAAGTCGTGCTCGCCTATTCGGGCGGGCTCGACACCAGCGTCATCCTGAAATGGCTGCAGCAGACCTACAATTGCGAGGTCGTGACCTTCACCGCCGATCTGGGGCAGGGCGAGGAACTGGAGCCGGCGCGGCGCAAGGCGGAGATGGCAGGGGTGAAGCCCGAGCACATCTTCATCGACGACCTGCGCGAGGAATTCGTCCGCGACTACGTCTTCCCGATGATGCGGGCGAACGCGATGTACGAGGGGCTGTACCTGCTCGGCACCTCGATTGCGCGCCCGCTGATCGCCAAGCGTCAGATCGAAATCGCGCGTCAGGTCGGCGCCGATGCCGTCAGCCACGGAGCGACCGGCAAGGGCAACGATCAAGTGCGCTTCGAGCTCGGCTATTACGCGCTCGCACCCGACATCAAGGTGATCGCGCCGTGGCGCGAGTGGGATCTCACCAGCCGCAGTCGCCTGATCGAGTTCGCCGAGCAGAACCAGATCATGGTGACCAAGGACAAGCGCGGCGAATCGCCGTTCTCGGTCGACGCTAACCTTCTGCACACTTCGTCCGAGGGCAAGGTGCTCGAGGATCCGTGGGAAGAGGTGCCCGACTACGTCTATTCGCGCACGGTGAACCCGGAGGACGCGCCCGACGCACCTGAGTTCATCACGATCGATTTCGAGCGCGGCGACGGCGTGGCGGTGAACGGCGAGGCGATGTCGCCCGCGACGCTGCTCGCGAAACTAAACGATCTCGGCTGCGCGCACGGCATCGGCCGGCTTGATCTGGTCGAGAATCGCTTCGTCGGCATGAAGAGCCGCGGGATGTACGAGACGCCGGGCGGCACGATCTATCACCTGGCGCACCGCGGGATCGAGCAACTGACGCTCGACCGCGGCGCGGCGCACCTGAAGGACGAGCTGGCGGTCCGCTACGCGGAGCTGGTCTACAACGGCTTCTGGTTCTCGCCCGAGCGCGAGATGATCCAGGCCGCCGTCGATCACAGCCAAGCGAAGGTGACGGGCACCGTACGCCTCAAGCTCTACAAGGGCAGCGTATCGGTGGTCGGCCGCAAGTCGCCGCACTCGCTGTACAGCGAGAAGGTGGTGACGTTCGAGGACGATCAGGGCGCGTACGACCAGCGCGACGCCGCGGGCTTCATCAAGCTCAACGCGCTTCGCCTGCGGCTGCTCGGCCGGCGCGACGCCGAATAAGGCGTCGCATCGATTGCGATGGCGGTGGGCGGCCGTGCGTTCCCGATGCGGGACAGTCGGTTCGTCACGATCGTTGCCGTAGAGGAACGAGTTCCTATCGTGTCGCGTTCATCGACCGGTAGGGGCGTCGTACGCCCCGTCAAAGAGGGAGTTGAACGATGAAGGGTGCCGCATTCGCTGCGCTGCTGCTGGGCGCGACGACGCTCACGGCTTGTGCGAACAACCGCGACGACGTGATCGCACCGGCGCCGCCGATGGGTCCGGGCGCGCTCGCTGGAACTGTCGCGGCTGATCGCGATGGCGACGGGATCGTCGACGGCTATTACACGCCCGACGGAGCCTATGTGCCGTTCCAGGCACCGCCGTGCCCGACCCCCCCGCCGCCCCCGCCGCCGCCGACCCCGCGCGGCGAGCGAGGCTGACCTTGTCGGCCGGCCTTGCCGCGCCGGTTCGGCGCGCGGGCCGGCTGGCGCTCTGCCTGTTGTTATTGGGTTCGACGGCCGCGCTGCCAGGCGCGGCCGTTGCGCAACGGCCAGCGCAGTCCGAACCCGGCGCTGCATCGGCTGCGCCGACCAGTGCCGTCGCGCTGGCGATCCGCAACCAGGTCGGCGGCCGGCTGAAGGACTTCTACCGACAGCGCGGCTATTGGCCGCTGTGGATCGTCGACGAGACGCCTGGTCCGCAGGCGGCCGCGCTGGTCGACGTGATCGAGACGGTCGGCGTCGACGGTCTCGACCCCGAACGCTATTCGCCCGATCGGCTGCGCCGCCTGATCGATGAGGCGCGGACCGGCGATGCGCGCGCGCTCGCCTATCTTGAAATTGCGCTGAGCGGGGCGCTCGCCGATGTGGTCCGCGACATGCGCGAACCGCACGTCGAGATTCGCTATCTCGAAGAGCAGCTTGAGCCGAAGCGCGCGCGGCCCGACGAGATCCTGCGCCGCGCCGCGCTTGCCAAGTCGACGCTCGACTATGTGCGCACGCTTGGGTGGATGAGCCCGCTCTACGTCCAGTTGCGTGACGCGCTCGCCGCGACCGATCCGGGGCAGGGTGACGCGGGCGTCACCATCCCGCCCGGCGCGCTGCTGCGCCCCGGCATGGCGGACGAACGGGTCGACCTGCTGCGGTTGCGGCTTGGGCTGCCGCCGGGCGACGTGTTCGACGATGCGCTCGCGGCGCGCGTCCGCCGGTTCCAGGCGGCGCGCGGTATGCCGGCGGACGGCATGGTCGGCGCGCGCACGCTCGCCGCACTCAACGCTGGTGACGGTGCTCTCGCCTCCGATCGCAGCGCACTGCTGCGGCTCAACCTCGAACGGGCGCGACTGCTGCCCGATGCTTGGACGCGTCACGTGGTGGTCGATGCCGCCGCCGCGCGCCTATGGTATTACGGCGGCGGCGCGGAGCAGGGGACGATGCGTGTCGTCGTCGGCACGCGCGAGACGCAGACGCCGATGATGGCCGGCACGATCCGCTACGCGACGCTCAACCCGTATTGGAACGTGCCGGTCGATCTGGTGCGCAAGCGGATCGCGCCCAAGGTGGTGTCGGGCACGTCGCTCGAGCGTCAGGGATATGAGGCGCTGTCGGACTGGACCAACGACGCGTCGGTGATCCCCTCGTCCTCGATCGATTGGCGTGCGGTCGTCGCCGGCAGCGTCGAGCCGCGCGTGCGCGAGCTGCCTGGGCGCGGCAATTCGATGGGTTCGGTCAAGTTCATGTTTCCCAACGATCTCGGCATCTATCTTCACGATACGCCGCAGAAGAATTTGTTCGCCAAGCCCGACCGGCATTTCTCGAACGGCTGCGTCAGGCTGGAGGATGCGGGGCGGCTGGGACGCTGGCTGTTCGATCGCCCGCTGACGCCCGAGAGCTCCGCGCCCGAGCAGCATGTGCCGGTGCCCGATCCAGTCCCGGTCTATCTGATGTACTTCACCGCCAGCCCGATCGAGGACGGCGTCACCTACGTCGCTGACGCCTATGGCCGCGACACGCCGGCGCTCGAGCAGCTGGCGAGCCGCTGACCCGTTAACCCGCCCTCAACCATCCTCCTTCATTGCCTTGTTCCGAGCAAAAGGACGGGGCGGCACAGGAATGGCGAATTCAGTCGGCACGGTTGACGTGGCGATCATCGGCGCGGGGCCGGCGGGCCTCACCGCGGCCTATCTGCTCGGCAAGGCGGGCTATTTGGTTACCATGATCGAGAAGGATCCGCGCTACGTCGGCGGGATCAGCCGCACCGTCGAACATGAGGGCTATCGCTTCGACATCGGCGGACACCGCTTCTTCTCGAAGTCGAAGGACGTGGTCGACCTCTGGAACGAGATCCTGCCCGACGATTTCATTGAGCGGCCACGGATGAGCCGCATCTATTACGAGGGAAAGTTCTACAGCTACCCACTGCGCGCGTTCGAAGCGCTGTGGAACCTCGGCATCTGGCGCTCGGCCTTGTGCATGGCGAGTTTCGCCAAGGCGAAGCTGCTGCCGAACACGCGCGTGAAGAGCTTCGAGGACTGGACCGTCAACGCCTTCGGCTGGAAGCTCTATTCGATCTTCTTCAAGACCTACACCGAGAAGGTGTGGGGCATGCCGTGCGACGCGATGAGCGCGGACTGGGCGGCGCAGCGCATCAAGGGGCTGAGCCTGTGGGGCGCGGTGACCGATGGGCTGAAGCGCAGCCTTGGGCTCAACAAGCGCCCGAACGACGGCATGGCGGTGAAGACGCTGCTCGAGAGCTTCCGCTATCCCCGGCTCGGGCCGGGTATGATGTGGGAAGCGGCGCGCGATCATGTGATCGCGCATGGTAACCACGTACTGATGGGGCATCAGCTGAAGCAGCTGGCGTTCAACGACGTGACGCAGCGCTGGACGGTGACGGCGAGCGACGGTGACGGCGGGACCGTCGCGATCAACGCGGCGCACGTCATCTCTTCCGCCCCGATGCGCGAACTGGCGAGCCGGCTGCATCCGCTGCCCGCGACGCTGCCCGAGGCCGCGAACCTCAAATACCGCGACTTCCTGACCGTCGCGCTGATGATCCGATCGCCCGATCTGTTTCCCGACAATTGGATCTACATCCACGATTCGAAGGTAAAGGTCGGCCGGGTACAGAACTTCCGCTCGTGGTCGCCCGAGATGGTGCCCGATCCGGAGGTTGCCTGCGTCGGGCTCGAATATTTCTGCTTCGAGGGCGACGGGCTGTGGTCGTCGAGCGACGCCGATCTGGTCGCGCTGGCGACGCGCGAGATGGCGCAGCTCGGCTTGTGCGATGCCGATCAGGTCGTCGGCGGGACGGTGGTGCGGCAGGAGAAGGCGTATCCCGTCTATGACGAGGATTATGCCGCCAACGTCGAGGCGCTGCGCCGCGAGATCGAGGCGCGCTATCCGACGCTCCACTGCGTCGGGCGCAACGGCATGCATCGCTACAACAACCAGGATCATGCGATGATGACCGCGATGCTGACGGTGCGTAACATCGCCGCCGGCGCGCGCGTCTACGACATCTGGGCAGTCAACGAGGACGCCGAATATCACGAGAGCGGCAACGAGGGCGAACAGGCGGCGCTCGGCAGCCTGCGCGCGGTGCCCGAACGGCTGAAGGCGGCGTGATGTGGACGCCGAGGACGCGCTGACGCCCGCGACGGGCGTTGATCGCGGCGGCGCCCGCGCCGTTCTGATCGGGTGGATCATCGCCGCGATCGTACTGACGCTGGCGATGGCCGAACCCATCCTGGCGCTGCGCTTCGTCGACCCCGACGACGCGATGCGGCTGGTGGAGGTGCGCGACTGGCTCGGCGGGCAGAGTTGGTGGGACGTGGCACAGCACCGGCTGAACCGCGGCGATTTCCCGATGCACTGGTCACGGCTCGTCGACCTGCCGATCGCAGGGGTGCTGTGGCTCGCCGGCCCGTTGGGGGAGGCGGCGGCGACGCGGATCGCGCTCGTCGTCGTGCCGCTGCTGGCGCTGCTCGCAGCGATGGCGCTGATCCATCGGATCGCGTTGAGGCTCGCTGGCGGCGAGATCGCGCGCTACGCGGTGCTGCTCGCGCCGCTCTCCGCACCGTTGGTATACCAGCTTCGCCCGATGCGGATCGACCATCACGGCTGGCAGATCGTGCTCGCGCTGGCGGCGGTGGCGCCGCTGGTCGGCCGCATGACATGGCGGGCGGGCGCGCTCGCCGGCCTCGCGCTCGCTGGGCTGCTGACCGTTTCGCTCGAAGGCATGCCGATCGCGGCGACAATCGCCGGGGTCGCGGCGCTGCACTGGGCGTGGCAGCCGGCGGGGCGCGATCGCTTGATCGGCCTCGTCTGGAGCCTGTTTCTGGGGGCGGCGATGCTGCACGGTGCGACGCGCGGGCCGGGATCGCTGCTGCCGTCATGCGACGCGATGGCGCCGGCGTGGCTCGCGACGTTGGGCGTGGCAGCGGGCGCGACGACGCTCGCCACGATGGCTGGCCGCCAGTCGGTGATTGTCCGCTTCGTGGCGCTGGCCGCCGCCGGTGCGGCCGCCGCGGCGACGCTGGCGGCGAGCGCGCCGGCGTGCCTCGCGGGGCCATTCGCGGCGCTGCCGCCGATCGTGCGCGACCTGTGGTACGTCAACGTCACCGAAGGACGGCCGTTGTGGGAGCAGACGCCGTCCTGGGCGGTGATGACGGTCGGGCTGCCGATCGTCGGGCTGGTGGGATGCTGGCGCGGCTGGCAGCGCACAAGCGGGGAAGCGCGGCCGCGCTGGGCGACGATGGCGGCGCTGGTCGCCGCGGCGCTGGGGGTCGCCATCTTCGTCAACCGCGCCGGGGCGACCGCCAACGCGCTCGCCGTTCCGGGCGCCGCGGCGCTGTTCCACGCGCTGCTGGTGCGCGCACGTGCCGTGCCACGGCCCGGCCGCCGCGTGGCGGCGACGCTGGCGGCGATGCTCGTCGCCTCGCCGGGGCAGGCCGCGGCGCTCGGCGTGATGATCGCGGATGCCGCAATGCCCGGCGCAACGGGTGATATTCCGGTGCAAGGCCTGCGAAACGCAGGCATGCGGCCGTGCGATCGGGTCGGCGACGTGCGCGTGATAGGCCGCTTGCCCGCCGGGATCGTCTTCGCGCCGCTCGACATCACTCCCGATATCCTCGCCACGACGCATCACCGCGCGGTTGCCGGCGGCTATCATCGCGCGCCGGCGGCACTCGCTACCGTGCTGACGGGGTTCAGCGCGTCGCCCGACGCGGCGCGCGCGATCGTACTGGCGAGCGGCGCCGACTATATCGCGGCCTGTCCGGGACTTAACGAGACCGACCTCTACCGCGACCGCTATCCGCACGGACTGTGGGCGCGATTGGCGCGCGGCGAACGCTTCGACTGGCTGGCGCCGATCGCGACCGGCACGCCGGCGATGGCGTGGCGGGTCATTCGCCCCTTGCCCTCGCCGACGCGCCGCCCGTAAGGCGGGCAGATGGAGCAGTCGGGGACGCCCCTTCGCTGGTGGCAGATGCGTGCGTTCGTGGTGGCGGCAACGGTCATCACCATCGTGCCGCTGCTGTGGCCGCAGATCCCCCCGCTGGTCGATCTGCCCGGCCACATGGGGCGGTATCGCGTCCAGCTGACGCCAAGCGCAGAGGCGCCTTGGCTGGCGCAGTGGTTCGCGTTCCAATGGTCGCTGATCGGAAATCTCGGCATCGACCTGCTGATCATCCCCTTTGCCAAGCTGTTCGGGCTGGAACTGGGCGTGAAGCTGATCGTCATCAGCATCCCCGCGCTGACCGCCGCCGGGCTGCTGTGGATCGCGCGCGAGGTACACGGCCGGATCCCGCCGACGGCGCTGTTCGCGCTGCCGCTCGCCTACAGCTACCCGTTCCAGTTCGGGTTCGTGAACTTCGCGCTGTCGATGGCGCTGGCGCTGTGCCTGTTCGCGCTGTGGCTGCGGCTCGGGCGGCTGAAGCGCTTCCGCCTGCGCACGGCGATCTTCGTTCCCGCCTCATGCCTGTTGTGGCTGTGCCATACGTTCGGCTGGGGCGTGCTCGGCGTGCTCGCCTTCTCGGCCGAGATGATCCGGCAGCACGACGCGCGCAAGGACGCAGGCTCGGGCCACTGGCTGGAAAGCTGGTTCCGCGCCGGGCTCGGCTGCATTCCGCTCGCGTTGCCGATGGCGCTGATGATCTTCTGGCGCTCGGGCGATCACGTAACCGGGCAGACGGCCGACTGGTTCAACTGGCAGGCCAAGGTCGCGTGGATCATGATGATCCTGCGCGATCGCTGGGAATTGTGGGACATCGCGTCGACCGCGGTGTTCGTGCTGATCCTGTTCAAGGCGTTCCGCGATCCCGCGATCGAATATTCGCGCAATCTGGGGCTGTCGGCGCTGTTTCTCGCCGCGGTTTTCGTCGCGCTGCCGCGCATCGTGTTCGGATCGGCCTATGCCGACATGCGGCTGGCGCCGTTCGTCGTCGCCATCGCGCTGATCGCGATTCGCCCGCGCGCGACGATGACGGCACGGCACGCGGGCATCCTTGCAGCGCTCGGGCTGAGCTTCTTCCTCCTGCGCACCGCCGGAACGACGATCAGCTACTGGCAGTTCGACCGCGACTACGACACCGAACTCGCCGCGCTCGACAAGCTGCCGGTTGGCGCCAAGGTGGTGACGTTCGTCGGCACCAATTGCCACAACGAGTGGCGGATGAGCCGGCTGGAGCATCTGCCGGCGATCGCGCTTGAGCGGCGGCTCGCCTATGCCAACGATCAATGGTCGATGGCGGGCGCGCAGCTGCTGACGGCGCGCTACAGCGCGGCCGGCATGTTCGCGCACGATCCGTCCGAAATCGTCACGCCGGGCTGGTGCCCGCGCGAATGGTGGAAGCCGATCGACTTCTCGATGGCGCGGTTTCCGCGCGAGGCGTTCGATTACGTCTGGCTGATCCGCACGCCGCCGTTCAACGCGCGCTACGCGACCGATCTCGATCGGATCTGGCGATCGCCGAGCGGGGCGAGCGCGCTGTTCAAGGTCAATCGAACCCGGCCCGCCCCGCAGATCAGCGATGAGGAACTGTATCCGCGCTGGTTCCTCGAGCTGCGGGCGCGCCGCGCGCGGGCGAAGCAGCGCGAGTTGCCGCCGCCGCCCAAGGCCTAGCGGAACGCGCCACTCATTTCGTCGCGTAAGCTGGCGACCAGCGCACTAAGTGCTTGTACGACCGCATTGAACAGGCATTAAGCGCGCAATGAAGATGTTGGTTCGGACGGGTACGCTGGCAGTATGTGCCATCGCCGCCGCGGCGCTGTCGAGCACACCGGCGGTGGCGCAGACCAATCACGGCAAGCAGATCTGGGGTAGCGTCCAAGTGGTCGCGCCGATCGCCGACGACTGGTTCGTGTCGGGTGAGATCCAGCCGCGCTTCAGCTCGGACAATGCGGCGACCGCGCCGATCACGATCATCCCGCCGGTGATTTCGTGGCGCAAGAGCGAGTCGCTGATCCTGTCGGCCGGTTACCTATACGCCTTCATCGACGGCGCGCGGCTGCCCAACGACCTGAACGAAAACCGGTTCTTCCAGCAGGCGTCGTATCGCGTCGGCGCGATCGGGCGAGTCGGTATTCGCGCGCAAACGCGCTTCGAGCAGCGCCTGCGCTCGACGGGAACGCAGTGGAACGCACGGGTGGCGCAGCAACTACTCGTCGCGACGCCGCTGACCAGGAAGGAGAGCGGCGGGCCGGTGGGGGTGATGTCGGTCGAGCTGTATCTCAACCTCAACGAAACCGATTGGGGCGCGCGGCGTGGCTACGACGACCTGTGGACCTTCGCCGGCGTGCAGCTGCCGATCACCTCGTCGGCGGCGCTCGAACTCGGCTATCTCAACCAGCGTCAGCGCGCGGTGAACGGCCGGCGCAACATGAATCACGCCGCCGTCGTCGGCGTGTCGTTCCAGCTGGCGCGGCGGATCCGGCCGCCCGCGGTCGTGCCGACGGTCGGTCCCGGGTTGCAGCCCAAGACGCGCAACCACGAGCCCGTCATTACCAAGTGAAGCGGCTCAGCCGCGTTTGAACGGCGTCATCTGCCCCAGATAGACCTGGTCCGCCTCGACCGCGTCGCGTTCGCGGACGAGGAAATCGGCCACCGCGCGACGGAAGCCAGCATCGGGAATATAGTGCGCCGACCAGGTTGGGACCGGAGCGTAGCCGCGCGCGAGCTTGTGCTCGCCCTGCGCGCCCGCCTCGACGCTTCCCAGCCCGCGCGCGATCGCGGCATCGATCGCTTGATAGTAGCACAGTTCGAAATGGAGGAAGGGCACGTCCTCGGTACAGCCCCAGTAGCGGCCGTAGAGCGCGTCGCCGCCGATCAGGTTGAGCGCGCCGGCGATCGGCACGCCGTCGCGCTCGGCGAGAATGAGCAGCACGCGATCGCCCATCGTCTGCCCCAGCAGCGGGAAGAAGCTGCGCGTCAGATAGGGGCGGCCCCACTTCCGGTTTCCGGTGTCCTGATAAAAGGTCCAGAAGGCGTCCCACTCGCGCGCCCCGATCTCGGGCCCGGTCAAGTGACGGATGGTAAGGCCAGCGACGGCGGCGGCGCGTTCCTTGCGGATCGCCTTGCGTTTGCGGCTGGCGAGCGTGTCAAGGAAATCGTCGAACGTACCGAAGCCCTGATTGCGCCAGTGGAACTGCGTGCCCTCCCGGATCAGCCAGCCGGCGGCTTCGAATAGCGGCACCTGATCGGGATCGACGAAGGTGGCGTGTGCCGAGGACAATTCATGCTGATCGGTGACCGCCTCCAACGCCGCGATCAGCGCGGGCGCGGCGGCGCGGTCGCGCAGCAGCAGGCGCGGGCCGGGCACGGGGGTGAAGGGGGCGGCGATCTGAAGCTTGGGATAATAGCGGCCGCCCGCCCGCTCCCACGCATCGGCCCATGCATGGTCGAAGACGTATTCGCCCTGGCTGTGCGACTTGGCGTAGGCGGGCGCGACCGCGATCGGCGCGCCGTCCGCCCCGTCGACGATGATCGGGATCGGCTGCCAGCCGCTGCGCGCGCCGACGCTGCTCGACTGTTCGAGTGCGGCGAGGAAGGCGTGGCTGACGAACGGGTTGCCGCCGCCGGCGCACGCATCCCATTGATCGGCGGGAATAGCGGATACGCCGTCGGCGAGGCGGGCGGTGACGGCGGTCATGCCCGCCTAATCTAGGGTGAAGTGCGCGCCGCTCAAGCGACCGCGATCACGGCGTCGATCTCGACCGCGGCGTTGCGCGGCAGCGCCGCGACACCGACCGCGGCGCGCGCATGCTTGCCCGCATCGCCGAACAGCGCGACCATCAGGTCCGACGCGCCGTTGGCGACTTCGGGCTGGTCGCCGAAGCCGGGCGCCGAATTGACGAACACGCCGAGCTTCACGACCCGGCCGACGCGCGTCAGATCGCCAAGGGCGGCCTTCACCTGTGCGACGACCATCAGCGCGCAGAGCTTCGCCGCTTCCTGGCCGGCGGCGACGTCGAGATCGTCGCCGAGGCGGCCGGTGACGACCTTGCCGTCGCGGAACGGCAGCTGTCCGGAGACGTGGAGCAGCCCGCCCGCCTCGACGGCGGGAACATAGGTGGCGACGGGGGCAGCAGCCTGCGGAAGCGCGAGGCCGAGCTCTTCGAGCGTGCGATCGATACGGTCGGTCATGGCGGCGGGTTCAACACCACCGCCCCCGGCGGGTCAATCCTGCAGCGCGCCGATCGTCGCCGCGCCGTCAGCCGGGTGGCCGGCGGCAAAGCGATCGAGGACCCAGGCGAGTGCTTCGGGCCAGTGATCGATCCGCGCGTGGGCGGCGGGAGCGGGGGGCACGCCCGGTGCCAACGCCGGTTCGGACACCATGTGCAGGCGATGCACCTGCGGCGCGTGCTCGGCGACCGATTGGTGGTGCATCGGCAGATCGTCGATGAACACGGTGACGGGGTTGCCGTGCTCGGCCACCAAACTGGCGACTGGGCCGCCCTTCGGACCCTGATTGCACTCGACGCGATGCGCGATGCCGAAGGCGGCGAGCTGGTCGACGCGGTGGCTGCGGCATTGATCCTGCAAGTTGGTGAGGATGACGATGTCCGCCACCTCGGCGATGCGGGCAAGCGCGTCGCGGGCGTGCGGCACCAGCGTCTGGCGATGCATTTCGTGCGGGAAGAAGCCGTCGAGGAACCCCATCATTTCCTCGCGCGAGGGCACGCCGCCGCCGTTGCGCCGCCGCATGTTCTTGCCCAGTTCCCAGCTCGACGGGGTGAAATCGATGTCGTGCGCCTCACCCAGCCAGTCGCCGAAATGGCGCACCATGTGGACGAGCACTTCGTCGCAGTCGGAGATCAGCAGCGGTCTGGTCATCGGGCTTCCAGTTCGTGGCGGGCGCGCACTAGCGCCTCGGGCTTGACGGCGAGATCGCTCGCGCAGGCGATCAGATCGGGCTCATATTGTTCGAGGAACATCAGCGATGCGGCAAGAACGCCCGGTTCGGTGAGGCGGGCGCGCAGATCGTCGGGATCGAGCCCGGTCAGCGAGACGAGGCGCGATGCACGGTCCGGTTCGGACAGTGTCCAGACCAGCGCACGCAGCGCGAGCGCATCGGCAGGTTCTGCGTTTGAATCGGTCCGCTTCATTGCCTATCTCTCACCCGGAACGGGGGATCAACGCGCGTGGCAAAGAAGGTGCTCGTTGTCGAGGACAACGAACTGAACCTGAAGCTGTTCTGCGACCTGCTGCGCGCGCATGAATTCGCGGTCGAGCCGGTGCGCGACGGACGCGAGGCGGTGGCGCGCGCGCGCGACTTCGTGCCCGACCTCATCATCATGGACATCCAGATGCCGCACGTGACGGGATACGAGCTGATCCTCGAACTCAAGGCCGATGAGGAGTTGCGCGCGATTCCGGTGATGGCGGTGACGGCCTATGCAGGGCGCGAGGATGAGGAGCGGATCCGCGCCGCGGGGGCCGAAGCCTATGTGTCGAAGCCGATTAGCCTGATGCGATTCATGGATGCGGTGGGCGCGCTGCTGTAGCGCGAAGCGCTAACCGCGACCCTGCGCGAAGTGCTGCACGTGATCGGGCAGCGTAACCCAATGATGTCTGCTTCTGTTCCCATACCGACCGGACGGGCGGCTGTAACGACGGATTGGCGATCGCGCCGACCGGTATCCCGATCATCGATGGGTGCTTGCCGGCCTTTGCGTAGACCGTCGATCCGCAGTCGCCGCAGAAGAACGTCTCGAACCGATTGCCCTCGTCGGTGGGACGCGTGAAGCGTCTTGCCTCGCCGACGATCTCAACCTGATCCACGGGATAATAGGCGAGCACCGCGAAGGGCGAGCCGCTGCGGCGCTGACAGGCTAGGCAGTGGCATGCCACGACGGCGAAGGTCGGTCCGGGTAGCTGCGCGGCGAGTTGCCCGCACTGGCACTGCGCTCTCATCGTTGATCCCCGCGGTCGAACGCCCAAGCTACCGTCCTCGGGTCGTGAGGCAAGCGGAGCGGCGGCGTCAGACCAGGCCGAGTTCGGCGAGCTTGCCGATCAGCGCCGGGGGCAGTTCCGCCATGCCGGTGCCGTCGCCGCCGAGATCGGCGGGGGCGTCCGCCGCCTCGAGGTAGCGCCAGCCCTGATGCGCGCGCTTCGGACGCGCGGCGACGAGGCGCAGTTCGGGATCGATGTGGATCGCGACGCGGCCACCCTCGGCCTCGCCGAACGACAGGATCGACGAGCGCGCGACGAGCTGGTGCTTGATAATCCAGAACAGCGAGCCGACGCCGGCGATCTCCTCGTGCCGCTTGGGCAGGTAGCGCGTCGTCAGGAACAACGGGCCTTCCGCGGCGCGCTGCTTCAGCCGCTCGGCAAGGTGATCGACGCTCGGATTGCCGAACGCCACCTTGGTGATGTGGAGCGGGGTGATGGGAAGCGGCGGCAGGGACGACGGCATGGCCGTGAGATGTGGGTCAGGCGGAAAGCGCCCACAAGGAGGCGAGGCCGAGAAACGAGTAGAAGCCCATCACGTCGGTGGCGGTGGTGACGAACACCGCCGAGGACACGGCGGGATCGATATTGGCGCGATCGAGCGCGACGGGCACGATCACGCCGACGAGCCCGGCAACGAGCGAGTTGATCATCATCGCCAGCGCGAACACCATGGACAGCTGGGCGTTGCCGAGCACCAGATAGCTGCCTAGCGCGCCGACGCAGCCGAGGATCGCACCGTTGCAGATCGCGATGCGAAATTCACGCATCAGCATGCGCAGCGTGTTCGAGCTGGTGAGCTGATTGGTGGCGAGCGCGCGCACGACGACCGCGAGCGTCTGCGTGCCGGCATTGCCGCCGAGCGCGGAGACCATCGGCATCAGCGCGGCGAGCAGCGCGAAGCGGGCGATTTCCGCGCTGAATACGCCTACCACCGAGGCGGAGATCATCGTCGCGCCGAGATTGACGATCAGCCAGATCGCGCGGGTGCGCACGGTGAAGCGGATCGGCTCATTGATGTCGCCTTCGCCGGCGCCCGACAGCAGCAGCGCGTCCTCGCCCGCCTCCTCTTGGATGATGTGAACGATATCATCGACGGTGATCATGCCCACGAGGCGCCCCGATCCGTCGGTGACGGCGGCAGAAATCAGCGCGTATTTTTGGAAGCGAAGTGCGACTTCCTCCTGGTCCATGTCGACCGGGATCAGCGTCTGCTCGCGCTTCATCACGTCCGCCATCGACACGCCGCGCGGCGTGCGCAGGATCCACGACAAGGCGCAGGTGCCGACCGGGCGGTGGCCGGGATCGACGACGAACACCTCCCAGAAGTCGGTCGTCAGCTCCTCGTGGCCACGCAGATAATCGATCGTGTCGCCGACGGTCCAATGCTCGGGCACCGCGATCAGCTCGCGCTGCATCAGGCGGCCGGCGGATTCCTCCGGGTAGGACAGCGCCTCCTCGATCGCGGCGCGATCGTCGGGCTCCATCGCGCGCAGCACCTCGCGCTGCTCGTCGGCATCGAGATCTTCGATGATCGCCACGGCATCGTCGGTGTCGAGTTCCGAGGCGAGGTCCGCAACCTGCCGCGCGTCGAGCGCGTCGATCAGACGTTCGCGAACGTAATCGTTCATCTCCGCGAACACGTCGCCGTCGAGCAGGTCGGCGACGGCGGAGGCAAGACCGGCGCGGCGATCGTCCGGCGTCAGCTCGAACAGGTCGGCGATGTCCGCCGGGTGCAGCGGCTCGACCAGCCGGTGCGCTTCTTCGGTGTCGCCGTCGTCTACCGCCGCGAGCACGGCGTCGACGAACTCGGGCCGCAGCCGATCGTCGGCGTCGAGCTGATCGTCGTCGACCCCCGTCGTCCGCTCGCCGAAGGGGTGCTCGTCGTAGCCGCGGTCTTCGGGCGGACGGCGCTCGGGCTCTCGAAGTTCGGTCTCGCTCATCGCATGCCCTCCCTTCGGCTGATCGGCGGACCGGCTCCTAGCGGCGTCGCCGGCACAAGCCAACCGCGGCCATTTGCCTTCGCGCACCCGCGGCGGTAGGGCGCCGCCTTCCCGAACTTACCGCAAGGAGCCGTTTCATGGCCGAAACTTTCACCACGCTCGTCATGACGCTGGACGGCGGCGACGTGACGATCAAGCTGCGCCCGGATCTCGCGCCGGCACATGTCGAGCGTATCGCCGAACTCGCCAACGAGGGCTTCTACGACGGCGTCGTCTTTCACCGCGTGATCCCCGGCTTCATGGCGCAGGGCGGTGATCCGACCGGCACCGGCATGCATGGTTCGGACAAGCCGAACCTGAAGCAGGAGTTCTCCAAGGAGCCGCACGTGCGCGGCGTGTGCTCGATGGCGCGCACCAACGATCCGAACAGCGCCAATTCGCAGTTCTTCATCTGCTTCGACGAAGCGCGCTTCCTCGACGGCCAATACACCGTTTGGGGCGAAGTGACCGACGGAATGGACCTGATCGATGCGCTGCCCAAGGGCGAGCCGCCGCGCGAGCCGGGCAAGATCAACAAGATGCGCGCGTCGTAAGCACGCGCTCAGCACGCGTGACTGTCGGGACGGCGCTTGGCGTCCGTCCCGACAGCTGTGCGATCAGACCGTTTTCGAACCCAGCGTTTCGATCAGCCAGTCGCGAAAGATGCGCACCGGCTTCAGCTGTAGCGCGCGCGGGCGGCAGACGAACCAATAGCTGTACGGGCTCACCACCTCGATATCGAACAGCTTGACCAGCCGCGGATCGGCCGCGTCCTGGAAATGGCTTTCGTGCATGAATGCGATCCCGAGCCCCTGCGCCGCCGCCTCGAGCATCAGCGCCCCCGAATCGAAGTGATCGACCGCCATCGGCTCGATATCCGAAAGCCCCGCCGCCTCGCGCCACGCGGCGAACGTGTCGGGCATGTCGCGGTGGACGAGCGCGGTCAGCGTGGCGAGCTGTTCAGGATGGGCGATGGGATCGGGCCGCTCGACCAGCGTACGGCTGCCGATCACGTACACCATGTTGCGGTCGAGCCGCCGGGCGTACAGCGCGGGATCGATGTCGCGCGCCAACGCGATCGCCGCATCCAGCCCTTCGCCGAGCCTAGCGACGCCGTGCCCGGCGGTATCGATGTCTAGATGGAGCTCCGGATGCGTCGCGCGGAGCTCGGCAAGGCGCGGGAAGAGCCGCTGCGACGCGAACAGCGGAAGCACGCCCAGCCGCAGCCGCACGACGTCCACTGCGCTGGTCATCGATTCAACCGCATCTGACAATTGATCGAGCACCGGCGCGATCTGCGCGAGAAGGCGATCGCCGTCGCTGTTGGGCATCATCGCCTGATGACGCCGATCGAACAACGGCCGGCCAAGGAACCGCTCGAGCGTCTGCACCCGGCGGCTCAGCGCGGGCGCCGAAAGCGCCAGTTCCTGCGCCGCCAGCTTCACCGAGCCGAGCCGCGCCACGGCGACAAAGGCTTCGATCGCAGTGAGGGGCGGGAGGCGACGCATTACTCTTCCGGCGGGTCAATGGTGCGGTGCATCATGCGGTCACGTCGCGAGCTGTGCAACCCTGCCTCTGAGCTTGTTGCACAAAATGCACGCGGCATCGTTTCTTTCGCACTTGCACAATCAAACCGCCGAGCCCAATTACGGCGTGCCTTTCAGGCATCCTCTCCTAAAAACTTTCATGGGTCGGCGTTCGCGTCGGCCCTTTTTTTGTCGACTGTGCGGCGTGTATACGGGCGCGGCTATCGGATCATAGCTGACGAGTGCGGCGCATAAGCGCCATCTTACTCAGGTTCGACTAGGCTAATTGTGCGTTCGCCAGCACCGCCGAGATAGCATGCGGCTGCAACGGTTCGCTGCCCGTGAGCCTCTAGTGCGCGCGCTGCATCTGCGCTCTTCCCGGATCCGACAATGAGCGCGCCGTGCGCCCTCCCAATTCGATCGCGCGTATATATCTAACAGGTCACGAAGACGAAGGAGAAGCGCTTTGGCGGATGGCGATACAGCGGCGGCCAAGCTCCAGGTCGCGAATGCGCGGCCGGAGGATAGCGGGCGGGGGATTGCGCATCTGCCGCGGGCGTTCATGGCGTCGATGGGGCTGAGCGACGGCGACGTGATCGAGATCGTCGGCAAGAAGGCCACGCCGGCGCGCGCGGTTGGGCCGTATCAGGAGGACGAGGGGCTAGCGCTCGTCCGTATCGATGGCTTGCAGCGCGCCAACGCGGGGGTAGGCTCGGGCGATTTCGTCGAGGTTCGGCGTGCCGAATCGAAGCCGGCGACGCGCGTCGTCTTCGCCCCCGCGGCGCAGAACCTGCGGCTGCAGGGATCGACCGTGGCGCTGAAGCGGACGTTCATCGGACGCCCGCTGTGCCAGGGCGACGTGATCGCGACGGCGGGGCACCAGCGCGTCGCGAACATGCCGCCGGGGATGGCGCAATATGTCAACGCGCCGGCCTATGCGTTGCAGGAAATCCGCCTCGTCGTGGTGTCTGCGGCGCCCAAGGGCATCGTCCATATCGACGAGAATACCGAGATCGAGCTGCGGCCCGAATATGAGGAGCCGAACGACGCGCGGCGCGCCGACGTTACCTACGACGATATCGGCGGGATGGCGGGCACGATCGACCAGCTGCGCGAGATGGTCGAACTGCCGCTGCGCTATCCCGAGCTGTTCCAGCGGTTGGGCGTCGATCCGCCCAAGGGTGTGCTGCTCCATGGTCCGCCCGGCACCGGCAAGACGCGGCTGGCGCGCGCCGTCGCTAACGAAAGCGACGCGCAGTTCTTCCTGATCAACGGCCCCGAAATCATGGGTTCGGCCTATGGCGAGAGCGAGGGCCGGTTGCGGCAGGTGTTCGAGGAAGCGTCTAAATCCGCACCGTCGATCGTGTTCATCGACGAAATCGATTCGATCGCGCCGAAGCGCGGCCAGGTATCGGGCGAGGCCGAGAAGCGCCTCGTCGCGCAGCTGCTCACGCTGATGGACGGGCTGGAAGCGCGCGCCAATCTGGTGGTGATCGCGGCCACCAACCGCCCGGAGGCGATCGACGAGGCGCTGCGGCGGCCGGGACGGTTCGACCGCGAGATCGTGGTGGGCGTGCCAGACGAGCGCGGGCGCCGCGAGATCATGGGCATCCACACGCGCGGCATGCCGCTGGGCGACCGCGTCGACCTCGACGAGCTGGCGCGGACCACCTTCGGTTTCGTCGGAGCCGATCTCGCCGCGCTGACGCGCGAGGCGGCGATCGAGGCGGTGCGGCGGATCATGCCGCGGCTCAACCTGGAGGAGCGCACGATCCCACCCGAGGTGCTCGACACGCTGGCGGTGACGCGCGAGGATTTCATGGAGGCGCTGAAGCGCGTGCAGCCGAGCGCGATGCGCGAAGTGATGGTGCAGGCGCCGACGGTTCGCTGGGACGATGTCGGCGGGCTAGACGACGCGCAGATGCGGCTAAAGGAAGGCGTCGAACTGCCGCTGAAGGATCCGGACGCGTTTCGGCGGCTGGGCATCCGCCCGGCGAAGGGCTTCCTGCTCTACGGACCGCCGGGGACGGGCAAGACGCTGCTCGCCAAGGCGGTGGCGCGTGAGGCGGAGGCGAACTTCATCGCTACCAAATCGAGCGACCTCTTGAGCAAATGGTATGGCGAAAGCGAGCAGCAGATCGCCAAGCTGTTCGCCCGCGCACGGCAGGTGGCGCCGACGGTCATCTTCATCGACGAGCTCGACAGCCTGGTGCCGGCGCGCGGCGGCGGGCTTGGCGAGCCGCAGGTGACCGAGCGGATCGTCAACACGATCCTCGCCGAGATGGACGGGCTGGAGGAATTGCAGTCGGTGGTGGTGATCGGCGCGACCAACCGCCCCAATCTGATCGATCCTGCACTGCTCCGCCCGGGGCGTTTTGACGAGCTGATCTACGTTTCCGTGCCGACCGCACAGGGGCGGCGACGGATCTTGGCGATCCAGACGCAGAAGATGCCGCTTGCCGACGACGTCGATCTCGACGCGATCGCCGAGCGTACCGACCGTTTCACCGGTGCCGATCTGGAGGACGTGGTGCGCCGCGCCGGCCTGATCGCGCTGCGCGAATCGCTGGACACGCGCGAGGTGCGCCAGTCGCACTTCCTGGCCGCGCTGAATGAGTCTCGCGCGAGCGTGACGCCGGAGATGGAGCGCGACTATCAACAGATCGCGGCGAAGCTCAAACAGGACGCCGCGGCGATCCAGCCGATCGGCTTCATCTCGCCGGGGCAGCTGACCCCGCGGGGAAGCAAGAGCGTAGACTGACGGAGGTGGCGCCGATCGACCGGGACACCCGATCGATCGGCGCTGCTGCCATTTCACGTCGATGGCTAAGCGCCGGGCGATGCGCTGACATCCGCGAGCGTCACCGCAGGGCGCTTAGAGCTTCACGTCGCAGCGCCGCTTCCGAAACAAGTACCAGCGCGTAGCCGAGCGGCGCGTGCACACACCGCTAGGCGCGCGGATCAGACGCGCATCGGCATCAGGACGTAGAGCGCCGGCGCCTTGTCGTTCTCGCGAATAAGCGTCGGCGCGGCGGCATCGGCGAGGTGGACTTCGACCACGTCGCCGTCGATCTGGCCAAGGATGTCCATGAGGTAGCGGCTGTTGAAGCCGATCTCGAACGGTGCGGCAACATATTCGCCGGGGACTTCCTCCGCCGCCGTGCCGTTCTCGGGGCTCGTCACCGACAGCGTAATCTTGTCGCGATCGAGCGCCATCTTGACCGCGCGCGTCTTCTCGGTCGCGATCGTCGAGACGCGGTCGACGCCCTCCATGAAGGCCGACGGATCGAGCTTCAGGATCTTGTCGTTGCCGGTGGGAATGACGCGGCTGTAATCGGGGAAGGTGCCGTCGATTAGCTTCGAGGTGAGGATCGCCTTGCCGAGATCGAAGCGGATCTTGGTGCCGCTGAGCGATACACCGACCGAGCCGTCGACCTCATCGAGCAGCTTGCGCAGTTCGGCGACGCATTTGCGCGGCACGATGACGTCGGGCATGTTCTCCGCACCCTCGGGGCGGGGCAGCGTGACGCGCGCCAGGCGGTGGCCATCGGTCGCCGCGGCCTTGAGCACGGGCTGCGACCCGTCGGCATCGGCGACGTGGAAGAAGATGCCGTTGAGATAGTAGCGCGTCTCTTCGGTCGAGATCGCGAAGCGCGTCTTGTCGATGATCTGCTTCAGCGCCTCGGCGGGCATCTCGAACTGCGTCGGCAGCTCGCCCTCGGCGATCACCGGGAAGTCGTCGCGCGGCAGTGTGCCGAGCGAGAAGCGCGCGCGGCCGGCGACGATCGCCATGCGGCCGTCGGCGGCGGTGAGCGAAACCTGCGCCCCCTCGGGCAGCTTGCGCGCGATATCGAACAGCGTGTGCGCCGAGACGGTGGTCGCGCCGGGCTGATCGACCGCGGCGGCGACGTTCTCGTTGATTTGGAGATCGAGATCGGTTGCCATCAGCCGCAGCGTGCCCTCGGCCGTCGCCTCGAGCAGGACGTTCGACAGGATCGGGATGGTGTTGCGGCGCTCCACCACCGATTGCACATGGCTCAGCCCCTTCAGGAGCGTCGCGCGTTCGATCGTCGCCTTCATTCTCACGTCCCCCGGCCCGCCGGATTCGACCAGGGGCAACTCCCCGGTTTCCTAACCAAACGCGAAGGGCCGGAGCAAGCGCCCCGACCCCTCTTTTTCGGTGGATAGTTCGGTTTCGTTAACGATCAGAAACGGAAGCCGACGCCCGCGGCGACCTGGTGACGATCGGTGTCGACGCCGAAGGTGCCGGTGCTGGCGCCGTTCGGATAGTTGAGCCGGGCGTCGCTGTAGTTCGAGTAGCGATACTCGAGCTTCGCATAGGTGCGCGGCGTCAGCGACTGTTCGACACCCGCGCCGAGGCGGAAGCCGTCGAGGTTGAAGTTACGGCCCGTTTCGGTGCGCGTGTCGTCACGCGTCAGATCAAGGCGTGCGTTGGTGTAGCCGACCTTGCCGTAAATCAGCGTCGTCGGCGCGGCGAGCACGCCGATCCGGCCACCGATGTAGAGATCGCGCCCGGCCTTCACGCGGCCGAAGCCGAAGTCGTTGGGATCACGCGGATCGTTGGTGACGCGCCCGGTCGAACCGGTGATCTCCCCCTCGACGCCGACGACGAGGCCGTTGAACGCGACGTCATAGCCGAGATCGCCGCCGTAGAGGAAACCGTCGCTGCCCTGGTCGCCGCGGATCAGCGAATCCTGCGTGTCGCCGGGACGCAGCGCGTCGTAGCCGAGGATTACGCCCGCGCGCGGGCCAGTGAACGGCCCGACTTCCTGCGCGGCGGCGGGGACGGCGAGAACGGTGGTGGCGGCGAGCGTCGCCAGGATGAGGTTACGCATGAATGACTCCATCTACATGCTCCGCCGAAACGCGGCGGGGAAAGCGCCAATGGTCGAAGCGCGGCCACGTTGCATGAACCCCAGATAAACAAGGATTTCCGTGGTTTCTGCGCCACAGGGGGTTGAAGCGTGCGCGACGGATGCCCAATCGGCACGGGCGGGCGTATGGCCGGATCAGCGTTCGAAAGGCGTTGCTTTCGAAGGCGCCGCGCTCGACAACGCGCGGTATGACGATCGATCATCAGGCGCGGCGCGGCCGTGATTTCATCGCGCGCCACGGCGAGACGGTGTTCAACGCCGCGCGCCGGCTGCAGGGCGACGCGCCGCACACGCCGCTGACGCGCGCGGGCTTCGCACAGGCGGAGGAGATGGGGCGGGCGTTGCGGCAGACGCTCGGCGCGAAGCCGCCGCTGACGATGTGGGCATCGTCGACCGGGCGCGCGCTGCAGACGCTGGCGATCGTCGCCGAGCATCTCGAGCTCGACTGGCACGATGCGCGGCACGACGATCGGCTGATCGAGATCGGCATGGGCAGCTGGGGCGGGCGCTATTACGCCGACGTGATCGGCGAAGTGGGGCCGGTGGTGGACGAGAGGGGGCTGCTGCGCCCCGCACCGGACGGCGAGCGGTATGAGGCGATCGCCGATCGCGTGTCGGGCTGGCTCGCCGATACCGCGGACGATCCGGGCGATCGTTTGGTGATCATGCACGGCATCTCGAGCCGCGTGCTGCGCGGGGTGATGACGGGCGCGCCGCTCGACGCGTGCGGAGCACCGGTACTGCCGGGGCATCCGCAGGGCACGGTGACGATGATCGAGCGCGGAGTAGAGCAGGTGGTGCATCTCGGCACCGGCTACGCTCCGGCCTGATCGCGGCGGGAACGACGATGATCCTGGCGGTGGCGTTGCTGCTCGCTGGCGAGCGAATGGCGATCGGCGTGTACGACGCGTGGGGCGCATTCCGCGAAGGCGATCCGGCGCGCTGCTACGCCATCAGCAAACCGCTGCGAGCCGGCGGCAGCGCGCGCTGGCGGCCGTTCGCCAGCGTTGCCGCGCGCTTTGGCCGCGACGGGCGACCAGCGATCTACATCCGCCTGTCGAGCGCGCGCAGCGCGGCGGCGCCGGCCACTCTGGCGATCGGCGAGCGGCGGTTCACGCTGGCGGGCAACGCCCGCGCCGCCTGGGCGCCCGATGCCGCGACCGATCGCGCGATCGTAGCCGCGATGCGCGGCGGGCGCAGCATGAGCGTGTCGGCGGTGAGCGCGTCGGGGCGCGCCTTTGCCGACAGCTACGCGCTGGGCGGCGCGGCGACGGCGATCGATGCGGCGACGCTCGGGTGTCTCGGCTGACCGCCGCCAGGCCGTGACGCTGGAAGTTCACCGCGTTTCGCGCTATATGCGCGCGATGCAAACACCGTCGGCTGCGCCCATGCCCATCCCCGGGCACATCGATCCCGTGCCTGTCGCGCGTGCCGTCACGCCGCGGGCGGATGGCCGCGTCGATCTCGTCGGCCTGTCCAAGGCCGAGCTGCGCGAGGCGCTGGCGGCGGGCGGGCTCGATCCCAAGCAGGCGAAGCTGCGCGCCAAGCAGATCTGGCACTGGATCTACAATCGCGGCGCGACCGATTTCGCGGTGATGACCGACATTGCCAAGGCGCAGCACCCGTGGCTCGCCGAGCGTTTCGTGATCGGACGGCCGCAGGTGGTGGAGGCGCAGGTCTCTGTCGACGGGACGCGCAAGTGGCTGCTGCGGTCGGACGACGGGCAGGACTATGAGATGGTGTTCATCCCCGACGCGGATCGCGGTACCTTGTGCGTATCGAGCCAGGTCGGTTGCACGCTCAACTGCCGCTTCTGCCACACGGGGACGATGCGGCTGGTGCGCAACCTGACCGCGGGTGAGATCGTCGGGCAGGTGATGCTCGCGCGCGACGGACTGGGCGAGTGGCCGAGCCAGCCCGAGGGCCGCATGCTGACCAACATCGTGATGATGGGCATGGGCGAGCCGCTGTACAATTTCGACAACGTGCGCGACGCGCTCTCAGTAGTGATGGACGGCGACGGGCTCGCGCTGTCGAAGCGGCGGATCACGCTGTCGACGTCAGGCGTCGTACCGATGATGGCGCGCGCGGGAGCAGAGATCGGCGTCAACCTTGCCGTCTCGCTCCACGCGGTAACGAAGGACGTGCGCGACGAGATCGTGCCGCTCAACCGCAAGTACGGGATCGAGGAGCTGCTGCAGGCGTGCGCGGATTATCCTGGTGCGAACAATGCACGGCGCATCACGTTCGAATATGTGATGCTCAAGGACAAGAACGATTCGGACGACGACGCGCGCGAGCTGGTGCGGCTGCTGCGGCATTACCGGCTGCCGGCAAAGGTGAACCTGATCCCGTTCAATCCATGGCCGGGCGCGCCGTACGAATGCTCGGCGCCCGAGCGAATTCGCGCTTTCTCGAACATCATCTTCGAAGGCGGCTTCTCGGCGCCGACGCGTACGCCGCGCGGGCGCGACATCGATGCCGCGTGCGGCCAGCTCAAGACTGCGGCCGAGAAGAAGAGCCGCGCCGAGCTCGATCGGCAGGCCGAGGAGAAGCTCGCGGCGCTCGGGTGAGCGGGCCGCGCATCGCAACCCGCTGACCCTCGGGTTCAAGCCGTCTCGATCAGGCGGTCCGCCTGCGCGCGTGCTTCGTCGGTGATCGTTGCGCCCGACAGCATGCGCGCGATCTCCTCGCGCCGTTCCGCATCGTCGAGCTGGCGAACGCCCGTGCGCGTCACCACACCGTCGTTGCGCTTGGCGATCAGGAGATGCGCCGCGCCGCGCGCCGCGACCTGCGGCGAGTGTGTGACGACGAGTAGCTGCGTAGCGGTCGCGAGCCGCGCAAGGCGCTCGCCGATCGCGGAGGCGACCGCGCCGCCGACGCCGCGATCGATCTCGTCGAAGATCATCGTCGCCGCGCCGCCTTCCTCCGCCAGCGCGACCTTGAGCGCGAGGATGAACCGCGACAGCTCGCCGCCCGAGGCGATCTTGATCAGTGCCGCGAAGGGCGCACCGGGATTGGTCGCGATCTCGAACTCGACGCGGTCCTGGCCGAAGGGGCTCCACTGATCCTCGGGCAGCGGCGCGACGCCGGTGCGGAAGCGCGCGGCGTCGAGTTTGAGCGGGGGCAGCTCGCCCGCCACCGCCGCGTCTAGCCTGGCGGCGGCGGCGCGGCGTGCGTCGCTCAGGCGCTCGGCGGCTGCGACGTACGCCGCGCGTGCCTTGGCCGCGCGCTGCTCAAGCGCGGCGATGCCTTCCTCGCCCGCCTCGAGCCGGTCGCGTCGGCCGCGCAACTCGTCGGCGAGCGCGGCGAGATCATCGGGCTGGACGCGGTGCTTGCGCGCGGCGGCACGCAGCTCGAACAGCCGCGCCTCGTCTTCCTCCAGCGCGCGCGGATCATAGGCGAGTGCGCGGCTCGCCTCGGTGACCTGCTCGCCCGCGTTGCTCGTCTCGATCACCGCCCGATCGAGCGCCGCCAGGGCTTCGGTGAGCGCCGGATGGTCGGGCGCGATGCGATCGAGGATGCGCGCAGCCTGACGCATGCTGGCGAGCGCACCATCCGATCCTTCGAGCGCATCGACGAGCGCGTTGAGGTCCTCGGTGATCTTCTCCGAGCGCTGCATGATGCGTCGGCGCTCGGCGAGCACCTCTTCCTCGCCAGCCTCGGGGGCGAGCGCGTCGAGCTCGGCGACGGCATGATCGAGCCACTCGCGGTCGCGCGCCGCGGTCTCGATCTCGGCGCGCGCGGCGAGGAGCGCCTCGTCGGCGGTGCGCCATGCGCGCCAGGCGTCGGATACCCCGGCGGTGTCGAGCCGCCCGAACGTGTCGAGCAGCGCGCGATGGCCGCGCGGGTTGAGCAGCCCGCGATCGTCGTGCTGGCCGTGGATCTCGACCAGGCGCGTGCCGAGTTCGCGCAGCAGCGCCGCTGACGCGGGCTGGTTGTTGAGGAACCCGCGGCTGCCGCCGTCCGCCTTGACGACGCGGCGCACGATCAGCGGCTCGCCCGGCTCCGCCTCGATCCCGTTGTCTTCGAGCAGACCGGCGATATCGGCAGGGGGATCGAAGGTGGCGGTGACGCTCGCCTGCGCTGCGCCGTGGCGCACCAGCCCGCTGTCACCGCGTGCGCCGAGCGCTAGGCCGAGCGCATCGAGCAGGATCGACTTACCCGCGCCCGTCTCGCCGGTGAGTACGCCGAGACCGGGCCCGAAATCGAGGTCCAGCGCCTCGATCAGCACGACGTCCCGGATCGAAAGCGCGGTCAGCATGTGCGGCTCAACGCCCGGCGCCGCGGGCGGTGCCTCACTGATCCTGCGGCGGTGCCGGGGGCGTACCGGGCTGGACGCCGGTCGGCGTCGCGCTGCTCGGCGCGTTGCCGGCGGGCGTCGCACCGGCGCCGCCAGTGGTGGTCGCCGGCGTCGGCGCGCCCGGCGCCTCGGCGCGCGGCGTCGGCGCGTCCTCGACCGGCAGCACCTCGACCTCGGTCCGCGGGGCGGCGGCGGGGGCGGGAACGGTGAGCTGCGGGACGACCTGCTCGCCCGGCGCGAGCGGCTTGACTGGCATCACCGGGTTCTCGCCGAGCAGATCGAAGGCGCGCTTGTACCAGTCGGTCTCTGGATAGTTGGCGCCGAGCACGGCGGCGCTCCGCCGCGCTTCCTCACGCACGCCGAGCGCCAGATACGTCTCGGTCAGCCGCATCAGCGCCTCGGGGGTGTGCGTGGTGGTCTGATAATCGTCGACGACCTTGCGGAAGCGCATCGTGGCGGCAAGCCACTGGCCGCGGCGCTCGTAGAAGCGGCCGACCTCCATTTCCTTGCCCGCGAGGTGATCGCGCACGAGATCGATCTTGAGCCGCGCGTCGGCGGCATAACGCGTGTTGGGATAACGGCGGGTGAGTTCGCCCAGCGCGTCCTGCGCCTGAACCGAGATCTTCTGATCACGCGTCACGTCGCTGATCTGTTCGTAATAGCTCATCGCGATGAGATAATAGGCGTAGGGCGCATCGCGGTTGCCGGGGTGGACCGACAGGAAGCGCTGCGCGCCCTGAATCGCTTCGGTGTAGCTTTTCGCGAGATAGTTGCTGAACGCGCCCATCAGCTGCGCGCGGCGCGCCCAAACCGAATAGGGGTGCTGGCGCTCGACCTCGTCGAACAGCGCGGCGGCGACCTTGTACTGGCGCTGGTCGAGCTTCTCGCGCGCGGCGCTGTACAGCGTACCGACGTCGCGCGCGACGTAGGGCAGATCGCCCTTGCTCGCGCGGTTGCGTGCGCATCCCGCCATCGGCAGCGCGACCGCGGCGATCAGCAGGGCGACGAGCGGGCGGGCCGCCTTGGAACGGGACGGCCGAACGCCGCGGGGCCGGGACAGGGACGAGGAGATACGCATCGGAATGAGCCTTTAGCGCAGGGCCGCGCGTGCGAACAATGGCGAAACGAGCGGGGCTGGACGAGCGGGACGAAACGGGCAGGTGTGGGCCGCAGAACGATATGCAGGCGGAATGAAACGGCTTGGTCGCGGCGGCGTTGAGCGGGTAGCACAGCCATCCATCATCGGGGTACCAACATGACTGCAACCTTGCTGGCGACCAAGCGCGTCGAGAAGCCGTGGGGCCGCCACAAATTGTACCCCGGCTTTCCCGATCCCGCGCCGGGCGGCGAGCCGATCGGCGAGGTGTGGTTCCAGTCACCGCACCCCGACGAGCCCGAAATGCTGATCAAGTATCTGTTCACCAGCGAGAAGCTGTCGGTGCAGGACCATCCGTCGGACGAGGAGGCACAGAAGCGCGGCCTGCCGCGCGGCAAGGACGAATGCTGGCTGATCCTCGACGCCCAGCCCGACTCGACGATCGCGATCGGGCCGAAGCAGCCGATGACGGCGGACGAACTGCGCGCGAGCGCGCTCGACGGATCGATCGAGGACAAGCTCGACTGGAAGAAGGTGAAGGCGGGCGACTTCTACTACTCGCATTCCGGCGTGATCCACGCGATCGGCGCGGGGCTGACGCTGATCGAGGTGCAGCAGAATTCGGATACCACCTATCGCCTGTACGATTACGGCCGCCCGCGCGAGCTTCACCTCGACGACGGCATCGCGGTGGCGGAGCTTACCCCCTATGTCGCGCCGCCGCGGCCGGGCGAGGTCGCGCCGGGGCGTACGATCCTGGTCGAAGGACCCAAGTTCGTGCTCGAGCGGTGGACCGGTGGCGAGCGAACGGTGCGCCTGCCGGAAGGCAAGCCCGGCTGGCTGGTGCCGGTGCGCGGCCACGGCGTGGTCGGCGGCGTCGCGTGGAGGGCGGGCGAGTGCGTGATGCTGACGGGCGAGGAGATCCTTTACGCGTCGAACGATGCCGACCTGCTGTTCGCCTATACCGGAACCAAGCGGATCGACGCTTGACCGGCGACGCGCACGCAGCGCGGCGCTCGCGATGATCGATGCCGCTGGAGCGGCGCTGGCGGCCGGGGCGGGGTTCGTCGGCGGGGCGATGAACGCACTCGCCGGCGGCGGCACCTTCGCGACGCTGCCTGCCCTGCTAGCTGCGGGGCTGCCCGCGAACGTCGCCAATGCGACATCCAATGTCGCGTTGCTGCCGGGCGCCGCGACGAGTGCGTGGAGCTTCCGCGACGAACTGGCGCCGGTGGGCGGCGTTGGCGTGCGAACGCTGTCCGGCGTGACCTTTGTCGCGGGGCTCGCGGGCAGCGCGCTGTTGGTCGTGACGCCGACGCGTACCTTCGATCTCATCATTCCGTGGCTGGTGCTCTACGCCTTCGTCGTGCTTGCCTTCGGCAAGCGCGCGTCGGCTTGGCTAGCGCGGCGCGTGACGATCGGGCCGCGCACGCTGGTGGCGGCGCAGGCGCTGCTCGGCATTTACGGCGGCTATTTCGGCGGCGGCGTGGGGCTGATGATGACGGCGACCTACGGGCTGCTCGCCCGGCTCGACCCGCGCAAGCTGTTCGCGCCGCGCACGCTGATGCTCGCGGTCGCCAATGCCGCCGCCGCGATCGTCTTCGTCGCGGCAGGGATGGTGGCGTGGGAATTCGGCGTGCCGATGCTGGTCGGCGCGATCGCGGGAGGCTGGGCGGGCGCGCTGATCGGCAAGCGCCTGCCGCCGGGCGCGGTGCGCGCGTGGACGCTGCTGGTGACGGGCGCGACTACGGCGGTCTTCTTTTGGCGCGCATACGCCGGATGAGCGCTGTCGGTGCACCGCGGTTTGCGATAGGTTGCGCCCGATGACCGTGATCTATCGCCATCGCCTCGCGACGCGCCTGTGGCACGCGATCAACGCTGTCGCGATCTTCATTTTGATCGGCTCGGGGCTCGGGATCTCGAACGCGCATCCGCGGCTCTACTGGGGGCGCTACGGCGCGAACTTCGATGCCGCGTGGTGGGAGCTGCCGCGGTTCCCCGCCTGGCTGACGATCCCGGCGAACTACAATCTTGCGCTGTCGCGGCGCTGGCATCTGTTCTTCGCGCTGGTGCTGGCGTTCGGACTGCTCGGCTACATGATCGCGGGATTGCTCAACCGCCATTTCGCGCGCGATCTACGCGTGCGCCGGCGCGAGCTGACGGTGCGACACGTTGCCGCGGACGTGCGCGAACACCTGTCGTTCCGCTTCCACGATCCGGCCGATCCGCAGGCGTACAACCTGTTGCAGAAGCTGTCGTACGTCGGCGTCGTCTTCGTGCTGCTGCCGCTCGTCATTCTTACCGGCATCGCGCTGTCGCCCGGGATGAACGCGGCATGGCCGTGGCTGCTCGACGTGTTCGGAGGGCGCCAGTCGGCGCGGTCGATCCATTTCCTGTGCATGATCGCGATCACGCTGTTCGTCGTCGTCCACCTGGTGCTGGTGATCCTCGCCGGGCCGCTCAACGAACTGCGCTCGGTCATCACCGGCTGGTGGCGCGTGCCCGAGGAGCCCAGGCCATGATCGTGTCGCGACGAGGGTTGATCGCGGGCACGGCGGCAAGCGGCGCGGTGCTGCTCACGGGATGCGACCGGGTGATTCAACAGCCCGCCACGCGGCGCATCCTGTTTCTGGGCGAGGACATGCATCGTGGCCTGCAGCGTGCGCTGACGAATCGCGACGCGCTCGCGCCAGAGTTCGCGTCAGAGCAACGGTCGCCGTTCTTCCGGCCGAACGGCACGCGCGATCCCGGCACGCCGCAATATGCCGCCCTGCGCGCCGGCAATTTCGCCGACTGGCGGCTCGCCGTCGGCGGATTGGTCGCGCGGCCGCTGTCGCTGAGCCTCAAGGATCTGGGTGCGCTGCCGCAGCGCGCGCAAATCACGCGGCACGACTGCGTCGAGGGGTGGAGCGCGATCGGCAAGTGGCAGGGACCGCAATTAGCCGACGTGCTCAAGGCCGCAGGCACGCGCGATAGCGCGCGCTACATCGTCTTCACCTGTGCCGACCTCTACGGCGGCGCGCCCTATTACGAGTCGATCGACCTGGTCGACGCGTTCCATCCACAGACGATCCTCGCCTGGACGCTCAACGATCGCTTCCTGCCGGTGGCGAACGGTGCACCATGTCGGCTGCGCGTCGAGCGTCAATTGGGATACAAGCACGCCAAATATCTGATGCGGATCGACGCGGTCGCCAGCCTCGATGGCATCGGCCGTGGCAAGGGCGGGTATTGGGAAGACAATGTCGATTACGATTGGTACGCCGGCATCTGATCGTTACGTGCCCGTGCCATGGCGCTGATCGATCTGTTTCTCTCCCGCGCGGTGAAGCGCGGCCGTCTCACCCTCCACCGCCCCGGCCACGCGCCGACCAGCTTCGGCACGCCGCAGGAGGGGTATCCGAACGTCACGATCCGCTTCGCCGACCGGCGCGTCGCACTGGCGATCGCGCGCAACCCGGCGCTGGGCGCGGGCGAATGCTACATGAACGGGCGGCTGATCATCGAGGAGGGCGACGTGCGCGACCTCGTCGAACTGCTGAAGCGCAACAGCCGCTGGGAAGGCGGGGAGCGCAACCTGAAGCCCAGTGCGGCGACGCGCGCGATCGGCGCGGTGCGCTATCGGCTCGACCGGATCAACATGGAGCGTCGATCGAAGCGCAACGTCGCGCACCATTACGACCTCTCGGGGCGGCTCTACGACCTCTTCCTCGATCGCGACAAGCAGTACAGCTGCGCCTATTTCACCGATCCCGCCAACAGCCTGGAACAGGCGCAGCAGGACAAGAAGGCGCATATTGCCGCCAAGCTGGCGCTGAAGCCTGACATGCGCGTGCTCGACATCGGCTGCGGCTGGGGCGGCATGGCGCTGTATCTTCACCAGCATTTCGACGTCGACGTGCTCGGTGTGACGCTGTCGGAGGAGCAGCTCAAGGTCGCGCGCGCGCGGGCCGGCGAGGCGGGGGTCGCCGATCGCGTGAAGTTCGAGCTGATCGACTATCGCCGCGTCGAGGGGCAGTTCGACCGCATCGTGTCGGTCGGCATGTTCGAACACGTCGGCCCGCCGCAGTATCGCACCTTCTTCCGCAAGTGTCGCGAGCTGCTGGCGGACGATGGCGTGATGCTGCTGCACACGATCGGCCGGATGGGCGGACCGGGCACGACCGACGACTGGACCGCGAAGTACATCTTCCCCGGCGGATACAATCCGGCGCTGAGCGAGATCGTCACCGCCTACGAAGGGCTGCGGCTGTTTCCGACCGATATCGAGGTGCTGCGGCTGCATTATGCCTGGACGATCGATCACTGGTACGATCGCACGATGGCGGCGAAGGACGCGATCGTCGCGCTCTACGACGAACGATTCTTCCGCATGTGGACCTTTTACCTGGCGGGTGCAGCGTCCGCCTTCCGCAACGGCGGCATGTGCAATTACCAGATCCAGCTGACCAAGAGCCGCACCGCCGTGCCGGTGACGCGCGACTATATGATCGAGGGCGAGCGCGCGTTGCGGGGTTGAAGAATTCGGTCAGTCGACCGTCATCCCGGATGGCTGGCCGGGATGACGGTGCAGCGGCATGCGATCAGCCGCCGCCGTGGAGGTTGATCTTCTGCCCGTTGGCGTATTCCCCGTCGGCCGAGACGAAATAGGCCACCGCCGCGGCGACGTCCGCCGGGGTGGAGACGCGGCCGAAGGGCGACTGGGCGGCGAGATCGTGGATGTCGGCGACACCGCGCGTTGCCTTGGCAAGGCGCTCGCCCATGTCGGTCACCGTCAGACCGGGGGCGACGATGTTGGTGCGGATGTTGTTGGCGCGCTCCTCCTTCGACAGCACCAGCGCGAGCGCCTCCGACGCGGCCTTGCCCATCGAATAGGGCGCGCCGTTGGGGGCGTGATAGAGCGTTGCGACGCTGGAAATGATGATGATGTCGCCGCGGCCCTTCTCCTTCGCGCGCTGGCGCATGGAGGGCAGGACCAGCTTCGACATATAGTGCGGCGCAAAGGCATGGGTGCGCATCACGCGCTCGAACTCGCCCGGATCGGTATCGGCGACGCTCTGCCCGCGGCTGGCGATGCCGGCGTTGTTGACGAGGATGTCGACCCCACCGAAGTCGGCGACGACAGCGTCGACCATCGTCTCGCACTCCTCGAAGTGATCGACCGAGGCGGCATAAGCCTTGGCGCGGCGCCCCAGCCCTTCGATCTCGCGCACCACCTCCTCGGCAGCGTCGGCGTCGCGGCGGTAGTTCACCGCGACGTCGGCACCGTCGCGCGCCAGCCGCAGCGCGATCTCACGCCCGATGCCGCGCCCGCCGCCGGTGACGAGTGCCACCCGGCCCTCAAGTCCGCTGGGGGTTCCGGCGCTCATGCCGCCTGCTCCTTCTTCTTGCTGTAATCGGGGCGGCGCTTCTCAAAGAATGCCTTGATCCCCTCACCGAAATCGGGCGCGGTCGCGCAGAGGATCTGGTTGCGGTCCTCCATCGCCACCGCTGCCTCGAGGCTGGGCGCGTCGATCGACATGCGCAGACATTCCTTGGTGAGCCTGAGGCCCATCGGCGAGGTGGTAAGCATCTGTTCGATCAGCGGCGCGGCGGCTTCCTCCATCTGGTCGTCGGGCACGACGCGGCTGACGAGGCCTGTTGCAAGCGCGCGATCGGCGGTGATAAAATTACCAGTGAGCATGAATTCCGCCGCGACGCTCGCGCCGACGAGGCGCGGCAGGAAATAGCTAACGCCGATGTCGCACGCGGAAAGCCCGATGCGGATGAAGGCGGCGTTCATGCGCACCGATTCGCCGGCGATGCGGATGTCGGATGCGAGCGCCATCGCAAAGCCGCCGCCGCATGCGGGGCCGTGGACGAGGCTGATGATCGGCTGCGGGCAATAGCGCATCTTCATCACGATCTCGGCGATCGAGCGCTGGTGCGCGAGGCGATCGATCGTATCGAATTCGGAGCGGCCGCCCTCCTGCAGGTCGAGCCCGGCGCAATAGGCGCGGCCGGCACCCTTCAGCACCACGACGCGGCAGTCACGATCCTTGTGCAGCGCGCCGAAATAGTGGTTCAATTCCTCGACATGGCGATCGTTGAGCGCATTTAGGACGTGCGGGCGGTTCATCGTCACCCAATCGACTTCGCCCCGGCGCTCGACCGAGATCATCTCATATTCCAACAGGCCTCTCCCACTCTTGTCTATTGCACTGATCTGTTGACGGGGCACTCTACATAACTAAAGTTATCCTGCAATCGCGAGGTCGCAATCGGCCCGCGTTCGAGCTGGGGAGAGGCTGAGTGAAACTGGGTTCGGATATCGCGGCGATCATTACCGGAGGCGCCTCCGGGCTCGGCCTCGCGACGGCGAAGGCGCTGCGGGCGGAAGGCGTGAAGGTCGCGCTGTTCGACAAGAACGGCGAGATCGGCCCGGGCGTCGCGGAGGAGATCGGTGCGACCTACTGCGAGGTTGACGTGATGGATCAGGCGTCGGTTGACGCTGGTTTTGCCAAGGCGCGCGCGGCGAATGGGCAGGAGCGGATCCTGGTCAATTGCGCGGGCGGTGGCTTCGGTGGCCCGAACAAGACGGTGGCGCGATCGAAGGAGGACGGCTCGATCAAGCCGTATCCGATCGAGAACTACCAGAAGACGCTCGAGCTAAACCTCGTCGGCACGTTCCGCTGCATCGTCGGCGCGGCGGCGGGGATGATGACGTTGGAACCGACCGAAGACGGCGATCGCGGGGCGATCGTCAACACGGCGAGCGTCGCGGGCGAAGAGGGCCAGGTGGGGCAGGTCGCCTATGCGTCGGCCAAGGCGGGCATCATCGGCATGACGCTCAATGTCGCGCGCGACCTGTCACCCGAAGGCATCCGCTGCAACACGATCCTGCCGGGCATCTTCGACACGCCGCTGCTGGGCCGCGCGAAGCCGCAGGTGAAGGCGGCACTCTCCGCGATGGTGCCGTTCCCCAAGCGGCTCGGCATGCCGGAGGAATATGCCAAGCTGGCGCTGGAAATGTGCCGCAACGGTTATTTCAATGGCGAGGACGTGCGGCTCGACGGCGCGATCCGGATGCAGCCGCGCTAATCAACGGATCATGGCCTCTCGAACGTGCCGCGACAGGATCGGCACGGACGGGCGGGCGGGGAGAGTGAGATGAATTTCGACTATTCCGACGACCAGAAGATGCTGAAGGACGAGGCGCGCAAGTTCCTCGCCGCGAAGTGCGACGCCAAGGTGGTGCGCGGTGTGCTCGACAATGCCGATCGCGCCTATGACGAGGCGCTGTGGAAGGGCGTTGCGGAGCAAGGCTGGCTCGGCGTCGCGATCCCCGAGGAGTTCGGCGGGCTCGGCATGGGCCATGTCGAGCTGTGCGGGCTAGCCGAGGAGCTTGGCCGCGCGTGCGCGCCAATCCCGTTCGCCTCCACTGTCTATTTCGTCGCCGAGGCGCTGATGAAGTTCGGCTCGCAGGAACAGAAGGCCAAGTGGCTGCCCCGGATTGCGGCGGGCGAGGTAATCGGTGCGTTCGCCACCGCCGAGGGCAAGGGCCCCGTGACGGCGCGGTCGATCGGCACCAGCGTGTCGGACGGCAAGCTGTCGGGCGAGAAGATCCCGGTGACCGACGGCGACGTCGCTGACCTGATCGTCGTGCTGGCGAAGGACGGGCTGTATCTGGTCGAAAAGGGCGAAGGCGTATCGGCCGAGGTGCTCACGACGCTCGACCCGACGCGCTCGGCGGCGAAGCTCATTTTCTCGGGCGCGCCGGCCGAGCGGCTCGGCAGCGAGGACGGGATCGCGGCGATGCAGGCGGTGTTCGATCGTGCGGCGGTGCTGCTCGCGTTCGAGCAGGTCGGCGGCGCCGACAAGAGCCTAGAGATGGCAAAGGAATATGCGCTGAGCCGCCATGCCTTCGGCCGTGCGATCGCGGGCTATCAGGCGATCAAGCACAAGCTCGCCGATATCTACGTCAAGAACGAGGTTGCGCGATCGAACGCCTATTTCGGCGCGTGGGCGCTCAATACCGATGCGGGTGACCTGCCGCTGGCGGCGGCGACCGCGCGCGTCGCGGCGAGCGAGGCGTTCTGGTTCGCTTCCAAGGAGAATATCCAGACGCACGGCGGCATCGGCTTCACCTGGGAGGCCGATCCGCAGCTCTACTACCGCCGGTCGCGCCAGCTCAGCCTCGTCGCGGGTGCCCCGGCGACATGGCGCGAACGGCTGGTGAGCCAGCTCGAAATGAAGAACGCGGCCTGAACGCCGAGCGAGAGGACGAGATCATGGACTTCAACGATTCCCCGGAAGAAGCCGAGTATCGCGCCACCGCGCGCGCGTGGCTCGAGAAGAACGCGGCCGAGCACAAGGCGATGAACCACGCCGACGACATGGCGGCCGGCAAGGCGTGGCAGAAGCGCAAGGCCGAAGCCGGCTACGCGCAGATCACTTGGCCCAAGGAGTGGGGCGGGGCTGGCGGCACGCCGATCCAGTCGGTGATCTTCGGCCAGGAAGAGGCCAAGTTCCCGGTGCAATACGGCTATTTCACCATTGGCCTTGGCATGTGCGTGCCGACGGTGATGGCGTTCGCCAACGACGAGACCAAGCAGCGCTTCGTCGGCCCGGCGCTGCGCGGCGAAGAAATCTGGTCGCAGCTGTTCTCCGAACCCGCCGGCGGATCGGACGTGGCGGCGATCCGCACCCGCGCGGTGCGTGACGGCGACGATTGGGTCGTGAACGGCCAGAAGGTGTGGACCTCGGGCGCGCATTATTCGGATTACGGCATCGTCCTCGTCCGCACCAATCCCGACGTGCCCAAGCACAAGGGCCTGACGATGTTCTGGCTCGATCTGAAGTCGCCGGGCGTCGAGATCCGGCCGATTCACCAGATGTCGGGCGGATCGAACTTCAACGAAGTCTATTTCACCGACGTTCGCATCCCTGATGCGCAGCGGCTAGGCGCGGTGGACGACGGCTGGAAGGTCGCGCTGGTCACGCTGATGAACGAGCGGCTCGCGGTCGGCGGGGCGAGCGGGGCGAGCCCGAAGGAAATCCTGGCGTTGGCGAAGGACCTCGACGCGGCAGACGGCCCTCTGATCAAGGACAGTGCGTTCCGCCAGCGGCTGGCCGACTGGTACGTCCAGTCGGAAGGGCTGCGCAACACGCGCATGCGCACGATGACGGCGCTGAGCCGCGGGCAGACGCCGGGGCCGGAAAGCTCGATCGGCAAGATCATCGCCGCCAACGTGCTGCAGGATCTGGGCAATGCCGCGATCGAGGCGGAGGATCAGTATGGGATCATCAACGATCCCGCGCTGCTGCCGCTGAAGGGCCTGTTCCAGGGCGCGGTGATGAATGCGCCGGGCCTTCGCATCGCGGGCGGCACCGACGAAATCCTGAAAAACATCATCGCCGAGCGTGTTCTCGGCCTGCCCGGCGAGATTCGCACCGACAAGGATGCGGCGTTCAAGGACCTTGCCGTCGGGCGCTGATACGCACCTGCGCTTTCAAGCCGCCGCCGTTCCGGAAGAACCTGGAACGGCGGCGGTTTTGTTTAGCCGCGCAGATCGATGATGTGCTCGCCCACCTCATCAGCGAACAGCGCCTTGACGATATCGGCACGCGCGGTGAGCGTCGCGCGCTGGTTGACGTAGCCCTTGTCGGTGATCTCGCCCCCGTCGATCGACGGTGCCGTGCGTAGGATGGTGAAGCGTCCGACGCGGCGCGACGATCCGCCCGCCTCGGCGTTGAACGCCTCCAGCTTCTCCTTCACCAGCCCCTCCAGCGTCGGGAAAGGATCCGCACCCGGCGTCGCTTCCGCGAGCGTCTGCAACGCCGAGGCAGAGGGCCAGGCGAGTACCGCGATGAACGGCTTGTCCTGCCCGGCGATCACCGCGTCCTGGAGATAGGGCGAGCAGGCGGCGACGATATCAGGCCGCAGCGTGCCAACCGACACCCACGTCCCCGACGAAAGCTTGAAGTCCTCCGTTACGCGCCCGTCGAAGACGAGGCCGAGTTCGGGCTGATCGGGATCGAGGAAGCGCGCAGCATCGCCGAGCATGTAATAGCCCTCCTCGTCGAAGGCGGCGGCGGTCTTTTCAGGATCGTTGTGGTAGCCGGTCGTGACGGTCGGCCCCTTCACCCGCACCTCGAGCTTGTCGCCGCTGGGCACGAGCTTGAGCGTGCTGCCCGGAAGCGGCAGCCCGATCAGCCCGACGCGCTCCGACGCCCAGTGGACGACGGTGACGCCGAGCGTCTCGGTCGCGCCGTACATGGTGGTGAACGGCATGCGCTCGCCCGTCTCCGCGATCGCCAGCGCCTGCATCCGATCGTAGAGATCGTCGGACAGCGTCGCGCCGCCATAGCCCATGCCGCGCAGGTTCTTGAAAAAGGCGTGCCGCAGCGTCGGATCGCGCTCCATCGCGTCGGCGAGCATCGCAAAGGCGATCGGCGCCGAGCCGAAGCTCATCGGCGAGATCTCGCGCAAATTGGCGATCGTCGTCTCGAATAGGCCGGGGACGGGCTTGCCCTCGTCGATGTAGAGCGTGCCGCCGCCGGCGATCGCGGCGTTGAAGTGGATCGTGCCCGCAGAGATGTGGTTCCACGGCATCCAATCGAGCGAGATCGGATGGTCGACCGGATCGGGATCGTCGCGCAGCCCTTCCGACGCCGCGATCAGGTTGACGAACATTCCCTGATGCTGCGGCACCCCCTTGGGCATCCCGGTCGATCCCGAGGTGAACAGATATTTGCCGACGGTGTCGTGCGTCAGCGCCTCGCGCGCTTCGTTGACCGCCTCGGTTGCGACGGTGTCGGTCAACTCGCGGAACGGGATGGTGCCCGCGCCGCCGTCGACGGTGACGAAGACGAGCGAGGGATCGAGGGCGCGTAGCGTATCAAAGGCGCGCTCGAACATCGCGGCCTGCTCGGCGAAGACGATCCGCGGGCGCACGGTGGCGAAACAGTGTTTGAGCTTGGCGTGATCGGTCGAGACGAGGCTGTAGGCAGGGCTGAGCGGCGCGATCGGCACGCCCGCGGTGAAGCAGCCGACCATCAGGATGCCCTGCGCGACCGAATTGGCGCTGAGGCACATCACCGCGTCACCAGCGCCCAGCCCGCGATCGAGCAGCCACTGCGCGACGCTGTCCGCCATGCGCTTGCCTTCGCCGTAGGTGACGCCCTGCCACGGCCCGTGGCCGGGCGCGCGCTGCATCAGCCAGGGCCGATCGGGATGAAGCGCGGCGCGCTCGGCCATCAGATGCGGGATCGAGCGGGCGGGCTCGGCCATCGCGTGGTTCGACCGGATCAGGATCGTGCCATCGTCGCGATGATCGACGGTGATGTCCGGCCCCTTCTGCGGCAGGCGGCGGAAGGGCGGGGGGTTGGGCACGGCAGCGGCGGTGGCCATCGGGGTCTCTCCTATTTTGCCCCGATATAAGCCGCTTGTATTAGTCTCGCCTAGCGCTGAATCGCGTCGCGGCCCTCAAGCTTGGCTTGGCGCCGCCGCGGGGTGCCGATGGCGGCGCCGACTAGTACCGCGGTCGACAGCAGGATCGACGAGACGAGGCCGCCGATGGCGAGCAGCCCGCCACTCGTCACCTCGACGCGCACGGCGAAGCGCGCACGCTTGCCGATCCGCAGCGACAGCTTGCCACGCTGTGTGATGGGTGGGCGATAGGGCGCGGGAACCTCGATCATCCTGGTCCAACGCCGTGCGAAGCGGGCGGTTCAGAACGAGCGCGGCAGATCGAGGACGTGCTCGGACACGAAGGAGAGGATGAGGTTGGTCGAGATCGGGGCGACCTGATACAGCCGCGTCTCGCGGAACTTGCGCTCGACGTCATATTCCTCCGCGAAGCCGAAGCCGCCGTGCGTCTGGATGCACGCCTCGCCCGCCGCCCAGCTCGCCTCCGCCGCGAGCATCTTCGCCATATTGGCCTCGGCGCCGCAATTCTCGCCCGCCTCGTACAACCGGATCGCTTCGTGCGTCAGCAGCTCGGCGGCACGCATCTGCGCATAGGCGCGCGCGATCGGGAACTGGATTCCCTGATTCTGGCCGATCGGGCGGCCGAACACCTTGCGCTCGCGGGCGTAGGCGCTGGCCTTGTCGATGAACCATTTGGCGTCGCCGATGCATTCGGCGGCGATCAGCGCGCGCTCCGCGTTCATCCCTGACAGGATGTATTTGAAGCCCTTGCCCTCCTCACCGATCAGGTTCGCGGCGGGCACGGGCACGTCGTCGAAGAAAACCTCGGTCGACGAGTGGTTCATCATCGTCGTGATCGGGCGGATCGTCATGCCCTGCTGCAGCGCCTCACGCATGTCGACGAGGAAGACCGACAGGCCGTCGGTGCGCTTCGTCACCTGATCCTGCGGCGTCGTGCGGGCGAGCAGCACCATCAGATCCGATTGCAGCGCGCGGCTGGTCCAGATCTTCTGCCCGGAGACGATGTAGCGATCGCCGTCGCGGCGCGCGACCGTCTTGAGCGATCCCGTGTCGGTCCCGCTCGTCGGCTCGGTGACGCCGAATGCCTGCAGCCGCAGCGTGCCGTTGGCGACCTCGGACAAATAACGGCGCTTCTGCTCCTCGCTGCCGTGGCGCAGGATCGTGCCCATGACGTACATCTGCGCGTGGCAGGCGCCGCCGTTCGCGCCCTGCTGCTGGATCTCTTCGAGGATCGCGGCGGCGGCGGACAAGGGCAGGCCGGCGCCGCCATATTCCTCAGGGATCAGCACCGACAGGAAGCCGCTGCGCGTCAGCGCGTCGACGAATTCGGTGGGATAGGCGCGCTCGCGATCCTTCGCCCGCCAATAGGGGCCGGGGAAGTCGGCGCACAATTTGGCGACCTCGCGACGGATGTCGGCGTAATCAGGCCATGTGCTGCTCATCGGATCCTCCACCAATTTAACGATCGGATAAGAAAGGAAGCGGCGAGGAGCCAGCAAAAATGACTTCCTTTCGCGCCAGCGACTCGCGCTGGTACGTGGCGGACTGGGATCATCGACGAGGACCGGCTGCTTGCGTTTCTTCCAGCCCATTCTAGCGGGCGCGCATCTGCCCGAGCGGATCGTCGCGTGTTTAGGGGCGGCGATCGGCATCGCGGTGACGATGATGGTCTGCGCGCTCGCCCCGCGCGGCGGCAGCGACCTACCGATCATCGTGGCGCCGCTGGGTGCGTCGGCCGTGCTCGTCTTCGCGGTGCCGGCGAGCCCGCTGGCGCAGCCGTGGCCGGTGATCGGCGGTAACGTCGTCTCGACGTTGGTAGGGGTTGCGGCGTTCACGCTGGTTCGCGATCCGGTCGTGGCAGCCGCACTCGGCGTCGGTGCGGCGATCCTCGTCATGTCGCTACTGCGCTGCCTGCATCCGCCTGGCGGCGCGGCGGCGCTGACAGCGGTGATCGGCAGCCAAAGCATCCACGATGCTGGCTTCGGCTTCGCGCTGCTGCCGGTCGGGATCAATTCGGTCGCGCTGGTTGCGCTAGGTATCGCGTTCCACCGCGCGACGCGGCGCAGCTATCCGCATCGCCCGTCGCCAGCACCGCCGCTGCCTAGCGGGCTTCACCTCGCCGATATCGACGCGGCGTTGGACGACATGCACGAGAGCTTTGACATCAGCCGCGACGATCTCGATGCGCTGCTGACGCGCGCCGAATGGTATGCCGACGCGCGACGGCGGGGCTGAGGAGCGATTGTGGCAGACGATTCGATAGCGAGCCTAGACAGCTGGCAACCGGTGTTAACCGAGCAGCACGACGATCTCGTCGCCGCGCCGCTGCGGCGGCTGGCCGCGCTGTTCGACCACGACGGCGCCCACTGGCCGGTGGGCGAGCTGCCGCCACTCGCGCACTGGCTCTATTTTCTGCCCGAGGCCCGGCAATCGACCATCGGGCGCGACGGGCATCCGCAGCGCGGCGTCGAACTACCGCCGATCAATGCGCCGCGGCGCATGTGGGCCGGGGGGCGGCTGACCTTTAACGCGCCCTTGCCGATCGGCGCGCCCGCCATGCGACGCAGCCTCGTCACCGACGTCAACAAAAAGAGCGGGCGCAGCGGGACGCTGACGTTCGTTACCGTGCGGCACGAGATCGTCGTCGATGGCGCGGCAGCGGTGATCGAGGAGCAGGATCTGGTGTTCCGTCAGCCGGGTAACGGAACTCCAGCGCCCGCCGCGTCTGATACGCGCCGTGCGACGGCGCGGGCCGACTTCGTGCCGGACGCGACCGCGCTGTTCCGCTTCTCGGCGCTGACGTTCAACGCGCACCGCATCCACTATGATCGCGCCTATGCCATCGAAGAGGAGCATTATCCCGATCTCGTCGTGCACGGGCCGTATCAGGCGATGCTGCTGGCTGACTTCCTGCTTCGCCAGCGACCCGACCGGCGTCTGACAAACTTCTCGTTCCGCGGCGCGAGACCGCTGTTCGTCGGCGCGGCGGCCGCGCTCAATCTGGCGGCGGGCGAACCGGTGTCGCTGTGGACGACGGATGGGGACGGCTGCGCATGCATGGAGGTGCAGGCGACCCTCGCCTGATCGTATATGCGGTCGACCGTCATGTGGGTATCGGACACCAAGCGATCAGCGAGCGGTTCTTTAATCGTTCCTACAATCGCGCGAAGTGCGGCGTCGGATGCCGTTTCAACGCATCTTCATCCGGATGATCATAGGTCACGTCGTATGGCGGCACGAACGACCTTACTCGTGTCGTTCCACGCGCGCGGCATCGCGATAAAGGTGAATTCTTACGGTGATAGGCGTTCGGAATTCAGCCTTGCGCCGCACCCTTTTTGCGATTGCCCGGCGCCACGCTTGCCAGGATTGCGAGCGCCTTGCGTTCGGGTCGTGGAAGCAAGCCGCTTCGATGTATCGCCCCGCTGCCCTTTGCTTCGCGCGTGGCGTAGCTCTGACACTCATGCAGGCGAACGCGGTTGTTCGTCTACGAGCCGCCACGACATCACCGCGACTTCGTGAGACGAACGATCAACCACTTGCGAGAAGCCCTGTTGGACAATCGAAGATCCACGGCTCGGCTGATCAGAGATTCACGTCCTAGGATGTGCAAATCCGTCGCTCATTGACCGGAGAGGGTGCTTAAGCCGTCACCAGCCAGCCGGGATCCAATCGAAGGCGTGAACTGCCGAGGCGCCCGTCCAGCGCTTGCAGAGGCGCTCGAGTGGCCAGAACGCCAGGGCGCCGAGCGCGAGGCCGGGAAGAAAGCCAGTCATGAACAGGCCAAAGGTCAGCTGCTCCGACGTTTGCCCGCTGATCGCCAGGACAATCGCGATTCCAGCCAGCACCCCGCCCGCTAGGAAGATTAATTCCACGACGACGAAGCCGAGCAGCAGCGCGCCCTTCCACCACGATCTGCCGGCATGCTTCTCGACGCGGCGCGCCGCCCGTTGCTCGTCGGCGCGCGCGCGCAGCTGCTCGCGTTGCAATGCGGTGAGGCGGTTGTCGAAAAGCCACCGGCGAACGGCCAGGATGATCCCGAGCATCACCGATGCACTGGCAAAAGCGATGTAGAAGCTGGCCGTTCGTTGCGTGCCGATCGCTGCTAAGAATAGCAGCCCCATCGTCAGGCCTATGATCGTCGCATAGCTTGGTTGCATTGCATCATCCGGTTCGCGCGCTGGCCGCACGGGTGCGCGACTGGCAAGCCGTCGGGCCGGCGCGTCCGCCGCGTTCCGGATCGATCCGAAGAGCGCCAGCGCGATCAGCGATATGACGACGCCGAAAATCAGCGCGATCGCATTTGTGCTCCACGTCGGCAGCATGCGCTCCAGGACCAGCCAAGCTAGCCAGCCGAGGAGCGGGAGGGCGGCGGAATGGAGCAGGACGGAACGCCAACCCTCGCGCTGGAACGCGGCGCATTCCTGATCACTGAGCGGAAGCGCAGGACCGTGGCCATGCCGGCGGAACAGCCAGCCGTCGCGCACGCGCTCGAATTGCGGCGGCAGACCGGCGATCCGGTCGATCACGATGGGGCGGTGCGGTAAGCGTTGCATGTCGCTACCTCTCATCACGGACGGTGCGCCGCGGCGAGGCTCTCGCGTACGCGGGCGAGCGCGGCGTCCTCCGGGTCGTGCTGCCCCATCGCGGCCCAAGATCCGGTGATCGCCATGCTGCAATGCCCGTGAACGGTGGCGACGAGCGAGCGGGCGAAGGTGCCCAGGGCGTCATCGATCGGGCGGTGCAGTACGGCAGCCACCTCCGCCGCGACGATCCGCATCAATCGGCCGCGTGTCTCCTGTTGCGCCGGGGACAGCGTTTCGCGAGCGGGGCGGTGATCGTAGATCGCGGCCCAGCGATGCGGGTTTTCGCGCGCGAAGGAGAAATAGGCGCGGACTAGCGCCTCGATGCGATCGCCTTTCGCGGTGGCGAGGCTGGCTTCGAGCGCGTCCGCCCAGTCACCGAAGCTGGCGGTGTTGATCGCGGTGACCAGCCCGTCGACGTTGCCGAAGACGTTGTGGACCGTTCCGATCGTATAGCCGACCCGCTTCGCCACTTCCCGTGCGGAGAAGGCGACGAACCCCTTCTGCGCCATCAATTCGGTGCCTGCGCGGATCATCAGCGCGGTCAATTCCTCGCGGCTGTGGTCTGATCGTCTGCCCATGTGCGAACGGGTGCCTTTGGATACGAGCGAGCCGGTGGCCAATCGTTCGATCGGCCACCGGGCACATGGATCAGCCAGCGCGGCGGAACAGGGGGCCGCTACGCGAGCCCATGTCGCTGGTTGGCCCGTAGCTTTCCAGCCGCGTCATCAGTCCGTTCTCGGTTCTGGTCATGCGGAACAGACGCGTGCCCGACGGGCCACGGCCGGGATCGGTCGGCCGGAACTTGTAGAGCTTGATGACCACCGAATCCATTTCCGGCGTAGCGGTGCATTTCACGTGCAGATCGGTCTGATAGCCCTGAGCGTCGAGGCGGCAGCCCGTGGATCCGGCCGCCGGGCCCAGCGTCAGCGTGTGGGTAACGAATATGGCTACGCCATCCGCACCCGCCCCGCCGACGCGGCCGAGCGGCTCCTCCCACACGAACGTGCCGTGCCAGGTGGATAGCGGAGCGGCGATAGCCGGTCCGGCAACGGGCAGGGTGGCGGCGCCGAGCGCGGCGACGGTCATGATCGACTTCAACATCGTTGTTCTCCCGATGACATGTTGATGAACGTTTCGCAGGCGGTTCGGCTTCACCGAGTGTGGAGCGGCATCCTTCCGGTGATCGGCTGGACCGTGTAGTCGCTGCCGCCGCGGGGCGATGGCCACATCGTGACGCGGAAGCGCTGCTTCGCGGCACATACGTTGAGCGTCCAAATCTCGGCATGGCCCCCGCGGGGGGTGAAGCTGCCCGGGACGATGCGCATATCGGCCGAGTAGATGAAGCTGCAGCCGCCGGTCGCCTTCGAATAGCGGGAAATGTCGGTCAGCACATCCGCGGCGAGCTGCGAGCTTGCCATGGTGCGACCGCTGGTGGCGATGCCGTAGGCAGCCGCAGGCTGGCTGGCGACGCCGGCGGTCACGACAATCGCGGCGGCAATTAAGGCTGTGAACTTCATGCTCGTTCTCCTCTCTTCCCGATCCTCGCAGGATCGCCGGCGATCGTTCGTGATCGCTGGAGCAAGAAATAAGCACCGCTCAATTAACTTTAAATGAACGGTGTTTAATTATTTGGGACGGTTCAGGATCATTCGAACGTTGTGCGTGCCTTAGGCGTCGTGACCGTAACGATCGGGAGAGCGGATGATGGCCTTCTGCAATCAATGCGGTACGCAACTGCCCGAGGGGGCGAAATTCTGTGCCAACTGCGGTGCGGCGGCGGCGCCGCTTGCGCCCGACCAGGCAGCTAATCCTCTGAGCTCGCCCCGCGCGGCCGGGCTTGACCACGCGCCGTCCGGCGTGGCGCCGGTACGCACAGGGGGTGGGGGACTTGGCTGGATCCTGCCCGCGCTTGTCGCGGTTGCGGCAATCGCCATCGCCTATCTGATGTTTGCGCCACGCAGTGGCGATCCGGCTGCGCCAACGCAGGAACGCACCGCCGCGGGCGGTGGGGACCCGATCCGGGGAAGCGAGCGGGCAGTGAACGACGCCGCGCCGGTCGGCGATATGTCAGGCGTTGTCTCGGCTGCGGTTCTCGACTCGGCCTTCAACAGCGATCCCGCCGGCGCCGCGGCTCGCTACGCCGGTCCGATCCGCGTCTCAGGCGTGATCGCGTCGATGGTTCAGCCCGGCGCGACCCCGGCGCTGTCGATGGAGGGGCGCACCCGCTTCAATTTTATGGTCGTGAACTTCCCTGCCGGCTATCGTGAGCGGCTCGCGTCCTTGTCGAAGGGGCAGTTCATCACGGTCTCGTGCGACGGTGTGCGGCAGCTGGCGGGCACCACCATCCTGTCGGGTTGCGTGCTGAGCTGACGCGGCGAGACTACATCCGCGCAGCGACGCGTCGTGCGAAACGATCGAGGAACAGTACCGGATAGATTGCCGCCGCAACGCCAAGCGCGACGGCAATCAGCACCCCGCTGCCGGTTTTCATGTCGTATCCGCGCGCCGCGAGCCCGGGCGAGACCTGTTCTACCACCAGCGCCACGATGAGCACCCCCAGCGTTATTTCAACGCCGAGGAATACCAGACGGACGAGGCAGCCACTGGCGATCGCCGCCGGTGGACGAGGGGGCAAAGGAGGGGGCGTATCGCGCATGCTCGGTTCGTCCCTCCCTGTCCCGGCAACGCGGTGCATTGTCTTGTCCCGCGCCGGATGGCACGTCATCCGCCAGGAGAGACCAATGGATCAAGTGCGTCGGTTCGGATGGCTCTATTTTGCCGGCTTCATGCTGGTGGTGGGTATCGGTTACGTGCCCGCCTTCCATGACGCGGACGGGAATCTGTTCGGCCTGTTCAAGCTCGACCTTTACGACGACAGCCTGCACTTCTTTTCCGGCCTGTGGGCCGGGATCGCAGCTTGGTGGTCCTACGGCGCGGCGAGAACCTATTTCCGGCTGTTCGGACCGTTGTATTTCGCAGACGGCGTGATGGGGCTTTTTCTGGGCAGCGGCTATCTCGACGGCGGCATCTTCCTCTACGGGCCGGTGCGGCTGTCGCTCTACGCGCATGTCTTCGCCAATCTGCCGCACCTGGTGATTGGTGGCGTAGCGATTTACGTCGGCTATCGGCTGGCGCGGCGACCAGCGATCGCGCCATGAGGCGTCGCTGGCGTGTAGCGCTCGCTGGCGCGGGCCTGCTCGCCGTGCTGGTCGCGGTGCCGGTGGCAACGATCGAACTGGGCTGCCGCGCCCCGATCGCCGGTTTCGATCCACACGCGCCCTATCGTCCGATCGCCGGAGCGGAACGGTCCGAAGCGCGAACGTGGCTGACCTATCCCGAATGGCACATCGTCTACGCCGCGGAGAGCCTGGGGCGCTGGCTGAGCGCAGGGTTGCCGCCAAGCGGCTACGGCTATGGCGGCGACATCGCGGGGTTTTGGACCGGCTTCTGCCGGATCAACCGTGTCGCGCGCAGCCGACCAGGTGCCGCGGACGCCAAGGTGATGATCTACACCATCGGCATCAGCTTCACCGTCGAGATGGCGGTGAAGGCGGCCTATGAGCGAACAATTGGCCGCCTTTCAGAGTGGATCGGCGGCTCGGACAGCGCGGACGATCGCTACGCCGCTATGGCGCAGACTCGATACGGCGCCTTCATGCACGAGACGCCCTGGTACCGGTTTCCATTCGACGCGACGCTGCGCGGCGCATGGCAGACACGGGCAGGGACGTCGACGGTACGCCATGTCGAGCGGCGCGTCGCACTGACGGCCGAGTATCTCGTGAAGTCGGGATATGCGAAAGCGATCCGTAGCGCCGACGCCGCGGTCAGCGCACCGGATGAACGAATGCTGCGCTTCGTTGCGCGTGCGGAGCCGAATGCGATCCGCCGCGTCGACGGGCGGCTGCGCCCGCTGCGTAGCGCCGGTGGTGTGACCGTGGTGGCAGCGCCGCGCTACGCACAATTCACCGATCTCATCGGCAAGCTGGCCCGCGCGCGCATCCCGCTGGTGGAGATCGCAGGCAACGACGATATCTTCGTAACGGCGCTCCTACCCGCGGGCCGCGATGTTCCCGGTACCGTGCTGCTCGACCAGCCGCTCGAACAGGCGGGATGGCGGCGGATCGGGACGTCAGTGAAAGTGCCTGGCCTCAACGCCCTTGTCGACGCCGTTACCGCGACAGGCGGCAGGATCGAGCATGTCTACGATTATTAGAGCGCTGATCGGCGGAGCATTGGCGCTGGTCGGCTGGACGCTGGTGATGATCATCATGCCCTTCGTGGGCCCGGCGGGGCGGCAGGTCGCCGTGATCGGCGAAAGCGCGGACGCGGTGCGGACAGTCGTCGCGGCGGGGGGACGCGTGGTGGAGGTACGCCGGGGCGCTACGCTCGCACGTGGTGATCGGCCTGGCTTCGTCCGCGCACTCTACGCCGCCGGCGCGCCGCTGGTCGTCGAGGGGCGGATCGCCGCCGGCTGTTTCGCAAAGGCGGGTGCGTAGCGCGCATACCAGGTGTTGCTGAACAGGCCCGCCGGATCCCACGCGCGCTTCGCTGCGAAGAAAGCGCCGATCTCGGGGTAGGAGCGCGCCAACTGCTCGGGCGAATAATGAAGCTGGTAGGGAAGAAAGAAGCGACCGCCTTCCGCCAATGTGAGGTCGATAAGATCGCTGGTCAGCTTTCGCATCCGCGCCGTCCCGGCGGGATCGGTGGTCTGATTTAGATAGAGCACCACGGAGAAGGCGGGCGCGGGGGCGTAACTCAGGACGTTGTCCTCGCGCCCAACCGCGCGGATCGACGCGTTGACCAGATTAGCATCCTGCGCGCGGAATAGACGGCGCATCCCGTCAATGAAGGGCACGATCCGATCCCGCGGCACGAAATATTCGTGCAGAATGTCGGTCTCACCCGGGAGGTCGTTGAAAAGATAGGCGACCGAGTCGTGCATCGGATCGTTGCGCGCGACCAGGCACGCCTCGCCCGATCCCTGAGCCTGCGCGCGCGTGACGGTACACGCCTCCAGGCGGTGTTCGAGATGCTTCTCACTCCACCATTTCACCGACTTGAAGGCATCGGCCCGCTTCGCGAGGTTGACCGTCAGGCGGCGTAACTTCGTGGACGGCACCTCCCCCAGCGGTGCGCGGGCAAGTGCCTGATCCTCAGAGAACTGGCGATACTGATAGACGAGCGCCTCCTGCAGCAGCGAGCCGGGGGCAGTCGACAGGTGGACGTAGCTGAGCCCAACGCTAGGATCGGCCGCGATGCGCGCGAAGGTCGCCGGGAAGTCGCGATAGTCGATTAGCGCCCGTTCCGAGCGATAGATCGCGTTGGGAACGACTTCCAGCGTCGCCGAAAGGATAACGCCGAACAGCCCGTAGCCACCCACCACATGGCGGAACAGATCGGCATTTTCGTCGCGCGAGGCCGTGACGATCCGCCCGTCCGCCAACATCAGACGCACGCTGCGCAACGATCCCATGATCGCGCCGGCCTGATGATCCATTCCGTGCGCGTTGACCGAGATCGAGCCGCCGACCGAGAAGATGTCGGTCGACTGCATCGCCTTGACCGCAAACCGCGGATGGATCGCCTGCTGGATTGCGTGCCATGTCGCGCCGGCGCCGACCGTCACGGTGCCCGCCGCCTCGTCGAGCCGGATCGCCTTCAGACCACGCATGTCCAGCACTACGCCACCGGCGCGAAACGCCTGGCCACCCATCGAATGTTTCACCCCGGCGGCCGACACCGGCAGCCCATTGGCCCGCGCATGGGCGATCGCCGTGGCGACATCCGCCTCGTTGCGGATCTGCACGACGCCGGCAACGGCGGTGCGGCTAAGGCAGCTGGCGTCGTTCACGGTGCCACCGCGCTGAGACCAGTTTGGCGCGGCCGGTCGCTTGGTGGACAGCGGCTTGGCAACAACCGGGGCCAGCGTAGGTAGTACGCCCGCGCAATCTTTCGGACCGGTCGGATCGGCCGCCAGCGGCAGCGCATAAATCGCGCCGCCGGTCACCGCTAGCGCAGGGACTGACGCTCCCGCCAGCCACAGTTTCTTTCGTGCCATCGCGCCGATTGCCTCCGCCGCGCCGTTCCAATCCCTTTCGCGGCAAGCCTCCGATGCCGTCAAGCACCTTCACCGATCAGCGACGCGATCCACACCAAGTAGACTCGGTAACCCGGTAATTGCCAGATGTGGCCGGCGCTTACGCCAGACGCACGCGTGAACAGGCGGCATCATCAGGGACGGATCCGCTTGCTGCTGGACGTCGGTTTATTGGTAGCTGCGTTCCAATTTCATGAAGGATATCGCAGCGGCCGGTAGATTGGTGCGCGTTCGAACGCCTCAACCAATCGCATCGCAGCAGAAACAGAAAAGCCCCGGAGATCCGCAGATCGCCGGGGCTTTTCATGGTGGGCGTGGCAAGGATTGAACTTGCGACCCCTGCGATGTCAACACAGTGCTCTACCACTGAGCTACACGCCCACGGGAGCGGGGCCATTAGCCGGGGCTTTGCCGCAGCGCAACCCCGCTCAATTCGATCCGAGAAATTCTCCGACTTCGAACATGCGATCGACCTCGAGCACCAGGTCGCGCAGGTGGAACGGCTTCGACAGGACGCGCGCTTGCGGCATCGCCTTGCCGGCGCGCAGCGTGACGGCGGCAAAGCCGGTGATGAACATGACGCGCAGGTTCGGGCGCAGTTCGCCTGCCTTTTGCGCGAGCTCGATCCCGTCCATTTCCGGCATGACGATGTCGGTCAGCAGCAGGTCGAATTCCTCCTGCTCGACGAGCGGCAGCGCCGCCGTGCCGCGATCGACGGCGGTTACCGCATAGCCGGATTTCTCCAGCGCGCGCGTCAGATATTCGCGCATCACCTGGTCGTCTTCGGCCAGCAAAATCCGGATCATTCGTGCCCTCGCGCTCTGGCGACCCATGTATGCGCCAACCCCTTAACATTTTCCAGACGGCGGCGTTGCGCGTACGAGCGTGCATTGCGGCGAACCCGGTTGTTCCATAGGCTGAGCCGAGATGCCGCCCCCGTTCGACCTGTACGGCGAGATGCCGCCTGCGAGCCCGGTGGTCCTGTCGGTGCCGCACGCAGGCCGCGACTATCCCGACGCGCTGTATGCGGCACTGCGCGTGCCCGCAGCCGCGCTGACGGGGCTGGAGGATCGCTACGTCGACGCGATCGCGCTGGCGGCGCGCAGCGGCGAAGCGACGATCGTGCAGCGGATCGGCCGGGCGTGGATCGACCTCAACCGCGCGGAGCATGATCGCGATCCGCGGCTCGACGACGGCGCGCCGTCCGGGCATCTCAGCACCAAGGTGCGCAGCGGCCTTGGCCTCGTGCCGCGCCGCACCTCCGCCGCGGGCGAGCTGTGGCGGCGCCGGCTGCGCGCCGACGACGTGGCAGCGCGAATCGCTGATGCGCACCGCCCCTATCACGAAACGCTCGCACGGCTGCTCGCAGCGGCGAAGGCGCACTTCGGCGTGGCCGTGCTGCTCGATCTCCATTCGATGCCGCCGATCGTCAACAGCGCGGCGCGGATCGTGACGGGCGATCGGTTCGGCCGGGCAGCGGCGGGCCGCTTCGTCCACCGCGTCGAGGCGGAAGTGGCGGCGGCCGGCCTTGGTCACGCGTTGAACGCCCCCTATGCCGGCGGGCATATCCTCGAGCGCCATGCCACCCCCGCCGCCGGGATCCACGCGATCCAGCTGGAAATCGATCGCTCGCTCTACCTCGACGAAACGTTCGACCGGCCCGGGCGCGGCGCGGCGCGTGTCGTCGATCTCGTCCGCGCGATCATCGACGCGCTGGCCGACGAGGCCATGGCGCACCCCCGCGCGCTGGCCGCCGAATGAGCATAAAAAAACCACCCCGGGCGGTTGCCCGAGGTGGCCAAGGTTCAGGGAGGAGACACATCCGAGGATGTGCCATACGGTTCCGCGAAAGGGGGGACACGGACGCCGTACAGCACTAACTTAGGAGTGCGGTATTTGGTTTCAAGCCCCGTCGTCGCGATGCAACAAAGAAGCTAGCGGCGCACCGCCGGCGCCATCCGAGCGAGCACATCGTCGCGCAGGATGAGGTGATGACGCAGCGCCGCCGCGATGTGCAGAACCACCAAGGCCAGCATCAGCCAGCCGAGCAGTTCGTGCGCCTCATGCGCCGCGCTACCGGTCGCGGTGGAAACCGGCAGGTAGGGAATGTCGAACGTCCCGAACCAGTCGAGCGGGCGGCGCTTCTCGGTACCCGAGACCATCGCCCAGCCGCTGAGCGGCATCAGCAGCAGCAGCGCGTAGAGCGTCCAGTGCGTCGCATGGGCGAGCCCCTTCTCCCATGCGGGCGTGTGCGCCAGCAGGGGCGGGGCCCGATGCGCGAGCCGCCAGGCGAGGCGGCCCGCCGTCAGCGCCAGCACGGTGATACCGACCGCCTTGTGACCGGGCATCCACGCGCGCAGCGAAGGGATCGCATCATGCAGCAGGCCGATCGCGAGATTGACAACCACCAGCAGCGCGATGATCCAGTGAAACGCGATGGCGACGCTCGAGTAGCGCCGATCCTGCGGCAGGCGGGCCATCGCATTTCTCCTGCGATCAGGCGTTGAGGTTCGGCTGCGGCATCTTGCCCGATGCCATCTGGCGGGCGAAGATGTCGCGCATCAGCGAGAGCGAGAAGAGGTGCGCGTAGAGCAGCGGCAGCATGCCGCTCTTGCTCATCTTGCGCAGCTGGTCGCCGCGCAGATCCTGCAGCTTTTCCTCGTTCACCATCTGAAAGCCGCGATAGACGAAGGGCTGCGGATTGCTGTCGTGTTGGATCGACACCTCGCCGTCCATCAGCAACTCGGCTTCGCGCAGCTCGGTCATGAACGCCGCGGTGCGCGCGCCAGCCTGCTCGAACTGCTCGTTGAAGGCGAGGATGTTCTTGGTCACCGCGCTCGGCTGGCCGTTCTCGAACAAGGGCTCGCCCTCGTCGAAGCGCCCGATCGTGTCCGACGTCGGATCGAAGCAGAGCGACAGCTCCTCCGCATCGGGGCGCAGCCGCGCTAGCATGTACGGATAGCGACGGACGTAGGCGGGGACGTAGAAGTTCTCCTCCGTCAGCTTGCCGTCGGCATCGATGAAAACGTTGACGCCTTCGTTGAGGCCCATCAGCGCGATCGGGATGGCATCATCGCCGGCGGAGAAGACGATCGGCATGAAGCGCTGCGCCAGCGCAAACTCGTCGATCGTCACCGGGATGGCGTGCTGCGCGCCAAGGAACGGCGCCGAAGTCGCCGGGCGGATGCGGTAATCCGCGTGCAATTCGCTCGAGAGCGGTTCCAGCCCGTTGTAGAAGAGCGGGAGCGGTTGCTGCTGCGGCGCGGTGGCCATCTGATCTCTCCAGAAATGTCGCATGGGCGACGCCGAGCCGCCCGGATGAACCGCGCCCTATTGATCCGCCACGCGCGGTGCAAGCGGCACCAGCTTGCCGGGATTCATGATGCCGAGCGGATCGAGCGCCGATTTGATCGCGCGCAACGCGGCGATGCGCGCGGGAGACGACAATCGTTCGAGCTCGTCGATCTTCATCTGCCCGATGCCGTGCTCGGCCGAGATCGAGCCACCGACCGCGACGACGAGATCGTTGACGAACCGCGAGACGACCGGCGCTTCCTCCGCCAGCCAGCGGTCGCGATCGGCGCCGGCGGGCGCGCGGACGTGAAAGTGGACGTTGCCGTCGCCGAGATGGCCGAAGCCGCTGGCGCGCGTGCCCGGGAAGCGCGCATCGCACGCCGCAGCGGCGTCCACCATGAAGCGCGGCATCGTATCGACCGGCACCGAGATATCATGTTGCGCGGCGGGGCCGGTCGCGCGTTCGGCGTCCGAGATCGAATCGCGGATGCGCCAGAATGCGTCCGCCTGGCGCTCGCTCGTCGCCAGCGTCGCGTCGGCGACGAGGCCGTCCTCGATCGCTGGCCCGAGGACGCGCTCAATGAACGCTTCGGGCGGTTGCTCGTCGGCGGCGACGGCCTCTATCAGAACGTGCCATGGGTGCGGCGTCGCGAGCGGCGCTCGGGCATCGGGTACGTGAGCGAGCACCGCGTCAAGCGATTCGGCCGGCAGAAGCTCGAAGCTCTCGATCAAATCACCGGCGGCTTCGAAGCGGCGCAGCAGCGCTAGCGCCTCGATGGGGGAGGCGACCGCCGCCCAGGCCACTGCCCGCGCACGGATCGCGGGCGCTAGGCGCAGCGTCGCGGCAGTGACGATGCCCAGCGTGCCTTCGGCGCCGATCAGCAGCTGCGTCAGATCGTAGCCGCGATTGTCCTTCTTGAGCGGCGACAGGCCGTCGTAGAGCGTGCCGTCCGGCAGCACCGCCTCGATCCCGGCGACCAGGCCGCGCATCGTGCCCCAGCGCAGCACCTGCGTGCCGCCGGCGTTGGTCGACACCAATCCGCCGATCGTCGCCGATCCGCGCGCGCCCAGCGTTAGCGGGAAGCGGCGACCGGCCGATAGCGCCGCAGCGTGCAGATCGGCGAGGATCACGCCGGCTTCGGCAACTGCCAGCCCGGCGTTCGCGTCGAGCGCGCGGATCGCATTGAGCCGGCGAAGCGACAGGAGGGCGGCGTCGCCGCTCGACGGCGGCGTCGCACCGCCGACCATCGACGTGTTGCCGCCCTGCGGCACCAGCGGAACGCCGGCGGCGGCCGCTGCCCGGACGATCGCCTGCACCTCGCGCACCGTTCGGGGCTCGAACATGATCGGTGCACGGCCATGCCAGCGCTTTCGCCAGTCGATCTCCCACGGCGCGATGGCGTCGCGATCGGTAACGATGGCGCGCGGCTGCACGATGGGGCGGAGCGCGTCGACGAGGCTGGTCTGGGCTGGCGTCATGCCGCATGATCGCCGCAATTCATCCATGGTTCAAACATTTCGCGGCAACGGCACGATCAACCGATGACTCAGCGCCGTGCCCTTCTTCCGCTCGCGATCTGCGGACCGCTGCTGATCTCGGCGCACGAGCCGGCGGGGTTGGACGGCGTACAGTTCGCGCAGATGATCTACCGCGAGCGGGTGGTGATCCGCATCCCGCAACTTCCCGTACGACGCAGCGAACCGGCGGCGGAGGTGACGTGGCGCGAGCACAAGGCGCCCAAGTGCGTCGCCGCCGCGACACTGGCGAGCGCGATGTTCTCCCGCGACGGCGACGTCGACCTGATCGTCACCGACGGACGCCGCCTGCGCGCCAAGCTTGATGACGATTGCCCGACGCTCAACTTCTACAGCGGCTTCTACCTGAAGCGCGCTGCCGATGGGATGGTCTGTGCCAAGCGCGACGTGCTTCGATCGCGATCGGGCGCGCGCTGCGAGATCAGCCGGTTCAGGACGTTGACCGCGACGACGAAATAGTCCGTCCGCACAGTATAAAGCGGCGTTTTCCTTGACAATGGACGCGCAATCGCGTCTCGCGCCCAATGACGGGCGTGCGCTTCGCGCCCCTTTTTCAGGATCGCCATGAGCTTCGCCGACCTCGGCCTGTCAGAAGAACTTCTCCGCGCCGTCGGCGACACGGGCTATACCGACCCGACGCTGATCCAGGCCGCGGCGATCCCCAGCGTGCTGATGATGCGCGACATCATCGGCATCGCGCAGACGGGGACGGGCAAGACGGCGTCGTTCGTGCTGCCGATGATCGATATCCTGGCGCACGGCCGCGCCCGCGCGCTGATGCCGCGCAGCCTGATTCTCGAGCCGACACGCGAACTTGCGGCGCAGGTTGCAGAGAATTTTGAGATCTACGGCAAGTATCACAAACTGTCGATGGCGCTGCTGATCGGCGGTGTGCAGATGGGCGATCAGGTGAAGGCGCTGGAGCGCGGCGTCGACGTGCTGATCGCGACCCCCGGACGGCTGATGGATCTGTTCGGGCGCGGCAAGATCCTGCTCAACGGCTGCAGCATGCTCGTGATCGACGAGGCCGATCGCATGCTCGACATGGGGTTCATCCCCGATATCGAGGAAATCTGCACGAAGCTGCCCAAGCAGCGGCAGACGCTGCTTTTCTCGGCGACAATGCCGCCGCCGATCAAGAAGCTGGCAGACAAGTTCCTGTCCAATCCCAAGACGATCGAGGTCGCGCGCCCGGCGAGCACCAACATCAACATCACGCAGTGGCTGGTGCCGGTGAAGGGCTCGGCATTCCAAAAGCGCGATACGCTGCGCCGGCTGCTGAAATCGGACGGCGTCGCCACTGCGATCATCTTCTGCAACCGCAAGACGACGGTGCGCGAGCTCAACAAGAGCTTGAAGAAGCACGGTTTCGCAGCGGGCGAGATTCACGGCGACATGGAACAGTCGGCGCGGATCGCCGAGCTTGACCGGTTCAAGTCGGGTGACATCAACATCCTGGTGGCGTCCGACGTCGCGGCGCGCGGGCTCGACATCAAGGGCGTCAGCCACGTCTTCAATTTCGATGCACCGTGGCATCCCGACGATTACGTGCATCGCATTGGTCGCACGGGGCGCGCAGGGGCCACGGGCACGTCCTATACCTTCGTCGGACCCGAAGACGCCGAGAACATCCAAAACATCGAAAAGCTTACCGGGCAAACCATTGCCAAGTTCGAAGTTCCGGCGGCTGACGAGGCGATCGCCGAGACGCCGCGCGAGCGGCCAGGTCGTGCGCGGCCGAGACCGGCGGCGGACGCACCTGCAACGCCAGTTGTCGAGAAGGAACCGGCTGCTCGTGAAAGTGCGGATACCCGGCGTGACGATCAGGCGGGTCGCAGGCTTGGAGGCCGGGCAGGCAGCAGCCGCGAAGAGCAGGCGAGCCGGGGTCGGGACGATCAGGCCGGCTATCAGCGATCCACGTCGCAGCGTCGCCACGAGCGTGACGAGGGGCCGGACGACGGGTGGAACGGTCCAGTGCCGGCGTTCCTGAGCGCAACGATCGGCAGCTGACGTGCCTGCGTGGCGCTACCGGATCGCCGGGCGCGCGATGCGATGGTGGTGGAAGCTCAGGCGCCCGCGCACGTTCGGCGCGCGCGCCGTGCTGGTCGATCGGGCGGGGCGCGTCGCGCTCGTACGGCATCACTATATCGATGGCTGGTATCTGCCGGGCGGCGGCGTTGCCAAGCGCGAGAGTGCCGCGACGGCGATCCGCCGCGAGCTTCGCGAGGAAGTGGGGCTGGGCGACGTGCGGCTGGTGCGCGTACTCGGCGTCTATCATAACACGGCGCAGAGCAAGGACGATCATGTCGTTGTCTTTACAGCCGAAACCGATACGCCGGAGGCGCTGATCGCAGCCGATCGGCGTGAGATCGCAGAGGTTGCGTGGGCCGCCGTGGAGGCGCTGCCGGACGATACGTCACCGGCGACGCGGCGCCGGATTGCGGAGTATCGCGCGGGCGAACAGGGGTTCGGTGCGTGGTGACGGCAAGCGTCGAATCGCCGTGCATCGGCATCTGCCGGCTCGATAACGAGGGTGAACTGTGCCTCGGTTGTTACCGGACGCTGGACGAGATCGGGGCATGGCGCGACGCCGACGATGCGGGTCGTCGTGCTATCATCGTGCAGGCCAATCAGCGGCAGCGGTCAGTGGGTGGCGGGGAGCGCTGAGCTCTCCCGAGGCGGGAAGAACTGCCCGAAAGTGTGGGGTTGAGGAGGGGTTTGGGTGTAGTTGGTGACGGGTTTGCGGTGAGGATCAGATGGCCTTGACGGGCTGACCGACCTCGAGCGCTTCACCGCGCGTGACGATCACCTTGTCGCCGAGCTTCACGGCGGCAAACAGCTTTTTGGCAAAGGCCAGCGGCACGCCGATGCAGCCGTGGGTCATATAGCCGTCGGCGACCTCGCTGGCGTGGATCGAGATGCCGTCGTTGGTGAGCCGCAGCATGTACGGCATCGGCGCGTGATAGATGTTCGATACGTGATCCGCGTCTTTCTGCGTGATCGGATAGACACCGAGCGGCGTTGGCTTGGCGTCAGCACCGAACAGGACGGCGGCGGCGCCGATTTCATGGCCGTCGCGGAAGACGCTGAGTACCTGCGCCGCGAGATCGACGGTGACGACGATCGTACCCTTCACGGGGGCGGCGCTTTCGTCCCAGTGATGGTCGCCCATCTTCATCGGCCCTTCGATCGGGAGGACCGACTTGATCGTGTACGAAGCAGGTTGGGATTGGGGCTGGGGCGTTGGCGCAACCTGGGCAGGCGGTGCGACGGTCGTAGGCACGTCCTGGCTCGCGAGGACGCGGGGGCCGGGCGGGGGGCGGGTGGTGGCGAAGGCGACCGACCCCGCGGCGACCGCGAACGACAGAAGCACGAGGCGGGTCGGCGACAGCATGGCGATGCAATAGCCGCTAACGGATTGCCGGCACCTGACGCGATAGGGTTAACGCCGCGGTGAGACCACCATGAGCTGGCCTGTCGCGCCAGGACAGGTGGCTGAGCGCAATCGTGCCGACGATCGGCTCGGATCGCTTCAGGCGCCGGCGGCGGTGAGGCGATCGAGCTGATCGGGTGTCAGGTCCAGCGTCATCGCGGGCATCAGTTCCTCGACCTGCGCGGCGCTGGTGGCGCTGGCGATCGGGGCGGTGACGCCGTCCTGCGCGATGAGCCAGGCGAGTGCGATCTGCGCGAGGCTGGCACCGGTTTCCGCGGCGACGGCGTCCATCGCATCGAGCACCGCCTTGCCGCGACCCTGAAGAAGATCGCCCATGCGCCCGCCGCGCACGCTCTTCGACAGATCGCCCTCGCTGCGATACTTGCCGGTGAGGAAGCCCGAGGCGAGCCCGTAATAGGGCACGACGCCGACATTCTGTTCGACGCAATAATCCTGTAGCTCGCCCTCGAACTTGGTGCGGCTGACGAGATTGTATTCGGGCTGGAGCGCATCGTAGCGTGGCAGGCCGGCGGCGCGCGCCGCCTCGTTCGCAGACTTCAGCCGCGCGGCGTGGAAATTGGACGCGCCGAGGACGCGGACCTTGCCCGCCTTCACCAGCGCGGCGAACGCCTCGAGCACCGCCTCCTGCGGCGTCGCCTCATCATCCTGGTGCGCGAAATAGAGATCGATGCGATCGGTGCCGAGGCGCTGCAACGATGCGTCGCATGCGGCGGCGATCCGGGCGGGGGCGAGCTTCTCGCCACCCTCACCGGGCAGCATGCCGACCTTGGTCGCGATCAGCACGTCGTCGCGCTTGCCCGAGGCACGCAGCCACTCGCCGATCATCGTCTCCGATTCGCCGCCCTTGTGGCCGGGCACCCATGCCGAATAGACGTCCGCCGTATCGATCATGGTGCCGCCGCCGGCGACGAACGCGTCGAGCACCGCGAAGCTCGCGTCGCGATCGGCGGTCCAGCCGAAGACGTTGCCGCCCAGCACGAGCGGGGCGATCTGAAGATCGGATGAGCCGAGGCGGCGCTTGTTCATCGGGCGGGGGTATCCTCGATCGCATTGTCGAGCGCGATGCTGTTCGCGTCGAGCATCGCGGCGGCGTCGTTGAGCTGCTGTTCCTCGTCGGCGCTGATCGCGCCGGGCGCGTCGGGCTCCGACGAACAGGCGGCGAGCAGAAGGAGCGCGGCGAGCGCCCCTCCCGTCACGTGACGCATCAGTTCTTCAGCGCGTTGCCGGCGTCGGTCAGCGCCTCGCCCGTTTCCTGCGCCGCGCGATCGGCCGAATTGTCGATCGCCGCGCCGGCGCGATCCGCGCCGCCTTCGATCCGGGCACCGGCATTGTCGAGCGTCGCCTCGGCTGAGCCGAGTGCGCGGTCGGTCGCAGCCTCAACGTCGTTGACTGCGTTCGAGGTGGTCGCGCTGACATCCGCGCCGACGGCATTGGCGGCGTCTGCCGTCTCGTTCTGGGCATTTTGGCTGCACGCGGCGAGCGCGGCGGCGGCAACGAGCGTGGCGGCGGTGGCGAAGAACTTCATACCGAAAAACTCCCTGTCGTTTGACGAACGCCGGCAGCGCCGACGACGACGGGACTAACGTGGCGCAGGTATTTTCGCTCCGCAACGAAACTTTGCTGGCCGACAAGACAGGACGCGTCGATGCGCGTTTGACGACATATAAAGATATCTTTATATCTTTTAGCCGTGACCAACGCCCTTGAAACCTTCCGTGCCCTCGCCGATTCGTCGCGGCTGCGCATCCTGCAGCTGCTGCGGACGATGGAGCTATCGGTCGGTGAGCTGGCGTTGGTGCTGGGGCAGAGCCAACCGCGCGTCAGCCGGCACGTCAAGATCCTGTGCGATGCCGGGCTCGCCGAGCGGCGCAAGGAGGGCAGCTGGGTGTTCGTCGCGCTGGGCGCGGCGCGGCTGGTGGAACCGGTGCTCGCGGCGATCGATGCATGGGACGAGGATGCGGGCGAGGGCGCGACCGATGCCGCCCGGCTCGCCGCGGTGCGTGCGGACCGTGCGGCGAGCGCACTGCAATGGTTCGAGGCGAATGCCGGCGAGTGGGACGCGATCCGATCGCTGCACATCGCCGAGAGCGACGTCGAGCGCGCGATGCAGCGGATGCTGGGCGACGCGCCGCTCGGCCGGCTGGTGGATATCGGCACGGGAACGGGGCGGATGATCGAGCTGTTCGCGCCGCATGCGCGCACCGCGCTCGGCATCGATCGCAGTTCGGAAATGCTGCGGCTGGCGCGCGCCAAGATCGGCGAGCAGGGGCTGGGCAATGCCGAGCTGCGCCAGGCCGACCTCTACTCGCTGCCGCTGGGCGACGGCGCGGCGGATGTCGCGATCGTCCATCACGTACTGCATTATGCGCAGCAGCCAGGCGCCGCGATCGTCGAGGCGGCGCGCGTGCTGGCGCCGGGCGGGCGGCTGCTGATCGCGGACTTCGCGCCGCACGATCGCGAGGAGCTGCGCTCACGCGATGCGCATACCCGGCTCGGCTTCTCCGACGCGCAGATAGCGGGCTGGTTCGCGGCCGCGGGGCTCGACGTCGCGCAGGTCGAGACGCTGGAAGGCGGCGAATTGACGGTGAAGATCTGGCTCGGCCGCAAGGCTGGCGCCGCATTGCATGAGGTGAAGGCGGCATGACGCTATCGATCAACCAGCTCGAAGAGGCGCGCCGCGCGCTCGACGCGCCGCTCTACGCCGACGTGGCGGGCGACATCGAGGTGAGTTTTGAATTCTTCCCGCCCAAGAGCGAGAAGATGGAAGCGACGCTTTGGGACTCGATCGCGACGCTGGCGCCGCTCGGGCCGCGCTTCGTCTCGGTGACCTATGGCGCGGGCGGATCGACGCGCGAGCGCACGCACGCGACGGTGGCGCGGATCGCCCGCGAGACCGACATTCCGGCGGCGGCGCACCTCACCTGCGTAGAGGCGACGCGGGCGGAGATCGACGCGGTCGCGAACGAATATTGGGCGGCGGGCGTGCGGCATATCGTGGCGCTGCGTGGCGATTCGCCGCGCGCCGGCGAGCGCTACGCCGCGCATCCGGGCGGGTATGAGAATGCCGCCGCGCTGGTCGAAGGACTGCGCCGGCTGCACCCGTTCGAGATCTCGGTCGCCTGCTATCCCGAGAGCCATCCCGATTCAGGGGACGCGGCGGCGGACCTAGACAATCTCAAGCGCAAGATGGACGCTGGCGCGACGCGCGCGATCAGCCAGTTCTTCTTCTCGCCCGACACCTTCTTCCGCTACCGCGACGCCGTTGCGGCGGCGGGGATCGACGCTGAGATCGTGCCGGGGATCATGCCGGTGACGAACTTCGCGGCGGTGACGCGCATGTCCAAGATGTGCGGCACCGATGTGCCGGCGTGGATGGAGCGGCTGTTCGCGGGGCTCGACGATCTGCCCGACGCGCGGCAGCTGGTGGCGGCGACGCTGACCGCCGAGCTGTGCCGCAAGCTCTATGCCGGCGGCGTGAAGCAGTTCCACTTCTACACGCTCAACCGCGCCGAGCTGAGCTTCGCGATCTGCCACCTGCTGGGCGTGCGCGCGCGGCCCGCGGCGCGGGCGGAGGCGGCGTGATGGGCGTGCGCGAGACGTTCCACGCCGAGGCGGCGAAGCGTATCCTGATCACCGACGGCGCGTTCGGCACCGAGATCCAGAACTGGAAGCTGTCCGAGGCGGATTACGCCGGGACGCTGGGGCTGACCCATGACGCGAAGGGCAACAACGATATCCTCGCGCTGACCAAGCCCGAAGTGCCCGAAGCGATCCACCGGGCCTATTTCGAAGCCGGGGCGGATATCGCGGAGACGAATACCTTTTCGGCGAACCGTATCAGCCAGGCGGATTACGGCGCCGAGCATCTGGTGCGCGAGATCAATTTGGAGAGCGCACGGCTGGCGCGGCGCATCGCGGATGAGTTTCAGGCCAAGGACGGGCGGCCGCGCTTCGTCGCGGGCGCGGTGGGGCCGACCAACAAGACGCTGTCGCTGTCCCCCGACGTGAACGACCCGGGCTATCGCGAGATTGATTTCGACCAGCTGAAGGACGTGTACCGCGAGCAGATCGATGCGCTGGTCGAAGGCGGCGCGGACTTCATCCTGATCGAGACGGTGTTCGACACGCTCAACGCCAAGGCGGGCGTGATGGCGGCGATCGAGGCGGGCGAGGCGCTGGGGCGTGACTTGCCGATCATGCTGTCGATGACGCTGACCGACCTGTCGGGGCGCAATCTGTCCGGGCATACGGTGGAGGCGTTCTGGCATGCGATCCGCCACGCCCGGCCGCTGACGATCGGGCTGAACTGTTCGTTCGGGGCGGAGCAGCTGCGGCCGCACGTCAAGACGCTGAGCGAGATCTGCGACGCGCTGATCATGGTCTATCCCAACGCCGGGCTGCCCAACGAGCTGGGCGCGTACGACGAGGCGCCCGCGACGACGGCGGGGCTGGTGCACGAATGGGCCGCGGCTGGGCAGGTCAACGTGCTGGGCGGATGCTGCGGATCGACCCCGGCGCATATCGCGGCGATCGCCCAGGCGGTGGCGGACGTCGCGCCGCGCAAGCTGCCGACGCCACCGGTGCGCACGCGGCTCGCGGGGCTGGAGCCGTTTTCGATGGCGGCGGCCTGACGCTTTCTTGCCCTGCGCGCCACGTGGGCGCGTGCATATGACGACCCCGCGTTCGGGGCGACCCTAGGACATGTCGTGACGCAATCCTCCTCCTCCACCTTCGTCAACGTCGGCGAGCGGACCAACGTCACCGGATCGGCGGCGTTCAAGAAGCTGATCATGGCGGGGGACTATACCCGCGCGGTCGAGGTCGCGCGCCAGCAGGTCGAGAATGGCGCGCAGGTGATCGACGTCAACATGGACGAGGGGCTGCTCGACGCGCATCACGCCATGACGACGTTCCTGAAGCTGATCACCGCCGAGCCCGACATCGCGCGCGTGCCGGTGATGATCGACAGTTCCAAGTGGGACGTGATCGAGGCGGGGCTGAAGTGCGTATCGGGCAAGCCGATCGTCAATTCGATCAGCATGAAGGAGGGCGAGGAAGAATTCCTCGACCGCGCGCGCAAGTGCATGAACTACGGCGCCGCCGCGGTTATCATGGCGTTCGACGAGGTCGGGCAGGCGGATACCAAGGAGCGCAAGGTCGAGATTTGTGAGCGCGCGTACAAGCTGCTGACGGGGATCGGCTTTCCGCCCGAGGACATCATCTTCGATCCCAACGTGTTCGCGGTTGCGACGGGGATCGAGGAGCACAACAATTACGGCGTCGACTTCATCGAGGCGACGCGTGAGATCAAGGCGCGCTGCCCGCACGTCCATATTTCGGGCGGGCTCTCCAACCTGTCGTTCAGCTTCCGCGGCAACGAGGCGGTGCGCCGCGCGATGCACTCGGTGTTCCTCTACCACGCGATCCCCGCGGGGATGGACATGGCGATCGTCAACGCCGGGCAGCTCGACGTGTACGACACGATCGATCCCGAGCTGCGCACCGCATGCGAGGACGTGATCCTCAATCGCGATCCCGAGGCGGGCGACCGGCTGGTGGCGCTGGCCGAGCGCTTCCGCGGGACCGATGCGGTGGCCGAGAAGCAGGCCGCCGAGTGGCGATCGTGGGACGTCGTCAAGCGGCTGGAGCACGCGCTGGTAAAGGGCATCGACGCGCATGTCGTCGAGGATACCGAGGAGGCGCGCGTCGCGATCTTCGAGCGCGGCGGGCGGCCGATCGAGGTGATCGAAGGCCCGTTGATGGACGGCATGAACGTCGTCGGCGACCTGTTCGGCAGCGGCAAGATGTTCCTGCCGCAGGTGGTGAAATCGGCGCGCGTGATGAAGAAGGCGGTGGCGCACCTGCTGCCGTTCATCGAGGCGGAGAAATCGGCCGGCGCCAAGGCCAAAGGCCGCGTGATCATGGCGACCGTCAAGGGCGACGTTCACGATATCGGCAAGAACATCGTTGGCGTTGTCCTGCAGTGCAACGGCTTCGAGGTGATCGACCTGGGCGTGATGGTGCCCTGGACCAAAATCCTCGAAGCGGCGAACGAGAACGACGCCGACATGATTGGCCTGTCGGGCCTGATTACGCCGAGCCTCGACGAGATGGTGACGGTCGGCGAGGAGATGCAGCGCGCGGGCATGACGATGCCGCTGCTGATCGGCGGGGCGACGACATCCAAGGTTCACACCGCGCTGCGCATCGCGCCGGCGTACGAGGGCCCGGTGGTGCACGTGCTCGACGCGAGTCGCGCGGTGGGCGTGGCGACCGCGCTCGTCTCCGAGACGCAGCGCGACCCTTATGTAATCAAGGTAGCCGATGAATATGCCGCGGTGCGCGCCGCACGCGAGGGCAAGGGGCAGAACGACCTGCTGCCGCTGGAGCGCGCGCGTGCCAACGGCTTCGTTGCCGACATGACGCTGAAGCCAGCCGCGCCGCGCCAGCCGGGCGTGCACGTGTTCGACGACTGGGACCTTGCCGACCTGCGCGACTATATCGACTGGACGCCGTTCTTTCGCGCTTGGGAACTCGCCGGCAATTTCCCCGCGATCCTCGACGATGCGGTGGTGGGGGAGAGCGCGCGCGCGCTATACGCCGATGCACAGGCGATGCTCGACCGGATCGTCGAGGAAAAGTGGCTGACCGCGCGCGGCGTCGCCGGGCTGTGGCCGTGCCACCGGCACGACGACGACGTGTGGGTCTATACCGCGCATACCGAGAGCCACCGCAGCCCCGACGGCGCGAGCATTCCCGACGGGTTCCGCATTCCCGATCTCGACCGGCGCGACGAGCGCACGGTGCGGCTGCCGTTTCTGCGTCAGCAGATCGCCAAGCGCGAAGGGCGTCCGAACATGTGCCTCGCCGACTTCATCGACCCCCAGGGCGACTGGATCGGCGGCTTCGCGGTCGGCATCCACGGGATCGAGCCGCACCTGGAGCGCTTCCGCGCGGCGATCGACGATTATTCGGACATCCTGCTCAAGGCGCTGGCGGACCGCTTCGCCGAGGCGATGGCCGAGGCGATGCACCGCAAGGTGCGAACCGAATTGTGGGGCTACGCCCCCGACGAGCAGCTGACCAACGAGGCGCTGATCCGCGAGCAATATCGTGGCATCCGCCCCGCGCCGGGCTATCCCGCCTGCCCCGAGCACAGCCTGAAGACGATCCTGTTCGAGATGCTCGACGCCGAGGCGCGGACCGGGATCACGCTGACCGAGAGCTACGCGATGCTGCCGACCGCGGCGGTGAGCGGCTTCTACTTCGGGCATCCGCAGGCGGAATATTTCGGCGTCGCGCGGATCGGCGAGGATCAGGTGGCGGATTATGCGCGGCGACGCGGGGTGGACGCCGAGACGGCAAAGCGGCGGCTGCGGCCGAACCTCGACTGAGCCGTCCCACCGCCCCGACGTTGCGCCCGGGCGGCGTGGCTTTTGCGGTCAGACCGCGCCCGTGCCGCCGTTGGCGCCGAACACGCTGCCGCTGGTGAAGCTGGTCGTCGGATCGGCAAGTGCAACCCAGATCGCGCCGAATTCGGCCGGCTGGCCGGCGCGACCCAGCGGCGTATCCTGCCCGAACTCGCCCATCTTGCCGGGAAGCTGCCCGCCCGCGACCTGCAGCGGCGTCCATACCGGGCCGGGCGCGACGCCGTTGACGCGGATGCCGCGCGACCCGAGCTGCTTGGCGAGCCCCTTGGTAAAGATCAGCTGCGCGCCCTTCGTCGTCGCGTAATCGAGCAGTTCCTCGCCCGGATTGTACGAATTGACCGACAGCGTGTTGATGATCGTTGCGCCCGGCTTGAGCAGCGGTACCGCCGCCTTGCAGATGTGGAACATCGCGTAAACGTTGGTCTTCATCGTGCGATCGAACTGTTCGGGGGTGATCTCGTCGATCGACGCCTTCGACTGCTGTTACGCGGCATTGTTGACGACGATGTCGAGCCCGCCAAGTTCTCGATTGGCGCGCGTGACGAGATCGCCGCAGAATTTGGCGTTGGTGAGGTCGCCGGGAATGAGGACGATCTTGCGGCCTTCCGCGCGCAGCAGCTTGGCGACGTCCTGCGCGTCGGGCTCCTCGGTCGGGAAATAGTTGATCGTGACGTCGGCGCCCTCGCGCGCGAAGGCGATCACGGCGGCGCGGCCGATCCCGCTGTCGCCGCCCGTCACCAGCGCCTTCATCCCCTGCAACCGGCCCGACCCGCGGTAGCTGCGCTCGCCGCAATCAGGGACGGGCTGCATGTCGCGCTGGAGCGCGGGCCATTTCTGGCGCTGCTCGGGGAACGGCTGGCTGGTGTAGGCGGTCTTTGGATCGGGCGTCGGGCGCCGCGCGGGCTGCGCAAGAACGGGGGCGGCGGCAAGGCCGGCGCCGGCAACGGCGCTGCCCTTCAGAACGTCTCGGCGGCTGGCATCGGTCATGCGGTAATTCCCGGCATCGGATTGGAGAGAAGTAGCCGCGCGAGGTGCGCGGCGTTGGTTGCGACGGTCGTCGCGGTCTGGGTCACCTTCTCGGGCGTTTCGCCGAGATCCTTGAAATCGACCGACCCCATCGCTTCGCCGACCCAGTAGCAGGCGGAGACGGGCGGGATCGTCCAGCCGGTGTCGTTGAGCGACTGGAAGAGCTGCGCCGAGGACCAGTGCGCGCCATCCTCGTTGCCGACGATCGCGGCCACGGCGACCTTGCCGAAGCTCGGCATGCGGCCTTGGTCGTCGGTCTCGCCGATGAACGCGTCCATCCGCTCGAGCACGCGTTTCGCGACGCTGCCGATCTGACCCATCCAGATCGGGCCGCCGAAAATGAGGATATCGTGCGCGAGGATCTTTTCACGAATTGCGGGCCAGGCATCGCCATCGCCCTCGTCGCTGGTGACGCCGGGCTTCACGTCGTGCGCGGCGATGCGGATCGTTTCGGTGACGGTGACGCCCTGTTTGGCGAAGGCGGCGGCGAGCACCGCGATCATTGCGTCGGTCGACGAGGCGCCGGACGGCTTGAGCGTGCAGTTGAGCGCGATTGCGCGCGGCGCAGCGGTCACCGCGTCACCTTCCTGAAATGGCGGCCGAGCGGGCGATCATTCTCCCACGGACTGTAGCTGCCCCAGCCAGTCCAGATCGTGCCGCGACGGTTGGAGAGCGAGAACAGCCGCTCGCCGGGGCGATAGACCGCGACGCCATATTGGTTGCGCAATGCGCCATCACCGAAGCTGCGAAACGCGATGTCGAGCACGCCGGCGCGGGGAACGGCGGTGCAGCGGATTACTTCGTCGGTTTGATAGCCGCGCGCGGTGATGCGGCAGCCGTCAGCGCCGAGACGCAGATCATAGGTGACGACGACGCCCGATCCACCGGCGGTGCGCCCGCCGTTCCAGACGTAGCGATAGTCGCCCCACCACGCGCGCGGCGCGGCGGGACTGGGTTGCGCTGCCGCAGATGCCACGCAGGCGAGCGCGACGAGGAGAGGTCCGGTAACCGGCAGCCGCATCCGCAATCCTTTCGGGTTGCTGAACGAGGCTGGCGGCGCATCGTTGCGGCGGGCACGCCGCGGGAGTGGTTATTTGCGGCGGGCGGTGGCGGTGAGGCGCGAGACTAGCGCGGCGTTGCGTAGTGCCTGGCGCGGCAGGCTGGTGAGATCGACCCATTCGCCGACCGCGTGCGCGCCGCCTCCCGCCGCGCCGAGCCCGCCCATCGTGACCGCGTCCGCGGCGACGAAGCTCGAATCCGCCGCGCCGCGCTTCGCCGGGTCCATCTCCGCCATTTCGGGCAGGCCGAGCTCGCGGTTGACGGCGTTGAGCTCGGCCATCAGCGCGCGGTTGGCGGCGGTGGGGGGCATCGAGGGATAGCCTTCGAAGAAGCGGATCGACGCATCGGTGCCGGGCAGGTGCTTGGCGACGATCGCGGTCATCGCCGCCTGGACGCGCGCGTCCTGTTCGGGGGTGAGGCTGCGCAGGTCTCCGCGCGCGACGGCACTGGCGGGGATGACGTTGGTCTTGCCCTCCGCACGGCCCTTCACTCCTGCGTCGTCGAGCGCAGCGGGGGTGCCGCCGACGAGCACGCCGACGTTGAAGGTGAGGTTTGGCTCGGGCAGCGTGCGGCGGAACTCGTCGAGGATGCGCGCCATCTCGTATGTCGCGCCATAGCCGAGCGAATCGTTGAAGATGCTGCTCGAATGGCCAGTGCGGCCGGTGGCGACGATCTCCCAATTGGTCGAGCTGCGCCGCGCGGTAGTGGCGAGTTCGCGGCCGGCGTCGGTCGCGACATTCTCATATTCGAGCGCGACGTCGGCCCATTTGCCGGCTTCCACGAGATCGCGGCGCGCGGCGGCGAGCGGCGTGCCCGTTTTTTCCTCGTCGCCGGTGAGGACGACCTTGATGTCGGCATTCCTCAGCGTGCCGGCGGCCTGCATCGCGCGCAGCGCGGCGACGATGACGACGAGCCCGCCCTTGTCGTCCCCCACGCCGGGGCCGGTGACCTTGCTGCCCTCACGCGACCAGCCGGTGAAGCCGCTGTCGGGCTCGAACACGGTATCAAGGTGGCCGATCATCAGCACGCGCTGCCCGCGGCCGTTGCCGGTGTGCGTCGCGACGATGTGCCCGGCGCGGCCCGTCGCGGTCATGTCGATCCATTCGACCCGGAAGCTGAGCGGTTCAAGCTCGGCACGCATCATCTCGCCCACCGCCTTGACCCCGGCGAGGTTGAGGCTGCCCGAATTTTGACGGACGAGCTTCTCGAGCAGCGCCTCGTGCCGCGGCACTTCCGCGGAAATCGCAGCCTGCATCTTCGACTGCTGCGCGTTTGGGGCGGCGGGGGCGGGAGCGGCGGCGAGCGCGAGCGGGAGGGCGGCGGCGATAAGGCGGTGCATAGGTGCGACGCTATCAGCCGATGAAGCCGCCGACCAGCGCGGTGCCGCAAGGCCGCCCAACAGTGAGCAAGTTGGCGCGATTGTTAGAAATCGTTGCCTACGCGATTGCGTTGAACGCACGCGGTCTGCCATCGGTTGACGTGGTGCCGCGCCCGTCCTGCGCGGTATCGGCGAGCCGGCGCAAAAGCCGGCCGCCCTGCAGGAGGCAAAACCATGTCCATCTTCATCGCCGGGCTGCTGCTCGGCACCCCGATAATCGATCACCACCGTGTCGAGATCGATCACGGCGGCCATCGCGTCGACGTGACCTATCGCAGCGACGCCACGCTCGCGCATCGCCAGATCGGCGCGGCGGGCGCGCCCGGCCGCCCCGCGACGCTGCGCTGCGCGTGGACTGCGAAACTCACCGTCGAGCGCGAGGCGCGCAGCAGCGCGGGCCACGTGCTGAAGCGCGCGATCGCCAGCGAGACGCCGATCACTGGCACGCGCCCCGGCTGGTGCGACGCGCAGCGCGGCGCGATTGCGCAGGAGGTGGCGATGCGCAGCCGCGAGATGCGCGAGCATCTGCTGGCGGTCGCGGCCGAGGACCGCGCCGCACTCGCGCTCGAGCTCGACCGCGTCCACGCGCCGGCGCGCGGCTGAGATGCAGATTGCAAAAATATTGGTGACCGCCGCCGCGACGATCGCGGCGGCGGTGCCTGTGGCGGCGATGGCGCAGGTGTCGCTCGGCGCGAGCGTCGAGGCGGCGACCGACGAGCGGCGGCGCGGGATCAGCTGGAGCGACGGCGATCTCGCACCCGCGGCGAGCGTGCGCGCTGGGCTGCCGGCGGGGTTCGACCTAGGCGTGCGCGTCACCGGTACGCGCGGCGATCCGCGCCACGGCGGGGCGGACGCGGTGGCGGAAGTGACGGGCGGTTTTGGCGGCGACGTCGGCAGCGGGCTGCGGCTCGACGGGTTCGTGACGGGGCATCTGTTCGTCGGCGCGGCCGAGCGGCTCGACTACGTCGAGGGCGGGCTGGGCGCGAGCTACGCATTGGGGCCCGCCGAGATCGGCGTCGATGCGCGCTACGCCCCCGACCAGGCGGCGATCGGCGGCGACAATCTGTGGGTCGGCGCGCGCGCCCGGGTCGGCGTGCCGGCGACGCCGTTCACGCTGCACGGCGGCATCGGCCACTCGTTGGGATCGGTCGACGATCCGCGCCGCGCGGCGCGACTGCGGCCGGGCGGCAGCTACGCCGACTGGTCGCTCGGCGTCGACCATATCACTGGGCCGCTGACGATCGGCGTCGACTATACCGGCACCGATATCGCGCGCGACCGGCTGGTGGCATCGCCGTTCGCGGGGGCGCGTCATGTGGGGGACAAGGTGACGGCGCGGGTGGCGGTGACGTTCTAGGGTCGTGGGCGGGGCGGCGGTTTGCCGTTCCGACCGGTCTTGCGACTGACTGATGTCAAGCGGGCGTGGCTCCCGTTTGGCACAGCACGCGCGGCTGCGACGCATCGGCCTTGCGGTGGATCCTCGCCTGGTTTCACGCATCAGGCGGTTTGTCGGCGCACGAATGAGGGGCAGGCTGCGATCGCGAGGGGAACGGGCGTCAGCCTAATTCGCTGCCGGCGCAGACGCGTCCTGCTCCTCCGTCAGATCGAGCGCCTCGAAACCACCGACGGCGACGCGGCGGCTGATCAGACTGTTCTCTGGGTGACATATTTCGATCGCCGCGTCAGTCTCTCGATCTTGTAGTAGCCCTGTGCATCCTCCGACGGGGCGGACGGGCGCGCGGTATAGCGCCGCTCCGCGATTTGCCGCAGCACGAGGGCAGTCCATGGATTGCGATCCGACTGGCGCAGCACCTCGGCTTCTGCGGTGCGGCCGTCCGGCCTAATCCAGAAACCGAAATCTGCCCATTGGATCGCATCTTTGTCGGTACTTTTAAATGGCACTGGATTCGGGTCACCGAAGCGCCGCGCGCGCTGACGGATCTCCTCAAGCCGCGCGGCGCTGTCGAGTTCGTAGGGGGGCGCCTTCACCAGCACTGGCGCATCCTCCTGGTTTTGCCCGAGCGAGCGGATCAGTTGGTTCAACTCGTCGCCCTCGGCTTCCTGAGCGGCGAGGCGTAGCCGAAGAACCTTGAGCGCGGTGCGATAGCCCGGCTGCTGCGCGATCGGTCGTTGATCAAGCTCGTCGAGCTTGGCGCGCGCGTCCTTCGGGCGCTTGATCGCCGCTGCCAGCCATGCGCGCTTCATTCCCGCGAGCATCGCTCCCCGTTCGTTGCCGATCTTGAGCGCTGCTTCCTCGCTGCTGCGATACGCTTGGTCGGCCTTCACATTGTCGCTGGTCTTGAGCCACATGTCGCCGAGCGCGGTCGTTGCTGCGAGAACCGCTGGATCGGTCGGCGGAAGATTATCGCGCAAGGTACGCACCTGCCCTGCGACGGCCCGGCGATAATCGAACTGGTTGCCCTCGTGCAGCGCCACCGTCGCATAGGCCTCGTAGATCGCGGCGACCGGCTTGGGATCGGTGCTCGCCTTACCCCTGTTGCGCCCGATCGCGGCGGCAAGCAGTGCCTTGGCGTCTAGATAGGCGCCAGTACGAAAACGCGCCTCTGCCAGCGCGATGCTCGCCTGCGCGTCGCGAAGCGGTGTGCACCCTCCGCGAACGCATTGCGCATGCGGTTCCTCCAGTCGCTTTCCCGTGATGACGATGTCACCGGTCGCTTGCGCCAACAGCATGAGAATCAACGACATTCGCGGTCCTTTTCTCGCAGCATATCCATGGGCGGCGAGGACACAAGCGTGATCGCGATTGCGGGATGTTGGGCTGCGAGCGGGCGGGAACGGATTGTGAGTCGAGCCGCAAGTTTGTGCTGTTGCACTCGTCAACTGCGGGATGATCGCGGGCGTTCAAGCTCGATCAATCGTGACGATGGAGGGCTCGGGCGTGGGTCTCTTACAGCTCGACGGGCAGTGACTTGGTTTGGGGAGTTCGAGCGTCGGCAGAGTCAGGTTGCGGCGTGTTCGTGCGCATCGTAATCCAAAGAGTAAGGGCGCCCGGTTTTCACCAGGCGCCCCAGCTTTATCCCGCCGCGGCGAAGCCGCGTCGTCGATCCTCGCCAAAGCGAGGTCGGCCGGCGTTCGCGGTCTCGCGGGTAGCTTTGCGCTACCCGCGTGCCACTCACGCGCTGTAGTACATGTCGTATTCGACCGGGCTTGGCGTCATTTCCCAGCGGGCTACTTCGGCCCACTTGAGTTCGACATAGGCCTCGATCTGGTCCTTGGTGAACACGTCGCCCTTCAGGAGGAAATCATGATCGGCGAGCAGGCTTTCCAGCGCCTCGCGCAGGCTGGCGCAGACGGTGGGGACCTCGGCAAGTTCGGCCGGGGGCAGATCGTAGAGGTTCTTGTCCATCGCCTCGCCGGGATGGATGCGGTTCTGGATGCCGTCGAGGCCGGCCATCAGCAGCGCGGCATAGGCGAGGTACGGGTTCGCCATCGCATCGGGGAAACGCACCTCGACGCGCTTCGACTTGGGGCCGGTGCCGTAGGGGATGCGGCACGAGGCCGAGCGGTTGCGCGCCGAATAGGCGAGCAACACCGGCGCCTCGTAACCCGGCACCAGCCGCTTGTAGCTGTTGGTGGTGGGGTTGGTGAAGGCGTTGATCGCCTTGGCGTGCTTGATGATGCCGCCGATGAAGTAGAGGCAGGTTTCGGAGAGGCCGGCATAGCCGTTACCGGCGAATAGCGGCGTCTTGCCTTCCCAGATCGAGAAGTGGGTGTGCATGCCCGAGCCGTTATCTTCCTTGATCGGCTTGGGCATGAAGGTCGCCGACTTGCCATAAGCATGCGCGACCTGGTGCACGACGTACTTGTAGATCTGCATGCGATCGGCGGTGGTGGTCAGCGTGCCGAAGGTGAGACCGAGCTCGTGCTGCGCGGCGGCGACCTCGTGGTGGTGCTTGTCGCACGGCAGGCCCATTTCGAGCATGGTGGTGACCATCTCGCCGCGGATGTCGACCGCGCTGTCGACCGGCGCGACGGGGAAATAGCCGCCCTTGGCGCGCGGGCGGTGCGCGAGGTTGCCGCCTTCATATTCGCGGCCGGTGTTGGTCGGCAGCTCGATATCGTCGATCTTGAAGTACGACTGGTTGTACGACGTGTCGAAGCGCACGTCGTCGAACATGAAGAATTCGGCTTCGGGGCCGACGTACACCGTGTCGCCGATCCCGGTCGACTTGACGTACGCCTCGGCGCGCTTCGCGGTGGTGCGCGGATCGCGGGCATAGCCCTCGCCGGTCGACGGCTCGACGATGTCGCAGAAGACGATCAGCATCGGGGTCGCCGAGAAGGGATCGGTGTAGACGGCGTCGAGATCCGGCTTGAGGATCATGTCGCTCTCGTTGATCGCCTTCCAGCCTTCGATCGACGAGCCGTCGAACATGAGGCCGTCAGTCCACTCGTCCTCGCCCATCACCGACGAGACCATGGTGAGGTGCTGCCACTTACCCTTGGGATCGGTGAAGCGCAGGTCGACCCACTCGATCTCCTCGTCCTTGATCTTCTTGATGATGTCGTTGGCGGTGGTGGCCATGTCTATTCTCTTCCTTGCGGTTACGCCGCCGACTGAACGATCGGCGGTCGTGATGACGGGGCGGCTGAGGGAGCGCCCGGCGGTGGATCAGATCGCGTCGTCGTTGCGCTCGCCGGTGCGGATGCGCAGCGCGGTCTCGACCGGGATGACGAAGATCTTGCCGTCGCCGATCCGGCCGGTCTGCGCCGCCTGCGCGATCGCCTCCACCACGCGATCGACGAGGCCGTCCTCGACGACGACCTCGAGCTTCACCTTGGGCAGGAAATCGACGACGTACTCGGCACCGCGATAGAGCTCGGTATGGCCCTTCTGGCGGCCGAACCCCTTCGCTTCGGTGACGGTGATGCCCGACACGCCGACTTCGTGGAGCGCTTCCTTCACTTCATCGAGCTTGAACGGCTTGATGATCGCTTCGATCTTCTTCACGCGGTAACGCCCACCCTGGTTAGAACTCTCGCCCCGACATCTGCGGCTTGCATCGAACGTGCCAGCCGCGCGCGCGCGAGGCAAGGTGGAGACTCGCCGGCGCGGCGGGTTAACAAGTGCCTAACAATCGGGCACCGCCACGCCGGATGCATAGCAAAAGGGCATACCCCACGCCCCTCCGGCATCCCGACGTTTGTAAGGCAGGGCACGATCGTTAGCGGACACCCGTCGGCACGGGCGACTTCTGTGCCGCCGGGGCGGGGGCGACCGTTTTGATGCTGCCGAGGTTCTTCTGCGCCCAGTGCGCCTCGTCGATCACGTAGAGGCGGATGAGCTGCGCCTGCTCGGGCGTGAGCACGCGCGCGAAGCTGACCATGCCCTTGTCCTTGAGCATCCCGTCGATCAGGATCGCCTTCCACGTATCGGCATCCGCCAGCGTGCCCGAACGCTGAAGGTTGGGCAGCACGCCGCCGCCGCCGGCGCTGGCGCCGTGGCAGACCTGACAGTAGCGGCCGAACAGCGCCTGGCCTTGCGCCACCTGCTGCGGCGTCGCGGTGTTGGCGGGGAGGGTGATGGGTGTCGAATCCTGCGGCTGCGTGCCGGGCAGCTGAACCTTGCCGCCGAGCTTGAAGACGAGCAGGCGGGGCACGTTGGGCACGTCGCGCGCCTTGCCGATCGCATAGCCGATCGACAACGGCAGCGCGCCGCCGCGCCCGGCGAGCACCGCGACATATTGCTCGTTGCCGATCATGAAGGTCGACGCGCCCGCCATGATGCCGGTGCCGACCGGGTAGGAGAAGACCTGCTTGCCCGTATCCGCGGTGTAGGCGCGCAATTCGCCCAATGCCGTGCCCTGGAAGACGAGGTTGCCCGCGGTGGTCATCGTGCCGCCGTTCCACGGCGTCGGATAATCGACCGTCCAGCGCGCCTTGTTGGCGACGGGATCCCAGGCCACCAGCCGCCCGGTGGCGCCGGCGATCGCGGCCTTCACCGCGGCGGGATCGCGCGGGTACATCGCATTGCCGAGATCCTGGCCGACGTTGAAGCCGATCGGCTTCGCGGCATCGAGCGGCGAGGATGGGTTGAGATACGCCGAGCCGACGATCTGCGCCGGAATATAGGCGAGCCCCGCCTTGGGATTGAAGCTCATCGGCTGCCAATTGTGCGCGGCGATCGCGCTCGGTACCGCCAGGAACGGCTTGCCCGTCTTGTAGAAGCGCGAGGCCGGGTTCTCGATCGGGCGGCCGGTCTTCATGTCGTAGCCCGTCGCCCAGTTGACGCCGGGGATGAACTGGCCGGCGTTGATGAGCTTTCCGTTGGTGCGATCGACGACGTAGAAGAAGCCGTTCTTCGGCGCCTGCATCAGCACGCGGCGCTGCTGCCCGCCGATGGTGAGCGTGGCGAGGTTGATCGGCTGCGTCGCGGTGAAATCCCACGTCTCGCCGGGGGTTTCCTGATAGTGCCAGACGTACTGGCCGGTGTCGGGCTTCAGCGCGACGATCGAGGAGAGGAAGAGGTTGTCGCCCTGTCCCTCGCTGCGCAGGCCGTGGTTCCAGGGCGAGCCGTTGCCGACGCCGAGATAGAGCTGATCGAGTTCGGCATCGTAGACGATCGAATCCCACACGGTGCCGCCGCCGCCCGACTGCTTCCACTGGCCGTTCTTCGACCAGGTGGGCGCGACCTTCGCCATCGCCGCGTCGCTCGCCTCGCCGTCCTTCGCGCCGGTGGGGTTAGGGACGGTGTAGAAGCGCCACTTCTTCGCGCCGGTCACAGCATCATAGGCGGTGACGTAGCCGCGCACGCCGAACTCGGCGCCGCCGTTGCCGATCATCACCATGCCCTTCACCACGCGCGGCGCGCCGGTGATCGTGTACGGCTTCGAATTGTCGGTGGTCTGCACCGACCAGTCCTGCTTGCCCGTCGCGGCATCGAGCGCGATCAGCCGGCCGTCGATCGTGCCGAGGTAGAGCCGCCCCTTCCACGCCGCGACGCCGCGGTTGACGACGTCGCAGCACGCCTGGACGCCCTTTTCCTTGTTCACGCCGGGATCGAATTCCCACAGCTTCTGGCCGGTGCCCGCGTCGTAGGCGAACACCTTCGACCACGGCCCGGTGACGAAGAGCTTGCCGTCGATGACGATCGGGGTGGCTTCCTGCCCGCGCGCGTCGGGCATGTCGGCGTACCAGGCGAGGCCGAGCTGGCCGACGTTGCCGGCGTTGATCTGCGTCAGCGGCGAGTAGCGCTGCTCCTGGTAGTTGTAGCCCGTCATCGCCCAGTCGCGCCCGTCGCCGCCGCTGGTGAGCAGGGCGGCGTCGACGCGGCCAGCGCCGGTGGTGCCGCTGCGATCGGCAGCGGCGGTATCGTTGGTGGTCGCCGTGTTGCACGACGTGAGCGCCAGTGCCACGGCCAGCGCGTATCGAAGCTGCATTTCCCTCTCCCCGCCCCCTGTGCCGGGGCCTTGCGCCGAGAGACTGACGCAGGTTGGCGCGGAAGGGAAGGGGGTCCGCGCGCCGACGAACGCGGCGCGCGGACGGATCAGGCGTAAGGCGGCTTGTGCATCCCGGCGGGCGAGGTGGTGAAGATCTCGCAGCCCTCCTCGGTGATGCCGATCGAATGTTCAAACTGCGCCGAGAGCGAGCGATCGCGTGTCACCGCCGTCCAGCCGTCGTCGAGCAGCTTCACGTCGGCGCGGCCGATGTTGATCATCGGTTCGATCGTGAAGATCATGCCTGGCTTGAGCTCGGGACCGGTGCCGGGGCGGCCGACGTGGACGACCTCCGGCGCATCGTGGAACAGGCGGCCGAGGCCGTGGCCGCAGAAATCGCGCACCACGCCGTAGCGATGCGCCTCGGCATGGCGCTGGATCGCATGCGCGACGTCGCCCAAATGCGCGCCGGGGCGGGCGTGCTCGATGCCGATCATCAGGCATTCGTAAGTGACGTCGACCAGCCGGCGCGCCTTCAGCGGGACGTCGCCGATGAGGTACATGCGCGACGAATCGCCGTGCCAGCCGTCGACGATCGGCGTCACGTCGACGTTGACGATATCGCCCGACTTCAGCGTCTTTTCGCTGGGGATGCCGTGGCACACGACGTGGTTGATCGAGATGCAGCTGCTGTGCGTGTAGCCGCGATAGCCGAGCGTCGCGGGGACACCGCCGTTGGCCAGCACGAAATCGTAGATCAGCCGATCGATCTCCGCCGTCGTGACGCCGGGCACCATGTGCGGCGCGATCATGTCGAGCGTTTCGGCGGCGAGCCGGCCGGCGGCATGCATCCCGGTGAAGGCGTCGGGGCCGTGGAGCTTGATGGCGCCGGTGCGCCCGAGCGGTGCGTCGCTGGTGACGGTGACGTAATCGGTCATGCCCGCCGATATAGCGTGACGAGCGGCGATTTGCGAGGCTATGCCGGCAGGTGATGGAGACCGAGGCAATGGGCGAACGCATCTGGACCGCCGCGCTCGTCGTGATCGGCGACGAGATCCTGTCGGGCCGCACGCAGGACAAGAACATCGCGCAGATCGCGCAGTGGCTCAACGTTCAGGGCATTCGGCTGGTCGAAGTGCGCGTGGTACCCGACGTTGAGAGTGCGATCGTCGAGGCGGTGAACGCGCTGCGGGCGCGCAACGACTATCTCTTCACCACCGGCGGCATCGGGCCGACGCACGACGACATCACGGTGGACGCGATCGCCGCGGCGCTGGGCGTCGGCGTGTCGCACCATCCGGCCGCGGTGGCGGTGCTGGAGCGCTATTATGCGACGCGCGGCGGTGCGACCGAGGCGCGGCTGCGCATGGCGCGCGTGCCCGACGGCGCGGGGCTGATCGAGAACAAGATGTCGGGCGCGCCGGGCATCCGAATCGAGAACGTGTTCATCATGGCGGGCGTGCCGCACATCACTGCCGGCATGCTCGACGCGCTGACCGGCACGCTGGAGGGCGGCCGGCCAGTGGTGAGCAAGCAGATCGGTTGCTGGGTGGCGGAAAGCGAGGTCGCCGACCTGTTGCGGCAGACCGAAAAGGCGCACGCGGGTGTGGCGATCGGCAGCTATCCGTTCTTCCGCGAGGGGCGGACGGGCGCCAATTTCGTCGTCCGATCGCCCGACGAGGCGGCAGTGGACGCGTGCATCGCGGATCTGACCGCGGCGCTCGAGGCGGCTGGGCATCAGGTGGCGGCCGGGGGGATCTGATCCGAGGTACCGGCGCTGCGCCGGAAGTGGCGCGTGCGGACAAGCGACGGGGCGGCCCACGCGGCGCGATGTAGTGGGTCGATATCGCCATCGGTAAACGAAGCCTTAGCTATTCATTTTCCATAGCTTGATTCATGGATATCGAGCGATGAGTGGATGCAGCGGGTGCCGGCAGGCGGGCACGTCGTTCGATCTAGCGATGGCGTTTCAGCCGATCGTCGACGTCGAGACCGGCCGCGCCTGGGCCTATGAGGCGCTGGTTCGCGGCCCCAACGGCGAGGGCGCGGGGCAAGTGCTCGCTGCAGTGACTGACGAGAACCGCTACGCTTTCGACCAGCAGTGCCGCATCGCCGCGATCGAGCAGGCAGTGGCGGCGGGGATCGTCGACACCGGGGCGCGGCTGTCGATCAACTTCCTGCCGAACGCGGTCTATTCGCCGGTCGCCTGCATCCAGCTGACGCTGAAGACCGCGGCGGCGACCGGCTTTCCGACCGATCGACTGATCTTCGAATTCACCGAGAACGAGGAGATGGCCGATACCGCGCATGTCGCGACGATCATCGACACCTATCGCCGGAAGGGGTTCGCCACCGCGCTCGACGATTTCGGTGCGGGCCATGCCGGCCTGTCGCTGCTCGCGCGGTTGCAGACCGACATCATCAAGCTCGACATGGAATTGGTGCGCAATATCGACGCCAGCCTGCCGCGGCGCATGATCGTCGAGGGGCTGGTTCAGATGTTCGCGCGGATGAACATCACCGTCGTCGCCGAGGGGATCGAGACGGCGGCGGAATACCAGACGCTGCGCGCGCTGGGTGTGCGCTACATGCAGGGCTATCTGCTGACGCGGCCCGGCTTCCGCGTGCTGCCGGCGCACGTCCTGCCCAGTGACGCGCCGGTCATGCTGCGCGCCTGAGGCGCTTCATCCAACCTTGCGCGGGAACGATCGCCGCGCGGCGGCGCTCTTGCTCGCAAGACGAGGAGAATGCGTGTGGAAGACCAACGGCTGTGGGCGTTTGAGGAAAGCCTGTGGGTGGGCGACGCCGATCACTATCGCGAGCTGATCGACGACGAATGCGTGATGGTGCTGCCCGAACAGCCATTTGTGCTGACCGGTGAGCAGGCGATCGAGGCGGTAGCTGACACGCCGCGCTGGTCCGAGGTTGCGTTCAGCGAGCAGCAGGTGATGCGGCCGCAGGAAGGGCTGATCGCGATCGCCTACAAGGCGGAGGCGAAGCGCGACGACAAGGCGTACACCGCCTATTGCACGACGACGATGCGGCGGCTGGAACACGACGTGTGGCGTGTGGTGCAGCACCAGCAGACGGTGCCGCCGGTAGTCGCGGTCAAGGCATAAGCCGCGCGCGGAGCCGGCGCGATCGGCGCGCCGGCTGCCACGCTAGGGCTCAGTTCTTCGTCGCCGATCGTGCGGCGAGCCGGGCGACGAGATCGACCTTCCAGTTGTGCTGGAGCGCCACCGGATCGGCATGGTCTGCGATGGCGTAGCCGACGCGGCGTTCGAGGCTTTCGAGCACGGTGCGGCGCGTCGCGGCTGGGGCAGTGTCGAGGTCATGCGCGAGCGCGTCGATCACCCAGGCATAGCCGTCGGTCGCTGCCGAGACGACGCGCGGATCGGTGGCGGCAGCCGGCGTATCGACAGCGCGAATGTCGACGGCAGATGTTGCTCCGCCGGGGCGGCGGGACTGCACGGCGGCGGTGGCGCGGCGGACGAGCGTACCGGTGCCGCCATCGCGGTGGGCGAGCAGGAACAGCCCGAGCCCGAACGAGAAGTAGCTTGCCCAGGTGAGCATCCAGCGCACGTCGGTGATGAACGGGATCGCCGCGCCCCACCAGTCGTTGGCGAGCGCGCGCACCACAAGGACGATCAGCGACGCGGGGATCACCGTCCACAACAGGCGCAGCCCGGTGCGCCCCATGCCGGCGGCGTCGCGCGCGGCGGCGAGCACGCCTGCGAACAGCGCGGCACCGGCGAGCGTGCTGACGAAGCGCTGGCCGCTGAGCATGATCGTCACCTCGTCGGGCGTCAGCTGCGAGCGGAGCGTGAAAAGTGCGTAGGTCGCCGCCCAGAAGGCGAGCGACCAGGTGAGGAGCGGGTTGCGATCGGCGGCGGACCCGCGCGCAAGCGAGAGACTGTGCATCGCGGCGTGATAGCCAGCGCGCCTGCGCCGGGCCAGACGAAAGGGGCGTAATGCTGCCCCATTCGTCGCAAACCAGATCGAGCCTCTCGCCGGTCGTCCCGCGCCGATGCGGCGCGGTGCTGGATGCTCAATCGGCGACGAGGCCGGTGATGCGCTCGATCGCCTCGGCGAACTCGATCTTGAAGTCCTGCACGACCTGCCCCGCGGGGCGGACCTGATCGACGAGGCCGACGCCCTGGCCGACGAAATAGGTCACCATCTCGCGCGCGGCGGGATCGCCCTTCTGCGCGGCCAGATCGCAGGCGCGGATTGCGGGCTCGCTGATCAGGCTCTGATACGGCATCGGCAGCGGGCCAGGGGAGGCGGGGCCCTCCCAGGCGTCGGTCCACGCCGAGCGCAGCTGGCGCGACGGCTTGCCGGTGCGGCTCTTCGAGCGGACGGTATCGCGCGAGGTGGCGGCGACCATCTTCTCGCGGAACACGTCGGAGCATTCGCTCTCGGGCGTCGCGAGCCACACCGAGCCGGTCCACACGCCGTCCGCGCCCATCGCCATCGCGCCTGCCATCTGCGCGCCCGTCATGATCCCGCCCGCCGCAAGGACGGGAACGCGCTTGCCGTGTGCTTCGAGCGCGCGGATCACCTCGGGGACGAGGACGATGGTAGAGACCTCGCCGCAGTGGCCGCCCGCCTCGCCGCCCTGCACGACGAGGATGTCGACCCCGGCATCGACCTGGCGAATGGCGTGCTCCTTCGCGCCGACGAGGGCCGCGACGGGCACGCCGCGCTCGCGGCCCATGTCGATCATCGCCTGCGGCGGTACGCCGAGCGCGTTGGCGATGAGCTTGATCGGATGGCGGAAGGCGACGTCGAGCATCGCGAGCGCGAGATTGGGATCGAATGGGGCGGGGGCTGCGGAATCGGCGCGCTCCTCAGGCATCGTGAAGCCGTGCTTTTCGGCGAGATCGCCGACGAAGGCGCGGTGTTGCGCCGGTACCTTGTCGAGAATCGAGGCGCGGGTGAGGCCCTTCGCGCCGCCGGTGGCGAGGTTCTCGGGGATCAGCACGTCGAGGCCGTAGGGCTTGCCGTCGACGTGCGCGTCGATCCAGGCGAGTTCGGTCTCGAGGCTCTCGAGCGTGTGACCGGTCGCGCCGAGCACGCCGAACCCGCCCGCGCGGCTGACCGCGGCGACAACGTCGCGGCAGTGGCTGAAGGCGAGCAGCGGGAAATCGATCCCCAGCATCGCGCAGATCGGTGACTTCATCCTTGCCTCTCCCGCTATCGTTTGCCGGCGTTGTCGCGCGGAGCGGCGGGAAAGGGAAGGGGTATGGCGATCGGCCTAGCCGCGGAACAGCCCGCCGAGGACGCCGCGCAGCAGCGAGCCAACCACTCCGCCCGATGCCTTGCTGCCGCCACGCCGGCCGCTGCCGAACACCTGCTTGCCGATCTCGTTCGCGACCTGCCGCCCGATCGATGAGCTGGCGGCGCGCGTGGCGGAGGTAATCGCCTTGTTCCACGGTGAGTTGGCGGCGGCTTTCTCCTCGGCAATGCGCGCGCGTTCGGCGTCCTTGGCGGCGCGCGCTTCCTCCTTGGCCCGCACGGCAGCGGCCTTCTCGGCATCGTCGGCGGCGCGCGTCTGCGCGGCGGCGGCAGCGGCCTCGGCGGTCTTGGCGGCGAGCAGCTCCTCCGCCGATTCGCGATCGACCAGCGTATCGTATTTCGCGCCGATCGCGTCGGTCTCGACCAGCAGCGCGCGTTCCGCCGGCGTGATCGGGCCGACGCGGCTGCGCGGCGGGCGGATCAGCGTGCGCTCGACCGGCGAGGGCGAGCCATCGGGTTGGAGCAGCGAGACGAGCGCCTCGCCGATGCGCAGTTCGGTGATCGCGGCGGCGACGTCGATCCCGGCGTTGGCGCGGAACGTCTGCGCGGCGCTGCGCACCGCGGCCTGATCGCGCGGGGTGAAGGCGTTGAGTTTGTGCTGGATACGGTTGTTGAGCTGGCCGGCGACGGTATCGGGGATGTCGATCGGGTTTTGCGTGATGAAATAGACGCCGACGCCCTTCGAGCGGATCAAGCGGACGACCTGCTCGATCTTCTCGACCAATGCCTCGGGTGCATCGTTGAACAGCAGATGCGCCTCGTCGAAGAAGAAGCACAATTTCGGGCGATCGGGATCGCCGATCTCGCGCAGCGTCTCGAACAGTTCGGAGAGAAGCCAGAGCAGGAAGGTGGCGTAGAGCTTTGGCGAAGCCATCAGCTTGTCGGCGGCGAGGATGTTGACGATGCCGCGACCGCGATCGTCGGTGCGCAGAAAGTCAGCGAGGTCGAGCGCGGGCTCGCCGAAAAAATGCTCGCCGCCCTGGCTGCGCAGCTGGAGCAGCGCGCGCTGGATCGCACCGATCGACTGTTTGGAGACGTTGCCGAAGGTGACGGTCAGTTCCTGCGCGCGGCCGGCGCAATGCGCGAGGATCGCTTGCAGATCGTCGAGATCGAGCAGCAGCAGCCCGTCCTGATCGGCGACGTGAAACGCGATAGTGAGGACACCTTCCTGCACCTCGTTGAGGCCGAGCAGGCGGGCGAGCATCAACGGGCCCATTTCGGACACGGTGGTGCGGATCGGATGCCCTTGTTCGCCGTAGAGATCCCAGAATTGCACCGGCATGTCGGCATAGGCCCAGTCCGCGTCGCCAATCGCCGCGGCGCGATCGGCGAAGGCCGCATGGGTCTTCGCTTGCGGCGAGCCCGCCATCGCTAGGCCGGAAAGATCGCCCTTCACGTCGGCGACGAAGCACGCGACGCCGGCGGCGGAGAAGCCCTCGATAATGCCCTGCACCGTCACCGTCTTGCCGGTGCCGGTGGCGCCCGCGATCAGGCCGTGACGGTTGGCGCGCTTGAGATTGAGCATCTGTGGATTGGCGCCGCCGTCACTCGCGCCGATAAAGATGCTGTCAGCCATGCCGATCCTCCGTCCTGCGGCGACGATAGCGGCGGCGGGGTCCGGCCGGAAGATGCACGCGCGCATGTGAAAAGGGCCCCGCGCTTCCCGCGCGAGGCCCTTTCACTTGCCGATCGGCGAAAGGTTACTTGATCTTCACCGCGATGAACGCGGCGGGGTTGCGGCCGCGGACGACCGACAACAGCACCTGCGGCCGGTTCGCCGCCTTCGCTGCCGCGACGCCGCGCGCGACGTCCGCCGCGGTGCGGGCCGGGACCGAATTGACCGAGACGATCACGTCGCCGCGGCGCAGCTTCTGCCCGGCGTCGCTGGTCGGATCGACCGCGCCGATTACGACACCCTGGACGGTCGAATCGACGCCGATCTGGCGTGCGATCGCCGGGGTGAGCGGCTGCACCGTCACGCCGATCCCGTTCGACGCCGGCGCGGCAGGCGCGTTCGAATCGTCCTCGGAGAAGCTGTCGTCGTTGCCGAGCTGCTGCGCGAGCTGCTCCTCGGCCGGGCGGACCGTCGTCGTGACGGTGACGGTGGTCGGCTTGCCATCGCGGATGACGTCAAGCCGCGCCTGCTGGCCCGGGGGCACGTTGGCGATGAGATACGACAGCGTCGTATCGGGAGTCACCTGCTTGCCGTTGACCTTCGTCACGACGTCACCGGCGCGCAGGCCGGCCTTTGCGGCGGGGCCGCCCGGCTCGGCGCGCGCGATGATCTCGCCCGAGTTCTTGGGCAGGCCGACCGCAGCGGCGAGATCGTCCGAGAGCGGCTGGATGCTGACGCCGACATAGCCGCGCTGCACCGCCTTGCCCTTCATCAGCGTGTCGATGATCGGCTTGGCATCCTCCGCCGGGATCGCGAAGCCGATGCCGATGTTGCCGCCCGATTGCGAGAAGATCTGGCTGTTGATGCCGATCACTTCGCCGCGCAGGTTGAACATCGGGCCACCCGAATTGCCCTGATTGATCGACGCGTCGGTCTGGATGAAGCGATCGTTCGCGCCGCCCTGGCCGGTGACGCGGTGCACCGCCGAGACGATGCCCGCGGTGACGGTGCCGCCGAGGCCGAACGGATTGCCGATCGCAACGACCCAGTCGCCGACGCGCGCCCCCGCCGAGTCACCGAACTTGACGTACGGCAGCGCGCCCGGCGCATCGATCTTGAGCAACGCGAGATCCGACGCGGCATCGCGGCCGACGAGCTTCGCGACATATTCCTTGCGATCGGGCAGCGTGACGCGGATCGCCTCCACCGTCGCCTGGCGGTTGCCCGGCGCGACGACGTGGTTGTTGGTGACGACGTAGCCGTCGGGCGAGATGATGAAGCCCGAGCCGAGCGACTGCGCCTCACGCGTCACGGGAGCGCCGCCCTGCGCGCCGCCGCGATTGCCGAACTGGCCGAACAGATCGGCGAACGGCGTGCCGGCGAACGGGTTGGCCGGCTGCGACACGGTGACGCGCTGGTCGGTCGAGATGTTGACGACGGCGGGCTGCAGCTTCGACACCATGTCGGCGAAGCTCATCGGCGCGCCGGCACGCGGCGCGGCGGCCTGCATCGAGCCGGGCTCGTTCTGCGCCGATTGCGCGCTGGCGGGATTCTGCAGCGCGAGCGAGGCGGCGGTGCCGCCGAGAAGTAGAGCGCCAGTCAGCGCGTATGCGTAACGCACGATCGTCATGTTCCTCTCGTTTGTTCGGACCAGAGAAAGGTATCGAGCCGAACCGGGTCTAGATGGCGCCAAGTCGATGAACGGTGATTGAATATGAACGAACCGACAGCCGCCGTGCGCGGATCCCGGTGACGATCACCGATTGTTGAATTTCTCCAGATAGGCATTGTCGCGGCCCATGATGATGCTGGTCGAGCCTTCCGGCTGCGGCCCGCCATCGGCGCCGAAGGTGTGCCGGTACGACTGCATCGCCCGGTAAAAATCGTAGAATTGCGCGTCCTTGCTGAACGCCTCGGCATAGACCTTCGCGGCGGTGGCATCGGCCTCCGCGCGGACGATCTGCGCCTGCTTCTGCCCTTGCGCGCGGATCGTGTTCGCCTCCTGCTGACGCGCGGTGCGCATCCGCTGCAGCGCACTCTCGAGCGGGCTGCCGTCGGGCAGGTCGGCGTGCTTGATTCGAACGTCGACGATCGTCGCGCCGTACTGCCGCGCATCGCGCTGAAGCGACGCCTGGATCGCGTCCATCACCCGGCCGCGTTCCGGGCTGAGCAGCACGGAGAAGGGCACCTTGCCGAGCTCGTTACGAAGCGCGGTGCCGAGCAGCGGGCGCAGCTGATCGGCGACGCGTTCCTCGGTGTTCGACGTGCTGCCCGTCGAGGTGACGGCACGCAGCGGATCGACGATGCGGAAGCGCGCGAAGGCGTCGACGTTGAGGCGCAACTGATCGGTCGACAGCACCAGCGTGTTGTCGAGATCGGCGTCGAGCACGCGCTTGTCGACCCACACGATCTTGTCGATGAACGGAATGCGCGCGATGAGGCCGGCGCCGGTGCGGCCGATGACTTGGCCGGGCTGGTACTGATTGACCGGCTGACCGACCGGGTTGTTGAGCCGGAGCACGACGGCCTGCTTCGTCTCGGGCACGATCGCGAAGGTCGCCGCGGCGAGGATCGCAGCGCCGAGCACGGCGAAGCCGATCGTCACGGGATTGCGCATCACCGGGTTCATCGGCCGGCCTCCGGCGCGGGGGCAGGCGTCGCTGGCGTGGTCGTCTGCGGCTCCGTTAACCGGCGCGCGCGATCGAGCGGCAGGATTGGGGCGACTCCGGGCGTCTCAACGATCGTCTTGTCGGTCTTGGCCAGCACGGCCTCCATCGTCTCGTAATACATGCGGCGGCGGGTGACTTCGGGGGCGAGACGATACTGTTCGTACACCTTGTCGAACGCCGCGGCCTCACCCTGCGCGCGCGCAATCACCTGCTGCGAGTAGCTGCGCGCATTGTTGAGATTGCCGACCGCTTCCTGCTGCGCGGCGGTGACGGCGTTGAAATCGTCGATCAGGCTGGCGGGGGCGCTCGCCTGGCGGATCGAAACGCCCTGGACGCGCACGCCGGCTTCGTAATCGTTGAGGATCTGCTGCATCAGCTGCGTCACGCGCGCCTCGATCGTGGTGCGGCCGGCGCCGATCGCGTCGTTGAGCGTGGTGGTGGCGAGGACCGCGCGCATCGCGCTCTCCGCGGTGGCGCGCACGGTTTCCACCGGATCCTTGATCTCGAACACGAAATCGCGCGGGTTCTCGACCCGCCAGCGCACCGTGTAGGCGAGATCGAGGATGTTCTGATCGCCGGTCAGCACGTTCTCGCTGCCGTCGCGCGGGAATTCGTCGACGCGCACCGCCTCGACATCGACCTTCTGCACCGAGACGAGCGGCGCGGGGAGGGTGAGGCGGATGCCCGGATCGAGCTCGCCCGAATAGCGGCCGAGGAAGGTGACGACGCCGCGCTGCTGCGGGCCGATCTGGTGCAGCGACGTGAAGATCAGCCACACCGCAACGATCACGCCGACGCCGATCAGCCACAGGTTACGCGCATTGGCGCCGAGCGGGAACTGCGGGCCGCCGCTGCCGCCGCCACCCGGGCCGCCGCCGCGTGCGCGCTTCAGAAATTCGTCGAGCGCGGTCGGCTTTGCCGTGCTCTTGCGGCCGCCGGGGGGCACCGCCCATGGATTACGCGCGCCGTTGTCTTTCGCGCCGCCATCGTCGCCGCCACCGCCCCATGGGCCCCGGGGTGTCTCGCTCATCAATATCGGCGGTCGGCGCAGCCACTGCGGCATAAAGGTCATGCTTCCTTTATAGGAGCTGCCCCCGCGAAAAACAGTGCCAAGCCGGGCGGAAGCCGCGTATCGCCGCGCGCATGGACGAGATGGACGTGAAGCAGGCGGTGGCGGCGGTCGCCGGAAACCGCGCGACGGTGCGGATCGAGGGCGAGCGGATCGGCGTGGTAATCGACGCGACCGGGCTCGACGCGACCGCGCGCGACGCGATGGAGGCGGCGGTGCGGATGGCGGCGGGGCCGGCGGCGCGGATCGTCGTCACAGCCGAGCGGCCCAATCGCCGCATCATCGCGGTGGCGAGCGGCAAGGGCGGCGTCGGCAAATCGACGCTAGCGGCGAACCTCGCGATCGCGCTGAGCCACCTGGGGCGGCGCGTGGGGCTGGTCGATGCCGATATCTACGGCCCGTCGCAGCCGCGGCTGATGGCGGCGGAGGGCACGCGGCCCGAGGCGCGCGACAAGGTGCTGCTGCCGGTCGCGACGCGCTACGGCGTGCCGATGCTGTCGATGGGGCAGCTGATTGAGCCAGGCAAGGCGATCGCGTGGCGCGGCCCGATGACGGCGGGCGCGCTGGGGCAGTTGGTCGATGCCGACTGGGGCGTCACCGACACGCTGGTGATCGATCTGCCGCCGGGGACGGGCGACGTACAGCTGACGATGATCCAGAAGCATCGCCCGGCGGGCGCGGTGATCGTGTCGACGCCGCAGGATCTGGCACTGATCGACGCGACGCGTGCGATCGACCTGTTCAACAAGGCGGGCGTGCCGATCATCGGGTTGGTCGAGAACATGGCGGGTTATGCCTGTCCGCACTGCGGCGAGGTGTCCGATCCGTTCGGCCAGGGTGGCGCGGAGGCGGCGGCGCGCGATCTCGGCGTGCCGTTCCTTGGGCGGGTGCCGCTCGCGATCGACATTCGTACTGCGTCCGACGCGGGGACGCCGCCGGCGGCCGATCCGGCCGATGCGACCTTCCGTCCGATCGCGCGGCGCGTTGCCGACTGGCTGGAAACCGAAGCGGGAACAGCGCGTTGATGAGAGACCGGTCGTGCCCCGCGCGTACAGTCGGCGGCACGAGCGGACCAGTTTAGCAATCGACCAATTGCTGGGGGACGCACCGATGCCGCTGAACGCCGACGCCGATATCAAGGCGCTGCTCGAGGAAACGCGGACGATCGCGCTGGTTGGCGCATCGGACCGCCCCGACCGGCCGAGCTACGGCGTGATGCGGACGCTGCAGGCGCACGGCTATCGCGTGATTCCGGTCAATCCGCAGATCCCCGGCGAGCATATCCACGGCGAATATGTGTTCGGCGATCTCGAGCAGATCGGTGAGCCGATCGACATGGTCGATATCTTCCGCCGATCGGAAGCGGCAGGCGAGGCGGTCGACGCGGCGATCGCGGCGGGCGCGAAATCGGTGTGGATGCAGCTCGGCGTCGTCAATCCCGCGGCGGCGGCGCGCGCCGAGGCGGCGGGGCTCAAGGTGGTGATGGATCGCTGCCCGGCGATGGATATCCCGCGGCTCGGCGTGGCGCCGATCGCTGATGATAACGGATAGGCGGGCGGGCACTGTCCAATTGCCAGCCTGAGTGCAGGGAATAATAAACGTGTGCTGCCGGCCGGGCGAGCCACGGCGTCGGGCAGTGATCGCCGAATCAACGTCTGAAGTTGCCTCGCGCGAATGGTCGGCTCGTCGCTAATTGGTGATCGTCGCACAAAGGGCGGATCGCGCCGCTATGCTCCGACGCATCGCCGACTGCGCAGACTATCGTCGACCGTACGATTCCGGAGATTGGCGATCTCCAGATAGATGCGCTGAAACCGGCAGGACGGTCGGGCGGTGAGGCACTCGCCACCTAGCGCGGCTCGATGCAGCCGCGCGATCGCTGCTAGGCGCGCAAGGCGCCGGGGATAGCAGATGCTGTCAGGTACAAAGATAAGTAGCGTGAGCGGCGTTCCATCGCGGGCGGACAGTGTCTTACGAACGATACGTCGTGGCCACCGGAAAGGTCAGTCAGCGGATACGCAGATTGAGTTGCGGTACGTTGCAAGCGGACTGCCGCCCCGGCGCGTGAGGCACCGGGGCGGCAGGGATCTTCAGGCGGCGAGGTTGCGCAGCACGTACTGCAGGATGCCGCCGTTGAGGAAATATTCGAGCTCGTTGACGGTATCGATCCGGCAGCGTGTCTCGATCTGCTCGACCGTGCCGTCGGCGCGGGTAAGCTTGACCATCACCGTCTGGCGTGGGCGCAGGCTGGCGACACCCTCGATCGTGAAGGTCTCGCTGCCGTCGAGCTTCAGCGTCTGGCGCGTCACGCCGTCGGCGAACTGAAGCGGGAGGACGCCCATGCCGACTAGGTTCGAGCGGTGGATACGCTCGAAGCTCTCGGTGATGACCGCACGCACGCCGAGCAGGTTGGTGCCCTTCGCCGCCCAGTCGCGCGACGAGCCGGTGCCATATTCCTTGCCCGCGACGATGACGAGCGGCGTGCCGTCCGCCTTGTGGCGCATGGCGGCGTCGTAGATCGGCATCACCTCGCCGTTGTACGACGACATGCCGCCCTCGATCCCCGGCACCATCTCGTTCTTGATGCGGATGTTGGCGAAGGTGCCGCGCATCATCACGTCGTGGTGCCCGCGGCGCGCGCCGTAGCTGTTGAAGTCCTGCTTCGACACCTGATGCTCCTGCAGCCAGGTGCCGGCCGGGCTGTCGGCCTTGATCGAGCCGGCGGGCGAGATGTGATCGGTGGTGATCGAATCGCCGAGGATCGCAAGCGGCTTCGCGTCGATGATGTCGGTGATCGGCTTGGGCGTCATCTCCATCCCGTCGAAATACGGCGGATTGGCGACATAGGTGGAGCCGGCGCGCCACGTATAGGTGTCCGACCCCTCGACCTCGATCCCGCGCCACTTCTCGTCGCCGGCATAGACGTTGCCGTAGCGCGCGCGGAACATGCCGTCGTCGATGTTCGCCACCATCAGGTCGTTGATCTCCTGATTGGTGGGCCAGATGTCCTTGAGATAGACGTCCGCGCCATCGCTGCCTTGGCCGAGCGGCGTGTCGTTCATGTCGGTCGTGACAGTGCCGCGCAGCGCATAGGCGACGACGAGCGGCGGCGAGGCGAGGAAGTTCGCGCGCACGTCGGCCGAGACGCGGCCCTCGAAGTTGCGGTTGCCCGACAGGACCGAGGCGGCGACGAGATCGTTGTTGTTGATCGCCGACGAGATCGCGGGCGCGAGCGGGCCGGAATTGCCGATGCAGGTGGTGCAGCCGTAGCCGACGAGGTTGAAGCCGATCGCGTTCAGATCTTCGGTGAGACCCGCCTTGTCGAGATAGTCGGTGACGACCTGGCTGCCCGGCGCGAGCGAGGTCTTGACCCATGGCTTGCGCGTGAGGCCCTTGGCGCGTGCCTTGCGCGCGACGAGCCCGGCGGCGACCAGCACGGACGGGTTCGAGGTGTTGGTGCAGCTGGTGATCGCGGCGATCACGACGTCGCCATCGCCGATGTCGTGATCGTGACCCTCGACCGCGACGCGGTGCGGCTGTTCCTTGTGGTAGATCTTGAACAGATCCGCGTTGAACACCTCGTCCACCGCGTCGAGGCTGACCTTGTCCTGCGGCCGCTTCGGGCCGGCGAGCGACGGCACGACGGTGCCCATGTCGAGCTCGAGCGTATCGGTGAAGACGGGATCGGGCGCGTCGGCGTAGCGCCACATGCCCTGCGCCTTGCTGTACGCCTCCACGAGGGCGACGACCTCATCGGGGCGGCCGGTGAGGCGCATATAATCGAGCGTCTTGTCGTCGACCGGGAAGAAGCCGCAGGTCGCGCCATATTCGGGCGCCATGTTGGCGATCGTCGCGCGATCGGCGAGCGTCATCTGATCGAGGCCCGGGCCGTAGAATTCGACGAAGCGGCCGACGACGCCCTTGGCACGCAGCATCTGCGTGACGGTGAGGACGAGATCGGTGGCGGTGATGCCCTCGCGCAGCGCGCCGGTCAGCTTGAAGCCGACGACTTCAGGGATGAGCATCGAGACCGGCTGGCCGAGCATCGCGGCCTCCGCCTCGATCCCGCCGACGCCCCAGCCGAGCACGCCAAGGCCGTTGACCATCGTGGTGTGGCTGTCGGTGCCGACGAGCGTGTCGGGATAGGCGATGGCGGTGCCGCCCTTCGCATGATCGCCGGTTTCATTCGTCGACCAGACGGCATTGGCGACATATTCGAGGTTCACCTGGTGGCAGATGCCGGTGCCGGGAGGAACGACCTTGAAATTGTCGAGCGCCTTCGAACCCCATTTGAGGAATTCGTAGCGTTCGAAGTTGCGGGCGTATTCGAGCTCGACATTCTCGCCGAACGCCTGCGGGGTGCCGAATTCGTCAACCATCACCGAGTGATCGATGACGAGGTGGACCGGCACCTGCGGATTGATCTTCGCCGCGTCACCGCCGAGCTTGGTGATCGCATCGCGCATCGCGGCGAGATCGACGACGCACGGCACGCCGGTGAAATCCTGCATCAGCACGCGCGCGGGGCGATACTGGATCTCACGGTCCGAACGGCGCTCGCGCTGCCAGTCGACGATTGCCTGCACGTCTTCCGGTGTGACGGTCTTGCCATCCTCGAAGCGCAGCATGTTCTCGAGCAGCACCTTCATCGAGAAGGGCAGGCGCGAGATATCGCCGTATTTTTCGGCCGCGACCTCGAGCGCGTAGTAATCGTAGCTCTTGCCACCGGCGTCGAGCGTGCGGCGAGCGTTCAAGGTATCCTGGCCGATGGCGGTCATGCGGGTCCTTTCCCCAAAAATGCGGCCAGCCTGAGCGCGGCGGGGAGGCGGGGGCGGCAAGGCCCCTCGCGCGGGCGCGCCCGGACGGGCGAAGGCGAGACGTTTGCGCGGGCGATAGCAGCGCGAAGAGTAAGGGGGAAGGAGGGAAGCGGGACCTGCGCGACAAAAGACTTGACGCGCGCGGCTTCTCGCGAACCGCTTGCAACAAGGGGCAGGAGGCAGTCGCCTAGGCGGTAGCGGGGACTGGGCGTTGGCGGCGCATCGGCTGCCACGACGTCTCGCTGGCGCGGCGTTTCAGATAGGTGTCGAGGCCGATCTGCGCGCCGAGCAGCATGTAGAGGAACGACTGAAAGGCGATGCCGACAAACGCCCCGCCGAGCAGGTAGATGAGCTGCGCGTGCTGCAGCGCGCCGGCGAGGCTGCCCGCCCAGGCGAGATCCCCACTGCGGTAGCGCCGGCGCAGCACCTCCATGCGGATCACGCCGATCGCGTTGATCAGCAGCCACAGCGCGAGGCCGAAATAGCCCTGTTCGCCGAGCATTTCGAAATAGCTCGAGTGATAGGCGCGGCTCTTGTCAACGGTGAGGTTGCGCTTGACGGTGGTGCTCGCACCCTCACCCGCGACATGGACGGTATCGTAGCGGATGCGGTTCTGGCGATATGCCTCGAACCCGCCGCCGAACGGGTGATCCTTGGCGTAGTCCCATGTCCACTGCCACACTGCGAGGCGCGTCGAAGCGCTCTCGTCGGCCTTGTACGTCTTGATCGTGCCCATCCGCTCGCTGAACGCCGACGGGAGGAACGGCACCGCGACGAGCCCGAGCAGCGCGATTCCCCCGAGGTAGAGCATGCGACGCTTCACCTCGCGCAGCATCAGCACCGCGAGCAGGCCGATGCATAGAAGCCCGGTGCGCGCCGAGGTGCCGACCGGGATCAGCAGGCAGGCGAAGACGAGGGCAAGACAGAACAGCTTCACGCGCCAATCGGGCTCGTAGATCGTGCCGTTCTTCGCGAACCACAAAATGATCGGGATCAACGAGATCGCCACGGCGGAGATGATCGAGCCTTCGTAGAGCCCCGAATTGTTCGAGACCATCAGGTTGAGCTCGCCGTAGCCGCCGCCCGAGGCGAGCGTCTTGATCCCGCCGACGATGACGATCGAGCTCGCCGACAGCACCATGAAGAGCAGTAGCGCCTCGATCCTGAGCTTGGTGCGCAGGGTGAGCGGCAGGAAGACGGCGAAGGCGAGGTTTTTCCACACCCATTCCCACTTCTCCGCCGCCTCGACCGGGAAATCGGCGGTGCGCGTCGTGATGCCGCAATAGATCAGCAGCAGCAGGATCAGGCCCTGCCGCGGGGCGAAGCGCGAATCGGCCTTGTTGTCGACCACCGCCCAGGCGAGCACCGCGAGCCCCGCGGCGATCAGGGAGATCGGCACCGCGTTGAGCAGATAATAGGTCAGCCGCTGCGGCGAGACGATGTCGATGTAGACGTAGGTCAGCACGAACACGAACGGGCGACGGAAGCCGAGCCCGAGCAATGCGACGAGAAAGCCGATGAACGCGAGATCACGCACGCGGGCGACGCCCCCTGGTGGGCATGGCCGGATCGTCGGCGCGGGGCTCGACGTCGAGATCGTCGCGGCGCAGCAGCAGCCACGCGGCGAGCAGCAGCAGGCCATGGCTTAGCCCAAGGGCGAAATTGTCGATCATGGCCGGTCGCGCGCTCGCCTGTCTGATGGGAAGCGCCGGTGTTAGCCGCGGGCGGTTGACGCGGCGTTAAGCGGAGCGTGGCAGGGGATGCGCATGCGCATTCTCCACGTTCTCGATCACGGGTTGCCGCTGCAGAGCGGTTATACGTTTCGCACGCGCGCGATCGTCAAGGCGCAGCAGGCGCGCGGCTGGGACGTCGCGGCAGTGACAGGGCCGCGCTACCACGCCGATGCGCCGGGGGCGGAGCGGGTCGACGGGATCGATTTCCACCGCACCGCGCCAGCGATCAGACTGCCCGCGCCGCTCGGTGAAATGGCGGAGGTGGCGGCGTTCGCGCGGCGCATCGCCGGGGTGGCGCGCGACTTTCGCCCCGACATCATCCACGCGCACTCGCCGGTGCTGGGCGCGCTGGCGGCGCTGCCGGTGGCGCGGCGCACCGGGTTACCGCTGCTATACGAGATCCGCGCTTTCTGGGAGGATGCGGCGGTGGGCAACGGCACCGGGCGCGAGGGGTCGGCACGCTATCGCCTGACGCGCGGGCTGGAGAGCTGGGCAGTGGCACGCGCCGACGCGGTGGCAGTGATCTGCGAGGGGCTGAAGCGCGATCTGATCGCGCGCGGCGTCGCCGACGAGCGCATCATGGTATCGCCAAACGGCGTCGACATGACGATGTTCGGCGCGCCGCCGCCACGTGACAAAGCGCTGGGCGAGACGCTGGGGCTCGACGGCGAGGTGATCGGTTTCATCGGCAGCTTCTATGATTACGAGGGGCTCGACGATCTGATTGCGGCGATGCCGGCGCTGATCGAACGGCGCCCTCGCGCACATCTGATGCTGGTCGGCGGGGGGCCGATGGAGGCGAAGCTGCGCGCGCAGGCGGCGGCCTCCCCCGCGGCGGACCGGATCCGCTTCGTCGGGCGGGTGCCGCACGATGAGGTCGAGCGCTATTACAGCCTGGTCGACGTGCTCGCCTATCCGCGCAAGCGGATGCGGCTGACCGATCTCGTCACCCCGCTGAAGCCGCTGGAGGCGATGGCGCAGGGCCGGCTGGTCGCCGCGTCCGATGTCGGCGGGCACCGCGAGCTGATCCGTGACGGCGAGACGGGGACGCTGTTCGCGGCAGACGATCCGGCAGCAATCGCGCAGGCGCTCGCCGGGCTGCTCGCCGATCGCAGCGGCTGGGCGGCACGGCGCGAGCGGGCCCGCGCGTTCGTCGAGAGTGAGCGTAACTGGTCGTCAAATATTGCGCGTTACGAACCCGTCTATCAGCGGCTGGTCACGGCCGCGCGGAAGGGTCGGACATGGGCGCAGCGAACAACGGTACGAACCTGATGCGACAGGCGGCCCCGATCGCTCTCGCGGGACTAGGCGTCGTCGTGGCAGGCGTCGTCGCTGCGCTGCCACAGCCGCGGATCGACCTGTTGGTATGGCGATTGTGGCTGCCGCACATCATCCCCGCCGCGGCGCCGCCGGTCGGCGTGACGGGGCGGGTGGCGCTGGCGATCGGAGCGCTGCTGCCGTTCCTCGGCGCGGCGCTGCTCGTGCACCTGATCGGCAACGGCAGGGTGCGCTTCCCGGCGCGGCGGTCGACGGCCCCCGCGACAGCCATCAAGACGGTATCGGTCCGCCGTGCCGATGCGCATCCCGATGCGCCGCCGCGCCGGCCGATCCGCGCGAGTGAGGACCTGGGCCCGCCGCTGCCGATCGCTGCGCCGCCGCCGTCGGGCCGCGTGCCCGAACCCGAGCGGCCGCTGCCGGCCGACCTCGACCTGCCGCTCGCCGCGTTCGATCCGATTGCCATGCCCGATGCGCCGCTCGCCCCGACGCCTACCGTCGCGCCGCTCGTCGTGCTGCCGCCCGTCACCGCGATGTCGGCGTCGTCGGCGCATGGCTTCGGCGAGTGGGAAAGCGGCAGTGAAGAGCCGGGAGTGGCGAAGAGCATGCCCTATGAATTGCCGGTAGCGGCGCCCGCTTGGGAGGGGGCCGAAGCTCGAGCAGGGTCGCAGAAACCGGTCAAGGAAACGGCAGCCGCAGCAGCCTGGCTTATCGAACTCGTCGAACCCGAGACGGATCGGACCATGGCCGCGCCGGCTGTCGACCTCGTCGATGCCGCGCCGAGCGCTGGATCGCGCGACATGGGGGTCGAGCAAGATCCGGCGCCCCCGGTCGAGCATGCCAACGATACGCTGTCGTTCCTGACGGCGGTGCCCAAGCCGGTCGGCGAGACGTCGATCGCGAGCTTGCTCGATCGGCTCGAGCGCGGCGCCAAGCGGCGTGCTGCCCCGACGCCGCCACCTGCGCCGGTTCCGGCGCCGGCGGCGAGCCTAGATGATACACTGGGCATGCTGCGGCGGCTGGCGACGAACTGACCGCCGCGCACTAGGCGGCGGCGACGGTCAGCGCGTCGATCCGCAGATGCAGGCGGCCGGCATGCTCAACCGCATGGGCGACGGCGAGATCGGCGACAAGATGGCCCGACAGCGGCAGCGGCTGCTGCGGTAAAGATCTCAGCCAGTTCGTGACGGCATCGCCGACGGGGGCGGTGATCGCAAAGGCGTGGTGTGCGCCGCTGAGTGTTGCGCTGAACCACGGCCGCGTGTCGCAGCTATCGACCTCGACCGTCGCACCCGAGTTCTCAGCCGATCGCGCGAGTGCGCGCCCGAGCAGCGCGCCCGTGCCGGGCCCGCGCATCACTGCACCTCCTTGAGAGCAGCTTCGACGCGGGCGCGGATGCCGGGCCCCGGCATTCGCCCGGCGCGCAGATCGTGCACCAATCGCGGATCATTGACGGTGCGTCGCCCGAAGGTCGACGGCGAGACGCCGGTCAGGCGAAGGTAGCGATCGATCTCGACCAGCAGGGACATGGCAGCGCGCTCCGACTCGTTGTGTTCGTACTTTGTTCTCGTACCTTTTCCAACTTGTCTAGGAAATTTCCTATGGCTAGGATTGGGCGATGGATCGTGCTGTCGCAACTGCGCTCGAGCAACTGGCGGCGGCGCGCGGGGTATCGCTGTCGGAACTGTCGCGGCTGATCGGGCGCAACGTCGCCTATCTCCAACAATTCGTGCGGCGCGGTACGCCCCGGCGGCTCGACGAACGCGACCGGGCAACGCTCGCGCGCTTCTTCGGCGTCGCCGAATCGGTACTGGGCGGCGCGGCGCCGGAGCAGGAGGTGGCGGTACCGTATCTGTCGCTGGCCGCATCGGCGGGACGTGGCGCGGTGGCGGGGCCTGAGACGGTGCTGCGCACGGTGGCGTTCACCGCGCGGATGCTGCGCGACGAGGGCATCGACTTGGGCGCTGCATCGATGATCGATGCGGTCGGCGATTCGATGCTGCCGACGATCCGCGCGGGCGATCGCCTGCTGGTCGATCGCAGCGACCGGCGCGTCGCGGCGGCGGGCATCTACGTCGTCAGGCGCGATGAGGATCTGCTGGTCAAGCGCGTCCGGACGGACCGTTCGGGCCTGACGCTGCTGAGCGACAATCCGGACTATCCACCGATCGCGTGCGTGCCGGACGAGGCGACGGTGGTCGGCCGCGTCAAGCTGCTGCTGCGCGTGCCGTAGCGGTGCGCGCGGCGCGGATTAGCCGCGTGTGCGCAGCCAAATGGCGACCGACAGCGCGACGCCGACGGCGAGCCCGATCAGGAAGCCGATCGTCGTCTGCCCGTTCATGAAGCCGAGGACGGTGCCGACCAGCAGCGACATGGCGATGAGGAAACCCCCGGCGCTGGGGGGGCGGGATGGTCGATCGTTCATGATGCGCGCGTCCATCGCACGTCGCGCCGGCCGACGCCACCGGCGTTAACCGTTGCCGTTCACGCGATGTCATCGGCTACGCGTCATACCGGCGCTACACCATAGATACAGGGTCGCCCTTGACGCCGATGATCTTCCTTGCCGACCGCGCCGCGGTCGACGATGCCGCCTTGCTGATCGCCGAACATGGCGGTGCGGCCGCCTTCGAGGCGGCGAGCCGCGCGAACCGCAGCCGCGCGGTGGGCAACGTCGTCCACTTCTGCCGCTGGCGGCAGATCGAGCGGCTGATCGACCTGCTTGCGACCGACTACGCCTGCGGCACGGTACACTGAGGCGCGCGCGGCATTGCCGCTGGCGGGCGCAGACCGTAGGGACAGGGAATGTACGGGCGAGGCGCGCTGGGCGGCGCGGCAGGTCTTTTTGCGTTCCTCGCCGCGACGCCGTCAACGGCGCAGCAGGCCGATGCGCCCGCAGCGCGGCAGACCGATATCGGGCAGGCGGGCGCGCCTGCGACCGGCACCACGCTCGATCCGTCCGCGCCGCTCGCCGACCTGCCCGATATCGGCGTCGCCTGGCCCGAGCTGGCACCCGAGCCCGCAGCGGCAACGGCGGTGCAGGCCACCGCGAGCGGCGAAACGCGCTACAGCTGGCGGCTCGACGGGATGGACGGCATCGGCTCGCCGCTGCTGCGCGAGCGGTTCGCCGAGCTGTCGGTGCTCGATCAGCATGACGGCGAGCCGTCCAATGCGGCGCAGCTCGACCGGCGCGCGCGCGAGGATGCGGCGCTGCTGGTCACGCTGCTGCGCGGCGAGGGCTATTACGATGCGCGCGTCGACATGCGGATCGACACGGCCGGCGCGCGCCCGCTGGTGGTTCTCGATGTCGTGCCCGGCCCGATCTATCGGCTGAAGGACGTGACCGTCGCGGGCGTTGCGGCGGCGGGGGCGAAGGCCGAGACGCTGCGCGAGGCATTCGCGGTCAAAGCCGACGATCCGGTCAACGCCGATCGCATCGCGGCGGCCGAGGCGCGGCTGCGCAGCGAAGTGGGCGAGCAGGGCTTTCCCTTCGCGCGTGTCACCGACCCGGTCGTGACGATCGATCGCGAAGCGCGCACCGCGACGCTCGACGTCGGCGTCGACCCGGGCACGCCGCGCGTGTTCGGGCAGGTGCGCACCAACGCGAACAATCGCGTGTTCGATGCGCAACACGTCGCCGAGATCGCGCGCTTCTCGCCCGGCAAGCCCTATTACGCGCCAGCGCTGGACGATTTGCGCCGCGCGCTGATTCAGACTGGGCTCGTCTCAGTCGCCGAGGTGAAGCCGGTACCGGGGACGACGCCCGAGACGGTCGACATCGACGTGCGGTTGGAACGCGCACCGCCGCGCACGATTGCGGGCGAGGTCGGCTACGGCACGGGCGAGGGCGCGCGCGTCGAGGCGAGCTGGACGCACCGCAACCTGTTCCCGCCCGAAGGTGGGCTGACGCTGCGCGGCGTGCTGGGCACGCAGGAGCAGCTTGGCGCGGTGACGTTCCGCCGTAACAATTTCCGCGGGCGCGACCGCGTGCTGACCGCGCAGATTGCCGCCGCCCACACGCAGCGCGACGCGTACGAGGCGAACACCTTTTCGCTGTCGGGTAGCCTGGAGCGGCAGACCAACATCTTCTTTCAGAAGACGTGGACGTGGTCGCTCGGTGCCGAACTGCTCGCATCAGACGAGCGCGACGTGATCGTATCAACCGGCGCGCCGCGGCGGCGGACGTTCTTCATCGCCGCGGCGCCGACGAGCCTGACCTACGACGGATCGGACGACCTGCTCAACCCGACGAGCGGCTTCCGGCTTGGCGGGCGGCTGAGCCCCGAGCTGTCGCTGCAGGGATCGACGTTCGGCTATACCCGCGCGCAGATCGACGCGAGTGCGTATCGCGCGATTGGCGGCGTGGTGCTGGCCGGGCGTGTGCGGCTGGGCACGATCGTGGGCGCGCCGCGTGATGCGATCGCCCCGTCGCGCCGCTTCTACGCCGGCGGGGGCGCATCGGTGCGCGGCTACGGCTATCAATCGATCGGGCCGCGCGACCCCAACAACGATCCGATCGGCGGGCGCAGCCTCGCCGAATTCGCGATAGAGGGCCGGATCAAGGCGTTCGGCAATTTCGGCGTGGTGCCGTTCTTCGACGCGGGCAACATCTACACCGGCGGCGTGCCGGACTTCTCGGGCCTGCGCTACGGGGCCGGCGTCGGTGTGCGCTACTACAGCAATTTCGGGCCGATCCGCATCGACGTGGGCACGCCGATCAATCCGCAGCCCGGCGATTCGCGCGTCGCGGTCTACGTGTCGCTCGGCCAGGCGTTCTGATGCGGCATTGGCGCTGGATCGCAGGGTTTGCGGCGCTGCTCGTCGGCATTGCGGCGGTGACGGCATGGATCGTCGACACCCAGATGGGCCATCGCTGGATCGCGGAGCGGATCAACGCCGCCCGGCCCGCAAACGGGCTGCGCTTCAGCGTCGGGCGGATCGACGGATCGATCTACACCCGTGCGGTGCTGCGCGACGTGCGCGTTGCCGATCCGGACGGGCTGGTGTTTGCGGCGCCGCGCGCCGACCTCGACTGGCGGCCGTTCGCGTGGCTGTCGAACCGGCTCGAGATCCGTTCGCTCACCGTGCCGGTCGCGACCTTTGCCAAGATCCCGCGCACGCTAGCGACGGGGCCGAGCCCCCTGCTGCCCGATTTCGACATCGCGATCGGGCGGTTGACGGTCGAGCGTCTGGTGGTCGGGCGGGCGGTGACCGGCGCGGTGCGCTACGGCCGGATCGACGGGCGCGCCGATATCCGCGGCGGGCGCGCGCAGGTTGCGCTCGACGCGCGGATTGAGGGGAGCGACGCGCTGCGGCTGCGGATCGACGCGGTGCCGGACCGCAATCGCTTCGACATCGACGTGCGCGCACGTGGCAGCGCCAACGGCGTGCTCGCCAGGTGGACGGGAGTGCGGCGTCCGCTGTCGCTCGACGTCGGCGGGGCGGGACGCTGGGCGGCGTGGCAGGGGCGCGCGGTGGCGCTCGTCGGTACGGGAGGCGAGCGCGTGATCGACCTTGCGCTCGGCAATCGCGCGGGCGCCTATACGCTGACCGGGGTGGTGCGGCCGGGCGTGCTCACCACCGGCCGCGTGCGGCGGCTGACCGGGCCGCGCGTGCTGGTGAACGGCGCCGCGTCTTTTGCGATGCGGCGGCTCGACGGAACGCTCTCGCTGCGCTCGTCGGCGATTCAGCTCGAGGCGACGGGTGTCGCGGATCTGGCGGCGAGCGCGTGGCGCAACCTGCGGGTGCGCGCGCGGCTGCTCCAGCCGGCGGCGCTGTTCGACGACATGGGCGGGCGCGACGTCGAGCTGCGCGTGGTGCTCGACGGGCCGTTCCGCACCGCGGCGTTCGATTATCGCATCACCGCGCCGCACGTGGCGTTCGACGATACCGGCTTCGACGAGGCGCGCGCCGCGGGCCGCGGGCGGCTGTCGGCCGCGCCGATCGTGCTGCCGGTGCGCTTCACCGCGCGGCGCGTGACGGGCGTCGGCGACGTCGCCGGCGGGATCCTGCGCAACCTGTCGGTCGACGGCGTGCTGCGGATCACCGCGGCGATGATTACCGGCGACGACCTGCGTCTAAAGTCCGACAAGCTAACCGCGCGGATCGGGCTGACGGTGGATCTGCGCACCGGTGAGTATCAGGTCGGGCTGAACGGCGCGCTGGGACACTATCTGATCCCCGGGCTGGGCATCGTCGACGTGACGTCGCAGCTGCAGGTGGTGCCGGGACCGGGGCGGCGCGGCACGCGCGTCGTCGGCACCGGCACGGCGCAGATGGTGCGGCTCGACAACGGCTTCTTCCGCAACCTGGCAGGCGGGCTGCCGCGGATCGTCACCGCGCTCGAACGCACGCCCGACGGCATCCTGCATTTCCGCAACCTCGTGCTGACGGGTCCGTCGATCCGGCTAACGGGCAACGGCTTTCGCCGCCGTGACGGGACGTTCCATTTCGAGGGCGGCGGGCACCAGGCGAGCTACGGCCCAGTGACGCTCAAGCTGGATGGCCGGATCGAGCGGCCAACGATCGACCTTCTGTTCCAGCGTCCTGCCGACAGCCTTGGCCTCAGCGACGTGCGGCTGCATCTCGACCCGAGCGCGGGCGGGTTCGCGTTCGACGTGGCGGGCGGGTCGCGCCTCGGCGCGTTCACCGGCGCGGGCGAGATCCTGCTGCCGCGCGGCGGGCAGGACCGGATCGCACTCGCGCGGCTCGACTTGAGCGGGACGCGCGCGAGCGGATTGATCGACATCGTGCCGGGGGGCTTCGACGGTCGACTGGCGGTGGCCGGCGGCGGGATCAACGGCGAGGTGGCGCTGCGCCCGGTGGGGACGATCCAGCGCGTCGAGGCGCGGCTCGGGCTCAACGCGGCGACGCTGGCCGGGATCGGTACGGTGCGCCAGGGGCGGCTCGACCTCGCCGCGCTGCTCGATCCGGCGGGAACGTCGATCGACGCGACGCTGAGCGGGACGGGGCTGCGGCGCGGCGCGTTGAGCTTTGCGCGCTTCGCGGCGAACGCGAAGCTGCGCGGCGGCATCGGCCAGGTGCGCGCGGCGATCGCCGGCTCGCGCGGCCGCGCATTCGACATCCAGAGCGTGATCGACGTCAGGCCGGACAGCTATCGCGTGATGGCGGGCGGGACGGTCGACCGGCGGCCGTTGCAGCTCGAGACGCCGGCGGTGCTGACGCGCGACGGCGACGCGTGGCGCCTGGCGGCGACACGGCTGACCTTTGCCGGCGGCACGGCGACCGTTGCAGGGCGGTTCGGAAATGATGGGAACAGCATCGACGCGACGCTCGCGCGGATGCCGCTCGGCGTGCTCGACATCGGGTACCCCGGCCTTGGGCTTGGCGGCAGCGCGTCGGGGCGGCTGAGCTATGCCAGCGGGGCGGGCGGCACGCCGACCGGGCGGATCGACATGACGGTGCGCGGGCTGACGCGATCGGGTCTGCTGCTGTCGTCGACGCCGATCGACATGGCGGTGGCGGGCGTGCTGAGCGCCGATCGTGCCGGCGTGCGCGCGGTGGTGGCATCGGGGGGCAAGACGGTTGGGCGCGCGCAGGCGGTGCTGCGGCTGGGCGAAGGGGATCTGGCGCAGCGGATTGCGCGCGCCGGGCTGTTCGCGCAGCTTCGCTACGACGGACCGGCCGATACGCTGTGGCGGCTGAGCCGCGTCGAGCTGTTCGACCTGTCCGGACCGGTGGGCATCGCGGCGGACGTGAGCGGCAGCGTCGCCGATCCGCAGATCCGCGGCGTGGTGCAGGCCAAGAACGCCCGGATCGAGAGCGCGACGACGGGCACGGTGCTGAGCAACGTCCAGGCGGCGGGGCGGTTCGCCGGATCGCGGCTGGCGATCGAACGCTTCACCGCCGATGCGGGCAAGGGGAAGGTTAGCGGCACCGGGCGGTTCGACTTCGCGGCGGCGCAGGGGATCGGGCTCGACCTGACGCTCAATGCCGAGCGCGCGGTGATGATCGACCGCGACGATATCGCCGCGACGGTCACGGGGCCGCTGCGCTTTCAGTCGAGCGGGCGCGGCGGCGTGATCTCCGGCGCCGTGCGGCTCGATCGCAGCCGCTACCGGCTGGGGCAGGCGAGCGCGACGAGCGCGGTACCCCGGCTGATTGTGCGCGAGATCAACGCCCCCGACGGCAACGACGACGGCGTGCGTGCGCCGACACCGTGGCGGCTCGACATCAAGGCGCGCGCGGCCGACGCGCTGTTCGTCACCGGCCTTGGGCTGACGAGCGAATGGTCGGCCGACCTCGCGATCGGCGGCGCGCCCGACAACCCCGCGATCACCGGACGCGCCGACCTGATCCGCGGCGACTACGAATTCGCCGGCCGTGAATTCGAGTTGGCACGCGGCGTCATTCGCTTCGCGGGCGAGGTGCCGGCCAACCCCGCGCTCGATATCGAGGCGAACGCCAACTCAACCGGGCTGAACGCGTCGATCCGCGTGACGGGCGTCGCGCTTAAGCCCGAGATCAGCTTTACCAGCGTGCCCGCGCTGCCGCAGGACGAGCTGCTGTCGCGGCTGCTGTTCGGCACGTCGATCACCAACCTGTCGGCGCCCGAAGCGCTGCAGCTCGCGGCCGCGGTCGCCGCGTTGCGCGACGGCAATGGCGGGCTGAACCCGATCAACGCCGTGCGCCGCGCGGCGGGGCTCGACCGGCTACGCATCCTGCCCGCCGATCCGCAGACCGGGCAGGGCACGTCGATCGCGGCGGGCAAGTACGTGACACGGCGCCTGTACGCCGAGATTGTGACCGACGGGCAGGGCTATTCCGCGACACGCGTCGAATATCAGGTGACGCGCTGGCTTTCGCTGCTGTCGAGCATCTCGACGCTAGGGCGGCAGAGCGCCAATGTGCGCGTGTCGAAGGACTATTGATCGCGATCAAGCAGGCGGCCGGTGGCGACGCGCAACCTAACGTCTGCGCTCGCCGTTAGCTCATCTTCCTGAACGCCATCGAGGGGGACCGATGACGCTGCCGCAATATCTGTCGCTCGCGACGCTGGCGGGAATGATGGCGCTCTTCATCTGGGGGCGCTTCCGATACGACGTGACGGCGATCATCGCGCTGCTCGCCGCGCTGGCGCTGGGCATTGTCGCGCCGGCCGACGCGTTCAAGGGCTTCTCCGACGATATCGTCATCATCGTCGGATCGGCACTCGTCATCTCGGGCGCGGTGCAGCGATCGGGCGTGATCGAGCGCGCCCTGCGCAGCGTGTCGCGGCGCGTGACGAGTGTGCGCGGGCAGCTGCTGGTGCTGACCGGGTCGGTCGGTGTCGCCTCCGCGCTGGTCAAGAACATCGGCGCGCTCGCGATGCTGATGCCCGCGGCGTTCCAGATGGCGCGCAAGAGCGAGGCGAGCCCGTCGGTATTTCTGATGCCGATGGCGTCGGCCTCGCTGCTCGGCGGGCTAATGACGCTGGTCGGTACGTCGCCCAACATCATCGTCAGCCGATCACGCGAGCAGATGACGGGGCACCCGTTTGGGATGTTCGACTATACGCCGGTCGGCGCGTGCCTGTTCGTCGTCGGCATCGTCTATCTTGCGATCGCCTATCGCCTGATCCCGGCGGATCGGCGCGCCGCACCGACGATGGGCGAAGCGCTCGACATCACCGGCTATGTCACCGAAGTGACGATCACCGAAGGGTCTCCGGCGGGCGGCGAGACGGTCGACGCGTTCCTCGAGCGGCACGAGCATGAGATTACGATCACGCAGATCGTGCGCGCCGAGATGCGCAGCGCGCCGCACCACGACGACGTGCTGCACGAGGGCGACGTGCTGATCCTGGGCGGCGAGCCCGATGCCCTCGAGCGCGTGATCGCGGGCGATCGGCTGAAGCTGGAGGGCGAGGACCGCGCCGCCCCGGCGGGATCGGCCGACGACGAGGTGGGCGTGATCGAGGCGGTGGTCAACGTCGGATCGGTGATGGTGGGAGAAACGGCGGGGCGGCTCGACCTGCAGGCGCGCCACGGCGTGAATCTGATAGCAATCTCGCGCCGCGGCGAGCGGCTGTCGCGGCGGCTCGCCAACACCACGCTGCGCGCAGGCGACGTGGTGGTGCTGCAGGGGCCGCTGGGCCTTCTGCCCGAGCGGCTGCGCGATCTCGGCTGCCTGCCGCTGGCGGAGCGCGACATGCGGCTCGGCACCTCACGCCGCGGATGGCTGGCAGTGGGCATCCTGGGCGTGGCGATGGGAGCGACCGCGCTCGGGCTGATGCCGGTGGCGGTGGCGTTCTTCGCGGCGGCGGGGACGATCATGGCGATCGGCGCGCTTCCGGTGCGCGACGCGTACGAGCACGTCGAATGGCCGATCCTGATCATGCTCGGCGCGCTGATCCCGGTGTCCGACACGCTGCGTACGACGGGCGCGTCGAACGTGATCGCGACGTGGCTGGCGGAGGTCGCGCAGACGCTGCCGGGGTGGGGCGCGGTAGCGCTGATCCTGGCGGCGGCGATGGCGGTGACGCCGTTCCTCAACAATGCGGCGACGGTGCTGGTGATGGCGCCGATCGCGGCGACCTTCGCCAGCGACCTCGGCTATCGCCCCGAGGCGTTCCTGATGGCGACCGCGGTGGGCGCGGGGTGCGATTTCCTGACCCCGATCGGGCATCAGTGCAACACGCTGGTGATGGGCCCAGGAGGCTATCGCTTCGGCGACTATGCCCGGCTGGGCGCGCCGCTGTCGGTGATCGTCGTGCTGCTGGGCACGCCGCTGATCATGTTCTTCTGGCCGCTGCGCTGACGGCAGAGCGCCACCCCGGCGGGTTTGCCGGGGTGCCGCGCCGATATCAGAGTGCCTTACCGATCGAGACGGTCGGCGCGATGTCGGTGCAGTTGGCGACATCGGCGTGAAGCTCGCCGTTGCGCGGGTGCGCGAACGCCGTCGCCATCGCTTCGGGCGAGGAGAAATGGAAGTGCGCGATCATCGCGAAAGGCGCCGCGCCGCCGCCGGGGGCTTGACCCTCGATCAGCTCAACGCGCTCCGGATTCCAGATCTCCTTGGCGAGTTCCGCATGCGTCGCCTTGTAGTAATCGGTGTCGAACTTCGCACCTTCGTGGTTCGGATACAGCACGCTAACGATCATGGTCTCTCTCCCAAGAAAAAGGCCGCCCGGTTCGTGCCGGGCGGCCGTTCGATGATGGTGTTCAGGCGTTCTCGCCGACGATGGTCTTGACTTCCATGAAGTCGGTGAGGCCCCATTTGCCGCCCTCGCGCCCGTTGCCCGAAGACTTGTAGCCGCCGAACGGCGTCGGACCGTTGGGGCCCCAGGCGTTGATCGTGACGAGGCCCGCACGCAGCTTGCCAGCGATCTTTGCCGCTTCGGCCGGATCACCCGAGATCGTCGCCGACAGGCCGTATTCGGTGTCATTCGCCATCTCGACCGCCTGATCGGTATCTTCGTACGTAGAGATCGTCGCGACCGGGCCGAAGGTCTCCTCGCGGTAGATGCGCATTTCGGGCGTCACGTCGGCGAGCACCGTTGGCTTCACGTAATAGCCGGCGTTGCGGCCGTCCGGACGGCCGACGCCGCCCGTCACCAGCCGCGCGCCCTCATCGAGCGCGGACTGGATCAGCGTCTGGATCTTGTCGAACTGCGCCTTGTTGACGACCGGGCCGATGTGCGCGCCCTGCTTTTCCGGATTGTCGATCTGGGTGGCTTCCATGATCGCCTTCACGACCTCTTCGGCCTCGCTCACCTGGCTCTTGTGGACGAGCAGGCGCGTCGGCGCGATGCAGCTCTGCCCGGTGTTGGCGATGACGCCGGCGAGCGTCGGGGGCAGCACTTCGCCCAGCTTCGCGCCCTCGAGAACGACGTTGGGCGCCTTGCCGCCGAGTTCCTGGTGGACGCGCTTGACCGTCGCGGCAGCCGCGGTCGCGACCGCGATACCCGCGCGAGTCGAGCCGGTGAAGCTCACCATGTCGACGTCCTTGTGGCTCGACAGCGCGGCGCCGACGGTCGGCCCGTCACCGTTGACGAGGTTGAACACGCCTGCGGGCACGCCCGCCTCGGCGATGATCTCGGCGAGAATCATGGCGTTGCTCGGCGCTTCCTCGGACGGCTTCAGCACCATGGTGTTGCCGGCGGCGAGCGCGGGCGCGACCTTGGCGCAGATCTGGTTGAGCGGCCAGTTCCACGGCGTGATCATCGCGACGACGCCGATCGGCTCGTGCACGACGCGCGCGCCCTTGGCGGCGCTTTCCGAGAAGCTGAATTCCTTGAGCGCGGCGAGCGTGCCCATGAAGTGGCCGAGCCCGGCGGGTGCCTGCGCCATGCTGGCGAACGAGATTGGCGCGCCCATCTCGCGGCTGGTGGCGGCGGCGAGATCGGGGATGCGTGCCTTGTAGCCGGCAATGATCTTCTCGAGGATCGCGGCGCGTTCCTCGACGCTGGTCTGCGACCACGTCTTGAACGCCTTCTTCGCGGCGGCGACCGCCTTGTCGACGTCTGCCGCGCTGCCAAGCGTGATCTCGGTGCAGGGCTGCTCGGTCGACGGGTCGATCACCTCGTGGCGCTTGCCACCGTCGCTCTCGACCCAGGCGCCGTCGATATAGTGTTTCAGGTAGCTTTGCATCGTGCCTCTCCGCCAATTGGATTCGACGTTTCGGTACGCACATGCGGCGCGCTCATTTGCGTTGCAACAGGAAACGCGATTGCCGGTGGCCGTACCGCGACGGGACAGAAGCGCGGACCATCAACCGATGGGTGGATCGCGCGGCTCACGTTAACTGCGTTTGGCGGTATCGGTGGTAACCCGGACGCGGCAGGAGCGAGGATGAAAGGATCCCCGTTACATGCGCCTTGCCCCCGTCATCCTCCTCCTCGCGCTCGCCGCGCCCGCGACCAGCCAGCAGGTGCGCGCGCCGTTCACCGTGCAGGAAACGGGCGAGGGCTATGCGACGCTCGACGATGCGCTGTCGAAGAACCGGGGGCGCGATTTCACCGTGCTGATCGCACCCGGAGTCTACAACGAGTGCGCAGTCCAGCAGGCCGGCCGCGTGACGTTCAAGGCGATTCAGCCGGGCACCGCGATCTTCGAGGGGGCGTGCGAGGGCAAGGCGGCGCTGGTGCTGCGCGCGGGCGGCGCGGTTGTCGACGGACTGGTGTTCCGCGGCATTCGCGTGCCCGACGGCAATGGCGCGGGCATCCGGATCGAGATCGGCGACCTCGTCGTCAGGAACTCGATGTTCCTCGACAGCCAGGAGGGCATTCTCGGTGCGACCGAGGATCCGGTGAACATCACGATCGACCGGTCGACCTTCTCGGGCCTCGGGCAATGCCACGAAACCGAGGATTGCGCGCACTCGATCTATCTCGGCAATTCCGGATCGGTGACGATCACCAATTCGCGCTTCGAGCGCGGCCGCGGCGGGCATTACGTGAAGCTGCGCGTGCCGCGCGTGTCGATCACCGACAACAGCTTCGACGATACCGGCGGCGATCGCACCAACTACATGATCGACCTGCCCGAAGGGGGAACGGGCGAGATCGCGCGCAACACTTTCGTCCAGGGCATGCGCAAGGAAAACTGGAGTGGCATGATCGTGGTGGCGGCGGAGCAGCGCAAGTATCGCTCGGCGGGCCTAAGCGTCCACGACAACGTCGCCCGCCTTGCGCCGGGGCAGGAGAAAAGCCCGGCGTTCCTCGCCAACGTCAGCGGCGAGCGGCTGGCGCTGGGCACCAACAAGCTGGGCGCCGGCGTGCGCCCCTACGAGACGCGCCAGCCCTGACCCGGGGCGCGCCCTCCCGGTCGGTGGGAGGACGTGCCGGGGTGCTTACCGGCGGCAGGTGTCGCCGAGGCCGGGGTCGAGATCCAGACAGCGGCCGTCGAGCCCGGCGACCGGCAGGCCGATCGAGGCGGCGAGCGTCGGGACGATATCCACCGTCTCGACCGACAGCGGCTGCTCGAATCCGTCCATGCCTGCGCGCCAGAATAGGATCGGCACCCGGCGATCGTAATCCCACGGGCTGCCGTGCGTCTCGACATAGCCCGGCCCGGGCGCGACGATCGTGCTGACGCGCGGCTTGAGCAGCACGAGCAGGTCGCCCGAGCGATCGGCATCGTAGGAGGCGCGCGCACGCTCGGCGAGCGTCCAGGTTTCGGGCGGGGTGCGCGGCATCGGCGTCGCCTCGATCTCCGCGCGGGTCAGCACGGCGGCGACCTGCGGCATCGCGCGGTAGCGCTTAACCGCTTCGGCGATCACCGCGGGGCGTTTGGCGGCCGGCACGTCGTTCGCGATGTAGAGGTCGCTCTCCGGCCCGAGCAAAACCGGCCCGGCGATGCCGAGTGCCTGGCCGATCGCGGGACCGACGACCTTGGCGGCAAGCGTCGGATCGACGTGCGCCTCCATCGGCATCGCGCGCGCGATCTGCCGCTCGGTCATGTCGTGCGCGCCGTGATCGGCGGTGAGCACGACCTCGTAATCGATCTTCCACTCGTCGAGCTTGTCGAGGAAGGCGCCGAGCGACTGGTCGAGTTCGGCCATCTGGATGCACATCTCCGAGCCCTGCGTGCCGAAGGCGTGGCCGACGTAATCGGTCGCCGACGCACCGACCGCGATGAGATCGGTCGCCTGGCCCTGGCCGAGCTTCATGTCCTGCACGAAGGCCGCGGCGGTGGCGAATACCGCGCCGTCGATCGCGGGCGAGGCGCGGAAGGCGCGCGCGTCGCCTGCGGCACGTTCGAACCGGCCGGTGCCGAGCATTTGCTCGCCGACGCGAATCGGCTTCGACTGGCCCTGGCAAAAAGCGGGAAGGTCGAGCGCCGCCTGTGGCTTGGCGACGAGCGACGCGATCGCATCCTTCGCGCGCTGTGCGACCGGCGGCGTCGGGCGGCCGGCGAGCGTGGCGAGTTCCTTGCCGTTCCAGAACCAGATCTGATCGGTGGTGTGGCCGCCCATCATGATCGCCGCGCGATCCTTGCCGGCGACCGAGACGACTCGGCTCTTCGGGTTGGCGCGCTTCATCATGTCGCCCAGCGTCGGCACCTTGAGGTGAAGATCGGAGGGCGTGTAGCTGTCGTGGTTGCTGCCGGGAACGCGCTCGTCTTCCGCGCAATAGACGAGCTTGTCGGCGCGGCCGACGCGCTGGTCGAGCCAGGTGTTGGCGATGATGCCGGTGTGCGCGGGGCGCATGCCGGTGAGGATCGTCGAGTGGCCCGGGCACGTCTCGGTCGCGGCATGGCCCTGATAGCCCGAGGGGAAGACCGCGCCGGTCAATAGCCGCTTGAACCCGCCGGTGAACTTGTCGCGATATTGCGCGAACAGATCCGCCGAGAGCTGATCGATCGAAATCGCGACGACGAGGCGTGGCGGTGTACGCGGCGCGGTTGCCTGCGGCGCACCGGGCGGCGGGGGCGTGGGGGCGGTCTGCGACGTTGGGGTCTGCGGTGCACGGTCCTGCGCGGGGGCGACGGCCGCCGGCGCGGTTGCGGCGGGGGCCAGCGCGATCGATGCGAGCACGGCGGCAAGATACGGTTTCATCGAGGACCTTGATGCAAAGCGGGATGTGGCGCGGTATGTGCCCGTCATGACAGCTAGGCAAGCGTGGGTAGCGGCGTTCGTTTGGATCGTGATGACGCTGTCGGCGTCGCTCGCGGGCGCACAGCCGCGACACCTGGCGATCGATCTCGTCCCCGAGACTGCAATACCCGCGGCGGGCAGCACGGTGACGCTGGCATTCGATGCGCGGCCCGAGAAGGGCTGGCACGGCTATTGGAAGAACGGCGGGGACGCGGGCGTCGAAACGCGGCTGACGTGGACGCTGCCGGCTGGCGTCCGCGCGGGCGCGTTGCGCTACCCCGTGCCGGGGCGGCTGATCGTCGCGGGGCTGATGAACTACGTCTACGAGGCGCCGTTCGCGACGCTCGTCGACGTGACGATCCCGGCGGGGTTGGCGGCGGGAACGCGGCTGCCGGTGCAGGTGAAGGCGGATTACCTCGTGTGTACCGAGGAGATCTGCGTGCCCGAGACGCAGACGCTGTCGACGATGCTGACGGTGGGCGACGGCGCGATCGACCCAGCGACGCGCGCGCGGTTCGACGGGTGGCGGCGGAAGCTCCCGCGGCCGCTGGGGTCGCCGGCGACATGGGCGGCGGCTGCAGGTGCGTTCCGGCTGGCGGTGCCGTTTCCGGCCGAGGCGCCGATCGGTGCGGCCTATTTCTACCCGCTGGCGGCGGGCGCGATCGATTATGCCGCGCCGCAGGCGGTGACGCGTGACGGCGATCGGATCATCGTCGCCACCAGGGCGGCGGCGACGCCGGCGAGCGGACCGATCGAAGGCGTGCTGGCGACGGGTGACGGAACCGGGTTCGCGGTGACGGCGGCGCCTGGGCGGGTCGAGCCGGTGGCGCCGGAAACGGGCGGCGCGTGGCGCGCGGCGGCCATCGCCTTTGCCGGGGCGCTGATCGGCGGGCTGCTGCTCAACATCATGCCGTGCGTGTTTCCGATCCTAAGCCTCAAGGCGCTGAGCCTCGCCAAGGCGGGCGGGGAGGAGCGCGCCGCACGCGCCGAGGCGCTCGCCTATACCGCCGGTGTGGTGCTGGTGTGCCTCGCGCTGGGCGGCGCGCTGCTCGCGCTTCGCGCGGGCGGGGCGAGTGTCGGCTGGGCTTTCCAGCTGCAGGACCCGCGCGTAATCGGCGTGCTGCTGCTGCTGACGGCGGCGATCGCGTTCAACCTCGCCGGGCTGTTCGAACTGCCGACGCCGCGCTTTGCCGGCCGATCGGGCGCGGGCGGCGCGTTCGCGACCGGTGCGCTGGCGGCGTTCGTCGCGACGCCGTGCACCGGGCCGTTCATGGGCGCGGCGCTGGGTGCGGCGCTGGTGCTGCCGCCCGTCGCCGCGATGCTGGTATTCGCCGGGCTCGGGCTCGGCATCGCACTGCCGTTCCTTCTGATCGGCTTTGTCCCCGCGCTGCGCCGCCGTCTGCCCAAACCGGGGGCGTGGATGGTGCGGCTGCGCCACCTCCTGTCCGTGCCGATGTTCCTCACTGCGCTGGCGCTCGCCTGGGTGCTGGGGCGACAGGCGGGGGTCAACGCGATGACGATCGGGCTGGCGGCGATCCTGCTCGCCGGATGCGGGCTTTGGTGGACCGGGCAGCGGCAGGCCGGCGGGCGCGCGCGTGCATGGTGGCCGGCGATCCCGGCGCTGGCGCTAGGCTTGCTGGCGGTGTTGCTGGTGAAGCCGCAGGCGGCGACGGCGTCGGTCGCGACGGGGATCGCGGGGTCCGAGCCGTTCAGCGAGGCGCGGCTTGCCGCGCTGCAGCGCGAGGGCCGACCGGTGTTCGCCTATTTCACCGCCGACTGGTGCCTGACGTGCAAGGTGAACGAGAAGGCGGCGATTGAGACCACCGCGACGGCGCGCGCGTTCGCCGATGGCAAGGTCGCGGTGCTGGTGGGGGACTGGACCGACGGCGATCCGGTGCTCGGCCGCTTCATCGAGGCGCACAACCGCGCCGGCGTGCCGCTGTATCTGTGGTATCCAAAGGGCGCGACGCAGCCGCGCGTGCTGCCGCAGTTGCTGTCGACGGGGATGCTGACGGCGCTGCCGGCTAGCTGAGGGCTATCTACCTTCGCGTGTCGTACTGAATTGTCCGGCGCGCACGATCGCTGCGTCCCGCTACTTGTGCGCCGCAACATTCTCGCGCAGCATGCATCCGAAACGATCCTCCAGGCGTTGGGCGGTGAATGGGGCAGACGGCGTTCGACGAGATTATGGGTGACGGGGGCGACGCACGCCCTGAATTGGCGGACCTGGTCCGCTGGCTCGACGACACTCCATCCGACGATCTTCGCCGCCGGCAGGAAGCCGCCGAGACGACCTTCCGCCAGCTCGGCATCACCTTTGCAGTCTATGGCGACAACGACGCGAGCGAGCGGATCATCCCGTTCGACATCGTGCCGCGCGTGTTTCTGGCCGACGAGTGGACGCGGCTGTCGGCGGGGCTGATCCAGCGTGTCGAGGCGATCAACGCGTTTCTCGACGACATCTATGGCAAGCAGGAGATCCTGAAGGCTGGCGTACTGCCCGAGGAGCTGATCCTCTCCAATCCGCAGTTCCGCCCCGAGATCGTCGGCATCCACCCGCCGCACGGCGTGTGGGCGCATATCTGCGGGATCGATCTGGTGCGCACCGGGCCAAACGACTTCTTCGTGCTGGAGGACAATGCCCGCACGCCGTCGGGTGTCAGCTACATGCTCGAGAACCGCGAGGCGATGGTGCGGCTGTGCCCGGAACTGTTCGAGCAGTTCCGCGTCGCGGCGGTCGACAGCTACCCCGACCGGCTGCTCGAGACGATGCGATCGGTCGCGCCGCGCACCTGCGGGCAGAACCCCAATTGCGTCGTGCTGACGCCGGGCCACTACAACTCGGCCTATTACGAGCACAGCTTCCTCGCCGATTCGATGGGGATCGAACTGGTCGAGGCGGCGGATCTCGTGGTGGACGAGGACGTCGTCTACATGCGCACGATCGCAGGGCGCGTGAAGGTCGACGTGATCTATCGCCGCGTCGACGACGATTTCCTCGATCCGCTGGTGTTCCGCCCTGATTCAATGCTTGGCGTGCCGGGGCTGATCGCCGCCTATGCCGCCGGCAACGTCGCGATCATGAACGCGCCGGGCAACGGCATCGCCGACGACAAAGCGATCTACAGCTATATGCCCGAGATCGTCCGCTTCTATTCGGGCAAGGACGCGGCGCTCCCTAACGTCGAGACGTTCCGTTGCCGCGAGTCTGAAGCGCTGCGCTACACGCTCGATCACCTTGATGAGCTGGTCGTCAAGCTGGTCGACGGATCGGGCGGGTATGGGATGCTCGTCGGGCCGACCGCGTCGAAGGCGGAGATCGCGGCGTTCCGCGAGGCGCTGGTGGCCGAGCCGCACCGCTACATCGCCCAGCCGACGCTGGCGCTGTCGACCGTACCGACGCTCGCCGATCAGGGGCTTAGCCCGCGCCACGTCGATTTCCGCCCGTTCGTGCTGACGGGATCGAAAGGCGTGCAGGTGGTGCCCGGCGGGCTAACGCGCGTCGCGCTGAAGGAGGGGTCGTTGGTGGTGAATTCGTCGCAGGGCGGCGGCACCAAAGACAGTTTCGTGCTGCTCGACGGCGGGCGGCGCCCGGTCCAGTCGCAGGTGATGATGGGCGGCAGCATGGTGCAGGAGCAGTCGCTGTGAGCCGGGCGATGAGGAGCACCGGCCGATGCTGAGCCGGACCGCGTCGTCGCTCTACTGGCTAGGCCGCTACGTCGAGCGCGCCGATTTCATTGCGCGGCTGGTGGAGGCGACGGTGCGCCTCGACGTGCTGTCGCCGCGGCCCGCGGGCGAGGCGGCGTGGCAATCGGCGCTGGTGGTGACCGAGACTGCCGAAGCGTTCAAGGCGAGCGGCGCGAGCCTGACGCGCGAGGCGGTGGCGCGGTTTCTGACGAGTGACACGTCGCATCCCGGATCGATCGTTCGCTGCCTCGACATGGCGCGGATGAACGCCAAGGCGGTACGCACTGCACTGACGCGCGAGGCGTGGTCGGCGATCAACGGCGCGTGGCTGGTATTCGACAAGCGGATGAGTCGGCTCGATTCGGATCGCACGCTGGCGCTGGTCGATGCGGTGAAGGCCGAGACGCGCGGGTTCGAGGGCGCGATCCACCGCATGCTGCGCAACCAGACGACGCTGTTCCTGCGACTGGGGCAGGCGACCGAGCGCGTCGACGACACTGCACGGCTGCTCGACGTCAAATACCATATCCTGCTGCCCGAGGATCAAAGCGTCGGCGGGACGGTGGACCGCGACCAGTGGACGACGATCCTCCAGACGGTGTCGGCGGTGACGGCGTATCGCTGGCTCTACAATGACGGGCTGGTGCCCGCGAACGTCATCGACCTGCTGCTGTCGCGCGCCGAGTTGCCGCGCAGCATCGCAGCGGCGATCGAGGAGACGGTGGACGTGCTGACCGCGCTGGCGAAGCGGACGGGGACGCATGGCGAGGCGGGGCGGATGGCGCGCGCGCGGCACGCGCGGATGACCAAGACGCGCACCGGCGACGTGATCGTCTCCGGCCTGCACCAGCACCTCCAGGCGCTGATCGCGGAGAATGACGAGCTGCACAGCGCGATCGCGCGTCAGTTCAAGTTCCACTGAGTGCGCGCCGCGGTGCCAATCCGCGCCGAGACAGGCGGCATCCGGCGCTGCGATCGCGGGTGTCAGCCGCGCGCGAGCGGCGGACCGGGCGGCAGGAGGGTCGGAACAGGTACGATGTAGCGGCGGCAGCGGCGCCGCGTGTTTCGCGCTGCAAAGGAATAGGGGGCCTTATGCGACTGTCGATCGAGCACCGTACCCGCTATCGCTTCACGACGCCGCAGGCGCGGATCGTCCAGCTGCTGCGGATGACGCCGGAGAATACCTACGATCAGACCGTGGCGGCGTGGCATATCGAGATCGACTGCGATGCGCGTATGACGAGCCACCGCGACGGGTTCGGCAATCACACGACGATGCTGTACTGCGAAGGGCCGCTCGAGGACATCGAGCTGACGGTGACCGGCGAGGTGGTGACGAGCAGTTCGGGCGGGGTGCTGCACGGCAGCCACGAGACGCTGCCCCCCGCGGTGTTCCGGCGTACGACGCCGACGACAAGCGCCGACGCCGCGGTCGAAGCTTTCGCGCGCGACCTTGCCGGCGGTGCGGATCGCGCAGCGCTGACGCGGCTCAACGCCGCCATCGGGAAACGCTTCACGCTCGACGCTGCGCGCCCGACGCCGGGCCTGAGCGTTGCGGAGGCGTTCGCGCGATCGGCGTTGACGGCGCGCGACATGGCGCAGCTGTTCGTCGCGGGCGCGCGATGTGTGGGCGCGCCGGCGCGCTACGTCTCGGGTTATTGCGACCTGGCCGGCGATCACCGCCCAACGCCGCACGGCTGGGCGGAGGCGTGGATCGCGGGCGACGGGTGGATCGGCTTCGATCCGATGCTGGGCACACTGACAGACCAGCATCACGTACGCGTCGCGGCGGCGCTCGACGCGGTCGGCGCGGCGCCGATCGCGGGGTCACGGCTGGGCGAGGGCGTCGAGGCGCTCGACGTCGACGTGACGGTGCAGGCCGAGGGATGAACCGGCTGACCGCAGCCGGCCGGTCCGGCGGCGGCTACGCTAGCGCCCGCGCGCGCGTGTCGGCGCCGGTCGCGAGGTCCTCGTCCGCCATCCGCATCCATCCGCGCGGGCCGAGCATCTCGATCGGGCGGTAGCGCACCTTGTACGCCATCCGCGCCGAGCCCTTTACCCAATAGCCGAGATAGACGTAGCCGAGCCCCGCGGCCCGCGCGCGCAGGATGTGATCGAGGATGATGAGGCTGCCGAGCCCCGGCCGGCTGGCGATCTCGGGATCGAAGAAGCTGTAGATCATCGACAGCCCGTCGGCCTGCCGATCGGTGAGGCAGGCGCCGACGAGCCGGCCCTGGCGGCCGTCGACGCCGGGTTCGCGATACTCGACGATCACCGAATTGACCGGCGACTGTTCGACCATGTCGGCGTAATCCTGCTCGTCCATCCCGGCCATGCCGCCGCCCGGATGGCGGTGCGCGAGATAACGGCGGAGCAGCTGGAACTGCTCGTCGGTCGCCCACGGACGGCAGGCGGTGACTTCGAGATCGGCGTTGCGGCGGATGAGTTTGCGCTGCGTCGCATTGGCGGAAAAATCGTGCGTGACGACGCGCACCGAGACGCAGGCGGTGCACCCCGCGCACGACGGGCGATAGGCGACGCCCTGGCTGCGGCGAAAGCCGATCCGGCCAAGCGCGTCGTTGAGCTCGGCGGCGTGCGGGCCGGTGAGTTCGGTGAAGACCTTCCGCTCCTGCCGCCCGGGCAGATACGGGCATGGCGCGGGGCTGGTGACGAAGAAACGGGGGAAACGGAAAGGCGCGGTCACCGGCGTGGGATCTCCATGCAACGTGTCGCTGCACGTGCTGTAACGCCGCTATGAATCGCCGGATGCCTTCGGGGAAGTCGCGAGATCATCAATAAAAGGTTAACGCCGCGGTAGGAAACTTTCCAGCCCGGCGAACCGCCCCGTTCTGGGGCAGAGGACGGCCGCGTCAGGCAAGTTCGATCAGCTTCACCTCATAGGCCGCAGTCTCGAGCGCGGTGAGCAGGCGATCGAGGTGCGCGCGATCGCGCGTCTCACACTCGACGTCGAGGCTCAGCCCCTTGGCGGGCAGGTTGGTGAAGATGCGCTGGTGGGCGAGTTCGAGGATGTTGACGCGTTCCTGATCGAAGATCCGCGCCACGTTGTAGAGCGCGCCGGGCTGATCCTGCAGCCGGATCCGCAGCCGGGCGAGCCGCCCCGATCGCGCGAGATCGCGCAGCAGGACGTTGGCGAGCAGCCGCGTATCGATGTTGCCGCCGCACAGCACGACACCGACCGTCTTGCCGGCGAAGCGTTCCTTGTTGGCGAGCATCGCGGCGAGCCCGGCAGCACCGGCGCCCTCGACGACGGTCTTCTCGATCTGCAGCAGTAGGCTGACCGCCTCCTCTAGGCTGCGTTCGGAGACAAGCACGATATCGTCCACCAGCGCCTCGACCATGCGCGAGGTGACCACGCCGGGCTCTTTGACGGCGATGCCCTCGGCCAGCGTATCGCCGGCGCATGGCATGTCGGTGCCGCGCACGCGGTTATACATCGAGGGGAACAGCTCCGCCTCTACCCCGACGATCTCGATCGGATGATCGGCGGCGCGCGCGACCGTCGCCATGCCTGAGATCAGCCCGCCGCCGCCGATCGGCACGACGAGCATGTCGATACCCGGCACGTCCTCGAGCATCTCGATCGCGACGGTGCCCTGACCGGCGATGACGCGCACGTCGTCGAACGGGTGGACGAAGGTGTAGCCGCGCTCCGCCTCGAGCACACGGGCGTGAGCATAAGCGGCGTCGAACGTATTGCCGTGCAGCACCACCGTCGCGCCGTGCCCTTCAGTCTGCACGACCTTCACCGTCGGCGTGTTGGTTGGCATCACGATCGTCGCTGGCACGCCGAGGCGATTGGCGTGATAGGCGAGCCCCTGCGCGTGGTTGCCCGCCGAGGCGGCGATTACGCCGCGCGCCTTCGCCTCGTCGCTTAGCTGCAGCAGCGTGTTGAGCGCGCCGCGCTCCTTATAGGCGGCGGTGAACTGGAGGTTCTCGAACTTGAGGTAGATCGTCGCGCCGGTGAGCGCGGATAGCGTGCGGCTAATCAGCGTCGGCGTGCGGACGATCGAATCGCGGATGCGTGCGTGCGCCGCTCGCACGTCATCGATGGTGACGATTTGGGTAGGAGTCGTCGGTTTCGCCGCAGTCGCCATCGCTTCACATCCCAGCCGCCCGGCTCGCCGCCCGTCACGTGGCCGATCTTCCTGTCGCTCCAGCGAGGAGAGGGCCCGGCGGCGACGAGGCGCGGCCCGAACGGGTTCCTGATTGATCCCAAGTTCGCGCCCGCGCCTCTAGGATCATCTGGCGCGGCGTGCAAACAGCGCCTATCCGCCACAGCCATGAAGATCGCTTTCATCGGCACCGGCGTGATGGGTGCCCCGATGGCGGGGCATCTCGCCCGCGCCGGCCACGACGTTACCGTCTACAATCGAACACGCGCCAAGGCGGAGGCGACGGGGCTCGCGGTCGCCGTGACGCCGGCCGAGGCGGCGACGGGCGCCGACGCGGTGGTGACATGCGTCGGCAACGACGACGATCTAGCGGCGGTGACGCTGGGCGCCGACGGCGCGTTCGGCGCGATGCGCGACGACGCGGTGTTCATCGACCATACGACGGTGTCTGCGGCGATCGCGCGGCAATTGGCCGAGGCGCGCGCGCTGGTGGTCGACGCGCCGGTGTCAGGCGGGCAGGCGGGTGCGGAGAAGGGCCAGCTGTCGATCATGTGCGGCGGTAGCGACGCGGCAATGGCCAAGGCGCGGCCGGTGATGGATGCCTATGCCGCGCGCATCGTCCATGTCGGTGCGGCGGGGGCGGGGCAGCAGACCAAGATGGTCAACCAGATCTGCATTGCGGGTGTGCTACAGGGCCTGTCGGAGGCGGTCCGCTTCGCGCAGGCGAGCGCACTCGACCTGGACGCGGTGTTCGAGGCGATCTCGGGCGGCGCGGCGCAGAGCTGGCAGATGGTGAACCGCTGGCCGACGATGACGAAGGATCAATTCGACTTCGGCTTCGCAATCGACTGGATGCGCAAGGATCTGGGGCTGGCGCTCGACGAGGCGAAGCGCAACGGCGCGGTGCTGCCGGTCGCCGCGCTGGTCGATCAATTCTATGCCGAGGTGCAGAAGATGGGTGGCGGACGACAGGATACGAGCGCGCTGGTGCGCAGGTTGCCGCGATGAGGCGCGCCCTTGCTGCCGCGCTGATAGTCGCTGCCGTGCCCGCGGGCGCGGACGGGATCGTCGACAACGTCAACGGCATCGCGCCGACCGCGGACGGGCGCGTCGTGCGCTTCAAGGCGGTGCTGATCGATAAGGATGGGCGCGTCACGCGGCTGGTGCCGCCGGGCGAGGCGCCGCCTAAGCTCAGCCGCAAGGAGCTGAAGAAGAACGCCGGCAAGCCGCTGTACGACTGGCGCGTCGACATGGGCGGCAAGACGCTGCTGCCTGGCTTCATCGACGCGCACGGGCATGTGATGGGGCTAGGCTTCGGCGTACTCTCGCTCGACCTGTCGATGACCAAGTCGTTGGGCGAGGCAAAGAGCCGGATCGCGGCGTACATCGCCGCCAATCCCGATCGCAAGTGGATTCAGGGACGCGGCTGGAACCAGGAGGCGTGGGGACTGGGGCGCTTCCCGACCGCCGCCGACCTCGACGACGTGGCGCAGGGACATGCGATCTGGCTCGAGCGCGCGGACGGCCACGCCGGCTGGGCGAACAGCGTGGCGATGCGCGACGCCGGGGTGACGGCCAGCACGGCGGCGCCGGCCGGCGGGCGGATCGAGACGAGAGGCGGCGCACCGTCGGGCGTGTTCGTCGACGCGGCGATGCAGCTGATCGAGAAGGCGCTGCCGCAGCCGCTGCCCAAGGAGCGCGACGCGGCGTTCCTTGAGGCACAGCGCGTGCTGCTGTCGAACGGCGTCACCGCGGTGGCGGACATGGGAACGACGCTCGACGACTGGCTGAGCTATCGCCGGATGGGCGACATCAACGCGCTGCGCGTGCGCATCATGAGCTACGCCGCTGGGACGGAGACGGCTAGCCGCGTCGGCGGCAAAGGGCCGACGCCGTGGCTTTACGCCGATCGGCTGCGGATGGGCGGCGTCAAGATCTACGTCGACGGCGCGTTGGGATCACGCGGCGCGGCGCTCAAGGCACCCTACGCCGATGCGCCGGGCGAGAAGGGGCTCGCGTTCGTCACCGACACGCAGCTGCAGAATCAGATGAGCCGCGCGGCAATGGACAATTTCCAGCTTGCGGTGCACGCGATCGGCGACCGCGCCAATGCGCAGACGCTGGACGCGATCCAGGTGCTCAGCGAGACCTATACCGGCGATCGGCGCTGGCGGATCGAGCATGCGCAGGTGGTCGATCCCGCCGATCTCAAGAGCTTCGGAAAGTTCGGCACGATCGCCTCGATGCAGCCGACGCACGCCACGGGTGACCGAACGATGGCCGAGGCGCGGCTGGGGCCGGCGCGGCTGGCGGGCGCTTATGCGTGGCGATCGATGCTGGCGAATGGTAGCCGGCTTGCGTTCGGATCGGACTTCCCGGTCGAGAAGCCCGACCCCTGGGCCGGCTGGGCGGCGGGCTATACCCGGCAGGATGCCGAGGGGCAGCCGGCGGGCGGCTGGCGGCCCGAGGAAGCGGTGACGCGCGAGCAGGCGTGGTGGGCGTTCACCGGCGGCGCGGCCTATGCTGGGTTCGCCGAGAAACAGTTCGGCAACCTAGCGCCGGGGCAGAAAGCGGACTTCATCATCGTCGATCGCGATCCGCTGGCGGGCGATGCCGCGGCGCTGCGCGCGACGCGCGTCGAGCAGACGTGGATCGGCGGCGAGAAGGCGTGGTCGCGCGGCGGCGAAGCAGCTAGCGGGCCAGCGAGCGGGACGCCGCCGCGGCGCTAGTGCGCACTGCGACTAGAGCAGCAGCCGGAAAAGCGCGCCGCCGAGCGGGCTGTCGGCGACGTCGAGCGTGCCGCCGTGCGCGACCGCGATCTGCCGCGCTAGGTTGAGTCCGACGCCGGTCCCTTCTGCGCGCGTGGTGAAGAACGGCAGAAACACCTCCTGCCGTAACTTGTCGGGGACGCCGGGGCCGTTGTCCTCGACGGTAATTGCGATACCGTCCGCCGTTCGCTCGATCGCGAGCCGGATCTCGGGATCCGCGGCGTGCGCGGTCGCGGCCTGTGCGGCGTTGCGCAGCAAATTGAGCAGTAGCTGCGAGAGGAGTGCGCGATCGCCGTCGATCGTCGTGTCGGCGCAGGCGGCGTGCAGCGTTACCGCGGGCCATTCGGCGCGGAACAGCCGCTCGTGCTCGTCGGCGAAGGCGCGTGCGGCGAAGCGCTGGCGCACGACGCGTGGCTCGCGCGCCACCGCGCGATAGCTGTCGATAAAGTGCCGCAGCCCCTCGGTCCGGCGAGCGAGCGCGCGCGTCGCCTCGCGCGCGTCGGCGATGCGCGGATCGCCGCCCTCGACCTCGCCGAGCAGCGCGGCGGTGGTCTGTGCGAGCGACATGACGGGGGTGAGCGAGTTGAGGATCTCGTGTGTCAGGACGCGGACGATGTCGGTCTGCGCTGCCATCTCTACCGCGTCGAGCGTGCCCTGCATCGGCTGGACGACGACCGCGCTCGTCTGCCGCCCGAGTCGGTTCAATGCGGCGTGACGGACGAGCGTGCGCTTGGCGCGCCCGTCGAGGTTGAGGATCAGCATTTCCTCGTCGCCGCGCGGCTCGGCGAGGCGCTGCGCGAAGGTCGCGCCGTAGGTGGCGTAATCGTCGGGCCGGACGCCGGCGTGACGCGAGAAGAGGCGGCGCGCGGCCTTGTTGCCGGGTTCGACGCGGCCGGCGTCGACGGTGAGCAGCGCGACGGGCATGTCGTCGATCAGCGCCTCGTAGTAGCGCAGCTCGGCGTCGGTCTGCCCGCGCTGCTCGCGCAGGCGGCGGATCGTCTCGTTGAGCGCGGTGCCGAGTGCGCGAAACCCGGCGCCGCCTTTCTCCGGAAAATGCGCCGCGAAATCGCCAATGCGTAGCGCCTCGAGGAAGCGGGCGAGCGCGAGGTTGGTGCGCTCGACGTGATACCACAGGGCGAGCGCGGCGACGCCGGCGATGCCGACCGCGACGAGGCGGACCATAACGAACGACGGGGTGCGGAACGCCCAGACGACCATCATCAGCGCGAGCACCAGCAGCGCCACGCGGAAGACGAGGCCGAGCGTGAAGCGGCCGTCAAAGCCCATGCGGGCGTTCCGATCGGTCGCGCGTCGCGACGCTGCCGCGTAGCCCGGGGCGGCGGCGGATAAGGCGTGACCTGTGCTTCACAGGCCGTGCTTCTCCATGCGGCGGTAGAGCGCGGCGCGCGACAGGCCGAGTTCACCGGCGGCGAGCGTGATGTTGTAGCCGTGCTTGCGCAGCGCTTCCTCGACCAGCCGGCGCTCGACGCGGTCGAGATTGAGATCGTCGTTCGCCGCCGACGCCGGCGCCGGGGCGGCCGTGGCGGCGCGCGGGGCGGGCGCGTCGAGGCCGAAATCGGCTATCTCGAGAACGGGGTCGGTCGAGAGGATGACGGCGCGTTCGATCGCGTGGCGCAGCGCGCGCACGTTGCCCGGCCAATCGTGCCGCGCAAGCGCGCCGCGCGCGGCGGCGCTGAGCGTCGGGCGCGGGCGATTGTAGCGCGCGGCATAGTGATCGAGGAAATGGTCAGCGAGCTCGCCCACATCCTCCGGCCGCTCGGCAAGCGACGGGAGCGCGATCTCAACGGTGTTTAGGCGATAGAGCAGGTCCTGGCGGAACACGCGCTCGTCGGTCAGGCGATCGCGCGTCATGTTGGTCGCTGCGATGACGCGGATGTCGACCTTTATCGGCTTGTTCGCACCGACGGGGGTGATCTGGCGCTGCTCGAGCGCGGTGAGCAATTTGGGCTGAAGGTGCAGCGGCAGATTGCCGATCTCGTCGAGGAACAGCGTGCCGCCGTCCGCCTCCTGGATGCGGCCGACACGATCGCTGCGCGCATCGGTGAACGCGCCCTTGACGTGGCCGAACAGCTCGCTGTCGATCAGCTCGGCCGCGATCGCGCCGAGATCGACCGTCTGCAGCACGCGGCCGGCGCGCAGCGAGCGCGCGTGAAGATCGCGCGCGACGAGTTCCTTGCCGGTCCCGTTCTCGCCCAGCACGAGCACGTTGGCGTCGGTCGGTGCGGCGCGTTCGATCAGCGAGTGGACGCGCGCCATCGCGGGCGAGCGGCCGAGCAGGGGGGATTGCGGCGCCTTGGACGGGCTGGTGGGCGGCGGCGCACCGGCGGCGACGCGCGAGCGGCGCAGCGCGGCGGCGGTGCGCACGGTGGCGAGCAGCCGCTCGTTCGACCACGGCTTGGGCACGAAATCGGTCGCGCCGCGCTTCATCGCCTCGACCGCGACATGGACACCGGCATGCGCGGTGATCATCACGACGACGATCTCGGGATCGAGCGCGACGAGCTGATCGAGCCAGGCGAGCCCTTCGCGCGCATCGGTGGCGCCACGCGCGAAATTGGCGTCGAGCAACACGACGTCGGGCACCTGCCGGCGGATCGCGGGCAGCGCCTCGGCGGGGGAGCCGGCGGTGACGATCTCGCGGAACAGCGGCCGCAGCAGCAGGCGCGCCGCGAGCAGGATATCGTCGTCGTCGTCGACGATCACGCAGCGATCGTATTCCGGCCCCATTGCGTCCGCTCCCGTACAGCCTGTGGTCGGCAGCGGACAATCAATTGTTGTGCCACTTGCGCAACGGTGTCGCTGCGCTGAGGCGCGGGGCAATTGGCACGCGCGATGCAACAAGCCCGGCATGATCCGCGTTCATGCCGCCCCTGACCCGCTCAACCGTCCGGAACCGGACACCGCCGCCGTCCGGAAGCGGACATGAGCGTCGTGCGGCTTCCCAAGGATCGCGCGGAGGGCGCAGCGGTCTCCGGCAGTGGGATGGACCGCGTGATCGAGCGTCGCCGCCTTCCCAAGGCTGCGGTGATCGGCGGGATCGTCGCGGCGTTGGTCGTGGCGGCGGCGCTGTTCTGGTGGTTCGCGCCGCGTGCGGGCACGCAGAGCGTCGCCGCCGACCGGCTGTCGATCGCGACCGTCACCCGCGGCACGTTCGACGATTACATTCCGCTGCGCACGCGCGTCGAGCCGCTGCTAACGGTCTATATCGACGCGATCGAGGGCGGGCGCGTTGAGGAAGTGCTGGTCGAGGACGGCGCGACGCTGGCGAAGGGACAGCCGATCGCGGTGCTCTCCAACGCCGAGCTGCAGCTGTCGACACTGGCGCGGCAGACCGAGGTCGAGCAGCAGATCAACAACATGCGTAGCCAGGAGCTGGCGCTGGCGCAGACGCGCGTCGCGAACCAGCGCAACGTGCTCGAGGCCGAGCTCGCGATGATCAAGACGCGGCGGCAGTATGAGCGCGAGGCGCCGCTGGCGCAGCGCGGCTTCGTCGCGGGGCGGCAGTTCGCCGACACCACCGATCAGCTGCGCTACGAGCAGCGCCGCGTCTCCGTGCTGCGGCAGGGCCAGTCGACCGACGATCGGCTACTGCGCAGCCAGCTGGCGCAGCAGCGCGCGTCGACCGCGATCCTGCAATCGGGGCTCGAGCTCGCGCGCGCCAATCTCGACGCGCTGAAGCTGCGGGCGCCGGTTGCGGGGCAATTGTCCGGCTTCTCGATCCAGGTCGGCCAATCGATGCAGCGCGGCGAGCGGATCGGGCAGATCGACTCGCCCGGACGCAACAAGCTGCGCGCAGGGGTCGACGAATATTACCTCGGCCGTGTCGCGGTGGGCCAGCGCGCGACGATCGAGGCGGGTACTGGCCGGCAGCAGGCGCGCGTCACCAAAATCTTCCCGCAGGTGCAGAACGGGCAGTTCCAGATCGAGCTACAGTTCCTGGGCACCGAGCCCGCCGGGCTGCAGCGCGGGCAGACGGTGCAGGCGCGGCTGACGCTGGGCGATCCGACGCCGGCGGTGCTGCTGCCCAACGGCGCCTTCTACAACGACACGGGCGGCGCGTGGGTCTTCGTCGTCGCCCCTGACGGGGCGCGCGCGGTGAAACGCCCGGTACGGCTCGGCCGCCGCAACACCGACACGATCGAAGTGCTCGACGGGCTCACCGCGGGCGAGCGCGTGATCACCTCCCCCTATACCGGGTTCGCCGACAAGGACGCGCTCGATCTCACCCAAGGAAAGGATAACTGATGCTTCGCATGCGGGACGTGGCGCGGCTGTACCGCACCGACAGCGTCGAGACGGTGGCGCTCGACGGGATCGACCTCGACATCGCGTCGGGCGAGTTCGTCGCGATCATGGGGCCGTCGGGCTGCGGCAAGTCGACGCTGCTCAACGTCGTCGGCATGCTCGATAGCCCGACGAGCGGATCGTATGTGTTCGACGGCACCGAAGTCGCCGGGCTGGCGGAGGGCAAGCTCGCCGATTTCCGCAAGGAGAACATCGGCTTCATCTTCCAGAGCTTCAATCTGGTCGACGAGCTGTCGGTGCGCGACAACATCGAGCTCGCGTTGCTCTATCACGACGTGCCCGCCGCCGAGCGGCGGCAGCGCACCGACGAGGTGATGGACCGCGTCGGCATCGCGCATCGCGCGCGGCATCGGCCGAGCCAGCTGTCGGGCGGGCAGCAGCAGCGCGTCGCGGTGGCGCGCGCGCTGGTCGCCAAGCCGAAGCTGATCCTCGCCGACGAGCCGACCGGCAACCTCGACACCAATCACGGTGAGGAGGTGATGCGCATGCTCCAGGGGCTGAACGGCGAAGGGGCGACGATCGTGATGGTCACGCACTCGCCCGCGCACGCCGATTACGCCAGCCGCGTCGTCAACATGCTCGACGGCCGGATCTTGCAGGAACGCCGCCGCGCGGCCTGATCGCGGCATCAGGGGAGGATGACGCCATGTGGCGCAATTATTTCACCGTCGCGTTCCGGGCATTGGCCAAGAACCGCACTTACTCGCTGATCAACCTGCTGGGCCTCGCGATCGGCATGGCGGCGTGCCTGCTGATCCTGGTGTTCATCCGCTACGAGACGAGTTTCGACCGCTGGGTGCCCGACGGCGAGAACACCTATCAGTTCCAGACGTGGTTTCCCAAGCCGCGCGACGGCAATCCGTTCTTCATGCAGATGGCGAGCTACGTCACCGAAGAGCGGCTGAAGAAGGATTTCCCGCAGATCGAGAAGACCGTCTACGTGCTCGGCGGTAGCCCGACGATCAGCAAGGACGGGCAGGTGACGACGGCGAAGGACTATCTCGTTGTCAACGGCGATTTGCTCGGCGTATTCGATCTCCCGGTGCTGCGCGGATCGAAATCCGCACTCAACGCGCCCGACACCGCGGTGCTGACGCAGTCCGAGGCAGTGCGGCAGTTCGGCACCGACGACGTCGTCGGCCGCACGATCAGCCTGATCCAAAAGGGCAAGACGTACGATTACCGCATCAACGCGGTGCTCGCCGATCTGCCCAAGAACTCGCACATGAAGCTCAATGCCGTGGTGCGGCGCGACTTCCCGTCCTATTTCGCGCAGGAGCCCGATTTCCTCACCTGCTGGGGCTGCCAGTCGGGCTGGGTCTACGCCAAGCTGAAGCCGGGCACTGACGTCGCGACGATCAACGCGCAGATGCCGGCGTGGGAGAAGCGCAACATCCCCGACGAGAATTTCGGCGGCACGCGCTACAACGCCGGCGACGAGACCGACTGGCGTTTCGTGCCGCTCGCCGACATCCATCTCGGCAAGGCGCAGGGCGGCGCGATGACGCCGGGCAACGATCGTGCGACGATCGCGACCTTCGCGATCATCGCGGCGCTGATCCTGGGCATGGCGGTGGTGAACTTCACCAATCTGGCGACGGCGCGCGCGGGGCAGCGTGCACGCGAAGTGGCGCTGCGCAAAGTGCTCGGCGCCACGCGCCGCCAGCTGATCGGCCAATTCGTCGGCGAATCTTTGCTCGTTGCCGCGATCGCGGTCGTCATTGCGCTCGCGCTCGCGGAGCTGCTGGTGCGGCCGTTCGGCGCGTTGCTCGATGCCGGTCTCACCTTCAACTACATCGGCGCGGGCGGGATGCTGTTGCCGGCGATCGCGCTCATGTTGATCGTCGGCGTGCTCGGCGGGCTCTACCCTGCATTCTTCCTGTCGCGCTTCCAGCCGGCGAGCGTGCTCAAGGCGAACAAGTCGTCCGCCGAGACGCCGGGCACGGGGCGGCTGCGCAGCGTGCTGGTGGTGGCGCAGTTCGCGATCTCGATCGGGCTGATCATCTGCACCGCCATCGTCTTCGGCCAGACGGTCTACGCGCGCTCGGTCGATCCGGGGTACAAGCGCGATCACGTGCTGCAGCTCGACGGGCTGAGCCGGTATCAGCTGATCGGCCGCGGCGAGCAGATGGTCGAGCAGATGAAGCGCATTCCGGGCGTCGTCGCGGTCGGCCGCACCGACATCGGCGTTGCGACGCAGAATTCGAGCAACTCTGGCGTGCTGGTGCCGGGCAATCCGCAGTCGATCACGCTCGGCCGCTATCGTGTCGACCAGGGCTTCAAGGATGCGATGGGGCTGCAACTGGTGGCGGGCCGCTGGTTCGATCCGGCGCGGCCGATGGACGACCAGACGCTGTCGTTCCCCGAGAAGCCCGAGGAGGTACGTGCGCTGGTCGCGCGCGGCGCCAACATCGTGATCAACGAATATGCCGCGCGGAAGCTCGGCGCGAAGAGCGCGCAGGACGCGGTGGGCAAGACGCTGCGCACCGGGCTAGGCGCCGAGAATGGCGAAATGACGCTGACCGTCGTTGGCGTCGTCAAGGATTCGCGCTTCCGGTCGGTGCGCGAGCCGCTCGATCCGATCATGTTCTTGGGCACGCGCGAGGGTACGACCAACATGGTGATCCGCTACAACGGTGATCCAGCGCAGGTGCGCGCGGCGGCGGAGCGGGTCTGGAAGCAGACCGCGCCGGACGTGCCGTTCGAGGCGGAGTTCAGCGAAGCGATCATCGAGGACCTGTACAAGTCCGAGGATGCGCGCGCGAAGATCTTCGCGGGCTTCGCGGGGCTGGCGGTAATCATCGCGTGCCTCGGGCTGTTCGGGCTGGCGGCATTCACCGCAGAGCGGCGGACCAAGGAGATCGGCATCCGCAAGGTGCTGGGCGCGCGCACGCAAGATATCGTGCGGCTGCTGGTGTGGCAGTTCAGCCGCCCGGTGCTGATCGCCAACATCATCGCCTGGCCGATCGCCTGGTGGGTGATGCGCGACTGGCTGAACGGGTTCGACACGCGCATGGCGCTTGGGCCGACGCCGTTCCTGCTGGCGGGGGCGCTGGCACTGGCGATCGCGGTGGCGACGATCGCGGGCCACGCGTGGCGCGTCGCGCGTGCCAATCCGATCAAGGCGTTGCGCTACGAATAGCGCGGCAGTGGCGGCGGCGCCCGCCGGCCCGGGTTCAGTCGGGCTGGCTGCGCACGCCGCCGCGATCGGCGGCGAAGCCCGGCGCCGGGCCGGTGGCGGGGCGCAGCGCCTCGCGATCGGCGGCCGAGACCGGGGCGGTGGGATCGGGCCGGAAGTGATCGGGCGCGCGGCTATCCGGCCCCGGATGGCGATCGCCCTCGAGATCGGGCGCGGCGTGGCCGTCACGCGCGGCGAAGAAGCGATCGAACAACCCGAAATGGATCGCGCTCGCGAGGCCGGTCGCGACCGCGCCGATTGCAGTGGCGGCGCCAATCGCGAGGGTGCGGTTGGAACGATCGGCCTTGAAGCGGCCGTGGCTGTCGCGTTTGCTGGTCATGCCGCCCCAACGGGTTACGGGCGATGCGCGTTCCCCGCGACATGGCGTTCAAGTTGGCGTTGAAGCTGCAAGATCGTGGGAGAGGGGTGGCCTGCACGAGGGCGAGTCCCTAGATTCCGCGCACGATGCAAGGTTCCTACGGCCCGCCCGACCGGTTCAACGAAGAGAAAGCCACCTACGCGATCCGTGGCAGCGACACGCCCGATCTGGAGGCGGGCGTCGCCGCGATCCGCAATGTCGTAAAGACGCTGCCGCTGAAGCCCGGCGTCTACCGCATGCAGGATGCGAAGGGCGACGTGCTGTACGTCGGCAAGGCGCGCGCGCTGAAGAATCGCGTCTCCAACTACACGCAGATCAAGAACCTGACCAAGCGGCTCCAGCGGATGGTGTCGCAGACGCGATCGATGACGATCGTGACGACCAACAACGAAGCCGAAGCGCTGCTGCTCGAAGCGCAACTGATCAAGCGCTATCGCCCGCCGTACAACGTGCTGCTGCGCGACGACAAAAGCTTCCCGTTCATCCTGCTGCGCGCCGATCACGAGTTTCCGCGCATCCAGAAGCATCGCGGGGCACGGCGTGCCAAAGGCGATTACTACGGCCCGTTCGCGAGCGCGGGCAGCGTCAACAACACGCTCAACGCGCTGCAGAAGTTGTTCCTTCTGCGCAGCTGCACCGACGGCTTCTTCAAGACGCGCGACCGGCCGTGCCTGCTGTACCAGATCAAGCGCTGTTCCGCGCCGTGCGTCGGGCGGATCGACAAGCCGGGCTATGAGGAGCTGATCGGCGACGCGAAGAAATTTCTCGCCGGCAAGACCACCGACGTGCAGGCGAAGCTCGGCGCGCAGATGCAGGCGGCGTCGGAGGCGATGGATTTCGAGCAGGCGGCGGTCGTGCGCGACCGGCTGCGCGCGCTGACGTTTATCCAGGGCACGCAATTCATCAACGCGGAAGGGGTGGGCGACGCCGATATCTTCGCGCTCGCCTGCCTCGAAGGGGTGATTGGCATCCAGGCGTTCTTTATCCGCGGCGGGCAGAATTGGGGGCACCGCGGCTTCTTCCCGACGCACACCGCCGAGGTGAGCGAGGCGGAGGTGATGACGCAGTTCCTGATGCAATTCTACGAGGAGGTGCCGCCTGCCCGGACGGTGCTGGTCGATCGCGCGCTGCCCGATGTTGAGGTGCTGACGGAGGCACTGGGGAGCATCGCCGGACGCAAGGTGGCGATCGAGGTGCCGCAGCGCGGCACGCGCAAGCGGCTGATGGAACAGGCGTGCCGCAACGCCAAGGAGGCGCTCGAGCGCCGGCTGGCGGAATCGACGACGCAGGCGAAGCTCAACCGCGAGGTGGCCGATCTGTTCGAGCTCGCCGAGCCGCCGCAGCGGATCGAGGTGTACGACAACAGCCACATCCAGGGCACCAACGCGGTCGGCGCGATGGTGGTCGCGGGGCCGGAGGGCTTCCGCAAGGGGCAGTATCGCAAGTTCAACATCAAGCAGGCGGCGACCGACGATGATTTCGCGATGATGCGCGAAGTGCTGCGGCGGCGCTTCGCGCGCGCGATTGAGGAGGATCCTGACCGCGACGGCGATACCTGGCCCGATTTGGTTCTGCTTGACGGCGGACGCGGGCAGCTCAACGCCGCGAAGGCGGTGCTGGAGGATCTGGGGATCGAGGACGTGTGCCTCGTCGGCGTCGCCAAAGGGCCGCACCACGGCCGCGAGGGGCGCGAGGTGTTCCACCTGATGGATGGGCGCGAGCTGACGCTGCCGGTCAATTCGCCCGTGCTCTTCTACCTCCAGCGGCTGCGCGACGAGGTGCATCGTTTCGTCATCGGCGCGCACCGCGAGAAGCGCGCAAAGGCGATCGGCGCGAGCCCGCTCGACGAAGTGCCGGGCATCGGCCCGGCGCGCAAGAAGGCGCTGCTGATGCATTTCGGCACCGCGCGCGCGGTGCGTAACGCGAGCCTTGCCGATCTGCAGAAGGCGCCCGGGGTGAGCGCCGGCGTGGCGCAGCAGGTGTACGACTTTTACCACGCGCGCTGACACTTAACGCACAGGACGCACGCGCCTTTGCCGTTTGTTCACCCTGCCGGCCTAGGCACGGGCGCATGCACGTGTTCCTCACCATCGATACCGAGCTTGCATGGCGGCACCATGCCGCTGGGCTGGACGCGGCGACGGTGGAGGCGCGATCGATCGAGCCGGGCGGGGTGGGGCTCGCGTGGCAGCTTGATTGCCTTGCACGGTACGGGCTGAAGGCGACCTTCTTCGTCGATCCGATGCCGGCGCGGGTCTACGGGATCGCGCCGTTCGAGCGGATCGTCGCCGCGGTGCTGTCGGCGGGGCAGGAGGTGCAATTGCACTGCCACCCGAACTGGGTCGGCGCGTCGCTCGACGATCGCGCGGCGCACGGCTCGTTCGAGATGATCGACCTGTCGGCGAACGCGCAGCGCGAGATGCTGGCCGAGGCGGCGGCGCTGCTGGTGAATGCGGGGGCGCCGGCGCCAATCGCGTTTCGCAGCGGCAGCTACTCGGCGAACGACGACACGCTGGCTGCGCTGGCGGCGAACGGCATCACGTATGATTCGAGCCACAATGGCGCGCATCATCCTTGGCCGAGCGCGATCGGGCTGCCGCCGTCGCGCATCGCGCCCGTCGTGCGCAACGGCGTGATTGAGGTGCCGGTGACGGTGATCGAGGACCGGCCGGGTACGTGGCGCAACTTCCAGATCTGCGCGCTGTCTGCCGACGAGATGCGCGCGGCAATCGACCATGGGATCGCGCACGGGCATGTCGCGACGACGATCGTCGGGCATAGTTTCGAGCTGGCGACGCGCGCCGGCGTTGCCGCGAATCGTGTCCACGTGCCGCGCTTCGAAGCGCTGTGCGCGCTGCTTGCGACACGGCGCGACGTGGCGCCGACCGCGCATTTCGCCGACCGGCCGCCGCTGCCGCTCGATCGCGACGATCGTCCGCTGCCTGCAAGCGCCTGGCGGCGGGGCAAGCGGCAGGCGGCGCAATTGTGGTCCAACCTCGTCGCGGAACGCGCGGCGTGAGCGCCGGCGCGCTGCGGCTGCAGATCGGCGCGCGAACGATCGCCTCGATCCCTCGGCGGCTGCGGCGCATCGGGCTGTCGCTCGACGAGGCGCTGGCGTGCTCGGCGCCCGCGCTGCCACCGCTAACGTCGGGTGAGGATGGGTATCTGGTGACGTCGCTGCCCGAGACCGCAGCGATCGATTGGCGGGGCGTGCGGTTCGAGCGCCAGCGCTATACGCGCTACTATGTCGATCTCGTGGCGGGGGAGGCGGCGTGGCGCGCCGGATTGTCGGGACAGACGCGCTCGACGCTGAAACGCAAAGCGCGCAAGCTGGCGGCGGAGAGCGGCGGCACGCTCGACGTGCGGCGTTATCGCACCCCGGCCGAACTCGGCGACTTCCACCCGATCGCGCGCGCGCTGGCGGAGAAGACCTATCAGGAGCGGCTGATGGGCGCCGGGCTACCGGGCGACGCGAGCGCGGTGCAGCGGATGATCGCGCAAGCGGGCGAGGATCAGGTGCGCGCTTGGCTGCTCTACGTACGGGGCGAACCGGCGGCGTATCTGTGGTGCGGCGCGGACGGCGAGACGCTGCGTTACGATTACGTCGGGCACGATCCGGCGCTCGCGGCGCTGTCGCCGGGCAGCGTGCTGATGGAAGCGGCGCTGCGCGATCTGTTCGCCGATCGCTTCGTGCGGTTCGACTTTACCGAAGGGGAAGGGCAGCACAAGCGCGGCATGGCGAGCGCGGGGGTGGCGTGCCACGACCTGCTGCTGCTGCGCCCGACGCTCGCCAATCTCGCGGCGGTGTCACTGGTCGGCGGGTTTGACGCGGCAATGCGCGTCGCCAAGCGCGCCGCGGCCGCACCGGCCTTGCAGGGCATCGCCAAGCGCGTGCGGCGGGCCTGACGCGCCGCGCTGCCATCGTGTAGACCGGCGGCGATGCACCTTGCCGCGCCCGCCATCGTTCTCGCCATCCGGCCGCACGGCGAACACGGCGCGATCGTCCGCGCGCTGACGCCCGACGACGGGGTGCGATCGGGCTATGTGCGCGGCGGGCGATCGCGCTCACTGCGGCCGATCTTACAGCCCGGCAACGCCATACTCGGCGACTGGCGTGCGCGGACCGACGACCAGCTGCCCGCGCTGACGGTGGAGTTGGTGCACAGCCGCGCGGGGCTGCACGGCGAGCCGCTGCCCGCGGCGGTGATATCGTGGGTCGCGGCGCTGACGGCGGCCGCGCTGCCTGAGGCGCAGCCGTACCCGCGGCTCTACGCCGCACTCTCCGCGGTGCTCGACGCAGTCGAGGCGGCGCCGGCGGCGCGCGACTGGGCAGGGGCGCTGGCAAGGTACGAGCTGCTGGTTCTGGCGGAGCTCGGCTTCGGCCTCGCGCTCGATCGCTGTGTGGTGACGGGCGCGCGCGAGGACATCGCCTATGTCAGCCCGAAGAGCGGCGGGGCGGTGAGCCGCGCGGCGGCGGCGGGCTACGAGGACCGGCTGCTGCCGCTGCCGCCGTTCCTTCTCGCCGGCGGCGATCCCGATTGGCCCGACGTGTTCGCCGCGCTGGCGATCACCGAACGGTTCCTGGCGCGCGACGTTTTGGTCGATCGTCGTGCCGAGACGCTGGCGGCGCGCGAGCGGCTGATCGATCGCCTCAAGAGAGCGGTTGCGTGAGGCTGTGGGGGGCGGCAAGAGGCGCGCGCCCCTGACGGAGTTCCCCATGACCCTGATCGCGATCCTGCCCGGCGACGGCATCGGCCCCGAAGTGACGCGCGAGGCGCGCTTGGTGCTCGAGGTGCTCGATCTGGGTCTCGCGTTCGAGGAGGCGGCGGTCGGCGGGGCGGCGTATCACGCGGGCGGCCACCCGCTGCCGCCCGCGACGCTTGATCTGGCGCGGCGAGCCGAAGCGATCCTGTTCGGCGCGGTCGGCGATCCGACGTGCGACGCGCTTGACCGCCATCTGCGCCCCGAGCAGGCGATCCTTGGACTGCGCAAGGAGCTGACGCTATTTGCCAACCTGCGCCCGGCGAAGCTGTTCGCGGGGCTGGAGGATGCCTCCGCACTGCGCCCCGAAGTGGCGCGCGCGATCGACCTGCTGATCGTGCGCGAGCTGAATGGCGACGTCTATTTCGGCGAGAAAGGGATGCGCACGACGCCCGCAGGGCTGCGCGAGGGCTATGACGTGATGAGCTACGACGAGGGCGAGGTGCGGCGCATCGCGATCGCCGGGTTCGAGGCGGCGCGGCGGCGGCGCGGCAAGCTGTGCTCGGTCGACAAGGCCAATGTGCTCGAAACGTCGCAGCTGTGGCGCGACGTAATGATCGAGACCGCGGCGGATTATGCCGACGTCGCGCTCACCCACCTCTACGTCGACAATGCGGCGATGCAGCTGGTGCGCGATCCGGGCCAGTTCGACGTCATCGTGACGGGCAATCTGTTCGGTGACATCCTGTCCGATCAGGCATCGATGTGCGTCGGATCGATCGGGCTGCTGCCGTCCGCGTCGCTCGATGCGGCGGGTAAGGGATTGTACGAGCCTATCCACGGCTCCGCGCCCGATATCGCCGGGCAGGGTCGTGCCAATCCATGCGCCGCGATCCTTTCCGCCGCGATGCTGCTGCGCCACTCGCTGGGGCTGGCCGAGCCCGCCGATCGGATCGAGGCGGCGGTGGCGACAGCGCTCGCCGCCGGACACCGCACCGCCGACCTTGGCGGTACCGCGTCGACGCAGGCGATGGGCGAGGCGGTGCGCGCGGCGCTATGAGCGACCTGCTCGATCTCGCGGTCGTCATCCCGACGTTCAACGAGAAGGGCAACGTGCCGGTACTGATCGCGCGGCTCGACCAGGCGCTCGCCGGCGTCAACTGGGAAGCGATTTTCGTCGACGACGACAGCCCTGACGGCACCGCCGACGCGGCGCGCGACATCGCGCGGCTTGATCGCCGCGTGCGGGTGATCCAGCGAATCGGGCGGCGCGGGCTGGCGACCGCGTGCATCGAGGGGATGTGCGCGACCGCGGCGCCGCTCGTCGCGGTGATCGACGGCGACCTGCAGCACGACGAAACGGTGCTGCCTGCGATGCTGGCGGCGCTCAAGGCCGATCCGGCGCTCGATATTGCGGTTGGATCGCGCTTCGTCGCGGGCGGCGGAACGGGCGAGTGGGACCGCGACCGGGTGGCCAAATCGGCGTTCGCGACGCGTCTGTCGCAGCGCGTGCTCGACGTCGGGCTGAGCGATCCGATGAGCGGGTTCTTCATGGTGCGCACCGCGGTGCTGCGCGAAATGGCGCCGCGGCTGGCGGGGATCGGGTTCAAGATCCTGCTCGACATCATGGCGTCGGCGGGGCGCCCGCTGCGCTTCGTCGAGCTGCCCTATGTGTTCCGGACGCGCAGCGCGGGCGAGTCGAAGCTCGATCACGTCGTGGCGATGGAATATCTGATCGCGCTGTACGACCGCCGGTTCGGTCGGATCATCCCGGTGCGCTTCGCGATGTTCTCCGCGATCGGCGTGATTGGCGTCGGCATCCACATGGGGGTGCTGACGGCGCTGTACGTCGTGCTCGGCGCGTCCTTCCTCCTTGGCCAGATCGTCGCGACGGCGGCGGCGATGACGTTCAACTTCTTCCTCAACAACGCGCTGACGTATCGCGACCGGCGGCTGCGCGGCTGGCGGCAGATGCTCGACGGCTGGGTATCGTTCTGCGTCGTCTGCTCGGTCGGCGCGGTGGCGAACGTCGGCGTCGCGGCGTTCCTGTACGACTTCCACTATGGCGCCTGGGCGATCTCGGCACTTGCCGGGGTGCTGGTGGGAGCGGTGTGGAATTACGCACTGTCGTCACGCTTCACCTGGGGCCGCTACTGAGATCACACCCAGGTGGCGAACCACGTCCAGGTGCGGAAGGCGGCGGGGTTGGGGAGCGGCAGCGCGGCGAGGATCGGATAGAAGTATAGCGCGAGCGCGGCGGATACGGCGAGCAGCGCCACGTCCCAGTGCCGCGTCCGATCGCGCCAGTGATCGAGCGCGGCGACGATCGCGAGGACGATGAAGACGCTCGACGGATAGTAGTAGTAATAGAAGCCGAGCGACTTGGGGATCAGCGCCCATATCGCGAGGCTGCCGGTCCATAGCATCGCGGCGGCGAACGGGCGCGCCGCGCCGAACTTGACCCACGCCCACCAGCAGGCAGCGACCGCGAGAAGCCCGCCCCACATGATCGCCGGGTTGCCGATGAACAGAATGCCGCGCTGGGCGCCGTCGGCGGGCTCGTAGAGGTACCAGATCGGGCGGATCAGCAGCGGCCACGTCCACCAGCGCGACTGATAGGTGTGCGCGGGCAGCACCTGGGTCTGGCGCGCGAACATCTCGTGTTGAAACGGGAGCAGGCGCGCGATCGTCAGCGGTTCGCTGGCGTAAAAGAAGGCGGGTACGAAGGTCGCGAAATAGGTGAGGAGCGAGACGCTGCCGAGGATCGTCAGCGCCGGCGCCGCGCGCAGCCCCGGAAAGCGCCGCTGATCCTGCTGCTTGAGCAGCACGAAGGCGGCGGCGGCGAAGGCGACGTAGGGCGCCGCGAGCCACTTGCACGCGACCGCCGCGCCGAGCAGCGCCGCCGCGAGCGTCCAGCGCCACCAGCCGCCGCGCCGCAGCGTCGCCGCGACGGCGGCGATGGCGAGCATCAGGAAGGCGAGCATGAACCCGTCGAGCATCGCGATCCGCGCCTGGACGTAGACGGTAAAGCCGAGCAGCGTCAGCATGGCGGCGACGAGCGCGGGGCGCCGTCGCCCGGTCACCTGCCACGCGGTGAAGAACGTCGCCGCGACGGTGGCGCTGCCGGCGATCGTCGACGCGATGCGCCAGCCGAACGGCGTGTCGCCGACCAGGCGGATGCCGAGCCCGATGAGCCACTTGCCGAGCAGGGGATGTTCGGTGTTCGCCGGCCCCGACAGCGCGAGCAGCGTGCGCGCGGCGGGCACGTAATGCGTTTCGTCGAACACCATTTGGTGCGGCACCGCGAGGCGGATGACGAATAGCGCCTCCGCGACGAGGAAGACGAGCAGCGCGAGCGGTAAAGGACGATGGAGCATCGGAAGGCCGATTAGGCGCGCGGACAGAGGTCGGTAGCGCGCATCGTGTACCCGCAACGCCGGCTCCGTTTGATGAACAAGGTGCGTTCCCCTCCGATGATCCGCCCGCTTGTGTCACAGCCGCGATGCGCAGGACAGGCGCCCTTGAAAGCCCGGGGCGATTGGCCGAAAGCGGCAGCCATGAAACGCCGTACCGGACAAGACCGCTCGATCACCGACACCTGGCGCCCGGCGACGCGCGCGATCCGCGGCGGCACCGTACGCTCCGAATTCGGCGAGACGTCCGAGGCGATCTTCATGACGTCGGGCTATGCCTATGACTGTGCGGGTGACGCCGCGGCGCGCTTCGCTGGCGAGCAGCGGGGCATGACCTATTCGCGGCTGCAGAATCCGACGGTCGAGATGCTCGAGCATCGCATCGCGCTGCTCGAGGGGGCCGAGGCATGCCGATCGATGGCAACGGGCATGGCGGCGATGACGGCGGTGCTGCTGTGCCAGTTGCAGACGGGCGACCATGTCGTCGCGGGCCGCGCGGCGTTCGGCTCGTGCCGCTGGCTGGTCGACACGCTGCTGCCCAAGTTCGGCATCGCGACGACGGTGGTCGACGCGCGCGACCCGCAGCAATTCGAGGACGCGGTGCGGCCCGAGACCAAGGTGTTCTTCTTCGAGACACCGGCGAACCCGACGATGGACGTCGTCGATCTGCGCGCGGTGTGCGGCATCGCGCGCGAGCGCGGCATCACCAGCGTCGTCGACAACGCCTTTGCGACGCCTGCCCTGCAGCGGCCGATGGAGTTCGGTGCCGACGTGACCGCCTATTCGGCGACCAAGATGATGGACGGGCAGGGGCGCGTACTGGCGGGCGCGGTGTGCGGGACGCAGGACTTCATCGACAACACGCTGCTGCCCTTCACGCGCAACACCGGCCCGACGCTGTCGGCGTTCAACGCCTGGGTGGTGCTGAAGGGACTCGAGACGCTCGACCTGCGCATCCGGCGGCAGGCGGAAAATGCGTTGACGGTCGGCGCGTTCCTCGAAGGGCGCGTGCCGCGGGTGCTGCATCCGGGGCTGCCGAGCCACCCGCAGCACCAATTGGCGATGAGCCAGATGGAGATGACGGGGCCGATCTTCGCGTTCGAGCTCGACGGCGGTCGGACACAGGCGCACGCGCTGCTCGATGCGCTCGAACTGGTCGATATTTCGAACAACATCGGCGATTCGCGCTCGCTGATGACGCACCCTGCCTCGACCACGCACCATTCGGTGGCGCCCGAGAAGCGCGCGGAGATGGGGGTGACCGAGGGGATGCTGCGGCTCAACGTCGGGCTGGAGGATCCGGCCGACGTGATCGACGACCTCGATCGCGCGCTGACCGCGGTCGGGCTGTGAAGGCATTCTTCCCCACGTCTGCGACGACGCGGGGGATCACCGTGCGTGTGTCGGTGAGCTATCTCGCCGAACAATCCGAGCCAGCGCGCGGGCGCTGGTTCTGGGCGTATCACATCCGCATCGAGAACGACGGTGCACAGGCGGCGCAGCTGCTGACGCGACACTGGGTCATCACCGATGGCCGCGGCGCGCGCCACACAGTCGAGGGCGAGGGCGTCGTGGGCGAGCAGCCGCTGATCGCGCCGGGATCGAGCTACGATTATGTATCGGGGTGCCCGCTCGCGACGCCGGCGGGATCGATGCAGGGCAGCTATCGCATGATCGGCGAGGACGGCGGCTTGTTTGATGTCGCGATCCCCAAGTTCGCGCTGGTGGCGCCGGCGGTGGCCGAATGAAGCGCACGCATCTGCCGCTCAATGGCCTGCGCGTGCTCGACGCCGCGGCGCGGCACTTGTCGTTTACGCGCGCCGCGGACGAATTGGCGGTGACGCCGGCGGCAGTGGGGCAGCAGATCCGCGCGCTGGAGGATACGCTGGGCGTTGTGCTGTTCCGGCGGACCACTAAGGGCCTCGAGCTGACGCCCGAGGGCGAGGCGGGGCTGGGGCCGCTGCGCCACGGCTTCCTCCAGTTCGAGGAATCGGTGCGCGCGATGCAGGCCGGGCAATCCTCCAAGTCGCTGACGATCGCTGCGCCGCGCGACCTGACGGAGAAATGGCTGCTGCCGCGCCTCGCCGAGATCGCACGGGCGGACGGCGAGCTGCGCTTCGTCCTGGTGGCGGCGGATCAGGCGCCCGACTTCACCGAGGCGAACCTCGACTTGGCGGTGACGTGGGGCGAGGGCCCCGGTGTGCACGAGGGCGAAGCGATCGAGAGCGAAGGGATGGTGACGGTGGAGCGGCCCGGCGGCGGCGCGGGCGTCTCGATCGCGTGGCCGGGCAGCGGCGACGACGATGCGGGCGCGCTGGTGCGCGTCGGCGACGCAGGGCTCGCGCTCGACGCTGCGGCTCAGGGCCTGGGACGCGCGACAGTGCCCGAGCTGCTCGCGGCGCGCGATCTGGCGGCGGGGCACGTCGTTACGGTTGGCGAGCCGCGGCCGTCGCGGCTCGGCTATTGGCTGGTCGCCCCGCTGCCGCAATGGCGCCAGCGCAAGGTGCAGACGCTGGTCGAGGCACTCGCCGGACTGGGCGCGGATTGAACGCCGAAACCTTTGCCAGCGCGCGGCTGACCATGCGCGCGCCGACAGCATCGGACGCGCCCGCGCTGTACGAGGCGTATCGCGATCCGCGCGTGATGCGCTTCTGGTCGAGCGCGCCGCACGGCTCGGTCGCGGAGACGGTCGATTACGTGACGCCGCACGCCGGCGACGAGTGGCGGCAGTGGGTGATCGTCGAGGCGCGGACCAGCCGCGCGATCGGCACACTGGCGGCGGGCGAGCGGCGGCGCGGCGTGATGGAGATCGGCTATCTGCTCGCGGCGAACGCCTCAGGGCAAGGCTATGCGCGCGAAGCGGTGCGCGCGTTGATCGACCTGCTGTTCGCGCAAGGGGCACGGCGGGTCTTCGCGGATACCGATCCCGACAATGCGCGATCGATCGCACTTCTCGTCGGCCTCGGCTTCCAGCGCGAAGGATTGCTGCGCGCCGAGTGGGAGACGCACATCGGCGTGCGCGACAGCGTGATCTGGGGGCTGCTGCGCGATGAGTGGCCGGGCCCTAATAGCAATCGCACGACAGGGGTGATGCCGGCAGACGCATCGGCCTAGAAGGGCCTGTGCCAAACGAAACGATGCCATCGCGGTTGCCGCGCCGCTGGACCCCACGACGCGTGCGCGCGCTGCTACGATCACGCGGGCCGACCTCGATCCTGTTTCGGCGGCGGGTTGCGGTTATCACTGGCGCGATCGCAATCGGCATCGTGGCGGTGCTTTTCGCCAAAGCGTCTGACGCGGCGGGCGAAGCATTCGCGCGCTTCGCCCGTCAGTGGCGCTGGGCGCCGCTGGTTACGACGCCGCTCGGCTTCATGGCGCTGGTCTGGATCACGCGCCGCTGGGTGCCGCTGGCGCGAGGATCGGGGATACCGCAGGTGATGGCAGCGCGCGACGCGCCGATCGCGGCAACACGTGGGCTGATCGCGGTGCGCACGGTGGCAGGCAAGGCGCTGCTGACGATGGGGGCGGTATTGTGCGGCGCGAGTGTCGGACGCGAGGGGCCGACGGTGCAGCTTGCCGCAGCAGTGATGAACGTCAGCCACCGCGTGATGCGCGTGCGGTTGCGCAGCAGTGTCGTCATCGCTGGCGGCGCGGCTGGCGTCGCGGCGGCGTTCAATACGCCGCTTGCGGGGATCCTGTTCGCGATCGAGGAGCTGGCAGCGGCCTATGAGCAGCGCATGACGCTGATGGTGCTGTCGTCGATCGTCATCGCCGGCATGGTCGCGCAGAGCCTGGCGGGCGACTACGTCTATTTCGGCGCGATCGGCGCGCATCTGCCGCTGGCCAGTGCGCTGATCGTCGTTCCCGTCGCAGGGATCGGCGGCGGGCTGTCGGGCGGATTGTTCGCGAAGGGGATGCTCGCGCTGGCGACGGGCGGCGGCCGGCTCACGCGATGGAGCAAGGCGCGCCCGGTGCTGTTCGCAGGGCTGTGCGGCGCGATCGTCGCGGTGCTCGGCGTCACGACAGGGCTCACCTGGGGAACCGGCTATGGCGCGGCGCGGGCGATGATCACCGGGGCGGACGCGCCCTTGTGGTTCGGCCCCGCCAAGTTCGTCGCAACGCTCGCAACCGCCGTGGCGGGGCTGCCCGGCGGCATCTTCGCGCCGAGCCTCGCGGTCGGCGCGGGGGTCGGCAACCTGTTGCGCGCGGTTTTCCCCGGCGAGTCGGCGCGGGCGGTCGTGATTCTGGGGATGGTGGCCTATTTCACCGGCGTCGTGCGGGCACCGCTGACCGCCGTGATCATCCTCGCCGAGACGACGGCGAGCCGCGGACTGATGCTGCCGATGTTCGCCGCGGCGTTTCTCGCCGACGGCGCCAGTCGGGCTGTGTGTCGCGAGAAACTGTATCACGGCCTGTCGCGGACGTTCGCCGGCAACTGAGCCAGTTAAAGTAGACACGAAAAACCCCGCCGGATCGCTCCGGCGGGGTCGTTCGCGTTCGTCGTGATCGGCGCGATCAGTCGTTCAGATACTCGCCCGCGGCGGCATCGCTGCCGTCGCCCGAGGGAACGACCGATGCGAGCGGATCGTCGCCGGTGCCGGCGTCGTCGCGCACGCTGCGCTCGTTCTCCGCCTGGCGCAGCTCGGCCGCGCTGGTCGGCGCGACGATCATCGCATCTGCCAGCTTCTTCTGCTGCGCGCGCAGCGCGACGTCACGTGACGTCGCCGCGACCCGCAGGCGGTTCATGCCCGCGCCCGTACCAGCCGGGATGAGCCGGCCGACGATGACGTTCTCCTTCAGGCCCATCAGCGTGTCCTGCTTGCCCTGGACCGCCGCCTCGGTGAGGACGCGGGTGGTCTCCTGGAACGACGCGGCCGAGATGAACGACCGGGTCTGCAGCGACGCCTTGGTGATGCCGAGGAGGATCGGCTTGCCCTGCGCCGGCGTCTCGTTCTTGCCGAGCTTGGCGTTGACCTCGTCCATCTCGGCACGATCGACCTGCTCGCCTGGAAGCAGCGTGGTGTCACCCGCGACGGTGATCTCGACCTTCTGCAGCATCTGACGAACGATCGTCTCGATGTGCTTGTCGTTGATCTTCACGCCCTGGAGTCGATAGACTTCCTGGATTTCCGATACGAGATATTCCGCGAGCGGCTCGATGCCGAGCACCTCGAGAATGTCGTGCGGATCGGGCGAGCCGCCGATCAGGTTGTCGCCACGCTTGACGTAGTCGCCTTCCTGAACGTCGATCACCTTGGACTTCGGGATGAGGTATTCCACCACCTCGCCGCCGTCCTCGGGCTGAATGCCGATCTTCCGCTTCGCCTTATAGTCCTTGCCGAACACCACGCGGCCCGAGACCTTGGCGATGATCGCATTTTCCTTCGGCTTGCGCGCCTCGAACAGCTCGGCGACGCGCGGCAGACCGCCGGTGATGTCGCGCGTCTTGGCCGACTCGCGCGCCACGCGGGCGACGACGTCGCCGGCGTAGACGGTGGCGCCGTCCTCGACCGAGAGCACCGCACCCGGCGCCAGCATGTAGCGCGCGGCCTCACCCGAACCCTCGTCGAGCAGGGTGATGCGCGGACGCAGATCCTCCTTCGATCGGCCCGCGGCGCGATATTCGATCACGACGCGTTGGGCGATACCCGTCGCCTCGTCGACCTGCTCGGTGAGCGTCTTGCCCTCGATCAGGTCCTGGAACTTCGCGGTACCGCCCGTCTCGGTGATGAGCGGCATGGTGAACGGATCCCATTCCGCGAGGCGATCGCCGGCGCTGACGATGTGGCCATCGTCGCACAGCACGGTCGCGCCGTAGGGGATCTTGTGCACCGCGAGCTCACGGCCATCCATGTCGACGATCGCGATCTCGCCCGAGCGGCTGAGCACGATGCGCCGGCTGCGCTGATCGACGATGATACGCAGGTCGCGATACTCGACGGTGCCGTCAACCGGCGCCTCGAGGTTCGACTGCTCGTTGAGCTGCGCCGCGCCGCCGATGTGGAAGGTACGCATCGTCAGCTGCGTGCCCGGCTCACCGATCGACTGCGCCGCGATGACGCCGACCGCCTCGCCGATGTTGACCGGCGTACCGCGCGCGAGATCACGCCCGTAGCACTTGCCGCACACGCCGATCTTGCTCTCGCAGACCAGCGGCGAGCGGATCTTGACCGCCTGAACACCGGTCGCCTCGATCCGTGCCACCATCGGCTCGTCGAGCAGCGTGCCGATCGGGATCAGCACCTCGTTCGACTTGGCATCGACGATGTCCTCGGCCGTTGTGCGGCCCAAGATACGCTCGCCGAGCGACGCGATGGTCGAGCCGCCCTGCACGATCGCCTTCATCTCGAGCGCGCGCTCGGTACCGCAATCGTCCTCGACGATGACGCAATCCTGCGACACGTCGACGAGACGGCGGGTGAGATAGCCCGAGTTCGCGGTCTTCAACGCCGTGTCCGCGAGGCCCTTGCGCGCGCCGTGGGTGGAGTTGAAGTATTCAAGGACGGTCAGGCCCTCCTTGAAGTTCGAGATGATCGGCGTCTCGATGATCTCGCCCGACGGCTTGGCCATCAGGCCGCGCATGCCGGCGAGCTGCTTGATCTGCGCCTGCGAACCACGCGCACCGGAGTGGGCCATCATGTAGATCGAGTTGATCGGCTTCTCACGGCCGGTCTCTTCGTCGAGGCGAACGGCCTTGATCTCGTTCATCATCGAGTTCGCCACCTGATCGCCGCAGCGGCTCCAGGCGTCGATCACCTTGTTGTACTTCTCCTGCTGCGTGATCAGGCCGTCCTGATACTGCTGCTCGAAGTCCTTCACCTGATCGCGCGTCTCGTCGACAAGCTTGTCCTTGTCCGGCGCGACGAGCATGTCGTCCTTGCCGAACGAGATGCCGGCACGGAATGCGTGGCGGAAGCCCAGCGCCATGATCGCGTCGGCGAACAGCACGGTCTCCTTCTGGCCGGTGTGACGATAGACTTCGTCGATGACGTCGGTAACGTCCTTCTTGGTCAGCAGGCGATTGACCGTCTCGAACGGCACGCGGTGCGACTTGGGCAGCGTTTCGCCCAGCAGCATGCGGCCCGGCGTCGTCTCGTAGCGCTTGAGATACTGCTTGCCGTTCTCGTCGGTCTGCGGAACGCGGCTGACGATCTTGGTGTGCAGCGTCACCGCGCCGTTGAACAGCGCCTGGTGCACTTCCTCCATGTCGGCGAGCAGCATGCCTTCGCCCGGCTCGCTCTGCTTCTCCATCGAGAGATAGTAGAGCCCGAGAACCATGTCCTGCGACGGCACGATGATCGGCTTGCCGTTGGCGGGCGACAGGATGTTGTTGGTCGACATCATCAGGACGCGCGCTTCTAGCTGCGCCTCGAGGCTCAGCGGGACGTGCACGGCCATCTGGTCACCGTCGAAGTCGGCGTTGAACGCCGAGCAGACCAGCGGGTGAAGCTGGATCGCCTTACCCTCGATCAGAACGGGTTCGAACGCCTGGATGCCGAGACGGTGGAGCGTCGGCGCGCGGTTGAGCATCACCGGATGCTCGCGGATCACCTCGTCCAGGATATCCCAGACTTCCTTGCGCTCCTTCTCGACCCACTTCTTCGCCTGCTTGAGGGTCATGGACAGACCCTTAGCGTCGAGGCGGGCATAGATGAACGGCTTGAACAGCTCGAGCGCCATCTTCTTGGGCAGGCCGCACTGGTGCAGCTTGAGCTCCGGCCCGGTCACGATGACCGAACGGCCCGAATAGTCGACGCGCTTGCCGAGCAGGTTCTGACGGAAGCGGCCCTGCTTGCCCTTGAGCATGTCGGACAGCGACTTGAGCGGACGCTTGTTGGCGCCGGTGATCGTGCGGCCGCGACGGCCGTTGTCGAACAATGCGTCGACCGCTTCCTGCAGCATGCGCTTCTCGTTGCGGACGATGATGTCCGGCGCGCGCAGCTCCATCAGTCGCTTCAAGCGGTTGTTGCGGTTGATCACGCGGCGATACAGATCGTTGAGATCCGACGTCGCGAAGCGGCCACCGTCGAGCGGCACCAGCGGGCGGAGTTCCGGCGGGATGACCGGGACGACCTCGAGGATCATCCACTCGGGACGGTTGCCCGATTCGAGGAAGCTCTCGACGACCTTGAGCCGCTTAATGATCTTCTTGGGCTTCAGCTCCGACTTGGTCGTTGCCAGCTCTTCGAGCAGCGCGACCTTCTCGCCCTCGAGATCGAGGCTCTCGAGCATGATACGCACGGCCTCGGCGCCGATGCCGGCGGAGAAGGCGTCTTCACCGTACTCGTCCTGCGCCTCGAGGAGTTCATCCTCGGTCAGCAGCTGAAACTTCTCGAGCGGGGTGAGACCCGGCTCGATCACGATATACGCCTCGAAGTACAGCACGCGCTCCAGCTGCTTGAGCTGCATGTCGAGCAGCAGGCCGATGCGGCTCGGCAGCGACTTCAGGAACCAGATGTGCGCGACGGGCGCGGCAAGCTCGATATGGCCCATACGCTCGCGGCGAACCTTCGAGACGGTGACCTCGACGCCGCACTTCTCGCAAACGATGCCCTTGTACTTCATGCGCTTGTACTTGCCGCACAGGCACTCGTAGTCCTTGATCGGACCGAAGATGCGCGCGCAGAACAGGCCGTCACGCTCGGGCTTGAACGTGCGATAGTTGATCGTCTCGGGCTTCTTGATCTCGCCGAACGACCAGGAACGGATGCGGTCCGGGGACGCGATGCCGATCTGGATCTGGTCAAAGGTTTCCGGCTTGGCGACCGGGTTCGCGAAATTGGTAAGTTCGTTCATTTTTCTACCTCATCCCCCTCCCGCGAACGGGAGGGGCTAGGGGAGGGAAGGTCGGTCGAAACGAAGCGGCGTTACTCGGCCGCCTCGGCCAGGCCGTCCTCGCCTTCCTCGATGCTCTTGAGCTCGACGTTGAGCCCGAGCGAGCGCATTTCCTTGACGAGCACGTTGAAGCTCTCCGGAATGCCCGCCTCGAACGTGTCGTCGCCCTTGACGATCGCCTCGTAGACCTTGGTGCGCCCGACGACGTCGTCCGACTTCACCGTCAGCATTTCCTGGAGCGTGTACGCCGCGCCGTACGCCTGCAGCGCCCACACCTCCATCTCACCGAAGCGCTGGCCGCCGAACTGCGCCTTGCCGCCCAGCGGCTGCTGGGTGACGAGGCTGTACGGCCCGATCGAACGCGCGTGGATCTTGTCGTCCACCAGGTGGTGCAGCTTGAGCATGTAGATGATGCCCACCGTCACCTTGCGGTCGAACTGATCGCCGGTGCGCCCGTCGAACAGATCCGACTGGCCCGACGAGTCGAGCCCGGCGAGCTCGAGCATGTCGGCAACGTCCTGCTCCACCGCGCCGTCGAACACCGGGGTGCCCATCGGAATGCCGGGCTTCAGGTTGTTCGCCAGCTCGATGATCCCGGCCGCGTCACGCGCTTCGATCTCGTCGGCATAATGCTCGCCGTAGATCGTCTTGAGGCGATCCTTGACCGCTTCGGGCATCGCGCCCGCCGCGGCGTCAGGATTCGCTTCGCGCCAGTCCTCGAGCTGCTGCGCCACCTGCTGGCCGAGACCGCGCGCGGCCCAGCCAAGATGCGTCTCGAAGATCTGCCCGACGTTCATGCGCGACGGCACGCCCAGCGGGTTGAGCACGAGATCGACCGGCGTTCCGTCGGCGAGGAACGGCATGTCCTCGACCGGCAGGATGCGACTGATGACGCCCTTGTTGCCGTGACGGCCGGCCATCTTGTCGCCCGGCTGCAGCTTGCGCTTCACCGCGACGAACACCTTGACCATCTTGAGCACGCCCGGCGGCAGCTCGTCGCCACGCTCCAGCTTCTCGCGGCGATCCTCGAACTTCTCGCGGATCAGCTTGGCGGCGTCGTCATACTGGACCTTGACCGCTTCGAGATCGCTCTGCGTCTTGTCGTCGGCGACGGCGAACTTCCACCATTCGTGACGGTCGACGCTGTCAAGCATGTCCTGATCGATCACGGCACCCTTCTTGGGGCCGCCCTTCGGCACCGCCGTGGCGGTCTGGCCGATCAGCATCTCACGCAGCCGCGACCAGGTGGCGCGGTTGAGGATCGTGCGCTCGTCGTCCGAGTCCTTCTTCAGGCGTTCGATCTCCTCGCGCTCGATCGCCATCGCGCGCTCGTCCTTGTCGATGCCGTGACGATTGAAGACGCGCACGTCGACGATCGTGCCGGCAACGCCCGGCGGCAGGCGAAGCGACGTATCGCGCACGTCCGACGCCTTCTCGCCGAAGATCGCGCGAAGCAGCTTCTCCTCCGGCGTCATCGGGCTCTCGCCCTTCGGCGTGATCTTGCCGACGAGGATGTCGCCCGGCTCGACCTCGGCACCGACGTACACGATGCCCGCCTCGTCAAGGTTGCGCAGCGCTTCCTCGCCGACGTTCGGGATGTCGCGCGTGATGTCCTCCGGCCCGAGCTTCGTGTCGCGCGCCATGACTTCGAATTCCTCGATGTGGATCGAGGTGAAGACGTCGTCCTTGACGATACGCTCGCTGATGAGGATCGAATCCTCGTAGTTGTAGCCGTTCCACGGCATGAACGCGACGAGCGCATTGCGGCCGAGCGCGAGCTCACCGAATTCGGTCGACGGACCGTCGGCGATGATGTCGCCCGCGCGCACTACGTCGCCCACCTTCACCAGCGGACGCTGGTTGATGCAGGTCGACTGGTTCGAGCGCTGGAACTTCATCAGCGTGTAGATGTCGACGCCCGACTTGCCGGCGTCGATCTCACCCGTCGCGCGGATCACGATGCGGCTGGCGTCGACCTGGTCGATGATGCCCGCCCGCTTGGCCGAGATCGCCGCGCCCGAATCGCGCGCCACCGTCTCTTCCATGCCGGTGCCGACGAACGGCGCCTCGGCCTTGACCAGCGGCACCGCCTGGCGCTGCATGTTCGAGCCCATCAGCGCGCGGTTCGCGTCGTCGTTCTCGAGGAACGGGATCAGCGAGGCGGCGACCGAGACGAGCTGCTTCGGGCTGACGTCCATTAGCGTGATCGTCTCGGGGAGCGCCATGAGGAACTCGCCCGCCTGACGCGCCGAGATCAGCTCCTCGGTGAGGCGGCCATCGGCGTCGACTTCGGCGTTGGCCTGCGCGACGGTATGCTTTTGCTCCTCCATCGCGGAGAGGTACACGACCTCGCCCGTCACCTTGCCGTCGACGACGCGGCGGTACGGCGTCTCGATGAAGCCGTACTTGTTAACGCGCGCGAAGGTCGACAGCGAGTTGATCAGGCCGATGTTCGGGCCTTCCGGCGTCTCGATCGGGCAGATGCGGCCGTAGTGCGTCGGGTGGACGTCGCGGACTTCGAAGCCCGCGCGCTCACGCGTCAGACCGCCCGGCCCGAGCGCCGAAACGCGGCGCTTGTGCGTCACTTCCGACAGCGGGTTGGTCTGGTCCATGAACTGCGACAGCTGCGACGAGCCGAAGAATTCACGCACCGCGGCGACCGCCGGCTTCGCGTTGATCAGATCGTTCGGCATGACGGTCGACACGTCGACCGAGCTCATCCGCTCCTTCACCGCGCGCTCCATGCGCAGCAGGCCGACGCGATACTGGTTCTCGAGTAGTTCGCCGACCGACCGCACGCGGCGGTTGCCGAGGTTGTCGATGTCGTCGATCTCGCCCTTGCCGTCCTTGAGGTCGACCAGGGTCTTGACGACCGCGAGGATGTCCTCGGTGCGCAGCGTCGTCACCGTGTCCTCGGCGTCGAGGTCGAGGCGCATGTTGAGCTTCACGCGGCCGACCGCCGACAGATCGTAGCGATCGGGATCGAAGAACAGGCCGGCGAACAGCGACTCCGCCGTCTCGAGCGTCGGCGGCTCGCCAGGGCGCATCACGCGGTAGATGTCAGACAGCGCCTGCTCGCGCTCCTCGGCCTTGTCGGCCTTGAGCGTGTTGCGGATCCACGGACCCGTCGTGACGTGGTCGATATCGAGCAGCTCGATCCGGTCGATGCCCGCCTTGTCGAGCTTCTCAAGGTTGTCGGGGCCAATCTCGTCGCCGGCCTCGACGTAGATCTCGCCGGTCTGCTCGTTGATGAGATCATAGGCTGAGTAACGGCCGTAGATTTCCTCGGTCGGGATCAGAAGATCGGTGAGGCCGTCCTTCGCCGCCTTGTTGGCGGCGCGCGGGGTGACCTTGGTGCCGGTCGGGAAGACGACTTCGCCCGAGTTCGCGTCGACGAGATCGAACGTCGGCTTGACGCCGCGCCAGTTCTCCGCCGCGAACGGGATGCGCCAGCCGCCGGTGCCGCGCACATAGGTGACGCGGTTGTAGAACTGGTTGAGGATTTCCTCGCTGGTGAGGCCGAGCGCATAGAGCAGCGCCGTGACCGGCAGCTTGCGCTTGCGGTCGATCCGGACGTTGACGATGTCCTTGGCGTCGAATTCGAAATCGAGCCACGAGCCGCGATACGGGATCACGCGCGCGGCGAAGAGATACTTGCCCGATGCGTGCGTCTTGCCGCGATCATGATCAAACAGCACGCCCGGCGAGCGGTGCATCTGGCTGACGATCACGCGCTCGGTGCCGTTGATGAAGAACGTGCCGTTCCCCGTCATCAGCGGCATGTCGCCCATGTAGACGTCCTGCTCCTTGATATCGAGCACCGAGCGGGTCTCCGTCTCCGGATCCACCTCGAACACGATCAGGCGCAGCGTGACGCGCATCGGCGCGGCGTAGGTGATGCCGCGCTGGCGGCATTCCTCGACGTCGAACTTCGGCGGCTCGAGCTCGTAGTTGACGAAGTCGAGCTCCGCCGTGCCCGCGAAGTCGCGGATCGGGAACACGCTGCGCAGCGTCTTCTCGAGCCCCGAGACGTAACCGATCGAAGGATCGGACCGCAGGAACTGTTCGTAGCTTTCGCGCTGCACCTCGATGAGGTTCGGCATCTGCACCACTTCGTGGATGTTGCCGAACACCTTGCGGATGCGGCGCTTCGCGGTGCCGTATTCGATCGCCTTGGTCGCCATGTAGCTATACTGCCTTGGTCAAATTCGTCCGGGCGCAGGACAAGACGCGAAAAGGCCGCACGTCATGATCCTCAGCGGAACGACGGCAGCCTTGAAGCGTCTATGAAACCGGCAGCTCCTATCCGTTCGACACGGTGCGCGACGCCATGCCATTTCCCGAAGCTGTGGTAAGGATCGCGATATAGGCGCGAGGTGGGCGGGCGTCAACCGGCGGGTAGGCGGTACAGCGCGGAGTTGGCGTCGCGGAATACCGGCGTGTGCCCCGGCAATGGATCTATGCCGCGGGTGGCGAGTACCCATAGGAAATCCCATTCACCCGTTCGGAGCTGCGCCAGCCGGGCGGCCAGCGGTTGGCGAATTGGGCCGGTGCAGTCGAAGCCATCGACCATCTGCGAGGGATCGTGGGCGAGGGTGGGATCGCCGGTGGTGCGCACGGTGAGCAGCGCGGCGCCGGGCAGCAGCCACTGGCTATTTACCAGCGCGCCGCGCCGGCCGATCGCGAGGCTCGCGAAGTGCGTGTAGGCGGTCGATTGCCACGCGGTACGGCAGCGGTCTTGCAGGACGACGGCGTGGATGCGCGCGCCATGGGGCACGCGATCGAGCGCGCGCAGGTGCGACGCATAGGCCTGGTCAAGCCGGTGCCAGTCGCGCGCGATCATCGTGGTGCGTACGGCGAAAAGCGTGGCGGCGAGCGCGACGATGGCGACCGCACCGCGCCGGCTGCCGCGCCAGCGTAGCGACAATAGCGCGGCGGTCACCGCGGCGGGGGCAAGCCGCTCGTCCGCGCCCCAGCTGCCGAACAGCGTGGTGGGCATCGCGAGGCACGCGAGCGTGAGCAGCAGCGCGCCGATGCCCAGCCGCCAGTCGATCGCATGGCGGCGCCACGCGACGAGCATGGCCAACGCGAGCAGGGCGGGGGTCGCGAGATCGATCCACTTCGCCTCGCCGCGCAGCACGACAATCCAATTCATCGCCTTTCGCACGAGGAGATCGTCGCCCCAGGCGAAAAGTGCGCCGCCGTCGCCCTGCCACGCGAGCGTCAGGGCAATCGGCGGAACGAGGGCGAGGGTGCGCACCGCGGCTTCGATCAGCGCGGCGCGCGTCCGTTGTCGGACGAGGCGCTCCAGCTCGAACCCGCCGGCGAGCAGCGCGAGAACGCCCCAGCCCATCGCATGCGCGAGCCAGGTTCCGGTTGCGGCGAGCGTAAGCGGCGCGAGCGCAATCGTCGCGCGCACGTCGCGCAATCGTATCCACAGCGCAAACGACCACCAGGCGAGCGCCAGCGACAGGCAGTAATTGACGAAGCCGAACATCAGCGGGTTGGCCATCGCAAAACACGCCGCCGCGACCGCGCCGGGCTGAACGCGGCCGTGAAGCGCGCGACTGACGGCGGCGATGCCGCCGATCGTCAGCGGCGCAATCGCCGCGCTGACGAGCCAGGCGGCGCGCTCCGCACCCATCCAGCCGAACAGGAGCACGCCAAGATCGGCGCCGAGATTGCCCACGAGCCGCCAGTGAAAGTCGTAATACGTCTCGAGCGACGGCGTCGCGCCGCGATCGAGCATCACCGCGTAGCGCCCGATATGGCCGGGCAGATCGGTCATCGAGGGCAGGCGCGCGGCGCGGAACGGCAGTAGCGCGAGCAGCGCCATCGCCGCGAGCAGCCATTCGAGGCGCAGCGGCCGCAGCTGGCGGACAAGGTCGGGGACCGGGCGCATCGCACGACGATCGCACGCCAACGATCAAGGAAACGTGAAACAGTTGATCGCGGCGTGGCAGGGCGACTATCGCCCGGTGCCTGCGCATCACCCGACATGACGGGCGCGCCGCACCGCGTGGGAGATGGATACGTGAAGAGATTGCTGCTGCTCGCCGGCGCCGCGCTGGCCGTCACCCCGCTCGCCGCGCAGCAAACCCCGCCGCCCGCCGGCGACGTGCCATCGGGCTTCGCCTATCCGATCGCCGCGCGCGATTACGTGAAGCGTGAGGTGATGATCCCGATGCGCGATGGTGTGAAGCTGCACACCGTCATCGTCATTCCGAAGGGTGCGGCGAACGCGCCGATCCTGCTGACGCGTACGCCGTACAACGCGAGCGGCCGGGTCAATCGCGTCGCCGACAGCCCCAACATGGCCTCGATCCTGCCACAGGGCGACGAGCCGTTCGTACGCGCCGGCTATATCCGGGTGTTCCAGGACATTCGCGGCAAGTACGGATCGGAGGGCGACTATGTCGTGACGCGCCCCGTCGTCGGCCCGCTCAACCCAACTAAGGTCGATCACACCACCGATGCGTACGACACGATCGAGTGGCTGGTGAACAAGGCCAATCTGCCCGAGACGAATGGGCGGGTCGGCATGCTGGGATCGTCGTACGAAGGGCTGACGGTGGCGATGGCACTGCTCGCGCCGCACCCCGCGCTCAAGGTGACGGCGCCCGAGAGCCCAATGATCGACGGGTGGATGGGCGACGACTGGTTCCACTACGGCGCCTTCCGCCTCGCCAACATCGGCTGGCTCGGCAGCCAGACGGGGTTCAAGGGCGCGGGCAAGGATCCGCCGTCGGGCATCTACGACGATTACGAGCAGTTCCGCCGCGTCGGATCGGCGGGGGCGTGGGCGGAGAAATCGGGCTATGCCGGGCTGCCGTACTGGCAGCGGATGGTGGCGCACCCGGCCTATGACGCTTTCTGGCAGGGGCAGGCGCTCGACAAGCTGCTCGCCGCCAACCCGTCGAACGTGCCGACGATGTGGGAACAGGGGCTGTTCGACCAGGAGGACATGTACGGCGCGATCACCGCGTGGGAGGCGCTGAAGGCGAAGGGCAAGGCGGGGAACAACTTCCTCGTCATGGGGCCGTGGCGGCACAGCCAGGCGAATTACGACGGCTCGTCGCTGGGGGACTTCAAATGGAACGGCGACACCGCGACGCAGTGGCGCGAGGAATATCTGTTTCCCTTCTTTGACCAGTATCTGCGCGACGGGCGGCCCGCGTTCACGCCGCCGCAGGCGCTGATCTACAACACCGGCGCGAACCGCTGGGACAAGCTCGCGCAATGGCCGCTGGCGTGCGAGGCCGGGTGCGCCGCGCCGCTGAAGCCGATCTATCTCGCCGCGGACGGCGCACTCGGGTTCGACAAGGGCGCGACGGGCGGTGACAGCTACGTCGCCGACCCCGCCAAGCCGGTGCCGCACCTGCCGCGTCCGGTGAACTTCGACGACGGGCGCTGGGGTGCGTGGCTGGTATCGGACCAGCGATCGGTCGACGGGCGGACCGACGTGATGACGTATCAGACCGCGCCGCTGACGCGGCCGGTGCGCGTATCGGGCGCGCCGATCGCCGACATCTTCGCGAAGACGAGCGGCACCGATGGCGACTTCGTCGTCAAGGTGATCGACGTCTATCCCGACGAATATCCCAACGATCCCAAGAAGGGCGGCTACCAGCTGGCGATTAGCCTCGACATCTTTCGCGGACGGTATCGCGACAGCTTCGAGAAGCCGTCCGCGATCCCGGAGGGCAAGGTACAGCGCTATCGCTTCCGCCTGCCGACGGTGAATCACGTGTTCCAGCCGGGGCACCGGATGATGGTGCAGGTGCAATCGAGCCTGTTCCCGCTCTACGATCGCAATCCACAGACCTATGTACCCAACATCTTCTTGGCGAAGCCGGCGGACTATCAGAAGGCGACGGTGACGCTGGTGCGCGGCGGCGCGCAGGCGAGCGCGGTGTGGCTGCCGGTGGTGGCAATCGATCAGCCGCAGGCGCGGCCGTGAGCGGTTGTCTGCGGTTCATCTTGGGCGGACTAGCGGCTTGACGATGCAGAAGGGTGGGCGAAATGGGGCGACGATGCGGCGCTGGCTGACGGGGGCGGCGATGTCGCTGGCGCTCGGCGCCGCCGGGGCGGCGGGCGCGCAGGAGGCGGGGCAGGCGGTCCCCGACGTTGGCAATTTCAGCCTGACGCCGCAACCCACGTCGAGCCCGACGCCGACCGTCGTCGGGCCGCCATCGGCCCTACCGACGCCCGCCCCGGTCGCAGGCCCGACGCCCGCCCCGTCCCCAACACCGCGCGCGACGCCGACCCCGCGCACGACGCCGACGCCGACGCCGCGTGCCACACCGGGGGTGCAGTCGACCCCAACGCCGCGTGCGACGCCGACGCCGCGCGCTACACTCTCGCCGACGCCTGCCGCGACGCCCGCGGATGTGCCGGCGAGCGATCCCGCGGTCGATGAGGCCATCGCGCCACCTATCCCCGTGGCCAACCCGGCGCCGGTCGCCACGGACACGCCGACGACCGCGCTGCCGTCAGCGGAGGAGCCGGCACGGCCCGCATGGCTCTTGCCGGTGCTGATCCTCGTGTTGCTTGGGGGCGGGGCCGCGGTGTTGCTCCGCCGCCGTCGCGCGGCCGCGCTGGAGGAGGATGTCACGGCCGAGGCCGTGCTCGACGAGCCTATGCCGGCCTTGACTCTGTCCGCTGACGCACCGGTAGCGCCGCCGCCGCATGCCGCCGCCGCAGTCGCGCCTGTCGTCCCGCCCGTCGCAACCCCGGCTGCGCCGCGCTTTCTCGAACCCGCGCAGCCTGCGGCGCGGCTCGAGATCGAACCGCCGGTCGTCAGCCGCGCCGGACTCAATCTCGTCACCGCGACCGCGGACGCGACGATCACCGTGCGCAACATATCGGATGTCGTAGCGAGCGGGATCGCGCTCGAGGTGCGGCTGCTCAGTGCGCAGCCGGGGCAGGACGCGGTGATCGCCGCGCTGTTCGCCGGTGGTGTCGATCGCCCCGCCACCCCGCTGTTCGATCTTGCGCCGGGCGAGATGAAGCGCGTGCGGACGCTGGCGACGATGCCGCGCGACGCGATCATCGTGCTGACCGCGGGCGAGCGGCCGATGTTCGTGCCCGTGCTGGCGATCCGGGCAGTACATGCCGGCGGGCAGACCACATCGGTCCATGCGCTCGGCATCGAGCGGGCGGGGCAGGCGAAGCTCGGGCCGTTCTGGCTCGACCAGCCGTCACGCATGTTCGAGACGATCGGCGTTCGGCCGCATAGCGGGCGGTAGGTTGCGGGTATCGCCGCAGCGCGCGTTTTCGAGCGCGTTAACCGGCGGCGAACCATGATGTCGCTACGCTGCGGCGATGGAATGGATCAGCGAACTACCGGGCCAGCTATGGGCCAGTCTCGTTTTGTTCGCCTTCGCGATCTCGACGATGACGGCGATCGAGCTCATCACCGGGCGCGAGCGCCACAGTCTGCGCAGCCGCATCCCCGGGCTCGTCTTCTGGCTGCTGTGGTCGGTCGTGGCGGCGTTCGCCTACGGCGGCTTCCACGCGCTGTGGCGGCACATCGGCGTCGACCCGCTGATCGTCCTGCCGCTGACCTTCACCTGGGCGGGCGCGGCAGCAGTCGTCGCCGCGCCGCTGGCGAGCGCCTTCGTCGCCGACTTCTTTTTCTATTGGTGTCACCGCGCGCAGCATCGCTGGCTGTGGCGCTTTCATGCGGTGCACCACTCGGTTCGCGAGCTCAACAGCACCAATTCGTTCCACCACGTGACCGAGCCGTTCGTTCAGGCGGTGCTGATTACGCTGCCATCGAGCCTGATCGTGTCCGAGACGGGCGCGGTTGTGCCGATGATCGCGCTGCTGCTGCACATGCAATCGTCGTACATTCACTCGTCGAGCCGCTGGCATTTCGGGCCGCTGCGATCGGTGTTCGTCGACAATCGTTTCCACCGCATCCACCATTCCACCGAAGTGCGGCACTTCGACCGCAATTTCGGCGCGGTGACCCCGCTGTGGGATCGACTGTTCGGCACTGCCTATTTCCCCGCGGCCGACGAATGGCCGACGACTGGGATTGCGGAGGCCGATCAGCCGCGGACGCTGCGCCAATGGGTAAGCCTGCCGTGGCGACTGGCGCAGCCCGCGGGTGCGGACACGCGTGCGGACGGCGGGGAAGAGACCGGTTTGCAGACGGCGTGAGCTGCATCTCGATCTGACAAAGAAAAAGGCGGCCTCCTTGCGGGGGCCGCCTTTTCTTGTGGCTTGCCGTCACGGGAGCAAGTCCCGTGACGTCGGACGTGGGCCTTGCCCACGCCGGCCGGCCCTTCGACTGCCTGCCAAGGCAGGCGCTCAGGACAGGCTTTGCGGGTATCGCGGACAGCGAAGCTGCCCGCGTGCCCGCTTCAGCTCACTTGACCTCGACGGTCGCGCCAGCTTCCTCGAGCTGCTTCTTGACCTTCTCGGCCTCGTCCTTCGAGACGCCTTCCTTGATCGCCTTCGGAGCCGACTCAACGAGCGTCTTCGCTTCGGTCAGGCCGAGGCCCGTGATCGCGCGGACTTCCTTGATGACGTTGATCTTCTTGCCACCGTCGCCGGTGAGGATCACGTCGAACTCGGTCTTCTCTTCAGCGGCCGGAGCAGCAGCGCCGCCGCCAGCTGCCGGAGCCGCTGCAACCGCTGCTGCGGCCGAGACGCCCCACTTCTCTTCGAGGAGCTTCGAGAGCTCGGCCGCCTCGAGGACGGTCAGTTCGGACAGCTGGTCAACCAGCGCGTTCAGGTCTGCCATGATATACTTCCTTTGAAACGTTCAGATGAAACGATGCTGCCTGAAGGATCAGGCGGCTTCCTTTTCCGAGTAAGCTGCAAGCACGCGCGCGATCTGCGCGGCGGGCGCCTGGGTGATGGTCGCCAGCTTCGTGGCCGGGGCCACGATGAGACCGACGATCTTCGCCCGGAGCTCGTCGAGCGACGGCATCGTGGCGAGCGCCTTCACGCCCTCCACGTCGAGCTTGGTCGCGCCCATTCCGCCGCCGACGATCTCGAACTTGTCGGTCGTCTTGGCGAAATCCACGGCCACCTTGGCAGCCGCGACGGGATCGACCGAAGTCGCGAGACCGACCGGCCCGGTGAGATATTCACCCAGGCCGTCATAGTCGGTGCCGTCGAGCGCGATCTTGGCAAGCTTGTTCTTCGAGACCTTGTAGACGGCGCCGGCCTCGCGCATCTTCGTCCTCAGCTGCGTCGATTGCGCGACGGTGAGGCCGAGGTTGCGGGTGACGACCACCACGCCGACCTCGGAGAAGGTCTGCTTGAGTTCGGCGACGGCTGCGGCCTTTTCAGCACGATCCATGCCATTCTCCACACTTTGGCCGCATCCCGAAGGCTGCGGCCGGTTACGATCCGCACACGGCAGATGCCGCATACGGTTGTCCAGCGATGGGGAATGGGAAGCGTCGCAGGCTTGCGTTAAGCATGCGGCAGACCGGAACGCCCAGGCGTTCGCGGCATAAATCCTGTCCCCGTCTCGGCGGGGCATTAAGGGCGCGAACACCCACCCGCTGTCTCGGACGGCGCCGCCCCCGAAGGCACGGCAAGCGCGGCTCCATAGCGGATCGCGCGCCTGCGTCAATCGTCATCAAACGCTCATCGAACCGCCATCGATGTGCAACTGCCGCGCAATGCGGGCGTCATCCGCCCCCGCCACAGGCCGAAGGCGACACGCCAGCCCCGGGGGGACCATGACCGACACGACATTCCTGTACGACGACGGCGATATCGACACCAATCGCAGCGGCAACCAGCATCTCGGCGAACTGATCGCCAAGCGCTACTCGCGGCGCCAGACGCTGCGCGGCGGGCTGACCGCGATGACGACCGCGGTGTTCGGCGGCGTCCTGCTGGCAGGATGCGGCGACGACGACGATCTGCTGACGCGCGATAGCGTGACGGTGACGACGGGAAGTTCCGCCGCGACCACCGCGGGCAAGACGGTGACGCTGCAGGGCACCGCGAGCGGAACGGCGCAGACGGTGGCATGGACGCAGGTGAGCGGCCCGAGCGTGACGCTCGCCAACGCCAATAGCGCCACCGCGACCTTCACCGCGCCCGCGGTGTCGAGCGCGACGCCGCTCGTCTTCCGCTTCACCGGCACGACCGGCGTCGGCGACAGTGCGACCGCCGACACGACGGTAACGGTGTCGCCGGCGACGCTCGATTTCACCGCCGTGCCTAAGAACCTGAACGACCTCGTCACCGTGCCCGCCGGCTATCGCGTGACCGTGCTCTATCGCCTCGGCGATCCGATCAACGCTGCGACGTCGGCCTTTGCCAACAACGGCACCGACACGACGTTCAGTGCGCGCGCGGGCGACCATCACGACGGCATGAGCTTCTTCGGCCTCGCCGCGTCCGGCGCGACGCGCGACGCGTCGAACAGCTCGCGCGGGCTGCTGGTGCTGAACCACGAGAATATCACTCAAGCGTATCTGCACGCCAACGGCCCGACCAGCGCGGGCGGCGTGCGCCCCGAGTCCGAGGCGATCAAGGAGATCGAGGCGCACGGCGTATCGGTGATCGAGGTGACGCGCGGCGCGTCTGCGTGGAACTACGTCCAGGCATCGGCGCTCAACCGCCGCATCACCCCCAATACGCCGACGAGCTTCAGCGGCCCCGCACGCGGCAACGCGCAGCTGCGCACCGCGCTGTCCGCCGACGGCACGCAGGGCCGCGGCACGATCAACAATTGCGCCAACGGGCCGATGCCATGGGGCACGTACGCCACCGCGGAAGAGAATTGGGCGGGTTATTTCCGCCGTGACGCAGGCGACGCGGCGGTACGCAACGCCGCCGGTCAGGCGAAGGAGAACCGCAGCCTGCAGCGCTACGGCATCGCCGAGGGCCGCACCGGCAACTATGGCTGGGCGACGGTGACGCCGTCCGATGCGTCCAACACCGTGTTCCGCCGCTGGAATGCGACGGCGATCGCCGGATCGGCCGCCGACGGCAGCGCCGATTATCGCCACGAGCCGTTCCAGTTCGGCTGGATCGTCGAGATCGACCCGTACAATCCCTCTTCGACGCCGCGCAAGCGCACCGCGCTCGGCCGGATGAATCACGAGGGCGTCGAGCCCGGCCGGATGATCGCGGGCGTGCGCCCCGCCTTCTACATGGGCGACGATGCGCAGAACGAATATATCTACAAGTTCGTGTCGAACACCGCCTGGTCGGCGGCCGACGCCAATGCGGCGGACCGGCTGGCGGTAGGCGACAAGTATCTCGACGCGGGCACGCTGTACGTCGCCAAGTTCAACGCCGAGGGCAACGGTCAGTGGCTGCCGCTGACCTTCGGCACCGGCCCGTTAACGAGCGCCAACGTCGATTATCCCTTTGCGGATCAGGCGGACGTGCTGATCAACTGCCGCCTGGCAGCGGACTTCGTCGGCGCGACGCGCATGGATCGCCCGGAGTGGACCGCGGTGAACCCGGCGAACGGCGAAATGTATTGCACGCTGACCAACAATTCGTCGCGCACGCCGGCGACCACCGATGCGGCGAACCCGCGCGCCTATACCGATCCCAAGCTGCCGCAGGGCGACGTCGTCAACGCCGATCCGCCAACGTCGGCGCAGGCGACGCGCGGCAACGCCAACGGCCATGTCATCCGGCTGCGCGAGGCGGGCGACACGACCGAGGCGACGACGTTCCAGTGGGACGTCTTCCTGTTCGGTTCGGGGCGTGACCTCGATCCCGCCAACATCAACCTGTCGGGGCTGGACGACACCAACGACTTCTCGTCGCCCGACGGCATGTGTTCAGCCTGCCCTCGAATGTCGCCGGCCAGGGCGCGAACCCGGTGATGTGGCTGCAGACCGACGACGGCGCCTATACCGACGTGACCAACTGCATGATGCTGGCCGCGATCCCCGGCCGCGTTGGCGACGGAGGTGCCAAGACGGTCAACAACCGCCTGACGACCGCCGCCAACGTCACCACCACCAGCACCACCAACACGTTCGTCGGCAAGGCGCCCGGCGCGACGCTGAAACGCTTCCTGGTGGGGCCGAAGGAGTGCGAGATCACGGGCATCACTTCGACGCCCGACGGCCGCGCGCTGTTCGTCAACATCCAGCACCCCGGCGAGAACGGCGGGCCGACCAACATCACGTCGAGCTGGCCGGCATCGCAGACGGGCACGCCCGCGACGCCGAGCCGCCCGCGTTCGTCGACGATCGTGATCACGCGCGAGGACGGCGGTCTGGTCGGCATCTGACGACCGCGCCTGCCGCCCTCCTCAAGAGGGCGGGGCGGCAGGCGATCCATCGATCATGATCCCCGCTGGGGCGGCGATCCACGCTGGCGGACGTCCGGATTTCGACCGCGGACCACCGCGGTGGTTCCCGCCTCTGCGGGGATGATGCGTTTACCGCCTGGCCATGGCAGGCTTACCGATCGGTCCGCGTAGCGCCGGCTTCGCGTACCGCGGCGAGCGTCGGCCAGCCGTTGACCGCCATCAGCAGGTCCGCCTCCGCGAGGATGCAGTTGAGCACGTGCGCGCAGCCGTGCGCGCCGCCGAGCGCGAGGCCGTAGCTGTAGGGCCGGCCGATGCCGACGAGATCGGCACCGAGCGCGATCGCCTTGACCACGTCGGTGCCCGAGCGGATGCCGCTGTCGAACAGCACCGGCACGCGGCGGTCCACCGCCTCGGCAACCGCTGGCAGCATGTCGATCGCGGCGATGCCGCCGTTCGCCTGCCGGCCGCCGTGGTTGGAAACGTAGATGCCGTCGGCGCCGCTATCGATCGCATGGCGCGCATCGTCGGGGTGGCAGATGCCCTTCAGGACGATTGGCAGCTTGGTGATCGATTTCAGCCAGGGCAGGTCGTCCCACGTCAGTACCTTGCCGAAGGTCGCACCCCAGGTGCCGATGGCCGTGCGCAGATCCTCTTCGGGCGCCTTGCCGCCGAGCATTGCGCGGAAGCGCGGATCGCTGAAATAGTTCTGCAGCACATGCCCGCGCAGCTGCGGGAAGTTCGATACGTTGAGATCGCGCGGGCGCCAGCCGGTGACCCAGGTATCGAGCGTGACGACGATCGCCTTGTAGCCCGCCGTCTCGGCGCGGCGGACGAGGCTTTCGGCGAGATCCTTGTCGCGCGGGGTGTAGAGCTGGAAGAACGCCGGCGTGTCGCCGCAGGCGGCGTGGACCTCCTCGAGCGAATCGTTGGAGAGCGTGGAGGCGGTGAGCGGGACGCCGGTGATCGCCGAGGCTTGCGCCGCGGCGAGGTCGCCGTGCTGGTCCTGCGTCATCATGCCCGTGACGCCGATCGGGGCCATGAACACGGGGCTCGGCAGGTCGAGGCCAAAGATCGTCGTCGACAGATCGCGGTGCGTCGCGTCGACCATCATCCGCGGCACCATGCCCCAGTGGCGAAAGGCGCGCGCGTTCTCATCCTGGGTGTATTCGTCACCACAGCCGCCCTGGACGTAGGTGAGGACGTGCGGGGGAAGCGCAGCCTGCGCGCGTTTTTCGAGCGTGGCGAAATCGACCGGATAGGTCGGGACGACGCCGGACAGGCCGGCACCGTAGATGCGGGTCTGCAGATCGCCGTAATGCGGCATGGATCACTCTCCTCTTTCCGCGCAGTGTCGCGGGGTGGGGAGGCGTTGTCCACCGCGCCTGTGGAGCGTGACCATGGCTCACTGCCCCGTTCGCCCTGACCCCGTCGAAGGGCGTGCAACGAGCGCGGCGCTGCGTGGCACGTGCTTCGACAAGCTCAGCACGAACGGGAAAAGGGAGTTCGTCCTGTCAGGCTTGGGGGCGGGGCGCCGTTCGCGAATGCGGGCGCCCAAGTGGGCTTACCCGATCAGCCGCTCGTACACCTTGATGTAATCGTCTGCCATGCGCTCGACGCTGAACCGCTCGGCGACGCGGCTGCGGCAGGTCGCGCGGTCGATCTCCCGGATGCGGCCGATCGCGTCCACTGCTTCGTCGACCGTGTCCACCAGGAAGCCCGTGACCCCGTGTTCGATCAGTTCGGGCATCGAGCCGCGGTTGAAGGCGATCACCGGGGTGCCGCACGCCATTGCCTCGACCACCGAGAGGCCGAAAGGTTCGTCGAAGCCGATGAGGTGGAGGAGGGCCTGGGCGCCGCCGAGCGCACGGGTGCGCGCCTCGCCGCCGACGACGCCGCGGAAGATGACGCGATCGTCGTCGATATGCGGCGCGACCCGCCGTTCGTGATAACCTTCGTCCTGAACGAGCCCGGCCATGACGAGGCGCTTGCCGGCTTTTTGCGCGGCGGCGATTGCATCGTGCGGGCCCTTGTCGGGGTGAATGCGGCCGAAGAACAGCAGGTCTTCGCTGCCCTCCGCATCGAACGGGAAGTCGTCGAGCGGGATGCCGTGGTGGATCGTCGCCGCGTAGCTGAGTGACGCGTGTCGATCGGCGTCGCTGATCGACACGTAGTGCGTGTTGTCGTCGTAGCGCTGGTAGACCGGCACGATCCGCTCGGACGAGAAGCCGTGGATCGTCGTCAGCATCGGTGTGTCGATCAGCCGCGACCAGGCGAGCGGCATGAAATCGGCCTGATTGTGGATGAGGTCGAACTCACCGGCGCGCTCGATGCAATGCGCGATGTGCAGCGCCTCCCATACCTTGGCGTCGAGGTGCGGCGGTTCGGAATAGCCGCGTGGGGCGACGCCATCGAGCTTGGCGGCGGTCTGCGAGTTCTGCGTGGCGAAGAGCGTGACCTCGACGCCGCGCGCGACCAAGGCCTCAGTGAGGAGGCTCGTCACCAGCTCCCAAGGGCCGTAGCCGGTAGGCGGCGTCGGCCACGAGATCGACGAGAGCATGGCGATGCGCATCAGGGTTCCAGTTCCACGATGAAGCCCTCATCGCCGTCGATCCGACCGTCGAAGGTGGTGCGGGTGCCGGTGGCGGCGACGATCCGGCCGGGGCGGGCGGGCGGCGTTATGTCCTGCGCGTCCGGGCCGAGGTTGAGCGCGACGAACAGGCGTTGTTCGTCGTGAATACGCTCAAGGGCGAGGACGTCGCTAGGCGCGTCGTGCACTGTCATGCGGCCGAGTGCCAGCGCAGGATTGGCACGGCGCGCGGCGAGCAGACGGCGGTAGAGCGCGAGAATCGACTGCGGGTCGGCCTCCTGCGCGGCGACGTTGCGGGTGCGCCAGTCGGGATGGAGCGGCAGCCACGGCTCGGCGGTCGAGAAGCCGGCATTGGGCGATGCGTCCCAAGCCATCGGGGTGCGCGAGCGATCGCGGCCGAGGCCCATGCCGGGCTGGCGCAGATCCTGCGGGTCGCGGATTCGGTCGGGCGGGATGTCTACGGTGCCGATGCCGATTTCATCGCCCTGATAGAGCGTGGGCGTGCCGCGCAGCGTCAGCAGCAGCATCGCGGCGACGCGCGCCTGCGCTTCGCCGATGCGCGCGGCGATGCGGGGTGCGTCGTGGCTGCCGATCACCCAATTCGGCCAGCCATGGTCGGGGATGGCCGCATCGTAATCCGCGATAAGCCGCGCGAGCGTGTCGCGATTCCACGGATTTTCGATCAGCTCGAAGTTGAAGGGCAGGTGGACGCCGGGTTCCGCCTCGCTGCCGTACCAGCGCATCAGGCGATCGCGCGGCAGAAAGATCTCGCCGACGAGCAGCGTCTCGCCGTAGCTGTCGGCGAGCTGCCGCATGCCCCGGGTGAAGGCGTGCGCCTCGGGCTGATCGGTTGAATGGTGCTGAAGGACGCGAAGCTTCTCGGCCATGCCCTCGCACCAGTCGGGGTTCGCCGGGTTATCGGGCAGGCCTTGCGCCTTCACGATGTGCCACAGGACGTCGATACGGAAGCCGTCGACGCCACGGCCGAGCCAGAAACGCATCACGTCGGTCATCGCCTGCGCGACGTCCGGGTTACGCCAGTTGAGGTCGGCCTGTTCCTCAAGAAAGGTGTGAAGGTAATACTGGCCGGTCGTTTCGTCCCACGCCCATGCGGGGCCGCCCATGTCGCTGATCCAATTGTTGGGCGGGCCGCCGTCGCGGGCGGGATCGCGCCAGATGTACCAGTCGCGCTTCGGGCTGTCGCGTGACGAGCGGCTCTCGACGAACCACGGGTGCTGCGTCGACGAGTGGTTGGGGACGAAATCGAGCAGCAGCCTTAGCCCGCGGGCGTGGACTGCGGCGAGCAGGCGGTCGAAGTCTTCGAGGGAACCAAATAGCGCCTCGACACCCGTATAATCGGCGACGTCATAGCCGAAGTCGGCCATCGGCGAGGGGAAGATCGGCGAGAGCCAGATCGCATCGACGCCGAGATCCGCGATATGGTCAAGACGCGCCTCGATGCCGGCAAGATCGCCGATACCGTCGCCGTTCGAATCGGCGAACGAGCGCGGGTAGATTTGATAGATAACGCCGCGCTGCCACCAGGGCGCGGCCAGGGGACCCTCGCTCATGCGCGTCGTAACGCGGCGGCAACGATTGGGTTCACGCGCCGGCTAGCCCCACCGGCCCGCGCAACCAACAAAAAAGGCCGGGGTTGCCCCCGGCCTCCTTCGTACGGCGATCGTCGTGCGATCAGGCCGAGGCGACTTCCGCCACGTCGACCTTGATGCCGGCACCCATCGTGCTCGAGATCGCGACCTTGCGGACGTACTTGCCCTTGGCGCCCGACGGCTTGGCCTTGACCACTGCGTCAACCAGCGCGTCGAAGTTCGCGCGCAGATCCTCGGCCGGGAAGCTCGCCTTGCCGATGCCGGAGTGGATGATGCCGGCCTTCTCGACGCGATATTCGACCTGACCGCCCTTGGCGGCCTTGACCGCTTCGGCGACGTTCATCGTCACGGTACCAAGCTTCGGGTTCGGCATCAGGCCCTTGGGGCCAAGCACCTTACCGAGACGACCGACGATGCCCATCATGTCTGGGGTCGCAATGCAGCGATCGAAATCGATCGTGCCGCCCTGGATGGTTTCCATCAGGTCTTCCGCACCGACCACGTCGGCGCCGGCCTCGCGGGCCTCGTCAGCCTTCGCGCCCTTGGCGAACACACCGACGCGCACCGTCTTGCCGGTGCCCTTGGGCAGCGTGACGACGCCGCGGACCATCTGGTCGGCGTGACGCGGATCGACGCCGAGGTTCAGCGCGACTTCGATCGTCTCGTCGAACTTCGAGGTGGCGCCGGCACGCGCGAGGCTGATCGCCTCGTCGACGCCGTGCAGCTTCTCGCGGTCGATCGTGATCGCCTTCTGCTTCTTCGTGAGCTTCGCCATGGGATTAGCCCTCCACAACCTGGAGGCCCATCGCGCGAGCGGAGCCTTCGATGATCTTCGTTGCTGCGTCGATGTCGTTGGCGTTCAGATCCGCCATCTTGACCTGCGCGATCTCGCTGAGCTGCGAGCGCTTGATCGTGCCCGCCGAGGTCTTGCCCGGCTCCTTCGAGCCCGACTTGAGGTTCAGCGCCTTCTTGATGAGGAAGGTCGCCGGGGGCGTCTTGGTCTCGAAGCTGAACGAACGGTCCGCATAGACGGTGATGACGGTGGGGAGGGGCGAGCCCTTCTCCATGTCGGCCGTCTTGGCGTTGAACGCCTTGCAGAATTCCATAATGTTGACGCCGCGCTGACCAAGCGCCGGGCCGATCGGCGGCGATGGGTTGGCGGCGCCGGCGGGCACCTGCAGCTTGATATAGCCTGTAATCTTCTTCGCCATGTCACTCTCTTTAAGTTTAGCGGTTCATGCGGACACGTGGCAGCGCCCTCCCGCAAGCGTTCCAGTTGTCTGGAAGCCGGCGCGCTTAGCGGAAGGGCAGCCGAAAAGCTAGAACGTTCGCACGCGTGTGTACCGGCTCACGTCATCGCCATCAGGCTGGCGTTTCCGCCGGCCGCGGTGGTGTTGATCGAGGTGGAGACTTCCTCGACGAGCCACTGCGTGCGGTAGTCGTTCGCCTGGGTGAGGACGATCGGGCCGTCGAGCGCCGCCACCTGCTGCTGTGCGGTGCGCACGCGCGATGCGTCGCCCTCGATCAGCGCGCCGGCATAGGGGCCCTGGCGGGTCCAGTCGGTGGTCCACTGCACGCGCGCGGCGATCGCGGCGGGGAGGTCAGTGCGCGCCGCAGCATCGACGACGAGGTCGTTGCCAGTCGCGAGCCCCGCCGCGAGCTGCGCCACCAGGCCCTGCGGCGTTTCGGGCAGCAGCAGGATGCGGCCACGCGGGTGGAGCGCGTAGAGGTTGCGCTCGCCGACCGGGCCGTCGAGCTCCGCCTCGGCGCCGAGCAGCGCGGTCGCCGCCACGTCGCGCACCAGCGCTGCGCCGACGGCGTCGCCCTGCGCGTCGAACCATACCGCGAGTTCGCGCGCTGCGGGGTCGGCGACGGTGGAGCTGATCGCGGGTGCCGTCACCGGATCGTGCACCAGCCGGCCGAGGTAGAGCGGGCCGCCCGCCTTGGGGCCGGTGCCCGACAGGCCGCGGCCGCCGAACGGCTGGACGCCCACCACGGCACCGATGACGTTGCGGTTGATGTAGAGGTTGCCCGCCTTCACCCGCGCGGTGACGTGCGCGATCGTCTCGTCGAGCCGGGTGTGGAGGCCGAAGGTGAGGCCGTAGCCGGTGGCGTTGATACGATCGATCAGTGCGTCGAGGTTGCTACGCTTGAAGCGGATGACGTGGAGGACGGGGCCGAACACCTCGCGCTCGAGGTCGGCGAGATCCTTCAGCTCGATGATGGTGGGGGCGACAAAGGTGCCGTGCGACGTTTCCTCGCCTGGCGGGAGCGATTCGACCTTCGCACCCCGACCGCGCATCGCGGCGACGTGATGCTCGATCCCGGCCTGCGCCTCGGCGGTGATGACCGGGCCGATGTCGACCGCCAGTCGATCGGTGCGCCCGACGCGCAGTTCGTGGAGCGCGCCGCGCAGCATCGTCAGGATGCGATCGGCGACTTCCTCCTGAAGGCAGAGGATGCGCAGCGCCGAGCAGCGCTGGCCGGCGCTGTCAAAGGCGGATGCGATGACGTCAGCCACCACCTGTTCGGCCAGCGCGGAGCTATCGACGATCATCGCGTTCTGGCCGCCGGTCTCGGCGATCAGTGGGATCGGCGTGCCTTGGGGGGAGAGGCGGGTGGCGAGCTCGCGCTGGATGAGGCGGGCGACTTCGGTGGAGCCGGTGAACATCACCGCCGCGGTCTCGGGTGCGGCGACAAGCGCGGCGCCCATCGCGCCGTCGCCGGGAAGCAGCTGGAGCGCGTCGGCGGGGATGCCGGATTCATGAAGGATCGCAACGGCTTGCGCGGCGACCAGCGGGGTTTCCTCGGCGGGCTTCGCCAGCACGGTGTTGCCGGCGACGAGGGCGGCGGCGATCTGGCCGGTGAAGATCGCGAGGGGGAAGTTCCAGGGGCTGATGCATGTGACGGCACCTAGCGGGCGGTGCGACGGGCCGAGGGTGCGGCGCGCTTGATCGGCATAATAACGCAGGAAATCAATCGCTTCGCGCACTTCGCCGATGGCGTTGGGGACTGATTTTCCGGCCTCGCGCACGATCAGGCCGATCAGTTCGGGCATGCGCGCCTGCATCGTTTCGGCGGCCAAATCGAGCATTTTTGCGCGATCCGAGGGGGCTTTTTGGGACCAAATGGGGGCAAAACGAGCGGCAGTGCGCGCCGCGGCGGCGGCCTGTGCGGGCGATGCCTCGACGACGGTGCCAACGATGTCGCGGTGGTCGGCGGGGTTGCGGACGGGGCGCGGGGTGCCCTGGCCGTCGGCGGGGGCGGCGTGCCATTGCGCGTGCGCGGCGGCCTGCATCGTTTCGGCCAGCGCCGCCAGCGTGCGCTCGTCGGCGAGATCGAGGCCGGCGGAGTTGCGGCGATCGGGGTAGAGATTGGCGGGGAGGGCGATCGCGGCGTGCTTGTGCCCCGGCGTATCGGCGGCGCGGACGATCGCGACGGGATCGGCGACGAGATCGGCAATCGACACCTCGGGATCGGCGATGCGGTTGACGAACGAGCTGTTGGCGCCGTTTTCGAGCAGGCGGCGGACGAGATAGGCGAGCAGCGTCTCGTGCGTGCCGACGGGGGCGTAGATTCGGCACGGGCGGTTCAGCTTATCGGCGCCGACGACCTCGTCATACAGCGGCTCGCCCATGCCGTGGAGGCACTGGAATTCGTAATCGCCGAGCGCGAAATCGGGGCCGGCGAGCGCGTAGATCGTCGCCAGCGTCTGCGCATTGTGCGTGGCGAATTGCGGGAACACCGCGTCGCGGTTCGCGAGCAGGCGGCGGGCGCAGGCGAGGTACGACACGTCGGTGTGGATCTTGCGCGTGTAGACGGGAAAATCGGCCTGGCCGTCGACCTGCGCGCGCTTGATCTCGGCATCCCAATAGGCGCCCTTGACCAGCCGGACCATGATGCGGCGGTTCGCACGGCGGGCGAGATCGACGATCCAGTCGATGACAAACGGGCAGCGCTTGCCATAGGCCTGGATGACGAAGCCGAGGCCGTTCCAGCCGGCGAGGTCGGGATCGGTGGCGAGGCTTTCGAGCAGATCGAGCGACAGTTCGAGCCGGTCGGCCTCCTCCGCATCGATGTTGAAGCCGATGTCATAGCCCTTGGCGATCAGTGCGAGCGCGCGGACCCGGGGCAGCAGCTCGTCCATCACGCGGGTCGCCTGCGCGCGGGCGTAGCGCGGGTGGAGCGCGGACAGCTTGATCGAGATGCCGGAGCCGGCATAGACGCCGCGGCCGGCGGACGCCTTGCCGATCGCGTGCACCGCGGTCTCGTAATCGCGATAATAGCGGTCGGCGTCGGCGGCGGTGGTCGCAGCCTCACCCAGCATGTCGTAGCTGTAGCCGAAGCCGCGCGCCTCGAGCGGGCGGGCGCGCTTCAGCGCCTCGCCGATCGTCTCGCCGGTGACGAACTGTTCGCCCATCATGCGCATCGCCATGTCGACGCCGCGGCGGATCACCGGCTCGCCGGCGCGCGCGATGAGCCGGGTGAGTGCGGCGGCGAGGCCGCGATCGTTGACGCTGTTGGTCAGCTTGCCCGTCACCACCAGCCCCCAGGTGGCAGCGTTGACGAACAGCGAGCGGCCGTCGCCCATGTGGCTGCGCCAGTCGCCGCCGGCGATCTTGTCCCGGATCAGCGCGTCGCGCGTCGCATCGTCGGGGATGCGCAGCAGCGCCTCGGCGAGGCACATCAGCGCGACGCCCTCCTGGCTGGACAGCGCATATTCCTGCACCAGCCCTTCGACGCCGGTGCCCTTATGCTTGGCGCGCAGCGCGGTGATGAGGCTGGTGGCGACCGACAGCGCCTTCGCCTTCACATCATCGGGGAGCGTCGCCTCGTCGAGCAGCGGGGCGAGCGCCTCGGGCTCCGGCCGACGCGCGGCAGCGGTGATCGCTGCGCGCAACGGGGTGGCGGGGCGGATCGGCGGGGCGAAATCGGCGAACAGCGGGGGGAGCGAGGCCATGAGCGGTTCCGGCAAGGAGGGGCCGCCGATATATAGGTGATGGCGCGCAGGCTTTCCGACTTATCTCGGAGCGTGAGCGCGGCCGTTTCGCCTTTAGGGAAGCAGATCGATGGACGAATTTCCTGCCGCATCGCAAGAGCTCGACGCGTTCGACCGGCGGATCATCGCGGTGCTGCAGGGTGAGGGGCGGCTGTCCGTCACCGACCTGGCGCAGCGCGTGGGACTATCCAAGACGCCGTGTCAGGTGCGGCTGAAGCGGCTGACCGAGCGCGGGGTGATCCGCGGGTTTCGCGCGATCGTCGATCCCGCGCGGCTGGGGCAGGGGCATGTCGCGTTCACCGAGGTGAAACTGTCCGACACGCGCGAGGCGGCGCTGGACGCGTTCCGCCGCGGCGTGCTGGCGATCCCCGAGGTGGAGGAATGCCACATGATCGCGAGCCATTTCGACTATCTGCTGAAGGTGCGCACGGCGGACATGCGCGCGTATCGCGCGGTGCTGGGCGAGCGGATCTCGACGCTGCCGCACGTGTCGAGCACGTCGACCTATGTGGTGATGGAGACGGTGCGCGAAATGGGGTGAGCGGCGCGGGGGCGGCCGGCGAGCGGCCGGCGCGCTACCAGCCGCGCTCGAGCCGCCGCCGGTCGCGCGCGATCTCGCGAAACAGCCGGTCGGTCGCATCGCGGTTCGCGGCGACATCGGGCGGGGTTTCGGTGCGCGTGCCGATCAGGCCGCGGTCGACCAGCGACTGCCAGTGGCGGACGGCATCGACGTGCGGATCGGTGATCGGGCCATCGGTGGCGATGGGGAGGGGGATCGGATGCGGCATCGGTTTCGTCCTCGCAGATGGTTGCTGGACGGGGGAGTTATACCGAAACGGGGGATGTAGGACAGCGCGCGCCGCAAGGCTGTAGCGCAGCTACAGCCAAGCGCATCCGGCGCGCGCCCGGCCAGCGGCGCCCAAGCGCCGACTGACGACGCGGCTTTGCCGCGGCGGGGCTTTCGATGCAGCGCAGTAGAGAAGGTCGGGCGGCCGGCCTCAGGCTATCTCGGACCGAACGGCGTGATGCGCGGCCGCCCGCCGCTGCGCGGTGCGGCGAAGCGGCAGGTGGGGCCGCGGCTCGATCCCAACGTGATCGAGACCTTTCGCGAGAGCGGGCAGGGGTGGCAGGCGTAGATGAACGAGGCCCTGCGCAAGGCTGTGGTGTTGTGAGGCGTCGATCAGCTAAGAGGCATCAACTGTCTTGATCACTCGGTTTTCGGTGTCCCGCTGTAAACCTGCTCGAATCACCATTTTCAATTTGGGGGATACAAAGCGATACGCATTATTTTTTGGGGTTTTTCTTATTAATGGATTTTCAGCTTTCGCAAAAGATGCAAGCATTTGAGGGAGATTAAGATTGATACCATCATCAACATCAAACTCTTCTCGAACGATTTTCTCGATGTCGGAATGCTTAAAGTCTTCTTTTTCGACCTTTCCAAGACTGTAGATAACCTGATTTTTTCTGCCGAGCTTGGTTTCGATCGAGTTCATTAAATTTTCAATTACGCCTAAGTCTGAGGAAAACGACTCCTCAAGCCACTTTTTTTCCGCTTTTAGAACAACGTCCGATGATATGAGCCCATTATTTCGTTCAGCTTCAAGCGCTATCTTTAAACAAAGCTCATGTATTTGTTGCGCTATTCGATCAGTTTTCCAGCAGACCTCTTTGTAAAGGTCCTCCTTTTTTAGATCGAAGCTATATCCGAGTTCTTTCTCAAAGCCCCTAGCCATCAACGACGTTGCCTCCGTCAAAGTCATTCGGGCAACCTCTGGAATTTCAATCAGACGATTTGCGATAGTCGCCGCATTTCCTACCTTTGCGACAAGCTGCTTCAAATCTCTAGGTACGCCGACGATAAGAAGCTTTACTCCGTGCTTCGCAATAGACTCTTCATCAGCAGATATTATGATACTTGCAACTGACTTCAAAAAATCATGATTATCAACAATCTGCTCAAAGTTATCTAAGACAAGAACAGATCTATTGCCTTTAGCTTGTTTGTTGAGATGAGATACGAGCAATCCGAACGAACTTTGTGTGGCAATCTGGATTTGAGTCTGCTGCTTTCCTCCCGCGCCAATGCCCCCGGGGCGGAAGCCAACGTCGACTTCTTCCATACGTGAAGATCGCCGCTCTCCGCCAAGTTCCGCGACCTTAGCATCGAAAGCGTTGATTAGGGAGCCATGAAGAACGGCATTGGCCAAATTTACGACCTGAAAAGGTATCTTCTTTCGCGCCAACACGCGCTTAAACAGCCAAGTCTTGCCGTTTCCGCTTTCACCATGAACAATTACATACTTATCACCTTTAAGAGCGTCTTCCAAACGCTCCTCAAGTTCCGGTCGATCAACGTACATGCGTTCATTGATCTCGCGCGAGCGCGGCGTGAATACGTTGTTAGGCTGGACCTTTCCAATGATCATGCATCTGCCCCCATCGTTACTGAGTGTGTAGCGCAGTAATCACTCCGCCGCCACAGCCTCCCGCTTCCCCAACAACGGCGCGAGATACTTCCCCGTAAAGCTCCGCGGTTCCGCCGCCACAACCTCCGGCGTGCCTTCGGCGACGATCTCACCGCCCTTGACGCCGCCTTCCGGCCCGAGGTCGAGCACCCAGTCGGCGGTCTTGATGACGTCGAGGTTGTGCTCGATCACCACCACGGTGTTGCCCTGCTCGACGAGTGCGTGGAGCACTTCGAGCAATTTGCGCACGTCCTCGAAGTGGAGGCCGGTGGTCGGCTCGTCGAGGATGTAGAGCGTGTTGCCGGTGGCTCTACGGGCGAGTTCCTTGGCGAGCTTGACGCGCTGCGCCTCGCCGCCCGAGAGGGTGGTCGCCTGCTGGCCGACCTTGACGTAGCCGAGGCCGACCTCGACCAGCATCGCCATCTTGTCGCGGATCGGGGGGACGGCCTTGAAGAACTCCGCGGCGTCCTCGACCGTCATGTCGAGCACGTCGGCGATGCTGTGGCCCTTGAACTTCACCTCGAGCGTCTCGCGGTTGTAGCGCGCGCCGTGGCACACGTCGCACGTGACGTAGACGTCGGGGAGGAAGTGCATCTCTATCTTGAGCAGGCCGTCGCCCTGGCACGCCTCGCAGCGGCCGCCCTTGACGTTGAACGAGAAGCGGCCGGGCTTGTAGCCGCGCGCCTGCGCCTCTGGCAGGCCGGCGAACCAGTCGCGGATCTGGGTGAAGGCGCCTGTATACGTCGCCGGGTTCGAGCGCGGGGTGCGGCCGATCGGCGACTGATCGATGTCGATCACCTTGTCGAGATGCTGGAGCCCGGAGACCTTGTCGTGCTTGCCGGCGAGGATGCGCGCGCCGTTCAGCGCGCGGGCGGCGGCGGCGTAGAGCGTGTCGATCGTGAAGCTCGACTTGCCCGAGCCCGAGACGCCGGTGATGCAGGTGAAGGTGCCGAGCGGGATCGACGCGGTGACGCCCGTCAGATTGTTGGCGGTGGCGTTGTGCACCGTCAGCTTCTTGCCCGAGCCCTTGCGGCGCTTGGCGGGCACGGGGACTTCGCGGGTGCCGTTCAAGTAATCGGCGGTGACGGAGCCCTTTGACTTGAGGAGTTGCTTGAGCGTGCCCTGCGCGACGATGCTGCCGCCGTGGACGCCGGCGCCGGGGCCCATGTCGATGACATAGTCGGCGGTGCGGATCGCGTCCTCGTCATGCTCGACGACGAGCACGGTGTTGCCGAGATCGCGCAAGCGGCGGAGCGTGGCGAGCAGCATGTCGTTGTCGCGCTGATGCAGGCCGATCGAGGGCTCGTCGAGGACGTAGAGGACGCCCGACAGGCCGCTGCCGATCTGGCTGGCGAGGCGGATGCGCTGGCTCTCGCCGCCCGACAGCGTGCCCGAGGTGCGGTTGAGGTTGAGATAGTCGAGGCCGACGTTGTTGAGGAAGCCGAGGCGCTCGACGATCTCCTTCAGGATACGCTCGGCGATGGCGCGCTGCTGGTCGTTGAGGTGGCTCGGCAGGTCGGTGAAGAAGGCGAGCGCGTCGACCACCGAGAGGTGCGTGGCGTGGCTGATGTCCTGCATCGCGACCTTCACCGCCAGCGCTTCGGGCTTGAGGCGGGCGCCGTGGCACACCTCGCACGGCTGCGAGGACTGGTACTTGCCGAGCTCCTCCTTCATCCACGCGCTCTCCGTTTGAAGCATACGGCGGTTGAGGTTGCCGATGACGCCTTCGAACGGCTTCTTGACGTCGTAGCTCTTCTTGCCGTCGATGAAGGTGAGCGTGATGGGCTTGCCGCGGGTGCCGTGGAGGATCGTCTGGTGGACTTCCTCGGGCAGGTCGGACCAGGGGGTGTCGAGGCTGAAGCCGAACTCGCGCGCGAGGCTGCCCAAGACCTGCATGTAATAAGGCGAGGGCGGGTTCGATTTCGCCCAGGGGACGACGGCGCCCTTCTTGATCGTGAGCGCGTGGTTGGGGACGACGAGATCCTCGTCGAAGATCAGCTTTTCGCCGAGGCCGTCGCACGCCGGGCAGGCGCCCTGCGGCGCGTTGAAGGAGAACAGGCGCGGCTCGATCTCGGCGATGGTGAAGCCGCTGACCGGGCAGGCGAACTTTTCGGAGAAGACGATGCGGTTGGCGGGGATGCCGGCATTCTTCATCGCGCCGCCCGACGCCGCCTCATCCTCGCGACCGGGGACGACGCCGTCGGCGAGGTCGACGTAGGCGAGGCCCTCGGCGAGTTTCAGCGCGGTCTCGAAACTGTCGGCGAGGCGCGTCGAAATGTCGGCGTTTACCGCGAGGCGATCGACGACGACCTCGATGTCGTGCTTGTACTTCTTGTCGAGCGCGGGGGCTTCGTCGATCTCGTGGATCTCGCCGTCGATGCGCACGCGGGTGAAGCCCGCCTTCTGCCACTCGGCGAGTTCCTTGCGATACTCGCCCTTGCGGCCGCGCACGACGGGGGCGAGCAGGTACAGCCGCGTCCCCTCGGGCAGCGCCATGACGCGGTCGACCATCTGGCTGACGGTCTGCGCCGCAATCGGCAGGCCGGTGACGGGGGAATAGGGGATGCCGACGCGCGCCCACAGGAGGCGCATGTAATCGTAGATCTCGGTTACTGTCGCGACGGTGGAGCGCGGGTTGCGGCTGGTGGTCTTCTGCTCAATCGAGATCGCCGGCGAGAGGCCCTCGATATGATCGACGTCGGGCTTCTGCATCAGCTCGAGGAACTGGCGCGCGTAGGCCGACAGCGATTCGACGTAGCGGCGCTGCCCCTCGGCATAGATGGTGTCGAAGGCGAGCGAGGACTTGCCCGAGCCCGACAGGCCGGTGATCACCGTCAGCGTATCGCGCGGGATGTCGACGCTCACGTCCTTGAGATTGTGCTCGCGCGCGCCGCGGACGGAGATGTGGGTCAGCATGGGGGGAGTTCTACTTCCGTTCCGGTCGGGAGGATAGGCCGGCAATGTAGGAAGCGAGGCGCGGGGTTGCCAGCGACGCACACGCCGGTGAACGACTTGGCAACGCTTCCGAGGGTAGCGTGATCACCGACTGAGGTGGACCCATGTACAAGATCGTCGTCGATCGTGCCCATGCGCTGGTGAAGATCGAGATGGAGGGGATGCTGAGTGTCGCGCAGGCGGACGCGCTGGTCGGCGAGCTTATCGCAAAGATAACGGCGGCACGACTGGACCGCTATGCCCTGATCCTCGACGTGTCGCGCTGCCCGGTGCAGGCGCAGGACATGATCGCCGCGATGGGGGGGCATCTGACGAAAATGCGGAACGCGCACGCGCTGGGGATCGTGACCGGCACGATGCTGGTGCGGATGCAGGTGCGGCGGATCTTCGACCAGCCGTTCACGCGCTTCACTGCGACTTACGACGAAGCGCGGGCGTGGGTTCTGTCCGGGATCGAACCCACCGCGCGTGCCGTGCCGCCGGGCGGTATCGCTGTGGCCAGCTAAACCTAAAGTCGCCGTGTACGACCGGCAGAACGGTACACCGCCGTTTCATGATAGATGAAGTGGTCGGGCCTAAGCCGGGATATTCGATCATGACCGCATAGCGGGAGCCGGTGATCCGGGAGCCTGTGTCGTCAGCAAGGCGCGCCCGGGCGGATCGACCGATCCGCCCAGACGCTGACCGTTCAGGCGATCGAGTGCTTGAGCGCGCTCATCTTGTCGTGGCCTTCCTTCACCGAGCGATAGGCATCGCCGATCGCGGTGGTGGTGGCGGGGGAGAGATCGGTGTCCTTCATCGCGGTCTCGAACTTCTCCTTTATGAAGTCCTCGCCGCGCTCGACCTCCTGAATGATCGCCTTGTCGTCCTTGCCGGTGAACGCCTGCTTCAGATCCATGAAGGTGCGGTGCGCCGCGGCGAGGACGCTCGAGTCGGTCTCGGGTTCGCCGCCGAGGCTGCGGACCTGTGCCTGAAGATCGCCGGCGACCTTGCTGCGATCGCGCGCGAAATCGGCGAACATCGTCGCGAACTGCGTATTCTCGGCGTCTTCGGCCGCGTCCTCATAGCCCTTCATGCTGTCGAGCGTGGTCTTGATCAGGCCGTTCAGCACGGAAACGTCGTGGTCGGTGGTCATCGGTTACTCCTTACTGGAGGCCGGTGAACGATCGTAACCTGCTTTAGTCGCAACACCGGGCAATCGGCCGGCGGCGGTGAGGCGTCGTACAAGCTCGACAAATCGCTTCGCGGCCCTAGCAGATGCTTCCCGCTTGCATCCCGGACCGTTCTTTACGCCTGCGGATAGGCTTCGCGGATCATGATCCTGGCGGTATCATCGTAGAGCATCTGCCACGCGGCGCGGGTCTCCGCCGTGAAGCCGCTGCCGGACATCTCCGCGAACGTTTCGATCAGCACGTCGCCTACTAGTGGGTAATGATGCGCTTGGTCACCATAAGCGACGTGCCGCCGGGCAAGATCGGCCAGCGTGGCGTGGAGCGCGGGGAACCGATCGAGCGCTTCGACGAGCGTGTCGATCGTCCGGCGGAAGGCCCGACTCTGGTTCGTCAGGTCGTCCGGGAAAAGCGCCCGGGCGAAAGGATGCTGATGCAATAGCTTAAAGTATAACCGCTCCGAATAATCTTCGGCCATTTGCGAAACGAGCCGGTAGTTCTCACGTATCAAGGCGCGTTGATCGAGAGACAACCACAAGGGCTTCACCTCGTTAGCTCAAGGGTTCATGGAAGAACTTAGAACACACTATGGCTGGCGGGACAATAGGACCGGCCGGCCAGTTTTCCCAGCGCATGGCGAGAACGCTTTTAGACTTGACGTTCCGGCTCAGCCAGTTGAAGCAGACGATACGGCTGACGTACGCGAACGGTCGAGGCGGGACACGCGCTGATCGCTTCTGCCCGGGATCCGGCATCGCGGCGGATACGGGATCCGCAATCGATGCGGTCCTGCTCGCAGGCAAGCCTATCCAAGGTTCAGATTTCAACGATCGTGGACCTGTTCAGCGTCGGGTCCCGAACAATTCATACGTCGATGCGGCCGCAGCGGCCGAGCGCGGGATGTGCGCGACAACGCCGGCACGGGTGCGGCTGTCGTGGGAAGCGGACGTGACCGACGGGCCGGCCGCGATACGCGCTGCCGGCCCGCGGTGCTGGTTACATCTGGTTGATGACGGCGCCGGCCTGGTTCTCGACGCGCGCATCGTCGTTGTCGTCGGCCTTATCGGCGGCGTCTTCGCCCACTTCGCGAACGTTGTCGGCGCGATCCTCGAGCGCGTCCTCGACCGCTTCGTTGCCGGTGCGGTCGGCCTGATCCTCGAGCGCGTCGGCCTTGTTCTCAGCCATCGATTCGATGTTGTCGGCGGCGCGATCGTCGGCGTTGCCGCCGCACGCGCCGAGCGCGAGCAACGTGGCCATGCCGGCGGCCTTGAGTGCGATACGCATAATCTGTCTCCCTGTGACTTTCCGTCTTTGCGATCGGTCGCCCTAAATGATCCGGCGGCGCAACGAGTTCCCGCGGGCAGGTGATGCCGGCGGTTCGGCGCTCGCGCAGGCGGTTCAGTGCTCGCGCAGGCGGGGCATCAGCTCGACAAAGTTGCAGGGGGTGTGGCGGCTGTCGAGCTGCGTCGCGAGGATGCCGTCCCACCCGTCCTTCACCGCGCCGGTCGAGCCGGGGAGCGCGAACAAATAGGTACCGCGCGCGACGCAGGCGCAGGCGCGCGACTGGACGGTGGACGTGCCGATCGACTGGAAGGAGAGCCAGCGAAACAGCTCGCCGAAGCCGGGGATCATCTTGTCGGCGACGCGCTCGATCGCCTCGGGCGTGACGTCGCGGCCGGTGACGCCGGTGCCGCCGGTGGTGACGATGCAGTCGATACCCTCGTCATCGATCCAGGCGTGGAGCTGTGCGACGATCGCGTCGACGTCGTCGCGCAGGATGCGGCGATCGGCGAGCGTGTGGCCGGCGTCGATCAGCCGCTGCACCAGCGTGTCGCCCGAGCGATCCTCGGCGAGGCTGCGCGTGTCAGAGACGGTGAGCACCGCGATGCGGACGGGAATGAAGCGGCGGGTCTGATCGATCGGCATCGCGCCGCTATCGCCCGGGCGGCGGCGCGGTTCAACCGGCCGATCGATCGGGACCCGTACGATAGCGCTGCGTTGCGGCGGCGAAGCGTGGGCTGGCAAAACTGTCCTCGAACGCCTGCGCGTGCGCGGGATCGGCGGGGTCGGCAAGCATCGCCTTGAGCGTGCGCAGCGCAGCGGCGTCGTTGGCGGCGATCTGGTCGACGGTCTGCGCGGCGGCCGCGGCATCGTCGGCGAGGATGTCGACGAGGTTGATGCGCTGCGCCTCGGCGGCGTCGATGCGCGCGCCGGTGAAGAGCAGGCGCGCGGCCTGCGCCGAGCCGATGCGCTGCGCGAGACGCGCAACGTCTTCGGCGGGATAGGCGATGCCGAGCGCGGCGGGGGGCACGCCGAAGACGGCGGCGGGGGTGGCGACGCGCATGTCGGCGGCGAGCGCGAGCGCGACGCCAGCGCCGAAGCAGCCGCCGTCGATCAGTGCGACGACGGGCATCGGCAGCGCGGCGAGTGTATCGATCGCGGCGCGCATCGCGATCCGGAAGGGCGCGCGCCGCTCGGGTGCGTCGGCGAGGTGCGCGAGATCGCCGAGATCGGCGCCTGCGCAGAAGATGCCGGGGGTGGAAGAGGCGAGGACGACGGCCGTGGTGTCGCGCGGGATGTCGGCGATCGTGTCGGCGAGCGTCTGCCAGTCGGCGGTCGCGAGCGCGTTGCGGCGATCGGGACGGTCGAGCGTGAGGCGCGCGATCGCGCCGTCCTGCGCGAGGCGGATCATACTAGCGTGGTGGCGAGCTGCCACCAGTCGGGATGGGCGGCGGTGATCGCGGCGGCGGCGGCGCTCGCCTGTGCGGGGGTCTCGAACAGCGCGAAGCACGTCGCGCCTGAGCCCGACATGCGCGCGAGCGTCGCACCCGGCTGTGCGGCGAGGCGGGCGATCACCGTGTCGATGACGGGCGCCAGCACGCGGGCGGGCGGCTCGAGATCGTTGCGGCCGGCGAGCGGATCGGCGGGGTCGAGCGGCCCGCGATCATGCCCGTCCCAGCCGGCGAACACTGCCGCGGTAGAAACGGCGACGCCGGGATTGACGAGCAGCACCGGCGTGCCGGCGAAAGCGTCGAGCGCGACCAGCGCGTCGCCCTTGCCGGTGCCGAATGCGGTGCGGCCAAGCAGGCAGGCGGGCACGTCGGCGCCGAGGCCGGCGGCGACGGCATGAAGGCGGGGATCGTCGAGGGCGACCGCGTGGCACCGGGCGAGCGCGCGCAGCGTCGCGGCGGCATCGGCCGAGCCGCCGCCGATCCCGGAGGCGACGGGCAAATTCTTCTCGAGCGTGATCGCGTAGCACGCGTCGATGCCGAACGCGCGGCGGAACGCATCTGCGGCGCGGGTGACGAGATTGTCGGCGGGCCAGGCGGCCGCGTCGGACGCGTCGAGCGCGGCAGCGAAGGGGCCGGTGACGACGAGGCGGTCGGTAGGGGCGTCGGCGAGCGTGATCGTATCGCCGTCGCGGCAGAAGACGAACAGCGTCTCGAGATCGTGGTAGCCGTCGTCGCGGCGGCGGCGGACGTGAAGCGCGAGGTTGAGCTTCGCCGGGGCGGGCTCGACGATCGCGGCGTTGGCGGCGGAGGGCCGGGGGGTGGTCATCCTATCGGCCAGCATTCGAAGACCGGCGCGATCCGGCGTGCGGAAGGCCTCTCCTTACGGACGCCCGACCTGACGCCTGTGGGATCGTTTCCACCGTCTGAGGTCCGGGCGAGCGTAAGGCTGCTCGGGGCGGCAGGATGATCGATTTCTTCATCGACTGTGTAACCGCTTGTTCCCATCGCGCTGCGATTGCACGTGGAGGCGACCGCACGACGAACGCGCCGATCGTCGATGAACGCCGCGTGCCCGCCGCCTCGTCGCCGCCGCATAACGACAGGCAGCGGCGATGGGCAACCCAGCGGGACTGCAATCACATATTGGGATAGTTCGGGCCGCCGCCGCCTTCCGGCACCACCCAGTTGATGTTCTGCGTCGGGTCCTTGATGTCGCACGTCTTGCAGTGGACGCAGTTCTGCGCGTTGATCACGAACTTGGGATCGCCGGTGTCCTCGCCGACGATCTCGTACACGCCGGCCGGGCAGTAGCGCTGCGCCGGTTCGTCGTACATCGGCAGATCGTATTCGACTGGGATCGACGGATCCTTGAGCGTCAGGTGGACCGGCTGATCCTCCTCGTGATTGGTGTTCGACAGGAACACCGAGGAGAGGCGATCGAAGGTCAGCACGCCATCGGGCTTGGGATAGTCGATCTTCGACACCAGATCCTTGCGCCACAGCGTCTCGTGATCGGGGTGATGCTTCATCGTGAAGGGCATCTTGAGGCCGAGATATTCCGCCCACATCGTGATGCCGGCGAGCCCCGAGCCGAGGAAGTCGCCGAACTTCTTGACCAGCGGCACGACGTTGCGGACGATCGACAGCTCCTTCTTCACCCAGCTAGTCTCGAACGCCGCGGGATAGGCGGTGAGCTCGTCGTGCTGGCGCTGCGAGATGACCGCCTCGACCGCGGCTTCTGCCGCCATCATGCCGCTCTTCATCGCGGTGTGCGTGCCCTTGATCCGCGGCACGTTGAGGAAGCCGGCGCTGTCGCCGATCAGCGCGCCGCCCGGGAAGACGAGCTTGGGGATCGACTGGAGCCCGCCGTCGCTGATCGCGCGCGCCCCGTAGCTGACGCGCTTTCCGCCCTTGAGAATCTTCGAGATCTCGGGATGCGTCTTCCAGCGCTGCATCTCGTGGAAGGGCGAGAGGTGCGGGTTGGAATAGTTGAGCCAGACGACGTAGCCGAGGCTGACCTGGCCGTTCGCCTGGTGATACAGCCAGCTGCCGCCGTTGGTGCCTTCGGTCTCGCTGGTGGGCCAGCCCTGCGTGTGGATCACGCGGCCGGGGTGGTGCTGCTCGGGATCGATGTCCCACAGCTCCTTGATGCCGATGCCGTAGACCTGCGGATCGCTGTCGCGCGCGAGATCGAACTGGCGGATGATCTGCTTCGACAGATGCCCGCGGCACCCTTCGGAGAAGAAGGTGTATTTGGCGTGGAGCTCGAGGCCCGGCTGGTAATCGGGCTTGTGCGTGCCGTCGCGCGCGACGCCCATGTCGCCGGTCGCGACGCCCTTCACGCTGCCGTCGTCGTTGTAGAGGATCTCTGCCGCGGCGAAGCCGGGGAAGATCTCGACGCCGAGCTCCTCCGCCTTGCCGGCGAGCCAGCGGCACATGTTGCCGAGGCTGCCGGTATAGGTGTTCTTGTTGTGGAGGAACGGCGGCGTCCACAGGTGCGGCAGGCTGAACTTGCCCTTCTTGGTCAGCACCCAGTGGAGGTTCTCCGTCACCGACACCTCGGCCATCGGGCAGCCGTCCTCGCGCCAGTTCGGCAGCAGCTCGTCGAGCGAACGCGGATCGACCACCGCGCCCGACAGGATGTGCGCACCGACTTCGCTGCCCTTCTCGAGCACGCAGACCGAGATCTCGGCCTCTTTCTCCGCCGCGAGCTGTTTCAGCCTGATCGCCGCCGACAGGCCGGCAGGGCCCGCGCCAACGATCACAACGTCATACGGCATCGACTCGCGTTCGCTCATCATTCTACTCCATCCGCCGGCGTCGATCTGGAAACGCGCGCGATCGAGCGCACGCCGGCAACGTCCCGTCCCCATCGGCTGTCGAGCGAATTGACCGCTTCGTCAACCATTGCGCTAATGGATATGGGATGGGGGCCGATCAAAACCATAACTGGCAGGCACTTGCCGACAGCGCGCTCGAGTGGTGGCGCGACGCCGGCGTCGACACGCTGGTGGGCGACACGCCGTTCGCATGGCTGAGCGAGGAGGCGGCGCGCGAGGAAGCCGTAGCGTCACCGGCGGCGCGCGCTGGCGCGGCGCCGGCCAGCGCGCCGCTTGCCGCCACCTTGCCCGCGACGGCGGAAGAATTTCTGCGCTGGCGCATCGGCGAGGCGGCGCCCGAAGCGGGGTGGGGCGGGGCGCTCGTCGCCGCGTCCGGCCCGGTCACGGCCGACCTGATGGTTCTCATCGACTGTCCCGAGCGCGACGCGGGCGATTCGCTGCTTGGCGGCGCAGCCGGGCGGTTGTTCGACCGGATGCTGGCGGCGATCGGCCGCAGCCGCGACGACGTGCACATCGCCAGCGTATGCGCGCGCCGCCCGACGGCGGGGCGGATGCCGCGCGATCTGGAGGCGCGACTGGGTGAGATCGCGCGTCATCATGCCGGGCTCGCCGCGCCGAAACGGCTGCTGGTGCTGGGCGATGCGGCGAGCCGTGCGATCCTGTCGGCGAACGTCATGGCAGCGCGCGGCGGTTTACACGTACTTAACCATGACGGCGGAAGAGTGACCGAGGTCGCCGCGAGCTTCCATCCGCGCATGCTGCTCGAGCGGCCGGCGCTGAAGGCAGAAGCGTGGAAGGACCTGCAGTTGCTGATCGGGGGTTTATCGTGATCCGAATGTTGCTTGCTGCCACCGCGCTGGGCGCGATGACGCCGGCGATTGCCGCGGCGCAGAGCGCGCGACCGGCCGAGGCCGCGACGCCCGCGGCGCCGGCGCAGCTCTCCGCCACGCAGCGCGAACAGTATCGCGCCGTCTTCGCCGCGATCCGCGACAGCCGCTGGCAGGACGCGCAGCTCGCGCTCGACGCGATGGCGCCGGGGCCGCTGCACAGCTACGCCCGCGCCGAACTGTACACGGCCAAGGGATCGCCGCGCGTCGAGCTCGAGCCGCTCGTCCGGCTGCTGACCGAGGCGCCCGAACTGCCGCAGGCGGAAGCGCTGGCGCGGCTCGCCAAGGCGCGCGGGGCGGCGGAGCTGCCGGTTCTGCCGACTGCGCAGCGGCTGATCTGGCAGGACGGCGCACCGACGCGCGTGCGCGCCAAGGCGACCAAGAGCGACGCGATTGCCGCCGATCTCGCCCAGCGCATGACGCCGTACGTCAAGGGCGACATGGGGCGCGAGGCGGAAGCGCTGCTCGAGGAGACCGGCGGACTGACGCCCGAGGCGGAGACCGAGTGGCAGTCGCGCATCGCGTGGATCTATTTCCTGCAGGGGCTCGACGGCGATGCGCGCCGGATGGGCGACAAGGCGGCGCGCGGCCAGGGCGACTGGGCGACGCACGCGCGCTGGACGTCTGCGCTGGCCGCGTGGCGGCAGAACGACTGCGCGGCGGCGGGCGCCGGTTTCGAGGCAGTGGCGGCGCGCGCGGGAGACACCGACATGCGCGCCGCCGGCCTTTATTGGGCGAGCCGTGCCGACATGACGTGCGGCCGGCCCGACCGGATCGAGGCGCGGCTGAAGAACGCGGCGCAATATGGCGAAACCTTCTACGGCCAGATCGCACGCCAGGCGCTCGGCATGGCGAGCACGGCGACCAAGCCGCAACGCGTGACCAGCGACTGGGCGACGCTCGAGCGGCGCCCCAACGTGCGCGTCGCCGCGGCGCTCGCCGAGATCGGTGAGAACGACGCCGCGGACCAGGTGATCCGCCAGCAGGCGAAGATCGGCCCGGCGGCGGAATTCGCCAGCCTGGTGCGCGTGACCGAGCAGCTCGACCTGCCGGCGAGCGTGGTGTGGCTGGCGCACAATTGCCCGCAGGGTTTCGTCGCAACCGCCGACACGCGCTATCCGACGCCCAACTGGACTCCGGACACCGGGTGGCGCGTCGACAAGGCGCTGGTCTACGCGCACACGCTGCAGGAATCGGGGTTCCGCAACAAGGTGGTGTCCCCGGCGGGCGCTTATGGCCTGATGCAGATCATGCCGGCGGCGGCGACCGATTACATGCGCGAGCGCGGCATATCGGTCGACAAGAGCGCGCTGACGCGGCCGTCGACCAACATCGACATCGGGCAGCGCCATCTGGAAAAGCTGCGCGACATGGGGCTGACGCAGGGGCTGCTGCCCAAGGTGATCGCGGCGTACAATGCGGGCCCCAAGCCCGTCGGCGAGTGGAATTCGCTGGTGCGCGACAATGGCGATCCGCTGCTCTACATCGAAAGCATCCCCTACTGGGAGACGCGCGGTTACGTGGTGACGGTGCTGCGCAACTATTGGATGTACGAAGGGCAAACGGGGCGCCGCGCCTCCGCCAGCCGATCGGCGCTGGCGCAGGGGATGTGGCCGCGCTTTCCGGGGATGAAGGGCGAGGCGGCGGTGCGCATCGCCGGCCACCCCGCCGCTAACACGGTGGCGGTGAACGCGGCGGTCGCGCCGGGCGCGGGCACGACGGTGGCGAGCGCGCAATAGCGGAGAGGCTGTCGGCGCGGTCAGTGGCCAGTAACGCCGATCGCGCGGAAGTCATCGCCGAGGACACGATATATCGGTGGGTCTGTCGGGGGCCGTTCCATTCGACCGTAACGATGTGGCGAGCGGCGCTCGTCGAGCCGGCGACGTCGCTTATCCGATGCTCGCCCCAGCCGCTGTAAACGACGCGGCAATCGTCGGCGAGGGTCGACGCGGCGACGCTCTGGGCGCCTTTCAGTCGCGCCTGCGCGACGTCGAAGATCGCGAGTGCGATCCATTCCTTTCGCTGCGCCCCGCTCGGTGGAAGGCGCAGGCTCGAACAAGAGTGTAAAGCCAGCCCCGAAACGACAATCAGGGGTATGCTCTAGAAGCGAGAACCGAGGCGACGCTCTCGGCGCGCGCCTGTTCGTCATGCAACATCCGGCGCCGCTAGCACCGGTCGGTGTCGATGCGATACCGCACTCGTTGCAATTTCCGGTGTGGCGAACGAGGCTGAGCGATCAAGCGAAAAAACGCATGTTCGCCACTTGTTCCATGAGAACAAACGTAATACATGCTGGTTGCCGCGTTGAATGGTTCGCGCGCATGCTCTAGCGAAAGGGCTCTTCATGGCCGCCAATCTCAAGGTGATACCAGCTAACATGGCTAGCCCGACCGCAGACCGTCAGAGCGCGGACCGTCAAAAGGCGCTCGACGCCGCCCTCGCGCAGATCGATCGCGCCTTCGGCAAGGGCTCGGCGATGAAGCTCGGGCAGAAGGAGGCGATGAAGGTCGAGGTCGTGTCGACCGGCAGCCTCGGGCTCGACATCGCGCTCGGTGTCGGCGGGCTGCCCAAGGGGCGGATCGTCGAGATCTTCGGCCCAGAATCGTCGGGCAAGACGACGCTGGCGCTGCACGCGATCGCCGAATCGCAGAAGGCCGGCGGCATGGCGGCGTTCGTCGATGCCGAGCACGCGCTCGACCCGGCTTATGCCAAGAAACTCGGCGTCAACATCGACGATCTGATCGTGTCGCAGCCCGACACCGGCGAGCAGGCGCTCGAGATCGTCGACACGCTGGTGCGATCGAACGCGATCGACGTGCTGGTGGTTGATTCGGTGGCCGCGCTGGTGCCGCGTGCCGAGATCGAGGGCGAGATGGGCGACAGCCACGTCGGCCTGCAGGCGCGACTGATGAGCCAGGCGCTGCGCAAGCTGACCGGCACGATCAGCCGTTCGAACTGCCTCGTCATCTTCATCAACCAGATCCGCATGAAGATCGGCGTGATGTACGGCAGCCCCGAGACGACGACGGGCGGCAATGCGCTCAAGTTCTACGCCTCGGTCCGTCTCGACGTGCGGCGCATCGGCTCGGTCAAGGATCGCGAGGAGGCGACCGGCAACCAGACGCGCGTCAAGGTGGTGAAGAACAAGGTTGCGCCGCCGTTCAAGCAGGTCGAGTTCGACATCATGTTCGGCGAGGGCATCTCCAAGCTGGGCGAGATCATCGATCTCGGCGTCAAGGCCGGCCTGGTCGAGAAATCGGGATCGTGGTTCAGCTACGATTCGATCCGTATCGGCCAGGGGCGCGAAAATTCGAAGAACTACCTGCGCGAGAACGTCGAGGTTGCCGAGCGGCTCGAGAAGCAGATCCGCGGGCGCCAGGAAGGGCTCGGCGAGGAGCTGATGGCTGGTCCTAGCGACGACGACGACGTCTGAGGCGGCGCTGCCCGGCGTTACATGAAATGGGGCCGGTCGCCGCGCGCGACCGGCCCTTTTCATTTGCTCGAAGCCTGCGCGACAGGTGAAGCCGCGACGGTGCGAAGCGGGCGCCTCGCTCCCTTATGTTTCCCCTGACAATTCAGTCTTGCCTTTCAGGCTCCGCTGGGGTCGCATCGGGCATCGGGCATCGGGCATCGGGCATCGGGCATCGGGCATCGGGCATCGGGCATCGGGCATCGGGCATCGGGCATCGGGCATCGGGCATCCGGCATCCGGCATCCGGCATGGTGAGCTGGGATCGGGTGGGTGTTCGGACACGGTTACCTAAGGTGAAGCTATTCGCGCTGACCTTCCCCGGCTGGCCGCCGGCTATGGCGGGCGCCTATCTAGTCTGTTCTGCCGATCCGCTCCGGGACCGTGACTAGGGCGCCCGGGCCGGGGCTCGTTCGCTTCCGATGATTGGTTTGTTCGATATCGTGCGGACGATTGACTGCGCAGGAGCAGGTCTGGTTCGCGCCCAGAAGGCAGGGAGTGCGCACTAATCATTGCGGCGAGGAATAGCTGGGCGTCGGAAAGTTGGGGCGGCGTTACGATGTCCGTAAGCCGTGCGAAATCCCTCGACTACTTGTCGCGGCTATCCTGGCAGTGGCGTGTTCGCTCCGCGATCTTTGTGCGTGGGGCGGGGCAGGACCTCAAACATTTCGTCCGCGACCGCGCGCAAATCCGGCGTCGTAGGACTGTGTCGAGGACCCGCCTGACGCTTTCGGGATCGCGCGATGCGCGCCGGCTTCCGGATTGTCGATCTAGGCGACTGGCGGGTTGCGTCCGGTCCGAGTGATGGAGTCGTGCGGCATTGTCCGGCTGATCCTATCGCCACGGTACGCGATCGCTTATCGTGCCTGCATCAGCCTAAAGGAGTCGACGCATGACCACCGCACCCGAATGGCAGACGCGCGTGGGTGATGTGTGGGCGGCGGAGTGGCGGCGGACCGATCGAAGCTTCGCCGACCTGTCGCGGCTGCTCGACGCAGCTATCCTGAAGGTGGCGCCGGCGAGCGGCCGCGCGGTTGACTTGGGATGCGGGGCGGGGGTGACGAGCCTGTCGTTGGCATCAGCGCGTCCGCACCTCGCGATCGACGGGTACGATCTGTCGCCGGCGTTGATCGACGTCGCGCGCGAGCGCGCGGCCGAGCAGGAGGCGAGTAACGTCACGTTCGACGTTGGAGCGGTGCCGGCGGCGTTGGGGGACACGCCGCGCTACGACCTCGCCGTCTCGCGCCACGGGGTGATGTTCTTTGACGATCCGCGCTCGGCCTTTGCCGGCATCCGCGCGGCGATGACGCCGGGCGCCGCGCTCGTCTTCTCGTGCTTCCGCGCCGCTGCGGAGAACCCGTGGGCGGCGGAGACGATTGCGGCGCTGGGCGGCAGGCTCGATCCGCCGCGCGGCTATGCGCCGGGGCCGTTCGCATTTGCCGAGCGCGCGACGATCGTCGACCTGCTTACCGGGGCGGGCTTCGGCGACGTCAGTATCGCGGCGGCGGACTATCGTTACCGGGCGGGCGAGGGGCTCGATGCGGCGAGCGACGGCGCGGACTTCTATCGCCGGATCGGACCGGTATCGAAGGTGTTCGCCGCGGCGAGCGAGGCTGACCGGCCGGCGCTGACGCAGCGGCTGCGCGCGCATCTGGCGACGCACGTGCAGGGCGAGGTGCTCGACTTCCCGGCGGCGGCGTGGATCGTCACAGCGCGGGCGTGAGGCGGGCGATCGGCGCGTCGTTTAGGCGTTGGCGGGCGATAGGGTAAGTTGACCCGGCCGATTGCTAGCGGGGGGTAAGGCTTGGGCAGGCGATTGGCTTGTTGTCCCCGTCTTGGCCGGCCGCAGTGTAACTCGACTTTTGCGAGCCATAGCGGGGGTAAGCCTGTCGGTTTGCGCTGGGCAAGCAGCGACGCGGTGGCTGATCGTTCTGGCCGCTGGCGGGCTGCTTAGTGCTTCATGCTGGCGTTCGGCGACGCCGCGCGGCTAGGGCGGGGCGTACGCCCGGCACCACGCGGGCGAGGAGACGTTCGCGATGATCATCGTTCACCATCTCGAGAATAGCCGGTCGCAGCGCGTCCTGTGGATGCTCGAGGAGCTGGGGCTGCCGTATGAGATCAAGCGCTACGAGCGGAACAAGAAGACGATGCTGGCGCCGCCCGAGCTGAAGCGCGTGCACCCGTTGGGCAAGTCGCCGGTGATCGAGGACAGTGACGATCAGGTCGACGGGCGCGGGCGGGTGGTCGCGGAGACGGGCGCGATCGTCGAATATCTGGTCGACAAGGCGGATGGGCGGCTCGGCGCGCCGGCGAAGCGCGCCGGCGCGCTCGATTACCGCTATTGGCTGCATTACGCGGAAGGATCGATGATGCCCCCGCTGCTGCTGAAGCTGGTTCTCGGCCGGGTGCCGCTGTTCGGCAAGAGCGCGATCAAGCGCGTGCAGCCGATGATCGACACGCACCTTGACTTCGTCGAAGCGCATCTGGCGACGCGGCCGTGGTTCACCGGCGAGAACATGACGGCGGCAGACATCATGATGAGCTTCCCGCTGGAGGCGGCGCGCAGTCGGGGCGGGCTCGACGCGTCGCGCCCGGCGACGATTGCATGGCTTGACAAGGTGCATGCGCGGCCGGCGTATCAGACGGCGCTGCGCAAGGGCGGGCCTTACGCCTACGCGTGATGCCCCGTCGTGGTTTTGGCAGGCGATGCCATACGGTCGGACTTGCGGCGCCGCTGTTGCGCGGTGCGGTCCGGCGGCCTCATGAATAGTTAGACGTAAGTGCCGCGCTTGCCTCATCAGGGCGCGGCGACGCGTCTTCGTCGGAAGCGTTTGGCGCGATCGAGCGCGATTGCAGATGGCCTAACGCTATCGCGGCGCTCGCTCGTCGGACGCAGGTTAGCGATAGGATTATGCGAGCAAGCGCCCGTTGTCCGGCGCGATCGCCCGGCGCATCGTGATTGCGAGGGAACGCTGAATCTCACGAGCGGGTGTCATGATCCGATCGTGCGCGTTGAGCGAGCTATGGTCGGGTGCGATCCTGCGCGGTCTTGCGTAGTCGTACGTCGATGGGCGCGATGACTGTGCCAGCTTCCCACATACCGCGCTCTGACCATGCTTTGTGAAGCGCGCTATTTGGCGGGATCGCATGTTCACCATTGTGAGAAGCGCGGCGCGCGATCGTCGGGATGACGGGCGCGCGCCAACACTGTCGGATCAGGCGGGCCGATCGCCGCCAAGCGCCGGCGTCTCGGCGAAGCTTTGGGTGGGGTGCGCAGGACCGTGGCCGGCGGGGGCGCGGGGATCGGGGATGGCATCGGGCTCGAGCGGATCGAGCTGGCCTTCCCACTTGGCGATGACCGCGCTCGCCACCGCATTGCCGACGACGTTGGTGGCGCTGCGTCCCATGTCGAGGAAATGGTCGATGCCGATGATCAGCAGCAGCCCGGCTTCGGGGATGTTGAAGAACCCGAGCGTCGCGGCGATCACCACGAGGCTGGCGCGGGGCACGCCGGCTATCCCCTTGCTGGTGATCATCAGTACCAGCAGCATCGTGATTTCCTGCCCGAGGCTGAGATCGATGCCATAGGCCTGCGCGATGAAGATCGTCGCGAAGGTCATGTAGATCATCGAGCCGTCGAGATTGAAGCTGTAGCCCAACGGCAGCACGAAGCTGGCAATGCGCGGCGGCACGCCGAACTTGTCGAGCGCCTCGAGCGTACGCGGGTAAGCGGCTTCCGAAGAGGCGGTGGAGAAGGCGAGCAACAAGGGTTCGCGGATATAGCGCACGAGCAGCGTCGTGCGGCGGCCGACGATCGCGTAGCAGACGGCGATCAGCAGCAGCCACAACAGGATGATGCCGACGTAGAAGGTGCCCATGAAATAGGCGAGGTTGCCGATGATCGACGGTCCGCGCTCCGCCAGCGTGCCCGTCACCGCGGCGAACACCGCGATCGGTGCCATGCGCATGACGTAGTTGGTGACGACGAGCATCACCTGCACCAAAGCCTCGATCCCGCGCACCAGCGGGGCGGCCTTTTCGCCCACCGCGGTGATCGCGACGCCGATGAAGATCGAGAAGATGACGATCTGCAGGATCTCGTTCTTCGCCATCGCCTCGATCCCCGAGGCGGGGAAGACGTGGGTGACGAAATCCTTGAGGTTGAACGCGGCCTGTTCGACGCCGCTGCCCGCGGTGACGGGGGGGATCGGGAAATCGAGCCCGACGCCGGGCTGGAACAGGTTCACCAACACGAGGCCGAGCGAGAGGCTGACGAGGCTGGCGCCGACGAACCAGCCGAGCGCCCGCCCGCCGATGCGGCCGAGCGCGGTGGTATCGCCCATGTGCGCGATGCCGGCGACCAGCGTGGCGAAGACGAGCGGGGCGATGATCATCTTGATCAGCCGCAGGAACACCGCGGTGATGATCGAGAAATAGCCGGCGATTTCGGACAGGCGTGCGGCGGCGGCCGGCGATCCGTCATCGATCGAGGCGTTGAGCGACAGGCCGAGCACGATGCCCGCGGCAAGCCCGATGAGGATGAATAACGTCAGCCGCTTGGCCATGGATGCTCCCGGATTGCTGCCCCGGCTTTCCGTTCAGGCTCGGGAGCGAACGGGTGCGGGATGGTCGACGCAAGGTGAACGGGATTGAGGCGCGAAGGTCAAGCCCGGCGGACGATCCGAGCCGCCGGCGTGGGGTGCGACGGGTTGCCGGGGCACCGATGGCGGGGGGGCTGCGGCCGCGTCTCAAAACCTCTTCGCGATGCGTGGCTGCCGATGCGATAGGTGAAGCGACGCCAGTCCCTGGCGTGCGATCTGCGGCGGGCCGGCGGCGCGGTTTGTGGCCGCCCGCTTCCCGTGCCAGAACGTCCTTATGCGCTTTACCCCTACTCGTCGCGGCGTACTGACCGCTGCCGCCGCCGTTCCGATGCTCGCCGTTACGGGCGTGCTCCGCGCCGCCGAGCCGGATCTGGCCGGGTTGACGGACATCACGACGGGCGCGGTGCCGATCGGCGCCGCCGAGCGCGCCGCACGGGTGGCACGGGCGCAGGCGCTGATGCGTGCGAACGGGATAGGCGCGGTGCTGATCGAGCCGGGATCGAGCCAGACCTATTTCACCGGTGTGCGCTGGAGCCGCAGCGAGCGGCTGACCGCGGCGCTGATCCCGATCGAGGGCGAGGCGCTGATCGTGACGCCGTTCTTCGAGGAACCGTCGGTCCGCGAGACGCTGGCGATCCCCGCGGCGGTGCGCGTGTGGCAGGAGGACGAGGATCCGCTGCGGTTGATCGCGGGGTTCCTGAAAGAGCGCGGACTCGACCGGCAGCCGGTGGGGATCGAGGAGACGGTGCGCTTCTTCGCAAGTGATGGCCTGCGCCGCGCGCTGCCCGAGGTGCGGCTGGTATCCGCCAACCCGGTGGTGCGCGGCTGCCGGATGATCAAGACACCGGCCGAGATCGCGCTGATGCAGCAGGCGACCGACGTGACGATCGCGGCGTATCGCTGGCTGCACCCGCGCGTCGAGAAGGGGATGACGGGGCCGCAGGTGGGCGCGCTGATGACCGCGGCGACGCGTAGGCTGGGCGGCGAGCCCGAATTCTCGATGGCGCTGATCGGCAAGGCATCGGCCTATCCGCACGGCAGCCGCGAGGTGCACCGGGTGGGCGAGGGGCAGGTGGTGCTGATGGACTGCGGCTGCACCGTCCAAGGATATCAGTCCGACGTGTCGCGGACCTGGGTGCACGGAACTGCCACCGCCGAGCAGCGGCGGGTGTGGGACCAGGTGGCGCAGGGGCAGCGGATCGCGCTGGCGGCGGCGACGATCGGCGCGCCGGCGGGATCGATCGACGATGCCGTACGGCGGCGGTACGAGAGCTGGGGCTATGGCCCGCGCTACAAGCTGCCGGGGACGTCGCACCGTACCGGCCACGGCATCGGCATGGACGGGCACGAACCGATCAACCTCGTGCACGGCGAAACGACGCCGTTGGCGGCGGGGATGTGCTTCTCGAACGAGCCGGGGATCTACCTGCCGGGCAAGTTCGGCGTGCGGCTGGAGGATTGCTTCTGGATGAGCGACGCCGGGCCGCGCTGGTTCAGCACGCCGCCGACTAGCATCGAGCGGCCAGTGTGATGAAAGCACGTGACAATAACGTTCCGCCTGCGTCATGACTTTGGCGTCATTGTGCAGTACGGGCGATGATGTTTGAAGCAGCTGTTCTTGCTTTCGCAGTCTTGTCTGATTGCAAAATGAACATTCGTTAATAAAATTTTCTTCATCATCTGGTGAACCTTCGCTGCGCTCGTTCGCTTCTCCGCCTGTCCTCCTCGTGAGAGGGCCAAAATATCGGAGAGTACAATGCGTATCACTTCCATGTTCGCGACGGTTGCCGCCGCTGGTCTGCTGAGCGCGACCGCAGGGGCGCAGACGACCGCCGGTGGTGGCGTGGCCGCGTCGACGCCGCAGGGTTCGGTTGCCGGTGGCGCCTCGGGCGGCACGATGAGTTCGGGTCAGCAGAAGCGGATGGACCGCGCACAGAAGCGTGAGCAGCGCCAGTCGGGCAGCTCGTCGTCAACGTACGGCGCGGGTTCGATCTACACTGACCGCACCAAGGCGACCGGCGGCGTAGCAGCCGGCGGCACCGCGACCGGCAGCGGCGCGACGTCGAGCGGCACGTCGGTGGATGCCTATGGCTCGACCGACCGCAACGGTTCGACCGGCGAAGTCTTCGGCGACAGCTCGGCAAACGCCCAGACGCCGCAGACCACTCCGCAGAACTGAGGATGAGGGGCGGGCCCAGTGGGCCCGCCCCCGTTTCTCATGTCAGCGATGCTGATCCTCGCCTTTGCCGCGGCTGCCCCCGAGCAGTGCCGGCAAACGCATTATTTCGCCGACGGGCGCGTGGAGACCAGCATGGTCGATGACGACGCGGCCGGTACGGCACAGGCAAGCTCGCGATCGTCGGGCAGCCATTCCTCGAGCAGTTCCGTCTCCGCCTCGTCGTCGAGTAGCGGCGCATCGTCGGCCAGCAGCACCAGCAGCGCCGACGGCAAGACGCGCTCGATCAGCGTGAAGCGCGACGCGGACGGCTGCACGATTACGATCGATGAGCGACCCACACGGGAGTAACATCATGCGTACCCTTCTTCTTTTAGCGCCGGCGCTGATGCTGGCGGGCACCGCAGGCGCCCAGTCGAACACCAGTAGCGCCGGCACGTCCTCACCGACGACCGGTGACGTTTCGGCAGGCACGACGAGCAGCGGCACGAGCGGCGACGGCACCGTCGGCGTGTCGGGCACAGCGGACGCCGCGGCGGCGAACGGCGGCACCGCCACGACTGACGCCAACGCGCGCTTCAACACCGCCAACAACACCGCACGCCAGCGCTCGACCGCGACGGCACGCGACGACGACGAGCGCGCCCGCTCGCGATCGATGACCAACGTCAACCCGAACGGTGACGTGCGGTCGAATTCGATGACGATCTACAAGCAGCGTGGCGAGAAGCCCGTCATCACGCGCGAGCGCACGGTGAACGGCGAACCTAAGTAACGCTGGTGCGGCATCACGCTGCGCGGCGGGCCTTAGGCCTGCCGCGGGAGGCGTGACAGACAGGCTCTGGAGAGTCTAGGCGGCGGAAGTTCGCAGGAACGAGAACGTCGCGGTCGCACGGACCACTATTAATATCGGCGCCAGTGCGACGATCGCGCTGCCGCTACTCGTAATCGGCGTGCCCAAGCTCACAAGCGTATCGCTGATCTGACGCGTGACATATGACTTGTAACGGCCGTTCCGATCAGGTGATCGGGGCGGCCGTCTCGTTGGCGCAGCGGCCCCGCTTAATCCACGTCTGTTATATTCTCGCAGGCGATGACGCCGTGGTGCGGAGCGAATTGCCATCGTCGGCGGTTCACCGATGATGACAGCTACCGCCGTGTCCCCGGCCTCTTTTCTTTCCGATGCCTCGCGTTCTTCCCCTGGCGTTGGTGACGATGCCGCCGCGCGACGGAGGGCGCGCGCCAACGAGTTGCTCGAGACGGCGTGGGCACGCGGTTGGGCGACGCGGCCGATCCTGGAGAGCGACGCGCTGATCGCGGCGGCGCGGCGTGAGAAGGGAGCAGGGGGCCTAGGCGCGGACGGCGCGTGGCGCGCAAGGCTCGACGTATTGACCGATGCGCTGCGCGAGGAAGCGGCGCTAACGTCGCTCGGCACCGTCATCGCGCACGGCCAGATCGTCGCTGCGCTCGCCAACCGGGCGCGCATGGCGGACTGGTGCCGCCGCTATCCCGACATCCTCGCCCAGCCGATCCGCCGCCCAATCATCATCGTCGGGCAGATGCGATCGGGCAGTACGCGCATGCAGCGGCTGCTCGCGTGCGACCCCCGGTTCGGTCACACGCGTTTCTTCGAGAGCTGGAACCCGCTGCCGAGCGGGCGGCTGGGACCGATCGACGACCGGCGGCTGCGTGGCTGGTTCGGGCTGCGCTGCGCGCAGTGGCTCAATCCCGAATTCGCGACGATCCACCCCACCGGCACCACGCAGGCCGACGAGGAGATAGGTTTCCACAACGTGTCGATCTTCGGCTCGGCGTTCGAGGCGCAGTGGCGCGTGCCGCGCTTCGCCGCGCTGAACGAGGCAATCGACGCGCGGCCGATCTACGCCGAGTTCCGCCGCCTGCTGCAGATCACCGCGTGGCTGCGGCGCGACCACGGCGATCGCCCGATGGTGTTGAAGCTGCCGCAGTTCACGCAGGATCTAGCGGCGGTGATCGACGTCTTCCCCGACGCGCGGCTGATCTGCCTCGACCGGCCGGTGAGCGAGACGGTCGCGTCGTCAGCGTCGCTGGTATACAGCCAGATGCGCACGCAGAGCGACACCGTCGATCCGCACTGGATCGGGCGCGAGTGGCTGCGCAAGATCGTGCTGCGGCAGGAACGAACTGCGAGGGCGCGCCGCGCAGCGGACGTGGCGCAGATCGACGTCGGGTTCGAGGCGGTCGGCGGCGACTGGCGCGGCGAGATCCGCCGCGTCTATCGCCTGCTCGGCGTGCCGCTGACCGTTACCGTCGAGGAACGCATGGCGCGCTATCTCGAGCGGCCGCAGCATAACAGGCTGGCGCGCCACCGCTATGCGCTGGGCGACTTCGGACTGACCGAGGCGGGTGTCGCCGCGGCGCTGGAGGGTTCGGCCGCGAACGGAGCCGCGAGCGTCCCGTTGCAGGCCGCCTGACGCACGCAGGAGGGCGCTAGTCAGCGTGCGATCGGGCGATTAAGTCGCACAGCCATGACCTCGACGAACGACATCCGCCGCAGCTTCCTCGATTACTTCGGATCGAACGGCCACACGATCGTGCCATCGGCGCCGCTGGTGCCGCAGAACGATCCGACGCTGATGTTCGTCAATGCGGGCATGGTGCCGTTCAAGAACGTATTCACCGGACTGGAAAGCCGGCCGTACTCGACCGCGACCTCGTCGCAGAAGTGCGTGCGCGCGGGCGGCAAGCACAACGATCTCGACAATGTCGGCTATACCGCGCGGCATCACACCTTCTTCGAGATGCTCGGCAATTTTTCGTTCGGCGATTATTTCAAGGAACAGGCGATCACACACGCGTGGACGCTGCTGACCAAGGAATGGGGGCTGCCGGCCGACAAGCTGACCGCGACCGTCTATCACACCGACGATCAGGCATTCGAGCTGTGGCAGAAGATCGCCGGGCTGCCCGACCATCGCATCATCCGTATCCCGACCAAGGACAATTTCTGGGCGATGGGCAGCGACGGCCCATGCGGGCCGTGCAGCGAGATCTTCTACGATCATGGCGAGCATATCGCAGGTGGACCGCCGGGCAGCCCGGACGAGGACGGCGACCGCTTCGTCGAGATCTGGAACCTCGTCTTCATGCAGTTCGTGCAGGAGGCGGACAGCATCGTCGGCGATCTGCCGCGCCCGTCGATCGACACCGGCATGGGGCTGGAGCGGATCGCGGCGGTGATGCAGGGCGTCCACGACAATTATGATACCGACACGTTCAAGGCACTGATCGCCGCGTCGGGCGCGCTGACGCATACCGCGACGACGGGCGACAATCAGGCGAGCCACCGCGTGATCGCCGATCACCTGCGCACTTCGGGCTTCCTGGTGGCGGATGGTGTGCTGCCCGCGAACGACGGACGCGGTTACGTGCTGCGGCGGATCATGCGGCGCGCGATGCGCCACGCGCACCTCTTGGGCGCGAAGGAGCCGCTGATGCACCGGCTGGTCCCGGCGCTGGTCGCCGAAATGGGCGCAGCCTATCCCGAACTGCTGCGCGCGCAGCCGCTGATCGAGGCGACGCTGCAACAGGAAGAAACGCGCTTCCGCCAGACGCTCGACAAGGGGCTGAAGCTGCTCGATGAGGCGACCGGCGGGATGCGGCCGGGCGACGTGCTGCCCGGCGAGACGGCGTTCAAGCTCTACGACACGTTCGGTTTCCCCTATGACCTGACCGAGGACGCGCTGCGCGCGCAATCGTTCGGCGTCGATCGCGCTGGCTTCGACGCGGCGATGGCGGAGCAGAAGCGCGCCGCGCGTGCCGCGTGGAAGGGATCGGGCGCGAAGGCGTCCGACGATCTGTGGTTCGATCTGGTCGAGGAGATCGGGACGACCGAGTTCACCGGCTACGCCAACGATACCGGCGAGGGCGTGGTACTGGCGCTGGTGAAGGACGGAGCGCGGGTGCAGAAGGCGGTCGCTGGCGATCAGGTCGACGTGATCGTCAACCAGACGCCGTTCTACGGAGAGAGCGGCGGCCAGGTGGGCGATGCCGGGACAATCGGCAGCGACGCCGGGCTCGCCGCGACGGTCGCCGAGACGTCGAAGCAGCTTGGCAAGCTATGGGTGCACCACGCGACGATCGACGCCGGCGAGGTGAAGGTCGGCGATACAGTGAAGCTAGTGATCGACGTCGCGCGGCGCGCGGCGATCCGCGCCAACCATTCGGCCACCCACCTGCTGCACGAGGCGCTGCGCCAGCGGCTGGGCACGCATGTCGCGCAGAAGGGCTCGCTGGTGGCGCCCGACCGGCTGCGCTTCGACGTGAGCCATTCGAGCGCGATGAGCGCGGCCGAGCTTGCCGATGCCGAAGCGGCGGTGAACGCGAAGATCCGACAGAACGGCGCGGTGACGACGCTGCTGATGACCCCGGACGACGCGATCGCGATGGGCGCGATGGCGCTGTTCGGCGAGAAATACGGTGACGAGGTGCGCGTCGTGTCGATGGGCGCGGACGAAGATGGCAAGACCTATTCGGTCGAGCTGTGCGGCGGCACCCACGTCAACGCGCTCGGCGATATCGGGCTGTTCAAGGTGGTCGGCGAGAGCGCGGTCTCGTCCGGCGTGCGGCGCGTTGAGGCGCTGACCGGCGAGGCGGCGCGGGCGTACCTGTCAGCGCGCGACGAGAAGCTGCGCGAGGCGGCGGCGACACTGAAGACGACGCCTGACGAGGTGCCAGGGCGTGTCGCTGCGCTGCTCGACGAGCGGCGGCGGCTGGAGCGCGAACTGGCGGAGGCGAAGAAGGCGCTGGCGCTTGGCGGGGGCGGCGGCGCGGCGCCGACCGGGCCGGAGACGGTGGGCGGCGTGGCGTTCGTCGCACAGGTGCTCGACGGCTTCGAGGCCAAGGGGCTGCGCGGCGCCGTGGACGAGGCGAAGACGCGGATCGGATCGGGTGTCGCCACGCTGGTGGCCGTGAACGACGGTCGCGCGACCGTCGCCGTTGGCGTGACCGACGATCTGGTTGCAACGTGGAGCGCGGTGGAGCTCGTCAAGCGCGCGGTGGCGGCGGTCGGCGGTCAGGGCGGCGGCGGCCGGCCCGACATGGCGCAGGGCGGCGGGCCGGATGGCGCCAAGGCGGCCGACGCAATCGCCGCGGTGCGCGCGGCGCTGGAGGCGGCGAAGGAAGTCGCCTGATTGAGCGTCACCTTGCCGATTCTGCGCGGCGGCGTGCAGCCCCGCGGGGTTGCCCGCGTTGTTCATTGTTCCAACAGGAGGCGATGAATGGCGAACAGCTTCAAGAAGGGTGACAAGGTCTCGTGGTCGTGGGGCAACGGCAAGGCGCACGGCAAAGTCGAGGAGAAGTTCGAGCGGCGCGTGCAGCGGACGATCAAGGGATCCAAGGTCGTTAAGAACGGGACCAAGGACAATCCAGCGTATGAGGTGTCGCAGGACGACGGCGGCAAGGTGCTGAAGCGCGGCTCCGAGCTCGAGAAGGGCTGAACGCGGCGTTGCGCCCGGGGTCGCGCTCAGGTCGCGGTCGTTGTCACTTAAGCGTGCGTAAGGCGAAACGGGGGCAACACGAGCTGTGAGTAACTCCCGATAAAAGCGCTGAGAAGCAACAAATTTGTCGAGGGCGGATGCCTCGGCGCTTGACGCGCGTATTGCATAACGATTGCGGTAGGCATCGGTAGCGAAGCTGATCTTGCTCAAGGCAAATGCAGGGCGGCACGCTGTGCCGCCCTGCCTCGCGATCCGCAGATTCGCGTTACTTGCCGCCCATCGCAGCCTGAAGCTGCGCCGCCGTCATCCCGATGGTGACGCCCTGCGCGCCCGGGCCGAACGAGCCGACCGGGATCTTCGCGTCGCCCTTCGGCGTCGTCAGCGTCACGAACTGCGCGTCTATGGTCTTGATCGTGCCGAGCGACGCGCCGCCGGTGCCGTAGACGGTGGTGCCGGCAACGAGCTTCGACTTGAAGTCGGCGGTCGCCTGCGCGGTCGCCTGGCCGGCGGCGGCGTCAAGCTCCGCCTTGGTCATGCCGAGTGTCGGACCCTTGGGGCTGGTGCCGAACGACGTCAGCGGCACGGCGGCTTTGTTGGTGCCGGTATCGACGACGGCGTTGGTGCCGTCGGTCGACGCGATCGTGCCGACGACACCGCCCTGCGCGTCATAGATCGTGGCACCGACGGTCGGTGCGGCGCCAGTGGCGGCTGCGGGTGCTGCGCCCGTCGCCGGGGCTGCCTGGGTTGCCGCCTCGGGAGCCGGTGCGGCAGTCTGCGCATGTGCGGCGAGCGGCGTCGCAGCCAGCAGGACGAATGCGTAACGGTACATAAAAACTCCTCGTTGTTGCATCACATAGGCAACGAGGGTCCAGCAGCAGGGTTCCTTGCAAGTGGCGCGCGATGGATCGGCTCCTCGGCCCGGTGAATGGAGTGGCCGTCGGATCGAGATTGCAGAAGATTGGTTCGTCGCACAGTGAATGAATAGAAGATGAACAATCATTGGAGATAGAGGGTGGCGGATCTTTCGACTTATGCGATCACGCGGCGCTGGGCGCCACAACATGCCGATCGTCTACAATATTACGGTTTGCCGACGCCCAATGGCGTCAAGGTGTCGATCATGCTTGAGGAGACGGGTCTGTCGTACGACGCGCATCTGATCGATTTTGCCATCAACGATCAGAAATCGCCTGAATTCCTATCGCTCAATCCCAATGGCAAGATTCCCGCGATCCTCGATCCCGACGGGCCGGACGGCGCGCCGCTGGCGTTGTTCGAGAGCGGGGCGATCCTGCTGTATCTCGCCGAGAAGACGGGGCGCTTTCTGCCGGCGGATGCCGCGCGCCGCTGGCAAACCGTGCAGTGGGTGATGTTCCAGATGGGCGGCGTCGGGCCGATGTTCGGCCAGCTCGGCTTCTTCCACAAGTTCGCGGGCAAGGAGTGGGAGGACAAGCGCCCGCTGCAGCGCTACGCCGACGAGACCAAGCGGCTGCTTGGCGTGATGGACACGGCGCTCGACGGGCGGGCGTGGTTCATGGGGGACGACTATAGCATCGCCGACATTTCGATGCTGGGCTGGGTCAACGGGCTGGTCAATTTCTACGAGGCGGGGGCGCTCGTAGGGTTCGACCAGCATCGCAACGTCGCGGCGTGGCTGGAGCGCGGGCTTGCGCGGCCGGCGGTGCAGCGCGGGTTGAAGATACCGGCGCGCGGTTAGGCGTCGCAGGCCCGCGGCATTGCGGCTGGACTAGGCGAGATAGTCGACAATTGCGTTCCAGGCGGGTTGCTTGGCAACGCGGCCGATCGTGTGCAGCGGGCTCGACGAGGGGAGCGCGAGGATCGCGACCGGTCGATCGGCGACAAGCGGCCGGCCGATCGCCAGCGCGCTGCCACCATTGAACGCCACCGCGCGCAGATCGGGCAGGCGGGCGAGCAGCGCGGGCAGATCATTGGCGGCAGCGTCGCGGATCGCGGCGTCGCTGCTGCCGGTGCGCCGCGCAGTGGCGACGACGTCCCACAGCGCGATGCGTGCGGCGATCAGCGCCGCGAGGCGATCGTCGTACGATAGCGCCGGCAGATCTTGCCCTACGATCGGGGCGAGTAGGTGCCAGAACTGGTTCTGCGGATGCGCGTAATAGCGCTGCTGCGCGAGGCTGCGGTCCCCCGGCAGGCTGCCGAGGATCAGCACGCGCGCGTCGGCGCGGGCGACCGGGGGGAAGGAGGCCTTGAGGGTCACGCGGCAGGTGTGACGTCGGTCCGGGTGAAATCGGCGCCTTTGTAGAGCAGTGGGCGGCCGGTTTCCTTGGCGAGCGCGTAGGCGAAGCAATCGCCGAAGTTGAGCGCGGCGGGATGGCGCCCCTTACCGAACTGGCGATAGGCGGTGCGCGCGAGCCGCGCCTGCTCGGGGGTGACGGGTGCGACTGCGATGTGCCAGAATTCGATCACGGCATCGAAGCGCTCGCTAAGCGCTGGATTGTTGTTAGCATCTATAACGATTGCAGTTTCGAGATAATTCGCGGCCGATATCGTGATTTCGTCGGCGGACTCGGCAAGTGCGTGAACAAAGCGGCCATGATCCGGCTCTTCGCGCAGCAGACATATCAATACTGATGTGTCGACGATCACCGTGGCAGGCCGCCCGCATCATAGAGGACGTCGCCGTGATCCTGCGTCAGCGCGGCCGGGTGCCACAGTTGGCGCGCGCCTTTGATCAGGGCTTCAAAATCACGCGTCCGCGCCTCGGCATGATCGCGGTCGGCAGCGGAAACGCGCCGTGCTTCCACGAGCTGTTTGCGCAACGCGTCGACCACGACCTCTGTCACGCTCCTGCCAGTGAGCCGTGCGAGATCGAGCGCCAGCTTGCGGGCTTCTTCGCTCTTTATATTGAGCTGGCTAACCATTCTACCTCCATTGCTAGCTGTTCTACCATGCGCTGCACTATCCGCCAACAAAGGCCGTCGGCGGTTGCCGCCCGGCGGCCTGCGCGCCATCTAGGTGCGATGCATATCGCCAACGACACGCTCTCGCTCATCGGCCACACTCCGCTCGTCCGGCTGAAGGGGCCCAGCGAGGCAACAGGCTGCGACATTTTCGGCAAGTGCGAGTTCGCCAATCCCGGCGCGAGCGTGAAGGATCGCGCGGCGCTGTTCATCGTCGAGGATGCCGAAGCCCGCGGGGCATTGCAGCCGGGCGGGACGATCGTCGAAGGGACCGCCGGGAATACCGGGATCGGGCTGGCGCTGGTCGCCAATGCCAAGGGCTATCGTACGATCATCGTGATGCCCGACACGCAATCGAAGGAGAAGATGGACACGCTGGTCGCGCTCGGCGCCGAGTTGGTGACGGTACCCGCTGCTCCCTATTCGAGCCCGTGCCATTTCGTTCATCAGTCGCGCCGCATCGCCGAGGAGACGCCGGGTGCGATCTGGGCCAACCAGTTCGACAATATCGCCAATCGCCGCGCGCATATCGTCGGCACCGCGGAGGAGATCTGGAACCAGATGGACGGGCGGATCGACGGCTTTACCTGCGCCGCGGGAACCGGCGGGACCATCGCGGGCGTCGGGCTGGGACTGAAGGAGAAGGACGAGCGGATCACGATTGCGCTCAGCGACCCGCACGGAGCGGCGCTGTTCAACTATTACGCCAACGGCGAGTTGAAGAGCGAGGGATCGTCGGTTGCCGAGGGGATCGGGCAGGGACGGATCACCGGCAATCTCGAAGGCGCCCCGATCGATACGCAGTTCCGTATTTCGGACGACGAGGGTCTCGTTTGGGTCGACCGACTCCTCAAGGAGGAGGGACTGTGCCTTGGCCTGTCATCGGGCATCAACGTCGCCGGCGCGGTTCGGCTGGCCGAGCATCTCGGGCCGGGCAAACGCGTCGCGACGATCCTATGCGACACGGGTTTTCGCTACCTTTCGAGCCTCTACAATCCGACATGGCGCGCCGCCAAGGGACTGGCGCCCGCCCGTGACTGACCGCGCATTCGACAAAGCTGCGACGACCCGTTAACGATGCGCGGCAAAATGAAGTCTGTCGCACCACCCAGCCAGACGATGCAGCGCGTTAAGGTCGGCATGGTCGGCCTTGCCGCGGTCGTCCTTCTGATCGGCCTCGCGAGCGCTATCTTCAGCGCTGCCAATCGCGAGCGGCCGATCACCGCCGCGGGCGCGCCGCAGGCGGCCGTCGTCGCCAACATGACCATCGCCAATTCGGCGCAAGCCGCCGACCCCGCGAACGAGCCGCTCGCCGAACTGGGCGTCGCCCCCAGTGCCGCCGAATCGAACGCCGCGAAGGAGCCCGCGCGATGAAGCGCGTGACGGGCTGGGCAGCGTCGGGGAAATTCGGGGACGGTGCGGTGAGTCGGTCGAATCCGGTGCAATCCGACGCTCCTTCAAATAGAACGAAAATAGAACGTGGCGACGCGCTGTCGCAGGGGTGCAACGCTTTCCCTCCAGACTGACGTCGTTTCCCCGGTTCTCCCCGAATTTCCCTTTTCATCCCCGACGTCTGTTGATACCAATCAACGGACAGAGGGGCAGGACCACTGTTTTTTGTCGAGGGCGGCAACCGGGTGCAGTGGGAACTGCTTCTCGGAACGGGGAAGTCTTGCGCGCCTTGTGCGAGGTGGGCGTGTCGGAACGGGTGGACTATCTTGGAAAGGGGGTTGGCCTTGTCGATGACAAGGGCCGCGTCGCCATTCCAAACACCCTGCGCGCCGCGCTGGCGCAGAATGCGCCGCGCCCCGACGGTAAGGATGGCGGCACCGTACTGGTCGGCGTCCATCCCGATTTCCCCTGCCTGATCGCGCACGATCGCGGCTATCTCGATTTCGCCAAGTCGCAGCTGATCCAGCGCCAGGCCGAGGCCAATGCGGCGATCGGATCGGCCGCCTATTATGCGCCGCGCATGCGCGGCGCCTCGGTCGAGCCCGTGCCGTTCGACGGCAGCGGCCGCTTCATCCTGCCCGCGGCCGAGCGCGAACTTGCCGGGATCAGCGACATCGCCTTCTTCCTGGGCGATTACGAGAGCTTCATGATCTGGGATCCGCGCGCGCTGGTGGCGCACGACGGCGTCGACGAGATGGTGAAGCGGCACGCCATGATCATGTGCCGCGACAAGGGAATCACGCTGTGAGCGCGCCCGCTCCCGAAGCTGCGGTCCCCGAAGCCCTGCACATCCCCGTCCTGCTCGACGAGGTGGTCGAGGCGCTGGCGCCGGCGGCGGGCGAGACGATGGTCGATGCGACGTTCGGCGCCGGCGGCTATACGCGCGCGCTGCTTGCCCGCGGCGCGCGCGTGTTCGCGTTCGATCGCGATCCCGACGCGATCGTCAATGGGCGCGCGCTTGAGGCTGCCGAGGCGGGGCTGACGCTCGTCCCCGCCGAATTCTCGCGACTCGATCGCGAGCTCGCGGCGATCGGCGTCGATTCGGTCGACGGCGTGACGATGGATATCGGCGTGTCGTCGATGCATCTCGACCAGGCGGCGCGCGGCTTCTCGTTCCAACAGGATGGCCCGCTCGACATGCGCATGAGCCAGGCGGGCGAGAGCGCGGCGGATTTTCTTAACACCGCCGACGAGGCCGAGATCGCCGACGTGCTGTGGCGCTACGGCGACGAGCCCAAGTCGCGCCGCGTGGCGCGCGCGATCGTCGCCGCGCGGCCGCTGGCGACGACGGGCGAGCTGGCGCGCGTCGTGCGCAAGGCGTTGGGGCACCGGCCGCACGACAAGAAGGATCCGGCGACGCGCGCGTTCCAGGCGATCCGTATCCATGTGAACCGCGAGCTGGAGGAGCTGGCCGCGGGTCTGGAGGCGGCCGAGCGCATGCTGGCGCCCGGCGGACGGCTGGCGGTGGTGAGCTTCCACTCGCTGGAGGATCGCATGGTGAAGCGCTTCCTGCGCGAGCGGAGCGGCGCGACGCCGGCGGGATCGCGGCATCGCCCGGCAGCGGTCGCGGCACGCGCGGCAACGTTCGAAATCACGGCCCGCGCGGTGCGCGCGGGCGCGGCGGAGCTGGCGCGCAATCCGCGCGCACGCTCCGCGACCTTGCGGACCGCGCGGCGCACCGAAGCGTCGGCGTGGCGGGGCGACGACAGACAAGCAGGCATGGCGGGCGGGCCGGCGAGTGGAGACGAGTAAATGACGGCGGCGTATCGATTGAAGGGACTTGGGTGGTTCGGCGGCGTGGTGATCGTGTCGCTGAGCTTCTATCTCGTCAGCCTGCAGGTGGCGGCCGAGCGCAAGCGACTGGCGCAGGTGGATGCCAAGATCAGCGCGGCCGAGCGTGACATCCGCGCGCTAGAGACCGAGTTCGATGTGCGCGCCAACCTGGCGCAGCTCGAGCGGTGGAACGGCGACACGCTGGCGCTGGTCGCGCCGACCGCCGGCCAGTTCGTGCGCGACGAGGGGCAGCTGGCGGCGATCAGCTTCCGCCCCGGGCAACCGGGCTTCGGCGCGGGTGAGGGCGACGTGCGCACCGCACAGCTGATCGTGCCGTCGCGGCTCGGCGACGTCGTGCCGACCGCACCCGCCGTGATCGACGAGGCGCCGGCCGCCGCGCCCGCTACGCTGGTGAAAGTCGCCGTGCGCGCGCCCGCAGCGCGCCCGATCAGCGTGCGCGTCGCGATGCCGGTGACGCAGCCGCGCGCACAGGAGCAGCTCGGCCACGTAGGTGCGATCAAGGCGGTGGCGATGGTGAGCGCGCCGCCCGCCGCCTCGATCCGCAAGGCGCGCGCGGTCGCGATGCTCGACAAGTCGCTGCTGAGCGACACGACGCTGGGTGATCTGCTGAGCGGTGCGCGCTCCGAGACGAGCCGCCTTCGTTGAGCACGCTCGCCGCCCGGCAGGCCGCGCGCCCGATGCGCGCCAACGAGCAGCGCCAGGCGCTGCTCGCGACGCAGCACCAGCGGCTGATGATGCTGATGCTGCTGTTCGGGGCGGGCGTGCTGCTGATCGTTGGGCGGCTGGCGATGCTGGCGCTCGACGCCGGGCCGCGGCGGGTGGCAGCGATTGCGACCGCGCCGCGCGGCGATATCGTCGATCGCAACGGCCAGCAGCTGGCGCGCACGATCGATGCCTGGACGATCGGGGTGCACCCGGCGAAACTGCTGGGCGACCGCAACGAGATCGCCAAGCGGCTGGCGGACCTGATGCCCGATACGGGCGATCAGGCCTATTTCTATCGCATGATCACTCGGCCGGTGAATTTCACCTACCTCAACCGTCGCGCCTCGCCCGCGCTGGTGCAGGCGGTGAACGCGATCGGCGAGCCGGGCATCGTGTTCGAACGCGAGACACAGCGGCTCTACCCGCAATCGACGATGGCGGCGCACGTGCTGGGCTATATCGGCACGACGCAGAAGGACCCGACGGTGCACGGCCGTCTGGGGATGGAGCGCGCGCTCGACGAGCGGCTGACCAATCCGGCGCTGTCGGGGACGCCGGTGGCGCTGTCGATCGACAGTCGTGTCCAGGCGGCGATGGAGAGCGAGCTCGGCCGCGCGATGGCGGAGATGCAGGCGCGCGCCGCGGCGGGCGTGGTGCTCGACGTCGACACCGGCGAGGTGATCTCGATGGTGTCGCTGCCGCTGTTCAACCCCAATCGCGTCGGGATGGCGGGCAGCGAGCAGCTGCGCAACACGGTGACGCAAAGCGTGTATGAGCTGGGATCGGCGTTCAAGCCGATCGCGATGGCGACCGCGATCGACACCGGCGTCGTGACCGACATGTCGCGCCGCTTCGATGCGACCGCGCCGTTGCAGGTGGGCCGGTTCAAGATCAAGGACGATCACGCGCAGAACCGCTGGCTCAACATCCCCGAGACGCTGATCCACTCGTCCAATATCGCCACCGCGCGGATCGCCGACGAGATCGGCGCGGCGCGGATGCAGGCGATGTTCCGCAAGATGGGCTTCGATACCAAGCCGGATATCGAGCTGATCGAGAAGGGCCGTCCGTTGTGGCCGCATTACTGGGCGCGCACCACGGTGATGACGACCGCCTACGGCCACGGCATCGCGGTGACGCCGCTGCACCTCGCCAACGCTTATGCGACGCTGGTCAACGGCGGGATCTGGCGCCCGACGACGCTGTTGAAGGTGGCGCCAGGCCATGCGCCCAAGGGCCGGCGCGTGATCAAGGAGACGACCAGCGTGCGGCTACGTCAGCTGCTGCGGCTGATCGTGACCGACGGCACGGGGCGCAAGGCGGAGGCGCCGGGCTATCGCGTCGGTGGCAAGACGGGCACCGCCGAAGCCGCCGAGGCCGGCGGCTATGCGCGCAACCGCAACGTGTCCACCTTCGCCGCCGCCTTTCCGATGGATGCGCCGCGTTACGTGGTGCTGACGATGATGGACAGCCCGAAGCGGGTGGAGGCGAATTCGTTTCAGACGACCGCCGCCTATACCGCCGCCCCCGTCGTCAGCCGCGTGATCAGCCGCACCGGTGCGATGCTGGGCGTGATCCCCGATGCGCAGCGCGACATCGACATGCGCGACCTGCAGGGGCTGCTGTGGCACGCGCCGGGCGACAAGAAGGTCGAGGGCGAATGAAGCTCGGCGCGCTGATCGGCGGCGACGCGGACGCGAGCGTCACCGGCTTCGCGATCGATCACCGCAAGGTGGCGCCGGGAACGATCTTCGGCGCGTTCGAGGGCGCGCGCGTCAACGGCGAGGACTTCATTCCCGCCGCGATTGCTGCCGGCGCAGTGGCGGTGGTCGCGCGGCGTGGCGCGACGGTCGAGGGCGCAGTGCATATCGTCTCGGACAATCCGCGCGCGCGTTTCGCCGACCTTGCTGCGCAGTTCTTCGCGCCATTTCCAGCGACGTGCGTCGCGGTGACGGGGACCAACGGCAAGACCTCCACCGTCGAGCTGACGCGGCAATTGTGGAACATGGCGGGGCAGCACGCGGCGTCTATCGGCACGCTGGGCGTCACCACCAGCGACGAGCGCGTGACGACCGGGCTGACGACGCCGGACGTCGTCACCTTCCTGTCGAACGTCGCTGGTCTTGCGCGCGAGGGCGTGACTCACCTTGCTTTCGAGGCATCGAGCCACGGACTGACTCAATATCGCACCGAGGGGCTGCGCGTATCGGCGGCGGCGTTCACCAATTTGAGCCGCGACCACCTCGACTATCACGGCGACATGGCGGCGTATTTTACCGCCAAGCTGCGGCTGTTCTCGGAGGTGCTCGCGCCCGACGGGACGGCGGTTGTCTGGGCTGACGATCCGCAGTCCGACCGCGTGATCGATCTGGCGCGGCAGCGGCGCAACCGGCTGCTGACGGTGGGCGAGCATGGCGACGAACTGCGCCTCGTATCGCGTGATCCGACGCTGCTTGGGCAGGGGCTGGTGATCGCCGCCGACGGCCGCGAGCATCGCGTGACGCTGCCGCTGATCGGCGCGTATCAGGCGGCGAACGCGTTGGTCGCGGCGGGGCTGGTGATCGCGACCGGCGGCGATGTCGCGCAGACAATTGCCGGGCTCGCGCGATTGCAGCCCGTCAGGGGCCGGCTGGAGCGCGCCGTCATTACTGCGAGCGGCGCGCCGGTCTATGTCGATTACGCGCACACGCCCGACGCGCTCGAGGCAGCGATCGCCGCGCTGCGCCCGCATGTCACGGGACGGCTGATCCTGGTGTTCGGCGCCGGCGGCGACCGCGACCAGGGCAAGCGCGAGCCGATGGGCGCGGTCGCCGCGGCGCTGGCCGATGTCGCGATCGTCACCGACGATAACCCGCGTAGCGAGCAATCCGCCGCGATCCGCGCCGATATCCTGAAAGGTGCACCCAGCGCGATCGAGCACGGCGACCGGCGCGGCGCGATCCGGCTGGCGATCAGCCAGGCCGGGGCGGACGATATCGTGCTGATCGCGGGCAAGGGACACGAGCAGGGGCAGATCGTCGGCGATCTTGTCCTGCCGTTCGACGATGTGAGCGTAGCCAGGGAGGTTGCAGGTGAAGCGTAAGTTCGTTGTTCCATCGAAGCCCGCGGTTAGCGACGCCGACAAGAAGCCGCGCGAGCGACGCACGCTCGGTTTGCGCTACGAACTGGTGACGGGCGACAGCGTCAGCGGGCTGCGTTGAGCGGCGACGCGCGCCGCGACGACAGCGCGACCGGGCGCGGGCGGACGCGCGCGATGAGGCGGCGATCGATCGATTGGCGCGCGACCGGCGCGCCGCGGATGCTATAGGGCCGTATGGACACGCTCTGGACCTCGGACGCCATCGCGGTCGCCACCGACGGCACCGCGTCGGCGGACTTTTCCGCCGGCGGCGTCGCGTTCGATTCGCGCGAGGTGGGCGCGGGCGACCTGTTCGTCGCGCTGTCGGGCGAGGCGACCGACGGCCATCGCTTCCTCGATCAGGCGTTCGCGCAAGGGGCCGCCGGGGCGATCGTTTCGGCCGAAACGGCGCACCCCGCTGTGCGCGTCGGCGACACTTTTGCGGCGCTGGAGGATCTGGCCCGCGCGGCGCGCGCGCGTACCGACGCGCGGATCATCGGCGTGACCGGATCGGTCGGCAAGACATCGACCAAGGAGGCGCTGTTCGCGGCGCTCGAGCGCGGCGCGCGCGGCGCGACGCACCGTTCGGTCAAGAGTTACAACAACCATACCGGCGTGCCGCTGAGCCTGGCGCGGATGCCGGCGGCGACACGCTTCGGCGTGTTCGAGATGGGGATGAACCACCCCGGTGAACTGGCGCATCTGACGACCCTTGTCCGTCCGCACGTCGCGATCGTGACCGCGATCGCGCCGGCGCATACCGAATTCTTCCCCGACGAAAGCGCCATCGCCGACGCCAAGGGGGAGATCTTTCAGGGGCTTGAGCCGGGCGGCGTCGCGATCGTCCCCTATGACAGCCCGCATCGCGAGCGGCTGATCGCGGCGGCAGCGCCCTATGCGGCGCGGATCGTGACGTTCGGCCTGTCGCGCGAGGCGGACGTGCGCCCGATCGAGACGATGCCGCTCAAGACCGGCGGTACCTTCGTTACCGCCAAGGTCGGCGAGCGCGAACTGAGTTTCACCATCGCGCAGCCGGGCCAGCATTGGGTATCGAATGCGCTGGCGGTGATCGCCGCGGTCGACGCGGTGGATGGCGATCTGGGGCTGGCAGGCCTGGCGCTGGGCGAACTCGGCGGACTCGCGGGGCGCGGCGCGCGGCAGATGGTGCGCGTGCCGGGCGGCGAAGCGCTGGTGATCGACGAGAGCTACAACGCCAATCCCGCATCGATGGCGGCAACGCTGGCGGTCCTCGCCAATGAGCCCGGGCGGCACGTCGCGGTACTAGGCGAGATGCGCGAACTGGGCGCGGGTTCGGCGGACTATCACGCTGCGCTCGCCGCGCCGATCGTGGCGGCACGCGTCGAAGCGGCGCTGCTCGTCGGCGAAGCGATGGCGCCGCTCGCGCAGGCGCTTGAGGGACGGACCGATTTCGTCCATGTGCCCAGCGCTGCGGCGGCGCTGGAGGTTCTTCCGGGAATGCTCGCGCCGGGTGACGCGGTGCTCGTCAAGGGATCGAACGGGGTCGGGCTGTCGCGGGTCGTCGCGGCGCTCGCTGGGGGCATGTTTTAGTGTTGTACTGGATCGCCGAGCAGCTCGGGTTTCCCGGCGGGCTGAACCTCATCCGCTACCTGTCGTTCCGTGCCGGGGCGGCGGTGGCGACGGCGCTGCTGATCGGCCTCATCATCGGTCCCAAGTTCATCGGCTGGCTGCGCGTGCGGCAGGGCAAGGGGCAGCCAATCCGCGCCGACGGGCCGCAGACGCACCTCGCCAAGCGCGGCACGCCGACGATGGGCGGGCTGATGATCCTGACCAGCCTCGCGCTGTCGATCCTGCTATGGATGGACCTACGGAACCCGTTCGTCTGGGCGTGCCTGTTCGTGACGCTGGGCTTCGGCGCGATCGGCTTCCTCGACGACTATGACAAGGTGCGAAAGGCGAGCACGGCGGGCGTCTCCGGCCGGACGCGGCTGCTGCTCGAATTCGCGATCGCCGGGATCGCGGCGTGGATCATCAGCTACGAGAACGGGACGGGGCTGTTCCTGCCGTTCACCAACCGCACCTATATCGAACTCGGGTTGTTCTACCCGATCTTCGCCGCCTTCACGATCGTGGCGTTCGGCAATGCGGTGAACCTGACCGACGGGCTCGACGGCCTGGCGACGATGCCGGTGATCATCGCCAGCGTGGCGTTCATGCTGATCGTGTACCTTGCCGGCAACGTGAAGTTTGCCGACTATCTTGGCATCCCGCACGTGGCGCGCGCGGGCGATCTGGCGATCTTCTGCGGGGCGATGATCGGCGCTGGGCTCGCGTTCCTGTGGTACAATGCGCCGCCGGCGGCGGTGTTCATGGGCGATACCGGCAGCCTTGCGCTGGGCGGCGCGCTCGGCACGATCGCCGTTGTCGCGCACCACGAGATCGTGCTCGGCATCATCGGCGGGCTGTTCGTGGTCGAGGCGATGAGCGTCATCATTCAGGTGTTCTGGTACAAGCGAACGGGCAAGCGCGTGTTCCGCATGGCGCCGATCCACCATCATTTTGAGCAATTGGGCTGGAGCGAGCCGACGGTGGTGATCCGTTTCTGGATCATCAGCCTGGTGCTGGCGCTCGCCGGCCTGTCGACGTTGAAGCTGCGGTGATTACGTCGCCCGCCTGGTCCGGTAAGCGGTATGCGGTGCTCGGCCTCGCGCGGTCGGGGCTCGCCACCGTGCGCGCGCTGGCGGCGGCGGGCGCACACGTCGTCGCGTGGGACAGCGATGCCGAGGCACGCGCGCGGGCCGAAGAGATCGACGGCGTCATCGTCCACGACCTTGCGACGCTGAACCTTGAGGGCGCGGCGGGGCTGGTCGTTTCGCCCGGCGTCCCGCTCAACACGCATCCGCTGGTGGCGCAGGCACGCGCGGCGGGCGTGCCGATCGTCGGCGATATCGAGCTGTTCGCCGAGGCTAGGGGCACGCTGCCGCCGCACAAGGTGGTGGGCATCACCGGCACCAACGGCAAGTCGACGACGACAGCGCTGGTCGCGCATATCCTGCAGACGGCGGGCATGCCGGTGCTGATGGGCGGCAACATCGGGCTGCCGATCCTGGGGCAGGAGCCACTGGTGGCGGGCGGGATCTATGTGCTCGAGCTGTCGAGCTACCAGATCGATCTGACGCGCAGCCTCGACTGCGACGTGGCGGTGCTGCTCAACATCACGCCCGATCACCTCGACCGCTACGACGGGTTCGAGGGCTATGCCGCATCCAAGGCGCGGCTGTTCTCGATGCAGTCCCCCGATCACGAGGCGGTGATCGGGATCGGCGACGCGGCCTCGGCGGCGATCGCGCGCAGCCTGTCGGCCCGTGCCGAACATCTAACCAAGATCGCGCCGGGCGTGTGCATGGACCAGCGCGGCTGGCCGGCATTGCAGGGGCCGCACAATGCGCAGAACGCACTGGCGGCGATCGCCGTGGCGCAGGCGCTGGGCGTCGGCGAGGCGGACATCGATCGCGGGCTGGCGAGCTTCGGCGGACTGCCACACCGGATGGAGAAGGTGGCCGAGGTGAACGGCGTTACCTTCGTCGACGACAGCAAGGCGACCAACCCGGAGAGCAGCGCACCCGCGCTCGCCGCGTTCGATCGCGTGCACTGGATCGTCGGCGGGCGGGCGAAAGGCGACGATCTCAACGCCTGCGTGCCGCAGCTCACCCATGTCGTGCGCGCCTATACGATCGGCGAGGCCGGCGCGGTGTTCGCGCGCGATTTGGAAGGCAAGGTGGCGGTGGAGGAAGCAGGGACGCTGGCCGCCGCGGTCGCCAGCGCAGCGCGCCAGGCGCAGCCGGGGGACACGGTGCTGCTGTCGCCGGCGGCGGCATCGTTTGATCAGTTCCGCGATTACGAGCATCGCGGGCAGGCATTTCGTGAAGCGGTAGGGGGGCTGGCTTGAACGACATGTCGACCAGGGCGGGGTTCCGCGGACGACTGAAGGAACGCGGCGGGCGCGGCGATCGATCGCCGCTGGGCACGTGGTTCTGGGATACCGACCGCGTGCTGCTGCTGCTGACCTTTGCGCTGATCGCGGTCGGGCTGCTCGCGGTCGCTGCGGCATCACCGGCGAGCGCGGTGCGTTATTCGGGCGAGCAGCTGAAGATCGCGCCGCTCTATTATTTCTGGCGGCAGGTGATGTGGGTGGCGGTGTCGCTGCCGGTGATGATCGGCATCTCGATGCTGCCCGCGAACGTGGCGCGGCGCGCGGCGGTGATCGGCGCGGCGGGCTTCGGCGCGATGCTGGTGGTGGTGCTGATCCCGGGCGTCGGCGTCGAGGTGAACGGGGCGAAGCGCTGGCTGGGTGTCAGCATCGCGCAGTTCCAGCCGTCCGAATTCCTGAAGCCGTGCTTCATCGTGACGGTGGCGTGGCTGCTGTCGCTGCGATCGAAGGAAGACGGGCTGCCGCTGACCGCGATCACCTTTGCGATGACCGCGACGGTGGCGGGGCTGCTGATGCTGCAGCCCGATTTCGGGCAGACGATCGTCTTCTCGACGGTGTGGATGGTGCTGCTGATGATCGCGGGGACGCCGATCCGCACGCTGGCGGCGTTCTTCGCGATGGCGCCGGTGGGGGTCGGCGCGGCGTACCTGTTCTACGGCACGGCGCGCGCGCGCATCGACGCGTTCCTGTTCCGCGATCCCAACGAGGCGGAAGGCGCGCATTTCCAGACCGACGCGGCACACGCGACGCTGACGTCGGGCGGCTGGACCGGTACGGGGCCGGGTGCGGGCACGGTGAAGTTCGGCCTGCCCGAGGCGCATACCGACTATATCTTTTCCGTCATCGGCGAGGAATTCGGGCTGATCGCCTGCATGGTGATCGCGGTACTGTTTCTCGCGATCGTGGTGCGCGTGTTCGTCAAGATGCTCGACGAGCAGGACAGCTTCAAGCTGCTCGCCGCATCGGGCCTCGCGACTCAGTTCGGCGTGCAGGCGATGGTATCGATGGCGGTCAATACCGGCCTCGCGCCTTCGAAGGGAATGACGTTGCCGTTCATCAGTTACGGCGGCTCGTCGATGATCGCGCTGTCGATCGGGATGGGGTTGCTGCTCGCCTTTACCCGGCGCAATCCGTTTTTGCTGCGTAGCCCGTACGTCACGCGCTGGGGCGCGGCGCAGTGACGCGCGCGCGGCATTTCGTGCTCGCGGCGGGCGGGACCGGTGGGCACATGGTGCCGGCTGCTGCGTTGGCCGAGGAGCTGATGCGGCGCGGGCATCGCGTGGCGCTGGTCAGCGATGCGCGCGGCGTGCGCTTCCCCGGGCTTTTCGAGGGCGTGCAGACGCACGTGCTGCCCGCCGGGCGCTTCTCGGGCGGGCCGATCGGCTGGGCGAAGGCCGCGCGCGAGATGTGGCGCGGTCGCGCGATGGCACGGCAATTGTACCGCACGTTCAAGCCGGCGGCGGTGATCGGCTTCGGCGGCTATCCGGCGTTCCCGGCGCTGGCGGCAGCGTTCGCGGAGAAGATCCCGACCGCGGTGCACGAGCAGAATGCGGTGCTTGGCCGAGTTAACCGCCTCGTCGCCGGGCGCGTCGATGCGATCGCCACCTCCTATGCTACGACCGAGCGGCTGAAGCCGGCCTATGCGGCGAAGGCACACCATGTCGGCAATCCGGTGCGCGACAGCATCCTCGCGCTTCGTTCGCAGGCTTATCCGCTGCTGGAGGAAGACGGCATCTTCCGCGTGCTGGTGACGGGCGGATCGCAGGGCGCGAGCGTGCTGTCGAAGGTGGTGCCCGAGGGACTGGCGATGCTGCCCGTCGCATTCCGCCGGCGTCTGCAGGTGACGCATCAAGCGCGGATCGAGGATATCGACTCGGCGCGCGCCAAATATGCCGAGCTCGACATCGCGGCGACGCTGGCGACGTATCTGCCCGATCTGCCAGAGGAGCTCGGCTGGGCGCATCTGGTGATCGCGCGCGCGGGCGCCTCGACGATCTCGGAACTGACCGCCGCAGGGCGGCCGGCGATCCTGGTGCCGCTGCCCGGGGCCACGGACGATCACCAGACGGCGAACGCGCGCGAGATCACTGCGGCGGGCGGCGCTCGAACGATCCCGCAGACCGCCTTTACGCCGGCCGAACTCGCCAAGCAGATGCAGAAGCTCGGGCTCGATCCCGCCGCCTTGGAGAATGCCGCCGGGCGCGCGCGCGGCTGCGGCAAGCCCAACGCGGCAATCGATCTCGCCGATCTGGTCGAGAGCCTTGATGCGCCGCGCGCCAAGCTGCCGGTCGGCGTCGCGCGGCCCAAGGAGGCGTTCGCGTGAAAGGCCCTTCGACAAGCTCAGGACAGGCGACACCTTTCATCGGAGGGAGCCGATGAAAGGTGTCGCGACCGATATCGGCACGATCCATTTCGTCGGCATCGGCGGGATCGGCATGTCGGGCATCGCCGAGGTGATGCACAACCTCGGCTATACCGTGCAGGGCTCTGACGTTGCCGAGGGCTATGTCATCGAGGGGTTGCGCAAGCGCGGCATCGCGGTGACGATCGGGCACGATGCGGCGAACGTCGAAGGGGCGGCGGTGGTCGTTACGTCGACCGCGGTGAAGCGCGGCAACCCGGAGGTGGAGGCGGCGCTCAACCGCCGCATTCCGGTGGTGCGGCGCGCCGAGATGCTGGCCGAGCTGATGCGGCTCAAATCGACCGTCGCGGTGGCGGGCACGCACGGCAAGACGACGACGACGTCGATGGTCGCCGCGCTGCTCGACGCCGGCGGGGTCGACCCGACGGTAATCAACGGCGGAATCATCAACAGCTACGGATCGAACGCGCGGCTCGGCACCAGCGATTGGATGGTGGTGGAGGCCGACGAGAGCGACGGCAGCTTCCTGCGGCTCGACGGGACGATCGCGGTCGTCACCAACATCGATCCCGAGCATCTCGACCATTACGGCAGCTTCGAGCGCGCCAAGGACGCTTACGTTGAGTTCGTCGAGAACGTGCCGTTCTACGGCGCGGCTTTGCTGTGCCTCGACCATCCGGAGGTGCAGGCGCTGATCCCGCGCGTGCGCGACCGGCGCATCGTGACGTACGGCTTCGCGGCGAGCGCCGACGTGCGCGGGGTGAACGTTGCGCCCTATCCTGGCGGCAATCGGTTCGAGGCGATTATCCGCGGGCGCGACGGGACGACGCGCTCGATCGAGGAGATCGACCTGCCGATGCCTGGGCGGCACAATGTGCAGAACGCGCTGGCGGCGATCGGCGTGGCGCTCGAGCTCGGCATCGACGATGCGACGATCCAGCGCGGGTTCCAGAAGTTCGACGGCGTGAAGCGGCGCTTCACCAAGGTGGGCGAAGTGGCGCTCGACGGCGGCATCGCGACGGTGATCGACGATTACGGCCACCATCCGGTCGAGATCCGCGCGGTGCTGGCGGCGGCGCGCGAGAGCGCTCAAGGACGGGTGATCGCGGTGGTGCAGCCGCACCGTTACTCGCGGCTCGGCAATCTGATGGAGGATTTCCAAGGCGCGTTCAACGACGCCGACGCGGTGTACGTGACACCGGTCTATGCCGCGGGCGAGGCACCGGTGGCGGGTGTCGATGCGGACGCGCTGGTCGAAGGGCTGCGGCGGCGCGGGCATCGCGCGGCGGAGGCGGTGACCGACGCCGCAGCGCTCGCCGCCGTGCTGGCCGGCGACCTGCGCGCGGGCGATCAGGTGGTGTGCCTAGGCGCTGGCGACATCACCAAATGGGCCGCTGGCCTTGCGCCGGCGATCGAGGCGGCGCGGCGATGAGCAACAGCGCGCAACCGGCCGCCTCGTCGATCGAGGAGCGGGAAGTGGGGCAGGGCGGTGCCGTCTCGCCGGCGTCCACCCCGACACGCCTGCGGCAGAATGCGCCGCTCGCGCCGCTCGTCTGGTTCAAGAGCGGCGGCGCGGCGGATTTCTTGCTTGAGCCGGGCTCGGTCGACGATCTCGCCAAGTTCCTCGCCAACCTCGATTCGGCGGTGCCGGTGATGGCGCTTGGCCTTGGTTCCAACCTGATCGTGCGCGATGGCGGGGTGCGTGGGATCGTCGTGCGGCTGGGCAAGCCGTTCGCGACGGTCGAGCGGATCGACGCGACGACGCTGCGCTGCGGCGGCGGGGCGAGCGGCATCCTGGTGTCGTCGACGGCGCGCGATGCGGGAATCGCTGGGCTCGAATTCCTCCGCTCGATCCCCGGCACGGTCGGCGGGTTCGTGCGGATGAACGGCGGCGCCTACGGTCGCGAAACGGCCGACGTTCTGGTTGACTGCGACGTGGTGTTGAGAAGCGGCGAGCGGCACACGCTGATGGCAAGCGATCTCGGCTACACCTATCGCCACTCGGCGCTGCCCGATGGCGCGATCGTCGTCGGCGCAACCTTTCGCGGCGCGCCCGGCGATCCGGCGGCGATTCAGGCCGAGATGAACCGGATCGCGGCGAGCCGCGAAGCCTCGCAACCGCTGCGCTCGAAGACGGGCGGATCGACGTTCAAGAACCCGTCGGGGCACAAGGCGTGGCAGCTGGTCGATGCGGCCGGTTGTCGGGGCTTGCGGCGCGGCGACGCGCAGGTCAGCGAGAAGCATACCAACTTCCTCCTCAACCTCGGCAGTGCGACGAGCGCGGATATCGAGGCGCTGGGCGAGGAGGTGCGCGCTCGGGTGAAGGCGGAGAGCGGGGTGACGCTCGAGTGGGAAATCCAGCGGGTCGGAGTGGCGTCGTGAGTGCTGATCGTGCGGCCGTGGCGCCGCTCCATATCGCCGTGCTGATGGGCGGCTGGTCGGCCGAGCGCGACGTATCGCTGTCGTCGGGCGCGGGGGTCGCCGATGCGCTCGAATCGCTGGGCCACCGCGTAACGCGGATCGACATGGACCGCGACGTCGCCGCGCGACTCGCCGAGGCACGGCCCGATCTGGTGTTCAACGCGCTGCACGGGACGCCGGGCGAGGACGGATCGATCCAGGGGCTGATGGACGTGATGGGGCTGCGCTACACGCACAGCGGGCTCGCGACATCGGTGATCGCGATCGACAAGGTGCTGACGAAGCAGGCGCTGGTGCCGCACGGCGTGCCGATGCCGGGCGGGCGGATCGTGACCACTGAGGAACTGCACGCCGGCGATCCGCTGGCGCGGCCCTATGTGCTGAAGCCGGTCAACGAGGGATCGTCGGTCGGCGTCGCGATCGTCACCCAGGACGGCAATTACGGCAATCCGATCGGCCGCGACGTGGCGGGGCCGTGGCAGGAGTTCGACGAGCTGCTCGCCGAACCCTATGTGCGCGGGCGCGAGCTGACGACGGCGGTGCTGGGCGAGCGCGCGCTGGGCGTCACCGAGCTGAGGCCGAAGACCGGCTGGTACGATTACCAGTCGAAATATACCGACGGGATGACCGATCACCTGTTTCCGGCGCCGATTCCAGACGCCATTACCGAGGCGTGCATGGCGATCGCGCTGCGTGCGCATTGGCTACTCGGCTGCGCCGGGTGCAGCCGCGCCGATTTCCGCTGGGACGACGAGCGCGGCGTCGACGGGCTTTTCCTGCTCGAGGTAAACACGCAGCCGGGGATGACGCCGCTGAGCCTGGTGCCCGAGCAGGCGCGGCATATTGGCATGAGCTATCCCGACCTCGTGCAGGCGATCGTCGACGAAGCGATGCGCAAGCCGATGAAGGGCGCGGCATGAGCCGGGCGATCAAGCGCGACACGCCGCCGCGCCGCCCGGTGGTGCGCCGCCCGCCGCCTAAGAAGTCGCTCGGCGACCGGATCGTCGCGATGCTGCCGGTAAGCGAAGCGACGCTGAAGCGGATCGTGACGTGGACGATCCTTGGTGTCGCGGGGACCGCGGCAGTCGCGACCGCATCGTGGTTCGGCGTGCCCGCCGCGATCGGCACCGCGGTGGCGGACAGCACGGGGCAGCTGGGGCTGCGCGTCGAGCAGGTCGACATCACGGGGCTCAAGCGAATGAACCGCGAGACGGTGTACGCGGTTGCGCTGGAGGATCAGCCGCCGGCGATGCTGCGCGTCGATCTGACGCAGATCCGCGATCGCCTGCTCGCTTACGGCTGGGTCGAGGACGCCTATGTCTCGCGCCGGCTTCCCGACCGGCTGCTGATCCACATCGTCGAGCGTGCGCCGGCGGCGATCTGGCAGAACGGCGGCAATCTGACGCTGATCGACGCCAAGGGCGTGCCGCTGGAGGCGGTGGACCGCAACAACATGCCCGATCTGCCGCTGGTGATCGGGCCGGGGGCGGACCGGCAGGAGGCGGCGTATCAGCGATTGCTCGCCGCTGCGCCCGCGCTCAAGCCGCGGGTGAAGGCGGCGACGTGGGTCGGCAACCGCCGCTGGGACCTTACCTTTGACACCGGGGAGACGCTGGCGCTGCCGCAAGAGGGCGCGGCGAGCGCGCTGGTGCGCTTCGCGCAGCTCGACGGAGCACGCGCGCTGCTCGGCAAGGGGTGGCTGCGGTTCGACATGCGTGATCCGGCGAAGCTGGTGGCGCGCAAGCCGGGGGCGGACATGGAGCATCAGGTGCCCGACGCCGGCGACGGCGCGGCGGTCGAGCCGGAGCGGCTGGCACGGATAAGCGACGCGTAAGACGAATGGTTCGGGGCAGGGAACAGGGGCACAGGCAATGGCGAAGGCAGCACCGGAAGGTCTGATCACCGCACTCGATATCGGCACGTCGAAGGTGTCGGCGATGATCGCGCAGCGCGGCGACGGCGGCGAGCTGATCGTGCTTGGCACGGGGCAGCGCGAATCGAAGGGCGTCAAGCGCGGCTACATCGCCGACATGGCGCTGACCGAGGTAGCGGTGCGCGAGGCGGTGGCGCAGGCCGAGCGAATCGCCGGGCTCAACATCGAAAACGTCTGGGCGGGCTTCTCGGCGGGCGGGCTGGTCAGCGACGAGGCGTTCATCGAGGTCGAACTGAACGGTCATCGTATCGAGCAGCAGGACATCGACGCGCTGCTGCAGGAAGGGCGGCAGGCGATCGACCCGCAGGGGCGGATGGTGCTGCACGCGCAGCCCGCGCTCTACACGCTCGACGGGCTGACGGGGGTGAAGAAGCCGCTGGGGCTGCATGCCGACCGGCTGGGGGTGCATATCCACGTCATCGCCGCGGATGGATCGCCGGTGCGCAATCTCGACCTTACCGTGCGGTCGGCGCATCTCGAGGTGAAATCGATCATCGCCTCGCCGGTGGCGACGGGGCTCGCCTGCCTGAGTGACGAGGAGCGCGACCTTGGCGTCGCGCTGGTCGAGATCGGCGCGGGGATCACCAACGTGTCGCTGTTCGCGGGCGGGATGCTGGTGGGGCTGAAATCGCTCGCGATCGGATCGGCGGACATCACCGACGACATCGCTTCGGCGTTCGGCACGACGCGCGGGCAGGCCGAGCGGATGAAGTGTTTTCACGGCTCCGCCAATGCTTCGCCGCGCGACAATCACGAGATGATCACCATCCGCCCCGGCGTGGCGGAGGACGACGTCGATCCGCTGCAGATCACCAAGGCGGCGCTGATCTCGGTTATCCGCACCCGGCTGGAACATCTGGTATCGGAGATCCAGGCCGCGCTGAAGGAGCTGAAGTTCGACGGCCCGGTCGGGCGGCAGGTGGTGCTGACAGGCGGCGGTGCGGAGCTGAAGGGTATTGCGGATTACACGCAGCAGGTGCTCGGCCGATCGGTGCGCGTCGGGCGGCCGCGCGGGCTGACCGGACTGCCCGAGGCGCACGGCGGGCCGGGCTTTGCCACGCTCGCCGGCCTTGCCTTCTTCGCTGCGTCCGACCCGGTCGACCTGCGCGGACTGGTGCCGCAGCAGCAGATGGTGGTGCGGCAGAAGGGGCTCGGCGCGCTGAGGCGGTTGTTTCAGGCGGCGAAGGCGAATTATTGATCGCGAACGGCCGCTTTTCGGCTGGTACGCAGGTTCGCGATGCTGCACAAAGATTAATGGCGATGACGGGCCAGTGTTTCGTGCCCGAAATGACGGAGTAATTTGGCGATGGGCATCGAATTCATTGCACCCGAGGTGGACGAGCTGACCCCGAAGATTGCCGTGATCGGCGTCGGCGGCGCGGGCGGCAATGCGATCGCAAACATGATGCGCGCCGACGTGCAGGGCGTCGACTTCCTCGTTGCGAACACCGACGCGCAGGCGCTGAAACAGTCGATCGCGCCGCAGAAGATCCAGCTTGGCGCGAAGATCACGCAGGGGCTGGGCGCAGGTAGCCGGCCCGAGATCGGCCGCGCTGCGGCGGAAGAGACGATCGAGCAGGTATCTAAGCTGCTCGAAGGCGCACACATGTGCTTCATCGCCGCCGGCATGGGCGGCGGCACCGGCACGGGCGCTGCGCCGGTAATCGCCAAGGCCGCGCGCGACATGGGCATCCTGACCGTCGGCGTCGTCACCAAGCCGTTCGCGTTCGAGGGCGCGCGCCGCTCCAAATCGGCCGAGCAGGGCATCGAGGAGCTGCAGAAGTTCGTCGACACGCTGATCGTCATCCCGAACCAGAATCTGTTTTTGATCGCCAACGCCAACACCACCTTCAAGCAGGCGTTCGAACTCGCCGACGAGGTGCTGCAGCAGGGCGTGCGCGGGATTACCGACCTGATGGTGATGCCGGGCCTCATCAACCTCGACTTCGCCGACGTCCGATCGGTGATGCAGGAGATGGGCAAGGCGATGATGGGCACCGGCGAGGCGGACGGCGACGACCGCGCGCTCGTCGCGGCACAGAAGGCGATCGCCAACCCGCTGCTTGACGGGGTGAGCATGCAGGGCGCGAAGGGCGTCATCATCTCGATCACCGGCGGCGACGACATGCGCCTGCTCGAGGTGGACGAGGCGGCGAACCACATCCGCGAGCTGGTCGATCCCGAAGCCAACATCATCTGGGGTTCCGCGTTCAACCCTGAGCTCGAGGGCAAGATCCGCGTCTCGGTCGTCGCGACCGGGATCGAGGCGATCGCGCCGAGCGAGGCACCCGCCGCCGAGCCGGCGCGCGCGTTCAGCTTCGCCGCGCCGCGTCGGATCGAGACGCCGGCCGCTGCGCCCGTCGCACCGGCCGCTGCGGCACCTGCTGCCCCCGCCGCCGCGACGCCGCGCCCGAGCGGCGCCGCCGCCGGCGCGATGGCCGCCGGCGTGCCCGCGCCCGGCGCGCAGCCGCACGTCGAGTTGACACCCGCCGCGCGCCAGGTTGAGGAAGAGGCCGGCGGCGACGAGCTGCTGCTGGGCAGCGACACGATCGTTCCCGAAACGCCCGCCGCCCCGGCGGCAGCGCCCGCGCAGCCGCGCGTTTTCGGCGAGGACGCACCGGCCGAGGCGCCCAAGCGGCGCTGGCTGTCGGGCGGCGAGGCGGCGGACGACGTGCCGCCGCAACCGCGCGTGAAGCTTGGCGGTACGCTGTTCGAGCGGATGCAGAACGCGTCCCGCGGCGCACCGCGCGGCGACGAGGAAGAGGGCAAGGATTCGCTCGATATTCCGCGTTTCCTGCACCGCCAGAACAACCAATAAAGCAGCGCGGCCGCGCGCGGCCGACGTTCGTCGGTCGCCGCGTCCGGCTCGGCGCGCGCGGGGCATCCGGTTCATTGCCGTTTCAGCGTGTTTGCCCCAGATAATTGCTTCCCATGCTGATCACCCGACCCTTGATCCTCGCCGCCGCGCTGGTAGGCGCGCCGTCCGTGCTGGCGCAGGGTTTCGCCGCCGCGCCGATGCAGACGATGCCGCGTGTGACGCCGGACGCCGATGCGCTCGCAGCGGCGATGCGCCGGCTCGGCGCGAACCCGCGCGACGTGTCCGCGCTGATCGAGGCGGGCGAACTGTCGCTTCGGCTGGGCGACGTCTCAGCCGCCGCGGCGCTGTTCAAGCGCGCCGAGAACGTCGATCCGATGAACGCGCGCGTGAAGGCGGGCATGGCGCGCATCCTGGTCACGCAGGAGCGCCCCGGCGAGGCATTGCGCTATTTCGACCAGGCGACTGGCTATGGGCTCGATCCGGCAAGTTTCGCCGGGGATCGCGGGCTGGCCTATGATTTGATCGGCGAGCAGGAGCGTGCGCAGCGCGACTATCGCGCCGCACTGAAGCGCGATCGCAACGACGAGGTGCAGCGGCGTTACGCATTGTCGCTCGGCATTGCGGGCAAGCGCGATGCGGCGCTGACCGAGATCGACGACCTCGTCCGGCGCAACGATCGCGGCGCGTGGCGCGTGCGGGCGTTCATCCTGGCGATGACGGGCGACGTGCCGGGGGCGGAGAAGATTGCGGGTACGATGATGCCGCCGGGGATGGGCGCGGCGCTCGGGCCTTTCTTTGCCCGGCTTGCGACGCTGCCGGCAGTCGATCGCGCCTTTGCGGTGCATTTCGGCGAGTTGCGCGCGAGCCCGCAGCGCATGGCCGACGCGCGCATGACGCCGCCGCTGCCGGTGCTGCAGCCGGAAGCGCCGGTACAGCTTGCCGCCGTCGCGCCGCCCGTCGCGGCAAAACCCGATCCGCGCCGAGCTCGGCAGCTGGCGCGTGAGGAAGCCAAGCGTCGCCGCGAACAGGCGCGGGCGGAGCGGCTGGCGCGGCGCAACGGGCAGACGCCGCAGGGCGTCGCGCTGGCGAGCGCCGCGTCGCCCCGCCGTGTCCGGCTGGCGAGTGATGGCATGCAGCCGCCGCGCTACGGCAATGGCGTCACCTACGCGGCCCCGCGCGCGGTGGTGCAGGCGCTGCCGGCGAATACGCCGTCGGCGTTGACGGCCGGGTCGTCGGTACCTGCGGCGACGCCGGTGACGCAGACGGCGGCGCTTGACCGCCGAGGCGTAGCGGCCAACGCCGCGGCGGGGACGGTGGGGCAATCGGCCGGGCGGTCGGCTCCGGGAATGCTCGCTTCGTCGATCGGTGCGCAGGGAACGGCTGTCGTTACCGACCGAACGGCGACGACGATGGGCGGGCAGGCGCCGGTGTCGCCGAACCTTCCGAGTTCGTTGCCGTCCGCGTTGCCGTCACCGCTTGCTGGCGGTTCGCGCCTCGCGTCGGTTGCGGGCGGCAGCGCTGCGTCGCAGGCGACGAGCGGTATTCCGGGCGCTGCGCCGGTGGCCGCGTCTCCGTTGGGTGCTGTTCGAACGGCGAGCGGGGCGCCTGCCGCTCCCACAGCGCTCACGCAAGCGCCGCCGTCGGGTGTCGCGACGGTCGCGGCGTCGCCAGGTGCGGTCCAACCGACGGGCGGTGCGTCCGCGACGTCGACGCTGCTTGCGCAAGCGCCGTCGTCGGGCACCGCAACGGTCGCCGCATCGCCGCTGGATGCTGTCCGTTCCACGAGCGGCGTGTCCAGGGCGCCGGCGATGCTTACGCAGGCGCCGGTAGCAGGTGGTGCTACGCCGAGCGCACTGTCGGCAGCACCAACCCAGGGCGCCGGATCGGCAGTGTCGTCGCCCGCCGCCGGCAGCCTTGCCGCGAGCTCCGGTACCGTCACGCAGGTAGCCGCCGTGACCGCGCCAGCGACGCCGGTCGTCCCACGGGTCAGCGAGGATACGATTCTCGCCCGGATCATGGCCGGTATCTCGATTCCGGCGGAGGAGCTGGGCGTCGCGCCGGTTAGGCCGCAGCCGCAAGCGGCAGCGCCCGGCACGTCGATCGCCACGCCAGAGAGTATCGCGTCGGCCGAGGCGGCACGCCGTGCGGCGGAGGCGGAGCGGGTTGCGCGTCAGTCAAAGGCGGCCGAAGCGGCTCGTGTCGCCGCAGCCGGTGCTGCCGCGAAGCCGACGCGTTCGAAGGCAGACGGCACGAAGCTCGCTGCCGCCGATCCTGCACCAATCAAGGGTGCAAATGGTCGCGGACGCTCCAAGCCAGTCGATGATGCTGCGGGCGAAGACGAGGCGACGGCGCCAGCCAAGGTCAAGAAGCCGCTGGCGGTCGACCCGAAGAAGGCGGCGGCCGAGCGCAAGGCGGCCGAGGCGAAGAAGCTCGCCGACGCGAAGAAGGCCGAGGAGGCCAAGAAGGCGGCGGCCGAAGCCAAGTCGGCAAAGGCGGACCCGCCGCGCATCTGGGTGCAGGTAGCCGGCGGCGCGAACGAGAGCGACCTGCCCAAGGCGTGGTCCGCCGCGGCGGGCAAGGCGGCGGCGCTGAAGGGCCGCGCTGCCTATTCGACGCCGCTGCGCGCGACCAACCGCGTCGTGACCGGGCCGTTCAAGACCGATGCCGAGGCGCGCGCTTTCGTCAACACGCTCGCCAAACAGGGCGTATCGGCATTTCCCTTCACCAGCGAGAAGGGCCAGAAGATGAAGAAGCTCGACGCCAAGTGAGGACGCTGGCGCCCTGGGCTTCGGACCCGGCGCACAGCAAAGGCCGCCTTCACGAAGAACAAAGCGGGTCCGGTGGTGCAGGGCACGGGATAGAGCGCGGCCCGCGCGACGCGTATCAGCGCGATCGCGATCGCATCGTCCACTCGATCGCGTTCCGGCGCTTGCGCCACAAGACGCAGGTGTTCCTGGCGCCCGACGGCGATCACTTTCGTGTCCGGCTGACGCACAGCCTGGAAGTGGCGCAGATCGGGCGGACCATCGCGCGCGCGCTAGGCCTCAACGAAGATCTCACCGAGGCGCTGTGCCTGGCGCATGATATCGGCCACCCGCCGTTCGGCCACGCCGGCGAGGATGCGCTGAAGGCGGCGATGGCGGGGGCGGGTGGGTTCGATCACAACGGCCATACGCTGCGCACGCTGATGCGGATCGAGCGCGCCTATCCGCGGTTCGACGGGCTCAACCTGACGTGGGAGACGCTGGAGGGGCTGGCGAAACACAACGGCCCGGCGCGCCACCCCGGCTGGGCGCTGCGCGAAGCCGATACGCAAGCGTGTCTCGAGCTCGACAGCTATGCCAGCCTGGAGGCGCAGGTCGCCGCGCTCGCCGACGATATTGCGTACGACAATCACGACATCGACGATGGCGTGCGCGCGGGGCTGCTCGAAATCGATCAGCTCCTCGCCGTACCGCTGGTGGCGCAAGGCTGGGAGCGCGTGCGCGCGACCTTCGCCGATGTCAGCGTGCGGCGGCAGACGCGCGAGTTGGTACGCAGCCAGATCGGCGTGATGGTCAATGATCTGATCGCCGAAACGCGCGCCCGGGTCGCGGCGGCGGGCGTCGCGAGCGTCGCCGACGTGCGCGCCGCGGGGTGCGCGCTGGTGAGCTTTTCCGACGCGATGCGAACCGCGGAGCGCGATCTGAAGCGCTTCATGTACGCCAATCTCTATCACCATCCGCTGCAGCTGGAGGCGGCGGAGGCGGCGCACGGTGTGGTTTCCGGACTGTTCGCGGCGTTTCACGCCGATCCGGCGACGCTGCCCGAAGAGTGGCGCGCGAGCTTGCCCGGCGGCGAGCCCGCGCTGAGCCGACACATCGCCGACTATATCGCGGGGATGACCGATCGTTACGCGGTGCGCGAATATCGCCGCGTGGTCGGACCGGTAACGATGCCCGAGGGCTTCTGAGCCGTCGCGCCGTGCCGAACGGCGCCGTCTGCGCTGGTCAGTTCTTCAGCCGCCAGCCGCGCCGCAGCAGCGTGTAGCACAGGATGCCGAGCGCGACGTCGATCGCGAGGATCACCAGGCTGCCGAGCAGCACGGGCGAGTCGGCGATGCCGAGGAAGCCGTAACGGAAGCCGGAGATGATGTAGAAGAATGGGTTGGCATGGCTGATCGCCTGGAACGCGGGTGCGAGGCGATCGACCGAGTAGAAGGTGCCGGACAGCAGCGTGAGCGGCGCGATGACGAAATTGGTCACCGCCGCGGCGTGATCGAACTTCTCCGCCCAGATCGAGGTCAGCACGCCGATCAGCGCGAGGAACGTCGAGCCGAGCAGCCCGAACCATAGCACGGCGACCGGGTGGCGCGGCAGGATGTGGACGCCGGGCCACAGCAGCATAGCCAGCCACACCGTCACGCCGACGAGGAAGGCGCGCGTCACCGCGCCGCCGACCAGCGCGGCGAGCAGTTCCGCGGTCGACAGCGGCGGCATCAAATAGTCGACGATCGTGCCCTGGATCTTGCCGACGAGCAGCGAGAAGCTGGCATTGGCGAAGGCATTGTTGAGCATGCCCATGACGATGAGGCCGGGCGCGACGAAATCGGCGAACTGCACCGTGCCGCCGCCGATCGGTACCGCGCTGCGCCCGCCCAGCGCGACGGTGAAGATGACGAGATAGAGGAGCGTGGTGATCGCCGGTGCCCAGATCGTCTGGAGCTGCACCTTGAAGAAGCGGCGCACCTCCTTCACATATAGGGTCTTCAGGCCGCCCCAATTGACGTTCCGGATCGTCGGCACGCCGGGCGCGCTCCTGATCAACGATTGATCTCTGCCGATCGGGGGGTGGCTGCTCATCGCGATATCGCGTAGTCGCTGCCGCCGCCTGCCGCAACCGGCGCCAAGTGAAGGAACGACGAGGCCCATGTCCTGGACCGACGAACGCATCGATACGCTGCGCAAGATGTGGGAAGGCGGCCAGACCGCCAGCCAGATCGCCGAGGCGCTCGGCGGGGTGAGTCGCAATGCCGTGATCGGCAAGGCGCATCGCCTTGGGCTGCAGTCGCGTCCGTCGCCGGTGGTGCCCAAGGACGCCGAGGCGAAGGCCGAGCCGGCGGCGCCGGAGATCGCGGCTGCACCTGTCGAGGCAGCGCCCGAGCCGGTTGCTGCCGCACCCGCTGCGCCCGAGCCGGCACTCGAGGTGGAAGAAACCGAAGCCGACGCCGAGCCCGAGGCGACGTCCGGCCCCGTCTTCACGCAGTCGGCGGATCACCGGCCGATCACGATCACCACGCCACTTGAGCCCGAACGATCGGTCGATCAGATGCGCATGGTACGATCGGTCGGGCCGGGCGGGTTCGTGCGGCAGGCGCCGGGCGAGCAGCAGGCGCCGAGCACGCCCGCGCCGCCGCGCCGGCTGGTGCCGGCCAAGCCCTCCGCGGAGATTGCGGGCAAGACGACGCTGCTCGAACTGAGCGACAAGGTGTGCAAGTGGCCGCTCGGCCATCCGGGCGAGCCCGATTTCCACTTTTGCGGCGACAAGGTGAACCCCGGTTTCCCGTATTGCGTGTCGCACTGCGGCCATGCCTATCAAGCGCAATTGCCGCGTCGCGATCGCCGCGCCGCGCCGCTGCCCTTCGGCGGACCGCGCGCACGCTGATTGCGCATCCCGGCATCCGGAATGGTGTAAACCATGCCGGCCAAGGTACGAGGATCATACGCAATCTGCGCTGATCACGGCGTGATTGGCGCAGTGCGGCGCTAAGCTGACAAGCGGTATTCCTGCGTCCGGAAGGACCGGGGATAGCCGTGCGACAAACTGCGTCATCGTTGGCCGACAGCCGCCGCGGGGTGGCGGTGATCGAGTTCGCGCTCGTCCTGCCGCTGCTCGCGCTGCTGACGCTCGGTATCCTCAGCTACGGCCAGTATTTCCTGCTGGCCCATTCGGTGCAGCAGATTGCAAACGATGCCGCGCGGGCGACGATCGGCGGGCTGAGCCCGGCGGAACGCGTTGCGCTGGCGAATGGCACGGTGGCGCGCGAACTGCGGCAACTGCCGGCGGTGCAGTCGGGGCAAATGAGCGTCGCGGTCGAGGATGCGGGCGAGCTGACGATCGTGCGGCTGCGGCTCGATGCCGCGACGCACGGCGTGTTCGCGGCGCGCATGGTACCGATGCCCGATCCGGTGATCGAGCGGCGCGCGACGGTTCGCCAGGGCGGGATCGAGTGATGCGGCCGGCGGCCGCAGCGCGCTTCCACCCGCTCAGCGGCGTGCGGCGGTTGGTGCGCGATCGGCGGGGCGGCGTCGGGCTGATGGTGGCGGGCATGATGCCCGTGCTGGTCGGCTTCGCGGCCTTCGCGATCGATGTCGGCGCGGTGCAGCTCGAGACGCGGCGCCTGCAGGGCATCGCCGACGCCGCCGCGCTGGCGGCGGCGAGCACGACCAGCGGCGCGGCGCAGCGAGCGCAGGCGATCGTTACCGGATCGGGATGGCAACACCCGGTCGCGGTGCGCGTCGAACAGGGCGCCTATTCGGCCGATCCCACCAAGGCGCCATCGGCGCGCTTCGTGGCCAGCGCCAGCGGTGCTGATGCGGCGCGCGTGACGCTGGAAAGCACGGTGCCGACATTTTTCGCGCGCGTGTTCGGCACGCGCGAGGTGTCCATCGCCCGAACCGCGACGGCACGCCGTCAACGCTTTGCCGCCTTTTCGATCGGATCGCGGCTGGCGAGCATCGATGCCGGGCTGCTCAACGCCTATCTCGGCGCGTTGACCGGCAGCGAAGTCCGGCTGACGGCGATGGACTATGACGCGCTGGCGAGCGCGCAGGTCGATCTGTTCGCGCTGCTGCCGCTGGTGCGCAGCAGCGCAACGCTCGACGCGGTGACGTTTCGCGACATCCTGACGAGCCAGGTGGCGACGCCCAAGCTGCTCGACGCCCTGGCGCAGGCGCTGACTGGCAGCAACCAGACGACCGCGGCGGCGGCGGTGCGGCAGATCGCGACGGTGGCGGGTGGAGCCTCAGTGTCGCTCGGTGCGCTGATCGACGCCGGGCCGCTCGGTGGGCAGGCCGCGGGCGGCACGGGCATCGCGCAGGTCGATGCAATGGCGCTGGCGACGGCGATCTTGCAGCTCGCCGGGCCGCGGCGGCAGGTGGCGATCGATCTGGGGACGTCGATCCCGGGGCTCGCGTCGACCCGCCTGATGCTCGCCGTCGGCGAACGCACGCAGCAGTCGCCGTGGATCGCGATCACCGAAACCGGCACGCCGATCGTGCGTACGGCGCAGGCGAGGGCATATCTCGAGACGCTATTGTCGCGGGTGGCGCTGCCGGGACTCGGCAGCCTTGTGTCGATCAATCTGCCGGTGCTTGTCGAACTGGCGAGCGCGGAGGGGCGTCTGGCTGCGATCAATTGCGCGGCAGGTGCAGGGCGCGGGGTGACGCTGGAAGGACGGACCGATGTCGGCAGCGCGGCGATCGGGACGATCGACACAAGCCGGCTCGACGATTTCTCGACCGCGCTAGTGCCCGCGCGTGCGGCGCTGGTGGATACGCTGCTGATCGATGTGATCGGAAGCAGCCGGCTGTCGCTCGGGGCGGCCGAGCCGTGGCGGTCGCTGCGGTTCAGCGAGGGCGAGATCGCGACCCGGTCGCGCAAAACGGTGGCGAGCAGCCAGCCGCTCGGCGGCATCGTCAGCTCGCTGATCGGTCAGGCGTCGCTCAGCGTTCAAGTTATTGGGTTGCCGATTCCGATCGATCCGCTGCTGCGCGGTGTCGGTGCGGCGCTGACGCCGATCGCGCCGGCACTCGATCGCCTGCTGATGACGGCGACGGGCACGCTTGGTGTCGGGTTGGGTGAGGCGGACCTCAGCGTTACGGGGATGCGATGCGGCCAGGCGATACTCGTCGCCTGACCGCAGCGCAGCCGATCAGAAGCGGAACGCCGCCGTTGCGCGGATCGAGTGCCAGCGGAACTTGTCGTCGCTGCGACGGAAATCGGTACCGCCGGCGTTGCCGAGCAGGAACGGATTGGTCGCAGGCGTCGTACCCGAGTTGCCGGCGCGGACGCGATAGTCGTCGTCCTGATACTCGTGGAACATGTATTCCAGACCGACCGAAAAGTTGCGGCCAAGCTTCTGCTCGACGCCGCCGCCGCCGGTGATGCCCCACTGGTTGCGCTTGCCGCGCTCGGCGAAGCCGTTGGCGGTATTGGTGGTGTAGAAGCTTCGGTCGACGCGCGCGTAGCCGGGGCCGAACGTGCCGTAGAACAGCGTCGTGTCGTTGGGCGTGTAGCCGATGCGGCCGCGGATCGAGCTTTCCCACTCGATCGAGCGCGTCATCACGTACGACGCGGGCGTCGTTGAGAAAGCGGTGACGCTGTCGTTGATCTCGCTCTTGCCGAACTCGCCCAGCACGCCGACGACGATGCGGCCACGCTGCTGATCGGCGCCAATGCGCGCGTAATACGACCAGCCGTCCTTGTCGTTGCGGCAGCCGGCGGGCGCGGTGGTGTTGGTCGGCGAGGTGGCGGCGCGGGTGCTGCCGTTGCAGAAGCCACCGACCGGGCCACCGAACGCGTTCGCGCCGGTCGCGGTCGTCACCGTGTCACCGAAGCGGCCGTCGAGGTTGCGATCGAATAGGATGCGCGAGCCGATGTCGTTGCCCTGCACGTCGTAGCCGCCGGCGGCGCCGATGTAAATACCGTTGAATCCGGTTTCGTCGTCGACCGTCTGCGCGGCGACCGCGGGCGCGATCAGGGTGGCAGCAATGCCGGCGAGAATAAGGGACTTCATACGCGAACCTTTCGAATAGACTTGATCGAGGATAGCCGCAGGAACGGTGCCGCCCCGCGAAAGGATGCATGTCGAAAGGTTGCTTCGGCACCATCGCCGGAAACCGTTGCATCGATGCAACAGGTCGCCGCGCGGCGCGGATCGGCTATATGGACGAAATGCCCGATCAAGATCTGTTCCGCACGGCAGCACCGGCCGGCACGTACGACGCCTCGTCGATCGAGGTTCTCGAAGGGCTGGAACCGGTGCGGCGGCGGCCGGGCATGTACGTCGGCGGTACCGACGAGCGCGCGCTGCACCATCTGGCGGCCGAGGTGCTCGACAATGCGATGGACGAGGCAGTCGCGGGGCATGCGACGCGGATCGACGTGACGTTGGAGCCGGGCAACCGGCTGACGATCGTCGACAACGGGCGGGGCATTCCGGTCGACCCGCATCCCAAGTTTCCGGACAAGAGCGCGCTCGAGGTGATTCTGTCGACGCTGCATTCGGGCGGCAAGTTCACCGGCAAGGCCTATGCGACGTCGGGCGGACTGCACGGTGTGGGCGTGTCGGTGGTCAACGCGCTGTCGTCCGACACGGTGGTTGAGGTGGCGCGCGACCGGCAGCTGTATCGCCAGCGCTTCGCCAAGGGGCAGACGCTTGGGCCGCTGGAAGCGGTCGGCGCGGCGCCCAACCGGCGCGGTACCTCGGTCGCGTTCACGCCCGACGCGGAGATCTTCGGCCCTGAGCTCGGCTTCAAGCCGGCGCGGCTGTACCGGCTGGCACGATCCAAGGCGTATCTGTTCGCCGGCGTCGAAATCCGCTGGAAATGCGCGGCCGAGCTGATCGCCGACGATACGCCGGCGGAGGCGGTGTTCCAGTTCCCAGGCGGGCTTGCCGATCATCTGCGCGAGCAGGTGGCAGGGCGCGAATGCGCGACGGCGGACTTCTTCTCCGGCGCGCAGGACTTTCCCGGCGAGGCCGGCCGCGTCGAATGGGCGGTTGCCTGGCCCTTGTGGTCCGACGGCAGCTACAGCTGGTATTGCAACACAATTCCGACGCCCGACGGCGGCACGCACGAGCAGGGATTGCGGCAGGCGCTGGTGCGCGGGCTGCGATCGTTCGGCGAGCTGGTAAAGGACAAGCGCGTCAAGGATCTGACCGCCGACGACGTGATGGTCGGCAGCGAGCTGATGCTGTCCGTCTTCATCCGCGAACCGCAGTTCCAGTCGCAGACCAAGGACCGGCTGACCTCGCCCGAGGCAGCGGGGCTGGTCGAGAAAGCGGTGCGCGATCATTTCGACCATTGGCTGGGCCAGAACATGGACCGCGGGCGCGCGCTGCTCGGTTACGTGCTCGAGCGGATGGACGATCGGCTGCGTCGCAAGGAGGAGCGCGACGTCAAGCGCAAGACGGCGACGTCGGCGCGCAAGCTGCGGCTGCCGGGCAAGCTGACCGACTGTTCGGCCAACGCGCCGGGCGGGACCGAATTGTTCATCGTCGAGGGCGACAGCGCCGGCGGCAGCGCGAAGCAGGCGCGCGACCGCAAGACGCAGGCGATCCTGCCGATCCGCGGCAAGATCCTCAACGTCGCGTCGGCCACCAGCGCCAAGATCTTCGCCAATCAGGAGATCGCCGATCTAGGGCAGGCGCTGGGCTGCGGGACGCGCAAGGACTGCCAGCCCGACAATCTGCGCTACGAGCGCGTCATCATCATGACCGACGCCGACGTCGATGGCGCGCATATCGCGACGCTGCTGATGACATTCTTCTTCCAGGAGATGCCCGATCTGGTGCGGCGCGGGCATCTGTATCTTGCGCAGCCGCCGCTCTACCGGCTGACTGCGGGGACGAAGTCGCTCTACGCGCGCGACGATGCGCATCGCGCCGAGATCGAGCGGACGGTGTTCCGCGGCAAGAAGGTGGAGGTCGCGCGGTTCAAGGGGCTGGGCGAGATGAACCCCGGTCAGCTGCGCGAGACGACGATGGATCCCAAGACGCGCAGCCTGATCCGCATCACCCTGCCGCAGGAATATGAAGAGCGTGCCGGCGTGAAGGATCTGGTCGACCGACTGATGGGGACCAATCCGGCGCATCGCTTCGCCTTCATCCAGGAGAATGCGGCGCGGATGGACGAGGAAGCGATCGACGCGTGACCGCGGGGGATCGAGTACCTATCTAAGCTGGATGCGAAAACCACGGGCCGGGCTGCCGAGCCGCCAGCAGATCCTCGACTTCATCACCGGCAGCGATACGCCCGCGGGCAAGCGCGAGATCGCGCGCGCCTTCGGTCTGTCGGCACAGGACAAGATCGCGCTCAAGGCGCTGCTCAAGGACATGGCCGACGAGGGGCTGATCGACAGCGCGCCGGGGCGGGCGTTCCACAAGATGGGCGGGCTGCCCAAGGTGACGGTGCTGCGTATCGTCGACGTTGACGACAGCGGCACGATCTGGGCGACCCCTGAGCGGTGGGAGGCGGACACGCCGCCGCCGCGGCTGCGCGTGCGCGAGCGCAAGCGCGGCGAGAGCGGCGTCGGCATGCGCATCCTGGCGCGCACCGAGGAGGCGGGCAACGGCTGGATCGCCCATCCGCTGAAGGCGATCGCGCCGGCGGCGGAGCAGATGATCGGCGTGCTGCGCGGCGAGGGCGACCGGCTGTGGTTACAGGGCGTCGAGAAGAAGGACCGGCGCGAATATGCCGTGTCCGACGCGGGCGGCGCCGAGGCGGGCGATCTGGTGCTCGCCGAGCGCGCCGGGCGGCCGCCGCGGATCACCGCGCGCGTCGTCGAGCGGCTGGGCGATCCCTTCGCGCCAAAGAGCTTCTCGCTGATCGCGATCCACAAGCACGAGATCCCGCACGTCTTCAACCAGGAGACGCTGGACGAGGCGGCGCGCGTGGCGCGCCAGCCGCTGGGTGATCGGCGCGAGGATCTGACGCACCTGCCGATCGTCGCGATCGATCCCGCCGACGCGCGCGACCACGACGACGCGATCTGGGCCGAGCCCGACGACGATCCGGCGAACGTCGGCGGGTGGCGCGCGATCGTCGCGATCGCCGACGTCAGCTTCTACGTGCGGGCGGGCAGCGAGATTGACCGCGAGGCGCGGCGGCGCGGCAATTCGGTGTATTTCCCCGACCGCGTCGTGCCGATGCTGCCGGAGGTGTTGTCGGCGGATGTCTGCTCGCTGAAGGAGGGCGCCGATCGCGCCGCGCTCGCCTGCCACCTGCAGGTGACCAAGGCGGGGGCGCTCAAATCGTGGCGCTTCAGCCGTGCGACGGTGCGGATCGCGTCGAACATCGCGTACGAGGATGCGCAGGCGATGATCGACGGTCGCGCCGAGGCGCCGGTCGACGAGGCGTTGCTGACGGCGCTGCGTCATCTGTGGGATTGCTGGGCGGCGCTGCTGGCGGCGCGCGACAAGCGCGAGCCGCTGGCGCTCGACCTGCCCGAGCGGCAAGTGGCACTCGACGAGAAAGGGCGGCTCCTGTCGGTCGCGCCGCGCGAGCGGCTCGACGCGCACCGGCTGGTCGAGGATTACATGATCGCCGCGAACGTCGCCGCCGCCAAGGCGCTGGAGGCGAAGAAGGCGCCGGTGATGTATCGCATCCACGAGCCGCCGGCGCGCGAGAAGCTTGTCGCGCTGAAGGATTATCTCGAGACGTTCGACGTGCCCTTCGCGCTCGGCCAGGTCATCAAGCCGGCGACCTTTAACCGCATCATCGAGCGGATCGGCGACGCCGATTTCCGCCCGCAGGTGATGGAGCAGATCCTGCGCAGCCAGACGCAGGCCTATTACGGGCCGGGCAACCACGGGCATTTCGGCCTGTCACTGGGCAGCTACGCGCATTTCACCTCGCCGATCCGCCGCTATGCCGACCTTCTGGTCCATCGCGCGCTGACGAGCGCCTATGCGCTCGGCCCCGGCGGGCTGGCGGGCAACGAGGATTTCGAGCGGCTGGGCGAGACGATCAGCAAGCTCGAACGCCGCGCGATGGAGGCGGAGCGCGACACGATCGACCGCTACGTCGCCGCGTTCCTCGCCGAACGCGTCGGCGAGGTGGTCGACGCGCGAATCACGGGCATCCAGAACTTCGGCTTCTTCGCAACCGTCGAGGGTGTCGGCGGCGACGGGCTGATGCCGATCAGCGATCTCGGCGGCGAATATTTCCGCTTCGACGAGGCGGCGCGCAAGCTGGTGGGCGAGACGAGCGGCGAGGAATATACGCTGGGGCAGCGCATCAAGCTGCGGCTGGCAGAGGCCAATCCGGTGTCGGGCGCGCTGCGCTTCGAGCTGGCGGAGGGCAAGGGCGCGCCGCCGGTGCGCGGCAGCGGGCGCGACGCGCGTCCGCCGCGAGTGTTGAAGCATCGTGGGCGGCCGGCGAATATCCGGCACCAGAAGCGCGACAGAAAACGGGGGAAGTGACGATGGCGAATTTCGTGGTGCGGGCGGCGGAACGCTATTCGACCCGGGCGCAGAACCGGCTGGTCGAGCGGCTGCGCGCGGCGAACGCGCTGACCGCGGCACGTGCGATCACGCTGGCCCCCGAGGGGCGCGGTGAGACGCGGATGCTGGCGCGGATGACGGTGTTTCACGCGATCCGCGAGGAGGGCGGCCGGCACTGGCTGGACGAGCAGGCGCTGGTGCATTTTCGCAAGGAGGAGCTCGCCCGCGTACTCGGCGCGATCGCGGTGGCCGGCTTTGCCGCGGCGGGGGCGATCGCGCTGGGGCGGTGAGCGCGGAGGTGCCTCGCGCCGGTTAGCCCCAATCGCGGGCGGGCTCAGCTTGCAGTGAACGTCATTCCGGCGTGATCGATGAGGCGTTTGCGCAGTTCGGGACCCATCAGCGCGCCGGGGGTCCACACGCCACCGTCGCCCTTCACGTCGCGCACCAGGCACAGCGCGCTCTCGGCGAGCATCTTGCTGGTCGAGCCGTAGCCGGGATCGCGATCGCCGGTGACGACCGCGTCGAGCCGCGTGCCATCGGGCATCAGCCCGGCGAACAGCACGTCGTAGTGGCCGGTCTCGCGCTCCTCCTTGGTCGGGCCCTCGCCGGGCTTGGGGCCCTTGTTATCGGCGAACGGATTGAGCTTGGCGAGCGCCTCCGCCGCCGCTTTGCCAAGATCGCCGAGCCCGGTGACGACCATCTCATCGTAGACGAAATCGTCGCCGTAGTGCTGGCCGAGCAGAAAATTGGTGCGGTGAACGTTCTTGGTGTTGATCGGCGCCATGACGAACGGCGCGACCCATGCGCCGATCGTCGTGTCATATTCGGGGAGCAGCCCGGTCGGTTGATGCGGGCCATTGTGCCCCGGCGTCAGCGCGAAGGGGCTGGCGAGCAGCGGGATGAGCGACGGGTCCTTCACCGCTGCGGCCATCGTTGCCTTGAGGCTGGCCGCGGTACCGCCCGAGAAGCCGCCCTTCATCGTGCGGACGCGGCATTTGATGCGCGGGACGGGGCGGCCGAAGCGGGCGATCGCGGCCTCCTGCAGCGTCAGCACGCCGAGATCGAACGGGATTGAATCGAATCCGCAGGAGAAGACGATGCGCGCGCCGCTCGCCTTGGCGGCTTCGTGATGCGCGTCGATCATGCGGCGCATCCAGCCAGGCTCGCCGCACAGATCGACATAGGCGGTGCCCGTTTCGGCGCAGGCGGCAACAAGGTCGGTGCCGTAGAGCTGGTACGGGCCGACGGTGGTGATTACGACGGCGGTGCGGCGGCATAGCGCGCGCAGCGAGGCGGGGTCATCGGCGTCGGCGGTGACGAGCGGCACGTCCGCGCCGATCCCCATCTCGCGTCGGACTTCCTCGAGTTTCGTCAGCGAGCGGCCGGCCATCGCCCAGCGCACGCCTTCGGGATAAGCGCCGGCGATATATTCGGCGACGAGGCGACCGGTGTAGCCCGTCGCGCCATAGACGATCACGTCGAAGTCGGTTGCGGTCGCGTCGGCCATCGTCTCTCTCCCTCTCAGGCGGCTTCGCTGAACTGGAGGCTGGCGAGGCGCGCGTAGAGCCCGCCGCGCGCCATCAGCGCCGCATGGTTACCCTGCTCCACGATGCGGCCCTCGTCCATCACCACGATGCGGTTCGCGGCACGCACGGTGGCGAGGCGGTGCGCGATGACGAGCGTGGTGCGATCGGCCATCAACCGTTCGAGCGCCTCCTGCACCAGTCGCTCGCTCTCCGCGTCGAGCGCGCTGGTCGCCTCGTCGAGCAGCAGGATCGGCGCGTCGCGCAGCAGCGCGCGGGCGATCGCGACGCGCTGGCGCTGCCCGCCCGACAGCCGCGCGCCGCCCTCGCCGAGGAAGGTGTCGAGTCCATCGGGGAGCGCGCGTAGGAAGGTGGCAGCGTTGGCGGCCTCGGCCGCAGCCCATAGCGCGGCGTCATCGGCGTCCCAACGGCCGTAGCGCAGATTGTCGCGCGCGGTAGCGCCGAAGATCACGGTTTCCTGCGGCACCATCGCGATCCGCGCACGGACGGCGGCGGGATCGGCGGCGCGCAGATCGACGCCGTCGATCGAGACAGTGCCAGCAGCGGGATCGTAGAAGCGCTGGAGCAGCTGGAACAGCGTTGTCTTGCCGGCACCCGACGGGCCGACCAGCGCGACCGTCTCGCCCGGTTCGACGACGAGCGAGAAATCGTGCAGCGCGGCGGCGTCCTGCCGCGTCGGGTAGCGGAAGGCGACGTGATCGAAGGCGATCGCGCCGCGCGGCGGCTGCGGCAGCGTGGTGGGCTGCGGCGGCGCGGCGATCTCGGGCGTCTCGCTCATCAGCTCGGCGAGGCGGCCGGCGGCGCCTGCGCCGCGCAGCAGCTCGCCGTATACCTCGGTCAGCGCGCCGAACGCGCCGGCGACGATCCCGCCGGTCAGCACGAACGCGGCGATCGACCCGCCCGAGATGCGGCCAGCGGCGACGTCAACTGCGCCTTCCCATAGGACCAAGGTGATCGACCCAAAGATGAGGCCGATGACGATGGCGGTCATTACCGCTCGCAGCGCGATACGCTTCTCGGCCGCCGCCATCGTCGCCTCGACCGCGCCGGCGAAGCGCTGGCTCTCACGCCCTTCTTGCCCGAACGCCTGGACGATCTTCATCGCGCCGAGCGTCTCCGTCACCATCGATCCGACGTCAGCGATGCGATCCTGCGAGGTGCGCGAATAGGTGCGCACGCGCTTGCCGAGCAGCATGATCGGCAGGATGATCAGCGGGATGCCGAGGACGAGCAGGCCCGCGAGCTTTGGCGAGATCGCGAACAGGTAGATCAGCCCGCCGACGCCGGTGAAGGCGTTGCGCAGCGCGACCGACACTGTGGTGCCGACGACCGTCTCGATCTGGGAGGTATCGGCCGTCATGCGGCTGGCGATCTCGGACGGGCGGTTCTCCTCGAAGAAGCGCGGGCTGAGCGTCAAAAGGTGGCGGTGTACGCCGGTGCGGATATCGGCAACGACGCGCTCGCCGAGCCACGAGACGAAATAGAAGCGTACCGCAGTGCCGATCGCGAGCACGCCGACGATCATCAGCATGTAGTGGAACGCGCCGTTCACCGCCTCGCCGCCGCCGGCAGTGAAGCCGCGGTCGATCACGCGCTTGAAACTATACGGAATGGCGATCGTCGCGGCGGAGGTGATCGCGAGCGCGATCCAGGCGGCGGCGATCTGCCCCGGGTAGCGTTTGGCATGATGCCAAACGAGCGCGAGGTTGCCGATCCGACGGCTGGTGGGCGGTTCGTTCGCCGGGTTGCTTGCCATCGCCGCCGCCTAGCAGCGGCGCGACTGTGGCTCAACGGCCACCCGCCGGACCCATCGTGTCCCAGCCCCGTTGTGCAGTTGCACAATTGCGTTACGACACGTCCGTCGAAACCGCGCTCAGGATACCCGATGCTCTACGACGCCTATGAATTCCAGCGTTCCATGCTTGCTACGGCGAGCGCGATGGCCAATTTCGGCGCCGGGATGCTGAGCAATCCGGCAAACCCGTTCGCCTATTTCGGCGGCGGGCAGGTGATGGCATCGGCGCTCGACGTGTTCGCGCATGCGGCGGCATCGCGCGGCAAGCCGGCGTTCGGGCTCGACCATACGACGATCGACGGGCGGCGCGTCGCGGTGCACGAGCAGATCGTGCTGCAGAAGCCGTTCGGCCAGCTGAAGCGCTTCGCGCGCGACGGCATCGAGGGCGGGCCGCGGCTGCTGATCGTCGCGCCGATGTCGGGCCATTACGCGACGCTGCTGCGCGGCACGGTGGAGCGGATGCTGCCGTTCGCCGACGTGTACATCACCGACTGGCGCGACGCGAAGCTGGTGCCGACAAGCGAGGGGCGGTTTGATCTCGACGACTACGTCGATTACCTCGCCGCGTTCCTCGAGCATATCGGGCCCGGCGCGCACATGCTGGCGGTGTGCCAGCCATCGGTGCCCGCCTATGCCGCCGCCTGCCTGATGAGCGCCAAGGCGCATCCCTGCCGGCCGCGGACGCTGACGATGATGGGCGGGCCGATCGACACGCGCGAGGCGCCGACCGCGGTGAACCTGCTCGCGACGCAGCGCCCGCACGCATGGTTTGAGCAGAACGTCATCGCGACCGTGCCGGCGATGTATCCGGGGGCGGGGCGTCAGGTCTATCCCGGCTTCCTGCAATTGACCGGCTTCATGTCGATGAACCTCGGCAATCACATGATGAGCCACTGGGAGATGTTCAAACATCTCGTCCGCGGCGACGGCGAGAGCGCGGACGCGACCAAGGAATTCTACGACGAATATCGCGCGGTGTGCGACATGACGGCGGAATTCTATCTACAGACGGTCGATCTCGTCTTCCAGACGCACGCGCTGCCTAATGGTACGATGCAGCATCGTGGCGAGCCCATCGATCCCGGTGCGATCATCGACATCGGCATCCTCGCGATCGAGGGTGAGCGCGACGATATCTCGGGGCTGGGCCAGACCAAGGCGGCGCTCTCGCTCGCGCGCAACCTGCCGGCCGACAAGAAGCGCTATCATATGGCGGAGAGCGTCGGCCACTACGGGATCTTCAACGGATCGAAGTGGCGCGACCGGATCGCGCCGGTGGTGGAAGAGTGGATCAGCGCGCACGATTGAGGCGTCACCCAAGGCTAGCCTAGCCCCGGGGCGCGGACCCCGGCGCGCGGTCGCGTCTTGCGATCCTCTAATTCGCTGGCACTACGCTATCGCCAAGCAGTGACGTGCGGGTATCGATCGTCGATCAGCGTCGCCGATCATAATAAGCTCGAGCGGCGATCGAGTGCTCACACGAAAACGGCGCGTGCTGCAGATAGCACGCGCCGTTCGAATTCAGCGGCAGGCGCTAGGCGGCCTGCCGGCGTTGGATCAGGCGATCGAGCCGACCTTGGCGTGGCTCGACGATTCCGACGCCTTGATCGTGCCGCCGAAGAGCATCTTGAGGCGGCCGCTGAGCGACACGTCAGTCTCCCACAGCTCGGCCGAGGTGATGTCGAAGCGGTTCAGCCGCGCATCGGCCTTGCCGTTCGGGAACCATGCCTCGACGCGGTTGTCCCAAAGCTTGTCGAACGTCGCCTGATCGGTCTCCTGCGACACGCGGCCCGACAGGCAGCCGAAGAAATCGTGGCCCTTGCCGACGAACTGCGCCATCGCTTCGCCGCCCTTGGCGATGCGATTGTCGTGCGCCGAGAAGATGAACAGCGTGTTCGGCTGTGCATCGTCGAGCTTGACGTTCATCGGCTCCGAGTGGTTGCCGTCCATCAGGCCGATCATGATGAAGGGGCTTTCCTCAAGCTTCTTGAGGAAGGTTTCGGCGACTTCCTGCGGGCTGTCGTGATCGGCCATGTCTCTGCTCTCCTTGAGATGGATCAGCCGGGAGAACGACACGGATCAAGGTTGGTTGCGATCTTGCGGGCCCGAAACGACCGAAGCCCCCGATCGCGCGCGGCGACCGGAGGCTTCGCTTAGCGGGCGGAACATACGTGCCGCCCCGCCTTCACCGAAGGCTCAGAGGACTTCGAACAGCCCCGCCGCGCCCATGCCGCCGCCAACGCACATCGTGACGACGACGTACTTGGCGCCGCGGCGCTTGCCCTCGATCAGCGCGTGGCCGGTCATGCGCGCGCCCGACATGCCATAGGGGTGGCCGATCGAGATCGCGCCGCCGTTGACGTTGAGCAGCTCGTCAGGGATGCCCAGCTTGTCGCGGCAGTAGAGCACCTGGACCGCGAACGCCTCGTTGAGCTCCCACAGGCCGATGTCGTCCATCTTAAGGTTGAAGCGCTCGAGCAACTTGGGGATCGCGAAGACCGGGCCGATGCCCATCTCGTCGGGCTCGGTGCCGGCAACCGCCATGCCGACGTAGCGGCCGAGCGGGGTAAGGCCTTTCTGCTCGGCGACCTTCTCCTCCATCAGCACGCTGGCCGATGCGCCGTCCGACAGCTGCGAGGCGTTGCCGGCGGTGATGTTGAGGTCTGGACCGAGGACGGGCTTGAGGGCCTTGAGGCCCTCCAGCGTCGTGTCGGCGCGGTTGCCCTCGTCCTTCGACAGCGTCACTTCCTTGTAGGAGACTTCCTTGGTCTCCTTGTTCACCACTGCCATGTTGGCGGTGACGGGAACGATCTCGTCGTCGAACTTGCCGGCGGCCTGCGCGGCGGCGGTGCGCATCTGCGATTGATAGCCGTATTCGTCCTGCGCATCGCGGCTGATGCCGTAGCGCTTGGCGACCACTTCGGCGGTCTGCAGCATCGGCATGTAGATGTCCTTGTGCATCGCGACCAGTTCGGGGTCGGGCTGCACGCGCATCTGCGGCGTCTGGACGATGCTGATCGAATCGACACCCGCGCCGATCGTCACGTCCATGTTGTCGACGATGATCTGCTTCGCGGCGGTGGCGATCGCCATCAGCCCCGAGGCGCACTGGCGATCGAGCGACATGCCGGAAACCGAAGTCGGCAAGCCGGCGCGCAGCAGGGAGGTGCGCGCGATGTTGGTCGCCTGCGCGCCCTGCTGGAGCGCGGCGCCCATCACCACGTCCTGCACTTCCCCGCCGTCGATCTTGGCGCGCTCTACCGCGGCCTTGAGTGCGTGGCTGGCGAGCGTGGGCGACAGCGTGTTGTTGAAGGCGCCGCGATAGGCACGGCCGATCGGCGTGCGGGCGGTGGAGACGATGACGGCGGAACGCATGATTCGATTGTCCTTCGGTATCTCGGTTGCCGGCCGGCCGCGGGAGTGCGGCCGGCGCTTTCCCCGGGGAGGGCGGCGGTCAGTGCTGGATCAGGCGAACACCTGCGTGATCCACTCGGCGATCATTGCCGGCTTCTGCGAGCCTTCGATCTCGATCGTGGTTTCCGTGGTGAATTGGTACTGGCCGGGGCGCTTTTCCTCGAACTCGGTCAGCTTCGAGCGGCCACGCACCTTCGAGCCCGACGGCACGGGAGCGAGGAAACGCACTTTGTTGCCGCCGTAGTTGACGCCCATCTTGACGCCGTCGAGGCGCGGCATGTCCGGGTTCTTCGCCGACAGCAGCGGCAGCAGCGACAGCGTGAGGAAGCCGTGCGCGATGGTGGTGCCGAACGGCGTTTCCTTCGCGCGGACGGGATCGATGTGGATGAACTGGTGATCGCCCGTCGCATCGGCGAACTTGTTGATCATCTCCTGCGTCACCTCGACCCACTCGGACACGCTTTCCTTGCCGATCGCGGCCTTCATCTCGTCTGCCGTCACTAGGTTCCCCCTTTGGCCTGCCGCCCCCTGCGCGGGGCTCCGCGACCCTCTAGGCGCGGGGCTTTGACCTCGCAAGCCTGCTGGACCGGAAGCTCCAAAGCCGGCGGGCGGCAAAGCGTGCGGGGCGGACCCGATCTTCTAAAAGCACCGTCGCGGCGCCGGCCGCTTGCGTGCGCCACCATAAATAATGTTATGGTGGCGCGACGGCCGCGATCGCAGCGGCGCTTTGGGAGAGGCAAGCGTGGCTTACGAGCAGATCATCTACGACGTTAAGGACGGCATCGCGACCATCACGCTCAACCGGCCGGAGAAGCTCAACGCGTTCACCGGCACGATGATGGCCGAGATGATCGATGCATTCGACAAGATCGACGCCGACGACGACGTGCGCGCGGTGATCGTGACCGGTGCGGGGCGGGCCTTTTGTGCGGGCGCGGATCTGTCGGCAGGGGCGAAGACGTTCGATTACGACAAGCGCACCGATCGCCCGGATCACGGCAGCGGCCAGGGCGGGCTCACCTATGAGATGGAGGAGGCGCGCGACGGCGGCGGGCGGCTGACGCTGCGCATCTTCGAATGCCTGAAGCCGGTGATCGCGGCGGTGAACGGCCCCGCGGTGGGCATCGGATCGACGATGCAGCTGGCGATGGACATCCGCATCGCGAGCGACACGGCGCGCTTCGGCTTCGTCTTCGCGCGGCGCGGCATCGTGCCTGAAGCGGCGTCGAGCTTCTTCCTGCCGCGCGTCGTGGGCATCAGCCAGGCGCTCGAATGGTGCTATTCGGGCCGAGTGTTCGATGCGCAGGAGGCGCTGAGCGGCGGCCTCGTCAAGCAGGTGGTGCCGGGCGCCGACCTGCTCGCGACCGCCACCGCGTTGGCGCGCGAGATCGCCGACAATACCGCGCCGGTCTCGGTCGCGCTGACACGGCAGATGCTGTGGCGCGGGTTGGGCATGAGCCACCCGATGGACGCGCACAAGATCGACAGCCGCGCGATCCTGTCGCGCGGTCGCTCGGGCGATGCCAAGGAAGGCGTCACCTCATTCCTCGAGAAGCGCCAGCCGAACTATCCCGACAAGGTGTCCGCCAACATGCCGGACTATTTCCCGTGGTGGGAGGAGCAGAAGTACGGCTGATCCGATGACACGCCTGCCGCGTTATGACGCGGCATGAGCGTCGAGAATGACAAGAGGCTGGCCGCGGCGGCTGCGGTGGATGAGGTGCGCGACGGGATGATCGTCGGCCTCGGCACCGGATCGACCGCGGCCTTCGCCATCGCGGCGCTGGTCGCGCGGGTGCGTGCGGGCCTCGCGATCGAGGCGGTGGCAACGAGCGAGGCGAGCGCGGCGGCGGCGTGCGCGGGCGGGATCGCCGTGCGCGACTTCGCCGACGTGGCGCAGATCGACCTCGCGATCGACGGTGCGGACGAGATCGACGACCGGCTGTGGGCGATCAAGGGCGCCGGCGGCGCGATGCTGCGCGAGAAGGCGGTCGCGGCCGCGGCGCGGCGGATGATCGTGATTGCTGACGGATCGAAGCGCGCGCCGGCGATCGGCGCGGCGAAGCTGCCGGTCGAGGTACTGCCCTTCGCGCGCGCGTTCGTCGTTGCGCGGCTGGAGCAGCTTGGCGCGGCGGTCACGGTGCGCGAGGGGTATCTGACAGACAACGGCAACCTCGTGGCCGACTGCCGCTTCGCCGCGATGCCTGATGCGCGCGCGCTGGCGGCGGCGATTGCAGCGATCCCCGGCGCGCTGGGGCATGGCCTGTTCCTCGACGAGGTGGATGCCGCCTATGTCGCGGACGGCGGCGTCGTCACACGGCTGGAGCGCGGCTAGATCAGGAAACCGATCGTGTTGCCGAAATTGTGCAGCAGGATCGGGATCAGCACGCTGCCGGTGCGCAGCCGGATCCACACCGCGAGCAGCGATGGGACGGCGGTGAGCGCCATGAACAGCGGCTCGAACGCGAACCCATCGTCGCCGTAGCTGAAGGCGTGCGCGAGGCCGAAGATGGCGCAGGCCAGCAGCGCACCCAGGCTCCAGTCGACGCCCAGGAAGCGGCGGCGGCCGGCAAAGGCGCGCTCGAGCAGCAGCAGCAGGAGGCCGCGGTAGAAGGTCTCCTCCTCGATCCCCGGCATCGTCATCTGGAAGGCGAGCGCCTCAGGCGTCGCGGGATCCTCGGGGCGCATCAGCGCGAGCGCGACGAACAATGCGACGTAGATCGCCGCGACAGGGACGACGGCGACGAGGCTGCGCGGCGCCTGCCGCAGCGTCAGCCCGGCGGCGCGCCATCCGATCGCCGGGTGCGCGGCGACAAATAAGGTGACACCGAGCGCGAGCAGCTTGCCCTGCCAGTTCCACTCAGCGGCAGGAAGGAAATCGGGGATGGTGCGATAGACGCGCGTCAGCAGCGCATCGTTGACGAGGATCGCGGCGGCAGCGGCGAGCAGCCAGCGCCAGCGTACCGTGCCGGGGCGAACCATCGTCGCGATGGCGCCAACGCCGAGCAGCATCGCGATCACCGCGCCGATGGAAACAAGCCCGTTCATGTCGATCCCCAACACGCGGTGACGCGCGCGCTGTCGTTAGCCGCCGGAGGGGCCGAAAGCGATATCGTTACGGCGCTGCAACGCGGGTGGATCGGGCACCGGCGAGCGACTAGAGGAGCGGGGACTCGGCAACCGGGCCACGGCCCGCGCGTTCGACGCCATGAACCAGCGAGGGCTCCGATGACCGATACGAAGACTGCGCCTGCCGGCGTGCACGAGGACGGATCGTCCGAGCGGCTGGCGATCGATACGATCCGCACGCTGGCGATGGACGCCGTGCAGGCGGCGAATTCGGGCCATCCGGGCACGCCGATGGCGCTCGCCCCCGTCGGCCACACGCTGTGGACCAAGTTCCTGCGCTACGATCCCGCGCAGCCGCACTGGCCGAACCGCGACCGCTTCGTCCTGTCGGTCGGCCATGCATCGATGCTGCTCTACTCGCTGCTGCACCTTGCCGGGGTGAAGCAGCCCGACGGCGCGCCGGCGGTGAGCCTCGACGACATCAAGGCGTTCCGCCAGCTCGGCTCGAAAACGCCGGGGCATCCCGAATACAGCCACACCGTCGGCGTCGAGACGACGACGGGGCCGCTCGGGCAGGGCTGCGGCAATTCGGTCGGCATGGCGATCGCCGAGCGCTGGATGGCGGCGCGCTACAACAAGCCGGGGTTCACGCTGTTCGACCACGATGTCTATTCGCTGTGCGGCGACGGCGACATGATGGAAGGCGTCGCGGCGGAGGCGGCGAGCCTTGCCGGGCATTTGAAGCTCGCCAACCTGTGCTGGATCTACGACAGCAATCATATCTCGATCGAGGGCGGAACCGATCTCGCGTTCGACGAGGACGTGGGCAAGCGGTTCGAGGCCTATGGCTGGGCGGTGATTCACGTCGACGACGCCAACGACGTCGGCGCGCTGACGCGTGCGTTCGAGCAGTTCCGCGCGACGAACGACAAGCCGACGCTCATCGTCGTCCACTCGGTGATTGGCTGGGGCAGCCCGCGCGCCGGCAGCGAGAAGGCGCACGGTGAGGCGCTGGGCGAGGAGAACGTCAAGCTCACCAAGCAGGCCTATGGTTGGCCCGAGGACAAGAGCTTCTACGTGCCCGACGGCGTGCAGCAGGGCTTCGAGCAGGCGATGACGGACCGCGCCGTGCCGCTGCGCGAAGCGTGGGAGGCGAGCCTTGCGAAGTATCGCAGCGAGCATGCCGATCTGGCGAAGGAGGTCGACGCGATCCTTTCGGGCTCGCTGCCCAAGGGATGGGACGCGGATATCCCGGTGTTCGAGGCGGATGCCAAGGGGGTCGCCAGCCGCGATTCGGGCGGCAAGGTGCTGAACGCGATCGCCAAGAAGATGCCGTGGCTGATCGGCGGTTCGGCCGATCTGGCGCCGTCGACCAAGACCGACATCAAGGACGCGGGATCGTTCGAGGCGAGCAATTACGCCGGGCGCAACTTCCACTTCGGCGTGCGCGAACATGCGATGGGCGCGATCGTCAACGGCATGACGCTGTCGGGGCTGCGCGGCTACGGCAGCACCTTTTTCGTGTTCCTCGACTATATGCGCCCGCCGGTCCGCCTGTCGGCGCTGATGGAATTGGGCGCGGTGTGGGTGTTCACCCACGATTCGATCGGCGTGGGGGAGGACGGGCCGACGCACCAGCCGATCGAGCAGATGGTGATGCTGCGCGCGACGCCGGGGCTCGACATGTTCCGGCCCGGCGACGCGAACGAGGTTGCGGCCGCATGGCGCGCGATCGTCGAGGATCACCGCCAGCCGGCGGCGCTGGTGCTCTCGCGCCAGGCGCTGCCGACGCTCGACCGTAGCAAATATGCCAGCGCCGATGGCGTGAAGCAGGGCGGCTACGTGCTGGCCGACAGTGACGGCACGCCCGACGTGATCCTGATCGCGACGGGCAGCGAGGTGAGCTTGGCGATCGCGGCGCACGAGAAGCTGCAGGGCGAGGGGGTCAAGAGCCGTGTCGTCTCGATGCCGAGCTGGTTCCGCTACGAGAAGCAGTCTGACGAATACAAGGAGAGCGTGCTGCCGGCGAGCGTCGGCGCGCGGGTGGCGATCGAGATGGCGGGCGAGATCGGCTGGGACCGCTATGTCGGCTTGAAGGGGCGCACGATCACCATGTCGACCTTCGGCGCGTCCGCCCCGATCGCCAAGCTGGCCGACAAATACGGCTTCACGCCCGACAATGTCGCCAAAGTCGCGAAAGAGGCGATCGCCGCGAACCGCTGACCACGCACCTCCGCCGATCGCCTCTGCCGGCGGGTGGATCGCGATCGGGCGGGGGACGTTGACAGGGCAAGGGTGACGCGTGGTGCGCGCGGCACGAAGATATAGGTATCGATGATGGGCAAGCTGAACGATCTCGCGAATGCCGGGCAGGCGATATGGCTCGATTTCGTCGCGCGCGATTTCCTGAACGACGGTGGGCTGAAGAAGCTGATCGACGAGGATGCGGTGACGGGCGTCACCTCCAACCCAACGATCTTCCAGCAGGCGATGGGCGAGGGAACCGCGTATGACACGAGCCTGGCCGCGTACGACAAGGCGCACCCCGGCGCGCCGGCGATCGACCGCTACGAGCATCTCGCGATCGAGGACATCAAGGCCGCGGCGGATACGCTACGCGCGGTGTACGACCGGCTGGGAGCAAAGGACGGCTACGTCAGCCTCGAAGTGTCGCCCTATGTCGCCAATGATACCGATGCGACGATCGCCGAAGCGAAGAAGTTGTGGGCCGCGGTCGACCGGCCCAATCTGATGATCAAGATCCCCGGGACGCCGGCGGGCGTGCCGGCGATAGCGGCGACGATCGCGGCGGGGATCAACGTCAACGTCACGCTGCTGTTCTCGCAGCAGAGCTACCAGGCGGTCGCGCTGGCCTATGCCGACGGGCTCGAGCAGCGCGTCGCGCGGGGCGAGCCTATCGATCAGATCGCGAGCGTCGCCAGCTTCTTCGTCAGCCGGATCGACAGCAAGATCGACAAGAAGATCGAGGACGGCACAGGCGGTGAGGCGGGCAAGGCGCTCGCCGGCAAGGTGGCGATCGCCAACGCCAAGCTCGCCTATGCCTGGTACCAGGAGTTCATCGCGTCCGACCGGTGGCAGGCGCTGGCGGCGAAGGGCGCACAGCCGCAGCGGCTGCTGTGGGCGTCAACCGGGGTCAAGAACCCCGACTATCCCGACACGCTTTACGTCGACACGCTGATTGGGCCCGACACCGTAAACACGATGCCGCCCAAGACGATGGACGCGTTCCGCGAGCGCGGCACCGCGCGCGCGACGCTGACCGACGATCTCGACGGTGCGCGCCACGTGCTGGCGGAGGCCGAGCGGCTCGGGCTCGACCTCGATGGGGTGACGGCGACGCTGGTCGAGGAGGGCGTCGCCTCCTTCTCGAAATCGTTCGACGAACTGCTCGGCTCGATCGCGGCGAAGCACCCGGCCGAGGCGTGAGAGGCGCGCGGAACGGAAAGCTATGTTGCTCCGTTCCGCGCTGAGATCGTCGGTGTCGGCGCGGGTGAACCATCACTCGCGCGGACGTTCGGCGCATGCGGTCGGGACCAGGCCGTTGGGAGAATCGTGACATGAAGATCGGCATCGTCGGCCTCGGCCGGATGGGCGGCAACATCGCGCGGCGGCTGATGCGTGGCGGCCATGAGGTGGTAGTATGGGATCGCGACGCGGAGGCTGTGTCGAAGCTCGCTGGCGAGGGCGCGATCGCGGCAGACGCCTTGGAGAGCATGAAGGACAAGCTCGACACGCCGGCGATCTACTGGATCATGCTGCCGGCGGGCGCGCCGACCGAGAGTACGATCGAGACGCTGTGCAGCCACGAGTGCGCGGCCGGCGACATCATCATCGACGGCGGCAACACCTTTTGGAAGGACGACGTGCGCCGCGCCAAGGCGCTGGCGGAGAAGGACGTACACTATGTAGACGTCGGCACGTCGGGCGGCGTGTGGGGGCTCGAGCGCGGCTATTGCATGATGATCGGCGGCGACAAGGAGACGGTCGATTTGCTCGATCCGATCTTCGACACGCTGGCGCCCGGGCTCGGCTCGGTCGGCCGGACGCCGGATCGCGACGGCACGAACGAGGATCCGCGCGCGGAGAAGGGCTATATCCACGCCGGGCGCGCAGGCGCGGGCCATTTCGTGAAGATGGTGCACAACGGCATCGAATACGGCCTGATGCAGGCGTACGCCGAGGGCTTCGACGTTTTATGGGGCCGCAACGTCGATCACTTGCCGGAGGACGAGCGGTTCAATTTCAACCTGACCGACATCGCCGAGGTATGGCGGCGCGGATCGGTGATCTCGTCATGGCTGCTAGACCTTACCGCCGCGGCGCTCGCCAAAGACCAGACGCTCGAGCATTTTTCGGGCAGCGTCGCCGATTCGGGTGAGGGGCAGTGGACGATTCAGGCCGCGATGGAGCAGGCGACGCCGGTTTCTGTGCTGACCACGGCGCTGTTTGCGCGCTATCGCAGCCGCATCGACGACATGTTCGGCGACAAACTGCTTTCCGCAATGCGCTACGGCTTCGGCGGCCACGTCGAGATCCCGCAATGATCGCTAGCCGATGACGCTGGTCGTCTGCGACGTCGACGGCACGCTGGTCGACAAGAACAAGAAGCTGACGCCCGGGACGATCGCGGCGGTCGGCCGATTGCGCGCGGCCGGCATCGGCTTCACGATCATCAGCGCGCGGCCGATGTCGGGCATCCGCCCGATCCTCGACGCGCTCGATCTCGACGTGCCCGTCGGCGCGTTCAACGGCGGGATTGTGTTCGCGCGCGATGGCAGCGTGGCGCAGCGCGAGACGGTGCCCGCCGAGGTGGCGCGCGGTGTGTTCGAGATCGCGAAGGATGCTGATGTCGATCGTTGGGTATTTGCTGACGACGTCTGGTACGCATCGAGCACGGACGGTGCGCACGTGCCGAGCGAGCGGCTGGCATCGAACCAGGAGCCGGTGATCCGTGACGATTTCGATGATCTGCTCGACCATGCCGACAAGATCACCTTCGTCAGCGACGACGAGGCGCTGCTGCGCGAGCTGACCAAGCAGGCAGAGGCGCGCTTTGGCAAGGCAGCGACGATCGTCCAGTCACAGACCTATTATCTCGACGTGACGGCGAAGCGGGCGAACAAGGGGGACGGCATCGCCGCGCTGGCAGACGCGATCGGCACGTCGCTCGACCGCACGATCGCGATCGGTGATCAGGCGAACGACCTTGCGATGTTCGCGCGCGCCGGGCGATCGATCGCAATGGGCAATGCAGCAGACGCAGTGAAGGCGAAAGCCGGCGACGTGACGCGCGGCAACGACGCCGACGGTGTCGCCTATGCCATCGACCATTTCATCCTTGGGAGAATGATGTGAAGCAATTGGTTGCGTTCGACCTCGACGGCACGCTGGCGGAGAGCAAGCAGGCGATCCAGGCCGACATGGGCGAGGCGCTGGCCGATCTGCTTGGCGTCGCGCACGTTGCCGTCATCTCGGGCGGGGATTGGCCGCAGTTCGACAAGCAGGTCGCCTCGCGCCTGCCCGAGCGCGCCGACCGGTCGAGGCTGTGGCTGATGCCGACGACGGGAACGAAGCTTTTCACCTATCGCGACGGCAAGTGGGGCTCGGTCTACGCGGAGCTGTTCACCGACGAGCAGAAAAAGAAGATCCTGACAGCGTTCGACGAGGCGCTGGAGGCGACGGGCTTCGTGCCCGAGAAGACGTGGGGCGAGCGGATCGAGGATCGCGGCAGCCAGATCACCTTCTCCGCGCTGGGCCAGGAAGCGCCGATCGACGCCAAGGAGCATTGGGATCCCGATTTCGCCAAGCGCAAGGTGATCCAGGCGGATCTCAAGAAGCGGCTGCCGGGGCTGTCGATCAACATGGGCGGTGCGACGTCGATCGACATCACGCAGGAAGGCGTCGACAAGGCCTATGGCCTGAAGCGGCTGCGCGATGAGAGCGGCATCCCGCTCGACGCGATGATGTTCATCGGCGACGCGATCTTCCCCGGCGGCAACGATTATCCGGCGAAGGAGCTCGGACTTGATACGGTGCGCGTGCGCGATCCCAAGGAAACGCTGAGCGTGATCGCAGCGATCGTCGCCTGCCAGAAGTAAGCGGCGATCGATAGCGGAGCGGGGCTCGCCGGCGTGGCGGCGGGCTCGTTACCTTCGGCTAGCGCCCGATGATCGCGCGGGCGCGGTTCGAGAGGCGCGCGATCGCCGCGTCGTGGATGCCGCGACTGCTGGTGATGACGCCGAACGCGCGCGGATCGGGCTTGTTGAAGACGAGCTGCGCGCCAAGCGCGTCGGTGACGCAGCCGCCCGCCTCCGCCGCGATCAGTACCGCAGCCGCAATGTCCCATTCATTGCCCCAGCGCAGCGTCGCGACGAGATCGGCGCGGTCGTCGGCGACCATCGCCATGCGCAGCGCGATCGAATTGGGCTTTTCGACCGTGGTGAGATCGCGATCGGTCTTGGGCAAGGCATCGGTCGGCACGCGCGCGCCGGCGAAGTCCTGACGCGTGCTGGCGGTGAGCGGGTTGCCGTTGAGCGTGGCGCCACTGCCGGCGACGGCGCACCACACCTCGTTGCGGGCCGGCGCATCCAGCACGCCGATCACCGGGCGGCCCTGATCGACGAGCGCGACCGATACCGCCCAGCCGGGGCGACCGCGAATATAGTCGCGCGTGCCGTCGATCGGATCGACCACCCAGATCCGCTCGCGCTCCAGCCGGTCGGGATGATCGGCGGTCTCCTCCGACAACCACCCCGCATCCGGCAGCAGCGCCGACAGGCGCGTACGCAGCAGCGTGTCGACCGCGAGATCGATCTCGCACACCGGCTCGCCCGGCGACTTTTCCCAACGTGCGAAATCGGTGCGGAAACGCGCCTGCGCGAGCGACGCCGCTTCGCGCGTGATCGCGGCGACTGCATCGGCGAGGCCAGCGGCGTTATCAGCCACCGGCGATCGTCATCCCGTCGATGCGGACAGTCGGTACGTTGGTGCCGTAACGGAATTCGAGATCGTTCGCGGGCGTCAGGAGGCGGAACATGTCCTTGAGGTTGCCCGCGATGGTGAATTCGGCGATCGGCCCGGCGATCTCGCCGTCCTCGATCAGGAAGCCCGCCGCGCCGCGGCTGTAATCGCCGGTCACGCCATTGACGCCCTGGCCGATCAATTCGGTGACGTAGACGCCGCGCTTGATGTCGCCGATCAGCGTCGCGACGGGCACGTGGCCAGCGTGCATGTAGAGATTGCTGGTGGTGATCCCCGGCGCGCCGCCGATGCCGCGCGCGGCGTGCCCGGTCGGTTCGAGCCCGAGCTGCCGCGCGGACGCCGAATCGAGCAGCCAGCTTTCCAGCATACCGTCAGCGATGATGTCGGTCGGCGACACCGGCAGGCCCTCGCCGTCGAACGGGCGCGAGCGCAGGCCGTGGGGACGGTGCGGATCGTCGGAGATCGTGATGCCGGGCGCGAAGACCTGCGTGCCGAGCGCGTCGAGCAGGAAGCTGGTGCGCCGCGCGATCGCCTGGCCCGAGATTGCACCGGTGAGGTGGCCGAGAAGCCCCGCGCCGACGCGCGGATCGAACACGACGGGAAGCGCGGCGCTGTCGATCTTGGCGGGGTTGAGCCGCGCGACAGCGCGCTCGCCGGCGCGGCGGCCGACCTCTTCGGGCGCATCGAGGCGATTGTGGTGGCGCGCCGACGTGAACGAATAGTCGCGTTGCATGCCGCCGCCCTCGCCGGCGATGACGCTGGCGGAGAGGCCGTAGCCAGTGGTGGCGTAGGCACCGGCGAAGCCATGGCTGGTGGCGAGCGCCCAGACGCTGCGCGAGGCGCTCGCCCCGCCGCCCTCGCTGTTGGTGACGCCGGGAACGGCGCGTGCCGCCTCCTCAGCGGCTTCGGCAGCTGCGCGCAGCTCGACCGGGGACAGATCGCCGCCATCGTCGAGATCGAGCAGCGGCGGCGCGCCCTTCATCAGCCGATCCCCTGGCGCGAGCCCTGCCCAGCGATCCTCAGGCGCCTCGCGTGCCATCGCCACCGCGCGCTCGACCAGCGCATCGAGTGCGTCGGACGAGAGATCGGACGTCGATACGCTGGCCGAGCGCTGGCCCACGAAAACACGCAGACCGAGATCCTCGCTCTCCGACCGGCCGACATCCTCGAGCTTGCCGAGGCGGACGGAGATTTCGGACGAGGCGTCGGCGGCGAAGACTGCATCGGCGGCGTCCACGCCCGCCCTGACGGCGCGGGCAACGATATCGGCGGCGCGTTCCTGCGCCTTGGTCGGGTTAAGCATGGTCGCGACTTAGGACGGCGGCGGGTCGGTTGCTAGGTGGCGTGGCGCCGCATGTGGCGTGCAGCGCGTTCCTGCGAGCGGATCACGTGCGATGTATAATAATATCGAGCCCTTCATCGGTGCTCGGCGCGACGAAGCGCTCGGTGAACAGCGCGAAATCGGCGTCGCTGACGGCGAATTGATGCGTGCCCGCGCGGTTGCGGTGGTGCAGCCGCTCGAGGCAGATCGCGTCGGGCACGTCGAGATAGTGGAGTTGGTGCGCGCAGCCAGCTTGGTCGGCGAGTGCACGCATCCAGGCGCGACTGGAAGGCGTGTTAGCGGGAAAGTCGAGCACCACCGATACGCCCGTCCGCAAAAGGTCGACGAGATGTGGGCCGATCGCGGCGCGCAGCCGAGAGGCGTTGCGGACGTAGTCGGCGAGCGTCGTCTGCTCGCCCGGATAGAGGGTGGCGAGCCAGTGATCTTCGGCGACTAGGATGGTGTGCGGTGCGCGCGCGATCTGCGTGGTGAGCGTCGATTTGCCGGCGGCGATCTTGCCGCACACGAGGTGCAGCATTGGTGAGGGTGGGGCCACAAGATGATCCTTGAGGGACGGCCGAACGGCCGTGCGGTACTGGCGAGCTGGGCGATCGGCTCCGGCCTGACGGATCAGGCTGAGCGGCTAATTCGCACCGACAAGGCGGAGAGGCGTATTGCGCGGATCATAGCGGCATCATGCATGGGGCGTGGGAGCTGTAAAGGCCGGAGTCAGAGCTGGGTGCCGACGACGAGGCAGGCGAGGAACATCAGCAGGCCGGCGAAGCGATTGGCGCGGAAGCGGGCGAGGGCGCCCGCGCCGTCATCCGGACGGAGTGTCGCGACCTGCCACAGGAGGTGAAGCGCGATCGGTAGCAGCGCGACGAGGACGAGCGGATCGGCGCGGCGCTGCCAGAAGGCGAGAGCCCAAAGCGCCAGTGCGCCGGCATAGCACAGCGCGGTGCCGCCGCGGACATGACGGCCCATGCGTAATGCGGAGGACCGCACGCCGATCAGCGCATCATCCTCGCGATCCTGAAGCGCGTAGATCGTGTCGTAGCCGACGACCCAAAGCACCGAGCCGGCGTAGAGCAGCAGGCCCGGTGCGGTGAGCGCGCCCCACGCCTCGAGCCAGCCGACAAGCGCCGCCCAGGAGAAAACGAGCCCGAGCCACGCCTGCGGCCACCAGGTGATTCGCTTCATGAACGGATAGGCCGCGACGAGCACAAGGCTGGCGACGGCGAGGACCGCGGTGTCGAAGCGCAGCTGGATCAGCACGGCAAGCCCGACGAGGCAAAGCAGGCCGAGCCAGCTCCAGGCGGCGCGCAGCGAGACCGCGCCGCTGGCGAGCGGTCGCGAGCGCGTGCGCGCGACGCTGGCGTCGAGGTCGCGGTCGACGATGTCGTTGTAGACGCATCCCGCGCCGCGCATCGCGACGCTGCCGGCGAGCAGCCACGCGATCAGTGGCCAGCGATCGATCGCGCCGCCCGCGAGCGCGACCGCCCAGGCGCCGGGCCAGAATAGCAGCCACCAACCGATCGGGCGATCGAAGCGCGCGAGCAGCGCGAACGGGCGGAGGCCGGCGGGGAGTGCGGCGACGAGCCCGCGGTGCTCGCTGTCAGGCGTGATATCGGGCGCGGTAGGGGGCGGCATGGTCACGCCGCGCTGCCTATCGCCGCTGCCCCGCTTTCGCCACAGGCGAGTAGTAGCCCTAGGGTCAGGACCCATTGATGTGAGTGTCGCGATCTGATTCAGGCTTCGCGAGGAGACCC
>NZ_BDJB01000002.1 GCF_002117915.1 Sphingomonas sp. TZW2008 | reverse complement strand
CCGCCGTCGCCCTCGCTGCAACCGTCATCTTCTGGCTGTGATCAACGAGTCCTGAGCCTAGGGACATCGATTGTCACATCGTATTAGGCGTCAAAAATCGCACCACAATCTCGATCAGGCACTGCTCTTGTCTAGCGGAACCTTCTTCGATCGAAGCGTGTCGTCTAAGACATCGAGCTGGGCCAGAAGATCATCAAAGCCGGTCAGCTTCACAACCGGAAACACACGGGCAAGTTGTTCTCCGATATCTTCAACGCTCCGAGGGAGCACCTTCTGAGTCTTCATCGGCCCGTAATGCGCAGTCGATCATATGAGGTCCACAACGGCTTCAGTGATCCACGTTAGGCCAGCTGCGACGGCCAATAGCGCGGCGACGATGATGGCCTTTTTTCGCCGTGCGCACTTGGTCGCGCCGTATGCGGACAGGTCCAGATACCACCGGGCGCCCTCCGGCTTGATGATGCCAGCCCTGGTGTAGCTTCGGAACATGCTGCGCTGGACCGAGCCTCTTGGCTCGAAGAACATTGCTTCGGATGGCCGCACGGCATCCGCTAGCATGAACGCGTCGGATCCGCCTGTTGGTCGATGGAGTCTAGGAATGCCGCTGTTGTCATGAATTCATCCTTTCCGTCCGCCGATCGCGTCTGAGGGAGAGCGTGAACCCACCGCTATCAAGCGCGAGGAGACAAGGACCGTAAGGGAGGCTTGTGGCCTGCCCGCTGTCAGCAACGCGCAGCAGATTCCCCCGAAGTGCTGGAAAGACAGGCGATTCGTGGTGAAAAATAACATACAAAACGACGAGTATTGATGCGTGCAGCCAAGATGCGAGCTATCGAGGTAGCGGGGGCAGCCTCGGAGCGCCTATGCAACAGTGGATAATGTCGGCGAACATTCGTCGGCTTCGCGATCAAATCGAGAAAGCTCACACCGTCGCCGAACGCGGCCGTCTTCAGAGCATTTTGGACGTAAGGCTCAATGAACTTGCTGGGGCTGAAATCGAAGGCAGACGCTCTAGAGACGGCAAGAGAGGTTGATCACTCGAGAGATACGATACCGCCCTTAGGTTTTTGCACGTAAGGCCGGCTCCTGGAACCGGCCCGGGTGAGAGCTGCCAGCCCGCTAACTGGACGCGGATCTGCCTAGCCGTCACCGTCCGAAGCCGCCTCTTTGAAAGAAGCGATGGTGTCGCGAGAATCGATCATGATGAAGTGCGGGTCGCCACTCGTTCCAAGATCTTAACGAACACAGCGATGTCGCACCGCTACCGGCGCCGCCGCCACATCGAGATAATGTTCGGCCGCCTCACCGGCTGTCGCCGCGTCGCATCCCGCTACGATCGAATGCCCTACGGTTTCCTTCGCGGCCGTGGCCTCGCCGCCACCGCCGTCTTCTGGCTGTGATCAACGGGGTTTGACCCTAAAGCCCGGATCATTCCGCCCAGGTTGGCCTGCTGCCGGTTGCTAGCAGCAACGACGACGCGATCTGATGCCGGTCGACTCGGCCTACGTCTTTCACGCTGCCGTAACCGCGGCTTCGGCGTCTTGATGATGTTGGCGGGCATTTTGGCCTCGGAAATATCTCGCAAACGCCCCGCCCGTTGCGAACCGCATTAAGTGAACAGCTTAAACGGTCGCTGCCGGTTGAGCATCGCAGGCGATGGGCTTATATACCGCCCGTTATGGAAACGACCACCGCACCTTCTACCAAAGGACGCCCGCGGGAGTTCTGTGTTGATCAGGCGCTCGGCAAGGCGCTCGCCGTATTCTGGGCGAAGGGCTATGAGGGCGCGTCGATGGCCGATCTGACCGAGGCGATGGGCATTACCAAGCCCAGCCTCTATGCCGCGTTCGGCAACAAGGAAGCGTTGTTTCACAAGGCGCTGGACCTCTACGAGGCCGAAAAGCTGGCCTATACCCGCGAGGCGCTGCAGGAGCCGACGGCGCGTGCAGTGGCCGAGTATTTCATGCGCGGCGCGATCGATGCGCAGATGAGCAAGTGCGATCCCAAGGGCTGCCTTGGCGTTATCAGTGCCACCGCCTGCGGGGCGGAGGCCGAGTCGATCAAGGCTGACATCATCACTCGCCGTGCGTCGTCGCAGGCGGCGCTGGTCGAGCGTTTCCGCCAGGCAAAACGCGATGGCGATCTGCCGGACCATGTCGATCCCGAGAACCTGACGCTTTACCTCTACGCTATCCTGCAGGGGATGGCGGTGCAGGCGGGCTCTGGCGCAACTCGCGCCGAGTTGGAGCGCGTGGTGGAGACCAGCCTCATGATGTGGCCCGGCGCGTAAGATCGGCGAAAAGAAAAATACCGGTCGGTACAAAATGACGGTTGACGCAGCGCAGCACGATTTCTATACCATACGGTATTGAAAGAGCGCCGCTTCGGCGCTCCTATCCGAAGGGCGCTGCAATGCTTCCTTGTTCGTTTGAGGCAACCCGCGGAACATAATCCGCGGCGCTTCTCTGCATCTTCAATCCTGTGATGGCGGGCCGCGTTGGTGCGCGGCGGCGATCGCTCCTGCGCATCAGTCGCTGATCCGGATCGCCGGAGGCTGGCGCGCGTCCGCATCATAAAAGGGGAATTCCATGGCCTATCTCGCGTTCGACGAAATAGGTGCCGTTCAGCAGGCCGCGTCGGGCGATCGCCCGACCGATGATCGCCTGTCCGCGCTCGAATGGGCAGTTGTCGTGCTCGCCCGCCGCGACACGCTGGCGACGCTTCGCGAACCCGGACGGTTGTCAGTGGCGCTCGGCAATCTGTTCGGCCGAAAACCGAACCCACGTTTGGCCGATCCGAAGCTGGAGGCGCTCCGCCGTCTGGCGGTGCTGGCCTGGCATGACCTGGGCAGGGTGCCGGCGCAGGAGATCACGGACTTTCTCGCGGCCGGCTTCACCAACGGCCATTATGAAACCCTGCGCGCCAGCATTCGTGCGGCGACGTTCAACAAGGCGCAACGTGCATGAACATGCATAGCAAGATCGAGGTCGCGTCCGAGCCGGTCGTGGCCGAGCGCAAGCGATACAAGTGGCGCGCCGGCGCGCTGGTCGCGGCGCCCGTAATAGTCGCGGCGACAGCCGCGGTGCTGCTCCACCGCGAACAGCCGGCGATCGCCGCCCCACCGCCGCCAACCGTCACCATCTCGACCCCGCTGGTTCGCCCGATCACCGAATGGGACGATTATGTCGGCCGGTTCGAGGCGAGCAGATCGGTGGAGGTTCGGCCGCGCGTTTCCGGTGCGGTGACGGCGGTTCACTTCACCGACGGCGCGATCGTCAATAAGGGGCAGCTGCTCTTCACAGTCGATCCGCGACCATTCACCGCGGCGCTGGCCGAGGCACGCGCCAGCCTCGCTACCGCGCAAAGCGACGTGGCTCTTGCGCGCGCGAACCTCGATCGCGCCAACCGACTGGTTGCGGACGACGCGGTGTCGAAGAGCGACTTGGATCAGCTGGCTGCCCGCATGCGCGCAGCGAATGCGGCGCTGGCAGGGGCGCAGGCGCGGGTACGGGCGCGGGCACTCGACGTCGAGTTCACCCAGGTGCGCGCGCCGATCGGCGGCCGCGTGTCGGACCGGCGGATCGATGCGGGCAATTTGGTCGCCGGTGGGGACACCAGCGGCACATTGCTGACGACGATTAACGCGCTCGATCCGATCTATTTCACCTTCGACGGTTCGGAGGCGCTGTTCCTCAAGACGAAGCGCGCGCGGGAGGCGGGTGCTGCGGCGTCGCCGGTCGAGATCAAGCTACAGGACGAAGGCGACTATCGCTGGACGGGCCGGCTCGACTTCACCGACAACGGGCTCGATCCGCGCTCGGGCACGATCCGCGGTCGTGCGGTGCTGCGCAATGCGGACATGTTCCTGACGCCGGGCATGTTCGGCAATATGCGGCTTTCGAGCGGGGGAACGGCGTCGGCGCTGCTGGTGCCCGATGCCGCGGTGCAGACCGATCAGGCGCGCAAGACGCTGCTCACGGTGGCGCGCGACGGAACCGTGACGGTGAAGCCGGTGCAGCTCGGCCCGGTGGTCGACGGGTTGCGCGTGATCCGTAGCGGGCTGGCGGCGGGCGACCGCGTGGTGATCAGCGGAACCCAGATGGCGATGCCGGGCACCAAGGTGCAGGTGCGAGCCGGTCGGATCGCGCCGGTGCACGAGGGCGCGCCGCCGGGTGGGTCTCTCGCCGTTGCCGGTCAGGCGACCTTCGCTTCACGATAGCTTCCTCTACCTCTAACCCGTTCGTGCTGGGCCTGTTGAAGCACGTGCCGCGGGCACCAGCGTTTGTGGCACGCCCTTTGGCAACGCAGCGCGAACGGGAGTGGGCTGACACAGCACGAACCGGCTTCCGAGCCGATCCCATCCATCCTCGTTTCCGGGGAGCCTGCCATGCGCCTGTCGCGCTTCTTCATCACCCGTCCGATCTTCGCGGGCGTCATCGCGGTGATCATCACCATTGTCGGGGCGATCGCCTATTGGGGTCTGCCGGTCGCGCAATATCCCGACATCGTGCCGCCTACCGTCACCGTTACCGCAACGTATCCCGGCGCGTCGGCCGAGACCGTCGCCGAAACGGTCGCCGCGCCGATCGAGCAGGAGATCAACGGCGTCGACAACATGCTGTACCAGTCGAGCCAGTCGACCGGCGACGGCGTCGTCACCATCACCGTGACCTTCAAGATCGGTACCGATCTGGATGCCGCCCAGGTGCTGGTGCAGAACCGCGTCGCCGTGGCGGTGCCGCGATTGCCGACGGAAGTGCAGCGTCTCGGCGTGGTGACGCGCAAGACGTCGCCCGACTTCCTGATGGTGGTGAACCTGATCTCGCCCGATGGGTCGCTCGATCGCGGGTACATCTCCAACTATGCGCTCACTCAGGTCCGCGACCGCCTCGCGCGCATCGATGGCGTCGGCGACGTGCGGCTGTTCGGCAGCCGCGACTACGCGATGCGCGTGTGGATCGATCCGGGCCGCGCCGCCGCCCTGAACCTGACCGCAGGCGACATCGTCTCGGCGCTGCGCGCGCAGAACGTGCAGGTCGCCGCGGGCACGCTCGGCCAACCGCCGTACAACCAGGGCAATGCCTTTCAGCTCAACGTCGAGACGCAGGGGCGGCTGATCGATCCCAAGCAGTTCGGCGACGTGATCGTGCATACCGACGCCGACGGTCATCAGGTGCGCGTGCGCGATGTCGCGCGGGTCGAGCTTGGCGCGCAGGACTATAATTCCAATACCTACCTCTCGGGCCAGCCGACCGTGATCGCGGCGGTATTCCAGCGCCCTGGTACTAATGCGCTCGCCGCCGCCGAAAAAGTGACGGCCGAGATGGAGACGATGTCCAAGTCCTTCCCCAAGGGCCTTGAATATCGCGTGATCTACAACCCCACTGAGTTCATCGCGCAATCGGTGGATGCGGTGATCCATACGCTGTTCGAGGCGATGGTGCTCGTCGTGCTCGTCATCCTGGTGTTCCTGCAGAAGTGGCGCGCGGCGATCATCCCGATCGTGGCTATCCCCGTGTCGCTGGTCGGCACGTTTGCGGTGCTGGCGGCGTTCGGCTATTCGCTCAACACCTTGTCGCTGTTCGGGCTGGTGCTGGCGATCGGCATCGTCGTCGACGACGCGATCGTGGTGGTCGAGAATGTCGAGCGTAACCTCGCCGACGGGCTGACGCCGCTCGAAGCCGCGCGCAAGTCGATGGACGAGGTGTCCGGCGCGCTGGTCGCGATCGTGCTGGTGCTGTGCGCGGTGTTCGTGCCGACCTTGTTCCTCACTGGCATGTCGGGCGCCTTCTACCAGCAGTTCGCCGTCACGATCGCGACCGCGACGATCATCTCGCTGATCGTCTCGCTCACCCTGTCGCCCGCGCTCGCCGCGATCCTGCTCAAGGGGCATGAGGCACAAGGGCATGGCAACCGCATGACGCGGGCGCTGACCCGCGCGGGTGACTGGTTCAACCGCGGGTTCGAGCGGATGAGCGAGCGATATGCCCGCCTGACCGACACGCTCGTGCGTCGCCCCAAGAGCATGATGCTCACCTATGCCGGTCTGATCGCCGCCACCGGCGCGGTGTTCTGGGCCACGCCCACCGGCTTCATTCCGGCGCAGGACCAGGGATATTTCCTGACGGTGGTGCAGCTGCCAGCCGGCGCCTCGGTCGAGCGCACCGATGCGGTGGTGCAAAAAGTCGCCAAGCGCATCCTGCCGCTCGACGGGGTGAAGGGCGTCGTCATGCTGGCGGGATTCGACGGTCCGTCGCAGACGCTCGCGCCCAACACGGCTGCCGCCTACGTTCCGCTCAAGTCGTTCGAGGAGCGCGCCGAACTCGGGGTCACCTTTGCCGGCATCATGGACAAGGTGCGCGCCGCCACCGCCGACATGGACGAGGCGCGCATCCTCGTCATTCCGCCGCCGCTTATCCAGGGCATCGGCTCGGCCGGCGGCTATCGCATGATCGTGCAGGATCGCGAGGGCGGCGACTATCGCAAGCTCGGCGAGGAGACGGGCAAGCTGCTCGCCAAGGCGAACCAGACGGAAGGGCTGGCGCAGGTCTTCACCTTCTTCGACACCGCCACGCCGCGCATCTTCGCCGATATCGATCGCGCCAAGGCCGACATGCTCGGCGTGCCGCCGGAGCGGGTGTTCGAGGCCCTGCAGGTCTATCTCGGCAGTGCGTTCGTCAACGACTTCAACCTGCTCGGCCGCACCTATCGCGTCACCGCACAGGCCGATGCGGCGCACCGCTCGACCCCGGCGGACATCGCCAACCTCAAGACGCGCTCAAACAGCGGCGCGATGGTACCGATCGGATCGGTGTCCAACTTCGAGGACCGCACCGGCCCGTATCGCGTCACCCGCTACAACCTCTTCCCCGCGGTCGAAGTGGATGGCGAGACGGCGCCTGGCTATTCCTCGGGCGCATCGCTGGTGGCGATGGAGAAGATCGCCGCCGAGACGTTGCCCAAGGGCTACGGCACCGAATGGACTGGCATTGCCTTCCAGGAAAAGGCCGCCGGCAGCACCGCGGGCATCGTCTTCGCGCTCGCCGTGGTGTTCGTCTTCCTGGTGCTCGCGGCGCAGTACGAGAGCCTGTTCCTGCCGCTGTCGATCATCCTGATCGTGCCGATGTGCCTGCTCGCGGCGATGATCGGCGTGAACCTGCGCGGCATGGACAATAACGTCCTGACGCAGATCGGGCTGGTGGTGCTGATCGCGCTTGCCGCGAAGAACGCGATCCTAGTGGTCGAGTTCGCCAAGCAGGCCGAGGAGCAGGACGGCCTGTCGCCGGTCGAAGCAGCGGTGCGCGCGGCGCAGGACCGGTTGCGCCCGATCCTGATGACCAGCTTCGCCTTCATCCTGGGCGCGGTGCCGTTGCTGATCGCAACCGGGGCGGGCGCTGAGCTTCGGCAGGCGCTAGGGACGGCGGTGTTCTTCGGGATGATCGGCGTCACTGGCTTCGGCCTGATCTTCACCCCCACCTTCTATGTCGTCTGCCGCGCGCTGGCGGAGCGGATCGGGCGGCGGCGTGCGCGCCCTGCCGCTGATCCCGCACTGCAGCCCGCCGAGTAAGGAGCCTAACGATGCTCAACTTCCTTCGTCATCCCGGTTCCTTCGGCGAAGCTCAGGACAGGCTCGAGCCGGGGGCTCGCTTCTTCCTCTCGGCCGCAGCCAAGGCTGCGGCGACGAAGATGATGCTGACTGCTTCAGCGCTTACGTTGGCGGCGTGTGCGAGCGGCCCTGACTACGCTCGCCCGGTCACGCCAGCATCCGCCGCGGCCCCCTTCGTCTCGGCCAGCACTGCAGTCTCCACGAGCCCCGCCGCCGACGATTGGTGGCGCCTCTACCAGGACCCGGTGCTCGATAGCCTCATCGCGGACGCGCTCGCCGCCAACACCGATATACGCGTCGCCGTGGCGCGGCTCGAACGCGCTCGGGCGAGCCTGCGCGAGGTGCGCAACGATCGCACGCCGCAGGCAACCGTCGGTGCCGGCGCGACGTACAATCGCTTCTCGCAGGTTCAGCGCCTGCCGGGGATCGACAGCGAAAGCTGGCTGATCGACGGGGGGCTCGACGTGTCCTATGAGGTCGACCTGTTCGGTCGCATCAGCCGCAATGTCGAGGCCGCGCGTGGCGATGTCGGCGCTGCATCGGCTGACGCCGACGCGGTGCGCGTCTCGGTCGTCGCGGCGACCACCCGCGCCTATGCCGATGCCGCGGCAGCGGCCGAGCGGCTGGCTGTTGCCGAGTGGATCGTCGCGCTGCTCGATCAGTCGCTCCGCGTCACCGAACGCCGGGTGGAAGTTGGCATGACGACCCCGCTCGACGCCGCCCGCATCGCCGCGCTGCGTGACCAGCGCCGCGCCGACGTGCCGACGCTCGCGGCGGAGCGCCAGGCCGCCTTGTTCCGCCTCGCGACGCTCACCGGCCGCACGCCGCAGGATCTGCCGCCGGTCGCCGCGCAGCGAACGCAGACGCTGCGGCTCGATCAGCCGATCCCCGTCGGTGACGGTGCGGCCCTGCTCGCACGTCGCCCGGACGTGCGCGCGGCCGAACGGCGGCTCGCCGCCGCCACCGCGCGGATCGGCGTCGCGACCGCCGATCTCTACCCGCGCATCACGCTTGGCGGCTCGATCGGCCAGACCAGCACCGGCCTTGGCAATTTGTTCGGTGCCGGGCCGCTCAACTGGCTGCTCGGGCCGCTGCTGAGCTGGAACGTTAATCAGGGTCGCGCCCGCGCGCAGATTGCCGGGGCGGAGGCGGACACACAGGCCGCGCTCGCCACGTTCGACGGCGCCGTGCTGACCGCGCTGGAGGAAACCGAAACTGCGCTCTCCAACTACAAGCAAGCGATCGAGCGCCGCAGCGCGCTGACCCAAGCACGCAGCGCCGCCGAGCGCGCTGCGCGCATCACCCGCGCAGAGCGGCGTGAGGGGCAGATCGACAGTCTTTCGCAGCTCGACGCCGAACGCACCTTTGCCGACACGGAGGCCGCGCTGGCGCTTGCCGATGCGCAGATCGCCCGCGCCCAGATCGACGTCTTTCGCGCTTTGGGTGGAGGCTGGGGCGGACCGAACCGCGATCATCGTCGACCGGGGGCTCGGCAGCTTGGCTCCGTGCCGAAAACTGGCGCGGCCGTCCGATGAACGCGTTGAACGCCGCCGATGATGGGAACGCCAGTTGAACGCGTTGCTGTATCTACTCTGTGGTCCGGAGAGCAACCGATGCGCGCTCCAACACCGTCTCAATAAAGGCTCTTAGGTCGGCCAGCATCAGTTCCGGTTCTTCCAGCGCAGCGAAATGCCCGCCTCGCGGCATGTCGGTCCAATGCACGATGTTGTAGGTCCTCTCTGCAAAGGAGCGCGGCGGTGGTAGGAAAACCGGATCGGGGAAGGCCGCAACGCCGGTCGGTACCTGGATGCGGGTCCCGGCCGCCAGCATCCGCGACCCCTCAAGCCGGCAGCCGTAGTATATCCAGGTTGCCGTCACGAACGATTTTGGCGCGATGTAGAGCATGATGTTCGTGAGCAGTTCCTCTTCGGAAAACTTACTCCAGATGTCGGGGTCGCCGGCGGCGGTTTTCGGAAGATCGGCCCATTTACCGAACTTTTCGAGCATCCAGCCTGCCGCTCCGACCGGGCTGTCGGCCATCGCGACGCCGAGCGTCTGTGGCCGGGTTTCCTGTTCGTGGAAGTAGGCGCTCTCCCGATCAGCAATCGCGGCACGCTTGGCGGCGAAGGACTTCTCCTCGTCGGTCGTCGGAACAGCATCCGCCGCACGCACGGTCATCATGTTGATATGGATGCCGAGCAAAGCGTCCGGTTGATCATGCGCCGCCCAGGTCGCGATGCTGTGGCCCCAATCGCCCCCCTGGACGAAATACCGCGCATCGCCGAACAGTCGTATCATCAGGCCATGCAGGAGTGCAGCTGCCCGTCGCGGGCCGATCGGGCGCGTGATGGGGTTGGAGAAGGCGAAACCTGGAAGCGAGGGGACGACGACATCGTGCCCGTCCGCTGCGAGCGGCTCCAACAGCCGCTCGAACTCGAGGTACGAGCCCGGCCAGCCGTGGAGAAGCAGGACAGGCGGTTTCGAGCCGTCGCCCTTTACATGGGCAAAGTGAAGGCGCTCGCCTTCCACGTCGGTGGTGAAGTTGGGTAGCGCGTTGAGGCGCCGTTCGACCGCGCGCCAGTCGTAGCTGTCCCGCCAATACGTGACGAGCCGCTTGAGGTCATCAATCCCGACCCCTGCCGACCAGCCCCCGGCATCCGGCAACAGGCCCCAGTCATAAGCCACGATTTTTGCTCTGATCGTGGCGAGCCGTTCGTCAGGAATGTCTATTGTGTACGGTGAGATCATCTTATTCTCCCCCGAAGCTGGGATGCGGTTCGATTAGGAGGGCGAACGAGCGTTCCCTTCTCGCGATGTCGATGCGTGACGTGAGGGTCTGCTTGTGGATCTTCATGTAAGCGTAGTCACCTCGAAGACCTCTAGGTTCGCTCGCCGCTAGGGGGTCTTCAGAGCGCCATGGAAGCCGCGGGCGCTACGTTGATGCGTTCAATATCGGTTCGTGGAGGAGCGCCGAACAAACGACGGTACTCGCGGCTGAATTGCGACGGGCTCTCATAGCCGACAGCAAAACCGGCCGTGCTCGCCGTGGCGCCTTCCGCCACCATCAACCGCCTGGCCTCCTGCAGCCGCAACTGCTTCTGGTATTCAAGCGGCGTCATGCGGGTGATTGCCTTGAAGTGCGCGTGGAGGGATGAGGGGCTCATCCCGGCTTCCGCGGCGACGTCGTCGATGCGGATCGGCGCATCGAAGCGGCGGCGGATCGCGGCGATCGCGCGGCTGACCTGATTGAGACGGCTGCCGGCGGTCGCCACGTGGCGCAGCATCGCTCCGTGCGGGCCGATGAGCAGACGGTACAGGATCTCGCGTTCTATCAGCGGCGCCAGCGCGCGGATCGTCTCGGGACGGTCGAGTAGCCCGACCAGTCGGCAAGCCGCATCGATCAGGTCGGGATCGCTCGGATAGACGCCGAGGACTGGCAGGTCGGAGCGGGGTGCCGCGCCGCCCTCGCTCACCATGAGATCTGCCAGCATCGCAAGATCAAGATCGATCTTGCAGCACAGATAGGGTCGCTCGGGGCTTGCATCGATGACAGTGCCGACGAGCGGCAGGTCGACCGAGACAAGAAGATAATGGGCAGCATCATAGACCACGCTGTGTTCGCCGATCGACACAACCTTCGACCCTTGGGCGATTAGGCAAAGCGATGCCTCGTAGACCGCTGGCGTCGGCGTGCTCGGCGCATCGGCACGGATCAACGACAGCCGCGGCATGGCCGTAGACCACATACCCGCCTCCACTACATGCCGCTCAATGACGGTGGCGAGTCCAGCGATCCGGTCCATGCCGATCTTCCTCACTCAGCCTCGCGGTATCGGCAAGTGCGCGAACGCGATTTCGGAGGATCGTGCAAGCCATTCGGGCGATCGTTCTACCGCCTCGCAGCGGCCTCGACCCATCTGTCTGCCGTCACAGCAACGAAAGGACTGCATCATGGCAGGAAGCATCGACAAGATCGTCCTCATCACTGGCGCCTCGAGCGGTATCGGTGAGGCAACTGCCCGTGAACTGGCAGGAGCGGGCGCCCAACTGTTCATCGGCGCACGCCGCGGGGAGCGTTTGAAGGCGCTGGCCGAGGAGTTGGGTGATACCGTCGCCTGGCGCGAGCTCGACGTTACCGACGGCGCCGACTTCGACAGGTTCGTCGAGGCCGCCGAGGCGCGGTTTGGGCGGATTGACGCGCTCGTCAACAATGCCGGCGTGATGCCGCTGTCGCCGTTGGCAGCGGTCAAGCGCGACGAGTGGAAGCGGATGGTCGACGTCAACATCCATGGTGTCCTCAACGGCATCGCCGCGGTCCTGCCGCGGTTCGTGGCGCAACAGCGCGGCCATGTCGTCAACGTTGCGTCGGTAGCAGCGCACATGGTGATGCCCACCGCCGCGGTATATTGTGGCACCAAGCATGCGGTGCGCGCGATCACGGAGGGGTTGCGGCAGGAGCATGACGACATCCGCTCGACGCTGATCTCGCCGGGCGTGGTGGCTACCGAGCTTGGCCACGACATCACCGATCCTGACGTCGCGGCGGCACTGCTGGGCTGGCGGAAGAAGTCGCTGACGCCAAGCGCGATCGCGCGGGCCGTCCGCTACGCGCTCGAGCAGCCCGAGGGTGTCGATATCAACGAGGTAATCGTGCGCCCGACCGCTGCGGACATGTGAGGACGTGGGCGTGCCGGTGCGTAAGCCGGCACGCCAGGCTGTCGCTCCGTCCGCATGAATGAGCTACAGGTATGAGGTAGCTAGATGCGAGACTGGGATGACCGAAGTTGGGTCTTCCAGGCGGTTGGACCGGCGGATAGCACCGGAACGATTGGGGCACCGCCAGTTCAGCCTGGCTATGTTAGGAAAGCCTTGAGCCGCATTTGATAGTACGACCCTATGCTCACCATCTCTGAAACGGGTGCTCACGCCGAACTGGTTGCCGGCATTCAAGCGCCCTGGAACGCTACCGTCGGCGAATGCCTCAGGCGATGGGCCGCGCTCGCGCCGGTCGAGCGATCGCGCAGTTACCTCGTCTTGCGCGGCGAAGCGGGCGCGAGGCGCACGCTGAACGCTTCAGCTATCGGTGAACTGGCTCGTCACATCGACGAGGATCAGCAGCGCGTCTCATAACTAGAGCTACAGCTCTGACTGACTAGTTGGGGCCGCGAGAGGTTGCATACAGTTTCGGCAATTAACGCCGCGCGCAACGTTGAGCGATCCGCGGATCCCGCCTTAACGCGTGGCCGGCAGGCGTTAGATGCCGCGCACGGACAGGCCGATGCGGAAGGTGCGGCCGGGTGCGGGCAGGCCGAGCTGCGGGACGATCGCGGTATCGATGAGGTTGTCGCCGCGCGCGAACAGCTCGATCGCGCCGTCCGCCGCGTCGATACGCTGACTGACGCGCAGATTGAGCGCGGTCGAGCGCGGCAGCGCGACGAGCACGCCATCGGCATCGGCGGAATAGGCGCGGCCGACGTGAAGCAGCTCGGCAAGCACCCCGAAGCCCGATACGGCGACGCGTTCGCCGTAGAGGCGTGCGAGCAGGTCGGGCTTCTCGGCGAGCCGGTCGCTGGTGCCGGCGGGCGGCTCCTTGCGGCGCGTCCGCGTGAGCGTCGCACTGCCGCCGAGCGACCAGCCGGGGGCGGGCTGCCACGCGGCGGTCGCTTCCAGCCCGCGCACCGTCGAGCCGGGCAGGTTGATACGCTGACGCAGCCGGCCGACGTTGCGCTGGTCGATCGTGCCGTCGAGATCCTGCGCGAAGGCGACCAGCGACAGCGAAAGGTCGTCGCGCGTCCAGTCGGCGCCGAGCTCCGCGCTGACAACGCGCTCGGGGCGCAGATCGGGGTTGATCAGGAAGCGGTTGAGCGCCTGGCCGAACAGCTCGCGCATCGTTGGCGCGCGGATCTTGCGCCCGAGCGTCGCGCGCAGTCGCCAGCCCGCCGCGGCGCGCCACGCGAGGCCAGCGCGCCCGGTCCACCCCTCCGCCGCGTCGATCGGCGGCTTGTCACCGGTATCGACATAGGCGACGCGATCGTAGCCGCCGCCCAGATCCATCTCGAGCCGGTCGGTCAAGGCGGTCACGGTATCGAGCCCGACGCTGGCGTTGCGCTGGCGATAGCGCAGGAAGGCGGGCAGCCGCAGCGGCGGCGCGCCGTTGGTGAAGCCGGTATCGCGCTGATCGTGCGTTGATTCGAGCAGGTTGAGCGAGGCGGTGACGCGCGTCGGCCCGGCTGCCTGGCTAAGCAGTACGCGCGTGCCGACGGTGCGATCGCGATCCACCTCCTGCGTGTCGCGGCGACGATAGGTAGCGTCGGTGTAGCTGTCGATCGTTTGGTCGAAGCGCTGATACCAGCCGATCACGTCGAGCGTCGTCGTGTCGCCGAGCATCACGCCGGCCTTGCCGGACAGAAGCGTGTGGCGAAGCGTCGGATAGCGCCAGAAGCGCGCGCCGCTCGCCCGGTCGCTCTCCGGCGCGATACCCTTGTCGCCCGCAACGTGGAAGGCGGTGAACGACAGGCGGTGGTCACCCGCACGGGTCGATGCCTGCGCGAAGATGCTGGCGAGATCGCGATCGGTGTTGGTGCGCAGCGTGCCGGCTTGGGCGAAGGGCAGCGCGGCATCGTCCGCCACCGTCTCACCCGCGCGCGTGGCGTAGCTCGCGCCAATCGTCAGGTCGGTGGCGCCAACGGTGAGCGGCGCGACGCCTGCGAGGTCGCGGATGTTGCCGCTGCCGACCAGCCCGCGCGCACCGAACGCGTCGGGACGCGCCGGGGCGAAGCTGACCGCGCCTAGCGCATTGACGCCGTAGCGCGGCGCGAGCGGGGCGGCGGCGACCTGCGCGCGGCCGACGAGGCCGGCGGGAAGCATCGACAGGTCGAGCCGGTTGTCCCACGGCACGTTGATCGCGGCGCCGTCGTAGAACACCGCCACCTGCCGCTCGGCCGCGCCGCGCACAAAGGCGATCGCCTCGCCGCGCGAATTGACCGGCACGTAGACCGAGGGAAGCCGGCGCACGACTTCGTCCGCGGCATTGGCGGCAATGCGGTCGATCGCGGCTGTTCCGAGCGCATAGCGCGTCTCGAATGGCGGCGGGGTACGCGCGGGCGTGACGATGATGTCGCCGGTTGGATCAGCTTCCTGCGCCGCCGCAGGCCACGTAGCGAGCAGCAGGACGCCGAGCAGCGTGCCGCGCCGCCAGCCAAAGGAGGTGGCGCCGCCGCCGTCACGATACGTCAATTGTCGTCGCTTTCCTCTTCGTCGTCGGTCGTCGCCGCCACGTCGAGCCGCGCGCCGTCCACGCCCTGCAGGAACCGGCCGAGCTGCGCGGTGGTGACGGGGCCGATCGCACGATCGAGATCGGCGGTGACGGCATCGATCTGCGCGCGCAGCTCGACGAGCCGTGCCGCGGCGTCGGCCGGCACCTTCTGATCGGCGTTGTTAGTCTGATTGTAGAGATAGATGACGTGCGTCTGCAGGCCGGGCTTGCTGTAGCGGATCTTGGGCGTGATCAGCCGTTTCGCGATCGGTACTAGTGCCTGTTCGCGCGCCGGATCGGGGGCGGTGGCGAGCGCCGCCTGCGCCTGCGTCACGCGGCTAACGGCGAGGTTGGTGTCATTGACGAGCTTAAGCACGCGGACATTGTGGTCGTACAGCGCGGCGAGATCGGCGGCGGTGATGCCGCTGGCGAGAACGCGCGGGTCTTCCGCGACGACGAGCGGCTGACTGATAGTCGTGCCGCCAGCGGCCATCTCGACGGTATAGCTGCCCGGCGGCACCATCGGCCCCGCGGGATAGCGCCGGCCCGCAACCGGCTTCGCACCCTCCGGCTCGCCCGACTGGCGCAAATCCCAGATGAAGCGGTGCATGCCGGGCGTCGCGTCGAGCTTCGCCGGATAGCTGGGGCGATAGCGGCCGAGATCCTCGTCGCCGCCGCCACCGCCGCCTCCGCTCGCTGCCGGCCCTTCGCTGGTGAAGCGGCGAACCACCGTGCCGGCCGCGTTGCGGATCGTCATGGTGACGGGCGTCGCATCGCCCGCGAGATAATAGTCGATCTGCGCGCCGGGCAGGATGTACTCGGGCCCCATCGTCGGATCGGAGCCCTTGTCACCGCTGGCGTTGACGCGGATCGCGATAGCGGGCGTGTAGAGCCGCGTCGCCTTGGCCGCGGCGCCGCGCGGCAGTTGGCGCAGGACCGATAGGTTATCGAGCACCCAGAAGCCGCGGCCCTGGGTAGAGAGCGCCATGTCACCATGCGCGAGCCTGAGGTCGGTTACCGGCGTCGCGGGCAGGTTGAGCTGCAGGCTCTGCCAGTTCGCGCCGTCGTCGAACGAAGCGTAAAGGCCGTATTCGGTGCCGGCATAGAGCAGGCCGGGGCGCTCGGGATCCTCGCGCACGACGCGTGTCGGCTCGTCCGCCGCGATGCCGTTGCGCCCGTTGGTCAGCCGCGTCCACGTCTTGCCGTAATCGCGTGTACGATAAAGGTAGGGCGAAAAATCACCGAGTAAATAGCGGTAGATTGCCGCATAGGCGGTGCCGGGATCGCGAACGCCGGGCTCGATATTCTGTACCCGGCCGCCGGGCGGCAGGCCCTTGGGCGTCACGTTCTGCCACGTCGCGCCATCATCCTGCGTGACGTGGATCAGCCCGTCGTTCGATCCAGCCCAGATCACGCCGGGCTTCAGCTTGCTCTCGCGGATCGCGTAGACGGTCGAATAGACTTCCTCGCCGGTCGCATCGATCGTGATCGGGCTGCCCGAGGCATATTGCTTGTCGGCGGGTTTGGCGGTGAGATCGGGGCTGATCGCCTGCCAGGTAACGCCGCCGTCGCGCGAGCGATGGACGAGGTGCGAGCCGTAGTAGATGGTATTCGCGTCGACCGGCGAGATCTCGAGCGGGGCGACGCGCTGGAAGCGGTAGCGCAGGTCCTTGGGATCGCTGCCATAGAGCGACTCGCTGCCGATCCAGTAATTCTCCTCATTGGCGTTGGTCGCGAGATCCAGGCGGCTGAACTGCCCCTTGCATGCGCCCCAAACCTTGGTCGGATCGCCCATCTTGGGGATGATCGGCCCCGTCTCGCAGCCCGGCCCGATGCGGTAATCCTGTCCGTCGCCGAGCGAGAGCGCCGGGACGATCACCGTCGTATTGTCCTGCTGCGCGCCGTAGAGGCGATAGGGGAACTGATCGTCGACCGCGACCTGGTAAAGCTCGGCGGTCGGCTGATTGGCCTGCGTCGTCCAATTGTCGCCGCCGTCCACCGAGACGTTGGCGCCGCCGTCGTTCGCCTGGATCATGATCCGCGAATCGCGCGGGTTCATCCACACGTCATGGTTGTCGCCGTGCGGCACCGGCCGCGTGACGAAGCTCTTGCCGCCGTCGACTGACTTGAACCACCCCTCGTTGCCGACGAACACAGTGTCGGCGTTGGTCGGATCGACGCCAAGCGTCGTATAATAGAAGGGGCGGGTGACGAGCTTGCCGTCGCCATTGACGAGCCGCCACGTCGCGCCGGCATCGTCCGATCGATAGAGGCCCTGGCCGGGCTTCGCCTCGATCAGCGCGTAGAGCGTGTTCGGCGCGGCGGCGGTGACGCCGATGTTGGCGCGGCCGAACAACCCGGTCGGCAGCCCGCCGCCGAGCTTCGTCCACGTGTCGCCGCCGTCGAGCGACTTGTAGACGCCGCCGTCGGTGCTGCCCGAGATGATCGACCACGGCTGACGCAGCCCGTGCCACATCGTGGCGTAGAGGACGGCGGGATTATCGGCCTGGAACTCGATATCGGCGGCGCCGAGGCGATCGTTGAGAAAGAGGATCTTTTTCCACGTCTTGCCGCCGTCGCGCGTGCGATAGACGCCGCGCTCCTTGGTGTATTTGAACGGATCGCCGGTGGCGGCGACGAAGACCTCGTCTGGGTTGGTCGGGTTGACGCGCACCGTGGCGATCTGCCCCACGTCGCGCAGTCCCATGAAGGTCCACGTCTTCGCGCCGTCGACCGACTTGTAGAGCCCCTTGCCGATCGAGACGTTGCTGCGGATCTTCGACGAACCCGTGCCGGCATAGACGATCTCGGGATTACTCTCCGCCACCGCGACCGCACCGATCGAGCCGACGCGGATCTGCCCGTCGGTCGTGTTGACCCACTTGTGCCCCGCGTCGGTCGTCTTCCACACGCCGCCGCCCACGGTGCCCATGTAGAAGGTGCGCGGTTGCGAGGGCACGCCGGTGACCGTGGTCACGCGCCCGCCGCGCCAGGGACCGACGTGGCGGAACTTCATCCCCCCCCATTGCGCCTTGTCGTACGGTCGCGCGGTGGCGACGCTGGCGGTGCCCGCGAGCAGACCCGCGATAGCGAGCAAGGCGAAATGACGGTTCATGGCAGGCCCCCGATACGATGCATGGTCGCGACCGTCCGGTGATCCGGTATCGGAAGCGGGATGCGGCGAAGCTTCATGATTATGCTGCGAGCGGCAACCACTGTTCCGGCGCAGCAACAATTACTAACACTTTAAGTACAACGATAACAACGACATGCCTATCGCCAGCGTGACTGAGTATCACGCTGGCGATGGCAACCGGCAGGAACTGCGCGCGACGATCAGATGTCGAAGCGGATGCCGAGGCGGAAGGTGCGGCCGAGATAGTCGTAGAACGTCTGGTTGATTCCCAGATCGACGTTCGACGTATCCGACGGCCCCTTGCCGACCGGGGCGGGATCGCGGTTGAAGAGGTTCGCGACGCGGAAGTAGAGCTGGCTCTTCACCTTGCCGACCGGCAGGTCGTAGGCGAAATAGGTGTCGACGTAGAAGGCGCCGTCGAGCCGGTTATCCGCGATCGTCCGATTGATCGTGTTCGACGCCGGGCACGACGTCCGGCATTCGACCCACTCGTTGTTGTAGACGCCGGCGCTGATCCCGCGGCCGATCACCTGCATCGAGAAGTTGTCGAGCGCGTAGCCGAGCGTCAGGCGATAGGTCCAGTCGGGCGGGCCGGCGCCGCCGATCTGGCCGACGGTGTCGGTCGGCTCGTTCACCCCGTTCGATTCGGACGCCTCGAGATAGTGGGTCGCGATACCGCGGAAGCTCATCTTGCCGGGCAGCGAGGCGGAGAGATCGGCGAGATCGAACTGGTAGCTCAGCTCGAAATCGATGCCGCGCGCGCGGTTCGACAGGAAGTTATACGGGCTGTTGGCGATCAGATACTCGGTGACGTTGGGCCCCGGTCCGGTGGTGTTGGTGAAACCGGCAGTGCCGTAGTTGATCGTCGTGCCGTTGCGCAGGATCGCCTGAAGGCGGTTGCACAATTCGATGTTGCCGGTGAAGCAGCGGTCGACGATCTCCTGCGGTCCGAGCGTACCGATCGCGCCGTTGATCTTGATGTCGTAATAGTCGACCGACAGGCCCAGCCCAGGGATGAACGATGGGCGATAGACCAGGCCGAGGCCCCAGGTATCGGCCTTCTCGGGATCGAGCCCGAGGTTACCCGTCACCGTCTGCGTATAGCGGACCGCGGTGTTGTTCTGCCACGGATCGCCGATCGAGTTGGTGTTGCGCGCGCCGCCCTGGAACAGTTCGGAAAGGTTGGGCGCGCGGATGTCGCGCGAGCGCGTGACGCGCAGTCGCAGGTCGTCGTACACCTGCCAGGCAAGCCCCGCCTTCCACGTGACGACGTCGCCCGACTGGCTGTAGCTGGTGTAGCGTGCGGCGCCGTTGAATTCGAAGCCGAGCGGCAGCGACAGCAGCGCCTCGAGATACGCCTCGGTCACGGTATACTGGCCGAAGGTCGGCACGAAATTGCCCGAATACCAGCCCGAGGCGAACTCCGGCGGCACATAGCCCGAGATCTTCTCGCGCCGGCTTTCGACGCCGAAGGCGATGCCGATCGGCTTCAGCCAGGGATTGTCGATATTGGTGCTGAAGTTGATCGATCCGACATCCTGTTGCAGCCGCCGGTCGCCGTAGGGCTCGCCCATGATGTAATCGACCGCGGCCTGCGAATTGACCCCGATACCCATGCGATTGAACGGCACGCAGCCGGCGGCGAGCGGATTGGTGCTGCCGTCGCGCGTCACGCGGCACACGATATCGCCGTTGGCGAGCCGCACCGCATCCTGCGCGAAGCCGAGCTTGGTGCGATTGGCGGAGACCAGCCCCTCCTTCGCGTTCATCACGCCGCGCTGGTAATAGCCGTCCCACTTGAAGGCGAGCGAGGCGACATCGAACGAGCCCTCGACACCGAACAGATAGCGTTCGACCTCACGGCGATAGTGACTCTCGCGCGTCGGGATGTCCTGGTTCCAGGTGCCAAGCGTGAAGCCGGCGCCATTGAGCTGGCTCCTTACCGCGGCGGGGATGAAGGCGTTGTCGCCCAGGATCGTCACGTTCGCCTTGTCGGTGTGGTAGCCGCCCCAGCTGTCCTGCGCGCTCTTGTTGTACGACAGTTCGGTGAACAATTGCAGGTTCTCGAGCACGTCGAAGCTGAAGCGACCGAAGATGCTGGTGAGCTTCTCTTCGGGCTGGATCGAGGTGCCGTAATATTGCTGGCTGAGCTTCCAGTCGCCGCCGACTGTCCAGGGCAGGTTGTTGAGCCGGCCGGCGCCGTAATCGTAGCGGTTCACCGTGCCGCCCTGGCCAAAGTACGTGCCGCGCAGCGGACCGGACGTGATGATGCCGCCACCGGTCGTGGTGTTGAGCCCCGACTGATAGGATTCCATATATTCGGGCTCGCCGTTGCCGGCGACGTAGCGCGGGTTCTGGATCAGGTGGACGCCGCGGTTCTGCCAGCCGCGCGAGCCGGCGCCATAGACGCCCTCGCGGTGGACGTAATTGCCGCTGAGCAGCGCCCGGCCGCGCCCTTCGGCGAACTCGACGCCGCCGGTCAGCGTCGCGCGATAGGATTTATCGTCGCCGTAGGTCGTCTCGCCATAGCCGAACTCGCCCTTCAGCCCGGTATAGGTGCGGTCGAGGATGAAGTTGACGACGCCGGCCACCGCGTCCGACCCGTAGACCGACGAGGCGCCGCCGGTGACGACCTCGACGCTCTTCACCAGCCCCTGCGGGATGGTGTTGACGTCGACCGTGCCGGTGGCGAGCGATCCCACCGAGCGGTGGCCGTCGAGCAGCACCAGCGTGCGCGTGGTGCCGAGCGAGCGCAGGTTGATCGTGTTGATGCCGCCCGCGCCGCCGCTGAGGTTGCGCTGCGTGTTCGACGGCGTGACGCTGCCGGCGACCGATGGGATCTGATTGACGAAATCGGCGACGTTGGCAGGCGCCGATGCCTGGATGTCGGCGAGGCCGATGACCGTCACCGGGGTGGGCGCGTCATAGCCGTTGCGCACGATGCGCGAGCCGGTGACGGTGATGACGTCCGAGTCGGCCGCGGGCTCGTCGATCGGGGCGGCCTGCGCCGCGGCGACGGTGGCGGGATCGAGCGTCGGCGACGGGGAGGGGGCGGCAGGCGTCGGCTGCGCATCCTGCGCATAGGCGCTGGTCGCGCCCGTCAGCAGCAGCGCCGCGAGAAGCGTGCGCCGCGCCGCGACGCCGGTCCGCGTCGAAGAATTACCATCGCGAAGCAAGATCCGGCTTTCGGCCGTGTCGTCCCCGCGCGAGCAAATGGCGGAAACTAGGCGCGCGACTACCGGCGCGCGAACAACTCGCGAAAAAGCGTGCACGATTATCCCCCTGATAGGCTATAAATGCCGTCCCTGCCCGGACAGTATGCCTCGCCTTTGTCGGCGATGTTGTTCGACGCCCCGCTGCGCTTGTTGCGCTTGAACAGGACTGTCGCTTGGTGGGTGGAGGCTATCAATCGACGATCGCAGGTCAACCCTGCGTCGGATACGTCCGGCTATACATAATCGCGCCCGCACCATAACCTTTGGCTATACTGACGCGTAACCCGAGAGCCATTTACGGGACAGGTGGTTTCTTTAGTTACTTCTATGATTGGCGCAACCGGCGTGTCGAGTGCTGATCCATCGGAAATGGTGCAATGTCATCGTATCGGTCCGGCTTCATCGATTTGCCTTTCCCGGCGCTGCGCCATAGCGAGCGCGCCGCGCCTGACCGGCGCGACGGAGACGCGTGATGCCCCTGTTCGACCCAGTCCGCCATGGTAGCCGCGCGTGATCCCGCGCGAGGTGATCGGCGTCGCCGAGGTGCCCGGCGGGCCGCCGTTGCGGTTGGTGCGCCACGGCGGCGACTTCATCATCATGCTCGACCGCAACGAGTTGATGAGCAGCCGGATGAGCGGTTCGGAAGTGGCGCTCGGCACGATGACGCTGGCGCGACTGGCGGGACGCGCGGCGCCCGCGGTACTGATCGGCGGCTATGGCATGGGGTTCACGCTGCGCGCGATGCTGAGGCTGGTCGATGCCGGTGCGCGGATCATCGTCGCCGAGCTCGTTCCCGGGATCATCGACTGGGCGCGCGGGCCGCTGGCGACGTTGACCGACGGGTGTCTCGACGATCCACGCGTGACGCTGCGCATTGCCGATGTCGGCACGGTGATGGCTGAGGGGACGTATGATGCGATACTGCTCGACGTCGACAACGGGCCCGACGGGCTGACGCGGCAGGCGAACGACGGCCTCTATACCGCGCGGGGGCTCGCGCGGGCTCGCGCCGCACTGCGCCCTGGCGGCGTCCTTGCAATATGGTCGGCCGGCCCTGATCCGGCGTTCGCGCGCCGGCTGCGCGAGGCGGGCTTTGCGGTCGATGAGGTGAAAGTGCGTGCGCGAGAAAATGGCAAGGGGCCGACGCACGTCATCTGGTTCGCGACCAACGCCGTCCGTTAGCTGCGGCCGCGCGCGCGCCGCGTCGGGCGGACGAGATGGTCGATGAAGTTGCGCAATTCGGTGCGCCGCAACCGCGCGTCGATCACCTGTTCGTCGAGCCCGAGCTGCCAGGCAAGGTCGTCGCGCTTCGGATCTTCATCAAGAGCGTCGATCGGCGCCGCGATCGCCTCGATCGCCGCCTCGTCGCGCGCCAAGCCGTGCTCGACCAGATCGTCCGCCTGGCGCCGCAGCGCGGCGGCGACTTCGCCGAGCGACAGTTCAGGGTGATATTGCACACCCCAGAAGACGCCGTCGCCGCAGCGGATCTCTGCCGCCTGAACGTGCGTGACGCGATTGGAGGCAAGGAGCGTCGCACCAGCGGGCAGCGCCTCGACCTCGTCGGTGTGGATCGCCGGCGCGTCGAACGCGGCCGGACGCCCGGCAAGCAGCGGATGATCGCGGCCCGCCGCCGTCGCGACGAGGCGTCGCGCGAACCCCGCCTCGCGCCGGGCGCCCATCGGCCGCACCGTGCCCCCCGCCGCGACGGTTGCGACCTGCAGCCCGGCGCATGACCCGAAGGATGGCGTCCCCGACGCGAAGATCGCGCGCATGAAGGCGATCTGCCGGCGCACCTCGGGCGTGTCGTCGTAGACGTGTAGCGGCGAGCCGGTGAGGAATACCGCGTCATAGCCCGCGATCGTTTCACGCGACATTTCCGGCGCGTCGGCGTCGGCGGGTTTCGCGCGATCGATGCGCGCGCCCGACACCATCGCCGCGAGTAGGTCGATGAAGGTTTCGCCCGAACTGCGCCCGACACTTGCCCGGCGCTTGTCGCGTGCCTCCGGCGGCTCGCTCTCGGCGACCAGGAATTTCATGGCTGTCTCGCTGATGGTGCCTGCAGGTGCAGGCGCTACCCCGAAAGAACGGTAGCGTTCCGCGGTTGTTCCTTGTCATGCGGGATGAACAAGCAGGCGCGCGGCTGGTTGTTCGCGACAACGTTCCCCCCGGTTACCCTTGGAGATACGCATGCTTCGTTCGCTTCTGATTGGCCTCGTCGCGGGGCAACGCGCGATGACGCCGCTGTCGGTGCTCGCCGGCGCGGCCCGCAACGGCATGCTCGATGCCGACTCGCCGGCGCAGCTGCTCAAGAACCCGCTGCTGGCGAGCGGCGCGGTGGCGCTGGCGGGTGCCGAGATGGCAGGCGACAAAATGCCGAGCGCGCCCGATCGGATCGTGCTGGTCGGGCTGGCCGCACGTAGCGCCACCGCAGCTTTCGCGGGTGCCTCGCTTGCGCCGAGCGGGCGGCGCGCGGCCGGAGCCGCGCTCGCGGTCGCCGCGGCGGTCGCCTCGTCGTACGTCGGCTGGTCGCTGCGCGTCCGCGCGATGCGGCGCTTCGGGCAGACGGCAACGGGCGCGATCGAGGATGCGCTCGTGCTCGGCGGCGGCGCGCTGGCCACCCGGCTGATCGCGCTGCCGGCGCGCGGCTAACCGGCGCCGGCAGCCCCGTCAGGTGGCGGCCGGCCCCTTCAAACCGGGCGGCGCGGCCTCGGTAGCGTCGGGATCGCGCCCCTGCGACCGGTCGAGCAGACGCATCACCGGGGTGACGGTCAGGCCGTGCAGCAGTATCGAGAACAGCGCCGTCAGCCCGACGATCGCCCACAGGCGATCGGCCTCGGGCATGTCGACGTGGTTGAGCGCGTAGGCGAGGTAATAGAAGGAGCCGACGCCGCGGATGCCAAAGAAGGCGATGGTAAGCTTCTCTAGCCGATCGGCCTCGATCCCGGCGAGCGCGATCAGCCCCGTCGCCGGTCGCACGATCAGGATCAAGGCGGCGGCCGCGGCGACGTCGGTCCAGCGTAGCGGCGCGAGCAGGCCGCCGATCAGCGCGCCGCCTAACAGGATCAACAGCACCATCATCGCGAGCCGTTCCACCTGCTCGGTGATGTCGTGCATCTCGCGATTGAAATCATGGTCGCGATGCGAGCGGCGCAGCGTCAGTGCGGTGACGAACACCGCGAGGAACCCGTAGCAATGAATGATCTCGGTCAGCCCGTACGACACGAAGGTCGCCGCGATCGCGATCAGCCCGTCGCCGGTCTGCGCGAGCTTCGTTTCGGCGGGGACGTGGAACGTCAGCCAGCCGAACGCCTTGCCGATCAGCCAGCCGCCGACCACGCCGGCGCCGATCTCCCACAGCACGTTGTAGCCGAGCCACTGTGCGAACCACGGCTCACCCGACGATGCGGTCAGCGCGAGCAAGATCGCGAGATGGACAAAGGGAAAGGCAAGCCCGTCGTTGAGCCCCGCCTCGGACGTGAGCGCGAAGCGCACCTCATCCTCGTCGCCCGACTTGGGCGGCCCGACCTGCACGTCGGCGGCAAGCACCGGATCGGTCGGCGCGAGCGCTGCGCCCAGCAGCAACGCCGCCGCCCAGCTTAGTCCCAGCAGCCCGCCGCCGATAAGGGTGATTGCGGCGATACCGAGCGGCATGGTGATCGCGAGCAATCGCCACGTGACGCGCCACCGACGCCAGCTGAAGACCCGATCGAGCTTCAGTCCGGCCCCCATCAGCGCGATGATGACGACGAATTCGGTGAAGCGCTCGGTGAACGCCGCATAGCGCATCGGCGAGGGCGACCAGGTGATGATGGGCAGCATGAACAGCGCGGCACCGATGCCGATGCAGATGATCGGCAGCGACAGCGGCAGTTTTCGGAGCGCGAGCGGCAGCCACGCCACCAGCGCGATCAGGAACCCCGCGCCGGTCAGCAGCAGGATGTACGGATCGGGCGGCGTCAGTTCGGGCATCGCCGCTCAACGAACGGCGCGCCCGTTGGTGCTAAGTACGTTGCCGGCCGGACAAATCAGGCGCGGCGGCTGATCGGCGCGTTGGCGTCTTGCGGCATCAGCGTGCGCGCGACGCCGGCGATCGCGCCGGTGCCGCGGCGCGATCGCTTGGCGACGTAGAGCGCGTCGTCGGCCGCGCGCAGCAGCGACGATCGGTCGGCGTGCGTCGCATCGGCGATGCAGGCGCCGATCGTCGTGGACACATGGATGCTGCCATCGTCAGCCGGGATCGGATGGCGCAGGTCGGCCAGCAATCGCTCGATAGAGTAGGCGAGGCGGCCGGCTGCATGCTCGCCGTGCAGCAGGACGACGAACTCGTCGCCGCCCAGCCGTGCCGCGCAGTGATCGCCGAGATACGTCGCGCCGCGCAGCCGCGATGTGATCAGCCGCAGCACCTCGTCGCCTGCCGCGTGGCCGAGCCGATCGTTGACTTCCTTGAACCGGTCGAGATCGAGGATCGCCACCGCCAGCGGTTCATCACCGCGGGCTGCCAGCGCGGCGTCGAGCCGTTCGTTGAAGGCGCGGCGACTGGCGAGGCCGGTCAGCTCGTCGGTCAGCGCCACTTCGCGTAAGCGGCGTTCGAAATGGTAGCGCTCGGTAATGTCCTGGATGACGCCGAGCAGCGCGACGGTATTGCCGTCGCGCAATTCCGGCTCGCCCAGCGCGCGCACGCGGCGCTGCCGCCCATTGGCGTCGATGAAATCGAGCTCGACGTCCCACGCGCGGCCGTCCTTGATGCACGTATCGATGACGGTGCGCAGCCGGTCGCGATCTGGCTGCGGGTAGTAGTCGAGCGCGTCCTCCAGCGCGGTATCGCCGTTCGCCGCGACGCCGTGGATGGCGAAGGTCTGCGCTGACCAATAGGTCTGCTGCGTTGCGAGATCGAGCCGCCACGATCCGATCCGCGCCATCCGCTCGGCATGCTGCAGCAACCGCTGTGCGCGCTGTACCTCGATCAGCGCTTCCTGCCGCGCGAGCGCGAGGCGCAGGCTCTCCTTCGTTACGCGGCGCCCCTCGAGCAAGGCTTCGATCACGTGTGCCATCCCCTCCAGCATCTCGATCTGCGCCGGGGTCGTGGTGTGCGGGCGATCGTCCATGACGCACAGCGTGCCGATCGTCGCGTGGCGCTCCCCGTCCGGATGGCGGACGCGCAGCGGCACGCCGGCATAGAAGCGGATGAACGGCGGGCCGACGACCAGTGGATTGTCGGCGAACTTGTGGTCGGCAGTGGTATCGCTGATGATCAGCGTATCATCGTTCGCTACTGCCTGATTGCAGAACGAAATGTCGCGCACCGTCTCGCAATCGGTGACGCCGTAGCGCGCCTTGAACCATTGCCGGTTGGCGTCGATCATCGTCATCGTCGCCATGCGGCACCCGAAAAGATAGCGCGCACCGTTGACGATCGTGTCGAATTCCGATTCCGGCGGCGTATCGAGCACCTCGATCGCGCGCAACGCGGCAAGGCGTTCGTGTTCGGTAACGGTCGACATCGCGCCGTTCTTCCATGCGGGCGTTAGCTGCAGGTTAACGATGCGACGGGTCGACAAGCCCTAGGTCAGCGGCTTCTTCTCCAATTTGCGCGCGAGCGTGCGGCGATGCATACCCAGCCGTCGCGCGGTTTCGGAAATGTTGAAGCCGGTCTCTGCCAGCGTCTCGTTGATGCGTTCCCATTCCAGCGTCTTGATCGACGTCGTGCGCCCCGCGATCGGCACGCTGACGTTGCCGGCGGCCTTGCTGAATGCGGCCTCGATATCGTCGGTGTTCGACGGCTTGGCGAGATAGTGGCACGCGCCCAGCTTGATTGCCTCCACCGCGGTGGCGATGCTCGCGAAGCCGGTCAGCACGACGATCAGCATCGCGGGATCGAAGGCGTGCAGCTTCGCGACGCAGCCGAGCCCCGAGCCGTTGCCGAGCTTGAGATCGACCACCGCGAACTCGGGCTCCGCCTCGTCGACGAGCGCGTCGACCGCCTCGGGTGAGTGTGCCACCCACACGCGATACCCGCGCCGCTCGAACGAGCGTTGCAGGGTGCGCGCGAAGGTGACGTCGTCCTCGACGATCAGCAGGCGTGGCGCGTCGTCGGTCATCGATCACTCCTGCTTCTAATCGCGAGCGGCAGGACGAGACGCACCTCGCCGCCGCCGCCGGCACGGTTGCGCGCCTCCAGCCGCCCGCCGAGCCGTCGCGCGACGTTGCTGGCGAGAAACAGGCCGACGCCGTGGCCGGCGCCCTTGCTTGACTGGTAGAGCTTGCCGACGGTGGCGAGCTGCGCTGGCGCGAAGCCGGTGCCGCGATCGGTGACGGCGATGGCCAGTTCCTCTAGGTCGTGGGTGGCGGCAATCGCGACCCCGGTCGGGGAGGCCTCGGCGGCGTTGTCGAGGAGGTTCCAGATCGCCTGGCGCAGCGCCGGCCCCGCAACCACCGCGGCATCGTCGAGCGTGTCGAGCGTGACGGCGCATGGGACTGACGGTTGTGTCGTGCGCCATTCCTCCGCGGTGTCGATGAGGAAATCGCGCGCCACCACGCTCTCCATCGCCTCGCCGCGCGGTTCGCCGGCGGAATGGAGCACGTCGGTCACAATCGCCTTGCAGCGCTGCACCTCGGCCTGCATCTCGTCGACCTCACCCGCCAGTTCGGGGTCTGCGGCGATGCGCGGCAGGCGCCGCCAGTCGCTCAGGATCACCGACAGCGAGGCGAGCGGGGTGCCGAGTTCGTGCGCTGCGCCGCTCGCGAACAATCCCATGCGTACGATCCCGTCCTCCTCCGCCGCGCGCTGACGCAGCGCCGCGACATAGGCGTCGCGTGCGCGCAGGTTGCGGCTGATCCGCGTGACGAACATCGCCAGCAGCACGCCGGTGAGCGCGAAGCTGATCCACGCGCCGAGTGCGTTCAGATCACCCACGAGCGGTACGAGATCGGCGGGGTAGCGCAGCGCACGGCCCCACAGCCCGAGTGCGGCGTAGCAGAGTGCGGTGACCACCACGAGCACCCACACCGACCAGCTTTCGAGCAAGATCGCGCCAAGCACCACCTGAAGCAGGTACAGCGATATGAACGGATTGCTCGCCCCGCCGCTCAGCCACAGCTGCGCGGTGAGCGAGCCGACGTCGAAGAACAGCGCCAATAGCAATTCGATGTTGGTGACGCGGTGGCGCGCGAGCAGCGCGGCGCTGACGAAATTGGCGAACGCGAGCAACGCCACCACGCCGAGCATCGGCGCCAGTGCGAGTGGCACGCCGAGCACCAGATCGACCGTTAGGATCGTGAAAAGCTGCCCCGCCACGGCAATCCAGCGCAGCTGAATGAGCTGACGCATGTTCTCCGCGGCAGCGCCGTCGGCAAGCGGACCGGCTGGCGCCGTGCCGGCGAGCGCGAGCGGAGGGGTAGCCATCAGCGCGCGCCCTTGCCGCGAATCACGAGCACCGCCCCGGCGAGCGACAGCGCCGCGAGGCCGAACCACGTAAGCGCATAGACGAGGTGCGTGTTGCGGAAGGCGATCACCGTCAACCCGCCGATCGGATAACCGCCGGGGTTGGGCGTCGCATCGGCATCGATGAAGGCGGGTGCGGTCGGACCGAGACCCCGCGTGCGGGCGATCGCTGCGACGTCGCGTGAGTACCAGCGCCCGGCCGCGGGATCGTTGCGGCGTAGGAACCCGCCGCCTGGCTCGGTGGTGCGGATCAGGCCGGTGACCGGGACGACGCCGGTGGGCGGGGGCCGCGTCGCGGGATCACGCCGCGCGGCAGGCACGAAGCCGCGATTGACCAGCACGATCCCGCGCGGCGGCTGCGTCGTCACCAGCGGCGTCAGCACCCACCAGCCGGGGCCGCGCGCGGTGACCGCCTGTACCAACGTCTCGCGCGTGTTCATGAAGATCCCGCGTACCCGCACGCGGCGATACTCGTGATCGGCCGTCCAATCGGTGGGCAGAGCGACGGGGGCGGCATTGATCCGCGCGTTGACCTTGGCGATGAGGTCGAGCTTCCACGCGCGGCGCTCGACCTGCCAGATGCCCAGCGCGACGAAGCCCGCGGCGAGCGCGAGGCACAGCGCCGCGAAGGCGCCGCGCCGCACCTACATCCCCACCATGTCGCTGCCGTCACCCATCGGCATCATGTTGCCGTTGAGATGGTACATGATCCACAGCGATCCGGAGATGACGATGGTGACGATCACGATCGTGAAGATCAGCGCCATCAGCGTCCAGCCGCCCTCCGCCTTGGGATTGACGTGGAGGAAGAAGAAGGTGTGGACGACGATCTGGACGAAGGCGAGCGCGACAACGATCGCCGCGGTCGCCGGGGCGCTGGCGATTGCGCCCGTCATCACCAGCCCGAACGGGATCGCGGTGAGCACCGCCGACAGCAGGAAGCCGACGACGTACCCGCGGCGCGAGCCGTGGCCGTGCCCGCCGTCGGCCGGCGGGGTACCGTCATGGTGCGCGTGCGCCGTTTGGGCATGATCGGTATGATGCGGCGTGCTCATCGTACGACTCCGAGCAGGTAGACGAAGGTGAAGACGCCGATCCAGACGACGTCGAGCAGGTGCCAGAACATGCTGAGGCACATCAGCCGACGGCGGTTGGCGTCGATCAGTCCGCGCTGGCCGACCTGGACGATCATCACCGCGATCCAGATCAGCCCGCACGTCACGTGCAGGCCGTGCGTGCCGACCAGCGTGAAGAATGCCGACAGGAAGGCGCTGCGCGTTGGCCCAGCGCCCTCGGCGATCAGCGTGCCGAACTCGTAGAGCTCGATCCCGACAAAGATCGCGCCGAACAGCGCCGTCACCGCGAGCCACATCTGCGTCGCGCGCGCGCGGCCTTCCTCCATCGCGATCATCGCCATGCCGCAGGTGATCGAGGAGATCAGCAGCATCGCGGTGTTGAGCGCGACGAGCGGCAGTTCGAAGATCTGGCGCGGCGCGGGGCCCCCGGCGTAGCTCGTGCTCAGCACGCCGTAGGTGGCGAAGAGCGTCGCGAAGATCAGCGCGTCGCTCATCAGGTAAATCCAGAAGCCGAGCGTCGTACCGCCCGCGCTGTGATCGTGCTCTTCCGTCTCGGTCTGGTAGAAGATCGGCGGCTCGCCGTCGGCGGTCATCGTCTGCGTCGTCATGCGATCACGCTCCCGCCAGCGCGGCGGCGGCGCGCTCGGTCTTCTCGACCTCGTCGGCCGGAATGTAATAGTCACGGTCGTAGTTGAAGGTGTGCGCAATCGTCACCACGACCATGCCGACGAAGCTGACCGCCGCGAGCCACCAAATATACCATACCATGCCGAAACCGAGTGCGAGCGCTAGCGCCGACAGGATCACGCCGACGCCCGTGTTGCGCGGCATGTGGATCGGCTGATAGCCGCTGTCGGGCACCTTGCTGCCGCGGTCCTTCATGTCGTGCCATGCGTCGAGTTCGTGGACGACGGGGGTGAAGGCGAAATTGTACGCAGGCGGCGGCGAGCTCGTCGCCCATTCGAGCGTGCGGCCGTTCCACGGATCACCCGTCGTGTCGCGCAGCCGCTCGCGATCGCGGATGCTGACATACAACTGGATCAGGAAGCCGGCGATGCCGACCGCGATGATCGCGACACCGATCGCGGCGATGACGAACAGCGGCTGAAGCGTCGCATCGTCGAGGTGCCGCACGCGGCGCGTGACGCCCATCAGCCCCGCGACGTACATCGGCGTCCACGCCACCCAGTAACCGATCACCCACCCCCAGAAGTGAACCTTGCCCCAGAACGGGTCGAGCTTGAAGCCGAACGCCTTCGGGAACCAGTAATCGATCGCCGCGAACAGCCCGAACACGACGCCGCCGATGATCACGTTGTGGAAGTGCGCGACGAGGAACAGCGAATTGTGCAGCACGAAATCCGCCGGCGGCACCGCCAGCAGCACGCCGGTCATGCCGCCCACGGTGAAGGTGAGCAGGAAAGCGACGACCCAGCGCATCGGCAGCTCGAAGCGGATCTGCCCGCGATACATGGTGAACAGCCAGTTGAAGATCTTCGCCCCCGTCGGGATCGAGATCACCATCGTCGCGATACCGAAGAAGCTGTTGACGCTCGCGCCCGATCCCATCGTGAAGAAATGGTGCAGCCACACCAGGAACGACAGGATCGTGATAACGACGGTGGCGTAGACCATCGAGGTATAGCCGAACAGCCGCTTGCCGGTGAACGTCGACGTGATCTCGGAATACATGCCGAACACTGGCAAGATCAGGACGTACACCTCCGGATGGCCCCAGATCCACACCAGGTTCCAGTACATCATCGGGTTGCCGCCGAGATCATTGGTGAAGAAATTGGTGCCAACGTAGCGGTCGAGCATCAGCATCGCGAAGGCGGCGGTGAGGATCGGGAAGATCGCGATCACCAGCACGTTGCTGCACAGCGCCGTCCATACGAATACCGGCATCTTCATCATCGTCATGCCGGGCGCGCGCATCTTGATGATCGTAACCACCATGTTGATGCCCGACAGCGTGGTGCCGATGCCCGCGATCTGCAGCGCCCATAGGTAATAGTCGGGTCCGACGTCGGGGCTGTTCGCGAGGTTCGATACCGGAACGTAGTTGAGCCAGCCCGCACGGCTGAACTCGCCGACGAACAGCGAGACCATCACGAGCAGCGCGCCCGCCACGGTCAGCCAGAAGCTTAGGTTGTTGAGGAACGGGAAGGCGACGTCGCGCGCACCGATCTGCAGCGGCATTACGTAGTTGATGATGCCGACGATCAGCGGGATCGCGACAAAGAAGATCATGATCGTGCCGTGCGCGGTGAACACCTGATCATAATGGTGCGCGTTGAGATACCCTTCGCTCGCGCCAAAGCTGATCGCCTGCTGCGTGCGCATCATGACCGCGTCGGCAAAGCCGCGCAGCAGCATGATGATGCCGAGTATCATGTACATGATGCCGATCTTCTTGTGATCGACGCTGGTGAACCATTCGGTCCACAGCCAGCCCCACAGGCGATATTTGGTGACCGCAAAGAGGATGCCCGTGCCGAGCAGCACGACACCGGCAAAGGTGACGAGCAGGATCGGCTCGTGAATCGGAAAGGATTCGAGGCTGAGCCGGCCGAAGATCGTCTTCAGGATGGTCTCGTTGAACATGGAAGCTCCGGCGGCTCAGCCGCGCGCCGCGGCGGGGGTGCCCGGCGCGGTCGGCAGGAGAAGGTTGGTCATGTCGCGGTTGCGACTGGAGGCTGGATCGGTGGCGCCGGGTGCGCCCGGCTGGCGCGGCTTGCCGACGTTGGGCGCGGTCTCGATCTCGTCGGTGTCCTTCATCAGCGCACCCTCCGGCTTGCTGCGCGGCATCGAGCCGCGCCCCGCGGGCATGCCTTCGCCCATCTGCATCGCATGCGGGTCGCCGCCGCCGGCGGCGCGGTCGCGCGCCATCGTCTCGCTCATGCACGGCGTGCCCGGCGCGACGCAGCGCTCGAAGATCCGGCGGAACAGATCGGGCTGCACCCGGGCGAAATGCATCGCAGGCACGCGCTCGCTCGGCCGTTCGAGCTTCAGATAGTTGGCGGTGCTCAGCGCCCCGCCGCGTCCGCGGACGCCGGCCACCCAGCGATCGAAGCCGGCCTGGTCGAGGCCGCGCAGCGCGAAGCGCATGTAGGAGAAGCCCGCGCCGCTATAGTTGGCGGACATGCCCTCGTACGTACCGGGCTTGTTGAGCACCGCGTGCAGCGTGCTGCGCATGCCGGGCATGGTGTAGACCATCCCCGCCATCGTCGGCGCGTAGAAGGTGTTCATCATGTTGCTCGACGTCATGTCGAAGCGAACCTGCCGGTCGACGGGCAGCGCGAGTTCGTTGACCGTAGCGATGCCGAGTTCGGGGTAAATGAACAGCCATTTCCAGTCGAGCGACACCACCTGAACGCGCAGCGGCTTGTCGTTGGGCACGGCGGCCTTGGTGGCGGAGAGGCGGTTAAGCGGGCGGAACGGATCGAGCAGGTGGGTGCTCGACCAAGTGAGCGCGCCCAATGCGATGATGATCAGCAGCGGCGCGGACCAGATGACGAGCTCGAGCGTCGTCGAATGGTCGAAATGCGGATCGTAGGTCGCGTCCTTGTTGCCCTGGCGATAGCGCCACGCGAAGACGACTGTCAGGATCAGCACCGGCACGATGATGAGCAGCATCAGCGCGGTCGAGATGTAGATGAGGTTACGTTGCTGCAGCGCGACGTCGCCCGCCGGATCGAGCACCGCGCCCGAGCACGCAGTGGCGAGCGCCAACAGCGGCAGCAGCAGGGGCAGGCGGATGCGGCGCAGAAGCGGGCGCTGTTCCCGGCGCATCAGGGGCGGATGGTCGCGCATGGGAGCCTCTTAGACGCTGATCCGTTGGCGCCCCATTGGACAATTTGTCCAATCCCTTCGCCGGTGTAGGATCGGCAAAGGGAAAGGGCGAAAGGTCCGTGTACGGGCCGACCGGAAACCGTTGCGGCGGGTGGTGCCGTAGGAGCTTGATTGCATGACCGCTTCGACACTGGCACCTGGCTCCCATGCGGCCGAACGCGACGCGCGGCTCGTCAACGCGCGCGAGAAGAAGATCGCTCCCGGCGAGATTGCGATCGGTGTGATCATCGGGCGAACGTCCGAATTCTTCGATTTCTTCGTCTACGCGCTTGCTTCGGTGCTGGTCTTCCCGAAGCTGGTATTCCCCTACGTCGACGCTCTGACGGGCACGCTCTACGCCTTCGCTGTCTTCGCGCTGGCGTTCATCGGGCGCCCGTTCGGGACGCTGCTGTTTATGTGGATCGACCGGGTGCACGGGCGCGGGACCAAGCTGGTGCTGGCGCTGTTCCTGCTCGGCGGATCGACCATGGCGATCGCGCTGCTGCCCAGTTACGCGCAGGTCGGCACGCTGTCGGCGATCCTCCTAGGGCTGTTCCGTTTCGGCCAGGGCATGGCGCTGGGCGGGGCATGGGACGGGCTGCCGTCGCTGTTGTCGCTCAATGCGCCGGAGGAGAAGCGCGGCTGGTATGCGATGATCCCGCAGCTCGGCGCGCCGCTGGGGCTGCTGCTCGCAGTGGCGTTGTTCGCTTACTTCCTGACGATCCTGTCGCCGCAGGATTTCCTCAGCTGGGGCTGGCGCTACCCGTTCTTCGTCGTGCTCGCGATCAACGTCGTCGCGCTGTTCGCGCGGCTGCGGCTCGTCGCCACGCCCGAATTCACCCGCCTGTTCGAGAGCCGCGAGCTGCAGCCGTCGCCGGCCTTCGCGACGCTGTTCCGCGAATGGCGCAAGATCCTGCTCGGCGCACTGGCGCCGCTCGCCAGCTTCGCGCTGTTCCACCTCGTCACCGTCTTTCCGCTGTCGTGGGTGACGCTGTTCGCGAAGGAAGATCCGGTCCGCTTCCTCGGGATCGAGGCGGCGGGCGCGGTGGTCGGCATCCTGTCGATCCTCGCCTCGGGGCTGATCGCCGATCGCGTCGGGCGGCGCGCGGTGCTCGGTGTGTCGGCGGTGATGATCGCGGTGTACAGCGGCTTCGCGCCGCGGCTGCTCGACTCGGGTGGGCTGGGCGAGGCGATCTACATGCTCGGCGGCTTCGTCCTGCTCGGCCTCGCCTTCGGCCAGTCGTCGGGCGTGGTGAACAGCGCCTTCCCGGCCGAGACGCGCTACACCGGCGCCGCGATCGTCGCCAATTCGGCGTGGCTGCTCGGTGCCGGCTTCGCGCCGCTCGTCGCGCTGTTCGTCGCCAGCCGCTTTGGCCTCTGGTCGGTCGGCGTCTATCTGCTGTCGGGCGCGGTGTGCACGCTGGGCGCGCTGGCGATCAACAAGGAATGGGCGCGCAAGGCGGCGTAGCGGTCGCGCTCACCCGTCCTGCGGCTCGGCGGCGCCACGCTCGACCGCCTGCCGCTCGCCGACGTGGCGCTGCCCGCGCGCTTCGGCGAGACGGACTTGGCGATGCCGCTCGGCGTAGCCCTGCCGCTGCGTTGCGTCGCGCGTATCGTGGCAGCGCGGGCAGCTGACCCCCTCCTCGAACAGTGACGAGGCGCGATCGGCCGGGCTTACGGGCATGCGGCAGGCGCGACACAGCGCGTGCGTGCCGGGCGCCAGATCGTGGCCGACCGCGACCCGCTCGTCGAAGACGAAACACTCGCCGTCCCAGCGGCTGTCGGCGGCCGGCACCGTTTCGAGATAGTTCAGGATACCGCCTTCGAGGTGGAACACATCCTCCACCCCCTCGCGCTTGAGGAAGGCGGTGGACTTCTCGCAGCGGATGCCGCCGGTGCAGAACATAGCCACCTTGGTAACGCCGTCCGCCAGCAGCGCGTCTCGATTGGCGCGGAACCAGACCGGAAAGTCGCGGAAGCTGCGCGTGCCGGGATTGATCGCGCCGGGGAAGGTGCCGATCGCCACCTCGTAATCGTTGCGCGTATCGATCACGATCGTGTCCGGCCGTGCGATCAGTGCATTCCACTCGGCCGGCGGGACATAGGTGCCGGCATGCCGCGCGGGATCGATGTCGGGCTCGCCCATCGACACGATTTCCTGCTTCAGCCGCACCTTGAGGCGGTGGAACGGCATCGCATCGGTAAAAGCGTCCTTCACCGGCATGTCGGCGCAGCCTGGCAGGGCACGCACCTTCTCCAGCACTGCGTCGATCCCCGCCGGCGGCCCTGCGATCGTTCCGTTCACTCCCTCACGCGCGAGCAGCAGCGTGCCGCGGACACCGGCTGCGCGACACGTCTCCTCCAGCGGCGCGCGCAGTGCCGCAGGATCGTCGAAGGCGGCGAATTGGTACAAAGCGGTGACGCGGATCGGGCCGGATACGGGCGGTGCGGGCATCGCGCCGATCTAGCGATTCCCCGCCGGGCGTCCAAGGCCGGTGCGCGAGGCGCGGGAACCAAGACCGGGGGGAGGGCGGTTGACCGGCGACGACAGCAAGGATGACGGACCATGGCAGAAGCTGTGTGGGGCGATGCGAACGTTCCCTCGATCGACTGGAAGATGAGCGCATCGCTCGAGGATGTGACGCGTGGCGGCGAGCACGTGCCCGAGGTGACCAACCTGGAGGCGGCGGTGCGCGCGTGGCAGCAGCTCGATGCGACGATGAAGCACGATGCCGTGCTCGCGCTCGAGCGTCCGGTCGCGCTCAACGGCGAGGTTGCGCTCGACCGCTTCGTCGGCGAGGCGATCGGCGATCTCGCGGCGCGCCTGCCGGATTGAAAGCCGCGCGACCGCCGCGTCGTGGGAACCGCAGCGTGTCATGCGGCTTCTAGCGGCGACACACGAAAAAAAGGATTGCATTGCATGGCTGCCAGCCAGATCGAGATCGACGACAGCACCATCCTCGACAATATCGATGCCGAGCAGGTCGAGTTCACTGCCGACGTCGACGGCGACGACTATGATTTCGTCGTGCAGTACGACCTGCTCGAGGCGTTGAGCGGCGACCGCCCCGATGGCGACGCGGTCGACATGTTCAACCGCTTCATCGACTCGGTATCCGAAGCTGCGCTGTCCGCGCTATCGCGCAATTCGGACGCCAACCCAATTATCGTCAGCGAGAATGATCTGGAGTAAGCACAAGCGACGGACCGCTGCCGCAGGCGAGGTTGCAACCGACGCAGGCGCAGCATAGATCGCCCCCGACCATTTGACGCAAACTAGGATCATTCGTGGCTGCATTCAAAAACCCGACCTTTCAAGACCGTGCCGACGCTGCTGCGAACGCCAGGCAAAAGGCCCTGGAGAAGCTGAAGACGAAGCCGCCGGTCGACAAGGCGGTGCTTGAGCAGCGGCGGCTGAAGCAGGAGGCGCGCGAGCAGGCCGAGGCCGAACAGCGCGCCGCCCGCGCAGAAGCGATCGCGGCGCAGAAGGCCGAGCGCGCCGAGAAGGCGGCCGCCAAGGCGGCGGCAAAGGCCGAGGCCGAGGCGGCAGCGGCGCTCAAGGCGAAGCGGTTGAAGCCGTCGACGCCCGAGGAAATGAAGGCAGCGCGCGATGCGCGCTACGCCGCCCGCAAGGCGCGCAAGTAGCCGCTATAGCCGACGGGTCCACAGTGGCTCGCACGGTCAATCGCTAAAAACTTCCTCCTTCGGCGGGAGCCTTGGCCCTGCCGATTACCAGACGGACCGCGGCGCGCTCAGCCGTAGCGCTGGCGCAGCAGGCCCCAGGCTGCGCGAAGCCCGAGCGCCTCGCCACCCTTCGGCCGCCCGGGCTTCGCCGCCGGTCGCCACGCGAAGGTGTCTACGTGCGCCCAGGCGATGTCGTCGGGCACGAAGCGCCGCAGGAACAGCGCCGCGGTCACCGCGCCGGCGAAGCCGCCGTCGGGGGCGTTGACGAGGTCGGCGATGTCCGACTTCAGCATGTCGTCGTATCCGTCCCACAACGGCAGACGCCACAGCGGATCGTGTGCCTCGACTCCGGCGGCGAGGAACTCCGCCGCCAGCGCATCGTCGTTCGCGAATAGCGGCGGCAGGTCGGGGCCGAGCGCGACACGTGCCGCCCCCGTTAGCGTCGCGAAATCGAGAATCAGCTCGGGCGTCCTTTCCGCCGCCTTGGTCAGCGCGTCGCCGAGGATGAGCCGCCCCTCCGCGTCGGTGTTGGTGTTTTCCACCGTCAGCCCCGCGCGCGTGTTCAGCACGTCGCCAGGGCGAAAGGCGTTGCCGGCGATCGCATTTTCGACCGCGGGGATCAGCAGGTGAAGCCGCAGCTTTAGCCCCGCCGCCATTACGAGCCCGGCGAGCGCGATCATGTGCGCCGCGCCGCCCATGTCCTTCTTCATCAGCCGCATCCCCGCCGACGGCTTGATGTCGAGCCCGCCCGAATCGAAGCACACGCCCTTGCCGACCAGCGCGACGCGCGGATGCGCCGCATCGCCCCATTCGAGCTCGACCAGCCGCGGCGCACGATCCTTCACCGCAGCCTGCCCCACCGCGTGGATCATCGGATAGCCTTCGGCGAGCGCGTCACCGCGCGTCACGGTGACGCGCGCGCCGTGCGTCCTGCCCAGCGCCTCGACGATCGCCTCAAGCTCCGCCGGCCCCAGATCCGACGCGCCGGTATCGACGAGGTCGCGCACCTGCGCGGTTGCGTTCGCCAGCCGGACGGTCTCGTCGATCCGCGCGGGCTCGCCCGTCAGCAGCACGCGCGGCCCCTGCGGCTCGCTCTTGCGGTAGCGCGTGAAGCGGTGCTGCGCGAGACACCAGCCGAGCATCGCCGCGCCCGGCTCGCCGTCCGCCAGCCGGTACGTGCCCGCCGGCAGCCCGTCGCCGAGCGAGGCGATCCGCCACGGCGACGACGCATCCTCGTTGCAGACCAGCAGAATCGCCCAGTCGTCCGCCGCGTCGCCGGGCAGGATCGCGCGATTGCCCGGCTTGCCGACGACCTTGTTCGCCGCAACGGCGGTACGCGTGCGTTCGGGTTGGCACGCGAGCCAGTCCGTGAAACGATCGGGATGGACGACGTGGATCGTGCGGGCGGGCTGGCCGCGATCCGCGGCGAGCAGGCTGGAAAAGTCCGTCATCGCTTCAGCAAAGCAGGACTTGTCCGCCCGCGCAACGCACGGTTCCCTTGTTCCGTCGCGCATCCTACATCGCAGCCCATGACGACACATTCGACTCGCATGCTGATCCTCGGCTCCGGCCCGGCGGGGCTTTCCGCCGCCATCTACGGCGCGCGCGCAGGGATGAAGCCGATCCTCGTCCAGGGCATACAGCCCGGCGGGCAGCTGATGACGACCACCGACGTCGAGAATTATCCCGGCTTCGCGGACGTCATCCAAGGCCCCTGGCTGATGGAGCAGATGCAGAAGCAGGCCGAGCATGTCGGCACGACGATGATGTGGGACACCGTCGTCGATGTCGACCTGACGCGCCGCCCGTTCCGCCTGACCGGCGACAGCGGTGACGTGTACGAGGGCGAGGTGCTGGTGATCGCGACGGGCGCACAGGCCAAGTGGCTCGGGCTTGCCAGCGAGGACGCGATGAAGGGCAAGGGCGTTTCCGCCTGCGCGACGTGTGACGGCTTCTTCTATCGCGGCAAGAAGGTAGCGGTGATCGGTGGCGGCAACACCGCGGTTGAGGAAGCGCTGTATCTCACCAACCATTCGGACGATGTGACGCTGATCCACCGCCGCGATAGCCTGCGTGCCGAGCGCATCCTGCAGGAACGGTTGTTCGCGCACCCCAACATCACCGTGCTGTGGAACAAGGAAGTGCGCGAGTTCGTCGACGGTGGCGGCAACGCCGGGCTCGTCGCGCTCGATCTGGAGGATACGCGGACCGGCGAGCACAGCCGGCTCGACGTTGATGGCGGGTTCGTCGCGATTGGCCACCATCCTGCGACCGAGCTGTTCCGCGGGCACCTCGCGCTCGACGAGGATCATTATATCAAGGTCGAGACCGGCTCGACGCGCACCAGCATCCCCGGCGTGTTCGCGTGCGGTGATGTGATGGACAAGACCTATCGCCAGGCGGTGACCGCGGCAGGAACCGGCTGCATGGCGGCGCTCGATGCCGAGCGCTTCCTTGCCGAGGCGGATTTCGAGAAGCTCGCCGAAGCAGCGGAATAAACGTCTTTTCGTCGTCGCGGGCTTGACCGGGCGCGTCACTTTTCCTCTTGAGATATCAGAACGAAGCGGCGTGACGGAGCAGAGCCGGCGCGCCGATCAGGGGGAGCGTGTTCGATGAAGTTCCGTATCGCGCTGGCGCTGGGCGCCGCGTTGCTGGCGATGCCGATCGCGGCGCAGGAGAAGCCAGACGGCAAGGCGGAGGGCAAGGCTGCCGCCAAGGCTGACGACGCTGCGATCCCGCCGCCGACCGTTTCGGTGACCCGGCATAGCGGCACCTTTGGCGGCACGCGGATCAACTATCGGGCGATCGCGGGCGACACGTACCTCAAGGACAAGGATGGCAAGCCGCTCGCGTCGATCACGTCGTACAGCTACATCAAGGAAGGGCCGGTCGATCCCAAGCGGCCGGTGACCTTCCTCTGGAACGGCGGCCCAGGCTCGGGCTCGCTGTGGCTGCACATGGGCGCGTTCGGCCCGCGCCGGGTGGTCATCCCGTCGGACGCGCGCGACGATGGCGCGCCGCCCTATCCGATCGTCGACAATCCCGATTCACTGCTCGACGTCACGGACATCGTGTTCATCGATCCCGTCGGCACCGGGTTCAGCCGCGCGCTGGGGACGAAGGATCCCAAGGACTATTGGGGCGTCACCAAGGACGCCAAATCGATGGCCGAGTTCATCCGGCTGTGGCTCAACGCCAACGGGCGGTGGAACGCGCCCAAGTTCATCGGCGGCGAGAGTTACGGCACCACGCGCTCGGCGGCGGTGATCAACGAGCTGGAAGGCGCAGGCTTCACCGACGTTTCGATCAACGGCATCCTGCTAATCTCGTCGATCCTCGATTTCAGCGCGGCGGCGGATTCGCCCGGCAACGAGCTCGGCTACGTCACCAACCTGCCGTCGATGGCGGCGACTGCCTGGTACCACAACAAGGTGGCAAACCGCCCCGCAACCGTCGAGGAGTTCGTCGCGGAGGCGAAGGCGTTCGCGATCGGGCCCTATGCGACCGCGCTGCTCAAGGGCAACGCGCTGACCGCGGCCGAGCGCCAGCAGGTACTGCCGCAGCTGTCCCGCTTTACCGGCGTATCGCAGGAGTATCTCGCGCGCGCCGATCTGCGCCTGTCGCCCGGCCGCTTCTACAAGGAGCTGCTGCGCGACCGCGGGCAGACGATCGGCCGGCTCGATACGCGCTATCTCGGCAAGGATTACGACGATGCGGGCGAGGAGCCCGACAACGATCCCAGCTTCTACGCGATCGATGGCGCCTATACTGCGGCGATGAACCAGCATTCGCGCGAGTTCCTCAACTATTCGCCCGACCTGACCTACTCCTCGATCGGTGGCGTGCGCGACTGGGACTGGAAGATCGGCGGGCCGCGCGGCGGCGAGGGCTATCTCAACGTTGCGCCCTATATCGGCCGCGCGCTGCGCGAGAACAGCGGGCTGCGCGTATTCGTCGGTCAGGGATACTATGATTTCGCGACGCCATTCTTCGGTGCGGAATATTCGCTGAACCGCACGGGTATTCCGAACGACGGGCGGATCAGCTGGCATTGGTATCACGCCGGGCACATGATGTACGTGCGCGACGAGGATCTGCGCAAGCTGTCGAGCGATATCCGCAGCTTCATCCGCGCACGCTGAGCTTAGCGCTGGATAGCGGCCCGGATCGCCGCTTCGAGCGCCGCCGCGTCGCCGGCGCGTGCGAAGCTGTGCGATCCGGTGTCGATCGTCACCGTGTGCGGCGCGATCCCGGCGCGGCGCGCGGCATCGGCGTAAGCGATCGCGGTCGCATCGTGCCGGGCGAGCACGATCGTGGCATCCGCCCCCCAGCCGGCGATCGTGGCCAGCGTGCGATCGGCCAGCGCCGGCGTTCGCTTTGGCACGGCGAGGCGGGCGAGCCCGCGGGTCAGCTTGCTTAGCGAGACGCCGCGGCGCGCGATGCGCCACCAGGCCGCCGGATCGCGTAGCCGCGCGGCATAGTGCGCGCGGATTGCTGCGGCGGGGGGCAGATCGTCCGCGGGGGGCACGGTGAACGGATTGGCGAGCACGACCGCCGCGAGCCCGGCGTCGCGCCCCCACCAGGCGAGCGTCGTCGCTGCGTCACAATTGCCGAAGCCGACGATGCGCGTGACGGTGGGTTGCGCAGCGCGAAATGCGGCGACCGCAGCGAGGAGATCATCGCGCGCGGCGGTGTAGCCGCGGTTCAGACCAGCCGAATCCCCAACGCCGCGGCGATCGTACCGGAACACCGGCACGCCATCCGCTGACAGCCGCGCCGCGAGCAGCGCCATGCCGCGATGCGCGCCGGCACGAATCTCGTTCCCGCCCGATACGATCAGCAGCCCGGTCGCGGCTGCGCCCGCGTCGAGCGACCCGACCAGCGTATCCCCTTCGCAGTCGAAGGCGATGATCCGCCGCGCCGTCACGCGCCGATCCACGTTGCGACGTCGTCGGCGATGGCGGCCTGCAGCCCGGCATCGCCGCCCGGCTCGCTCGCGCGCCACAGCGGCGGGCCAGCGAGCTTACGGTCAGCGGCGTGCGGATCGCTGTCCAGCCGGACGACGCGGAGTCGGCCGGTGATCGACGGCTCCTGTCCAGCGAGGCCGTTGAGTAACGCAGGCGACAGGTGGTTGCCGCCGAAATCCTCCCCGCCGCCCGCCTGACGCAGTCGCGTTAGCTCGCGCCGCACGGCGTCGCCCGATTGCGGCGCGAGATACCAGCGGCCGGCCGCATCGGCGTCCGCGTCGACCAACGCGCCGCCGCGGCACGCGACGACATAGATGTCGCCTGAGACCTGCGCGCAGGCGGCGGCGAAGGCGGTCCGCCACATCGCCAGCGTTGCCGCGCTCGTCGGCAGCTCACTCTCGCCGGTGCCGGGAAGGTCGGGCAGCGCGGCGGCGATCCCGCGCGCGGCCAGTCGGCGCGCGACGTCGACGAACGCCGCCCGTGTGCGGTTGGCTTCTTCGAACAGCGGCAGCGCGATGACGACGGTTCTGTCTGTGTCGTCGCCGAAGCGCAGCATCGCCTCGCTCCCGCTCGCCCATCCGTACCGCGTAATCCGTAACCGGTCCGCGGCTCGCGTCATCGGCTTACAACAGCGCCTTGGTCGCGGCGAAGGTGGTGAGCGCACCGAACGTCTCGAGCATCTCGCCATCGACTTCGTCGTCGTCGATCACGATGCCGAGGCGATCCTCGATCTCGGTCAGCACGCCGGCCACGGCCATCGAATCGAGTTCGGGCAGCGCGCCGAACAGCGGCGTGGTATCGTCGAAGGCGGCGACCTGCGCGTCCGATAGCCCGAGAACGTCCTTGAGCACGGCGCGAACCGTCGCGTCGACTTCGGTCTTGCTATCCGGAATCACTGGCGCCCCCCGCGAATTTTGTTGCGGCGCGATAGGCCGGGGGGATGAATTCCGCAACGCCCCGGCGCTATGACGCGCGCGATGGTCCCGCTCGATCCCGTTCCCCAGCCGATTGACCACGTCCTCGCCGGCCGCCCGGATGCACCGGCACTGCACGATCGCGCGGGGACGATGACCTATACTGAGGTAGAAGCGAGGGTCGCGCAGCTCGCGGGCTGGCTGGCGGGGCAGGGGTTCGCGGCAGGCGACCGTGTCGCCACCTGGCTGCCCAAGACGCGCGAGGCGTGTCTGATGCCGCTCGCCGCGCCGCGCGCGGGCCTCGTTCACGTGCCGATCAATCCGCTGCTCAAGCGCGCGCAGGTCGGGCATATCCTGGCCGACAGTGGCGCGCGCCTGCTGCTGACGCAGGAGGCGCGCGCGGCGACGCTCGAGGCGGGTGACCGCGGCGATGCGGCGATCGTCACCGCGGCCGGGGAGGGGGACGCGCTGCCGCCGTCATCCGCCGATCCGCAGGCGCTGGCGGCGATCCTCTACACTTCGGGATCGACTGGCCGGTCGAAGGGCGTGATGCTGAGCCACGCGAACCTTTGGCTCGGCGCGAACAGCGTCGCGCATTACCTCGCGCTCGAGCCGCACGACGTCGTCCTTGGCGTCCTGCCGCTCAGCTTCGATTACGGGCAGAACCAGCTGTTCTCGACGTGGGCGGCGGGCGCGTGCGTCGCGCCGCTCGATTATTTAACCGCGCGCGACGTCATCAAGGCGGTCGAGCGCACCTGCGCGACGACGCTTGCCGGCGTGCCGCCCTTGTGGGTGCAATTGCTTGAAGCGGAGTGGCCAGAGATAGCGCGGCACGCGCTGCGGCGGCTGACCAATTCGGGTGGCGCGCTGACGGTGCGGATGGTGCGCGCGCTGCGCGAACGCTTCCCAGCGGCGGATCTCTATCCGATGTACGGCCTGACCGAGGCGTTCCGGTCAACTTATCTGCCGCCCGCGCTCGTCGACGCGCATCCCGAGTCGATCGGCTGCGCGATCCCGCACGCAGAGATCATGCTCGTACGGCTCGATGGAAGGCCGGCCGACGCCGGTGAGCCGGGCGAGCTGGTCCACGCCGGGCCGCTCGTTGCGCAGGGCTATTGGCGCGACCCTGCGCGCACGGCGGCACGGTTTCGCCCAGCGCCTGCCTTCTCGCGCTTCGGCGGCACCGCCGTATGGTCGGGCGACACGGCAGTTGCCGACGAAGCCGGGCTGCTGCGCTTCGTCGGGCGCGACGACGAGATGATCAAGTCCGCCGGCAACCGCATCAGCCCAGGCGAGATCGAGGAGGCGGTGGTCGCCGGTGGTGAGGCAGCCGAAGCGGTGGCTGTCGGCGTGCCCGACGCGCGGCTGGGGCAGGCGATCGTCGTCGTCGCCCGCGGCGACGCGGCTGCCGAGCCCGCGCTGCGCGACCGGCTGAAGCGCGATCTGCCCAACTTCATGCAGCCCGCGCGGATCGCGTGGCGCGACGATCTGCCGCGCAACGCCAACGGCAAACTGGACCGCGCCGGCATCGCCGCCGCGATACGAGCCGAGGAGATGTCATGAGCAAGCCGTTCGGGCCGGTGCCACCGCCGTTCGCGGCGCAGACGGGCATGTTGACGATCGGCGGCCAAACCGCCGACACGTGGGTCGCGGCGCACGGATCGCCGCTGTTCGTCTATGATCCCGCGATCGTCGCGCAGAAGATCGCCGCGTTTCGCGCGGCCTTCCCCGGCATTGACCTGCATTACGCGATCAAGGCCAATCCCTTCGCGCCGCTGCTCGCCGCGATCGCGCCGCTCGTCGATGGGCTCGACGTGGCGTCCGCCGGCGAGCTCGCGAAGGCGCAGGCCGTGAAACCGGCGGCGACGATCAGCTTCGCCGGCCCGGGCAAGCGCGACGCCGAGCTCGAAGCCGCGATCATCGCCGGCGCGACGCTCAACGTCGAATCGGAGGGGGAAGCGCGCCGCGCGCTCGCGATCGGAACGCGTGTCGGACGAACGCCGCAGCTCGCGATCCGCGTCAATCCCGATATCGAGCTCAAGGGTTCGGGGATGAAGATGGGCGGCCGCCCATCCCCCTTCGGCGTCGATTCGGAACGCGCGGCGGGGCTGGTCCGCGCGATCGTCGGGGCGGGCGCCGAGTGGCGCGGCTTCCACATCTTCGCCGGCAGCCAGGCGCTCGACACCGAGGCGCTAGTCGAAACGCAGGCCGCAACGCTCGCGCTCGCCGAGCGATTGTCCGACGAAGCCGGGCACGTGCCGCCGCTCGTCAATCTCGGCGGCGGATTCGGCATTCCCTATTTCCCCGGTGACGTGCCGGTCGCGATCGATCGGATCGGCGCCGCGCTGGCAGAGCGGATAGCCGCGTCTCCGCTGACGGCGTCCGGCGCAGGCTACGCGATCGAGCTCGGCCGCTGGCTGGTCGGCGAGTGCGGCGTGTATCTGACGCGGATCGTCGACCGTAAGGAGAGCCGTGGGGAGACGTTCCTCGTCGTCGACGGCGGCATGCATCATCAGCTCGCCGCCAGCGGCAATTTCGGCACGGTGGTGCGGCGCAACTATCCGGTCGCGATCGCGCACCGGCTGAGCGAGCCGGCGAGCGATGCCGTCTCGGTGGTCGGCTGCCTGTGCACCCCGCTCGACCGACTTGCCGACCGGGTAGCGCTGCCGCCGGCGGATGTCGGGGACATCATCGCGATCTTCCTCGCCGGCGCCTATGGTGCGACCGCCAGCCCGGCGGCGTTCCTCGGCCATCCCGCGCCGGCCGAGGTCCTCGCTACGGCGTCCTAAACGCTATCTTCACCTCTTCCCCGCATAGCCGATCCTAAGCGCAACCGGTTCGGGCCAGTTTCCCCGACGCCGGTCCCCAACGCGCCGACGGAGGTTTTTGCGATGCGTTTCCCGCGTGGTTCGAAGGCTTTGCTGGCAGCAACGCTGGCGTCGACCGCTCTTTCCGGCTGCATGAACGGCCGTAGCGCCGGCGCCGAGCTGCCGCCCGCGGCGTTCGTCGCGAGCAAGGAGCAGCCGGGCGAGGAATATGTCATCGGCCCGCTCGATTCGCTGCAGATCTTCGTCTGGCGCAATCCCGAACTGTCGTCGAAGGTGCAGGTGCGCCCCGATGGCCGCATCACCACGCCGCTGGTCAACGACATGCCGGCGGTCGGCAAGACCCCGGCGATGCTGGCAGACGACATGAAGCTTGCGCTGCGCGAGTATATCAAGGACCCGATCGTCAGCGTCATCGTCGACAGCTTCTCGGGCACGTACAGCCAGCAGGTGCGCATCGTCGGCGCAACCGAGAAGCCCGCCTCGCTGCCGTACCGCGCGAACATGACGCTGCTCGACGCGATGATCGCGGTCGGCGGGCTCAACGAATATGCCGCTGGCAACCGCGCGCGCCTCGTCCGCTACGACCGCGCGACGGGCAAGCAGCGCGAATACAATCTCAACATCAACCGCCTGCTCAAAAACGGCGATTCGAGCGCGAACGTCCGGCTGGAGCCGGGCGACGTGATCATCATCCCCGAGAGCATGTTCTGAGGCCGCCGGCGTGAACGGGCTCTTCGGAGAAATCAGGCTCGCGCTGCACGCGATCTGGACCAGGCGCTGGCTGGCACTGGCCGTCGCCTGGGCGATCTGCGTGCTCGGCTGGCTGGTCGTCAGTCAGATGCCGAGCAAGTACGAGAGCCGCGCGCGCGTGTTCGTGCAAATGCGCTCGATCCTTCCGCCGGGCACCGACGGCAGCCAGATCGGCGAGCAGCAGCGCGACGTCGATACCGTGCGCCAGACGCTGACGTCGGCGGTGAACCTGGAAAAGGTGGTGCGCGGCACCGACCTCGCGAAATCGGTGTCGACCGATCGCGACGTCGCCGATCGAGTCGCCGGCCTGCAGAATTCGATCAAGATCACCGCGCAGCAGGACAATCTGTTCGAGATCGTCACCACCGCGGCAACGCCCAAGCTCGCCACCAGCATCACGCAGAAGCTGATCGACATCTTCGTTGAGACCAACCTCTCCGATGATCGCACGCAGAGCACGCAGACGCTGCAGTTCCTCGACGGGCAGTTGAAGGAGCTCGGCGGCAAGCTGCAGGACGCCGAGGCGAAGCGCGCCGATTTCCAGAACCGCTACCTCGGCTCGCTGCCGGGCACCGGATCGGTCAGCGACCGGATCGGCGCCGCCCGCGCGCAGATGAGCCAGGTCGACGGCGATCTCGCCGCGGCGAGCTCGAGTCTCGCGGCACTGCAGGGGCAGCTCGCCGGTACGCCGCAGACGATCGCTGGGGCGGGGATCGCGCCCGGTGTCGGCCCGGCGCGCGCACGCGTCGCGGCGATCCAGGGCCAGCTCGCCGACGCGCGCGGCCGCGGCTACACCGAAAATCACCCCGACGTCGTGGCGCTGAAGGTGCAACTCGCGCAGGCGCAGGGTGCCGCGCGCGGCGAGCCGCTCGGCGCGGGCGGCGGCGGCACGCCCAACCCGGCGTATCTCTCGCTCCAGTCGATGCTTGCCGATCGGCAGGCGGCAGTTGCCGCGCTGCGCATGCGCAAGCAGCAGCTGCAGGGCGATTTCGATACGCTCAACGCGAAGCTAAACGAGGATCCTGAAGTCGCCGCGCAGCAGGGCGAGATCGAACGCAACTTCACCGTACTCAAGGATCAGTACGATCGCCTGCTCGCGCAGCGTGAACAGACGAGCCTGCGCAGCCAGGCGCAGACGCAGACCGACGCGGTGCGCTTCAGCGTCATCGATCCGCCGACGCAGCCGCGCACGCCGACCGCACCGAACCGTCCGCTACTGCTCACCGGCGTGCTGATCGTCGGGCTGCTCGGCGGGCTCGGCGCGGCGTTCGCGATGGGGCAGCTGCAAGCGACCTTCCCGACCGCGCAGCGGCTGGAAAAGGCGTCGGGCATGCCGGTGATCGGCTCGATCGGCGAGATGCTGACGCGTCATCAGGCCGAACAGCGGCGCAAGCGGCTGACGTGGTTCGCCGGCGGTCTGGGCGCGCTCGGCGTCGGTTACGTGGCGCTGCTCGGCGTCGAAATGCTCCAGCGGGGTCTAGCGGCATGACGCACGCCACCAAGCGCCACGACGAATCGCTCATCGAGCGCGCCGCCAAGGTCTACGATTTCGGTGCGCACCTGCGCCGCCGCGACGTAGCGCCCGCGCCGGCGGACGCGCCCGACATGCCGTGGCAAGATCATCACACCGTGACGTCGGCCCAGCAGACTGTCGCGGCGCCCGCCGCGCGGGACAGCGAGGCGGTTGCCAAGGCGCCGGTGATCGACGCCCCGGCGGACGATCACGCGCTCGACCTGACGCTCGATCTCATCCACGCCGCGCCGCCGCCGCCGCTGGGCGCCGAGCGGCTTTCGCCCGAAGCCGCTGCCACGCTCGCAGCAATCCCGCCCGAGCTGCGCGCCGGCGCAGAGCCGGAGACCGAGGGCGAGATCCTGCCACTCGGCATCGCGCACATCGATCGCACGATGCTGGCGGAAAAGGGCATGCTCGTCCCCGGCGCGCCGATCGGCGCGCTTGCCGAGGAATTCCGGCTGGTGAAGCGCCAGTTGCTACTCAACGCCCGGGCGATCGCCGCTGGGCCGCTGGGTGACCGAGCGCGCACGATCTTGGTCGGTTCGGGCAAGCCGGGCGACGGCAAGACGTTCTGCGCGATCAACCTCGCGATCAGCCTCGCCGCGGAGCGCGACGTCGAAGTCGTCCTGGTCGACGGCGATTTCGCCAAGCCCGACGTCATGGCCTCGCTCGGCCTGTCGGATTCGACCGGCTTCCTCGACATCCTCGGCGATCCGACGATCGATCCCGAGGAGTGCATCGTACGCACCGACGTGCCGCAGCTGTCGCTGCTGCCCGCCGGCAAGCGCACGCACGCCGATACCGAGTTGCTCGCCAGCGCGCGCACCGGCGACATCATCGATCGCCTGCTCGCCGCCAATCCCGATCGGCTGATCGTGTTCGACACGCCGCCCGCGCTCGCCGCCTCGCCGGCCTCGGTGCTGGCGCTGCTCGTCGGGCAAGTGATGCTGGTGGTGCGCGCCGATCGCACGACGGAGGCCGACGTGCGCGAAGCGGTGAACCTGCTCGACGGGTGCGAGCGGATCAGCCTGGTGCTCAATTCTGTGTCCTACGAGCCCGGCGGTGGCCGGTTCGGCAGCTATTACGGTCAGGAGAAGTGACGTGGTGAGGCCATGGGGCAATGCGCTCGGCTGCGGCATCGGGCTGGCGATGATCCTCGCCGCCAATGCCGCCGATGCGCGCGACCGGTATGTCGCGCCCTATATCGAACTGACGCAGGTGATCGACGCCGATCTGACCAACGACGATGTCGTGACCTACTCGCAGATCGCGGTGGGGATCGACGCGGCCGTCACCGGTCGGCGTGCCGAAGCGCAGGTCAGCTACCGTTACGAGCGGCGGATCGACTGGGACGACCGGATCGCCGACAGCGACGTGCACACCGGGCTCGCCCGCGGATCGGTCAGCCTCGCGCCGGGTGTTGCGATCGAGGGCGGCGCGATCGCGACGCGCGCGCGCTCCGACATCCGCGGCGCAGCGCCAGGCAATCTCGTCGGCAACGTCGACAACGTGACGCAGGTCTATTCGGTCTATGCCGGCCCGAGCGTGTCGGGCAGCGCCGGTCCCGTCCAGCTCGCCGCCTCCGCGTTCGGCGGCTATACCAAGGCCGAGGCGCCGTTCTCGACCGGCATCGGCGCGGGGCAGCGCCGGCTCGACTATTACGACGATTCGACCAACTTCATCGCGCAGGCTTCCGCCGGTGTTGCGGCGGGCACGGTGCTGCCGGTCGGCGTCACCGTCAGCGGCGCCTATGAACGCGAGGATGCCGGCCAGCTCGACCAGCAGTATGAGGGCTATTACGCGCGCGGCGACGTGACGCTGCCCGTCAGCCGCACCGTCGCGGTGCGCGGCGGCGTCGGATACGAGAAGATCGAGGCCAGCCAGAAGGACGCGCTGGTCGACGCCAACGGTGATCCGGTGCTCGACGGCAACGGCCGCTTCGTCACCGATCCCGCCTCGCCGCAGCGCATCGCCTACAATACCGACGGGCTGATCTACGACGCGGGCGTCATCTGGCGTCCGTCGCCGCGGCTCGAGCTGACCGCGAACGCCGGCTGGCGCTACGGCGGCGAGACCTATTTCGGCACGCTGAACTGGGCGATGGACCGCGATACGGGCGTCCAGGTCGCGGTGTACGACGGGATCGAGACGTTCGGACGCCAGCTGCGCGACGGCGTGCGCGATCTGCCCACCTCGTTCCAGGGCAGCGCCAACCCGTTCGGGCAGCAGTTCAACGGCTGCATCTTCGGCGGTCGTCCCGGCGCGAACGGGACGAGCGCGGGCGGCGCAGGTGCCGGCGGCTGTCTCAACGACGTATTCCAGTCGATCTCGACCGCGAGCTATCGCGCGCGCGGGATCGACGGCGTCATTTCCACCACGCGCGGGCGGACGAGCTACGGCGTCGGCGCGGGCTATGCCAATCGCCGCCTCAACGTGCCGCGGCTCGCGCCCGGCACGGTGGCCTATGGCGTCACCGACGAGAGCTATTACGCGCAGCTGTTCTGGTCGCGCGCGTTGAGCCGCGTGTCGCAGGTCGATGCCAATCTCTTCGGCAACTATTATCAGAGCGGGCTCGACGACGCCGATGGCGTCTTCAATCTAGGCGCGACGGGCACGTACAGCCACCAGTTCGGCCGTCTCGGTACCGTCGCCTCGCTCGGTGTCTACACCTTCGACCAGGAGGGCTTCGACAGCCAGTGGTCGGCACAGGCGCTGCTCGGCGCGCGGTACACCTTCTAAAGGAAACTCGGCATGTACGAGGAACATTTCGGGCTGACCGATCGGCCCTTCCAGCTGACGCCGGACCCGCGCTACTGGTTCGATTCGGCAACGCACCGCAAGGCGATGGCCTATCTCGGCTATGGCCTCGCGCAAGGGGAGGGGTTCATCGTCATCACCGGCGATATCGGCGCGGGCAAGACGACGCTGGTCGGCCATGTGACGGCGCAAATCGATCCCGCCAACCTGGTGGTGATCAACATCGTCTCGACCGCGATCGAGGCGGACGATCTGCTGCGTACCGTGGCGACCGGGCTCAACGTCGATCCCGCCGGCAAGAGCAAGGCCGAACTGCTGACGGTGATCGAGCGCGGGCTGCACGGCATCGCGCGCACCGGGCGGCGCACGCTGCTGATCGTCGACGAGGCGCAGGCGTTGCCGGTGTCGGCGCTCGAAGAGCTGCGGATGCTGTCGAACTTCCAGGCCGGCGGGCGCGCGCTGCTGCAGATCTTCCTGCTCGGCCAGCCCGAGTTCCGCGAGCGACTCAACGGTTCCGACCGGCTCGAGCAGTTGCGCCAGCGCGTGATCGCGATCCATCATCTCGATCCGATGAACCCGGATGAGATCGCGGAATATGTCGGCCACCGGCTGCGCATCGCCGGGTGGCAGGGCACGCCCGATTTCGCCGACAACGTCTTTCCGGTGCTCTATCGCGCCAGCGGCGGCGTGCCGCGCCGGCTCAATCAGCTGATGAACCGCGTGATGCTTCACGCCGCGATCACCGATGCGACGCTGATCGACGCTGCGCTCGTCAACACGGTACGCGCCGATGCCGCGCGCGACCTCCCCAACGTGGTACGGCCCGCGCCGGTGATGAAAGCGGTGCCCAATGCCGAGCCGGTCGCGCAGGACGAGATGCGTGCGGAAGCCGCCGAGCCCGCCCAGCTTGAACCGGCCCAGCTTGATCCCGCCGTGCTCGATCGCATTGCCTCGCTCGAAAAGCGGATCGAGGAGCAGGACGTCGCGCTGCGCCGCGTGCTGACGCTGCTCGTCGACTGGGTCGAGAGCGAGGCGCCGGCACCGCGTGGCGGGCTGGAAGCGGTGCGCGGCGCCGCGGCGTGACATGAACGCGCCCTTCAAGGTGCCGGAGGTCGACGCGGCGATCGTCAACGGCATGTCGGTCGACGTCGAGGAATGGTTCCAGGTCGGCGCGTTCGAGCGCACGATCGACAAGGCCGATTGGGAACGGCTCGAGAGCCGCGTCGTGGCCAACACCGGCCGCGTGATCGACCTGTTCGCCGAGACGGGGACGCGCGCCACCTTCTTCACGCTGGGCTGGGTCGCGGCGCGTCACCCCGCGCTGATCCGCCGCATCGTCGAGGCCGGGCACGAGATCGCCAGCCACGGCTGGGACCACCAGCGCGTCTTCACGATGGATGTGGCCACCTTCCGCGCCGATCTCGCGCGCGCGCGCACCGCGCTCGAGGATGCGGGCGGCGTCGCCGTTACCGGCTATCGCGCGCCGAGCTTCTCTATCGATATGCGAACGCCTTGGGCACATCGCGTCCTTGCCGATGCCGGCTACGACTACTCGTCCAGCGTCGCCCCGGTCGCGCACGACCATTACGGCTGGCGCGAGAGCCCGCGCTTCGCCTGGCGTCCGCTCGCTGACAGTCACCTCATCGAGCTTCCCGTGTCGACTGCGGCGCTGGCTGGTCGCCGGCTAGCAGTCGGCGGCGGGTTCTTCCGCCTGCTGCCCGCCGCGCTGACCGACCTCGCCGTCCGCCAGGCGAATGCCGCCGGCCATGGCGGGATGTTCTATTTCCACCCGTGGGAGGTTGATCCTGGTCAGCCGCGCGTCGCCGCCGCACCGCTGCGCTCGAAGCTGCGCCACTACAGCCGGCTGGGCGCGATGGCGGGCAAGTTGCGCGGCCTCGTCCGCCGCCACAGCTGGGGGCGCGTCGATGCCGTCGCGGCGCGGGAGCGGCGCTGGTGAACGCGCATAGCCGGATCGCGGCGGATCTCGTCGTGCGCGAGGCGATCGACGAGGACGCCGCGATCGACGCCTTCGTCCGCGCGCGGCCCGATGCGACACCGTTCCATCTCACCGCCTGGACGCGCGCCGTCGAGCACGGCTGCGGCCAGCGCGCGCGCTTTTTCGTGGCGGAGCGGGGAGGGCGGATCGTCGGCTATCTGCCGCTCACCGAAATGCGATCCGCACTGTTCGGCAAGGGGCTGGTGTCGTCCGCGTTTGCGGTCGGCGGCGGTATTCTCGGTGAAGGTGTCGAGCCGCTCGCCACCGCGGCGCGCGCGCTCGGCTACCCCTCGATCGAGCTGCGCGGCGGGCCCGCCCCGCACGGCTGGACGATCGATCGTGACACAAGCCTCGGCTTCGCCCGCCCGCTCGCGTCCAGCGACGAGGCCGAACTGCTCGCCATCCCGCGCAAGCAACGTGCCGAGGTGCGCAAGGCGCTGGCGAACGATCTCGACGTCGTGATCGGGGGCGCCGAGCTCGCCGCCGAGCATTTCCGTATCTACGCCGAATCGACGCGCAACCTTGGCTCGCCGGTGTTTCCGCCCAGGCTGCTGCGCCGTGCGCTCGACACGATGGATGCCGACATCCTCACCGTGCGGCATCGCGGCTCCGCCGTAGCGAGCGTGTTGAGCCTCTATCTCAACGGCACCGTCTATCCCTATTGGGGTGGGGGAACCGAGGCGGCGCGGGCCTTGCGCGCCAACGACCGGATGTACTTCGCGCTGATGGCGCACGCCCGCTCGCGCGGCTGCACGCGGTTCGATTTCGGCCGCTCAAAGGTTGGCAGCGGGCCGGCGGCTTTCAAGAAGAATTGGGGGTTCGAGGGTGTCCCGCTAGCCTATGCCAAATGGTCGAGCGGCCCGATGCGCGAGGTCGACCCGCGCAATCCGAAGTATGCACTGATGGTGCGCGCGTGGAAGAAGCTGCCGCTGCCGATCGCGATGCTTGCGGGGCCGTGGATCAGCCGCGGGCTCGGCTGAGGCAGGCACGGCCACGATGGAGATCCTGTTCATCGCGCACCGCGCGCCGTTCCCGCCCGACCGGGGGGACCGGATCCGCAGCTACAACGTGCTGCGCTATCTGGCGGCGCGCGCGCGCATCCATCTCGTCGCCTTTACTGATGATGCGGCAGAGATGAACGCGGCCGATCGCGCGCTGGTGGACGAGTGCGTGCTAGTGCCGCGCACCAAGTCGCGCGCCCGCGCCGCGATCGAGGCGCTGGCACACGGGCAGCCCCTGTCGATCGCCGCGTTCGCCGATCGGCGCGTCGCGTCGGCCGTCGCCGATATCGTGGCGCGGCGTCCGATCGCGGCGATCTACGTCTTCTCGGGGCAGATGGCGCAATATCTGCCCGTCGATCGCCCGCGCACGGCCATGGACTTCGTCGATCTCGATTCGGCGAAGTTCGCGGCCTATGCCGATGCATCGCGCGGGGCCATGCGCTGGCTGATGCGGCGCGAGGCACGGCTGCTCGGCGATTATGAGCGCGCGGTGGTGACGCGCGTCGACGCTAGCCTGTTCGTCAGCGCGCCGGAGGCTGCCCTCCTGCCAGGCAGCGACGTGCTCGAGAACGGCATCGATACCAATTTCTACGATCCGGCGACGCCTGCCCTGCAGGCGCCGCATCCGCTGATCGTGTTCACCGGCCAGATGGATTACCGGCCCAATGTCGACGCAGTGACGTGGTTCGCGCGCGACGTGCTGCCCCTCCTTCCCGACGCGCACTTCGCGATCGTCGGCCGTGCGCCGACTGCGGCGGTGCGCGCGCTCGCCGGTAAGCGCGTGACGGTAACGGGCGAGGTGGCGGACGTGCGCGGCTGGCTCGCCGCTGCCGACGTGGTCGTCGCGCCGCTCAAGCTGGCGCGTGGCATCCAGAACAAGGTGCTCGAGGCGATGGCGATGGCACGGCCCGTCGTAGCCAGCCCGGCGGCGGGAGAGGGGATCGACCACGCCGGCGCGATCCGCATCGCGGACGGCGCGGCCGATTACGCCGCGGCGATCGCCGCGCTGCTGGCCGATCCGGCAGGTGCCGCGGCGCTCGGCCGCGCAGCCCGCGTGCAGGTGACGAAGCGATACGGCTGGGACGCACGGCTCGCACCGCTCGACGCGATCCTCGGCCTGCCGGCGACGGTGCGCGCTGCGGCATGACGATCGCGTTGCCCGTCCCTGCGATGGCCGTCCCGGCGACGTGGCGGGCGCACCTCGCCGCGCTCGCGGCCGTCGCCGCGGCGATCCTGCTGCTGTTCCGTCGTGACGTCGCCGCGCTGGTCGATATCTGGTGGACCAGCACGACCTACGGCCACTGCCTTTTCATTGCGCCCGTCGTTGCCTGGCTCGTTTGGACGCGGCGCGGCGAATTGGCGCAGCTGCGTCCGACGGCCTGGTGGCCGGGGCTCGCGCTGGTCTTGGCGGGTGGTATGGGCTGGCTGCTCGGCGAGGCGGCGGGCGCGGCGTTCGCGCGCCAGCTCGGGCTGGTGATGATGCTGCAGGGATCGGTCGTCACGCTGCTCGGCCCGCACGTCGCGCGCGGCATCGCCTTTCCGCTCGGCTACGCGCTGTTCATGGTGCCGTTCGGCGAGTGGCTCGAGCCGCCGCTCCAGGCGATCACCGTCGCGATGGTCATGCCGCTGCTGCATCTCGTCGGTGTGCCGGCAGCGGTGGACGGCGTGCTGATCCACGCCGGGCGCTATTATTTTGAAGTGGCCGAGGCCTGTTCGGGGTCGAAGTTCGTGCTGTCGATGGCGGCATACGGCGTGCTCGTTGCCAATGTCTGCTTCCGCTCGTCGCGGCGGCGCTCGATCTTCCTCGTCGTCGCGCTAATCATTCCCGTGCTCGCCAACGGCGTGCGCGCCTTCGGTACGATCTGGGCGGCGGAGCTGACCAGCATCGAGGCGGCGACGGGGTTCGACCACATCGTCTACGGCTGGATCTTCTTCGCCTTCGTGATGGTCGCGGTGATGGCGGTCGGCTGGCGCTGGTTCGATCGCGCGCCCGACGATGCGGCCTTCGATCCCGCGACGCTGCCGCCGCCGCGAAGGCACCGCGTCGCGCTGATCCCGGCGGCGATCGGGGCGGCCCTGCTCGCGGCGCTGTTCCCTGCCTGGTCGGCGGCGATCGCCGGCCGGTCGCAGCCGCTGCCCGCGGCGCTCGTCGCCCCCGTCGTACCGGGCTGGACGCGCGTCGACCCGCGCACGTCGGCGCCGTGGCGGCCGAGCTATCCGGCCGCCGACCGCCAGCTCTTCGCAAGCTACGTCGATCCCCAGGGTAACGCCGTCGACCTCGCGCTCGCCGTGTTCGCCGCGCAGCACGAGGGCAAGGAAGTCGTCGCCTACGGTACCGGCGTGCTGCGCGAAGGCGACCGATGGCTGCGCGTCGCCGATCTGCCCGCGATCGACGGCGGCGCGGCGATGCGCATCACCGCCGTCGGCGCCGCCGGAACCCCGGTGGAGCGGGTCGTCGCGACGTGGTACCGCGTTGGTGGAATCGTGACGGACAGCCCGACCATCGTGAAACTCGCAACGCTGAAGGCGCGGCTGATCGGCGGCGAGCCCGGCGCGGGGGCACTGCATCTGTCGGCCGAACGGCTCGCGGGGCGTGACCCTGCGGCGGCGATCGCACGTTTCCGCGCCGCGCTCGGCCCGATCGATCAGGCGACCGCCAGGGCGCTGCGCTGATGTGCGGCCTCGCCGGCCTGTTCCATCCCGAAACGCCCAAGCCGGTCGATCCGGCGCGTATCCGCGCCATGACCGATGCGATGGCGGTGCGCGGCCCCGATGGCGAAGGGGTGTGGACCGCGCCCGGCGTCGGCCTGGGCCACCGCCGCCTGTCGATCATCGACGTCGCGGGATCGCCGCAGCCGATGCACGACATGAGCGGCGCACTGTCGGTGCTCTTCAACGGCTGCATCTACAATTATCAGGAATTGCGCGCGGAGCTCGGCGCCAAGGGCTGGGCGTTCCGCACCGCGGGGGATACGGAGGTGCTGCTCGCCGCGTGGGCCGCGTGGGGCCCGGCGATGCTCGCTCGGCTCAACGGCATGTTCGCCTTCGCAATCCACGACGCACGCACGCAGCAGCTGTTCCTGGCGCGCGACCGGCTTGGCGTGAAGCCGCTCCACTACACGCGGCTCGCCGACGGCGCGCTCGCCTTCGCGTCCGAATTGAAGGGCCTGCTCGCCCACCCGCTGCTGCGCCGCGTGCCCGACGTGCGCGCGGTCGAGGACTTCCTCGCCTTCGGCTACGTTCCCGACGACGCATGCATCGTCGCCGGGGTCAGCAAGCTGCCTGCCGGCCATTATCTTCTCGTCGAGCGCGGCAAGCCGGTGCCCGCGCCGGTGCAATGGTGGGACGTGTCGTTCGCCGACCGCGCCCGGGGATCGGCACGCGCGCTCGAGGAGGAGCTGGTCGATCACATGCGCGCGGCGGTCCGCTCGCGCCTGGTGTCGGACGTGCCGCTCGGTGCTTTCCTGTCGGGCGGGGTGGACAGTTCGGCGGTCGTCGCGCTCATGGCGGAGGCGACGCCGCACGCGATCCGTACCTGCACGATCGGCTTCGACGAGGCAGGGCACGACGAGCGCGGCTATGCCGCCGCGGTCGCCGATCGCTTCCGCACCGATCATCGCTCGCGCGTCGTCCGGTCGGACGATTTCGCGCTGCTCGACCGCCTCGTCGTAGCGTTCGACGAACCTTTCGCGGATGCCTCCGCGCTCGCCACCTATCAGGTGTGCGCACTTGCGCGCGAGAAGGTGACCGTCGCGCTCTCGGGCGATGGCGCGGACGAGATCTTCGCCGGCTATCGCCGCTACCGCTTCCAGGCGGCGGAGGAGCGTGTGCGCGGGCTGGTGCCCGATGGGCTGCGCAGCCGGGTGTTCGGCGGGCTCGGCGCTATCTATCCCAAGGCCGATTGGGCGCCGCGCCCGCTGCGCGCCAAGACGACGCTGCTCGCGCTCGCCGACGACGGGGCGGAAGCCTATGCGCGCTCGGTCGGCGTCACCGCGCCGGCGATCCGCGCGCGGCTGTTCAACGACGCCGGCCGCCGAGCGCTCGCCGGCCACCGCGCCGAGGATCGCTACGTCGCGGCGATGCGCGACGCGCCGGCGCGCGATGCGATCGACCGCGCGCAATATGCCGACATCAAGATCTGGCTGCCGGGCGATATCCTCGCCAAGACCGATCGGACGAGCATGGCGGTGAGTCTGGAGGCGCGCGAGCCGTTGCTGGATCATCGCCTCGTCGCCTTCGCCGGCACGCTGCCCGCCAGCCTCCGGCTACGCCGCGGCGAGGGCAAGTGGCTAATGAAAAAGGCGATGGAACGCTATCTGCCCAAGGACGTGCTCTACCGCCCCAAGATGGGCTTCGTTACGCCGGTCAGCGCATGGTTCCGCTCGGCGCTGGCGAGCGAGGCTGCGGCGCTGCCGCGATCGCGCACGCTTGCCGATACGGGCTGGTTCGATCTCGACGCGCTCGGCACGCTCGCCGAGGCGCATCGTGCCGGCCGGGCGGATCACGGCCGCACCCTGTGGCAGTTCGTGATGCTCGATCGCAGCCTCAGGCGGTTGTTCGGCTGATCGCGATCCTGCGCATCGGCGTTACCCGATGCGACGATTGATGGATGCGAACGCGCCACCATATAGTAAGCGTTCGCCGCCTGTCCGAAGCGGCGCCGGAGTGTTCATGACCCAGACCTTCCCCGTACTTCCCCTGCGCGATATCGTCGTTTTCCCGCACATGATCGTCCCGCTGTTCGTCGGCCGCGACAAGTCGGTCGCGGCGCTCGAAGCCGCGATGGCGGCGGACAAGGAGATCTTCCTCGTCGCGCAGCTCGACCCGGCCGAGGACGATCCCAAGGCCGACGATCTCTACGACATCGGCGTCACCGCGACGGTGCTCCAGCTGCTCAAGCTGCCCGACGGCACGGTACGCGTCCTCGTCGAGGGCAAGCAGCGCGGCCGGCTCGGCACGCTGCTCGACGCTGGTGCTTATGTGACGACCGACGTCACCCCGATCGAGGAGATCGAGGCAGAGGGCACCGAAGTCTCCGCGCTGATGCGCTCGGTGGTCGACCAGTTCGAGAATTACGCCAAGCTCAACCGCAAGCTGCCCGCCGAGACCGCCTCGCAGCTCGGCGAAATCGACGACGCCTCGCGGCTCGCCGATGCCGTCGCGGGGAACATCTCGATCAAGGTCGCCGACAAGCAGGCGCTGCTGGTCGAGGGCGATCCGTCACGCCGGCTGGAGATGGTGTTCGCCTTCATGGAAGGCGAGCTCGGCGTCCTGCAGGTCGAGAAGAAGATCAAGAGCCGCGTCAAGCGCCAGATGGAGAAGACGCAGCGCGAATATTACCTCAACGAGCAGCTGAAGGCGATCCAGCGCGAACTCGGCAACGAGGGCGAGGAAGGCGAGGGCGACGAGGTCGCCGAGCTGACGCAGAAGATCGCGACGCTCAAGCTTTCCAAGGAAGCGCGTACCAAGGCGACCGCCGAGCTCAAGAAGCTCAAGACGATGGCGCCGATGAGCGCCGAGGCCACCGTCGTGCGCAATTACCTCGACGTGCTGCTCGGCCTGCCGTGGGGCAAGAAGTCGAAGCTCAAGAAGGACATCGCCGCGGCGCAGGCGGTCCTCGATGAGGATCATTACGCGCTGGAGAAGGTGAAGGACCGGATCGTCGAATATCTCGCGGTCCAGGCACGCACCAACAAGCTGAAGGGGCCGATCCTGTGTCTCGTCGGTCCGCCGGGCGTCGGCAAGACGTCGCTGGGCAAGTCGATCGCCAAGGCGACCGGGCGCGAGTTCATCCGCCAGTCGCTGGGCGGCGTGCGTGACGAGGCCGAGATCCGCGGTCACCGCCGCACCTATATCGGTTCGCTGCCGGGCAAGATCGTGACCAACCTCAAGAAAGCCGGCGCGGCGAACCCGCTGTTCCTGCTCGACGAGATCGACAAGCTCGGCCAGGATTTCCGCGGCGATCCGGCTAGCGCGCTGCTCGAGGTTCTTGACCCGGAGCAGAACAGCAAGTTCAACGATCATTACCTCGAGATCGACGTCGATCTCAGCGACGTGATGTTCGTGTGCACCGCGAACACGCTCAACCTGCCGCAGCCGCTGCTCGACCGCATGGAGATCATCCGGCTCGAGGGCTACACCGAGGACGAGAAGGTCGAGATCGCGGAGCGGCACCTGATCGCCAAGCAGGTCGAGGCGCATGGGTTGAAGGACGGCGAGTTCACGCTGACGCCGGAAGGCCTGCGCGCGTTGATCCAGCGCTATACCCGCGAGGCGGGCGTGCGTACGCTCGAGCGCGAGATCGCCAAGCTCGCGCGCAAGGCGCTGCGCCAGATCCTCGAAGGCAAGACGACCAGCGTCACGATCACGCCGGACAACCTCCATGAGTTCGCCGGCGTACAGAAGTTCCGCCACGGCCTCTCCGAGGAGGAGAACCAGATCGGCGCCGTCACCGGCCTTGCCTGGACCGAGGTCGGCGGCGAGCTGCTGACGATCGAGAGCGTGACGGTGCCCGGCAAGGGCGCGATCAAGCTGACCGGCAAGCTAGGTGATGTGATGAAGGAATCGGCGGAGACGGCGATGAGCTTCATCAAGGCGCGTGCGCCGTCCTACGGCATCAAGCCGAGCCTGTTCCATCGCAAGGACGTCCACGTCCATTTGCCGGAAGGCGCGGTGCCCAAGGACGGCCCGTCGGCGGGCATCGGCCTTGTCACCTGCATCGTCTCGACGCTGACCGGCGTGCCGGTGCGCCGCGAGATCGCGATGACGGGGGAGGTGACGCTGCGCGGGCGGGTGCTGCCGATCGGCGGGCTGAAGGAGAAGCTGCTCGCTGCGCTTCGCGGCGGCATCACCACCGTGCTGATCCCGCAGGAGAACGAGAAGGACCTCGCCGACATCCCGCAGAACATCAAGGATGGCTTGAAGATCATCCCCGTCACGCACGTCGACGAGGTGCTGCGGCTCGCGCTGACCGATCCGCTCGAGGCGATCGACTGGACCGATGCGGACGAACTGGCGGCGCAGCCGCCAGCGCCGATCGCGCCGGCCGGTGGTGAGCTCCACCACTAAGCTTTGCGTACCAATTCGTAGTAAAAGCGTAACCACGGCGGTTCATCGCAACCGCCGTGGTTTCGTTTGACACCGCTGGAACCACGCGCCTTACTGGTCCGATCGGCCCTGCGCGGCCGAATCCATATCTACATGATTTCGCACATCAGACGGGGGTCCGTGCATGAACAAGCAGGAGTTGATTGCTGCGGTCGCGACCGTGTCCGGACTTGCCAAGGGCGACGCCAGCCGCGCCGTCGAAGCGGTGTTCGACACGATCGGCGCGCAGCTCAAGAAGGGCGAGGAGGTGCGCCTGGTGGGTTTCGGCACCTTCGCCGTTTCCAAGCGCAAGGCGTCGACTGGGCGCAACCCGCGCACCGGCGAGCCGATGAGCATCAAGGCGTCTAGCCAGCCCAAGTTCAAGGCCGGCAAGGTGCTCAAGGATTCGCTGAACTGATCAGGATTTCGCGGGCTAGACAGGCCGGCCGACGCCGCCTAAAGGCCCGCTTCCGGTTTCGATCCTTCGCGATCGCCGGGCGCGTAGCTCAGCGGTAGAGCACACCCTTCACACGGGTGGGGTCACAGGTTCAATCCCTGTCGCGCCCACCATTTCGAGCCCCGTCGGTCCTGTGGACCGGCGGGGCTTTTTGGTTTTCTCGCCGATTGCCGCGGTTGCGTCTCACGGCGGGGCATTGTCACGGCCGCGCAACATATCCGTCACCACCGTGACGCGGAACTTCCACGGAGATGTCACGCGCGCGCCCTAGCGGCGCTGTTGAAGGGCGGACGGGCAAACGGCTCGACTCGCTCGCGGCCCGGGGGACGGGCCACGTGACAACCGGGAGTGAGACATGCTGAGCACCAGCCGCCGCAATCAGTTTCTTGCGGGCACCGCCTGCCTTCTGCTCGCCGCCTGCGGCGGTGCCGACGGCGTCGCATCGCCCGGCGCCGGCAACATTGACGTGATCGTCACGCCGCCCGCGCCGACGCCGACGCCAACCGGCACGCCCACGCCGTCGCCGATCACCGCCGCGCAGTTCGCCACCGCGACGACCCAGTCGGGCGTCACCGTCACGTCGGACGAGCAGCTCGCGATCGTCAATGCGGGCAGCAACAACAACGTCAACGGCGCAGGCGGCCTGAACGGCGTCTATCCGACGAGCACCACCCCGCTCGCCACCCCCAGCAATCCCGCGACGCTCGGCAGCTTCTTCACCTCGACCGGCTTCGTCGGCGCGCTGAGCGGCCCGAACGATACGTCGTTCCAGGATTGGACCTGCAATTCCTCCTCGGCGAACTTCGGCGGAACGACGGCAGCCTGCACCGCGGTGCCTAACGTCGGCACGCTCGCGGCGGGCACCGCCTGCCCGACGGGCACGATCGATGACAGCGTGACCGTCGGCGGCTTCAAGGCCTGCCGTCTGCCGACCACGATCACGTCGAGCCTGACGCTGCCCAAGATCCCGGGCGTCTTCTATCGCTTCCGCGGGCAGACCGAGGTCGGCACCGACGTCGGCACGCAGGGCGCCGATTCGGGCGTCGTGCTGACGATCGCGGCGGGCGTGGTGCTCGCGGCGGATTCGAGCGAGGCATCGAACGACCTCATCCTCGTCAACCGCGGCAGCCGCATCAACGCGGTCGGCACCGCCGCCGCGCCGATCATCTTCACCTCGCAGCAGAACCTCGCCAGCAACGGCGTGTCGGATTCGACGCAGGGCCAGTGGGGCGGGCTCGTCATCCTCGGCCAGGCGCCGACGGCGGTCTGCGCCGCGGGCACCGGCCCGAACAATGCGGCGGGGTCGAGCACGTCGTGCCAGGCGCCGATCGAGGGCATCACCGGCCGCTTCTACGGCGGGCCGAACGCGGCGAGCAATTCGGGCACGCTCCAGTACGTCCAGATCCGCTACACCGGCATTGCGATCAGCGAGGGTAACGAGCTGCAGGGCCTGACGCTCGGCGGCACGGGCAGCGGCACGACGATCGATCACGTCCAGAGCCACAATTCGGCCGACGACGGGATCGAGATCTTCGGCGGTGCGACGAACCTCAAGTATTTCGCGGTGACGGGCGCCGACGACGACGGGTTCGACGTCGACAACGGCTGGCGCGGGTTCATGCAGTTCATCATCGCCGCGCAGAAGGCGGGTGGTGCGACCGCCGACTCGTTCGCGACCGAGATCGATTCGAACGGCGCCGAGGATCTGCTGCCGCGTACCTACGGCCGCTACGCCAACTTCACCTTCGTCCAGACGGCGCCGTCGGCCCCGGCGGCGATCCGCCTGCGCGGCGGCGCGGACTTCGCCTTCGTCAACGGCGTGGTGAAGACCGCCACTGGCCAGACCTGCATCAACATCGTCGCGGGCTCGGGTACGGGCACCGATCGCTCGACGATCCGCCCGGCGAACGCCGATCTGCAGGACGTCGGCCCGCCGACCTTCAACTCGGTCTACTTCCAGTGCAACGGCCGCTGAGCCGCTGCTGATCTGACGATCGCGGGCCCCGCTGGCGCTTCATCCCGCCGCGGGGCCCGCACTCTACTATCGACCGAAAAGGCCCGATCATGCGCCAGCGCTCCGCCTACGCAGCCCTTCTCCTCGTGACCACCGGTATGGTCGCGCCCGCCGCGCTGGCGCAGGTCGCGCCCTCGACCGGTGCGCCCTCGACGAGCGCGCCCGCCGGCCCGCCGTCAACCAGCACGATGGCGACCGGCGTCGACCCGTCGAACCCCCAGGCTGCGCCCACTGCGGACGGTCAGACGCCTGACAGCCAATCGGGCGGCGAGCAGCAGGCGGCGGAAGTCTCCGCCCCCGGCGTCGACACCGGATCAGGCGACGACATCGTCGTCGTTGGTCGCAACATCCCCAACACCGTGCGCTCGACCGCGCAGGTCATTAACGTTCTTTCGGCGGCGGATATCGCGCGTACCGGTGAAGGCGACATCGCCGGCGCGCTCACCCGCGTCACCGGCCTGTCCGTCGTTGGCAACGGCTACGTCTTCGTGCGCGGGCTCGGCGATCGCTACTCGTCGGCGCTGCTCAACGGCTCCCCGCTGCCGAGCCCCGAGCCGCTGCGCCGTACCGTGCCGCTCGACATCTTCCCGACCTCGATCGTCGGCTCGGCGCTCGTCCAGAAGACCTATTCGGTGAACTACCCCGGCGAGTTCGGCGGCGGCGTCATCAATCTCACCACCAAGGCGCTGCCGGACGAAAATTTCGTCACGATCGGCGCGTCGGGCGGGATCGACACGCAGACGACGGCGAAGCTCGGCTACACCTATTACGGGTCGAAGACCGACTGGCTCGGCTATGATTCCGGCGAGCGCGACGTACCCGATTTCATCCGCGCTGCGCCTAACGCCACCGGCGTGATCCCGGCAGCGCAGGTGGCGCAACTCTCCAACGCGCGCACCACCTTGCTCCAGCGCAACACCGATATCCCCGCCAACTGGTCGGGCGACATCAACATCGGCCTCGTCGGCGAGCTGGGTGCCGGCCGAATCGGCATGATCGCGACGGGCAGCGTCGCCAACACGTGGCGCACGCGCGCGACGACGCAGCAGGATACCGTCAGTGCCGACGGATCGCTGCGCAACGACTTCTCGACCGTCATCACCGACAATCGCGCGGTGGTGAACGGTTTGCTCGGCTTCGGGTACGAATTCGATGAAAACCGCATCCGCTGGACCAACGTCTACATCCACGACACGCTGAAGCAGGGCCGCGCCTCGGCCGCGACGGTGTACAACAATTCGTCGGGCAACCCGATCTTCCAGCAGAACACCAACTGGTTCGAACGCCAGCTGATCGAGAGTCAGCTGGTCGGCGAGTTCAAGCCGATCGACGACCTGTCGGTTGACGTGCGCGGCGCTTATGCCAACTCGAAGCGCAATTCGCCGTACGAGCGGCAGTTCATCTATACCTGCAACCCCAATCTCAACGTCCGCGTCAACGAGCCGGTGGTGGGCGAGGGCGTTGCATGCCCAGGCGTGTGGCAGGCGACCAACGCCTTCGATCGCTTCGCGACGGTGGTGTTCAGCGAGCTGGAGGAGGACCTCTACTCGGGCCAGGCCGACGTCACCTATAAATTGTCGACCGAGCGGCCGTTCACGCTGTCGGGCGGCTATTATTATTCGCAGAACGAGCGCAGCTCGATCCGCCTGCCGTTCACCTTCCAGACCGCGACGGGCGGGGCGATCCCGTTCCCGTGCAACCTGTTCCGTCCCGATTACCTGCTCTCGCCCGACGTGCTCAACGGCTGCCCGGTCGCGACCACCGGCACGCCGGCGGACAATGCGGTGCAGCTGCGCTTCGATTCGGGATTGAACGGCTCGTTCGCTTATGACGCTAGCCTGAAAATCCACGCCGGCTACGTCCAGGCGGAGGCCGAAGCGATCGACGGGATCCGCGCGATCATCGGCGTGCGCTACGAGACCGCGAAACAGTCGGTGACGCCGATCGGTGCGCCCTCGACGCGGCTCAACAACGACTATTGGCTCCCCGCGGCGACGCTGACGTGGAACTTCGCGCCCAACATGCAGCTGCGGCTCGCCGCCGCCAAGACGATCGCGCGCCCGCAGTTCCGCGAGCTCGCGCCGCAGGCATTCCGCGATTTCGAATCGGACCGCCTGTTCTTCGGCAACCCCAATCTGCGCGATTCGGAACTTTACAACCTCGAAGCGCGCTACGAGTGGTTCTTCGATCGTGACCAGCGGCTAACCGCGGCGGGCTTCTACAAGCGGATTGATCGCCCGATCGAGCAGGTCGGCTTCTACCCGACGCCCGACGCGCGGCTGCAGACCGGCTTCACCTATTTGCCGAAGGCGACGCTGTACGGCGGCGAGATCGAGGTGCAGAAATACCTGCCGCTCGACTTCATCTCCGACGAGATGGCCGGCAAGCGCCTCGTCTTCGTCGGCAACTATACCTACACCCAGTCGAAGATCACCGCGAATGCGAGCTGCGTGCCGAGCGTTCTCGGCGTAACGCTTGGCGGCTGCCCGGCAGGCTTCGCCCCCGCCAACCTCCAGTTCCGCGACGGCGCGCCGCTCACGGGTCAGTCGGATCACCTCGTCAACGTCCAGCTCGGCTACGAAGACAAGGAAAATGCGACGCAGGCGACGCTGCTGTTCAACTACGCCAGCGAGCGCGTGACGAACCGCGGTCCGTCGCTGCTCACCGGCGTCGGCTTCCAGCCCGACATCATCGAAAAGCCCGGCATCCGCGTCGACTTCGTCGCGCGCCAGACGGTCGATTTCCTCGGTACGCGCGTCGAACTGAAGGGCGAGGCGCGCAACCTCACCGGCACGAAATATCAGGAGCGCCAGACGTTCGACGACGGGCGGCAGGTGTTCATCAACCGCTTCGAGCAGGGGCGGCTCTATACGCTGGGCGCCAGCATCACCTTCTGATCGGCGCCGGCAGACAGTAAAGGGGCCGCGGGCGCATCGGACGCCCGTGGCCCCTTCGCGCGTCGCGTCACCCCCACGGGCGCTCGCGAAACCATTTGGTGATGACGTATTTGGTCCCGGCGCGCACTTTCATGCCGTGGTGGATGGTCGCGGGGTTGAGCGAACGGTCGGGGCGGCGGTTGTTCCACGCGACGAGCTTGCCCGTCTCCGGCTGGATCGTCTTGTCGACCGCCTTGAACCGCGTCGCGCCGCCTGCTTCGGGTTCGTTGAGGTAGATCATCACTGTCCAGGTGCGGTTGCCCGCGACGTCGCAGTAGCGGTGATAGTCGACCCCGTTGGGCTCGAAATAGTCGGTATGCGCCTTGAACTCCTGCCCCACGGCGTAGCGCTGCCCCTGCAGCGGCTCGCCGTAGATCGGCGCGATCCCGGTCGCGGCGCCGATAGCCGCCTCGACACGCTGCACAAGGGCTTCGGTACCGTCCAGGTCGCACGTCTCGCTCGTCCGGAACGTCGCATCGCCGTTCGCGTCGGAGATCGTCGAGGGGCGGCGGTTGGCGTCGATCAGCGCGATCAGCCCGGCACATGTCGCGGCGTCGAGGAAGTCGCGCTTCAGGAACAGCGTCAGCTTGGCGCTGGGTACGCGCTGCACGCCGGGTAGCAGCGCCAACCGCGCCGCGGTGGCAGCGCCGTCCAGGCCCGATGCGGCGGCGGCCAGGTCGTCATGATCCATGGCAGCCATTTAGCCAATTGCGGCGCTGGCCCGCCAGCCCGCGAAATATTACACAGCGCTGCAATGCGGCTGTAACATCGCGGCCATAGCCGAAGCGGCGGGGTTTGGGCAGGCTGATGCGTTTGAGTTTCGACGCCCGTGCGCGGGCGATCCTGCGGCGGGTCCCCGTCGTCAACGTTTACTCGCTCGCGGAGTTGGCGCTGCTCGGCGTCCTCGCGGTGCAAACCGCGCGGCTGGTGTGGACGGTCGTGACGCCGGTGTCGCCGCTCGGCGAGTGGCGCCCGGCTAGCCTCGTCTTGCCCGCGGCGCCCGGCGACGTGCTGCGCGGCTTCGACCCCTTTTATCGCATCAGTGGCGTCCAGGCGGGCCCCGCAGTCGTAACGTCGTTGCAGCTCAAGCTGTTCGGCACGCGGATCGACGAGGCGATGGGGCGCGGATCGGCGATCCTCGCCGGGCCCGACGGGGTGCAGAAGAGCGTGGCGATTGGAGAAGAGATCATTCCTGGCGTGGTGCTTAGGGCGGTGGCGTTCGACCACGTCACAATTGAGCGCGGCGGCGCGCGAGAGGATCTGTTCCTCGATCAATCGGGCGGTAATGCCGCGACCGGCGCTCCCGCAGGCGGCGACGCGACGCCGGCGGCGGCTCCGGCGGCGCCCGCCGGGATCACCGTCGATCAATTTCAGAGCGACGTCGGCTTCGTGCCGCGGATCGAGGGCGGGCGGATCAGCGGGCTCGTCGTCCGGTCGCAGGGCAGCGGCGCCGCGTTCCGCGCCGCGGGCCTGCGTGACGGCGACGTCGTGACGCAGCTCGCCGGTCGTCCGGTGTCAGGGGCGGGGGATATCGATCGCATCGCGACGCAATTCGCCGGCGGCGGCAGTCTCGCGCTGACGGTCGATCGCGGCGGCCAGCCGGTGTCGCTGAGCGTCCAGGTCGCCGGTCGATGAGGCGCTGGCTGCTCGCGCCGGCTTTGGCGGCGGCGCTGATCACACAGGCAGGGGCGCAGACGACGCTCAACGTGCGCGACGCGGATATCCGCGCCTTCATCGCCGATGCCGCCAAAGTGACGGGGCGTACCTTCATCATCGACGGACGCGTGCAGGGCAAGGTGACGGTCGTCACTGATCGCCCGCTCAGCCGCTCCGAATATTTCGAAGTGTTCCTCTCCACGCTGCGCGCCAATGGGCTCGTTACCGTGCCGACCGCCAATGGCGCGTTGCGCGTCCAACCGATCGAGAACGCCGCCGCGCAGCCAGGCCGCGTCGGTGCGGCGGGCGCCGCGCGCAACCAGTTCGTGACCGAGATCGTTCGCCTGCGCGCGATCGACGCACAGTCGGCGGTCGACACCGTGCGGCCGCTCGTCTCGGCGCAAGGGTCGGTCAGCGCCAACCGTGCGGGCAGCTCCATCGTCATCGCCGATTTTGCGGACAACGTGCGCCGCGTGCGCGAGGTGCTGCGCCGGATCGACACCGACAACGCGTCGACCCGCGTCGTCGCGCTCCGCAACGCCGGCGCGCGCGACATTGCCACCGCGCTGCAGGGCCTTGTCGGTACACCCGCGCAAGGGCAGGGGCAGGCGACCAGCGTCGTTGCGGTCGAGGGCGCCAATTCGGTTGCGCTGCGCGGCGATCCGTCGACGGTCGCGCGGCTCGCGCAGGTCGCGCTCGATCTCGACCAGAAGGCCAAGAGCGGCACCGAGATCCGCGTCGTCTTCCTCGAACACGCCGATGCGGCCCAGCTGCTTCCCGTGCTCCAGCAACTCGTCGGCCAGACGCCCGATTCGATCCCGCAGAACCAGCTCAGCCAGTCGAACTTCGGCGCCAGCACCGGCGCGGCGAATGGGCAGCCCACGGTTAACACCGCCGGACAGACGCAGAGCCAGAGCGCGCCCGGCGGCGGCGCCAGCGGGCAGGCGGCGGTACAGGCGCAGGGCGGCCGCGCCCCGGCGGTCGTCACGCGCTTCGTCGGCGCCAATGCGATCGTCATCGCCGCGCCCGCCGATATCCAGCGCCAGCTGTCCGAGGTGGTGCGCCAGCTCGATACGCGGCGCGAGCAGGTGCTGGTCGAAGCGATCGTCGCCGAGGTTTCGGACCAGACGGCGAGCCGGCTCGGCTTCCAGTTCCTGCTCGGCAGTCTGTCGGGCGGGGCGTTCGGGGCGACGAGCTTCTCGAACTCGGCGCCTAATCTGCTGACGATCGCCGGCGCGATCGGCGCGCGCGAGATCGGCGGCACGACGACGACGGTCGTCGGCGCGGATGGATCGCGTACGACGACGACGACCGGCAACGCCGCCAGCGACGCGCTCGCGCAGCAGGCGATCAACTCGATCCTGGGCGCGAGCGGCGGTTTCGGCGGGTTCGGCGGGACGATCGGCGACACGATCTTCGGCACGATCATCAATGCAGTGAAGAGCGACACGACGTCGAACCTTCTCCAGGCGCCGAGCCTCATCACGCTCGACAATCAGGAAGCACGCATCCTCGTCGGGCAGGAAATCCCGATCACCACCGGCCAAGCGCTGAGCCAGAATTTCGACAACGCCTTTCGCACCGTGCAGCGCGAGAATGTCGGCATCCAGCTCGAGGTGCGCCCGCAGGTCAATTCCAGCGGCTCAATCAAGTTGTTCCTGCACCAGCAGGTGAGCTCGATCGCGGGGCCGGTGAGCGACGACAATTCCGATCTCATCCTCAACAAGCGCGAGGTGGAGACGACGCTGACGGTCGACGACGGGCAGATCGCGATCATCGGCGGACTGCTCAGCGACGACGAGCGCCGCACGCTCGAAAAGCTCCCGCTGCTCGGCGACATTCCGGTGATCGGCAACCTCTTCCGTTCGAAGGCACGGACTCGGTCGAAGACCAACCTCATGGTCTTCATCCGCCCGACGATCCTGCGCTCAGCGGAGGACAATCGCCGCGTCACCGAGCAGCGCTACGGCTATCTGAGGCTCCAGCAGGGGCAGCAGGAACCGACGCGTGAGCCGTCGATCGACGAGCTGGTGCGCGACTATATGGGCGCCGCCGCGCCAATCCCCTCGGCGCCGGTCCCCGGCAATATCGAGGATCCGCGCGTCAACGTGCCGGTCCAGCGCAACTCCACCGTCACGATCAAGCGCCGCGACAAGTGATCAGGACCGGGCGCGACCTCGACGATCCGCAGCCCGACCTGCTCGGCGCGCGCGACGAGCATGAGCGCGTCGAAATAGCTGCGGTCGACGCACGTGCCGAGCCCGCCGGCCCAGCGCTGCTACTGGCGACCGAGGCGGCGCCGATCGTCGCGCTGCCCTATGCCTTCGCGCGCAAGTTCGGCGTGACGCTCGACGGTGATGCAGTGGCACTGCGCGAGGGCGCCGATCCGCGCGCACTGATCGAGGTGCGCCGCGTGCTTGGTCGCCCGTTCGACATCACCGTGCTCGAACCGGCAGCGTTCGATCGGCTGCTCGGCGACAATTATGCGATGGACGGGCAGGCGACCGCGCTCGCTGCCGTGGGCATGGGCGACGAGCTCGACTTGCTCGCGGACGGCATCCCGACGGCCGAGGACCTGCTCGATACCGCCGACGATGCGCCCGCGATCCGGCTCATCAACGGCGTCATCGCCGATGCCGCGCGTAATGGCGTTTCCGACATTCATATCGAGCCTTACGAGACGGGGCTCGTCGTGCGTATGAGGATCGACGGCGTGCTGCGGGAGACGCTGCGCATGCCGCCGCACGTCGCGCCCGTCGTCGTCAGCCGCATCAAGGTGATGGCGCGGCTAGACATTGCCGAGCGGCGCGTGCCGCAGGACGGGCGCATGGGGCTGACGCTTGGCGGCAAGTTGCTCGACGTGCGCGTCTCGACGCTGCCGAGCCGCGCGGGCGAGCGGGTCGTGCTGCGTATCCTCGACAAGGAGAACGCGGGGATCGATCTGCACGCGCTCGGCATGTCGCCGCCGATGTACGCGATGCTCGAAGCCGCGGTGAACGAGCCCAACGGCATCGTTCTCGTCACCGGCCCGACGGGGAGCGGCAAGACGACGACGCTCTACGCCGCGCTGCGCCTGCTCAACGATGGCAGCCGCAATATCCTGACGGTCGAGGATCCGGTCGAATATGCCGTCGAGGGCGTCGGCCAGACGCAGGTCAACGCCAAGGTCGGGCTCACCTTTGCCGCCGGCCTGCGGGCAATCCTGCGGCAGGATCCGGACGTGGTGATGGTGGGCGAGATCCGCGATCGCGAGACGGCGGAGATCGCCGTCCAGGCATCGCTGACAGGTCATCTCGTGCTTTCCACCGTCCACACCAATGATGCGGTCGGCGCGATCACGCGAATGCGGGACATGAAGGTCGAGCCCTTCCTGCTCGCGTCGACGCTGCGCGCGGTGATTGCGCAGCGTCTCGTGCGCCGGCTGTGTCCCGGCTGTCGCCGCGCGGTGCCCGCGGGCGAGACCGCCGCGCCGCTGCTCGGCATTGCGCGCGACGCCACCGTGTACGAGCCGGGCGCGTGCGCCGAGTGCAACCAGACGGGGTTCAAGGGCCGCGTCGGCGTGTTCGAGGCGGTACGGATCGACGAGACCGTCCGGCGGCTGATAAACGACGGCGCCGACGAGACCGCGATCGCCGCGCACGCCTTCGCACGCGGCGACACGCTCGCGCTCGCCGCGCGGCGGATGGTAGAAAGCGGCGCGACCACTGCCAGCGAGGCGGTACGCGTGTCGCGCCGCGATGCCGATGCGGAACCCGTCGGTGGCTGACTTCGACTATCTCGCGATCGATACGCGCGGGCAGGAGGCGCGCGGCCATGTCGCCGCCAGCGACATGGCTGCGGCACGCGCGCTGCTCGACCGCCGCCGGCTGTACGTCGTCCGCATCGAGCCCGGCAGCGCGCCGGCCGCGCGCGGGCGGCCTCTGTTCGGGCTGCAGCTAGGCCGCGCGCGCATCTCGGCGAAGCAACTGACCCTGTTCACCCGCCAGCTCGCGACGCTGTCGCGCGTGTCGCCGCTCGAAGAATCGCTGCGCACGATCACCCGCCAGACCGAGCAGGAGAAGGTGCGCGCCGTCGTTCAGACCGTTCACGCCGGGGTGGTAGAGGGGCGACGTTTGGCGGACGCGATGGCGCGCGAGCCGAAGAGCTTTCCGCCGCTGTTTCGCGCGATGGTCGCGGCGGGGGAGAGCTCGGGCACACTGCCCGCGATCCTCGAACGGCTTTCGCTGTTACTCGAACGGCAGGCAGAAATCCGCGGCAAGTTGCTGACAGCGCTCGCCTATCCGACGATCCTTGCGGTTGTCGCGTTGGGCGTCGTTGCGGCGCTGATGATCTTCGTCGTCCCGCAGGTGGTCGAGCAGTTCGATACCGTCGGCCAAGCCCTGCCGCTGCTGACGCGCATCGTCATCGGCGTTTCCGACATCCTCGTCGGCTGGTGGTGGCTGATGCTGCTCGTGCTCGGTGCAATGGTCGCCGGCTTCGTCGTCGCACTGCGCCAGCCGCCGATTCGCCTGGCCTTCGACAGCTGGCTGCTGCGCGTCCCGCTGCTCGGGCGCTTGCTGCGCGATCTCCACGCCGCGCGCATGGCGCGTACGCTCGCGACGATGGTGGCGAGCCGCCTGCCGCTGCTCGAAGGCTTGTCGCTGACCGCGGGAACGATCCACAACCGCCGCCTCAAGCTCGCCTCCGACGAGATTACCGCCGCGATCCGCGGCGGCGGCAGCCTGTCGGCGGCGATGCGCCGCACGGGTGTCTTCCCCCCGCTGCTCACCTATCTCGCCGCGTCCGGCGAGGCGGCGGGGCGGCTCGACGAGATGCTCGAGCGCGCGGCGGATTATCTTGAGCGCGAGTTCGATCGCTTCACCGCCACCGCCATGTCGCTGCTAGAGCCGGCGATCATCGTGCTGATGGGCGGGATCGTCGCGACGATCGTCCTGTCGATCCTCCTTCCCATCCTGCAGCTCAACACGCTTGCCGGGCAATGAGAGACATCATGCGTAACCAACTAAAAAACAAGCGACGCAGGAACGGCTTCACCCTCGTCGAGCTGATGGTCGTGATCGTGATCATCGGGCTGCTGGCGACGATCGTCGCGCTCAATGTGCTGCCCTCGGGCGATACCGCGCGCGTCCAGAAGGCGAAGGCGGATATCGCCACGATCGAGCAGGCGCTGGAAATGTACCGGCTGCAGCAGAACAATTACCCGACGACGGCGCAGGGCCTCGCGGCACTGACGACACCGCCCGCCGGCCTGCCCAACCCAGCGTCGTATCAGGCGGGCGGCTATATCAAGCGCTTGCCCGAAGATCCGTGGGGCAATGCCTATCTCTATGCCTCGCCCGGCAAGCACGGCGCGGCCGACATCTGGACCAACGGCGCCGACGGCAAGGAAGGCGGCGAGGGCATCGACGCCGATATCGGCTCCTGGCAGTAAGCCACGATGGGGTGCTTGCCTCCCCGATTGATGCAGCGGGTGGCGTGCATGCGCGATCGTGCCGGCGAGCATGAACCCGCGGCCACCGCACGCGGTCGGCAGGCGGGTTTCACGCTTGTCGAACTGATGGTGGTTATCACCGTTATCGGGCTTGCATCCGCCGCGGCGGTGCTGGCGATGCCCGATCCGCGCGGCCGGCTGATCGATGAGGGCGCGCGCTTCGCCACCCGCGTCCGCGCCGCGCGCGACGCGGCGATCGTCGGCGGACGTCCGGTCAGCGTATGGGTGACACCGGGCGGCTACGGCTTCGACGAACGGCGCGGCGCGCAGTGGGTATCGCTGCCCGACAAGCCGTTTCGCGTTGCGCAATGGAGCGAGGGGACGCAGGCGCTGCTCCCCGAGCGGATGCGCGTCACCTTCGATACCACTGGCATGGCGGACCGTCCGCTCGTCGTGCCGCTACGCCGCGATCGGACGCGCGTGGCGGTGACGATCGCGACGGACGGGGATGCGCGCGTCGATGGCTGACCGGCGCGCCGCGGGCACCCGCGGCTTCACCCTTGTCGAAATCATGGTCGCGCTCGCGGTGTTCAGCCTCGCGGCGCTGGCGCTGCTGCGGCTCGAAGGAGCGACGATCCGCTCGACCGCGCTGCTCGGCGATACGATCGTCGCGCAGATGGTGGCGCGCAACGTCGCGATCGATGCGGTGACGGCGCCGCGCGCGCCCGCGCTTGGCCGTGCCGGCGGGGTCGAGCAGAACGGCGGTCGGGCGTGGCGCTGGACGCGACTGGTCGCGCCGACGGGGGATCCGCGCATTCTGCGTGTCGACGTGGCGGTGAGCGACGCCGGCGGCCGCGCGCTCGGGCGGTTGACGATGATCCGGCCGCCGCAGCCCGAGGTGATCGTCTCGTGAGCGTGCCGCCCGCCGAACGCGGCTTCACGCTCGTCGAGGTAATGGTCGCGCTGATGATCTTCGGCCTGATCGCCTCTGCCGGCGTTGCGCTGCTCGCCTTCAGCGTGCGCGCGCAGGGCGTTACGACGACGCGGCTCGACGATGTCGGCGCGCTCGCTCGGCAATCATCGCTGCTCGCCGCCGATCTCGCGCAGGCGATCGATCGCCCTGCGCGCGACGAGCGCGGTACGCTGCTGCCCGCGTTCGTCGGCGACGGCACGAGCGTGACGTTCGTGCGCGGCGGTTGGAGCAACCTTGATGCGCTGCCGCGCTCGACGCTGCAAAAGGTAAGCTACCGCCTTGCCGAAGGCGCGCTCGAGCGGATCGCCTGGCCGATGATCGACGGAGCCGCGGCGTTGCCGCCGTCGGTCGCGCTGGACCGCGTTCGCGGTCTGCGGCTGCGCTATCGCATCAGCGGTGCGTGGAGCGACCGGTGGGACGGCTCGGCAGGCGCCGCGCTGCCACAGGCGCTGGAGATGTCGCTGACGCGCGACGACGGCGTCACCTTCCGTCAGCTGTTTCTTGTTGGAAGTGGCGCTCCGCCGCGTCCGCCCGCCCCATCGGGCGCGCAAGCCGCCGACGGTGCGCAACCCCCGCCGGTATCTGCCAATGCGCGATAGGTCCGCTGGCGAGCGCGGCGCCGCGCTCCTCACCGTGATGCTGCTCGTCGCGATCGTCGCGGTGCTCGCGGCGACCGCGCTCGAGCGGCTGCGCCTGTCGACGCGGCTCGCCGCGAATGCCGTTGGGCTCGATCAGGCGCGCAGTCTCGCCTTCGCCGCGGAGGCGCTTGCGACCGGGCGGATCACCGATCTCCTGCGCCGCAACGCGGAGCGCGTCACACTCGACGGCGGATGGAGCAATCGGCCGTACACCATTCCGACGCCAGGCGGCGTCGCGACCGCGCGCATCGTTGACGGTGGAAATTGCTTCAACGTCAACAGCTTGGTGAGTGATTTTGATGGGCGATATGTCGCCGATCCGACGACCATCGCGCAGTTAGCCCGGCTCGCCCGGCTGCTCGCCGTGCCGGGCGGCGAGGCGATCGCAGCGGCAGCGGCGGACTGGATCGACAGCGACGATCAGCCGCTCGCCGCGGGGGCGGAAGACAGCGCCTATGCCGCGCTCGCGACGCCGTACCGCACCGCCGGCACGCTGATGGCCGATCCGAGCGAGCTGCGCGCGGTCACCGGCGTCTCGCCTGCGGCTTATGCGCGGCTGCGCCCCTTCATCTGCACGCTGCCGCGGGCCGCACGCACGCCGATCAACGTCAACACACTGACGCCCGAGCAGGCGCCGCTGATCGCGATGCTGGCGCCCGATACGCTCGGCATCCAGGCCGCCGCGGGCGCGCTGCTGCGCCGGCCGCCGGGCGGTTACGGCGACGTGCAGGATTTCTGGAAGGTGTTCGCGGCATCGGGGATCACCGTCGATCCCGCGGCGACACAGCAGACCGGCGTCACGACCAAGTGGTTCGCACTTCGTGTCGACGTGACGGCGGGCGCCAGCGAGCTGCAGGAACAGGCGCTGATTGACGCGACGACGCTTCCCGCGCGGCTCGTCTCGCGGCAATGGGGCGAGCCGACATGACCGCCACCTTGCTCTTCATCCCGCCACACGCGGACGATCCGTGGCGCTGGGTGCGCGTCGCTGACGGCGCGGTCGCTGATCGCGGTGAGGGGCTGCCGGTCGAGCCGGGATCGGCGATCGTTGCGGTAACGCCGGCGGACGCGGTGACGCTTCACTGGGCGAACCTGCCGGCGCGATCGATCGCGCAAGCGAGCGCGGCAGCGCGGATCGTCGTGTCGGATGCGAGCGCCGGGCCGATCGACGCGCTACACGTCGCAGTCGGTGAAGAGACGGTCGGCGAGGCGGGCGACGAGCGGCCGATCGGTGTCGTCGCCAACGATGCGATGCAGCGCTGGCTCGCGATGCTCGCCGCGATGGGCACCGATCCCGACGTGATGATCCCGGCGCCGCTGCTGCTGCCGCGCCCGCAGGCAGGTTTCGTCCGCGCTGACGTGGGTGGCCAATCTGTGGTTCGCGGCACGACCAGCGGGTTCGCCGACGAGGCGCGGCTGACCGAGCTGATCACCGGTGCCGATCAGCCTGAGACGCTTGGTCGCGATGCTGTCGACGTCGCGATCGCCGCTGCGCTCGGCCGCCCGGTGCTTAACCTGCGCCAGGGGCCGTTCGCGCGACGTCGGCGGCGTGCGATCGATTGGGCGCTCGTCCGGCGCCTCGTCGTGCTCGGCGCGCTGGCGCTGCTCGCGACACTCGCGATCGATCTCGTGCGGATCGCCAAATATGCGATCGCAGCCGGCAGCGCCGAGGTGCGCGCCGAGGCGCTCGCCCGCGAGGGCCTGCCGCGTGGCACGCAGGCGGGCGATGCCGATCGCCTGCTCGCCGAGCGCCTGTCGCGGCTGCGCGGTCCCGGCCTCGGCTTCAGCGCCACCGCCGCAGCGATCGCGACAGCGGTGCGCGACACGGCTGGGACGGAGATCGTCGCGCTGGCGTTCGAGCCCAACGGCGATTTGCGCGCCACGATCGCGGCGGAGGGCGAGGCGCAGGCGAACCAGCTCGTCGCGCAGCTGCGCGGCAGCGGCTTCGCGGTGACCGCCAGCCCCTTCGAATCGAACGGCCAGCGGCTGCGCGGCGATCTGACGGTGACGGTACCATGACCGATCTTCGCGCCTGGTACGCTGGCCGATCGCTGCGCGAGAAGCGGCTGATCCTCGTCATGCTCGCCCTGCTCGCGGTGACGATCGTCTGGGCGGGCATCGTCCGGCCAGTGCGCGACGGGCTCGACGCGGCACGCGATCGCCACGCCCGCGCCGTCGTCCGGCTGGGCGAGGTACAGCGGCAGGTGGCGATGGTGAAGGCGATCCAGCGCGGCCGGCCGCGGACGCCGGAGGGCGCGATTGCCGACGCCGTCCGCGCCCGCGCCGACGAGGCGGGGTTCGCGCTGTCGAGCGTCGAGCCCGACGGCGACCGCGTCCGCATCGCGATCGCGACCGCCAAGCCTGGAGCGCTGCTCGGCTGGATCGCGGCGCTCGAGGCGGACGGGCTGCTCGTCGATGCCTCCTCGATCACCGGCAACGGCGACGGCACCGTCGCGGCGACGCTGACGCTGAAGGGGCGCGAGGCGTGAGGCGGCTTCGCCTGCGCACCGGGCCGCGCGCGCTGTTCGCGGCGATGCTGGCCATCGCGCTCCTCGCGCTGCTGCCGATGCGCCTCGCACTTGGCTGGTTCGGGCTTGGCGAGCAGGGGCTCACGGCGCGGGCGGTGAGCGGCAGCATCTGGTCCGGCACGCTGCGCGAGGCGCGCTTCGGCGACATCGCACTCGGCGATCTTGCCGCCGGCGTGTCGCCGTTGCGCCTGCTGCTCGGCGAGGCGCGCATCGCGATCGAAGGCGCCGCATCCACGCCGGCGCCGCGCCTGCAGGGAGCGATCACCGTCTCGCGCTCGAGCTTCGGGCTCGATCACGTCACGGCGTCGCTGCCGGTTGGCACGGCGTTCCGGCCGCTGCCCGTGACGACGCTCGATCTCGACGACGTCGTCGTACGCTTCCGCGGCGATACATGCGAGGCGGCGTCGGGCCGGATACGCGCGACGATGGCCGGCGATCTCGGCGGCGCCGCGGTGCCGACCGCGCTGGCCGGATCGGCGCGCTGCGATGCCGGCGCGCTGCTGCTGCCGCTCGCCAGCGCGGCGGGCAACGAGGGCAGCACGATCCGCCTGTGGCCCGATGGCCGCTACACCGCGGATCTAACGCTGCAGCCCGGCGATCCCGCCGCCCTCGTGCGTCTGCAGGCCGCCGGGTTCGTCCAGACGCAGGCGGGGATGCGGCTGACGATCGAGGGACGCTTCTGATCCGCTGACCTGTGGCAAGGCGTGCGGTGAAAGCGATGCTGCGGCCTTGACGCTTGTCGCCCCGTTCCGTAGGGGCGCCCACTCTTGTGGCGACCGTAGCTCAGTTGGTTAGAGCATCGGTTTGTGGTACCGAGGGTCGCGGGTTCAAGTCCCGTCGGTCGCCCCATCCTAACCCCCGGAAATACAGCATGACGGCGTGGGGCTTCCCCGATTTCGACGACCATGAGGGCGTCCATCTCTTCACCGATCCGGCGTCCGGCCTGCAGGCTGTCATCGCGGTTCACTCGACGGCGCTCGGCCCCGCGGCCGGTGGCGTGCGCTTCTGGAACTATGCCGATCACACCAGCGCGTTGACCGACGCGCTGCGCCTGTCGCGCGGCATGAGCTTCAAGAACGCGATGGCCGGGCTCGCGCTAGGCGGCGGCAAGGGCGTCGTGCTCGCCGACCGGCCCGGCGCGACGATCAGCGAGGATCAGCTGCGCGCGTTCGGCCGCGTCGTCGAATCGCTCGGCGGTCGCTACGTGACGGCCGAGGACGTCGGCATGTCCGAAGCGCGGATGAAGGTGATCGCGCAGGAGACGCGCTACGTTTCGGGCCTTCCGGTCGCGAGCGGCGCGGCGGGCGGCGACCCCGGCCCCTATACTGCGCTCGGCGTCTATCTCGGTGTCAAGGCCGCCGCGGCGCGCGGGCTCGGCGCCAGCGACATGAAGGGCGTGCGCGTCGCGATCCAGGGCGTCGGTTCGGTCGGCGGCGGCCTTGCCCGCCTGCTCGCCGCCGACGGTGCGACGCTGACGCTCGCCGATGTCGACACTGTGCGTGCCGAGAAGCTCGCCGCCGAGCTCGGCGCCACGACCGTCTCGACGGGCGAGATTCTCGCCGCGGACGTCGATCTCGTCAGCCCCAACGCGCTCGGCGCGGTGCTGACCGAGGCATCGATCGCCGCGCTGAAGGCAAAGGTCGTCGCGGGCGGCGCGAATAATCAGCTCGCGACGCAGAGTGACGGGCGCCGCGTGCACGAGCGCGGCATCCTCTACGCCCCCGATTACGTGATCAACGCCGGCGGCATCATCAACGTCGGGCTCGAATATCTTGGCCAGGGCGACGAGGCAGAAGTGAAGGCACGTATCGCGCGCATCCCCGAGCGCCTCGTCGAGGTGTGGGACGAGAGCGACGCCAGCGGCGATCCCGCGTCGGACGTGGCGGATCGCATCGCCCGCCGCCTGATCGGCCGCTGCTGAACACGACCAGCGATCACGCAGGTCCATCGACCGGATACAAGCGCCGGCCGTCTGTCCAACCGGATGACGGCCGGCGTTTTTCGCTCTAGGGAGCCATCGTGCCCGCGCTCCACGCCCTCGCCAATCCCGCGCGCTTCCTCAAGATCGCCCGCCCGCTGACGGCGTGGCTGACGGGGCTCGGCATGGCGCTGATCGCGCTTGGATGCTGGGCTGGGCTGGTGATGACCCCGCCCGACTATCTCCAGGGCGAGTCCGTCCGCATCATGTACGTTCACGTCCCTGCCGCGTGGCTGGGCATGGGCGGGTGGAGCGGGATCGCGTTGGCGAGCATCGCCTATCTCGTCTGGCGTCATCCGCTGGCGGAGGTCGGCGCGCGTGCGATCGCCGTGCCGGGCGCCACCTTTGCCGCGATCTGCCTGATAAGCGGCGCGATCTGGGGCCGGCCGACCTGGGGCACCTACTGGCAGTGGGACGGGCGGCTCACCTCGATGTTGCTGCTGTTCTTCGTCTACCTCGCCTATATCGCGCTGGCGCGTGCGGATCGCGACCGCGGTGGCGACGGCCGTATCGCGGCGCTGTTCGGGATCGCCGGCACGGTGCTGCTGCCGATCATCCGCTACTCCGTGATCTGGTGGAACACGCTCCATCAGGGGCCGAGCATCGGGCTGACGCGATCGAGCATCGACGCGTCGATCCTGTGGCCGCTGCCGATCATGCTCGCCGGCTTCTCCTGCCTGTTCGGCGGGATCGTGCTGATGCGGATGCGTACGCTGCTTGCGGTTGCCAAGGCGGAGGCGCGGTTGCGCCGCCGGGCGACCGCATGAACCCCTGGCCGTTCATCACCGCCGCTTACGCGATCGCGCTCGGCGGCACCGCGGCGATCGCGTGGCTAAGTTGGCGTGCGATGCGTGTGGCCGAGAAGGGTCCGCAATGAAGGCCAAGCATCAGCGGCTGTGGCTCGCACTCGCCGCGGTGGCCGCGATCGCCGTCGCCGCGCTGCTGGCTTTGTCGGGGCTGCGCGATCAGGCGGCCTTCTTCTATGCGCCGTCGGACGTGACGCCCGAAGTGCTCGCCTCGGATCGCGCGGTACGATTGGGCGGGATGGTTGCCGCCGGCTCGGTGGCGCGCGCCGCGGACGGGGTCACCGTCGCGTTCCGCGTCACGGACGGTAAGGCGACGACGCCGGTCACCTTTGCCGGGATCGTCCCCGATCTGTTTCGCGAGCGGTCGGGCGTCGTCGCGGAGGGCAGCTTCCGGCGCGACGGCAGCTTCGTGGCGACCAATCTGCTGGCCAAGCACGACGAGAAGTACATGCCGCCCGAACTCGCCGGCAAGATGCACGAGACCAAGAGCCTGGAGCCGTGAGCGGCTTCGTCGCGCTGGCGCTGGTCGGCCTGTCGGCGTTCGGCGTACTCGTGCTGCTACGGCTGCCGCGCATTCTGTGGTCGTTCGCCGGCGCCGCGCTGTTCCTCGGCGCAGCGGGCTACTTGTGGCAGGGGAGGCCGGGCGCCACGGCATCCCCGGCACGCCCCGCGCGCGACGTGATCGCGATCGATCCCGCCGCGATCGCACTGCGCGACCGGCTGGTCGGGCGCTTCACCGCCGATGCGAGCTACCTCGTCGCGTCCGACGCCATGCTGCGCACCGGTAATGAGCGCGCGGCGGTGCAGGTGGTGCTCGGCGGCCTGCGCCGCATCCCAAACAGCTTCATCCTATGGACGCAGCTCGGCACCAATCTCGCGATTCATGACGGTGACAAGGTGTCGCCGGCCGCCAAGCTGGCGTTCGAGCGGGCGCTGCGGCTCGCACCACAGCATCCGGCGCCGCCCTATTATGCCGGTATGGCGTATCTGCGCACGGGCGATCTCGCGATGGCACAGCGATTGTGGCGCCGCGCGGTCGCGCTCTCGCCCCCTAATACCGATTATCGTCGCCAGATCGCCGGACAGCTCGATCTGCTCGACCGGTTTATCGCCGCGACGCGGCCGCCGGCGCGCTGATCAGCCGCCGGCGGTCCGGTCTTACTTGCCGCGTCCGGTCTTCTCCTGCAGCGCATCGATCCGCTTCGATGCGTCAGCCTTGGTCAGGCCGTCGTCGAATTCCTCGCCAGCCTCTTCGCTCAGCGTCTTGAGGTAGCTTGCCTGTGCCCCCGTCATCGGCTCCTCGCCGGTGGTCCAGTCGTCCGGGTCCTTCTCGGCGTTCGAGAAGGGTTCGCTCTTCGGGTTCGCGTCGGTCATTGCGATGTTCCTTTCGCGCAACCCAACTCCCCTGTTCCTGCAACGTTCCATTTGCGGCGGCATCGGCGCGGTGCTAGGCGCGCTTGGTTTTCGACAGGACAACGGCGGTTCTTCTTCTCGTGGCTCCTTTTCGGACGGTCGGTCGGTGAGCACCGCCGCACCTGTCGGCGTGCCTGGCACGCATCACCAGCACAATGAAGGGCTGACGAAGCTCGCGCTCGGTGCCGTCGGCGTCGTCTACGGCGATATCGGCACCAGCCCGCTGTACGCGATGAAGGAGGTGTTCGTCGGGCACCATCCGCTTGCCGTCGATCAGCTACACATCTTCGGCGTCGTCAGCCTCGTCTTCTGGTCGCTGGTCCTGATCGTGACGTTCAAATACGTCATGGTCATCCTGCGCGCCGACAACGAAGGTGAGGGGGGCAGCCTCGCGCTGCTCGCGCTGATTCAGCGGCGCAGTGGGGCGGGTAAGCGCTGGGGGCCGAGCCTCGTCCTGCTCGGCGTCCTCGCGACGGCGCTGTTCTTCGGCGACTGTATGATCACCCCCGCGATTTCGGTGCTGTCCGCGGTGGAGGGACTCGCCACGGTCGAGGCGCGCTTCAACAGCTTCGTCATTCCCATCTCGGTCGCGATCCTGATCGGACTCTTCTACCTCCAGTCGGTCGGCACCGCGCGCGTCGGCAAGCTGTTCGGGCCGATTATGGCGGTCTATTTCGTCACCCTGTCGGTTCTCGGGCTGATCCACGTCGTGGCGCAGCCGCAGATCCTGCTCGCGCTCGATCCGCGCTGGGCAGTGCGCTTCGCCGCCACCGACGGCACGCTCGCTTTCTTAGCGCTCGGCTCGGTCGTGCTTGCGGTGACGGGGGCGGAGGCGCTCTACGCCGATATGGGGCATTTCGGCCGCAAGCCGATCGCCTACGCCTGGCTGTGGTTCGTCTTCCCCGCGCTGATGCTCAATTACTTGGGGCAGGGGGCGCTCCTGCTCGCCAATCCGGCGGCAGCGGAAAATCCCTTCTTCCTTATGGCGAGCGAGGCGTGGCGCCTGCCGCTCGTCATCCTCGCCACGCTCGCCACGGTCATCGCCAGTCAGGCGGTGATTACCGGCGCCTATTCGGTCGTGCAGCAGGGCATCCAGCTCGGCCTGATGCCGCGGCTGCGGATTTCGCATACCAGCGCGTCGGCAGCGGGACAGATCTATATTTCGTCGGTCAACTGGGCGCTGCTCGCGATGGTGCTGCTGCTGATCCTCGGCTTCCGCGAATCGTCGAACCTCGCGGCGGCCTATGGCATTGCGGTGACCGGCACGATGTTCATCTCGACCTGCATGGTCGCGGTGCTGGTACGCCGCGTATGGCACTGGCCGCTCTATGCGGTGATTCCGTTCGTCGCGCTGTTTCTGTTCATCGACGGCATGTACTTCTCGTCGAACCTCACCAAGGTGCCCGACGGCGGCTGGTTCCCGCTGCTCGTCGCGATCGTCGTCTTCGTGCTGCTCACCACCTGGGCATCGGGCCGAAAGCTGATGCTCGAGCGGCTGCGCGAGGGCGCGATGCCGATCAAGGTGTTCATCGGCTCCGCTGCGGGCAGCGCGACCCGCGTCGGCGGCACCGCGGTGTTCATGACGTCGACGCCGGAGGGCGTGCCGCACGCGCTGCTGCACAATTTGAAGCACAATCGCGTGCTCCACGATCGCGTGATCCTGCTGACGGTGAAGGTCACCGACATGCCCTATTTTCCGGACGAGAACCGCTTCGTCCACGAGGATCTGGGAGAGGGTTTCCACCGCGTCGTGCTGCGCTACGGCTTCATGGAATCGCCCGATATCCCGGCTGCGCTTAAGTCATTCCACGAATGCGACGGCGAGTTCCGCATGATGGACACCAGCTTTTTCCTGTCGCGGCAGACGCTGCTCGCCTCGGCGCGCCCGGGCATGGCGATCTGGCGCGAGAAGCTGTTCGCCTGGATGCTGCGCAACGCGGAAAGCGCGATGGAATTCTTCCGCCTGCCCACCAACCGCGTGGTCGAGCTCGGCAGCCAGATCGAGATCTGAGGCAATGACGGAGGCGCCCGGCTCGGTTCCAGCGCCGATCATCGTCACGGCGCTGTTCGGCGACGCCGATCATGCCTGGTTCGACGGGCTGCGCCGCGCGCACTTTCCGCCCGAGCGCAACCAGCTCGCCGCGCATCTCACCATGTTCCACCACCTGCCGCCCAGCGCTGCGGCTGAGGTGAAGCGCCGGCTGGCGGAGGAGACGCGCGGCGTGCGCCGGCCCGAGGCACGCCTCGCGGCGCCGTTCTCGCTCGGTCGCGGTGTCGCCTATCGCATCGACAGCCCCGCGCTCGCCGCGATCCGCACGCGTCTGGCGGAAGGTTTTCAGGGGCTGCTGACGCCGCAGGATCAGGCCGGCTGGCGTGCACACGTCACGGTGCAGAACAAGGTCGAGGCCGCCACCGCCAAGGCGCTTCTCGCCGCGCTGACGACGGACTATCGTCCGCGTTCGCTCGCGATCGTCGGGCTGGCATCGTGGTGGTATCGCGGCGGGCCGTGGGAGCCTTTATCGCGGCACATGTTCGCGGGTTGACGCCCTCTCAACCCCTGCTATAGCCCGCGCCTCGCGAGCGGTACTTGCCCCTTCACGAAGGCGCGGCGGAGTAGCTCAGCTGGTTAGAGCACGGGAATCATAATCCTGGGGTCGGGGGTTCAAGTCCCTCCTCCGCTACCACTCGCGAGCGCTTCAGGAGCCGCAATACTGACCGCGCACGGTCCGCAGTTGCCGGGCCGTTCGTGAGGGATCACCCCGTGATCGGCACCCCGAACAGGTCGTGCTCGTCGGCGTCTTCGATCGTCACGCGCACGATATCGCCCTCCGCGAGATGGGCCGCGTCGCGCAGATGCACCTCTCCGTCGATCTCGGGCGCATCGGCGTAGGAGCGTCCGGTCGCCCCTTCGTCACCCACCGCATCAATGATCACGTCGAGCGTCCGACCGACCTTCGCCTGCAGCTTCGCCGCGCTGATCGCGGCGGTCTTCGCCATGATCCGGGCGTAGCGCTCTTCCTTCACCTCTTCGGGCACCGGATCGGGCAGCAGGTTCGCGCTGGCGCCCTCCACCGGCTCGAAGCGGAACGCGCCGACGCGGTCGAGCTGCGCCTCGTCGAGCCACTGCAGAAGATATTCGAAATCGGCCTCGGTCTCGCCCGGAAAGCCGACGACGAAGGTCGAGCGGATCGCGATGTCGGGGCAGATCTCGCGCCAGCCGCGGATGCGGTTCAGCACCTTGGCATCGTTCGCGGGCCGCTTCATCGCGCGCAGCACGTTGGGAGCGGCGTGCTGGAACGGAATGTCGAGGTACGGCAGCACCAGCCCTCCCGCCATCAGCGGGATCACCTGATCGACGTGCGGATAGGGATAGACGTAGTGCAGCCGCACCCACGGCGCGATCCGCCCCAGTTCGCGCGCCAGATCGGTCATGTGCGCGCGAACCGCGCCACCACCCTTCAGCGGATAGGCCGCGTGCCGCAGGTCGACGCCGTAGGCCGACGTGTCCTGGCTGATCACCAGCAGCTCGCGCGTTCCCGCCGCGACCAGCTTCTCCGCCTCGCGCAGGATCGCATCGGGACGACGGCTGACCAGATCGCCACGCAGCGAGGGGATGATGCAGAAGGCGCAGCGATGATTGCAGCCCTCGGAAATTTTGAGATAGCTGTAGTGCCGCGGGGTCAGCTTCAGCCCGGCGTCGGGGATAAGGTCGATATACGGCGACAGGTTCGCCGGCGCCGCCTCGTGCACCGCCTCCACTACCTGCTCGTACTCGTGCGCGCCGGTGATCGCGAGAACCTGCGGGAAGCGCGCGCGGATCGCCTCGGCTTCCTTGCCCATGCACCCCGTCACGATGACCCGGCCGTTCTCGGCGATCGCCTCGCCGATTGCCTCCAAGCTCTCTTCCTTGGCGGAATCGAGGAAGCCGCAGGTGTTGACGAGCACCACGTCCGCCCCGGCATAATCGGGCGACATGTGATAGCCATCGGCGCGTAGCTGAGTCAGAATCCGCTCGCTGTCGACGAGGTTCTTCGGACAGCCGAGCGACACCATGCCCACGCGGGGCGGTGAGGGAAGATGCGTTGCCATGAGGTGCGCGCACATAGGGCTGATCGGCGCAATTTGCCATATCCCGGCCGATATGCTGGAGCGCGCGACGCCGCCGCGCTCGGCCATCGTCGATCATCGCGGCACATGGGGACAGGATTATGCTGGCAATCGGGCTGATGTCCGGCACGTCGCTCGACGGAGTCGACGCGGCGCTGATCGACACTGATGGCGAGCGTCAGGTGCGCGCCATCGCCTTTCGCGGCGAGAGCTATTCCGATGCCGCGCGCAAGCAATTGGCGGAGGCGACCGCGCGCGCGCTCAGCTTCGATCGGCCGCGTGCCAATCCCGAGGTGATGGCGGCGGCCGATCTGATCACGCGCACCCATGTCCTTGCGGTGCAGAAGCTGATGCGCGATGCGGGCGTCGTCGCGTCGGACGTCTGCGTGGTCGGCTTTCACGGCCAGACGGTGGCGCATCGCCCCGATCGCGGTTGGACGTGGCAGATCGGCGACGGTCAGGCGCTCGCCGACGCCACTGGAATCACCACCGTCGCCGATTTTCGCAGCGCGGACGTCGCAGCGGGCGGGCAGGGCGCGCCGCTGCTGCCAGTCTATCACGCGGCGCTCACCGCCGCGCTGGAACGGCCGCTCGCCGTGCTCAACCTCGGCGGGGTCGCGAACATCACCGCTATTGCGCGCGACGGTACGCTCGTCGCGTTCGATACCGGCCCCGCCAACGGACTGATCGACAGCTGGGTCGAGGCGGAGAGCGGCGCGCGCTACGACGCCGGCGGCGCGCTCGCGGCGAGCGGCCGAGTCGACGAGGCGGTGCTGACGGCGATGCTCGATCACCCGTTCTTCGCGCTGCCCGCGCCCAAGTCGCTCGACCGCAACGATTTCACCATCCAGCCGGCGCGTGGGCTCAGCGCGGCTGACGGTGCGGCGACGCTGACGGCGTTCACCGCGGCGACGGTCGCCGAAGCCTTCGCATGGCTCCCCGAGCGGCCGGCGCGGCTGCTCGTCGCCGGCGGCGGGCGGCACAACCCGACGCTGCTCGCGATGATCGCCGATCGCTGCGGCATCAGGCCCGAACCCGTCGATGGATTGGGCTGGAACGGCGACGCGATCGAGGCGGAGGGCTTCGCCTATATGGCCGCGCGTACGCTCGCAGGACTACCGATCTCGTTTCCTGGCACGACCGGTGTCGACCAACCGATGCCGGGCGGCACGGTCTTCACACCGCGCGCACCCGCTGCCTAAGCGTTGATCGTCACCGTCGCGGGGTGATTGCGATCGAGGTGGCGCTTGATCGTGCGCAGGTTGCGGCTGTTCGAGCGGTAGAAGAAATCCGCCGCATCGCCGACGAACGGCACCAGGCCGAGCATCGTGTCGAATCCGACGCGCGCGCCCATCCGCGTCAGCTGCCACCGGCTCATGCCAAGATTGCGCGCCTCCCACACGATCCACGCGCCGATCGCGCCCGCAACGACGTCGCCGATTACTGGGATCAGACCGATCAGCGTGTCGAGCCCCACGCGGCGACTGGTCCCCGGTATCTCGAACGCGCCCTCCATCACGCGCTCCACCGCCTCGATCCGGCGGCGGATCGAGACCGGGTCGCGCCCTAGTGGCAGCGCAGCGAGAATCGCGGCGGCGTCGGGCGAGGGAATGTTCTGCGTCATTCCGATCAATTGGGATCGCGGCGCAGTGCGTTCAACGGGTGCCATGCGCGATCGTTGGGCTGCCACGCGCGCAGTCGCAGCGCGACAAGCGACCAGCGAAACGGCCGTGCCAGTGGAACGAAAGCGACGTCACGCGCCAGCGCCGCATCCGCGGACGCGAGCGCCAGCGCACGCTCGCCCAGCGTCGGCGCGATTCGAGCGGCCTCGATCGCGGCGCGCGCATCGTCGCCGCACATCACGCACGCAGTGGAAAGATACCAGCGCGCGCTGTCGTACGGCGCTACCGCGTCGATCAGGCGCAACTCCGCTTCGTCGTCGATCGCCACGCGTTGCGGGACGATGCCGACCGCGTACAGGTCCGCCGCGAAACGCGCCCATAGCAGCGTACCGCCGGGTCCGGGGGGCAGGGCAAGGCGCAGGCGTGGCGCGCCGCCGTTCGCCTGACGCCACGTCGCCACCTGCGCGCGCGCCGCGCCAAGGCGATCCGCTGCCGCGATATCCATCCACGGCGCGCGTGCGGGCGGCGCGGCCGAATCGAGGAGCGCCGGAAGCAGCGTTTCGCTCGCCGTCCATTCGGCCGAAAACGCTTCTGTAAGCTGCCGGCGATCGATCGCCAGTGCGATCGCGGCGCGGTTCTCGGGGGTCGCGAGGAACCCCTCGCGGCTGGCAATCGCCAACCCGAACAGTCCCGCCGCCGGATCGAGCCGGATCGATCGCTGCGCGACTCCCGCGGCCGCGACAAGCGGCCAGTCGCCGATCCGTCCATCCGTCACCAGGTCCGACTTGCGCGCGGCGAAGCGCGCCACGCCGCTCGCCGCGCGCTCGGCGATCAGCACCACGTCGTCCTCCGGCGTCGGCTGCGTTCGTTCGTCCGCGGCGCGGCTAGGGTCCGCCATCGGCGTCAGCCGCGTGACGCGCCCGACGCGCCCGACCGGCCGCATCGGACCGCTGCCGACTCCCTCGCCGTAGCGCACGATCGCGAGTTCCGGCTGCGCGAACAGCTTGAGCAGATCGGGGCGGGGCCGCGACAGTTCGATCTGGATGACGTTGGGCGTCATCTCGACAACCGATTCGATCGCGGTGAGATAGGGCGTCAGCGGATTGTCGCTGCTGGTGCGAAGCTGGCGGCGCAGATTGGCGACGACTTCCGCGGCGCGCAGCGGGCGACCGTCTGACCAGCGCAGATCGCGCAGGCGGAAGATGTAGGTCATGCCTTCATCGGTGACGATCCACCGTTCGGCGATCCCGGGCACGACCTGTCCGGCGGCGTTGAACCGGACGAGGCCTTGCGCCACCGCATCGGCATAGAGGCGTGCGGCAGGCTGCGCGGTCAACTCAGCCGCTGTGCGTAGATCAGGCGTGTCGCCGACGGCGCTGACGATCACCGCGCCGACGTCGGCACGGCGCTCGCATCCGCCGGCGGCCAGCGCCAGTGCGAGCGTGATGGTGCGGACGGCGGGACTCGAACCCGCACGCCCATAGGGGCAGAAGATTTTAAGTCGGTTCGAGATAGATGCCCGGAATGTCACTATGATGCTCTTATTGCACCGGAATTCCGGCTGGGGCAGGGGGCGGTATGGCCTTGTTATACCCCCGTTTTACCCTGAATTCCCGGCATGATTACACCAAAATTTCACCGACGGCGGACGATCTCGAAGCTGCGTTGCTCACTAAAGCGGAGCGATTGCAGCGCACTTCACTGATCCAGCTGCTCCGTCGATATTACGTCCACCCTTTAGCTTGAAGATGGCCGAACTTCCGCGAGTAATAGGTTAATGACGTCCTTAGGTGACCGCGGCGTACAAATAGCTTGCTACGATATTCAAAGCGATCTGAATTAAGCCTATGGTCGCCAATCGTATCGAAGCGGTTAAAGCCCCGGCTGATCGCTCGCGAACACCTTTGTAAGCTTTGGTGTCTCCATCGGTCAGCAGTATGACGGTAGGAAGGACCGAAAGACCGACTTGCTTTGTCGCTGACCTTGACGCCGAAGATGCAAGAACGTTTGTTACAGCCCAAAGCAACAAACCTAGACAAGCTGCGTATAGTATTGTTGATGCGGAAACTTTACCTTCGGAAAAGAAAAGAAAGCCGGCCATAAAAATGGCAAAGCTGGCGCGTCCAGTTTGCGAAAGAGCAATTCGCGCAATTTGTAGGCGTTGCGAAAACCACGCTGCAAACTTCGATTGGGGAACCGGGGAAAGCTTCGAAAACCATTCTTCGCATGTTGCGGTGAAGGTTTTTGCAACGAGGAAGTCAACGAAGTCCACCGACACTCTCATAGTTTGCCAATCGTCAGCATACATTGAGAGAAAGTCGTATAGTCCAGAGCTAACGGGCCTTTTCGTGTCGCAGACCATCGGTAAGCCAGAATCCAAATCAATAGAAATAATACATCTTTGCGGCGCAATTGTGTGTGGAATCTGTATAACAAATTCCAAGCGCAATATTAGTTCGGAAGTTACGTCAACAGAGTTTATTTGAATAGCACGAAAACGCTCCCAAGAACTATACGTTAGCTTTTGATCTTCTGACGTTTTAGTAACAACAGTAACGGTAGGTCCGGCTACAACAGTGTAGTGTTCCAGTCTTTGAATGAGCATATCGTAAAGGCGGAATATGTCTGCCTGTTCAATCTCTTTCGATCCGCGTAAAAACTTGGTTTGATTTTCAACCTTTCCGGTTGCTACGTGGTATATCGATGAATAACGCTTTGAGGAAGTCCCTCGACGAGCGATCCTGCTATCGTCGCGGGCGTGCCTTGTTCCGCCATTTGTATACTCCCCTGATTAATCAGCAGGTTACAGCTGTTAAGTTGTCAGGCAAGAGCCGATAGCTTCTAGTGTCGAGTCAAAACCTAAGCTGATTTCTTGGGTATGCCTTGCCGGGACGGTGGTATGAGACGCCATTCTCGTACCGTGCGGTCGCATCCGCAGCTAAAGCGACAGTACGCGGAAGGTCTAAATGTGTGTTGGACGATTAAGCGATCAGCGGCGTTAGCTGGTTAGCAACCTGCCTGTTGCACGATCCCTGTGTGTCTAAACGCTATCCAAACTTCCGTCACGCGCAACGTGAGGGTGGACCTTTCAGCAAACGCCAACGAGTCCCTTCTAAGCAAGGCAACTCCGTTTTTGATATCGTCTTCCTATTCGTCGTTGTCATGGCACTCGTTTGGTTCGCTACGCCAACACTGCATCGCTGGTGGAACAACGCACGGCGATCACCGGACGAAACCGCGAAGGTCGAGCGATCAGTCTATTATAGTGGCTGCAACGATGCTCGCGCCGCTGGTGCTGCACCAATTCATCGGGGCGAGCCGGGTTACCGTCCTGAAATGGACGGGGACAGTGATGGCGTCGCTTGCGAGCCTTACTTCTGATCGCGTGCCGCATCTAAGACGGTCGATTTCATTACATCGTCGAAGCGTTAATCGAATAATAGACTCGACAGGTTTACGATACACCTGCAATATCGATGCACCGAATCGATACAGGAATTGCCCTGATGAGCCGTACCTTCGCCTACTGCCGCGTTAGCACCCTCGATCAGACCACTGATAATCAGGTTCGCGAGATTGAAGCTGCCGGGTTCGCGGTCGATCCGAAGCGCATCGTTAGCGAGACTGTTTCCGGTTCGGTGTGTGCGGTTGAGCGGAAGGGCTTCGCCAAGCTGCTTGATCGTCTTGAAAGCGGCGACGTACTTATCGTCACCAAGCTTGATCGCCTCGGGCGTTCTGCATTGGACGTGCGACAAACGGTAGACCGCTTGGCGGCAGAAGGCATCCGCGTTCATTGCCTTGCCCTAGGTGGCGTCGATCTGACTTCCCCTGCCGGTAAGATGACGATGGGCGTTATCGCTGCCGTTGCCGAATTCGAGCGTGACCTTCTTATCGAGCGGACCCAAGCGGGTCTGTCGCGGGCGAAGGCTTCGGGAAAGGTGTTGGGGCGACCGCAAAGCCTGTCGAGCGATCAGCAACGGGACATCCGCGCGGCTAGAGCATCGGGTGTGTCGCTTGGTGAATTAGCAAAGCGCTACAGCGTTTCGCGCGCGGCAATCCAGCGGGTAGAGAAGCGGGCTGCCTGATTTTGCCCGTACAAAGCCCGTACAGCGCATCTAAGCCGTTATGGCATTGAAGTACCCTATCGCCCTTATCGTCGTCGGCTGGCCACTGGCCGGTGCCTTAAATTGATCGCCGTGCGGTGACCAACTTAGATAAGCTACTGCGCACAGAAAGCTATCGATACGAACTAATCTAAATATTGGCAGTCGCCTACGAAACACGTTACAGGAACACAAATCCGCAGAAGTTTATCGCCAATTACATATCGATTGGACTTTCGATGGACCTAAACAAGCCTCACGACTCCTTAACGCTTGTGGAGCAGCAGGAGCTTGCCGTCCGCCTTGCTCGATCAAAAGAGTATGGAAGTCCTAGGAGAGTTTGGGTCGAAGACGGGCACGTATTTGTCGAGGGACACGACGGAGAGATTATGTCCATGATGCCCGACGTTGCAATTAAGATGGGCAGAATGTTGGAAGAGGCGGGAACCGACTCCCTGATCAACCGGGTGATGGACGACTCTCGCAAACTAGCAGAGCCAGATCATAATTTGCGCGATAATGATTAACGAATGCTGCTTGCTTTCAGCTAACGCGTTAACCGCAGGAACGAAGCAATGCCTCAAATAAGAGCAAGATGAGGCTTTTTTGTGTACACGCATCGATCGCGGGCAAAGAATAGATCAATGGCGACATTTAAAGTGCGTGATGTTCCCCGCTAGGCAAAAAGGATTCTCTATCGGCGTCGGAATAGACGCGATCTAAGTAGCGATCTGCCAACTCATAGTGAAGCTTCACAGCCTCCGGGCAAGTCGCTTCTGTCGCACGTTTTATCTCTTCTTCCGCCCGCCGATAGAAGTAGTCTGCATCCTTCTCCATCATGGTATCCCCGCATTAGCTGCGTATTGAACCTTGATTGATCGAGCCTTACGACCAAATGCGGCGCTGCGCAACAAGATTCCACGCCATAAATTTTAGGTGATATGATATTGCGCGATACGGACGTTGTACTGATTAGGATTACCGCCAAGCTCTTCGATACTCGTCCACGCGCGAGCTTGCTGATTTCATCGTATAAAGGCTTGAGCGGCGTTGTATCTTGCAGGACAGGGCGCAACTAGCTCTGCCGCTCGAATCGTGCAGTGAGGCTTACAGCGGCATAGTTAGCGCTATTAGAAATCTGCGGGAGCTTGGCAAGAACGGCAGCATTGCTGCTATTCTACTTCGAAGCAGCAGTAGCCATGTTGGCGGATTATACCGATGGCTTTGCGTTCGTCATCGTCGATCCCGTCGAAAGACACTGAACGTAGCCGTTCCCACGGACCTAACGCTGCGGGAAGGCATGAGCCTTCCTCGTCATCGGAAAGCGCGCACAACTGGCCGGGCGCTGCAAAGAGCCATACAATCATCTGCTAAGCCTACGAATGCTTGCTTAGGGTAGCGTGAACCGCGCTTATCAAAAATGCGCTTTATACCGCGCACCAATAAGGACGGTAAGCCGGTGGAAGCATTCTATTCGCGGTGGATCTTCTATACTCCCTTAAGCGGAATAGGCTCTATTCTGCCCGCTAAGGCATCCTACAGCGCGGATAAGGTTCCAGATGGACAAATGGCGCCACAAAGTGAGCAAACGTGTCTGTAGGGTCTTAAATTGGCTAAGGCTGCTAAGGCGCGTGCCTGTTGTGGCGTATGTCTTACCGACACGGCTCTTCTCTTTTGGGATTGGATGCAGATTTTGGCGCCCGAAAAATCCGGATTCTTCACAAGCTGTGAGCGTTGCCGCCTAGGGTCAGGACCCATTGATGTGAGTGTCGCGATCTGATTCAGGCTTCGCGAGGAGA
>NZ_BDJB01000001.1 GCF_002117915.1 Sphingomonas sp. TZW2008 | reverse complement strand
CAAGTGCGCAACGCCGTCATCTGGCGATCAGGAAGCCAAATCACCGCACAAATGGTCCAGTGGGCCGCCACCTTCATCGTGATCCGCATCCTCTCGCCGAGCGACTACGGCCTGTTCGCCATGAGCGGCGTCGTGATGGCGTTTCTCAACATGCTCAACGGCTACGGGCTGGCGAGCGGCCTCGTGCAGCAGCAGCAGGTGAGCGAGCGGCAGGTTCGGCAGCTGTTCGGGATGCTGATCGTCGTCAATCTCGCCCTCGCCCTCGCGCAGCTCGCGATCGCGCCGCTCGCCGCAGCCTATTATCGCCAGCCAACGGTCGCCCACCTGCTGCGGGTGCAGGCACTGATCTATTTCGGCACGCCGTTCATCGCGCTGTCGCAAGCGCTGCTCAGCCGGCAGATGGATTTCCGGCTGCAGGCGCGCGTCAACATCCTCGCCTCGCTTGCCGGCGCATCCACCGCGCTCACCGGCGCCTTCGCCGGCTGGGGCGTGTGGACGCTTGTCATCGCGCCGATCGCGCTGTTCGCGACGCGCGCGATCGGCATGACGATCGCGGCCCGGTCGCTGATGTGGCCGTCGTTCGATTTCCGCGGCGCGGGCGCGCTGGCGCGGTTCGGCGGTATGATGGCGGCGGGGCAATTGTTCTGGTTCCTGCAGAGCCAGATCGACGTGTTCGTCGCCGGGCGCTACTTTACCGTTCACGAGCTCGGCATCTACACGACCAGCCTGTTCCTTGCGCAGATCTTCGTGTCCAAGTTCGTGCCCCCGCTCAACGAAGTCGCCTTTTCCGCCTACGCGCGGATCCAGCACGATCGCGCCGCGACCGCGGCAGCCTTTGTCACCGGCGTGCGCATCGTCATGCTCGCCGCGCTGCCCTTCTACCTCGGGCTGGCCGCGACCGCCGAGCCGCTGGTGCTGACGATGCTGGGGGAGAAGTGGGCCGCAGCGATACCGATCGTCCGGCTGCTCGCGCTCGCCATGCCGTTCATGACGCTGCAGGTGCTTTTCTCGCCGGCGTGCGACGCGCTCGGTCGCCCCGGCATCGGGGTGCGCAACGGCGCGACCGGTGCGCTGGTGCTCGGCCTTGCGTTTCTCGTCGGCGTGCATTGGGGCGCAAGCGGCATCGCGTCGGCGTGGATCGCGGGCTATCCGATCTATCTCGCGATCAGCTGCTGGCGATCGCTGCCCGTCATCGGGGCGCGGCTCGCCGACGTCGCGGCCGCCACCGTCCCGGCGCTGCTCGCCGCGATCGCAATGGCCGCCGTCGTCACGCTCGTCGACCGCGCGATCGTGCTGCCGCCCGCGCCGCGCCTCGCGCTGCTGGGGTCGATCGGCGCTGTCACCTACGCCGCCTGGCTCGTTACCTTCGCGCGCCCGACCGTGCGCCACACGCTCGCGCTGATCCGCAACCGCTGATCGGCGTCACGCCTGCTGGATATAGTCGCGCATCGCTGCAGCGTCGGCCTCGATCCGGTCGATGCGATGCTTGACGAGATCGCCGATCGAGACGACCCCGACCATCCGCCCACCGTCCACCACGGGCAAATGCCGGATCCGCCGCCGCGTCATCAGCGATAGCGCGCCGATCACCGAATCGTCGGGCGACACGGTCAGCGCCGGCGCGGTCATGACGTCGCGTACCGCCCGGTCGAGCACCGCCGTGTCGCCGTCCTTCAGACAGTAGATCACGTCGCGTTCGGAGAAGACGCCGCTAACGGCGTCCCCCTCGATCACCGGCACCGCGCCGATCCGCCGCGACGCGAGCAGCGCAATCGCGCCGCGAACGGTCTCGTCGGGCGATACCGATACGATGTCGTGCCCCTTGGTGCGAAGGATCGCCGCGATGGTCATGGCCTCACTCCTCTCGTTCCGCCCCCCGGATCGTCGTGCGATCGCTTAGGCGCCACACGGCCCGGGCAGTCGCGCGACTGGAAGTGTGCGCGCTTTGCCGCCAGATGGGAAGCATGAGCCGGCTCGACGATCCCGAATATGCGCGCTTCGCCTGGCGGCGCTTCCGTCGCCTGCTCGGCTGGTCCGGCGCGATCGGCCTCGTCGCCTCGCTGCTCGCGGTGTGGCTGGTCGGGGAGGCCTATGGCGCGCTCGGCTGGGTCGCGACGCTGGCGATGATCGGCGGGGTGACGGGATCGGTGCTGATGGCCGGCGCGCTGATGGGGCTGACATTTCTGTCGTCCGGCACCGGGCATGACGAGGCGATCGATCCCCGCGATCTGTGATCGTGACACGGATACGAGAAGGGCCGGCTTCTCGCGGAACCGACCCCTCTTCAACCATTCACCTGCCTGGCGCTCAGCTAACCGTGCTGGTCTCTGGGCTCGTTTCCGGCGCGCTGGCCGGCGTACGGCGCCGCCGCGGCTTGGGAGCAGCCGGCGTATCCGCCGCATCGCCCGCTGCCGCCGGCTCGGACGTACCAATCGACGGCGGCAGGACACTGGTGTCGAGCCCAAGCTGCTGTTCGGGCGCCACAATCTTGCGCGGGCGGCCGCGCCGCTTGGGCGCCGCTTCCTCTGCGACCGCAACATTGCCGCCGTGCACCTGCAATTCGGCCTCCCGGCTCTGTGCCGCACCCTCGATGCCGCCCTCTTCGCCCATCACGCGCTCGTCGCGACGGCCCTCGTCACCACGCGGTGTGGCGAAGCGACGCGCAGGCGGTGCAACCCGCTGCTCGCCATCGTCGCCATCGCCGTAGCGCGCCTGCCGCTCCCGACCGGCATCGGCCTGGCGATTGTCGTCGCGCTGGCGATTGCCATCGGCCGGGCGCTGACGATCGAACTGCCGCCCGCCGTCCGGGCGCCCGCTATCTTGCCGGCTACCATCGCGCTGCCGCGATCCGTCGTATGTGCGACCGCCGTCGAACTGGCGCGCTTCCGACTGGCGCCCTTCCTGCTGGCGGTTCTCGCCGCGCCCTTCCGCACGATTGCCGTCGCCACGGTTGCCGTCGCGCTCGCCACGCTCGTCGCCGCCACGGCCCTGCTCGTAGGCGCGGATCGGCTCACCCTCGTCGCCATAATCGTCGTCGCCGTCGAAATCGTTCTGCTGGCGGCGCGGCTGCTGATCTTCGTAGCGCCCACGCTGGTCGGCGAGGACGCGAAAATAATGGTCGGCGAACTGCAGATAATATTCGGTGTTAACCCGATCGCCCTGGCGCTGCGCATCCGAGGCCATGTTCTTGTACTTCTCGTACAATTGGCTGGCGTTGCCGCGCGCGCGGCTGTCGATCCGATTGCCGTTGTCACGCTGTCCCTGGCTGCTGCCACCCTGCGGCCGCTGCCCACCACGGCCGCGACGGCGACCGTTCTGACGGTTGTTGATCAAATTACTGTCCTCGTCCTCAAACCAAAACCGGCCATGCTCCCGGGATCGTCGGTGCAACATTCCCCGGCCCAGTAGAGATCATGCGACGGCATGCCTCTGCCAGAGCCTGTCCCGGCCGCCGGACTGCAGCGGCTGATGACGAAGGGAGGGCAACCCGCCCAAAATTCAACCAACAGTGTTGATTTTGCGTGCCCCTGCCGCTGCCATAACGAGCGACGGCTGTTTCTCAAAGAGAAATATTGTGGCGCGGTCGTGTCGTTTCAAGGCGTGATGACTAGGCAACGGTCGCGCCCGGCAAGATCACGGCGGACGGTCACTGTCAGGCCTTCGGCACGAAACAGCGGCGGCGCGGACTGGCCCTGGTCGGCACCAATCTCGACACACGCAACGCCCCCAGGCGCGATCTGCGGCCCCAACGTGACGGCCAGCCGGCGATAATCGTCGAGGCCGTCGGCCCCGGCGAACAACGCGCTCGCGGGCTCGTAGTCGGCCACCTCGTGCGGCAGCGCCGCCGCCGCCGCGACATAGGGCGGATTGCACAGGACGAGATCGAACGCCGCGCCCGTCCCCGTCCAATCGCCCGACGCGATCGTCGCCCGCCCAGGCGCGAGCCGCGCCGCGTTGCGCGCCGCCACTGCGATCGCCATCGCCGAGGCGTCGATGCCCACGCCGCTCGCGTGGGGCCATTGATCGAGCGCAGCGAGCAGCAGCGCGCCCGATCCCGTACCGAGGTCGAGAATCGTGCGCGGGCCGGGCGTGCCCGCGAAATGCTCCACCGCCGCCTCGATCAGCGTTTCGCTGTCCGGCCGCGGAATCAACACGCCAGGCGCGACGTCGAGATCAATCGTCCAGAAGGCGCGCGTGCCGGTGATATAGGCGACCGGCTCGTGCCGCGCGCGCCGCTCGACCAGCGCGGCGAATCCCGGCGGTGGCACGACGTCGCCAAGTGTCAGCAGCAGCCGCTCGCGCGTGATGCCCAGCGCATGCGCGAGCAACAGCTCGGCATCGAGCCGCGCGGTGGGGGAGAAGGCGAAGCGCGCCGCCGCCGCGTTCAGCGCCGCGCGCGCGCCGCCCGCCTCACTCACTCAGGCTCGCCAGCCGCTCCGCCTCGTCCTGCGCGATCAGCGCGCCGATCAGCTCGGCCATGTCGCCCTGCAGGATCTCGGGCAGGCGGTGCAGCGTCAGGTTGATGCGGTGATCGGTGACGCGCCCCTGCGGGAAATTGTACGTCCGGATGCGTTCGGAACGATCGCCGCTGCCGACCATCGACTTGCGCGCGCCGGCCCGCTCGGCGTGCAGCCGCTCGCGCTCCATTTCGTAGAGACGCGTACGCAGCACCTTCAGCGCCTTGGCCTTGTTCTTGTGCTGCGATTTCTCGTCCTGCTGGATCACCGTCAGTCCGGTGGGGATATGGACGATCCGCACCGCGCTGTCGGTGGTGTTGACCGACTGGCCGCCGGGGCCGGAGGAGCGATAGATGTCGATGCGCAGATCCTTGTCGTCGATCTGCACGTCGACGTCCTCGGCCTCGGGCAGCACCGCGACCGTCGCGGCGGAGGTGTGGATGCGCCCGCCGCTCTCCGTCACTGGCACGCGCTGCACGCGGTGGACGCCGCTCTCGAACTTCAGCCTGGCGAACACCCCCTGCCCGGTGACGCTGGCAACGACTTCCTTGTAGCCGCCGGCGTCGCTCTCCGACGCGGAGATCAGCTCGACGCGCCAGCCCTGCCCCTCGGCATAGCGCTGATACATGCGGAACAGGTCGCCCGCGAACAGCGCCGCCTCGTCGCCGCCCGTGCCGGCGCGCAGCTCGAGCATCGCCGAGCGCTCGTCGGCGGCATCACGCGGCAGCAGCGCAAGCGCGAGCCGCCGGTCCGCCGCGTCGAGCGCCGCCTTGTTGTCGTGCAGCTCGTCCGCCGCCATCGCACGCAGCTCGGCGTCGGCATCCTCGGTCATGAAGGCGAGGCTCTCCGCCTCCTGCCGCAACCGCCGCACCTCCGCCGCCGCCGCCGCGACGGGTTCGAGCTCGGCATATTCCTTCGACACCGCGACGAAGCGGTCGCCGGGCAGATCGCCCGTCGCCATCTGCGCCGCGAGCTCGTCACGCCGCGCCTCGATCTGCCGAATACGGTCGAGCGAAATGGCGGTCATGCGCCGGACGACTTGCCCAAGATGAACAACTCGTTAGATGGACTTATCATCCTCTGATCTGACGTTGGGAGCGCGTCAGTAGGAATCTTAACATCAAAGCCAGCAACCCGGAGAGCTTCAACAACATCAAAAATTTTGTATGCCGAGACACCAAAAGCACCCGTCGAGAATCGGATTTTTGCGAAGCTACCGTCTATGCTTTCCGCTTCGTCCACAAGAATCATCGTAGATGACTTTGGTCGAGCTTTTTGAAACAGCTTATTACGAGCACGTCCAACATAAGCTTCTACGCTAAGTAGCGGACGATTATGTTTTCCCTGCGCGTTATGGCGCAGCGCATACGTGATTTCCCATACTGCTCTGTCAGTATTTTGGCCACCTGAAATGACTGCCACATCGTTTACTTGCTCGGCACTTACCCCTGCCTCCTCAAGCAGCATCGCCAGCCGCTCGACCCCGGCCGCCCAGCCCACGCCCGCCGTCGCCGGCCCGCCCAAGCTCTCGACCAGTCCGTCGTAGCGCCCGCCGGCCAGCACCGTGCCCTGCGCGCCGAGCCGGTCGGTGACGAATTCGAACGCAGTGTGGCGATAATAGTCGAGCCCGCGCACCAGCCGTGGGTTGCGTTGCCAGCGCACTCCGGCGGCATCCAGCCCCGCGGTCACCGCGTCGAAGAACCCGCGCGCCTCGGGCGTCAGATACGCGTCGATATCGGGCGCGCTGTCGGCGATCGGACGATCCTTCGGATCCTTCGAATCGAGGATGCGCATCGGATTCTTGTCGAGCCGCTTCAGGCTGTCCTCGGACAATTCCTCGCGGTGCGCCTCGAAATGCGCCACCAGCGCCGCGCGCCACGCATCGCGCGTCTCGGCATCGCCCAGCGTGTTGAGCTGCAGCGTCACGCCGTCGGCGATGCCCAGCTCGCGCAGCAGCTGGTCGGCGAGCGTCAGCAGTTCGACGTCCGCCGCGGGTTCGGGCGCCCCCAGAATCTCGGCATCGATCTGGTGAAACTGGCGATACCGCCCCTTCTGCGGCCGCTCGTAGCGGAACACCGCGCCGCTCGTCGCGAGCTTGAGCGGCGCATATTGCTGCCACCCCTCGGTCAGATACGCGCGCGCGATCCCCGCGGTGAACTCTGGCCGCAGCGTCAGCGAATCCCCGCCGCGATCGGGAAAGGTGTACATCTCCTTCGACACGACGTCGGTCGTCTCGCCGATCGAGCGCGCGAATACCTCGGTCGCCTCGAACATCGGGATCTCAACGCGCTGGAAGCAATAGAGCCGGCGTACGCGATCGAACGTCTCGAGCACGCGCGCGAAGCGGCGCTCCTCGCTGCCGAGGATGTCCTGCGTGCCGCGCACGCGATTGGGGGTCTGGATACGCGCCATCGCGGCCGCATCTAGTCGCGCCCCGCGCCGCGCGCTAGCACCTGCCGATGACGAACGCGCGCGGCCGCTTCCGCCTCGGCAACCGGATCGCGCCGCCGCGCTTCATCCTCTTCGCGCTTGGCGTAGTCCTCACCGCCACGATAGCCGCCGCTGCGGGGCTGCCGGGTGGCCGCGCGTTGATGATCGGCTTCGACGTCGCTAGCCTCGGCTTCCTCGCCTCGCTCGCGCCGCTGCTCGACGATCGCAGCGCTGCGATGCGCCGCCGCGCCGCGCGCAACGATGCCAATCGCACCGGATTGCTCGCGCTGACGGTGCTGGTGACGCTCGTCATCCTCGTCGCGGTCGCCAACGAGGTCGCGCAGCGCGGCTCGCCGCTCGGCACCGCGCTCGTCATCGGCACGCTCGCGCTCGCCTGGCTGTTCTCGAACTCCGCCTACGCGCTGCACTACGCGCACCTCTATTACTCGCCTGGTGATGCGGGCGACGCGGGCGGCCTCGACTTTCCCGGCGCGAAGGGCGACGAGCCCGATTACTGGGACTTCATCTATTTCGCCTTCACGCTCGGCATGACGTTCCAGACCTCGGATGTCGCGATCGTCTCGCGCGCGATGCGCCGCGTCGTGATCGGCCACTGCCTTGCCGCTTTCGTCTTCAACCTCGGCGTGCTCGCTTTCACGATCAATGTCTTGGGCAATTGATGGCCGGCGATTGAGCTTCGCCGCCCGGCACGCTAGCGCATCGGCGATGTATCGTCCCCTCACCGCGGGCCTGTTGCTCGCCTCCGCCGCCGCGCTTTCGGCCCAGGTACCCAGCGGCAATTCGGCGCCCCAGCCGCTGCCCTTTGCGGCCACGATCCCCGATCCCGTCGATCAGCCCTATCCCGGCACGATCCGCCTCGCGATCGACGCGACTGACGTGACGCGCGGGATCTTCCGCATCACCGAGACGATCCCCGTGGCGAAGCCCGGCCCGATGGTGCTGCTGTTTCCCGAATGGCTGCCCGGCAACCATGGCCCGCGCGGCCAGATCGAGAAGCTTGCCGGCCTCGTCGTCACCGCCGGCGGGCGGCGGATCGCGTGGACGCGCGATCCGGTCGACGTCTACGCCTTCCACCTCGACGTGCCCGCCGGCACGCGCGAGATCGAGGCGAGCTTCCAGTTCCTGTCGGCGACGAAGGGCGATCAGGGCCGCATCACGATGACGCCCGAGCTGCTCAGCCTCCAGCCCAATTCGCTCAGCCTCTATCCCGCCGGCTGGTTCACGCGGCAGATCCCGGTCAGCATGACGGTGAAATATCCCGCCGGCTGGACGGCGGCGGGCGCGATCCCCGCCAAGGTCGCGGGCAGCACCTACAGCTACGATCGCGTCAATTACGAGACGCTGGTCGATTCGCCGATCGTCGCCGGCCGCTACGCCAAGACATGGCCGCTAACCCAGCGCGTCTCGCTCGCTGTCTTCGCCGATACGCCCGCCGAGCTCGCCGCCACCCCGGCGCAGATCGATGCGCACAAGCGGCTCGTCGATCAGGCGGTAAAGGTGTTCGGCAGCCAGCATTACGACAAATACACCTTCCTGCTGTCGATCAGCGACAATCTCGGCGGCATCGGGCTCGAGCATCACCGCTCGAGCGAGAACGGCGTCACGCCAGGCTATTTCACCAAGTGGGATGACGGCCCCGGCCGGCGCAATCTGCTGCCGCACGAATATTCGCACAGCTGGAACGGCAAGTTCCGCCGCGGCGCCGATTCGTGGACGCCCGATTTCCGCACGCCGATGCGCAACTCGCTGCTGTGGGTATACGAAGGTCAAACGCAATTCTGGGGCTATGTCCTCCAGGCGCGCTCGGGGATGGTGTCGAAGGCCGATACGCTCGACCAGCTCGCCGCCACCGCGGCGCTCTACGACAGCCAGCCCGCGCGGCAATGGCGCGACCTCCTCGACACGACCAACGATCCGATCATCTCGGCGCGCCGGCCCAAGGGCTGGTCGAGCTGGCAGCGCAGCGAGGATTACTACAGCGAGGGCATGCTCGTCTGGCTCGAGGTCGACTCGCAGCTGCGCGCGCTGTCGGGTGGGCGCAAGTCGATCGACGATTTCGCCCGTGCCTTTTTCGGGGTGCGCGACGGCGACTGGGGCGATCTCACCTACACGTTCGACGATCTCGTCACGACGCTTAACGCGATCCAGCCGTACGATTGGCGCACGCTGCTGACGCAGCGGTTGACCGAAAATGGCAAGGGCGCGCCGCTCTCGGGGCTGGAACGCAACGGCTATCGCCTTGTCTACACCACCGATGCGCCGCCGTCGTTCCGCCACGGCGAGAAGACGCGCAAGGTCGCCGATCTCACCTATTCGGGCGGGTTCGTCGTCGGTTCGGGCAATGAGGTGACGTCGGTCACCTGGGGGTCGCCCGCCTATGACGCGGGGCTGACGGTCGGCACGACGATCGTCTCGGTCGATGGCATGGCCTATTCCGATGATCGCCTGAAAGGTGCGATCGCCGCGGCAAAGGACGGCAAGGCGTCGGTGCAGATGTGGGTCAAGAACGGCGAGCGTTACCGGCAAGTTGCGCTCGACTGGCACGGTGGCCTGCGCTACCCGCGGCTCGAGAAGATCGGCACGGGAGAGGCCGGTCTCGACCGATTGCTTGCGCCGCGCTGACCTGCGGCGCGATGCAACTTATCAAACGGGGATAAAGGACCATCATGCGGATCGACATGATACCGACGGGTGACAACCCGCCGCACAGCCTGAATGTGATCATCGAAGTGCCGACTGGCGGCGAGCCGGTGAAGTATGAATTCGACAAGGCGTCGGGCGCGCTGTTCGTCGATCGCATCCTGCACACGCCGATGCGTTACCCGGCGAACTACGGCTTCGTACCGCACACGCTGTCGCCCGACGGCGATCCGCTCGACGCGCTGGTCGTGTCGCGCTCGCCGTTCATCCCGGGCTGCGTCGTGCGCGCGCGCCCGATCGCGGTGCTCAACCTTGAGGACGAGGCCGGCGGCGACGAGAAGCTCGTCTGCGTGCCGGTCGACCAGACCTTCCCTTATTATTCCAAGGTCGGTGAGAAGGACGATCTGCCCGAGATCGTGTTCGAGCAGATCGAGCATTTCTTCACCCACTATAAGGATCTCGAGAAGAAGAAGTGGGTCCGCATCGGCAAGTGGGGTGGCGCGGAGGAAGCGCGGCAGATCACGGTTGAGGCGATCGAGCGCTACAACGAAGCCAAGAAGCAGGGCGAAGAGCCACACGACCACGACGTGCCCGGCCGCGGCTGAGCCGCGCCAACCCACCGTGCGCCGTCCGCTCCCACCCGGGCGGCGGCGCAAGGTGGAGACTTCAAGCGCAGCCCGGCGGGCGCCGCTGCAAGACCGTGCTGTTCCTAGGGGCACGCGGCGGACATTCATCGTCGCCGAGCAGCCCGCAGCCGCCGGCATCGTGATATAACAAAGAGCGGTGCGCCCTGGTCGACCATCGCAAGGCTCATGCTACGGCTCTGAACGGTCGCACCGCCTTTTGCTGCCGTGTCGACCGAAGCCTCGGCTGCGCCATCGGCCATCCCGATATCGGCCGCGGTCAGTGCGCGGTCAGTTTCAGCCCCGCGATGCACAGCACGACGCCCAGGATCAGCGCGACCCGTAGCGGCGTCGCCGCCTCGCCGTAGAAGGCGATCCCGACCAGCACCGTGCCCAGCGCGCCGATCCCGCCCCACACGGCATAGGCGGTGCCCATTGCGATCGAGCGCGAGGCATATTCGAGCAGCCCCATCGACAGCGTTACCGACGCGAGGAACCCCGCCGTCCAGCCGAGATGCCGAAAGCCGTCGACGTGCCGAAGGCAGGTCGTGAACCCCACCTCGAACAGTCCGCCCACGATCAGCCACGCCCACGCCATCAGCGTGCACGCCCGCGAACTGCGAACCGGCGCTCGACCTGCCGCATCGACAAAACCTCAGCGACGATCGCCGATGTCACGAAGCCCGCCATCCTCAACCGCGCCCCGCCAGCGCGCGCAGCGCCGCGCCGGTGACCCGCTGCGTCGTCCACTCGTCCTGCGGCAACGCGCCCTTCGCGCGATAGAAATCGATCGCGGGCGTGTTCCAGTCGAGCACCGACCATTCGAATCGCGCACAGTCGCGATCGAGCGCCAGCGCCGCGAGCGCCGCGAGCAGCTTGCCGCCTGCCCCCGATCCGCGTGCCTCAGGCGTCACGTACAGGTCCTCCAGCCAGAGCCCGCGCCGCCCAGTCCAGGTCGAATAGGTGTGGAAGAATAGCGCGAAGCCGATCGGCACGCCGTCCCGCTCGGCGACGATCGCCTCGGCCGCAGGGGTGGCGCCGAACAGCGCGGCGTGCAGCATCGGCTCGGTCGTCTCGACCGCATCGGGCTCGCGCTCATAGGCGGCGAGCTCGCGGATGAAGCGCAGGATCGTCGCCACATCGGCGGCGGCGGCGGGTCGGATCGATAGGCTCATGCAACGGGCTCCAGCGTCTGCGCCGCGATATCGCGGCGCCGCGCCGCATAGACGCACGCCGCGACGATCAGCGCCGCGCCGGCCAGCGTATAGGGCGCGACGCGCTCGCCGAACACCAGATAGCCGAGCAATGCGGCATAGACGAACGACGTGTACTCGGTCATCGCCAGATAGCCCGCCTCGCCGTGCGCATAGGCCCAGGACAGCATCATCATCGACACGAAGGCGAGGCACGCTGCCAGCGCCAGCGCAGGCAGTGCGTCGCGCGGCGGGACCGTCGCCAGCCACGGCGCGGCACAGCCCAGCAGGATCAGGATGACGATCGATTGGACGCACGCCGTTTCCGCCGGTCGCGCCGCCAGCGACTGCAGCCGCGTGAGGATGAGATTGCCGGCGTAGAGGATCGCCGACGCGAGCACCGCGAGCGCACCGGCGAGCGCGTCCGGCCCCGGCTCGGCGCGCGACTGGCCGACGAAGATCGTCGCGATCCCCGCGCATGCCGCGCCCGTCGCCAGGATCGCTCGGCGCGTGATCCGCTCCTTCAGCCACCACGCGCCGAGCAGCAGCGCCAGGATCGGCGCGATGTACGACAGCGCGATCGCCTGCGCCATCGGCACGCGCGCCAGCCCCCAGAAGAACAGCAGCGCCATCGCGCAGGTGACGAACCCGCGGGTGATGTGCAGCAGCATCGCGCGGCGCGAGGGCATCCGATAACCGGCGATGCCCCACGCGATGCCGCCGAGCGCGACATTGGCGATCGATCGCCACAGCATCGTGTTGTAGACGCCGATCGCCAGCACCAGCCCCTTCATCACCGCGTCCATGATCGAGAACAGCCCGATACCCGTCGCCGCGATGGCGAACGCGTGGCCCGCCGAAACACGATAAGAGGCGCTGGATTGTTTCATTACGCATGCCGTAGCCCGTTGTTTCGCGATAAGCGAGTTGGCACGCACGGACACGCAACAATGATGTTTAAGTTAACCAACGCTTTGCCGCATCGAGATACGGCGCAGTTTCAACGACTTTGCTGATCTGACAGATCAAAAAATCCGTTTTTCATCTCCTTGATGAACATCAATCAAGTCGAACGGTTGACGATGATGCTAGCGCTGATAAAGAAAAACAAAAATAGAAAAGGATCGTCGCATGACTGAGGACACAATGGACACTAACGCCGTCGAACTCGCCACCGAACTCACCATCGCTTGGCTGTCGAATCCCAACACGCGCGCTTCGGGTGACGAAGTCCCGAGTTTCCTGCAGAAGATGCACGACGCGGTGACGCAGCTGGCAAGCGGCAGCGAACCGGCTAACACCGAAGAACCGACGGGCGATTACGCGCCGGCAGTCTCGGTGCGCAAGTCACTCGCGTCGAAGGATCACATCATCTCGATGATCGACGGCAAGCCTTACAAGACGCTGCGCCGTCACCTTGCCGGCCACGGGCTCAGCCCGGCCGAATATCGTCAGCGCTACGGCCTCAAGGCGGATTATCCGATGGTCGCCGAAACCTATTCGGAAGCGCGCCGCGCGATGGCGAAGAAGATCGGTCTGGGCCGCAAGCCCGGCATGTCGCGCAAGGGCGCGGAAGCCGCCCCGGCGGAGGCAAGCATCACTAAGCGCGGTCGCAAGTCGGCCCCGGCCGTCGCATCGGCGGCCGAGGGAGAATAAGCACGCGGCGGGCAGCGCTGATGCTGCCCGACCTTCGCGCAGAGCTCGGCGGGCGCATCCGTGCGCTCGTCGGTTCTGGTGAGATTGATCTTACGCGGCCGCCCGGCGACGACGGGCTGTTCGGGCCGGCATCGGCGGCGTGGCGCGTCCACGCCGATTTCAGCGCGATGATGATCGGCGGCGTCTCGGCGCTGCTACTCCAGATGCTGCATCCCCGCGCCCTCGCCGGGGTATGGGACCACAGCGATTTCCGGCGCGATCGCCTCGGTCGGCTGCGCCGCACCGCGCAATTCATCAGCGTCACCACCTTCGGCAGCGCCGCCGCTGCCGACCGCCTGATCGGCAAGGTTCGCGCGATCCACGATCACGTGTCGGGCATACTGCCTGATGGCACGCCTTATGACGCGAACGATCCCGCGCTGCTTACGTGGGTCCACGTCGCCGAGGTCGACAGCTTCCTGCGCGCCTATGTCCGCTACGGCGATCCCGGCTTCCCCGCCGCGATGCAAGATCGCTACCTGCGCGAGGTCGCGACGATCGCGCGGCGCCTAGGCGCGATCGTCGTCCCCGAAACGCGGCGCGAGGTAGAGGCCTATTACCGCGCCGTCCGTTCCGAACTGCGCTTCGACGATCGCACCCGCGACGTCGCCGCCGCGCTGCTCGCGCCCGGCCCCGATGCGGTGACGAACGCGGCGCTGTCGCTCGTCGCACCGGCGGGAATCGATTTGCTTCCGCCCTGGGCCGCGGCGCTCCACTGCCGTACGCCTTCGGCGTTCGGCCGGCCGGCGATCCGGCTCGGCGCGCGCGGCATGAGCAGCGTTCTTCGCTGGGCGCTGAAGCGCGCCTGACGCGTCAGAGGCGGACCATCTTCATCATCGCGCCCTGATAGCGCGGGCCCGCCGTGCCGCCGCGCGGCGCCGCCCGGTCCAGCGCTTCGAGATCGGCCTCGGTCAGCGTCACCTCGGGCGCCTTGGCCGAATCCTCGGTAGTCGCGCGGCGTTTCGATCCCGGGATCGGCACGATGCGCGCATCCTGCGCGAGCAGCCAGGCGAGCGCGACCTGCGCCGCGCTGACACCGTGCGCGTCGGCGATCCGCTTCACCACCTCAACCGCTGCCATGTTGGCATCGAAATTCCCTTCGGCGTAGCGCGGGTCGTTGAGGCGATAGTCGCCCTCCGCCAGCTGGTCGCGCGAGGTGATCGACCCGGTCAGGAAGCCGCGGCCGAGTGGGCTGTAGGGGACGAAGCCGATACCGAGTTCGCGGCACGCGGGCAGAATCTCCTCCTCCACGTCGCGCTCCCACAGCGAATATTCGCTCTGTAGCGCCGCGATCGGCGCCACCGCGGCGGCGCGGCGGATCGTCCCCGCCCCCGCCTCGGACAGGCCGATATGCTTGATCTTCCCTTCGGCTTTCAGCTCGGCGAGCGTCCCCACGACGTCCTCGATCGGCACGTTGGGATCGACGCGGTGCTGATAATAGAGGTCGATCGTGTCGATCCCGAGCCGCTGGAGCGATCCCTCGCACGCGCGGCGGATGTTTGCCGGCTGAGAATTGATCCCGAAGCTGCCATCGGGTCCGATGAAGCCGAACTTAGTGGCGATCACCACCCCGTCGCGCCTGCCCTTGATCGCGCGGCCGAGCAGCTCTTCGTTGAACAGCGGGCCATAGATCTCGGCGGTATCGAAGAAGGTGACGCCAAGATCGATTGCACGGTGGATCGTCGCGATACTCTCCGCGTCGTCGGCGGTGCCGTAGTTGATACGGCCGCCCTCCTTGCTCGCCATCGGCATGCAGCCGATGCCGATCGCCGACACCACCAGCCCGTCGCCCAGTTCGCGGTATTTCATGCCATGTCCTCCAGCATCACGTCGGCCTCGTCACGCCGGCCAGTCTCGCCGCGCGCCAGCGTCATGGTGGTGGCGAGGTCCCACATCACGTTGCCCAGCGTACGCACGATGTCGGGCAATGTTTCCACCGCCACCAGCAGCCCGAGCGGCGCGGCTGGTGCGCCGATCGCCGCACACACCGGCGCGATCGAGCTGACGTAGCTCACCGTTCCGGGCAGGCTCACCGCGCCGAGCGAGGTCAGCATCGCCACCACCGTGCCGACGGCGAGCGTGCCCGGCGACAGCGGCACGCCAAACCAGTGCGCGACGTAGATCGCCACCGCGAAGTTCATCGCCGGGCCCGTCGCGCGCAGCAGCGCGACCGCGAGCGGCAGCGTCACGCCGGCGGTCGCCACCGGCGCGCCGAGCGTCCGCGCGCCCGCCAGCATCGCCGGCAGCGAGGCGAGTGAGGACTGGGTCGACACCGCAACCGCCTGGCTCGGCAGCGCCGCACGTGAGAAGGCGGCGAGCGAGACGCGGCCGCCGAGCATCGCCATCGGATAGGCGAGCAGCGTCACCACCACGCCGACGGCCGCGACCGTCAGGATATAATGGACCAGCGCGTGGAACGCCCCGCCACCTGCGCGCGCGCCAACCACCAGCGCCAGCGCGAAGACGCCGACGGGTCCAACCCAAAGCACCCAGCCGATCACCACCAGCATCGTGTCGCGCACCGCGGTGAAGAAGCGGATTAGCAGGTTGCGAAGCTCGGCCTCGATCCGCATCAGGGCGAAAGCAAAGATCAGCGCGAAGATGATCATCGACAGGAAAGCGCTCTCTGCGGTCGCCTTGACGATGTTGCTCGGCACGATCGCGGCCAAGAACTCGCCCAGCGGCGGGATCGCCGGATTGGGACCGACACCGGTCAGCGCATTGCGCAGCGCCGCGGCGGACTCGCCGGGCAGTGGGGCAAGCTCGAGGAACAGCGGCGTCAGCAGCGCGGCAAGAACTGCCGAGGAAGCCATGACGACGAGGTAGAGCCCGACCGAGCGCCCCGCGAGCCGCCCCGCCTGCGCCGCCTCGGCGGTCGCGGCGACCCCGGTCACCAGCAGCGAGAAGACGAGCGGCACGATCGTCATCTGCAGGGCGTTGAGCCACGCCTGGCCGATCGGCTGCGCGACGCCGGTAACGGGATTGACGGCCGCAGGGGCAAACCCGCCCAGCATCACGCCGGCGACGAGACCCGCGACCAGCGCGAAGAGAATACGGGTGGATTGCGACATGACGGCTTTCGATCGTGGCGTGGCGGCGGGCTTGTTCCGGCGTCCACCGTTCGGCAAGAGCTTATCGCACAAGGTTCTGCGGCACGGTGGATGCCGCGGCAAGGGGGAAGCGCCGAACGATCGCGCGGCGCGTTCCTCGCGAAGCCGCAGCGGATGGGTTCGCCCACGCCGGCGCGGCACGACGTGGAGGTTCGAGTGGCACGCAAGTATTTCGGCACCGATGGCATCCGGGGTCTCACCAACATCTCGCCGATGACGGCGGAGATGGCGATGAAGGTCGGCATGGCGGCGGGCGCCTATTTCGTGCGCGGCGATCACCGCCACCGCGTGGTGATCGGCAAGGATACCCGCCTCTCGGGCTATATGCTCGAGAATGCGCTCGTCGCCGGGTTCACGGCGGTGGGCATGGACGTGGTGCTGCTCGGCCCGCTGCCGACGCCGGCGGTGGCGATGCTGACGCAGTCGATGCGCGCCGATATCGGCGTGATGATCTCTGCCAGCCACAATCCTTATGCCGACAACGGACTGAAGCTGTTCGGCCCGGACGGCTACAAGCTGTCGGACGAGGCGGAGATGGCGATCGAGGCGCTGATCGACGGCGACGTGCCGCTCGCCGCCGCCGCCGACATCGGCCGCGCGCGCCGCGTCGAGGATGCGCGCGGGCGCTACATCCACTTCGCCAAATCCACCTTCCCCGCCGACGCGCGGCTCGACGGGCTGAAGGTGGTGGTCGATTGCGCCAACGGTGCGGCGTATCAGGTCGCCCCGTCGGCGCTATGGGAACTGGGCGCGGAGGTCGTCGCGGTCGGCGTCGAGCCCAATGGCAAGAACATCAACGATCGCGTCGGATCGACCGCGCCGCAGGTGCTGTCCGAAACGGTGGTGGCAAGCGGCGCAGCACTTGGCATCGCGCTCGACGGCGACGCCGATCGCCTCATCGTCGTCGACGAGCTGGGGCGCGTGATCGACGGCGACCAGCTGATGGCAACGATCGCCACCGGCTATGCTAGGCGCGGCGCTTTGGTCGGCGGCGGATTGGTCGCGACAGTGATGTCGAACCTCGGGCTCGAGCGGCATCTGGCGGCGCAGGGGCTCGGCCTGGTGCGCACCGCGGTCGGTGATCGTCACGTCCTCGAGGCGATGCGCACGCGCGGCTACAATGTCGGCGGCGAACAGTCGGGGCACATCATCCTGTCGGATCACGGCACCACCGGCGACGGGCTCGTCGCCGCGCTCCAGATCCTCGCCGAGGTCCAGCGCGCCGGCGCGCCGGCCAGCGAGGTGCTGCACCGCTTCGAGCCGCTGCCGCAATTGCTCAAGAACGTGAAATACGCCCGCGGCGGCAAGCCGCTCGACGCGCCGCAGGTGCGCGACACGATCGCCGCGGCGGAGGCCGAGCTGTCGGGCAACGGCCGGCTCGTCATCCGCCCGTCGGGAACGGAGCCGGTGATCCGCGTGATGGCCGAGGGCGACGACGCGGCGCAGGTCGAGGCGGTGGTGGACCGTATCTGCGACGCGGTCCGCGCCGCCGCCTGAGCGGAGACGGAAGCGCCCCCGCCCGGGAGGCGCTTCCGGGTGATCAGTCCCCAGTCACCTTGGCCGGGCCAAGATCGCCCAGGCCGACGGTGCCGCTCGCCATCGCCAGCATCGCGTCGAGGCTCTTCTTCGCCTTGACGCGCAGATCCTCGTCCATCTCGATCCGCGGCTGGAGATCGCGCAGCGCGACGTACAGCTTCTCCATCGTGTTGAGCGCCATGTACGGGCAGATGTTGCAGTTGCAGTTGCCGTCCGCCCCCGGCGCACCGATGAACGTCTTGTTCGGCAGCGCCTTTTCCATCTGGTGGATGATGTGCGGCTCGGTCGCGACGATCAGCGTGTCACCGGTGAAATCATTGGCATAGGCGAGAATACCACTGGTCGACCCGACATAATCGGCGTGGTCGAGGATCACCGCCGGGCATTCGGGATGCGCGGCGACGGGCGCGCCGGGATGCTGCGCCTTGAGCTTCAGCAGTTCGGTCTCGCTAAACGCCTCGTGAACGATGCACACGCCCGGCCACAGGATCAGGTCACGCCCGGTCTTGCGCGCCAGATACCCGCCAAGGTTGCGGTCCGGCCCGAAGATGATCGGCTGATCCTTGGGAATCTGCGACAGGATCTTCTCCGCCGACGACGAAGTGACGATGACGTCCGACAGCGCCTTCACCGCCGCCGAACAGTTGATGTAGGTCAGCGCGATCGCATCGGGATGCTGCTTGCGAAACGCCGCGAACTGCTTGGGCGGGCAGCTGTCCTCTAGGCTGCAACCGGCGTCCATATCGGGCAGGATCACCGTCTTCTGGGGCGAGAGGATCTTCGCCGTCTCGGCCATGAAGCGCACACCGCAGAAGGCGATGACGTCGGCATCGGTCGCCTGCGCCTTGCGGCTCAGGTCGAGGCTGTCGCCGACAAAGTCCGCAATGTCCTGAATCTCTGGCTTCTGATAGTAATGCGCCAGGATCACCGCGTTGCGCTCCTTGCGGAGGCGGTCGATCTCGGCGCGAATATCGACGCCCCTCAGGTTCTGCGGCTGGTCCATGGCGACGCAGATGGCCCGCGGTGGCTTCGCGATCAAGTCACCGGTGCAGGCGGCCCGGGAAATGGCGGATAATCGAACGGCGGAACCGCCGCACCGGGCGATCCGCGCGTCGCCGCGGCGTAGAGCGCCGCCCCCAACGGCGTCACCGCGATGACGTCCATCGTCACCTGCATCCCGATCAGGATCGCGACGCCGGACCACCAGGCCGGATGCACACGGCGATGACGGCGGCGGTCGTGGATCATGCCGATAATCGGGAACAGCATCATGCAGGCGAAGATGCACCATGCCGCCCACGGGATCACCAGCGGTGCGGGGAAGATCCGCCCAAATGCCGGTCCCATAATCGCGGTCATCGCGCACATCACCAACCGGCGATGCCATTGCGTCCGCCGCCGCAGCGCGATCGCCCACCACAGCAGGCCGGCGAAGGTCAGCACGCCGAGCGCGTTCATGACGAGGAAATATCCGGGCACGAAGAAGAACGGTGCATGCCCCGCGCGCACCATCATCACCGTCGCGGTGATGCCGACGACCACCATCAGCGCCGCCCATCCCGCCCCCAGCCAGCCGAGCCGACGATGCCGGCCGATCCGCCCATCGGCGACGAGCCATGCCTGAAGGACGAAGAACCCGACCCAGCCAGAGAAGACCAGCGCATGAAGATGGACCAGCGGCGGCGCGGAGAAGCTCGATCGCCCAAGCGCGAACTGCGTGCCGAAACCGACGACGTTGGCGACGGCCATCGCCACCGACAGGACGAAGAAGAAGCGCCGATCGTCGCCGGCGGTTACTTGTGCTGTTGCTATCGTTGCCATCGGAAATCCCCCCCCGATGAGCACGGATCATATCACATTGCTTTAGCCGCGCCTATTGCGCCCAGGGCCGTACGACCCGTCTGGAAACGGCGGCCGTGTATCCGCTTCCGGTAGACGCGTCGCCGAGGCGATAAACCCGCTACCGACGATTCGCACGGTGAGTACCCACGCCAGTCAGCGCTCCGTGCTCAGCGGGCGTTGCCCAGCACGTCCTCCAAGCTGCGGCTGACGTCCCACCGCTCGCCGTCGCGTGGCCCCGCTTCGCCGGCGTAGCGCACCTCGACCCGCACCGGCAGCCCCGCTGCGCCCAGCGCGCCGCCGAACAGGCGAGCGAGTGCGACGCGGCCGTTCTCGCGCGCCTTGGCAATGTTCTGCGGATCGCGTGCGCGCCGTTCGACGACACCGCGCGCCGTGCCCGACACCTTGCGCTGCAGTTCGGCCATCGCATCGCGCGAGACGTAGACGCCCGAGGTCTGGTCGAGCGTGATCCGCGCCTCGTCGATGTTGGGCGCGCCGACGACGACGTCGGGCACCTCCACCACGAGCACGCGCGCCGCTGGATCATAGCGGAAATCGCCGGCGTCGAGATCGCGCACCTCGACGAAATAGTCGACGTCGAACGGCGCCTTGACGACGCGCGAGGAGGCCAGCCAGCCCCACAACCGGCTCGTCGCGCCGGTCGCCTGCACCGTGCCCGACAGACGGCTGACGCGCAGCTCGGCGCTGGTGTGGAGCGTCGCCGCGACGACCTGCGCCACCGCGAGCCCGCCGTCGTCGGTTGCCACGACGTGGCGGTCGCTCCACCAGCGATAGGCGGCAAGCGTGCCGACGACGATCGCAAAGGCGACCGCGAGCCCGATCGCGGCAAGCGCAAACCCGCGCCCGTCGATCAGCCCGCGCCCGCGCGCGCCGGTGCTACCGGGCTCCCGCCCCGTCACGCGGCGCCCGCGACATCCCACGCATCGCCGCGTGCGTGCACGAACCCGCGCCGCTCCAGATCGATGAGATGCGCCAGCACCGATCGCTCGGCGGCAGGATACAGCCGCCTGTCGACGCCGACGTACATCTTCTCGACCATCGCCGGGATCGCTTGCGTGCCGCTGCGCAGCAGGCGCAGGATCTGACCCTCGCGCTGCTTGCGGTGGCCAAGGAGGCCACGCACCAGCCGCTGCGGCTTCTCGATCGCCTCGCCGTGGCCGGGATAATAGATTCGGTCGTCGCGATCGATCAGCTTCTCGAGGCTCGCCATATAGGCGGTCATGTCGCCGTCGGGTGGCGAGACGACGCTCGTCGCCCAGCCCATCACGTGGTCGCCAGGGAACAGCGCCTTGCTCTCCCGCAGTGCAAAGGCGAGGTGGTTCGACGTGTGACCGGGGGTCGCGAACGCCTCCAGCGTCCACCCCTCGCCCGCGATCGTCTCGCCTTCGGCCAGCACGCGGTCGGGCGCGTAATCGTGATCGAACGACGCGTCGGACCTTGGCCCGTCGTCCTCCAGCGCGAACGGCGCGGCGCCGACGATCGGCGCGCCTAGCTCCGCCTTGAGCCGCGGCGCACCGGGGCTGTGATCGCGATGATGGTGCGTGATGACGATCGCGCGCACCGGCCGCCCCGCGACCACCGCCAGCATTGCTGCGTGATGCGCATCGTCCGCCGGGCCGGGATCGATGATCGCGAGATCGCGCGCGCCGACGATATGCGTCTGCGTGCCGGTGTAGGTATAGGGCGACGCATTGGGCGCCAGCACGCGGGTGACCAGCGGTTCGAGCTGGATCGGTATACCGGTGGGCGGCGCGTCCATGCGCGGCAGATGGCGGCTAACGTCGGGGAAGACAAGGACGATCGCGCGCGCCGCGCCCCGCCGCGGCGAAGCGACGCGGCATCCTACCAGCGGTCGTGCTCGTCCTCCGTCCGGTCGATCTCTGCATCCAGGCCGTCGAGCGCAGCGTCGCGCTGATCGGCCGACAGATGCGGATTGGCGAGGATCGCGGCGCGCGCCGCGTGCATCGATCGCCCGGCGCTCGCCATCGCGCGGCCATGCGCGCGCGCCGCCTGCGCCGACGCGGCCTGCGCACGCGCGGCGGTGCGGGCGATGCGATCGTTGCAGATCGTGATGCGCTCACGCCCGTTCTCGACGCGACGCTCGACGACGGGCTGTTCGACCGCGCCGCCGCAATTCCCCGAGCGCACCTCGGGCACGTTCACTGTCATCGCACCGCCGTGCAGCATCACACGCGGGGCGGGCGGCACGGCGGGCGTCGGGGGCACCGGCACGCTGGCGACGCCGGCCGGCGCGGGCGGAGCCGCCGGTGCCGTCACCGTCGGGGATACCGGCGGCACGGGCGGCGCCGGCACCGGATTGGCCGCGATCCACGCCTCCGCCGCCTTGCCCTTGTACACCGTCCGCCGCCCGTCCTGCTCGACGACGACGCGGACCGATTTCGCTTCGGCGGCGTGCGGCGGTACGATCTGTGGCAGAACGCGCGGCAACACGTCGGGTAGCGTCGCGTCGGCGGCCTTGGCGACGCTTGCACGCACCCGCTCGGCCGCCTGTGTTCCCGACGCGGTCAGCGCCAGCGCCGCCGCGCCGGTCGCCGCGACGCCGGCAAGGCCCGACCAGGCACGCGCTCGGGACACGCCGCCCATCCCCAGCATCCGCAGCCGCCCCTTCAGGTCGTCGACGGTATGGAGATGGCAGGCCGCCGCGATCGCGCCGCCGTGCGCCGCCTTGACGATCGCGCAGGCATAGGCGTGGCGCGCACCCCGCCCGAGCCGTGCCAGCACGCGCGCGTCGTTGGCCATCTCCTGGTCGGCGCGGAAGGCGCGAAATGCGTACCAGGCGAGCGGGTTGAACCAGTGCAGCGCCAGCATCGCCAGGGCGAACCAGTTCGCGACCAAGTCGCCGCGCTGGTGGTGGCCGAGTTCGTGCGCCAGCGCGAGCCCGCGCTCGTCAGCGTCGTAGCGCGCCGCGAAGTCGCGTGGGAAGGCGACGAAACGGTGCGCGACACCAAAGGCGAGCGGCCCCGCCGCCGCGGCGCTCTCGACGATCGTGATGCCATCCACCCGGTCGATCGTCGTCGCCTGCCGCAGCAGCCGCTGCCGGAACCGCGCGTAGGACAGGACATGCCAGCCGATGAATGCCGCCGCGCCGACGCCCCAAACCAGCGCAAGCGCGAGACCCGGCGTCAACCACGAGGTCGCTGGGCCATCGACCGCGGCCGGAACGATGAACACCGTCACCTGCTGCCCGACGTCCGCAAGCGGCGCCGGCAGCGGCGCGGCGACTTGCGCGCGCAGGCCCTGCGGCAGCGGCGGCAGCAGTAGGCGTAGCAGCGGCAGCGCCCACAGGGCGTACGCGACCGGCGCGCCGAACGCGCGGCGCACCGGCGCGCGCAGCAGCAGGACGAGCGCGATCATCACCGCGCTCCCCGCGATCGCCTCGACCAGCCAGGCGACCCCGCCGGCATAGATCAGCCCGCTCACTGTTTCAGCGCCTTGAGCAAGGTCTCGATCTCGGCGATGTCCTGCGCCGACAGTTCGTCACGCTCGGCAAGGTGCGCGACCAGCGGGGTCAGCTTGCCGCCGAACAGCCGATCGATCAGCCGCCGCGATTCACCAGCGACATAGTCGCCGCGCTCAACTGCAGGCCGATAGAGATACCGGCGCCCGTCCTCCTCGTGGCTGATCGCACTCTTGGCGAGCAGGCGGCCGAGCAGCGTCTTGACGGTGTTGGCGCTCCAGCCGCGCGCCGGATCGACGCGCTCGGCGACATCCTGCGCGGTGAGCGGGCTCTCGTCCCACAGCACTTCCATCACCGCATGCTCGGCATCGCTGATCCGTTCGGCCACGACTCGTCTCCTGCAACTACAGCTGTAGTTACACCGATTACAAGCGTAGTCAATACGCGGTCTGGCGCGTAGCCGGCTCGCGCCGCCAAGGGCGCCAAGTGCCGGAAAAACCGTCGGTTGTTTTTACAGCCACGTGTGGGCTGTCGGACGCGTTAACCTGTCGAGCCGCCGGAAAACCGCCACTCTCCGCGATTGGCACGGTGAGTGCATAATTGTCCGCGTACCGAGCGTGGTTACGCTTCAGTGGGCGGGTGTCGCTTCTTCGATCTCGCGACGCCCGCCCGCACCCGGCTCATTCGGCCTTGGCGGTGCCCTTCACCAGATCAGCGAGCTCGCCGCTCTCGTACATTTCCATCATGATGTCCGATCCGCCAACGAACTCGCCGTTGACGTAGAGCTGCGGGATCGTCGGCCAGTCCGAATAGGCCTTGATGCCCTGGCGGATGCCCTGGTCCTGCAGCACGTCGACACTCTCGAACTCGGCGTCGAGATGGTTGAGGATCGCCACCGCCCGGCTCGAAAAGCCGCACTGCGGGAACAGCGGGCTGCCCTTCATGAAAAGCACGATCGGGTTGTTCTTCACCACCGCGTCAATGCGGGCGTTCGTGTCGTCGGTCATGGTCGGTCCTCGCGGGAAAACTGCTGCAGCCGGTTACTTCGGCACGGCGGTGGTCAACTGCAAGGCGTGGAGCACACCGCCCATCCGCCCGCCCAACGCGGCATAGACCGCCTGGTGCTGCTTCACGCGCGGCATGCCCGCAAAGGACGCGGCGGTCACCTTTGCGGCATAATGATCGCCGTCGCCCGCCAGGTCGGTGATCTCGACCTCGGCATCGGGAATGCCGGCACGGATCAGCGCGGCGATCTCGTCCGCCGCCATCGGCATGTTACTTCAGCTCCATCAGCTGGCGGCGCGCCGCCACCGTCTGCTCGTCGAGCGCCGCCTGTACTGCCGCCTCGTCGATCTCGATCCCCGCTGCGCTCAGATCGCCGAACACCTTGCGCACCACGTCGCCGTCGCCCGCCTCTTCCAGATCGGCGTGGACCACCGTCTTGGCATAGGCGTCGGCCTCCTCCGGCGTCAGCTTCATCAGCTCGGCCGCCCATTGGCCGAGCAGCCGGTTGCGCCGCGCGACGACGCGGAACGCCATTTCCTCGTCATGCGCAAACTTGGCTTCGAAGGCACGTTCGCGATCGTCGAAGGTCGTCATGGGTGTGCGTGCTCCTGTTTGGCGACGGGATAGGTGCGGCGGGGACGCGACGCAACACGTACGGCGTCGCACCCGCGCACCTCGCCACGCCTAAGCACGCGTGCGTCCTGCAAGCGCCCTCGCGCCAGACGACGGGCGCCTGCGCATCAGCCCGCGACGCGCACCACCAGTTTGCCGATCGCCCCGCGCCCGGCCATCTTGGCGATCGCCTCGCCGCCCTTCTCGAACGGGAACACTTCGGTCACGCGCGGAGCGATCTTGCCCTCGCGCCACAGATCGAACAGCCGGCGGATGTTCTGGCGGTTGTGCTCCGGCTCGCGCGCCGCGTGCGCGCCCCAGAAGACGCCGCGGATGTCGCAGCTCTTGAGCAGCGTCAGGTTGAGCGCGATCTTCGGGATGCCTGCGGGGAAGCCGATCACCAGATAGCGCCCCTCCCACGCCATCGATCGCAGCGCCGGCTCGGCATAATCGCCACCGACCGCGTCGTAGACGAGGTCGAAGCCGTTCTTGCCCGCCTTCTCCTTGAACGTATCGGCCAGCGCCTTGCTCTCGTCCTTCGAGAAGGGGGCACGGCCGTAGATGATCACGTCATCGGCGCCCGCCTCGCGTACCGCCTGTGCCTTTTCCTCGCTCGACACCGCGCCGACGACGCGCGCGCCGAACGCCTTGCCAAGCTCGACCGCCGCGAGGCCGACGCCGCCCGCCGCGCCGAGCACCAGCAGCGTCTCGCCCTCCTTGATGTCGCCGCGATCGACCAGGGCGTGGATCGTCGTGCCATAGGTAAGCAGCATCGCCGCGCCTTCCTCGAACGATCGCTCGTCGGGGATGGCGTAGATGTTGTCGGCCTTCACCGCGATTTTCTCGACCAGCGCGCCGTTGCCGGTGTTGCCCATCACGCGGTCGCCCGGCTTCCACGCGGTCACGCCTTCACCGACGCTCTCGACCACGCCCGACATCTCGCCGCCCGGCGCGAACGGGCGCGGCGGCTTGAACTGATACTTGTCCTCGATGATCAGCACGTCGGGATAATTGATCGCGCACGCCTTGACCGCCACGATCACCTCGCCCGCCTTGGGCGTCGGATCGGGCAGCTCGCCGATCTCCAGCGTTTCAGGTCCGCCCGGCGCCCTCGACAGCAATGCTCGCATCAGTCTCTCCCGCGATCCACGGGCGATGCTCGTCCAGCATCGCCTCAAATTTCGAAATCGCGGTATCCCTTGCCAGCGTCAGCCCGATCTCGTCCAGCCCTTCCATCAGGCATTGCCGGCGGAACGGGTCCAGCGCGAAGACGAAGCGATCCTGGAAGGGCGTGGTGACCGTCATCGTCTCGAGGTCGACGGTGATCGCCTCGGTGCCGCCCGACGCCTTCACCACCTCGATCAGCCGGTCGATCGCGTCCTGCGGCAGAACGACGGGTATGATACCGTTCTTGAACGCATTGCCCGAGAAGATGTCGGAGAAGCTCGGCGCGATCACCGCGCGGATCCCCAGGTCGCCGAGCGCCCAGGCGGCGTGCTCGCGGCTCGATCCGCAACCGAAATTGTCGCCTGCAATCAGGATCGGGCTGCCGGCATAGGCGGGATCGTCGAAGACGTTGCCCGGCTGCGCGCGCACCGTCTCGAACGCGCCGCGGCCAAGCCCTGCACGCGTGATCGTCTTCAGCCAGTGCGCCGGGATGATGACATCGGTATCGATGTTCTTCGCGCCCCACGGATAGGCGCGGCCCGATACCTGGCGCACCGCCTGCATCAGTGCTGCCGCGTCTTGGCCAGCAGCGTCGGCTTGGCGATCGCGGCATAGGCGGCGACGCCGCTCAGCATCGATCCGGCGATCAGCAGCACCAGCACCTTCTTCATCACGCATTCCCCGTTTCGGTCATCAATTCACGCACGTCGGCGAGCCGCCCCGTCACCGCAGCCGCCGCCGCCATCGCGGGCGAGAGGAGGTGCGTGCGGGCACCCGGCCCCTGCCGCCCAACGAAATTGCGATTGGAGGTCGACGCGCAGCGCTCGCCCGGCGGCACCTTGTCGGGGTTCATCGCCAGGCACATCGAACAACCCGGCTCGCGCCACTCGAAACCTGCGCCAGTGAAGATCCGGTCGAGCCCCTCGGCCTCCGCCTGCCGCTTCACCAGCCCCGATCCGGGCACCACCATCGCGCGCACCCCGTCCGCCACGCGGCGCCCCTGCGCCACCGCGGCGGCGGCGCGCAGATCCTCGATCCGGCTGTTGGTGCACGATCCGATGAAGACGTGCTGCACGGGCACGTCCTGCAGCCGCGTACCCGGCGTCAGCCCCATATAGTCGAGCGACTTGCGCGCCGCCTCGCGCTTCGATGCGTCGGCGAAACTGTCGGGCGCGGGCACCGTATCGGTAATCGACACCACGTCCTCCGGGCTCGTACCCCAGGTCAGCGCCGGCGCGATCTCGTTTGCATCGATCACGACCGTCCGGTCGTAGACGGCGCCAGGGTCGCTCGCCAGGCTGCGCCACCACGCCACCGCCTTGTCCCAGTCCGCGCCCGTCGGCGCCATCGGCCGGCCCTTGATGTACGCGAAGGTCGTGTCGTCGGGCGCGATCATGCCGGCGCGCGCGCCCGCCTCGATCGACATGTTGGCGACCGTCAGCCGCCCCTCGATCGACATCTCGCGGATGACGTTGCCGGTATATTCGATGACGTAGCCGGTGCCGCCCGCCGCGCCGATCCGGCCGATGATCGCGAGGATCACGTCCTTTGGCCCGACGCCGAAGCCGAGCTTGCCCTCGACGCGCACTTCCATCGTCTTCGACGGGCTGAGCAGCAGCGTCTGCGTCGCGAGCACATGCTCGACTTCGCTGGTGCCGATCCCGAAGGCGAGCGCGCCCAGCGCGCCGTGCGCCGACGTATGGCTGTCGCCGCAGACCACCGTCGTGCCGGGCAGCGTGAAGCCCTGCTCGGGCCCGACGACGTGGACGATGCCCTGCGCCGCGGCGAGCGCGTCGATATACGGCACACCAAATTCGGCGACGTTGCGGCGCAGTGCGGCAAGCTGCGTCGCGCTGTCGGGATCGGCGATCGGTAGTTCGTCGCCCGCGGCGTCGACGCGCGCCGTCGTCGGGAGGTTATGGTCGGGCACCGCCAGCGTCAGATCGGGGCGGCGAACACGGCGGCCGGCAACACGCAGGCCCTCGAATGCCTGCGGGCTGGTCACCTCGTGGACGAGGTGGCGATCGATGTAGATCAGGCACGTGCCGTCGTCGCGGCGCTCGACGACGTGCGCGGCCCAGACCTTCTCGTAGAGCGTGAACGGACGGCTAGCCATGATGGGTGAGCGCATTAACCGAGATCGGCGGCAATGCGAAGGCGGCGTTTCGCCTATGTGTCAGAAAGTCGGCGCTCCCTTGGACCCGTTCGTCCGACCGATCGTTCCGCACCGGCCCCTTTCAAGGTTTGTTGCTCCATGGCCGACGTTGCGATCGCTCAACCCGGCCAGCCAGTGCCGGCGCCAGACCGGGCGCGGCCGCTCGATGCGCTCAACTTCCTGCTCGCCGACGTGCGCGACGGGCTCGGTCCGTATCTCGCCATTTACCTCGTCGCGGTGCGCGGGCCGAGCCACGGCTGGAACGAGGCGACCGCCGGACTGGTGATGACAATCGCGGGAATCGCGGGGCTGCTCGCCACCACCCCCGCCGGCATCCTCGTCGACCGCATCCATGCCAAACGCGCGATGCTCGTCGCCGCCGCGCTGATCGTCACGCTCGCCTCGCTGTCGCTGCCGTTCGTCAGCGGCTTCGCGCTCGTCACGATCGGCCAGTCGCTCGCCGCCGCCGCGGGCGCCGTGTTCGCGCCGGGTATCGCGGCGATCACGCTCGGCATCGTCGGTCCCAAGGCGTTCGCCAAGCGCGTCGGCCGGAACGAGGCGTTCAACCATGCAGGCAACGCCGTGTCGGCCGCGCTCGCCGGTCTGCTCGCGTGGAAGTTCGGCCCGGTCGTCGTCTTCTGGCTGATGGCCGGGCTCGCCGCACTCAGCATCGCTGCGATCCTGCGCGTCGATCCCGCCGCGATCGATCACGCCACCGCGCGCGGCTGCGACAGCGATGTCGATGCGCGCCCCGCGACAGTCGCCGAAACGTTACGCGGCTCGCCAAAGCTTGCGATCTTCGCCGCCACCGCCTTCCTCTTCCACCTCGCTAATGCGGCGATGCTGCCTTCGGTCGGCCAGCTGCTCGCCAAGCGGGTCGGCGGGGGCGAGGCGACGTCGCTGATCGCCGCATGCATCGTCGGCGCGCAGCTCGTCATGGTGCCGGTCGCGATCGTCGTCGGCCGCAACGCCGATCGCTTGGGGCACAAGCCGATCTTGCTCGCGGGCTTCGCCGTGCTGGCGGCGCGCGGCGTGCTCTACACTTTGTCTGACGCCCCGGTCTGGCTGCTGACCATTCAGCTGCTCGACGGGATTGGCGCCGGGATCTTCGGTGCGCTGTTCCCCGTCGTCGTGGCGGCGATCATGCGCGGCACCGGGCGGTTCAACGCCGCGCAGGGGATTGCCGCGACGATCCAGGGGCTCGGCGGCGCGCTGTCGACGACGCTCGCCGGCGCGATCATCGTGTGGGGCGGCTACACCCCCGCCTTTCTCGTCCTTGCCGGCATCGCGGGCGCGGGCCTACTGCTCTACGCCGTCGCGATGCCCGAAACCGCGCGTCAGGAAACGTAGCGCGCCGTCGTCTTCGCTGCGACCTCTTCGGCGCTGACCCCCGGCGCCAGCTCGACCAGCCGGAACGGGCTCGCGTGATCGTCGCGCTGGAACACGGCGAGATCGGTCACGATCATGTCGACGACGTTCTTGCCCGTCAGCGGCAGCGTGCAGGCGGGGATGAACTTCGGGCTGCCGTCCTTCGACACATGCTCCATCACGACGATAATCTTTTTCACCCCCGCGACGAGGTCCATCGCGCCGCCCATGCCCTTGATCATCTTGCCGGGGATCATCCAGTTCGCGATGTCGCCGTTCTCGGCCACTTCCATCGCACCCAGCACGGTCAGGTCGATATGCCCGCCGCGGATCATCGCGAAGCTCTGCTCGCTGCCGAAATAGGCCGATTGCGGCAGCTCGCTGATCGTCTGCTTGCCCGCGTTGATGAGGTCCGCGTCCTCCTCGCCCTCGTACGGGAACGGCCCGATGCCGAGCATCCCGTTTTCCGATTGCAGCGTCACCGTCATTCCTTCGGGAATGTTGTTGGCGACCAGCGTCGGGATGCCGATGCCGAGATTGACGTAATAGCCGTCGCGCAGCTCCTTTGCGGCGCGCGCCGCCATCTGGTTGCGGTCCCACCCCTTGGTGGCGGCGGCAGCGGTGTCGGGCATCAGTTGATACGTCCTTCGGGCAACGGGGTGATGGTGTGGAACTGGTCGCGCAATTCGGCCGCGACGCCGTCGACGATCGCCTGCAGCGCCGCGCCTTCGTCGATCGACCAGGCCGCGGCATAGGCCTTGGCGGCGTGGCGGATCGTGTCCGCCATCAGCTGGCCGAACACCTGCGGATCTTCGAGCACGCCGGCGTCGATCAGCACCGTGCTGCCGGCATGATCGGTTACCCAGATGCGCGCTACCTCGACCGAAGCGTCGTCCGCCCCGATCACGCCGGCGATATCGATTGCGCGCGGCGTGCTCACGGCGCCTTGCTCGCCACGGCCGGCACGGCGGGGGGCAGCGCGAACCAGGCAAGCCCGGTATAATCGGTGCGGCGCCCGCCGCCGCTCGCCACCACGCAGCCGCTGCGCGCGATCTTCACGACGTCCGCCGGCGCGGCGATCACGGTATCAGCCTCGACCATCCCTGCCTTCGCCAACTCTGCGCGCGCGGCGGTGCGATCGGCCGCGACGAACGTCACGCTCGCACCCATCGTGCGCAGCGCGTTGATCGATGCCGTGCCCGCATCGCGCTCACCCGCCGCCGCACCGGCCACCGCCGCATCGATCAGCACCGCGGTCGTCCCGTCGGCACACGCCGCGCCGCTCGTCATCGCCGTCGCGACATGGCGCACCAGCGCGCGCCATCCCGCCTGCGGAGCGGGCGTCGCTACCGTGGACGACGGGCCGGGCGGCGGCAGCGCGCTCCCGCTCGGCAGCAGCGTCAGCCGCTCCCCTGCGAGCGACGGCGTAAGCGGCGTGGCGACCGGCGCGGCCGCCGCCGACTGCCGCTTCGCCTTGCGCTGCTTGGGCGCGTCGAGCCTGCGCTTGCCGATCACGCCCGCCGCGGCCACGGGAATGGCCGCCGCGACGCAGCCCGGCAACAGCGCCGCCAGCATCACCGCGGCGATCGCGCGCTTCACGCTGCCGCCGCCGCTCCCTCGCCCGCCACTCCCGCGCCGTCCGTCGGGCGCGGCCGCGTCAGGCGGAACTCGATCTTCTTGTCGTACGGGGCGCCGATGATCATGCGCTTCACGTAGATGCCGGGCAAATGGATGTGATCGGGATCCAGGCTGCCGACCGGCACCACCTCTTCGACCTCGGCGATGCAGATCCGCCCCGCGGTCGCCATCGGCTGGTTGAAGTTGCGCGCCGTCTTGCGGAACACGAGGTTGCCGCTCTCGTCCGCCTTCCAGCCCTTGATGATGCTGATGTCGGCGCGGATGCCGCGCTCGAGAATGTAATCCTCGCCGTCGAAGCTCTTCACTTCCTTGCCCTCAGCCACCAGCGTGCCGACGCCCGTTTTGGTGTAGAAGCCCGGGATGCCCGCCCCGCCGGCGCGGCAGCGCTCGGCCAGCGTCCCCTGCGGGCAGAATTCCACTTCGAGCTCGCCCGATAGATACTGGCGCTCGAACTCCTTGTTCTCGCCGACGTAGCTCGAGATCATCTTCTTGACCTGCCGCGTGCGCAGCAGCTTGCCGAGCCCCTCACCGTCGATTCCCGCGTTGTTGCTCGCGATCGTCAGATCCTTCGTGCCCGCCGCCTGGATCGCGTCGATCAGCCGCTCGGGGATGCCGCACAGGCCGAAGCCCCCGGCGCAGATCGTCATCCCGTCGTGCAGCAGCCCGTCGAGCGCCGCCGCCGCATCGGGATAGAGCTTGTTCATTGCCGCGCTGCCTCTCGCTGTCGTCCGGAGCCCGCGATTAGCCGCTCGCGCTGACGGCATCAAGCAAAGGTGAACCAGTGTTCAACTTTGCTTGATGCCGTCATCGGCTGCTACCATCATACCGCGATCCGGTCGGTCGGCCGGACCATCGGAGAGGTAGGAAGATGGCATCGTTTCGCGCGCTGCTCGCGGCGCTCTGGGTGGTTCTTGTCGGCTATACCGCGCTCGTCATCGCGCGCCATGGCCTCAACCTCGTGCCGATCTTCTTCGGCGACATGGCGCGCTTGGCGTGGCCCGGCCAGTTCAACCTCGACTTCCTGTGCTTCCTGATCCTCTCGGCGACGTGGACCGCCTGGCGCGAGCGTTTCAGCGCGCGCGGGTTGTTGCTCGCGCCGGTCGCGCTGCTCGGCGGTGCGGGCTTTCTGCTGCCCTATCTCTTCTACCTTACCGCGGAGGTACGCGGCGACATGCGCCGCGTCCTCCTCGGCCGTCACGCCTGATCGTCAGAAAAGCCCGCGCTCGACGCCCAGCGCGTCGGCGAGATCGTCGAGCGCCTGCGCCTCGCCCGTCACCTTGATCGCGCGCATCCCCAGCGTCGCCGCCGGCTTGCAGTTGATGCCGAGGTCGTCGAGGTAGACGCAGCTCGCTGCCGGCTTGCCGAGATGATCGAGCATCATCTGGTAGATCTTGGGGTCGGGCTTGCGGATGCCGACCTTGCTCGATTCGACGACATGGTCGAACCGCGCGAGCACCTCGGCGACCTTGGCCGCCTTCTCCGCGCTGCGCGACATGCCCGCACCCTCGCCCGCCGGCACGTTGTTGGTGATGCAGCCGAGCTTATAGCCGTTCGTCTTCAGCCAATCGAGCGCATGCACCATCCGCGGCCGGATATCGCCCGACAGCAGCGCCAGAACGTCCTCGCCGCGCAACTCGTGCCCCAGCGCCTCGGCCTCGGCGGCGAACTTCGCGTCGAACCCGCGCGCATCGATCTCAGCGCGCTCGAACAGCGCCCAGGCATTGTCGTCGGGATCGGTGGCGTTGATCCGCCGGATCAGATCGTGCGGCAGCCCGCGCTCGCGCTCGAGCCGGTTGAACGCCTCGAACGGCGACGAGGTGACGACCCCGCCGAAATCGAAAATAGCGGTATCACGCATGGGTCAGGCAAAATCCGATACAAATGTGTCCATCGCCGAGGCGGCGGAGGGCAGGATGAAATTGGCGTCGGTGAACCGCTGCAGCCGCGTGTCCTCGAAGATCACCAGCGTATTGAAGACATAGGCGTCGCCGGCACCGTCGCGGTCAGCGAGCAGCACGACGTCGTCACCGCGGCGGCCGAGCTTCAGATACTCGCCGAACGGATCGTCGCCCGAGACGTAGCCGACCGCCGCGGTCGACAGCCAATCGCGCAAGTCGACCTTGTCGCCCGCGTCGCCAGTCGCAAAATCGGTGACACGCACCTCGCGCTCGCGCAGCGTCGCGTCCGCCGCCTCGCGCAGGATCAGCGTGTCGGCCCCGCCGCCCAGCGTCACCTGATACAGGCCCGCCGACGTATCCACCGCGACGCGATCGACGCCGTAGCCCGCGTCGATCACCGCGCGCGCCGCGCCCTCGACCGCAATCGTGTCGTCGCCGGTCCCGCCGATCAGCGTCACCGAATGCGCCGCGTTGCGGTTGGACGCGAAGTCGAGCGCATCGTTGCCAACGCCGCCGTCGATCGTCGTCGTCGTGGCGCGCGTGCCCAGGAAGCGGTCGATCCGCAGGCTGTCGTTACCCGCGCCGCCCTCGATCCGGTCGTCGCCGCTCAGCCGGTCGATGATCTCGTTCGCGCTGCCGTTGCCGATCAGCACGTCCGATCCGCCGCTGCCGTACAGGCCGCGGATGCCGATCAGCGTGTCGATCCCCGATCCGACGGTATCCTGTGCTTGGCGGTTTAGCCGCAGGTCGACCGTGACGCCCGCCATGTCGTCGCTCGCCAGCCCGCGATCCTCGTAGGAGGCGATGTCCTCGCCGCCGCCGATCAACGTATCGTTGCCGGCGCCGCCGATCAGCAGGTCGATGCCGCCGCCGCCGTCGAGCACGTCGTCGCCCGCCCCGCCGTCGAGCGTATCGATCAGAAACGGCGCCGAGACACGCGCCGCAGTGACGCGATCATTGCCGTCGCCGCCCAGGAATACCAGCGCCTCGACGTTGACGATCGAGCCCGCGTCGACGCCGTCGCGCCGGATCGTCGCCGCGCGGTTCGTCACCGACATGTCGAGCGTGATCGCGCCGTCGCCGCGATACTGTAGGATCGCGGTGTCGATCCCCGCGCCGCCGTTGTAGCTGTCGTTGCCCGCGGGCACCGCGCTGCCATAGACGATCGCCGGGCCGCTCGCCGGATCCTCGCTGAAATAGCCTTCGGCATAGCCGCCGACGAGCGTGTCGTTGCCGTTGCCGCCCACCAGCAGATCGTCGCCGCGGCCGCCGATCAGCACGTCGTTGCCGTCGCCGCCGAACAGCTGGTCGTTGCCCGCCGCGCGGTCGGACGTGTCGCCGTTGAGGTCGCCGATAAGCAGGTCGTCGCCGCCGTTGCCGAACAATCGGTCGTTGCCCCAGTCGCCGATCAGCTCGTCACGATCGTCCGTTCCGTCCAGCCGATTGGCCCGGCGCGTGCCCCGGATCGCCATAACAATCTCCCCCGTGTCGCCCGGCCGCTAGCGCAACCGGGGCGCACCCGCCAGTGGTTCAATATTCCAGTTTCAGCCCCGGCCGGTTCCAGCGCGTCTTCACCAGCCGCCCGGTGCCCGACAGCGTCAGGTACGCGTCCTGCATGTCTGCTCCTCCGAAGCAGATGTTGGTCGTGAACACGTCGTCGGTCTGCACGAACTCGACCAACTCGCCGTCGGGCGAGATCACGCTGATCCCGCTCTCGCCGATCGTCGCGACGCACACGTTGCCCGACGCCTCGACCGCGAGCGAATCGAAGAACTTCCACCCCGCCGGGCGATAGACGGGAATGCCCGGCCCGCCGACGCCGGCCGTCGCATCCACCTTGCCCGGCGCGGTCACGGCGAACTTCATCAGCCGGCAGGTGTAGGTCTCGGCGGCGTAGAGCCATTTCCCGTCGGGCGAGAGGCCGCAGCCATTGGGATTGTTCGACGGGAAGACGACTTCCTCGATATGGCTGCCGTCCGCCTTGGCATAAAAGATGCCGACGACGTCGTGGACGCGCTTCTTGTGGTCCATCTTGCCGTGATCGGTGAACCAGAAGCCGCCGTGCGTGTCGAACACCAGATCGTTCGGCCCGCGCAGCACGCAGCCGTGATCGCCCGACTTGTACAGCACCTCGACCGTACCCGTCGCGGGATCGATCCGCTCGATCCGCCCGCCCGAATAATCGCTCGCGATCCCGCCGGGCGCGAGCATGCCGTTGTTCTCGTGCCAGTCGAACCCGCCGTTGTTGCAGCAGTAGAGCATGCCGTCGGGCCCGAGCGCGAGGCCGTTCGGCCCGCCGCCCGGCTCCGCGATCGTCTCCTTGCGACCGTCGGGGTGGACGCGCGTGATCCGCCCCGGCTCGATCTCGACCAGCGCGATGCTGCCGTCGGGCATCATCACCGGCCCTTCGGGAAAGCGCAGGCCGTCGGTGACGAGTTCGAAATCCGCCATGGTGATCCTCTCCATTCTTTGCGGCGGACGATCGGCTAAGGCGGACGACTTAGCAAGCCGTGATCGCCGCGCTGCCCGGCCGCCTTGCCGCTCAGATCGGCGACCATAACGAGTGGCGGCCCCTGCCCCGCGGGGCTAGGGTAGGGTGATGACGAACCCTCCATCGGCCCGCACCGGCGGCCGCATCCTCGTCGATCAGCTCGTGCGCCAGGGCTGCGACCGGATCTTCACCGTGCCTGGCGAAAGCTTCCTCGCGGTGCTCGACGCGCTGGTCGATACGCCCGCGATCGACGTCGTGACCTGTCGGCAGGAGGGCGGAGTCGCGTTCATGGCGTGCGCGGACGGCGCGCTGACGCACCGCCCCGGCATCGCCTTCGTCACGCGTGGGCCGGGCGCCACCAACGCGTCGATCGGCGTCCACGTCGCCAGGCAGGATTCGCAGCCGATGATCCTGTTCGTCGGTGACGTCGATCGCGGCACGCGTGACCGTGAGGCGTTCCAGGAGATCAATTTCGAGGCGATGTTCGGCGCGGTCGCCAAATGGACCGCGCGGATCGACGACGCGCGCCGCATTCCCGAATATGTCGCGCGCGCCTATGCCGTGGCGATGAACGGGCGCCCCGGCCCCGTCGTCCTCGCGTTGCCAGAGGACATGCTGCTCGACCGCGTCGAGGCGATCGATCGCCCGCGCGTCGAGCGCGTCGGCCAGGCGCCCGACCCGGACGCGATGGAGCAGCTCGCCGATCTCCTCGCCACCGCCGAGCGTCCGGTCGCGATCGTTGGGGGCGCGGGGTGGGACAGCGCGGCGGGGCAGGACGTCGCCGCCTGGGCCGATCGCGCGCGCGTACCGCTCGTCGCCGCCTTTCGCCGCCAAGATGCCGTGCCCAACGATTGCCCCGCCTATGCCGGCAACCTCGGCTACGGCCCCAATCCGGCGCTCGTCGCGCGGGTGAAGGCGGCGGACCTGCTGCTGGTGATCGGCGCACGGCTCGGCGAGGCGACGACCGACGGCTATACGCTGATCACTCCCGATCATCCCGGCCAGCGGCTCGTCCACGTCCACCCCGACGCGACCGAGCTCGGCATGACGTACCGTACCGATCTTGCGATCTGCGCGACGATGGCCGAGTTCGCCGAGGCGCTGGCGCTTATCGACGGTCCGGCGCACCCGCACGAGCTCGACGCGCACGACGCCTATCGCGCCTGGTCGACCCCCGCCGCGCGCGACGGCGTCGCCATGGATCTCGGGCCATGCGTCGGCACGATGCGCGCCGCGCTCCCTGCGGATACGATCATCTGCAACGGCGCGGGCAATTTCTCTGGCTGGTGGCATCGCTACTGGCCGTACGCGGGCCCGGGCACGCAACTCGCGCCGACCGCGGGCGCGATGGGCTATGGCGTCCCCGCCGCCGTCGCAGCCGCGCTGCGCCGCCCCGGCCGGATGGTCGTCGCGGTCGCCGGCGACGGCGATTTCTTGATGAACGGGCAGGAGCTCGCCACCGCGATCCAGCACGGCTGCGACATGCTCGTCGTCGTCGTCGACAACGGCACCTTCGGCACGATCCGCATGCACCAGGAGCGCGAGTTCCCCGATCGCCCCTCCGCGACGCGCCTCGCCAACCCCGATTTCGCGCTGCTCGCCAAGGCCTATGGCGCGTGGAGTGAAACGGTGACGACGACCGCAGATTTTGCCCCTGCGCTCGCCCGCGCCATGGAGCGACGCGGCGTGCGCCTGCTGCACGTCAAGACCGACGTCGAGCAGATCACCGCCGGCACCACGCTGTCGGCAGTGCGCGGCACGGGCACGCACTAGCCGCCGCTCAGCCCTTCTTGGCGAGCTTGTCCTTCAACGCGGCGAAGGCGTTGAGCGGCGTCACTTCGTCCTCGCTGACGACGCCGGCGGCGGCGAGCGCGGCGGCGGCATTGGGCCCGCGCGGAAACGGGTCGAGCGACAGCGCGAGCGTCTCCGCCGCCGCCTCGCCGAGATCGATCGCGCCGCCTTCGAGCGGCAGCACGTCGATCGCCTCGTCGTCGAGCTCGATCTCCTCCTCGCGCGCATCGTCCTCAACGAAGCGCAGCTGCGTCTCCTCATCGATCGTCACGGGCAGCGGGTCGCCGGTGATCGAACACGCCTGCACCGCCGCTCCTGTCACGCGCCCCGCCACGCGGATGCCGGCAGCTTCCTTGCGCACGGTGAAGTCCGCCGAGAGCCACTCGATCGAGACGAGGTCGAACCGCTTCGCCAGCGCGGCGCGCTCGCCCGCGTCCGCCTCGATCGTCACGGTGCGCTCACCCTCGCCGATCGTGTCGACGCGCACCGGGCGCGAGAATTCGGGCGTCATGCCAGCCGCCCCGCCTGCAGCGTCGCCAACGGCACCGCATCGAGCGCGCGGCGCAGGCCGAGCAGTCCTGCGCCCACCTCAGCCACCGCACCGTCCGCCGGCGGCTCGCCGCGCCACAGGTTGCGCACCAGTGCCGCCGACAGGTCACCCGCCGCGACGCCGTCGCGATACGCGCCCAGCCGCCCGCCCAGCATGCCCATCATCCGCCCGACATGCTTGCCGACGATGATGTCGCCGAAGCCGATCTGGCGCACCTGCGCGTCCATGTCGTCGATGAACCGCTCGGTCAGCTGCGCCACGATCTGCCGCGCCGCCTCGGGCTCGGCCTGCTCATCCTCCAGCCGCAGCAGCACCATCGACAGCACCGCCGCGACCATATCGAACCGCCCATCGAGCGTATCGGGCGCGCCGGCAAGATACCAGTGCGGATCGCGCGCGCGCGCCACCACGGCGGCATAGAGCGGCGCCGCCGCCTCGCGGTCGCGCCGCCGGAACCGGTCGAATAGAGCCAAGATCGTCGAACCTTCGTGTCGTGCCGGTCGCCCCCGCGGGCGCCCGTGCTTGTATCGCCTGTCGTGCGGGCATATTGAGGCGAATGGCCGCCGACGCAACGGCGTGTCGCCCGTCGCGGGCCTATTGCGGAGTGATCATGCGTTTTCCCCTTCTCGCCGCTGTCGCCGCGCTGGCGATCACCGCATCGGCCTGCGCCCCGCTGCGGTCGCACCAGGGCTATGTCGTCGACAACGACCTGCTCAACGCGGTCCAGCCCGGCGTCGACAATCGCCAGTCGGTGCTCGCCACCCTCGGCCAGCCGAGCTTCGCCAGCCAGTTCAACCAGGGCGACTGGTATTACGTCTCGCGCGACAGCCGCAACTACGCCTTCAACGTGCCCAAGGTGCGCGATCAGCTGACGGTGCAGATCAGCTTCGATCAGGCGGGCAACGTTTCCGCGATCCGCCGCTGGAACGCCGAGCAGGTGGTGGCGATCGATCCGTCGAAGAAGGTCACGCCGACGCTCGGGCGCAAGCGCGGCTTCTTCCAGGATCTGTTTGGCAACATCGGCACCGTCGGCGCGGCCGGCGCCGGTGGCCCGTCCGGCCCGTAAACGAGATCACGGATGGGCGCCGTAACGCCGGCGTGACGATCCTTTCTGTTGGCTGACAGGCGCATTCCCACGCCATTCAGCCGAATCGTGCGAAACCTGCATCCATGGCGCGGCAACGGTGTTCATGCCGCACCAAGATGAAAGGTCTACGATCATGCGTAAGTTGATCATTCCTACCCTGATCGCCGCGATCGCGCTGCCCGGCGTGGCCAGCGCCCAGAACGGTGAGCTGCGCCGCGACCGGCAGGAGATTCGCGAGCAACAGCGCGACGTGCGCGACGCGCAGCGCCGCGGCGACTGGCGCGAGGTTGAGGAGCAGCGCCGCGACCTGCGCGACGCTCGCCAGGAGTATCGTGACGATCGTCGCGATCGCTATGAGGACCGCCGCGATCGGTTCGAGGACCGTAACCGCGCGTGGGGCCGCAACGACTGGCAGGGCTACCGCAACCAGAACCGGGCGCTCTATTCGCGCGGCAACTGGCGCGCGCCGTTCCGCTACAATACCTTCCGCACTGGTGCGCGCATCGCGCCGCTCTATTACGGCCAGCGGTACTGGATCAACGATCCGTGGCGCTACCGCCTGCCGGCCGCGCGTGGCAACGCACGCTGGATCCGCCACTATAACGACGTCGTGCTGGTCGATTACCGCCGCGGCATCGTGCTGAACGTGATCCGCAACTTCTACTGGTAAGCTCCCGCTACCGGATAAGGCGAGAGCCGGGCGAGCGATCGCCCGGCCTTCTGCGTTGCGCGAGCAAACGGACGTCCAGCGGCGCCGCAACGAGTGGGCGCCAAGAACGACCGCGCCGCAAGCTACGCCGCGGCGCGGTCGGTGCCTGGCTTGGGATCCGGCACTAGTCCCGAAAGGGGGTGGGACTGCTTCGGCAAACGCGCGCGATCCGAATTGGTTCTACCGTACGGTAAATGATACCCGATCGACGATTTTTCCCGCGACGTCGACCAACGCAAGCTCGTGCCGCCCCGGTCCGACGCGCAGCATTGGCGCATGCTCGGCGCTGCCCAGGTCACGCGCGTCGAGCCGCAAGCGATGCGCCGTCGCCGCGCCGCTGACGTCGACCGCCAGCCGCTGCGCCGCGGGCGGAATATCGGGATCGAGCGCGTAGACGCTGCCGCTGACCGGCGAGGTAATCCGCGGCCGTCGCGCGGCAGCAGCCGCGGCGACGACCTGGGCTACCTGCGTGCCCGCCAGGAAGTAATCGGTGCGCGGCAATTCGCGGGCGCTGGCGAAACGCACGGCTTGCGCGACGACACCGTCGGGCCGCGCCGGGGCGGGCAGCGCGCCGCGCCGCTCGAGCGTGGTCATCACGTCGCGCCACACCGGCGCCGCGCCGCTCGTCCCCGATACCGCGCGCATCGGATCGCCCTCGACATTGCCCACCCATACCGCAACGGTGAAACGGCGCGAGAAGCCGACGCACCAATTGTCGCGCATCGCCTTTGACGTGCCCGTTTTCACCGCCGCCCAGAACGGCAGCCGCAGCGCCGAATCCATCCCGAACGTGCCCGCCCGCGCCGCCGGATCGGCGAGGATGTCGCCGACAATCCATGCCGCCGACGCACCCGTCACCGCGCGGGGCGGCACCGGCGCCGCATCGCGCACCATCCGCAGCGGCGACCAGCGCCCGCCGTTCGCCAGCGCGCGATACGCGGCCGCCTGCTCGCCCAGCGTCACCTCGGCCGATCCGAGCGCGAGACTGAAGCCGTAATAGCTCCCGCCCTCCACCAGCCCGCGATACCCCATATCCCACAGCCGGTCGCGAAACGGCTCCGTCCCGACCAGCAGCAGCGTTCGCACCGCGGGCACGTTGAGCGATGCGGCGAGCGCGACGCGCGCCGACACCGGCCCCTTGAACGCGTGGTCGTAATTCTGCGGCACGTAGAGGCCCGACGCGGTGTCGAGCTGCACCGGCGTGTCGTCGAGGATCGACGCCGCCGTCAGATAGCGCCGCTCGATCGCCTGCGCGTAAAGGAACGGCTTCAGCGTCGATCCCGCCTGGCGATAGGCGGCGGCAGCATCAACCGCGGGGCTCGTCGAATGGCCGCCAATCCCGCCAACATAGGCGAGCACGTCGCCACTCGCATTGTCGAGGACGATCACCGCACCGTCGCGCGCACGCGTCGCGCCGAGCCCGAGCAGCTGACGCCTGAGTGCGGTGATCGCCAGCCGCTGGACGGCGAGGTCGAGCGTCGTCGTCACCTTCAGCCCGGCCTTGATCAGCAGCCGGTCCGACAGATGCGGCGCGAGCCCCGGATCGAGCTGCAGGCTGCGTGCGGGGCCGAGCATCGATGCGGCGAGCGCGGGGAAGCGCGCGCATCCGCCCCCGGCAATCGCGCAGGCGCGGCGCGCGATCGACGCCGCGTCCGCCTGCGGATCGGGAAGCAGCGCGGCGAGCAGCAGCCCGTCGTCGCGCGACAGGCTCGCCGGCGTCTTGCCGAACAGCCCCAGCGCCGCCGCCCCGATCCCCTGCGCCTCGCCGCGAAATCCGGCGAGGTTGAGATACGCTTCGAACTGCTGGTCCTTGCTCCACGCCGCGTCGATCGCCCGTGCGGCGCGCATCTGGCGAATCTTGTCGTGCCACCCGCGTGCGCCCGGCTGTGCGAGCGCCGGTGACAGGAAACCGGCGAGCTGCATCGCGATCGTGCTCGCCCCGCGCCCGCGCTTTCCCTCCAATCGGTCGCGCGCCGCCCCCGCGATCGCCAGCCAGTCGACCCCGCCGTGACGCGCGAACCGCCGGTCCTCGGCGGCGAGGATCGTCGCGCGCGCCACCGGGGCGACGCGGGCCAGCGGCGTCCATGCGAGCCGCCGCGCAGCGAAATCGACGCGCGACGAATCGATCAGCCGCCCGCTTCGATCGTACAGCCACGCTTCCGATGGCTGCCAGCGCGCGCGTGTCTGTGCGTAGCCCGGCAGCGGCGGCGGGCGCGTCAGCCAGTCGGCGGCGGCGATCAGCACCGCGAGCAAGAGGATGATGGCAATCGCCACCCTGCCCTCGCGAGACACGACGGGCTCTTCGTCCGCAACACGCGATGACCGTCCCCCAGGCGCTTCGGCGGCAGCGCGAGCCGCGTCAGGCACGCTCATCGCAACGCTCGTCCCGATCGCGCCGCAGCGCGCTGCGGCTCGCGACACAGACATGCGTCAAGAGGCACCTTACTGCAGCGCAATGCTCATTGTCCCCACCGGCACCGCCGCGCGAATGTCGGGCGAGTACATCGCCTCGACGCGCGATGCCGGCAGCCCGAAACGCCCCGCCCCGTTGAGCCGCATCGTATAGCTGACCGTGAACGATCCCGCCGGCACCCAGGCGAAATAACCGCGCCACGCCTCCCGCCCGCGCTCGACATAGGCGGGCGTCACGCCCTCGCCGGCACCGCCCTCGTCCAGCATCGCCGATTGCCCGCCGAGCCCGCCGATCACCGTCGCGCCTGGCGGCACGGGATCGCTGACGACGACCCAGTTGCGCTCCGCAGACGCCTGTACCGTCAGCGTCACGCGCACCACGTCGCCGCGAGTCAGCCGGCCAGCGTTGCGCGCCTGTACCACATCAAACTTGCGCGACAGACGGTAGCCCGCGGCGAGCGGCTGCGTCAGTGGCACCGCCGCCTTCACCGCAACACTTGCCCACGGCCCCGCCCCGCCCGCCTGCGCCAGCCGCAGCGGCGTCGGCGCGGCGGGCAGCGCGAAGCGCGCTAGCCGCGCCGCGGAGTCGAGCGGCCAGCCGCGCGACTGCGTCTGCGCGCCGAGCGACAGCGTCGTCGTGCCTCCGATCGCCTGCGCCGGATACAGTGCGGCGAAGCGGCGTACCGCCAGCGTGCCCCAGGCGTTGGCCGGCGTCGTGTCCCAGTGCCCGCGCCGCTGACGCAGCGCGGTGCCGATCATCATCCGCGGCCCCTCGTCCTGCCAGCCGGGCCGCCCGAGCGTCGCCAGCAGCGCCTTGATCGCACCCTCGTCCGCCGACGACATCAGCCACCACGGCGCATTGGCGCGATCCGACAGGTCGATCCGCGATCCTTCATAGACCAGCCGGCCGCGCAGCACCGCCTCGCCCGCGGCACGCAGCGCGGCGACATTGGCGATGCCGCGCGTGCGATCGAGCGCGACGAGATAGTCGGCGAGCAGCGCGGTCGGCATCTCGTTCGCCGCAATGCCGAGCTGTCCGAGCATCCCGGCCTCCGCCGCGCCTGTGCGCGCGAGCGCGGCAAAGGCGGCGACGCGCTGCAGCCGCACGTCGCCGTACTCCTCGCGCCGCAGCCGTCCGTCGAGCACCGCGCGCAGCCCCTCGATCATGCGCAGCCGCACCGTCTCGGGGATCGCCAGCCCCGCCTCCGCGGTGATCGACAGGGCGTAGGCGGTCAGCGCCTCCGATCCCGCCAGCGTGTCACCGGGGAAGTAGCGCAGCAGGCCGTCGGCGGCCTGATACGTCGGCATCTCGCCCGCGAGCGCCGCCCAGCCGCGCGCATCGCCCAGCGCAACGATCCGGCTCAGCCGCTGCTCGAAGCAATCGTACGGATAGGCCGCCATATAGTCGCGCACGCCGGCGAGCGGCGGCGCCAGCGTGTCGCTCAGCTGCACGTCGACGCCGCCCAGCCCGCGCACCGCGCCTGCCGGCGGCGCGATCGAGATCGTCGTCTGCTCGCCGACGCGCGCGATCGTCGCAGCCCAGGTTTCCACCGGCACCGCCGGGATCACGTCCTGCGCCACGGTGATCCGGTCCGCCGCCCGCCCGTTGGCGGTGCGCGCGCTCACCTGCCAGCGCACCGTACCTGCCGCATTGGGCGCCGATAGGTTCCACGCGATCGGTGCTGCGCCCCCCGCCGGGATCGTCACCGTGATCGGCCGCCCCTGCGCGATCCGCGGCGTCAGCGACGCCTCGGCGGTGACGGTCATCGGCCGGTCCGATCCGTTGCGCAGCGTGAAGCCCGCCGCATAATAGTCGCCGCTGCGTACCAGCGTCGGCAGGCCGGCATAGATCGACAGATCCTGCGCGGTGCGAATATCGGCGCTGCCCGTGCCGTAGAGCTGCGCGCCGTCGGTCGCGATCGCCACCAGCTTGAACGACGACAAGGCGTCGCTCAGCCGCACCGGCACCACCGCGCGCCCCGCAGCGTCGAGCGCGACGCGCCCCTTCCACAGCAGCACCGGCTGGAAATTCTCGCGGTTGAGCGCCGACAGGTCGCCGCCCCCGCCGCCGCCCGCCTCCACCGCCTTGCGCCCGTAGTGCCGCTTGCCGACGACCTGGCTCTGTGCCGTCGCCGTCAGTACCGCGAGCGGGCGATCGCCCATCATCGCGGTCAGCACGTCCCAGGACGGATTGGGCGCGAGTTGCAGCAACGCCTCGTCCACCGCGACGAAGGCGACGTCGGCGCTGCGCGCGGGTTGCCCACCCGGCCGCGCCACTGCGATCGCGACGCGCGCGGTGTCGCGCGCAGCATAGCGCGCGCGATCGGCCTTCACCGCCACGCCGAGGCGATGCGCCTCCCACCCCACCTTCACCTTGGCGATGCCGAGGCGATAGGCGGGCTTGGCCAGATCGACGAGCGCGGTCGGCGCCGGCGCATCGTCGCGCGCACCGAACAGCCCGGTGAGCCACCCCCACCAGCTCTGCGTCGCGCGCCCGCGCACCACCAGCACGGAGACATAGACGTCGGGCGCATAGGCGCCGTTGAGCGGCACCGCGACGACCGGGTCCTTGCCCGACAGCTGCGTCGTGAAGCTCGACAGCACGCCCTCGCGCTCCACCGTCACCAGCGCGGTCGCGCTGCGGAACGGCATGCGCACCTGAAAGTGCGCGGTATCGCCCGCCTGATAGGCGATCTGCTCGGGCACCACGTCCATCCGGTCGCCGTTGTCGCCGCCGAACCACCAGTCCTCATCGCCCGCCAGCCACACCGATCGCGTCGCGCGCGCGATGTTGCCGTCACCGTCGGTGGTGGTCGCCACCACCTCGACCTCCCCCGATACGCCCGGATTGAGGCTGCACTGGGCGAGCCCCTGCGCATCGCTCGTCGCCGAACAGCTCGCGTCGAGCTTCGTCACGCGGACGCGATTGTCATAGGCGTAGAAGCCGCCGATCAGCCGCCGCCGCGCGGTCAGCACCTGCCGGCTGTACACCGCCACCGTGATCTTCTGCCCTTTCACCGGCCTGCCGTCGGTATCGAGCGTGACGAAGCGCAGCCGCAGGTCGTCCTGCTTCATCAGCCAGCCGTCGGTGCGCACGCCGAGCTGCACTGCCGCGCCGAACACCGGCAGCGTGTGGCTCGCTGTCAGCGTCTCGCCATTGGCATCCTGGTAATCCATCTCGACGCGCATGTCGGAATTGCCGTCGAGCGTCGTCGGCGCCTCAACGCTGGTGCGCTGCGTCCCGTCGGCGCGCAGCGTCGCGGGCAGCGTCTGCGTCGGCGGGAACGCCGCGCCCGTCTCCTCGCCGTCGCCGTCGAGCGGGCGCACGCCCTCTTCGATCCGCCGCCCGCCAAAGGTGAACGCCTCATACCCCTCGGGCGTCGCGCTGCGCGGCGACCAGCCGACGCGCACGTCGACCGGCAGGTTCGACGCACCCCCGCCCGAGAGGTAGCCGACGAACAGGTCGAGCGGCACGCTCTTGGGCCGCACCAGCGCGCCCTTTGGCCCGCTCACGCTCGCGCGCATCGTCGGCAGCTTGTACTCGTCGAGCCGGAAGCTCTGCTCGGTGTAGATCGTGCGATCGCCGGTCACCACCTGCAGGTCGTAGTCGCCCATCGGCGCGCCCGCCGGTGTGGTCCATGCCGTCTCGCCGATGCCGTTGGCGTCAATCGTGAGCGGCACCTCGAACTGCGTGTCCGATCCGCGGTGCGACAGTTTCAGCGTGCCGCGGAACCCCGGCGGGATCGCGAAGCCACTGCCCACCGGGCGGCGTGCGATATGCTTCATGTGTACCGTCTCGCCCTGGCGCACCAGCGCGCGGTCGAACACCGTGTGCAGGATCTCGCGGCGCGCGTCATAGCCGTACGGCAGGTCGAAGTCGTACGGCCGGATGCCCTCGCCCCACTCGGTCAGCGTGAAGCTGAAATCGTCGCCGCTGCGCGCCGACACCATCAGCGCGTGCGCGGTCGAACTCGCCTCGCAGCTGGCATAGGTCTCGGGTTGCGGCAGCCCGGCGGGGATCATCAGCCCGCCGCTGCGATCGGTCATCCCGCGCGCCAGCAGCTTGCCGGTGCAGCTGTCGCTCACCGCCACCGCCGCGTTCGCCACCGGCCGCCCGGTGTCGAGCTGCGTCACCCAGGCAAGGCTGCGCTCGCGCCCCCATTTGAAATGGACCGCCATGTTGGTGACGAGCGCCGCCGCCGCGACGTAGCGCGGCGCGGCCCGCCCGAGCAGCGCGCGGCCGAGCACCGGACTCGCCAGCTCGACGACGTAGAAGCCTGGTTTCGCGAGCGGGATGCCGACAACCTCGAAATCACGCCCCTTGCCCGGCAGCGCGACGCTAAGCTTGTTGCCCTTGCCCGCGAGGATCGACGTGTCGCCGGTATGGTTGACGCGGCGGATCACCTCGCCCTTCGCGTCGGTCACGTCCTCGATGTTGGTCTCGCCGGCCGTGTCGACGCTGCGCAGCCACTCGGCGACCGCGCCGTCGAGCCCGTTCGTCCCGCTCTCGACGCGCATCGCCGCCCCGCCGACCGCGAGGTTGCGGCCCTGCAGCCCCGGCTCGACGTTGCGCACCGTCACCGGCAACACGCCGCCCTCCTTCGCCTCGAGGATGCCGAACGGCGCGGCAAACTTCACCAGCGGCGGCGCGGCATCGAACGCCACGTCCAGCGGGAAGCGCTCGGCATTGGCGAGCGGGCGCCCACTTTCGTCGCGAACCCCTGCCGGAAAGGTGAGCCTGGCCCGCACGCCGGTCGGCAGCGGCGCGGCAAAGGTGACGTCGTTCACCGTCGCGCGCTGCTGCTCCTCCTTGGCAAAGGTCGGCGCGATCTGCGTCCCGTCGGCGGTGACGATGCGGATCGCGCGCGCCTGCGACATCGGAACCGCGGCGGTGAAGCGCACATAGGCCTTCTCGACCGGGCTGCATCCGGCCTGCGGGTTGACGCGGCTGCATTCGAAGCGCGCGGTGAACGGCTTGCGGACGGTAAAGTCGAAGCGCTGATCGGTGCCCGCGCGCTTGCCGCCCGCCGCGGCGATACCCGCTCCCCACACCAGCGCCATGTCGCGCCCCGGCGGCAGCGCGCGGCGACAGCGCAGCGCCGTTACCCCCGCCGTCGCGCGATCGCGCGCCGCGCCCGCCTCGGGCAGGTCCGCCGGCATGCCGCCGCTCTCCAGGAACTGGCGCACCTCCCAGCGATCCTTGCCCAGCCCGGCGAGCAGCGTACCCGCGGTGTCGCGCCCCAGCACCTCCACCGGGATGCGCTCGCCGATACCGTCGACGGCGCAATAGGCACCCGCCGCCACCGATTGCGGCGTCGGTGGCAAATTGGCAGCGACAAGGAACACCTGGTCCTCCTCGATCTCGCTCCCGTCGGCGGTCGGCAGCACGGCGCGTGCCACCGGCCCGCCCGCATCCACGGTGAAGCGCTGCTCACCGCTCAGTGCGTAGCCTGCCAGGCTCTTCAGGCCCGGGCGGGTCGTGAAGCTGCACGTCGTGCCGCCGGGCAGCGCCGTCGCGAAATCGTACACCCAGGTCTGCTGGTCGACCCAGCGCCCGGTACCGCCGACGCTGCATTCCACCGTCACCGGCGCCGCCGCGCGCGGATCGCCCAGCGGCATCATCGGCTGGCTGAAGCGCAGCGTGTAGCGCTGGATCCCACCCGCCTCGACCCCCGGCTGTGCCAGGATGACGCGCGGCGCATTGTCCGACAGCGCGGCGACCGGCGCTAGCGCCAGTGCCAGGATCGCGAGCCGCGCCGCCAGTCTCATCGCTTTCTCCCCCTCGGTGGCATCCTAACGGGGTTGGTGGCGCTACTCCAGCTGTCCGCCACGGGTGGCAGGCGTTCGCGATCGAATCCGCCGGTCCAGAGGAAAAAGCCTTCATTTTGAATAAGTCCGTGGTAGCGTCGCGTATCGCAACCGATCGGGGGGTTTGGGGCGCGGTGGGGGAAATGCTGCTGGCGGGGCTCGACCTCGCGGTTCGCGAAGTGACGCTGTTCGCGGCGGTCGGCTTCCTGATCTTCGGGCTCGACGATCTCTTCGTCGACGTCGGCTGGGCCTGGCATCGGCTTCGTTACGGCAGCACGCGGCGCGCGCTGGCCGATCTGCCGCATCCCGAGACGCCAAGACGGATCGCGATGTTCGTGCCCGCGTGGGAGGAAGCAGGCGTGATCGGCGCGATGCTGTCGACCGCGCTCGCGCGGCTCGATCACTCCTCTTATCGCCTCTACGTCGGCTGTTATCCCAACGATGCCGCGACGATCGCGGTCGTCACCGCGGTCGCTGCGCGCGACGATCGCATCCGGCTGGTGATCGGACCGCGTGCCGGCCCGACGACCAAGGCGGACAATCTCAACACCTTGTGGCGCACGCTGTGCGCCGACGATGCGGCGGCGGGTACGGTGACGCGCGCCGTCGTCCTTCACGACGCGGAAGATGTCGTGCACGCCGCCGAACTCAAGGTCTACGACGCACTGATCGGCGATCACCCGCTGGTGCAGATCCCGGTGATGCCGCTGATCGATCCGGCAGCCCGGCTAGTTTCGGGCCATTATGCCGACGAATTCGCCGAATCGCACGGCCGCCAGATGGTGCTGCGCGCCGCCATCGGTGCCGGCCTGCCGCTGTCGGGGGTCGGCTGCGCGATCGCGACGGAGGTGCTCGTCGCGCTCGAGGCGGCGCATGGCGCACCGTTCGACGAGGCGAGCCTGACGGAGGATTACGAGCTCGGTTTGCGCGCCGCCGCGCTCGGCTATGCCGCCTGCTTCGCACGGGTCTCCGACGATGCCGGCCACCTGATTGCGACACGCGCCTATTTTCCGTTCACCGTCGCTACCGCCGTGCGGCAGAAATCGCGCTGGATCACCGGCATCGCGCTTGCCGGCTGGGATCGCATCGGCTGGGGGCGCTGGTGGCACGTCGCCGAACATTGGATGCGGATGCGCGATCGCCGTGCGCCCGCCGCCGTCATCCTGCTCGTCGCCGCTTATTGCGCGATCCTCGGCTGGGGAATCGCGGCGGGCGTGCATGCGCTGCTCCGCACGCCGCTGCCCGGGCTGGGCAAGACGATGGGCGTCGTGCTCCTGTGCAACGCCGCGCTGCTCGCGTGGCGGCTCGTGTGGCGATTCGCCACTACCGCACACGCCTATGGCTGGCGCGAAGGGCTGTGGTCGCTGCCGCGCGCGGTGGTCGGCAATCTGATCGCGATGCTCGCCGCGCGCCACGCTGCCGGCCGCTACGCGCGCCTGCTCGCCGGCCGCCCGCCGCATTGGGACAAGACCGCTCACGTCTTCCCGCTCACCCCCGACGAACTGGCATCGCGATGAGCGCGCGCGGCCGCCCCCTGCGCTTCCTCGCCGTCATGGGCGCAGGCTGGATCGGCATACGCTCCGCACTGCTCTGGCCCGATCACGCGCCGCTGCCCGCGCTCGTTAGCGTCGTCGCGCCGCCGGCACTAGCGGAAGCTGCGCCGCCACCGCTCGCCCACCTCCGCTTCAACCCGGCTTAACCGACGGCAAAACCCGCTATCGGCACCCGGCCGCTATCAGCGCCAGGACGCCCGACAGCACCGCAGCACACAGCGTTCCTTGCTCTGCCACCCGGCACCCGTGCGCCATCGCGCGGCGACGATCCCGCCACGCCAACTCCTTCGCGCCCGCAACCATTCGCCGCGATCGCCGCGCCGCTCGCCCCGCCCCCGCCGCCCGATCGCTCCACCCCCGCCCAGTCGCGCTTCGCCGCCAGCGTCTGGGCGATCGTGCGCGACGGCGGCAGCGGGCAGCCGTTCGCGCCGCAGCTCGGCGGCAGCCAGGCCGGTGCGCGCGTCACCTACGCATTTGGCGACGCGCGCCGTCTCGCGCTCGCCGCGCGCGTTTCCACCGCGATCGGCACCCGCCAGCAAGAAGCCGCGATCGGCCTCGACTGGCAACCGACCCGCCTGCCGATCCACATCGTCGCCGAACAGCGCATCGGCGTGCAGGGCGCGCGCGGTGGCCCGGCGCTGGGGCTGATCGCCGGCGTCGGCCCCGCCCCGATCGCCAGCGCGCTGACGATCGACGCCTATGCGCAGGGCGGCGCGATCGCGCGCGATGGCGTGGAAGGATATGTCGATGCCGCCGCCCGCCTCGCGCATCCCCTCGCCCGCTTCGGCCAGACGCGGCTCGATCTCGGCGTCGGCGCGTGGGGCGGCGCGCAGCGCGGCGCGAACCGGCTCGATCTCGGCCCGTCGGTGACGCTCGCCGTGCCGCTCTCGGAACGCGTGGTCCGCCTGTCGCTCGACTGGCGCCAGCGTGTCGCCGGCCGCGCCCGGCCTGCCTCGGGCCCGGCGCTGTCGATCGGTACCGATTTCTGATCGACGGCGCTATCGTCCGGCGCGTGATCGGCATAATCGGGGGTCCATGGATCTGTACCTCCCGATCGCGAACCTCTCGGTCAACGCGTTCGTCATCATCGCGCTGGGCGGTGGGGTCGGCTTCCTATCGGGCATGTTCGGCGTCGGCGGCGGTTTCCTCACCACCCCGCTGCTGATCGTCTACGGCATTCCCCCCACCGTCGCTGCCGCCTCCGCCGCGAGCCAGGTAACCGGCGCGAGCGTCTCGGGCGTCTTCGCCTACCTGCGGCGCGACGGGGTCGACATGGCAATGGGCGGCGTCCTGGTCGCCGGCGGGGTCATCGGGTCGGTTGCCGGGGCATGGCTGTTCCAGCTGCTCCAGGCGAGCGGACAGATCGATACCGCGATCGCCATCACCTATGTCGTGCTGCTCGTGTCGATCGGCGGGCTGATGCTCAAGGAATCGCTCGAGGCGATCGCCGTCACCCGCGGCCGCCGCGCCGCACCGCCGCGGCGCCGGCGGCACCATCCGCTCGTTGCGGGCCTGCCGTTCCGCATGCGCTTCTACCGCTCGGGCCTCTATATCTCCCCGCTCGCGCCGTTGCTGCTTGGCTTCGCGACGGGGATCCTCACCATCCTGCTCGGCATCGGCGGCGGCTTCGTGCTTGTCCCGGCGATGATCTACCTGCTCGGCATGGCGACGCAGGTCGTCGTCGGCACGTCGCTGTTCCAGATCCTGTTCGTCACCGCCGCGGCGACGATGGTCCACGCCCTGACGACCAAGGCGGTCGACATCGTGCTCGCCGGGCTGCTGCTGATCGGATCGGTGATCGGCGCACAGGTGGGCGCGCGCTTCGCTGCACGCGCCAAGCCCGAATATCTGCGCCTCGCGCTCGCACTGCTGGTCCTGCTTGTCGCCGGGCGGATCGCACTCGGCCTCGGCTGGCGCCCGGACGAGATCTACACGGTCGAACTGTCGTGAGGCGGGCCGCGCTCGTCCTTGCCGCGCCGCTGCTGCTGGCGCAGGCGAAGCCGGTGCTGGTGCCCGACGTGTCGCAGCGCGAGATCCGCATCGCCTACAGCTTCACCGGCGCCGAGCTGCTGCTGTTCGGCGCGATCCTCTATCCCGGCGGTCGTCTGCCCGATGGCGAGCACCCGACCGATCTCGTCGTCGTGGTGAAGGGTCCGGTCCAGTCGATCACGGTGCGTGAGAAGGAGAAGCTCGCCGGCATCTGGGTCAATGCGCAGGCGCTGCGCTATCGCTCCGCGCCGAGCTTCTACGCCATCGCCTCGTCGCGGCCGATCGACCGCATCGTCGATGATCGGACGCGTGCGATCTACGAACTGGGGCTCGACAGCCTGCAGCTCTCCCCCGCCTCCTCCGCGCCATCGCCGGTGCAGGATCGCTTCGCCGCCGGCCTCGTTGATCTGCGCCGCCGCGCCGGGCTCTATTACGAGGCGCCCAACGCGGTCGAGATCAGCGAGGGCGTGCTGTATCGCGCGCGCGTCGCCATCCCCGCGCGCGTGCCCGTCGGCCGCTTCACCGCGGAGACGTTCCTGATCCGCGACGGCAAGGTCCTTGCCGCCGCGGTGCGCGAGATCGACGTGCAGAAAGAGGGCTTCGAACGCTTCGTCGCCCGTGCCGCCGATCGCGCGTCGCTGCTCTACGGTCTGACGGCGGTGGCGCTGTCGGTACTGCTCGGCTGGGCCGCCGGACGCTTCGCGCAGCGCGTCTAAGTTACGGAAATTGCGTGCTTCGCCGCGCTCATGGTTAATTTACGAAGTGGCGTCATAACCCCGCCCGAGTGAAATCGCGGGGGATTGCCCGAATGACGGAAATGCCGGCACAGCACGCGTTCGAAGTGGTGGCACGCGCCGCCGCCGAACGCGCGCACGCCTTGCCGGAACCGATCGGCGTCGTGGTCGAGATCGCCGGCTCGTCGAGCCAGGTGGTGTTCGATCTCGCCGGGTTGACGGTGCTTGCCGAGCACCCCGATCCGGTCACGGCCGCGTCTGGCCAGGTCGGCAGCCAGATCAAGCTGCGCGTCGGCAACGCGTGGCTGATCGCCAACGTCCGTTCGCTGCGGCTCGACGATTTCGCTTCCGGCCGCGTCACCGCCTTCATCGACTTTCTCGGCGAAGGCGACGAGGAGCGGCTGACCGGCAAGCTGTACCGTTTCCGCCGCGGCGTGACGCGGTATCCGACGCCCGGCGCGGAGGTATATCCGCTGACGACCAGCGATCTTGTCCAGGTCTATGCCGCCGACGATCGCGCGCATATCGAGATCGGCAGCGTCTATCCGACCGAGGACATTCGCGCCGCGCTCTACATCGACGCGATGCTGGGCAAGCACTTCGCCCTGCTCGGCTCGACCGGCACCGGCAAGTCGACCTCCGCAGCGCTGATCCTTCACCGCATCTGCGCGCTCGCGCCGCAGGGCCACGTGGTGATGATCGATCCGCACGGCGAATATTCCGCCGCGTTCAGGGGCAATGGCGCACTATTCGACGTGTCGAACCTCCAGATGCCCTATTGGCTGATGAACTTCGAGGAACATTGCGAGGTGTTCCTGACGACGCAGGGCGCCGATCGGCAGGTGGATGCCGACATCCTCGCCAAATGCCTTCTCGCCGCGCGCGCCAAGAGCCGCGTCGGCAGTGAGATTCCCAAGCTCACCGTCGACGCGCCGGTACCGTATCTGCTCAGCGATCTGACGAGTCTCATCCAGCTCGAGATGGGCAAGATGGACAAGGCGTCGAACTCCGCGCCCTATCTTCGCCTCAAGACCAAGATCGAGGAGATCAAGGCCGATCCGCGCTACGGCTTCATGTTCTCGGGCATGCTTGTCGCCGATACGATGGCCGATTTCCTCCAGCGCATCTTCCGCCTGCCCGGAGACGGCCGGCCGATCTCGATCGTCGACGTGTCGGGCGTGCCGAGCGAGATCACCTCGGTCGTCGTCGCGATGCTCAGCCGGATGGTGTTCGATTTCGCGATCTGGTCACGCAACGAGCCGCAGCGCCCGATCCTGCTCGTCTGCGAGGAGGCACACCGCTACATCCCCCGCGACGACGACGGCTCGTCCGTCGGCCGCATCCTTGGGCGGATTGCGAAGGAAGGGCGCAAGTACGGGGTGTCGCTCGGGCTCATCACGCAGCGTCCGTCGGATCTCGCCGAGGGCGTCCTGTCGCAGTGCGGCACGATTATCGCGATGCGACTCAACAACGATCGCGACCAAGCGTTCGTGCGCGCCGCCATGCCGGAAGGCGCGCGCGGCTTTCTCGATTCAATCCCCGCGCTGCGCAACCGTGAATGCATCATCTGCGGCGAAGGCGTCGCGATCCCGATCCGCGTGTCGTTCGACGGGCTCGAACCCGAGAAGCGCCCGGCCTCGGCCGATCCGGTCTTCTCGGAACTGTGGCGCGAGGTCGGCGAAGAGGATCACATCATCCGCCGCACCATCGCCAAGTGGCGCGCACAGGGACGATAGCGATGCGTACGGCGGTGCGCGGGCTTAGCGCGCCGCCGCCTCGCGATCGTTGCCCGCCACCATCGTCGCGATCGCGAGATCGCCCGTCACGTTGAGCGCGGTGCGACACATGTCGAGCAGCCGGTCGACGCCCAGCACCAGCCCGATCGCGGTCGGCGGCACGCCCACCATGCCAAGGATGATCGCCACCACCGGCAGCGAACCGCCCGGCACCCCCGCCGTCCCGATACCGCCCAGGATGCACACCAGCATCACCGTCAATTGCTGCACGATCGTCAGCTCGACGCCGAAGAATTGCGCGAGGAAGATCACTGTCACGCCCTCGAAGATCGCGGTGCCGTTCTGGTTCGCGGTCGCCCCGATCGTCAGCACGAAGCGCGCGACGCGGCGCGGTAGCTTCAGATCGTTCTCCGCGATGCGCAGGCTGGTCGGCAGTGTGGCGTTGGATGAGGCGCTGGAGAAAGCCATCACCATCGCCTCCTGGCTGCCGCGGAAGAAGGCGAGCGGCCGCATCCCCGCGGCGAGCCATACGCCCGCCGAATAGACGACGATCAGCTGGATCAGCAGCGCGCCGATCACCGTGCCCATATACGCACCCAGCCGCACGAGCACGTCCGCGCCGAACACCGCCGTCAGGTTGAACATGAAGCACGCCACCGCGATCGGGGCGAGGCGGATGACGAATCCGATCAGCGTCATCGTCACCTCCAGGATGCCCTCGATCGCGTCGTGCAGCACCTTTGTCTTGTCGGAGCGGACCACCACCAGCCCGATCCCGAACGCCAGCGCGAAGAACATCAGCGCCAGGATATCGTCGCTCGATGCCGCGCGGATCACGTTGGTCGGCACGATGCCGAGCACCGATTCGAGCGCGCCCGGCGCCTTGCGCGATTCCTGCACGATCGCCGCCGCGCCGGCGCCCGCCTGCGCCAGCAGCTCCTTTGCCATCGCCGGATCGACGCCCGCCCCCGGCCGGATCACGTTCACCAGCACTAGCCCCAGCGCAACTGATATGGCCGAGAGCACGACGGTGAAGAACAGGGTGCGCAGACCCACCTTCTTCAGCGCGGCGATATCACCCATCTCGGCAACGCCGGTGACGAGCGCGGCGAACAGCAGCGGGATCACCAGCATGAACAAGAGCCGCAGGAAGATCTGCCCGATCGGCCCGGTGACATAGGTCGTCACCGTCTCCACCCACGACGCGTCGCCCGCCACCGCGTTGACGATCAGCCCGCCCGCCAGCCCGACGACGAACCCGGCCAGCATCTGCAGATGAAGCGGAAAACGGGCGGGCGGCGGATCATCCATGCCTCTGCAACGCGCAAGGCGAGGCGAAGGCTCACGGATCACAGGCAATCGCGGAGACGCAGCGCCCGTCAGAACAACTCGTCGAGCAGCAGGTGAAACTGGAGTTTGCGGTCGTCGACGTCGGCGCTGCCGTAGCTCCGGAAAAGCCGCGCCTGCAGCGATGCGTCGAACTCGCCGAGGCAGTTCCACAGAATCGCCAGATCCTGATAGCGATCCGCGATCCCTGCCCGGCCGACGTCGATACACCCGACCACCGCGCCATCGAGCATCAGGATATTGTCGAGCGAGAAATCGCCGTGCGTAACGACGCGATCGACCCCCATCGGCAGCAGGCGTTGCATCGCGTCCCACACCTGCTCCGCCGTCCAGCCCGCCCGCTCGTCGTCGAAATCATCCTCGTCGACGAGCCCCGCAGCGATCCGGTCGCGAGCCTGCGCAAGGCGGAAGACGTGATCGCTGACGAACGGGCATCGCTCGGTCGGTATCGCGTGGATCCGTCGCAGGAAGACCGCGATCGCGTCGACGATCGCGAGGCGCGCGCCGGGCTGCGCCTCGAGAAGCTGATAGGCGGTCTGCCCCGGCAGCGCCGTCATCAGCAGCCAGGCCTCGTCTCGTGTCGCGACGAAGCCTTCGACGCTTGGAACCGGCATATGCGCGCCAAGCCAGCGCAGTCGGATCATCTCGTCGCCAATGTCGTCGGCAGAGGCGCCCTGGCCGTGCTTGAGGTAGAGATCGGGCGCGCCGCTCTTGCCGTGCAGCCGGTAGACCTCGCAACTCGACTCGCCGACGCTGTTGCGCGCCCAGCGATACCCTATCAGCGATGAGGAGAGGCTGTCGGGCAGCGCTATGGCCGCGCAAGCCTCTTCCCGATCCATGTCCATCGCACATCCGCCCTTCCGCTCGGCTGATGACGGTCCATGTCGATCAACGAAAGCGCCAATTCGGATCTTTACCGCAGCGAAAAGGCCAGGACGACGCTTGCGGCGCTACTCGAAGGTGGACAGGTGCCGCTCGCCCTCGCGCGATAGCCCGCTCCTGCCGACAGCGTAAAAGTCGAAACCTTCCCGCCGCCCCGCCCGCACCGCGGGACGGCGGGCGTGGCTTCACCCCACTGCCAGCGCCGCCAGCAGCAGCAGCGCGACGATGTTGGTGATCTTGATCATTGGATTCACCGCGGGTCCGGCGGTGTCCTTATACGGATCGCCCACCGTGTCGCCGGTCACCGCGGCCTTGTGCGCCTCCGATCCCTTGCCGCCGTGATTGCCGTCCTCGATGTACTTCTTGGCATTGTCCCACGCGCCCCCGCCGCTCGTCATCGACAGCGCGACGAAGAGGCCGGAGACGATCACACCGAGCAGCATCGCGCCGAGCGCCGCGAAGCCAGATGCCTGGCCGTCAACCGCCGTGACGATGAAGTACAGCGCGATCGGCGACAGCACGGGCAGCAGCGAGGGGACGATCATTTCCTTGATCGCGGCGCGCGTGACGAGATCGACGGTACGGCCGTAATTCGGCCGGCTGGTGCCTTCCATGATGCCCGGGTTGTTGCGGAACTGCTCGCGCACTTCCTCCACCACCGCGCCGGCCGCGCGGCCGACCGCGGTCATCCCGAACGCGCCGAACAGATAGGGGAGCAGCGCGCCGAGCAGCAGCCCGACGATGACGTACGGATTGGACAGGCTGAAATCGACGCTGATGTCGGGAAAATACGTCTGCAGATCGGTGGTGTAGGCGCCGAACAGCACCAGCGCGGCGAGGCCGGCGGAGGCGATGGCATAGCCCTTGGTCACCGCCTTGGTCGTGTTGCCGACCGCGTCGAGCGCGTCGGTGCGGTGCCGCACGTCGTCGGGCAGGCCAGCCATTTCGGCGATGCCGCCGGCATTGTCGGTTACCGGGCCGTAGGCGTCGAGCGCGACGACCATGCCCGCCAGCGCGAGCATCGACGTGGCGGCGAAGGCGATGCCGATCACGCCGGCGAGCTTGTACGTCGCGACCACCGCGATCACGATCACCAGCGTCGGCAGCGCCGTCGCCTCCAGGCTGATCGCGAGCCCTTGGATCACGTTGGTGCCGTGACCGGTCTCGCTCGCCTTGGCGATCGATTTCACCGGGCGATAATTGGTGCCGGTGTAATATTCGGTGATCCACACGATCACGCCCGTCACCAGCAGGCCGATCATCATGCACCAAAATAGGTCCATGCCGGTGAAGGCATCGGCGCCTGGCGCGCCGGTGACGTCGGTCGCGGCGAGATCGCCCGCGGCGCCCAGCCCGCTGCCGATCGCGTCGGCGCCGGCATCAAGAAAGCCCGACGCGCCGATCACCGTGTTGAGATCGCCGAGCGTCATCTGCGTTGCGACGTAGATCGCCGGCACCGCGAGCAGCGCGGAGGTCCAGAACCCCTTGTACAGCGCGCCCATGATCGAGCCCTTCGATCCTAATCGTACCATGTACGTGCCGATGATCGAAGTGACGATGCAGACCCCGCCGACGATCAGCGGCAGGCTCATCAGCTGCGTCAGTTCGGCGGCCGACGCGCGGATCAGCAGCGCGATCGAGATCATCGTCACGCCCAGCGTCACGACGTAGGTTTCGAACAGATCGGCTGCCATGCCGGCGCAATCGCCCACGTTGTCGCCGACATTGTCCGCGATGACGGCCGGGTTGCGGGGATCGTCCTCCGGGATGCCCGCCTCGACCTTGCCGACGAGATCGGCGCCGACGTCCGCCGCCTTGGTGAAGATGCCGCCGCCCAATCGCGCGAAGATCGAGATCAGCGATGCGCCGAACGCCAGCGCCGTCAGCGCCTCGACGATCTCGCGTGCATTGGGCGCGTAGCCGGCGGGGCCGGTGAGGTACCAGAAGAACCCGGCGATCGCGAGCAGCCCCAGTCCCGCGACGAGCATGCCAGTGACGGCGCCCGAGCGAAACGCCATCGTCAGTCCGCCCTGTAACGAGCCGCGCGCCGCCTCCGCCGTACGCACGTTGGCACGAACCGAGATGTTCATGCCGACATAGCCTGCGACGCCCGAGAGCAGCGCCCCGATCACGAAGCCGACGGTGGATAGCGTGCCGAGCGTTGCGGCAAGGATCACGGCGACGACCACGCCGACGATCGCGATAGTGGTATATTGCCGGCCAAGATAGGCCTTGGCGCCCTCCTGAATGGCAGCGGCGATATCCTGCATCCGCTCGTTTCCGGGCGATGCGCGCAACACCTGCTGGCTCGTAAAGACGCCATAGACCACGGCCAGCAGGCCGCAGAGGATGGCGATAGTGACCGTGGTCATCGCATTCCTTCCCCTAATGTCGCCGGTCGGCCCCGCCTTCGGGTGGTGGCCGCCGATCCTTTGTTTCTGTGGGGGAGCCTAAGCCGCCGGGGGGAAAGCGCAAGCGCGGTCAGGCGCGGTGTTCGTAACCCAGATCACGCGGCAAGGCGACCGTCACGCCCGCGCGAGTGAGATGCAGGCCTGTACCCGCCGCGAAGCTGCCGATGCGCGTCGCAAGGCCCGTCGGGCGCTGATCGGGCGGCAGCGCGCAGAGCAGCTGGTAATCGTCCCCCGCCGTCACCGCAGCCATCACGTCGCCCGAATAGGCGCGATAGGCGGGCGACAGCGGGACCGCGTCGAGCGCGATCGTGACGGCAAGGCCGCTCGCCGCCGCCATGCGCCGCGCGTCGATCAGCAGCCCGTCGGACACGTCCATCATCGCACGCGCGACCGGCGCGAGGCGGCGCCCTTCGGAAAGGCGCGGCTGCGGCCGACGGTATGCGGCGAGCAGCGCCATGGGGCCCTCACCTGTACAGTCGCCGGCGCGCGCCACCGCGAGGCCGGCCCCCGCGTCGCCGATCGTCCCCGTCACCCACAAGACGTCACCCGCTCGCGCCCCCGACCGCAGCGGCGCGGCCGCGTCGCGGCCGAACGCCGTCATCGTCAGCACGCGCGGCGCGCCGGGGGGCAGCGAGACGGTGTCGCCGCCGAGCAGCGGGCAATCCATCGCCGCGAGCGAGGCGTGCAGTCCTGCGAGGAAAGCGCGGTCCCAGGCGTCGCCCGATAGCGGATAGTTGAGGAGCACGCCCTCCGGGATCGCGCCCTTGCCGGCGAGATCGGACAGGTTCACCGCGACGAGCTTCCACGCCACGTCGCCCGGCGGATCGTCGGACAGGAAGTGCACGCCCTCGACCAGCGTGTCGGTCGTGACGACATGCGTGCCGAGCAGGGCGGCGTCGTCTGCCAGCCCCGCCGCCCCGCGGTGCAGCGGCAGCTGGCGCAGCGCGCTGATGAATTCGGCTTCGATCATCCCTCGCTATTCACGCTTCAATCATTTCGGCATCCGCGGCTAAGTGACCGCTGCGTGCCCAGGAAACGATCGTCAGGTCCTCATGCCGACAGGGCATCGTCGCTGACGAACATGTTCCACTGCCGCTCGTGCGCGAAGGTCGATGGCTTGCCGTGGCCGGGGATGAACGCCGTTTCCCCACCCAGCGGCCACAGCTTGGTGACGATCGAGTTGACCAGCGTCTGGTGATCGCCTTGCGGCAGATCGGTGCGCCCGACCGAGCCCTGGAACAGCACATCGCCCACTTGCGCGAAGTTGGACGGCGCGTGGTGGAAGATGACGTGCCCCGCGGTGTGGCCGGGGGTGTGATAGACGTCGAGCGTCAGGTCGCCCACCGTCACAGTATCGCCGTCGTCGAGCCAGCGATCGGGCTCGAACGGGACGCCGTTGATCCCCCAGTTGCGCCCGTCGTCGGCTAGCCGTGCGAGCCAGAAGCGATCCGCTTCGTGCGGCCCCTCGATCGCGACGCCGAGTTCGTCGGCAAGCGGCTTCGCCTCGCCGGCGTGATCGATATGGCCGTGCGTCAGCAATACCTTCTCGACCGTGACCCCCGCCTGCGCCACCGCCGAACGGATCTTGGCGAGATCGCCGCCCGGATCGATCACCGCCGCCTTCATCGTGCGCGTGCACCAGATTAGCGTGCAATTCTGCTCGATCGGCGTCACCGGCACGATCATCGCGCGCAGCGCGGGTTCGCTCATCGTCGTCACTGCGCCTTCTCTCCCAGCAGATATTGCTGCCAGAAGGTCAGCACCGCGAGCGTCGAATAGTCGCGGTTCTCCTTCTTGGCATAGCCGTGGCCCTCGTCGGCGGCGACGATGTGCCACGCCGTGCCGCCGTTGCGGCGCACCGCCGCGACGAGCTGAGCGGCCTCCGACTTGGGCACGCGCGGATCGTTCGCGCCGGTGACAACGAGCAGCGGGATCTTGATCTCGTTGACGCGCGTCATCGGCGAGATCGCGATCAGCTTCGCCTTCTGCGCGGGATCGCGCTCGTCACCGTATTCGACGCGGCGGAGGTCGCGGCGATAGCTCTGCGTGTTCTCGAGGAACGTCACGAAATTGGAGATCGCGACGGTGCACTGCGCGCCCTTCAAGCGCGCGCCGTAGCGGATCGCCGAGGCGTAGCACATATAGCCGCCGTAGCTGCCGCCCTGCACGCCGACGCGGCCCGCATCGATCCGCGGATCGGCGGCGAAGCGATCAAGGAAGGCGCCGATGTCCTGCACCGAATCCTCGCGCTTGAACGGGCCGTTGTCGAGCGCGATGAAGCGTTTGCCGAACCCCGACGAGCCACGCACGTTGGGATAGAACAGCGCGATGCCGAGCTCGTTGAGATAGTAATTGGCCGCGCCGCGATAGCTCGGCCGCGTCTGCCCCTCCGGTCCGCCGTGGATGTCGATCAGCAGCGGCCGCTTGCCCGGAAATTTCTTCACGTCGGGGCGATAGAGGAACCCCGTCACCGCTTCGCCGTCGAAGCTCTTCACCGTGACGAGTTCGGGTGCGACGTTCTTCGCCGCATCGAGCCCGCCGGTCTCGCTCTCGGTCCAGCGCGTCACCGCCAGCGTCGCCGGATCGACGACGAAGACGTCGCCCGGCGTGCCCGCGCTGCTCACCGTCACCGCGATCGCCCCCCACGGCGCGATGCTGATTCCGCCGACGACGCCCTGCGGCAGACCCATCACGTCGCGCGATCGACCGGTTTTGGGATCCAGCAGCTTGAGCCTGCCGATGCCCGCCTCGTTGGTGGCATAGGCGATGAAGCGGCCGTCGTCGGCGACCTCGAACTCGTCGACGTCCCACTTGCCCGGCGGCGTGACCGCGCGGAACGCGCCCGTCCTGGTATCGAGCGTCCCGAGCCGCTGGACGTCCGACCCCTCGTCGCTCGTCACCCACAAGGTGCCGTCGGGCGCATATCGCGCGCCGCCCCATGCCACCTGCGCCTTGGGATCGGTCAGCGGCGTCAGTCTGCCCGTCGCCAGATCGAGCGTGTGGAGGTTCGACTTCTGCACCGAGAGATATTCGCCGACCACCGCCGTCCGGCCGTCGGGCGCGAAATCGGCGATGCCCCAGCCGCCGCCCTTCACCTGCGCGACCAGCCGATCGGTCTTGGGGTCGCGCGGGTCGACGACGTAGAGGTCGCTGTCGGCGCCGTTACGGCGGGTCGAGGAATAGCCGACCAGCCGGCCGTCGTGGCTCCACGCGTTGAACTCGTTGCGGCTCTTACCGTCGGTGAGGAGGGTGAGCCGCCCGTCCTTGAGCGTGTACAGCTGGAAGAACTCGCCGCCGCCGGTGTCCTTTTGCACGAGCAGCACGTCGCCCGACTTGGAGTAGGCAGCGGTGCCGATCCGATCGGTCTCGAAGGTGATCTGGCGCCGCATCGCGAGCGGGCTGGCGACGGTATGCAGCTGCGCCACGTTGGCGAAGCGGGTCGAGACGAGCAGTGACCGGTCGACCGGGTTCCAATCGACCGCGCTCGCCGATCGCGCTTCAAGATACGGCCGCAGCTTCTCGGCCAGTGTCGCAGGTATCGCGGGTACGCCGTCCGCGGTAATCGCTGCGGGCTTCATGACCTGCGCGACCGCCGGGGCGGCGGCGCCGAGCGAGGAGAAAGCGAGGGCGGCGATGGCGGTGGCTGATCGGAGCATGACACCTGCTAGCGCGCCGAACGGTCGTGCCGCAAGCCGGCGCATGCCGCCGCCGTTGCACGCGTAAATGGCCGGCGGCGCTACGGACGCACAGCCTTGCCGCGCGCGACCCGCGCGGGCATTGCGCGACGATGGCCATTGCGCATCCCGCCGCGCCCTTCGTGCTGATCGACGACGCTCGGCCCGGCAGCGCGGCGGCGCGGCTGTATACCCGGCCGGCAGCGATCATCGCCGCGTACAGCCAGGCCGAGGTTCGCCCGGTGCTTGCGGCGGCCCGCGCTGCGATCCACGGCGGACGCGAGATTGCTGGGTTCCTGTCGTACGAGGCTGGCGCCGCGTTAGAGCCGAGCGCCGCGACATCGCATGAGGCCCCGACGCCGCTCGTCTGGTTCGGCGTGTTCGACGGGCATGCGGCGGTGAGCGACGTGGCCGCGCTGCTTCCCGATCCGGCGGGGGCGCGGATCACGCCGCCGATCCCCGACGTGACGCGTGCCGACTATGACGCGATGCTGGCGCAAGTCAGCGATCTGATCCGCGCGGGCGACATCTACCAGGCCAATCTCACCTTCCGTGCCGCGGTGCCGTTCCTTGGCGATCCGCTGGCGCTCTACGCCGCGGTGCGCGGCCGCGCGCAGGCCGGCTGGGGCGGCATCGTCGCAACCGGCGAGGAAACGCTTCTGTCCTTCTCGCCGGAGCTGTTCTTCCAACTCGCCGACGGCACGCTCGTCTGCCGCCCGATGAAGGGGACGGCGCGACGCGAGCAGGACCCGGCGCAGGATGCTGCCGCTGCCGAGGCGTTGGCGGCGGACGAGAAGCAGCGCGCGGAAAACCTGATGATCGTCGACCTGATGCGCAATGATCTGTCGCGCGTCGCGGTGGCGGGCAGCGTCGCGGTGCCCAGGCTGTTCGAGGTCGAGCACTTCCCCACCGTGCATCAAATGACCTCCACCGTCACCGCCGAGCTCGCGGCGGGCAAGGATGCGATCGACGTGCTTGAGGCGCTGTTCCCCTGCGGATCGATCACCGGGGCGCCGAAGGTACGCGCGATGCAGGTGATCGGAGACGTTGAGAAGGGTCCGCGGGGGGCTTATACGGGATCGATCGGGTATCTCGCGGAGGACGAGGCGCAATTCAACGTCGCGATCCGTACGCTTCTGGTACACCCCGGTGAGCAGCGTGCGACGCTGGGGCTCGGCGGCGGCATCGTCGCCGACAGCCAGCCCGATGCCGAGTGGGACGAGGCGCTGGCGAAGGGCGTGTTCCTGACGCACGGCCAGCACGATCCCGATCTGATCGAGACGATGCGATTCGATCCCGCCGAGGGCATCCTGCTGATCGAGCGCCACCTGGCGCGGATGCGCGACAGTGCCGCGGCGCTCGGCTACCGCTTCGACCGGCACGATGCGCGCAACGAATTGCAGGCGGCGACCTTCCGGTTGCGCCACCCTGCGCGCGTTCGTCTGCTCGCCGCGCGCGCTGGCGGAATCGCGATCGAGGTCGCGCCGCTGCCGGCAGCTCGTGAGGCGGCGCTTCGCACGGTGATCGTCCCGCTGCCGGTCGCGACGCATGATTATCGCCTGCGCCACAAGACGAGCGACCGCGCCTTCTACGACGCCGCGCGGCGCGCGTCGGGAATGGACGAGGTGGTGTTCGTCGATCCCGACGGTTTCGTCACCGAAGGGAGCTTTACCAACGTCTTCGTTGCGCGCGATGGCCGCTTACTGACGCCGCCATCGCGTCGCGGGCTGCTGCCCGGCGTGCTGCGCGCCGAGCTGCTCGAGAGCGGCCGCGCGGTCGAGCACGATCTGCGCGCGGACGATCTCTGCGGCGGCTTCTTTCTCGGCAATGCGCTGCGTGGCCTGATGCCGGCGATTGTTGCGGTTGCGACATCGGACGCCGGATCGCTATAGCCGCGGCGCCCCACAGGAGCCGCCCCGATGAAGACCTCCGCCGCGCTCGACCGCATCAGCCCATCGCCGACGCTGGCGATCACCACCAAGGTGCAGGAGCTGAAGCGCGCCGGTATCGACGTCATTGGCCTCGGCGCCGGAGAGCCCGATTTCGACACGCCCGATTTCGTCAAGGACGCCGCGATCGAGGCAATTCGTCGCGGGCAGACCAAGTACACCAATGTCGACGGCACGCCCGAACTGAAGGACGCCATCGTCGCCAAGTTCAAGCGCGACAATTCGCTTGATTATTCGCCGGCACAGATCAGCGTCAACGTCGGCGGCAAGCACACCCTGTTCAACGCGCTCGTCGCCACGGTCGAGGCGGGTGACGAGGTGATCGTGCCGGCGCCCTATTGGGTGAGCTATCCCGACGTTGTGCAGTTCGCCGGCGGCACGCCCGTCGTCGTCGCCGCAGGGCCGGAGCAGGGCTACAAGCTGACGCCGGCGATGCTCGAGGCGGCGATCACGCCGCGCACCAAGTGGCTGATCCTCAACTCGCCGTCGAATCCGACCGGCGCCGCCTATACCGCCGCCGAGCTGAAGGCGCTGGGCGAGGTGCTCGAGCGGCATCCGCACGTGTGGATCTTCGCCGACGATATGTACGAGCATATCGTCTACGACGACTTCCGCTTCACGACGATCGCCGAAGTCTGCCCCGCACTCTACGAACGCACGCTGACGGTGAACGGCTGCTCCAAGGCCTATGCGATGACGGGATGGCGCATCGGCTTCGCCGGCGGCGCGCCCTGGCTGATCAAGGCGATGGCGAAGCTCCAGTCGCAGTCCACCAGCAACCCCTGCTCGATCGCACAGGCTGCCGCGACCGCCGCGCTCAATGGCGACCAGTCGTTCCTTGCCGAGCGCAACGCCGCGTTCAAGACGCGTCGCGATCTCGTCGTGGCGATGCTCAACGATACGCCGGGTATCACATGCCCGACGCCCGAAGGCGCATTCTACGTCTATCCCGAAGTATCGGGGCTGATCGGCAAGACCACGCCCGGCGGCAAGCGGATCGATACCGACAGCGACTTCGTCGGCTACCTGCTGGAGGATGCGCGCGTCGCCGCGGTGCAGGGCGTCGCCTTCGGCCTGTCGCCCGCGATGCGGATCAGCTACGCCACCAGCGAGAACATCCTGCGCGAGGCATGCACGCGCATCCAGCAGGCCTGCGCCGCGCTGAAATAGCCGGGACGGTTCGGCAGCGGGCGGCATTACGGGGTCGTCGGCGATCGTCCCTCCTCGGCGTGCCATCGCGGAAACGATTGCTTTCCACCTTCGGCCTATGGTGTCGCCGCGCGCGTCGCTAGATCGACAACCTACGATGAACGGCGCGCCAAGATGCCGTTCAGCAGCGGGCGACTATTTCGGTCGCTCAGATCAACGAGAACAAGAGCAAGACCGATGACCCGTATCCTCAAGTCCAGCTTCCTGTGGCAGTTCGCCGGTGGTTTCGTGCTCGGCGGGATCGGGTTGTTCACGCTGGTGCCGCAGACCGATCCGGTAACCGGCGCACCGATCGATGCTGCCGCGGCGGTCCAGCCGCGTTGAGCGATCGGCCCCGACCCTTCGACGGGGTCTTTGCACTTCATTCTCCGCATCCCATGTTGATGGCATGCGCAAGCTCCTGATCCCCGTCACCGTCGCAGCGATTGCCGCCGCGACGCTTGCCGTCCCCGCCCCCGCCGAACGCGCCGTGGTGATCCCGGCGGCGCGGCAGGACGTGCCCGCCACGCCGGGCATGCAGACCGCGGTGTTCGCCGGTGGCTGCTTCTGGGGCATGGAGGCGGTGTTCGAACGCGTGAAGGGCGTGCGCGCCGTCACCTCGGGCTACGCCGGCGGCGATCGCGCCACCGCCAATTACGCCGCCGTCTCGACCGAGCGGACGCGTCATGCCGAGGCGGTGCGCGTCGTCTACGACCCGCGTCAGGTGAGCTACGCCACGCTGCTGCGCGTCTACTTCTCGATCGCGCACGATCCGACGCAGCTGAACCGGCAGGGCCCCGACACGGGTCCGAGCTATCGCTCGGCGATCTTTCCGCAATCGCCGCAGCAGCGCGCCGTCGCCGCCGCCTATATCGCGCAGCTACAGCGCAGCGGCGCCTATCCGCGGCCGATCGTTACCAGGCTGGAGAGCGGCGCCTTCTTCCCCGCCGAGCCGAGCCATCAGCAATTCTTCGATCGCAACCCGACGCACCCCTATATCGTCGCGTGGGACAAGCCCAAGGTTGCAGCGTTCAGGGCTGCGTTCCCGACGCTGGCGCGCTGACCGCCTCATCGGGGCCAAGGCGGCGCGCCGCCTCGACCAGCATCACCGGCACGCCGTCGCGGATCGGATAGGCGAGGCCGGCGGCAAAGGAAACGAGTTCGCCCGCTGCTTCGTCGAACCGCAGCGGCATGCGCGTCAGCGGGCAGACCAATCGTTCGAGCAGCCACGGATCGATCGTGGCGCGCCCCGCACCTGCTGCGCTCACTGCAACGTCACGCGATCGTCGCCGTCGTGCCGGCCGAAGAATTGCATCAGCTGGACGATCAGGTCGGCGCGCGTGCCGATGCCGTCCGCCTCGAGCAGCGCCTGCTTCGCCGCGACGTCGAACGGCGCGATCTGCGCGATGCCGTTGACGAGACTCTGATCGTCGAGCCGCGACACCGCCTCCCAATCGACCGCATAGCCCTGCCGATCGGCGAAGCGGCGTGCCTCGACCTCGAGCGACGCGCGCGCACCGAGCGACAGCGTTTCCTCCGGCGGCGCCGGCAACAGTTCAGCCTCGACCTGGCGGAATTGCGTCGTCACCTCCAGCTCGCGGATAAGGCGAAACAGCGCCACGCCTTCAAGCACAAGGTTCGAGCGGCCGTCGTCGAGCATCTCGATCTCCGCGATCCGCCCGACACAACCAATGTCGTAGAGTGCGGGCGGCACGTCGCTGCCGCGCTCGGTGGCGCGCGGCTGGATCATTGCCACACGCCGGTCGCGCGCCATCGCGTCGGAGACGAGCGCGCGATACCGCGGCTCGAAGATGTGCAGCGGCAGGTGCATGCCGGGAAACAGCAGCGCGCCGGGAAGCGGAAAGATCGAGAGCCGCGTCATCCGAACAGGATCGCGGACAGGCGCCGGCGCTGTGCCGATACCCACGGATCCTCCAGCCCAACGACTTCGAACAGCTTGAGCAGCTGCTGGCGGGCGGCGCCGTCGTTCCAGTCGCGATCGGCCGCAGTAATGGCGAGGAAGCCGTCCGCGGCGGCGTCGCGATTGCCCGCTGCCATCTCGGCATTGGCGAGATCGAATTGCGCCTGCAGATCGTCGGGGTCGGCGGCCGTGGCGGCGCGCAGCGGCGCGAGATCGTCGACCGCCGGCGCCGACCGCGCGAGCGCGAGCGCCGCGCGCGCGCGGTCGAGTTCGGGCCGCTTCGCCACCTCGTCGGGGAGCGCCGCGAGCAGCGCATCGGCCGCGTCATGGTCACCGACCGCGATCAGGGCACGGACGCGGCCTGACAGGACGGCGGGATGCTCGGGCGCCATCTCGGCGAGCTGATCGAACACCGACAGTGAGCGCTCGGCATCGCCTTCCGCCAGCACTTCCTCGCCCATCGCGATCAGCGGTTCGAGCTCGGCCTCCTGCGACTGCGCCTCGCCGGTGATCGGCAGCTGGCGAAGCAGCTGATCGAGCGAGGCGCGCAGCTGCGATTCGGTGCGCGCATTGGTCAGATCGGCGACGAGCTGGCCCTGGAACATCGCATAGACCGTCGGGATCGAACGGATCTGGAATTGTGCGGCGATGAACTGGTTCTTGTCGGTATCGATCTTCGCCAGGATCACGCCCTTGTCGGCGTAATCGGCGGCGACCTTCTCGAGCAGTGGGGTCAGCGCCTTGCACGGGCCGCACCATTCCGCCCAGAAGTCGATGATGACCAGGCTGGTCATCGACGGTTCGACCACGTCCTTGCGGAACGCCTGAACGGCGTCCTTTTCCGCGGCACTCATTCCCAGCGTAGCCAAGGGCTGCTCCCGATAGATGGATCAGCCCCTTATGTGGTGACGGACCGGGGGAAGCAAACCCCCGGTCCGCGCGCCCGCGTCGTCAGAACGCGGCGGTGATCGAGAAGACGACCTGCGAATCGGCAATCGACCCCGTGCCGTCCTGCCCCTTGCTGAAGCTGGGCTGGAGGTACGCGCTCTCGCGACGGCTGATGTCGGTATCGGTATAGGCGATGCCGAGCGTCAGCGGGGTGTTGGGGATCGCAAAGTCGGCACCCACCAGCCAGTCGATATACTCGCCGGTCGGCGCGACGCTGGTCGCGAACGGGCCGAGGCCCGAATTGCCGTTGGAGAAGCCGATATGCCCCTTCAGCGTCAGCGGCGTGCTGGGGATTGCGGCAGCACCGTCGACCCACACGTAGAGGTTGTCGTTCTTGTCGCCCGGGTCATCGTACACGCCGTTCGCCGCCGAGGTACCGTTGAAATACCACGCACCCAGCGCTTCCTGCTTGGGGGCGTAGGCGAGGCCGACCGTCAGGCTGGCGGGGCCGGCGGTGCCCGATACCTTGACGTACGGCTCGATGAAGTCGGTGTTGTTGAACCCGCCGGGATACATGTACCAGGTCGCGCCGACATCGATGGTGAGATCGTTGACCGTCGTTTTGTAGCCCGCGATCAGGTCGAGCTCCATGTTCGAGCCGCCGAACGTGCCCCAGCCGGCGAGGTTCGAGCCCCACGTGCCGATATAGACGCCGCTCTCGTGCGCGATGGTGAGGCCGCCCTGAACGGCGAGGTTCTCGTCGCTCTGCGATACGCCGCGGAACCGATAGTCGGAGACGAGGCCGACGCTGCCGCTGACGGTGATCGGCTTGGGCGGATCGGCGTCCTGCGCGGCGGCCGGGAGGGCGAGCGCTGCAAGGACAGCGGCGGGAAGATACTTGAAGATCGTCATGGAACCTCCTGTTGGCAGAGGCTCCTCCTGCTTCCGATCCGCCCGCGCTCCTCCTTCCCGAGGGAAGCGGTCGCGGGCTGGCCGGCTAACTGTTACGCTATCGTAGCATTACATCTTGATTGTTGCTGAACCGTATCAAAACGTTTCTTGACGCTCTCACGCGCCGAGTGTGGCGATCCGGCCACGCTGGCCGCGGAGCTCCACCGGCGTGCCGGCGGCCTTGCGGCGCTGGAACCAGTCGCGCAGCAGCTCGGCCGTGGTGTGATCGACGGCGTCGAGCTTCGATACGTCGAGCCGCACCGGCGCGCCCGACGGCACGCGATCGAGCGTCGCCGACAGCTTGGGCAGCGTGACGAACGTCGCCGCGCCGTCGAGCGAGATCGCGTGTGCGTCACCGTCGCGCTGCTCGAACACCTTTAGCCGCAGGCGGCGCAGGTTCGGGATCAGCTCGAGCACCGTGAGCCCGATGCCGACGAGCACGCCGGTGAGCAGATCGGTCGCGACGACCATGAACAGCGTCGCCGCCCAGATCGCGACGGGCATCAGGCCGTAGTCGCGATAGAGGTGCTGGGCATGCTTGACGCTGACGAGCCGCCAGCCGGTGACGACCAGCACCGCGCCGAGCGCGGCCATCGGGATCGTGCGCAACAGCCACGGCAGCAGTGCGACGAAGCCGAGGATCCACACGCCGTGCATCATCGCCGACGCGCGCGTCATCGCGCCCGCCTGAACGTTGGCGGAGGAACGCACGATCACGCCCGTCATCGGCAGCGACCCGGCGAACCCGCACAGCAGATTGCCGACGCCCTGCGCGCGCAGTTCCTTGTTGTAGTCAGTGCGCACGCCATCGTGCATCTTGTCGACCGCCGCCGCCGACAGCAGCGTCTCGGCCGAGGCGATGAAGGCGATCGCGAGCGCGGCGGCGATGATGCTGGGATCGAGGAAGCGCGCGAGAACGCCGGCTTCCGGCGGGGTGATCGCGCCGATGATCGAGGCAGGCACGGCAACCTTGGCGACGTCGAACCCGAACAGCGCCGACACGACAGTCGCGGTGACGACACCGACCAGCGCGGGGGGCACGAGCTTGAGCGCGGCCGGGCGGAACCTCTCCCACGCCAGCATCGTGCCGATCGTGATCAGTGCGAGCGCGAACGCGAGTTCGGTCGCCTGGATGTCGCCGAACGACAGGCCGAGCAGCCGACCGGGCATTTCCGCAAGATTCTCCGGCCCCGACGAGAACGGCTTCTCGTCGAACAGGACGTGGAACTGGCCGACGACGATCAGCACGCCGATGCCCGCGAGCATCCCGTGCACCACCGCCGGACTGATCGCGCGGAACCAGCCGCCGAGCTTGAAGATGCCGGCGACGACCTGGATCGCGCCGGCGAGGATGAGGATCGGCCCGAGCGCGGACAGACCCTTGTCGCGCACGAGCTCGAAAACGATCACCGCGAGGCCGGCGGCGGGGCCGGACACCTGCAGCGGCGAGCCGGCGAGCGCACCAACGACGATGCCGCCGATGATGCCGGTGATCAGACCCTTTTCAGGCGCCACACCCGAGGCGACCGCGATGCCCATGCACAACGGCATCGCGACGAGGAACACGACGATCGAGGCGGTGAAATCCCGCCCGAAGAATTTCAGGGATGGAATGGAGACGCCAGCGCGCTCGACCGTCGCGTGTTTCATTCGGCTGCTTCCTGATAGGAGAAGTCGGCAGCCAACCGCTTTGCCGCGGGCTGCGCGACGGGCAACGGACGATCGGCGCGCACCACTTCGAAGCGGTTGGTTTCGCCGTTGAGCGCGAGCATCTGGCCGTTATGGATATCGACGAACCAGCCGTGCAGGGCGATCTCGCCGCGCGCGATGCCGGTGGCGACCGATGGGTGCGTGCGCAGATGCGCGAGCTGCGCGACGACGTTCTCGAGGCTGACGGCACGGACCCGATCGCCGTCTTCGAGATCGGGATAGCTCGAATCGACCACCTGGCGTGCGGCGGTGCCGTGGCGCAGCCACGCGACGACGTTGGGCATCGCCTCCAGCTTCGCGGGATCACCCGCGAGGCCCTTCATCGCGCCGCAATCGGAATGGCCGCAAACGATGATATCGCGGATGCCGAGTACCATCACCGCATATTCCACCGTCGAGGTGACGCCGCCGTTCTGCGTCGCATAAGGGGGCACGATGTTGCCGGCGTTGCGGCACACGAACAGGTCACCGGGCTGCGCCTGCAGGATCTGCTCCGGCACGATGCGCGAATCGGCACAACCGATGATGAGCGCCTTCGGGCTCTGCCCGTTGGTGGCGAGGTTCGAGTAGAGCGCACGGCTGTCCTCGAACACCTTCGTCTCGAAATCGAAGACGCGGCCGATAACTTCGTTCACAGGGGCTGCTCCTAAGACGTTTGGACCAGCCTATTTACCGCCCGCGCGTTGCTCACGATGGGCGGCAGTGTGATGTTTTGTGTCGCTGTTACGTTGTGTTTCTGGGGGCGACGTAGCGCGTGATCGGCAGCGTGACGCACGCCTCCAGCCCGCCGGCTGGGCGGTTGCGCAAGGTAAGCCGGCCAGCCTCCGCCTCGATCGCCTGCACGACGATCGGCAGGCCGAGGCCGAAACCGACGGTGTTGCGGCCGCGCGCAGGATCGAGCCGGACGAAGGGCTCGAGGACGTGCGCCAGCTCCGCCTCCGGGATGCCCGGCCCGTCGTCGCGCACGCACACCGTGACTTCGCCGTCGCCCGGCACCAGCGCGACGGAGACGCGCTCACCATAATGCAGCGCGTTGTCGACGAGATTGGTCAGCGCGCGCTTCACCGCGAGTCGGCGGACGCGCAACTCGAAATGATCGGGCCCCTCGTACGTCGCCTCGCGCCCGCGATCCTGCGCATCGTCGACCAGCGTCGCGCACATCACCGCAAGATCGATCGAGGTGGCCGATTCGGGATCGGCATCGCCGCCGAGGAAGGCGAGCAGCGAGGCGATCATCGCCTCCATCTCCGACACGTCGTTGCCGATCGCCTGGCGCGTCTCGTGGCTGTCGATCGCCTCCGTGCGCAGCCGCAGCCGCGCGAGCGGGGTGCGCAGATCGTGGCCGACTGCGGCGAGCGCTTGTGTCCGCGCCTCGATCAGCGCGCCGATGCGCTGTTGCATGCGGTTGAACGCGGCGACCACGCGGCGCACCTCGCCCGGCCCGTCCTCCGGCACCGAGCCGACCGGATCACGCCCGACGCGGTCGGCGGCGGCCGCGAGCCGGCGCAGCGGCAGCAGGGTCCGGCGGATCATCAGCCCGCCGAGCACCATCAGCGCGATGGCCGGCACCAGCGCGAGGACGATCCGCTCGACCGCAAAATCGAGCTTGGCGACCGCAGCCAATGTGCGGAAGTGCAGCCAGCTGCCGTCGCGCAGCCGCAGCGCGCCGCGCAGCTTCGAGCTGCGCCCGGGCGAGATCAGCCGCAGCCGCAGGTCGCCGGTGCGCAGGCTAGGCTCCCAATCGACGATCTGCCGCCGCGTCTGATCGAGCGCGGGATCGAGCGCGAGCGGCAGATCGGCGATGCCGTCCCAGTGCACCTCGTAACGATCGGTGGTGAGCTCGGCCGCCATTGCCGGGCGCTGCACCGGCGCGCGTTCCTCGAGCAGGCGGCGGCTTATGACGAGATGCTCGGCCAGCCGGCGCGCCTCGTCGTCGCGGACGGAGAATTCGCTCGCGCGCTCGTACATCAGCGTCGACACGCCGAACTCGATCACCATCGTCAGCAGTAGGATCGCGACGACCTGCCCGAGCAGGCCAACGGAGGGCAGCAGCCGCCTCAAACGCGCTCGACAGGGACGTTGAGCATGTAGCCGACACCGCGCACCGTGACGATCGGCGCCTGTTCCCCAGCGCTCGACAGCTTGCGGCGCAGCCGGCTGACGAGGACGTCGATCGAGCGATCCGAACTGTCGCCGAGCCGGGTGCGCGACAGTTCGATCAACCGCTCGCGCGCGATCACGCGCTGCGCGTGATCGGCGAGGACGACGAGGAGATCGAATTCGGCGCCGGTCAGATCGACGGCGGCGCCAGTCGGCGAGGTCAGCTCGCGGCGCGGCAGATTGACCGTCCAGCCCTCGAACTTGAGCACGCCCTGGTCACCCTCACCCGAACGGCGATCGAGCGCCGGGCGGCGCAGCACCGCACGAACGCGCGCGACCAACTCGCGCACGCCGAACGGCTTGGCGATATAATCGTCGGCGCCGAGCTCAAGCCCGACCACCCGGTCGGTCTCGCTCGATCGCGCCGACATGAAGATGATCGGCACGTCGCTCTTCTGGCGCAGCGAGCGGCACAGATCGATCCCGCTGGTGCCCGGCAGCATGATGTCGAGCAGCACAAGATCGACCGGCCCCGAATCGAGTGCGAGCCACATTTCGGGGGCGGCGGAAGCGGGACGGACGGCAAAGCCGTTTTCCTGAAGCGCACGTGCGGTAAGCATGCGCAGCGCAGGATCGTCCTCCACGAGAAGGATGGTTGGGGCAGTCATGCGCCGCGCGGCGTAGGCGGTAAGGCCCGCTTCGGTCAATCTCGCGTGCAATTTGGATCAACCCCGCGACCGGTGCGATGCGGCGGCGCGCGGTACTTCGACGATTGCCGCACAATTGGGCTTGCGGGGGTGAAAAGCCGCTGCTAGTGGCCGCGCCTCACCCAGCCCCGGCGCCTCGCTGCCGGGACTTACGGCGCCAGAGCGGGCGTAGCTCAGGGGTAGAGCACAACCTTGCCAAGGTTGGGGTCGAGGGTTCGAATCCCTTCGCCCGCTCCAGTTTCTTGTTCGTTGTGCCGGCGGTAAATCACAGAAGCTTGCGTTACCGCAGCATCGCCGACCGTTCGACGACTATAGTGCAAGACCGAGGTCTGGTAAGCGGATCGGACGGCGTTGACCGCCCGATCCGGATGTTACTTACTTCTTGCGGGCGCGCTTCGGCGCGGCGGCCGCGGCAGCATCCTCTTCCTCGTCGGGCTGTTCCTCGCCCGCCTCGCTCAGCGCCTCGCCGAGTGCCTTTAGCTTGTCCTGCGACTTGTCCGCGCGGTCGGCGATCTTGGTCGTGGCCTCGCCCAAGCGATGCAGCAGCGCATGGACGCGATCGGCGTCAGGCGTGTCCTTCTCGAGCTGCTTGCGCAGCGAACCCAGATCGCGAAGGATGCCCTTGGCGCCCGGCGTATCGACGTCCGCCAGCGCCGCTTCCCAGTCCTCGACCATGTCGGCACCCTTGGTCGCCTTGGTCTCGTCGAGGCCGCGATTGATCGCGTTCATTGTGCCGGCAAATTTCACAGCCATTGCTTTTCCGTCCTTCCGCCATGGGATCAATCCCGCGAGGCGAACGAAGCGTGGTGGCGATGGGTCCTGCCGCGCCTAAGCAATGATACAAACCTGGATCAACTACCGGGTGCTCAGCCGCTGACGCGAGTGGCGGGTCGCGGAGCGCCTGGTCCGCCGCTTGATCTGCCGACGCGGCGCGCCGCCTGCTACATGCCCTGTCATGACACATGCACCGATTCGCGTCGGCATCGGCGGCTGGACCTTTGAGCCGTGGCGCGGAAGCTTTTTCCCCGAGAAATGGCCGGTGAAGCGCGAGCTCGAATATGCCAGTCGCCAGGTGACCGCGATTGAGGTGAACGGCACTTACTATAGTGGGTTCAAACCGGCGACGTTCGCGGGGTGGGCGACGACCGCACCCGACGGCTTCGTCTTCACGTTGAAGGCATCGCGCTACTGCACCAATCGCAAGATCCTCGCCGAAGGCGGCGAATCGATCCAGCGCTTCGTGTCGCAGGGAATTGTCGAGCTCGGCGAGAAGCTCGGACCGATCCTGTGGCAGTTCATGGCGACGAAGAAATTCGAGCCCGACGACTTTGCGGCATTCCTCGAGCTGCTGCCCGCGAAGCACGAGGGGGTGGCACTGCGCCACGCGGTCCACGTGCGACATGCGAGCTTCGCCGATCCGGCATTCGTCGCGCTGTGCCGGGCGGCGGGCGTGGCGATCGTCTACGCCGATTCGCGCGACCACCCGGCGATCGCTGATGTGTCGGGTGATTTCGTCTACGCGCGGCTCGAAGATGCGGTGGAGGAGGAGCCGGCGGGCTATGCGCCGGCGGCGCTCGAACGGTGGGCCGACGCTGCGCGCTGCTGGGCTGGCGGCGGGCAGCCGGCAGGACTGCCCTATATCGCCGACGCGCCGGCCGCGACGCCGCGCGAGACGTTCGTGTTCTTCATCAACGGCGCCAAGGTGCGTGCGCCGCACGGCGCGACGGCGCTTATCGAACGGTTGCGCTAGCCACTCCCCGCCGACCAGCGCGCGCTGCGCGTCAGCCTGTCGGCTGCTCGAGAGGCAGTAGATCGGTATTCGCTGGCTGCTGTGCGGGCGCGGGCAGCGCCGGCCGCTGCGCCGACGGGATCGTGCCGACGATCGCGGCGGTCTCCAGCGTGTCTAGCGCGCGGCGCGCCTCGACGTAGCGTTGCGCCGCCGCCGTCCAGTTGGTCGCGCGGTTGGCGCCCGGCAGTCGGCCGATCTCCTCCAACGCGGGTTCGACCTGCCCGGCATCGAGCATGCGGCGTGCCCGCGCCAGGCGATCGGACGGCAGCGGCGACGGCGTGTTCGCCTCGTGAAGCACCACCAGCGTGCGCAACTCGCGCAGCAGCCCGTCGAACCAGTCGCCCGGTCCGGGATTGAGCAGGATTGAGGCGTTGCTGTCGAGCGCCTGGCGCAGCGCCTCGATCGTCACCGGATCGCGGCCGGCCTGGATCACCGTCACCACCGCGCGCTGCTGCGTCGTGCCGAAGCGCGCGCGCAATTGATCTTCGAGATAGCCGAGCGCGGTACCGCGCTCGATCGCGCGGCGCGCGGCAAAGGCAACGAGGATCGCCTCGGCCTGGCCAGCGCGGTCCGCGGCACCAGCGACGTCGACGCTGATCGCTGCTGTTCGCGCCTCGAGCGCAGCGAGTTGGGCACCGAGCGCACTCTCGCGCGCGGCGAGCGTAGTGGTGACGGCAGCGTTCGGCAGCACGGCGGACGCGGTCGCGACGGCGGCGCCGGCGGCAGGGCTCGGCTGCGTCGCGGGTGCGGCGCCGTCGCTCCACCAGCCCTTGCCCTCCCGCACCGCCGACCACATCAGCGCGATCCCGATCGCGAAGGCGAGCACGACCAGCAGAACCAGGAGGCTGACGCGCGATCGGCGGGGGGCGTTGGGCGGCGCGGCATCGTCCATCGCGGCCTTATCTCCGCGCCCGGCCTAACGGTCAATCGCGCGCGTCGCAGCGGCGGCGACCAGCGCGGCGTCGTTCCGGGTTGCGGCGACGACCACGTCGCGCCACCCGGCCCCGGCGGCATCGGCGACCTTTGCGCTGAGCGCCGCGACCCTAACGTCAGCCGGATCTATAGCCGCGCTATCCAGCAGCGTGCGGAACCGCTCGGCCGCGCGGCTAGAGTGCAGCAGCGCGATCGCGCCGCGCGCCGCGGCTACCGCACCCGGCGGATGATCGATCGCGACGGTAGTATAGACCGCGACGTCGACGATGCCGGCAAGCGGGGTTGGCCGATCCGCCGTCAAGCGAAGGATGCGATGATAGCCCCGCGCCTGCGCGATGCGCAGCGCTGCAGCGCCGTCGGTATCGCCCGTCGCGATCACCGTCAGACGTGCCGCTTGCGCCGCTTCGGCCGTCGCCGTGCCGACCGCGATTACCGGCAGATCCCGCAGTGCCGCGAGCCCGTCGCCGGCGTGGCGCACCGCATTGGCGCTGGTCAACAGCAGCGCGTCGAAGCGGCCGGGTGGCGGCGACCAGGCCAGCGGCGCGATGGTGAACAGCGGCAGCAGGATCGGGTGCAGCCCCGCTGCATGCACGCGCGCTGCGGTGACGGTAGCGCCGGGGGCGGGCCGCAGCACCAGCAGCCGGCGGCTCACCCCTCGAACAGGCGGCGGATCGCCGGCGGCGCGCGGCCGAGCAGCGTCTCGGCGAGCTGGGTCCCCACCGCCACGCCGTCGTTCCCCGTCAGGCAGGCGGTGACGTGATCCTCGCCGTCCTCGTCGAGCAGCTCGGCGCGCAGGCTGATCCCGTCCGCGCCCTGCGTCGCCAGCGCCGCGACCGGCGAGTGGCACGTCGCGCCGAGCCGCGCGAGAAAGGCGCGTTCCGCCATCACGCACGCCCGCGTATCGGCGCAGTCGATCGCGGCGACCAGCGCGCGTGCCGGGCCGTCGGCGCGCGTCTCGACGCCGACGGCACCCTGCGCCGGCGCCGGCAGCATCGCGTCGATCGCCAGCGCGACGCCCGTATCGTGCCGCCCGAGCCGATCGAGCCCGGCGGCGGCAAGCAGCGTCGCATCGACCTCGCCGGTCGCGAGCTTGCCCAATCGCGTGTCGACGTTGCCGCGGAACAGCACGATCTGAAGATCAGGGCGTTGATGGAGAAGCTGCGCGCGGCGGCGCGGCGAGCTGGTGCCGACCACCGCGCCGTGGCGGAGCGCGTCCACGGAGTCGGCGCCGATCAGCCGATCGCGTACGTCGGCGCGCGGCAGCAGCGCGGCGATCGCGATCGCATCGGGGCGGATCGTCTCGACGTCCTTCATCGAGTGGACGCACGCGTCGACCTCGCCGGCGAGCAGCGCGCGGTCGAGCTCCTTGGTCCACAGCGCCTTGCCGCCGATTTCGGCCAGCGCACGATCCTGCACCCGATCACCCGTCGTTCGGATCACGACGATCTCAACGTCGGCCCAGCCGTGCGCAGCGATCAGCGCGTCGCGCACCATGCCGGCCTGCGTCAGCGCGAGCGGCGAGCCGCGCGTTCCCAATTTGAATATCTCGCTCACAACGCCCCGCCCTATCGGCCGCCGCGCGCGCTTCGACAAGCAGGGGGTGACGCGATAAGGCCATGCCGATGATCATCCTCGGCCTCGAATCCTCGTGCGACGAAACCGCGGCGGCGCTGGTGACCGGCGATCGGCAGGTGCTGGCACACCGCCTCGCCGGCCAGGAAGCGGCGCACCGGCCGTACGGCGGCGTCGTGCCCGAGATTGCGGCGCGTGCGCACGTTGAGGCGCTCGAGCCGCTCGTCGCCGCGGCGCTCGGCGATGCCGGGCTGACGCTCGCCGACGTCGATGCCGTCGCGGCGACCGCCGGCCCGGGGCTCATCGGCGGGGTGATGGTGGGACTCGTCACCGGCAAGGCGCTGGCGCACGCCGCGGGCAAGCCGCTGATCGCGGTCAACCATCTCGAGGGGCACGCGCTGAGCCCGCGGTTGAGCGATCCCGACCTCGACTTTCCCTATCTGCTGCTGCTCGTCTCCGGCGGGCATTGTCAGCTGCTGCTGGTCGAAGGGGTCGATTGCTATCGCCGGCTGGCGACGACGATCGACGATGCGGCGGGCGAGGCGTTCGACAAGACGGCCAAGCTGCTGGGGCTCGGTTTCCCCGGCGGGCCGGCGGTGGAGCAGGCGGCACTGCGCGGCGATCCCACCGCCGTGCCGCTGCCGCGCCCACTGCTGCGCTCGCCCGAGCCGCATTTCTCCTTCGCGGGACTCAAGGCAGCGGTCGCGCGCGTCGTCGGCGACTATCAGGCGGACGATATTGCGGCATCGTTCCAGGCGGCGGTGGTCGATTGCCTGCTCGATCGCACGACGCGTGCGATCGCCCGCGCGCCGGGCGCGACCGCGCTGGTGGTGGCTGGCGGCGTCGCGGCGAACGGTGCGGTGCGCGGCGCCTTGTCGGCGCTCGCCGCGACGAACGGGCTGCGCTTCGTCGCACCGCCGCTCTGGCTGTGTACCGACAATGCCGCGATGATCGCCTGGGCAGGGGCCGAACGCTTCGCCGCCGGGCTGACCGACCCGCTCGACGTCGCGGCGCGCCCGCGCTGGCCGCTCGATCCTACGGCGGAGGCGGTGCGCGGCGCCGGCGTCAAGGCGTGAGGGGCAGGACAGCATGAGAATCGGCGTGATCGGCGGCGGCGCCTGGGGCACCGCGCTCGCGCAAGTGGCGGCGCGCGACGCGGACACCGGTGACGCATCGAGCGGCGAAACGTCGGGTGGCGACGTGCTGCTGTGGGCGCGCGAGGCGGACGTCGTTGCCGCGATCAACGATCGTCACGAGAACATCGTCTTCCTGCCGGGCGTGCCGCTGTCGCCGGCGATTCGCGCGACCGACGCGTTGGACGATCTGGCGGCGTGCGACGCCCTGCTCGTCGTCGCGCCGGCGCAGCACGTCGGCGCCGTCCTTGCGCAATTGCCCGCGGGCGAGACGCCGCTGGTGCTCTGCGCCAAGGGGATCGAGGCGGGCACACGGCGGCTGGTGAGCGAGGTGGCACAGGCAGCGCACCCGCGCGCACCGATCGCGGTCCTGTCGGGGCCGACCTTCGCGCACGAGGTTGCCGCCGGGCTGCCAACGGCAGTGACGCTGGCGTGCGCCGACCCAGCGCTGCAGGCGCGGCTCGCGGCGCGGCTCGCGAGCCCGGGATTTCGTCCATACGCATCAAGCGACGTCGTCGGCGCGGAGATCGGCGGCGCGGTGAAGAACGTGCTGGCGATCGCGTGCGGCGTCGTCGATGGCGCGGGACTGGGGCAGAATGCACGTGCCGCGCTGATAGCGCGCGGCTTTGCCGAGATGACCAGATTCGGCATTGCCCGTGGCGCCCGGCCCGAGACACTGGCGGGGCTGTCGGGGCTCGGTGATCTGGTGCTGACCTGCTCGTCGACGAGCAGCCGCAACTTCTCGCTTGGCCTGGGCCTCGGGCGCGGCGGACGCGCGCCGGACCTTCTCGCCGATCGGCGGACGGTGGCGGAGGGGGCGTTCACCGCGCCGGTGTTGGCGGAAGCGGCGGCGGACGTCGGGATCGACATGCCGATCACCGCCGCGGTCTGCCGGCTGCTCGACGGCGCGCCGGCGCGCGACGTGATCGAGGCGCTGCTGGCGCGGCCGCTGCGCGAGGAAGCGTGACGCGCTGGGCGGCGCTGCCGCGCGCGATCAACGCGGGCAAGACGCTGAAGATGGCCGATCTGCGCGCGTTCCTGGTCGAGCAGGGAATGCGCGACGTGGCGACGCTGCTGGCATCGGGCAACGCGGTGTTCGCCTGCGACGAAACCGACGCGCGCGCGATCGAGGACCGGCTGGCGGCGGCGGCACGTCACCGGCTGTCGCTCGACACCGACTGGTTCGTGCGCAGCCACGACGAACTTGCCGCGATCGCCGGCGCGAACCCGTTCCCCGATGCGAGCGCGGCGCGGCCCAACCTGCTGATGGTGTTGTTCTTCCGCGATCCGGTCGATCCAGCGCGCCTGCCGCGCGATCACGGCGGGCCAGAGCGGATCCACGCGGTGGGCCGCGAGCTGTTCGTCGACTATGCCGGCGGGGTCGGGCGATCGACGCTGGAGCCGGCGATGAAGCGTGCCAAGCTGCCGCCGGCGACCGCGCGCAACTGGAACACGCTGCTCAAGCTGGTCGCGGCGACCGCCTAATCCGCGGGTTCACCGAAGCACGCGCGCTGCAAGCGGCCCGCAATCGGCGTCGGCGGCGACCGGGCCCTGCCGGCCAGTGATCGCGCGGCCGATCGCTTTGAAGATGTTGCCGGCAGACTTCACCTCGCGCGGGACGACGATGTCGGGCTCGCTGATCGTGCCCGTCATCGTCGCCGATCCCGGCAGGCGAAGGATGGCGTTCTGCTTGGGTGCGCCCGTCAGCCGGATCGCGAGCGCTTCGCTTGGAAAGGTGATCGTGCCGCTGCCGTCGAGCCGGCTCTGCGAGGTATCGACCACGAACGTCCGCGAACGGCCCGTCCCGCCGCGCATCGCGAACCCGACGACGACGCAGCGCAACGCGGCGCGATCGTCGTGGCTTGCGAGCAGCGCGCGGCCCGCATCGAAACCGAGCGCGGCCGCAATCTCCGCCGGTAGCGCACCATCGCGCGCAACGAGGCCGATGCGGCCGTCCGATCGGCCGACGACCTCGCGCAGCGTGCTCCCGCGCCCGGTGAGTAGTGCGCGCCCGTCGACCCTGCCGGTGACCGAGCCGCCACCGCCGCCGAGCGCGGCGATGCTGCTGTCGACGAGACGCAGATCGAGCCGGACGCGCGGCTCCGGCGCACCGTCGCGTTGATCGACCAGCACGTCGCCAGTGATCCGCCCCTTGCGCATCGCGATCGTCAGCGGGCTGATCGTCAGCCGCCGCCGGTCGAGCGTCAGCGTACCGCGCATCGCCGTCAGCGACGACGGGCCGTCGCGGCTGACGATCCGCGCGATGCGGAAGGCAATGCGCCCATCGGTCGACCCGATCTTGGCAAGGTTGAGCTTGGTTTCGGGCACGACGCGCGGGCCGATCGCGCGTTCCTTCGCCGCGCCGCGCGCAAGGCCTTCGTCCGAGCTGAAATCGGCGAAATCGAGCTGCCGGGACGTGAACGTACCGTCGATCTTCGCGCGCTCACCGGTCTTGTCGACGGTGAGCCGGCCCGACAGGTCGGAGCGCCCGATGCGGCCGTCGAGCCGGTCGATCAGCCACTGGCCGGGCTTGCGGCGGACGTACGCCGACAGGACGACCGGCTGCGTGCGGAACAGCCCGGCCTCGATGATCGCATCGATCAGCTTCAAGTCGGCCGCCTCGGCGGTAACGTCGAGCGTCATGTCATCGGTATCGAGCGGCGATGCCATCGTGCCGGTGGCGTGCATCGACAGCCCTTCTCCGGCGAGTCGCGCGTCGAACGGCCAGGGAATGACGCGGCGGTCGGATATCGCCGGCGTGCGGACGGCGAGACGCACCGGCGTACCGCGCACCATGCCGCTGCCCGCCAGCCGGAGCCCGCGCGCGGCATCGGAGACGAGCGCGAGATCGAAGCTGCGGCGCTGCTTCGCATCCTCGTACACCAGCCGCGAATCGCGCACGACGAGCGCGGCGAGGTTGCCGCCGCCTGCGCCGCCGCGCCGCTCGCTGCCGCGCCAGTTCTCGCGCCCGTCGGCGGTGCGGATCAGGTGTAGCCGCGCACCCGTGATCGTCACGTCGTGCAGCGCGAGATCGCCCTTGAGGAGTGACAGCGCGCCGAAGCCGATTCGCATGGTCGCAACGCGCGCCAGATCGGTCTTGCCGGTCCACGCCGGCCCGGGCACGCGGACGTCGCCGAGCGCGATCACGGGAGAGAAGCCGAAGCGGTCGACGCGCTCCATCCGGCCGATCGTGATGGGGCGCCCGAACCGCTCGCTCAGCCGATCCTCGATCACGCCCTTCAGTACGCCATACGGAAAGGCGGCGAGCAGCAGCGGCAGCGCGGCCAGCAGGAACGCCACGATGGCCGCCGCGATGCGGATGCGGCGGTCGGCGAAGAAGCGTAGCATCGCCGAGAGACGCCCGCCTGTCAGGATCGTTCCGGGGGCGTGCTGATTCAGATCAGAAATCGATCGCGATGCCCTTCTTTTCCCAATCGCCGTAGCGCACGGGATCGCGCCCAAGCGGATCGTGCTCGGGCCGCTTCACCGGCTCGGGTTTGGGCATCGGCGTGTTGGGCGTGAGATAGGCCGGCGGCTTCACATGGGCGGGGCGCTTCGACATCGGCTCTTCCGGTTGCGGCGTTCACCCGCCACATGGGGCCGATGCCTGCCCCCGCCAACCCCCGCCCCGCCACGCCCAACCGCCGCCCGGCTGATCCGCCGGGCATGCCGGCACGCCGCGCGGCGATGCGGCTGCTCGACGCGGTGCTGCGCCGCGGCGATCCGCTGGAGGCCGCGCTGCCCGCCGCGACGCGTGACCTCGCCGAGGCGAACGACCGTGGGCTGGCGCACGCGATCGCCGCGGAGGCGCTGCGCCGCCTGCCGGATCTCGACGCGCTGATCGACAGCGCGACCCGGCAGCGGCTGCCCGACGACGCCAAGGCGCGCACCGCGCTGCGCATCGCGCTGGTCCAGACGCTGGCGCTCGGCACCCCGCCGCACGCGGCGATTGCAACGGTGCTGCCGCTGGTCGACGGTGGGCCGCGCAAGCTGGTCCACGGCGTGTTCGGATCGCTGACGCGCGGCGGCGCAACCCTGCCAGACGTGCCGACATTGCCGCCGACGGTGGCGGAGCGGTGGCGCATGGCGTGGGGGGAAGCGGCGGTTGCAGCGGCGGCGGCAGCGATCGCCGCGCCGCCCCCGCTCGATCTGACGCTCGCCGACTCCGACGCGCTGGCGCCTGACGGGCTGGCGCTCGCCCCCGACCAGCGCCGGCTGGTGGACGCCGGCCCCGTCACGCAGCTTCCCGGCTATGCGGAGGGCAATTGGTGGGTGCAGGACGTCGCGGCGTCGCTGCCGGCGCGGCTGCTTGGGCGCGGACCCGGCGAGGCGATCGACCTGTGCGCCGCGCCCGGCGGCAAGACGATGCAGCTCGCCGCCGCCGGCTGGAACGTGACGGCGCTCGAGGTGTCGCCCGCGCGCGCGGCGCGGCTGCACGAGAATCTGGCGCGCACCGGTTTGCCCGCCAAGGTCGTCATCGCCGACGCGCTGCACTGGGCGCCGCCCGCGCCGGTCGACGCGCTGCTGATCGACGCACCGTGCAGCGCGACGGGCATCTTTCGCCGCCATCCGGACGTGCTGTACCGCGCGCACGCCGCGATCGTCGCCGACATGGCCGCGCTGCAGGCGCAGCTGCTCGCGCGCGCGGCCGAATGGGTGCGGCCGGGCGGGCGGCTGGTCTATGCCACCTGCTCGCTCGAGCGCGCCGAGGGCGAGGATCAACTCGCGCGCTTCCTCGCCGATCGTCCCGACTATCGCGTCGATCCGCCAACCGCGGGCGATCTGCCAGCGGGGTTCGCCGCGCAGGACGGCGGCTATCTGCGCACGCTGCCCGGCACGCTTGCGGCGCAGGGCGGGTGCGACGGCTTTTTCGTCGTCCGGCTCGTGCGCGCTTCCGCCTGACGGCAACGCTTGTTAACGCAGGCGATTATGAAGCCCGTCCGCATCGCTCCGTCCATCCTGTCCGCCGATTTCGCCAAGTTGGGCGAGGAAGTGCGCGCGATCGACGCGGCGGGGGCGGACTGGATCCATATCGACGTGATGGACGGGCATTTCGTCCCCAACATCACGATCGGCCCGGCAGTGGTGAAGGCGCTGCGCCCGCACACCGCCAAGCCGTTCGACGTCCACCTGATGATCTCGCCGGTCGACCGCTATCTCGATGCCTTTGCCGAGGCGGGTGCGGACACGATCACCGTTCATCCCGAGGCGGGGCCGCATATCCATCGCTCAATCCAGCACATCAAGTCGCTGGGCCTGCGCGCCGGCGTCGTCCTGAATCCTGGAACGCCGGCGAAGATGCTCGATTACCTCATCGACATGGTCGATCTTGTCCTGGTGATGAGCGTCAACCCCGGCTTCGGCGGGCAGAGCTTCCTCGACGGGCAGCTCAAGAAGATCACCGCGATCCGCAAGATGATCGACGCGAGCGGGCGCGACATCGATCTGGAGGTCGACGGCGGGATCGACGCCGACACTGCCGTCCGCGCGATCGCCGCGGGGGCCGACGCGCTCGTCGCCGGCACCGCCACCTTCCGCGGCGGGCCCGATGCCTATGCCGCCAACATCCGCGCGCTGCGCGGCGGATGAGCGAAGCGGACCACGATACCAGCCCCGACGGAATCGACGAGGGCAAGCGGCTGATGCGCGTCGGCGGCGACAAGGGCCTGTCGCTCGCCGAACGCCTCACCGATCGCTTCCACCGGCTGACGTGGCGCACCCCGATCCACGAGCTGCGGCTGAAGGGCCGCTATCCGCTGAAGCTGATCGCCGTGCCCGACGATCCGCTATTCGGCGACGTCGCGCGCGGGCAGGCGCTGCTCGCCGGGCGCATCCAGTTCCGCGGCGAGAGCCACGCGATCGAGGGACTGGATCTGCGCACGCTAGCACCGTCCGCCGGGTTCGCCGACTATCTCCACAGCTTCGCTTGGCTGCGTGACCTGTCGAGCGTCGCGACCCGCGTCCAAGCGTCGCCGGTCGCCGAATCGCTGATGGAACGCTGGCTGGCGGCGCATGGCGAGAAGGTGACGGCGGCGGCGTGGCGGCCCGATCTATGGGGGCGGCGGATCCTGTTCTGGACCGCGCACGCGCCGCTGATCCTGTCGTCGACCGACCTCATCTACCGCTCCAAGGTGCTGAACGCGTTGGCGCGCGGCGCGCGGCACATCGATCGTAGCGCGGACAAGGCGCTGGCCGGGCCTGCGCGGGTGGCGGCGTGGTGCGGCGTGATCGCGGCCGGGCTGCTGATCCCCGGCGGCGATCCGCGGCGCGCATTCGGCGAGGCGGGGCTGAGCCGCGCGATCGGCGGCGCGCTGCACGACGATGGCGGGGTAGTGAACCGCTGCCCCGAATCGCTGCTCGATCTCCTCGCCCTCCTCGTCATGCTGCGCGAGAGCTATGCCGCTCGGCGGCTCGAACTGCCCGGTTTCGCGCACGAGGCGATGGTGCGGATCGTGCCCGCGCTGCTCGGCAGCTGCCACGCCGAGCGCGGGCTGGCGAGCTGGCAGGGCGGCGGGCCGGTGCCAGCCGACGCCGTGGCGCAGGTGATCGCGGCGAGCGGCATCCGCACGCGCCCGCTGCGCCAGGCTCGCGATTGGGGCTATCAGCGACTCGCGGCGGCAGGCGCGGTGCTGATCGTCGATGCCGCACCCCCGCCGGTGGCGCGCGTCGTCGACGGTGGCTGTGCCTCGACGCTGGCGTTTGAACTCTCCGACGGGCCCGCGCGCATCATCGTCAATTGCGGCGGCGCGCGCGCGGCCGATGCGCGGCTGCCCAGGCAGCTGATCGAGGGGCTGCGCACGACCGCGGCGCATTCGACACTGACGCTGGCGGACACCAATTCCACCGCTATCCACGCCGATGGCACGCTCGGTCGCGGCGTCGCCGAAGTCGAGCTCGTGCGGCAGGAATCGGAGGGCGCGAGCCGGATCGAGGCGAGCCACGATGGCTACGTGCGCCGTCACGGCTTCGTCCACCGCCGCCAGCTGGTGCTGACCGGAGACGGCAAGGAAGTGCGCGGCGAGGACGTGCTGCTGCCCAAGGGCAAGCGCCGCAAGCCGGGCGCGACGCCGTTCGCGATCCGCTTCCATCTCGGCCAGGGCGTCGAAGCCTCGCCGACCGCCGACGGGCTCGGCGCGGTATTGCGCGTGCCCGGCGGCGCGATCTGGCAGTTCCGGACGCGCGGCGGGATGCTCGCGGTCGAGGACAGTCTGTGGATCGATGGCGAGGGGCGGCCGATCGCGACGCAGCAGCTCGTCATCGCCGGCAGCGCCGAGGCGGGGGGCGCGACGGTCGGCTGGGCCTTGAAGCGCGCGCGCTGACGGGTAAAGGCCGCGGCGTTCTTTCCACCCGAGCGCGCAAGGCTGCCGATCGACCGGCGGGGCGCGCGGCCGCAACAGGATCGCCCATGACCACGATCGCCATCAAGCGCGCGTTGCTCTCCGTTTCCGACAAGACCGGCGTCGTCGATCTTGCCCGAACGCTCGCCTCGCGCGGGGTCGAGCTGGTGTCGACCGGGGGCACCGCGAAGGCGCTGCGCGACGCCGGGCTGAACGTGCGCGACGTATCCGAACTCACCGGCTTCCCCGAGATGATGGACGGGCGCGTCAAGACGTTGCACCCGATGGTTCACGGCGGGCTGCTGGCGGTACGCGACGATCCGGCGCACGCCGCGGCGATGGCGGAGCATCAGATCGGCGCGATCGACCTCGTCGTCGTCAACCTCTATCCCTTCGCGCAGACGGTGGCGAAGGGCGCCGAGCGGCCCGAGGTGATCGAGAACATCGACATCGGCGGGCCGAGCATGGTGCGCTCGGCAGCGAAGAACCACGCCTACGTTGCGATCGTCACCGATCCCGCCGATTATGCGATCATCGCGCGCGGCGAGACGACGCTAGACGAGCGCAAGCGGCTCGCCGCGAAGGCGTTCGCGGCGACCGCGACCTACGATGCGATGATCGCGAGCTGGTTCGGCTTCGCCGACCAGGGCGAGCGCTTCCCCGCGACGCTGCCCTTCGTGCTCCAGGCGCCGAGCGTGCTGCGCTACGGCGAGAACCCGCACCAGCAGGCGGCCTTCTACCGCCACGCCGGCCCCGCGACGCCGGGCATCGGGCAGGCACGGCAGGTGCAGGGCAAGGAGCTGTCGTACAACAATCTAAACGATGCCGATGCCGCGCTCGAGCTGGTGAGCGAGTTCCGCAACGCGGGCCCGACGTGCGTCATCGTCAAGCACGCCAACCCGTGCGGTGTCGCGAGCGGGGCATCGCTGGCGGAGGCGTATGAGGCGGCGTTCGCGTGCGACACCGTGTCGGCGTTCGGCGGAATCATCGCGCTCAACCGGACGCTCGATGCGGCAACGGCACGCGCGATCACCGGCATCTTCACCGAAGTCGTCGTCGCGCCCGACGCCGACGAGGAAGCGATCGCGCTGTTCGCGGCGAAGAAGAACCTGCGCCTTCTGCTGACCGGCAGCCTGCCCGATCCGGCGCGCGGCGGACTGACAGCGAAGACGATCGCCGGCGGCTGGCTGGTCCAGTCACGCGACAATGGCGTACTGTCGGACGACATGCTCAAGGTGGTGACCAAGCGCCAGCCGACGCCGCAGGAAATGGCCGACTGCCGCTTCGCCTGGACGGTAGCGAAGCACGTCAAGTCGAACGCGATCGTCTATGCCAAGGACGGCAGCACCGCGGGCGTCGGCGCGGGGCAGATGAACCGGCTCGAATCGGCGCGGATCGCGGCGTGGAAGGCGAAGGACGCGGCGGACAAGGCGGGCTGGGGCCAGCCGCGCACGATCGGCTCGGCGGTCGCCTCTGACGCGTTCTTCCCCTTCGCCGACGGCCTGATGGCGGCGGTCGAGGCGGGTGCGACGGCGGTGATCCAGCCGGGCGGCTCGATCCGCGATGCCGAGGTGATCGCGGCGGCCGACGAGGCAGGGTTGGCGATGGTGTTCACCGGGATGCGCCACTTCAGGCACTGAGCCGCGGCGGATCGATCCAACGCCCGCCCCGGGATTGTCCGGGGCGGCAGCGTCAGCGAGGCGTCAGGCGCGACCGAACCACCACACGCCGTCCTTCACCTCGCGCACCGCGCGGCCCTCGACCTCTAGGCGGCGCAGGTGCGCGAGCGATTCGCCCGTCGCCATGCCGATCACGTCGGGGCCGATCGGGCGGCGGAACAGCACCTTGAAGCAATCCACCGCGCGCACCGGGCCCTCGCCCATCAGGTCGACGATCGCGTCCAGCCGATCGATATGCTCGTCGCGCAGCGCGTCGAGCCGGGTGTGGAGGCCATAGAAGGGATCGCCGTGGCCGGGGAGGACGAGCAGATCCTCCGGCAGCGTCTTGAACTTGGCGATCGAGGTGAGCCAGTCGCCGAGCGGATCGTCGTTGGTCTGGCTGACGTGGACCGAGATGTTGGAGCTGATCTTGGGCAGCACCTGATCGCCCGCGATCAGCACGCGGCGGTCATAGTCGACGAGGCAGGCGTGTTCGGGGCTATGGCCGTTGCCGGTGACGACGTGCCAGTCGCTGCCGCCGATGCGCATCACCTCGCCGTCCTGGATGCGCGTGTAGGTGAGCGGCATGCGCGCGATCATCTTGCCGAAATTGGACCAACCGCGCCCGGCGCCGCGCGCGACCTGCTCCTCGTCCCAGCCGGCGCCGCGCCAGAAATCGAGCTGCTCCTCGGGCACTTCGGGCCGCGCGTCGGCGGCGAGCATACGGACCATCAGCCATTCGGTGCGCGTCATCACGATCCCGGCATCGTCGAAGCGGCGCGACAGCCAGCCGGCGAGCCCGACGTGATCGGGATGCATGTGCGTGCACAGGATGCGCCCGACGCGCTCGCCAGCAAGCGGCCCGTCGAGGATCGCGCGCCACGCCTCGGTCGTCCGCGGACTGGCGGTGCCGGTATCGATCGCGAGCAGCGCGTCGCCGTCGTCGAGGATCAGGCCGTTGACGTGCTTCAGCGGGCCCGACATCGGCACCCGCCACCAGCGCACGCCGTCCATCACCGTCAGCAACTCACCCGGCTGCGGCCCGCGATCGCCGAACGGAAAGGTCAGACCGGCCCAGCTGGTGGGCGTCAGCCCCTCATCCCCGATCAGCGTGCGTTGATATGCCGTCGCCATGCCGCGGGGGTATCAGCATAACATTCGTTACGTCGAGCGAATTCGGCGGGCGGCCACCGGCAGTGCGACGCCCGATCCGAAACCGTCGTGCAGCGACCGATCAGCGGCGGAAGGGCTCGTCGAAGAACGGCTTGGGGGCGACGCCCTCCTCGCCCGCCAGCTCGGCATCGCGCGCCGCCTGCTCGCGCTCGGCGCGCAGCTGCTCGATCAGCGCCTCGCGATCACCATCCAGACGCGTGTCGACCGGCGCCTCGACGCCAGCGTTCTTCGCCGCCTTCGACACCGCGGCGTCAAGCTCGCGCTGCGTGGTGAGGCCGAGCGTCACCGGATCCTTCGGCGTGATGTTGCTGATGTTCCAGTGCGAGCGGTCGCGAATCGCAGCGATCGTCGTGCGCGTCGTGCCGATCAGGTTGGAGATCGCGCCATCGGAGATCTCCGGGTGGTTGCGGATGATCCAGGCGATGCCGTCGGGCTTGTCCTGCCGCTTCGACACCGGCGTGTAGCGCGGGCCCTTGGTTCGGCGGACCTGCTCGGGGCCCTTGGTGATCTTCAGGCGGTAGCTCGGATCGGCCTGGCCCTTGTCGATCTCCTCCTGCGTCACCTCGTGCGTGCGCACGGGATCGCGGCCGGTGAGCTTGGTCGCGGCGGTATCGTCGGCGATCGCCTGCACCTCGAGGATGTGGAGGCCGCAGAATTCGGCGATCTGTTCGAAGGTGAGCGACGTGTTGTCGACCATCCACGACGCGGTCGCGTGGGGCATGAGCGGCTGTGCCATGCGAAAAGCCTTTCGGTAGAAACAAATAGGGCCGCCCCTTACCGGAGCGGCCGCTTAACCTGCCGCGACTTAATGCGCGCATCCGCCGAGGGCAAGCGTCCTTGCGTCAGGCGGCGTACGGCAGATCGATCGGGTGGAGCGCGCTGAGGAACTGCTGCGCGCTTGCACGCCACGTGTAGCGCGCGCCCACGCGCGCGCAGGCGACGCGATCGAGCGGCAGCGCGGCGGCGATCGCTACGGCGAGATCCGCTTCCATCGCGCCGACGCCGGGCGTCAGCACGTCAAGCGGGCCCGGCACCGGATAGGCCGCGACGGGCGTGCCGCAGGCGAGTGCCTCGATCATCACCAGCCCGAAGGTATCGGTGCGACTGGGGAAGACGAGCACGTCGGCCGCGCGATAGCAGGCGGCAAGGTGCTCGCCGAAGCGCGGGCCGAGGAAGTGCACGTCGGGGAAGCGCTGGCGCAGCCCCGACAGCGCAGGCCCGTCGCCGACGACGACCTTGCTCCCCGCGCACGGCGCGCGGAGGAACGCCTCGATATTCTTCTCCACGGCGACGCGGCCGACGTAGAGCATGATCGGGCCGGGCAACGCGGCGACTGCGGGATCGACTTCGCCGTCCGGCGCGAACGTCGCCGCGACGCCGCGGCTCCAGTGGCGGGTGTGCGCGATGCCGTGCTCGCTTAGCGTGCGCCGGATCGTCGGGGTGGAGACGAGGACGGCGTCGGCGGGCTGGTGAAACCAGCGGATGAAGCGCCACACCCATGCGGGGTCGGCGCCGGTGCGTGCGGCGACGTAATCCGGGAACTGCGTGTGGTAGGCGGTGGTGAACGGGCGGCGCCGATCGAGGCACCAGCGCCGCGCGGCGAGCCCGAGCGGGCCTTCGGTGGCGATATGCACCGCCTCCGCGCGGAAATCGGCGATTCGGCGCCCCACCGCCGCCCGGCCGGCGATCGCCAGGCGGATCTCGGGATAGGTCGGACACGGCAGCGAGCGGAACGCGTCGGGCGCGACAACCAGCATCTGGTGGCCCATCGCGTCGAGCTCGGCGATGACCGATTCGAGCGTGCGCACGACGCCGTTGACCTGCGGTGCCCAGGCGTCGGTGACGATCGCTATACGCATAGCCTCAGGCCGCAAGCGCGAGCGGCGCAGGGCGCTCGCGGCCCGCGATCACGTCGGCCCAGTGGAGGATCTCCATCCGCCCGTCGAGATGCTCGACCAGCGCGGTCGCGCTCTCCACCCAGTCGCCGTCGTTGTAATAGGCGACGCCGCCGATCTCGCGCATCTCGGCGGTGTGGATATGGCCGCACACGACGCCGTCGACCCCGCGCGCGCCCGCCGCCTCCGCGACGATCTCCTCGAAGCGCGAGATGAAGGCGACGGCATTCTTCACGCGCGCCTTGGCGTGCTTGCTCAGCGACCAATAGGGCATGCCCATCCGCCGGCGTGCGGCGTTGACGAGCCGGTTGGCCGCCATCAGCAGCGTGTAGGCATGGTCGCCGACGTGCGCGAGCCAGCGATGCGCGAGCGTGATCGCGTCGAATTCGTCGCCATGCAGCACGAGCAGACGGCGGCCGTCCGCCGTCTCGTGCACCGCGTTGCGGCGGATCGCGATGCCGCCGAAATCGAGCCCGCAGAACTGGCGAAACGCCTCGTCGTGATTACCCGGAATGAAGATCATCCGCGTGCCCCGACCGGCGCGGCGCAGCAGCCGCCAGACGACGTCGTTGTGCGCGGCGGGCCAGTAGAATTTGCGCCGCAGCCGCCACCCGTCGACGATGTCGCCGACGAGGTACATCGTGTCGCTGTCGACGTGATCGAGGAAGTCGACCAGCATGTCCGCGTTGCAGCCGCGCGTGCCGAGGTGGACGTCGCTGATCCAGATCGTGCGGTAGCGCGTCCGCTCGACGATGCGCTCGGGCAGATGCGGGCGCGATTGCGCGAAATCGGCGAGGTCGGCGACGTCACCCAAGGAAACGGCAGCGAGCGAGGCGGGCTTCGGCATGGCAGGCTCTCCCTGCCGCCGGGCGATAGCGTGCGCGTGTGACGCCGCGATCACAGCGCGATGACGCCGCGGTCTCGATTGCGTGACGGTTCGGCGTCAGTCGTCGAAGCGGATATGGCCCGGCATGGCGGCGACGCGCGCGAGCCAGCGCTCCACCGCGGGATAGGCGGCGAGATCGAACCCGCCCTCGCCCGCCAGATGCGTGTAGGCGTAGAGCACGAGGTCGGCGAGCGTCAGCGTGCCTGCCGCCAGCCAGTCCCGCGTCTCGAGATGCCGCGCCATCAGCGCGAGTGCGGCCTCGCCCGCGGCCTGCTTGCCGGGGATCAGCGCCGTCTGCGCGGGGGCGAGCGATGCTTCGCCCAGGTACCGCCGCCAGAAGCGCAGCGTCGCGATATTGGGCTCGTGGCTATATTGCTCCCAGAACAGCCAGCGCAGCATGTCGGCGTGATCGAAGCGGTCCGAAGGGATCAGCGCGCTGCCGGACGCAAGGTAGGCGCAGGCGGCGTTGCTCTCGGGCAGGAAGCGCGCGCCGATCTGCAGCACCGGAATGCGCCCGCCGGCGTCGACTTCGGCGAGGAACGCCGGCGTGCGCGTCTCGCCGCGCCGGATGTCGTACCGTCGGCGCTGGAGCGGAATGCCGAGGTGCGCGGCGACGAGGCGGATCTTGTAGCAATTGCCCGACGCGGGATCCTCGTGAAGCACGTATTCGGTCACCGCCGCCGCCTCCCCGCCGCCCGCGATTACTGCATCGTCAGCACGATCTTGCCGACGTGGTCGCCGGCCTCCATCCGGGCATGGGCGGCAGCCGCCTCCGCCAGCGGGAACGCCTTGTCCATCACCGGCTTGAGCTTGCCCGCCTCGACGTGCGGCCAGACGGTGCGCGCAAGTTCGTCGGCGACCATCGACTTGAAGCCGAGGTCGCGCGCGCGCAGCGTCGAGCCGGTCAGCGTCAGCCGGCGACGCATCACCTCGAACACCGGGATCGTCGCCATCGCGCCGCCCTGCACCGCGATCGACACGTGGCGGCCATCGTCGGCGAGGCATTTGAGGTTGCGCGCGACATAGTCGCCGCCGACCATGTCGAGCACCGCGGCGCAGCCCTTGCCCCCCGTGATCTCGGCGACGCGTGCGACGAAATCCTCGCTCTTGTAGTTGATCGCGTGATCGGCGCCGAGCGCCCTGGCCGCCGCGCATTTCTCGTCCGAGCCGGCGGTGACGATGATCGTCAGCCCAAAGATGTTGGCGAGCGCGATCGCCATCGTACCGATGCCGCTTGTGCCGCCGTGGACCAGCACGGTATCGCCCTCCACCGCAAAGGCGCGCTCGAACAGGTTGGTCCACACGGTGAACAGCGTCTCGGGTATCGCCGCCGCTTCCGCCATCGACAGGCCGGCGGGCACGGGCAGGCACTGGCCGGCGGGCGCGACGGCATATTGCGCATAGGCGCCGCCGGCGACGAGCGCGCAGACATTCTGGCCGATCATCTCCTCGCCGACGTCGTCGCCCACCGCGACAACCTGGCCGGCGAATTCGAGCCCGAGGATCGACGGCGCACCCGGCGGCGGCGGATAGCCGCCCTTGCGCTGGAGCACGTCGGGCCGGTTGACCCCCGCGGCGGCAACGCGGACGAGCACCTCGCCGGGGCCAGGGACGGGCACCGCGCGCTCGACGGGCACCAGCACCTCGGGCTCGCCCGGGGCCGCGGGATCGATCGCCAGCATCGTCTTCGGTATGTCGTGCATCGCCGCCCCCTTGCCGCCTGCCGGTTTCCCTTCCAGCCGTTCGGCGCGCGCCTTATTGACTTCGCACCTGCAGCGGTCAACGATACATCACATGGATCTGGATGATATCCTTGGGTCCCGGCCCGACGATCCCCTACCCGCGCTGCTGCGCGAGGATCTCGATCGCCTCTCGGTCGCCGAGCTGGAGGCGCGGATCGCGGCGTTGGAGGGCGAGATCGCCCGCTCGCGCGCCAAGATCGCGTTCGCCGTCGATCACCGCGCCAGCGCGGACGCGCTGTTCAAGCGATGATCCGGCGCGACGCGATCAGCGCGGCCGCCGCGAGACGGGCTTCGATGACGCGGCGGGCACGAGCATGATCGCCGCCGCACGGCCTGAGCGGCGTACCGCTCGCGATCGTGCGTCGCCCCGGGCGCTTGATGCCGGGCCCACCAATCACGACATTGCGTTCAAGGGCCGGACACTTGTCCACGGCCCGCCTGGAGTATCCTGAATGCCATCCTTTGCCAGCGCTCTCGAGACCACGCTGCACAAGGCGCTCGAGGCAGCGTCTTCGCGGCGCCACGAATATGCAACGCTTGAGCACCTGCTCTTCGCGCTCGTCGACGACGAGCATGCGAGCCAGGTGATGACGGCGTGCGGCGTCGATCTCGGCGAGCTCAAGAATACCGTCGCGCACTATCTCGATACCGAGCTCGGCGCGCTGAAGGTCGATCAGCAGACCGACCCCTCGCCCACCAGCGGCTTCCAGCGCGTCGTCCAGCGCGCGATCCTGCACGTCCAGTCGTCCGGCCGCGACGAGGTGACGGGCGCCAACGTCCTCGTCGCGCTCTTCTCCGAGCGTGAGAGCTACGCCGTCTATTTCCTGCAGCAGCAGGACATGAGCCGGCTCGATGCCGTCAGCTTCATCAGCCACGGCGTCGGCAAGGGCGTGTCTGCCCCCGAGGCGTCGACCGGGCCCAAGGGCGCCGAGGATAAGGAAGAGAAGAAGCCCGCCGACAAGGCCAAGGGCGAGAGCGCGCTCAAGCAGTTCACCGTCGATCTCAACGAGAAGGCGAAGAACGGCAAGGTCGATCCGCTGATCGGGCGCGGGCCGGAGGTCGATCGCACGATCCAGATCCTGTGCCGCCGTTCCAAGAACAACCCGCTCTACGTGGGCGATCCCGGCGTCGGCAAGACCGCGATCGCGGAAGGGCTCGCGCGCAAGATCGTCGAGGGCGACGTGCCCGACGTGCTCAAGCCCGCGGTGATCTACTCGCTCGACATGGGCGCGCTGCTCGCCGGCACGCGCTATCGCGGTGATTTCGAGGAGCGGCTGAAGCAGGTCGTCAACGAGCTTGAGAAGCTGCCGCACGCGGTGCTGTTCATTGACGAGATCCACACCGTAATCGGTGCCGGCGCGACGAGCGGCGGCGCGATGGACGCGTCGAACCTCCTCAAGCCCGCGCTGTCGGGCGGCACGATCCGCTGCATCGGATCGACCACCTACAAGGAGTTCCGCAACCATTTCGAGAAGGATCGTGCGCTGCTGCGCCGGTTCCAGAAGATCGACGTCAACGAGCCGACGATCGAGGATACGATCAAGATCCTCGCCGGGCTGCGCTCGGCGTTCGAGAGCCACCATGACGTCAAGTACACGCCCGACGCGATCAAGTCGGCGGTGGAGCTCAGCGCGCGCTACATCAATGACCGCAAGCTGCCGGACAAGGCGATCGACGTGATCGACGAAGTCGGCGCGATGCAGATGCTGGTGGCGCCCAACAAACGCAAGAAGACGATCACCCCCAAGGAGATCGAGCAGGTGATCGCGACGATGGCGCGCATCCCGCCGAAGAGCGTGTCGACCGACGACAAGCGCGTGCTCGAGCATCTCGAGACCGATCTGAAGCGCGTCGTGTTCGGGCAGAACAAGGCGATCGAGAACCTGGCTTCCGCGATCAAGCTCAGCCGTGCGGGGCTGCGCGATCCCGAGAAGCCGATCGGCAACTATCTGTTCACCGGGCCGACCGGCGTCGGCAAGACCGAAGTCGCCAAGCAGCTCGCCACGATCATGGGCATCCCGCTTCAGCGGTTCGACATGTCGGAGTATATGGAGCGCCACTCGGTCTCGCGGCTGATCGGTGCCCCGCCGGGCTATGTCGGCTTCGACCAGGGCGGCCTGCTGACCGACGCGGTCGACCAGAACCCGCATTGCGTGCTGCTGCTCGACGAGATCGAGAAGGCGCATCCCGACCTGTTCAACATCCTCTTGCAGGTGATGGATAACGGGCGGCTGACCGATCAGCACGGCAAGACGGTCGATTTCCGCAACGTCATCCTGATCATGACGACCAATGCGGGCGCGAGCGACATGGCGCGCGAGACGCTTGGCTTCGGCAATCTCTCCCGCGAGGGTGAGGACGAGCAGGCGGTGCAGAAGCTGTTCACGCCCGAGTTCCGCAACCGTCTCGATGCGATCGTGCCGTTCAGCTACCTGCCGACCGACGTGGTCGCGCGCGTGGTGGACAAGTTCATCCTCCAGCTCGAATTGCAGCTGGCGGACCGCGACGTCCACATCAAGCTCGATGACGAGGCACGCCAGTGGCTCACCGCCAAGGGCTATGACAAGCTCTACGGCGCGCGCCCGATGGGCCGCCTGATCCAGGAGAAGATCAAGCAGCCGCTGGCCGAGGAGCTGCTGTTCGGCAAGCTCGTCCATGGCGGCGAGGTGGTCGTGAAGCTCAAGGACAATGCGCTGACGTTCGAGATCGTCGGCGCGGCGCCCAAGAAGCCGAAGCGCAAGGGCGGCAAGGCCAAGGTGGTCGCCGAGTAAGCAGAGACATTCTCGTCATGAGAGGGGCGTCGGTCGCAGGACCGGCGCCCTTTTTCCTATCAGCGTCGCGCGCGGCGCGCCCAGGCGAGCGCGATGAGCGGCGCGGCGAGCGCGAGCCAGGCGGGCACGTCATGCCATCCATCGCCCGTCAGCGCCGCGACCAGTCCCGCGACTGTGGCAAGCGCGATCAGCAGCGGGATCGGCCAGGTGGCGCGGATCAGCGTCCGCGAACGATCGCGGTGCATCATTCGGCGGGCACCGCCTCTACGCCCGCGAACGGGCGCGCGCCACGCGAGATCTCGCGCACGAGCACATCGGTCGGCGCGCGGCGGCGGCCGAGCCAGAGGTAGACGCCCGAACCCAACACGACGATCGTGAACACGTCGAGCACCGCCCACAGCAGCTTCATCGGCAGCCCGCCATAGTCGCCGAAGTGCAGCGGGCGTGAGAGCATGAGCGCCTTGAAATACCACGGCATCGGCCGCTGATCGGTCAGTCGGCCCGTCTCTGCATCGACCAGCGCGGTGGTAAGTAGCCGCTCGGTGAGCGGCGTCGCGCCCTGGAAGAAGATCGCATAATGATGCCGGCTGCTGAACGCGCCGCCGGGAAAGGCGATGAACTGCGGGTTCATGCCGGGGACCGCGCGGCGTGCCGCCGCCATCGCGCGGTCAAGCGAGCCGTAGCGCGCCGGCGGCAGTGGCGGACGGCCGGCATAGGCGCGCGTCATCTCGGCAAGCTCGCCCGCCTGCCACGTCTTGGTGATCGGCGTGACGAACGCGTTGACGATCCCGGTGAGCCCGACCACCGCCATCCATGCCAGCGCGACGATGCCGAGCAGGTTGTGATGATCGAGCCACTTCACGCGGCGGCTGCGCTGCGTGCGCAGCGTGCCGAAATCGAGCTTGCGCATGAACGGCGCGTACAGGACCGTGCCCGAGACGAGCGCGACGACGAACAGCCCGCCCATTGCGCCGAGGAAGAACATGCCCGGCAGCCCGATCAGCATGTCGGTATGCAGCCGCAGCAGGAACGCCATGACGCCCTCGCCCTCCGCCGGCGTGGCACCGATCGGCTGCCCGGTGACGCGGTCGAACAGGTGCAGCGTCATCGCCTCCGCCGGCACGTCGGGGCGCGCGCCGGTGGTGACCGTCGTGGTGGCATCGTCGTTCGAGAAGGCCATGAACAGCGGCACCTCGCCTGGCCGCGCGGCGAGCGCGTGGGCAAGGATCGCGTCGAGCGGCTGGAGCGCAGGACTGACACCCGACGACGGCGTGGCGGAAACGGTGCGACCACCGCGCGTCGCCTGCGCATCGATCTCGTCGTGGAAGATCAGCGGGAGGCCGGTCACGCAAAGCATCAGCAGGAACACGGTCGACACGAGGCTCGACCATTTGTGCACCAGGAACCAGCCGCGGATCGCGCCTCTGCTCATCGGACGCTGCTGTTGCAAAGCATTCGCAAATCTCTAGCCGTACCGCCAACGCGCCGCAAGCGAGCGCTTGCGATGGCGCAAGCTGGTGGTGCTTGCGCGAGCGCGGCAATGCGGCTTCAGTCGCGCGCATCCTTCCCGGAGACATGTCGATGCGTCGTCTTGCCCTGCTTCTCGCCTGTACCGCCGTCGCCACGCCAGCGCTGGCGCAACAGCAGCCCAACGCCGCGCCGGTCGACGGCCCCGTGCGCGGCTTCACCGGCAACGACCTGTTCGGCCTGGCGATCGCCGCCGATCCGCAGATCAGCCCTGACGGGCGCACGATCGTCTACGTCCGTCGATCGGGCGACGTGATGACCGATCGGATGCAGTCCTCGCTGTGGCTGATCGACGTCGCGAGCGGCCGGCAGACGCCGTTCTCGACCAACGGATCGAGCCCGCGCTGGTCGCCCGACGGCACGCGTATCGCCTATGTCGCGTCCGACGGCGAGCGATCGCAACTGTTCGTCCGCTGGATCGCGAGCGGCGCGAGCGCGCGCGTGACGGGGCTGCCGAGCGATCCCAACAGCCTGGCGTGGTCACCCGACGGACGCCGCCTCGCCTATGTCGCGACGGTGTCCGGGCAGGCGACGACACTTGGCAAGGCGCCGGCGAAGCCCGAGGGCGCGAAATGGGCCGAACCGCTCGAGGTGATCGACCGCGTCACCTATCGCAACGACGGGCCCGGCTATCGCAAGCCCGGCTACGACCATCTGTTCGTCGTCGCCGCGGACGGCGGCGCGGCGCGGCAGCTGACGTTCGGCAAGTTCGACGACGGCGGCCCCTTGTCGTGGAGCCGCGACGGCCGGACGATCCTGTTCTCGGCGATCCGCGGCGAGGATGCCGAGCGGCAGGTGTTGAATTCGGAGGTGATCGCGGTCGACGCCGACAGCGGCGCGATGCGCACGCTGACGCGCCGCGATGGGCCTGACGGCAACGCCCGTTTCTCCGACGATGGCAGCCGCATCGCGTGGATCGGCTTCGACGACAAGCGACGCGCCTATACCAACGCCGAACTCTACGTCGGCGATGCCGAGGCGAACGCGCCGCGATCGCTGACTGCCGCGCTCGACCGATCAATCGAGGACGCGCATTGGGCGGCGGACGGGCGATCGTTGTACGCCGCCTACGATGACAAGGGACAGCGCAAGCTCGCGCGGATCGGCACCGACGGGCGCGTCAACGTGCTGGCCGACAACCTCGCCGGCGGTGGGCTCGACCGGCCGTATACCGGCGGCGACTTCTCCGTCTCGCGCGGTGGCACGGTCGCATACACCGGCGGCGACGCGTCGGTGCCGGCCGACGTGTGGGTATGGAGCGGCGGCAAGGCGCGCCGGCTGACGCAGCTCAACGCGGTGATGGCCGCGTCGAAGGCGATGGCGCCGGTCCGCAAGGTGGCGGTGACCGCGCCCGATGGGCGGCCGATCGACGCCTGGCTCGCGACCCCGCCGGGATGGCAGCCGGGGACGCGCGTGCCGCTGATCCTCGAGATCCACGGCGGCCCACACTCCGCCTACGGCCCGAGCTTCGCGACCGACGTGCAGCTCTACGCCGCAGGAGGCTACGCCGTGCTGTGGACCAACCCGCGCGGCTCCACCTCCTACGGCGCCGAATTCGCCAACCTGATCGACAAGAACTATCCCAGCGCCGACTATGACGACCTGATGGCGGCGGTCGACGCGACGATCGCGGAAGGCGTCGCCGATCCGAACAACCTGTTCGTCACCGGCGGATCGGGCGGCGGCGTGCTGACCGCGTGGATCGTCGGCAAGACCAATCGCTTCAAGGCGGCGGCGACGCAGAAGCCGGTGATCAACTGGATCAGCGAGGCGCTGACGATGGACAATACGCTGTTCACGTCGCGCTATTGGTTCTCGAAGCTGCCGTGGGAGGATCCGATGGGCTACTGGAACCGCTCGCCGCTGAGCCTCGTCGGCAACGTGAAGACGCCGACGCTCGTCGTCGTCGGCAGCGAGGATTATCGCACCCCGGTGTCGGAGAGCGAGCAGTATTACGCCGCGCTGCAGATCGCGGGCGTTCCCACCGCACTCGTCAAGGTGCCGGGCGCGAGCCACGGCGGCTTCACCAGCCGCCCCTCGCAATCGGCGGCAAAGGCGAGCGCGATCCTCGCCTGGTTCGATCGCTATCGTGGAGCGGCGGCAACCGCGGCGGCGCAGGGGGCGACACAGGAGTAGCGTTCACGGCTGCCGACGCGTGCTTCCGCGGCGTCGGCAGGGCGTTTACGCAATCTTCGTATCGGCAATCCTAGACGATTGCCATGCGGGGGCATGATCGAGGTTGGTTCTGGTCGCTGGTAGCGATCGTTTTAGGCATGTTGATACTGGCGGCGCCGGCATCGGCGCAGACCGGCCTCGTCGGCGAGCCAGTCGCCACATGCGTCGCGCGTGTCCAGCCCGGCGATACGCCGCGCGCGATGCTGCGTGCCGCCGGGCGTTACGATTGCACGAGCGCGCAGACCACGTTCGGGCCCGGCGACTATTGGGTACGCTCCGCCGCGCTTTCGATCAGCGGCGATAGACGCTTGCGGATGGCGAGCCTGTGGCAACGCGCGGTCACGATCTGGGCGGTCTACGGCGACGGGCACGTCGCGGTGAGCCGACTTGATGGTCGCGCGCTGGCGGGCACGATCCAGCTCGGCGCGATTGCCGAACTGCCGCTAGAGACGCGCGGGGCGCCGCTAGTCCGGCTGCTGTGGCGGGTGGAAGATGCCGCGAACCTGCGCGGCGTCGTGCTCGGCGCGCGACTTGCGACACCTGCGCAGAGCCAGTCGTCCAACCTGCTTCTCGCTGCGCTGTACGGCGCGTTCGGCGGGCTGTGCCTGTCCTTGCTGGTCTACAATGTCGCGCTGTGGGCGGCGCAGCGGCACCGCTTCCAGCTCGCCTATTGCACGATGCTCGCGATGCTCGGCTGCTACGCCTTCTCGTCGTCGGGCGCGTTCGCCTGGGTCTTTCCCGGCTATGCCAACAATATCCGGCTCGAGCTCAACTATCTGACGCTCGCCGCGTCCGCTGCCGCTGCGCTCGCCTTTGCCCGCACCTTCTTCGAGCAGCGCGTGCTCCGCGGCTGGCTCAGCGTCCTCATCAGCAGCGCGTCGGCCATCATCATGGGCAGCGCGATCCTGTTCGTCGCTGCGTCGAGCTGGAACGTCGTGCTGCTCGATCGGCTATACGCCGCCAGTTTCCTCCTCGTCATCGCGGTGAGCGTGCCTGTCCTGTGGCAGGCGTGGCGACGCAAGAGCGATTACCTGCGCCTATTCGCCTACGCCTGGGCGCTGCCGATCCTGCTCGCCGCAGTGCGCGTCGCGGGCAATTTCCACCTCTTGGCGTGGAGCTTCCTGCTCGACAATTCGACGCTCGCCGCGATGGCGGCGGAGGCGCTGCTGTCGAGCCTCGCGATCGCTTATCGTACCCGGCTGCTGGCGCGCGAGCGCGACGCGGCGCTGGAGGGCGAGGTGGCCGCGCTCGCGCTCGCCGATCACGATCCGCTGACCGGGCTGATGAACCGGCGCGCGTTCCTGCGCGAGGCGATCGGTCGCGCGGGCGAGCAGCAGCTCGTCATCGTCGACATCGATCATTTCAAGACGGTCAACGACACGCTCGGCCACGACGGCGGCGACGAGGTGCTGCGGATCATGGCGCGCGTGCTGCGCCGGGCAGCACCGCACAGCGCACTCGTCGCGCGGCTCGGCGGCGAGGAGTTCGCGCTGCTCAGTCAGGCCGGCGCGTCGGTCGAAGCGGACGCGCTGCTCGCCGCGATCCGTGCCGAGCGCATGCCGTTCGACATCGGCGTCACCGCCTCGCTCGGCATCGGCGAAGGGTGCGTCCGCGATGAGGCCGAATGGAAGCGGCTGTACCGCGGCGCCGATCAGGCGCTGTTCATCGCGAAGGCAGCGGGGCGCGACCGCGCCCGCGTCGCCCCGCCGGTGGCGATTGCCGCCTGATCGCCGCCGGCCAGTTGGCGCGTCGGCGGGTGATTGCGCCGATGTCGCGCGTGCGGTACGCACGGGGCATGAGCAAGCGCCGCCAGATCGCTCTCGCCGCCGGTGTGCTGTCGCTCACCGCGCTCGCCGCCGCCAATCCGCCGCGCGCCGATATCGAGATCCTGACGCACCGCGCCGGCGACGTGGCGCCCGAGCGCTTTCGCGCTGCGCTCGATCTGGGGCTCGCCAGCGCGTCGATCCTCGTCACCTGGACCGCGGACCGGCTGACGCGCTGACGCGTCAGTCGAACACCGTCTTCAGGTTCATGAACTCGTGCAGCCCGTGGCTGCCGAGCTCGCGGCCGTGCCCCGATCGCTTGATCCCGCCGAACGGCGCCTCGGGCGTCGAGGCGAGCATCTTGTTGACCGCCATCATGCCCGACGCGATGTCACGCGCGAAGCGATCGCGCTCGCTCGCATCGTTGGTCCATACCGACGCGCCGAGGCCGAACGGCACATCGTTGGCGAGCGCGATTGCGGCATCGATGCTATCAGCTTTGAACACCATCGCGACCGGGCCGAACAATTCCTCCTGCGCCGCGGGATGGTCGATCGGCACGTCGACGAGAATGCCGGCGGACATATAGGCGCCCTTGCCCGGCAGTGCCTCGCCGCCGAACAGCAGCCGGCCGCCCGCCGCCTCGATCTGGGCGAGTTGATCGACCACCGTCTGGCGCTGTTCCTCGCTCGACAGCGGCCCCATATCGCTCGCGCCGTCCATCGGATCGCCCGCGACGACCGCCTTCATCCCCGCGGAAAAGCGCTCCAGGAACGCGTCGTAGACGTCGGCATGCACGATCATGCGCTTGGCGCAGATGCATGACTGGCCGGTGTTCTGGATCCGTGCGGTAACCGCGGTCTTGGCGGCGAGATCGAGATCGGCCGACGGCATGACGACGAACGGATCGGACCCGCCGAGTTCGAGCACGACCTTCTTGAGCGCCGCGCCTGCCGCCGCCGCGACCTTCGATCCCGCCTCCTCGCTGCCCGTCAGCGTCACCGCGGCGATGCGCTCGTCGGCGATCAGCGCGGCGACCTTGCCGCTCTTGATCGCGAGGTTCTGGAACAAGCCGGCGGGCGCACCCGCGGCGATGATCATCTCCTCGATCGCCGCGGCCACGCCCTGGCAGATCGACGCATGTTTCAGCAGCCCGACGTTGCCCGCCATGATCGTCGGCGCGGCGAAGCGCACGACCTGCCAATAGGGGAAGTTCCACGGCATGACGGCCAGCACCGCGCCAATCGGCAGATAGTGCGTCGTCGCCGTACCGCCCGGCACCGCGACACGGCGCGGCTCGAGCATCGCCGGCCCGTTCTGCGCGTAGTAGCGGAAGCCCGCGGCGCATTTCTCGACCTCCGCCAGCGACGATTTGAGCGTCTTGCCCATCTCGCGTGTCGCGATCTCGGCAAGCCGGCGCTTGTCCGCCTCGAACGCCTCGGCGATCTTCTCGAGCAGCGCGCTGCGCGTCGCAAGATCGGTCAGCCGCCACTCGACGAAGGTCTGTTGCGCGCGCGCGACGCGCACCTCGATCTCGGCGTCGGTCAATTCGGCGAAGGTGGCGCCGGGCATGCCGGTCGCGGGGTCGATGCTTTGGAACATGGCTGCCCTAACGAACGCCGCGCGGCGCGTATCCTTGACCCCCTCGCCCGCTGTGCCGCATAGCGCGGGCCATGGATACCGCGATGGATACCGACGTCGAGAGTCTGACGTTCGAGGCGGCGCTGAAGGAGCTGGAAGGCATCGTCGCGCGGCTGGAATCGGGCGATACGCCGCTACAGGACGCGATCGCGCTGTACGAGCGCGGCAACGCCCTACGCGCGCGCTGTGCCGAGCGGCTCGACGCTGCGCAGGCGCGGATCGAGGCGATCCGGCTCGACGCGCAGGGCCGCGCTACCACCACCCCCTTCGCTGCGGGATGAGCCCTTCGCCAGCGCTTGCCGCGGCCCTCGCGGACACCGCGCGCGAGATCGACGCGCGGTTCGACGTGCTGCTCGCGGTCCCCGACGACGCGCGCGCCAACCTCTACCGCGCGATGCGACACGCCGCGATCGACGGCGGCAAGCGGCTGCGCCCGCTGCTGGTGTTCGCGACCGCGCAGCTGTTCGGCTGCGACCGGGATTGCGCCGGCCGTGTCGCGGTCGCGCTAGAGGCGATCCACGTCTACTCGCTGATCCACGACGATCTGCCCGCGATGGACGACGACGACGTGCGGCGCGGGCGCCCGACGGTGCATAAGGCGTTCGATGAGGCGACCGCGATCCTCGCCGGCGATTGCCTCCACGCGCTGGCGTTCGAGGTGCTCGCCGACCCGGCGACGCATCCCGATCCGTTCGTGCGCAGCGAGCTGCTGCTCGATCTCGCGCGCGCCGCCGGCCCGTCGGGCATGGCGGGCGGGCAGATGATGGACCTGGAGGCGGAACGCACCACGTTCGACCTCGCCACCGTCACGCGGCTGCAGGCGATGAAGACCGGCGCGCTGATCGCCGCCGCGGTGGAGGCGGGCGCGATCCTCGGCCGTGTGCCGCCGGAGGGGCGCACGCACCTGCGCGGCTATGCCCGCGACATCGGGCTCGCCTTCCAGATCGTCGACGATTTGCTCGACGTCGAGGGCGACGAGGCGCTGGCGGGCAAGAAGCTGCGCAAGGATGCGGGCGCCGGCAAGGAGACGTTCGTCTCGCTGCTGGGCGTCGAGCCGGCACGCACGCGCTGCCGCATGCTCGTCGACCAGGCGATTGAGCATCTGCGGTCCTACGGCCCCGAAGCCGATCTGCTGCGCGACATCGCGCGTTTCGTACTCGCAAGGGATCATTGAGCATGACCACGCGCATCGGCGTCTACCCCGGTACCTTCGATCCAATCACGCTCGGCCACATGGACATCATCCGGCGCGGCGCGAAGCTCGTTGACCGGCTGGTGATCGGCGTCACCACCAATCCGTCGAAGAGCCCGATGTTCAACCTCGACGAGCGGATGGCGATGGTGGAGCGCGAATGCGCCTCGCTTGACGCCGATATCCGCGTCGTCAGCTTCGACCTGCTGCTGATGGATTTCGCCGAGCGCGAGGGTGCAAGCGTAATCGTCCGCGGGCTGCGCGCCGTCGCCGATTTCGAGTACGAATATCAGATGGCGGGCATGAACCAGCAGCTCAACAGCCGCATCGAGACGGTCTTCCTGATGGCCGACGTCGCGCTGCAGCCGATCGCCAGCCGGCTGGTGAAGGAGATCGCGGTGTTCGGCGGCGAGATCGGCAAGTTCGTGACGCCGGCGGTGCGCGACGAAGTGGTCGCGCGCGTCGCGCTGACCGGCCGTCGCGGGGGCTGACCTCGACGCTGCAGTCGCCACGCCGCAGTTCAGATTGGCGCAAGCTGCGTTCTGGTCTACGGGCGCCCGACGATGATCTGGTTGGGATGACGATGCGTTTTCTGGGAATGATCGCGATGCTCGGCGCGCTGCTCGCCGCGCCGGCGCTGGCGAGAGACAAGCCGCAGGACGCCGCGGCGGCAAAGCCGGCGACGCGCTACACCCCGCCGCCGACGACCGATCTCGAGAACACCTGGCTGCTCGATCTTTCGACTGGCGGGCGGGTGTCGATCTGGCTGCGCCCCGATGTCGCCCCCGATACGGTGCGGCGGATCAAGAATCTGACGCGCCGCCACTTCTACGACGGCCTGACGTTTCATCGCGTGATCGATGGCTTCATGGCGCAAGGCGGCGACCCGAAGGGCGACGGCAGCGGCGGGTCCGAGCTGCCCGACGTCAAGGCCGAGTTCAATTACCTGCCGCACGTGCGCGGCGCGGTGGCGATGGCACGGGCGGAAGCGGAGAACAGTGCAAACAGCCAGTTCTACATCGTCTTCCAGCCGCGGCTCAGCCTCGACAACAAGTATACCGTTTTCGGCCGCGTGCTGCAGGGCATGCAATATGTCGATGCGATCGAGCGCGGCGAGCCGCCGACGAACCCGACGCGGATTCTCCACGCGTATATCGCCGCAGACAATCCGCCGCCCTATCAGGCCGCACCATCGGCGCCCGCCCCCGCGCTCGGCCCGCCGGTGACGCTGCCTGGAACGAAGCCGGCGACGCGCAAGTAAGCGGCACCGCCGCCGACCGTACCCGCATGAATGTCGACCTGTTCGATTTCGCGCTGCCACCCGAGCGGATCGCGCTGCGTCCGGCGAGCCCACGTGACGCGGCGCGAATGCTCGTCGTCGATGCCGCCGGCCTGCACGACCGCTCGGTCGGTGATCTGCCCGCGGCGCTGCGCGCGGGCGACCTGCTGGTATTCAACGACACGCGCGTGATCCCTGCGCAGCTTGAGGGGACGCGCGGCGCGGCGAAGATCGGCGCAACGCTGCATAAGCGCGAGGGGCCGCGCCGCTGGCGCGCGTTCGTGCGCAACGCCAAGCGGCTGCGCGACGGCGACACGATCGATTTCGGTAACGGCGTCTCGGCGGTCGCGAACGATCGCGCCGCCGACGGTAGCTTCGCGCTCGATTTCGTGGGCGATGAGCCGGTCGAGCTGCTGCTCGAACGCGCCGGCCGCATGCCGCTGCCGCCGTATATCGCCGCCAAGCGCCCGACCGACGCGCGCGACGCCGACGATTACCAGACGATGTTCGCGCGCGAAGCCGGCGCGGTCGCCGCGCCCACCGCGGCGCTGCACTTCACGCCCGAACTGATGGCTTCGCTGGCCGCGTCGGGGATCGATCACGCGACGCTGACGCTGCACGTCGGCGCGGGCACGTTCCTGCCGGTGAAAGCCGATGATACCGACGATCATGCGATGCACGCCGAATGGGGCCGGATCGACGCCGCCACCGCCGATCGCCTCAACGCCGTGCGCGCGCGCGGCGGGCGCGTGATCGCGGTCGGTACCACGTCGCTGCGGCTGATCGAGAGCGCGAGTGGGGAGGACGGCATCGTTCGCCCATTCGAGGGCGACACGTCGATCTTCATCACGCCGGGCTACCGCTTCCGCGGCATCGACGGCCTCGTCACCAACTTCCATCTGCCGCGCTCGACGCTGTTCATGCTGGTCTCGGCGCTGATGGGGCTGGAGCGGATGCAGGCGGCCTATGCGCACGCGATCGCGCATGAGTATCGCTTCTACTCCTACGGCGACGCCTCGCTGCTGCTGCCTTAGGCCGTCGCCTCGGCGATCAAAGCCTTGGCCGCCGCGCCGTTCCAGTCGAGCGCGCCGCTGACGCGCCACAGCTCGCGGCCGGCGGCGTCGAACATGATCGTCGTCGGCAGGTTGACGCGATAGTGGAGGCTCAGCCCCATGTCGGCGTCGGTGTACGGCGCGAGGTGCGTCAGCTTGCGCTGCGCGAAGAAGGGCGCAACCTTCTCGCGCTGCATGTCCTGGCTGACGGCGAGGACGCGGACGCGATCCTCCGCGCCCGCCGCCGCGGCATCGAGGCTCGGCATCTCCTTGATGCACGGTGCGCACCACGTCGCCCACAGGTTGAGCAGCACCGGCCGGCCGCGGAAATCGGCCAGCGTCACCTTCTTCCCCGCGGGATCGACAAAGGCGAGCGCCGGCGCCGCCTCCCCCTTGTGCGTGCGGTCGACCGCGCCCGAGGCGGGCGCCGCCGCCTTGCTGCTCGACACGACCTCGTCGGGCGCAACCTCGTCTGGCGTCGCCGGGGCGGTCGCGGCGACGTTCGCTTGCTCCGGCGCGGGGCTTTGCTTATCGCACGCGGCGGTCGCGAGCGTTGCGGCGAGGAGAAAGACGGTTCCCGAGCGCGATGGCATGAGCGGTTCCAACCAGATGTGGGGCGGCCGGTTCGCCGAAGGGCCGGCGGCGGTGATGCGCGAGATAAATGCCTCCATCCCCTTCGACAAGCGGATGTGGCGGCAGGACGTGCGCGGCAGCCAGGCACACGTCGCGATGCTGGCGAAGCAGGGCATCGTCGCGGGCGACGACGCGGCGGCGATCGCCCGCGGGCTCGATACGGTCGCGGCGCAGTACGAGGCGCACGGCGTGGCGGAGGACCTCGCGCTCGAGGACATCCACATGCAGACCGAGGCGCGGCTCGCCGAGGCGATCGGCCCGGTCGCGGGGCGGCTGCATACCGCACGCAGCCGCAACGATCAGGTGGCGACCGATTTCCGCCTGTGGGTGCGCGACGCGATCGACGAGACACTGGCGGCGCTCGCCGCGTTCCAGCGCGCGCTGCTCGCACGGGCGGAGGAGCATGCGGCGAGCGTGATGCCCGGCTTCACGCACCTCCAGTCGGCACAGCCCGTCACGCTCGGCCACCATCTGATGGCCTATGTCGAAATGGCGCGGCGCGATGTCGGCCGCTTCCGCGACGCCCGCGCGCGCATGAACCTGTCGCCGCTCGGCTCGGCGGCGCTCGCGGGCACCGGCTTCCCGGTCGATCGCCACGCCACCGCCGCCGCGCTCGGCTTCGACGGGCCGACGCGCAACTCGCTCGACGCCGTGTCCGACCGCGACTTCGCGATCGAGTATCTCACCGGCGCGGCGCAATGCGCGCTGCACCTGTCGCGGCTGGCGGAGGAGTTCGTGCTGTGGGCGTCGCAGCCGTTCGGCTTTGTCTCCTTGAGCGATCAATGGTCGACCGGCAGCTCGATCATGCCGCAGAAGCGCAATCCCGACGCCGCCGAGCTGGTGCGCGGCCATGCGGGGCGGATCACCGGCTGCCTCGTCAGCCTGATGGTGACGATGAAGGGCCTGCCGCTCGCCTATTCGAAGGACATGCAGGACGACAAGCCGCCTGTATTCGAGTGCCACGACCTGCTCGGCCTGTGCCTCGCGGCGATGACCGGGATGGTCGAGAGCGCGACGTTCCGCACCGACCGGATGCGCGCCCTCGCCGAGAGCGGCTTCGCCACCGCGACCGATCTCGCCGACTGGCTGGTGCGCGAGGCGGGCGTGCCGTTCCGCGAGGCACACCACATCACCGGTCGTGCGGTGGCGCGCGCCGAAGCGCTCGGCGTCCGGCTCGACGAGGTGCCGATCTATGATCTGACCGCGATCGACGCGCGGATCGACGCGCGCGTGTTCGACGTGCTGTCGGTGGACGCATCGGTCGCGAGCCGGACGAGCTTCGGCGGCACTGCGCCCGACAATGTGCGCGCCGCGATCCGCGAAGCGCGCGAGGCACTGTCGTGAAGGCGCTGATCCTTGTCGCGGCTGTCGCGCTGGCCGGATGCGGCGCGTCGCGCGGGTTGAAGCCGGTCGAGGGCGAGCAGCTGCCGTCCGCCCCTTATGGCGCGACCGCGACGCCTGCTCCTGCCGACCTGCTCAAACCCGGCCCGCAGGCGCGGCCAGGCCGCAGCGACGAGCTGTTGCGCAATTCGCAGGAGCGGCGCAGCGACGAATTCGATCTCCCGCCAAGGTAATCCATGGACCATTTCACGCTGATCGACGGCGAACTTCACTGCGAGGCGGTGCCGCTGGCGCGCATCGCGGCGGAGGTCGGCACCCCCGTCTACGTCTATTCCGCCGCGACGCTGCGCCGTCACGCGCGCGCGTTCCGCGACGGGCTGAAGCCCGCCGGCCGCGTCCACGTCGCCTATGCGATCAAAGCCAATCCCAACATCGCCGTGCTCAACGTGCTGGCGCGCGAGGGCTATGGCGCCGACGTCGTATCGGGCGGTGAGCTCGCGCGGGCGCTGGCGGCGGGGATGGCGGCGCAGGACGTCGTCTTCTCGGGCGTCGGCAAGACGCGCGCGGAACTGACCAAGGGTCTCGAGGCAGGGATCGGCCAGTTCAACATCGAGCTGGAGGAGGAAGGCGTCGTCCTCGCCCAGCTCGCCGCGGCGACGGGGCGCACGGCGCGCGCGGTGCTGCGGGTGAACCCCGATGTCGACGCGGGGACGCACGCCAAGATCTCGACCGGTAAGCGCGAGAACAAGTTCGGCGTGCCGATCGACGAGGCGGCGGCGATCTTCGCGCGGCTCGCCGGGCTCGACGGGCTCGACCTGCGTGGCGTGGCGATCCACATCGGCTCGCAACTGCTCGACCTGGCGCCGTTGGAGACCGCCTACACCCGGATCGGCGCACTCGTCGCAGAGCTGCGCGCCGCCGGCCACACCATCACCCACGTCGATCTCGGCGGCGGGCTCGGCGTCAACTACAAGGCGGGCGACGTGCCGCCTGACCTCGCGGACTTCGGCGCGATGGTGGCGCGCGTGACGAAGGACTGGGACGTCACGCTGATGTTCGAGCCGGGCCGCGTCATCGCGGGCAATGCCGGCGTGCTGATGACCGAGGTGATCTGGGTGAAGCCCGGCGTCACCAATCCCTACGTCATCGTCGACGCGGCGATGAATGATCTTGCGCGCCCCGCGCTGTACGATGCGTGGCACGATTTCGCCGCGGTGCGCCCGAACGGTGCGCGGATGACGGCGAATATCGCCGGGCCGGTGTGCGAGACGGGCGATACCTTCGCACGCGACCGCGAGATCGACGCGGTGCGATCGGGCGACCTCGCGATCTTCCGTACTGCCGGCGCGTACGGCGCAACGATGGCATCGACCTACAATTCGCGCCCGCTGGTGCCCGAGGTGCTGGTCGACGGCGATCGCTACGCCGTCGTCGCCGATCGCATCGCCGCAGAGACGATCCTCGCCGCCGAGCGCGTGCCGGACTGGCTGTGAGCTTCCACAGCCTGCCGATCTTCGTGCGGTTGCAGGGCCGCAGCGTGATCCTGGTGGGTAGCGGCGAGGCGGCGGCGGCGAAGCGGCGGCTGCTCGACCGCGCGGGCGCGATCGTCGTCGGCGAGGACGCTGAGGATGCACGGCTGGCAATCGTCGTCGACGACGATGCTGCCGTCGCCCGCCTCAAGGCGCGCGGCATCCTCGTCAACGCGGTCGATCGCGTCGAGCTGTGCGACTTCACGCTTCCCGCGATCGTCGATCGCGATCCGGTGCTCGTCGCGATCGGCACCGGCGGCGCGTCGGCAGGGCTCGCCGCGGCGCTGCGCCAGCGACTGGAAGCGCTGCTCCCCGCCGGGCTCGGCCGCTTGGCGGAGCGGCTGTTCGCCGCACGATCGGCGTGGCGTGCGCGCTATCCCGACGCGAGTGCCCGTCGCCGTGCGATCGCCGCGTCCTTCGCGCCGGGCGGCGCATACGATCCTTTGCAGCCGGATGTGGGCGACGCGAGCGGACTTCCCCCGGCGGCAGATGACGAGACGGCGACGATCGTCCGCATGCGCCTCACCTCGGCCGATCCCGACGATCTGACGCTGCGCCAGGCGCGACTGCTCGCCAACGCCGATCGCGTCTGCCACGCCGCGGACGTGCCGCGCGCGATCCTCGACCGCGCCCGTGCCGATGCCGATCGCCTGCTGTGCGACGCGCCCCCCACCAGCGCCGAAGGGCTGACGGTCGACGTGAGGATGGCATGAGCGGATTCGCCTATCGCATCGCGGGCGGCAAGCACGAGAAGGTCGCGGTCAAGGACGCGCTAGAGTGCGCCGACGCGATGGTGTGGGTGCATCTGTCGACCAATGCCGAGCACGCGCAGGCGTGGCTGCGCGACGAGGCGAAGCTGTCCGAATATGTCGTCGAGGCGCTGACCGCGAACGAGACACGGCCGCGCTGCGACGCGTTCGACGACGGCGCTTTCCTCAATCTGCGCGGCCGCACCGAGGAGCAGCTCGATCCGTCGGACATGCTCGCCTCCGTACGCATCTGGGCGGAGCGTGGGCGGACCATTTCGGTGACGCGCAAGCACCTCGTCGCCACCGACAGCGTCGCGGCGGAGGTGGAGCGCGGTTGCGTCAGCGATCCGGGCGACCTTATCACCGCATTCGCGACCGCGATCACCGCCGATCTCGACCCCGTCGTGGCGGACCTCGGCGACGATCTCGACGATTGCGAGCAGCAGCTCGACGCCTCGCAGGTGTTCGCGCTTCGCCGCAACGTGACGCGCGTGCGCGTTGAGGCGATCAACTACCGCCGTTTCCTCAACCCGCAGCGCGCCGCGCTGGAGAAGCTGGCGACGCTGCCGGGCGAATGGCTGGGGCCGGACGACCGCGCGCATATCGCGGCCGCGGCCGATCGCGCGGCACGCATGGCGGAGGAGCTGGAGGCGATCCGCGAGCGATCGAGCCTGATGCACGAGGCGCTGACCGATCTGCGCGCCGAGCAGCTCGACCAGCGCGGACTCGTCATCTCGATCGCGGCGATGGTGTTCCTGCCGCTCACCTTTGTCACCGGCCTCTACGGGATGAATGTCGAGGGGCTGTGGTTTGCCAAGGAACCCTGGGCGTTCGATGCGATCGTCGCGCTATGCGCCGCGATCGCGATCGGGGTGACGGGCTGGTTCGTCGCGCGGCACTGGTTCCGCTAGGGTTTCACGATCAGGCGGCGCGCGCGGTGCGCCACGCCGCGCCGATCTCCTCGAACGTCGTCGCCGCATCGCGGAACGGCGCGCCGTCGTGCCCCAGGCTCGCCTCGATCACCTGCTTGCGCGCGCCGGCATAGACCTTGGCGAGCGTGCGCGAGACATCGCCGCCCTTGTCGAAATCTAGCCCCGCCTCGAGCGCGAAAAGGATCGCGGTGGCGCGCGTCACACGCTCGCTCTTCACCGCGAACTTCTTGCGCTCCGCCGCCCACGCCGCGACGCGCAGCGCCTGGACGAGCTCCTCGTACAATAGCTGCACGAGCGCCGGGCCGTCCGCATTCGCGGTGCGGCCGGCCAGATCGATCTGGCGATAGGTCTGCGCCGGATCGCGCAGCAGGACGGATGCATAGGCCATCAGTTGTTACCGTTGGTCCATTGCTTGATCTGGTTTTCCATGAACGTCTGCGTCGACTTGTACGCTGCGACACGCGCGTTCATCGAGGCGAACTGCTGCGTCATCCGCGTCGTCAGCCGTTCGCGCTGGTCGGCAACCTTGTCCTGTTGATCGGCGAGGTCGCTCTTGGCGGCATTGTAGCGCGTGGTCGACGCGCCAAGCCCGTAGAGCGTGCTGGTGGCGGCGAGCTTGACCGAGTTCATCGCCGCGAGCAGCCCCGATCCGTCGGACGAATTGGAGAAGATCGCCTCGATCGCGCCGGGATTGCCCGCCACGGCCTTGGCGAGCTTGTCGCTGCTGACCGACAGCGTGCCGTCGCGGTTGGTGGCGACGCCGAGATCGGACAGCGTGCGCGGCGTGCCGGCGGCACTACCGGGAAGCAGGTTGCGCGTGTTTAGTGCCTTCAGGCTGCGCAACATGGTTTGCGCGCCGGGATCGGCGCGCAGCTCGCCGGTGATCGGATCGGTCTGCTTCTTCAGCTCCGCCATCAGCGAATTGTAGGTGAAGACGACGTCCTCGACCGCGTTGGTCAGCGCTGCGGTAGGCGTCGTCGACGACAATGTAACCGGCGTGGTCGACGTGCCGACCAGATCGAGCTTCACGCCGGTGACGAGATCGCTGATGCTGTTGCTGCCGCGCTCCACCGGAATGCCGTCGACCGTCAGCGCCGCATTCCCGGCGGTGCTCATTTCCTTCATATCGGTCGCGTCCGGACCGACGTTGAACTGCGCGAGGGCGCTATTGGGATCGTTGGCGGTGAGCGAGAAGGCCTTGGCCGTCCCCGTCTCGCCCTTGAGCGACAGATACGCTTCGCCATTGGCGTTGGTAACGACGGAAGCGGTGACGCCCGATTTTGCGGCGTTGATCGCGGCGGCGATGCCGGTGAGCGATCCATTGGTGACGTTGATCGTCAGCGTGTCCTCGACGCCGTCCTTGTTCGCATCGGGCGCGGTGATGCCGGTCATCGCGCCATTTTCGTAGCTGGCGGTGCCGATCTTGAGCGTGAAGGTGCCCGTAGCGATCGGCGTGTCCTTGGTCGCAACGGCCGTGCGGCTGACCGCGGCCTGCGCGGTGGCAAGGCGATCGACCTGGATACTGCCCGTCAGCCCCGTCAGTTTGGCGCCCGAGATCGCAGTCGCCGTCAGCACGCGACTGTCGGAACTTGCCGGCTGCGACTGGAGCGACCCGCCCTTGACCAGCGCCTCGAGCGCGCTGGCGAAATCGGTAATCGCGCTCTTCAGCGTCGCGACACCCGACAGCTGCGCCGTCAGCCGATCAGACCGGGCGGTGAGCGCAGCGGTCTTGGCGGCGAACTGCGCCTCGACCAGCCCGGTGACGAGGCTGTCGGTATCGACGCCCGATCCGGTGTTGAGCGACGTCAGCAGCGCGCTGGCCGCCGATTTGGCGATCGTCGTCGTCGACGGTGTCGGGGTCGGCGACGCGGTGCTGCTGCTGGTCGTGGTCATGACACCATCCTAAACGGCCGCGCCCGCGCAACCTTTAACGAATTGCGCACTGCCGCCGTCGGTCACGACAGCGCCGCGCCATTCTCGTCGAACCGCGCGCCGACCGGCACGTCGACCGCGGGCAGCGGCGCGGTGCCGCCCATCCGCTCGTTGAGGCCGAAGACGAACGCCAGCACCGTCGCGATCGCGAGGTAGAGGTCGTCGCGCACCTCCTGCCCTTCGCGGCTGGTGTAGTAGATCGCACGGGCAAGCATCGGGTATTCGAGGATCGGTACCGCCATCTCGCCCGCTGCCTCGCGGATTGCCAAGGCCATCGCGCCGCGTCCCTTCGCGACGACCACGGGCACCTGGTCGTGCCCGCGATCGTAGCGCAGCGCGATCGCGAAGTGCGTCGGGTTGGTGAGCACGACGTGCGCCTCGGCGACCGACTTGCGCGTCGAGCGCGACAGGATCGCGCGCTGCTTGGCGCGGATCTGCCCCTTCACCTCGGGATTGCCGTCGCTCTCCTTGTGCTCGTCCTTCTGCTCCTGCTTGGTCATACGCAGCTTCTTCAACCGCTGGAACATCTGCAGCGGCACATCGAGCATCGCGATCGCGGCAAGCCCCATCGCCATGATGATGAGAAGGTGCGTCAGCGTGCCGCCCAGCGCGTCGACCGCCGCGCCCAGATTGGAACGCGCGAGCCCGAGCGTGACGCGCGCCGACTGCATCAGCAGCCAGCCGCCGATCGTGCCGAGCAGGGCGACCTTGAGCAAGGATTTGCCGAGCTCGGTCCAGCCGTTCATGCCGAAGATGCGCTTCAGCCCCGACGCGGGGTTGATGCGACTGCCCTTGGGCGCGAGCAGGCTGCCGTTGAAGCCGAGCGAGCCAAGCCCTGCCTGGCTGAGAATGCCGGCGACCACGGTGATCGCGAACAGCGCGCCGAGCGCGGGCAGGAGCTTCCACCCCGCCGCCGCCAGCGGGCGGAACGGCTGGAAATCCTCGACGTCGCCGCGCCCGAAGCGGAAGCTTTCCGCCATCACGCCCTTGCACGCGGCGACCAGCGCGGGGCCGAAGAAGACGATCCAGGCGACGCCGGCGAGCACCACCAGCGCGGTCGCGAACTCGCGCGATTTGAGGATGTCGCCCTTCTCGACCGCGTCCTTGAGACGCTTGGGTGTCGGGGCTTCTGTCTTTTCGCCGAATTCGTCCGCCATCAGCCGATCACCAGGCTAGCTGTCGCGTCGAGCCCTTCGCGCACGACGACGAGCATGTAATCACCCATCGCCGGGAAGGCGGCGGCCATCGCGACCACGCCGACCGCGAGGCTCGCGGGCAGGCCGATCGAAAACAGGTTGAGCGCGGGCGCCGAGCGCGAGATCATGCCGACGACGAGGTTGAGGCACAGCAGCAGGAACCCGACCGGGAGCGCGAGCAGCAGGCCGGAGAGAAACGCGTAACCGCCGAACAGCGCGATGTCGCGCATCTGCGCGGGCGCGAGCCAGGCGGCACCCGGCGGCAGCGCGACGTAGCTTTTCGCCACCGTATCGACGAGCACGAGGTGCCCGTCGATCGACAGGAACAGCAGCGTCAGCAGGATAGACAGGAACTGGCCGATCGCCGGCGACGAGCGGCCCGAATTCGGATCGATCATGTTGGCAAAGCCCAGCCCCATCGATCCGCCGATCAGCTCGCCCGCGATCAGCGGTGCGGCAAAGGCGATTTGCAGGATGAATCCGAGCGCGAGACCGACCAGCGCCTCCGCCCCCACCGCAAGGAAAGTGGCGAGGCCGAATACCTGCGCGGGCGGCGTGATCGTCTGCGTACCGAGCACCAGCACGCCGATCGCGCCCGCCAGCGCGATCCGCGCCGGCAGCGGCACGGAGACGTTGCCGAACATCGGCGCCGCCACGAACGTCGCGCCCACGCGCACCATCACGAAGACGAGCGCCCAGATTTGCGGTTCGATCGAGAGGCCGAGGCCAAGCATCGCCTAGCGGACGAGCTCCGGGATGCGATCGAAGATCGACAGCGTGAAGTCGCTCAGCAGCCCGAGGATCATCGCGCCGAAGACGACAAGCGAGATGCCGACGACGATCAGCTTGGGCACGAAGCTCAGCGTCTGTTCCTGGATCGAGGTCGCGGCCTGCACCATGCCCAGGATCAGCCCCGAGACGAGCGCGGGGATGAGAATCGGCGCGGCGGCGAGTGCGAGCACCCACAGCGTCTGGTTCGCGACGGTGAGGAAGTAATCCGAATCTACCATGATACGTGTCCGGTCAGGTCGCGAAGCTGTTGGCGAGGCTGCCCATCGTCAGCGCCCATCCGTCGACTAGGACGAACAGCAGAAGCTTGAACGGCAGCGAGATGATCGTCGGGCTGAGCATCGCCATGCCGAGGCTCATCAGCACCGTCGCGACGACGAGATCGATGACGAGGAAGGGCAGGAAGACGAGGAAGCCGATCTGGAACGCGGTCTTCAGCTCGCTGGTAACGAAGGCGGGGAGCAGCACCGAGAAAGGGATGTCGTTGGGGCTGGCATAGGGGCCGGACTTCGCCATCTCGGCGAACATCGTGACGTCCTTCACCCGCGTCTGCTTCGCCATGAAGGCGTGGAGCGGCGCGCCCGCGGTCTTGATGAGGTCAGTGCCGCCGATCTGACCGGCGGCATAGGGCTGTACCGCGGTCGTGTTGATCTGGCTGATGACGGGCGCCATGATGAAGAACGACAGGAAGAGGCTGAGGCCAACGAGCACCTGGTTGGGCGGCGTCTGCTGCAGGCCGAGCGCTTGGCGCAGCACCGACAGCACGATGATGATCCGCGTGAAGCTCGTCATCATCAGCAGAATGCCCGGCAGAATGCTGAGCAGGCCCATGATGATGAGCACCTGCAGCGACAGCGACAGCGAGCCCGATCCGTTCTGCCCGCCGCCGAGCTGCCCCAGCGCGCGATCGACCGCATCGCCCGCGCCCGGTGCCGCCGGCGCAGCGGGGGCGATCGGCGCGGCGGGCGCAGCGGTCTGGGCGAAGGCCGGCATTGCGACGAGCAGCGCGACGACGAGCGCGAAGCCGACGAGCAGCGCCTTGGTCCACGAGAAGCCGGTCAGCGGTGCCGCCGCGCGGTCGCGGAACAGCGCCGGGCCGTTGCCGATGCGCGTGACGCTCACGACAGCGTCCTCGGCGCGTCGGCGCGATCGACGAGGTTCACCCCGCCGCGCCCGACCGAGACGAGCAACCGCTTGCCCTCGAAATCGATCACGGCGAGCCGCAGCCCCGGCGAGATCATCATCGTTTCCTTGACCGCGATCATCCGCGTGTCGGGGCGGCCGGGCATGCGGCTCTCGAGCCGCCGCCACAGGTAAAGGCAACCGATCATCAGCCCGCAGACGAGCGGCAGCAGGATGACGAGCTTCAGGATGTAGGACCACAGCATCGGCGTGGCTCAGTTCTTCTTGTCGGGATTGACGAGCTCGGTCATCCGTACGCCGAAGCGCTCGCCCACCGTCACCACCTCGCCGCGGCCGATCAGCGTGCCGTTGACGAAGACGTCGAGCAGCTCGTTCGCCTGCCGGTCGAGCTCGATGACGCTCGATTCGCCCAGCGCGAGCAGTTCGCGCAGCGTCAGGCTGGTCGATCCGATCTCGACCGTCAGCTTGACGTCGACGTCCTGCAGCAGCCGGAAATTGGCCGCGACCGCGCCGTCGCCCAGGTTCTGCGGCGGGAAGCCGCCGCTCATGTCGTTCATTGGGTCAGTCCTTCGAGAGAGGCGAGCGAGGTGAGCCGGATCGCGGCGTGGCCGTTCGACGTGCCGACGGTGCCGGTGCCGAGCCGATCGCCGCCCACCATCACCGGCACTTCGGTGCCGAAGCTCAGCGGGATCACGTCGCCCGGCTGGAGCGTCATCAGTTTCGACAAGCGGATCGTTGGCTCGGCGAGCACCGAGCGAACGGGGAAGCGGATGTTCATCGCCGCGCGGGTCAGCGCGGTCTGCCACTCGGCATCCTCTGCCGCCGCCTTGGCGACGACCTTGCCCGTCAGCGCGGTGCCGTGCGGCTTCAGCGCGGCAACGGGGTAGACGATATCGACGAACGACGGCTTGGCAGCGCCCGGCGCGATGCCGAAGCGCGTGATGATCGTCGCGTCGTCGCCGTCGAAATCGGCGAGCATCGCGGCGTTCGCCTCGCACCGACCGACGGTGAAGGTGACGCGCGCGAGCGGCTCCCACGCGGTGGTCAGCGGCGCGGCAATCATCTGACCCAGCCGCGCGACCATCGTTTCGGCCGCGGGCGAGAATTCGGCCGGCATCTCCGCCGGGGCAGCGCCGGTGCCGCCGAAGAACAGGTCGAGCAGTTCGAGCACGAAGCGCCCGTCGAACACCAGGAGCGCGGTGCGATCGTCCATGCCGACCGGCAGCCACGCGGTCAGCCGGTCGGGGCGCTCCGCGCGATAATCAGCGAAGCGCTGCACCGCGAGCGGCTCGGCCCACGTCCGCACTTCCTCACGCAGCAGCGGCTCGAACACGCCGCGCAGCCCCCGTGCGAGACGCGCGGAGAGGTGCTGCAGCGTGTGCAGGTCGCCGAACGGGTTGAGCTTTGCCTGGCCCAGGCCGCCCGGCTGGACGGTCTGCGGCCGGGCGCGCTCGCGACGCTCGGGCGTGGGGGTGGACGGGCTGTTAACCATGCCCGTTCACTGAACAACGAAATTGGTAAAGTAGACGTTACCAACGCCGCCAAATCCCTCTTTCTGCTTCAAAGTCGTGTTGATTGCGGTCACCAGCCGCTTGGCCAGCAGCGCCTTGCCCTGCGAGGTGAACACCTGATCCTCGGTCGTGTCGCCGAGCGCCATCAGGATCGCCGAGCGAATCGCGATGTCGTTGGTCTTGATGTTCTGGATGACCTTGTCGTCGTACGGCGTCGACACCGCGATGCCGACCTGGATGAAGTGCACCGAATCTTGGAGATTCGCGGTGAACTCCTTCTCCAGCGCGAAATAGTTGGAGGCGTAGCGCTCGCCGCCTGCACCTTCCGGTGTCGGCAGGCCCTCGTGGTCGCCGCCTCCTTCGGCCTCGCCCTCGGATGCGCCGCCGCCTTCGCCGCCGCCCTCGCCGCCGCCTTCACCGCCCTCGCCGGCGCGCTTCTGCTCGCTTTTGGGGACGAGCTTGGGCGTGTTCGGATCCTCCGCGGCATGCCCGCCGCCGCCGACGAGCCCCGAGCCGGCGGCATAGAGCCCCGCGCCGACGCCGCCGCCGACCAGCACCAGCGTGCCGACCGCGATGACCAGGATCTTGCCGATCTTGCCCTTCTTCTTGGGCGGCGCGTCGGCCGCTTCCTTCTCACTCATGGTTCAATTCCCCCGAAAGCTGTTGATCACGCGACGCGGTCCGCCGCCGCGGCGGCGGCGTCGGGCGACGGTACCCGCGCGCGGTTGATGGATGGCGCAGCGGCACGCTGCTGCTGCTGCGGCTGCGATTGGGCCTGCGATTGCGACTGGCCGGCTGCACTCCCGCCGTCGCCCGCGTGCAGCGACAGGCGCAGCCCCTTCGCCTCGGCCATCTCGCTCAGCCGCGGCTGCGCATCGGCGAGCAGCTGGCGCGTCTCGGCCGCTTGTGCGGTGAACTGCACCGCCACCGTATCGCCGTCACGGCGCAGCGAGACGTCGATCGCGCCGAGCCGGTCGGGAACCAGCCGGATGCTGGTGTCGGCGGCATCGGCCGCATCGCGCAGCCGTTCGATCCGCTCGATCATCGCGCCCGGCCAGTTTGCGCGTGCCATGTCGAGTGCCGCGTGGCGGCTGGTCTCGGCGGCAGCGACCGCCGGCAGCGCGAGCGGCGCGGCGTCGCCTAGCAGCGGGGCCGCGAGTGCGGGCTCTGCGGGGCGGCGGTCGGCCCGGACCGCGCGCTGTATCGCGGCAGCGAACATCTGCGCGGCCGGCGCGACGCGTGACGGCGTGGGGAGCTGATCGGCTGACGGCAGCGCAACGGTCGCAGCGACGGGGCGTGTAGAGGCCGTTTGCCCGTCCTTGGCCGGGATCGACGTTCTCTCGGCGGCGATCGCTGGCTCGCTGACGACCGCCGCGTCACTGAGCGCGATCGCTGTCGGCGGCACTCCTACCGTGCCGTTAACCGTCTGCGCTACTGCGGGCGACGGCGAAGCGATCGGTACTGGCTGCGCCCTCGGCGTGGGACGCGTATTCTGGAGAGGCAATCCCGAGGCAACGGCGTTCGCGGCAGACGCCGACATGGTTGCTACCGTCGCTGCATTTGCGGTGATACCCGACGCGATTAGCGAGGGCGAAGCGGGGATGGCGGCGAGCGGCGAAGTAGCGACGCGCGCGTCGCTGCGCGCACGCGGCACCACGTGCCCATGCGCATCGGCGGACCCGCCGCCGATCGCGGCAGGGGCGATCGGCATGACCGGCGTAGTACCGACGAACGGCACGCCCGTCGGCTCGCCGGCCTCGACGTGCCACTCGGGTGCGGGCGGACAGACGCTCGGCGCGATGGCGCCCATGGCCGGCTTGTCGAAGACTGGTTCGACCGGTTCGATATGCGAGGTCGGCGGGGAAGGACACACACTTGGGGCGATCGGGACAAGGGTGACCACTGCAGTGTTGCCGCCGATCGCTCCGTCCAGCGGCGTTTCGGCAGGCGCACTTTCCGCATCGGCGGTAGATGCTTTGGTGGCGGCGCTGTCCTTTGCAGTCACGCCGATCGACGCATCATCCTCGATCGCGGCACGGTCAGCCGACGGATCGACGAGCTGCGGCGCAACGCCCTTGGCCGCACCGGCTGCGGTCGGTTTTTGGGGTGGGAAGATCGTGGGCCACTCGGGCGGCGCGGCCCAAGGCCTTGCCGCCGCGTCGTCGCTGCCCGTTGCCGGCAAGTCCTTGCCGGGATCGGCATCGTGCTGCCGCGGCATAACGGGGGTGACGATCGCGGGGAACAGGCCGGCGAAGCCCGTTGCCGCTGGCCCCTGCGGCGAGCTGCCCGGCAGCGCAGGCGTGCCCGCGCCGGGCGGCGGCGCGCCGCCCGTCTTGAAGCTTGAAGGAAACACTATCGGCGTCATGAAGCGGCGCACTGCCTCGTCGGAATGGAACCCGCGAGGTGATCAGCAAGGATCGTGCCGGATCTTCCTCGACGGCGGCGCTTCCTGCAGCGCACGGATCGCGCGCAGCGCGGCTTCCTTCTCGCCGCGTGCGATCAGCTTCTCGACAGCGGTCTGATCACGCTTCGCCGACTGCCGCGACTCGCGCGCACGTGCCGCATCGGCCTCGGCCGCGCGCACGCGATTGTCGGCCGCCTCGGCGGTGCGGTGCAGCTTGTCGCGGTAGTGCGCCATCGCAGCGAATGACAGCGCCGCGCCGTCGCCGGCGCCGGGCGATACCGCCGCGGCGAGCTGCGCGATCCGGTGCGACAGCTGCGTCTCGCTCGCCAGACGGTCACGCGCCTGCGTTTCCGCCGCCTGTGCCATGCCCAGCTGTAGCGTGCGCACGCGGTGGAGCCGCGCGAGCTTCTTGCTATCCATCGCCGAACACACCGGTCAGCTCGGCGACCGCATCGTCGAGCATCACGCTGCCATCGGCGTCCTGGCGAATATATTCCATCACCGCCGGGTGATAGGCGATGGCGGCGTCGATCGCGGGATCGGCGCCGGCGCGATATGCCCCCATCAGCACCAGATCGCGGTTCTCCTCGTACGTCGCGAGGTGGCGCCGCAGCACGCGCGCGGCTTGGACGTGCGCACGATCGGCGATGTCAGTCATCACACGGCTGACCGATTTGGAGACGTCGATCGCGGGATAGACGGCGTGCTCGGCGAGCGCGCGGCTCAGCACGATATGGCCGTCGAGGATCGAGCGCGCCGAATCGACGACGGGGTCGTTGCCGTCGTCGCCGTCCGCCAGCACAGTATAGATCGCGGTGATCGCGCCGCCGGTGTTCACGTCGGTGCCCGCGCGCTCGATGAGGTTCGGCAGCATCGCGATCGCCGAGGGTGGATAGCCGCGCGCCGACGCCGGCTCGCCCAGCGCCAGTCCGATCTCACGGCCGGCATGCGCGACGCGTGTCAGCGAATCCATGATGAGCAGCACGTTCTTGCCCTCGTCGCGGAACGCCTCGGCGATCGCCGTCGCGCGCAGGGCTCCACGGATGCGCAGCACCGGCGAATGGTTGGCCGGCACCGCCACCACCACCGATCGATCACGCGCCGCACCGGCGACCTTGGTTTCGAGGAAGTCGGCGACTTCGCGGCTGCGTTCGCCGATCAGCCCGATGACGATGACGTCGGCCTTGGCCGCGCGCACCATCATGCCCAGCAGCACCGATTTGCCGACGCCCGAGCCCGCCATGATGCCGACGCGCTGGCCCTTGCCGATCGTCAGCAGCCCGTTGATCGCGCGCACGCCGACGTCGAGCGGCTCGAGCACGCGGCCGCGATCGAGCGGGGATTGCAGCTTGCCGGCGAGCGGCCAACTTCCGGCGCCACGGATCGGGCCCTTACCATCGATTGGCTTGCCCGCGCCGTCGACGACGCGGCCGAGCATCGCCGCGCCGACTTCCGCCTCGCCCGGCGCACCGGTCGGGCGCACCGGCATCTGCGGCAGCAGCGCGGCGGGCCCCCCGAGGTTCATCAGCAGCGTACGACCGTTGCGGAAGCCGATCACCTCCGCCTCAACCCCCGCCCCTTTTTCACCAACCTGGCACACCGTGCCGACCGGAAGCGTTAGCCCGACCGCCTCCATCAGCAGTCCGTCGTACGACGCAAGTCGGCCGGCAACTCGAGGCACCGGCCGGAAATCGGCATTACCGAGCGCGTCGAGATAATCGGCGGTGAAGCGGTTGAGCATCGCGGGTCCTTGGCGGGATCGAACGGGTGGCGATCGGCCGGTCAGGCGGCCGGGGGCACCGCGACCTTGTCGAGCGCGTGGGTCAGCTGTTCGAGCCACAGCGCCGGCCCGTCCTCGACGATCGTCGACGCGGCCTCAAGCACGAAGGTTCCCCGCGCCAGTGCCGGGTCGCCGACCGCGAAGATCGACGCGGGCAGGCGCCCGTCGAGCAGCGCCACGTCGGCGGCTGCGACCCGCAAGATCGCACTCTCCGACGCATCGGCGAGCAGTTCCGCCGCCGCCTCGACCCGCCCGGCGAGCAGGTCGGCGGAAATACCAACCTCGCCGACCAGCCGGGTGACGAGATGAAGTACCGTCTGGCGCAGTTGCGCGGCGATCCGGTCGCGATCAATGCGATCGTCGGACTTGAGCGCTGCAAGCACGCCTTCCAGCAGATCGAGATCGCGGCGGCTGGCGGCATCGTGCGCTGCCTGCGCCGCGGCGAATCCTTCGTCGTACCCTTCACGCCGCGCTTCCTCGATCGGGTCGAGGAACGGCGCGTCGGTCACGATCGGATCGAGCGGGTCCCACCCCTCGGTCGGGTTCACCGAAGGATCGGCGGGGGCATAGCTGCGCGGGCCGGCTTCGGTGCCGAACGCGTTCTCGATCCGCGCGATCAGATCGGCCGGTGCGAACCCCGCCGGGCGGTCGGCGAAGACGCGTTGCAGCCGGAGCGCGGCGTCGTCGTGCCGCGCGGACAGGCCGACGACGAACGGTTGTGCCGCCTCAAACATAATCGTCCTCGCCGCCGCCCATCATGATCGTGCCGTCCTTGGCGAGCGTGCGGGCGATCTGGATGATGACCTTCTGCGCCTCGAGCACCTCGCTCAGCTTCATCGGGCCGCGCGCTTCCATTTCGTCGCGGATGCCGTCGGCGGCGCGCGCCGACATGCAGCCGAGGAAGCGGTTGCGCGCGATCTCATCGACGCCCTTCAGCGCGCGCGTCAGGATGTCGCTGTCGACGTTGCGGATCAGCGTGCCAAGGTTCTTGTCGTCCATGTCGAGCAGGTTGTCGAAGACGAACATCGCCTCCTCGATCTGCTTCGCGGTTTCCTTGTCGAGCTTGAACAGCTTGGGCATCACACGCTGCTCGGTCGCCTTCCGCGCCCCCTGGAGGATCTTGGCCGCCTCGCGCGTGCCGCCCAGCTTCACCTGCGCGCCCTGCCCGCCCGCCGACGAGCGGTTGGCGATCATCGTCTTCAGCGTGTCGACCGCTTCCGGCGTGATCGGCCCGAGCTTGGCGATGCGGTGCAGGATCTCGGGCTGCGCCGCGTCAGGAAGCAGTTCGAGCACCTGGGCGCCGACCGCGGGATCGAGGTTGGCGATCAGCACCGCGGCGATCTGCGGATGCTCCTTCTCGATCATCGCGGCAATGTCAGTCGCGTCCAGCCAGTCGAGCAGGTCGATCTCGCACGCCGCCTCGGGCGGGGTGATACGGGCGAGCACACTCTCCGCCTTCTCCTGGCCGAGCGCGCGGTGCATCACCGCCTCGATCTTGGGCCGCGGATCGAAGGTGATGCCGGTGCGCTCGCGCGCGCGGCCGACGAAATCGTCGAGCACGCCTTCGACGTCCGCCTCGCTGACATCGGCGACGGTGAACATCGCGCGGCCCAGCTCGCGCACCTCGTCGGGCTCGAGCTTCTGGAGGATCGATGCCGCCTCGTCCTCGCCGACGAGCATCATCAGCACTGCGGCGCGCTCCGTTCCGGTGAAGGTTCGCAGCGGGATCTCGGCGCTCACAATGCCGGCGCCTTCATCATGTCACGCACCGCAAGCGCGGCACGCGCCGGATTGTCGCGTGTGAAGCCGCGCACCGCGCCGATCCGCTCGTCATAATTGCGGCCGGCCTCGATCTCGTCGAGCGTCACCGGCGGCGCGACCGCGATCATGCCCGGAGCGCCCGGTTCATTCACGTCGCCATCCTCGCCCGAGGCGCTGCCGATCGCGCGGCCAAGCCCCGGACGCGTCGCGGGATCGCCCGTCTCGTCCTTCTTCTTCGTCATCGTCTTGAGCAGTGGACGCACGCCGAGCAGCAGCACCAGCAGCGCGATGAGGATCGCGGTAACGTTGCGCGCCACCACCGGCAGCCAGTTATTGTCGTACCACGCCGGGCCATTGCCTTCTTCCGCGTCGCTGCCGGCGAACTTGCGGCTGATCACCGTCACCTGATCGTTGCGCGCCTGATCGAAGCCGACCGCGGAGCGGACGAGCTGCGTGATCTGGTTGATCTCCGCCGCGGTGCGCCGGCCCTTTTCAGGATCGCGCAGCAGGACGGCAACCGACAGGCGCTTGATCCCGCCGGGTGCGGCGCGCGTCACCGATACTTCCTTGCCCAAGTCGTACGAACGCGCGAACTGATCGGACTGCTTGTTGGCGTCGGGTGCGGGGCCGCCGGCGACCGCCTGGCCGGCGGGAACCGGCCGACCGTCGGCGCCAACCGCGGCCTGCGGCTGTTGCAGCGTGCTCGCCGGTGGGGGCGTGTTGCTGAGCGCGCCGGGAATGCCGCCGGGCGCCTGGCTGCCGGGGGCCTGGTTGCCCGTCCACGCGCCAGTCTCCGCGCGCACGACACCCTGCTTCTCGAAACTCTCGCGCGTCGCCGATGTCTCGTCCATGTTGACGTCGGCCTGCACCTCGGCGGTGAAATTGCCCGCGCCGACGAGCGGCGTCAGTAGCTGGATCAGCTGCGCGCGATATTTGTCCTCGAGCCGCCGCTGGAGCGTGATGCGCTGATCGCTGCCGCTCTCGCCGACGCCGCCCGGCTTCGACAGGAGCGCGCCCATCTGGTCGACGATCGTCACCGCCTCGGGCTTCATGCCGGGCACCGAAGAGGCGACGAGGTTGATGATCGACTGGACCTGCGCGTCGGACAGCGCCCGCCCGCCCTGCAACTTGACGACGACGGAAGCGCTGGGCTGCGCATTGTCGCGCACGAAGACGCTCGCCTCAGGCATCGCAAGGTGGACGCGCGCCTCGACGACGGCGTCGATCTCCTGGATCGACCGCGCGAGCTCCGTCTCGCGCGCCTGGCGCAGGCGCTCGCCCTCGACGGCGCGGCTGACGCCCATCGGCAGCTGGTCTAGGATCGCGTAGCCGCCGGGCGCCGCCTTGGGCAGGCCCTGCCCGGCGAGCAGCAGCCGCGCGCGCGAGTAATCCTCCTCGTTGACGGTGACGGCGTTGGTGCCCTCGTCGATCTGGCTGTCGATGCTCGCAGCGCTGAGCGCGGAGGTCACCGCGGCCTTGTCGGCGTCGGGCAGCCCGCTGAACAGCGTCTTCTGCGGCGCGCCCGACAGCGCGGACCAGGCGAGCGCGGAGGCGCCGATCAGCCCGACCATCAGCGCCATCGGCCCGGCGCGGCGCACTGCGGGCTGCGCGAACACGCCCTGGATCTGCTTCAGCGGGTTGGCGAAGCGTTCGGCGATGATCGGGTTCGAAGGGGCGAGTGCGTTTGCCATATCAGACCGGCATGCTCATGATGTCCTTGTAGGCGGACAGGATCTTGTTGCGGACCTGAAGCGTCGCCTCGAAGCCGACCGACGCTTCCTGGCGAGCGAGCATCACCTTGGCGATGTCCACCGTCTCGCCGCGCTCATAGGCTTCGGACAGCGCCGACGCCTTCTGCGCCTGGTTGTTCACCGACTGGAGCGCGTTCTCCATCGTCGCGGCGAAGCTGCCCGCCTGCTGCGCGCCCGATGCCGGCGCACTCGGCGCGGCAGCGGCAGTCGCGTTGGCGCGGCTCAAGGCGGCGTTGCGTTCTAGGATCTGCGCGCGCAGCGCCATCACCCGGTCGATCCCGCCGACACCCCCGACCCCACTCATGCCGTCAACCTCCGATCATGCGGCGCGGCGATCTCCTCACCCTGCTCGCGCGCCTTCGCCAGGCGGTAACGCAAGGTTCGTTCCGAAATGCCGAGCCGGCGGGCGGTCTCGATGCGATTGCCGCCGCACGCCTTCATCGTCTCGCGGATCGCGGCGAATTCGGAGAGCTGGACGACATGGCCGAGCGTTGCCGGCTCATCGCACGATGGCACGGCGGCGAGGCGCGGCGCGGCCGGGCGGTCGAACACGATATGCTCGGCCTCGATCGTCGCGCCGCCGCAGAACAGCAGCGCGCGCTGGATCACGTTTTCCAGTTCGCGCACGTTGCCGGGCCAGTCGTGACCGACGAGCCGTGCGATCGCGGCGTCCGACGGCCACGGCACGACGGCGCGCGTGCCGGCGTGGCGCAGGATCATCGTCGCGACGAGCGCGGGCACGTCCTGCGGGCGATCCGCCAGCGGCCGCGTGGTGAGCGGGAATACCGAGAGGCGGTAGTAGAGATCGGCGCGGAACCGGCCGGCGGCGACTTCGGCCTGGAGATCGCGGTTGGCGCAGGCGACGACGCGCACGTCGATCGGCACCGGGTGCGTCGCACCGATCGGCACCACCTCGCGCTCCTGCAGCACGCGCAGCAGCTTGGCCTGGAGCGGCAGCGGCATCTCGGCGATCTCGTCGAGCACGATCGTGCCGCCGTGCGCCGCGCGGAAGAAGCCGTCGCCACCCGACGAGGCGCCGGTGAAGCTGCCCTTCACGTGGCCGAACAGCATCGCCTCGAGCATCGTCTCCGGCAGCGCGGCGCAGTTGATCGCGATGAACGGGCCGTCGCGACGCGCCGAATTGCGATGGATCGTGCGCGCAAGCACTTCCTTGCCGGTGCCGGTGGGGCCGTTGATGAGGACGGTGATGTCCGCCTCGGCGACCCGCTCGGCGAGCGCGTAGAGCGCCAGGCTCTCGGGATCGGCCGCCGTCGGCAATTCGGGCCCGCCGGCGAGCGCGCGGACGAAGGCGTTGCCGACAACGGCGTCGGCGTGATCGAACGTCAGCCGCGCGGGCGCGCCGTCGCGATACGGCACCACCTGCCGTTCGCCGCGTGACAGCACCACCGTGCGCGACGGCACGGGCGAGGCCTCGCCCGGCGCGACAAGCCACGCGGTATCGGCCTGCGGCCGCGTGCCGGCGGCAGCGACGCTGAACCCCTGGGCGCGCAGCGACGAGACGAGCGCGATATGGGCATCGGCAATCGCGGCGGTGGGAACGATCGAACGCAAGGTCTTCCTCCTTCGGAACGACGCTGCTGATGCCGCCAAAGTGGTTAACGACCGGTTTCGCCGGCAACCGGCCGGCAGAATATTTCCGGGCGCGTGGACGCGCGCCCACACCCGCGCCGCGTACCCACGTACGTACGTGAGGGCGCGCGCATCACGGGCACGCCACGGGCGCGCGCGACCGGCGGCGATTTGCCGGTCGCCGGCAGAAATCGGCTAAAGTTTGCCGGTGGGTGGCCGTTTGGGGTGGCGACGGATCGACGCCCGCAAGGGGGGCAGCGTTCGCGTCGAGACCCATACGGAGATCACCATGACCGTTATCGCTTCCAACACGTCGGCGCTGCGCGCCGCCAATGCGTCGACCAGCGCCGGCAAGATGCTCGCGACCTCGATGGAGCGCCTGTCGACCGGCAAGCGCATCAACTCGGCCAAGGACGACGCCGCCGGCCTCGCCATCGCCAGCTCGATGACCGCGCAGATCAAGGGCATGAACCAGGGTGTCCGCAACGCCAACGACGGCATCAGCCTGGCGCAGACCGCCGAAGGTGCGCTCGACGAAGTCAGCAACATGCTCCAGCGCATGCGCGAACTGTCGGTGCAGAAGGAAAACGGCACCTATTCCGACGACGACAAGACCAGCATCGAATCGGAGCAGAAGCAACTCGCCAAGCAGATCAACTCGGTGATCAACAACACCAAGTTCAACGGCAAGGCGCTGTTCAGCGGCGATGTCGCGAGCATCGATATCCAAGCCGGCGCCAATGCCGACGATACGATCACGATCGACCTGTCGGACCTGAAGGAAGAATTCACCGAGGCGACCGACGAGGATCCGGCCACCGGATCGTCGCTGGCAAAAGTGGTCGACTTCGACAACGAAACCGCGCTGACCGACGCCAGCCTCGAAGATTACGATGACGCGCTGTCGAGCATCGCAACCGTTCGCTCGGGCCTCGGCGCGGCGCAAAACCGTCTCGAAAGCGCGGTCAACAACCTGACCAGCAACGCCACCAACCTGTCCGACGCGCGCAGCCGGATCGAGGACGCCGACTTCTCGGAGGAATCGACCGCGCTCGCCAAGGCGCAGATCCTCAGCCAGGCGTCGACCGCGATGCTCAGCCAGGCGAACCAGTCGCAGCAGGGCGTGATGCGCCTGCTCGGCTGAACCAGACTTCGGTGCCGGCGCCGCCCCCCTTCGAGGGTGTCGGCTCCGTGGTTCCACCCTCGCGGGTGGCGGGACACCCCGGCAACGACCGTTGCCGGGGTTTTTCGTGCCACCGACATGCGGCGTTCGCGATCGAAAGCGCCGGCGAAAATTATTTCTAAAGTCGCGCCGGGAACGGCCGTTTCCACTGCCGGGTCGTCCGGCCTTCGCCTTGGGGGCGGTGGGGGACGCCGGACAATTGGAGATTTCACATGAGCGTCATCGGAAGCAACATCTCGGCGCTGCGCGCGTCGAACGCATCGGCCAAGGCACAGTCGGCGCTGTCGACCGCGATGGAGCGCCTGTCGACCGGTAAGCGCATCAACTCGGCAAAGGACGACGCCGCCGGCCTCGCCATCGCCAGCTCGATGACCGCGCAGATCAAGGGCATGAACCAGGGCATCCGCAACGCCAACGACGGCATCAGCCTGGCGCAGACCGCCGAAGGCGCGCTCGACGAAGTCAGCAACATGCTTCAGCGCATGCGCGAGCTTGCCGTGCAGAAGGAAAACGGCACCTATTCGGATGACGACAAGACGAGCATCGAATCGGAGCAGAAGCAGCTCGCCAAGCAGATCAACTCGGTGATCACCAACACCAAGTTCAACGGCAAGTCGCTGTTCGGCACGGACGCGGCGACGGTGACGATCCAGGCCGGCGCGAATGCCGACGACACGATCGATCTGGACCTGTCCGACTTGACCGCCGATTTCGAGGAGGGCGACGACACGACGCCTTCGACGGGCTCGTCGCTCAACCTGGTCGTCAACTTCACCGACGACACGATCCAGGACGGCGTAACGCTCGAGAATTATGATGACGCGCTGGCCAGTGTCGCAACGGTTCGCTCGGGTCTCGGCGCCGCCCAGAACCGCCTGGAGAGCGCCGTCAACAACCTGACCAGCAACGCCACCAACCTGTCCGACGCACGCAGCCGAATCGAGGACGCGGACTTCTCCGAGGAATCGACCGCGCTCGCCAAGGCGCAGATTCTCAGCCAGGCGTCGACCGCGATGCTCAGCCAGGCGAACCAGTCGCAGCAGGGCGTGCTGAAGCTGCTCGGCTAATCACCGATCGCTCGGCACCGGCGCCGCCCCCACATCGGGTGCGGGTGCCGATCACGAACCCCGGTTGCCGCGCGGCAGCCGGGGTTTGCCGTTTGTGAAAAGGCCGCCGGCCGCGCCGCCGCGGCGGCGCCGGCCTAGCGGATCAGATAGTCGACCGGCTTGAAGCTGCCGCCGTTCGACGCGTACGCCGAACAGGCGGTGAGGCCGACGACGAGATCCATCGCCGCGCGAAAGGTGATGCGGTCGCCGGCCTTGCTGATCGGCGGCAGGACACGCAGCTTGCCCGTCTCGCCATCGACCGGCACGTTCATGAAACAATTGAACGCGCTGGGGATCATGTCCTCCGTGATGCCATAGGGCGCGAGCGCAGCGGCGAGGTTGCCGAAACAGCCGCGATGCACCGGCTTGTCCGGGTAGAAATGCCGAAAGGTATCTACGCTGCACGGCGTCAGGAGAAAGTCGTGCCGCCCGACGTCGTCAGCGACGATCTCCAGCATGGGACGCGAGCGGTTCGAGTAGAGGCTGTGGCCGGTGGTGAGATAGATCGTCTCGGCGTAATCGAACGTACGCCCGGCGGAGATCGCCTCGCCCACGTCATCGGCGTTGAAGGCGAGCAGGTCCGACACCTGGCACCCCATAGGATCGATCACCTCGAGCAACGCGCCGGCGGCGAGACGGAACGCGGTGCCGCTGCGCTCGGGGATGCGGGTCGCGGGGTTCAGCCTGGTTGCGGCAGTTTCGACGGGCATCGCAGCAGGACTAGCCGTTGTCGCCGCTGTAGTGAAACGGGCACGCCCAGGCGTCGTCCACGACGCGGCCGCTATATTGCCGCGCCTCGCTCGACGCGCCGTGGCGCGCCAGCATCGGGTTGCGTGATCCGGCGAGCTTCTCGTCGCGCACCAGGATCTTCTCGCGCATCCCCTCATACTGGCCGGTCGCGCGCAGCGTCTCGAACTGGTCGTGCAGGTTGAACACCAGCGTCGGTTTGTCGAAGCGGCGCGCCGGGCGGCTGGCGTTAGGGTGGAGGCCGACGACGAAGAACGCCTCGCCGCCGAAGCTCAAGGAGAAGTGCGGATCGTCGGGATCGTGGCTGACGCGCGCGTCATATGCCTGCCCGCGCCACACGTCCTTGTCCGACAGCGACTGGATGCGCGACCAGAGCGCGCGCTCGAAGCTCGGCTCGTCGAGATCGTCGGGTCCGTCGAAGACGACCGCGAAGCTGCGGAACAGGCCGGGCTCCTCGCGATACGCCTCGGCGAAGCGCATCAGTCCGTCATGGATACGCAGATCGTCCCAACCGCTGTCGATCCGATTGCAGGCGAGCGTGTTGAGCGTGCCGCGGGCAAGCGCGGCCTTGGCGCCGACGCACGGAAACAGGCGATCGGTGACGTGATCGTGCAGCAGCGTCTCGAAGCGTTCCTGGTCGACGTGGCGCCAGGGGAACATGGGTGTGGCAGGTTGTGGCATCGCCCCGAGGTACGCGCGGGGCGATCACGGCGTTCCGGGGATTCGGCATAATCTGCGTCAGTGTCGCAGTTTATAACACATTCGTAGGCGGTTACCGCCCGGCGCCGCCTTAACCGGCGCGCAGCAGCGCCTTCTTGAGCTTGGCGTGCGCCGCCGATTTGATCTGGCAGACGCGCGCCGACCCTACGCCAAGTACCGCGCCGATCTCCTCCAGGTTGAGTTCCTCGACGTGGTAGAGCTGGATCACCAGCTGCTCGCGTTCGGGCAACGCGGCGATCGCGGCGACGAGGCGCGCGCGCTGCTGCCCTTCGGCGAGTTGATCGAACGCGTTCGGCTCGTCGCTGGCGAACCAGGGCTGGTCGTCGCTGTAGACCTCGTCGATCGAATCGAACTTGGCGGCCTCGGCGGTGACATATTCGGACCGCAATTTATCAACCGAGACGCCGAGACGTGCGGCGAGCTGCGCCTCGCTCGGCGCGCGGCCAAGCTCGCCGGTCAGCGCTTGAACGGCGCGGGCATAATCGCGGCGACGGCGGATCGCGCCGCGCGTCATCGCGGCGTGGCGGCGCAGCTCGTCGATCATCGCGCCGCGCAGCCGGGTGGTGAGATACTGCCGAAAGGTGACCTGCCCGCGATCTTCGAACGCGGCGGCCGCCTCGACCAGCGCGACGAGACCCGTCTGAACAAGATCCTCGACCTCGACCGCGGTGGAGACGCTGCCGTGAACGTGCCACGCGAGCCGGCGAACGAGCGGCAGATGCTCGCGCACCAGCGCGCCTTCCTCGCGTGCGCGCGCACGCGGACTATAAGTGAGTGGCGCGGCGTTCGCGAACGCGCTGCGATGCGGCTCGGCGCTCATGCCGCGAGCGCCTGCGGCTGGCCGCCGCCCAGCATGCCGTTCGCCGGGTGCGTGTCGTTCGCGCCGATCACGGCGACGACCTCGACCGCCTTGTCCTCGGGGACTTCGAAGAAGCTCATGACGGGGGTATCCGGCAGACAGGTTTTGACGAGCTTGCGGATCGCGACGCGGATCGCGGGCTGGACGACGAGCGCGAACGGCTTGGCCTCGGCGATCATCGGTTGCGCGGCGCGCTGCAGCGCGTCGACGATGCGGCGGCCAAGATCGGGCTCGATGACGTGGCGGCGCGACGGATCGGCACGCATCGCCTGGCCGAGCAGCCCCTCGAGCCCGCCCTCCAGCGTCATCACGCGCAGCGGCTCGCGCACCCCGCACAGTTTCTGGATGATGAGGGGCCCAAGCTCGGGACGGATCAGCTCGACGATCTCGTCGGCGTCCTGCGTGCGCTGCGCGATCACCGCGACCGCAGCGGCGATGCGGCGGAATTCCTTCAAGGTGATGCCCTCGTTGAGCAGCGCCTTGAGCACGCCGGTCAGCGTGGTGAGCGACAGCGGCTGCGGCACCAGTGAGGCGACGAGCTGCGGGTTGCGCTCCTTCAGCCCGTCGAGCAGCGCCTGGACCTCGTCGGCGCCGAGCAGGTCGGCGGCGTTCTGGCCGAGTGCGTGGTTGAGGTGCGTGGCGATGACAGTGCCCGAATCGACCACGAGGTAGCCAGCGCCGGTCGCGGCATCGGCGTCGCCCGGCGCGATCCACGTCGCGTCGAGCCCGAAGGTGGGATCTTTCGCCTTCTTGCCCTTCAGGTCGCCGAAGCCGGTGCCGGTATCGAGCGCGAGCATCTCGTCGGGCGAGACCTGATCCTCGCCCACCACGACGCCGCCGACGACGAGCCGGTAGGTGTAGGGCGCGAGATTGATGTCGTCGCGTACCTTCACCTGCGGCACGACGAAGCCGAGCTCCTTCGACAGCTGCCGCCGCACACCGGTGATCCGGCCCATCAGCGGCGCGCCCTTGCGCTCGTCGACCAGCGGCACGAGGCCGTAGCCGATGTCGAGGTTGACCATCATCCCGTCGGTCACCTCGTCCCAGCCGATGCGCGACTGGTCGATCGGCTCGGCGGCGGGCGCTTCCTCGATCGGCGCGGGTCGCTGCGCGATCTTGTGGAGCTTCCACGCGGTGAAGCCCGCAATTCCGGCGGCGGGCAGCAGGATGAGGTGCGGCATACCCGGCAGAACGCCGAGCAGGCCCAGAATGCCGGCGACCGGCGCCCAGGTGCGAGGCGAACCGAACTGGCTGCCGATCTGGCCGGCGAGATCCTTTTCTGAACTGACGCGGGTAACGATCGCGGCGGCGGCGATCGACAGCATCAGCGACGGCAGCTGCGCGACCAGCGCGTCGCCGATCGCGAGCAGCGTATAGCCCTTCGCCGCATCGGCGATCGACATGCCGTGGCTGACAGGGCCGAGAATCAGCCCGCCGATGATGTTCGCCGCAAGGATCAGGATCGCGGCGATCGCGTCGCCCTTCACGAACTTGGACGAACCGTCCATCGAGCCGTAGAAATCAGCTTCGGTCGCGACTTCGACGCGGCGCTTCTTGGCCTCTTCCGGCGTCATCAGCCCGGCGTTCAAGTCGGCGTCGATCGCCATCTGCTTGCCGGGCAGCGCGTCGAGCGTGAACCGCGCGGAGACTTCGGAGACGCGGCCTGCGCCCTTCGTCACCACGATCAGGTTGATGATCATCAGGATCGCGAAGACGAAGATGCCGACGACATAGTCGCCGCCGATCAGGAAGCTGCCGAACGCCTCGATCACATGGCCGGCCGCGGCCTCGCCCTCATGCCCGTGGACCAGCACGACGCGCGTCGAGGCGACGTTGAGGCCGAGGCGGAACAGCGTGGCGAACAGCAGCACGGTGGGAAAGGCGGAGAAGTCGAGCGGCTTCTGCGCGTTCAACGCGACCATCAGCACTGCGAGGCTGATCGCGATGTTGGCGACGAAGAACACGTCGAGCAGGAAGGCCGGGATCGGCACGACCATGACGACGACGAGCAGCAGGATCGCGGCGGGGAGCGCCGCCTGGCGCGAGTTGGCGAGCAGCTTCATCGCCTCAGCCTCCCATCCGCGCGAGCATCATGTAGGCGAGGCGCGCATTGTCGGGCGACGGGCGCAGCAGGCTCGCCTGCGTCACGCCCGCCGCACCCGCGGGTGCGCGGCCCATGGCGGCGGTGGCCCAGTTCATCGCGTCCGATGCAGACTGGTTGGCGCCGGTGATCACCGTCGCGCCTTCCATGTCGAGCATCTGCGCGGCGAACTGCATGCGCGGCAGATCGTTGCCGGTATTGCCGGTGCTGCCGGCAGCCCCTGCCCCCTCGCCCAGTTTCGCGCCGAAGCGCTGGTAGACGTCCGTCAGCGAGCGCGCCGAACCGTCACGATTGTAGAAGACGTTGCGGTTGGCGCCCGCAGCGGCGGGGAACATGCTCGCGGCGGGGCGCTCGGGCGATACCTGCATCGCCTTCAGGAACTGCTTGGCCCCGCCCAGCCCCAGGAAATGCGCCATGTAGAGATCGGTGCCGGTCGCGGCGCGGCCGAGGCTCGCTTCAAGCGCATCCTTGTTGTCCGACGCATGCTCGGCCGCCATCAGCGAGGCGGCCTCGGGATCGTTACGCAGATCGAGGATTGCGCGCCTCATCTGCGGATCGGTCACGGTAAGGCGGCCCGAAGCGCTGCGCTGGATGCCGTTTGCGGCCCAGCCCATGCCGTGCTCCGCGCCGTGATCCTTCACCACCGCGAGCCAGGACTGTTCGATGAACTGATAAAGTCCGCTCGCCGAGGAGGTACGCGCCCGCGCGCCGGCGTTGAAGCCGCTCTCGACCTTCGCCTGGCCGAGCAGGTAATCGAAATCGATCCCGGTCTTCGCGGATGCGCGCTGGATCGCGGACTGCACCCGGCCGATCGCGGTATTGAGGGCATTGACGGTCATCGTTGCTGCGGCACTTCCCTGTTCGGGAACGCAAGCAGCAAGGAGTGTGCCAGTCGGCGGTCAGCGCGTGCGCCCTAGGCGCCGGTGTGTGCGGTCAAGCGTAGGCGACTGGGCCGCGGCGGTAGGCGTTGCCGCCCTCGCCGGTCAGAAGTTGCAGGCGGCGGCGAACATTTGCCGCCATCAGGTTGACGTAAATGCGGCATGTGTCGTTGAGGCGATCGGCTTCGTCCGCCAGCTCGCGCAGTTCGGGGCCGGCCGGGCCGTCGCCCAGCTGCTGCAACGTCTCGATCGCGGTGAGCTTCGCCGAGGTGGCGCGCTCGAGCCCGGCGACGTCGTTCGTCTTCAGCGCGGCGATCTCGTGATGCAGCGTGTCGATCACGCGAATCAGGGCGTCACGCCGGGTCATGCGACATCCATTCGTAACGGGCGGCGATCAGCCGATCGGCGATCGTATCGGGCGAGAGCGGAAAATTGCCCTCCGCCACCGCGCGCTTGATCTTCGCCACGCGCTCGACGTCGACCGGCGGGCTGGCGGCGAGCTGCGCCGCGAGCGTCGGCGTCGACGGCGTGGCGAGCGGCTGGCTGGTGGCACCGTTCGCCGCGCGGGGCGACACCGCGCGGGCTATCGCCCCGATCCTGCGATCGGTCGCTATGGATTTCGGCCCTATCGGATCGACCATCGGAACACCTGCTTCGCCGCCTTTGCGATCCAACAAACGGCCGGCGCTGCACGAACTTTAGCATTTTTTTACTCGCCCCAGCCGGGCAGCGTCGCGCGGCCAGGTGACAACGCGACGGCCTGCACCGGCATCTTGCCGCCGTCGACGCGCACCATCAGCCGCTGGCCGGCGGCGGCATCGGCCATCGCGACGCCCTCGCGGGTGATCGCAAAGCCTGGCGAACCCGCCTCAATCACTAGTGGATCGCCGCGGCGGATGACTTTTTCCGCCGCTGCGGCGGGGAGCGGCGCGGCGGCGGCGCGCGCGATCACCGCGGCGCGTGGCGGCATCGCGACTGGCACGAAGATGCGCCAGTCCGGTCCGCCGCAAGACACGACGACGGCGTCGTGCGCGTCGGTGCGCCATGACAGCGCGACCGTCGGACATTGGGCGAGGCGCAGCCGCGGGTCGACCACGGCGCGCGCCCCGCCCTCGCTGCCGATCGGTTTGCCGGTGAAGGCGGCAACGGCGCGGTCGAGCGCGGCAGTATCCTGAAAGGCGGCGGCGCCGAGCGCCAGCAGGAGCGCGATCACTTCTTCTCTCCGGTAAACGACAGGGTGACGACCACCTGCCGGCGCGATGGCCGGTCGGCGGTGAGGATAACGAGACGGCCGGGGGCGACCGTAGCGAGCGCGGCGGCGACGGCGCGCGCGCGATCGGCGGCCAGCACGGCGGCGCTGCCGGTATCGGGGTCGACGTCGGCCGCCGTGCCGTCGACCGCGGCGGTGATGCGCAGCGATACGCGCGGATCGCGTGTCGCCTCGCGCGCCCAGGCGACGAGGCCGTCGGGCGCGGCGGGCAGCGTCGCGCTACCGGGGGCGAAGTTGAACATGCCAGCCGCCGCGACGGGCAGCGGATCGGGTGCGCCCTTGTCCGCCGAGGCGCCGAAGCCGGCGCGAAAGCCGCTCGCCAGCGCCTTCCGGTCGAGCTGCTGGTTCGCCTGCAGCAGGACGAAGAAGCCGACGAGCAGCAACGCGAGATCGGCAAGCGTGACGAGCCACAGCGGGCGCGCCGCCGCGGGAGCGGGAAAATCGTCGGCGATGAGGCTGAGCGCCGGCGTCATGCCGCCTCGCTGGCGTGATGAATTGGTGTAAAGCTGACAGGGCGCGGCTGTTCGCGCGTCGCGAGTGCGACGAGCGGCGCGACGATCCGCGCGCGCTCGAACGCTTCGTTCCGGGCAGCGGCGCGCAGCCGGCTCGCGATCGGCATGGCGACGAGATTGCCGAGCAGCGCGCCGTAGAGCGTCGCGAGCAGCGCCACCGCCATCGCGCCGCCGATCGCCTGCGGATCGGTCATCTGCACGAACATTGCGACAAGCCCGACGAGCGTGCCGACCATGCCCATCGCCGGCGCCGCCTCCGCCATGCCGGCCCACGCGTCGGCGGCGGCGCAATGCCGCTCGATGCGCGCGCGGCGCAGGTGATCGAGGCGGACGGCGACCGCGTCGGGCGCGTGGCCATCGACGATGTCGGCGACCGCGGCGGCGATATCGGCGTCCGCGATCACCGACTTGTCGAGCGCGATCGCGCCGTGCCGCCGTGCGATGCGGCCGAGCGCAGCGATCTGCTGCAACAGCGGCTCGGCAGCGAAGCGGCGGCGCGGCAGCGTAGCAAGCGCGGCGATCGCGCGCGCGAGATCGCCCGCCGGCGTGCGCAGGATCGCGCTCGCGATCGTACCGCCCCCGACGATGGCGAGCGCGGTCGGATCGATGAAGGTGCCGAGGTCCATGCCCGGTCGTCTGCAAGCCATGGGCCAGATCGAACGGCATAACCCTCAGCTCGTCGCACGCAGTCCGGCACGCCATAGCGAGGCGATCGCACGCGGCGGTGCCGCCGCCACCGCGATGGTGCTTCCGGCAAGGCTTGCCGGCCGCCCGGCAACATCTTGCCGCCCCGCGCCGCCGGATCGGCCGCCGCGCCAGCGCATCGGCACTTGGCACGCCACTTGCTGATTGTCCCGCGCATCAGACGTGCAGGAGTTCGGGCAGTGGCCAGCGACAGTCTATTCGGCGTTCACGGAGCGGCGCTCGAGGTGCGCGCGCAGCGCATGAACGTGCTCGCGTCGAACATCGCCAACGCTTCGACGCCGAACTTCAAGGCGCGCGATATCGACTTCACCAAGGCGCTCGCCTCGGTCGAGCGACAGGGCGCGAGCGGGATCGATCAGGCGCTGCTGTACCGCGTGCCCGACTCGCCTTCGATGGACGGCAACACGGTCGAGCTCAGCAAGGAGCAGACCGCCTTCGCCGAGAACGCCGTCCAGTATCAGACGACGCTGTCGTTCCTGAACGGCCGCATCAACCAGCTCACGCGCGCGCTGCGGGGAGAATAAGCCATGGCCGCCAATCCGATCTCGATCTTCCAAGTCGCCGGTCGCGCGATGTCCGCGCAGCTCGTGCGGATGAACACCACCGCCTCGAACCTCGCCAACGCGGGCGCGGTGACTGGATCGTCGGCAACGGCGTATCGCAGCATGAAGCCCGTGTTTCGCACGCAGTTCGATCAGGCGAGCGGCATGGCGACGGTGGATGTCGAGCGCGTGGTCACCGCGGGCGAAGAGCCGATCAAGATCCGCGATCCGAACAACCCGATGGCCGACAAGGACGGCTACGTCTACCAATCCGCCGTCGACGAGACGCGCGAGCTGGTCGATATGATGGAGACCGCGCGCTCCTATCAGAACAACGTCGAGGTGATGAACACCGCCAAGTCGTTGATCGTCGATACGCTGAAGATGGGGCGCTGATAGATGGCCACCTCCTTCGACAGCACGATCGCGAACCTCGGGATCAGCAGCACCGCAAACGGCGCCGCGAAAACCGCGACGGCCAAGTCCGCCTCGCTCGGCCAGGCCGATTTCCTGAAGCTGATGACTGCGCAGATGAAGAACCAGGATCCGTTCGATCCGGTCGACAACACGCAGATGGTCGCGCAGATGGCGCAATTCTCGTCGCTCGCCGGGATCACCGAGATGGGCTCGACGCTGAAGGCGATCGCAGACAAGCTCGGCGCGACGAGCATGCAGGATGCGGTAAGCTACGTCGGGCGCACGGTGCTGACGCCGGGCAGCACCGCCTACGGTCGGTCGGCGGGCGGCATCGCCGGCGCGGTCGAGCTTGGTGCGGACGCGAGCCAGGTCACCGTCTCGATCTCCGATGCGAACGGCCAGCTGCTGCACACCGCCGATCTCGGCGCGCAGAAGGCCGGCACGATCGCCTACGATTGGGACGGCAAGGATCTGGCCGGCGCGGACGGTGGCAGCGGACCGTTCACCGTGCAGGTGAGCGCCAACGACGGGACGCAGGCGATCGCCGCGACCGGCCTCGTCTGGGCGCCCGTCACCTCCGTCTCGACCACCAGCGGCGCCGCCGTCCTCACCTTGCCGGGGATCGGCGAGGTACCCGCCAGCGCCGTTCGCCAGATCGGCTGATCCAGCCCGCACCCCTTTTCCCGTTTCCAGGAGCAACCCCCATGTCCTTCTACACCTCGCTCTCGGGTCTGCAGGCCGCGCAGACCGATATGTCGACGATCTCGCACAACCTCGCCAACGTCTCGACCAACGGCTTCAAGAAGAGCCGCAGCGAATTTACCGACATCATGGCGTCGAACTTCACCAGCGATCCGCGCCGGCTCGTCGGTTCGGGCACCGCGCTGGCGCAGAACAAGCAGATGTTCGGCGAGGGCAGCCTCGTCACCACCGGCTCGTCGCTCGATCTCGCGGTGGCGGGTGACGGCTTCTTCGCGGTGAAGACGCCGGCGGCGGGCGGCGCGACGGTCGCCTACACGCGCAACGGCACCTTTGCGGTCGACCCCAATCGCTACATCACCGATGCGCAGGGCAGCCGGCTGCAGGCCTATGCGGTCGAAACCGACGGCACCGTTCCCGGCGTCGGCACGCTGATCGACGTGCAGGTGCCCGCGACGAGCGGCGAGGCGACGGCGACGTCGACGGTGACGATCAAGGCCGCACTCAACGCAGGTGCGAAGGGCACCGACGCGGAATTCAGCCGCTCGAACCCGGCCACCTTCACGCACTCGACGAGCACCACCGTCTACGATGCCCAGGGCAATGCGCAGACGCTGACGCAGTATTTCGTGCGCAAGCCCGATGAGACCGCCGGCGACGGCACGGTGAGCAAGGCCACCAATTGGACGGTCCACAGCTTCCTCGGCGAGAGCGCGCCCGAGGATGGCGGCCCGATCGAAATGGCGTTCGACAGCGACGGCAATCTCGTTTCCGGTAGCGGCGCAGCGCTCAAGTTCCCGGTCGCCGGCGGCGACCCGCGCACGATAACGCTCGACCTAGCTGGCGCAACGGCGACCAAGCAGCCATTCGCGATCACCGCGCGCACGCAGGACGGCACCGCGCTCGGCGAATTCTCCGGCATCGCCGTCGACAGCGCCGGCGTCATCATGGCGAGCTATTCGAACGGCGACGCGGTGAAGCTGGGCAAGGTCGCGCTGGCGAATTTCGTCAACCCGACCGGGCTGCGCCAGAACGGCGGCAATTACTGGAGCTCGACCGGCCTGTCGGGCAGCGCGACGATGGGCAGCGCGAACGAGAACGGCTTCGGCAAGCTGATGTCGGGTACCGTCGAGGGCTCGAACGTCGACATCACCGAGGAGCTGGTCGAGCTGATCAGCGCGCAGCGCAATTTCCAGGCGAATGCCAAGGCGCTCGATACCGCGAGCCAGATCTCGCAGACGATCTTCAACATCCGCTCGTGATCTGAGCGTCGGGGGCACGTTGCATGGATAAATTGGTCTATACTGCGGCGACGGGGCTCAAGGCGCACATGGCGGCGCAGGCCGCGATCGCCAACAACATGGCGAACGCATCGACGACCGGCTTTCGCGCCGACCGCGTCGTGTTCGACCGAATCGAGCTGAAGGGCGGCGGCAGCCGGTTCGAGGCGCGCGCGCCCGCGGCGCAGGAAGTGACCGACGCCGATCGCTCGGTCGGCGCGCTGACGCAGACCGGGCGCAACCTCGACGTGGCGCTGACCGACGCGACGAGCTGGATCGCGGTGCAGGCGCCCGACGGCACCGAGGCCTATACGCGCCGCGGCGACCTCAGCGTCTCGGCATCGGGCACGTTGCAGACGGGCGACGGCTATCTGGTGATGGGCTCGGGCGGGCCGATCACCGTGCCGCCGTACAATTCACTGTCGATCGGCTCGGACGGATCGATCTCGATCGTGCCGCAGGGGGCCGAGGCGACCGAGACGACGGTGATCGACCGGATCAAGGTCGTCTCCGACAAGGGATCGTCGACGACCAAGGGGCTCGACAATCTGATGCACGTGCGCGGCGGCGGGGTGCTGCCCGAGAACCTCGACGCCAAGGTCGCGTCGGGCACGCTCGAGCAGAGCAACGTCAACATGACGCAGGTGCTGGTCGACATGATCGAGAATCAGCGCAGCTACGAAGTGCAGGCGAACCTGCTCAAGGAAGCCAAGACGATGGACGAAGGCGCCGCCTCCGTCATGCGGATGCCCGGCTGATCCCCGCGCGATAGAATAAGGACGATAGAGACATGACCACTGCCGCCATGCACATTGCGCGCACCGGGCTCGACGCCCAGGATACGCGCATGCGGGTGATCTCGAACAACCTCGCGAACGTCAACACCACCGGGTACAAGCGCGACCGCGCGGCGTTCGAGACGCTGAGCTACCAGGTGATCACCGCACCCGGCGCGCAGTCGACGCAGGAGACGAAGTACGCCACCGGGCTGAATCTCGGCACCGGCGTGCGCGTGCAGGGCACCGCGCGAATCGATACGCAAGGGTCGCTCAACACCACCGGCAACAGCCTCGACATGGCGCTCGACGGCGACGGCATGTTCCAGGTGCAGCTGCCGGGCGGGCAGCTCGGCTACACGCGCGCGGGCAACTTCTCTCGCTCGCCCGAGGGTCTCCTGATCACGTCGGAGGGGTATCAGGTGATGCCGGGGATCACGATTCCCGAGAACGCCACTTCGATCACCGTCGGCACCGACGGCACCGTCTCGGCGACGATCCCCGGCCAGAACGAGGCGCAGAACCTCGGCCAGGTGCAGGTGGCGAGCTTCCCCAATACCGCGGGGCTGCAGTCGATCGGCGACAATTACCTCGTCGAAACCGCGTCGTCGGGCGCCGCCAATCTCGGCGTGCCGGGCGAGGACGGGCGCGGCAAGATCCGCCAGGGCATGCTGGAGGCGTCCAACGTCAACGTCGTCGAAGAGCTTGTCGACATGATCGAGACGCAGAGGGCGTACGAGGTCAATTCCAAGATGATCTCGGCGACCGACGACATGCTCAAATACGTCAACCAGAACATCTAAAGGGCGACGACGATGGCATCACGCGCCCCCAATCCGTTCGCCGCGCACTGGATCGAGCTCGCGCTCGGCGCCGCCACCGCGGCGCTCGTCGCCGCGGCGTTCGTGCCCGCGCCCGCCGAAGCCGGGCTGTTCGGCAAGAAGAAGCCGGCGGAGGATTTCACCGCGGTGCGCCTCGCCCCCGTTGCGGCGCCGCCGCTGGCCGCCCCCGCGCCCGCAAGCGGCGCGATCTTCCAGGCAGCGGACGGCTATGCCGCGCTGCACGAGGGCTGGCGCGCACGGCGCGTCGGCGATCCGCTGACGATCGTGCTGGTCGAGCGGACGGCGGCGTCGAAATCGTCGACGTCGAAGCTCGATTCAGGTGGCGGCTTCGGCATCACGCCACCGACGACGGGCGCGCTCAACCTCTTCAACCGCTCCGACGCGAGCATCAGCGGCGATCGCAATTTCAACGGTGTCGGCACCGCGGGCCAGGCCAATTCGCTGTCGGGCGAAGTGTCGGTCACGGTGGCGCAGGTGTTCCCCAACGGCACGATGCTCGTCCAGGGGCAGAAGCGCGTCACGCTCAACCGCGGCGACGAATTCGTCCAGATCAAGGGCATCGTCCGCACCGCCGACGTCGATCGCGACAACCGCGTGCTCTCGACTCGCGTTGCCGACGCGCAGATCGCCTATACCGGCAAGGGCGACGTCGCGCGTGCCGGCCGCCAGGGCTGGCTCAGCCGCTTCTTCCAGGTGGTGAGCCCGTTCTGATGCCTCTTAGCCGCCCGTTAACCATGCCGACTGCACGGTCCCGCCCCATGACGATGCTTCGCCTCCTCCTCGCCTGCCTCGCCGCATCGCTGATCGCGGCGCCCGCCACGGCCGATCGGATCAAGGATCTCGGCGGCTTCCAGGGCATCCGCTCGAACCAGCTGACCGGCTACGGCGTCGTCGTCGGCCTGCCGGGCACGGGGGACGACAATCTCGAATATACCGTCCAGTCGATGAAGGCGGTCGCCTCGCGTTTCGGGCTGCAGCTGCCGCCGAATGCCAATCCGGGGCTCAAGAACGCCGCAGTGGTGATGATCACCGCCGAGCTGCCCGCGTTCGCCAAGCCGGGGCAGCGGATCGACATCACCGTCTCGTCGATGGGCAAGGCGAAGAGCTTGCGCGGCGGCAGCCTAATCATGGCGCCGCTGCTCGGCGCGGACGGGCAGGTCTATGCGATGGCGCAGGGCAACCTCGCCGTCGGCGGGCTCGGCGCGGAGGGCAAGGACGGCTCGCAGATCGTCGTCAACACCCCCTCCACCGGCCGCATCCCGGAAGGCGCGACGGTGGAGCGCGCGGTGGCGACCGGCTTCGCCGACACGCCGACGCTGACCTTCAACCTGCAACGCGCCGATTTCACCACCGCGCAGAACGTCGCCGGCGCGATCAATCAGCGGCTGGGCTTCGGCACCGCGCAGGCGATCGACGCCGTGTCGGTCGCGGTCCGTGCACCAATGGGCGCAGACGTACGCGCGACGCTGATGTCGACGATCGAGAATCTCGACGTCACCTCGGCCGAGCCGCCCGCCAAGGTGATCGTCAACGCGCGCTCGGGCACCGTGGTCATCAATTCGGCGGTGCGCGTCGGCCCGGCGGCGGTGACGCACGGCAAGCTGACGGTGCGGATCGACGAGAATCAGCGCATCAGCCAGCCAGCGCCGTTCAGTCAGGGGCAGACCGCGACCGAGCAGAAATCGGGCGTCGCGGTCGACGAGGAGCATCGCCCGATGTTCCTGCTCGCCCCCGGTCCGAAGCTCGCCGACATCGTCAAGGCGGTGAACGCCATCGGCGCCTCGCCGGCCGATCTGGTCGCGATCCTCGAGGCGCTGAAGGAGGCCGGCGCGCTCAAGGCCGAGCTGATCGTCCTGTGACGCAGATCACGCCCCCGCCCGTCGGCACCATATCCGGCGCGACCGGAATCGATACCGGGCTGAAGCGCGCGCAGACGCGTGAAAATCTCGCAGCGGCCGGGCAGCAGTTCGAATCGGTGTTCACCGCGATGATGCTGAAGTCGATGCGCGCCGCGAAGCTTGCCGACCCGCTGTTCGACAGCCAAGCGATCGACACCTTCCGCGATATGCAGGATCAGAAGCTGGTCCAGCAGATGGCGGAGCACACACCGCTTGGGATCGGCAAGGCGATGACCGACTTCCTGTCGCGTGGCCTTTCGGCAACGGCGGCGGATAAACCGACGGACCAGACCAACGATGCGTCCGCTTCGGCCGAAGCGAAACCCGATCTTAACCAGCGATCGGCGATGCCGCCGGCGTGAGCGACCTTCTTTCCATCGGCGCATCGGGCGTCCGCGCGAATCAGGCCGCGCTGTCCGTGGTGTCGGAGAACATCGCGAACGGCGGGGTCGAGGGCTATTCGCGCCGCACGATCACGACGAAGGAAGTCGTCTCGGTCACCGCGTCCGGCGCGACCAGCGGCCACGGCGTGTTCGTCACCGGCGTCAGCCGCGCGGCGGACATGTTCAAGGCCGCCTCCGTCCGCGCATCGGGCGCCGATCTGGCGCGTACCGAAGCGGGCGGGGTGTGGCTCGATCGCATCCAAACCGCGCTCACCGGCGCCGATCTCGACACCCGCCTCACCGCCTTCTTCACGGCGGCCAAAGGCGTCGCCGCCGATCCTACCGCCACCGCGCCGCGCGCCGCGATGCTCGAGCAGGCGCGCGCCGTAGCCGGCGCGTTCACCTCGACCGGCGCCGCGCTCGCCAACGCGACGGGCGAGCTCGACGCGACGGCGGATCAGGCGGTCGCCGATCTCAATGGGCTCTCGGCCGCGCTTGCGAAGATCAATGACGGGCTGGGCCGCGTCGGCGCGGGCAGTGCGGCGGCGGCCAATCTCGCCGATCAGCGCGACGCGATCCTCGAGAAGATGAGCGGGCTGGTCGACGTCAGCGCGACGATCGACGGCTTCGGTCGCGCCAGCGTGCGTGCGGGCGGCGGCAACGGCGTCGCGCTCGTCAGCGGCAACCAGGTGTCGGCCGTGAGCTATGCGCGCAACGCCGCGGGCGCGGTGGTCTTCGCGGTGCAGTCGGGCAAGGATACGTCGGTGCTGACGCCGGGCGGCGGAGCGCTCGGTGGCGTTGTCGACGGCGCGCAGCGGATCGCAGATGCACGCAGTGCGCTCGGCGATCTTGCGACCACCTTTGTCGACACGGTCAACGAGACGCAGGCTGGCGGGCGGACGCTTGACGGCACCGCCGGCAGCGCGATGTTCACCGTTGGCGCCGCGCCGACCGACATCACGATGACGCTCGACGATCCGCGCGGCATCGCCGCGGCGAGCGTCGGCGAAGGTACCCGCGGCAACGGCAACCTCGCCAAACTCGAGGCGCTGCGAAGCTCGACAGGCGTCGAAGGCGGGCTGACCGCGCTGGTCAGCGGCAACGCCGCCGCGATCCAGACGCGCCGCACCATCGCCGCGGCGCAGACCGCGATCCACGACGGCGCGATCGCCGCGCGCGACGCGGTATCGGGTGTCGATCTCGATTCGGAAGCTGTCGACCTGCTGCGCTTCCAGCAAGCCTATCAGGCATCGAGCCGCGTCATCTCGATCGCGCGCGAGACGTTGCAGACCCTGCTGGATATCCGCTGATGAGCGTCAACCTTTCCACCAGCCTGTTCTACGATCGCTCGACGAGCACGATGCAGGCGCTCCAGTCGAAGTTCGATACGTTCAACGAGCAGATTTCGACCGGCAAGAAGCTGCTGAAGCCGTCCGACGATTCGGTCGGCTACCAGCGGTTGCAGGGTATCCAGCGCGCCAACGCCGACGGCGTGCAGGACGCGGCCAACGTCAAGCTCGCGCAGTCGACGCTGCAGCAGGCGGGCACCACGCTGACGCAGATGACCGATCGGCTGCAACGCGCCGCCGAACTCGTCGTGCAGGCGAAGAGCGGCACCAATTCGGCGAGCGCCAAGGCGGCGATCGCGACCGAGCTCGACGGTATCCTCCAGTCGGTCGTCTCGCTCGCCAATGCCAAGGACGCGCGCGGCATGCCACTGTTCGGCGGCAAGGACGACGGTGCGGCGGCGACGCGGAATGGCGATGGCCTGACCTTCGCGATCGGCAAGGCGCCGGCGATGCCGCTAGGCGACGGGCAGAGCGTCGAGGCGACCGTCAATGCCAAGGATTTCCTCGCCACGCCGACGAGCGACATTGCCGCCGCGCTGACGGCGATCGTCACCGCGCTGCGTGCAGACGAGGAGGTGCCCGAGGGTGCGTCCGACACGCTCGATACGGTCGCCGACCAGGTGATCGGGACGCAAGCCTCGCTCGGCGCGCGCGCGGCGCGCGTCGATCTGTTCGCCGCGCAGCTGAAGAGCGCGGCGGACGACCGCGAGGTCGCCCGCTCGGGCATCGAGGATGCCGATCCGACCGAGACGATCGTCGAGCTGCAGAAGACGATGACGATCCTCCAGGCGACGCAGGCGAGCTTCTCCAAGCTCTCCAGCCTGTCGCTGTTCGATTACCTGCGCTGATCCGCCGCGCGCGCGCGCCGGCGCCGCCAAGCGATAGAAAAACCTCCGCCCGGTAACCTCTTGGCTACCATGTCGGGTTAACCATCAGCGCGAATTGCTCCTGTCCCGGGGAAACACATGTTCGCCGCCATCGGCCTCGTCGTCCTCATTGCCATGGTGTTCGGTGGCTTCGCCATTACTGGCGGCGCGCTCGGCCCCGTGCTGCACGCGCTGCCGCACGAGATGCTGATCATCGGCGGCGCCGCGGCGGGCGCGCTGATCATCGGCAATTCGGGCAAGGAGCTGAAGGCGATGGGCGGCGGCCTCGCCAAGGTGTTCAAGGGGCCGAAGTACAAGAAGCAGGATTATCTCGACGTCATCTTCCTCGTCAGCAAGCTGATGAAGATGCTGCGGATGGACGGGCCGATCGCGCTCGAGCCGCACGTCGAGGATCCCAAATCCTCCGCGGTCTTCGCCGAATATCCGCGGCTCCTCGCCGATCACACGCTGGTCGCCCTCATCGCCGACACGCTGCGCCTCGTCGTCGTCTCGTCGGGCACGCTCGACGTGCACGCGGTCGAGGACGTGATGGATAATGCGATCAAGACCCACCACCACGAGGTGGAAGGGCCGCACACGACGCTCTCGTCGCTCGCTGACGCACTTCCCGCGCTCGGCATCGTCGCCGCGGTGCTCGGCGTGGTGAAGACGATGGGCTCGATCGACAAGCCGCCCTCAGTCCTCGGCGGCATGATCGGATCGGCGCTGGTCGGCACGTTCCTCGGCGTGCTGCTCGCCTACGGTATCGTCAGCCCGCTCGCCTCGCGGCTGAAGCAGGTGATCGATGCCGATGCGGCGATCTATCACGTGGTGAAGCAGATCATCATCGCCTCGCTCCACGGCCACCCGCAGCCGCTCGTCATCGAAGCGGCGCGCTCGGGCATCGCGCACACCAACCAGCCTGGCTTCGCCGAGGTGTTCGACGGCCTCAGGGGCAAGTAAATGGCCGCGCGCGCGCCCCACGGGAACAACCAGCCGCCCAAGATCATCGTCAAGAAGATCTATATCGAGGGGCATGGCGGGCACCATGGCGGCGCCTGGAAGGTCGCCTACGCCGATTTCGTGACCGCGATGATGGCGTTCTTCCTCCTCATGTGGCTGCTCGGCGCGACATCGGAGAAGCAGCGCAAGGGCATTGCGGACTATTTCGCGCCGACCGTCCTCAACACCAAATCGCTCGGCATCGGCGGCAGCGGGCTGCTCGGCGGCGAATCGGTCACCTCGCAGATGAAGACCGGGCCGCACGACGGCAATTCGCGCATGCCGACGATCGTCTCCAAGGTCGACGGCGCTGGCGGCAAGGATATCGGCACCGGGCGCAAGGGATCGCTGCGCAGCCCGGACGCGGTCGCGGCGGAGGACCGCAAGAATTTCGCCAAGCTGAAGCAGCAGGTCGAGCAGCAGCTCAAGGAGCGCAAGAGCCTCGCCGCGCTGGCCAAGCACATCCGCTTCACCATGACGCCGCAGGGCATGCGGATCGATCTGGTCGACGATGCCGATTATTCGATGTTCGCACTCGGCACGACCGCGCTGGAAAGCGACGCGTCCCAGCTGATCGGCATGGTCGCGGACGGGATCAAGGCGACGCAGAACCCGATCATGATCCGCGGCCATACCGACAGCCTGCCATTCGGCGATCCGCGCGCGATGAACAATTGGATGCTCGCCACCAGCCGCGCCGAGGCGACGCGCCGCCGGCTGCTGCTCGGCGGCATTCCCGAGGGCCGCTTCCACCGCATCGAAGGCGTCGCCGATCGCGAACCGATGATCGAGAAGGATCCGATGGATCCGCGCAACCGCCGCGTCGCGATTACCCTGCTCTACCGCGCCGGTGTGTTCGGCCAGTAACGCTCCGCCGGCTTTTATTTAACAAGCGGTCACAATACTTGGCGAACGCTTCCCCGCACGATAGAGGCGCGATCTTGTCCCGGGGGGGATAGATGGTTCGCGTGGTGTTTTTCAGGAGCAGGATGTGATCGGCGCGTCGGCGATGGGCCTGGCGCTGGCTGCGCTCGTGCTTGGTGAACAGGCCGTGCCACCCATGGCGGGCGCTCCCGCGCCAGCGATGCCCGCGCCTGCCGCCCCGCCCGCTCCTTCCCCCACCACCCCGCTGCTGCCGACGCACAGCGGCAATCCGATGGGGGTGAGCGCCGCGTCCGACCCGCTGCTCGCGCTGACGCGGACGACCGCGCCGGTCGAGTTGCTGCAGCGCATCGTCATCGAATCGATCGCCCGTGCGCCTGAGGCGGACGAAGCGAGCGCGACGCGCGACGAGGCCAGCGCCGCGCTGGGCGAAGCACGCGCGGTGCGCCGTCCCACCGTCGACGTCACCATCACCAGCTACAAGGTGCTGTCGCGCAACTTCGGCAACAACGTCGAGAACATCATCGAGGAATCGCGCCCCGGTCGGCGTACCGATCAGCTGCTGTCGGTCGATCAGCTGCTTCTCGACGGGGGTAGCGCGGACGCGCGGATCGGCGCCGCGCGCGAGCGGCTGCGCGCGGCGGAGACCGACATCCTTGGCGCACAGGATCGCGTTGCGCTGCAGACGCTGGCGGCGTGGTACGACGTTTTCACCTATCGCTCGCTCGTCGCGCTATCGACCGCGTTCGCCGCCAGCCAGCGCGAGCTGCGCGTCATGGTGCAGGAACGCATCCGACGCGGTGTGTCGGCGGAGGCCGACATCGCGCGGGTCGACAGCTACATCGCTTCCGCCGATGCGCGATTGGCACGCTTCCGCCGGCTGGAGGCGCAGGCCGCAGCGCGCTTCCAGTCGCTCGCCGGCACGCCGCCACCCGCCGGGCTGGCACGAGCGCCGTTCATCGGCCAGGCGGGGATCAGCCGCGACCTCGCCGTCGCCCGCGCAACGGACGTGCCGGCGGTGCGCTCCGCCCGTGCGCTGGCGGAAGGTGCGCGCAACGATGCCAAGGCGGCGCATGCCGATCGCCTGCCGACGCTGTCCGCCGGGCTCGATACCGGGCGCTACGGCATCTACGAGACGCCGCGCGACTATGACGTGCGCGCGCGGCTGACGCTGCGCCAGCGCCTGTGGGGCGGGATCGAGGAGCGCGACCAGCAGGCGCAGGCCCGTGCCCGCGCGACCGAGGCGCGCGCGAACCGCGTGTCGATCGAGGCAGCACGCGACGCGGAGATCGCCTGGTCCGACGTCCAGGCGCTCGAGGAACAGCGCGTCGCGCTGGAGGCGACGTATCTCGCCAGCCGCCGCTCGCGCGATACGATCGCCGAACGCTTTCGCGTCTCGTCGGGCACGCTGTTCGACGTGATCGGCGCAGAGGACAGCTATTTCGAGACCGCGGTCGGCTATCTCCAGTCGGTTACCGAGCTCGACGCGTCACGCTACGTGCTACTGTCGAAGACCGGCCAGTTGCTCCCCACACTCGGCATCACCGATCCAGTCCAAGGACGCCCGCAATGAGCGACCATACGCTCGTCCCCGATCCCAAGAAGCGTTTCGCGCCGTGGCTGCTCGAGCCGATGCTCGAAAACAAGCCGACGTATTTCAAGGTCGCGGCCGCGGCGGTGCTGATCAACATCTTTGCGCTCGTCACCTCGCTGTTCTCGATGGTGATCTACGATCGCGTGATCCCCAACAACGCGATGTCGAGCCTCGTCGCACTGTCGATCGGCTTCACGATCGTCATCGTGTTCGATTTCGTGCTGAAGATGTTGCGCTCCTATTTCGTCGACATCGCGGGCGCGGACATAGACCAACAGGTTGGCGAGCGCGTTTTCGCCAAGCTGCTCGCGATCCGGCTCGATCAGAAGCGCGGATCGACGGGCGCGCTTGCCGGGCTGATGCGCGAACTGGAGGCGCTGCGCGATTTCTTCGCATCGGCCACGATGTCGGCATTGGTCGACCTACCGTTCCTGATCCTCACCGTCGCGGTGATCTGGGCGATCGGCGGCAAGGTGGTGATCGTGCTGCTGGTGATCATTCCGGTCGTGCTGCTGACTGCCTGGGCGACCAACCCCGCGCTCGAGCGGCTGACCGCGCGGACGTTGCGTGAGGGGCTGTCGAAACAGTCGGTGCTGGTCGAGACGATCGGCGGGCTGGAGACGGTGAAGGCGTCCGGCGCGGGGCCGATGCTGTCGCGGCGCTGGATCGATGCGGTGCGCCAGCAATCCGATTCGTCGCTGCGCCAGCGGCTGATCTCGACCATCGCGATCACCGTCGCGGGATCGGCGAGCACGATCAGCTACGCCGGCGTCGTGATCGTCGGCGTCAACCTAATTGCCGAGCGCGAGCTGACGTCGGGCGGCCTCATCGCCTGCTCGCTGCTCGCCGGGCGCGCGATCGCGCCGCTGGCGACGATCTCGCAGCTGCTCGCGCGGCTCTCCGCCACGCGCACCGCCTATCGCCAGATCAACGCGATGATGGTGCAGCCGAGCGAGGGCCCGACGGGCGAGCCGCTGCGCCTCGCCACGCTCGCCGGCAAGATCGAGTTCCGCAACGTCAGCTTCCGCTATCCCGGCGCGAGCGAGCCCGCGCTGCACGGCGTGTCGTTCACGATCCAACCGGGCGAGCGCGTCGCGCTGCTCGGCCGCGTCGGATCGGGCAAGTCGACCGTGACGCGGCTGATCCTCGGCCTTTATCCCCCCGCCGACGGGCTGGTTATGGTCGACGGCACCGACGTGCGGCAGATCGATCCCGCCACGCTGCGCGCGCAGATGGGCGTTGCGATGCAGGATAGCGTGCTGATGACGGGCAGCGTGCGCGAGAACATCTCGCTCGGCCGCCCAGGCGTCGACGATGCCGAGATGCTGCGCGTCGCTGACCTGTCGGGCACGCACCAGTTCATGGGGCAGATCGCCAATGGCTACGATCTGAAGCTCGCCGATCGCGGCGAGGGGCTGTCGGGCGGCCAGCGCCAGTCGATCGCGATCGCTCGCGCGCTCGCCGGCCGGCCGCAGATGCTCGTGTTCGACGAGCCCAGCGCCAGCATGGACACGCAGACCGAGCAGAGCCTGATCGATCGGCTGCAGAGCGAGGTGCAGGGCCGCACCATGGTGCTCGTCACGCACCGCCCGCCGCTACTCCAGCTCGTCCAGCGCATCATCGTGATGGAGCGCGGCCGCGTCATCATGGACGGTCCGCGCGACCAGGTGATGCAGCAGCTTACGCGACCCAAGGTGGCCTGATCCGATGTCCGAACTCGCAACCCAGCCCGCGCCGCACACGCATCTCGAGGATCTCGCCGCGCGCGTGAAGCCGCGCCAGGCGTCGAGCCTGCTGCTGTGGGCGATCGTCGCCTTCTTCGTGATCTTCGTCGTCTGGGCGTCGTGGGCAACGCTCGACCGCACCGTGCGCGGCTCGGGCCGCGTCATCGCCAGCTCGCAGCTGCAGACAGTGTCGAACCTCGAAGGCGGGGTGGTGAAGGAGATACTGGTGCGTACCGGGCAGCTGGTGCGCGCGGGGCAGCCGATCGTCCGGCTCGACCCCACCGCCACCGGCGGCGAGCTCGGCTCGGGCGAGGCGCAGACCGCCGCACTGCTCGTCAAGATCGCCCGGCTCAAGGCCGAGGTCCTCGGGCGCGAGCCGATCTATCCCGCCGCGACCAATCCGGTGATCGCCGAGCAGATCGAGATCGAGCGCGCGCTGCACACGGCCAGGATGCAGGAACTCGCCGGGATCACCGGCGCGTACGGCGCGCGCGGCGTGCAGGCGAACCGCGCGGTCAACGAGGCGCGCTCCGCGCTCGAGGCGCGCCGCAGCGCGAGCGAGGCGCGCGCCTACGAACTCGAGACGATCAAGCCGCTGGTCGACAAGGGCATCGAGCCGCGCCTGACGCTCAACCAGGCGAGCAGCGCCGCCGCCGTGGCGGCGAGCGAGGCCGCGCAGGCATCGGCGGCGCTCGCCCGGTCGCAGGCGGCGGTATCGGAAGCCGGCGCCAGCCTTGCGCAGGCGCGGCAGGACTGGCGTGCGCGCGCGGCCGACGAACTCGCCAAGGCGCAGGCCGAACTGTCGGCACGGGCCTCGACGATGCCGGCGCTCGCCGCGCGGCTCGAGCGCACCACCGTCCGCGCGCCGCTCGCGGGGCGGATCAACCGCGTCATCGTCACCACCGTCGGCGCCGCGGTCGCCCCCGGCGCGCCGATCGCCGAGATTTCGCCGAGCCGCGACACGCTGCTGGTCGAGGCGCGCGTGCGCCCGGAAGACATCGCGCGCGTGCGCACCGGGCAGCACGCGCGGATCAATATCACCGCCTACGACAGCTCGGTCTACGGCTGGATCGACGGCAAGGTCGAATCGATCTCACCCGACGCGATCGTCGATGAGAAGGCGCAGGCGAGCTACTATAACGTCTTCGTGCGCACCGACACCAAAGGGCTGCTCGATCGCCGTACGGGCAAACTGCTGCCGATCGGCACGGGCATGACGGCGGAGATCAATTTGCTCGGCGATCCGCGCACGGTGATGCAGTATATCCTGACGCCGATCACGCGCCTATCGGAACGCGCCTTCCGCGAGTGATAAGCGGGCAGGCAGCGGCCGCGGACGCTGCCTGCCGCCCACTTGCTTGCTCGCCCGCGGGATAGGGCGGGCGCCACTCGCACGGCGCGTTGCTCCCCCGCTCCGCCGCGCAACGGCGTGCTTACGTGCCGTTCCTTACGGCTCGTCGCGGTAGATCGCGACGACCGGCTTGCCGCCCGCCGAGATGCGGCCGCGATACATGCCTGGCGTGTTGTAGCTCCATGCAATCGTGCCGTTCGGGCTGTTGACGATCACCCCGCCATCGCCGCCCAGTGCCTTCACCTCGTCCATCACGCGGTCCGCCGCCGCCTGCGGCGCCTCATGCGCGAACCGGATGCGCGCGCAGATCTCGTGCGCGACGCCTTCGCGGATGAAATACTCGCCCGCGCCGGTGGCGGAGACGGCGCAGGCGCGATCGTCGGCATAGGTGCCGGCGCCGATCACCGGCGCGTCGCCGATCCGGCCCCAGCGCTTGCCGGTGATCCCGCCGGTTGAGGTGGCGGCGGCGAGATGCCCGCTTGCGTCGCGCGCCACCGCGCCGACGGTGCCGTATTTGCGGTCGACGTCGATCGCCGACAGCTTCTTCGCCTTCAGCGTTTCGAGCTGGCGGCGGCGCTCGGGCGTCGCGAACCACTCAGGGCCGGCCTGTTCGAGCTTCTGCGCGCGCGAGAAGGCGTCGGCCCCGGCGCCCGACAGGAACACGTGGTCGCTCTTCTCCATCACCGCGCGGGCGAGGCTGACGGGGTGGCGCGTCGCGGTGACGCCGGCGACCGCCCCCGCGGCGCGCGTGCGCCCGTCCATGATCGCCGCGTCGAGCTCGTTGCGCCCGTCCCACGTCAGCACCGCGCCGCGCCCAGCGTTGAAATGCGGATCGTCCTCGAGCACCTTGATCGCGGCTTCGACGGCGTCGAGCGCCGCGCCGCCCTTGGCGAGAACTGCCGATCCGGCATCGAGCGCGCGGGTGAGCGCGGCGCGGATCGCCTTGTCCTGCGCTGGGGTGAGCTTGTCGCGCTCGATCACCCCGGCGCCGCCGTGGATGGCGAGCGACCAGCGCGGCGCGGTCTGTGCCGCGGCCGACGAGATGAAGGCGGGCGCGAGCGGGGTGACGAGCAGAGCGGCGAGCAGCAGGCGGCGCATGATAGTCCTTCTCAAACGATGGCGGGGCGGTCGTCGGGGATTGCGGGCGCGCGGCGATGGAGCCGCAGCCCGATCAGCGGGCGCAGCAGCGGCACACGCCGCCCAACTAGGTAGAAAACACTGCATCCCGCGAGCGTCGCTGCGACGAGGATCGCGAACGATGCCGCATCCGGCAGCGCCAACGGCATCAGCCAATAGGCGACGACGACAATGATCGTCTGGTGCGCGATGTAGAAGGGAAACACCGCCTCAGTCAGCATCGGGCGCCAGCGATGGTCGCGGTTCCAGAACGTTTCCGCGACGCCGATCAGCGCGGCGATCGCCATCCAGCCCTCAACGCCGCGCGCCAGGCTGAAGATCGTCCCGAACGGCCGCGGCGTGACGCGATAACCGGCGTAGACGATCGCGACCGCGGCGACGACGCCATAGGCGAACAGCGCGAGGAGCGCGGTCGGCTTCCACCAGCGCGCGAAGGCCGCCAACGTCGCCTCGCTGCCCGCAAGCGCGTAGCCGAAGACGAGCATCGGGAAGTAGCTCGCATGCGCCACCCAGTCGCCCCACAGTTCGTGCGTTTCGCGGGCGCCGGGGAAGAGCACGCCGCTGACGAGCATCAGCCACGCCATCGGCAGCAGCAGCGCACCGATCCCGCCGAACAGGCGATCGAACGCGCCTTGCGCCACGCGGCGCACCGCCGCCGGCGTCATGACGAGCACCAGCGTCCAGCCGAGCGTGTAGACCCACAGATAGCCGACGAACCACAGGTGGTTCCACGTCGGCAGCGCGATGCCGTCGAGTCGTCTGAAACGGAAGTAATCGCCCCACCAGAAGGCTGCGAAGCCGCGTTGGTAGCCGTGCTGCGTAACGAGTTCGACCCACGCCTGCGGCGGCACGATCACCGCGACGCCGAACGCGAGCGGGATCAGCAGCCGCGCGGTCCGGTTGCGCACGAACGTCCACGCCGTCGCGTGGCGCACGAACAGCGCACGGCTGGCATAGCCCGAGACGACGAACAGCAGCGATAGCCGCCACGGGTTCGACAGCATCATCGGCACCGCGACCCACGGCTGCGCGTCGAGCTTGGCGTGGAACGGCCACGGCACGAACACCATGCCGATATGGTAGAGAATCAGGATCGCAAAGGCCCCGATGCGAAGCCAGTCGAGGCCATAGTGCCGCTGCATCGGCGCGGTGCCTAGCAGCTTCCCCCCGCCCCCGATACCATCGCGCGCGGCGACGCGGCGCGGCGCGGGGCAAGCCCGATCAGTGGCGCGAGCCAGGCGATGCGGCGCCCCGCGGCATAGGCGCCCCAGCAAGCGAGCGCCGTCGCGCCGAGCAGAAACACGAAGCCCGCGACCGGCCCAAGCCCCCAGCCGGGCGCAAGCCAGGCGAGCACGACGAGCACCGGATGGTGGACGATATACGCCGGGAACACCGCCTCGGCGAGCCGTGCGCGCCAAGGATGGTCGCGGTTGAGCCGCATGTCGGCGAGGCGAAGCAGCGCGAGGATCACGCCCCACGCCATGCCCAGCCGCGCCGCGCGATCGAGCGCCATCACCGCATGTCCCGGCAGCGTGCTTCCCTGATAGGCGAGCTCCACCCAGGTGACGACGACGGCGCACGCCAGCGCGATGGCGAGCGCGGCGCGCCAGCCGTGCGCGATCGCCTGCCACAGCGCCGGCGTCCCCCCGAGCACGAAGCCGAAGACGAACAGCGGCAGGTACGCCGAATGTCCGGTCCAGTCGCTGAACAGCCCCTGCGTCTCCGGCACGACGAACATCAGCGCAATCTTCATGCCCGCCAGCGCGGCGATCGGCAGCCACACGAGCCGCCGTCCGATCGTCAGCGGCGCGAACCAGCGATCGATCCGCGCGATGCCGACGCGCGCGATCATCGCGGCAAGCACCATCGTATACGCCCACAGGTAGACGACAAACCACATATGTTCCCAGTTCGGGAAAGCGCGGCCGTAGTGGACGAACGGGCTCCAGTAATCGCCCAGCCAGTAGGTCGCGAGGCCCTCCGGATCGCCCGCGAGCCGCACGCGGACCCACAGCTCGGGTGGCAGCAGCACGAGCACCGCGAAGGCGAGTGGGACGAGCAGGCGCATGCTGCGCGCATGGACGAAGCCGGCGAGATCGGGGGTCCGCGACAGCAGCTTACGCGTCGCGAAGCCCGATACGACGAACAGCAGCGGGATGCGCCACGGCGTCAGCAGCGCCATCGGCACGATCAGCGCCGGAAACGTCTCGGGCCATTTCACCACCCACGGCCACGGCGCGAAGACCATCGCGACATGGTAGACGATCAGCAGCGCGAATGCGCCGATCCGCAGCCAGTCGAGGCCATAGTGGCGGGTCGCGGGGGCGGCGAGTTCTGGCACAGCCCCGCGTTAGCGCGAGAACCGTAACGAACTATTGCTGCGATCAGATCGCCATGCGCAATTTGCCAAGGAAGTCGCGCTTGCCCAGCTTTACCCCCTGCGCGCGCAGGATCGCGTAGGCGGTCGTGGCGTGGAAATAGAAATTGGGCTGCGAGAAGGACAGCAGGAACTGCGCGCCGCTGAACGGCATGCGCATTTCGCCCATCGAGAATTGTGTGTCCTTGTCCGCCAGCGCGTCGAATTCGGCGCGGTCGACCGCCTTGAGCGCGGCGATCGCGCCCTGCACCTTGGCGTGGAGCCCGGCGAAATCGGTCGGCCACGGCGTCATGCTGGGCGAGAAGTTGCCGCCGCGCACGCCCTCGATCCCGCCGATCGAATGTTCGGCGACCGATTTGACCTGATAGCCGAACGGCAGCATGTCGGGTGCGAGCCGCGCGTCGATCAGCGCGGCGGGCGCCATGCCCTTCTCGCTGGCGAACGCCTCCGCCTTATCGACGAGGCCGTCGACCGCGCCGAGGATCTGGAGGTTCGACGGTATAACCGCGTCGTACAGCGAAAGCGTCATGATCCTGCCCCTGATTTCGTTTATGTCCGAGAGACGCTATATCGCCGGCAAAGCCGATAGGAAGCCTCCATGTCCCTCCGCCCCTGGCGCGATATCACGCGCCGCCAAAGCCGCCAGATCATGGTCGGCACCGTGCCCGTCGGTGGCGACGCGCCCGTCACGGTGCAGACGATGACCAACACGCCGACGTCCGATCCGCGCGCCACGATCGATCAGATCCGCCGCTGCGAGGATGCCGGCGTCGACATCATCCGCGTCAGCTGCCCCGACGTCGAATCGACCGCGGCGCTGGGCCAGATCGTGCGCGCGGCGCGCGTGCCGATCGTCGCTGACATCCATTTTCACTACAAGCGCGCGCTGGAGGCGGCGGACGCCGGCGCGGCGTGCCTGCGTATCAACCCGGGCAACATCGGATCGGCCGAACGCGTCAACGAAGTGGTCAACGCCGCCAAGGCGAACGGCTGCGCGATCCGTATCGGCGTCAACGCCGGCAGCCTGGAAAAGGACCTGCTCGAGAAATACGGCGAGCCCTGCCCTGAGGCGCTGGTGGAAAGCGCGCTCGACCACATCAAGCTGCTGCAGGACCGCGACTTCCACGACTTCAAGGTGGCGGTGAAGGCGTCCGATCTTTTCCTCGCGGTCGCGGCATACCAGCAGCTCGCCGAGGTGGTCGATTGCCCGCTGCATCTGGGCATCACTGAGGCGGGCGGCTTCGTCGGCGGCACGGTGAAGAGCGCGATCGGGATCGGCTCGCTCCTGTGGTACGGCATCGGCGACACGATCCGCGTCTCGCTGTCGGCCGAGCCCGAGGAGGAAGTGCGCGTCGGGTTCGAGATCCTGAAGGCGCTCGGCATCCGCAACCGCGGCGTGCGCGTGGTGAGCTGCCCGAGCTGCGCACGGCAGGGGTTCGACGTGATCCGCACCGTCCAGGCGCTCGAGGAACGGTTGCAGCATATCCGCACGCCGATGTCGCTCTCCGTGCTCGGCTGCGTCGTCAACGGCCCGGGCGAGGCGCGCGAAACCGACATCGGGATCACCGGCGGCGGCAACGGTAAGCACATGGTGTATCTGTCGGGCGTCACCGACCATCACGTGCAGGACGCCGGGATGATCGATCACATCGTCGGCCTGGTCGAGGCGAAGGCGGCGGAGATCGAGGCGGCGGACGAGGCGCGCAAGGTGGTGGCAGCGTGAAGCGTGCGCATGGAAGTGGTACTTCCATGCGGGTTAGTGGGCGGCGCGTGGCGCTCAGGCAGCGTTAGACGACGCGTAGAGTTGGTCGGCAAGCTCGTTTAGTAATTGGCCGGCCTCCGCGTCGCGGGCGCAGCCGGCATCGGCGGCGAAGAACGAAACCGACAGGCACAGCGTCGGCGGGTTGCCGGGAACGGCGACCGCGATCGAGCGCACGCCGGCGTGTCCGTAGCGATCGTCGACCGCATAGCCGTCACGCGCCGCATCCGCGATCTGCCCGCGATAGGCGGCGAGATCGAGCACGCGTTCCCAGCGTACCGCCGCGAAGCGCGCGGCAAGCTCCGCCTCATCGAGCGCCTGCGCTGCGGCGAGCGCGCGGCCAGTCGCGCCGCCGCCGATCGGCTGGCGCTGCCCCACCTGCATGTGGATCCGTGTCGACGCCGCGCTCTCGCCCAGCGCGATCAACTGCAGCCGCTCCCCCGCGACGACGCGCCACAGCCCGACCGGCGCGTCGAGTTGGCGCGCCGCCCGGTCGAGCAGCGGGCGCGCGGTGGCGACGATCTGCGCGTGCGGATCGGCCCATCGCGCCGATCCTTCCCGCCACGCCGGCGCGAGCCCGTATCTCTTGCCTGGCTGCGCAACGAGCACGCGTTCGCCGACCAGCGTGCGCAGCAACCCGAGGCAGGTAGACGGGCTGAGCGCACAGCCGCGCGCTATCTCCGACAGCGTCATCGCTTCGCCACCAGCGAGCAGCCGCATGATCGCAAAGGCGTGACCGACCGAGCGTACGCGAGGCTCCATGCCTCGACCTATCTTTCAGCATTCTGAAAAACAATGCCGGATGTTGAAATTCTTTGCGCGTGGCTGTACGGCTGCCGCCGACAAGGGAGAGCGGGATGGCAGGCATTCTCGAAGGCAAGGTCGTCGCGGTGACCGGCGCCGGGCGCGGCATCGGACGCGAGATCGCGCTGCTTTGCGCGCGTGAGGGCGCGGCGGTCGTCATCAACGATCCGGGCGTCGGCGGCGGGGGCGAAGGCGGCGAGGCCGGTCCGGCGGAGCAGACCGCGCGCGACATCGTCGAAGCGGGCGGCCAGGGGGTCGCCAACCTCGCCAGTGTCGCCGATCCCGCCGGCGCGGCGACGATCGTCGAGGACGCGGTGAAGCGCTTTGGCCGCATCGATGCGGTGGTTAACAACGCCGGTATCCTGCGCGACACGATCTGGCACAAGATGAGCCATGAGGACTGGCGCGCGGTGATCGACGTTCACCTCAACGGCGCGTTCAACGTCTCCAAGGCAGCGACGCCGTATTTCCGCGAGCAGGGCTCGGGCAGCTTCGTCCACTTCACCTCGACGTCGGGGCTGATCGGCAACATCGGCCAGGCGAACTATTCCGCCGCCAAGCTCGGCATCGTCGGCCTGTCGCAGTCGATCGCGCTCGACATGGCGCGCGTCGGCGTCCGCTCGAACTGCATCGCGCCGTTCGCGTGGAGCCGGATGACTGCGTCGATCCCGGCGGAGACGCCTGAGGCGAAGGAGCGCGTCGCGCGGCTTCAGACGATGAGCGCGGACAAGATCGCGCCGCTCGTCGCCTATCTCGCGTCCGATCTGTCGGCGGACGTCAGCAACCAGATCTTCGCGGTACGCAAGAACGAGATCGTGCTGTTCTCCAAGCCGCGACCGATCCGCTCGATGACCAAGCTCGAAGGCTGGACGCCGCAGGCGATCGCCGACGAGCTCGCGCCCTCGTTCCGCCCAAGCTTCGCGCGTGCCGACGAAGTGTCGGCGCACGTCTTCCCCTACGATCCGATCTGAGGTTTTCCCGCATGAGCACGCTCAATCCCGGCCCGAATACCGGCATGGATGCCGAGACCTTCGACCAGTTCATCGACCAGCTGCGCCGCTACGTGCGCGATCGGCTGATCCCGGCCGAGAAGGAGATCCTCGAAACCGACCGCATCCCCGACGATATCCTCGCCGAGATGCGCGACATGGGTCTGTTCGGGCTGACGATCGCCGAGGAATATGGCGGCGCGGGGATGAACACGTATCAATATACGCAGACGATCCGCGAGCTCGCTTATGCGATGCCGTGCTTCCGCTCGATCATCTCGATCACCATCGGCATGGTCAATTCGGCGCTGCGCAACGGCGGCACCGAGGAGCAGAAGCGCGAGTGGCTGCCGCAGATGGCGGGCGGCATGGTCACCGCCTTCGGCCTCACCGAACCGGGGTCGGGCAGCGATTCGGCGGGCATGCAGACGATGGCGGTTCGTTCCGGCAACGGCTGGGTGTTGAACGGCACGAAGCGCTACATCACCAACGCGCCCGACGCGAAGATGGCGGTCATCATGGCGCGCACGTCGAAGGAGGCGCTGCCCAAGAACGCGCACGTCTCGGCGTTCATCGTGCCGATGGACACGCCGGGTGTCACCGTCGGCAAGTCGGACAAGAAGATGGGCCAGGCGGGGTCGCACATCGCCGACATCATCCTGGAGGACGTCCACCTGCCGGCCGACGCGCTGCTCGGGCTCGAGGAAGGCAAGGGCTTCGTCACCGCGATGAAGAGCCTCGACAATGGGCGGCTGTCGGTCGCCGCGGCGTCGATGGGCTATGCCCGCCGCGCACTCGATTCGGCGCTGCGCTACGCCACCGAGCGCAAGGCGTTCGGTGAGCCGATCGCCAACTTCCAGCTGATCCAGCAGATGCTCGCCGACAGCGAGATCGAGCTCTACGCTTCCGAGACGATGCTCGCCGACTGCGCGCGCCGCGCCGACGCGGGCGAGGCGGTGCTGCGCAAGGCGGCGGCAACCAAGGTCTTCGCGTCGGAAGCATGCGGGCGGATCGTCGACCGCGTCGTGCAGGTGTACGGCGGCGCAGGCTACCTCGCCGAATATGACGCCGAACGCTTCTTCCGCGACGCGCGCATCTATCGCATCTACGAGGGCACGACGCAGATCCTGCAGCTGCAGATCGCCAAGCACATGCTGCGCGAGTTCAACGCCGGAGTCGCCTGACCGATGTACGATCTCCTCCCCGGCCTATCCGTGATCGAGGCGTCGTCGTTCGTCGCCTCGCCCACCGCGGGGCTCTATCTCGCGCAGATGGGGGCGGAGGTGATCCGCGTCGACCAGATCGGCGGCGGCCCCGATTTCCGCCGCTGGCCGGTGACCGAGAACAACGATTCGCTCTACTGGGAGAACCTCAATCGCGCGAAGAAGAGCGTCGCGCTCGATCTCGCCCGGCCCGAGGGGCGCGAGCTGTTGCAGGCGTTGGTCCGCGCAACGGGGCAGTTCGTCACCAACTTCCCGGCGAAGGGGTTCCTCGCACACGACACGCTGGCGGAGGGGCGCGCCGATCTGATCACCGTGCGCGTGATGGGCTGGGCGGATGGCAGCCCGGCGCTCGACTATACCGTCAACAATGCGGTCGGCTATCCGATGCTGACCGGGCCGGGGCCGGAGCCCGTCAACCACGTGCTGCCGGCGTGGGATCTGCTGACCGGATCGTACGCCGCCTTTGCGCTGCTCGCCGCGCTGCGCCGCCGCGACGCGACCGGCCAGGGCGGCGAGGTGCGGCTGCCGCTATCGGACGTGGCGATCGGCACCGTCGCCAATCTCGGCGGGATCGCGGAGGTGCTGCACACCGGCACCGATCGGCCGCGGCTCGGCAACACCGTCTTCGGGCTATTCGGGCGCGACTTCACGACGCGGGACGGCAAGCGGACGATGATCGTCGTCGTCACGCACCGGCAATGGTCCAATCTCGTCGCGGCGCTCGGGCTGGGCGAGGCGATCGCCCGCGTCGAGGCCGAGCGCGGCGTCAGCTTTGCCGCCGACGACGGGTTGCGCTTCATCCACCGCGACGCGCTGTTCCCGCTGTTCGAGGGCGCGATCGGCGCGCGCGACCACGCCGATCTCGCCGCCGCGTTCGACGCCGGTGGGATCGTCCACTCCGCCTACGGCACGATGGCCGATGCGGTGCGCGATCCGCGGCTCGTCGGCGACAATCCGATCTTCGCCACCGCGGCGGACCCGAGCGGCACCAGCTACCCCGCCGCCGGCGCTTTCGCGACGATCCCCGGCGACGAGCGCCGCCCGCCGCTGCCCGCCCCGCGCAACGGCCAGCACAGCGAGGAGGTGCTCGCCGAGCGCCTCGGCCTGTCGTCGGGTGCGATCGCCAAGCTCTTCGACAGCGGCATCGCCCGCCCGGCCTGACCTACCATATCGAGGACCCGACCCATGACCACCAGCACCGGCCTGCGCCGCGCCGCCATCGTCGCTCCGATCCGCACCGCCGTCGGCAAGTTCGGCGGCAGCCTCTCCTCGCTCACCGCGGGTCAGCTTGGCGCGACGATCCTGAAGGCGTTGATGGAGCGCACCAAGATCGATCCGAGCCGCGTCGACGACGTCGTGTTCGCGCAAGGCTATGGCAATGGCGAAGCGCCGGCGATCGGCCACTGGGCATGGCTCGCCGCCGGCCTGCCGATCGAGGTGCCCGGCTATCAGCTCGACCGCCGCTGCGGCTCGGGGCTTCAGGCGGTGATCGACGCGGCGATGATGGTGCAGACCGGCGTCAGCGACGTCGTCGTCGCCGGCGGCTGCGAGAGCATGTCCAACGTCGAGCATTACACCACCGACATCCGCAAGGGCGTGCGCGCGGGCAACCTCACGATCCACGATCGCCTCACCCGTGGCCGCCTGATGTCGCAGCCGGTCGAGCGCTTCGGCGTCATCAGCGGGATGATCGAGACCGCCGAGAATCTCGCCAAGGATTACGACATTACCCGCGAGGAGGCCGATGCCTATGCCGTCCGCTCGCACCAGCGCGCCACTGCCGCCTGGGAACAGGGCCTGTTCGCCGACGAGCTCGTCCCCGTCTCGGTGCCGCAGAAGAAGGGCGATCCGATCGTCTTCGATCGCGACGAGGGCTTCCGCCCCGACGCCACGCTGGAATCGCTCGGCAAATTGCGCGCGCTCGAGGGCGGCGTCGTCACCGCCGGCAACGCCAGCCAGCAGAATGACGCTGCCGCCGCCTGCCTCGTCGTCGCCGAGGACAAATTGGAGGAACTGGGTCTGGAGCCGATCGCCTGGTTCCACAGCTGGGCCGCCGCCGGCTGCGATCCCTCGCGCATGGGTATCGGCCCGGTTCCGGCGGTCGAGCGCCTGTTCGCCCGCAACGGCCTTGGTTGGGGCGACATCGATCTCGTCGAGCTGAACGAGGCATTCGCGCCGCAGGTGCTCGCCGTGCTCAAGGGCTGGGGCTGGAGCAAGGACGACAGCCGAAACGAGATTCTCAACGTCAACGGCTCGGGCATTTCGCTCGGCCACCCGATCGGCGCGACCGGCGGCCGCATCCTCGCCAATCTGACCCGCGAGCTCGTCCGCCGCGACGGCCGCTACGGCCTGGAAACGATGTGCATCGGCGGCGGCCAGGGCATCGCCGCCGTATTCGAGCGCGCGTGATGTTGCGGCAGGCACTGGCGGCGGCGCAACGCTATCGCGATGACGCCCGTGCCGCCCTCGCGGCTCGGCTCGACGCCGCGCCGATCGACAGCGAGCAGCGCGCCGCGCACGGCTTCGCCTGGGTCGCGACCACCGTCGCCGCGCTGGAGGCGGTGGCCGACTGGGCCGATAACAACGCGGGCGAGATCAACGCCCTCATAGCCCGCCTCGCCCTTGGGGAAAGCATCGCCCAGCTCGTCGGCGGTCTGCCGATGGGCCAGAACGAGCTGTTCCGCCCCGCCGACCTCGGCCTCGCCGCAGCCGCGCGCGCCCTCGCCGACGCCTGCGCCGACCTTCTCGATCATGACGCCGCCGCCGACCGACGTGCGCTGGTCGAACGGCTAGCCGCCGGCGAATGGCCCAGCGAAACGCTCGACGATGCCGAGCTGGACGCGATCCGCGACCAGTTCCGTCGCTTCACCGATGTCGAAATCCTGCCCCACGCGCACGGCTGGCACCTCGCCAACGATTTGATCCCCGATCCAACCGTCGCCAAGATGGCCGAACTCGGCACCTTCGGTGTCTGCATCCCCGAGACTTACGGCGGCCTCGGCCTGTCGAAGCTCGTCATGTGCATCGTCACCGAGGAACTGTCGCGCGGCTGGATCGGCGCTGGCTCGCTCGGCACCCGCTCCGAAATCGCCGGTGAGCTGATCGCGGGCTCGGGCACCGAGGCGCAGAAGGCCGAGTGGCTCCCGCGCATTGCCAGCGGCGAGGTACTGCCCACCGCCGTCTTCACCGAACCCGACGTCGGCAGCGATCTCGGCTCGCTCCAGACCCGCGCGCGACGCGATGGCGATAGCTGGCGGATCGATGGCGCCAAGACGTGGATCACCCACGCCAGCCGCTCCGACCTCATGACCCTGCTCGCTCGCACGGTGCCGGATGCCAAGGGCTATTCCGGCCTGTCGATGCTGCTCGTCCCCAAGCCGCGCGGCACCGATGGCGAACCCTTCCCTGCGCCGGGCATGGCGGGCAGCGAGATCGAGGTGCTCGGCTATCGCGGGATGCGCGAATATGCGCTCTCTTTCGACGGCATGACCGCCCCCGCCGACGCGCTGCTCGGCGGCGAGCAAGGCCAGGGCTTCAAGCAGCTGATGCGCACCTTCGAAGGCGCGCGGATACAGACCGCCGCGCGCGCCGTCGGCGTCGCCCGCCGCGCGCTGGAACTTGGCCTCAGCTACGCGCTCGATCGCAAGCAGTTCGGCCGCGCGATCATTCACTTCCCGCGGGTCGCCGACAAGCTGGCGATGAGCCTCGTCGATCTCGTCGCCGCGCGCGAACTCACCTACGCCGCCGCCCGCGCCAAGGATTCGGGCAAACGCTGCGATATCGAGGCCGGCATGGCCAAGCTCCTCGCCGCGCGTGCCGCGTGGAGCAATGCCGATGCCAGCCTCCAGATTCACGGCGGCAACGGCTATGCGCTCGAATTCGAGATTAGCCGTATCCTGTGCGACGCACGCATCCTCAACATCTTTGAGGGCGCGGCGGAAATTCAGGCGCAGGTGATTGCGCGCGGGCTGGTCGCACAGCGCAACTGACACGCAGCGTTCAGCCGGTGGCGACCGCCGCCCAGGCCGCAACTTCATCCGCGTTGCGCTGCGTCACGGCGAGGTCGCGGGCGACGTCGTCCTCCACCGTCACGCTGCCCGTCCACTCGAACGTGGCGTTGCCCGATAGCGTCACCATCCCGTCGGCCGATGCGATCGCGCGCACCAGCCCGCCCTTGTTGCGCACCGTCACCAGCCGGTCGAACGCCAGCCGCCCGGTCAGCCCGGCGGCGTAGGTGGATGCGCCCATCGCGCTGCCGCAGGCGTTGGTAAGGCCGACGCCGCGCTCGAAGGTGCGCACGTACAGTTCGTTGTCGCCGCGCATCTGGACGAACGAGACGTTGGCGCGGTTCGGCAGCCAGGCCGGGGCCGCCTCGCAGATGCCGCCCACGCGGACGAGCGCCGCCTCGTCGATCGCATCGACGAACGCGATCAGATGCGGGTTGCCGATGCCGACTGCGGTGAAGCGCAGGTCGGGCGACAGCGCCGCGATCGGACGATCGACGATCTCGCCTCCCTCGCCGGTCAGCGGCCAGCCGGTGACGTCCAGCGTCGCAGGCCCTGCCGTCTCGCGCACCGTATAGACGCCGGGGGCCAGCGCTGGATCGCGCCGCACGTCGACGTGACTGGTCTTGAGCCGCACGGTCGCCGTCGTGAGCCCGAGCGCCTCAAGCCCCGCCCGCGCGACGCAGCGCAAGCCGTTGAGGCACGTTTCCGGCTCCGATCCGTCGGCATTGAAGATACGCATCCCAAAGGCGGCGCGATCGTCGCCCGCGGTCAGCAGAAGGATTCCGTCCGCCCCGACCAGACCAGCACGATCCGTCAGCGCGCGTGCTGTCGCCGCCCAGCCGGCATCGGGCAGATCGAGCGCGCGCGCGTCGATCAGTGCGAAGTCGTTTCCCGAACCGTGACACTTGGTGATGGCTAGCCGCATCCGGGGCATATCGGCCGACCACGGCCTCGTCGCAAGCGGCGGCTCAGCCGAGGCGATAATGGTTGGCGAGGCGATCGAGCGCCATCGTCAGCACCAGCCGCCCCGATCGCACCGGCCAGCCGAGCGCCTTCTCCGCCACCGGTAGACCCTCGCCGGCACATACCACGCGCCAAAGCACGTCGCACAGCCCCGGACCGACGCCGGCGATCGCGGCGTCGAAGCGGCGCTTCGCGGCGAGGTGGGCGGCGGTCGGATCGAAACCCTGCCCCGCGCCGCCGTCGACGCCCGCCGACCAGCGCATCGTCACCGACGGCGCGATCGCGGCGCGTTCGTAGTCGCCGCGCAGCCGCTCCCCCGCCTCGACCTGCCGCGCGGTGACGAGCCCGCGCGCGGCGAGCCACGACAGCGGCGATTCGGCGACGTTGACGGTGACGCGACGCCCGCCGCCGCGTGGCACGACCGCAGTGATCCGGCCTTCGGCGTCGATCGCACGTTCGATCAGTTCCTGCACCATGTTCTCCTTGTGTTCCGCACGTTCATGGCACGACACAAGGCGTGTAGGACAGCCGTTCAGCGTCGCCGGGCGCGGAGCCTCAGTCGCGAGCCGAGTGCCCACCAGGCGAGCGCCCAGAGTGAACCCGCGCTCCATCCGACGAGCACGTCGCTGGGCCAATGTACGCCGAGGTAGACGCGGCTGATGCCGATCAGCACGACGAGCGCCACGGTGGCGGCGAACAGGAACCAGCGCGCGCGTCGGTCGGGCACGATCTGCATCACGATCAGCGCGATGGTGAGATAGATGATCGCGCTGTTCGACGCGTGGCCGCTGGGAAAGCTCGCCGACGATACCTCGACGAGGTGATCGACCAGCGCAGGGCGCGCACGGCCGACGAGGTGCTTGCCGATCGATACCGCCATCGATCCACTCACCGTGCCGCCGAAAACCAGGGCGGCGGTGAGATAGTGCCGGCCGGCGAGGAGGAAGCCGATCGCGGCGATCACTACCAGCGTCAGCACCGTCTGCCCGCCAAGCGCGGTGACGTCGATCATCGCCTGCCGCAGCCATACGGGGCCAATCGGGGTGGCGAGATCACCGGGCGTCCGCAGCGCGAGCATGACCGCCGAATCGAACGCGAACTGCGTGCCCCGCGCGATCGTCGCGCCGACGAGCGCGACGATCAGCACCGCCAGCGCGACGGCGGCTAGGCCGATGAAGGCGTAGGGCGGGTGACCGATGCCGTCGGTCGCCGTCTCGTCCGGGCTGGCCGGCAGATCGGCGAGATGATCGAGCGGGGAGTTGGGGGCCATCGCGGCGGTGTAGCAGCGCCGGCGCAAAACGGGGCGGTTTGTTCCGGGCAGGCGCGCGCGACACAGCGGATCGCCATCTGAGCGCTCTGACTGGCCGTATCGTCGCTGATCAGTTCCAAGGACGTGATACTTGCGCATGAACGGAGCGGCGATCGCCGCGAGCGAGCTTGCCGTGTCCAGGAGCACGTGCCGCGCATAATGACGCCGCGCCGATCCTCAACAACGATCGCTCGTAGCTAGCTGAGGAAGAGGTGCCGCCCGGCTTTATCGCTCCCGTGACCACGGCGACGCGGCACCGCGGACGCGGTGCCGATCTGCGCGACGCACCAAGGTGAAGCAGGGACGCTTCAAGTCGGCAACCCCTGCAACACCGGATGCTTCCGCCAGGAGCCAACGAGCCCGGAAGCGATCAATCGATGTAGATGCCGACGACTTTCCACACCCCGCCTTCGCGATTGAGCGCAAGCGTCTCGGTCGCGCCGCGCTTGTTGGCGAAATCGGTACGGAATTGCACGGTGCGGTAGCCGTTCGGCGGCGCTGGCGTGTCGACGTCGCTGATCAGCGTGCGCGAGACGGCCGCGCCGAGCGGCACGCGCGCTTTCTGTGATGCCGCCCGCCAGTTGGCGACCGTGTTGACCGAGCGAAACGACGCACCCGTGCCTTCCCAGCTTTGCTGCCAGTTGGCGGCGTCGACCAGCCCGAGCCAGTCGCGCGCGGCCTTGCTGACATCGGTTTCGGCCGCGGCCGTTGGCGCGCTCGCGAGGGGCGCCTCGGCTGGCAGCTGGTTGGGCGTCGAGACGGCGAGCAGCGCGGCGATAATCGAGAGCATGGCGGTTCCTCCTATCGCCCAGCCGACGTGGCGCAGCGTGCGCGGCGTGGGTCGGGCTTGTGGAGGATGAAGCGCGTCGGCAGCGCCGGGCGCATCCCGCAACGCCGTGTCCGCATCGATTTCGGGGCTCGGCCCCTCGGCGTCGCGAAGCAGCCGTGCGGCTTCCTTGCTACTTGATACCGACAGCTTGCGCCGGGCATCGCGCAGCCGCTCGTTGATCGTATGCACCGACAGGTCGAAATGCCGCGCGATCGACTTCGCGTCATGCCCGACGAGAAGCAGCCGAAGCGTCTGCTTCTCCTTCTCGCTCAGCGCGTCGATCCCTGCGACCGTCACAGCACACCTTCGCCCATCATCGGCGTTACGCTAGCGTCGGCGTGGCGCGGCGTGACCCCCAAAAGGATTGTACCGCGCCGCGCGCTCTATGCGCCGCATGCGCCCATTGCTGCGTCAGTCGTGCTCGCGGTCGCCGGCACCCATGTAGAGTTCGCGGCCCTTTTCCTCGTACACGCCGCTCATCTTCGCCATGCCCGCCTCGGCCTCCGCCGTGGCGATGAAGCCCTCGCTGCCCTGGTTCTGCAGCCGCGCGAAGTCGCGCACCTCCTGCGTGATCTTCATCGAGCAGAACTTGGGCCCGCACATCGAGCAGAAATGCGCGGTCTTGGCGCCTTCCGCGGGCAGCGTCTGATCGTGATACTGCTCCGCCGTCTCGGGATCGAGGCTGAGGTTGAACTGATCACGCCAGCGGAACTCGAAGCGGGCGCGCGACAGGGCATCGTCGCGCATCTTGGCCGCCGGATGTCCCTTGGCCAGATCGGCGGCGTGCGCGGCAAGCTTGTAGGTGACGACGCCGACCTTCACGTCGTCGCGATCGGGCAGGCCGAGATGCTCCTTGGGCGTGACGTAGCAGAGCATCGCGGTGCCGTACCAACCGATCATCGCCGCACCGATGCCGCTGGTGATATGGTCGTAGCCCGGCGCGATATCGGTCGTCAGCGGCCCGAGCGTGTAGAACGGCGCCTCGCCGCACACCTCAAGCTGCTTGTCCATATTCTCCTTGATCTTGTGCATCGGCACGTGGCCGGGGCCCTCGATCATGACCTGCACGTCCTGCGCCCAGGCGCGGTGGGTCAATTCGCCCAGCGTATACAGCTCAGCGAACTGCGCCTCGTCATTGGCGTCCGCGATCGAACCGGGTCGCAGCCCGTCGCCGAGCGAATAGGCGATGTCATACGCCTTCATGATCTCGGTGATCTCGTCGAACCGCTCGTAGAGAAAGCTCTCCTTGTGGTGGGCGAGGCACCATTTCGCCATGATCGAGCCGCCGCGGCTGACGATGCCGGTGACGCGCTTGGCGGTGAGCGGCACGTACGGCAGGCGAACGCCGGCGTGGATCGTGAAATAATCGACGCCCTGTTCGGCCTGCTCGATCAGCGTGTCGCGGAAGATCTCCCACGTCAGGTCCTCGGCGATGCCGCCGACCTTCTCCAGCGCCTGATAGATCGGCACGGTGCCGATCGGCACGGGCGAGTTGCGGATGATCCACTCGCGCGTATCGTGGATGTTGCGGCCGGTGCTGAGGTCCATCACCGTATCCGCGCCCCAGCGGATCGCCCAGACGAGCTTGTCGACCTCGGTCGCGACGTTGCTGGCGACTGCGCTATTGCCGATGTTGGCGTTGATCTTGACCAGGAAGTTGCGGCCGATCGCCATCGGCTCGGATTCGGGATGGTTGATGTTGTTGGGGATGATCGCGCGGCCCCGTGCGATCTCGTCACGAACGAACTCCGGCGTCACGTAATCGGGGATGGCGGCGCCAAAGCTCTCGCCGTCGCGGGCATATTCTCGCAGCATCTCGCGGCCGAGGTTCTCGCGCGTGGCGACATATTCCATCTCGGGCGTGATGATGCCGCGGCGCGCATAGTGCATCTGGCTGACGTTGGCACCGGGCTTGGCACGCAGCGGGCGACGGACGACATTGGGGAAGGGCTGGACGCCGCCCGAACGGTCGGGGCCAAGCTGGCCGTTGTCCTCCGGGCGGATCTCGCGCGCGTCATACGCCTCGACGTCGCCGCGGCCCACGATCCAGTCGCGGCGCAGCGGCGCGAGGCCGGCCATGATGTCGATCCGCACGTTCGGATCGCTGTACGGCCCGCTCGTGTCGTAGACGTTGAGCGGCGGCTCGCCGCAGCCTGGCTCGAGATCGATCGCGCGCATCGCGACCTGCACCTGCGGGTTGCCTGGGGCCGCGACATGGATCTTGCGGCTACCGCGGATCGGCCCGGTAGTGACGCCGATTTCGGTACGGGCGGGAACGTCGGCCATCATCTCTCTCCATCATCGAAGAGAGAAACGAGGTGCCGGTGGTGGCAGGCCGCTCCTTCCCTCCGCCGGTGTCAACCGGATCAGGTTCAGCGGGTCGCGGGCTCGTGCCCACCTCTCAACCGCCGTCAGCGGTCCCCCGAGGATTGGGCCGTTGTAGGCGCTTTCGGCAGTGGTTCCAAACGAAAAGGGCCGCGCGGTTTCCCGCGCGACCCCGTTCGTACCTGTCGTGGGATCAGAACGCGCCGCTCGTCCGCAGCGCGGCGACCGCGTTGTTGGTGCCGTTGGGGAAGAACCCGCCGCCGACGCCCGCCGTGGTGCGCAGGTAGACGATGTTGTGCACCTGCTGCGTCGTGCGGCTGTAGGCGATCGCGTTGCCGTCCGCCGGCACGATGTTCGATATGCTAGCGTCGCTGCCCGTCACGCCCTGGTCGAGATCAGCCTGCGCACCCGTCGTGCCGTCGAGCGAGTCGCGCGCGTCGGAGATCGCATTGGCGCCCTGCCGCAGCCCCGTCGAGGCATCGAGCCCCTTGGCGTAGATCACCGTGCGCACCAGCCCGGCGTGATACGCCTCCGCCGCCAGAATGCCTGCCGCCGCCTCGAGGAACGTCGCGCTGGACAGCAGCGGCGCTGCGCCCTTGTACGCCGTAACGCCGACGTCCTCGAACAGAAAGGCGGAGAGCAGGAAGGTGTTGTCGTTGAGATACGGATCGAAATTCTCGGTGGCGCCGACCAGCTTCGCCGCCCGCGCCGCGGCGGTGAACGCCCCGTTCGCGCCGCCGTCGATGTTGATCGCGGGTTGCGCGACCGCGGTGCTGCCGATCGCGGTACGCAGGAAGTTGACGTGTGCGATCTCGTCCGCCGCGATCTCGCGCGCATAGGCGGCGACGAGCGGATCGGTGAACGGCACCTTGCGCCCGCCGGTTACCGCGCCGCGCGTCCCGACCGAACCCGTCAGGCTCGATTCGGGCAGACCGGTGCCGAACGCCGCGAACGAGTAGAATTGCGCCTCGAGATATTCGAGGTTGAGCGCGAGGTTCAGGATATCACCATCGGTTACGGTGACGCCGGGGGTGGGGGTCGGCGTCGGCGACGGCGTGGGATTGGGGATAAGATCGTCATTGTCGTCACCGCAGGCGGCGAGCAGGCTCAGCCCGCCGATCGCCGCGGTCGAGGCGCCCGCCATCTTGAGGAAGCGACGGCGCTCAGCACGGCGCAGCTCGGCGAGCTCGAGCGCCGCGAAAACGGAATCCTTGATCATGGTCTGGTTTCCTTGGTTTCTGGCGCGATCAGTTCGCAGCGCTGGTCTTGATGGTGCCGTTGACGCCGGCGGGGAAGAACCCGCCCATCGTGACGGCGGCGCGATTGAGATAGACGATGTTGAGCGTCTGCGCGGCCGAGCGGCTGAACGCGAGCCCGTTCGAATTGAGCGGTGCGATGTTCGATACCGTGCCCTCGCTGCTCGTCATCGGCGCGATGCCCTGATCGTCATCGGGACCGATCCCCTTCACCTTGTCCTCGGCGGGCGCCCCGTCGAGCATATCGCGCGCGTTCGAGATCTTCTCGGTCGTCTCAATCAGCTGCAGCGAAGGTGTGGCGATCCCCTTGCGGTACAGCGTCGTGCGCACGATCGCGGCGTGATACGCCTCGACCGCCAAGATGCCCGCCGCGGCCTCGAGGAAAGTCTTGTTGGTGAGCAGCGGCGCCGCGCCCTTGTAGGCGGTGACACCGACGTCCTCGAAGATGAACGCACCGAGCAGGAAATTCTCGTCGGAGGCATAGGGATTGAACGCCGTCCCGGCCGGCACGACGCCCGCCGCCTGCGCCGCCGCGCTGAACGCGCCGTTGACGTCGCCCGAGATGTTGATCGCGGGCTGCGCGACGGCCGTGCTGCCGATCGCGGTGCGCAGGAAGTTGACGTGGGCGAGCTCGTCCGCCGCGATTTCTCGCGCGTACTGTGCCACCAGCGGATCGGTGAAATTGACCTTCGCCCCGCCCGTCACCGCGCCGGGCGACGTGCCCTGCGATGCTGCCGGGATCGGCGTGCCGTTGACCGCGAAATAATAGAAGTTCGCTTCCAAATACTCGAGGTTGAGCGCGAAGTTCAGCACGTCGGCGTCGGTCACCGTCTGCGCCGAAGCCGAGCTGGCGAAGGCGAACGCGCCTGCACCGACCGCCGCCGCACCGAGCGCATTGGTGAAGAACGCGCGCCGATCGTCGCGGCGCCGGGCGCGCGACTCCATCGCTTCTAGCAGCTGATCTGATTGCGCCATCGCAGCATCCTTCCCTTTGCATCGCGCCGATCAGCGCCAGACCGCCTGCCGCCTAGATCGTTTCGCTGTCGGAATCCTGAACGGATAGTCAGCTTGCCGCGATCACCCGAAGATACGAACGCCCACCCATAAAGATGCGGGGGAGATTTTTTTTGCGACCAGCCGATCGCGCATGGCGTGGAAGCGCCGATGCAGCCATAGCGAGTGGATCGGCGGGGAGGGATGAGCGCGGGTGCAGAACGAGGCGCAAAGGCGGCTGAATGATGCGCTGTTTCGCACCGGGAAGCAGGACACGCGCGCGTTCCGGCTCGTTTATCGTTTAACTGCGGCGAAGCTTTTCGGGGTTTGCTTGCGTATCTGCAACGATCGCAGGGCGGCGGAGGACGTGTTGCAGGACGTCTATCTATCGGTATGGACACGCGCGGCCGGGTTCGATCCGGCGCGTGGCAGCGCGATCGCGTGGCTGGCGACGATTGCGCGCAACCGGTCGATCGACTGGCGGCGCACCCATCGCCTGGGTGACACGTCGGACGAGGCGCTCGTGGCACTTCCTGATCCGTCGCCGTCCGCCTCGGACACGATGCTGCGCGACGAGCACGACCGGCGGCTGCATTTCTGCCTGGATGCGCTGGACGATCGCCAGCGCGATGCGATCCGGACCGCGTTCTTTGACGGATTGACCTATGCCGAGCTCGCCGCCCGTGCCGTTGTGCCGCTCGGCACGATGAAAAGCTGGGTCCGGCGCGGGCTGATGCGCTTGCGGGAGTGCCTTGATGGCGCCGACGCCTGACGACAGCGTTACCGCCGCCGAACTGGCGCTCGGCCTGCTCGATGGCGAGGAGCGCGCCGTCGCGCTGCGGCGCGTGCTCGCCGAGCCTGCCTTCGCGCAGGAGGTGGAGGCCTGGCGCGCGCGCTTCGCGACGCTGCTTGGGGCTTACCCCGACGTCGCACCGCCGGCATGGATCGAGGAGCGCGTCCTTCGCCTCACGGGCGCCGGCTCCGGCGCGCGAGGATGGCGCTGGGCAACGGCGGGTACGTCGCTACTTGCCGCCGGGTTGGCAATCGCTCTCATCGTTCGCCCTGCACCGGTACCCCCGCCAGCGGTGGTGGCTCCGGCAAAGCCAGCGATCACCTATGCCGCGGCGATGGCCCCTGCGACCGGCGGCGACGGCAAGCCGTTCGCCGCCTTGTACGACGCCGGGCGTGGGCAAGTCCGGGTGCCGGCGGCGATCGAGGTACCCACGACGCGTGTCGCGCAGCTTTGGCGCATCGGCGAGGACGGCGTCCCGCACTCGCTCGGCCTGCTCGCCGGACGGGGTACGACCGCCATACGCCTCGACGCCGCCGATCGCGCCGCGCTTGCCGCCGGCGCGACGCTGGCGATCTCGATCGAGCCGGTCGGCGGCGCGCCTGGCCCGCTGCCGACCGGCCCCGTTGTCGCGACGGGCGCGCTGACGCGGATCTGAGGCGGTCAGTCGGGGCGGCTGGCGGCGCGGCTCGCGCGGCGCCGCCACCATAGCACGACGCCGGTGATGCCGAGCAGCGTCGGCGCGATACCGGCGATTGCGATCACCCCGTTCCACACCCTCCCCATGCCGGTGCCATCGTGGACGCGGCGCACGATCTGGCCGACGCTGCTGCCCCCCGCGGCGCTTCCCGGTGCCAGACCGCGCGCCGCCACGCCGCTGTCGTCGGCGACCGCCACCGTCAGCATCGGCTGCGTATCGTAAGCTAGCGTCCAGTCGGCGCTCCGCTCGGTCGGCAGGATGATCGTGCGCAGCGGCGCGGCGGGGGCAAGCGGACGTGCGCGCGCGACGACGGTATCGATCGCCAGCGCCGGGCGGGCGAGCGGCGGCGCGAGCATGCCGGCGAGCCGGACCGCGCCGCGCGTGCGATCCTCGCCGCTCAACACGGCGGCAACGTTCGGGAAGCTGATCCACGCCCCCGTCAGAGCCAGCACCAGCAGCGGCAGCGCGATCCCAGCGCCGGCGACGTGGTGCAGGTTGGTGGCGGGGCCCGCGCCGCGCCGCCAGCCGAACGCCCGCCGGATCCCGCCACTACGGGGCCACCACAGAACCAGGCCGCTGAGGCACGACAGCGCAAGCGTGAGCCCCACCCAGCCGACGATCGTGCGCCCGATCGCGGGCACGAGCAGCGAGCCGTGCAGGCGGTGGACGAGCCGCATCACCCCGCCATCGGGCGTCGCCACGTCGAGCACGCGTGCCGTCGCCGGATCGAGGTACACGAACCGCCGTGCTGCCCCCGCCGATGGCGAGACGAGCGTCACGGTCAGCGGCCCCGTGCCCGCCGGCCGCACAATATTAGCCGCGCGCTCGCCGCGCTGCGCCACCGTGCGCCCGACCGCGAGATAGCGCGCGTACGATTGATGCCCCTCACCCGTCACGGCGTAGCGCCGCGGATGGGTCAGCCGGTCGAGCCCGTCATCGATCACCAGCGCCGTGCCGGAGAGGCCGATGAGCACGAACACCGCGGCGAGAAGCAGCCCGCCCCATTTATGGATTAGCCACCACCACGACTGCGCGGCCCGACGGGTACCGGATCGTACGCCGGTCGTTGGCTCAGCGTCGCGGATCGCGGTACGCGCCTTGGCGCCGGTGTGGGTCGGCGCGGGCGTCAGGCGTCGGCCCAGCGGCGCAGCAGATTGTGGTAGACGCCCGTCAGCCGGATCACGTCGGCATCGTCGTTCCCGCGTACCGCGGCGACCGACTGCACGCTGCGGTCGAGATCGAACAGGATGCGACGCGCGGCATCGTCGCGCACCATCGATTGCAGCCAGAAGAACGACGCAACGCGCCGTCCGCGTGTCACCGGCGTCACGCGGTGGAGGCTCGATGAGGGATAGACGACGGCATGGCCCGCCGGCAGCTTCACACGCTGCTCGCCGAACAGGTCCTCGATCACCAGGTCGCCGCCGTCATAGCGGTCGGCGTCCTCGAGAAATACCGTCACCGACAGGTCTGCGCGCACCCGGAAATCGCGGCCGCGCTGCACGCGCACCGCATTGTCGACATGTGTGCCGAACGTCTGCCCCAGACCGTAGCGGTTGAACAGCGGCGGAAACACTTTGAGCGGCAGCGTCGCAGCGAAGAACAGCGGCGACGCGGCAAGCGCATCGAGCACGATCTTCCCCGCCTCGCGCGCGGCCGCGCCGTCCTCGGGCAGCTGCTCGTTGCGCTTGGCAAGCGCCGACTGGTGCCCGGACGTCACGTTCCCGTCCACCCAGGGCGCGGCATCGATGATCGCACGCACGTTCGCCAGCGTCGCGGCATCGAGCAGGTCGGGGATCGCGATCAGCATTGCGGCGCGTCGCTATTGAAAGTCGTTCGCAGCGTCAATCGCGCGGCGCAAACGTATCGATCAGCCACGTCCGCAGTGCGCTGGCTAGGTTGGGCGGATCGGCGGCGAGGATGCGCACCGCGTCGATCTCGGCGACCAGCGCCGACAGCGGCAGCGCGCGGCGCGCCGCCTCGGCCTCGAGTGCCTGCCAGAAGATCGGTTCTAGGCTGATCGACGTCGCGTGACCGGCGATCGTGATCGACCGCTTGACCGGCCCGACGAAGCCGCCGCGCGGCGCGGTGATCGCCGGCATGCGTGATCAGGCGGCGTCGAACAGCGCCGCGAGCTGCTCGATGATCGTCCCGCCGAGCTGCTCGACGTCCATGATCGTCACCGCGCGATTGTAGTAGCGCGTGACGTCATGCCCGATCCCGATCGCGATCAGCTCGACCGGCGACTTGCGCTCGATCCAGTCGATCACCTGCCGCAGATGGCGCTCGAGGTACGAGCCGCTGTTCACCGACAGCGTCGAATCGTCGACCGGTGCGCCATCGGAGATGACCATCAGGATGCGCCGCTCCTCGGGCCGGCCGATCAGCCGGTTGTGCGCCCACAGCAGCGCCTCGCCGTCAATATTTTCCTTGAGCAGCCCCTCGCGCATCATCAAGCCGAGCGAGTTGCGCGCGCGTCGCCACGGCTCGTCGGCCTGCTTGTAGACGATGTGGCGCACGTCGTTGAGCCGGCCGGGCTGCGGCGGGCGGCCGGCGGCGAGCCACGTCTCGCGGCTCTGCCCGCCCTTCCACGCGCGCGTGGTGAAGCCGAGGATCTCGGTCTTCACCCCGCACCGCTCGAGCGTGCGCGCGAGGATATCGGCGCTGATCGCCGCGATCGAGATCGGCCGGCCGCGCATCGACCCCGAATTGTCGATCAGCAGCGTCACCACCGTGTCCTTGAACTCGGTGTCCTTTTCCATCTTGTACGACAGCGACAGCATCGGGTTGATGACGATGCGCGCCAGCCGCGCCGCGTCGAGCAGCCCTTCCTCCTGGTCGAAATCCCACGATCGGTTCTGCTGAGCCATCAGCCGGCGCTGCAGCCGGTTGGCAAGCCGCGACACCACCGCCTGCAGCGGCACGAGCTGCTGATCGAGATAGCCGCGCAGCCGCGCGAGTTCGTCTTGGTCGCACAGCTCGGTCGCGGCGATCACCTCGTCGAACTGGTTGGTCCACGCCTTGTAGTCGAACTGCGGCGAGAGATCCGCCACGGGGCGGTTCGGGCGGACGGGTTGCATCCCCTCTTCGCCATCGTCGCCGGGCTCGCCGTCGAAATCGTCGACATTGTCCTCGCCCTGCTCCTGCCCCTCGCCGTCGCTCTCTTCCGAGTCGCGCTGCTCGCCGCGCTGCTCGGTCTCGGCCTGGCCCTCGCCCTCCTGGCTATCGACTTCCTCGCCCTCGTCCTGCTGCTCGCTATCGGTGCCCTCGTCTTCGCTGCCGCCCTCGTCAGTCTCGTCAGGCACCTGATCGCCCTCGACGAGATCGAGATCCTCGAGCAGCTTCATCGCCAAGCTCTGGAAGGCGCGCTGATCGTCGAGTGCGATGGCGAGCGTCGACAGGTCCGCCTTTTCCTCGATCCACTCGCGCACCAGCGCGACGCCCGGCGCAGCGGTGGCGGGTGCCTGCTGCCCGGTCAGCGCCTCACGCACCAGCAGCCCGAGCGCGGTCGACAACGGCACTTCGTCGCGGTTGCGCGCACGCGTGATCGGATCGGCGCGCATCCGCACGTCGAGCGCGTGCGCAAGATTGTCGCTGATCCCCTGATAGCCGCGGCTGCCCAGCGCTTCGACGCGCGCGCTCTCCACTGCGTCGAACACCGCGCGCGCCACCGCCTCCTGCGGCGCGCCGCGCAGATGCATCGCCGCGTCGTGATGCTTCAGCCGCAGCGCGAACCCGTCGGCGAACCCACGCGCCTCCGCCACCTGATCCGCCGGCAGCCCGCGCGCTGGCATCGGCACCTTCAGATGCTTGCCCGATTGCGTCGGCGCGTCGGCGGTGAAGGCAAGCTCGATCTCCGCCTCGTCGGCCAATGCGCGCGACGCGCCGCCGAGGACGTTCTTGAACCGATCGAGGGGAGTTTCGGTGGCCATGTAGCTTCTCCGGAGAGGCCGTCCTTCGTGGTGAGCGGCGGATGCCGCACGCGACAACGAGCGGCCGCGCCTATTTGTCCAGCGTGCCTAGCCATCGGCCCCAGCGCAACCGTTCAGTCAACGATGCAGAGGATAGGAGCATATCCGCTAGTTCGTTCGGGAGCGGCGGTTGCTTCGCACGAAGCACGGATGCGCGATATGCCGCGATATCCTCGCCGAGCAGTGCCGAGAAGCTTGCGATCGTCCGATCAAAAACGCCGGTCGCGATCGCATCCACCACGTGAGCGCTCAATTCTCGCTGCCACGTTGTCGATTGGGCGATCAGGCGTTGCGCTTGTTCCTCGGATATTTCGCCTTCGAACCTACTCGCCGCACCATTTATGAGCAGCAGAGATCGGGCAGGCAGCGAATAGAAGGCGTCATCATGGATGAAATCGACGCCGTCCGCACCTCCATAGATGAAGCGGGGAAGCCATCCGCCCTCGCCCACGCGCTCTGGCTGCAAGGTTACGGTATCAACACCGATCAGCTCGGCGATCCGGCCAGCGGTTTCTCCGAGATCACGGAACATATTGTGGAAATTAAGAAATAACGCGTTGTTACCATAGTCCTCGGCGATCCTCTCCAGTATCTCGGCACGCTCTACGAAGTACGACATCATCTGCTGCTGCCCGAAAAAAGGATAACGCAGATCTCCCGCCCAGTCCAACACGACATGGGAAGCGACGTCATGAAGATAATGAGCAAACGCCTGCTCGACGGGATCACGCAGCGCGACGATAAACTGCACCGATCCGTCTTTTGGAACAGCTTCTAGATTTCGTTTGAAGCGCTCCGGATATCCTGAATAGCCCGGACTGAAATCAAGGAATATCTTTCCATCAGACGCGTTGGGATATACGCTGCCGACTTCAGCCGGCGGCTCTCGCTCTAGCCAGTGAACTTCCTTGGCTTCCGGAACATTGAAGTATTGACGGTTTCTCGTAGCGAACTGATCAAACAGAAAGGTCGTGCCGCTTCGCGGCAGACCGGGGCAGATCAGCCACCGCTGCATGTCGGAACCGCCATATTGCCGATCAGTCTCGCTATGCCTTGCCCACCACGCTCTCGGGCAGGTCCTTGCCGAAGACGCGCTGGTAGTATTCGGCCACCAGCGGGCGCTCCGCCTCGTCGCACTTGTTGAGGAACGACAGGCGGAAGGCGAAGCCGACGTCCTTGAAGATCAGCGTGTTTTGCGCCCAGGTGATCACCGTGCGCGGGCTCATCACGGTCGAGATATCGCCGTTGATGAACCCCTTGCGGGTGAGGTCGGCGACGCGGACCATGTTCTCGACCTGCTTCTTGCCTTCGGGCTTGTCGTACTCGCCTGACTTGGCGAGCACGATGTTGGCCTCGGTCGCGGCGGGCAGATAGTTGAGCGTGACGACGATGTTCCAGCGGTCCATCTGGCCCTGGTTGATCTGCTGCGTGCCGTGATACAGTCCGCTCGTGTCGCCGAGGCCAACCGTGTTGGCGGTGGCGAACAGGCGGAAGTGCGGGTTGGGGCGGATCACGCGGTTCTGGTCGAGCAGCGTCAGCTTGCCCTCAGTCTCCAGCACACGCTGGATCACGAACATCACGTCGGGGCGCCCGGCGTCATATTCGTCGAAGACGAGCGCAGTCGGCGTCTGCAGAGCCCAGGGCAGCAGGCCCTCGCGGAACTCGGTTACCTGCTGGCCGTCCTTGAGCACGATGGCGTCGCGACCGATGAGGTCGATGCGACTGATGTGCGCGTCGAGGTTGATGCGGATGCACGGCCACTTCAGCCGCGCCGCCACCTGCTCGATATGCGTCGACTTGCCGGTGCCGTGATAGCCCTGCACCATCACGCGGCGGTTGTGCGCGAAGCCCGCGAGCACCGCCATCGTCGTGTCGGGATCGAACACATAGGCGGGATCGAGATCGGGCACGCGCTCGTCCGCCTCGCTGAACGCGGGGCATTGCATGTCGCTGTCGATGCCGAACAGGTCGCGCACGCTGACCATCTTGTCGGGCGCGTCGAGCAGCGTCGTCTCGCGGCTGTCGGGCAAGGTGTTCGAAATGTCGTTCATGCGCGCCTCGAAAGTAACACGACTGCCTTAGGCGCGCTTCGCGGCGTTATTCAACCTCTGGCTTCGTACGAAAGCCGAACAGATTCGATCAGGCGACGGCCTGATCGCACGGCCGCTCGTATCAAGTGGGGCCGGGCCTCGACGGCTCGGCTCTCATTGCGCGATCGTGACGAGCGCGCGCCGCCGGCTCAGAACTTCGGCCCCGCGACCGCCCGCGTCGCCCGCTTAGGCGTCTCGTCGAGCAGCTTGGCGATCGCGGGCGCGCGGCCATCGGCCTTGGCATAGTCGCGCGCCGACATACCGGCGACATTGTCGGTCTGGTCGGGATTGGCGCCGGCCGCGAGCAATTGCCGGACGAGGCCGAGATCGCGCTTCTGTACCGCGCGGATCAGCGGCGTCTCGCCGCTGCCGTTGGCAAGGTTGGGATTGGCCTTTGCCGCGGTGAGCACGTCGACGAGCCCGCCTTGGCCGTACTGCACCGCGAGCAGCAGCGGCGTGTCGCCGCGCCCGTCGCGCAAGTTGGGATCGGCACCGCGCTGCAGCAGGTAGCGCAGATACGTCGAATCGCCGCGCTTGACGACGATGTGGAGCGCGCCTTCGCCGGTGGTGACGTCACGCGTGTTGACGATCGTCTGCCCCGGCTCGTCGAGCGTCTTGACGACTTCGTCTCCCTTTGCGCCGCGCACCGCCTCGAGGAACTTGTAGCCTTTCGACTGCTGCTGCGCGGCGGCGGGCAGCGCCAGCGCGGCGAGGGCGGGAAGGAGCAGGAGGCGCAGCGTCGTCACTGGGGCAGGTTCCATCTGGTGGTTGCGGCGATGCGCCTAACAGATCAAGGCTGGCGGTGCCATGAACACCCGCCTTCTCGCACTGCTTCTCCCGCTCGCCGCCATCGCCTGCTCGCCCGAGGCGCCGCCGGCGCGCCCGCCGCTCGAAGGCGCGCGGATCGGCGCGCCGTTCGCGCTGACCGACCAGGATGGCAAGCCGGTCACCAATGCATCGTTCGCGGGCAAGTATCGCATCATGTACTTCGGCTACACCTTCTGCCCCGACGTCTGCCCCGTCGACGTGCAGAACATCGGCGCGGCGATGAAGCTGCTCGACAAGAGCGATCCTGAACTGGCGCAGCGCATCGTGCCGATCTTCGTCACGATCGATCCCGAGCGCGACACGCCGGGCGTGGTGAAGCAGTTCGTCTCCGCCTTTCATCCGCGCATGGTCGGGTTGACGGGCAGCCCGGCACAGATCGCCAAGGTCGCCAAGGACTTCGCGATCTACTACAAGCGCGGCAAGGGCACGCCCGACGGCTATATGATGGATCACAGCCGGCAGGCGTATCTGATGGCACCCGACGGCAAGCCGCTCGCGCTGCTGCCGCAGGAAGGCCCGCCGCAGGCGATCGCCGACGAGATCAAGCGCTGGGCAAAATGAGTGATGAACCGCCACGCATGACCAAATTTTGGGAGGACACGCCGCTCGACAAGCTCGACCGCGCGCAGTGGGAGGCGCTGTGCGACGGGTGCGGCAAATGCTGCCTGCACAAGCTGGAGGACGAGGAAACGGGCGAGCTGGTGCCGACCAACGTCGCCTGCCGGCTGCTCGATCGGCGTAGCGGCCAGTGTTCGAACTATCGCAACCGCCGCGCCTATGTCGCCGAATGCGTACGACTGACGATGCGCAACGTGCACGCGATCGACTGGCTGCCGTCGACTTGTGCCTATCGGCTGCGCGCCGCGGGGGCGCCACTACCCGAGTGGCACTACCTCGTCTCCGGCGATCGCGAGGCGGTGCACCGCGCCGGCCAATCGGTGCGCGGCTGGACGATCAGCGAGGACGACGCGGGTGAGCTCGAGAATCACATTGTTGAGCGCGACCTGTGATCCCGTGACGAGCGAGGCGATCGACGTCGTGCGGCACCCGACCGCGCGACGCGCCAAGCTCGTCTTCGATCCGCTGAGCGGCCGAGTGCGGCTGACGATCCCGCGGCGCGCCTCGGCCAAGGCGGCGCTCGCCTGGGCGGCGGGCTATGGCGACTGGATCGCGGCACAGCGCGCCAAGCTGCCGCTGCCGCGCCCGTTCGTCGACGGCGCGACGATCCCGTTCGGCGACGACGTCCTGACGATCGCGTGGGTAGCGGGGGCGTCGCGCATCGTGCGGCGCGACGGCGATCGGCTGTGCCTGTCGGGCCCGCCGGAAACGATCGCGCGCCGTGTCGAAAGCTGGCTGCGGCGCGAGGCGTTGCGGTTGCTTGGTGAGGATACCGCCTTCTACGCCGCGCGCGCCGGCGTGCGGGTGGAAAAGGTCGCGATCGGCGACCCGCGCGGGCGGTGGGGCAGTTGCAGCGGCAGCGGCGCGATCCGCTACAGCTGGCGGCTGGTGCTGGCGCCCGAAGCGGTACGGCGTGCGACCGCGGCGCATGAGGTGGCGCATCGCGTCCACATGGATCACTCCCCCTCCTTCCATGCGCTCGTCGCCGCGCTCTACGGCGCCGATCCGACGCCGCATCGTCAGTGGCTACGCCGCAACGGCGCGCAGCTTCACTGGTACGGGCGCTCGTCCACCGGCGGCTGAACGCGCGGATCGTAGCGCGGATCGCTGTCACCGCGCGGACGCGCGTCGCGCCGCGGGCGGCGATCCTGCTCGGGATCGCGCCCCGTCACGCGGTCGATCCAGTCCTGGTCGAGCCGCTGATCGGGGGGCGGTGCCCCGCCCTGCTCGTCGTCGTACACCGGCCGCTCGCCGCGCGCCGACGGACGTTCGATCCCCTCGCCGGGCTGATCCTGCGGCGCGGGCACCCCGTCGCTCGCGATCGGATTGCCGTTCTCGTCGACGAACGCGCCCGTATCGGGCTCGCCGTAATAGCTCTCTTCGTCGGGTTCGAGCTGCCATTCGGGCAGCGTCACCTCGGTCTCGAACTGTTCGATCGGGCGGCTAGCGACGGCCTTGCTCATGAACTGTGCGAAGGCGCGCGCCGGCGCCGTGCCGCCCTGCAGCCCGCCGATCGGCTTGGCATCGTCGCGGCCCATCCACACGCCGGTGGTGATGCCCGACGAAAAGCCGAGGAACCAGCCGTCCTTCGACGACGACGTCGTGCCCGTCTTGCCCGCGACGGGGCGGCCGATCTGCGCCGCTCGCCCCGTGCCGGTGTTGACCGCGGTCTGCAGCAGATCGGTCATCTGCGCAGCGACATAGGGCGCGACGAGCACGCGGCTGCGATCGACCTCGTGGCTGTAGATCACCTCGTTCTGCGCCGTCACCTTGGTGATGCCGAACGGGGTGACGGCGACGCCCTTGTTCGCGACGCTGGCAAAGGCGCGCGTCATGTCGATCAGCCGCACGTCCGACGTGCCGAGCACCATCGAGGGCTGGGTGTTGACCGGCGTGGTGATGCCGAAGCGCCGCGCCATGTCGGCGACGGTCGCGAAGCCGACCTGCTGGCCGAGCTTCGCCGCCACCGTGTTGATCGAATAGGCAAAGGCGGTGCGCAGCGTGATGCTGCCCGAGAAGCGGCGCGACGAGTTGCGCGGGCTCCACCCGCTGATCGTGATCGGCTCGTCGACCTCGGTCGATTCGGGCGTCTTCCCCGCTTCGAGCGCGGCGAGATAGACGAACAGCTTGAACGCCGATCCCGGCTGGCGCTGCGCCTGCGTCGCGCGGTTGTAGATCGACGCGACGTAATCCTTGCCGCCCACCATCGCGCGCACCGCGCCGTCGCGATCGAGCGCGACCAGCGCGCCCTGCGCCCCGCCCGGCGCATTGGCGCGGATCGCGGCATCGGCGGCGCGCTGCATCGAAAGGTCGAGCGTGGTCCACACGTCGAGCGGCTTCTCGGTCTCGTCGATCAGCAGTTCGAGCTGCGGCAGCGCCCAGTCGGTGAAATAGCGCACCGAATTCTGCCGCGGCTCGGGCGCGAGCTTCACCGCCTGCGGATCGGCCTCCGCCGCCTCCGACGCGCTGATCGCCCCGTTCTGCTCCATCACGCGCAGCACGACCTGCGCACGGTCCACCGCCGCCTGCGCGTCGGCGGTCGGCGAATAGTTGGATGGCGCCTTGACCAGCCCGGCGATGATCGCCGCTTCGCTCAGGCTCAGCCGGTTCGCACCATGACCGAAGAATTTGCGCGCGGCGGCGTCGATGCCATAGGCGCCGCCGCCGTAATAGACCTTGTTGAGGTACAGCTCGAGGATCTGCTCCTTCGAGAACTTGCGCTCCATCGCCAGCGCCAGGATCCACTCGCGGAACTTGCGGCCGAACTTCTTCTGGTTGTTGAGGAACACGTTGCGCGCGAGCTGCTGCGTGATCGTCGAGCCGCCCTGCACCCAGCGCCCGCGATCGACGCGCACCTTGATCGAGCGCGCGACGCCGATCGGATCGACGCCGATATGCTTGTAGAAGCGCTTGTCCTCCACCGCGACGGTCGCCTCGCGCATCACGCGCGGGATGCGGTCGGCTGCCAGCCACTCGCCGTAGCTTGGGCCGATTGACACCAGCACCGTGCCGTCGGCGGCATGGACGCGGATCATCTGGCCGTTGGGCGAGGATTTCAGCTCGTCGAACGACGGCAGCTGCGCGCGCGCGATATAGACGGCGGTGACGAGCGCGCCGAGCGCGAGCACGGCGAGCACGAGCAGCACCTTGACGGTGATCGACAGGCGGCGGCGCCAGGGCGAACGGGGGGCGGGGGCGCGGGCCATCGAAGCGCCTTGCGGGATATAAGCTTAGGCTGTGGTTAACAAGCCGTGGCCACAACGACCCGCCGTCGGCGCAAGGCGCGACGGCGGATCGGCGCGCCTAGTGGCGCGGCTGAAAATCGAGGCTGAGCGAGTTCATGCAATAGCGCAGCCCGGTGGGCGGCGGGCCGTCGGGGAAGACGTGGCCAAGGTGGCTGTCGCATCGGCCGCAGCGCGATTCGATGCGGATCATCCCGTGGCTGGTGTCGCGGTGATCGGTGACCGCCTCGGGCGATAGCGGCTGGGTGAAGCTGGGCCAGCCGGATCCGGAATCGTACTTGTCGGCGCTATCGAACAGCTCGAGCTCGCATGCGGCGCAGTGATAGATGCCGTCGGCCTTGTTGTCGTTGTACTTGCCGCCGAACGCCCGTTCGGTCCCCGCCTCGCGCAGCACGTGATACTGCTCGGGGGTCAGCCGGTTTTTCCATTCGGCCTCGGAAAGGTTGAGTTTTTCCATCGAGTTTAGGTCTCCAGGGCGGCCGGGCCGTAGCGGACGGGATCCGGCGGGATGCGAGTGGCGCTCGCCACCATTTGGGTAATCGCGGGCACGAGGCCAAGGGCGGGCAATGCGATGCGTGACAGCGCCGGGCGTTCGGCGAGCCCGCGGATCAGCGAGGCGATGCCGATCGGGCGGCGCAGGCGACGGGCGAACGCCCTCTGCCAATCGGCGGCACCGATGCCGGCAAGGTGCGCGTGCGCCGCGGACACGCCGCTCGCCAGCGCGATTCCCATCCCCTCCCCGGCGAGCGAGGGGATGACGCCCGCCTGGTCACCGAGCCGGAACAGCCCGTCCTCGCCGGCTGTGGCACGCCAGCCGTAGGGCACGTTGGCGACCGCGTCGGCCGCGGGATAGCCGAAGGCGAGACGCTCGCCGAGCGCCGGGCATTCGTCGCCCAGTTCGGCGAGCAGCGCGGCGGGGCTGCCCGCGGCATGCAGCCGCGAGCGGCGCAGCGCGAGGCACACGTTCACCGAGCGATCCTCCTGCCGCACGATCCCGGCGTAGCCGCGATCGAAGGCGTGCAATTCGATCGCGTCGCCGACGAGCCGGTCGAGCGACGGATGCGGCGCGAGGCGGACGCGCAGGCCGAGCGAGGGATCGTCGCCGCGCGCCGCAGCGGGCCGGGCGCGGCCACGCACGTCGTGTTTGCCGCTAGCGAGAAACAACGCGCGCGGCGTCCGCGTCGACCCGTCGTCGAGCCGCACGCCGTCGTCGATCGCGCGTACCGCGACGCCGCGTTCCACCCTGGCACCCGCCCCGACCGCGCGGTGCATCAGCAGCGTATCGAGGCGGTGGCGCGACACGCCGATCGCCGGGCGGGGCAGCGGTGCCTCGACCATCTTCGTGCCGGCGAACAGGCGCACGCGCGTGACGCGGTCGCGATTAAGCGCATCGGGATCGATGCCGAGCGCCGCCAGCGTGTCGAGGCTGCGCCAGCTGAGAAAGCCGCCGCACAAGGCATCGCCAACCGTGCGGCTGCGCTCGATCAGCAGGTGCGGCGCACCGGCGTTAGCGAGCGTGATCGCCGCCGCCGCGCCCGCCGGCCCGCCCCCGATGATCAGCGTGTCGGGGCTCATCGTCGTCCCTCGACGCACAGGCGGAACGGGAAGCGGCGGTGGATTTCGGCGCCCGCAATCCCGGCTTCGGCGAGGATCGGGGGCCATTCGGACGGGCGATAGCTGCGCGCGATCGACAGCGTGCCGTCGTGGCGGACGATCGGGTGCCACCGCGCGAGCCGGGCGAGCAGCGGATAGCCGCGATAGGCGAAGCCGTGGCGGTGGAGATCGTTGACGAGCCAGCCGACCCGCGCATGCGCCTCCATGAAGCGCAGGAAGGCGACGAGCTGCGCCTGCGTCATGTGATGCGCGACGAGGCTGGAGACGATGAAATCCCAACGCTCCGCGCCGAGATCGGCATAGTCGCCGGTGACGAGGCGGATCGCGGGCGGCGTATGCGGGCGCGCGGCGGCGGCGCTGCGCGGGTTGAGATCGACCCCGACGAGGTCGAAGCTGCGCCCGTGCCGCGCGCCCCAACGCGCGATCCGGCGCAGCATGTCGCCGTCGCCGAATCCGACATCGAGCAGGCGGTAGTGGCCGCCCTTCGTCGTCGTGCGGGCGAGGAAGCCGAGCGTCGGGCGCGGGGCGAGCGTGACGACGTTGACCTTGGCGAGGTCGGCGACGACCGCGGCGTAGACCGCCGGATCGAGGTCGTCGGCGTCCATCAGCTCCTCGGCCTCGGCGCGCACCGCGAGGGTCACGGCGCGCTCCGGAACCCGAAGCCCTCGGCCGCCAGCCCGGGCCCGAAGGCGAGCGCGACGCCGTGCTCGACCGGCGGGCCGGCGAGTACGCGCGCAAGGACGAACATCAGCGTGGCCGACGACATGTTGCCGTTTGCCGCCAGCACCGCGCGCGAATGATCGAGCGCGTCGGCCGGCAGCCCGAGCGCCTGCTCGACCGCGTCGAGGATCGATCGGCCGCCGGCGTGGACCGCCCAGCCGTCGGGCGCCGCGCCGCCGGTCAGCGTCTCGACCAGCGCGGGATCGGCGAGCGCAGTCGCGATCCGGCCCGGCACCTCCCCCGACAGATGCATCGCGAAGCCGGTATCGGTGATGTCCCAGCGAATGAGATCGGCGGAAACGGGCAAGGTGGTGGCGAACGGCCGCTCGATCGCGAAACCGTGCGGCTCGGCGGTGACGAGCGCGGCGGCGGCGCCATCGCCGAATTGCAGCATCGCGAGCAGCGGCTCGATCGCGTCGATCGCCTGAAGGTGCAGTGTCGATAGCTCGACCGTCACGACGAGCACGCGCGCATCGGGCTGCGAGCGGACGATGTGGCGCGCGCTGCGCAGCGCGGCGACCGCGGCGTAGCAGCCCATGAAGCCGACGAGCAGCCGCTCGACGCTGGGCGCGAGCCCGAGCCGCGCGGCGATGATCTGGTCGATGCCGGGCGCGACGAAGCCGGTGCAGCTCGCCACTACGAGATGCGTGATCGGGCCGAGCGGCACCTGCCGCGCGAGATCATCGATCGCCTGAAGTGCGAGCGTCGGCGCGGCCTCGGCATAGTGACGCATGCGCGCGGCGGTGCCGGGATGCGGCTCGTCGGCATAGAAGCCGCCGGGATCGACCGGCGAGCCGCCGGTGTCGGGCAGTACCGACCAGCGATGCCCGATCCCCGCGCGGGCCGCCATGCGATCGAACAGCCGGCGTTCGCGTTCGGGCAGCCGCGCGTGCGCCCAGCCGATGAAGGCGGCGTGGATGTCGTGCGGTGGCACCGCGGTGCCGATCGCGTGGAGGTAGGCGGTCATTCGCGGGTACAACGCGCGACCGCGGGTTTCGGCGCGCGCTTCGCCGCCGCGCTCAATCGTTCGACCAGCGCGCCCAGATCGCGGTGGGCAGCACCAGCCCGCGCGCCTCCTCGCGTACGCCAAGTTCGCCGCACTCGACGCTGCCCGGCAGATCGGCGAATGCCTGGCGCAGCATCTCGCCGATCGCCAGCGCCGACATGCGCACCGCATAGACGGTGAGGAACAGCGCGCGCGAATTGCCGTCGAGCAGGCGGCGGCACTCGGCGATCAGCGCGGGCAGATGCTCCTCCAGACGCCAGATCTCGCCGTCGGGCCCGCGGCCGTATTTCGGCGGATCGAGCAGGATCGCGTCGTATCGGCGATTGCGCCGTACCTCGCGCCCGACGAACTTCGCCGCATCGTCGACGATCCAGCGGATCGGTCGGTCCGCCATGCCCGAAAGCTTGGCATTGGCGCGCGCCGCCTCGACCGACTTCTTGGACGCATCGACGTGCACCATCTTGGCGCCGTGCGCCGACAATGCGAGCGTGCCGACGCCGGTATAGCCGAAGAGGTTGAGCGCCTCGGGTTCGGCGACGCCGGTCAGCCGCTCGCGCAGCCACGACCAGACGGGCGCCATGTCGGGAAAGAAGCCGAGGTGACGAAACGGCGTCGTCTGCGCGGTGAAGCGCACCGTCTCGGCTCCAATCCCCCACGACAGCGGCCAACCATCGCGCGGGGTCGAACGGCGGTACTGCCACTGCCCGCCGCCGTCCTCGTCGCTGCCGGGCACGAACTCGCCGTGCGCCTGCCAGTCGGCGTGCGCGGGTGCCCACAGCGCCTGCGGCTCGGGGCGGATGAAGCGATAGTCGCCGTAGCGCTCGAGCTTGCGCCCGTTGCCGCTGTCGACCAAGCCATAGTCGCCCCACGGCTCGCCGATGAGTGTCTCGAGCTTCATGCGCGCAGCGTGATCGACATGGCGATGTGCTTTGCGCCCCCGGGCGGCACGATGAAGATGCCGGGCTTGTCCTTCAGTTCGCCGGCATAGCCTCGCGGATCGGCGATACCGTGCCACGGCTCGACGCAGATGAAGCGGGCGCCGGGCTTGGTCCAGATGCCAAGCATCGGTGTATCGGGAAAGGCGATTTCGAGGCTGGGCCCATCACCCGCGCCATAAACGACGCTCGCCGAGCGAACTTGGTCCCAGACGAGTGCGTCGTGTGCGAACAGATCGTCCGACAGGTGCAGCACACGGCCATCGAGCGGCGACGGCATCTCGCCCGCCGCGATCGTGCCGTCGGCAGCGATCGGGCGGACGCCGCCGGGTTCGTCCTGCGCAAAGGTAATGCGGTGATCGGCGCGCTCGCGGCCATAGGGCAGCGGCCAGGCGAAGGCGGGGTGGAAGCCGAAGCTCGCCGGCATGTCCGCGTCGCCGGCGTTAGTAACCATAATGTCGATGGCGAGCGTTGCGCCGTCGAGCCGGTAGCTCGCGTCGAGCGTGAAGGCGAACGGGTAGTGCGCGCGCGTCTCGTCGTTCGCTGTCAGGCGGAAGGTGGCGTGCGCCGGGCCGTGATCGATCAGCGTGAACGGCAGGCGGCGGGCGAAGCCGTGCTGCTTCATCGGGTATTCGCCGCCCGCGATCCGGATCACCTCGCCCGCCGGTTTGCCGACAACGGGGAACAGCAGGGGTGCGCGGCCGGTCCAGAAGGCGGGATCGGCGTCGGTCATCAATTCACGCCCGGCGGCGTCCTTCAGCGACGACAGTTCCGCGCCGAGCGGGTTGATCGCCGCCGACAGATGATCGTTCGCGATGGTGATCCAGTCGGTCACATTGCCTCCAACGTGTTGGCGCCATTCCTACCCCGTTCGCCCTGAGCTTGTCGAAGCCCGTGCCACGCAGTGTCGCGCTTTGTGACACGCCCTCGACAGGCTCAGGGCGAACGGGGGTGGTGGTTAGCCGCGCAGCGACGCACCCAGCTTGGCGGCGGCGGCGACGACCTTGTCGGCGATTGCCTTCAGCTCGGCCTCGACGAACGCCTTGTCGCCCGGCTGAAGCACAACCTCGACCGCCATCGACGTCTCCCCGTCCTTGCTGAACACGTCGAATACCCGCGCCGAGACGATCGCGGCTTTGTCCGCGCCCTTCACCGCCCGCGCCAGCGCATCGGCGGCGACGCCGCCCGGCACGAGGAAAGCGAAGTCGCGGCGGACGGCCTGCAGCGCGGGCGGTGTATAGGCCGGACGCATGAAGCCAGCCGACCGCTTCCCGGGAATCGCATCGAGATACAGTTCCACGGCGGCAACGCCGGCGTCGAGATCGAACGCGCGGGTGACGTTGGGGTGGAGGATGCCGAAGGCGGCGAGCACCGTCTTCGGCCCGAGCCGCAGCGTGCCGGACTGGCCGGGGTGCCAGGCGTCACCGGCTTCACCAAACACCTGCAAGTTGTCGACCGGCGCGCCGGCGGCGGCGAGCAGCGCCAGCGCCTCCGTCTTGGCGTCGAACGCATCGAAGCCCTGCGCCTTGCCCGTTTGCCAGTGCCGCGCGCGGCGATCGCCGGCGAGGATCAGACCGAGTGTCGGGCGCTCCTTGTCGGCGAGATAGCGGCGGCCGATCTCGAACAGGCGGATCGTGCCCGCGCCGCGCCGCACGTTGCGCGCCGCCGCCGAGAGCAGGCCGGGCAGCAGCGACGGGCGCATGACCTTCAGGTCCTCGCTGATCGGATTGGCGAGCGTGAAAGCGCCGCCACCGAAAGGTGCGGCTTCGGCCTCCGAGATGAAGCTCCACGTCACCGCCTCGTCGAGCCCGCGCGCGGCGGCGGCGCGGCGGACGCGGCGCTCCAGCTTCTGCTCCGGCGTGGCAGTAGGCGTCGCGACACCCGGCGCGCGCGGCAGCGGCACGGAAGGAATATTATCGATGCCCTCGATGCGGATCACTTCCTCGACCAGATCGGCCGGACCGTCGATATCGCGGCGCCAGGTCGGCGGCGTGACCTGCCAATCGTCGCTGACGGTGAAACCGAGTGAGGTGAGGATTGCACGCTGCCGCTCCGGCGCGACGGCGAGGCCACCGAGCGTCTCGGCGCGGGCGGGGTCATAGGCATAGCTGCGCGTCCCCAGCGGCGGCTCACCGGCGCGGGTGATGCCGGTCGGCTGGCCGCCGCGCAGGTCGAGGACGAGGCGGGTGGCGATGGCGAGGCCATCGTCGAGGAAGGCCGGATCGACGCCGCGCTCGAACCGCTGGCGCGCATCGCTGGTCAGCATCAGCTTCTGGCCGGTGCGCGCGATATGCTCGGGATCGAAATAGGCGCATTCGATGACGACGTCGGTGGTCGTGTCCGAGACGCCCGATTCCTCGCCGCCCATGATGCCGCCGATGTCGTGAACATGCGCGTCGTCGGCGATGACCGTCATCGTCTCGTCGAGCGTGTAGGTCTTGCCGTTCAGCGCGAGGACCGTCTCGCCCGCCTTCGCCTTGCGCGCGACGAGCCCGCCGGAGAGCTTCGCCTTGTCATAGACGTGCAGCGGGCGGCCGAGATCGACGGTGATGTAATTGGTGATGTCGACCAATGCCGAGATCGGCTTCTGCCCGATCGCGCGCAGCCGCTTCGCCAGCCACTTGGGCGAAGCGCCGTTGCTGACGCCGTTGACGCCCTGCGCGAAGAAGGCGGGGCAGCCGGCGGGGTCGTCGGTGCGAACGTCCGGGCCGGGGCCTTCGCCCCCCGCCGGCTCCGCCGTCAGCGGCTTCAGCGAGCCGAGCCCGGCGGCGGCGAGATCGCGCGCGATGCCGCGTACGCCCATGCAATCCTGCCGGTTGGGCGTAATCGACACGTCGATGACGGGATCGTTGAGGCCCGCCCATTCGGCATAGACGTCGCCGACGGGCGCATCGGCGGCCAGTTCGATGATGCCGTCATGATCGTCGCCCAGCTCCAGCTCGCGCGTGGAGCACATCATGCCGTTCGATTCGACGCCGCGGATCGACGCGACCTTCAGGACCATGCCGTTCGCCGGCACGGTCGCGCCGGGCATGCCGAACACGCCGACGAGGCCAGCGCGGGCGTTGGGGGCGCCGCACACGACCTGAAGCGGGCCGTCACCCGCATCGACCGACAGCACCTGAAGCTTGTCCGCCTGCGGATGGCGCTCGGCGGTCAGCACCTTGGCGATGCGGAAAGCGGCAAGCTTCTCGCCGGGGTTCTCGACGCCCTCGACCTCGAGCCCGATGCGGGTGAGGCCGACGAGAATCTCGTCCAGCGATGCCGAGGTGTCGAGGTGGTCCTTGAGCCAGGAAAGCGTGAATTTCATCTCAGTCGTCCGATCACGCCGCGCCGACGCCGCCCGACAGCGTCGGGACGTCGAGGGCGGAGAAGCCATAATGCTTGAGCCAGCGGATATCGCCGTCGAAGAAGGCACGCAGATCGTCCATGCCGTATTTCAGCATGGCGAGGCGATCGATGCCGCAGCCGAACGCGAAGCCCTGCCATTCGTCGGGATCGAGCCCACAGGCGGCGATCACCTTGGGGTGGACCATGCCGCTGCCGAGCACTTCCATCCAGCCGCCGCCATTCTCTCCATTGGCGGGCACGTCACCGCCGCCGCCGATCACGCGTTTGCCCTTTTGCAGCGTGTAGCCGACGTCGACCTCCGCCGACGGCTCGGTGAAGGGGAAGTAGCTCGGGCGCAGACGAAGCACGATGTCGTCGCGCTCGAAGAACGCCTTGAGGAAGGTCTCGAGCGTCCACTTCAGGTGACCCATGGTGATGCCCTTGTCGATCACCAGCCCCTCGACCTGGTGAAACATCGGCGTGTGCGTCGCGTCGCTGTCGCTGCGATAGGTGCGGCCGGGGGCGATGATGCGGATCGGCGGCTTGTTCGCGAGCATGGTGCGGATCTGCACCGGGCTGGTGTGGGTACGCAGCAGACGGGGCCGCTCACGATCCTCGGGCACATGATCACCGGCGAGGTAGAAAGTATCATGCATCGCGCGCGCCGGATGCGTCTCCGGAATGTTGAGCGCGGTGAAATTGTGCCAGTCGGTCTCCATCTCCGGGCCGGTGGCGACCGCGAAGCCGAGATCGGCGAAGATCTCCGCCAGTTCATCCATCACCTGACTGACCGGGTGGATCGTACCGGCGAGCGGCGCGTCGACCGGCAGCGTCATGTCGACTCGCTCGGCGGCGAGCTTCGCCTCCAGCGCGGCAGCCTCCAGCGTGGTCTTGCGGTTGGCGATCGCAGTGGTCACCGCTTCGCGCAGGCCGTGGATCGCCGGGCCCTTCACCTGACGCTCTTCGGGACTTAGCCCGCCCATCGACTTCAGCAGTGCGGTGACGCGGCCCTGCTTGCCCAGCGCGTCGACGCGCACCGTTTCCAGCGCTTCGAGCCCCGCCGCGGCCTCGATCGCGGTCAGCAGATGCGTTTTCAGGTCGTCAATGTCGGTCATCGGTCTCGCCCGTGCGGGTTGTTGGGGCGCTTTAGCTGCGAAGGCGCCGGACACGCAAAGGGCGCGGGTGTCGCCACCCACGCCCTTCGTGTCGCTTCAGGTCTGAACCCCGCCACGCCGTCAGACGGAACAGCTGCGCTGCTCCGCTGCCCGGCTTGGCGAAGGCCTGATCTAGCTGATGCTAGATCAGGCGGTCGCTGCGGCCGGCAGCGCGTTCTTCGCCTGAGCGACGAGTGCGGTAAACGCCGCGCCCTCGTGCATCGCGATGTCGGCGAGCACCTTGCGGTCGAGCTCGATCCCGGCGAGCTTCAGCCCGTGCATGAACTGGCTGTACGACAGCCCCTCCGCCCGGACACCGGCGTTGATGCGCTGGATCCACAGGCCGCGGAAGGTGCGCTTCTTCACCTTGCGATCGCGATAGGCGTACTGGCCGGCCTTCTCGACCGCCTGCCGCGCGACGCGGATCGTGTTCTTGCGACGGCCGCGGTAACCCTTGGCCTGTTCCAGAATGTTCTTGTGCTTGGCGCGAGTGGTTACGCCCCGCTTGACGCGTGCCATGTCTTAACTCCTCTCGCTCAACGCAGGCCGTAGGGGGCCCAGGCCTTCACCGTCGCGGTGTCGGCCTTCGACAGCACCTTGGTGCCGCGGTTCTGGCGGATGTACTTGCCGGTGTGGTGCAGCAGGCGGTGGCGCTTGCCGGCGACGCCGTGCTTCAACAGGCCGGTTGCGGTGAGCTTGAAGCGCTTCTTCACGCCGCTCTTGGTCTTGAGCTTGGGCATTTTGGTCCTTTCGTATCGAGCGAGACTGGAACCGCCGCGGCAGCCCTGATGGCCGGGCGGTTCGTATCACCTCGCTTGGAGAAGCGCGGCCCTGTAGCGATGCCGCACGGCAAATGCAACCAATGCCCGCGCCGAACGATTGCGTGCGACATGGACATGGCGACTCAGCGTAACGAGCAGCCGGCGTCGTCCGGAGCAGAGGAACGCCGCCGGCAGCGCCGGCGGCGCATCCGCAACACGATTCTGGCGATCCTGGCGGTGCCGGCGCTGATCTGGCTCGTCCTGTACATCACCAAGGGACGCTTCCTGAAAGGCCCGTTCGAGACGATCGTCGGCCGGCTGACCAACCGCGAGGTCAAGGTCGGCGGTGATTTCCAGCTGTATTTCGCGCCGTGGCGGATCAAATTCTACGCCGAGCGCTTCACGATCGCCAATCCCGCCTGGACGACGCAGCCCTATCTGTTCCGCGCCGACCGGCTCGACACGCGCATCGCGCCGCTGTCGCTCATTTTCGGCAAGCGCCGGCTCTACTGGCTCGATCTCGTCAACGGCGCGGTCGATCTCGAATGGAACCGCGAGCACACGCGCAACAGCTGGACGTTCAGCGAGAAGAAGGGCGGCAAACGGCTCGAATTCCCGCGCATCGACGTGGCGACGGTACGCGGAACGACGGTGCGGTATCTCGATCCGCGAATGCGCGTGCTCGCGAACCTCAAGGTCGACGACATCCGATCGCAGGACGCGCGAATCGGTCGGGCGGTCGGCGTCAATGGCACGGGGCTGATTCGTGACACGCCGTTCCGCGTCACCGCGCAGTTGCTGTCCCCCGATGCGACCGCGAATCGCGGCAAGAACGAACTCGTCGCGCGCGCCTGGGCAGCGAACAACGTCGTCGACGTCTCGGGCACGCTGCCGTCGATCGCCGAGATCGAGAACGTGCCGCTGGCGACGCGCGCGCGCGGGCGCAATCTTGCCGAACTGCTCGGCATCATCGGCGTCGTCATGCCCGACACGCGGCGCTACGCCATCCGCTCGCAGATGGTGAAGGACGGCGAGGTCTATCGCTTCACCCGGCTGGGCGGCACCGTCGGCCGGAGCGACGTCGCCGGCGTACTGACCGTCACCAACGGCGATCGCGTCCACCTCGATTCGACGATCCGCACACGCAACCTCGACATCATCGATGCCGCATCGATCATCGGCTACAATCCCGATATCGTCGAGGCGCAAGGCGTCGTCGCGGCGGCGGCGGCGACGGGATCGGGCCCGCGCAAACTGATCCCCGATTCGGATCTGCCGGTCGCGAAGCTGCGCGCGTTCGACGCCGACCTCAAATGGACGATCGGTGCGGTCAAATCGCGCCGCGTGCCGATTTCGAATGTCGAGATGACGCTCGATCTCGAACGCGGGCGGCTGGCACTGTCGCCGCTCAGCTTCGCGATGGCGCGCGGCAATGTCGCGAGCGACATCGTGTTCGACACGCGCCAGCGGCCAAGCGCGGTCAGCTACGACGTGCGGCTCGCGCCGACGCCGATGGGACGGCTGCTCGCCGGTTGGGGCGTCGCGGAGGCGGGGACGAGCGGGACGATCAAGGGCCGTGTCGAGCTTGCCGGCCGCGGTGATTCGTTCGCCGATTCGCTCGCCACCGCGCGCGGCCGGATCGCCTTCGTCATGCCGCAGGGCACGCTGTGGACGCGCAACGTCCAGCTGGCCGAGCTCGACATCGGCACGTTCGTGCAGAAGATGTTCGCCGGCAAGCTCAAGAAGCCGGTCGAAATCAACTGCGGGCTGATCGCCTTCACCGTCCGCGGCGGGATCGCGGCGGCCGATCCGATCCTGATCGACACCACCAAGAACGTCATCGTCGGGCGCGGCGGGTTCAGCTTCCGCACCGAGGCGATCGACCTGGCGGTGCGCGCCGACGCCAAGAAGTTCAGCCTGTTCTCCGGCCAGTCGCCGGTCGGCCTCGGCGGCTATTTCTCCGCCCCGGCGATGGACGTCATCAGCCCGCAGCTCGTCGGGCGCGCCGGCATCGGCCTCGGGCTGTCGCTGGTCGCGTCTCCGCTGGCGGGCGTGCTGGCGTTCGTCGACGTGGGCGACGCCAAGTCGGCGGCATGCGGGCCCGTGCTCGGCGGTGCGACCGCGGCGGCGCAGCGCACCACGAAGGGCGAGGCGCGCGACGATGTCGGCCGCGGGACGACGGCCAAGGACGAGAAAGGCCGCGAGAAGCCGGGCAAGGAACAGCGCAAGAAGTTCCTCGGCATCTTTTAACGGTCCGTCGCTGTCCTCGGCCGCGGCGGAGCGACGGGCTGATCAGTGCCCGTGCGCGCCCGACCCATGCTCGTGCCCGCCCGCGACGGCGTGGAGCGCTTCCAGCACCTCGTCCATCCGCGCCGGATCGCCGATCGCCAGCACCTGCCCGGTGCTCGCCTCGGTCAGCGGATCGCCGTTCCAGTCGCACATCCGCCCGCCGGCGCCCTCGACGATCGGCGCGAGCGCAGCAAAATCGTGCAGCGCCAGCCCGCCCTCGCACACGATGTCGAGGTGGCCACTCGCGAGCAGCCCGTAATTGTAGCAGTCGCCGCCATAGACCGGCCCCTGCCGTGCGTGCCCGCCCGATACCGCCGCGACCAGCGCGAGGAAGTGCGGCACCTCGTCGTCGTTGAACGCGTGTGGGCTGGTGGTGGCGAGGATCGCGCCCTCCACTTCGCGGCAGGCACGCGTGCGCGCGGGCGCGCCGTTGAACAGCGTCGGCCGCCCCGCCGCGCCGATCCAGCGTTCGCGCACGATCGGCTGGTCGATCACGCCCAGCATCGGCCAGCCGTCCTCCACCAGCGCGATCAGCGTGCCGAAGATCGCGCGGCCGACGGTGAAGCTGCGCGTGCCGTCGATCGGGTCGAGTACCCAGCGCCGCCCGGTCACGCCGTCCTTCACGCCATATTCCTCGCCGTGGATCGCATCGCCCGGTGCCTCGGCGTCGAGGATGCGGCGCATCGCGGCCTCGGCGGCACGATCCGCCAGCGTCACGGGCGAGTGATCGGCCTTGATCTCGGTACCCAGCTCGCCGCGGAAATAGGGGCGGATCGCCTCCCCCGCCGCATCGGCGAGGCGGTGGGCGAGATCGAGGTCGGCTTGACGGATCGGCATCCGCCCGCCCTATCGCAGCGTCACGCGAACGGCTAGGATCAAGCGTCATCCCGGAGATCCGATCCATGCGCCACATCCCCGCCGCCGCTGCCGCCGTTTCGCTCGCGCTCGCCGCACCGGCCGCCGCGACGCTTGCCGTCGGCGCAAAGGCGCCCGATTTCACCACGCGCGGCGCGGTGGCGGGCAAGATCGTGACGGTGAACCTCGCGCAGCAGCTCAAGAAGGGCCCCGTGGTGCTGTACTTCTTCCCCGCCGCCTTCACCGCCGGCTGCAACGCCGAGGCGCGCGCCTTTGCCGAGAACATCGCCAATTTCCGCGCCGCGGGCGCGACGGTGATCGGGCTGTCGGCCGATCCGGTCGACGATCTCGTGAAGTTCTCCGCCACCGAATGCGCCGGCAAGTTCGCCGTTGCGAGCGCGGGGCCACGCGTCGTCACCGGCTACGATGTCGCGCTCGGGCGGCAAATAAAGGGGCGCGACGCGACCAATCGTACCAGCTACGTGATCACGCGCGACGGGCGGATCAACTTCGTTCACAGCGAACTCGCGGCGGATCAACACGTTGCGCTGACGCTGGCGGCGGTGCGGCGCTTGAAGTCTTCCTGATCCGCGCTGCTCGCCGGCAACGCAATCTTAGCGCTTGGCAAGTAAAGCCGGACCGGGGCGGGGCATCATCGGGGTGCCGCGAGCAGCGGGGCGGACGGTGCAGGCAAGGATGGGCAGCGTGGCGGACGGCGATCCGCTGGATCTATTCGATGCGATCGGCGAGTTCCTCGCCGATCACCGGCTGAGTTCCGAACCATCGCACTATGCCTTCGTCCACGAAGTGCTGCGCGATCCCGATGGCGCCCTCGCGCAGCGCGTCGCGCGGCTCACCGACGGCGGCGTGCGGATCACCGGCAGCGATATCGCCGCGCTCGGCGGCACCGCCGCCGCCGGCGCGCCGGTGCCGAGCCGCCCGCCGCGGCTGGCGATCGTGCCCACCCCGCCCCCGGCCGGCAGCGCTACGGCCGACCCCGTTCAGGCGGCGACCGACGCATTGCTCGCGCGCACCGAGGCGCAGGTCGCCGGCTTTTCTGACACGGTGCGATCGATCCACGCCGAGACGAGCGGCTTCGGGCGCGATCTGGCGGCGAGCGCCGCAGCCATGCGCGGGCACGATCCGCTGACCGGGATCGACCAGATCGCCGAGTTGACCACCGCGATGATCGGCCGCGTGCGCGATGCCGAACAGCGGCTTGCCGATGCCGAGCGCGAGGCCGATACGCTGCGCGATGCGCTGGATGAGGCGCGCGGCTGCGCCCGGCGCGATCCGCTGACCGATCTCCCCAACCGGCGCGCGTTCGACGAGGCGTTCGCCGCGCTCGCCCCCGACACGCCGGTCGCGATCGCAGTGTGCGATATCGATCACTTCAAGCGCGTGAACGACGATTTCGGACATGCGGTGGGCGATCGCGTGCTGCGCGCGATCGGGCAGACGCTCGCGGCGGAGGCCGAGGGCGCGCTTGTCGCGCGCTACGGCGGCGAGGAATTCGCGATGCTGATCGTCGGTGGCGATCGCGACACGACGGTCACGCTCGTCGACGCTGCGCGCAGCGCGGTCGCCGCGCGCCGCTTCCGTTCGCGCGAGACGGATACGCCGATCGGCAGCGTCACGATATCGGGCGGGATCGCGTTCGGCACCGCCGCCGATTGCCGCGAGCAGCTCTACGCCGAAGCCGACGCTGCACTGTACCGCGCCAAGGCCGCAGGCCGTAACCGGATCGTCTGCACCGCCTGATGGCGTAATCCGCCACATCGCGGTGGCGCAAATTGCCATCGACCGGACCCACATCCACTAAGTCATTGTTTTTGCGTCGCCGTAGAAATTGGCACGGCGCATGCAAAGCTCCTGGCATCACCGATCGGATCGCCCGACCGGCTACCAGGAGACCAACGATGACCCGCTTCGCTTCCGTCCAGCACTATGCCGCCAGCCTCGCCGGCGCGCTCGTCTTCGCCGCGCTGATGATCAGCGCCGCCGTTCCCGTCGTGCCGATCGCCTGATCGCCGCCGACCACAGACCGTCGCTCAGGGAGACAGATACCATGGTTCGCTTCTCGCTCGTCGCGTTGGCCGCATTCGCCAGCACGTCCGCGCTCATCGCCTACGTCGACGCGGCGGCACGGCTCGCCTGATCGATCGTCACCGCGCCCGCCTCGCCGCGCGCATAGGTCCCGATCAGCAGCCCCGCCGCCAGCACATGCCCGGCCATCGCGCGCAGCAGCGCGGTTCGGCCGGGCGAGGCGCCGGGATCTCCCGCGCCGGCATCCAGCGCGAACAACTGGAAGGCGTAGCGGTGCTCGCCATGCCCGGTCGGCGGATCGGGCGGCAGCCAGCCCTCGCCGCGATACGAATTGCGGCCGACGTCGCCCCGCGCCGCCACGCCATTTCCGTCCGCGACGATCGCGCCCTCGGCCAGCCGCGCCGCATCGGCGGGGATGCCCCAGACGATCGCATGCACCAGCGGCTGCGGCGCCGGTGCGTCGGCATCCTCCACCAATAGCGCGAGCATCGCCGTGCCTTCGGGCGCGCTGCCCCACGTCAGCGGCGGCGACACGCCCGCGCCATCGGCAGTGAAGCGCGGCGGCAGCCGCCCACCATGCGCGAACGCCGGGCTGGTGAGATCGAGCGCGCCGAAACTGCCGCCCAGGTCCGTCTGCGCGATCGCCAGCTTGTCCGCGCCGGCGCGCACATTGGCCAGCGCGCGGCCGAGCCAGGCAGGGATATGTTCGAGCATGGGGCCTTCTCCTTCGCGTGCGATCGTAACGCACGAGGCGGCACCCGCGGCGCATCGGCGCGTTCGTCGGGCATGAGCGACGATTTCGATCTCGACCGGTTCGTCACTGCGCAGGCGGAGAGCTGGCCCACGGCACGCGCCGAGCTGCAGCGCGGTCGCAAGACGAGCCATTGGATGTGGTTCGTCTTTCCGCAACTGCGCGGGCTTGGGCGCAGCGCGACCGCGCAGCATTACGGCATCGTCTCGCTGGGGGAGGCGCGCGCCTATGCCGCGCATCCCGTGCTCGGCCCTCGGCTGATCGAGGCGGCGCGGCTGGTGGCGGCGGCGCCGGGCAATGCCGACGCGATCATGGGCAGCGTCGACGCGCTCAAGCTGCGCTCGTCCATGACGCTGTTCGCCGCCGCGGCGGCCGATCCGGCGCCGTTCGTGGCCGTGCTCGATCGCTTCTACGGCGGCACGCGTGACCCCGCGACCATCGCGCTGCTCGCGGATGCGCCGCGCGGCTAGCCTATGCGCGAACCGCGGCCTAAGATGCGCTGAAACAAGCGAAAGGCCGCGCGGTGAGTAGAGTTCGCAAAGTCTCGGCCGGCCTGTGCCTCGCCGCGCTGCTTGCCGGTTGCGGTGGCGACGGCGGCTCGGGCGGGGCGAGCAGCGGCAACACCGCGGTGACGCCCGCCCCCAGCCCGACGCCGACCGTGACCGCCGCGTGCAGCCTGCGCGCGCGGCAGGATTGGGCCGCGGCGCAGTTGCGCGAATGGTATCTGTTCCCTGAAACGCTCCCCACGAGCTTCGATCCGGGTGGCGCCACCACGTTGCAGGCGTACGTCGATACGCTCACCGCCACCGCGCGCGCGCAGAGCAAGGACCGCTTCTTCACCTACGTTACCTCGATCGCGGAGGAGAACGCCTATTACAGTTCTGGCTCCAGCGCGGGCTACGGCGTGCGGCTCGCGGTCGACCCGGCGGCGCAGCGCCTGTTCGTCAGCGAGGCGTTCGAGGGCGCCCCGGCGCTCGCCGCGGGGATTGATCGCGGTACCGAGATCCTCGCGATCGGCACGTCGGCGGGCGATCTGCGCACCGTCGCCGCGCTGATCCAGGCGGGCGGCAGCGCACTGACCGACGCGTTCGGCCCGCCCGACGCCGGCGTCGCCCGCGTCTTTCGCGTCCGGGCGCCGGACGGCACGCAATCGGACGTCACCATGGCGCAGCGCGATTACGCGCTGCTGCCCGTCTCGTCGCGCTACGGCATCCGCATTATCGAGGATGGCGGGCGGCGCGTCGGCTACGTCAATCTGCGCACCTTCATCTCCACCGCCGACCAGGCGCTGCGCGACGGGTTCGCGCAGTTTCGCGCGGCAGGCGTGACCGAAGTGATCGTCGACCTGCGCTACAACGGCGGCGGGCTGGTCGCGACTGCCGAGCTGTTCGGCGATCTGCTCGGCGGCGGGCGCAGCACCAACGACGTGTTCAGCTACACCACCTTCCGCCCCGAGAAGGCGGCGGAGAACCGCACCGACTATTTTGCGCCGCAGCCCCAATCGATCGCGGCAACGCGGATCGCGTTCATCGGCACGGGGGCGAGCGCCTCGGCGAGCGAGCTCGTCATCAACGCCTTCACGCCGTACCTCCACACCAACGCGGCGCTGATCGGCACCAACACCTATGGCAAGCCCGTCGGGCAGATCGCGCGCGATCTCACCGCGTGCGACGATCGGCTGCGGCTCGTCGCCTTCGCGACGCAGAATGCCGCGCGGCAGGGCGCCTATTACACCGGGCTCGCTCCCGTCGTGGAGGCGACGTGCCAGGCGAGCGACGATTTCGCCTATCCGCTCGGCGACGTGCGCGAGGCATCAGTGCGCCAGGCGCTCGACTTCCTCGCCGGCCGCACCTGCACGCCGATCGGCGGCGCCCGCCCGTCGGCCTCGGCGGCCAGGACGAGCGATGTCGCGGTGCGCCGCGAGGCGCTCACGCCGCCGCGCCCGACGACGATCCAGCGCGAAACGCCCGGCGCATTTTGAGTCGCGCGAAGCGCCTCAGCCGAGCCGCCGCACCACCTCGACCAACTGATCGGCCGCCGCATTCCACCCGGCTTCGAACCCCATTGCCGCATGCTGCGCCGCGGCCTCGGCGGTCCAGTGCCGCGCGGTCGCGGTGTAGCGCGTGCCCCCATCCACCGGCTCGAAGTCGTCGATGCGCAGCATGAACGGGCTCTGCGGCATCCAGCCGGCGGAGAAAGCATCGGTCGAGACGATGCGCCGTTCGGGCACCACCTCGAGATACACGCCCTCGCTCGGCTGCTCCTCGCCGTCGGGGCCGCGCATCACCATCGCCGATCGGCCGCCGACGACGAGGTCGAGCGCGATCACCTCGACGCGCCACGGCCGGGGCACGAACCATTCGGCGAAATGCTGCGTCCACGCCGTCCAGACGCGTGCCACTGGCGCGTCGATCAGCCGCTCGATGCGAAGCTCGTGCGTCATGCCGCTGTCTCCCCGCGCCAGGCGCGCTCGATCGCGGCAACGTCAATCCGCCGCATCGTCATCATCGCTTCCATCGCGCGCTTCGCCGCCGCACGATCAGGATCGGCCATCGCCGCCATCAGGACGCGCGGCGTGATCTGCCACGAGAAACCCCAGCGGTCCTTGCACCAGCCGCACGCGCTCTCCGCCCCGCCGTTGCCGACGATTGCATCCCAATAGCGATCGGTCTCGGCCTGGTCGTCGGTCAGCACCATGAAGCTCACCGCCTCGTTGGGCACGAAATTGGGCCCGCCGTTGAGGCCGAGGAAGGCGCGGCCGAGCACGGTGAACTCGACCGTCAGCTCGGTGCCCGCCGGCGCCGACGGATTGTCGGCGGGCGATGCCTGAATGTCGCCGACGTGACTGTCGGGGAACAGGCCGGCGTAGAAAGTGGCGGCCTCGCGCGCCTGGCCGAGATCGAACCATACGCAGGTCACGAGCTTGTCGGTCGTCATCCTCTCTCTCCTTTCCACCTACGGTCCCAAACCATCCCCGCCGTCAGCGGTCGACGATCGGCACGAATGCGCCGAACATCATGCGTTTGCCGTCGAACGGGCGATCGCCGCCGCCCATCAGCCGCTCGTCCTGCGTCAGCCGCTCCCAGGCCGCGTCGCGCATTTCTTTCGACGGCCACTCGATCCACCCCAGCGCCACCGTTTCGCCATCCTGCAAATGTGTCGCGCGGCGGAAATCGGTGACCTTGCCGTCGGGCACGTCGTCGCCCCAGGTATCGACGAAGCGCAGCGCGCCGTGTTCGAGAAACGCGCCCGCCGAGGTGCGGGCGAAGTCACGATACGCCTCGCGCTTGTCGGTCGGTACGGCCAGGACGACGCCGTCGATATAGCCGCACGCGCCGCCGTCGCCCGCCTCATGCAGCAGCGCAAACCCGCCGTAGATCATACGGCTGCCGTCGAACGGCATCGCGCCCATCGCCTCCATTCGCGGATCGCTCATCATCCGCGCGCCCGCGGCGTCCCGCGTCGCGCGATCGGGATATTCGACCCAGCTGAATAGCACTGTCTCGTCGTCGGTCGCCTGTACCGCGCGGTACAAGTCGTTCACCTCGCCGCGTGGCACGTCGTCGCCCCACCCTTCGACCATGCGGGTCGCGCCGAACTCCTTGAACAGATCGAGTGCGCCTTCGGCATGCTCGATATAGCGCTGCCGGTTGGCGGTCGGCACCGCGACCACGAAGCCGTCGACGTAGGTCATGCCGTCTCTCCCTGCTGCTTCAGCCATTCGGCGAATTCGGGCGGCGGGCTGCCGGTAAACCCGGCGAGCTGATCGGCGAGCGCGCGTGCGAACGCCGGGCGTGCTGTACCGCGCGCGACATAGGCGGCGAGATTGGGATGCGGCGCGAGGAAGCCGTCCTCCTCCATGATGCGCAGGACCGAGATCATCATGAGGTCGCCGGCGGTGAAAGTGGCGTCCTCCAGCCACTCCCGGTCGCCCAGCCGCCGGGCCACCTCGCCGAACCGATCGTGGATCCGCTGTTCGATCGATGGGAGGCGCGGCTTGGACCACGGCTCGCCGGCCTCGAACAGCGTCGCAAAGGCGTGGTCCATGATCGGCGGCTCGACGGTGTTGAGCGCCGCGAACATCCACTCGATGGCGCGCGCACGCGCCGCGGGATCGCGCGGCAGCAGCGTGCCGTGCCGCTCGGCGATGTGCAGCACGATCGCGCCAGTTTCGAACAGGGTAAGATCGCCATCCTCGTACGTCGGCACCTGGCCGAACGGCTGGCGCGCGCGGTGCGGCTCCGCCTTCTGGCTGCCCTGCGAGAGGTAGAGGACGTCATACGGCTGGCCGACTTCCTCGAGCGCCCAGCGCACGCGCAGGTCGCGCACCTGCCCGCGCGCGAAATCGGGCACCCAGTCGAACGCGGTGATGATCGGCCTGCCCATCCTTTCTCTCCCGTGCTTATCCCCCGTGCCGCCGACTCTGCCGAGTGCCGCACAGCGAGATCAGCATCATCCCCCCCCTTCATCGATGATGGCAACAGCTATTGCGCCCGCCCGTCGTAATGTGCGCGCGCCGGCCTCGCTCGACGCGCCCTTGCATCCCGCTGCCCTGGCAACTGCGTTTGAGAAGATCCAAAAGGGATCTTTCATCACATAGGTTACATATCTCTAGACAAGAGTGCCGCTTTCCATATGGTTAGCGGGTCGCGGCGGGGGCTCGCGACTTAGGGGGGGAGCCGTGTCATGGGACGATTCACCTGGCACGTTCGTGCGCCTGCGCGAGATCAACGCCATCGTGTATTCGCCACCGCATGGCACCTGTCGGCGGCACGCGGCGCATGAGCAGCCGGCCGATGGACATCGTGATCGTCGGCCATAATTACACGCCCGAGCCGATCGGCATCGGCCCCTATACCGCAGGGCTTGCTGAGCATCTGGCCGCCGCCGGCCACCGCGTGCGCGTCATCTGCGACAAGCCCGCCTATCCGCATTGGACGGTGATGGCGGGCTTCGACGACGCAGGCGAGACCCGCCGCGTCGAGCGCGGGGTCGAGGTCTGCCGCGTCGCGCACGGCGTCGCGCCGGCGGCGAAGGGGTTCGCCAGGGTGCGCTACCATCTCGCCTTTGCCCGGCGGGCGGCGGCCACCACGAGCGCGATGATCCGCGAGCGCCGTCCCGACGTGATCGTCAGCATCGCGCCCAGCGTCATCGCCACGATCCTCATCCGCCTGCGCGCCTTCTGGCGCTGGCGCATACCCTTGTGGGTGCATCTCCACGATTTCGAAACCGAGCTCGCCTTCGCCACGGGCCAGCTCACGTGGCTTCGCCCGTTCAAGCCCGTACTTCGCCTGATCGAGCATTGGGCGGTGCGCAGCGACCGGACGAGTTCAATTTCGCCCGCGATGTGCCGCAAGCTGCGCTGGCTCGGCCGCGATCCGGCGCGCGTCGTCGAGGTCCGCAACTGGGCGGAGCCCGCGATCACGCCGATCGACCATCCCTCATCGTTCCGCGACGCGTGGTGCATCACCGAGCCGCACGTCGCGCTCTATTCGGGCAACATGGCGGGCAAGCAGGGGCTCGACGTCGTCCTCGCCGCCGCGCGGCTGTTGATCCATCGCACCGACCTGGTTTTCGTCATCTGCGGCCAAGGTCCGCACCGGCCGCTGATCGAGGCCGCGGCGCGCGATTGCGGCAACGTGCGCTTCTTCGATCTGGTGCCGGCCGATCGGATGCGCGACCTGCTCGGCCTCGCCACCGTCCATCTCCTGCCGCAGATCGCCGATGCGGCCGATCTCGTGCTGCCGTCGAAGCTCCCCAACATGCTCGCCTCGGGCCGCCCGGTCGTCGCGACGACGCCCGCCGACACCGGTCTCGCGCACGAGATCGAGGGGTGCGGCATCCGTACCTGCCCGCACGATCCCGCCGCCTTCGCGTGCGCGCTCGAGACGCTGCTCGACGATCCCGCCCGCCGCGCCGCGCTCGGAGCCACCGCGGTAGCGCGCGCCGCGGCCCACTGGCACAAGGAGACGATCCTCGCCGACGTCACGCAGCGGCTCGTCGCCTATGCTGAAGGCGAGCGCCGCCGAACGCTTCTGGAAATTGCCGTTTCCGCGGTTGGACGCCTCTCGCCGAGCAGGAGGCGCGCCGCCGTTGCCGACCGTCGCAGCAGCCACCAGACACCGGTCGGCACCGCCACCGCCAACGCGATCACCAGCGCATCGGGCACTCTGTCGCGCAGCGCGTAGGCGATCGTCAGATGCGCATACATGATGACGAGGCTCGCGCGCCCGATCACGCCGAGCGGCCATGCCCGCACGTGCCGCACCGCGACGAAGATCAGATGGCATAGCCCGAGCGCGGCGACGCTGCTCGCCACCGGCGTGCCATAGTCGGCGATCTTGATGTCGAGCGGCGCCGTCACCAGCACCAGCGCCGTCATCGCGCCCGCTGCCAGCATCGCGCGCCGACCGAGCCGCGCAAGATGCCGCCGATAGAGTACGCCCGCGAGGAAGAAGAACAGGCCGAGCGGCACCCCGATCACCCCCCACGGGCTCGGCCAATGGCGCATGACGTGCGCAATGCCGAGGGCGGCCAGCGCCGCGATCCACACCGATCGCCCGCCCCGCCGCACCACCACGCTGCCGGCGACCTGCACCAGATAAAGGCAGGTGACGAACCAGAAGATGCCGAACGGCCCGACGAGATAGGTGCCGCCCAGCACCATCCGCGCCAGCGCGACGAGCGGCCGATCCTACGGCAGATAGGTGCGATGCCCCAGCGCCGCCGCGATCGCGACATCGATTACCGCGACCAGCACCAGCCACAGGACATAGGGCACAATCAGGGTGCCCGCCTGCCGCCGCGCGGTCTCGCGCCACGGGCGCGGCGTGAACACCATGCCCGATGCCATGAAGAACAGCGGCAGGTGGAAGTGGAACATCGCCGCCCATGTCGCGGAATCGCGCGTGACGTGGCCGATCACCACCGCGACGATCCCGATCGCGCGCGCATTGTCCAGCCAGCCGATGCGCTCCCCCATCGCTCCAGCCTATCGGCGCGGCGCGGCCTTGCCCAGCGCCGCGCCGCCCTTCACTTCGGCCAGCCATCGCCGCGCGCCACTCAGGACGCAGGCGGCAGCGCATCACCCGTTCAGCCGCCGGCGGCGAGGACCGGCAGCACGCTCGCGCGCACCGCGCGCTCGATCCGCTGCGCATAGTAATCGTAGCCGATTTCGGGCGGATGAACGTTGTCCGCCGCGACATACAGCGCGTTGTTGGCCGCGCCCGCCGGCACCCCGCTCGCGTTGTTCCAGCTGCCCAGCACCCATGGCGGTGTCGCCCCCGCGATCGGGATGAAGAACGCCAGCGGATCGCCCGCCTGCGCCACCCCGGCTTGCACCGCGGCCTCGGTTGCGAACGCACCCGCGAGATTGATCGACGGCACGCCGACGACGATGATCGGCGCGCGCGTTCCCGCGCGGATCGCCTGCATAGTCGCCAGCACCTCGGCCTGCACCTGCGCGAGTGGGTAGCCCGCGTCGTTGGTCGATCCCATCAGCAGCACGACGTCGGGCGAGAGCGCGAGCGCCTGCGGCACGCGCTGGCGATAGGTGTGGAACGCCGAGGCCGATGGATTGAGATATCCCGTCCCTCCCGCGGACAGGTTCCACGCGTCACGCCAGCCGAGCCGCTTGGCGACGAGCTGCGCGATCGATCCGCCCGCCAGCCACGGCCCGTAGCTCGATCCCGCATTGTAGCTGTCGCCGATCACCACCAGCCGCGGCACGGCGCCCGCACCCGCGCTGACGCTCGCCGACAGCGGCGTCTGCGCACAGCCGAAATAGGCCGCGCTCTTGCCGGTCTCGACCTCGTAGCTGCGCAGCCGCCGGCCGGTGCTCGCCGTCCAGTCGATCACCAGCCACTGGTCCGATCCGCCGACCACGTGACTGCCGGGCATCAGATAGCGCCCGTCGACGATGAAGCGTAGCTGCGCCGAATTGGCGGGCAGGAAGATTGCCAGCTTGTCGGCGTCGCAGTCGAACCCCACCGACGCGCCGGCGCACGCCACCACCCCCGCCTTGGCCTCGAAGCTGCCGAGCGACCAGAAGCTGCCGCGATAAGCAGCAGGCGCCGCGCCCCGCACACGGTACGACGCGGGAAAGCTCGCCGGCAGCCAGTTCGCCCCAAGCGACGGGTTGCTCGTCACTGCCGACACCGCCGGTGCGCCGTCGCCCGGATCGGCCGCGCGCGCGCCACCAAGATACGTCCAATAGACCGCGCTCGCACCATCCGCGACATATTGCCCGCTCGCCGTCGTCGTCGGCCCGCCGCCGCTCACCGGGCTGGTGCCCGCGATACCGCACATGAACCACCTGCCCGCATTGGCGACCACCTGGCCGACCGCATAGGCGGTATTGGGCACGTAGGCGGGCGGTGCCAGCCACGGCGGCAGGATCACCGGATTGCGCCGCTCGCTCGCCGCCGCCGCGCCGATCAGTCGTGCGTGGCGATTGCTTGTCGCCACCGCCGCGCGGGCCTGCGCCGCCATGCCGCGCGCGATTACGTCCGCCGCGCTCATTGCGCCACCCGATAGGCAAGTGTGCCCGATTGCAACGCGATGGCGAGGTGATAGGTCGCGCCCGCCTCGCTCTCGTCCGTCACCGCCTCGTTGGCGTTTCCGGTGAACCGTCCCCACCCCTCGCCCCCCGCGGTCAGCGGCACGCGCGTCGCCCCGCCGTCGATCGATCGTTGCAGCTCGACCACGCCCGTCCAATTGCCCGTCAGCATCACGCGGATCGGCGTGCCGAGCTCGGGCACGAACGGCCCCACCGTCCCGCTCGCGGACGTGCTGCCGATCAGCGGCACGCTGCCGGCCGCCTGCCGCACGGTACGCACCGGCAGCGGGTTGCCCGCGTGCACGGACACCGCCGGCGCGTCCACCGCGCCGAATGCCAACGCATATTGCGGGACGAACCCCGCCGGAACTTCGACTTCCGCCGCCATTGCCGTCCTCCTGATTGTTCGTGGTTTGTTCTACATCACGATCAACCATGTAGGACAGCCTGTCAGGCGAGATGCCGCTCGATCGTCGTCAGCAGGCTGTCCGCCGCGCGCTCGATCGTGAAGCGCCGCTCGTACGCCGCACGCGCGGCCTGCCGCATCGTCTGCCGCTCCTCCGCCGGAAGCGACAGGAAGCGCTCCAGCAGATCGCGCGTCCCCGCGGCGGTATCGGGCGCAGCGAGGCCGCCGCCCTCGGCCAGCACCTCGCGCCAGATCGCGACCTCGTGGCTGACCAGCACCGGCGTGCCGCCCGCCAGCGCTTCGGCGACGGCGATGCCGAAATTCTCCTGATGCGACGGCAGCACGAACGCCGCCGCCGATCGCAGCGCCCCTGCCTTCGCCGCGCCGCGCAACATGCCCACGAAATGCACCCTATCGGCAAGCCCGGCCGCCGCCACCTGCGTGCGCAGCACCGCGCCGAACCCCGCATCGTCGGGCCCGGCAAGGACGAGGTCGAGCCCAGGGGCGCGCGCGGCGACCTCCGCGAACGCCGCGACCAGCAGGTCGCATCCCTTCTTGGGATGCAGCCGCCCCAGGAACAGCAGGTACTCGCGCGTATTCAGCGCGGGCAGGAGCGCGCGGAACGCCGCGACCTGCGCCGCCGCTTCCCCCGCGCTCGCCGCGCCGATATCCGCCGTGCCGTAATCGATCACCGCTTCGGTCAGGCGATATGGGCGAAACGCGCCCCGCGCGCGCCGCCGTTCCTCCTCGCTGGTGAACAGCACCGCGCGCGCGCCCGCCAACAGCGGCCCCTCGGCCCACCACCACGACAGTTGCTTGATGCAGTACTTGGCCGCCGCCCTCTTACGGAACCACGGATCGAGCATGCCGTGCGGGATGACGAAATACGGCACGGGCCCGTCGGCGAGCGCCCGCATCGCGCCGCGTGCCGAATAGCGCCACAGCCCCGATACGATTATCGCGTCATATTCGTGCGCATGCGCGCGCAGCCACGGCACCATCGCCGCGCCGTAGCGATAGCGCGCGCACAGCCCCCGCCCGCGCGGCGGCCCGAGCGCGACGATCCGCCCCGGATAGTCGGGCAGGTGCCGCTCCTCGGGCGGGTCGAGCGTCAGCAAATCCTGGCGATGCCCCGCACGCGCCCAGGCCGCCGCAACCTGCAGTGCGCCCTCGATCGGCCCGCCGGTGCGCGGATCGGCGCTGGTGATGATGCGCAGGATGCGCATCATCCCGCCTCCCCGATCGGCAGGCCGGTCAGCGCGCGCAACTTGGCGATCCGCGCCTCGCGCGTTGTGCAGCCCGCCAGCGCGCGCTCGAACTCCACCACCTTTGCGCCAACGAGGAAGCGATACCAGAAGCCTTGCAGCACGTGGTAGATTAGCCCCGCACGCCCATCCAGGAAGCCACGCTGCACGACATAGCGGTACAGGAAATAGCCGAGCGGCGCCGCCCATAGCGGCAGCCGGTCGTACACCAGCGCCTTGATCCGTCGCTTGCCGCGCGCCTGCTTCGGGCCGCCGCCGCGCGACAGCGTCGCGCGCGTGCCGAACAGCGCGTGGCGCGCAGCGATCACCTCCACCGCCTCGCGCGTCGCATAGCCGTTGTGCTTGGCGGTGAAGAAGGTGAGATCGCCGAGGTTCACGTCGGCGAAGCCGCCCGCCAGCACGATCGATGCCCCGCGCTCAAGCAGTATATGCTCGTCCATCCAGCGCTGCTCGACCCGTGCGTGCCCCGTCCGCCACAGGCGCAGCAAGCGCAACGGATAGCGCCCACCGTGCCGGATCCAGCGCCCCATGAACACGTGCTTGCGATCGAGCTCGATCCCGCTCACCTCGGGTGGCAGCGTCGGCAAGGTCGCGACGATCGCTTCCGCAAGATCCGCCTCGATCAGCTCGTCGGCGTCGAGCCGCATCGTCCAGTCGGTCGTGATCCCGGCATGATCGAGCGCCCATTGCAGCTGCGCGGCATGACTGGTGAAGCGGTGCTGCAGCACGGTCGCGCCCGCGGCCTGCGCTAGCGCGACGGTCGCGTCGGTCGAATAGCTGTCGACGACAAGAACCGCGCGCGCAACGCCGCGGACACTCGCGATCGCACGCTCGATGTGATGCGCCTCGTTGTACGTCAGGATCACCACCGTCAGGTCGACGCTGGCCGGTGGCATCGGCACGGCAACGACACCCTCTGTCACGCCGGATCGAACCGGATGCGCCGCTCGCGCACAACGCGCGCCGGATTGCCGACGGCGATCATCCACGGCGCGACGTCGCGCATCGTTACCGCCCGCGCGCCGAGCACCGCACCCTCGCCGATCGAAACCCCCGGTCCGACGAACGCCTCCGCCGCCACCCACGCGCGCGCACCAATAATGATCGGCCGCGCGACGAGCTGGAACGCCGCATCCTCGATGTCGTGCGTGCCCGCGCACAGATGCGTACCCTGCGACACCACCGCATGCGCCCCGATCGATATCGGCGCCATCGAATAGATCGTCGCGCGCGGCCCGATCGCGGCGTGATCCTCCATCGACAGGTTGCGCGGCGACCAGATCCGCGCGCTGGCATAGACGTTCGCAGTCGGCGCCAGCCGCGCGCCGAACGCCTGCAGCACCAGCCGGCGCCAACCGCGCAGCGGCGGCGGCGTCCACGCCGCCAGCAGCAGCCACGCAATCGTCCAGGCGAGCCGGTACAGGCGGTTGGCCCTGGAGAAGCTCGCACCCCCCTGCCAAGCGCGCGCCGCGCCGCCGTCGAGCGGCCTATCGTCGTCGCCGATCCGCATCTGCCCATTCCCCCGGGGCAAAGTCTAGCGAAGCGAATGTCTTGCGCAACCGCGCGCGGCGTCGACGGCACGTCCGCTGGCTGCTAGCATCGCTGCGGGGAAGATGGGGGGAAGAACGATCGCCAAGCGCGCGCGATGCTTGTTCTACGCGGTCGCCATCGTGGCGCTGGCCGGGATGCAGGCGCTGCTCGGCGCCAGCGCCGGCGTGCTCGGCACGCTGGTGGTGATCGCCAGCGCGGCGCTGGCGCCACTGGCGAAGCGCAATCCGCGCGTGTCGGACGGGCTGTTCGCGCTCCTCTGCATCTACTTCGGCACCGCTAGCCTCGCCCTCAAGACGCTCGCCGGCCAGCCGGTGCAGGCGAACCTCGTCGTGCCCGAGACGACCGCAACCTACCTCCTCGCCGGCTTCGCCTCGATCACCGTCGGCTATGCCGCAAGCCACGCCGTGCGCCGACCTGCGCGCTTCGCCTTCCGCCTGCGCACCGTCACCGCCGATCCCGCGCGCCTCGCTTGGCTCGCCCCGCTCGCCTTCGCGCTCGGCGCGCTCTTCACCTTCCTCCAAACGCAGTTCCGCGCGATCGCCAGCAACGGCGGGTTCGAAGGCGGTGGCTTCGGCGGCTTCGGCACCTTCTATCCGCTACTCCTGCTCGGCGCCGGGCTGCAGGCGGCGCTCGTCGCGCAGCGCCCCGGTGCGATCGGGCCGAAGGCGCTGCTCGCCGCGATGGCGATCGTCGTCCTCGCGCTGACGCTTGCCGACAATACCAAGCGAACGCTGTTCGACTTCCTGCTCGTCGTCCTCGTCACCCTTGTCGCGTTCCGCGTTCGCCTGCGGTGGCGATGGATCGTGCCCGCTGCGATCGGCATGCTCGTCGCGGTCGGCTTCGTCGTGCCCGCGATCCAGATCGTGCGCACGCAGCCCGACGTGCGCGGCATCGGCCGCATCGTCGCCACCGCGCGTGTCATCGCCGCCGCGCGCTTCGATCCCGCGCGCCTCGCCGCCGATGCGGATCGCATCGCCGCCGGCTTCCAGCTCACCTATCATGACAGCTACGTCTATCCGCGCACCTGGAACACCGAACGCTTCACGATGATCCAGCCGATCGATCAGGTCGCGCGCGCGCTCGGCGATCGCGGAACGATGGGCCTCGCCGATCTGTGGCGCGATCCGGCGGAAACGCTGCTGCCCGGCTTCCTCCTGCACAAGACGCTGACGACCGCGCCCGATCGCATCGCCTGGCACTACGGCTTCCGTGCCAAGAGATCTATCGCACGCCCGGTCGTCGGGCTCGTCGCGAGCAGCCTCGCCGCACTCGGCTGGGTCGGGGTGCTCGTGCTGCCAGCGATCACCGTCGCGATCACCTTCGTCGCGCTTGATCTCGTGGCCGGGCGGCTCGTGGGCAACGCCTGGGCGGCGTTCGTCTTCGCCGCCACCGCCTTCCTCGCCGAGCGCGAGGTCAGCACCACCTTGTCGTTCTTCTGCCGCAGCTTTCCGTTCCTGCTGCTCGTCGGCGGCGCGCTCCTGCTGCTCGATCGGACGCGGCGGCGGCGGCGCGCGTTCGGCACGATCCGGGTCAGCGCTGCAGCAGGCGCCGCAGATTGGCGTTGAAAGCCGGCGCCGAATAGCATTGCTGCACCTTCGCGCGCCCTGCCGCGCCCATTCCCGCCGCCGCCTCTGGGTTGGTGAGGAGCGCGATCAGCGCCGCGGCCAGCGCCGGCACGTCGCCGGGCGGGACGGTGTAACCGTCGACGCCGTCGGCGATCATCGCCGCCGGCGCGCCGCCCTTCGCCGCCACCACCGGCACGCCGCGTGCCCACGCCTCGAGATAGACGATGCCGAACCCCTCCTTCGTCGACGGCAGCGCGAAGGCGCGCGCACCGGCATAGGCTTGTGTCAGCGCCATCTCATCGACGCCGCCCAGCAGGTCCACCCGCTTCCCCACACCGAGCGTCGCGGCCAAGCCGGCGAGTTCGGCGCGCAGCGGCCCCTCACCAATGATCATCAGCCGCGCCTCGGGCACGCTGGCGGCGACGATCGGTAGCGCACGGATCAGATCGTCGACGCGCTTCTCGCGCTCGCCTGCCCCCAGCCGCGCGACCGCGAGGACCGTTGGAGGCCCCCCGCCGCTCGCGCCGGCCGGGGGCGGCAGATCAACCGCATTGGGGAAAAGGTGGAAGCGATCCGGCGCGATCCCGAACGCCGCCGTCATGCGGTCGCGCGAAAAGTCGCTTACCACCGCAACGCGATCGACCAGTGCCCGCATCGCCGCCGGCTCCCAGCGGCGCACGCGGCGATATGCCGGATCGCCCCACACCTCGATGCCGTGCGCGAACAGCATCACCCGCCCCGCAGGGTTCATCAGCCGATAGCCAGCCGCGACCGGCAGGAGATTGACGTGCCCCAGCAGCAGCACCGGCGCGCTGCGCGCCGCGCGCCCGATCGCCCGCATCAGTCGCAGCCGGTCGCCGTTGACCGGCGCGTCGTTCAGCATCACGCACCGGGCGGGCGCTCCGATCGCGGTGAGCGCGGCAAGGACGCGTCGGTTGAAGCGCTGAATTCCCCCCGGGCCCTCGGCGGACAGGCCAACGAACAGCGTCGGCGGCAAATCACTCATGCGCGAGTTCGCCGCAATCCGCGCCACGTGACGGGGATCATCACGCCGTGCGCCGCGAGTAGCGCGAGCGCCGCGCCGCTCACCCCCAGATGCGCGATCAGCGGCACCGCGGCGAGCAGCGCCGCCCCGCTGACCGCGAGAAAGATTGGCGTCACCGCACCATGCCGGTTGGTCGCCGACACCGGGGTAAACAGCGCAGACCAGAGCATCTCCGCCGCGACCCCGAGCACGAGCAGCGTGAAGAACGGCTGGACGACCGCGACGCGGCCGTGCGTCAGCAGGCCGAGCGCTAGCGGCGCCGTCGCGAGCACGACGAGTGCGTAACAGGCGACGATCACCGCCGTTGCGCCCAGCTGCGTCCGTACCAGCCGATCGAAGCCGCGCGCCGCGCCCGCCCCGGCGAGCGCGGAATATTCGCTGACGACGCTGTTGTTGACCATGTTGGTCGCCGCCGTCCCGAGCCGCGCGAGCGTCCGTGAGGTGGCGAGCACCACCACGCTCGCGGGGCCGAGCAGCGCGCCGACGATCAGCACCGGCCCCTGGATCAGCAGCGCTTGCGCGACCGGCATTGCGGTATAGCCGATCGCCGGGCGCCACAGCCGCGCGATCTCGGCCCGCCGTGCCGCGGCGAACCCCAGCCGTAGCCATGCGGTACGGCGCTGCAGCCAGCGATAGGCAGCGATCGTCAGCACGATGCGCGTGAGCAGCGCGGCGGATGCCGCCGCGACGAAGCCGCCCCCCGCCAGCGCGGCCCCGCCGATCGCCGCGCCTTCCGCCAGCCGCCCGCTTGCTGCCCACATCGCCTCGCTCGCCGGCCGGTTCTCCGCGCGGATGCCCGCACAGACGAGCAGGAAGAACTGATAGACGAGCACGGTGCCGATCAGGAACAGCAGCGCGCCCGGTGCCGCTGCGCTCGTGCCGGGGGCGAGCGACAGCAGCGTCGATAGATCGACGCACATTACCGCGATCGCGCTCGCCACCAGCAGCAGCGGCGCGCCGACGCACAGCAGCGCGAAGATGCTCTGGAACGTCGCCACTGCGGCATCACGCTGCCCGCGCGCCACCGCCATCACCATCTCGTTCTTGGCAACGAAGGTGAAGCCGAGATCGCTGAACGAGAGATATGCCGGGATCGCCGATAGCAGCAGCCACGTGCCGTAGCCGCGTACGCCCCACGCTGCGAGGAGCACCGGCACCAGCCCCAGCTGGACCGCGATCGTGACGATCTGCGCATAGCCCTGCGCGCCGAGCGTGCGGCCCAGCCGCGCGGCCGCGGCGCGGTCGGGCAGCCCCGCCCCGCGCGCCGCAGCCATCTTGCCCAGGTATCGCCGCTGCCCCGTCACCCCGCGTGCAGCCTGCGGGGTTTGCGGCGACCGCGCAAGCGGCGCGTCAGCGTGGCCGCACGCGGCCCAGCCAATCGACTAGCAGGCGGTTGACCTCCTCGGGCCGCTCCTGCTGCGTCCAGTGGCCGCATCCCTCGAGCAGATGCCCCTCCACCAGCGGGACGTGCGGGCGCATTAGCGCGATCGGATCGGCGACCGCGCCGAACAGCGTCGTCGCGGGATCCTTGGTGCCGCCGATGAATAGCGCGGGCTTTTCGATCCGCCGTTCGCGATACGGCTGCAGCCATTCATGGTCGCGCTCGTGGTTGCGATAGCGGCTAATCGGGCCGAAGAAGCCCGACGCCTCGAACTCGGCGACGTAATAGTCGAGATCCTCAGGCGACAGCCACGCCGGGAACGGATCGGGATCGACCATGTCCTGCAGCAGCGTCGCACCGGCGGGCTTGTTGGGCCATGTGCCTTCGGGCGCGTCGCCCGAGATCGCATAGTAGAATTTGCGCAGAAAATCGCGCACGTCGCGCTCCGCTTCCGCCTCGGCGGGGCCGACCTCCTGGAACCATTCCTGGTAGAAGAAGCGGCCCTTGTTGGTGAACGCCTGGCGAAACACCTCGGTGAACGGCCGCGTCGAGACGCCGGCGTAGGGGACCGACAGCGCTGCGACGGCCGAGAAGGCATCGGGGCGCGTCAGCGCAGAATTCCACACCTGCGGCGCGCCCCAATCGTGGCCGACGATGATCGCGGGCGCATCGGGCTGGAGCGCGTGCGCGACCGCCGCGATATCCGCTACCAGCGCCTCCATCGCATAATCCTCGACGCGGGTGGGCTTGCTCGACCCGCCGTAGCCGCGCACGTCGATCGCGGCGGCGGTGAACCCCGCCTGCGTCACCGGCGCGAACTGGTGCCGCCACGAATACCAGCTCTCGGGAAAGCCGTGCACCATCAGCACCAGCGGCCCCGCGCCCTCGACCGCGACCCTGATCGTCGCGCCTTCCGTCTCGATCATGCGAAAGTCCGGCATCACCCGCTCTCCAACGTTTTGTTGCTATCGATGCGCGAACCATGACGCGCGCACGACGGTGCGGCTAGACGCATCGCATGCGACCGACGATGTTTTCCGCGCTTGGCGTGTGCCTTTCCCCAGTACTGGCCGTGCCGGCGGCAGCGCAGACCGTGCATGACGAAGGGGTGTGGATCAACGCCACCGTCATGGGGCCGATCAAGGATCGACTCGTCTTCTTCGCGGAGGTGCAGCCGCGCATCACCGACGGTGCCTCGCGCCTCTCCGCGCTGCTGCTGCGCCCCGCAATCGGCTGGCAGGTGTCAAAGGCGCTGACGGTCTACCAGGGCTACACGCGCGTCGTCGAGCCGGTTGACGGCCGACGCGACCGGCACGAGGACCGCCTCTTCCAGCAGGCGACGTGGAACGTCGGCAAGTTCGGCAAGCTCGAGGTGCAGTCGCGCACCCGGCTCGAGCAGCGCTGGCGGAACGACGGTGACGGCATGTCGCTGCGCGCGCGGCAGATGGTGCGGCTCGAATATCCGCTGCACGCCGGCGCCCGTCGCGTGGCGGTGATGGGATCGGCGGAGGGGTTCGTCGGCCTTACCCGCGCCGAGTGGGGCGGCACGAAGGGGTTCGACCAGCTGCGCAGCTTCGCCGGGTTAGAAATCCCGCTCGCCGGCACGTCGACGCTCGAGGCCGGGTATCTCAACCAGCTGCGCAACGGCCCCGGCAGCCGCACCGACATAGCGCATATCGCCTCGCTGACGCTGTTCGTGCGGCTCTAGCTGGGCGCCAGCGCGACCGGCGCATCTTGCGGTACTGTTAAAACGAAAACGCCCCATCAGTTTCCTGGCGGGGCGCTTCGTTTCACGTCCGGTCGGTCCGGCTCAGTGCTTCGAGTCCTCGATCACCGGCAGCGTCTCAAACTGGTGGAACGGCGGCGGCGAGGACAGCGTCCACTCCAGCGTCGTCGCGCCTTCGCCCCACGGATTGTCCGGCGCCTTCTTGCCCGCGATCAGCGACCAGATGATATTGACGAAGAAGATCGCCATACCCGCCGCCATGATTTCGTAGCCCAGCGTCGCGACGCCGTTCCACTGCGCATAGGCATCGGGATAGTCCGGGTAGCGCCGCGGCATGCCCTGAAGACCAAGGAAGTGCATCGGGAAGAACAGGATGTTCACGCCGATGAAGAACACCCAGAAGTGCAGCTGGCCGAGCAGCTCGCTGTACATCTTCCCCGACATCTTCGGGAACCAATAGTAGAAGCCGGCGAACAGCGCGAACACGGCGCCGAGCGACAGCACGTAGTGGAAGTGCGCCACCACGTAATAGGTGTCGTGCATGTAATCGTCGACGCCGCCGTTGGCGAGCACGACGCCCGTCACGCCGCCCACGGTGAACATGAAGATGAACCCGATCGCCCACGTCATCGGCGTCTTGAAGGTGAGCGAGCCACCCCACATCGTCGCGATCCACGAGAAGATCTTGATGCCCGTCGGCACCGCGATCACCATCGTCGCAGCGGTGAAGTACATCTTGGTGTTCACGCTGAGGCCGGTGGCGAACATGTGGTGCGCCCACACGACGAACCCGACCACGCCGATCGCGACCATCGCATAGGCCATGCCGAGGTAGCCGAACACCGGCTTGCGGCTGAACGTCGCGATGATGTGGCTGATGATGCCGAAGCCCGGCAGGATCATGATGTACACTTCGGGATGGCCGAAGAACCAGAACAGATGCTGGTACAGCACCGGATCGCCGCCGCCGGCCGGATCGAAGAAGGTCGTGCCGAAGTTACGATCGGTCAGCAGCATCGTGATCGCGGCAGCGAGCACCGGCAGCGCGAGCAGCAGCAGGAACGCCGTCACCAGCACCGACCAGGCGAACAGCGGCATCTTGTGCAGCGTCATGCCCGGTGCGCGCATGTTGAAGATCGTGGTGATGAAGTTGATCGCGCCCAGGATCGACGACGCACCCGAAAGGTGCAGCGACAGGATTGCCATGTCGACCGATGGGCCTGGCTCGCCATAGGTGGAGAGCGGTGCGTAGACCGTCCAGCCCGTACCCGCGCCGACGCCGAAGAACGGCGAGGCGAGCAGCAGCATGAACGATGGCACCAGCAGCCAGAAGCTGATGTTGTTCATGCGCGGGAAGGCCATGTCCGGCGCGCCGATCATCAGCGGGACGAACCAATTGCCGAACCCGCCGATCATCGCCGGCATCACCATGAAGAACACCATGATGAGACCGTGCGCGGTGATCATCACGTTCCACAGGTGCAACGCCTCGTCGAACGTGCCCGGGCCGTGCAGCATCGCCAGCCACGTCGGTAGATACTGGATGCCCGGTTCGCGAAGCTCGACGCGCATCAGGCCCGAGATCGCGCCGCCGATGATCCCCGCGAAGATCGCGAAGATCAGGTACAGCGTGCCGATGTCCTTGTGGTTCGTCGACATGAACCAGCGTTGAAAGAACGCGGGCTTGTGATCGGCATCATGGTGGTGGTGCGCGTCGTCGCCGTGCGCCTGGAACGCGGAGGGGTGAAGAGCGGTATCGGTCATGGTCTTAGCGTCCCGTGTCGCCGGTGCCGCCCGGATTGCCGGTGGCCCCCTGCGGGGAGGTGGTGGGTGCGACGGTCGCGTTCTCGACCGGGCCGGTGGCGTTGTCGGTCGCCGCGGCATCGGCATTGGCGGCGGCCGACGTGTCGGCGCCCGGCTGCGGGATCGCGGCGGCGGAGGCTTGGCCCGGCGTCGGCATCGTGCCGCCCTTGGCGCGGATCCACGCCGCGAACTGTGCCGGCGACACCGCCTCGACCGCGATCGGCATGAAGGCGTGGCGCGCGCCGCACAGTTCCGAGCACTGGCCGAAGTAGAGGCCGGGCTTGTCGATCGTGAAGCTCGTCTCGTTCAGGCGGCCGGGAACCGCGTCGAGCTTGATCCAGAACGCGGGCATCGCCCAGCTGTGGATCACGTCGTTCGCCGTGGTGATCAGCCGGATCGGCACGCCGACCGGCAGGACGATGCGGTTATCGACGGCCAGCAGCCGGGGGCCATCAGCGTCGGTGCGCGCGCGCTCCCCGGCGGCGACCTGGCTCTGCTCCTTCAGCATGTTGGCGGTGATCTCGATCCCGCCATGGTCGGGATATTGATAGCTCCAATACCACTGGTTGCCGATCGCCTTCAGCGTCACCGCGCCCGACGGCGCCGGCTTGAACTGCGCGGAGAGCAGCCCGATCGAGGGCACCGCGATCGCCACCAGGATCAGCACGGGGACGAGCGTCCAGACGACTTCGATGAAGGTGTTGTGGCTGGTCTTCGACGGCACCGGATTGCGCGCCTGGCGATAACGCACCATCACATAGACGAGCAGCACGAGCACCAGCAGCGAGACGATGGTGATCAGCGGGAAGAGGATCCTGTCGTGAAACCAGTGCGCGCGCTCGCCATTCTTGGTCACCTGCGGCTGGATCGTCATCAGCCCGTCGGTCGGCTGGCCGATCCCCGGCTGCGCGGTCAACCGCGGTGCGCCGTCGAGCGCGAGCGTCGGTGCGGCGGGCGCGGCGACGGGTACGCGGTCGGTCGTCGCGGTCGAATTGCCGATCGCGGTCGCGCCGGGCGTCGTCACCGGGCCCGAGGCCTCGACCGCCGCCGTCGGCGACGCTGCCGGTGCGGGCGCCGCCTGCTGCGCGGCAGCGGGCGCAAGCCCGGCCAGCGCAAGCCCTGCGGCCAGCATCAATCCCTTGAACGCGCTTTTCATCGTCTCGTCGTCACCCCTCGCGTCGTCTGGCGCGGCGCCGGCGCGTGCCCTGCGCGGAATCCGTCCATCGGGCGGCCTATACGCAGGGCGCGGGTGCGCCTCAAGCGCGGCTTGCGCTTTATTTGCCCGCCGCTTCGCCCCGCGCGTTGCGCCGCCGCGGGCGCCGCCGTATCTCGCACGCGCGGTCGGCGGACCGCGATGACGAGGACACAGGCGTGACCGAAGACGAGGTGCTGGCGGAGTTTCGCGCGGCGGACGCGCTGCTGGAGGGGCATTTCATCCTCTCCTCCGGGTTGCGCTCGCCGCGCTATCTCCAGTGCGCGCGCGTGCTGATGGATCCGCGCCGCGGCGCGCGGCTGGCCGAGGCGATCGCCGCGCGGCTGCCGGCCGATCTGCGCGCACGCATCACCGCGGTCGTCGCGCCGGCGATGGGCGGTGTCATCGCCGGGCACGAGATGGCGCGTGCGCTGGGGGTCGAGGCGATGTTCGTCGAACGCCCGACCGGCACGTTCGAGCTGCGCCGTGGCTTCCGGCTGGCGCCGGGCCAGGAAGTGCTGATGATGGAAGACGTCGTCACCACCGGGCTGTCGTCGCGCGAGGCGATCAAGGCAATCGAGGCGGCGGGCGGGCGCGTCGTCGCCGGCGCCGCGCTGGTCGACCGGTCGAACGGCAGCGCGGACATCGGCGTCCCCTTCTTTCCGCTGATCCGGCTCGACGTGCCGACCTACGCCCCCGACGCGCTGCCGCCCGAACTCGCCGCGATCCCCGCGATCAAGCCGGGCAGCCGGGCCGCGGCATGAGCGCGGCCCGCACGCTGCGCCTCGGCGTCAACATCGATCACGTCGCGACGGTGCGCAATGCGCGCGGCGGCGCCTATCCCGATCCGGTCCGCGCCGCGCTGCTCGCCGCAGAGGCGGGGGCGGACGGCATCACCGCGCACCTGCGCGAGGATCGCCGCCACATCACCGATGATGATATTGCGCGGCTGGTCGACGCGCTCGCCATCCCGCTCAACCTCGAAATGGCGGCGACCGACGAGATGCTCGCCATCGCGCTACGGCACCGCCCGCACGCGGTGTGCATCGTGCCCGAAAAGCGCGAGGAGCGCACGACCGAGGGCGGGATCGACGCCGCCGGGCAGCACAACCGTTTAGCGCCGATCGTCGCCGCGCTGCGCGACGCGGGCAGCCGCGTGTCGCTGTTCATCGAGCCCGACGCGCGCCAGATCGACGCCGCGCTGCGGCTCGGCGCGCCGGTGGTCGAGCTGCACACCGGCCGCTACTGCGAGCTCGATGGCGCGGCGCGTGCCGAGGAACTGCGCCGCCTCGGGGATGCCGCCGCGCTCGCCGCCAAGAACGGGATCGAAGTACACGCCGGCCACGGCCTCACCTTCGACAATGTCGCCCCCGTCGCCGCGATCCCGCAGGTGGTCGAACTTAACATCGGGCATTTCCTGATCGGCGAGGCGATCTTCACCGGGCTCGGCGACGCCATACGTCAAATGCGCGCCGCGATGGACGCCGCGCGTTGATCGTCGGGCTCGGCGCCGATCTGTGCAACATCGATCGGATCAAGGCGTCGATCGACCGCTTCGGCACCCGCTTCGAGGACCGCGTCTTCACCCCCGCCGAGCGTGACCGGGCGCGCGCCCGCCCGTTCACCGCGGCGGGCAGCTACGCCAAGCGCTTTGCCGCGAAGGAAGCGTTCGCCAAGGCGCTCGGCACCGGATTCCAGCACGGCGTAGCGATGCGCGACATCGGCGTCGTCAGCGCGGCGACCGGCTGGCCGACGCTCGCGGTGACGGGCGGCGCGAAGGCGCGGCTTGACGCGATGATCCCGCCCGGCCACGCGCCGCGCATCCATCTGACGCTGACCGACGATCATCCCTGGGCGCAGGCCTTCGTGGTCATCGAAGCGGTCGCGGTCGAGAAAGCATTAGCCGAGTGAGTGACGTGGCGGACGATCTGGCATTGACGGGCGAACCCATTGCGGACGAGCCGCAGCGCCGCCACACCCGCGGGTTCGATTGGTGGGGCGAGGCCAAGGGGCTGTTCTGGCTGATCCTCGCGGTGCTCGGCTTCCACAGTTTCATCGCCAAGCCGTTCTACATCCCCAGCGAATCGATGCTGCCGGGGCTCGAGGTCGGCGATCGGCTGGTGGTGTCCAAATTCGCCTACGGCTGGTCGTTCGTCTCGCCGACGATCCCCGATCCGGTGGCGATCTTCCGCGGCGCGGTGCTGCGCCAGCCGGTGGACAGCTGGTCGTGGCAGCCGCCGGCGTGGCACGGCCGGATCTGGGGTAAGCTGCCCGTGCGCGGCGACGTCGTCATCGTCACCCCGCCGGGGCAGAGCAGCGACTATATCAAGCGCGTCATCGGCCTGCCGGGCGACACGCTTCAGGTCCGCGGCGGCACCGTGATCCTCAACGGGCGTCCCGTTTCGCGCGGCCCGATCCACTATCGCGACCTGCCGGTAGACGCGAACGCCACGTGCGACATGTGGCAATATCCCGATGCGCGCACCCGGCTGCCGAGCGGCGCAGAAGTCTGCCGCCTGCCGATCGTCACCGAGACGCTGCCCAACGGTCGCCGCTTCGACACCGTCGAACTGGGCGAGAGCCCGGGTGATGATTACGGCCCGATCCGTATCCCTGCCGACCGCGTATTCCTGATGGGCGACAATCGCGATCGTTCGGCCGACAGCCGCTTCGCGCTGGGCGGCAGTGAGAAGGGGCTCGGCGGGCCGGTGCCGTGGGAGAATATCGGCGGCCGCGCCGAATTCATCACCTTCTCCGTCGACGGCAGCGCGACGCTCAACCCGCTCACCTGGTGGCCGGCGCTGCGCTCGGGCCGTGCCGGCACCTCGCTCCATCCGGAAGAAACGCGATGACCGAAGTGCGCGGCGATCAGACGGGGGTCGACGTCGTCGATGGCGCCAGCCCGCACGAGGTGCGCGACGCTGGGACGCGGCACGAGATCCGCCGCGCCGCGGTGTGGCTCGGCATGGCGAGCGCGATCGCGTTGGTCGTGCTGCTCGTCCAGCCGCTGCTGATCATCTTCGCCGGGCTCGTCTTCGCTGCGTTGCTCGACGGCGGGGTTCGCCTGCTCGGCCGCGTGCTGCCGATCGGACGCGGCTGGCGGCTGCTGATCGTCTGCCTGCTGACGATCGCCTTCCTTGTCGGCACCTTCTACCTCACCGGCGTCCAGGTCGCCGAACAGATCACCCAGCTGCGTACCACGCTCGAAGACCAGGCGACGCGTGTGTCGGTGTGGCTCAGCCGCCAGGGGCTGATGCCCGGCGCGTCCGACATCAACGGCATCGCGCGCCAGGCGTTGAGTTCGGCCGGGCGGCTCACCTCATGGGTCGGCACGGTGTTCGGCGCGCTGACGACGATGTTCATGATCGTCGTGATCGGGCTGTTCGTGGCGATGGACCCGCGCGTCTACGATCGCGGGCTGCAGTGGATGGTGCCCGAGCGCAACCGCGCCGAGTTCGCGATCACTGTCGCACGGATGAGTCACACGCTGCGCCGGCTGCTGTTCGGCCGCATCCTCGGCATGGTCGCCGAAGGCGTGCTGACGTGGCTCGCGCTGATGGCGGGCGGGGTGCCGATGGCCGCGATCCTCGGCATCCTCACCGGCCTGCTCGCCTTCATCCCCAATATCGGCGCGTTCATCTCGGGCGCGCTGATGATCGCGGTGGGCTTCTCTGCCGGGTATGACGCCGGGCTGTGGGCGATCGGCACCTATGTGGTCGTGCAGACCTTCGACGGCTACGTGCTGATCCCGATCGTCGCCAAGCGCACCGTCGACATGCCCCCCGCGCTGACGCTCGGCACGCAGATCATGGCGAGCGCGCTGTTCGGCATCCTCGGCCTCGCGCTCGCCGATCCGATGACGGCGATGATCAAGACTGCGATGGAACGCCGCAGCGAGACGGTCGAGGACGGCGACGACGAAGGGGAGGCCCGCGCATGAAGATCGTCCTCCACGATTACTGGCGCTCGTCGGCGTCGTACCGCGTCCGGCTGTGCCTCAACCTCAAGCACGTCGCCTACGATTGCGTCGCGGTGAACCTGCTCGCCGGCGAGCAGAGCGGCGCGGACAATCGCGCGCTCAACCCGCAGGGGTTCGTGCCGACGCTCGTCGTCGACGACCGCCCGCTGGTGCAGAGCCTCGCGATCATCGATTTTCTCGACGCGACGTTCAAGGATCCGCCGATGGTGTCGTCCGACGCGGCGACGCGTTCGGGGCAGCTCGCCCGCGCGCTCGTCGTCGCCGCCGACATCCATCCGATCGATAATCTGCGCGTGCTGAAGCGGCTGGAAACGCAGTTCGGTGCCGACCAGGCGGCGAAGGACGACTGGTATCGTCACTGGGTCGCCGACGGCCTCGCCGCGCTTGAGACGATGGCAAAGGAAGCGCTGCCCGGCGGCGAATTCCTCGGCGGCGCGTCGCCCGACATCGCCGATCTGTGCCTTGTGCCGCAGCTCTACAACGCCCGCCGCTTCGCGGTACCGCTCGACGCCTATCCCCGGCTGCTGATGGCAGAGGCCGCGATGCTCGCGCTGCCCGAAGTCGCCGCCGCCGCGCCCGAGCGCGTTAAGTCCGACTGAACTGACGCGGGCGACCGCGCGCACCTGATCGGGCCGCTGCACGTCGCGCGCAACAACGCCCGCGCCGGGCCTATCCCCCGCGACGCCGATCTGTCACCTTACGCGGGCAGGAGGCGGCACGAGCCGCACCGCATCGGCAGGGGAGATGCTCTATGATCGAGGTAAGCCGCCGTTCGCTGCTCGCGACCGGCATGTTCGGCGCGGGCGCACTTGCGCTGCCCGGCCTGTCGGCGGCGCAGACCGTACTCGCCGCGCGCGGCTTCACCCACGCGGTGGCGAGCGGCGAGCCCGGCGCGGATACGATGCTGCTGTGGACGCGCTACGTCCCCGCCACCGGCAACAGCGTGACGCTCAAGGTCGAGGTGAGCGAGACGCCCGATTTCGCGCGGATCGCGGCTGGTGGCGAGGCGATTACCGGACCGTGGCGCGATTGGACCGCGAAGATCACCGTCACCGGCCTCCGCCCCGGCCGCCGCTACCTCTACAGATTCGTCGCACCCGACGGCAGCTATTCGCCGGTCGGCCGCACCAAGACGCTGCCCGACGATCGCGCGTCGCGCTTCAAGGCGGCGATCTTCTCCTGCTCGAACATCGGCTTCGGCTTCTTCAACGCCTATGCCCACGCCGCCGCGCGCGACGACCTCGATCTCGCGCTCCACCTCGGCGACTATTTCTACGAATATGCCAACGGCACCTATCCGGCGCTGCAGGAGGTGGTGGCGAACCGCCTGCCGCAACCCAAGGGCGAGATCATCCACCTCGCCGACTATCGCCTGCGCTACGCCAGCTACCGCGCCGACCCCGATCTTCAGGCGCTGCACGCGCGGCTGCCAGTGATCGCCTCGTGGGACGATCACGAGAGCGCCAACAACAGCTGGGAGGGGGGCGCGCAGAACCACGATCCGGCGACCGAGGGCGATTGGAATGCGCGCAAGGCGGCCGCGATCCAGGCGTGGCGCGAGTGGATGCCCGTCTCGGACGAGCCGTGGAAACGCTACGACATCGGCCGCCTCGCCACCCTGTTCCGCACCGACACGCGGCTCGCCGCGCGCACGCAGGGCACCGACATCGGCGATCTGTTGCGCGCGCCCGATCCGGCTCGCGCGCTCGCCGCGTTCCGTGACGGCGCCTGGAACGATCCCGCGCGCACGATGCTGGGATCGCAGCAGGAGGACTGGCTGTATCGCGGCCTCGCGCAATCGGTGCGCGACGGCGCGCGCTGGCAGATCGTCGGCTTCGGCACGATCATGGGGCAGATGCGCGTCCCCGCCGAGACCGAGGGCTGGCTGTCGCAGGCGCGGCCGTTCGCCGCCAATTACGTGCGCGCCGGCATCGCGGCGGGCAAGGCGGGCCTGCCGTCCGATCTCGACAATTGGGGCGGCTACCCCGCCGCCCGCGCGCGCTTCCTCAACGCGGCGCAAGCGGCGGACGCGAACCTCGTCGTGCTGTGCGGCGACAGCCACAACGCCTGGGCGTTCGATCTTGCACAGGGCTCGTCCGTCGGCGTCGAGTTCGCCGGCCACGCGGTCACCTCGTCGGGCTATGAGAGCGCACTCGCGGTCGATCCCACCACCGTCGCGCGCGCGCTGGTCAAGGCAAGCCCCGAGCTCAAATGGTGCGACACCAGCCGCCGCGGCTACATGGCGCTCACCGTCACGCCCGATCGCGTCAGCAACGACTGGCTGTTCGTCGACACCGTCCGCACGCGCACGCCCGCCGCCACCGTCGGGCACACCGCCGTCGCGCGGCGCGGACGACGCATGATGGACGCCTGATCGCGGCGGCGCCTTAGCTGTCGGCTGCACGATTTGCATATTGCGCCGCCGCATCGCTCCGCTAGGGTCGCCGCCGCCGCGTATCTGGGAGTCGGCTCGCTTGGCGACACAGCCTGTCCTGTCCGATCCCGCCGCGCAGGCCGGCCGCTGGATCGCCGACTATTGCGCGCACGCCGGCGCCGGCGGCGACGTGCTGTGCGGCGGTGATGACGCGCCATGGGCGGCGATGTTCGCCGAACTCGCCAGCCTCGTCGGTGACGATCTCGGCCATGCGCGCGAGCGCGTCCAGCGCCACGCCGCCGACATGGGTACGGGCTTTCGCGTCGCGGGCGAGAACGAGGAACGCCCCTGGCCGCTCTCGCCCGTCCCGCTGCTGATCGACAGCGACGAGTGGCGCGGCATCGAACGCGGCGTGATCCAGCGCGCCGGGCTGCTCGAGACGATCATCACCGATCTTTACGGCGAGGCACGGCTCGTCAGCCAGGGTCTCGTCCCGCCGTCGCTCATCGCGGGCAGCCAATATTATCTGCGCCAGCTCGTCGGCCTCACGCCGCCGGGGCGCCATCACTTGCACTTCCTCGCGGTCGATCTCGGCCGCGGGCCGACCGGCGAGTGGCGCGTCCTCGCCGATCACCTGCGTGCGCCGGTCGGCGCGGGCTATGCGCTCGAGAACCGGCTGGCGGTCAGCCGCACGCTCGGCGGGCTCCAGGCGCGGCTCAACGTCGCGCGGCACGCGCCGTTCTTCGCCGCCTTCCGCGACGGGCTCGCCGCGCTGTGCCGGCGCAGCGATCCGCGCATCGGCCTGCTCACCCCCGGGCGCTACAATGCGAGCTACGCCGAACAGGCGCACCTCGCGCGCTACCTCGGCCTGCTGCTGGTCGAGGGGGCGGATCTCGCCGCGCTGGAGGACAAGGTCTACGTCCGCACGATCGGCGGATTGAAGCGGATTGACGCGTTGTGGCGGCGGCTCGATCCACGCTTCCTCGATCCGCTCGCCTTCGACACCCACTCGCAGATCGGCGTCCCCGGGCTGATCGACGCTTATGCCGCGGGCAACGTCGTCCTCTCCAACGCGCCGGGCGTCGGCGTGCTCGAGGCGCCGGCATGGCACGCCTTCCTGCCGCAACTCTCGACGCGGCTGACCGGCGCCGATCTCAGCCTGCCCAACATCGCCACTTGGTGGTGCGGGCAGGATCGCGAGCGGGCACGGGTGGAGGAGGATCTTGCCAACCTCATCATTGCCCCCGCGTTCGGATCGGGCACGCTCGGTCTTCCCGACGACGCGCCGATCGCCGGCGGCGATCTGACGCCGGTGCAGCGCGACGCCCTGCTCGCCGACATGGCGCGCCGCCCGCAGGATTATGTCGGACAGGAAATCGTGCGGTTGTCGACGATGCCCGTCGTGTCGGGCCACGATCTCGTTGCGCGCCCGTTCAACCTGCGTGTGTTCGCCGCGCGCGGCGCGGACGGCGCGTGGACCGTCCTGCCCGGCGGCTTCGCGCGCATCGGCGAGCGGCCCGATCCGCGCGCGGCGGTGATGGGCGAGGGCAGCTGGTCGGCCGACGTCGTCGTCCACGGCCGCCAGCGCGTCGATCCCATCTCGCTGCTCCCCGCGCCCGATTCGCACCACGTCCGCCGCAATCCCGGCACCCTGCCGAGCCGCGTCGCGGACAATCTCTTCTGGCTCGGCCGCTATCTCGAACGCGGCGAGGCGCTGCTCGCCATACTGCGCGTGATGCTCGGTAATTCGATCGACGCCGATGGCGGCGCGGCGCTCGGCCCCGATACGGTCGGGCGGCTCGTCGGGTTGGTCGCCGGCGCAGGGGCGGCACCCGCGCCCGCCTCGCTCGCCCGCGCCGACCTGCGCCAGATGGCGCGCATCGCGATGGAATCGACCGGGGGCGAGTGGCAGTCGGTCGCCGAGATCAACCGCCACGCGCGGCGCATCGGCGACGGCTCGCGCGATCGGCTGTCGGCGGACGTGATGCGGCTGCTCGACGCGCCCTTCCCCAGTCACCGCGGCATGCTCGATCGCGCCGGATCGCTCCAACGCCGCTACGCCGCGATCGCCGGACTGTCGGCCGAACACATGAGCCGCACTGCGGCGTGGCGCTTCCACGATCTTGGCCGCCGCATCGAGCGCGCCGGCGCCATCGTCCGCGCGACGCGCGCGTTCGGCCTGCCCGGCGCCTCGCTCGACGATCTGTCGACGCTGCTCGATCTCGCCGACAGCCAGATCAGCTATCGCCAGCGCTATCTCACCGGCCTCGCGCGCGTGCCCGTGGTCGATCTCGTCGCGCTCGATCCGGGCAACCCGCGCGCGCTCGCCTTCCAGGTCGAACGGATCTGCGAGCATGTCGCGGCGCTGCCCGTGCTCGACGACGACGGCATGGCTGAGCCGCAGCAGGCCGAGGCGACCGAGCTCAAGGCGATCGTGTCGATCGCGCGCGCCGCGATGCTCGACGCCGATACGCTGAACGAACTCGAACGCCGGCTCGGGCGCCTGTCCGACGCCGTTGCGCGGCGCTACTTCCTGCAGGGCGCCGAACCGCTGCGCGCCAGCGGGCTGACGCTCGCCTGATCGCCGCCCGCATGCTCTACGACATCCATCACACCACCACGTTCGATTACGGCGCGCAGGTGAAGTTCGCGCGCTGCAACCTGCGGCTCGAACCGATCGACTGGCCTGGCCAGCGGCTCGAATCGTACATGCTGCGCGTCTCGCCGGCGGGGCGCACCGCACCTGCGCGCGCCGAAGCCGGGCTCGCCAACGTCACCCGCCTCACCGTCGACGAGCCCGTCCGCCGCTTGGTGATCGAGAGCATCGCGCGCGTAACCGTCGATCGGCTCGTGCCCTTCCCCGAGCCGGGTGACCCGACGCTCGGCGAAGTCGCGGCAATGGCCCGCGCGTCGCGCGATCTCTCGCCGCGCTGCCCGGCGGGATACCTCTTTCCCTCCCCGCTGATCGCGCTCGATCGCGCGATCGGCGCCTATTGCGCGCCCGATCTCGATCCGGCGCGCAACGCGCTGGAGGCAGGAATCGCGCTCGCGCGCCGCATTCAGCACGATTTCGAGTTCGATCCCGCCGCCACGCTGGTCGATACGCCGCCGCACGAGGCGTTCGCCAAGCGCCGCGGCGTGTGCCAGGATTTCGCGCAAATCATGATCGCGGGGCTGCGCGCCGCCGGCCTCCCCGCCGCCTATGCCTCGGGCTATATCCGCACGCTGCCGCCGCCGGGGCAGGAACGGCTGGTCGGCGCTGATGCGACGCATGCCTGGGTGCTCTTGTGGTGCGGCCCGGCGAAGGGCTGGGTCGGGCTCGATCCCACCAACGGCATCTGGATGGCGAGCGACCATATCGTCATGGCGGTGGGCCGCGATTATGCGGAGATCGCGCCCGTCGACGGCGTCGTGCTCGGCTCGGGCGCGCAGCAGATGGACGTCAGCGTCGATGTCGCGCCGGTCGAGGAATAGCGCATCGCGAACGACGCGGATTGCGCGCTGCGTTACTCTCCCCCACATAGTCGCATAATACACCAACCGGGGCACCAATGGCGGATCCATATTCTACCCTCGGCGTCGCGCGGGGCGCTTCCGAGGCGGACATAAAGAAGGCGTATCGCAAGCTCGCCAAGGAGCTGCATCCCGATCGCAACAAGGACAATCCCAAGGCGTCCGAACGCTTCAGCCAGGTGACGTCCGCGTACGATCTGTTAAGCGACAAGGACAAGCGAGCGCGCTTCGACCGCGGCGAGATCGACGGTGACGGCAATCCCGCCTCGCCGTTCGGTGCGGGGTTCGGCGGCGGCCACCCGGGCGGCGGCTTCCGCAGCCAAGATTTCGGCGGCGCGGGCGAGGGCGTCGACGTGTCCGACCTGTTCGAAGGGCTGTTCGGCGGGCGCACCGCGGGGGGCTTCGGCGGCGGCGGCTTTTCCAGCGGGTTCGGGCGGCAGCGTGCCGCCCCGCCGCCCAAGGGCGCCAACGCCGCCTATCGCTTGCGCGTCCCCTTCGTCGATGCCGCCGCGCTCGCGCCGCAGCGGATCACGCTCGCCGACGGCAAGACGATCGACTTGAAGCTCCCTGCCGGGGTCGAGAGCGGCACGCAGATGCGCCTCACCGGCAAGGGTGAGCTTGGGCCGGGCGGCGCGGGCGATGCGATCGTTACGATCGACGTGCAGCCGCATCGCTACTTCACGCGCGACGGCGACGATGTGCGGCTCGATCTGCCGATCACGCTCGCCGAGGCGGTGAAGGGCGGGCCGGTAAAGGTGCCGACGGTCGACAAGCCGGTAATGCTCACCGTGCCTAAGGGATCGTCGTCTGGCCGCACGCTGCGCCTCAAGGGCAAGGGCTTCCACCGCAAGGACGGGACGCGCGGCGACCAGCTCGTCACGCTGATGATTGACATCCCCGCCGACGATGCCGCGCTCGCCGCGTTTGTCGACGGCTGGTCGGGGGCCGGGAACCCGCGCACCGACATGGGCGTCTGATCTACGTCAACAGGGGGGCAGGATCATTGACCGACGCGACGATCGCGCTGACGCCGGAGGATCGCAAGCATCACGGGCCGGCGCGCGTTCGGCTCGATCGGCAGCTCGCCAAGGTGAAGCCCGGCAGTTACGCCTATGAGGTGCTGAAGCGCGCCAGCATCGGCGTCTATACCGATGGCTTCATCCACGCCGGCAACCTTGCCTATCTCGCGCTGATGACGGTGTTTCCGTTCTTCATCGTCGCCGCCGCCGTCCTGTCGGTCTTCGGGCAGAGCGCGGAGGCGCGCACCGCGGTCGAATCCTTCCTCCACGTCTTGCCCGCCGACGTCGGCGATATCCTGCGCAAGCCGATCACCGACGTGTTGACCGCGCGCACCGGTTCGTTGCTGTGGCTCGGCGCGCTCGTCGGGCTGTGGACGGTCGGCAGCTTTGTCGAGACGATCCGCGAGATTTTCCGCCGCGCCTACGGCACGCACAGCACGCAGGCGCTGTGGCGCGCGCGGCTTGGGCTCAGCCTCGGCATCGTCGCCTCGGTGATCCTCGCGCTCCTCTCGTTCCTCGTTCAGGGCATCCTGCTCGCGGCGGAACAGTTTATCTACAAGCTGGTGCCCTGGGCGCAGGATGTCGCCGGCTGGATCGGGATCAGTCGCGCGATCCCCGGCCTCGTCATGTTCGGCGCGCTCTACATGCTGTTCTACTTCGTCACCCCCAGCAAGTACCGCTACTCCACCAACCGCAAATGGCCCGGCGCGATGTTCACCGCCGCGTGGTGGATCGGGATGACCGCGGGGCTCCCGCTCGTCCTGTCGAACCTCGGCGGTTACGATCTCACCTACGGCAGCCTCGCGGGCGTCGTCGTGATGCTCTTGTTCTTCTACCTGATCGGGCTCGGCCTCGTCTTCGGCGCGCATCTCAACGCGGCACTGGCGGAACCCCCGGAGAACGGGCTAGAGCAAACGCCCACCCCGTCGGGAGCGAAGGCAGCAACGTGAACGCATTGATGGCAGGAAAGCGGGGGCTCATCATGGGGCTCGCCAACGACAAGTCGCTCGCCTGGGGTATCGCCAAGAAGCTGTCCGACGCCGGCGCCGAACTCGCCTTCAGCTACCAAGGCGAAGCGATGGAGAAGCGCGTGCGCCCGCTCGCCGAGCAGCTGGGCACGGCGCACCTCTACGATTGCGACGTAAGCGATATGGCCGCGCTCGACGCGACCTTCGCGAAACTCGCCGAGACGTGGCCGACGATCGACTTCGTCGTCCACGCGATCGGCTTTTCCGACAAGAACGAGCTGCGCGGGCGCTTCGTCGATACCAGCCTCGACAATTTCCTCATGACGATGAACATCAGCGTCTATTCGTTCGTCGCCGTCTGCCAGCGCGCGGCAAAGATGATGCCCGACGGCGGCAGCCTGCTGACGCTGAGCTACTACGGCGCCGAGAAGGTCATCCCGCACTACAACGTGATGGGGCTCGCCAAGGCGGCGCTTGAATCGAGCGTGCAGTATCTGGCGGTCGATCTCGGGCGCGACGACATTCGCGTCAACGCCATCTCGGCCGGGCCGATCAAAACGCTGGCGGCGAGCGGAATCGGCGATTTCCGCCTGATCCTGAAGTGGAACGAGCATAATTCGCCGCTGAAGCGCAACGTGACCATCGAGGATGTCGGCGGCGCCGGTCTCTATCTCCTCAGTGATCTCGCCAGCGGCGTGACGGGCGAGATCCACCACGTCGACGCCGGCTACAACGTCATCGGTATGAAGGCGGAGGACGCGCCCGACATCTCGCTCGTCTGATGACGATCGCGATCCGCCCCGCCGCCGCCGCCGACGTGCCGCGCATCGACGCGCTGCTGCGCGGCTGCTTTCCCGCGCCGGACGAGGCCGATCTGGTGCGCGAACTGTGCCTTGCGGGCGACATGGTGCTGACGATGGTCGCCGAGGACGAGGAAGCGGGCGAGATCGTCGGCGCGGTGGTGTTCAGCCGCATGGCGGTCAGCGTCAACGACCGCAGCGTTGCCGCCGTCGCGCTCGCGCCGATCGCGGTCGCGCACGCCTATCGCCGCCAGGGGGTGGCCGACGCGCTGATCCACGCCGCACACGAACGGCTCGAGGCGGCGCGCGTGGTGCTCAGCTTCGTGCTCGGCGAACCCGCCTTCTACGGTCGCTTCGGCTATGACGCCGCCGTCGCGCGCAACTTCGCTTCGCCCTATGCCGGCGAACTTTTCATGGCGCTGCCGCTGCAGGGCGGGCTCGTGCCGTGCGGCGTGCGCGACGCCGCGCATCACGCGCTGGCCTTCGCGCGATTGAGCGCAGCATGAGCTGGAACAGCTTCGGCCGCGTGTTCCGCTTCACCACTTGGGGCGAATCGCACGGGCCCGCGCTCGGCGCGGTGATCGACGGCTGCCCGCCGGGGATCGCGCTCGCTGAGGGCGATATCCAGCCGTGGCTCGACAAGCGCCGTCCCGGCACCTCGCGCTTCACCACGCAGCGGCGCGAGCCCGATCAGGTCCGCATCCTGTCGGGCGTGTTCGACGGACGCACCACCGGCACGCCGATCAGCCTGATGATCGAGAATGTCGATCAGCGCTCGAAGGACTATTCCGAGGTCGCCGAGGCGTATCGCCCCGGCCACGCCGATTATGCCTATGACGCGAAATACGGCTTTCGCGATTATCGTGGCGGCGGGCGATCGTCGGCGCGCGAAACGGCGGCGCGCGTTGCCGCCGGCGCCGTCGCCCGCGCCGTCATTCCGCAGGTTCGGATACGCGCCTGGGTCGAGGCGATCGGCGGCGACGCGATCGATCCCGCCGCGTTCGACGACGCCTTGATCGACGCCAACCCCTTCTTCTGCCCCGATCCCGCAGCCGCCGCGCGGTGGGAGGAGAAGGTCGATGCCGCGCGCAAGGCCGGCTCGTCGCTCGGCGCGATCGTCGCGTGCGAGGCGACCGGCGTGCCCGCCGGCTGGGGGGCGCCGCTCTACGCCAAGCTCGACAGCGAGCTTGCCGCCGCCGCGATGTCGATCAACGCGGTGAAGGGCGTCGAGATCGGTGACGGCTTCGCCGCGGCCGCTTTGTCGGGGGAGGAGAATGCCGATCGCATGCGCCCCGGCGCCGATGCCGCGGGACCGGCGTTCCTGTCGAACCACGCCGGCGGGATCGCGGGGGGGATCGCGACGGGCCAGCCGATCCGCCTGCGCGTCGCGTTCAAGCCGACCAGCTCGATCCTGACGCCGGTCGAAACGATCACGCGCGGCGGCGCCGCTGCTGAGATCGCGACCAGGGGGCGGCACGATCCGTGCGTCGGCATCCGCGGCGTTCCCGTCGTCGAGGCGATGATGGCGCTGGTCCTCGCCGATCAGGCGCTGCTTCACCGCGCGCAGTGCGGCTGACCGCTCACGCGCACTTCTCACGCGGAAAGGCGTGTCTTTCTCACCGAACGCTGACAGGCCGGGCGGCATACGGGGCAGGCCGATGAACCTTGCGCCCTCGCGATCCGTTGTTTGGGGGACGACAACCAAGGAGAGGGTCGCCATGAAGATTCTATTGATCGCCGCCGCTGCGCTCGCGCTGCCGGCCGCCGCATCGGCGCAGACCGCAACCACCGGCACCCCCGCGTCGGGCATGCCGCAGTCGACGGTGCCGGGTGCGACCGACACGATGACCGCGCCGTCCACCGACCCCGCACCCACCGAACGCGCGAGCAAGAAGACGCGGCGCGGCGGCACGTCGGGCTCGACGACGAGCGACCCGGCCGCAACGACAACACCGACCGATCCGTCGGCTACCGTGCCCGCTCCGGTCGATCCGCAGGCGACCACCCCGACGGCCCCGCCGCAGCGCTGATCGCGTAGCATCGCAAAGGGAGGCACGGTCGCTGGCGGCCGGGCCTTCCGCGCGTGCCACGGAACCCTCGGCGCGACGGCGCGTCCTTTGCGGCAGGAGTATCCGCCATGCGCCTCGTTCCCCTGTTCCTCGTCGCGACGAGCGCCGCCGGTGCTGGATCGGCGCAGGTCGTCGACACGCTAGCGCGCCGTATCACGCCGAACGCGATCGACCGGTCGCTGTCGTCATCGCCGACGACGCTCCGTGACACACGTACCGCGCTCGACCGGCAGCGTAGCGACCAGTCGGCGCGTGCCGCAACCGCGCAACTTGGTCCGCCGCCGACCTCGACGACGGTCGACGGGCCAGGCGGTGTGCAGCGGCTCGGCGGCGGAGCACTGCCCCCGTCCGCCACTGCGCTCCCGTCGACCCCGCAGCCCTGACCCGAACCGATCCGATTTTAGGAGCCTTCCATGCGCCTCGCCACCACCGCCAGCGTCGCGATCATTGCGCTGTCCTCCGCCGCGCTCGCGCAGGTTGCCGCCCCGGCGCAGCCGAGCAACAATTCCGCCGTGCTCGAGAACGGCGCTGCCCCGTCTAGCCCCGCATCGTCGACCACCGCGCCGTCCGACACCACCGCCCCGTTGCCCGACGATGGCGCCGACAACATGCTGAGCAATTCGGCCTCGCCACCGCCGACCGAGCCGAAGTAAGTCCCGCGCCGCCTAGGCGCTTGCGTTAACCACCTTTCGTCTCACCCCGGCACACGCCGCAAACAGCGGGCGAAATCTTCACGCATCGTGCGTATCTGCTCGCGCGCGGTGCCTTTGCCGCAGCCGTGCCGGAGGGAGGGTGGATGAGCTACGTCGCGCTGCACCCTAGCGAGCGGGCCGCGCTGAAGCAGGCGATGCGCCCCTCGGCGCGCCGCAAGTGGCGCCGCGCCGCGCTGATCGCCGCGCCGATCGTCGCGATCATCGCGCTGCTGGCGCAGGCGCTGTTCACGATGCTGCCGGTTCCCGCCGCCGCCTCGCGTCAGCATCGCGTACCACCGCCTGCCGCAGCACCCGCGCGCGCGCCCGATCCGGCAGCAATTGCTTCCCCCGGGGGGGGCACCACCGGCACTGCCGCGCTGCCGCCGATCCCTGTTGGCGCGCTTCCGGCCGGTGCGCTGGTCGAGGCAACGGACAGCGGCATCACGCCGGCCGCCCCGTTCACGCTACGCGCCGCCTCGAGCCTCGATCGCGCACGCGCACTCGAGTGCCTGACGAGCGCAATCTACTATGAAGCCGCGTCGGAGCCCGACGACGGGCAACGCGCGGTAGCACAGGTGGTGCTCAACCGCGTTCGCCACCCGGCCTTCCCCGCCACCGTCTGCGGCGTGATCTACCAGGGGTCGGACCGCGCGAGCGGGTGCCAGTTCAGCTACGCCTGCGACGGATCGATGGCGCGCATCCCGTCGCGCTCGGCCTGGGCACGCGCCGTGCGCAACGCGGCGGCGGCGCTCGGCGGCTATGTCTTCGCGCCGGTCGGGCTGGCGACGCACTATCACACCTATGCCGTCACCCCGGCGTGGAACCGCACGCTGGTGATGACCGACGCGATCGGCGCGCACTTTTTCCACCGCTGGAAAGGCTATTGGGGCACCGCCTCGGCCTTCCACCAGCGCTATCGCGGCAACGAGCCTGTGCCCGGTCCGCTGCCCAAGGCGGCGATCACGCTCCCCGCCATCGCGCTCGTGCGGCCGCTGCCCGTCCCGCCGCCAGTCACCGCCCCGGCGCAGATCCAGCCGGCGCATCAGGACAGCGGCGCCCTGATCGCGAACGGCGCTGCGCCGGCAGCCACGGCCGAGTCGCAGATCCTCGACCGCTGGAAGGATTCGGGCAAGCCACTGCGCTAGCGTCCGCGCGCGGCACTACTCGATCGCGACGCGCATCGCCCCCGCGGCGACGATCGGCGCCCCTACCACCAGCAGCAGGCTCACCGCGGCGAGCAGCTTCAGCCCGCCCGCCCCGCCGTCCACCGCGCCCGCACCGAAGATCAGCAGCGGGATGGCGAGCGGCAGCATCACGAGCCCCGCGATCGCGCCCGCGCCGCGCAGCCCCGTCGTCAGCGCGCCCGTCGCCACCGCGAGCGCCGCGAGGCCCGGCGTGCCGAGCAGCAGCCCGAGCTCGATCCGTGCGAGTGTCGCCGCATCGATCGCGAGCAGCCCCGCCGCCACCAACGCCGCCGCCATCACCGGCGGCGCGAACGCCAACCAGTGCGCCACCACCTTCGCTGCAGCCACGCCCGTCAGCGGATAGCCACGCACCGCCAGCTGATCGATCACCCCGGCGTCGAGATCGGGGCCGATCAGCCGTTCGATCGGCAGCAGCGCGGCGAGCAGCGCCGCGGCCCAGATCACTCCGCCGCCGACGCGCGCGAGCAGCGCGGCATCGGGGCCTATCGCGAACGGAAACAGGATCGCGACGAGCAGGAAGAACGCCACCGTCAGTGTCGCGCCGCCGCCGCCATAGCCGCGTCGCACGTCGCGCCAGATCAGCGCGATCATGCCGCCGCGGCCTGATGCGCCGCGAGATCGATCGCGCGCGCCTGCGGCAGCGCGATCGGCTGGTGGGTCGCCACCGCCGCGATGCCGCCCGCCGCGCGGTGGCGCGCGATCACCGTCTCCAGCAGCCCGATCGAGGCGGCGTCGAGCCCGCTCGCCGGCTCGTCGAGCAGCCAGATCGCCGCGTCGCCCGCGATCACCCGCGCCAGTGCCGCGCGCCGCCGCTGGCCGGTCGAGAGCAGCCGCACCGGCACGTCCGACAGCGCCGCCAGCCCGACATCGTCAAGCGCCGCCGCGACGCGTGCCGTGGCCGTCGCACGATCGTCGAGCCGCGCCCAAAAGGTCAGCGCATCGCCGAGCCGCAACTCGCCGTCGAGCGCGCTCGCCTCGCCGAGCAGTTCGACGCCACCGTGCCGGGTGAGCGTGCCCGCGAACGGCGCGGCGAGCCCCGCCAGCAGCCGCAGCAGGCTCGATTTGCCGCAGCCGTTGGGCCCGGCGACGACCAGCGCGTCGCCCGCTCCCAGCGCGAAGGAGACGCCGGCGAACACCAGCCGCCCGCCGCGCCGGCACGCGACATCGTCCGCGGCCAGCGCGCCGCTCAATCCGCCACCTGATCCTCGAGCGCATGCATGTCGTCGTCGCTCAGCCCGAAATGATGCCCGATTTCGTGGATCGTCACGTGCGTCACCAGATCGTCGAGCCGCACCCCCGTCTCGCACCATTCGGCAAGAATCGCCTGACGGTAGAGGTGGATGCGATCGGGCATCCCGCCGCTATCGAACGCCGATTTCTCGCCCACCGGCCGACCGTGATATACGCCCGACAGGTCGAGCGGGTGGTCGATGCCTAGGCTCGCCAGCGTTTCGGCGTCGGCCTCTTCCTCCACCAGCAGCACGACGTCGCCGAGATGCGCGCGGAACGCCGCGGGCAGCCGCTCGATCACCCGCCGCGCGTGGCGCTCGATCGCGTCGAGCGAGGGCGCCTCGCCCGGAAGGTCTTGTCCGCTCATTGCGTTTCGCCATAGGCGGGGGCACGGGCACGCGACAAGCGGGTGCGCGGGCGGCGAGGAACAGGCGCGATGGTCGATCAGCTGAGTGAAACCGAGCGGGCCGAGGCGCTCGATACCCTGCCTGACTGGGACTATGACGAGGGGCGCGACGCGATCACGCGCTCGATCGTGTTCACCGATTTCGCCGAGGCGTTCGGCTTCATGACGCAGGTCGCATTGATCGCCGAAAAGGCGGATCACCACCCCGAATGGACCAACGTGTGGAACCGCGTCGAGATCACGCTGACGACGCACGATGCCGGCGGCCTGTCCGAACGCGACATCGAACTGGCGAGCGCGATCGATTCGATCCTCGACGGCTGATCCGCGCCACCGTCGAAGAATTGCCGTCCACTAAGCCGTTGATCGCCCCGCGATAAGTGCACCGGGCTGGTCAACGCCCTTGCTTTGACGCACAAAAGCGCCATGTGGCAGGCAATCATGCCATTCGATACCCTACCCGCGCCGCTCGCCGGTGCGCTCGCCGCGCGCGGCTATGAAGCGCCCACCCCGGTCCAGGCGGCCGTTCTCGAGCCCGACGCTGCCTGCCGCGACCTGATCGTTTCCGCCCGCACCGGCTCGGGCAAGACGGTCGCGTTCGGGCTCGCGATGGCGCCCGAGCTGGTCGGCGAGGACGAACGCATCCTGCCATCGAGCGAGCCGCTGGCGCTGGTGATCGCGCCGACGCGCGAGCTCGCGCTGCAGGTCAGCCGCGAGCTCATTTGGCTCTACGGGCCGACCGGCGCGCGCGTCGTCACCTGCGTCGGCGGGATGGATGCCTCCAAGGAGCGCCGCAACCTCAACCACGGCGCGCACATCGTTGTCGGCACGCCCGGGCGGCTGCGCGACCACATCGAACGCGGCGCGCTCGATCTTTCCGTGCTCAAGGCCGCGGTGCTCGACGAGGCGGACGAGATGCTCGACATGGGCTTCCGCGAGGATCTGGAAGCGATCCTCGACGCGACGCCGACCGAGCGCCGCACGCTGCTCTTCTCGGCGACGATGCCCAAGCCGATCATCCAGCTCGCGCGCCGCTATCAGAAGGATGCGCTGCGCATCTCGACGGTGGAGGAGGATCGCGGCCACGGCGACATCACCTACCAGGCGGTCACCGTCAGCCCCTCGGACATCGAGCATGCGGTGATCAACCTGCTGCGTTTGCACGAGGCGGAGACGGCGATGCTGTTCTGCGCCACGCGCGACAACGTGCGCCACCTCCACGCCAGCCTGGTGGAGCGCGGCTTCACCGCCGTCGCGCTGTCGGGCGAGCACAGCCAGAACGAGCGCAACGCGGCGCTGCAAGCGCTGCGCGACCGCCGCGCGCGCGTCTGCGTCGCGACCGACGTCGCGGCGCGCGGCATCGATCTGCCGACGCTCAGCCTCGTCATCCACGTTGAGCTGCCGCGCGATGCGGAGACGCTGCAGCACCGCTCCGGCCGCACCGGGCGCGCCGGCAAGAAGGGCACCGCGGTGCTTATCGTGCCGTTCCAGCGCCGTCGCTGGGCCGAAGCGATGCTGCGCGGTGCGCGCATCCCAATCGAATGGACCAACGCGCCGACGCCGGAAGACGTCCGCGCCAAGGACCGCGACCGTCTGCTCGAACAATTGCTCGCGCCGATCGAGAGCGACGAGGAGGATCGCCCGCTGATCGAGCGGCTGATGGCGGAGAAGAGCGCGAAGGATATCGCCGCCGCGCTGGTCCACGCCTATCGCAACGCGATGCCCGCGCCCGAGGAGATCGTCGCCGCGACGCCCGAGGCGCAGCGCGCCGCGCAACGCGAGAAGCACCGCCCGGGGTTCGAAGACATCGTGTGGTTCCGCATGAATATCGGCCGCCGGCAGAATGCCGATCCGCGCTGGATCATGCCGCTTATCTGCCGCCGCGGGCACCTGACCAAGAACGATATCGGTGCAATCCGCATCGGTCCGAACGAGACCGCCTTCCAGATCCCGCGCGCGCTCGCCGCCAAGTTCCAGGCCGCCGTCGCGCGCACCGCGAGCGCGGAGGACGACGTGCTGATCGAAGTGTCCGATCGGCCGCCCAGCGCCGCGCCGCGCAGCGGGGGCGCCGCTCGCCCGACCGGGGGGCCGCGTCACGCCACTGCTGGCCGTCCGCCAGCGCGCGCGCCGCGCCGCTGATCACGTAGTTGTTGACGCCGTACTGATCGAGATCAGCTTGGCGGAACGCAGCCGGTAGCTGCCCGTTCGGGCCGTTCCCTGCTGAAAGGTCCGCCATGCCCGATCCCTCGCCAATCGCGCCGACGCTCGGCATCGCCGAAAGCGCGGCAGCCTTGGCGGAGGGATTGGCGGACGGCGATCTGATCGTCGCGGCGGCGGACGAGGCGCGCGGTGTGGCGCTCGACCACGCGCTTGGCGCTGCGGTGCCCGATGCCTGCGTCCTGTTTTGCCCCGGCAGCGATGCGCTGCCCGGCGATGCCGCGCCCGCCTCGCCCGAGAATGTCGGCCAGCGTGCCTCGGCGCTACGTCAGCTCCGTGCCCTGCTCGCGCGCAAGAAGCGGCCGCGGATCGCGCTCGTCACCACGGGTGAGGCGCTCGCGCGTGCCTATCCCCCGCCCGCCGAATTCGCTGCTGAGCCGCCGGTGGTCGCGGTCGGCAAGCCGGTCGATCTGCCCGCGCTATTCGAGACGCTCGCCGAACTCGGCTACATCGCCGACGAGCGCGTCGACGAGCCGGGCGAGATCGCGCTGCGCGGCCAGGTGCTCGACGTGTTCCCCGCCGACGCGCGCCTGCCGCTGCGTATCGAGGCGGACGAGGGCAAGGTGGTCGCAATCCGCTGCTACGATCCCGCTGACCAGCGCAGCGTGGGCGAGATCGAGCGGCAGGAACTCGGCCGCGTCGCCGAGCCGCCGCTCGGGGAGGAACGCGTCGCGCTGATCGATCACCTGCCCGGCGCGCGGCTGGTGATCGGTGCGGCGGCGGAAGATCGTCGCCGCCGCGTGCTCGCGCTCGCCGCCGATATCGCGCGCCGTCGTCCCAAGCGCGCGCTGCGCGATCTGCTCGATGCGGACCAGTGGCGGGCTGCACTGGCGACGCGCGAGCAAATCGACGCGGCCCGTGCCGGCGATCCGCCGCCACGCTTCGTCGAGGGCGCCGCGCCGTTGCGCGCCTTCGGCAAGGAAGGCCGCGCCGCGCTCGAGGCGAAGCAGCGCGTCGTGCTGATCGGCACCGCGCGCGACCTGCGCTACCTGACGCGCCGTGCCGCCAACGTGCTCAAGGTGGAGGCGACCGCCGTTTCCTCCTGGGCCGAGGCGCTGCGCGCGAAGCCCGGCAGCTTCGTTACGCTCACCATGGCCGCCGATCGCGGGTTCCGACGCGACGGCGTGCTCGCGGTCGCCGCCGCCGACCTGCTCGGCAGCCGCGCCGAGCGCGACGACGGTGTTCAGCACGTCGCCGAGCCGGTGTTCGCACAGGCGACCGAGATCCGTGTCGGCGATCTCGTCATCCACGAGGATCACGGCATCGGCCGGGTCGCCGGGCTCGAGGCGCTGCCAGAGGCGCAGGGCGGTGGCGAGGCGATCAAGCTCGTCTACGCCGCCGATGCGGTGCGCCTCGTCCCCGTCGCAGAGGCGGACCGGCTGTGGCGCTACGGCGCGGAAGAAGACGCCGTCACGCTCGACAAGCTCGACGGATCGAGCTGGCAGAAGCGCCGCGCCGAGATCGATGTCGCGATCGCCGAGACCGCGCGGCAGCTGACCGCGCTGGCGGCGGAACGCGGGACACGCACCGCCCCCGTCCTCGATCCCGACACCGCCGCCTACGAACGCTTCGCTGCGGGCTTTCCCTATACCGAGACCGCTGATCAGCTCGCCGCGATCGATGCCGTACGCGCCGATCTCGCCTCGGGCCGCCCGATGGACCGGTTGATCGTCGGCGACGTCGGCTTTGGCAAGACCGAGGTCGCGCTGCGCGCCGCCGCACTCGCCGCGCTCGCTGGCCGGCAGGTCGCGCTCGCCGCCCCCACCACCGTGCTCGCGCGCCAGCATATCGAGGAGTTCACCGAGCGGTTCGAGGGCACCGGGATCGTCGTCGCCGGCCTGTCGCGCCTGTCGACCGCGGCGGAGAAGAAGGCGGTCAAGGCGGGGCTGAAGGACGGATCGATCCACGTCGTCGTCGGCACCGGCGCGGTCGCCGCCAAGGGCATCGCCTACCACGATCTCGCGCTCGTCATCATCGACGAGGAGCAGCGCTTCGGCGCGGCGGACAAGCAGCGGCTGCGCGATCTGTCCGCTGGCCACGTGCTGACGCTGTCCGCCACGCCGATCCCGCGCACGCTGCAATCGGCGCTCGTCGGGCTGCGACAATTGTCTGTGATTGCCACCCCGCCGGCGCGCCGCCAACCGATCCGCACCGCGGTCGGCAGCTACGCCCCCGACACGTTGCGCGCCGCGCTGCTGCGCGAGCAGAGCCGCGGTGGGCAGAGCTTCGTCGTCGTGCCGCGGATCGAGGACATGGCGCCGCTCGCCGCCGAACTCGCGACGCTCGTCCCCGAGCTCGACGTGCTCGAGGCGCACGGCAAGATGCCCGCCGCCGAGATCGACGAGGCGATGGTGCGCTTCGGACGCGGCGACGGCGACGTGCTGCTCGCCACCAACATCATCGAGGCGGGGCTCGACGTGCCGCGCGCCAACACGATGGCGATCATGCGCGCCGATCGCTTCGGCCTGTCGCAGCTGCACCAACTGCGCGGGCGCGTCGGGCGCGGCAGCCGGCGCGGGCAGGTGCTGCTGTTCACCAACGCCGACGATGCGATCGCGCCCAAGACGCTCAAGCGGCTGCGTACGCTGGAGGCATTCGACCGGCTCGGCGCGGGCTTCGCGATCAGCGCGCGCGATCTCGACATGCGCGGTGCGGGCGATCTGCTCGGCGATACGCAGGCCGGGCACATGCGGCTGATCGGCGTCGCGCTGTATCAGCAATTGCTCGAGGGCGCGCTGCGCGCGGCGCGCGGCGAGGATGCCGAGCGCTGGTCGCCCGAGCTCAACCTCGGCCTCGAAGGGCGCTTGCCCGACGATTGGATCCCCGACGTCGACCTGCGCGTCTCGCTCTACGCCCGCCTCGCACGGTTGACCGACGAGGGCGCGCTCGACGCGTTCGAGGACGAGCTGGAGGATCGCTTCGGCGCGCTGCCCGAGGAGGCGCGGCTGCTGCTCGCCACCGCGCGCATCCGCGCCGCCGCGATCGGCAGCGGCGTCGCGCGCGTCGATGCCGGTCCCGCAGCGATCGCGCTCACTCCGCGGCGCGGCAGCACGATCGACGCAAAGGCCGCCGGGCTGGAGGCGGCGAAGGACCGCTTCCTGCTGCGCGAGCCGATCGCCGAGGCGCCGGCGCGGCTCGAACGCGTGCAGCAGCTGTTCGAGGCGATCGCCTGACACTGCGCGGCATCTAAGCCCTTCGACTTACTTTGTCGTTGCACGCCCGCCGCCCGCGCCCTACCCCGGCGCGCGACGGCCGCAAGCGCCGACGCGAGGAGAGACGATGCGCACGATCCAGTTGGAGAAACCCGGCGGCCTCGATCGGCTGAAGGTCGGCGATACCGAGCGGGTGGCGCCGCGCCGCGGCGAGATCGTCGTGCGCGTGCGCGCGAGCTCGCTCAACTTCCACGACTATGCCGTCGTCGCCGGCATGATCCCCACCCCCGACGGCCGCGTGCCGATGTCCGACGGCGCGGGCGAGGTGGTTGAGATTGGCGAGGACGTCACCGAATTCGCGGTCGGCGACAAGGTCGTCTCCACCTTCTTCCCGCACTGGATGGATGGCGAGCCCGATCGCGCGGTGATGGGCGACGTGCCGGGCGACATGGCGGACGGCTTCGCGCGCGAATATGTCACCAACGCCGCCACCGCCTTCACCCGCGCCCCCGCCGGCTATTCGGATGCGGAAGCGGCGACGCTCACCTGCGCCGGGCTCACCGCCTGGCGCGCGTTGGTCGTCAACGGACAGGTGAAGAGCGGCGACACCGTGCTCGTCCAGGGCACCGGCGGCGTCTCGATCTTCGCATTGCAGTTCGCCAAGGCGGCGGGCGCGACCGTCATCGCCACCTCCTCGTCCGACGAGAAGCTCGATCGGCTGCGCGGCATGGGCGCCGATCACCTCATCAACTACAAAAGCCATGAAAATTGGGGCGAGATCGCGCGCGAGAAGACTGGCGGGCGCGGCGTCGACCACGTCGTCGAGATCGGCGGGTCGGGCACCATGCCGCAGTCGATCGTCGCGACGCGCACCGGCGGCCACATCTCGCTGATCGGCGTGCTCGCCGGCGTCGGCGGGCACGTGCCGACGGTGATGGTGATGCACAACAATCAGCGCATCATCGGCCTCACCGTTGGCGCGCGCCGGCACCAGCAGGACATGGTACGCGCGATCGAAGCGAACGGCATCCGGCCGGTGATCGACCGCCACTTCCCGCTCGAACAGATCGCCGATGCTTTCCGCCACCAGGAATCGGGCAAGCATTTCGGCAAGATCGTGCTCGATATCTGATCGTCACGCGCCGGGCGGCGGCACGATCCGCCGCTCGGCCAGCCGCGCCAGCCATTTGACGAACATCGCGTCGGTATCGGTGCACGCGCCGAACCCCGCCTGGCGCAGCTTGATCGTGCTGACCAGCACAGGGGCGCGTGCGGCATGATCGGGCGCGTGCACGCCGAACAGCAGGTCGGCGTAATGATGCGATTCGCCCAGCAGCGCGCGCAGCGGAGTCGCGCGCAGGCCATGGCGCGCAACCAGCCGATCCCACACCGCCTCGTGCGTCAGCAGGAAGTCGACCAGCGCGAACGGCGCGCTGTACGTCGCCTCCAGCCCGACCGCCCGCGCAATCCCCGGCCACGCATCGGCCCAGGTGAAGACGTCGCCGTTGGTGATGTTGAACGTCTCGTCCGCCGCGGCCGGTGCATCTGCCGCCCAGGCGAGCGCGTCGGCGATCAGATCGGCATCGACCGCCTCGCTCACCGCGCCCGGCCGCCCGGGATAGGCCAGCGGCAGCTCCAGTTCGCGGCAGATCGCGGCATAGGCGCCGAGTACGGGCACGATGTTCATCGCTACGCCCGTCGCGCCGCCGAACACCACCTGCGGCCGCCAGATCGTCAGCCCCCAGTCGGCGTCCGCCCGCCGTGCGCGGAGCCAATCCTCCTGCAGCCAGTAGAAGTTCGCGTGCGCGTCGCGCGGCCGATCCTCCTTCGCCGGCAGCGCGATCGGGTGGAGGTGCGCGCCATAGGCCTTGGTGCCCTGGAACACGCTGACGTGCCGCAGCCCGCGCGCCGCAGTGAGCAGCGGCTCCATCAGGTTGCGCAGCATCACGAGGTTGGTTTCCATCTGGTCCGTCTCGAACCAGCCCGCGTACAGCCCCGGCTTCTCGTACAGCGCGGCGTAAACGACGTGCGTCACCCCCGCGAACCTTGCCGCCGCCGCGCGGCAGGCGTCGGCGTCGGTCAGGTCGAGCGATACGTGCTCGTACGCCACGCCAGCGTCGACGTCGGGCGCGCGGCGCGACACCGCAAGGACGCGCCAGCCGGCGGCGGCGAAGCGCGCCACCGCGGATTGCCCGATCACCCCGCTCGCGCCGGCAATCAGCACGCAACGTTCGTTCATCATCCTCTCCCGCCTGCGGCCGTTCGGCTCGTCGCGCGTGCCTTGCCACCCGCCGCGCGCGGCGCATAGTAGGGCAATCTTCTTGCCGTTCTTTCCTGCGGCCGGTTCCTGGGGGTTTTCATGAAGTTCTACGCGGCGTCGCTCGTCTCCCTCACGGCGCTCGCGGCGCACGGCGCGCCGGCGCAAGTCACCGCGCCGACCCAGCCGACGCCTGCACAAACGCAGGCACCCGAGGATCGCAGCGTGCAGCAGGCTCCGCCGCGCGACACGCTGCCCGCGCCTGCACCCGCTTCCGCCCCGGCCGCTGCTCCTACCCCGGCTAGCGCCTCCGCTCCCGCCGCCGCCGCCGCCGCCGCCGCCGCCGCCGCCACGCCCGGCAAGCCACCGAAGTGGAACGTCAACGCCCCCGACGGCGCCACCGTGCGCCAGGTGCCGATCCGCACCAGCGAAGGCAGCTGGATGGACGTCGACGTCAGCCCCGACGGTCGCACGCTCGCCTTCACGCTGCTCGGCGACATCTACACCATGCCGATCGCGGGCGGCACGCCAACGCGGATCGCCGAAGGGCTCGCCTATGAGGTGCAGCCGCGCTTCTCGCCCGACGGGCGCCGCATTGCCTTCACCTCCGATCGCGGCGGCGGCGACAACATCTGGGTGATGAACGTCGACGGCAGCGACAAGCGGCAGGTGACGAAGGAAGACTTCCGCCTGCTCAATCAGCCGAGCTGGAGCAAGGACGGCCGCTTCATCGTCGCCAAGAAGCATTTCACCACCGGGCGCTCGCTCGGCACTGGCGAGGTGTGGATGTACCACGTCTCGGGCGGCGCCGGTGTCGTGCTGGTCAAGCGCCCGAACGAGACGCACCAGAAGGAACTGGGCGAGCCGATCTACGCCGCGGACGGCAAGTCGGTCTTCTACACGCGCAACGTCACGCCCGGCCCGATCTTCGAATATGCGCAGGATTCGAACACCGACCTGTTCGATATCGAGCGCTACGATCTCGACACCGGCGAAGTGACCAAGGCGGTGACCGGCGCGGGCGGGGCAGTGCGCCCCACCCCCTCGCCCGACGGCCGCAAGATCGCCTTCGTCCGCCGCGAGGCGACGCGCTCTAAGCTCTACGTCAAGGATCTGGCGTCGGGCGAGGAGCGCAAGATCTACGACGATCTCGACCAGGACGTGCAGGAGACCTGGGCGGTCACCGGCGTCTATCCCAACATGGCATGGCTGCCCGACAGTCAGGGCCTCGTGTTCTGGGCGAAGGGCAGGATCCGCCGCATCGACGCCGACGGCACCAACGCACGCGAGATCCCGTTCACCATCAACGACACGCGCGGGGTGATCGACGGACCGCATCCGCAAATCGCGGTCGCGCCCGATCGCTTCACCACCGCGATGCCGCGTTTCGCCAGCGTCTCGCCCGACGGGCGGCAGGTGGTGTTCGAAACGCTCGGCAAGCTGTGGGTGAAACCGCTCGCCGGCGGCACCCCGCGACGGCTGACACGCGGCGACGACAGGTTCGAACTGTTCCCCAGCTGGTCGCGCGACGGTAAGAGCCTCGTCTTCGTCAGCTGGACCGACGACGGGCTCGGCCGGCTGCGCACCGTCGCGGCGGGCGGCGGGAGCCCGCGCGACGTGACGAGCCAGCCCGGCCATTATGCGCGGCCGCGCTTCTCGCCCGACGGCAAGACGATCGTGTTCGAGCGCACCGGCGCTGGCGGCCTCACGAGCCCCAAATGGGGTGAAGATCCCGGCGTCTATCGCATCGCCACCGCCGGCGGCGCGATCACCCGCGTCGCGCGCGGGGCGGCGGCGCCGCAGTTCGGCGCCGCAAACGACCGCCTGTTCATGCTTGAGGACGAGCGCAAGGACGGCAAGTCGGTGCGCCAGCTCGTCAGCACCGATCTGTCGGGCGAGGCGAAGCGCGTCCACGCCGGCGGCGAGCTCGCGACCGACTATATCGTCTCGCCGACCGGCGAGTACGTCGCGTTTCGCCAGAATTACGCCGCCTATGTCGTGCCGCTGATGCCGGGCGGCCAGTCGGTCGGCCTGTCACCCGATGCGCGGGCGCTGCCGGTGACCAAGGTCAGCGCGGGCGGCGCGGACTATATCAACTGGTCGAACGACGGCACGCGGCTGCACTGGAGCCTCGGGCCGACGCTCTACACCGTCGAGACCGCGCGCCTCTTCGCCGACGCGCCGCGCGGCGACGGCGCGCCGTCGTTCACTGCGCCCGCGAGCGGTGTATCGCTGGCGATGGACGAAACCGCTGCCAAGCCGAACGCGACGCTCGCGATCACCGGCGCGAAGCTGGTGACGATGGCCGGGCCGGCGGCGGCGGACGGCGGGATCGTCGAGGATGGCGTGATCGTGATCCGCGGCGACCGCATCGTCGCGGTCGGCCCGCGCGCCTCCACCGCCATCCCGGCCGGCGCGACGACGATCGATGCGGCCGGCAAGACGATCATCCCCGGGCTGATCGACGCGCATGCCCACGGCCCCGCCGGCACCGACGAGCTGGTGCCGCAGCGCAACTGGTCGATGATGCAGAACCTCGCGCTCGGCACTACGACGATCCACGATCCGTCGAACCGCTCGAGCGAGATCTTCACCGCGTCCGAATATCAGCGCGCCGGGCTGATCCTCGCCCCGCGCATCTTCTCGACCGGCGAGGTGGTGTACGGCGCCAAGGCGGCCGACGTGTACGCGCAGATCGACAGCCTCGACGATGCGCTGGCGCACGTCCGCCGGCTGAAGGCGCAGGGCGGGCACAGCGTCAAGAACTACAACCAGCCGCGCCGCGAGCAGCGCCAGCAGGTGACGGAGGCCGCACGGCGCGAGAACATGCAGGTCGTGGCGGAAGGCGGCTCGCTCTACGGGCTCGACGTCACGCACATCGCCGACGGCAATTCGACGCTCGAGCACAACATCCCGCTCGAAATCTTTTACGACGACATCCAGCAGTTCTTCGCCGCGTCGAAGACCAATTACACGCCGACGCTGGTCGTCACCTTCGGCGGGCTGGCGGGCGATCCCTATTGGCGCCAGCATACCGACGTCTTCGCCAACCCGCTGCTCCAGGCGCACACCCCGCCCGCCAAGCTGCGCGCCGACACCGCGCGGCGACAGATGGCGCCCGAGGGCGATTACGTCGACGATGACAATGCGCGCGAGGCGAACAAGCTCGCCAAGCGCGGCGTGCTCGTCTCGATCGGTGCGCACGGCCAGCAGGCCGGGATCGGCGCGCATTGGGAGCTCTGGTCGTTCGTGCGCGGCGGCATGACGCCGATCGAGGCGTTGCGCGCGGGCACGATCGTCCCCGCCCGCTCGCTCGGCATGGCGCAGGACATCGGTTCGCTCGAACCGGGCAAGCTCGCCGATCTCGTCGTGCTCGACGCCGATCCCACCACCGATATCCGCAACAGCGACAAGGTGCGCCAAGTCATGCTCGGCGGCCGCCTCTATGACGCGAAGACGCTGAACGAAGTCACCACCGGCAGCGCGAAGCGCGGCGCCTATTTCTGGGAAACGCCGACGAACTGAGCGGCCGCGCGTACCGGCGAGGCGCGTCGGACATAGCCATGCGTCGTCCCCCGGCCGCGGCCACCGGGACGACGCTTCAGTCGCGATTCAGGCCGCACAGCGGATGAACCGGCCCGAGATCGTATAAGGACAAAAACATCATGGATCGTCGCACTTTCATCGGCAGCACCGGCGCCGCCGCGCTGACCGCCGCCCTCCCCGCCGCCGCTCAGAACGCGGCCAAACCGGCCGCCGCCGCCACTAATCCCAACGACGCCCGCCTCCACGCGCTCCTCGATCGTTTCTTCTACGATCGCGTCGCGGAAAATCCGGAGGGCGCCACCGCATTGGGCCTCGATACCGGCGAGCGCGCCGCACTGAAATCCAGGCTGAACGATGGCTCGGCCAAGGGCGTCGCCGACGATCTCGCCCGTTCGAAGCGCGAGCTTACCGAATTGCGCGCGATCAACCCCGCGTCGCTCTCGCCCGCCGCGAAGATCGATTACGAGGTCGTCTCGTATCAGCTCCAGCGCGGCATCGCCGGGGCGGAACGGTTCACCTACGGCGCCAGCATGGGACGGTTCGCGCCCTATGTGCTGACGCAGCTCACCGGCGCGTATCGCGACACGCCAGATTTCCTCGAGGCGCAACATTCGATCAGGACCGCGGCCGATGCCGACGCCTATCTCGCCCGCGTCGCCGCCTTCGCCACCGCGATCGATCAGGACACCGATCGCCAGCGTGCCGATGCCGCGCGCGGCGTGTTCGCGCCCGACTACATTCTCGATACCACGCTCAAGCTGATGGGCAGCTTGCGCGATCAGTCGCCCGCGCAGACGGTGCCCGTCACCGCGCTCGCCGCGAAGCTCAAGGCCGCCAGCCTTCCCGCCGATCGCGTCCAGCAGGCGACCGCGATCATGACCGAGCAGGTGTTCCCCGCGCTTGATCGCCAGCGCGCGCTCGTCACCGAGCTGCGTGGCAAGGCAAGCCACGATGCGGGCGTGTGGCGCCTGCCCGACGGCGAGGCCTATTACGCCGCCGCGGTCGAGGCGGCGACGACCGTCGCGATGCCGGGCGAGGAAGTGCACCGCCTCGGGCTCGCGCAGGTCGCCGAGATCACCGCGCGGATTGACGGCATCCTCAAGGCGCAGGGCATGAGTCAGGGCAGCGTCGGCGAGCGGCTCGTCGCGCTCAACAAGCGCCCCGATCAGGTCTATCCCAATACCGATGTCGGCAAGGAGCAGCTGATCGCGCAGCTCAATGCACAGGTGATCGCGATGCAGAAGCGGCTGCCCGAACAATTCGCGACGCTGCCCAAGGCGCCGGTCGAGGTGCGCCGCGTGCCCAAGTCGATCGAGGCGGGCGCGCCGGGCGGCTATTACCAGAACGCCGCGCTCGATGGCTCGCGCCCAGGCATCTACTACATCAACCTGCGCGACAGTTTCGATCGGCCCAAGTTCGGCCTCGCAACGCTAACGCACCACGAGGCGGTGCCCGGCCACCATCTGCAGGTGATGACCGCGCTCGAATCGCAGGACATTCCGCTGATCCGTCGGCGCGGCGGGTTCAGCGGCTATACCGAGGGATGGGCGCTCTATTCGGAACAGCTCGCGGACGAGATGGGGATGTTCGACGGCGATCCGCTCGGCCAGGTCGGTTATCTCCAGTCGCTCCTATTCCGCGCGACCCGTCTCGTCGTCGATTCGGGCATGCACCACAAGCGCTGGAGCCGCGAGAAGGCGACCGACTATTTCATCGCCACCACCGGCATCGCGCGCGGCCGCAGCCAGAACGAGATCGATCGCTACACCGTCTGGCCGGGACAGGCGTGTAGCTACAAGATCGGTCACACCGTCTGGGTGCGCCTGCGCGACGCGGTGAAGAAGAAGCAGGGCGAGGCCTTCGATCCGCGCGCCTTCCACGCGGTGCTGCGCGACGGCGCGATGCCGCTCACCATCCTCGAACGCATGGTGACCGAGCGGATGCTCGCTGCCTGACGCTGAACATGCCGGCGGGGTGCAGGGGCGACAAGCGTCGCTACGCCCCCGCCTATCCTTCCTTGGCTTGGCGCGTGCGTGTCATCGGTTAAGGCTGCGGGCAAAAGGAGAGCGACATGATCTACGACGAGGTCGTCAACGGCCGCCGCAGCATCCGCGGGTTTCTCGACAAGCCGGTGCCGCGGGCGCTGATCGAGGAGATCATCGCGCTAGCCAGCCGTGCGCCCTCGTCGCTCAACACGCAGCCGTGGAACTTCACCGTCGTCACCGGCGCGCCGCTCGACCGTATCCGCGAGGAGAACGCGCGCCGCACGCTCGCCGGCGTCCCCGAATCGCGCGAATTCCGTACCGGCGAGCAATATGGCGGCGCGCACCGCGAACGGCAGATCGAGATCGCCAAGCAATTGTTCGGCGCGATGGAGATCGCGCGCGACGACAAGGAAAAGCGGCAGGACTGGGTGCTGCGCGGCTTTCGCCAGTTCGGCGCGCCGGTTTCGATCGTCGTCACCTACGATCGCGTGCTGCTGGGCAGTGACATCGCGCCGTTCGATTGCGGCGCCGTGGTCAACGCGCTCGTCAACGCCGCCTGGTCACGCGGCCTGGGCTGCGTCATCAACAGCCAAGGGATCATGCAGTCGCCCGTCGTGCGCGAACACGCCGGCATTCCCGACGATCAGGTGATCCAGACCTGCGTCGCGATGGGCTGGCCCGACGACACCTTCCCCGCCAACGCCGTCGTTTCCCGCCGCAAGCCGGTCAGCGAAGCGGCGCGGTTCGTTGGGTTTGAGTGAGGGGATGACGCGCGTCGCGCGTTCGCTGGATGACCGGTTTGGGGGGCAAGCGGTCATAGCCACCTCTACCAGGCCGGTTTTCTGTCACGCATTAACTTAGCGGACGAGCTAACCGGCGTATGCGAACACCAGCCGCTTGCGAGCCGGAGAAACAATTATCAACGATCCCCCGCGACCCGCCGCGTGGAACGAACCCGGCGCGGAGATTAGCTCATCAACACTCCGCTCAATGGATGGGTCAGTTTCTATGTGGAAGCCATAACGATCCAAAAAGTCGGCTATTCTCGCGTTATAAGATTCTAGTGTGGGATGCTGCTTCTGCTGTGCGTCATCGTTTCTATCGAAGGCTGGGATCGGGGTTCTCCCCCACTCATAATAGTCAGGCTCCGCCCTCCCCATCGCGGATCGTATCTTTTCGTCACTATCAAGCGAATTACCGAATTGCATGAGTCGGGCAGCATCCGAGATGCTTAGTTCATAGACAATTAGCCTGGTCTCATTTCCACCCGGCCCTAACCCCCAAATTTTCTCCTCTGAAAAGAGTTTTCTCTCCACGGTCAGACGACTGGGTATCCGGCTCTTTTCAAACTTCCACGCGTAATGCCCGCCCGCCAACCACAGCAGCAGCACCGAGGCAACGAGTACCGCGGCGCAGCCAAGCAGCGGGGAGCGATCGTCTTGCGTCATCAAGACCTACTGCACGGTAGATGCTGCAAAATTTGTCAACTTTCGCAGTTAGGCGTCGTCATCCCGCCGCCAACCAGGATGGGTCATCCGCCCCCAACCGGAAACTTCCTGTCGAGCCATCCCAGCAGCGCCGCATTCACCTCGGCCGGATATTCCTGCTGCGTCCAATGCCCAGATTTCTCGATCAGCACCTTGTCGAGATCGGGCACGTAGCGTTCCATCCCTTCCGCCATCGCCGGGCTCAGCACCACGTCATTCTCCGCCATCACCATCAGCGACGGCACGTCGACCTTCTCGACCAGGTTCGCCGAGGCCTGCCAGTTGCGTGTGAAGTTGCGGTACCAGTTGATCCCGCCGCTAAATCCCGTGCCTGCGAACGTCTCGGCGAAGGCGGCAATCTCGTCGTCGCTCAGGAACTGCTGCGTGTCGGCCTCCGCGTCGTAGAGTTTGAGCCCCTCGCCCAGCGCCAGCGTGCGCTGCTCGGCGGGCAGCTGCTCATATTCCTTGAGCGTCATCTGCGGCTTGCGCATGAAATAGCGGATCGAGCGTTCGGGATCGGCCGCCAGCGCCGCATCCGCCTCGCCCGGTTTCTGGAACCAGACGATGTACATGTCGTCGCCGTACACGGCGCGCATGCCAGCAATCGGATCCACGTCGCCGCGCGGCAGGAACGGCGTGTTGACGCCGATCACGCCCGCACACCGCTCAGGGTAACGCAGCGCGAACTGCCACACGACCATGCCGCCCCAGTCGTGCCCGCAGGGGATCGCCTTTTCGATCCCCAACGCGTCCATCAGCGCGGCGATATCGGCGGTGAGATGCTCGAGATCATAGTCCTCGATCCGCTCCGGCCGGCTGGTCAGCCCGTAGCCGCGCTGGTCGGGCGCGATCGCCCAGCGCCCCGCCTTCTCGAACGCATCGAGCTGATGCCGCCACGAGAAGGCGAGCTCGGGAAAGCCGTGGCAGAAGATCACCGGCACGCCGTCGCCGCGTGCGCCGACTTCGTAATAGGCCATGCGAATGCCGTTGACGTCGGCGAATTGCACCGGCGGCATCGCTTTCGCGAGCGCGGGCGGCGCGACGGGATCGCCGCTCACGCCGTTATCTCCGGGCGCACCACCACCTTGCACTGCTGCTCGGGATCGCCCAGCGCCTTGAACGCCGCCGCCACGCCGTCCAGCCCGACCTCGTCGGTGATTGCGGGCAGCACGTCGATCGTCCCGTCGGCGATCTTGCCCAGCGTCGCGGCGAATTCCTCGCCCGAATAGCCAAGTACGAAGCGGAAATCGATCTGCTTGCTGATGCACAGGAACGGCTCGATCTTGTCGGTTTCCATGCACACGCCGACGATGATCACCTGCGTGCCGACCGGCACCGATTCGACGATATGGTTGATGACGCCCGGCACGCCGACGCATTCGAACACGACCGCCTTCTTGCCCGCCTTGCCCGTCACCATCGCCGCCATCCGCTCGGTCGAGGTGCGCGGCACGCCATATTCGCTCCAGCGGGTATGCGGCGACTCCTTCGCCGGATCGACGATCACGTCGACGCCCATCTTCTCCGCCACCGCGCGGCGTGCGGGCGAGAAGTCGGACGCGATCACCGGCCCCAGCCCGCGCGATTTGAGCGCCGCGATCACCGCCAGCCCCACCGGACCGCAGCCGATGACGAGGTGCACCGTATCGGGCCCGGCGGCGGACATCGCCACCGCATGTTCGCCCACCGCGAACGGCTCGGTCATCGCCGCCTGCACGTCGGACAGCCCGTTGGGCACTTCGAGCAGCAGCGCCTCGCTCAGCACCATCCGCTCGCTGTAGCCGCCGGGGTAGCTGTTCGAATAACCGATCGCCTCATAGCCTTCGGGCTTCATCGCGATCGGCATCGACACGACGTGCGTGCCGGCCTTGAACGTCTTTTGCGTGCCCGGCCCGTGATCCAGGATCTCGGCGGAGAATTCGTGGCCGAAGACGATGTCGCGCGCTGGATCGGTCTTCGGTTTCTCGCCGGTGCGCGCGCCGAGCTCGAGCATGTTCTCGAACGAGTGCACGGCATGGAGATCGGACCCGCAGATGCCGCACGCCAGCGTCTTCACCAGCACCTCGCCCTGCCCCGGCACGGGATCGGCGATCTCGTCGCACACCAGCTGCTTATTGCGTCTCACCACTGCGCGCATCGTCGCCATCCTCTCGGCTGGGAATGTCCGGCTCGGGCCGGATCGTCGCGACGCATCGTGCCGCAGCCACCCCGCCCGCGCAATCCCCAAAACCATAACACGTTCGTATTTGTTGCGTTTCGCCGTGGATCGCTCTATCCCCGGAACGATCGGATCAAGGAGGAATCGATGGTTGCCCCAGTCGCTGCCACGCCTGCTGCGAAGCGTGAGCGGATCCTAGTCGTCGGTGCCGGGATCGCGGGTCTGTGCACCGCGCTCCGTCTCGGCGGCGAAACGCGCGAGGTGACTTTGCTCGAACGCGATGATGCGCCCCCGGAGGGCGGTCCGGATGTCGCCTTCGACCAGTGGCAGCGCCGCGGCGTCGGCCAGCTGCGGCAGAGCCACGCGTTCCTCGCGCGGCTGCGCAACATCATCCGCGACGAGCATCCGCAGCTGCTCGCCGATCTCTACGCCGCCGGCTGCCGCGACATCGCCTTCGCCGACATGCTGCCGCCCGCGCTGCGCGACCGCTACGTGCCGCAGCCAGGCGACGCCGATCTGACGATCCTAACGAGCCGCCGCACCACGCTCGAACTCGTCATCCGCCGCTATGTCGAGCGGCTGCCCGGCGTCACGATCCGTAGCGGCGTGAAGGTGCGCGAGCTCGTCAGCCACAAGGACGCGCGCGGCACGATCGTCGTGACCGGCGTCGTCGCAGATACCGCGGCGGGGCGCGAGGAGATCGCCGCCGACGACGTCGTCGATGCCGGCGGCAAGGCGGCGAACCTGATCGAGCAGCTGATCAAGGCCGGCGCGCCGATCGGTGAGACGGCGGAAACCGCTGGCGTGCTCTATTTCACCCGCCACTATCGGCTGCGCGATGGGCAGGAGGAGCCACCGCGCGGCGAGATCGCCGCCTCGGGCGATCTCGGTTACCTCAAGTTCGGCGTCTTCCCGGCGGACAACCAGCGCTTCTCGATCACCCTGTGCGTGCCCGAGATCGAATACGGCCTACGCCTCGCGGTGATGGACGGCGAGATGTTCCAGCGCATCTGCCTCGCGATGCCCGGCATGGCGCCGTGGGTCGATCCGGTGACGTCGGAACCCGTTGGCAGGGTGATCGGCATGGGCGATCTGCACAGCCGCTGGCGCACGCTCGTCAGCGACGGCAAGCCCGCCGTGCTCGGCTATTTCGCGATCGGCGACGCGCTGGTGCGCACCAATCCGCTGTACGGGCGCGGCTGTTCCCTCGCGGCGGTCAGCGCGGGCGTGCTGCGCCGCGCGCTCGACACCACCGCCGATCCCGCGAAGCGCCTGCTCATCTACGACGGCGGGCTGCGTGCGGAGGTGAAGCCCTATTACGATCTCATGCTCAAGCAGGATCGTTCCGCGATCCGCCGCGCGCGCGCCACGCTGACGCCCGGTCACCGCCCGCGGATCAAGGCGCGCCTCGCCAAGAGCTTCATCGAGGACGGGATCACCGTCGCCGCGCGATCGGACGTCGATCTGATGCGCGCGATGATGCGCGGCTTCCACATGCTCGAACACCCGGAGGCATGGCTGAAGCGCCCTGCCAATCTCGGGCGCGTGCTCGGCTATTGGGCACGAGGGGCCAAGCGCAACGCCGCGGCCTACGCCCCCAAGCCCGGCCCCGACCGACCAGAGCTGATGGCGCGTCTTGGCCTCGACGCGCAGGCGGACATGCTCGCCGCCTGATCGCCGCCGCCGCTTGCATCGGGCGGCAGAGCTGCGGCAGACGGCGCGGATGCACCTCGCCTTCACCAAGCACGCCGGCAAGTACGACGCGCTCGTCGTCACCCGCCCGGGTCGCCCGCCCGAGCGGATCGACTGCCCCAAACAAGGCATCATCCCGCACGACATGGTGCACTACGCCGTCGAGAGCATCCTCGCGCATCGCGGCTTCCTGTCGCACGTGGCGGACGGCGCGGCGCCGGCGCTCGCGATGGCAGCCGGCGCCAGCGAGGAGGCGGTGGAGCGGCTGGTTGAGACGTTCCAGGCCGAACTATGGGGTGGCGAGGTTCCCGCGGCCGACCTTCTGGCGACGTACGCGCACGCCTGCGACGCGCGCGACCACCCCGCCGCGCCGGTATCGCCGGAAGACGTCGCCGCGATCCGTATACGCCTCGCCGATCTCACCGCACGATGGGGCGCCGTGCCGGTCGGCGGCACGCTCACGCTGGAGTTCTGAACCGAGCCTCGGGCTACCCCGACGGCGCGCTACGCCAGCGCGGCTAGCCTGCCGTCGCCTCAACCGGCACCGCCGTCGCCGCCGCCACGTCGGCGTCGATCGTCGCGAACAACGTGCCCGCCGCCATCGCGTCGCGCGTCCGCTCGGGCTCCAGCGTCGCCATATGGTCGAGCCGCACAAGCTCACGCGGCACGTACCAGTGCAGTCGGTCGGAATGATAGGCTTCCCACACCGTCTCGGCCACCTCGCGCGGCGGGATGGCGCGGAACACCCCCTGCTTGGGCGCATTGGCGGCGGCGCCCTCCGGCAGGATCGGCGTATCGATCAGCGCCGGCAACACGTCGGCCACGCGCACGCCGTAGGGCTTCAGTTCGATCGCTAGCGCCTCGGTCAGCCCCTTCACCGCGTGCTTGGTCGCCGAATAGACCGCGATCATCGGCATGCCGTAGGTTGCCGAGGAGGATGAGGTGGTGAAGCACAGCGACCCCGGCGTTGCCTTGAGCAGCGGAATCGCGAGATGAATGCCCGTCAGCACGCCGACGAAGTTGACGTTGACCACCGCCAGCACGCCGTCCCACGGCTGATCGGCGAACGGCCCGCCGCGGCCGATTCCGGCATTATTGTAGAGCAGGTCGAGCGTCCCGCCCGTTGCCGCGGCGAATTCGTCGAGCGCGGCGCGATAATCCTCACGGTCGGTCACGTCGAGCCGCCGGGCGAGGCAATTGTCCGCCCCCAGTTCGTCGCGTAGCCGGTCGAGCCCGATCTGGTTGACGTCGAACGCGCCGACGAACCAGCCTTGCGCCGCGAACAGTCGCGCGGTCTCCAACCCCATCCCCGATGCGGCGCCGGTGATGAAGATCGCCTTGCGGCCGTTCGCTGCCGATGCGAATGCCGCGCCGCTCATTCCGCCGCCTCCGATTTCTTGTCGAGCCCCATCGCAGCGAGGATCTCGGGCCGGATGTTCTCCGTTCCCTTGCGGTTGATATGGTCCGCCAGCCGCGCACCGACCGCGGCCTGCGCCTCACCGATGAAGCGCGGGCGGTTCGCCGCCGCCCAGTCGATCGACGCCTGGCGATTGGCGTTCTCGCCGTTCACCTCCGGCATGACGTAGCGCGCGATCAGCTCGTACGATTTCTTCTTGTTGTCCCACTCGGCCCAATTGTGGTCCATCATCAGGAACGCGCCAAACCCGCCCGATTGCTCGCGCAGCCGCTCGATCTGCCGCACCGCGTCCTCGGGCGTGCCGATCACCGCCATCCCCGAACTGACCAACGCGTCGACTGGATCGCTGCCGTCGCTCGGCGCCAGCGGCAGCGCGGCCACCTCGCGGAAATAATACAGCCATTTGTCGAGCCCAAAGCGCACCTGCGCACGCGCTTCCTCGCGCGTCGCCGCGACATGCATCGGCCCCACCAGCCGCCACTGCTGCCGGTCGACGCGCGCGCCGCTCTCCGCCGCCTGCTGCTCGGCGATCGCCCAGTTGGAGGCGAGCGCGTTGAACCCGCCGCTCTGCGTCGCACCGATCGACAACAGCCCCAGCCCGTGCCGCCCCGCCGCGCTAGCCCCCGACGGCGATACCTGGCTCGCCACGCTGATCTCCACCGACGGGCGCGTATAGGGCAGCATCTGCAGCCGCGCCTCGTTGAGCTCGAACCAGTCGGTCTTGCGCGTCACCTGCTCGCCGCGCAGCAGCGGCACGAGCACGTCGAGTGCCTCGTCCATCCGGTCGCGCTGCTTCGCGACCGGAATGCCCATCATGAACGCGTCGGACGGCAGCGCGCCCGGGCCGACGCCGAACATCACCCGCCCGCGCGTGATATGATCGAGCTGGTTGATCCGATCGGCCAGCATCAGCGGGTGGTGATACGGCAGCGACGAGACACCGGTGCCCAGCCGGATATGCCGTGTCCGCTCGGCGACGGTGGCGATGAACAGCTCGGGGCTCGCGATCAGCTCGTATCCGGCCGAGTGATGCTCGCCGATCCACGCCTCGTCATAGCCCAGCCGGTCCATGTGCACGACGAGGTCGAGATCGCGCTCCAGTGCCAGCGTCGGGTTCTCGTTCAACGGATGGAACGGGGCGATGAACGCGCCGAACCTGATCTTGTCGCCTGCCATAAGCCTCTCCTCGCCCAGATCCTTGGCGCGATGCTAAGCGCGCGGCGCGGGCGACGCCAGCGATCTTTGCGGAACGCGTTATGGTTATCGATGCGCGGCATGTTGCCGCACACGCGATCGCCGCTTAGGGTGAAGGATGCCTCGGGTAGCACGATGAGCCGGCGGGAGGACGCCAAGGCGGAGCGGCGGCGGCGCATCGTCGCCGCGGCACGCGATCTGATCAAGGAAACGGGCGACGCGGGTCTGTCGATGCGCGCGATCGCGGCGCGCGCCGGCGTGTCGCTGACGACGCCGTACAACCTCTTCGGATCGAAGCGCGCGATCGTCATCGCGCTGCTCGAGGACGTGCGCGAGTTCCATGAGCGTTTCTCGCAACTGCACCGCGTCGGCGCGGTCGACCGCATCTTCCAGGCGGTGTCGATCACGCTCGCCTATCTCGCCGACGATCCCGATTTCTACCGCACCTTGTGGACCGAGGCGCTGCGCTTCGACGGCGGCGAACTGCGCGGCGAGCTCCAGTCGCCGCAGCGCTACGGCTTCTGGTGGGCGCTGCTCGGCGAGGCCCGCACCGAGGGCACGTTGCTGCCCGAAATCGAGATCGATCCGCTGCTGCGCGCGCTCGACGCGGTCTATGTCGCCGCGATGCTCGCCTGGGTGCTGGGCGCGATCGAGGTGCAGGAGATCGAGGCGAGCGTCGGCTACGGCTACGCGCTCGCGCTGCGCGGCGCGGCGAGCGAGGCGGGACGCGAACAGATCGAGCGGCGGCTGATTGCTTATCAGCGCGATCTCGCGCGCTATCGCGCCCGCCCCGCAGCCGCCTGATCGCCCAAGCTACCCAATCGATCCGCGCGCGATCGAACCGGATGGCGGCTCGACCGTTGCGGTTGGCGGAAAGGCAGGACGCGCTCGATGGCTCTATTCTTCTCGCGGCGAATCGGATCGGCGGGATCGGCCGGTTTGACGCGGCGCGCCTGCCGGCTGCTCAGCCGCTCGTGACACGGCGCATCCTCGCCACCGCGCTCGCACTGCTGCTCGCCAGCTGTGGCGGCAGCGCGCCCGATGCCGCGCCCGAGATCACCGATGAGGAACGCGCGATCGGCGCGCAGCAGCATCCGCAGCTGCTCGCCGAGTTCGGCGGCGCCTATGCCGGGCCGCAGGCGCGCTACGTCGCCGCCGTAGGGGAACGCATCGCCGCCGCCGCCGGCACGCCCGGCGAATGCACCTTCACGCTCGTCAACAGCGACGTCGTCAACGCCTTCGCCGTCCCCGGCTGCTTCATTTACGTCACACGTGGCCTGCTCGCGGTGGTGACGAGCGAGGCGGAACTCGCCTCCGTGCTCGGCCACGAGGTCGGTCACATCGCCGCGCAGCACGCACAGCGCCAGCAGCAGCGCTCGATCTGGCGCACGCTCGGCGTCATCGCGGTGAGCGTCACCGGGTCCGAGCGGCTCACCCGGCTCGCCAGTCAGGCGGCGCAATATTTCACACTGCGCTACTCGCGCGGGCAGGAATACGAAGCCGACGACTATGGCATCCGCTATCTCCGGCGCGCCGGCTACGATGTCTACGCCGCCGGCGACATGCTCGCCGCGCTCCAGCGGCAGGAGACGTTCCTCACCGCTGCCGAGCGGCGTGACACCGCGCGCGGCATCCCCGAATGGGCGCTCAGCCACCCGACGACGGAGCATCGCATCGCTCGCGCGCGCGACGCGGCGGACGATACCGGACTGAAGGACGACGAGCTTCCTGAGCGCGCCGACGCCTATCTCGATGCCGTCGACGGCCTGTTGTGGGGCGACGATCCCGAACAGGGCTTCGTGCTCGGGCGCCGTTTCGCGCATCCGATCATGCGCATTTCGTTCGAGGCGCCGCCGGGCTTCGCGCTGACCAACGGCCCGCAGGCGATCCGGCTTACCGGCCCCAACGGCATCTCGGGCGAGTTCGGCGGCGCACCGCTCGCCGCGCCAACGCTGGAGGCGCATGCCGAGGCGCTCGCCAACCATATTGTCGGCGATGCGCCAGCGACGCTCGACGACGCCGTTTCGACTGTGATCAACGGCATCCCCGCGGTGCTGCTGCGACTGCGGCTGGCGGTGCGCGACGGCGCGGTGCCGCTGTCGATCGCGGTCTACGATGGGGGCGACGGCCAGGCGTATCACTTCATCGTCGCCTCCCCGCCGGCGAATGCCGATGCGGCGGCGGTGGCGGCGCTATTCGCCTCGTTCCGGCGGCTGTCTCCGGAAGAGGCGGCACGGCTGCGCCCGCGCTTCGTGCGCGTCGTTCCCGTCCGCGCCGGTGACACGCGCGCGAGCCTCTCGGCGCTGAACGCGGACGCCGCGCCGCGCGCATTGTTCGATTTGCTCAACGGCGGGAAATCGACCGACCCGCTCACGCCCGGCACTCGCGTCAAGATCGTCCGGCTCGCGCAGTAACTCACGGCGGCACTGGTCAGTCCGCCAGCATCTCCGCAAGCGCGGGGCTGATCCACTCGTGCACGCGGTCGCCCTCGCGCAGCAGCGCGCGCACCGCCAGCCGCTCGTTGGTTGCCAGATCGACCATCGCGGGTGCGCCGAGCACACCGAGTGCGGTCGCCCAGGCGTCGGCGACCATCGCACTGGCGTGGAGCACGCTGACGACGAGCGCATGGTCGACCGGATGGCCCGTCCGCGAATCGATCGTGTGACGCCCGCGCACGTAATCGCCTGAGGTCGCGACCGCGAGTTGGTGCAGCGCGACGCGGATCGGCACCGCGACGCCGCCCGGCGTCTCGAGCTCGACCCACCATGGATCGCCATCGGGCCGCATCCCGCGCCCAACGAACTCGCCGCCGATCTCGACCAGGCAGTGGCGCACGCCGCGCGATGCGAGCAGCGCCGCGACCGCGTCGACCGCATAGCCCTTGGCGATCCCCGACAGGTCGAGCCGCACGCCGCCGGGCTGGTACAGCCGCCGCGCGGCGCGATCGAAGCGCACCCGCTGCCACCCGCCCGCCGCCCGCGCCGCGTCGATCGCCGCCGCATCCGGCACGCCCGCCGCCGGCACCGCGCCATAGCCCCACAGGTCGACGAGCGCGCCGATCGCCGGATCGAACGCCCCGTCCGATCGCGCCGCTACGTCGAGCGCGGTCGCCATCACCGCGGCGAATTCGCGCGGCAGCGCGGTCCAGCTGTCGGCGGGTGCGCGATTGTACTGCGACAGCAGCGACGCCGGCTCCCAGTGGCTCATCTGCGCCACGAGCCGCGCGAGCAGCGCCTCGACCTCACGCCGCAAGTCGGCGAGGTCGTCGCCCGGCGGCGCGACGAGGCGGATCGCCCATGTCGTGCCCATCGCCGCGCCGCCGAGCGTCGCGAGCCTCGCCCCCGCGTCCCACCCCGCCAGCGCCGCGGGATAGAGCAACCGCGGCACTGCGAGCCGCGGCGGCGTGCCTGCCTCGTCAGGTGTCAGGGCGCGGGCACTTCCAGTGTGGTGGTGTAGCTCATCCGCCGCTCGGTCGCGCGCGGCACGCTCGCCTTTGCGTCACTCGCGCTGGCGCTCAGCCAGTACATGCCGGCGACCGGCCACTTGACGCGCAGCAGCCCGTCGGCGCCCGTCGTCAGTTCCTGCGCGTCCTCGCTCGCGCGAAACTTCTTCGATCCGGGCACCACCGTCACCTTGATCCCCGCGGCGGGCTTGCCGTCGACGAGGAAGCGGAACTGCCCCTCCTCGTCCGCCACCAGCGCGCTGGGGTGCGTCACCGGCTGCATCTCCAGCCCCTTGCCCGTCGGCTTGAACACGCCCTCGCTCGGCGCACCCGCCGTCACGAACACGGCGTTGCGGCTCAGCACCTCGGTCAGCTTGACGTCGGTCGCGCCCGCCGGGATCTCGGCCGCGGTGGCGACGAACTTGGGCGCCGGCCGCGCGGCACCCGCAGCACCCGCCGGCGTTCCCGCCGCACCCGGCCCGCCCATTGGCCCGCGCCGACCGCCGACGCGCCACGTCTCGCCGTTCAGCGTGAAGCTGCCCATCACGTTCGCCATCTCGGTGCCGATCTTCCACGTACCGGGCTTGTCGACCTTGACGTCGAACGTCGTGCGGTGCCGGCCGGTCGCGGCGTTTTCGATTGCCGCGGGCGCGCCGTCGGGGGTCCACACCTTAATCTGCTCGGGCCGCATCGCGACGTGATCGGGATAGAACAGGTCGTTCGATACCGCCGCGTCGACCGTCACATATTGGTTGGTATCCGCCAGTGTCGTCGTGGACGGCAGCAGCCACTGGCGATGCGCGAGCGCCGGCGCGGCGAGCATGATCGCGCCGCCGGCGGCGAGCAGCAGGGTGGAGAGGCGCATGATCGTGTGTCCTTTTCTCAGCGAACGGTGACGGCGGCGAGTTCGGTGCTGCCCGTCGCGCTGCCGCCGCGGCCGGGCAGCGTGATCGGCACGCGCACCAGCTCGCGCCCGCCCGTCTCGCGCGCCGCCTCGACGTTGAGCACATATTGCCCCGCAGGCAGGTTGCGCGGCAGCGGCACTTGGTACGTCCCCGGCGCGCGCGTCGCGCCGCTCACCCCGTCAGCGGGCAGCGCCAGCCCGCGCCCGCCCTTGCGCCACCAGCTGCGCAGGTCGGCGAGCCACTTGGTGCCGGGCTCCGCGCCGCGCTTCTTGATGTCGTACCAGACGAACACCGTGCGCGCGGCGCCGCCCGCCGCGGGCTCGAGCCACCCGGCGACATACGGGCGGTGATATTCGGCGACGTTGAGCCGCGGGATCGTGACGCTCACCGTCTGCGCCGCGGCATTGGTGGGGGCGGCGATGATCGGCGCGGCGATCGCGCCGGCGGCAAGCAGACAGGCAGGGCGCATGGGGCTTCTCTCGGCTCTCACGTCAATGGATCAGGAACACGGCCAGCAGCAGCGGCAGGATGAGGCTCGTCGCCACGAGCGGCCAGGTGGACGGGCGATGCCGGGCGTGAAGCTGCAGCAGCAGCAGCCCGGTCAGCGTGAAGACGATGCAGGCGATCGCGAACGCGTCGATGAACCAGAACCAGGCATCGCCCGTGTTGCGGCCCTTGTGCAGATCGTTGACGTACGAGATCCAGCCGCGCCACGTCGTCTCCGCCTCCACCCTGCCGCTCGCGCGATCGATGCTCACCCATGCGTCGCGCCCCGGTCCGGGCAGCGCGACATAGACTTCCTCGTCGGTCCACTCGCCGGCCCGGCCCGCGGGATCGAGCGCCACCGCCGCCGTCACCGCCGTGGCGACCCGCGCGGGCAGCGCCGCGCCCGCCGGCCGGGCCACGCGCAGCGCCGCGATTGCCGTGGGCGGCAGCACCGCCTCGGCGCGCGTCACCTTTGGCTCGGCGCCGATCGAGGCGGCGTGGTTGAGCGTGATGCCGGTGATCGCGAACAGCAGCATCCCGGCGAGTGACAGCGCCGCGCTCACCCAATGCCACAGATGCACCTGCTTCAGGAACGTCGCGCGCACCCGCCGCTTGGCACGCGGCGCTGCTGTTGGCGCGGCGGACGGCGCGGTGCGCTGCACGCGCACGTGCCGCGCGTCCTGCACCATCCCGTCGCTCACTCGGCCGGTCCCCTGCTCGCCATCACTGCCCGCTAGCGTATCTGCGACTAACTCGCAATATCGATCGTCACCTAATCATCCGGGAAAGCGCCGACGCATCGACGATGCGCACGCCGCGATACCCGCGCGTGATCGCTCCCGCCGCCTCGAACGCCGCGAGATGCGCATTGACCGTCTTGCGCGACAGGCCGGTCAATTCAGCCAGATCCGCTTGGCCGATCTTCGCCTCGGGCCCGTCGGCGATCTGCAGAAGGCGCCACGCGACCCGCGCCGCCGGGCCCTGGATCAGCAGCCGCGCCGCGACGCGCGTCATCTCCTCGAGCTGCGCGTAGACGAGTTCGTTGACCGCGCGCCACACGCCGGGCTCCGCCACCGCCACCATCTCCAGCGCATCGTCCGCGATCAGCAGTACGCGCGACGGCACGTTGGCGCGCGTCGTCACGATCCGCGGCCCGCCGCCGCGCCGTCGCGTCTGCCCCAGGATCGCGGGCGGCGTCGCGAGGCCGATCAGCACGTCGCGCTCGGCGTCGAGCGCCACCTCGAGCCGCAGCGCGCCACTCAGCAGCGCGCACAGCCCGGTGCCTTCGTCCCCCTGGCTGTACACCCACTGCCCCGCCGCCAGCGACACGACGCGCCCCGCCGCTGCCAGCCGCCGCTGCAGCGCGGCCGGCTGACGCACGAACCAGCCACTGCGCGCCAACAGCGGCATCAGATCGTCGGCAATTGTCACATGGGTGACAATGCCACGTGCGCGACTCGCATAAAAGCCGATGCAGCAAGACAGAGGAGAGGACCATGGCTTCGCAGACGTTGGCGCACGCCGCCGAACGCAAGATCGCCCCGCATATCGGCGTCGAGTTCACCGGCATCAATCTCAACCAACTCGACGACGGCACCTTCGCCGCAATGCGCAACGCGCTCGCCGATCACGGCGTCGTCTTTATCCGCGATCAGCAGCTCACCCCCGAACAGCATATCGCCTTCGCGCGCCGTTGGGGGACAATCGACATCAACAACTATTTCCCGGCGAACGGTGGGCACTCCGAGATCGCCGAAGTGCGCAAGGCGGAGAACCAGCAAACCAACATCGGCGGCGGCTGGCACACCGATCACAGCTACGATCAGGTGCCCGCAATGGGCTCGATCCTGCTCGCGCGCGAAACCCCGCCGAGCGGCGGCGACACGCTGTTCGCCAGCATGTCCGCCGCGTTCAATTCGCTGTCCGAAGGGATGAAGGCGACGCTGCGCACGATGCGCGCGGTCCATTCGGCCGACCATATCTACAGCGCCGACGGCATCTACGCGAAGACCGACCAGGGTGCCGACCTGAAGGGGCACGACGTGCGTACCCACGCCGTCCACCCCGTCGTCATCCGCCATCCGCGCACCGGACGCGAGATCCTCTACGTCAATCCCGCCTTCACGCTGCATTTGGAGGGCTGGACGCGCGCGGAAAGCCAGCCGCTGCTGACCTATCTCTATCAGGTCGCGATGCGCGAGGAATTCCAGTGCCGGCTGCAATGGTCGCCCGGCTCGATCGCGATCTGGGACAATCGCTCGACGTGGCATTGCGCGATGAACGATTATCACGGCCACCGCCGGCTGATGCACCGCATCACCATCTCGGGCGAACCGCTCAACTGATCCGTCGTCCCGAACCGCCGCGCGCCCGCTCGAAATGGCGCGCGGCCAATACGGTGAAGATGCACCAGTGCGCTCGGTCTCACGCGGCGGGCGGGCACCCCAACTCGTCGGCCAGCGCCACCAGGCTGTCCGCCGACCAATCCCACTCCTGCGCCGCTTCCTCGTCCGCGGTCCGTCGGCCGCCATATTCATCGGGTCGCGCGATATAGGCAGTCCGAAGGCCGCACGCGCGCGCCGCGGCAAGATCGCTGTGATGCGCGGCGACGAGGCACAGCTCGCCGGGGGCCACCCCCAGGATACGCGCGGTGCCGAGATAGGCCTCTGGGTCAGGCTTGTACGCCTGCGTCACCTCCGCGCCCAGAATCGCGTCCCACGGCAGACCCGCATGCCGCGCCAGCGCGAGCATCAACGCGATGTTGCCGTTCGACAGCGTAACGATCGGAAATCGCGTCTTCAGCCGCGTGAGCCCAGCAACGCTGTCGGGCCAAGGGGCGAGCCGCCGCCAGGCGAACGTCCAGTCCTGCAACAGCGCCGGCGCAAGATCGGCGGGATCGACACCCTCGTGGCGCAGCGTCTCGTCGAGCATTTCGCGGTGCAAAACATCGAGTACGGTGAAGTCGCGCCCTGTCTCACGATAGCGCTTCATGACGTCGAGATAGCGGTAGCGCCACTTGTCGGTGAAGCGCACGGCGTCGATATCCGCCCGACCGATGCGTTGCAGAAAGGTCGTCGACTCACGCGCCACGCTCGTGCGCCAGTCGACCACCGTGCCGAACACGTCGAACGCCAGCACCTTAGGCAAACCAGCGACCGCCATACGCTCTCCTCTCCCGCCGCGCCCGCTTCGACAGGCGCCGCTCGCAGCATCAGCCATGTCGCGCCAACGCGCCACCCCGGGCGCGACAGACGATCGCACCAAAGCACCCGCTTATATGAATGGAGAGAGGATGGTGCCGCTTACAGGACTCGAACCTGTGACCCCCGCATTACGAAGGCCTCTCTAGCAGGTTGGGAAGCTATTTGAAATCAACAGCTTGGAGTAGCAAAGACGGTCACCGCCGCCGTTAACCCATCCGCTACCCAGACTGAGCTGAGGCCTGGGACCAATCACGTCCTCGTGAAAGCGCCTTCACGTGGGAAAATCGAGAAAGTCGACCTGCGCTATACCTGTATCCAGCGGCCTGGTCATCGTAGCGTACGGCACGAGCGACCGGGGCTGTTGCGAGGTTCGAATGATCCCACTACGTCGTGCCATCCCCGGGGGGGGCGACCCTTGAGAAGTTCTGTCGAATGTCGTTTGAACCTCATAACTCTGACCTACCATCGGCAAAACCCGGCTTTACCAATTCTGCGCAAGAGCAGCTAACGCGCGTTCTAAGCGGCATGACGGAGGGGTTCGCGGTCCTGGATAGCGGGTTGCAAATCCTGGACATCAACGCTGAGGGCCTTCGCATCGACGGACGCAGTCGCGATCAGCTGGTTGGGAAGCACGTGCTTGAGGCGTGGCCTGAGTCCGACCGCCTTCCAAAGTTTGAGGCGTATCAGGAGGCACTACGGACGGGGCAACCTTCCACGTTCGAATACCATCATCTGTCGGATCGTCATGACGTTTGGCTTGAGGTACGCGTATATCCGCTCGAGGACCGTTTGGCAGTCTTCTACCGCGATGTAACTGAGCGGCACAAGGCAACCGCTGCACTTCAGGCCAGTGAGGAGTTCAATCGCAAGGTCCTCGCTAGCTCAGCCGATTGCATCAAGGTGCTCGATCTTGATGCCCGCCTCGAGTTCCTAAGCGAAGGCGGCATGTGCGTCATGGAGGTAGACGACTTCGAGTTGATCCGCGGAGCCTACTGGCCGGATTTCTGGTCGGGGACCGACCGCGAACGAGCATTGTCGGCAGTGAACGCGGCGAGGCTCGGACAACCTGGTCATTTTCAAGGTTTCGCGACAACGGCGAAAGGTAACCCCCGCTGGTGGGATGTGGCGGTCACTCCCATCAATGGTGCTGACGGAAAGCCCGAGAAGATCCTTTCAATCTCGCGGGACGTGACAGCGACGCATCGTGCAGAAGCGGCCCTGGACCAAGCCTCAAGGCGCCTAGATGCCATCTTGGCCAACACGCGCATGGCCGTGTTCCTGATGGATGAGCGGCAGCAGTGCATCTATGCCAATCCGTCGGCGGAGCAGCTGACGGGCTACAGCCTTGCCGAGATGCAGGGCCGTCCCCTCCATGATGTTGTGCATCACAAGCGGCCGGATGGCTCGCACTATCCCCTCGACGAATGCCCAATCGATCGGGCGTTTCCCGAGCGCGCGCATATGCAGGGCGAGGAGCTGTTCGTCGCGCCAGACGGTAGCTTCTATCCCGTAGCGTTCACGGCTAGCCCCGTTCTTGACGACGGCGGCCGACCGATCGGAACGGTGATTGAGGCACGGAACATAGCCGAGGAGAAGGCGGCTGAGGCAGACCGCCGCGATGCCTACGAGAGGCTCCAAGAGGAGACTCGCACGCTCGAAACGCTGAACAAGGTCGGTCAGGCCGTGGCGGCGGAGCTGGAACTTGATCGTATTGTGCAGCTCGTGACCGACGCCAGCGTGGAGCTAACCGGGGCACAGTTCGGCGCGTTCTTCTACAACGTACTGAATGACGCGGGTGAGAGCTACATGCTCTACACGCTATCAGGCGTGGAACGTTCGGCGTTCGAGAACTTTCCGATGCCACGTGCGACGGACGTGTTTCAGCCAACGTTCCAAGGTGACGGGGTGATCCGGTCCGATGACATCCTGGTCGATGCCCGGTACGGCAAGAACGATCCGCATTTTGGGATGCCACAGGGCCATCTGCCTGTGCGAAGTTACCTGGCCGTTCCGGTGATGACGGGTGGCTCAGAGGTGATTGGAGGACTATTCTTCGGACATTCGGAGCCACAACGCTTTACCGAACGCCACGAGCGTCTGATGACCGGGCTTGCCGCGCAAGCCGCAATCGCCGTCGACAAGGCTCGCCTGTACCAGGCCGCGCAGCGCGAGATTGAGGAGCGGCGCTCTGCCGAGGAGCGCCTTCGGGAGCTGAACGAGACGCTTGAGCATCGCGTCGTGGCTGAGGTTGCCGAGCGTGCCAAAACCGAGGAGGCGCTCAGACAGGCTCAGAAGATGGAAGCGGTTGGTCAGTTGACCGGTGGCATCGCGCACGACTTCAATAACCTGCTGACGGTGGTCACGGGCAACATCGATATGGCCAATCGCGCGCTCGCGGCGGCGAACTTCTCGGATGCTCGTGCTACGCGAGCATTGGATAACGCGCTGAAGGGTGCAGAACGGGCGGCTGCCCTTACCCAGCGTCTGCTGGCGTTCTCCCGTCGTCAACCGTTGGCACCCAAAGCAATCGACGTCGACAAGCTGGTAGTCGGAATGTCCGACCTGCTTAACCGTGCCTTGGGCGAGATGGTCGGCTTGGAGATCGTCACGAGCCCTGGTTTATGGCGGGTCGAGGCCGACCCAAACCAGCTTGAGAGCGCCATTCTTAACTTGGCCGTGAACGCGCGCGACGCCATGCCGCGTGGCGGGCAGCTCACCATTGAGACGGCTAACGCGCGCCTGGATGAGCAGTACGCGGCGCAGCATGCGGAGGTTGCGCCGGGGCAATACGTCGTCATAGCTGTGACCGATACTGGTTCGGGCATGCCGAAGGACATGATCGCCCGTGTGTTCGAGCCGTTCTTCACCACCAAGGAGGTTGGCAAGGGCACGGGTCTCGGGCTCTCAATGGTGTATGGCTTCGTTAAGCAGTCCGGCGGCAACGTGAAGGTCTACTCCGAGGAGGGGCAAGGCACGACGGTCAAGCTCTACCTGCCCCGGTTGTCGGCCGAGGGCGCCGCCGAGCACGAGACCACGCTCACCCAGGGAATGGAGGTCAGCCGCCACCGCGAATGCATACTCGTCGTTGAAGATGACGACGACGTACGCGCCTACACGGTCGAATGTCTCCGAGAGCTGGGCTATCGCGTCTTGGAGGCTCATGACGGTCCGTCGGCTTTGCGTTTGCAGGACCGACAAAAAGAAGCGATCGATCTTCTGTTCACCGATGTCGTCATGCCTGGCATGACTGGGCGCGAGCTGGCTGAGGCTGCCCGGGAACAGCAACCAGGCCTAAGGGTGCTCTACACTTCGGGGTATACGAGGAATGCCATCGTGCATGGCGGTCGGCTCGAGCCCGGCGTCGACATGATTGCCAAGCCATTCACCTATCAGGGGCTGGCACAGAAGATCCGCGACGTGCTCGACCAGGGACGCACTGGGCGCATTCTCGTCGTCGACGGTGAGCCGAACATCCGGGCGCTCGTGGCCGAAGTTCTGACGGCCGCCGGCTACGTGGCCGACGAAGCGGCCACTGCCCTAGAGGCCTTGAACAAGGTTCGTTCGGCTCAGGGGTTGTTTGACGTGCTCGTGGTGAACCATAGCCTGACGGATCGTGAGGGGCCTTGGCTCATCCGTGAACTGCGAGCCCTTCATGCCGATCTGCCTTTCGTGCTTGCCGTAGGTGATGATCACCATGATCAGATCGAGAGGCAGTTTGCCAAAGATCGGTGCGTTATTGTTGTCTCGCAGCCCGTAACAGGAGCCAAGCTTCACGCAGCATTGGATCGCCTTGGTATCGAATGTCCAAAGGCCTCTTCGGCAACATGATTGATGACAAATCTCTGAAGATGGGCCACCGCATTAGAGCGTCTTGCTAAGAGCGAGGGGGCTGCGTGTGCTGGGCCTAGGGTCAGGACCCATTGATGTGAGTGTCGCGATCTGATTCAGGCTTCGCGAGGAGACCC